>NZ_MBUA01000012.1:57857-990280 GCF_014332695.1 Flavihumibacter stibioxidans | reverse complement strand
GCGGGAGGCCTTGTACCAGTATTATGCCCATGGCCCCCTGGCCCGAACCACGCTTGGTAAGTTAAATGTACAGGGACTGGATTATATCTACACCCTGCAGGGCTGGCTCAAGGGCGTCAACCCGGCAATGGGCGGCAGCCTTACTAACGGCACGGATACCACAGAGCCCAGGCCCATCGCCCAGGATGTATTCGGCTTCAGCCTGCACTATTACAAAAACGATTACAAAGCGATCTGGTTTACTCCGCAGTCCAGCTCCGTACTGGGTGCACTGACCACGAATGCCAAACCATTATACAATGGAAACATTGCGGCCATGGCGGTTAATATTCCCCAACTGGGTAATACCAAGGTGTACAACTATAAGTACGACCAGTTGAACCGCCTGGTTTCACTGGATATGTACAATGGCCTGAACCCCTCCGCCGGCAGCTTCACCCCGGCCGGCACCACCGAATACCGGGAGCGGATCAGCTATGACCCCAATGGCAATATCCTGACCTACCAGCGCAATGGCGATGCCGCCCGCTTAACCATGGATAACCTGGGCTATTCCTATACCACCGGTACCAACCGCCTGCACAAAGTAACGGATGCGGCGGCCGATGCCGGCGTGGGTAGCTATGCCAATTACAATGACCTCCGGACAGGCCAGGCCAACAATAACTATGGCTATGATGCCATCGGCAACCTAATACGCGACACCAAGGATTCCATTTCCAATATCAGTTGGACGGTCTATGGCAAGATAGACAGCATCACCAGGAATGCGAAGTTCATCCGCTACACCTATGATGCGGCGGGTAACCGGATCAGCAAGCAAACCGCCACCGACACTACATTTTATGTGCGGGATGCTACGGGTAATGTAATGAGTGTATATGTAAAACCTGCCGGCGGCAGTTTACGGCAGGAAGAGGTTCATCTATACGGCAGCAACCGATTGGGTATCGCCACCCGGCACCTGGCAGCGGATACCAGTATCAACCTGGCAGCTGGTTTTGGAACGATAAAAGGCGTTAAATTTACCCGAGGCGAGAAGCTCTTTGAATTAAGCAACCACCTGGGAAATGTGCTGGTGACCATCTCCGACCGCATGATCCAGCAAAAGCTAACCGGCGACACCGTTCGCTATTACCAGGCCGATGTGGTATCTGCCAACGACTATTATCCCTTCGGGATGCAGATGCCGGGCAGGAAGTTTTCAGCGGGCGTGTATCGGTATGGGTTTAATGGGAAGGAGAATGATAATGAGGTGAAGGGCGTTGGAAACAGCTATACCGCGGAGTTCTGGGAGTATGATCCGAGAACTGGAAGAAGGTGGAATACAGATCCTATTGTTAAGGATTTTGAAAGTCCATATGCAACGTTTAGCAATAATCCGATTTGGTTCGCTGATCCTGAAGGAGCAGATACAACTAAGTCTGGAATTGCAGCCAGATTAGATGAGTTGCTAAATGGAGGAAAGGCTAAGAATGATGAGAAGATTCAGATGCTCCAGGCCGGTATAAAAAATCAGGCGGAGGAAGTACTGAAAAACAGGAATTTAAAGCAGAACGCCTTTAACAACATGATGGGTTCTGAGTTGGGGAGTATTGAGGCAAAAACCAATTCAGAGTTGTATTCTAGATATGAGGCTGCTGAGCAAGAGCATTCTAAGGCGCTGACATGGATGCTTGGGCAAATATATAGGGCTGAAAGGCATGATGATAATATTAAGAACTACAATAATTATGTAAGCACTCAGCTTAATGTGCTTATCTATGGCAGCAATGCAATGCTTACGGCAGCTAGTTTTATTCCGAGCGGAGGCTCATCGGGTTATTTTACGTTTGTTGGAATGTCCGGTAAAGAAATAGCCGGTGGAATGAAGCAATGGTTGCGATTTGGATATTCATACTCTAAAGCTGGCTTGACGCCTTCAGTTGGATTTAGATGGGGCGCAGGTGGTGGTTTTGGGAAGACAATTGGAAGTCTATGGCTGAGAGGGGCAAATGAAACTTTACGAGGAAAAAGGCTGATACCGGGCTTAAAAACGTGGTGGAATGAACCTGGACACCTTCATTTGATAAAGATGCCAAACAAAAGTTTTTTTGGTAAAATAAGCATGGAAGGCATTAAAACTATTCTCTGAATATTCATTATGGCGTACAAGAGTAAAATATCGGTAGGTAATCAAAAGAATGTTGATGAGTTATTTCGTTCATTGGCTGAAATAGAGTTACTAAAAAGTACCACAATCAAAGTTGTTGATGATGACACGGAGTTTTATAAAATTTTCTATCAAGATAAAGAAGGGGGAAAATGCCCGTTCTCTTTGTGGATTGAGAAAGGTGGAGGAGAGCATATCTTTTTAAACATTGGGGTTCCAGAAAAGGAAGCGACTGTGTACCATTATGCAGATATTACTTCTGAAATTGTTGTGCAAGATGTAATCGAATTTATTCTTTTGTTTTCCAGGAGTGCTGTAGTTGAGACGAATATTTTCTGCAATGGGAAATTAAAGCGAATTAACTATGCTGTATCAGGAGAGGGTAAGATGGTTGAGTTTTCATTTCTTAATGCGAGTTATTTTATTTGTCTTAAAAAGAAAGTAGTTGAAGTGAAATATTCTCGCTGGCTAACGGGTTGAGAATGAGTATACACATAAGTATCAAAAAGCCGTTATAAGGTAACACCTCTGGCGGTTTTTCTTTTTAGGGTGCATTGTTATAGATTTACAGCAGGATGCAAACTTCACTCGACCATTTACCGGAACACAAGCAGGCGCAATTGAAGGAGATCACCGCGACCATTGTAAAAGCGGTGGATCCGGAGAAAGTGATCCTGTTCGGCAGCCATGCCACTGGCAGGTGGGTGCAGGAGCGCGGCACGGAAGAAAACCGGTTGTACGAGTACGTGAGCGATTACGATATTCTGGTGATCACGAAGTACGGTGAAACAAGAAGGGACTACGAGGTGCAGGATATTATTGAAAACCGGTGCGTGTATACAACACCGGTGAACGTGATTGCCCACGATATAGATTTTGTGAACAAGATGCTGATTGGAAATTCCACGGAAGCTGACCCACTTTATTCCAGGTCTGAATGACCACTAATAGTCAGGTACAAATTTCGAATCAATTCTATTATGGCAGCAATTTTGTCTGCATTGATTTCTGTGATCAAATGTTGACGGAAATTAGTGATTATGCAGGGCGGAATTTCCATGCAGGGCAAGCGGAGCAAATACAACGATGTATTTTTTCATTTGGCCAGCTGCTTGATTTTTTTGCTGGCGGATTCCCAACTCACAACGCGCTCCGGATGTTTCTGCAATTCTTTGATGCGTTTACGGACTTCTTTTTTCTGCCATTCAGGGATGGGGAGTTCTTCCCCCGGAAGGAGTTCCACGGCATCCAGTTTTTGGAGATCTTCCAGGATGGCGGCGGCATATTCTTTTTTAATGCGGATATGGTAGGTTGTGTTGGACATAAGACTGCATTTAAGAAGCAATGACTTTTTTATTAAAAGAGGGTTTTGCACCTGCTCCGTCAGGGTAATCCAATGAAATTTCAATAGCGGTGGTAATTCTCTCTCCCAGGTTCATAATAGTTACAAAAAGTGCCTTTGGGTATACCTTATACCCAAATTTAGGGCATATCTCCGGGTAATAAAAATTATGGTTAGCATCCTGAACGAAAACTGTTTCACTCTTTCCCGCACAAATTTACAACTGTTAATGTCCGGTTAACAGTGGGTGCGTAACTGAAACATTTACCAACTCCAGTCCTGCATGGAAATTCCACTGAAGCTGACCACCTTATTCCGGGTCTGAATGACCACTATTAGTCAGGTACAAATTTCGAATCAATTCTCTTATGGCAGCGATTTTGTCTGCATTGATTTCTTTGATCAATTGTTGACCGAAAATAGTGATTATGCAGAGCGGAATTTCCAGTCCGGTGGTTTGGTTAGGTTATTATAATCATGATGGAATGTAAGATGGCTAGCGGCTTCCAGCCTCGGTATATTTCACCGGGTATTTGTTTGGGTCAAATCCTTTTGCCAAAAAAGGAAAATCCTTCCCGCCATTCTCCCTATACCATTTCTGGATCAGGCGATTTTTCCTGGGACTGCCCGGTCCCATGCCCTGGCCGGTGGGCGTGTGTAACCGAAAAACGGGAATGCCTGCAGTATGGCAATAGGCTTCTATGATCCGCATCTGCTGCTCAAAACTGTTTTCCCGGGGACGTGCCTGCTGCGGTTTTCCCAGCCTGGTAAAATATACCGCCTCCACACCGCCTGCGGCGAGCAGTTCCAGTATATAGGGCGTGTTCCAGGTAAAGGAGCTGAATTGTTCCAGGTCCTTATCAAGGAATGTGGCGATCCGGCGCCGGTGTTCTGCATTGCCCAAATCAGCATCCTCAATTCGTATGAGCAGGTCCGTTAGCCCGATCTGGTGTCGCTTCAGCAGGGCTATCTGCTCCTCTACCGATGATTTTGGTACCGGCGGCTCCCCTGCAAATTCAGGCAGTACATTCCAGAGCAGGTTCCTTTCCCGCCCGTAAAAATATCTGGCCGTATTCTTTTCCGCCCAGGCCTTCTCCGGGTTGAAAGTGCCAATTATCAGGGTCTGGATCGGCCAGGCGGGCAGCAGTCCCTTTTCACCAGGTAAATGTTGCTCATGTCTGAAGAATTGATGTGTACAGGGCATAGGTGGTTTTAGTGCAAACTTACACCGCCGGATTGCAACCTATTTGCATGCTGTCTTTGGTACGGCCGCAAATCTTGTGCAACCGATTGACTGCATCGGGCTTTTGCGAAATGACTATTTTATTGCCTAAACAAGTTATCTATGAGCCCTGACCAAAAGAGCAACAGGAATGCCATGGTGATCATGGCGGTATTATTTTTTGTTTTTGGATTTGTGACCTGGTTAAATGGACCGCTGATCACTTATGTGAAACTGGCTTTTGGCCTCGATACCGATTCCCGGGCATTTATGGTTACCACGGCTTTTTACATGGCATATTTTTTTCTGGCACTCCCTTCTTCCTGGGTACTGGAGAAAACGGGCATGAAAAAGGGGATGGCTATTGCCCTGATGGTGATGGCATTGGGTACATTTTTGTTCGGAAAATATGCGACTGACAGGAACTATCCCCTGTCACTGGCGGGACTCTTTATTATTGGTTCCGGCCTGTCTTTGCTGCAGACCGCTTCCAACCCTTATATCAGCATTATTGGTCCCATTGAAAGCGCGGCAAAAAGGATCAGCATTGTAGGGATTTGCAATAAGGTGGCGGGGATCATCAGTCCGATCATTCTCAGTGCTTTTGTACTGAAGGGCGTGAATGAACTGGAAGCAAAGGTGCAATCCGCACCAGATGAACAGGTGAAGGAAGCGATCCTGACTGATTTTGCGTCAAAGATCTACAACCCTTACCTGGTGATGGCGGGTGCGCTGCTCTTGTTGGGTTTCTATATTTTAAGGTCAGCCTTACCGGAGATAAAAACTTCCGAGGCCAACCTGCAACCGTCACACAGTGAAAATGCAAAAGATAAGACCAGCATTTTCCAGTTTCCGCATTTGTGGCTGGGGGCTTTGTGCATTTTCTTTTATGTAGGGGCGGAGGTGATGGCCGGGGATGCGATTGGCACCTATGGCAAGGGATTTAACATCCCTACCGATGAAACCAAATATTTTACTTCCTACACCCTGGCTGCCATGCTGATCGGTTACCTGATTGGTCTCTTTACTATTCCCAGGTATTTATCCCAGCAAAACGCATTAAAGTATTCAGCCCTGTCCGGCATCCTGTTTAGCTTCCTTGCCTTTGTTACCCATGGCTACCTGTCAGTGGCTTTTGTGGCAGCCTTGGGTTTGTCCAATGCGCTCATGTGGCCCGCCATTTTTCCCATGGCGATTAATGGTCTTGGAAGGTTTACCGAAAAGGGATCCGCCATTCTCATCATGGGTATTGCGGGTGGAGCCCTGATTCCAAAAGCCTTTGCGGCCCTGAAGGAACAGTATGATTTCCAGGCCACATTTTTTTTCATCATGGTGCCCTGCTACCTGTATATTCTTTACTATTCGGTTAAAGGTTATAAAGCCAGGGGTTGATTGAATGACTGTGATAGTGTTTTGCCTGCCGCCGTTAGAGATTTCCCATTTCGATTAAATTCGAAGGAAGTTGACCACCATATTCCGGGTATTAATAACCACTATAAGTCAGAGGTCTATTGGCGTAAAAAATTACAGTTTTCAGTTCAAAAATAGCGGCATAGTTTATGTTTGTTTTATTCGATAATACTTGTTGTTAAGGTAGTTTTATATATTCGAATCGATTCCCTTGTGACAGCTATCAATGAGGCTGTTTTGTCGTCACTTTAATAGCTTCCGTTTTTCTACGTCCTGCAATATGCTCATTTGTTGAATGGCTATCTTATTTAATTTTATCAGTCTCTCTTTTTGCGTTATTTTTTCATTGATGAAAACAGCGTTTAGGTTTTCCATATTTGAAAGGCAAATCAATTCGTTGATTGATGCATAATCTCGGATATTTCCTTTCAGGCCGGGGTTTGCCTCTCTCCATTGTTTGGCGGTTATTCCAAATAATGCAACATTCAATACGTCCGCTTCATTGGCGTAGATGACCGATGTCTGTACCGATGATAATTCCTTTGGTATGAGATTGTGTTTAATAGCATCTGTATGAATGTGATAATTGAGTTTCGCTAGTTCACGTTTGGCTGTCCAACCCAATTGCTTTTGTTCTTCCTCTTTGAGCCGTTGAAATTCTGTTATCAGATACAATTTAAATGGAACGCTGATAGCAGAGCCAAATTCAAATGCAATGTCTTTATGGGCAAATGTTCCGCCGTACTTGCCTTTTCTTACAATTATTCCTATCGCATTGGTTTTCTCAATCCATTCTGAAACGCTTAACACAAAACTGGGTAAGTCCGCCTGCATTTTAAAGTGGTCAAATTCCACCACTTTAAAAGTGGGATTGTTTATTTGTTCCCAGGTTCCTAAAAACTCAAGCGTATAACGTGTTCTTATCCAGTTTTTTATTATATCTGCTGCGCGACTTTCGCTTTCTTTGGCGTTTGCCATATCGGTAAGCGAAATATAATCCCGTTCCTCAACCTATATAATCGTTATTTCCGTGTCTTTTACATTGATTTTTGCCATAAGGTATAAAGTTGTAAAAGATATGCAGATTAATTGTTGTATAGCTAAGCAGAGCGTAATTTCCAGGTAATCTGCTGTATCGCTGGTCCCCTATTTTGTAAAATCACCCTCAGTAATCAGGTCGTTTATGACAAGTTTTTTGATGGTTGCAACCTGGGCATCCGAATGGCTGCCCAGGGTCATCTTGCTATAGAATAATAAGTCGCCAAATTTTTTGAAATCCGAAAAGTATACCGTCGAAACCTCTGCTGAACCTGCCTTCTTTTCATCTTCCCTGATAATATTGAAAGTCTTCTTTTCTATATAAAGTGTTTTCGTTTTACCTGTGATGAACTGCACATTCACTTTAAAACAGTCTTGTCATATTGTATTCTTAAATTTTTACTCAATCAATTGTAATCACCGCTACTTTTAACTCCTTTTCCTTCCTGTCCGATCCCGACGCAGGAACAATGACTTGTTTGTCGTTTTGTATAACCGCTTTAGAAGTATTAAAGAAACGCATCCTGCCGATTCCTTCCGCCAATAGCTTCCTGGATTCTATTTTGCCATCGGTTTGTACAATGGCAGCGGCCAGTGATAGCTCCCGCACTACGGCACCTCCCTTTTGATGTACATCGTTTGCTTTGAGCGGGCCGGTGATATTCTTGTCGTAGTCTGTGTAAATCACCACCATTTTATTCCCGTAAGGCATGAATACGGAATGTGCACCAGGTCCATTGTTGTTGTTGCGGGGTATTTGTGTAAACACAGCTTTCCTCTTTGCATCCAGGAAAGTCATCATAATCGGTCCGGTGAAGTAAATTACATGTCCATTCGAAAAAGTACTCCTGCTGTCATAAATCTCTTCCGGACTTCCGCCTAACATCAATTGTCCGTTGTCTAATTCAATGAGCTGGTACTTAGTTTCGTTAATGCCTCGTTTATCTCTTTTATTATAGCCGAACCCCAGGTCAGCTACCTGCTTTATGTATTCTTCGGGATAGGGAATCCGATTCGTTTTGCCCACCTTCAGGTCAGCACAGGAAATTTCTTTTAACCAGATACCCTCGGTGCGAACAGGGCCATAATAATCTCCGCCCAGGAAAACTTTTGAACCGTCTTTGGCTATCAGCAGCGCGGGACTAAGTAACTCACCGCCGGCGGCTTCTTTTTCCAGGTCGATTTGCTTTTCCTGTTTGTTTTCATTGATGACAATGGCAGCTTTGGCTGCCCAATGAAATGTCTGGTTGAAAAGGGCAGGATAATTTTTGCTATACACCACCGCGATGGTGCCCGTATTGGATATGGCAATATCATGCAGTTGACTCAGATCGGTTCCTTTCACCTGGATGGTTTTACTGAATTGTACATCACCTTTCTGATCGAGTACCCAGGTGAAAAGTTCATCTTTTAATCCACTGGCGGCCAACAGTAACCGGCTGCTGTCCGGACTTGGTTTTACCTGCAAATCTTTAAACATTCTGAGTCCATATATCAGCGTATGGGTATTCGTTAGTGGAAAGCTATACAATGACCGGGTATTGGTGAGCTCAAGTGAATTCCTGTCCAGCTCTGATGCAAATAATTCCATTTTCACCTTATTCACGTGCTTATAATAGAAAAGGAGGAGCTTCCCATGAAATTCTATTGCCAGTGTGTTCATTGGACCAAAAGCCCGTTCCCCGCCTTCCAGCTTGTTCACCTTAATTTCAGTTCCATCCTGATCTGTTTTTCGAATCACCAGGGCATGAATGGCATGTCCAACAATAGATACGTATCCAACCAGGGGCTGCTTAATTGCCGTGGCTTCTACCTGGATAATATTGCTGCCATCAGCAAATCCAATTTTTTCCTCGCCACCCCAGGAGGTAGTGTGTTTTAAATATTTTGATTGATTTTCAACAACAGCGTTCACCGTTTGGGCAGACAGTTGCAGAGTACTGACAAGCAAAAGAAGCCCGAAGAGCTTTTTCATGAAGATATTTTTCGGGTCAAGATAATAGAAGGAAATCAAATTTCAAAATGCCGGCACTAACCCCGGAATACACCTGCATCTCTCACATCGCGCAATGGCGCATGGTCATCACCGGTAGGATGGGTATTTGATAGTTCCTTTTGAATAGCATCATGCGTTACGTAATGGATTTTGGTGATGGCGCCACCATCCACCGCCATCATGCGGCATCCCCGGAAATCCGGCTGTCGCTCCGGCGAACGCAGCCATTCTGAGGGTCCCAGTGCTGCTGTCTGCACCAGCAGGGGGCGCAGGTTTAGCCACCACTGTTTCGCATGGGCAATATTCGGTTGTGCATGGAGGGTATAGGGATAGGGTTTGGCCTTTATATACCATACATTGGAGGAGCGTAACTCCGGTTGTTCGTTGACCGCAGCATTTTCTGATAGCTCTACATGCAGTATTCTTTTCTGTGCAGCGGCATATTCATCTGCCAGCAAACCAGGAATATTTACCGGCCCGTCTGGTTTGATGTTCGTATCATAGGAATGATAATACTGTTCCGGGTTTTCAGTGAAAAACTCGTGACTGAACCGTAGTTTTTGAGAGCCTGCATCCCATATACAGCGACATTCCCAATTCTTGTGTACATGGCCGGATAATACCAGGTCTGCCGCCCGCGGACTGTTCTCCACTCCGGTGATCATCTTCAGGAAATTTAACTGTCCGTTGCGCATCACGCCATAATCCAGCAGGTCGCCACCGTTTCCTTCATGAAACCAGAAACTATTCGTGCGGGACCATCCCGGGTGAACATTCCTGGTGAGGTCAATTGCCCCGGTAGACGATGTTGCAAAAGCGTTGGGATCTATCCTGAACAGGTATTTACGCATTTCGTTCGCATAGGGTGCAGGGTTGGCGCTGCGCACATATTCGCGTAGGAACCAGGAAAAGTCGTTGTGTTTGGGATTGATAACCGGAGCGTGCATGCCAATGATGACCAGTCCGTTTTTCTGTAAAGCCCGGCTTACCATGCTTAATTCCTGCCCGTTGAATCCCTCGGCATCCGGGGAACCGCTGGCGAAATTGTCGGTGGCTTCGCCCTTGCGCCCCAGTTTATACAGGATAACATCCGTATCGCTTTCCAGTGGCTCCGCATCCCATTTGCCATCGATCATGATTACCTGGTGTTCACCCAGTTCCACGGTATAAGATGTTTCCCTGCAGATATGCCGGAAATAATGATCCAGGTTTCCTTTATTGTTGTCGCGGTCAGGCGCAATCATGGCATAGGCCTGGTCGCGATCCACCTTTGCACCGGGTAATCCCAGGTGCTGGCGGGTTGTGATATCAGCTTCACTTTTCGTCAGGTTCATGGAACTATATTGTTCCATCGTTTTATCGGAAGCCGCAGGAATATCGATGGTAAAGAGGGGGTAATAAGGATCCACCCGGTAATCGTGGTTGCCCAGGCTGGTGAGGATAGGAACAGTCAGCTCCTGGTTGTCTACCTGGTCTGGCTTGCCGGTGAGGCCCCGCACGATGTTTTCGAAATAAACAAAATTGTCCTGGTGGTAACCCCGTCCCGCTTCAAAACAGTAGTCCACAACATCACCGGTCAGCATGATGAAATCGAGGTTGCCGGCGCGATGCATCCTGTTGGCATACTGTATGAATTCGCGGAAGTTGTCGTTGAAATTATTGAAATTGCGAACCGCGTCCTCCATGGTCTTATCCCGGAAAAATTTCCGGAACCCATCAACCCTGCGGCTGATATGCGTATCTGTTATGTGCGCAAAACGAAAATCATTCCATTGCTCCCTGAAGTATATCGCATGGGGTGCAATGATATGGGTACGGTTGGGAAACTTCAGGATGATATCATACAACTGTTTATTTTTTACCTGTCCGCCTAGCTGCATGGGACTGCTGTACGTGTGTACATCCGGCAGGCTTGCTACCTCTTTTACTTTGGTGAAGTCGAAGCTGATGGGTATTTCGGCCGTGCCTGCCGTTTCTTTCAGGAATATGCGTCCGTTAAAAAGGGTTTCCAGCAAATGACCGGCAATATTAGGATTGATAAGTGCGCGGAAAAAGTTGAACCTGATGACATCATTGTCCGGAAACTGTCCTGCGTTTATCATCCAGGGATGACCCAATAGCGGAAACTGGAATCTCATTTCCAATACCTGTCCATGACTTTTATCCCCTACATACAGGAGGCCGTATTCGAAGAAAGACACCATACCCTGCGGCAATAAAACGGGATCAGCGATTGGATAACCCATGATGCTTTTTTCCTCGCCCAACTGCTGGTATTTTTTGTAAATGTCGCCGTACACCACTACTCCGCCATGTGTCCAGTAAATAGCGCCCCATTCAAAACGACTGACGCGGCATCGGTAATTTTTGGAATCCATCTCATCCGTAAGCGGGAAGCCAAGTGGCCGGTTTCCTGTTGCCGGGTTAATTTCATGTCCGCCCAGGGATAAATATTTTGTGCGGATGCCTCCATGCACTTCATGGGCAGCATTACCCATGACAGCGTGATAATAAATGGTGGCGTTACTGAATTGTTGTTGCCGGCCTCCGTAGCCGCAATCTGTTTCATTGGTGATTTGGTTACCAAGGTCGAAGCCAGCATGCTGCAACTGCTGCACCTTGGTTTGAATAGGTGTAGGCATTTGGATAAGGTTTGAGAAAAGGAATTTACGAAATATTCGAATGGCCTGCCATACCCTCTTAGTGGTATAGGTAGGGTGTCTGACATGTTTGACATGTTTGAACCTGAAAAGGGGTTTAAAAACGGTTTTCCCTTTTAGGTTTTGATAGTAATATGCTTTGAAATATTCAAATATGGAAATCAGGCAGATACAGAGCAGGATTTATGAAATCCGCGGCCAAAAGGTTATGCTGGATTTTGATCTGGCGGAATTGTATGGTGTGGAAACAAAACGATTGAATGAACAGGTTCGTAGGAATCTGGATAGGTTTCCCCCTGATTTTATGTTTGTTATGACTTTAGAGGAGTGGGAATCGAACTGGTCGCAATTTGCGACCGGTTCCAAAAAATCGGTATTGACAGGGCGACATAGGAATAAGAGTTACCTCCCATATGCTTTCACCGAACATGGAGTAACAATGTTAGCCAGTGTATTGCGAAGTCAGAAAGCTATTCAAATGAGTATTGAGGTTGTTAGAGCTTTTATTTCTTTGAAGCAAATTGTAATGGATATTAGCAGGTTCTCAGACCAACTAATTCAGATTAAAGAAGAGTTTGCAAAAAGAATTAATGAACATGATATCCAGTTAGCTCATATTTATGAAGCAATCGAAAATATGCTCGAAGAAAAAGCCAACCAAATTGTTTGGGAAAACAGGGAAAGAATTGGTTTCGCTGTAAAAATTTGATTCAATTTGTCTCTGATTTGGATCAAACACACCACCATCAATCAATCACCTCATACAGCGTCTGCTCGGCTGATTTATTCTTCAATGAAAACAGGCCGATTCTTTTGCAATTGAACGACTGTTTTATCTTCTCATAACAATCTTCATTGATAACAACCTGTCCGTTTCCTGCGGCGCTCTGCAGGCGCTGTGCAGTATTGACCGTATCGCCAATAACGGTATAGTCTAAACGTTTCAGCGTGGCAGAGCCAATATTTCCCGAAATCATTTCGCCACTGTTTATTCCAATCGATACTTTGGGGAAAAAACCATGTTCAGAGGGGAGGGCATTAATCCTGTCCCGAATAGCCAGGCAGGCTTCAATAGCACGATCCAGGTGAAAATCGCCCTTGAATACGGCCATCACACAGTCGCCCATGAATTTATCGATCACGCCTTTCTGCGCAATCACTTCTTTTACGATCAGGTCGAAATACTGGTTCAGCATTTTAACCACCGTGTCTGGTATTTCTTTTTCACTGATGGCGGTGAAGCTGCAGATATCAATAAAGGCTACGGATCCTTCTACGGTTTCATTGGCCGTTAAAGAATTTTCATATTCCCTGGTGCCCATAAAATTCAGCACATTGGCATCCACATACATTTTAAGGATATTATTTTCTTTGATGGCCTGGAGGGTTTCTTTTAGTTGCTGCACATAACGGATGGTTTTCTCCATGGTTAATTCCAGGTCTTCAAAGTTCACCGGCTTGGTTATGAAATCAAAAGCGCCACGGTTCATGGCTGTCCGGATATTGTCCATATCGCCATAGGCTGAAACAATCACCGATTTTATCAGGGGACTGGATTCGCCCAGTTTATTCAACAGGGTAAGTCCATCCATTTCCGGCATATTGATGTCGCTTAGCAGGATCTCAATATCCGGGTGCTGCCTGATTTTTTCCAATGCTTCGTTTCCATTGGCGGCAAAAACAAATTCATAACGCTGGTCCCTTATTTTCTGGCGGAATTTTTGTTTGATCAGTGTTTCCAGGTCTGCCTCGTCATCGGCCACTAATATTTTTACCATTAGTTGATTGTTTTTAGTTTTTCCCTTAATTGGTTAAAGTCCACCGGTTTGGTTAAAAAATCGTCTGCACCGAGTTCTTTCGCAGTATTGAAATTTTCAGCATCGCCATAGGCCGTTATCATCATCACCAGGGGAGGTGGTTTATGATATTTCTGTTTGATATGGTCCAGCAGTTCCAATCCGCTCATGCCGGGCATGTTGATATCAGATAATATAAGAACCGCTTCCTGCTCATGTGCATTCAAATACGTTAATGCCTCCTCTCCGGAAAAAGCAAATACAAACTGCATTTCCCCGCTTTTGATTTCTTTTCTAAAGCGTTGTTCAAATAAAACCTGCACATCTGTTTCGTCGTCTACTACCAGAATTTTCATTGGTTTACTTTTTAAGCGGGCAAGCTGATGATGAAGGTGGCACCTTCATTTTCTTTGGTTTCTACTTTCAATTCACCGCCATGTCCTTTGGTAACTATATCATAGCTCATACTTAAGCCTAATCCTGTTCCCTGTCCGGTTGGTTTGGTGGTGAAGAAGGGCTGAAAGATTTTCTCTATAACTTTTTTTGGGATGCCATTTCCATTATCGGTTACACTTATCATTACTTTCCCCTCCTTTCTTTTGGTGCTGACTGTAACAGCCGGCTCGTAAACTGCTGAGGTTGTTGCGGTCAGAGTCTTCTTCTTTTCATTTACTGCATAAAAAGCATTGGTGATTAAATTTAAAATCACCCTGCCCATATCCTGCGGCAGAATATTAATATTGCCGATGCTGTCATCAAAATCTGTTTTCATGGCGGCATTGAATGATTTGTCTTTTGCCCTCAGGCCATGATAGGCCAATCGCAGGTATTCGTCGGCTAAAGCATTGATATTGGTGGGTTCTTTGATGCCGCTTCCACTGCGACTGTGTTGCAGCATTCCTTTTACTATGCCATCTGCCCGTTTGCCGTGATGGTTTATTTTTTCCAGGTTTTGTACGAGGTCGTTGGCGATTGCTTTTACTTCGTCCTTATTTCCCTTATCCATTTCTTCCACCATTTCTTTTACCAATTCCGCACTCACTTCTGAAAAATTATTCACGAAGTTTAATGGGTTCTGTATTTCATGGGCAATGCCGGCGGTGAGTTCCCCCAGTGAAGCCATTTTTTCGGATTGTACCAGTTGCGACTGGGTTGATTTTAAGTTATCAAGGGTGGCTTCCAGGATTTTATTAGCTTTTTGTTTCTGCCTGTTGTTTTGATACAGGATTAAACCGATTATCAGGAAAACTCCGATGGCAGCCAGCAGCAGGTTTGTTCTGATCTTATTCTGATAGTTGATTTTTTCGGCAGCGATATCGCGCTGCCGCTGGTCTTCCTCAAAGGTCATCATCTGCAATTGCTGGTTGGCCCTTGTATTGTTTAAGGAATCGTTTGCCGCCTTGTAAATTTTCAGGTATTTTATCGTGCTATCGGCATTACTGTTTTCATAAATATCTGTGAGTAGTTTGGAAGGTTTTATGGCCAGGTAACTAAATACGCTGTTGTGCACTACGTCTATTGCTTTTTTTGCATAAAGGATGCAGGAGTCTGTTTGCCTGGATCTTTGAAAATGTTCTGCAAATGCCTGGTAAGCCATTGCCCTGTACCGGACCGAGTGATTTTCATCTGCTGAATTAATTGCCTTGTTGTAATATTCCAAAGCCTTTGGATTATCACCCATTTTACTGTATGCGCCTGCAATATTTGAAAAAATATAGCTCGACTGTGTGGCAAAACCTCTCAGGGCTACTGTTTTTTCATAGGCTAGTTTGCCATAAAACAGGGAAGAGTCCAATTGATTGGTTGCCAGGAAAACCGCGGCAAGGTTCATCATTGGCCAGACTTCCAGAATTTTAACTTTACCGGCACTGGCATTTTGTTTGGCGGCCGTATATAGATTGAGGGCTTTTTCATTTTCTCCCCGATCCTTATAAATATGCCCGATTTGGTTTTGGGCCCAGGAAAGAACAGATATATTCCTGCTTTTTTCTGCCAGTACAATGGCTTTATGATGATAATCCAGGCCCTTTATATGATCACCCGATAAACGATATCCCTGTCCCGCCAGACTATACGCGTTTGATTCTGCGATAATGTCCTTAGATTTTTGGGCAATAAGCAATAGTTTTTGAAAAGTTTCCAGAATCAGTAAAGGGTATCCTTCCACTCTTGTATCATAGATATCCAGGATTAATTCAAACCGTTTGGCAGGATCCTTTTCTGCCTCAACTAATTGCAGAATTGAATCGACTTCCTGCCTGGTTGATTGAATGATCTCATCCTGGCCAAAGCCTGAAAAAAAACATAACAGGAAACAAATATGGATACCCAGTTTTTTCATGGCGGTTATAAGGTATTTAATTGAATGATAAACTCACTTCCTTCTCCCTCCTTTGTTTCCACCCTCAATTCTCCGCCATGTGCTTTTACAATATCATAACTCAGACTCAATCCCAGGCCCGTTCCCTGCCCGGTTGGTTTGGTGGTGAAGAAGGGCTGAAAGATTTTGTCCAGTATTTTGGGAGGAATGCCATTGCCGTTGTCGGTGATGGTTATAAAAACATGATCGCCTTCTTTTTTCGTGCTTACTGAAACAGTTGGATGATATCCTGTGATATTTTCCTTCTTTTTTTCACCCACTACATAAAACGCATTGGTAATTAAATTCAGAATAACCCGGCCAATATCCTGTGGAATAATGCTGATTTTACCAATACTGTTATCATAATCCGTTTTTAAGGTGGCATTAAAACTTTTGTCCTTTGCCCTCAATCCGTGATATGCCAATCGCAGGTACTCATCCGCCAGTGCATTAATATCAGTTGGTTCTTTTTGACCACTGCTGCTGCGGCTGTGTAACAACATCCCCTTCACAATGCCATCTGCCCGTTTGCCATGATGGTTTATTTTTTCCAGGTTCTGTTTTACATCTTTCAGCAATTCTTTTACTTCCCCATAATTTCCTTTTTCTGCTTCCTCCATCATTTCATCCAGTAACTCATTGCTTACTTCTGAAAAATTATTGACGAAGTTTAAAGGGTTCTGGATTTCATGGGCAATGCCAGCGGTGAGTTCACCCAGCGATGCCATTTTTTCGGCCTGGATCAGTTGCTTCTGTGTAATCTGTAATTCACTCAGGGCGTCTTCAGCCCTTTTCTTTTCAGTTTGCAGTTTTAGCAGGTCCTCTTCTGCCTGTAAGGCCTGTGCTTCTGCTTTTTGCAGATCAAGGAATCTTGTATAGGTCTGTTCGAAAACCTTGGCGAAGCGAATAAAAATGTCATGTGCCCCGGGAGCCGGTTCATACGTAATGAAAAGTATATAGCCATATCTGAAATAGGCTACATGGTCAATTTGTGAAGCAGGAAAGGGTAAGCCCTTTTTTTTCATGATGAGCAATTGATCGCCTACACCGGGCAGGCTGCATAAATACTCGTAGTGGGCGGGACATTCATTTTCCCCGATTTCATTGATCAGCAGTGTTTCTCCTCTTTGGCCGGCTTCGTAATAACGAAGAAATATGCCTTCTCTCGGGGTTCTGTATCTGTTAAATACGCCTTCGCCATTACTACCCCATTCGGTTGAGTACTGTTGGTTGTCATCATAAATATTAAATGCGCAAAACCAGGTGGCCACTCCCAGAATCTGCACCTGCTTAACCAATTCAAGGGAGAGATCGGCCAGTTCTTCACTGTTGCGCATGGCCATAGATCTGGCTCTTACTCTTTCAAGCGCCAGTTCAATCCGGGCATTTCTTGCCTGTTCTTCCACTTTTTGCAGATCGAGAAACCGGGTATAAGTCTGTTCAAATAACCTGGCGAAACGAATAAAAATGTCATAGGATTCCTGGCAATGTTTGTAGGTGATAAACATAAGATAACCCTGGGAAAAGAAAGTGCAATGCATAATTTGGAAAGAAGGCGCTGAAAGTCCCTTTGATTCCGCATCATCCAGGATCTTCCTGAAGGTGGGAATAGAAGCCATGTACTTGTAATGGGCTATGAGTTCCTTACCAGACTGTTCCTCCATAAATATGGTTTCCCCCCGCTGTTCTGCATTATAGATACGTTGAAAGATATCCTTTGAACTGTCGGTTTTGAAAGGCGGCTGAAGCCGGTCCATGCCACTCATCCAGGCTGTAGCGGCTTTGCGGTCCTCGTCCCAAATATTAAATCCGCAGCCCATCAGGTTAACATCCAGGGCAGCAATCTGCTGGAACATAACGGCGGCGGACTCCTGCAATTCCTCGCTTCGCTGCATGGCCATTGTGCGGGAGCGAACCCGTTCCAAAGCCGCTTCTATCTGCGATTCCCGGGCCATGGCTTCGGCCGTTTTGATATCCACATATTTTTTATAAGCCAGGTCAAATGTGTTTTTGAAACGTTCCAGTACATACAATTTTTCAGCAGTGATGGCACGGTATGTTGAAATGCCAATGCCGCTTTCCCCTACTGAATAATTATAATAATGCAGGGACTTAATATGGTTAAGCCGCGGGTCATCGTATTCCTTGTTGGCTATCCTGAAGGCTTTCCAGTCCTTCAGTTCCTTTCCGGATATGACGATTTCTGAAAATGAATCTTTTTCCTTCCGGATGTCTTTGATGAACTTTTCAATGAGCTGATTTCCACTGTAAGGGATGCTGGATAAACTTTCCCCGGTAGCATCGGAATAATCGTAGTTCAGAAAATAATTCCGGTCATCAAAAAAAGTATGGATCATGGTATTCCTGCATTCATCAAATCCCAGTAACCGCAACTCAGTATAAAGCTGTTTGCATATACCCATCAGGTCGTTGGGTGTTTTCATGCCCATGGCCACGGTCCTTACCCTTTCGAGTGAAGCTTCAATCTCCAGTTCACGGGTCTTGTTTTCCAATTCGGCAGTGCGGCGTTTTACTGCTTCTTTTAATTCAAGATTCTCTTTTGTTATCTGGGTGAAGGCAAAGGTTTCTCCTTCTTCCGTTTTTGAATCAGGATAGGAACCGTGCTGGTGAAGGATTTTCCATCCGCTGCTTGTTTTTTCCAACAGGGACGACAATCTCAGTTTTGCATAAAAGACCCAGCTTTCTCCGGGTTTAATATACATGTCGCCAAATTCATGAACCATGATATAAGGGTCGTAAACGATGAGCTGCGTTTTCTTTTGTCGCAATTCTGCCATGCCCTTCAACTGGTGAGCCACCTTGTTGGAGTAGTCTGTTATTTCTTTTTTGTTATTCCATATCTCTTCCCGGGTGGTACCGATATTTTTGTATTCCCTGTGTAAAAAGGAGGCCCATTGTTTCAGGTCACCCTTCAGGTAGCTATCCCAGTAGGTGTCCATTACCTGTTTTATTTCGGATTCCAGTTTTTTGGTCAGTTTCATACCTTGGGGTTAACTGCTGATGGCAATAGTTAAATAGCGAAAAGCGACAGGATGCCTTTCAATAGGTATGGTTGATGTCAATATTATTTGTAATATAAGCTACAATTCTAAGTTTTAATCTGCAATGACCATTGTTTCGGGAACAGCAGTGCAAAAAATTACGGTGGTAGTTAAGAGAGGGGGCACCTTCTTATCCACCACCGTAGCCACGGCAGATGCTTCGGGCAGCTTTTCCAAATCTGCACCGGTAGTTATTTATCCTAACACCCGGGCCTTACTACATTCACCAGGTTTTTGCCGTCGAATTTGAATAGTCCGTATCCTTCCGTTCCAAACCAGAGATGCCCGGATTTGTCTTCATAGATATTCCTGATGGCGGTGCGGATCGGAACGGCTTTTTCTTTCCGGGGTTCCTGGTACATGGGCAGGGTGGTAAATGCCTCCTGGTCGAATCTCGCCAGTCCGGATCTGGTTCCGGCCCAGAGCCTGCCTTTACTGTCGATATGCAGGGTCAGCACTTCATTATCCGGCAATCCGTTTTCACGGGTAAAATTGGTAAAGCCATTGGCATTGCGGCGCGATACCCCGCCATTGGTAGCCATCCATACCTGTCCGGCTGCATCCTGGACAATGGTTCGTACCGAATTTCCGGCCAGGCCGTTTTCGGTCCGGATGGAATGGTAATCCCGGCCATCAAAAAACACCACGCCTTCTTCACCGGTGGCAATCCAGAGATGCCCGGATTTGTCCTCCAGCACCTGTTGCACGGAGGTACTGATCTGGAGATTTTCCGGTCCCTGGTTCTGGCTTTGGAGGAAGGCCTGCGGGCCGGGCCATAGCCGGATGGTTCCGGACGGCAGGGTGGCCTGGGTTTTTTGGAGCGGCAGGCTGTCGGTGCCGGCAGCGGAAGAAGTAACCGGTTCGGTGACGGCTCCATCAAGGCTGATAAGCCAAATCAGTAAAAGCAAATGTGTGGTCATGGGAGGAAGTTTTAAATGATAAAAAAGAAGTTGACACCAAATTAAAACTTGCCTTTCCCTTTCTGGTAAAACCCTTGTAAAATGGTTGTAAACAGTTTGTAAATTGATGATTTTACGCCGTGGTGGTCTGCCTTTACAGTTATATTTGGGTCATGAAATGGAAGCTGTATCTGCCTTTTCTGGTGATTGTTCCGGTAGTTGTCCTGGCGGCTTTTATTAGCAGCCGGCCAGCGGAGCCGGAATTTGAATCGGCGCGGGAGATGATCGTGTTGCGAAAAATTGCCCACGAAGTGCTGCGGTCGGCAGGCGACAGCATTTCCAGGATACCTTCTATTCAACGGATATCCGATACGGAATTCCGGATTCCATTTGAGCGTCGTTTCACCTTTGAGCCCGACTCGCTGGTGAAGACCATCCACCAGGTGATGCATGCCAATGCCCTGGGCGACAGGTATATTGTAAATGTGCTGGAGCCATCCACCGGAGAAGTGGTGTTTGGATATGCCATGCTGGGGGCAGGGCAGGACGATATCGTACCCTGCCTGGGCCGGGAACAACAGGCAAGAAACTACACCATTGTGATTACGCTGGCAAAGGGGAAAGCATTCCCAACCAATTGGATGCTTTGGGTGACAGGGAGTTTGGTGGCAGCTATATTGTTCTACTTGTTCTGGATGAATAGCAGGAGACCAGGGGCTGGTTCAGGGAACATTCCTCTTGTTTCTGAAGAAGTTGGGAGGGAAGAACCGGGAGTAGTTGAGCCGGATGCAGCGGAGCCCGGTGTTTCTGAAGCTGGTGTTTCTGGGCCGGACGGAAAAGGTGTGCCGATTGGGTTATACCGGTTTATGCCGGAGGAGCGGATGCTGTATTTTGAAGAGGAAAAAACAGAGTTGACCGCCAAGGAAGCACGTTTGCTGGGGATTTTTATCCGGCAGCTCAACCAGGTAATTGATCGCAAACAACTTCAGAAAGAAGTGTGGGAAGATGAAGGCATTATTGTTGGCCGCAGCCTGGACATGTTTATATCGCGCATCCGGAAAAAGCTCGACCGTGATCCGGCCTTGAAATTAATCAATATTCATGGCAAGGGGTATAAGCTGGAACTGAACGGAAGCTTATAACCTACCCCTTTGCAAATAGATGGCAATCCACCATCTTACCATTGCACAAAACACTACTCATGATCTCCAACTCACAGCATCTTTCTGCCGCCGTATGGGGTTTTGTTATAGGCGATGCGCTGGGCGTACCCGTTGAATTCAACCACCGTGATGCCCTGAAAGACAGGCCGGTTACCGATATGATGGGTTGGGGAACCTATCACCAGCCTCCGGGTACCTGGAGCGATGACAGCTCCATGATGCTTTGTACCCTGGAAAATCTACGGGAACAAGGCAGTATGACAACATTGGCCGATAAGTTTGTTCGCTGGTACCGCGATGCTTACATGACCCCGCACAACGAGGTCTTCGATATCGGGAATACCACCCGTGCAGCCATCCAGCAACTGATCAATGGCACCCCCTGGCAGCAGTCCGGCATCACTGAAGAACGCATCGCCTGCGGAAATGGCACCCTGATGAGATCCCTGCCATTCGCTTTTTTTGATGCCTACATCCAATTACCTGCCGCAGCCGAAAAATACAATCTGCTCTCCCGGGCGGGATCTATCACCCATGCTCACCCGCTGCCCAATACCTGCTGTTTTTTCTATGTGGAACTCCTGGTTGCCCTAAGCAGGGGACTGTCGCCTGAAAAAGCGCTGAACATCTCACGGCAACAGACCCGCGAACTGGTAAGACTGCAGCCCGATTCCGGCGATTCACTGTTACAGAAAATGCATCGCATCCTGGAAGCCGACTTCACCACCATCCCGGAATCCGATATCCGTTCCGGGGGATATGTGATCCATACCCTCGAAGCCGTGCTCTGGTGCTGGCTCCATGGCAAGGGTTTTCGCGATACGATACTGATGGCGGTGAACCTCGGCGATGATACGGATACCGTGGCTGCCCTAACTGGTGGCATAGCCGGGCTCCTTTACGGGGTGGATGAAGAATGGAAGGCAGGAATCGCGAACCCTGCACTGGTAGAGCAGTTACTGAAGTTTTAATACTTAAAACCTTCCGCTATGTATATACTGTATTCCCTTGCCGCCACCCTGGTTTGTATGATCATATACCGGACAGCCCATCGTTCCATTGACTCGATGGTGGCAGGTATTGAACGGCCCTGGCTGAAACGATCCCTCGGTTTTACACTGAAAACGCTGGCCTTGCTCACGACGGTGTCGGTTGCCTTGCTGAGCATATTTGTTTTTGCCATGCTGGCGAATGGAAAGAAAGGCAATAACAAAGGGGCATAAAGCCCCTTTGTTGTAATCACCCGGGAAGATTCCTCTTTTAAAAAATATTCTTAATAGTTATCTGCCGCGATAATTGCTCCCGTTGCTATCAATGCGCCTGCGCCGATTCCGGCCAGTATGGCGGCACCCTTTCTTTTCTTTTTCACCGGCACGGGATCAACGATGACAGGTTTCTGCATAATGGTTGGCCGGATGAGGGTGGTATCGGCAGCGGTCATTTTCCTGAAATTTTTGTAGTTGGCGGGCCATCCGGTAACGGTAACGGTTACCCGACTGCCTTCGGTGTCGATCTGGTAAGCGGGCTCAATCAGTACATCGGCATTACCTGATTTTAGGGCGGCGGCGATGGCTTCCATTTTCATCAGGTCAAGGGATGTGCTGATAGTGCCCGCTTTGGTGCCGCTGACTTTGGTTTCACGTACATCGAGGTCGGCTACTACCGGAAAATGCAAGACCCCGGCACCCACAATATCCAGGGTTTTGGCAGTGCTGGTTTTCTGAAGGCTGCTGCAGGAGAATAAGGTGGTGCAGGTGAGGGCCATGACTATGAGTTTTTTCATTGCTGCGATCGGAGGGTTTTATAACTCCGGATCGCAAGATTAAACCGCAGCCTTGCAGCCTATTTGCAATGAACGGATAAGGGCCTGGACATTCACTTTCGATTTGCAACCGATCAGGGAATCCTGAAGAGGGAGAAAATTTGCCTATAAAATGTGACATGAATCTTAAAAAAATGCCTATAAATTGTGACATATTTATGGTGAAAATGCCCTAATTTTGTGACATGTTTCAAAGAAACGTGTTGGCAGAACTGGATAAATGGCGCCTTTCAGATAAGCGTAAACCACTGGTAATCAGAGGTGCAAGACAGGTAGGAAAGACAACCCTGGTGCATCGCTTCGCAGAAAGGTTTGAGCAGTACATCTACCTGAACCTGGAGTTGTCGGCGGACCGTAAGCCTTTTGAACAGTTTACCACGGTTGACCAATTTTTGGAAGCGGTGTTCTTTCTGAAAAATAGAAGCTACCGGAACCGAAAAAACACGCTCTTATTCATTGACGAGATCCAGGAATTACCTGAGGCAATGAATATGCTGAGGTACCTGTATGAAGAAGCGCCGGACCTGCCCGTTATTGCGGCCGGCAGTTTACTTGAAACTATTTTTAATCAAAAGCTTCATTTCCCGGTGGGGAGGGTGGATTACCTGGTGGTAAGGCCCGCAGGCTTCTCTGAATTCCTGGAAGCATTGGGCGAAGTGCAGGCCCTGGAGCAATGGAACAAACTGCCCCTGGCTGATTTTGCTGTTGAAAGACTTTTTCAGCTATTCCACCAGTATGCGATCATTGGCGGAATGCCGGCTATCGTACAACAATATGCCGATCACCGCGATCTTACCTCGCTGAAGAATCTGTATGAAAGCCTGATTGCCGGCTACCTGGACGATGTGGAAAAATATGCGGGATCACAGAGCCATGTACAGCATATCCGCCATGCTATTCGTGCTTCCTATGCAGAGGCCGGTAAACGCATCAAATTCCATGGCTTCGGAAAATCTGTCTATGGAAGTCGTGAGATGGGGGAGGCTTTACGTACCCTGGAAAAAGCCATGCTGCTGCACCTGGTGTATCCCAATACCAGCGCGGTTCTGCCGCTACTGCCCGATACACGCAAGTCGCCCCGCCTTCAGGTGCTGGATACCGGGCTGTTAAACTATTCCCTGGGGATTCAAAAAGAGATTATCGGCACGGCTGACCTACAGGATGTGTATGGTGGCACCATGATCGAACACCTTGTTGGACAGGAAATGCTATCCACTATGTATGGTGCATTGAGCGGTTTGCATTTCTGGACGCGTGATAAGGCCGGTTCTTCCGCGGAACTGGATTGGCTCTATCCCTGGGAGGGTAAATTAATTCCGGTTGAAGTGAAGTCGGGAGCCACAGGAAAGCTCAGGTCCCTGCATGTTTTTATGGAGGATGCTCCGCACCGGATGGCTGTTCGATTCTATGCTGGTGGCATCCAGATCAATGAAGCAAAGACGATGAGTGGCAAGACCTATTTCCTGCTCAATCTCCCCTATTTTCTGGCAGCAAAGCTGGAGAATTATTTACCCTGGTTTAATGACCAGGTATCAGGAATCACCAACGCCTGAAATTCAACCAGCATACTAAAAGTAGACCCCGATTTCAGGCATAGAACTTAAAGCAGAAACGGCTGGCTGCCCAAATCTTTCCTGTCGCCGTGGAAATCAGCCGGGACGCCACGATTTATATTAAGTGATAAAAATCGCTCCACATCATACCAGGCACTCTGCGCGGAAGGGGAGATAACTGGCAATATCAGATCAAAAGCGTGATCGGTTTGGGGAAGGAGATGCATGACAACGGGTATTTTCAATGCTTCCAGCTTTTCCCTGAGTCGATGCATGGGTTCTTCCGGGGCCAGGATATCCTGCCGGCCATGGATGATCAGGGTAGGCGGAGAGCTGCTGTTTACATAGTTCAGTGGTGAATACTGGGCATAGGTTTCGGGCTTTTCCTCCGGACTTCCACCCAGCATCGGCGCCAGCATACCGGGTTCCACTTCCTTGTCAAAGCCAAGCCGGTGAAAGGAATCGCCCATCCCTTTTCGCAACCATTCCGGCATACCGCCTTCCTTTCCTTTTTTGTTTTTACCCAGTGCCGAACGACTGGTCAGGTGCTGGCAGGTATGGTAGTAGGTGGCGGACAGGTCTGATTGTCCGTATAAAGAAATAACTGCGCTTACACGCAGGTCTGTTCCTTCGAGGTCCGCGGGTCTTAATTGCGCTTGTTCATGTCCGTAAGCTGCCAGCAGGGCGATGTGCGCGCCGGAGGATCCGCCACCAATGGTGATCTTATCCAGGTCAACACCATATTCCGCTGCATGTGCTTTCATCCAGGCAATTGCATGAAAGGCATCTTCTAACATGCCCTTCATATCTGTTTCCGGGAAAAGGCGGTGGGCAAGATCCATGACCAGGTGTCCCTCCGCCGCGAGATGGCGAAAGAATTTCCTTGTTCCATAATCCTTGTCGAGCACGGTCCACGCACTTCCATGCAGGTAGATAAATGCATGTCCGGATTTTTCCACTCCTTTGGGCGGCTGCCAGATATCGCACAGAATGGCACGGCCGGTGGTGGAGATGGTATGACAAACAATGTTTTGCTGCCATTGTGGTTCCGGACTTGATGGCAACCGGAATACATATCTCGCAGGCAGAAATCCTGCTTTAACGGAAGGCGGAATCCGGTTGTACCAATCCTTCCCGAAAGCCTGTTCAAAAGCGGTGGATACATCCGGGCCGCGGGTGATAGAATAGATATGGATCAGGTACAGGAGTGCGCCAATGGTTCCCATCACAAACACTACAGGCGAGTGAAAGAACATACCGGAAACGGCAATCAGTAGTCCGATCAGGAATAATAAAGGTGAAAGGGCCGATACAAATACTTTTATCATCCACAGGAACAGGGTGGTCGGCTGGTGCAATCTCAACAGGGCAAAGCGGACCAGCGCCAGGTGGATGGTGCCGGTCACGATGAATAATATTTCGGTAAAGGAGGTCACGACTTCTGTTCATGCCAAGGTAATAAAGTGCCTGCGGTTAAAAAATGATTTAGGTCCCCCAACCCATGCATTTCGTCAAATAAATCTGACCGATGGTCAAACCGATTTGACCTGCCGCAAGTGCCGGTATAGGTTTGTGGAATAAATATGCATTATGTCTCTCAGTCCATCTGCTTCGTTGACCACCCCAAAACTTCGCATCAGTTATATCGACTGGCTTCGCTTTCTGGCCATCCTGGGCGTATTGCTTTACCACAGTGGGCGCCCCTTTATTGTCGAGGATCCCTGGCATATCAACGACCCGGTAAAAAGTGACCTGCTCACCGAATTCAATTTTTTCCTGAGCCGCTTCAGGATGCCCCTCTTGTTTTTCATCTCCGGCGCCGTTACCTGGCTCATGATGCAAAACCGCACCGCTGGGGGCTTTGTGAAACTCCGCCTGAAAAGGTTGTTCATCCCATTGCTGGCAGGCGTGTTACTGGTCATCCCTCCCCAGGTATATTTCGAACGCCTCCACCAGGGATATACCGGTTCCTTCCTGGATTTTTATCCCACCATTTTCAGTTCCGGTCCCTATCCCGAAGGCAATTTCAGTTGGCACCATCTCTGGTTCATCGCCTATCTCTTTGTATATGATATCCTGCTTGCGCCTTTCTTCGGCTGGTGCCGCAAACCCGCTGCAACCGCTTTTATCAGGCGACTTGGTTCACTGTCCAAGGGATACCGCGTGTACTGGCTGATGCTTCCTTCGGTTTTGATCTATTCTTTTTTTGTGGTGAAATATCCTTCTACCAATGACCTCATACACGACCCGTTGTATTTTTTCTATTGGATGCTTTTCCTGCTGGCGGGTTATCTCTGCCTGCTGCAACCCGCGCTGATGGAAAGCCTGGAGCGAAACCGAAGACTCTCGTTGTCCCTGGCTTTCCTGCTACTGCTCCTGATCAATGGCCTTCGATGGAACGATTACAACTGGTTTGATGGAACCTATCCCATAGATTCGTGGCAGACCTATATCTATCTCGCCCGCGAGCCACTGCACACCTGGCTCTGGGTATTCGCAATAGTGGGCTACGGAAAAAAATACCTGGATCGCCCGCATCCCGCGCTCAACTATATCAACCAGTCGCTTTATCCATTTTATATCCTGCACCAGACTATTATTGTGATCATCGCTTATTATGTGGTGCAGATCTCTGATCCGGTTAGCTTGAAATGGATATTTATTGTGCTGACAACTTTTACAGTGTCTATGCTGACCTTTCATCTGTTCATCCGGCCATTCTATATTACCAGACTGCTTTTCGGCATGAAGAAAAAGGCCGGGAAAACTATAGTACCTTAACAATAATTTTTTTAACAGCGCATTTTCCGGCAATCATGATCAGAGTTGCACATTTCAGACAGGCATTGAAATTGCCCTGGACCGCCAGGCGCGCATTCTTTGTGGTCTCTTTCGGCCTGCTCGTGTATGTTTTTTTCCGCCTGCTCAATGATGTGATCACCGGCACCAAATTCTGGTTGCGTGCCATCGAAACGAACGCCGCTGAAATCATTGGCTGTGCGCTGATCAGTTTCGTGTTTGAATGGGTGGTGAATAGTTTCCTGCTGGCAGCTGAGAAAGAGGATTTTTCAGGTAGCAATAAACCCAGGAATCTCTTTATTTTCCTGGTCGTATGCCTGCAACTGGTGGTGGTGCTCTTCATTTTCCCTCTTGCGGAATTTACCGATGATGGATTACAATGGTACGATGTGATCATCCTGAGTTTTGTGCCGCAGAGTGCCTGGCTGATTTATTTCTTTGTACGGCTGAGCCAGTTGCAAAGCAGGAAGACGCATGAAAAACATCTGCTGGTGGAACAGATCAGTAAAGACAAACTTACTGCTGAACTGGATTACCTGAAAGCGCAATTCCATCCGCATTTTTTGTTCAATGCTTTGAATACGGTGTATTTCCAGATACACGAGGATAATGTGGCGGCCCGGCAAACCATCGAGAACCTGGCTGCACTGCTGCGTTACCAGTTATATGACCAGGAGGATAGGGTTCCTTTGCAGGAGGAGTTTAATCACCTCGATAATTATATTGCCCTGCAGCGGCAGCGATCCAGTGAAGCATTGCAGCTGGATGTCAGTTGGCCGGCAGTTGCTGATGGTGTGAATGGTGCAACCATCTATCCCCTGCTGCTGCTTCCCCTGGTAGAAAATGCCTTCAAGTTTACCGGCGGGGATCAGTGGATCAGGATTCGATCTGAGCTGCACCAACACCAATTGCGCGTGCAGGTGGAGAATTCCATTCCTTCCATTGCGCATGACCGTGAGAAGGGCGGAATTGGGCTGGTGAACCTGCGCAAACGGCTCGATCTGCTCTATCCGGGCCGCTATTCCCTGAACATGGAGAAGAGTAATCATTCTTACTCCGCCAACCTGCAAATCGATCTATGAAAATATCCTGTATCATAACCGACGATGAACCATTGGCGCGGAAGGGGCTGAGCAGCTATGTGGGAAGGATCGATTTTTTGGAACTGGTGGCCGAATGTGGTGATGCGGTTTCGCTGAACAATGCGTTGGCTGCTGCAACGGTGAACCTGGTTTTCCTGGATATTGAAATGCCTTATATCAGTGGCATCGAACTGCTGACATCCCTGGCCAATCCGCCGAAAATTATTTTTACTACTGCCTATGAAAAATACGCACTCAGGGGGTACGAGCTGGATGTGCTCGATTACCTGCTGAAGCCGATTTCATTTGACCGGTTCCTGCGGTCAGCGAACAAGGCCTATGAATATTTTGCGGAGCGAAAGCAACTGTCGGATGCCGAACCATTTTTCATAAAAACCGAGGGGCGTTACCTCAGGCTTGACTGGAAAGATATTGTGTTGATTGAGGCCATGGAGAATTATATGTGTATCCATGCCGCCGGAGAAAAACACCTGGTGCACATCACTATGAAACAGTTGCTGGAAAGAATGCCTTCCAGCTTTTTGCAGGTACATAAATCAAGCATTATCAATATGGATCGGGTCACTGGCATCCAGGGCAATATCATCGAGCTGGGCGGCCTGCAGGCCGCGATCTCCCGTGGTCTGAAGGATTCGGTGATGGAAAAAATCCTGCAAAACCGATTATAGGCGTCTGACGCGCGTCTGACGTACGTCAGACGCACGTCAGACGCGTTTGGTCCGGCTCACCCAATCCGGAGCATCGTTTATTTCTTGCCGCAGGGAAAGATTTATTTGTGCTGGAGTTTTTTCCCAAACCGGTTGTTTAAGGATAAATGATCATGAATATGAATGCTGCTAAATTCATTAATAACACTACTCCATACACTATATTACTTCTGCCGCTGCTTAACGAGAGCATCACGGTGAACACGGATAATCCCAACAGGATGATGGATTTAATATCCAGTCCCAGTATGATTTTCATGTCATAAATGCTGGAGACCACCGCCACGCAGGGAATGGTCAACCCGATACTGGTCAGTGCGGATCCCAGGGCCAGGTTCAGACTTGACTGGAGTTTGTTTTTCCTGGCAGCGATAATGGCTGCAAGGCCTTCAGGTAATAAAATAATGGCAGCGATGATCACCCCCACGAGTGTTTTTGGGAGGTTGTAACTGGTAACTATAGTTTCGATAGTAGGAGAAAGGGTTTTCGCCAGCAGAACGACAATACCCAGACTGGCGACCAGGAATACCAGGCTGATGTAAAATACCCCATTGGAGATCTTTCCGGAATGTTCATTTTTCTCTTCACCTTCGGAAAGAAAGTATTCCCTGTGCCTGGTTGTTTGTGCGAACAAAAAGAAAGAATAGATAATTAAACAGGTTATGGAAACAAAAATCAGCTGGGGAGTGGTGTAAAATGGTCCCTCTATGCTTTTTGTGAATGTTGGAAATACCAGGGTAAAGATCACGATGGAAACAAGTGATACCAGCGCGATGGTGACTGAATGTTTGGAGAAGGTTTGTTCATGGTGTTTTAATCCGCCGATAAAAAGACATGCTCCCACAATTCCGTTCAGGATGAGCATGGTGGCGGAGTACACCGTATCTCTTGCCAGTGAAACGGAATCATCGCCCCCCGACACCATTAAGGAGATGATGATCGACACCTCTATAACGGTGATGGATATGGCCAGGATGATTGTTCCAAAAGGTTCGCCCACCCGGTGGGCGATAATCTCAGAGTGATGTACAGAGGACATAACACTAAGGATCAGCAGAATGCTGGCCACGATCTGAAAAATATCGCTGGTCTGTATAAGTCCGGAAAAATACAGCAACCAGGCGAGTGCCGGGATGATGGACGTCCATTGAATAAGTAATCTCATGAATCGGTGTTTCTGCAGCAGAATGGAAGTATTCTGTCTTTATAGATACAAAAAAACGCCGGAAATGTTCCTAACGCGTCAGACGCGCGTCAGACGCGAAAATTTTGCATTGATCCCGGCAAAATGGTAAATTGAAGGTATACACTATGCGCACATCTATAATTTTCCTGGCATGCCTGTTTTCCTTTAACGGCGGCCTTCCCCTTGCGGCACAGATGCAACCTGCCCCCAAAAGACTGGAGGGCGATGGCCCCTGGCAGCAATTGATCATCCGCGGCGTTACACTGATCAACGGTACTTTATCCCCCCCGATAGGGCCGGTGGATATTGTGGTGGAAGGAAACCGGATCAGGGAGATCAGGTCCGTGGGTGAACCGGGCGCTATCTACCCGGCCAGCCGCCGTCCACAACTTAAAGCCGGCGGCAAGGAATTGCAGGCAGAGGGCATGTACCTGCTGCCAGGATTTGTTGACACCCACGCGCATATCGGTGGTGTACAGGCGCCGAATGCAGAATACGTGTTCAAGCTCTGGATGGCCCATGGGGTTACCACGATTCTTGATCCAGGCAGTTCCAATGGGCTGAGCTGGACTCTCGAGCACAAACGGAAAAGCGAGCGCAACGAGATTACTGCCCCCCGGATCCGGGCGTACACATCTTTCGGCCAGGGCGCTAAATCGCCCATCAGCACGCCGGAGGAGGCTGTTGAATGGACCAGGCAGAATGCCAAAAATGGTGCCGACGGGATCAAGTTCTTTGGTTCCGCTCCCGCCATCATGGAAGCAGCCCTGAAGGAAAACAGACAACTGGGATTGCGGTCAAAAATGCACCACAGCCAAACTATGGTGGGCCGCTGGAACGCTTTGCAAAGCGCCCGCGCCGGCCTTACTTCCATGGAACACTGGTATGGCCTGCCCGAAGCTTTGTTCAGCGATCGCACCGTTCAGGATTATCCCCTCAATTATAATTACAACAATGAATTTGATCGCTTTTCCGAGGCGGGCAGGTTGTGGAAGCAGGCCGCAGCCCCTTATTCCGACCACTGGAACAAGGTGATGGATGAAATGATCAGGCTGGATTTTACCATTAGTCCCACCCTGGTAATTTATTCCGCCAACCGCGACCTGATGCGGGCAAGAAGGGCAGAGTGGCACGACAAATATACCCTGCCCGTGCTGTGGGATTTTTATGCACCAGGTCCCGGTAAACATGGATCCTACTGGTTTTCGTGGGGAACCGAGCAGGAGATTGAGTGGAAGAAGAATTATACCCTCTGGATGACTTTCCTGCGCGAATATAAAAACCGCGGCGGAAGGGTAACGGTGGGCACGGATGCCGGATTTATTTACCAGCTCTATGGCTTTGCCTACCCGACCGAACTGGAGTTGTTGCGGGAAGCGGGTTTCCATCCCCTGGAAGTGATCAAGGCTGCTACGCTTAACGGTGCTGAGGCACTGGGAATGGACAAGGAAATCGGCACCGTGGAAGTGGGGAAGCTGGCCGATTTTGTGGTGATTGAACAGAACCCACTGATGAATTTCCAGCTCCTGTATGGTACCGGCGCCATCGCACTGGATGACAAACACGAGCCCGTTCGCCTCGGTGGCGTAAAATATACCATCAAGGACGGCATCGTTTACGACGCGAAGAAATTACTCGCCGATGTAGAACAGATTGTGAAGCAAGAGAAGGAGCGAACCAATTATAAAATGGTGCAACCCGGAATTAAAAAATAATCAGCTCAACAGTGCCGGCTGCGCAACAGCATCAACCCGGCTGGCTTTATAATTTTATTACCTTATAACTCTTACGTTCACCCGCACCCTGGCTTATTTCCAACTGGTATAAGCCGGAGGGTACTTCCTGTACATCGAGGTGTAACAAGCCACTGGTGCCAGGAAAATTCCAGTTTTTGATAATCCTGCCCTGGAGGTCAACCAGGCGGATACCTGTTGAACCCGTTCGGTGCAACGGCATTTGCACCGTCAGGGTGCTGCCTACCGGGTTGGGATAAACGCTGATGGCAGCAGTTCCCTCCAATGCCACCCGGCGAACCGGACTATAGGTATAACGGTGATCGATATCCACCATCCTCAACCTGTAATAAATAGTATTTCCTGCGGCCAGGTTGATGGCGTTCAGATCTGAATAGCGATAGTTCTGGTCGCCCGTAACATTCAGCGCAGGAACCTGGCCCACAGGTAAAAATTTATGTCCATCAACACTGCGTTCAATTTCGAAATGGCTCACCCCTGTTTCAGCGGTAGTGCGCCAGTTCAGCACCACATTCTGTTGCAGCCTGGCAGCCTGGAAAGACAATAAGCGAAGAGGCAGCGGAGCAAGGCTGCCGTGTACGATAAACCCACTGAATCCGGTTACATCCACACTCACTTCCCAACGGTTGAAGGTGCTGTTCCAGATAATGTCGGAATCGGCTGGATCCAATATAACTGGTGCACCTGTATAAGTGGAAGGCAGTCCCGTTCCATCGTTACTGCTGCCGGGATGTTTTTCAATCCGAAGGTTGGCAATACCCGGGGCATCGGCGGCACCGGAAGGCATTTTGGCATAACTGTTCGGGGCGGCATTATAGGCATCAAATTCCGCCTGGGTAAAAAATATTGTGTTACGCGTCCGGTTGCGGCTGCAGCATTTACGGCGGGTGTGATTTCATAATGCCTGGCTACGTATGGAAGTCCGGCATAGGTGGGAACAATTGGTTCAATCCAAACTTTCGCATCTACCACACCGCTGACGGGGCTGGCGCCGTTAGGTAATAAAGCGCCTAAGAGTCCGCAGGTGGCACTGCGCAGCATGGTTGCGCCAGCACCGCTGATGTTGACCGTTGCCTGTTCTGCTGCCGTTGGAAGTTGCACAACAGGACATTCCTCCGGAAAGTAAACGGCAAAATCCCTTACGCTGGCGTTGTCGGGAATAGTACAGCCATTGGACAGGGGCAGTCCGCAGGGAATGGTCATAAAGCGCAGCCGCAGCCAGGCGCCCTTCACCGGTGGATTGGCGGGAGTGGTAAAGCTATTGGTGGAGGTACCCTGCACGCAGCCGGCAGAGAAATACACAGATTCATTGGCATCTGAAAAATCGCCATCGTTGTTGTAGTCGATAAACAACTGAACGTTGTTGGTAATACCAGCGGCACTGTATCCAGTATTGGAAATAAAACTATAGTTCGTGGCCGGTTGGAGCCGGGTATTGTTGGTGCAGGCCAGGTCTTCGAAGTACCTACCTATGTAATAAGTATTAGTACTGTATTGTATATCCCTCAGGGAAAAAGAAAATAAAGCACTCATTGTTCCATTACCTGCGGTGTTTTGAGAGCAGGCAACTCCCGGGGCATCCGCAACAAATATCTCCTTGGTCTTACTGCTGGTTCCATTGGCATTGGATACAGTGAGGGTAATGGTTTTAGTACCGCTGGTGCTGTAGCTGACAACAGGGTTGGCATTGGTTGAACTGGCCGGATTTCCACCCGGGAAGCTCCAACTGTAACTGAGGTTTTCCCCCACACTGGCATTGGTGAAATTGATGCTGTTGCCGGTGCAGATGTTGCTGGAGGACATATTGAAGAGGGCAATGGTGGGTGCCGGAACGCAGCCAGACAGGCAGGTAACGAATGGGTCGCCCAGGTAGTTGTTCATGGAGGTCAGGCTGGCCGGACTGAAAGATGTTGCATAACCGGTGGGACTGGTGCTTGGGGCCATGATATAAGGAGCACCTGAAGCATCATGGTTGGCACTCAGGTTGTGGCCGGTTTCGTGCGCTGCCACTACGGCCTGCGCCATGCTGGAAGAATAGACATCCTCCAATAACTGGTGCTTGAACCGGGCATTGCAAACAGTACCTACCCAGGCCAGCCCGATGGTGCCATAGGAATAATTGCCGGATCCGGTTGGAGATTCCATGCCGATATCCCTGGCAGTCCATACCTGCCCGAGGTCATAACTGAATCCGAAATTACCCGCAAAGCCCCAGGTGCTGAAGTTATTGAGAATAATGCCGGCATCAGGGCCGCTGTATGTCGGGGAATAGGGGTCTGAAGCCGTGTTGGTTGAAATGTATTGCCCCTTGATGGAAAACCCAAGATACTGGCTGCCAATCTGGGCATCGCCGTATAAGCCCACCATCATGTAAAGCACGCTGATATTGTGCTCTTCAACCGCTTGCACGGAACCATATTTGTCGACCATGGAGGCATCGGAGGCGATGGCCATTTCTATCATTTTGCAGGTGCCGGTAGCTGTTCCCAAAGTCTCCATCTGGCTGGTAGCAGGGGCAGTAGAAGTCAGGTCTCTTTGATCGGCTTCGGTTACCGCACACATAACCCCTGATTGTGGGATCACGTCCTTTGCTTCGTACAGTACATAGGTAGTGGGATTAGCTTTTTTATCGAAGTACCGTAGTGGTTCCATGTAGTATTCTTTCCCGTTCCCTTTGATAAACCCATATATGGTTTTGTCAGAGATCGTGAGGTAAACGCTGCTGCTTTCGTCGCCAGCGAGTTTGCCGGAATAGGTTTTAATATCCGGCTTCGCAGATTTTTGCCTGCCTCCCGGGTTTCCCAACACCAGTTGGTAATCGCTACTGAAAATATCCTGTTCATTCAGCGACAGAGCTAGTTGTTCGAATCCAGGGAAATCCAGTACCAGGTTAACCGTTCCCTTTCCCCCGGCTTTCGCATGCCGGGCTATCTCTCCCATATTGATGTTGAACAAAGTATACTTTCTGAAAACTTTCGTCAGGGAAACGGCCTTATCATTATCAACTTTACTGCCGCTGAACTTTTGCTGGGCAAAGGACTGAACAGGGAAAAACAACATTCCTTGTATTACAAATGTCAGTATGCCTGCATACAAACGAGTCTTTGCATGAAAAGTCCTGGTGGTCATTAGTTTTGAAGCTTGAGTTGGGATTGCGAATGCGCCAAATTAACAAATTATCCCATCTGTTCCTCACCCGTCTGACGTGCGTCTGACGTACGTCAGACGCACGTCAGACGCGTATAAGGATTACCCCGGGAAACTTATCTTCCCCATCGACACATTCGGAATGCCATTCCTGCCCTTACCGAAATGGATGCTGCCGCCGTAAATACTTTCATTGGCCAGTACGGCAAAGAGAACGGCTTCCTTGGCATCGGGATTGATACCCAGGCTGGCCGTACTTTCGAATGGACAGCCGGGTAATAAATCGCGCAGGTGCTGCATCAGCAAAGGGTTGTGCATGCCTCCCCCGCTCGCAAAAAACCTGAAACCCGATTTATCCTTTATAACCGTTTGAATTGCTTCCGCGATGGTCTCGGCAGAAAAACGGTTCAGGGTTGCCATGGTGTCTTCCACCGTTAGTTCGGTTGCACCACACCGTTGCATGGCTGCTTCCAGGTAAGCCAGGTTAAATAATTCGGGACCAGTCGTTTTAGGGAAGGGTTGATGGAAAAACGGATGGTCCTTTAACGCGGCCAGTAATCCCGCATGAATAACACCCCTGCCCGCTATGGCTGCCCCCTCATCAAAATAGGAGCCCGGGAAATGTTTCCGGGTTAAAGCATCCATCAGGGTATTGCCCGTGCCGGTATCGCTGCAAAAAACTTCATCGGCATTCAGGTTTCCCGGCAAATAAGTGAAGTTGGCAATCCCGCCGATATTCAGCATGATGCGGTTCTCATCCCTTTTTGAAAAGATCAGGAAATCGCCGTAAGCCGCAAGGGGAGCGCCTTCCCCGCCGGAGGCAACATGTTTTTGCCGGAAATCGCTCAGGGTAATGATGCCCGTTTCCACCGCCATATGGTCCCCATCACCGAGTTGCAGGGTGGCATTGCTGAATTTTTCTATTCCATGCAGGCTTTTGGGGGCGTGAAAAATAGTCTGCCCATGGCTGGCAATCAAATCAATGGTAACAGCCGGTCGCTTCCATTTTTCCAGGCATTGTAAAATGATGGCCGCATGTTGCCGGGCTATCCAGCCATTCAGGAGGCAAAGCTTTTGCAGGTCAACCATTTTTTTGGAAAAGATGGAGGCAATTTCCTCCTTGTAATCGCTGCCATAAGGTACCGTTTCAAATTCCAGCAATTCAATGCGGGTATCCATGCCCGTTCCACTGAAGCGGCACAGGGCCACATCCAGTCCGTCTATGGAAGTGCCGGACATTAATCCAATGATCAAACGACTGGGTTTGCCTGCGATTTCAAATAAATGGTTGAGCTGGGTATTCATACTGTTTAAACATTAAAATGCCTGAATATGCTGGTATTTAAGGAATCTGCCTGAAAATATGCAATTATTTGCAGTATTATGCCAATTATCCTCGTAAATTGGTGGTGCTTTAGATTTCGAGCCGCATTTCCGGTCTGCTTTCATTCTGTTTCAACTGATAAAAACAGTTGTAAAATATTAATAATGTGTAAACAAGGAACTGTGGAAGGAATCTAACTGCTGAAAATCTATTGCTAAACACAAAACGCTGCAACATGAAAAAAAGGCTTTCGTGCAAAGGAAGGAATGCCCGTTGGTTTCCACTCCTTGTATTATTTCAACTCTTAAGTGTGGCGGTCCTGGCCCAGGTCCGCATTTCCGGTAAAGTGAGTTCGGCCGCCGGTGAACTCCTGCCGTCCATTAGTGTCCAGGTGGTGAATACCAGCTTTGGCACATCAACCAATACAGAAGGGAAATATGCCTTCGAAGCTGACCTGAAGAACGGGTCCTACACCGTCCTGTTTTCCGGAGTGGGCTTTAAGCCGGTGGAGAAAAAGATCAGCGTAGGTACCGAGCGCAGCTTCAGTTTCGACATACAACTTCAGCCGGATGTGCTGGGCCTGAATGAAGTGATTGTTACCGGTACCAATGTGGCCACTTCCAAGAAGAAACTTGGTAATACGGTGGCTACGGTTTCTGCCCGCGACATCCAGTTCAGTGCGGCTACCGGCATCGACGGAGCCCTGCAGGGAAAGGTTGCCGGTGCACAGATCACCCAGAACTCGGGTAACCCTGCGGGTGGTATCAGCGTACGTTTGAGGGGACCAAGTACCATCGTGGGCTCTTCCGATCCGCTTTATATCGTGGACGGGGTAATTGTTAACAACGACTCCCGTCAATTGATCGACCTGGGTGGGTATGCGCAAAACCGACTGGTGGACATCAACCCCAATGATATCGAACGCATAGAAGTGATCAAGGGCGCCGCGGCTGCTGCGATCTACGGATCAAGGGCGAACAACGGTGTGGTGCAGATCTTCACCAAAAAAGGAAAGACCGGTGCTCCGCAGGTGTCCTTCTCCACACAGCTCAAAACGAACAGTGTGAGGAAGACCCTGGACTACAATGAATATCCTTTCCGTTTCAATAACAACGTCGCCACCGATCTTACCCAGAGTCCGGTTACCCGCTACGATTACCAGGATAAAATTTTCCGCACCGGTTTTGGAACAGACAATAACCTCTCTGTGAGCGGCGGTACGGAAGCCACTAAATATTATGTGGGTTTATCGAACACCTACAACGAAGGCATCGTTGACCAAACCAGCTTCAGCCGGAATGGTATCCGCCTGAATGTTTCCCAGAAACTGAACAAGATCATGACCCTTACCGCCGGTGCCAACTATGCACTGAGCAGCAGTAAGGAGATTCCCAATGGCGGACTGGTAGAGGCTTATGGTGCATTGACCGGCTTCATTTTCAGCAACAACTTTATCAATCCGGAAAAAGATCCTGTATCGGGTATCTATCCCTCCACGGCGCCGATCGCCATTCTGCGTCGTACCAATCCGCTGGAAGCCATCAACCGTTTTGATTTCGCCCAGCGTGTGAGCCGCTTCACCGGAAACACCCAGCTTAATATCAAACCCATCACAGGCCTGAACATCGATTTCATTTTCGGCCTGGATAACTATACACAAACCAGTACGGCTTATATTCCACCAAAGAATACCACCCCCAGTTATGATGGTGGTTTGTCGAGGCGTGGTGATGCCAGCGTGCTGCAAACCAATACCGACCTGAACATCAGCTATCGTAAAAATGTAACCGACTGGCTTGAATCAACTACCGGTTTGGGTGGTACCATGCAGTACGATCGTACCTATCTCTTCAGTGCCAGCGCGCAGCAGCTGGGTGCTTTTGGTGAAACGATCAACAACGGAACCATTGTTGCCGGCGAACTGAGGGAAGAGCGCAGCATCATGGGTGCCTTCCTGCAACAGACATTCGGACTCTACAACAAACTGTACATCACAGGTGCCGCAAGGGTGGATGCCTCTTCTGTGTATGGCATCGACAACCGCTGGCAGTTCTTCCCGAAAGTGAGTGGATCCTATATCCTGTCTGAAGAAAAATTCTGGCAGGATTCCAGACTGAGCGATATCATTTCTTCTTTCAAATTAAGAGCAGCCTGGGGTCAGTCGGGTAACCTTACCGCCATTGGTGTGAATGACCGTTATACCGTATATACTCCCGGTGCCTACCAGGGTATCACCGGTTATTATCCATCCACCCGTTTGGGTAATATAAATGTTAAGCCCGAGCGCCAGATCGAACTGGAACTGGGTGCAGACATGAGTTTCTTCAACGACCGTCTCAGCCTGGAGTTCACCTACTTCAACAAGGATGTGAAGGACCTGATCCTCGATCGTACGCTTGCTCCCAGCACAGGTTATAATGTTCGCTACCTCAACGTAGGTACCATGACCAACAAGGGATTTGAATTCATGATCAAAGCAGTTCCTGTTGAACGCAAAAACTTCAGCTGGGTTAGTACCATCAGCTACCTGAACAATGAGAATACGGTAGATGGCGTGGAAGGCAGTGGTGTATTGCCTTTCGCAGGTGGTTTCGGCCAGGTGGCTGCGGTGAACGGCTCTCCGCTCGGCGCTTTCTACAGTACTTTCTTTGCGAGAAATGCAGATGGATCTTTGCTGCTTACGCCACAGGGATTTCCCCAGCGGGAAAGAGGTGTTCAGGGAAAGAATGGCAATTCAACGATTGGTCGTGATGCCAACGGGCAGCCCACCGGTGCTATCCTGAGCAAGGTGATCGGTAATCCCAACCCCAAACATGTGTTCTCCTTTATCAATGATTTCAACTACAAAAAGTTCAACTTCAAAATGCAGTGGGATGGAATGGTTGGATTTGATGTCTTCAACTTCACCAGAAGGGTGGGTGACAATGCCAACTATGGTGGCCTGAAAGGATACGAGGCTGAACTGAAGGGAGAAGTTCCCAAAGGAACCAGCGCAGCCCTCTTCTCTATTTTCGAAAACTGGATTGAAAAGGGTGACTTTGTTAAACTGCGTGAGTTATCAGTGTCCTACCTGCTGACGCCGCGCATGGGCAAACTGCGTGATGTGAGATTCACATTATCTGGTCGTAACCTCCTGTCCATTGACAACTACAGCGGGTATGATCCGGAAGTTAACGCGGCAGGCCAGTCCAATGCGGTTCGTGGCTTTGACTTTGTGGAAGTGCCGCTGCCACGCACGATCCTGGTTGGAGTTAATGTGAATTTTTAATGCAGCATCAAAAAAAATTACAATGAAAAAGTTATCAATATTATTAATGCTTTGTTCAGCGACTGTTTTATTCAACAGTTGCAAACTGGAATACGTGAACCCGAATGGTCCCACTGACGAAGAGGTATTGAATTCAAGGGAAGGTCTGATTTCCCTCTGTGTGGGTATGAAGCTGACCTACGCCACTTCCGGCATGCAGGCTTTGATCACTGCACCCGGCACCACCACCCGTGAACTGAAGGGTGTTACCACTTTCACGAATATCCTGGAACTGGAAGCAGGCGGTACTGCCCTGCCGACTTTCAACGGAAACGTAAATGGTTTGTGGAGCAATATGCTTCGCGTGATGGGCATGGCCGAGAACCTGATCAGCAAAGCGCCTTCGGTGCTTGAGGCAGATGCAGCCACTAAATCCGGTGTGCTCGCTTTTGGAAATTTATTCAAGGCGATGTCAATTGGCGGACTCGCTACTGCCTTCGAGCAGTTTCCTATTCAGACGAATGTGGCTGGTACGGCAACTTTTGTGCCCAGGGCCGAAGGTTTGGAGGAAGCGGTTCGTTTGCTGGATGAAGCGGCTGCAGCCATCGCGGCCAATGCACCTTCTGCAGAATTCAACAGCCGCGTGCTGGCGGGTGATTTCAGCCTGCTGAATGTTATCAATGCTTACCGTGCCCGCTACAATATGATGCTGGGTAACTATTCTGCTGCACTCACGGCTGCCAATGCAGTGGATCTTTCCGTTGCTTCGGTTTTTCGTTATACGGAACAGAATCCCAACCCTATTTACAACCAGGTTCAGGTTGCTTCCAACTTTAAGGCAAGGGAAAACTTTGGTTTGCCTGCCGGCCTGGTGGAAGCCGGAGATGCACGGTTGAACTTCTTTCTGGCAGATCCGACTGTGGTAGTTAACGGTGAGAACCTGAAAACACTGAAAGGTTTCTTTGATGTGATCACCGAATCCATTCCAGTGTATGTTCCTGATGAACTGCGGTTGATTAAAGCGGAAGCGATCCTTCGTGGAAATGGTAACCTGAACGATGCATTAACCGAGATCAATGCCGTGCGTACACAGGCTGCAGGCGACCCTGTTGGCATCAACGCCAACCTGCCTGCTTACAGCGGACCCATCACAAAAGATGACCTGCTGCTGGAAGTATATAAGCAGCGTGGTGCTGAATTATTCCTGCAGGGACTTCGTCTGGAGGACAGCCGTCGTTTTGGTCGTCCCGCACCGCCGACCAATGTGAATCCCGTTCCTGTTGATTATGAGCGGACCAGGAATTTTTATCCTTACCCTGACCAGGAGCGTTTGAGCAATCCAAACACTCCGCAGGATCCCGTTATATAATTGGAAAAAGGAGATCCGCTTCGGGTCTCCTTTTTTCTCACTGAGCTTTCTTGAATGATCCATAAATTTTATTTGAAGTGAATCCGGAAGAATCACCATCGTTTATAAAGATTACTGAACAGGTATCGTTACACAGGAACCTCGAAAAAATGCAGGTGGGGGAAATTTTAGAGCGCATCAACCGGGAGGACGAAACCGTTCCTGCTGCCGTAAGAAAAGCCATGCCGTCCATTGAGGCATTTGTAGAAGCTTGTACGGATAAGATCCTGTCAGGCGGACGTCTCTTTTATCTTGGTGCAGGCACCAGTGGCCGGCTCGGGGTTTTGGACGCCTCTGAATGTCCGCCCACTTTTGGTGTTCCTGCGGGTTTGATCGTAGGACTGATAGCGGGCGGCGATACAGCTTTGCGGAATGCGGTGGAGAATGCAGAGGACAACCGGGAACAGGGCTGGAAAGATCTGCAGGCCTATTCCATTAACTCCAATGATGTTGTGTTGGGAATTGCTGCCAGCGGTACGACCCCCTATGTGATCGGGGCGCTTCAGGCCTGTAATAACGCCGGTATTTTGACGGGAAGTCTTTCCTGTAACCCGGGCAGTCCGCTCAGCCAGGCGGCAGCCTTTCCTATTGAAGTAGTGGTGGGACCAGAGTTCCTGACCGGGAGTACCCGAATGAAAAGCGGCACCGCACAGAAACTGGTGTTGAATATGATTTCCACCTCACTCATGATTGTGCTGGGAAGGGTGGAGGATAACAGGATGGTACATATGCAACTGAACAACGACAAGCTGGTGGACCGCGGTGTGCGGATGATCATGGATAAAACGGGACTCGCCGATTATGATAAGGCCAAAGAATTATTGGTGCAATATGGGTCGGTAAAGAAGGCCCTGTTGTCGGAATAAACCCGGAAACTATTTTGATGCTGGCGTTGCATTTGCGGCGCCAGCTTTTTTTTGCATATCCGGTGTGCCGCCTGCAGTTGTCCTACCTGCCGATCTGTTCAGTACATCCATCCGGTAGTCCAGCGGCGAAATGCCCGCCTGCTTTTTAAAGAAGCGTGTAAAATAGGCAGGATCATCAAAGCCAAGGTCATAACCGATTTCCTTGATGCTTTTTATGTTATGGTACAATTCTCTTTTGGCCTCCAGTATGATGCGGTCTGCGATCAGTTCGCCTGCAGTTTTGCCTGAATATTTTTTTGAAAGACTGTTCAGGGTTCTTGCCTGGATTATTAATCTGCCGGCATAACTCTCCACGCTATGTTCTTTCCGGAAATGTTTCTCTATTTCAGATTTATATTTCTGGAATAATGAAAAGTTTAAGTCTGCGCTTACCTGTTCCTGTGAAAAAGTGATTCGTTTCAACCTGCTGATATGTGTCAAAAGTATTTTCAGGTAAGCAAGCAATATTTTCTCTTTATCCTGCTCTTCCGTGTTAAACTCGGTTTCCATTTTAATCAAAATATCCTGGATGGTTGAATGAATGGAAGCGTTAAGTTTCAGGACAGGTTCAGATTGAATATTATCAAACAGATTTGTTTTAATAAGGTACTCCTCCATGTCTTTCGCATCTGAAAATAAAGCAGTCAGAAATTTGATCACATAGCCTTCCGCTTTTTCTTTCGGATAGATGCGGTGCATTTGCCCGGGTGACAGTAGAAAAAGCACCGATCCGTTATAAGGGTAGTTAACCGTATCGATAATATGATTGCCGTTCCCTTTTTTAAGCCATACTATTTCATAGTAATCCTGCCGGTGGTTTTCTTCAATCTCTGCGATGGTGCAGGCTTCCTCAGTGAAGGAACTTATCTTGATATTCCTGATGTCTTTATCGGAGCAGTAATCTGCAATGTTCAGAACAGGTGCTTCCTTTTTTTTCATGCCTGAAAAGGTACCGGTATTTTCTGAAAGGTGTCGGAATAGTACAAGTAAATCGTTATTCTGTCTATTTACCGCCCTCCTGTTTCCATTCAATTTTGTGGTGTAATCATTAAAAAATACAAAATGCCAATTGTAAGAATTGATGTAACCCGTGATGGTGTTACCAAAGAGCAAAAACAGCAGTTGATAAAAGGAGTAACACAACTGTTGAAGGATGTATTGAATAAGGAGTTTCACCTGACCCATGTAGTTATTCAGGAGATCGATACGGATAACTGGGGCTTGGGGGGCGAGCAGACAACAGAAATACGTAAACAACAAAGCAAACAATGACCATGAGTAAAAAAACCATCATCGTAACAGGGGCATCTACCGGTATCGGGAAGGCTATTGCAAAACTCTTTCTTGATAAAGGGTATAATGTAGTAATGAATTCCGCCACGGAAGAAAAGCTTGAAAAGACATTTGCAGAATTTGGTTCACCGGCCAATGTAAAATTGGTGCCGGGGGATGTCAGCAGGAAATCGGTTTGTGAAGAAATTGTTGCTACGGCCATTAAGTATTTCGGATCGGTAGATGTGCTGGTGAACAATGCCGGGGTGTTCGCCCCCAAACCCTTCCTTTTTGTGGAAGAGACCGACCTGGATAAATATTTTGGGGTGAACCTGAAGGGAACCTTCTTCACTACACAGTTCGCCATTAAGGAGATGTTGAATTATAATGGCGGCTCTGTCATAAATATTGGTACCGTGTTGGTGGATCATGCCATTGCAGGTTTCCCGGCAACAGCCCCGGTGGTCAGCAAGGGAGGTGTTCATGCGCTTACCCGGCAACTGGCCGCTGAGTTCGGTAAGCAGAATATTCGTGTGAACACTATTGCGCCGGGCATTATCCGCAGCCCATTGCAGGGTAAAATCGGGATAGAAGATGCGGATGGCCTTGCGGGACTTCATTTGTTAAACCGTGTCGGCGAACCATCTGATATCGCTGAAATGGTTTATGCACTCGCAAGCAGCAATTTCATAACCGGAGAGGTTTTCAATGTGGATGGCGGACATGTGGCCGGCCATAGCTTTCAATAATCGATAATTATCAAAAGAAAATATCATGAATCGTACGTTATTTTATTATTTGCTGGTTTTATTCACCATGCCTGGTATGATCAGTGTAGCTCAAAAAAACAAAAAGGCAAAGGTCTTATTTGTGTTAACATCCCACAATACGTTGGGTAACACCGGAAGGCCTACGGGATTTTGGATCGAGGAATTCGCCACACCATATTACTACTTTGCCGATAGGGGTGTGGATGTAGTTGTAGCCACGCCGAAAGGCGGTCCGGCTCCCATTGATCCTAAAAGTAATGAGCCTGCTTTTCAGACTGAGGCCACAAAACGATACTTTAAGGATCCTGCCACCCAGAAGGTGTTGAGCAGCACCGTCAAGCTTTCAACAGTGGAAGAAAATGATTTTGATGCGGTGTTTTACCCGGGTGGTCACGGGCCAATGTGGGATCTGGCAAATGATAAAAATTCAATCAGGCTTATTCAGGCCTTCTACGGTCACAACAAACCAGTCGCGTTTGTATGTCACGGGCCAGCTGCCCTTGTTAATGTGAAAGACAGATCCGGCAATTATCTTATCAGCGGAAAGCGGCTTACCAGTTTTTGTAATACCGAAGAAGAGGCGGTTCAGTTATCCGGCGTGGTACCGTTTCCATTGGAATCGAGATTAAAAGAAAGAGGCGCTATTTATGTGAAAGCTGCCGACTGGAGTTCTTTTGCACTGGAAGATGGCAACTTCATTACCGGGCAGAACCCACAGTCCTCTGAACTGGTTGCTGAAAAGTTATACGCCAGGATAAAGAATAAATAACCCTGTCCTATATGGTATAATACCCTGGTGAAAGGAGCGGACGCAGTTAAGCCAACCGATCCAGCGCTTTGCCCACCCGCTCCTTTATTTCTTCCTTAAGGCTTGCCGGTTCGATGTCAAGGATCTTATCCAGGTTGCCCATGATGAACTGCAGCAATTCATGAGAACGATATACTTTAATCCGGACCCTCAATTCAATGTCATTGTGAACGAGCACTTTTTGCGAGGTATGGATAGGTTGCGATAAAATATACGGCGCCTGTTCCGGCTGGAAACTGAGGACCACCTCCTCGGGTTCCTGGTAATGCATCTGCGTGATACCGAAGCAATAACGGAAATAGTCAGCCGAACTGAAGCCGGCATCCTGGTGAAAATGTTTTTGGGAGGGGCGGACAGACTTGATCCTGTCCAACCCGTAAACGATCACGGCATCGGAACGGTCTGAATGTCCTATGAGGTACCACCTGTTGCGGTATTCCTTCAGCAAATAACCTGACACAAGATGTTGTTTGGGGGTGCCGCCATAGGACTGGTATTCTATATCAAGTGGCTTCTTTTCAATGATGGCTTTCAGCAGCACTTCCAGCCATTCCGTGCCGGGTGCAAGTGCGCCGGTTTCCATCTGGATGATCTCCGTCTCATCCTTGCCCAGGGCCTTTCCGATGCGGTAACCTTCGATCACTTTGTTCACTGCGTGCAGGAACTGCTCATAGAGTCCCGTACCCCGCAATTGTTGCAGCATGGCAGGCGCCAGGTCCATGGCTTCAATCTCCTCATAGGTCAGCGGAAACTCGCGGATGGAAAAGCCCTCCTGTTCATACTCATACCCCCCACGCGCCTTGTTGAACCGGATAGGCGCACCATAGAGTTCCTTCATCGCCCGCAGGTCCTTGTTCACCATCGAATCCGAAATGGGTTGCCCCAGTTTCTCACTAATCTTTTTGATAAGGTCGGGCAGCCTGGGATATCTGTTCATGTTATTGGTCAGGCAGTCATCAATAACCCGGTAACGGGCAAGGGCATTCTTATTCGCCGGCATAAGGTATCCAATGCTTTTGGTGGAGACCTAAGTTAACTGAAAATGATCGCAGACCCGTAGAAAATGCAGGAATTACTGTAAGACGTCCGCCAAAGGGATAATCTCAAAATTCCGGTTGTATTGCATCATCAACTCCAATAAGGCCGTATGACCCGCACCAAAGATTACCAGGATGGATTCTTCCTTTCCATCCAGGTTCTTCAGGATATTTTCATAGATCATCATGTTTCTCCGCCACCATTCGCTGCTGAGATAAGTACCCACATGTTGATCCTTATTGCCGGCCTGCAGAAATTCGAGGTAGGCACTCACCTGGAACCCTTTCGCTTCTTTTGAATTTTGCTGTACCAGGATCTGGCTGATGGTTTTTTCCTGCAGGCTTTTGTTGAATGATTGCTGTATGCTGTCGATCGATTTTTGTATGAAGTCCAGGAAGGCAAACTGGTTGGCCGCCTTTGCTGAATTGATGAGACTGTCAAAAGGGAAATCACTGTCCCTGTAATCAACACCGGTTATGGTCGGCAGGTTCAACTCCTTCGCCAGCCGGAAACCAATCTGTTCCTCTTCCCCTGCTTTCAGTTGGTATTTACCCAGTTTGTATTGCTGAACCAGGCTGTCCAGTTTCCCCTGTCCGGCGGGTGTCCGCTCCACGAAAATTTTTGACGGACTGAATTTTTTCAACTGCTTCACTATCTGCAGTACTTCTTCCTGCCTTTTAGCCGATAGGATATTTGCGTTTTCAAATTTGGCTACATCCAGTCCCGGGTTGTCAAAATGAAAGCAGCCCAGCAGGATCACTTTGGTCTTTTTTGTTTGGGCTTGTGCTGAAACAGCCAATGCCAGCAAACTGCAGGCAATGAATAGAATCTTTTTCATTTTACGTTATGATTTTTTGGGAAGGTGATATCCTTTTTCACCAAATGGCATCAATTCCTCCAGGAACATCGCCTCCAGTTTTTTTACCTCCTGGTTATAATTGATGGTTTCGCCTTCCTTTTCTTCTATTTCCGATAGGATTTCAAATGCGAATTTGTTTTCCCCGAACTCCTTCCAGTCTGCCTGCAAGGCTGCATTCCGGTGACTCCCGAAATTCAGTTCCATCCTGTTCCTGTTACAAATAGCATCCAGGTTAAGTCCACTGCCCACCAGAATTTTTCCGTTGACTGTATTCCTGATCTGGAAAACTCCCATTTTTGTTTTCTTCTGTTTGTACTCCTCTTTCAGATCTTTTTGTGCTTTCATGTGCTATGCTTCAAATTAATGTTCATTCTCCTGCTGCACTGACCTACCGGGAGGGTAAGACGTTGCATCAATCAGTTTGGTTACACCCGTCGGCTGAACACTGTTCACCCGACGGGTGAACAGTGTTCAGCCGACGGGGTGCCGGTAGATATTGCGTCAAGCTGGTTGGTTACAACCAAACATGTCAACTTTCGCTGGGTTGTACTTCATTATTGCCTAATATTGCGGCGACAAATATTGCTATGTTGACTGTAAATTTTACCACTTATAGCCAAACTATAAGGGCTTTTGCTGTTGTCGGATTATTGGCATCCAGCCTACTGCCTTCTCAACCTCTTTTCGCCCAGGATAAAAACACAGACCTTGACCCGGTTACCATAACCGCTTCGCTGAATCCTGTGCAAACCTCGCGTACCGGCCGCAATGTTTTCGTTATCAAAGGCGATCGCTTTGCTCAACTGCCTGTCCATTCCGTTGATGAACTGCTGCGGTACCTGCCCGGTGTGGAAATGCAAATGCGCGGTCCGGCTGGCAGCCAGGGCGATATCGTGATGCGCGGCGGCACTTTCCAGCAGGTATTGGTACTGCTCGATGGTATGCGGCTCAACGATCCGAATACGGGCCATTTCTCGGGCTATATTCCCATCGCCCCTGCAGAGATCGACCGGATCGAGATCCTCAAAGGTGCTTCCTCCGCCACTTATGGCTCAGAGGCTGTGGGTGGGGTGATTCATATCATTACCCGGACTTATGCCGCAAGAAAAGATTCTCCTGAAACCCTTGCCGTTCAGGCCAATGGAGCGCTGGGAGCCTACGGGTTCGCCTCCCTGAACGCTGGAACATTCCTCAAAAAGGGCAATAATATTTTCAGTGCCGGCATCCTGTCCAACCATTCCGACGGGCAATTACAGCGCGGCACCCGCGGTTTTTTCCATAACAATACCGTTTCCCTTTCCGCAAGCCGGTTCCTGTCCGAAAAGTGGAAACTCAGTGCCCGCGCTGCTTTTGACCAGCGTGATTTTGGTGCACAGAACTTCTATACCAGTTTTGTTTCCGATACGGCGAAAGAAAAACTATCCGGCACCTGGGCGCAAATGCAGGTGCAGCGTACCGGCCGGAGGGATCGCCTGACGGTGGACCTGGGTTATAAGAACATGCTCGACCGCTTTACCTATAATTCCGGTTCCATCCCAAACAGCAGCCGCAGCGAACTGATTCAGGTCCTTGTCAGGGACGAGATCCGGTTGCGGGAGCATACCGCACTTACAGCGGGTGTCCAACTGATCAATAAAAAGATTGCCTCCAACGATCGCGGTCATCACAACCTGTTACAGGCCGGTGCATTTGTGGTATTGAACCAACAGGTAGGGGAAAAGTTTTCGGTTAATCCCGCCCTGCGGGTTGAGTGGAATGAAAGCTCCAAATGGGAGCTGATTCCGCAGGTGAACCTGTCTTACCGGGAGGGCGACTTCCAGTTCCGCGCCAGTGCCGGCAGGACCATCCGGGATGCGGATTTTACCGAACGCTACAATAATTACAACAAGTCACTGGTAACGGGAGGCCGCATCGGTAATCCTGCACTGAACCCCGAATCATCCTTCAGTTATGAAGCGGGCGCGGATTATTTCCTGAACAATCACCTGAAACTGTCGGGAACATTCTTCCAACGCTTTCATGAGCAGTTGATCGACTGGGTGAATACTCCATATGCCAACATGCCCAGGAAAGAAAACCTTTCCCCCACAGGCAATTATGCCCTGGCGAAGAATATTTCCAAGGTAAATACAAGAGGCGTGGAAGGAGATATCCAGTTCAATCAGAAAACGGGAGACCAGCAGCAAATCTGGGCCAGCGCCGGTTTCACCTGGATAGAGTCTGCAGGCACCGAGGCAACGCCATCCCTTTACATTTCATCCCATGCACGAATTTTAACCAACCTGAACCTGCAGTATGGTTACAGGAACCTTACCCTCAGTACGGCAGCAATTTATAAGTATCGCACTGCCCAGGAAGCGAAAGCCATTGGGGCGAGAATGGAGCCTGGTTATTTTGTCCTGAACGGAAAGCTACAATATGCCATCTGGAAACAGCAGCTCGGTATCTTTGTTCAGGTCGATAATATCTTCGACCAATCCTACCAGGACCTGCTGGGTTCGGTTATGCCCGGCCGTTGGGTGATGGGGGGAATCAGTTTCCGCCGGTAAAAAGCTGCCGGTTATTGTCTCCATTCATCCTGGGGAGATGGCAGTACCAGCAGCGGGATCTTTGTATGGTAGCTCATCTGCCTGGACATACTTGGGTGGAAGAACCTGTTCCAGAATGTTTTATGGTAGGTAACCATGATCAGGATATCAATATCGTTTTCATCAATATGCCTTTCCATGGTTTCACTAAAATCTATTCCGTACAGTTGAACAGTGGTCAGGTCGGCCTCGCTGTATTTCTTTTTGAGGGCGGTTTCGTAATTGGGCATGGTGCGGGTGTGGTCAAGGAATACATGCGGACTATCATCGTCCTCATCTGTAAAGATGGCCACCTGCACCCTGGCACCAAATAGTGCTGCCATTGAAAAAATGGGATCCAGAATGGTGGGTTCTTCCTCAAAATGATTGGTGGCAAACAGTATATGGGCAGGCTTTTTCCATTTATACTCCCGGGGGATTACAAACACGGGGATTTCGGTCTTTCCGATCTCCGCGCCGGTTTTGGTGCTCCAGAACCTGTTCCTGCTTTCTCCGGCGCCCATCGTGCCCATGATGATGAGATCAAATTTTTCTTCCTCTGTGGCCTGCCGGATGGCCTTGCCCAGGTTTTCTACAATGACCATTGTTTTCACTGGAATGCCATGCTCCTTCCCGATGGATATTTTCAGGTCATGCAATTTCATTCTTACCTCATCCAGCTGCAACTGGTTGAATTCCTTATTGACACCCATATAATCTGTATAGACGCTGCCCTTGAGTTCAAATGCATGCAGCAGGGTGATTTCCATTGGAATCGTTTTGGACGACTGGATGGCAAAATCAACCGCGTTGCTGGCGCAGGCAGAGAAATCGGTGGGGACCAGAACCTTTTTCATAATGTTCGCCAGGCTGTTTTCCGGCTATGGCAAAGTTGCGTAATGAAACCCTGACGAATTATGATTTATGTCAATGTGAAGGCTGAGCTGCCTCTCATTTGCCCTTAGCTGCTGGTAACCGGAACCCCACCCTTTGTTTGTTTTGGCGGCTGCGGCTGCGACGGTTTTCTCTTATCCCTATCTATGATTTTGATTACGGAGCGCACGATATCCACCACCGGTGCCCCGATGCCCAGTCGCTGTGCATTGGTGTTGGCGGGCGCTATGACCATGCTGGCGGGATCAAATACAATATAATTTCCGGTGCGGACTGCAAGCCCCGTGCTGTCTGCAAGTACCGCACTGTCAGCGGATACTGTACTGTCAACGAATACCGCACTGTCAGTAGGTACTTTGCTGCCTGGCACATAAACCTGGATCTTTGTTTTTTTGTAGCTGTCGGGGTAATACCTGACATAATATCCTTCTTCATGCTGGTACCACTGGTTGAGTTTGAACCCGGGGCGCCTGATTTCAGAGGGAACCTTTAATACGGCCAGTTTTTCATAGGCTTCATAGGAATGAATACCCAGGTCGAACAGTTTCTGGAAATCATTGAAGCCACCACCAGACGGAAGCATGTTGGCCACTGTTTTTGCCATCCCAACCACTCCGCCGTTTAACTCGAAAACCTGTTTGGAGGAAAGCAATTGCCAGCCGGCGGATTGAACTTCCGGTGCCAGTTTATTGAATGATGTACGGCTTACTACTGCCCATAATAACAACTGGATATTCCGCTGGTCGAGCTGCGATTCCTTTTGCGAATTGCGCAGGATCGTTTCGATGATTTCCTTCCTTGGACCCGTAAGCGGAGCCTGGAAATAGGCATCATTCCGGGAAGGATCTGGTGTTCCGGGCTGCAGGCAATAGGTTTTGAAATCGGCTTCATAAAATCCCGGGGACAAAACAAAAGCGCCGTCTTCCGTACGTGGCTGGTCCATCATGGAGACAGGGATGGAATCTGCCGGCACAACATGGTGAACAATATAATCGGGATCAGTCCCTTTTGTGGTATGATTCCGCGGACCGGATGCGCAATCCGACAGGAGGGCCGCTATAAGAATGCTGCTGAGTAGATGTTTTCTCATGGGGTACGTTTTTAGGGTGCAACAATTCCTGAACAAAATGGAAAAACTTATCCTGCTTTACAACGAAATGCCCGGTAAACTATTGTTAATATAATTTCCTGAAACAGGATGGTGGCGATTTCTGCCAGAAGCGATAAAAAAAAAGGAGGCTGTCCTTTTGAGACAGCCTCTTTTATTTCTTTAGTTTTTCTTACTCTTTTTCTTCTTCTTTTTGACCGGCTCAGCTTCTTTCTGACTCAGGTCCTTAATGCGGATATTCCGGAAATAGAGCGTATCGCCATGACCGAGAAAACCGATATGCCCCGTGGTACGTTTCAGTCCGGGGTGATCGCGGTGGTCGAGGGTGCCGTTGGCGGAAACCTCAGCGAGGTCACCTTCTGTTATAACGGTGCCGTTCAGGGTCACTTTGATCTTGTTGCCCTTGAGTTCTATCTCCTCCTCGTTCCACTCACCCATTGGTTTCAGGAAGCCGCGTTTGGCGGTAATTACACCGTATACGGAACCGTGGTACTGGTAGGGCTGCAGGTTTTTGTAGATATCGGCATCGTTGTCGAGGATCTGTACTTCCATTCCTTCATAGGCGGCATCGCCTTCAAGTGGTGCGCGGAGTCCAACGCCGTTGTTGGCGCCCGGGGTCAGTTTGAATTCGAAACGATACACGAAATCGCTGTACTGGTCTTTCGTATAAAGGTTACCGTTACCACCCCTTTTCGGGTAAACGGCCAGGTTGCCATCTTCGATGATATAGGCTGATTTATTGCCTGTCCATTCATTCAGGCTGGTGCCGTCAAAGAGGACTTTGAATCCTGCTTCTTTTTCAGCCGGGGTCAGTACATAAGGCTCGGGACTTTTGATTTCACGGAGGTAGATGTCTCGATAGGCCACATAAGTGCCATGGGCCTGCAGTTCGATCTGCTCTTCGCGGGATAGTGGCAGGGCGCGGTCCCAGTAATTCTCCAGGGGCACTTTGTCGACAACCAGCTGGCCGTTGAGATACACGGTCACCTGGTCGCCTTCCATGATGATCCGGAACTGGTTCCAGTCGCCAATGGCATTGTCGGCCAACACCAGCGGCTTGCTGGGATTTTTCTGGTTGTTGTAGAGGCCACCCGATCCTACTTCGGCACCCACATCCCTGCGGGTGGTATCCCAGATCTGTACCTGCGGTGTACCACGCAGGTAGATACCGGCATCGCCGTCTTTGGAAATTTTCCAGTCGATATAGAGTTCGAAATCGCGGTATTTTTTTTCTGTGCAAAGGTTATCTCCATGACCATTAAAGACCAGCAGTCCATTCTCCACAGACCATCCTTTTCTCATGGCTTCATCTGCCTTTGCCTGTTCTTTTTCCAGCGTGGCAGCATCCATCTTTGCCCGGGTGATGGGGTTACCTACCAGGCCCTTCCAGCCACCCAGGTCATTGCCATTAAACAGCGGTTCGAAATCACCGTCCTTTGACAGGGTGGCCATGTGCTTGCGTACAGCAGCTTTCTGGTATTCGCTCTCACCTCCTGAAACGGCGGCCATAGCCTGTTCCAGCAATTGGTGCACTTTCGCGCCCCTGAGCTGGTTGTTTGCCAGGCAGCTGTTCATGATGGCATTGGCGGCAGCACCTTTAAGGGAAGGGTTTTGCAGGAAGCCGGCGGTATATAACAGGGATGGATAGGTGGAGATCCTGCCCAGGGCGTTCAGCAGGGCCGATTGCTGGCGGACATCTGTAGCCAGGGGCATCATATCACGGATCATGAGGTATTTGTTCTCGGCACTGGCTTTGCTGTTTCCTACCTGGCGGGTAAAGGCATTTACGATGGCAGAACCCAGTGCGCCGGGACCTGCTTTTTTCCCCAGGTTGAAGAGGGTAGTAAGGGCGGCGCCATCTTTCCAGCCACCCATGGCTTCCACCATGGCCAGTTGGGAAGCCGGGGCTGCCGATTCAAATCCGCCGGCCAGTTCTGCCAGGAGCGCAGGCGATCCGAGTCCGGCCATCACGCGGTAATACCTGGGCTGCTGTTCTGCGGTTGCGGAACGGTAGGCGCTGAGCAGGCGGGCACTTTGGTCTGCCGGGTCTTTGATGCCTTTCAATGCGCTGATCAGGATATCCTGGCGGTTGGACAGGTCGGCACCGGTAGCCCCGCCTGCCAGCAGCGGAAACAATTGCGGCAAATGGTCAGGGGCCACCATGTTTGGCAGGGCGGCTGCGGTGGCGGTTTTCAGGGCGGGTATTTCGCTGTTGAGCAGGGGCAGCAAATTAATGGTTTGCCCGGCTGCGGCTCTTTCACCCAGCACCTCGATCATAGCGGCTTTGCCTTCATTGGAAGCGCTACCCATGGCCGCCGAGGCCAGTTCCACTGCGGCCTTGCTATCCGCCAGCAACAGGGCATTGCGGATGGACCTTGCTTCATTGGCATCTGCAGATTTTAACAGGGTGGCCAGAACAGGCAGGGCCTTATCACCCGCCAGCTGAACCGCCGCGTTCATCACACTGCTGCGGATGGCAGGATCTTTGGAACCCAGCAATTGCAGGGCGGGGGCGGCTGCAGCTTTGATCCCTTTTGCTGCCAGTGCATTGGTGAGTTCTGCCTTGACAACGGGTGACAGGGAAGGCATGGCTTTTAACCAGCTTCCTGCATTGCTTTCTGTGATCAGCGGGCCGGCAAAACGCAGGGCTGCCTGGCGATAGGCGATGTTCTTATCCTTCAGGGCATACAGCAATACCTGCTGGGCGCCGGGTTCATATTTTTCTGTCAGCAGTTTCAGCAATGCGATGCGGGTGCCCGTTTGTTCGCTTGCCTGCAGGCCTGCCAGCAAACCACTGATCTTTTTGGTGGTGGCGCTGTTGGCGTTCTGTTTGCCCAGCCAGTGGAGGTAGGCTGCGGTGGCCTCGCTGTTGGTATATCGGTAACCCGACTGCCTGGCTGCATTGGCCAGCAGGCTTTCTGAATCGGGATCGGCCATGGACGCCAGGGCATATAATCCGGCTTTCTGCAGGGATGCATCGGCCGGGTTATTCTTCACCAGCGCCCTGATGTCTGCGGCAGCAGGCTGGTATCCCGCATACCCCAGGGCCTGCACGATGGCCAGCCTGGCGGGGCCGGAAGAGGAACCAAGCGCTGCGTGCAGTTCCTGGTGGGCTTCGGGTGTTCCTATGGCAGCCAGGGCCCTGCTAACGGCGTCGGCTAAGCGATCATTATGAATGTATGGCTTCAGGTAGGCAATCGCGTCATTTTTTGCCACCTGTTGCAACTGGAAGATGACGAACTGTTGTTCCACGGGGTCGGCAATTTGCGAAAGCGATTTACCATAACCGTTAGTGGCCATGCTTCTCCAGTTTTCGCGGCCGGGTTGGGTGGCGTAAAAACTGAAACCGCTGATGGCATAGTGCAGGCGGCTTTTATCGCCGGACTGGTTGAGTTGTTTGACCAGTTCGGTGAGACCTGCCTCACCGAGATCTGCTACAGCCATGGCATTCTGGATGAGCTGGGCGGAATCATCCGCCGGGGCTTTGGCCAGCAGGTCGGCAATTTTGGTCGGTATGGTCCGGTTCTGGTCGGTTTGTGCAGATGCTACGCCATAAAGCGCGCCTGCAAGTATGAGGGAGAGAATTGTTTTTTTCATGTTAAGCTTGTCGGAAGTTGAATGAATGTCGGTCCTGAGGTTCCTGTTTTATTTCTGGCGAAACTTTAAATATTCCAGGGTCCGCGCATGGGCGGGTTCAGTAACCGGTTGGCGCCTTCATCGTTGAGGAAGACCTGTTGCACCGGGTCAAAGCGGAGTGACCGGCCAAGTTGAAGGGCGATCTTGCCGATGTTGACGATGGTGCAGGAACGGTGGCCGTTCTCTTCATTGAGCGCAAATTTTTTCCTTCCTTTCACGGCATCCACGAAATTGGTGGTTACGGGTGCTGGGTCGGGGAATTCGGCCAGCTTTTTCTCGATATCAGGAATGGTGCACTGGAATCCCTTGTAGAGTTTACCCTGGGGACCTTCGATATAAGCGGCGTCAGTCAGGCTGCCGTCGCCATCGAGCACGATCTGGCATCCGTCCGCATAGGTATAGGTGATCCGGCGCCAGGTGCCAACGGCATCATCGTGTTGCTGCGGGGCATCCACTTCCACCAGAACGGGGGAGTCATCGTCCTTGCCAAGGAAATACTGGATCGGATCAATGTAGTGCTGTCCCATATCGCCCAGTCCGCCACCATCATAATCCCAGTATCCGCGGAAGGTCGTGTGTACGCGGTGAGAGCTGTAAGGCTTGTAGGGTGCGGGTCCCAGCCACATTTCGTAGTCCAGTTCCTGTGGAACTGGCTCGGCCGGAAGGTCTGTTTTCCCTACCCAGTAAAACTTCCAGTCGAACCCGGTGTGCCTGCTAACGGTCACCTTCAGGGGCCATCCGAGCAATCCGCTGTCCACCAGTTTTTTGATGGGCTTCACGGTGGTGTTCATGCCATAAAAATTATCCTCGAAGCGGAACCAGGTATTGAGTCGGAAGATGCGGCCATGTTGTTTAACGGCCTCGACTACACGCTTTCCCTCGCCGATCGTGCGGGTCATGGGCTTTTCGCACCAGATGTCTTTGCCGGCACGGGCGGCATCGGCGGCCATGATGCCATGCCAGTGTGGAGGGGTGGCGATGTGAACGATATCCACTTCCGGCAGCGTGATCAGCTCGCGGTAATCGCGGAAGGTCTTAACTCCTTTTCCTCCACCGAGTGCATTCAGTGCGAGCTGGATATGACGGGTATCCACATCGCAAACTGCAACAGTGCGGGTGCCGGCGTATTCAAAATGACCGCGGCCCATGGAGCCTACACCGATGACCCCTTTGGTGAGGGTGTCGCTGGGTGCAAGAAATCCCCTGCCTAATACATGGCGGGGTACAATCGTAAAGGCGGCAATGGTTCCGACCGTGTTCCGGAGGAACTTTCGGCGGGAATTGGTTGTTTTGTTGGACATATAGCAGGAATGATTTTGCGCAGGTAATTTAGCGCATAAATGACAGTTTTACCCCGGTAGCGCCCGGAATCCTTTAATGAGGGGAACAAATGGTTAAATATGAGGAATAACAACAACCCGGTCAGCCTCCCATAAACCGGTACCCGACGCCCGACTCGGTTACCAGGTACTTCGGATCATTCGGATCGTCCTCGATTTTCTTGCGCAGCTGTGCGATAAATACCCGCAGGTATTGTGACTGGTTGATGAAACCCGGCCCCCAAATGGTGCGCAGCAAGAATGAATGTGTCAGTACCTTTCCTTCGTTTCGCGCCAGCAAGGCCAGCAGGCTGTATTCGGTGGTGGTGAGTTTCACCAGCTCGGAACCTTTTCTCACCGTACGTTCCTCAAGGTTTACCGACAGGTCACCAAAATTCAGCACAGTATCCTGTTCTTCGGTGACCACGGTGCGCAGTGCTGCCCGCATTCGCGCCAGCAGCTCGCCGGTCCGAAAGGGTTTCGACAGGTAATCATTGGCGCCATTGTCCAGGGCCCGGATGACCTCCTCCTCCGATTTGTGTACGCTTAAAATGATGATGGGATTGGTGTACCATTTGCGCAACTCCTTCAGGACATACTGCCCGTCCTGGTCGGGCAGGCCCAGGTCCAGCAGGATCAGGTCCGGTGGATGATTCTCCGCCATGATCAATCCGTCCTTTGCTTTTTTAGCAAGGTTCACTGCATAATTGTTGGTCTGCAGGGTAATCTCCAGCAGGGTCCGCAGGGCCGGTTCATCTTCTATTACCAGGATTTGCGCTTTACTCATGTTCGATAATTGAGGGCGAAGAATCGGCGGGTAAAAGAACAATAAAACGGGCTCCTCCGGATGGCCTGTTCTCCAGCATTACTGTTCCTCCCATGGCTTCGGTAAATCCTTTTACGATGGATAATCCCAGGCCCGTGCCTGTTATGCCGGTATCCTTAAGGCGGTAAAACTTGTCAAACACCCTGGGAATAGCGGTTTCCGGAAAACCCGGACCATTGTCCTCCACCACCAGCTTTAAACCGTTGTCTGTATGCGATGCATAAACGAAAACAAGACTTCCCGGCGGCGTATGAACGAGGGCGTTATTCACCAGGTTGTAGAGCACCTGCTCCAGCATGCCTTTATCGAGCCGGAATAATGGCAGGTTCGGCCCGATCTGTTTTTCAATGCGGTGAAGGCTGGCAGAGGGATCAAACTGGCGCAGGATGTGGTGGATGAGCTCCCCGATATCCGTCCAGTCTTTCCTCGGCTGCAAAAAACCAGATTCCAGTCTCGATATATTGAGCAGGTTCTCCACCTGTTGGTTCAGCCGGAATGCTGCGCCACCGATTTCCTGCAGCAATTTGACCCGGTTGGCCGCACTGAGCTTGTCGTCGTTCTCCTGGAGGTTGTCTGTGGCGCCGATGATGGTGGCAATGGGCGTGCGCAGTTCATGCGAAAGGGAATTCAGAATGGTATTGTAGAGTGTAACCTCCCTGGTTTTTTCCTCCTGTTGTCGCGCCAGTGATTCCATGCCCCTGATCCTGGCCGTTAGTACCGCACTGAAGAGGGCGATGATGAAATACATGGCCAGCAATACCAGGTCTTCCGCTTTTTTAACCACATAGGTGAAGCGGGGCGGAATGAAGAAAATGTCCCAGATCAATGCACTCAATGCCGCTGCCAGCAAAACCGGCCGGATGTCGAAACTCACCGCTGCCAGCGACACCGTTACCAATAATAACAAAGCCACCACATGATAGTCGAGGATATCGGAAAACAGGAAACAGATGCCCGCCACCAGCAGTACCGCCGATAAGCTGTACACATATTGTTTCGGCTTGCTGAGCCGGTAAAAATGAAATCCTGACATCATCACCAAAATTACCGGGTGCTTATAAAGATTTTATAAAGATTTTCAGGAACTTACCCGGGTATAACGCCTTTCATGTTGTGCCGGATTAAATTTGGCGTTTAATTACTGAACATGTCATCTCACCAAAAGGTAAACCTGGCCGGACTATTAATAGCTCTTGGAATCATTTATGGTGACATTGGGACTTCCCCGCTCTATGTATTGAACGCCATCACCAGCGGAAAAGTCATTACCGAAGAATTAATTGTAGGTGCACTGTCCTGTATAATCTGGACATTGACACTGCAAACCACCATTAAATATGTGATCCTTACGCTGCAGGCCGATAACCGGGGTGAAGGAGGTGTATTTTCCCTGTACGCGCTGGTGAGGCGGCGGCGCAAATGGCTGGTGATTCCGGCCATGATCGGTGGTGCCGCCCTGCTGGCGGATGGTATGATCACACCACCCATATCGGTTACTTCGGCCATTGAAGGTCTGAAGCAGGTTCCCGCTTTTTCGGATATCAGTCAGGTTACCATTGTGTACATTGTTCTAGGGATACTGTCCCTGCTGTTTTTTATCCAGCAGTTCGGGACGGCATTTATCGGCAGGTCCTTTGGCCCGGTGATGACCCTCTGGTTCATTATGCTGGCATTGCTGGGCGTGTTTCATATTGCGGATGACCTCAGTGTTTTTAAGGCCATCAATCCGTATTATGCCATTCACCTGCTGGCCACCTATCCCAATGGTTTTTATATCCTGGGCGGTGTTTTCCTCTGTACCACAGGTGCGGAAGCGCTTTATTCCGACCTGGGTCATTGCGGCAAATGGAATATCCGGTATAGCTGGATTTTCGTAAAGACCTGTTTGATATTGAATTACCTGGGACAGGGAGCCTGGTTGCTGGAAAATTACAGTGGCCAGAAAATTACTGCCGGCCTGCTGGAAACCGGGTTCAATCCCTTTTACGGCGTAATGCCGCATTGGTTTCTCTATTTTGGGATCGCTATCGCCACGGCTGCTGCCATCATCGCAAGCCAGGCCCTGATTTCGGGCTCCTTCACGCTGATCAGTGAAGCGATGCGACTGAACCTCTGGCCCAAGTTCAAAATCAATTATCCGACGGAAGCAAGGGGACAACTGTTTATTCCGGCCATCAATACCATGCTTTTCCTGGGTTGTATCGGCATCGTATTGTATTTCAAAAAAGCTTCCAATATGGAGGCTGCCTATGGTTTGGCGATTACCCTTTGTATGATTGCGACCTCCATTCTCTTTGCGAATTTCCTGGTACTGCGAAGGACCAGGCCCGTCCTGATCTACCTCTACCTGGCTGTGTACCTGAGTATTGAACTGTCCTTCCTTTGGGCCAATATGGAGAAGTTTACCCACGGAGGATATGTAACCCTGATCATGGGCGGACTGCTGTTTTTCGTCATGTACGATTGGTTCCGTGCAAGGCGGATCAAAAACCGTTATGTGGAGTTTGTAAAGCTGGACCAGTATGTTCCCAAGATCCAGGAACTGAGCAATGATAAATCGGTTCCCAAATATGCCACCCACCTCGTTTACCTGACCAGTGCGGATATAGTGAAAGAGATTGAACACAAGATCATGTATTCGATCCTTTTCAAGAAGCCGAAGCGCGCGGATATTTACTGGTTTGTTCATGTGGATACGCTGGATGACCCGTATACATCTGAATATTCAGTAACACATATCATTCCGAATGATATCATAAGGGTTGATTTTCGGTTAGGCTTCCGCGTTCAGCCGCGTATAGACCTCTTGTTTAGGAAAGTGGTGGAAGACCTGGTGGCCAACCGGGAAGTGAATGTGACCAGCCGGTATGAAAGTCTGGGCAGGAATAATATTGCCGGGGATTTCCAGTTCATTGTGATGGAAAAATACCTCAGTCAGGATAATGAACTGTCATTTATGGAAAAGCTGGTGATGCGGTTTCATTTCTTCCTGAAAAGGATCAGCCTGTCTGAAGAAAAAAGTTTTGGCCTGGATCCCGGAAAGGTGGTGATTGAAAAGTTTCCGCTGATAGTATCACCGGTGGAAATCAAGGTGAGCAGGGTTCACCATGAATGAACCATGCCGGTGGAAATTGTTATTTTTGCCGGATGATTCATGAACAGCTCTTACTGGTCATTGCTTTATTCTTCCTGATGGCGATGCTTTACCTGCTGAGCCAGCGATTTAATATTTCCTATCCGATCTTCCTTGTAATGGGTGGACTGGCCATTTCGTTTATCCCGGCTATCCCGAATATTATCATCAATCCAGATCTTGTTTTCCTGATTTTCCTGCCACCCCTGTTGTTCGAGGCGGCATGGCATACCTCCTGGAACAATTTCTGGAAATGGAAAAGGCCGATACTGTTGATGGGGTTCGGCCTGGTATTCTGTACTTCACTGGCCATCGCTTATTTATCTGCCAGTATCATACCCGGATTTACGCTGGCACTGGGTTTTCTGCTCGGGGGAATCATCTCCCCTCCTGATGCGGTGGCGGCCACTTCGGTGCTGAAAGGAATGGATATGCCGCGACGCGGAATGGCTATCCTGGAGGGCGAGAGCCTGGTGAACGATGCGGCTTCCCTGACGGTGTTCCGGTTTGCCTTGGCGGCGGTATTGACCGGCGAGTTCGTTTTTCAGAAAGCAGCCACGGATTTTTTAGTGCTTGCCGTGATGGGTGTATTTATCGGCCTGGTGATAGGGCATATCCTTTACCTGGTGCTTCGCTTCTGGGCAAAATCCTCCAGCATCACCACACCAATTACACTGATTGCTCCCTACCTGATGTATATCATCGCGGAAGAGTTTCATTGGTCGGGCGTATTGTCGGTAGTCAGTGGCGGACTGCTCCTGTCTTACCGTTCCAAAGATTACCTCAATTACCACACCCGAATGCAGACCAAGGAAGTGTGGGAAACGGTAGGTTTTTTGCTGAACGGATTTGTGTTCATCCTGATCGGGCTTGAACTACCGGTAATTGTTGGCGGACTTGGAGATTATTCAATTAGTGAGGCCATCTGGTATTCACTGATTATTTGTGCGGTAATCATCGTGATCAGGATCGCACTGGTCTACCTGATGGACGCCATTTCAGGCTGGTTTGGTGCAGACACTTCGGTCAGGGATAAGAACGCCCGCAAATTGGATTTCATCATTGGCTGGGCGGGAATGCGCGGAGTAGTTTCACTGGCATCTGCACTGGCTGTTCCGTTGGTGATGAACAATGGCGAAGCCTTTCCCCACAGGAACCTGATACTCTTCATCACCTTTGTGGTTATTCTCGTTACCCTGGTGATTCAGGGGTTGACCCTGCCCCTGATTTTGCGTACGATGAAAATGAAAGAAGAGGAAGATGTCATTCCGCCGGAGGATCAGATCGATGCCATCCGTCTTCAACTGACCCGTGAAGCGCTGGCTTATCTCAGGAACAAATACCCGGATGAACAGGATCCCAGGGATGCGATTGGACATATCCGTGAACTGATGGAACGTAAGATTAACCTTATTGAACAGGATATACAGGAGCAGGCCGACAGTGAGACCATGGCTTCTCAAAAAGTTCGTCATAAGGAGGTCATGCTGGAGCTGGTGGGGCTGCGAAGGAACGGGCTCCAGAAACTTAGGGAGGCCAAAGCCTATGATGATGAGGTGCTGCGAGATATGGAATACAATCTCGACCTGGAGGAAGCCCGCCTAAGCAGGTACTGAGTTTTTGTGTACCCGTCTGACGTGCGTCTGACGTACGTCAGACGCACGTCAGACGGGTAGCCTGAAATTTTGTAAATTCGGCTATGAGTCTCGTTCCAAAAGCCATCCTGTTTGCAGCCCGGCACCACCAGTATCAATTGAGAAAAGGAACCCGTGTTCCTTATATGGCACACCTGATGAATGTGTGTAGAATCCTCGTGGAAAAAGATTGCAGGGATGAGATTGTCGCAGCCGGCATCCTGCATGATGTAGTGGAAGATACGCCTGTTACGATCCAGGAAGTGGAATCAGAATTCGGCCCCGTTGTAGCCGAACTGGTTCGTGGTGCCACGGAACTGGACAAACTGGAGAAGAAAGCCATCGAAAAAGAGGCTACCTGGAAAGCCCGCAAGAAACAAACCATCCATTTCCTGGAGCACGAAGCGAGTCTTGATCAGCTAAGGGTTTCGGCTGCTGACAAACTTGATAACCTCCGAAATATTTACGATGACCAGAAAAGAATTGGAAAAAAGGTCTGGGAACGTTTCAGCGCCCCGCGAAATAAGCAGAACTGGTATTTCGGGGAAATTGCCCGGATCATCCAGTTAAAAGGGAAAACTGACCTTGTACTGGCTGAACTGGGAAAGGACCTGAAGAAACTTCACCGGAGGGTTTTTTAGTTGTTCACGGCCGCTTCAATCTGCCTCTTTATCCCGGCATACTTTATTGTGTTTGTCCGGGCAGGGATTCCGAAAAGGAAAGTGCCGTACATCCGGTGGTATAGTTGCTGGCTCCTGCAAAACCTCCCTGCGATTATGTATCATTTATTTCCGGTTAAACAGACGGCCGTCAAACTGAAAGTGTTCCACAGCCTGGATGGAGATTTTTTCCATCAGCGGGTGCCTGGGATTCAACAGGTAATTGTAGTCGCCCTGCACTACAGCCGATGGCACCTGCATCACCAGGTGACTGGCTTCCCGGAGGAAGCGGTCGCCCAGTTCCCGGGTGGACCGGAAATACGGTTGTGCCTGCCAGTTAGCAGGCAGTTGTGAGGGGTTTAATTGATGGATGGGAATATGATCCGGAATATAGAGACTTACCAGGTAATAATCGGTTGGCAATATGTGCAGCGGCAGATGCACGGCCACCTCAACGGTGCAAAGCGCCCTGTTGCCTGCCGTATATAGGGCGGGAAGGCCCTGGCTGTTCCAGCGCCCGCCGGCCTTTTCTGCCCCTGCGCCAGAGAGATCCCGGGCGTAAGCCTTTTTGGAAAGCCGGTAAACTATCATGCCAGTACGCCGTGTTCGATGCGGGTGAGTTCGTCTTTGATCAGGCTGATGCCAAAGCCGGTATCCAGAAGGGATTTGGGAACAACGCCACCCAGGGCCAGGCTGGGGGTTTGCATCCAAAGGTCAAAATTGGCAGCAGATCCGAAAACTTCGGCACCCTGGAGGTACAACAGGTGCACTTCGAGTACCCGCTCGGAACTGACAGGGTCGAGTGATTTTTTTTCGTTGCGCAGCCTCTGAAGCGTGCGGTCTGAAACATGCAGCATATGCGCCCATTCGGCAAGGCTGAAGGAATAGCTGTCCATCAGCTTTTTAAAATGCTGGAAACTCAGCCCCCTACGTACGGATTCGATGAGTTGTAAGAGGCCGGTATCAGTGCCGGACAGGTAGGCGATTTCTGGCTCCTGCAATTTTTTGGAACTTGCCATAACTTATCCTTTGTACAAATTTACGACATTTGTCTCATTTTATACGACAATATACGTCCATTTTTTATTTCCCCTTTTCTTAATTTGCACCAATGTCATCTTTTCCACCGGTCCTTTCTTCTGCGGTTACTACCAGCCCTGTAATTGAACTCACGGAGGACGTGAAGCAGGACCTGCTGGCCGATGCGGAGGAAACGGGGCAGGTCATCGTGCATGGTCGCTTTACCTGCCGCGCGAGCTGGGAACTGGTCAGGGTCTGGAAAACCACTTACCTGATTGACCGGTCCTCCGGACACCGGAGCCAGCTCCTGTTTGCCGAGAACATCTGTATGGCCCCCATGTGGACGGCATTGGAAATGGGGGAAACCCTTCGCTTCACCCTTATTTTTGAAGCCCTGCCCAGGGGGTGCAATGTTTTTGATTTCGCTGAGATCATTCCTGAGCCTGGTGGCTTCCTGGTAGAAAACATCCGCCGGAACCGGCAGGATATTTATACGATAGATCTCTCTGCCCTGTAATATTGAGGGGACTCAAATATTTTTTATGGAACCAAGAATCGAAAGACTGGAAGATCGAAAACTGGTGGGTAAAAAAAGGACCATGACCCTTTCAGATAACCAGACAGGTATTTTGTGGCAGTCATTTATGCCTTACCGGAAGTTAATTACCAACAGCATTGGAACATGGCTTTATTCCCTGCAGGTTTATGACCCGGCACAGGAACTCCCCTTGTTCAATCCTGGCATTCGTTTCGAAAAATGGGCAGCAATAGAAGCGGAAGATATAAACATTCTGCCGGAGGGCATGGAGGGATATGAGCTGAAAGGCGGACTGTATGCGGTTTTCATTCATCATGGACCTGCGCACGAATTCGCAAAAACCTTCGGGTATATTTTCGGATCCTGGTTGCCTGCTTCGGATTATGAACTGGATGAGCGCCCGCATTTTGAGCGCCTTCCGGAGGGCTATAGTCCGGTTGATCCCAACGCATGGGAGGAAATCTGGATACCCATCCGCCCCAAAAACAATCGCGTTTAGTTTGGGTGTTGACAATGCCGGGCACCTGGGTGGGCTGGCAACCGGACTAATAATCGGTTATGCCATTGCGTTAGCAGAAGGGAAGCGGCCTGCTGAGGTGGATGTACTGGGTGATTAATTGGCGTTATTGTATTTGTTCCGGTAGGCCACCGGGTTGAGTCCCGTTATCTTTTTAAACACTGTCCGGAATGCCTTGGTGTCGGTGTATCCTACATCGTACATCACTTCATTGATATTCTTGCGTGTGGCTTCGAAGCTGCGTTTGGCCGCTTCGATCTTCACCCGCTGGATATATTCGGCAACAGTATTTCCGGTTGCGGAGCGGAACCTGCGTTCGAGACTCCGGCGACTGACTGCCACCAGCGCAGCCAGCTGGTCAACGGATAATTTATCCTGGTAATTGGATTCGATGAAATCCTGTGTACGGCGCACTTCTTCATCCTTGTGATCCTTCTGCCCGTTGAAGAGTGCAAAGACGGATTGGCTGTTGCGGTCAATGTCGATGGCGAAATATTTGGCCGCCAGGATGGCCGTATCGCGATCAGCATATTTTTCCAGCAGGTAGAGTAACAGGTTCCAGTAGGAGTTGGCACCACCGCTGGAATAGATCCCACCTTCATCTGTAACGATCTGTCCGTCCATGATGGTAACCTCCGGAAAGCGTTCGCGGAATTCATTGTAATATGCCCAGTGGGTGGAGCATTTTTTTCCGTTCAGTAATCCGGTCGAAGCCAGCAAAAAAGCGCCAACACAAAGGGAAGCTATTTCTGCACCCTTGCCGTGCTGTTCAAGTATCCAGGGAATAGCTTCCCGGTTGCTGTCGATGGCTTCTTTCATATCGCCGAACAGGGCGGGAATGATGATGAGGTCCGTGTGCTCAACTTCTTCGAGCAGCTTGTCTGTATGTACGGAGAAAACCCCATCCAGCAACCTGATATCCCGATTCTGGCCCACCAATTGCACGTCAAAAAGCGGCTCCCTGCCCGAGCCCTGCAGGAAGAGGTTGGCGGTAGTGAACATATAACGCGGGTCTGCAACGGCCTCCATCACCGCATGCTCAGGGACCAATATGGATATTGTTTTCATAGATTAAAGCTAAACATAATATGCGACGGAATCAACCCCGCAAATCGTCGGGTTTACGCCGCCTGGATTCCGGTAAAACAGCAGAATTTTATTGGGTAATGTGGCAGCGCATGAATCAACTGATCTCTTACCTCACCTTTAATGGCAATTGCCGGGAAGCTATGTTGTTTTACCAGCAGTGCCTGGGTGGTGAACTGCACCTGCAAACCCTTGGGGATGTTCCCGTGGCGGAAAAACTCCCGGCTGATTTCAGGCATTTCATCCTGCATGCCTCCCTGGTGAAGGATGGCCTGGTGCTGATGGGAACCGATATGGTTGGTGATGACGGACTCGTGAAAGGCAATGCCGTATCCATATTGCTGGAGTGCAGGAGCCGGGAAGAGATGGAAAACTGTTTTGACCGGCTTTCAAAGGGAGGCAAAGCCACCCATGCGATTGAACAAACCCATTGGGGTGCTTTATTTGGCGGCCTCACCGATCCCTTTGGGTACCACTGGCTGCTGAAGTATTCATCCCATCATTAAGAAACCTCTTTTATGGAAAAGCAATCATTTCGGGTGTTGATCAACGCGTCAAGGGAAAAGGTATGGAACATCCTGTGGGACGACAGTAACTACCGTAAATGGACAACCGCATTTTGTGAGGGATCTTATGCGGAAACAGACTGGCAGGAAGGGAGCAGTGTCCTGTTTCTGTCACCGGGTGGCAATGGCATGGTAAGCCGGATCGTCGCCAAAAGGCCGCCGGAGTATATGTCTTTCCGGCACCTGGGTGAAGTGAAAAATGGTGTGGAAGATACAACCAGTGATAAGGTGAAAGCATGGGCCGGGGCCGAAGAGAACTATACACTTATTGAAAAAGACGGCGACACAGAACTGGTTGTGGAAATGGATATGAATGATGAAATGCGCAACTATTTTATGGATACCTGGCCGAAAGCTTTGGAGAAACTGAAAGAATTGTCGGAGACTCCCTGATTGGAGCCTCCCTGATCAAAGACGCCCTGATTATGGCGAATGAAGCTGGTGGATTGAATCAGGTGACCTATTTTAGTGACTGAATTCTGATCCATGTACAATTCACGCCGGTTATTTCGCCGAAGCTTTTATTCCCTGACTATTTTGGCTGTTGCCGCCTGCCATATCGCCAACGCACAACATGCAGGCAATGAGATCCGGCCAGCCGGCCAGCCTGCATTGCCAAACATTATCTACATCTATGCAGATGATCTCGGCTATGGTGAACTGGGCTGCTACGGACAGAAAAAGATTAAAACTCCCAATCTCGACCGGATGGCCGCAGAGGGAAAACGGTTTACCCAGCATTATGCAGGGGCGCCGGTGTGTGCGCCTTCGAGGGCGATACTGATGACAGGTAAACATGCGGGCCATTCCTTTATCAGGGGCAATTATGAACTGGGGGGATTCGAGGACAGTTCAGAACGCGGCCAGATGCCGCTGCCGGACAAGGCATTTACTGTAGCCCAACTGCTCCGGCAAAGGGGTTATAGGACGGCACTGGTGGGTAAATGGGGACTGGGTATGCATGTCACGGAAGGCAATCCCTGCAACCAGGGTTTCGATTATTATTACGGTTACCTTGACCAGAAGCAGTCGCACAATTTTTATCCGACTCACTTATGGGAATCCGACCAGTGGGATACGCTGCGCCAGCCCTTCAACTATGTTCACCGCCCCCTGGATCCCAAAACAGCCACCCAAAAAGACTTTGATTCATTCAAGGGGCGTGATTATGCGCCGCAGAAGATGACGGAAAAAGCACTTGAGTTCATCAGCCTGAATCAGCAAAAACCATTCTTTTTATACCTGCCCTATACCCTTCCGCATGTTTCGTTACAGGTGCCTGATGAGTGGGTGGAAAAATACCGGGGACAGTTTGAGGAAGCACCTTATTATGGGCAGCGGGGTTATGCATCACACCAGTACCCCCGTTCTGCTTATGCCGCCATGATCAGTTACCTGGATGCGCAGGTAGGGATTATTATGGATAAGATAAAGGCGATGGGAATGGATGAAAACACCCTGATCATGTTCAGCAGTGATAATGGCACCACCTTTAATTCTGGTGGTGTGGAGGCAGCTTTTTTCAACAGTGTGGCGGGTTTGCGGGGACTGAAAATGGATTTGTACGAAGGCGGGATCAGGGTTCCCTTTATTGCCCGCTGGCCTGGCAGGATTGCACCCGGAACCACCAGCGACCTTGTGTCGGCGCAGTATGACCTGATGGCAACACTGGCTGAATTAACCGGGCAGGGAATGCCCGCGAAGTCGGATGGCATATCCTTTCTGCCGGAATTGCTTGGAAAGGGTGAACAGAAAAAACACAGGTATCTCTATTTTGAATATCCTGAAAAGAACGGCCAGCTGGCTATCCGCATGGGTAACTGGAAGGCGGTGAAGACCAACCTGAAAAATGTTCCCAAAGCGCGCTGGCAATTATATGACCTGTCCACTGACCCTGCTGAAACAACAGATCTCGCTCCGCAAAACCGTAACCTGCTCAGGAAATTCAGCAGGATCATGAAAAGGGAGCATATTCATTCCGATGTGATGGAATGGGAGATCATTGATCAATAACTTGTTTCATCCAGTTTAACCTTGCCTTTAAAGGTCCAGAAAACAAAGCTGGTATAAATGCCGACCAGGGGCGTGCCAATTGCAGCAATAAGCAGCAGGGTTCCCATGGTTTTTTGTGATGAAGCTGCATTGTCGATGGTGATGCTGTTGGCCGGGTTGTTGCTGGCATACAGGAGGTTGGGAAAGACTTCCACGGCTACTGCCACCAGCAGTGCGGCAATCGTCACGGAAGAGCTGATGAAAGCGAAGCCGTAGTTCCCTTTTTTCAGTTGCCGGGGGATATTGGCAATGGCCAGCAGCATGATGGCGGGGAAAATAAAGTAGGCCGGATTACTTCTTATTTTATCACTCAGGTGCGGAATATATAATAGGGTATACAAGGTCGTTAGTGCAAATACAACCAGGAAAAATATATTGAAGTTTTTTGCCAGGATGGTCAGCCTGGTATAAAGCCTGTCTTCGGTTTTCATGGCCAGGTAGATGGCTCCGTGTGTCATGAAAAGTGCCAGTGTGGTTACGGCCACCATAATTGAAAACGGGTTGAAGAAGGTGCCCATTCCGCCGGCGAATTCTTTTTGCTCATTCAGTGGCAATCCCAGTGCCACGTTTCCAAGCATGAGCCCCAATGACAGGGTCACCACCACACAGGCGAAAGTATATACGATATCCCAGGTCAGCCGCCATTTAGGTCCGGGTTCCTTACTTCTGAACTCTATGGCCACGGCACGCCAGATCAGTCCGATCAGGAAGATCATAGCCGGAAGGTAAAATGCTGAAAACACTGCAGCATATGCAACCGGGAAGCCTGCGAACAATGCACCTCCCGCGATCACCAGCCATACTTCATTACCATCCCAGACAGGTCCGATGGCATTTAAAGCAATCCTGCGGCTCTTTTCCTTTTTGAGAAAGAGGTGGAGGGCCCCGGCACCCAGGTCAAAGCCGTCGAGAATGGCGTATCCGGTAATCACTGCGCCGAATACCAGAAACCACAATGTATTGTAATCGATTCCTAAAAACATAGCTAAAGTTTAATGGTGCATGATGGGGTTTTGTCTCCTGCTGGAATCCCCGGATTCATCGTCTTCGCCGTGATGCTCTGTCATAACCGGTCCATGCTGGATCTTTTTGTTCAGCAAATAAAGGAATAGTATGAGCAGGGTCAGGTAAACCAGGGTGAACATAATCAGGGAGATCAGCACCTGCTCTGCTTTAACCGCATTGGACAGGGCATCGGAGGTCCTGAGTAATCCGTATACGACCCAGGGCTGGCGGCCCATTTCTGCTGCGAACCATCCCGCCTGGTTGGCAATCTGGGGTAACAGTACCGCCCACACGAAAATGGTCATGAGCCATTTTTTATCAAACAGGGTGCCGCGTTTCCATAACCAGCTTGCATAAAGCGTCAGAGCGATCAAAGCCATGCCGATGGCAACCATGATATGGTAAAATTGAAAAACAGCATTTACCTGTGAAGGGCGGTCTTCGGGTTTAAAAGCATTCAACCCGGTAACCGGTGTCTTGAAATCGTAGTGAATCAGGAAACTGAGTCCGCCGGGAATTTTTAGTCCGCTGGTGGTCTGGCTTTCCTTGTTCACCCATCCCAGCAAATACATGTCTGCTGCGGCAGTGCTGTCAAAATGACCTTCCAGTGCGGCTAGTTTTGCGGGTTGGTTAACAGCTACACCGTCGGCGCTTTTATGCCCGGTGAACAATTGCGCCAGGGAGAAGATGGTGGCAACTGCCAGTGCGATTTTAAAAGAAGGCCGGGCGATTTCGAGGTGTTTATTCTTAAGTATATAATACGCGTTCACACTCAATACCAGGAATGCTCCGGCGAGGAAAGCGCCTATCCATACATGGGTCAGCCTGTCAACACTGGAAGGATTAAAAACCATGGCCCAGAAATCTGTGATCTCGGCCCTTGCATTCAGGCCATCACCCACAATATGGTATCCGGCAGGGGTTTGCTGCCAGCTGTTGGCAACCACGATCCAGACAGCGCTGAACATGGATCCAAGGAATACCATGATAGTGGAAAAGAAATGGACTTTTGAACTGACACGGTTCCAGCCAAACAGGAGAATTCCCAGGAAGCCGCTCTCCAGGGCGAAGGCGAAGATACCTTCGGCTGCCAGCGCACTGCCGAAAATATCTCCCACATATTTCGAATAGGTGGCCCAGTTAGTACCGAATTCAAATTCCATGATGATGCCGGTAGCCACACCCAGTCCGAAGATGAGAGCAAAGATCTTGATCCAGAATCGGGTCATGTCTTCATAAATCTTTTTCCCTGTTTTCAGGTAGAGCCCTTCCATGATCACCAGGATCAACCCCAGTCCGATACTAAGCGGCGGATAGATATAATGGAAGGCGATAGTGAAGGCAAATTGGATCCGCGATAATACTTCTACATCCATGATGACAAATTTTATTTGATGGCCAGTTTGGTTTTTCTGAATTCCTCCGGTGTAACGCCGATGTATTTCTTGAAGAACTTGACGAAATAGGAGGGGTCATCGAAATTCAACTGGTGAGATATTTGTGAAACATTATAGTCGGAATTTACAAGCAGGCGCCTGGCTTCCAGCAACACGCGGTCGCGGATGATTTCGCCGGCTGCTTTGCCCAGGGTGCTTTTGCACAGCGCGTTCAGGTGATTGGGAGTAATAAACAACAGCTCAGCATATTCCTTGGGCAGCTTGTTGACCTTGTATTGTTGTTCGATCAGTTTCTGGAAATTCCGCAGGATGAGATAATTGTGGCGGGTTAGTTTGCTGGTTTTGTCACTCACGAGTTTCCTGCTGACCAGTACAAACAATTCCACCAGTTTGGCGCGCAGGTAATCATATTTATATTCCTGCTGGCTCTTGCATTCTGCCTGCATATTGATAAACAACTGCAGCAGTTCCGGTTGCATTTTTTTCGGAACCTTCAGCACATTGTCACCAGAAATTCCGCTGAAAAAAGGGAAGTCGGAAATATAATGCGGGTTGATAAAAACAGAACTGAAAAAGGATTCAGTAAAATTTACCAGAAAGCCTTCAGTGTTGTCAGTGAAGCTCCATGTATGCACCTGTCCGGGTATCATGAAATAGATCTGTCCGGCTTCTGCCTCATATCCATCAAAATCAATCGTGTGTTTTCCGCCGCTTTTGGTGAAATAAAGGATCTGGAAGAATGAGTGCCGATGCGGGAAAACCATATTGGGATGGGTTTTCAGGAAATCGCTCAGGTGATAGATCAGGATGTCGTTCAATGTGAAATCATCTCCCAGTAGGTTACACATTCCGACGGTTGGTATTTGTTCCGGCATATTATCCTGTTGTTTACAACCAATTATCTTTTGCAAAGCTACACCTAACCCTCTTTAAAGGTATGGACAGAATTTCGTTCTTTATGGTACTATTTACTGAATGGCAGGAATAAAAAAACCAGGGCCCGAAAGGACCCTGATGATGGTATGGGGGATTAAAATAGTCAGATGTTGACGCCCTGGATATAGTTGGACATAACCTGGATGGTGTGTTCCTGTTCGCGGATCAGTAAGGAAACCACATCGCCAATACTGATGACACTTACAGGTTTGCCATTTTCGAGTACAGGCAGGTGCCTGATCTTTTTACCTGACATTTTTTCCATGCATTCCTGGATACTGGTACCCCTGCCCACGTGGATGATTTTTTCGGCCGGCGTCATGATTTCGCTGACCAGTGTATCAATGGAGCGCTTTCCCTTCAGCACAATTTTACGTGCGTAATCCCTTTCCGTCAGGATGCCCAGCATAGTGCCATCCTGGTCCATTACCAGCACGGAACCTGCGTTGTTTTCGCCCATTACCTTAACCGCGTCATAAACAGAGATATCAGGCCTTACCTGGTAAATCTGATTGGTTGCGCGAAACTTCAGAATGTCATTGACAGTAGCCATCGTTAGATTGTTTTTGTTTTTAGTTGATGTATTAAGCTTTTCCGGGTAAAATCTTAGCCCAGTAGAGCCAGGGAAGGATATGGCGCTTCAGCATGTACATGCTCCACCTTTCCTTGCTCTGGTCAATAGGGAAGGTCTCCTGGGGTTTGTTCTCGTAATCAAATTCTGCCAGTACCAGTTTGCCGTAACCTGTTACCAGCGGACAGGAAGTGTAGCCATCATATTTGGCGGTAAAAGCCTGCTGCCTGATGCATGCCAGCAGGTTTTCTACCAGTACGGGTGACTGTTTGCGGATGGCCGCACCTGTTTTGCTGGTGGGCAGGCCGGAGGAGTCGCCCAGTGAAAAAATATTGGGGTATTTGTTGTGCTGCAAACTGTGTTTGTCAACATCCACCCAGCCGGCGGCATTGGCCAGGGAACTGTTCCTGATAAAATCCGGTGCGCTTTGCGGCGGGGTTACGTGGATCATATCAAAATCGACCAGGTACTCTTCATCCTTGTTCTTTTCGCCGATACCAACAAATTTTGCCTTTTTCCCCGGGCCGTCAATTTCAACCAGTTTTACGTTGAAGTTGAGTTTGATATTTCCTTTTTCCACCACTTTCAGCAGTGTCTTTTCGTAGTGCGGAACAGCAAAGAGCTTGCCTGCGCCACTCCAGTACTGGATATCCACCTTATCCAGCAGTCCGTTTTTGCGGAAATAGTCTGCTGCCAGGTACATGATCTTGTGAGGCGCGCCACCGCATTTTACCGGGGTGTGAGGGTTGGTGAAAATAGCCTTTCCGCCTTTCAGGTTTTTCAGGCATTCAAAAGTATAAGGTGCATAATCGAAGCTGTAATTGGAGCAAACATTGTTTTTACCAAGGGTTTCCTTCAGTCCTTTGATTTCACCCCAGTTGAGCTGGATACCGGCAGCAACTACCAGGAACTCATAGGTTACGGTTTCGTTGTTGTCGAGTTGTACGGAGTTTTCTTCCGGTGAGAAGGAGGTTACCTTCTGTTTGATCCATTTCACGCCTTTGGGCATCACATCCGCTTCGTTGCGAACCGTGGCGTTGATGTCAAAAACACCGCCGCCTACCAGTGTCCATGCAGGCTGGTAATAATGTTTGTCGGCAGGATCAATGATCGCGATATCAAGTTGTTTGTCTTTAAGGAGCAGTTTGGACGCTACGGAAATGCCTGCATTTCCTCCGCCAATGATTACTATCTGGTGCTTAACCGGCATATGGCATAATATTTTATATGCCAGTTACGATGATTTGGAAAAAGGCTTCGTGACAAATATCACGCAGGACCCGGCAAGTCCTATAATTTCCATGAAAAACACCATTCCGCTGGAGCTGATCAAATTCATGGTTATCTGTAACATTAAGCACTTATGGAGAGAGGCGGCTGTTGCAATTTTGGAGGTGTCAATCGATGGCCATTCTTTAAGCGTATGATGTATGAAAATAGAACAGTTATATACCAGGGGTCTTGCCGAGGCTTCCTATTATATTGAGTGTAATGGGGAGGCGGCCATTATTGACCCTTTGCGGGACCCTCAGCCCTATCTTACGCTTGCCAGGAAGAACAAGGCTAAAATCCGCTTTATCCTGGAAACGCATTTTCATGCCGATTTCGTGAGTGGCCACCAGGAGCTGGCCGAAAAGACAGGGGCAACCATTGTTTTCGGCCCCACTGCCACGCCCATGTACAAGGCACATGTGGCAAAGGATGGCGAAATATTATCCCTGGGCGATTGCAGCATCAGGGTGATGCATACACCGGGACATTCTCTCGAATCGAGTACCTACCTGTTAATAGATAATAACGGGAAAGACTATGCGATATTTACCGGTGATACCCTTTTCATTGATGATGTGGGCCGCCCTGATCTCGTGCAGCGGGTGAAGGCGGAGATGACCCCGGACTTTCTTGCAGGCCTCCTATTTGATTCGCTGAGGAACAAGATCATACCACTGGCAGATGAGGTGCTGGTATATCCGGGTCATGGGGCCGGAAGTGCCTGTGGCAGAAAGATAGGTGAAATGACCTTTGATACCCTGGGCCGGCAAAAGCAGACGAATTTTGCACTGAGTCAGGACATTACCAGGGATGAGTTTATCAGGCGGGTAACGGAAAACCTGGCGGAACCGCCGGCGTATTATCCATTTAATATCCTGATGAACGCAACAGGTGATATTCCCGACCTGGAAGAGGTATTGAAAAAAGGGAACCGGGCGCTTTCGTCAAAGGATTTTTACCTCCAATGGCAGGCTGAGGATGCAGTAGTGATAGATACCCGGCAGGTAGCTGATTTCCAGCGTCAATATATTCCGGGATCACTGTTTATCGGATTGTGTGATGACTTTTCCTCCTGGGTGGGGAACGTGGTGAAGGATATCCGCCAGCCGATCTTACTGGTCACGGAAAAGGGGCGTGAACGGGAGAGCATCATTCACCTGTCGCGCATCGGATACCACAATATTATCGGCTACCTGAAGGAAGGGGTGAAAGGCTGGTCAAAGGATGGTTTTGAGACGGCCGCTGTGCCTGTCATAGGACACCAGCAATATGCGGGTTTTACCGTGAAGGAGCCGGGGTTGGTAATACTCGACCTCCGGACTGAATGTGAATACAAAGCACACCACCTGCCACAGTCTATAAATATGCCATTGGAATCCATTCCGCATAAATCGGGTCAGTTGCAAAAGAGCCGCAGCTATTTATTATGTTGCGACAGCGGATACCGTGCTACAATAGCCTATTCGCTCCTTAAACTGGACGGTTTCCAGCGGGTTACCTGCGTGGAAGGTGATCTGACAGCTGTTCCGGTATTATAGGGATACACCTCTTTTCCAGGGAATGAAATCATTCTGGTTAAGGAGTACAGCCTTCGGAACAATTTCACCACTCGCGCAGTGAATGCAAAAGTGCAGGATATCCTCTCCCATTTCCGAAATGGTTTTTGTTCCATCAATAATAGCTCCGGTATCAATATCAATGATATCTTTCATTTTTTTCGCCAATACTGAGTTTGTAGCGATTTTGATGGTAGGACATATGGGATTGCCGGTAGGGGTTCCCAGGCCGGTAGTAAAGAGAATCAGGGTGGCGCCGCTGGCAGCTTTGCCTGTTGTAGCTTCCACATCGTTCCCTGGTGTGCAGAGAAGATTCAGTCCCGGCTTTACTGCAGGTTCGGTATAATCCAGCACATCGGTTATAGGTGAAGTGCCTCCCTTCTTTGCCGCCCCTGCGCTTTTCATGGCATCGGTGATCAGTCCATCCCTGATATTGCCAGGTGATGGATTCATGTGAAAGCCGGAACCAGCGCGGGTGACAATCGATTCATAGTTCTTCATGAGGTCAATAAATTTCTGTGCAGCGCCAGGATCTTCCGTACGATCGAGCAGATCCTGTTCAACACCGCAGAGTTCAGGAAATTCCGCCAGAATAATTTTTCCGCCAAGGGCAACCAGCAGGTCGGCACAATAGCCTACAGCAGGGTTGGCGGAAATTCCACTGAAACCGTCACTGCCGCCACACTTCACACCAATGCAGAGTTTGTCCAGTGGTGCTGGTTTTCTTTCCTGCTGATTAATGGCTATCAGGCCTTCGAAAGTTTTTCGGATGGCAGTGGTGATCAGTTCTTCCTCAGTTCCGGCCTGTTGCTGTTCGAGCACAACCATTGGTTTGTTGAATCCGGGGTTTTGTGTTTTAATTTCTTCCAGTAATTCCGTTACCTGGAGGTTTTGGCAGCCAAGACTTAAAATCGTTACTCCGCCAACATTGGGGTGGTTGGCATATGCTGCGAGTAATTTACCCAATACCGCTGCGTCCTGTCTGATGCCGCCGCAACCGCCCTCGTGCTTCAGGAAGCGGATGCCATCTACATTCTTAAAAGGCCTGTCTGTTCGTGTGGGATCCGGACCAAATGAATGCATGGCTGCATCAGATAAGGGACGGGCATCCTTATATGCCGATAGCAAGCTGTTGGTATAGGACCTGTATTTTTCTGTTGCTGAATATCCCAGCTCGTTTTCAAGAACTTCGCGAATCACGTCCAGGTTCCTGTTTTCACAAAAAACAGTGGGGATGAAAATCCAGTAATTAGCAGTGCCTACCCTGCCATCACTCCGGTGAAAACCGTTGAATGTCAGTCCCCTGAACCGGCTGGTGTCCGGTGCCTGCCATTTATAATCATAACCGCGATAGCGGTAGGGCTCCGCAGCATGGCGCGTATTGCCGGTATGCACTTTTGTTCCTTTGGAAACTGCATGCAGGAGTTTGCCAACCAGCACGCCATACATAAAAACGCTGTCGCCCGAAGCCATATCATTCATAAAAAATTTATGCTTGGCGGGTATGGGTTCCTGTAACAGGAATTCCTCGTTTTCACAGGAGACTAATTCGCCTTTACGAAGGTCAGTCAACGCAACGAGTACATTGTCGGCCGGTGATAATTTCAGTATCTTGTTCTTCATGCTTTAATATAATTGGGAACCGCCTATTATGACCTGCTGAACGGTTACGGTATCGTCAAATATGGTAATATCAGCGTCCTTGCCTATTGCCAGGCTGCCTTTGGTTTTTGCAACTCCCGCTATCCTTGCCGGCGTGGTGCACATCATTTTAATGACGTCCGGCAGGTTTATACCGGCATCTTTCCACATCACGCGCACGAGCCTGTCGGCTGTGGCGATGCTGCCGGCGAAAGAAGACTTATCTGGAAGTTTGGCTACATCATCTTCTATGATCACTGGCAGGCCGTCATCCATTTTTCCCAGGACAGTCCGGGTAACATTGGTATCCGCAGCCCTCATGGCATCGGTGACCAGCGCAATCCTTTCCGCCCCTTTTATTTTGAAGATCAGTTGCAGCAGGGGTATTGGGAGGTGTTTGCCGTCGGCGATGATCTCCACATCCAGTTCATCGATCAGGAAAGCGGACTCCACTGTGCCGGCAAACCGGTATGCCCCCCGCCTGATCACACCGTTCATGGCTGAGTAGAGATGTGTAACCAGCGAGTATCCGTGTTTCATGGCTTCCACCACATCGTCATAAACGGCATCTGTATGCGCAATTGAGGGAATGATTCCCAAAGATGAAAGGTGATCCCCCATTTCCAGCGCTCCCTCCAGTTCCGGCGCTATGCTCCATCTCCTGATACAGGAGTGTTTTGCCAGGATATCCCTGTATTCAGCAGGTTCTGGGTTGCGGATAAATCTGGGGTCCTGGGCCCCGCGATGGTTCATGGCGAAATAGGGGCCCTCAATATGAACTCCCAGCAGGTTGCATCCGGTTCCATGAAGCCTGGCTATTTCCTCATAACAGTCCAGCACCTTGTGGATTTCTTCTTTTGTACTGGTGAGTGTGGTTGGCATCATGCTGGTGGTGCCATGTTTCATGTGTGCGCGGAAAATTCCTTCAAAGGCTGCTTTTGTGCCATCCATAAAATCATAACCGCCGCCGCCGTGTACATGCAGGTCGATGAATCCCGGGGAGATATAATTCCCCCTGACATCTATCACCTCATCGGCAGCATTAACCGGCAAGTGATTGCCCAGGGCCCTGATCCTGCCATTTTCATAAAGGACAGCACCGTTTGGTATGATGCCGTTTTCGGTTATGAGCTGTCCGTTGGTGATGATGGTTTTCATATCAGGTAACCAGGCTTGATGGGATTATAAGAGTGATGCAGAGTCTTCATCTAAGAATATATCACAATGTGCATGCTGCTGCAGAATACTTGAAGGGAAGAGGTTACTCACTTCATTTTTCAGGCAGTTCCTGACTGCTTCCGCCTTCCGCTTGTCGGGTACCGAGCAGATGATGTGTTTTGATTTCATGATCTGCTGAACCGACATACTGATTGCCTGTGCGGGTACTTCGTCGATGGTGTTAAACCATCCCTCGCCCATTTGTTGCCTGCGGCAGGCTTCATCGAGATTGACAATGATGTAGGGAATCTCAGTGTCAAAATCTGCCGGGGGGTCATTAAAAGCCAGGTGACCATTCTCTCCGATTCCAACCAATGCTACATCTATAGGGTATTTTGCGATAGCTTCCGACAGTTTTTTGCATTCAGCCTCAGGATCTGTTTCGCCATTGATCAGGTGGATTTCTTTAAGAGCCGGCACCTGAATGAGAAAACGTTCTTTCAGGTATTTCCTGAAACTGGCGGGATGGCTTTCCGGCAAGCCAATATATTCATCGAGGTGGAACATTACAACCCCAGACCAATCAATTTCCTTATCATTGATGAGATAACGCAATGTTTCAAACTGGCTGGCGCCGGTTGCAAGTATTACATTGGCCTGGCCTTTTTCACGGATCGCCTGTTTTATAAGTGCTGAAGTAAGTGTTCCTGCTGCATGTCCCAGATCCGGGACATTCTTATTCACATGTATCTGCATATATTTTGAATAAATGATTAATTAAAATGCAATGAACCCTTTGACCGGTATTGTGTGGCCAGCAGGTTGTATTTTTCCAATAAGGCGGCTTTTTTATCTTCCGTTAAAATTTTACCGTGAAGATTTCTTGGATTAGTAATACTGATTTTTGAATGGGAAAGCGCCATGGCATGAACGAGGTCGCCCCAGGGAATGATTCCGGGCAGGGTAATGGACATGTTGAAATATTCCACCTCCGGTTTTTCTTCATATACATAGCTTACCAGGCTGTCACAGAGTATGAGTTCGTCAATGCCGGGATAAAGTGCACTGAGTAATATGGCGGCTACGCCTGCTTCCCGGTTTGCAGATACCCGGAGAGTTGCATCTGGTTTTGATTTTCTGATAAGATCCAGGATGACTTTAAATTCCTTTATCCATTCGCCTACAACCGTTTTTCCCAACCAGATAAGCGTTCTTGATAAAGTATGAAATGGCGTAATTTCATTGTCATAAAAACTGGCAACCGGCGATGAAAGTTCTCCGGTTCCAAGCAGGTCAAATGATACTTTTTCGGCATTTCCCTGGGTAGGACAAGCCTTGTCTATGGTGGTTTCTTTACCATCCGGATCCGCACTGATGATAAAAATATCTGATTCGTTTTCAGAAGCCTGAAATATGACGGGGATCCGGATGCCTGTATCGGTGCAAATGGATTTCAAAATGCGGTTTTTATTCAGGCTCTGTTCATTTGTTTTTTCAACAGACCACCAATTCTGAATACGTACTATTTTTTTCAACTCCTGCAGTTCCGTTTCAGCATTTCCGCTGAATTTTTTTTGGGAGAGGATTGAATTGCTGGTGATGCGCAGATAATCCGGTTGTGAAATGATTTTGCTGTCCCGTTTTTTATGTTGAAACACCTTTAGCTCTTCCTTCTCCAGCAACTCTGTATCCAGGTTTACAGGCCCCTGTTTTTCGTTTTCTTTCAGGTGGCTGTTAAACCAGTTGATCATGGCAAACTGCATTTCTTTCGAGTACTCGTGTTCGTTATTGAAAATCTGCACATGAAAATTTTCACTTGCGTTAACCAGTCTGTAGATCTTTCCGGTGTTTTTAACTGTCCGCAACATTTCTGTTGCCGTAAATGCCTTGTGTTTTTCCTGGAGGGCATTGCATACATTCAATGCCCTTGGTGCTATCAACCCAAGTATCTGAGATTCCTCGCAAAAGGTGAGTCCATCCGGCAGTGTTTCGCATACGCAATTGTGAGCCATTACAAATGCCTCAAAAGTACCCACACTTACTACAGGCATTGCAGCTTTGATCCTTTTATCGATGGCTGCCAGCCACATCGCCTGGTTACCGCCACCACTCTCACCTGTTGCGCCAATATTGTTTTTATCAATGAAGTCAAGTGAGGAAAGGAAATCGACAATCCGCATATTTTCAGACACCTGTATGCCCAGCAGGCTCTGACCATTGTTGAAATGGTTTGCTCCGTCCATGCCACCATGGTAATCGGAATCATCTGGTTTAATGGATCTTTCTCCTGTTCCGAATGTGTCCATGCAGAAACAGGCAAATCCATTTCTTGCCAGGATGTGTGCCCTCTTCTGTACGGAATGATTAAGTTTGGAATCCAGGATATGTCCATGAAAGTTTATGACAGCTGGGAAGGGCCCATCTCCATCAGGAATATATAGGTTGCCGGTGGCATAAACTCCCGGCAGAGTTTGGAAGTAGATGTTCTTGATACTGTAATTCATTACCCGCGACCTCCCGGTAACCTGTTCATCAAAATCAAGTTCAGGGAAGAAAGCGATGCCGGCTTTTTTCAGTATGTTATCATAGATGCGATCTTTCATACCAGACCACTCCTGCCTGGTTGCCGGAATTTTATGTTTGGTAAACTGGCGGGTTGCTTCTTTTTTCAGCAAGTCACAGATCTCATCCGGTTCTTCCGGAAGGCCTGTTCCTAGTTGCCCCTGGTTATTGGTACTGATATCTATATACATTGTTCAGAAAAGTCGTTGAAGTATTATTTACGCGGTTTGTGCCCAGCCTGTGCATAATACAGGATATAGGCATAACTGGGAATGAGGCAGAGCAGGAAGGCTGATTTAAACCCTATTGACGGAATGCTTTTCAACTCACCAAATAAAAGTGGAATGATGGCCCCCCCGGCAATACCCATGATGAGCAGTGCCGCGCCGGTTTTGGTTTTTGAACCAAGCCCATTAATAGCCAGCGGGAATATTGCAGGCCACATCAGGGCATTGGCCAGTCCGAGCATAGCCACCATAGTTATGGCAGTATATCCGGTGGTGAAGTAGGTTGCGATGGTGAATAGGAGGCCCAGTAGTGCCGACATTTTGAGCGCTGTCTGCTGTGATAAATATTTCGGGATCGTGATGATACCTATGATGTATCCGATGAGCATGGCTGTCAGGGTAAAGGAAGTAAAGTATTTGGTTTTCTCCAGGGGCATGCCCATGGAATTTCCGTAAATGCCGATTGCATCGCCGGCCATTACTTCGGCGCCTACATAGAGGAAGATGCAGATTACGCCTAACCAGAGATGGCTGAAAGAAAAGATGCTTTTTTCTTCTGTAGTACCATCGGAAGCAATATCTTCCTCATCCTTTATTTCGGGTAGTGCAGACCGGTAGATCATTATTGCAAGGGCTACCAGTACGATGGCCATAATAATGTAAGGGGTGTGGATACGGGAGGCAAGTTCTTCCAGCAGTTTCTCTCTGGCTGCGGGTTCTGTGGTGGTGTTCAGTGCATTTTGTGTTACGCCAATATTGGAAAGCAGCAGTGTTCCGAGAATCAGTGGGCTGATGGCTCCGGCAACTTTATTGCAGATGCCCATGATGCTGATCCTTTTTGCTGCGCTTTCTATGGGGCCCAGGATGCTGATATAAGGATTGGAAGCTGTTTGCAGCAAGGCCAGCCCCGCCCCCTGTATAAAAAGCCCGGTAAGGAAGAGTCCGAAGCTGCGTTGGTCGGCGGCTGGCAGGAACAACAGTGTGCCCGCTACCATTACCATTAAACCCAGCGACATGCCTTTTTTGTAGCCAGTATATTTAAGGATGGTTGCCGAAGGTAATGCCAGGAAGAAATACGCCATGTAAGATGCGGTCACTACCAGAAAAGCCTGGGTATCACTCCTGAGTTCACAGGTGATTTTCAGGAACGGTATAAGTGTGCCGTTCAGCCAGGTAACGAATCCGAAGATGAAAAACAGGATTCCAATGATCAGGATCGGATAAAAATTGCTTTTGGGTGGGCTGGATGGCAAGCCTGTTGTTTTTTGCATGGCAGATTTTAGTACTTATAAATTTCCTCTTTTTAGTTCTTCCACCGCGAAGTTGGCGGCTCTTGCGGTAAAGGCCATATAGGTAAGTGAGGGATTCTGGCAGGCTGAGGAGGTCATGAAAGCGCCGTCTGTAACAAATACATTTTTGGCATCCCAGACCTGGTTCCATTTGTTAAGGACAGATGAACCGGGTTCGCGGCCCATCCGGGCAGTTCCCATTTCATGAATGGCCCGGCCGGGTGCGCCGGCTTCATCCGATGACTGAATGTTTTTGATGCCGATAGCCTCCAGCATTTCAACTGCATCGCCCACCATATCCTTGCGCATCTTTTTTTCGTTTTCCTTTATCTCACAATCAACAGCCAATGTGGGAAGGCCCCATTTATCCTTGCGGGATTTGTCCAGTGACAACCGGTTTTCATGATATGGAAGCATTTCACCGAAGGCACCTATGCCAAAACGCCAGTTGCCGGGCTCTGTTAAAAGGTCTTTTAGTTCTTTGCCGATCAGATACTCTGCAACTTCCCTGTTCCAGCCCTGTCTTCCGGCGCTGCCCTGGTAGCCAAAGCCGCGCAGGTAATCGCGTTTGTCGCCAAATAGATTCCTGAACCTGGGAATATATATCCCGTTTGGTCTTCTTCCGTAATAGTATTTATCGGTATAGCCCTCCACATCCCCGGATGCTTCCGCGCCTACATGATGGTCCATCAGGTTATGCCCCAGTTCTCCGCTGCTGCTCCCCAAACCATCGGGCCAGATATCGGTGGCAGAGTTCATCAGTATCCAGGTGCTGTTAAGTGTGGAGGCATTCAGGAAAACGATTTTGGCCCTGTATTCATAGGTCTTGTTTGTTCTGGCATCAAGCACTTCCACCCCGGTGGCCTTTTTACTGTCTCTGTCGTATAATATCCTGGTTACAATGCTCCAGGTATGAATGGTGAGGTTGCCGGTCTTCAATGCAGCAGGAAGGGTGGACGACTGGGTGCTGAAGTATCCGCTGAAAGGGCATCCCAGTGCGCATTTATCGCGGTACTGGCATTTGTTCCTTCCCGGCAGGGTCTCTGTGAGATTGGCAGATCGCCCCATGATCATCACTCTCTTGCCATTATAAAATGATTTCAGTTTTGCAGAGAGATCCTGTTCCACACAGTTCATTTTCATTGCCGGCTGAAACATGCCATCGGGCAGTTGCGGAAGGTTTTCATGCGACCCATTGATGCCGGCAAATTTTTCAACATGATCATACCAGGGGGCAATTTCTTCATAGCGAACCGGCCAGTCTGTTCCGATTCCGTCTTTTGCATTGGCTTCAAAATCAAAATTACTGAGCCGGTAACTCTGTCTTCCCCACATGATTGACCTTCCGCCCATCTGGTAGCTGCGGTACCAGTCAAAGCGTTTGATTTCCGTGTAAGGATTTTCTTCCTCCAAAGGCCAGTAATCCATCAGGTTCTCATCCATCAGGTAATCGCGGCTCAATACAGGGTATTGTTCTATCATTTTCCTGGTGCGTGTTCCACGGTGGGGCCAATCCCAGAATTCCTTCTGGGAGTTGGTATAGTCTTTCAGGTGCTCAAAATTCCTTCCCCTTTCCAGCATCAGGACCTTCAGCCCTTTTTCGGTCAGTTCTTTTGCAGCCCAGCCCCCGCTGATTCCGGAACCCACCACTATTGCGTCAAATTCAAATTCTGACATGTTGGTAGTATTTTCTCTAAACCGTTCAGCATTGAATTTATTAAACTAACAGCCTCGGATATTAATATAACGTTTTACTATTTTAATATCACGAGCCTTGAGTCCAGTATTACTTTATAAAAAGCGGAGTTGGCAGCCGCGTTGGTGCTCTTGTTATTCATGACATCGATGAGCACCTCCATTGCCTTTTGTCCCTGCAGGTAGGGATACTGTTCAAGGGACGCTGCGGGCTTGAAAACGGTGTGGGAACTCATAGGCAGGTTGGCAAAACTGACAACCGGAATGGTTTTATCTTTCTTTATCGATTTCAGGTATTCAATGATGTCAATGGCGGCATTGTCGTGAAAAGCCACCAGGGCAGTTGGCTTTCTTTTGCTGGACAGTAATTCTTTCACTGCCTGTATCACGCTTTCTTTTGACAGGTCTGAGTTCACCACCAGCGAAGGATCGTATTTAAGCCTGTTTTTACTGAGTGCCTGGCGGAAGCCTTCCAGTCGCTCCTTACTGGAGAAAAGTTTTTCAGGACCGTTGACCATCCCGATAATCCTGTGTTTTTGCTGCAGGAGATAATTCATGGCCTGCACTGTTCCGGATACGAGGTTGCAGGCAACATAATGAATTTCTTTCATGTCCGGGATTCGGTCAAAGAAAACGAGCGGAATTGTTTCTTTAATTTTCTTCAGATGGTCGTATTGGAAAGTGTTTTTTGAAATGGAAATCAGAATGCCATCCACCCGGTGTTTTTTCATTGTTTCCAAAAGCATTTGTTCTCTTTCGGGATCTTCCATGGATTGCCCCAGCAATACAACATAATTATGTTTGTTGGCCACTTCCTCAATGCCGCTGATCACCTGCGGAAAAAATGATTCTACCAGGCTGGGTACAATTACCCCGATAGTGTTGGTCCTGCCTTTTTGCAGGAATATGGCTGTCTGGTTGGGTTCGTAGTTAAGTTCTTCCGCCATCGCCCTCACCCGCATTTTGGTTCGCAATCCGATACTCTGGTCATCATGAAGGGCTTTGGATACTGCTGAAACGGAAATGTTCAGTCGCTTTGCGATTTCCTTTATGGTGACGGGCTTTTTTTCCATAACATGAAGTTACATGATCGTTTAGTTTTATATCCACTGTGAAAAGGGATAAAAAAAAGTTACGGTATAGACATACCATAACTTACTACTTGTAAATCAAAACTACTGCTTACTGCTTGCTTGCAAAGGAAAACACCTGTGAAAACGGTTTTCTCGTTTTCCATTTTCCCCGCGAAAAATCGGGCACTTTGACCAGTTGACCACCTGCTGCAATGGAGGCTGCACTCAATGGCGTGATGCTTCTCCAGGTCGCCAGGTCATATACATCCAGCGGGAAATCAATCTTACGTTTGATACATTCGATAAAGGCATTGTCGACAAAGAAGTCCATGCCACCATGTCCTGAGCCTTCCGCTTCTTTTGAAAACTGTTTCCAAAGCGGGTGGTCATATTCCTCCAGATATTTTTTGGGATTTTCCCAGGTATGGGCAGGACTCCTGTCTTCAAAATAAATCATGCCCTGGTCAGGCTGCCCCTCACTGAACTCCTGCCAGAGCCCGTTGGTGCCCTGTACCTTAAAGCCCAGGTTATAGGGCCGGGGGGAGTTGGTGTCGTGGGTTAAAACAATGGTTTCACCATTTTCCGTCTGGAGGGAAGTGGTAACAATATCGCCCAATTTGAATTTGAGCTTCGCGTTGGGATGATTTGGTCCGCCATCCGGATTATTGGCCACATACCGGTTCATTCCCCTTGCCTTGGTGGCCATACTGGTAAGGCTGGTCAGCCTGTTACCGCGGTTGATATCTGTCATCACGGCGATGGGCCCCAACTGATGGGTGGGATAAATCTCCGCGTTTACCTTATGGTAGTACTCAGTGCGCCACCTGGACGAGCCGATTCCTTTTTCACCAAATTCCACGCCCTTGCAGCACTCGGGTGAGGTGTTGAATAGCTGTGCCCTCAGGTCGTGCTGGTAACCGCCCTGCAGGTGCAGTAATTCACCGAACCTGTTTTGCTGGACCATATTCAGTACGGCCATGATATCACGCCTGTAACAGACGTTTTCGAGTATCATGATGGGTGATTTTGTTTTTTCGTAGGTATTGACAAAGTCCCAGCAATCCTGCAGTTTGATGGCACCGGCTACTTCCAGTCCCACTGCTTTTCCCGATTCCATGGCAAATATGCTCTGGGGCAGGTGCCATTCCCAGGGTGATGCTATTATCACTGCATCTATATCTTCTCTTTTCAGCAGGTTTTTGTAATCGTTATTGCCGTTTCCGAAGACGATGGGCTCCGTCCTGCCATATCTCCTTACCAGGTCCAGCGCTTTTCCGCTGCTGGAAGAATTCGGATCTGCTACAGCAATAATGTCCACATCCTTTCTTTTAAGCATTTCTTCCATATGCAACCTGCCTCTGGAGCCAACGCCGATAAAGCCCATCCTAACCCGGGTGTTTTTTTCCGAAGCAATGAGGTGTGCAGGAAATTGCAGAAAAGTGGCAGCAGCCGTTCCCATGGCGGTATTACGGATAAAAGACCGCCTTGTAATATCCTTGGACATGATTTTTTGATTTGTTTGAAAGTACAGATTAAAGTATGCAATTGTGTAGTAAAACGTTTTACATAATATCCGCAGGCATCCGGGTTGGGCTCCTCCTATACACGCAGGTATATTTTCCGCCGGTCAAGAAATTTTGCCACCAGCCAGCAAATGAGCATGAAACTGATCGCAAAAAATAATGACCCTGCATACCCGCCAATGCGTGAAAAAAAAGTATCATAAGTCCAGCGGTAAGCATTTGAATTCTTTACAGGTGTCAGGTATAATACGGTTCCTGTCATTTCGAAAAAAAGGTAGATGAGCAAAGGGTTTTTCCCGAATACAGCAAAAAAATCCGACCCCAGGTTCATTTTCCTTGTTTCCAGAAAATACACCAGTGCTGCCAGGATGACCAGGTCAAGTGAAATGGTGAGTAATGCAAAACTGCTTGTCCAGAGTTTTTTGTTGAATGGAAGAATATAACTCCACATATATGCCAGGAACAGCAGCGTGCATCCTGCCAGCAGCACCTGCAATATGCTTTCCAGTGAATATTGACGATCGCCCAGGAATTTGAGAGACAGGTATCCGGCGATACAATTTACAATAGCAGGCAGGGTACTCAGCAATCCTTCCGGGTCAAAAGGGAAGCCTTCGCCCTGGTATAAGTGATTGGGACCAAGGATGGCAAGATCCATGTTCAGTACGGCATTTTCACGGATCGCCAGCGGGTCATTTCCATGCGGCAGCATGTAAAGAAGTGACCAGTAGCTCAACAATAAAATTGCACTGAGCCAGACCAACCTGGTGGCAGAAATGTAACGTATCAGTATGGATGTGAGAAAATAGCAAATGGCGATTCGTTGAAGGACGCCCATGATCCTGATGTTGGTGAAAGTTGATAAATGAAGCGATCCGTCTGTTATTCTGAAAAAGGGAAACCAGTAAAGGCCGACTCCCAGGAGAAAGATCACTGAGGCTCTTTTGAATGTCTTCAACAGGAAATCCTGTCCGCACGGTTGTTTCTTTTTACTGCCGATATACAGGGCACTTCCTGATACAAAAATAAAGCCCGGGAATACCAGGTCAGTGGGAGTGAAACCATGCCAGACTGCGTGTTTTAGTGCTGCAAATGTTGTTTCATAATTGCCGGGCATGCTGACAATAATCATGAAACAGATGGTAAGTCCGCGTAGATAATCAATTGATCGAATACGATGAGAACTGCTGTGGGACATGCTTTTAACGTTTTACAGTTGAATATGAAAGCATAAATTAATTGAAATAATACAGCACATGGCTGCAATGCAAACTGAAAAAATTACTACAACGTTATAGTCCGTTATGCTGATATTTTATAATACCCTTTCGACTACATTAGTGGAAACAGATGGTAAATCAGTGGCTTGAAATATTGTCTGCCGTATAATTATTGAACTAAAATAACAAACTGCCATGCGAAATTTAAAGCGCTTAATTGTTTTGCATCTATTGATGATGCTGACATTGCTAACCCAGGCCCAATCCAGGATGATCCGGGGAAAGGTGACTGGTGCAAACAATGAGCCCGTTGCCGGGGCCTCTGTGATTGTAAAGGGGCAAGCCGGAGGTACTGCCACCAACAACGCCGGTTCTTTTGAAATGACTGTACCAGCAGGAACTGTTACCCTTGTGGTGTCATCAGTTGGATTTCAGACCATAGAGTTCACTGTAGCAGAAAATGCTCAGGAGGCTTCTATTGTAATGCAGAAGTCTGAAGGTGATCTGGGAGAAGTGGTTGTGACTGCCCTGGGAATACAGCGCCAGGTAAAATCCCTCACCTATGCCACTCAGAAAGTGAGTGGCGATAAGATCAACGAAGTGCGCGATGCGAACTTCGCCAACACCCTTTCCGGTAAGGTGGCAGGCCTTGTTGTGAACCAGTCCGCTTCAGGACCCGGTGGCGCAACAAGGATTGTTCTCCGCGGAAACAGATCCATCCAGGGCAATAACAATGCCCTTATCGTAGTGGACGGGGTGGCCATTGATAACTCCACACCCAGCGGCCAGGTGGATAATGATTTTGGTGGCCAGAATGGCAGCGATGGTGCCGCCAACATCAACCCCGATGACATTGAGTCCATCAACGTATTGAAGGGTGCTGCAGCTTCTGCTTTATATGGTAGCCGTGCTGCGAATGGTGTGATCATGATCACTACCAAAAAGGGACGTTCCGGGAAACTGGGCGTGGATGTTAACTCCGGTATCGCAATCGAAAAACCTATGCTGCTTCCTGAATTCCAAAACCAGTATTCACAGGGTAATGGCGGTAACTTTACCGCCAATGCAGGTCAGAGCTGGGGTGAAAAGATGACTGGTCAGCAGGTGACTGACTGGACCGGAAAACAAACAGCGCTCAGCGCACAGCCTGATAATATCAAGGATTTTTTCCGAACCGGTAAAAACATCAACAACTCCATTTCGATTAATGGAGGATTCGATAAAGTCCAGTCTTATTTCTCCTACTCAAACAATTATGTGGATGGTATCATTCCGGACAACCATCTGAACAGACATACCATCAATTTCAGGATGAACGCAAAGCTGAGCAGCAAGTTGTCTGCAGATGCAAAAGCCACCTACATGGTTCAGAACCTGTATAACAAACCCAGGCTGGGTGAAGAAAGTTCAGTAATGATGAACCTGTATAAAATGCCTCGCAACGTTAGTCTCGATGATGTAAAAAATTACAGCAGTGTGAATGCTTCCGGTATTGAAACACAGAATTACTGGACCACCTCTTCCATTTACATGAACCCTTACTGGACTGTAAAAAACACACACCGTGATGAAGTCCGGAACAGGATCAACGGATTGGTTTCAATGAAATACGAATTGACCAATTGGTTGAGTTTACAGGGAAGGGTGAGCTATGACAGGTATGATGACAATATCATTGACAAATTTGCCAATAACACCTTGTTGTTTGCCAAGCCCGGCGGTTCCCTGTCAGTAGGTAATATCAGGGTGTCTGAGCAGAACATGGATCTTTTACTGACCGGTAACAACAAGATATCTTCTGACTTTTCCATCAATTACAACCTGGGTACATCTGTGCTTAAGAGAAAGCTGAACACTTCTTTTACCAATGCGAATGGTTTGCTGGTTCCCAACAGGTATGATCTGTCATTTGCCTCACAACTTTCCACGCAAACGGCAAATGTTCAGTCAGAACTTCAATCCGTTTATGGTACCACACAGTTGACATTCAGGGATTACCTGTTTTTGGATGTTACCGCCCGTAACGACTGGTCATCAACGCTTCCAACACCTCACAGTTATTTTTATCCGTCTTTTGGTGTAACTGCATTGCTGTCTGAAATGATGAATATGCCCGCCGCTGTTACCTTTGCTAAAGTAAGGGCCTCTTACACCAGGGTTGGTAACGATGCGCCTGCTTACCTGCTTGCCCAGACCTATAGTTTCAGCCAGGGTGGAACCGGTGGTTTTATCAGCCAGGACAGGACCAAAGCTATTTCTAACCTGAAGCCCGAATTGACTACGGCTTTGGAGATTGGTACAGAGTGGCGTTTCTTCAATAACAGGCTGGGACTTGACTTTACCTACTACAAAACCAATTCAAAAAACCAGTTACTGCGACTCGGACTTGCACCGGCATCCGGATTTGAGTTCCAGTATATCAATGCCGGTAACATCGAAAACCAGGGTTTTGAAGCCAGCATTACCGGTAAGCCGGTTCGTTCAGGAAAGTTTTCCTGGGATATGTTTCTGAATATGTCGGCCAACAGGAACAAGATCATTGAACTCAGCCCTGACCTCACAACAGCATTTATTGGTGGTGCATATGGAAGGACTGCTAACGTAGCTGTAACAGTGGGCGGTTCTTATGGTGACCTCTATGCATACGGCTGGGAAACTAAAGACGGAAAATATATTGTTGATAATTCAGGCAAACCGGTCAGAACTTCCAGTACCAAGTATGTAGGAAACTTCAACCCTAAATTCAACCTGGGTTTTGGCAACACCGTCTCCTATGGTAATTGGGTTGCTTCAGCATTGATTGATGGCCGTTTCGGCGGCGTGGTGACTTCAGGTACAGATGCAAACTTTGCATTCGACGGAACTGCGGAATACACCCAGTCCTACAGGGACGGAAATCTGGTGCTTGATGCAGTGCAGGCCGACGGCTCTAAAAACAGCGCGGCAATCAATGCGGAAACATTCTGGACAACCGTTTCCGGAGGACGTTATTCATGGGGTGAATTCTTTACCTATGATGCTACCAACGTTCGTATACGCGAATTGAGCATTGGTTACCAGTTTGACAATTTCCCAATCAAGTTTGTAAAGAGCGCGAAGCTTTCACTGGTTGGAAGAAACCTGTTCTTCCTGTACAGGGGTAGTTCCATCCTTGAAGTACCGGGAATGGATAAACGCAAGATGAATTTCGATCCTGAACTTAGCCTTGGCGCATCAAACTTTCAGGGTGTTGAATATGGTAATATGCCTTCTACCAGAAGCATCGGAGTAAACCTGAAATTATCATTCTAAAATCAGTTAAAAAGATATTATGAGAAATAAATTAATAGCCGGACTTATCCTGGCAGGTTCTGTTTACCTGTCCGGCTGTACCAAAAAGTTCGAAGAACTGAACACGGATAAAACCAAACTGACCACATTGGGGGCTTCCGAATATCCTTTTCTTTTCTCAAAAGCACAATCTGCTGCATCCTATAAGTATGCTGACTACCAGATTGCCCAGAACCTGTTTGCTGACCTGTATGCGCAGTATTACGCAACCTCTGCGACTTATTTCCCCAGCGATCGGTACACAATTGTTTCCGACTGGCTTCCCGGCCACTGGCTGCCCCAGTATACGGAAGTGGTGCCCCAGTTGAGGACTCTGTTGAAAGAAACCGATGCCGCTTCTGCAGAGAACGCATTGGCAAACATTTGGTGGGTCTGGTCTTTTCACCGCATCACAGATTATTATGGACCGATTCCCTATTTCCAGGCCGGCGAGCCATTGAACACTATCCCGTATGATGCACAGGATAAGATCTATGATGATTTCTTTAAAAGGCTGAATGCTTCCATAGACGTATTGAAATCAAATACATCAGCTACGCCTTATGGCAATTTCGATCTGATCTATTCGGGGAATGTGGCAAAGTGGCTCAAATTTGCCAATACACTTAAACTTCGCCTTGCACTGCGGGTTTCAAAAGCGGATCCTGCAAGAGCGAAAGCTGAAGCTGAAGCAGCGGTCGCAAGCGGTGTGATGACTGCTACCAGTGACGATGCGTATATGGTTGCAACACCTGCCGGAAATGATGCCAACGGATTGGCCGGTATTGCAGGATGGAACGAATTCCGGATGAGCGCCACCATGGAATCTGTACTGAAAGGTTATGAAGATCCCCGTATTGGTGTGTATTTCCAGCCGGCATCCTCTACAGGAACATATGAAGGATTGAGAAACGGATTGAGTCCCACCCAGCTTGGGGATGCACTGAATTCCAATGACAATAATTCCAATGTTGGTACCCGTTGGGTAACCGGCGGCGGCGCAAGCTGGAATAACAACCTGAGCACTCCGAGAAATATCATGCATTCAGCCGAAGCATATTTCCTTAGGGCTGAAGGAGCATTGCTTGGCTGGAATATGAATGGAACAGCAAAGGAACTTTATGAGAAGGGAATCGAAGCATCCATGAACCAATGGGGTGTTACAGATGCCGCTGCCATTACCGCCTATATTAACAGTAACAATACTCCGGTGGCTCCTGCTGATGCCATGGCCTCGCCTGCTGTTAACAATTACCCGGTTAAGTTTGATGCAGATCCTGCCATGCAGATAAAGCAGATCGCACAACAGAAATGGCTGGCACTGTTCCCTGATGGATTTGAAGCCTGGGCGGATCTCAGAAGGATGGGCGTGCTGCAGCAATACCCGCTTGTGAATAGTGATAACCCTGACCTTCCTGTGGGTACCAGGATCAGGCGCCTTCCTTTCATTGATCTTGAAAAGAGAACGAACGGAGCGGCTGTTGAAGCAGCGGTACAGTTGCTGGGAGGGCCAGATAAACCTAACACGAAATTGTGGTGGGACAAAAATTAATACAATGGAAAAACACCGCAACTGCGGTGTTTTTCTTTTAAAAAATGTTACTTTATTCAACTGATTATTCAAATGCTTCCATATGCGGCTTATTCTGATTCTCCTGGTCATTTCTGTTGGTATTCTTTCCTGTAAGGAAGACAGATCAAAACAATTCTCCATGCTGGAGGCGGGCCGAACAGGCATAAACTTCAGAAACCTGGTGGAAGAAACAGATGAGTTCAATGTCCTTAATTATACCTATTTCTATAACGGTGGCGGGGTTGCGACCGGCGATATCAACAATGATGGCTTGCCTGATATATTGTTCACCGGCAATATGGTTAAGAACAGGCTTTTCCTGAATAAAGGCGATTTCAAATTTGAGGACATAACCGCTCAGAGTGGCGTGGCTGACAAGCAGGGTTGGTGCACCGGAGCCTCCATGGTGGATATCAATGATGACGGACTCCTGGATATCTATATCTGTCGTAGTGCAGACGGCATTCCGGAGAAGCGGAAAAACCTGCTGTTTATCAATAACGGCGATCTGAGTTTTTCTGAAAAAGCTGAAGCATACGGCCTCGCCGACCAGGGTTACTCCACCCAGGCATCTTTTTTCGACTATGACCGTGACGGCGACCTGGACTGTTTTGTAATCAATCATTCACTGCAGCAATTTACCACGGGTGCCCAGGAAAATGCCGAACTGCGCAATAAATCAAATCCTGATTTTGCCAGCAAACTCTACCAAAACAACAATGGCAGATTTACTGATGTCAGCAATCAGGCAGGTATTGTATCCAATGTATTTTCTTTCGGACTGGGGATCACTGTTACAGATTTTAATAACGATGGCTGGCCCGACATTTATTTGTCGAATGATTTTAACGAACACGATTATTTTTTTGTGAACCAGGCCGATGGCACATTTAAAGAATCCCTGTCCGGTCATTTCGACTATGTATCACTTTATTCCATGGGATCTGATGCGGCAGATTTTAACAACGACGGCCTCACCGATATAGTAACGTTGGATATGCTGCCGGAGGATAACCATACCCAGAAGATGCACAGCGGTGCAGAAAACTTTGATAAATTTCAATACCTTTTCGGGAAAGGTTTCTATTACCAGTACAGCAGGAATATGCTGCAGAAAAACAACGGGGATGGCACTTTCTGCGAAGTTGGCCAGTTAGCGGGCATCTCAAATACTGACTGGAGCTGGGCTTCCCTTTTCGCGGATTTTGATAACGACGGGAACAAGGATCTTTTTGTTACCAACGGCTATGTCAAGGATTATACTGACATGGACTTTATCCAGTACACTATGAACAAGGCAATCATGGCGAAAAGCGCTCATCAGCAGGTTGCCACTAAAGAGATCCTGAAGAACATGCCTGATAATAAAATTAGCAACTATGTGTTCAGGAACAATGGCAATGAAACATTCACCAATCATACAGAAAGCTGGGGGATCAGCCAGCCGGTTGTATCGGCAGGTGCGGCATATGCGGATCTTGACAATGACGGTGACCTCGATCTTGTAGTAAACAACTCCAACGATTACGCCGGCGTGTATCGTAATAACAATGAGTCTCTGAAGAAGACCAATTACCTTCGGGTGCAGTTAAAGGGGGCATCCGGCAACAAAAATGGTATTGGTACAAGGATTAAGCTCTATTCCGGCAAACATCTCTTTTACCAGGAACAGTTTCCGGTAAGGGGGTTCCAGAGTTCGGTTGATCCAACCCTGGTTTTTGGTTTGGGAACACTTGCCGGAATTGATTCGGTTATGGTAAACTGGCCTGATGGGAAAATACAAAAAATCACTTCGGTTGCCATCAACTCAACTCTTAAAATCGATTATTTACCCTCTGGTGACACTATGGCACGGCTCATTTCCGGCGAAGGTTATTTCCAATTCGATACACTTTCCAATTCAAAACATGAGGAAAATCCATTCAATGATTTTACCATTCAAAGATTATTGCCTTCATATTACAGCCGGCAGGGTCCCTGCATTGCCGTGGCTGATGTCAATAAGGACGGCCTTGATGATTATTTTATGGGGGGGGCTGCCAATCAGGCCGGTAAACTGTATCTGCAGCAAGCGGGTGGCAGCTTCACATTAAGGAATACCCCTGATTTTATTTCGGATGCCGCCAGCGAAGATGTGGCAGCCCTATTTACTGATATCAACAATGATGGTTTTCCTGACCTGTACGTAGGTTCCGGAGGATATGAGTTTACTGAAAATGACCCGGCCCTTCAGGATAGGTTATATATGAATGATGGCCGGGGTAATTTTAAGCGTAACAGGAATGCCTTACCTGAAATGATCACCAGCACAGGAACAGTATGTGGGGCCGATTTCGATGGCGATGGAGATACGGATCTGTTTGCAGGCGGCAGAATTGTACCTGGCCGTTACCCCATCAGCCCCCGCAGTTATGTATTACAGAATGACGGGAAGGGAAATTTCAGGGATGTTACAAAGGAACACGGAACTGGTTTGATGGCGCCAGGAATGATAACTTCTGCTGCCTGGGTTGACCTGAACGCAGACAACTTACCTGAGCTGATAGTAGCAGGAGAATGGATGCCTGTAAAGGTTTTTGAAAACAATAAGGGAACCCTGAACGATGCTTCTGTAAAATACATTTCATTCGAATCCAATGGATGGTGGAATACCATTAAGTCCGCTGATATGGATGGGGATGGAGACCAGGATCTGATACTGGGTAATTACGGACTTAATACCCAGTTCAAGGCAAGCGTGAAGGAACCGGTAACCATGACCTGCAAGGATTTTGATGGCAATGGTACCATCGACCCGATCATGTGTTACTTTATTAAAGGCGTATCCTATCCAGCGGCTTCGAGGGATGATCTTGCGGACCAATTGCCCCTTATCAAAAAAAAATACCTAAACTATAAAGAGTATGCTGCTGCTACATTGCCAACTATGTTCAGTGCAGATACCCTGAAAAACGCCCTGGAACTAAAGGCATCCAACATGGAAACCATTTATCTGGAGAATATTGGCAGGGAAGGATTCAGGCGGCTCGATCTGCCTTACCAGGCACAGTATGGGCCCGTATATGCGATTGGGCTTTCAGATCTGAATGCCGATGGAAAGCCTGATATTGTGCTGGCTGGCGGAAATAGCTGGAGCAGAATTAAATGGGGTAAATATGGAGCTAATCATGGTATCGCCCTCATAAATGAAGGGAATAACCGCTTTGTGTATCTTCCGCAAAATCTCAGTGGCCTGAAACTACGAGGTGATGTAAGGAGTCTGCAGTCTGTCAGAATAAACGGAAAGGATGCCATGCTGGCCGGCATCAACAATTCACCTCCAATAATGTTAATACCCCGGGTAAACAAGGGTTTATAGTGATTTTCAGCAGGAAAGCACCATGAGGGTGTGACATTTATCACATAAGTCTGTCCTATGTAAATTAAATTTGTTTACTTCCTATCCCTATCGGGGTTTATTTTAATTTGTTACCAGCTCAACGGAAAAATATGATTGAAGAAAAGCAAATTCAGGAGCTGTTTCCAAACCTGGAACAGGGCCTATACGATGAGTTAATGATGTATGGTGAGATCAAGGAATACCGCGCAGGCTCAACAATGTTGCGCATAGGCCAGAATATCCGTTCCACCATGCTGGTGCTGGAAGGGGTGGTGAAACTCTACCAGGAAGATGATGAGGGTAATGAATTCTTCATTTATAACATACAACCAGGGCAGGCTTGTGCCGTATCCATGGTATGTACTTTCCAGCAGGAAAAAAGCCAGGTGATGGCAAGGGCACTTACCGATGTAACTGTCCTGAATATACCACTGCAATACATGGACAAATGGTTGAGCCAATACAAGAGCTGGCACTATTTCGTAATTAAAACCTATCGTTCCCGGTATGATGAATTGTTAAAAACCGTCAACGAGATCGCGTTTAAAAATATGGATGAAAGGCTTGAGTTCTACCTCAAACGCCAGGTGAAACAATTCGGCCGCCAGGTCAAACTTACACACCAGGAAATAGCATCAGACCTGAACTCTTCCCGCGAGGTAATCAGCAGGCTGATGAAGAAAATGGAAAAGAACGGATGGATTATTATCCACCGGAACTCCTTTGAGTGGATAAGGGATTGACTTAAGTGACTGCTATCACAGATAATCTATTTGGAAGTTTTCACCTTTGTGTTCAAATAAAAAAGTATGGAAATAATAGGTTATCTGGCATCCCTTGTAATTGGTGTTTCGCTTGGCCTTATCGGAGGCGGTGGTTCAATCCTGACGGTACCGGTTCTGGTTTACCTTTTTGGAGTTGATCCTGTTCTCGCTACAGCATATTCCTTATTTATCGTTGGTTCAACCAGCCTGGTGGGAACTATGCCTAAGTACAAAGGCGGAGAGGTAAACCTGAAAACCGCAATTATCTTTGGTATTCCTTCCATCATAGCTGTTTATTTAACCCGTGCTTTCATCGTACCTGCGATTCCTGCACATGTATTCAGCATCGGCGATTTCCAGGTTTCCAAAGCACTCCTGATGATGATCCTGTTTGCAATCCTGATGGTGTTTGCTTCAGTATCCATGATCAGGGATAAAAAGAAGGAAGCAGCTGATGAACCTGCGGGCGAGCAAAAATTCAATTACCCCATGATCCTGCTGGAAGGTGCGGTAGTGGGTGTGCTGACCGGCCTGGTGGGAGCTGGTGGCGGATTCCTGATCATTCCGGCCCTGGTATTGTTCAGCAAACTTCCCATGAAGCAGGCGGTTGGAACTTCCCTGCTGATCATTGCAGCCAAATCACTGATCGGATTTACAGGCGACCTTGGCAAACAAACAATGGATTGGACTTTGTTATTGAGCGTTACCGCTCTGGCAATTGTTGGTATTTTCCTGGGTAACAGACTGAGCAAGAAAGTAAGTGCCGACAGCCTCAAAAAAGGATTTGGCTGGTTTGTCCTGGTGATGGGTATTTATATTATCGTGAAAGAACTGTTCTTTCCCGGAGGTGGCGGCCATTAATAAAACTGTAAACAAACAATCAAAATAAAACTTAAAAAATAAAGCCATATGTTTTTCCAACACATTTACGACAAAAGCCTTGCACAGGCTAGCTATTTCATCGGATGTCAGAAAGCGGGAGTAGCCGCAGTTATTGACCCCAAGCGTGATGTTGATACTTATCTTGAAATAGCTAAGCAAAACAACATGAAGATTACGCATATTTTCGAAACCCATATCCATGCCGACTTCCTGGCAGGATCAAGGGAACTTGCTGCACTGACCGGTGCAGAAATGTACCTCTCTGATGAAGGCGGTGAAGGCTGGGAATATGAGTTCCCTCACGTTGGACTGAAAAATGGCAGCGTGGTAATGGTGGGTAACCTGAAGATCGAAGTAATGCATACTCCGGGTCATACTCCTGAAAGTATCAGCTTCCTGCTGACCGATACTCCTGCCAGCGATGAGCCTGTGATGCTGTTTACCGGTGACTTTGTATTCGTTGGTGATATCGGTCGTCCTGACCTGCTGGAAAAAGCAGCCGGTATGAAAGGAACCCAGGACAAAGGCGCGCACCAGATGTATGAGTCTATCCGCAGGTTCAACGAACTGTCTGACTTCATCCAGGTATGGCCTGGGCACGGTGCTGGTTCTGCCTGTGGTAAAGCGCTCGGTGCTGTTCCAAGTACCACTGTAGGTTATGAAAAGGCAAGGAACTGGGCTTTCCGTTATAATAACAATGAAGAGGGCTTTGTGAAATACCTGCTGGCAGATCAGCCGGAGCCACCAAAGTATTTCGCGATGATGAAAAAACTTAACAAAGTTGACCGTCCCCTGCTGACTGAGGTGCCGAAACTGAAGCAACTCAGTGCTGAAGAACTGAAAGCGGCTATGGATAAAGGTTATAAGGTGATTGACACCCGCAATAAGACTGATTTTGCTGCCGGATTCATTCCCGGAAGCATCAATATCCAGGGTAATAATTCCTTTGCTACCTGGGCAGGATGGTATCTGACTTATGAAGAGCCGTTTATCCTGCTGGCAGACGAATCACAACTGGATGACCTTACCAGGAAACTGATGCGCATTGGCCTGGATAATATCTACGGATATGTTCCTTCTGTTGAAGTGTATACTTCTGCCGGCGGACAACTGGAAAAAGCCAATGTGATCGGCCTCGATGAGTTCAAGTCACTGTATGAGAACAACGGAATCCAGGTGGTGGACCTTCGTGGTGCCGCTGAATTCAAGAGTGGTCATATCAAGGGGGCAGACAACGTTTTCGTGGGTACTATCCTGAATAACCTGGACAAGATCAGCAAGGATAAGAAAGTTGTTATCCATTGCCAGGGTGGTGACAGGGCAGCAATTGGTTATTCACTTCTCGTGAAGAACGGTTACAGGAATATCCTGAATTATTCTGCCGGAATGAACGAGTGGGTTAACCAGGGTAACCCGGTTGAAGCATAGTTTTTTTGAAGGTTGAGTTGATTATATTGGTTTAGGCTTTTATTGAGGAGCCCCCGGAAACGGGGGCTTTTTTTATGCGCCAGGGCATCCCTTTTTAGCGGGTTTCATTTAATTCGGTAATACCGGCTCGAATAATTTCCAGCTGCCGGCTTGCAAAGCGATGGTAGTGCTGGTGTGCAAGGATAGCTGCTACCAGTCCGTCGTGTGTGCTGGAATAATTATCCTCCACATCATAAGCTGTTCGCCAGGCAGTGGGGACATCTGATATTTTTGAACTGACAAAATAACTGTCGTCCATATGTGTATAACCGGATTCGAAATAGTCAATAAAATCAGCATGCTGCTGCCGGAACAATTCCAGCCTGCCGGCTTCAGCCCGCCAGTAATCGACTGCATCTACAGGATCAACAGGTGCAAATAGCAATCCCTTGAATTTGAGCGTGTATAGTTCAAGCCTGGAGGTGAAAAGCGGCTTGATGTGTTTGAAATAATAAATTTCCGCTGCTTTGGAGGGGAAGCGCGCATCTTTTGTACAGCATTGCAGTTTATTATAATGCTGTACAGTGATCATAAAGCGCTGCGCTATCTGCTCTGTCAATGGCAGGGTTTTATCAACCTGGCTATTGAGTGCATCAATGTAATCATTATATAACTCATCTCTGCAGCTTTCAAGATGAACCTGTTCGTCTGATGTATACACAACCTTAACTTTTTTCTTCCTTGATACGGCCTGTTCTAATATTCCTGTCTAACGGTGCAGTATATCCGCATACGGGTATAAAGGATAAGGTTGAAACTGAAATAGGATTTCAGTGTTTAAATGTAAGGATAAAATTTTCGCTTATCCTTCAACAGGATATATATAAGTTATAATGATAAGAAACCAGGCTGTTTCGCGCAGCCTGGTTAACCTTTTTTTGAGATAAGGAGTTAACTTGAGTGATAATAATTATTGCCATGCCATTCAGTTTCAGCCATCCTTACGCCATCAATCCCTCCTTTTCAAAACGGGTTGCGTACTTCTGCATGGAATATGCCATGCATCAATCATTTAAGGTCTATGCGGGCGGACTCGGTTACCTGGCAGGTTCACATATGAAGAGTGCCCACGACCTTCAGCAGAATATGGTGGGTATTGGTATCCTCTGGAAATACGGATATTATGACCAGGTTCGCAAGTCAGATCAGACAATGGATGTGCTGTTCCAGGAGAAGGTTTATGGATTCCTGGAAACTACTGATATCAGGTTCACTATCCATATTTCGGGGCATCCTGTCTGGGTTACAGCCTATTACCTTCCACCTTCCGTTTTTAATACCGTTCCTGTTTTTTTTCTCAGTACGGATTTGCCTGAAAACGATTACCTGGCGCAAACAACCTGCCACCGGCTGTACGACGCAAATCCTGAGGCCAAACTGGCTGCAGCAGTACTACTTGGCGAGGGTGGTGCAAAATTGCTAGACCTGCTGAACTGGCAACCCGATGTGTATCACCTCAATGAATCTCATGCTTTACCGCTTGCCTTCCATCTCTACAAAAAGTATAAGGACCTTTCTGAATTGAAAAAGCACCTGGTATTCACGAACCATACCCCTGAAGAGGCTGGTAATGCAAAATCAGACCTGCATTTTCTGGAAAAGATGGGTTTCTTCAGCGGACTTCCATTGACTGAAGTAAAAGCCATTACCCATACCGAAGGGGATGTACTGGATCATACCGCTTCGGCATTGCACCTGGCTGGTAAGGCAAACGGCGTTTCAAAACTTCACCAGCAGACAATGATCCGGATGTGGAAAGACCATGGCGATATCTGCCCGATTCAATCCATTACCAATGCACAGCATTTTAATTTCTGGTCCGACAAGGATATGTATGCTGCGCTGGATCGGGATGATGATGCCGGTTTGCGACAGCACAAACACAACCGTAAAAAGTTACTGTTTGAAGAAGTGTCTGACCAGAATGGGGAAATTTACAATGAAGATGTGCTGACAATAGTGTTTGCAAAACGATTCACCGGTTATAAGCGCCCCGAACTTCTCTTCCATGATATGGATCGGTTTGTGAAAATGGTAACCAGTAAAGATCGGCCGGTGCAGATCATCTGGGCTGGAAAACCCTATCCCCTGGATTACCCGTCCATAGGCGTTTTTGACCAGATTGCCCACCTGTGTAAATCCTATTCGAATTGTGCCATTCTGGTTGGGTATGAAATGAAATTGTCGAAATTGCTGAAAGGAGGAGCCGATTTGTGGCTGAATGTGCCGCGCCTGAGGCATGAGGCTTCCGGAACCAGCGGCATGACTGCCGCAATGAATGGCGCGGTAAATGTGGGCCTGCCCGATGGCTGGTTTCCCGAATTTGCCAGGGATAAGATCAATAGTTTTGTGATCCCGCCCTGTGATACCTGCCTGCACGACCACCAGCAGGATGAACAGGACGCCACTCAGTTGTACGACCTGCTCGAAAACGAGATCATCCCCATGTTCTACGATTTCCCGGACCGCTGGCTGCAGATCATGAAGCAGGGGATGCGGGATATCGTTCCGCAATTCGGCAGCGATCGCCTCGCCATGCAATACTACGATGAATTATACTCGTAAAAACCCCACCCGTCGGGTGGCACCCGACGGGTGAACAGTGTTCAATTTTTTTTGTATTGGCCAATCAGTTCGCCAAAACCAAGAATATGTCCGGCCATGGCGGATTCCAGCGCTGATTTTGTTGACCCTGGTGTAAGATCCAGTTGTTGATCCAGTGCATAGAGTTTAAAATGGTAATGATGTGTCCCTGATGGCGGACAGGGGCCATTGTACCTGTGTTTTCCGAAATCGTTCCGGCCCTGTATTCCGGGTGATGCATCTTCTTTGACGTGGTGGGTTACCGGAATATTCCAGCATACCCAATGGACCCAGGTACCCCGGGGCGCATCCGGATCATCCACAATAATCGCAAGGCAGGCGGCTGCCTCCGGTATATCCTCTATCTCAAGCGGTGGATTAATATCGGCTCCATCACATGCGTACCTTGCGGGTATCATTTGCTGCTGGCCAAAGGCCGATGAACTGATTTTCATTAAGCTGTAATCAATTTCCTTCAACTGGTGTTTCATGTTCGGCTGAAATTTTAGTTACAGAAATTCAAGAGCAGGTTAAGCTACCGGTTTATTCTCCAATTATCAATGAGTAGACTCATTGACAAAAATGACATGCCTCAGGGTGTATGCCTGGGCCAACTGTTAATTTTATTTATTTTCCGGGTTATCCTGCCACCGATTACCCTTTGGCTCAATTCATGTGGTAACAATGGTATTATGATAACAGCCTTGCCATTAAAATCGCTTAAGCTTTTAAGCTACCGGAGGGATGTTCCCTCAGTTGCCGTTCTGTTCCCTTTCGATCCGAAAATGACTGACAAACAGGACATGGCAGTACATTTAAAGCAGGTGATGTCGAAGGCCGAAGCGGCCATTCTGCAAAGGTATTCCTCAGAGACAGCAATGGAGCTTATCCAGCGTTTACAACAGGTGATGAGCAGGCTTAATTTTAACACCCACAAAAAGGCAGTTGCGATTTTCCTTTCATCGGAATCCGAAAAACTGATGTACCTGGATATTTCCCTGAAAGAAAAAATCGAAGTGGCAGGAAACCTTTCCATGCGCGACCTGGTGCTGGATAAAAACCAACAGGAGGAATACCTGGTGCTGGTCCTGGAGGAAGACCATGCAAGGATCTTTGATGGAAACAGTCAGGCAATCATGAAGCTGATACTGGACCAGCCCAATACAATTCTTCCACAACTTGATTATGGGTTGTCTGTAGTGCTGGCATCCAATCCCTTCCCGGTTTTTGTTTTAGGTGCCAAAAAACTGCTATCAGAGTTTTCGCGGGTTACATCAAATGCCGTGGAAATCGTAAAATATATTACCAGCTATAAAAAAACCATCCTGGAAGGTTCAATCAGTAAGGCACTGGATCCCTTTATCCGGAATTGGCGTAAAACTTATCAATTTTTCCTTGAGCAGAAACTGTTCAATGCCAGGAATACAAATAAGCTGGTATGCGGACTGGAAAATGTTCAGATGAACTCATGCCGCATGGGTAATGCTTTGCTGCTGGTGGATCGTGATTTTTATCCTTCGGGGCGCAATCCATCGCGGCAGGAGCCATTTTATATTAAGGATGAGGTTGATCGACTGATCGAATCGACACTCACCAGCGGTGGTAATGTGGAACTGGTCGACCAGGAACTGCTGCGGGATTATGGCCGCATAGCTTTGCTGCAAAACCATGAATTGCCCTGCCTGAAAATCAACCAGCGATCAACGGACGAGGCTTGTTTCGAGATATAAAAATCTGAACACCTGGCGGGAGCTTCCCATCGGGTGTTCAGATTTGCAGGGAGACCGCACCATCAGGGTTTATGGGCGTTACCGAATAATACCATCCCGCTTCTGGTGCCATTGTGTTTGCCATCTTCTATCACAACCTGTCCATTTACCAGAACATACCGGAAACCTTCCGAGAACTGGTGGGGTTGGGTGAAAGTTGATTTGTCGGTTACTGTGGCGGGATCAAAGATTACGATATCGGCAGCCATGCCGGGCAGGATCAGGCCCCTGTCTGCCAGCCTGAATTTCTGGGCCGCCAGACTGGTCATACGGCGGATGGCTTCTTCCAGGGTGATGAGTTTTTCTTCGCGCACATATTTCCCCAAAACCCTCGCATTGCTTCCATAACCGCGGGGATGCGGCACGCCGGTTCCTGTGGCCACTCCGGCATCTGCACCGACCATATTGTTGGGATATTTCATGAAATGCCGCACATCCTCTTCATTCATGCTGTGGTAGATCATTTGGGCACCTCCGGCCGCGATCATTTCCAGCACCGTGAGAATTTCATCTTTTGGTTTGGCTTTACGGCCTTTGATGCGGTTGATCTCACTGATTGACTTTCCGTTATAATTACTGTCGCTTTCAAAACGCGCCACCACAGCATAGCTGTAATCCTTGTATTTGTTTCTTTTCAGGTTTGCCAGCATGTCTGCTACGATGCGTTTTTTGGTGGCTTCCTCTTTCAGCCTGATCCTGATGGAATCGAGTCCGCCGGATTGTGCCCAGTCGGGCAACTGTGTATTCAGGTTGGTACTGCTGGCAGTGTAAGGGTATTGGTCAATGGAGACATCATACCCTTCGCGCCTGGCTTTTTCGATATAGGCAAGGGTTTCCGCAGAACGGCCCCAGTTGGCTTTTCCCGCCACCTTGAAATGGGAAACCTGTACGGGGATATTTGCCTGGCGGCCGATCGCAATGGCTTCTTCGATGGCTTCCGCCACTTTGTTGCCTTCGCTGCGAATGTGCGAGGCATATACGCCACCGTTTTTTGCGGCAACCTTTGCAAGGCTGACCACTTCTTCTGTTTTGGAATACATGCCCGGCAGGTAGATAAGCCCTGTTGACATGCCCACTGCGCCATCCTTCATGGCTTTATCAAGGAGTTCATCCATTTTTTGCTGGTCCGCAGGTGTAATGGATTTGTCGGCCAGGCCTACCGCCAGCCGGCGCACCGTATTATGTCCCACCAGGGAGGCCACATTGATGGAGGTTTTGGTGCTGTCAATTTTCCTGAAGAATTCGGCGAGATTATCTGCCGAGCCACCGCAGTTGCCGGTAATGATGGAGGTAACGCCGTCATAGATAAAATTGTCGGCAGTCGGGCGCTGGAAGATGCTGCCCTCGATATGTCCGTGTACATCTATAAAGCCGGGGGCCACGGCAAGTCCTTTTGCGTCAATGGTTTTTGTTGCCGCCCCCTGCTGCAGGTTACCTACAGCAAGGATTTTGCCGTCTTTGATTCCCACATCCCCATGAAACCAGGCGTTCCCGGTACCATTGATGATCCTGCCGTTACGGATTAGCAGGTCGAAGTCCTGTGCAAGGGCCGGGGTGAAAGCGGCCAGCGTTATTGCGCTGAGAAGAATGGTAGGGAATAGATGTGTATGCATTTGGCTTTTTGCTAAAAGTTAAGGCTTTCATGATAATTTTCCCCCCTCCACCCGTCGGGTGCCACCCGACGGGTGGAGGGAAAACAGCACTATTCCAGCTGGCCGATGATCTTGCTGACTTCTGCTTCGGTGGATCTAAGCCGCGCCTGGCAATATTCGATGAGCAAGGCGGCACGCTTCACTTTTTCCGCCAGCTGGTCCACCGTGATCGTTTCATTTTCAATGTCGGCTGCTATCTGCTGCAGCTCGGCATAGGCCGACTCATAGGTCAAATGGTTTTCCATCATAGTTTGTTTTTGTATTTACAGTTGTTCCCAATGCGGTGCTTCCCAGGATTACCCTGATTTCATCGCCCACTACCACTCCATCTGCATTGGCGATCAGTTTCCCTTTGCTCTCAACCAGGGCAAAACCTCTTTGCAATGCTTTTTCAGGTGAAGCCATGCGGAACAGTCTTAGCAGGCTTTCGAGTTCATTCTGATGCAATCGCAGGAAATTCCGGTTTGCGGTGGCCAGCTGCCTGTCCAGTAAATGCAGGTTTTGCTGCCTGGCTGCCAGCAGGAGGGAAGGTTGCCGGGCCAGCATCTGTTTTTTCACCAGGAGATCGTGTTTATGTTGAATCAGGGATGCCTGTGATTGGTGGATCAGGCTTGATTTCAACTGCATCAGTTCCTGCCTGGAGGCTGCCAGCATCTGCTGTGAATAGATGATGACAGACTGCTGCAACTGCAGTAGTTCCAGTTCAAAACTCCGGTTCTGCTGTAATATGAATTCCGCAACTTTTGTGGGCGTTTTGAGTGAGGTATGGGCCATCAGGTCAGTAATGGTTTCGTTCTTCTGGTGGCCGATCCCGGTCAGTACCGGAAAGGGACAGGTAGCCACTGCGGCGGCAATTTCAAACTGGTCGAAGATCAACAGGTCGGTACTTGCACCACCCCCACGAATAATGACCACTGCATCATAATCAATACCTGTGCGCGCTGCCGCCTTTGTTACATCCTCAAATGTTGCGGCAAGTTCAGGCGCATTGTTTTCTCCCTGTACAGTAGTAAAAAATCCATCAATGATAAAAGTGTAATGGAAGGGATTATTTTCAAGGCTGTGAAGGAAGTCTTCATAACCCGCAGCAGTACGCGAACTGATCACCGCAATACGTTGTATGACCCGGGGCAGTTCAAGCTCCTGGTTAAAAGTATGCAGGATTTCATCGACCTGCCATACATAGTCCGGGCATTCGTGTATGAGCCTGCTGATGGTTGCCTGGCGTTTCTGTTCGAGTTGTCCGAGTGTAAACCTGGCATCAATATCCAGCAGGGTTAGTTTTAATCCGTAAACCGGGTGATAGTCCACCGATACTTCAGCCAACACCTGGATCTCATTTCCGAATTTTTGTCCGGTTGCCGTTTCAAAAGCCCTGATCCTGGCTGCGCCGGTTGCCCATGCTACAGCCGGGATTTTGCTGAGGATCGCAGCTCCGGATTTTCCCCTGCCATCGCGGTTTTCCGTTTCCACCAGGTCGAAATAATGAAATCCCTTCTGGGAGTAAAAGCTGTGGTTACTCACTTCAGCCATCACCCAGAACCTTTTCCACGCAAAGGTTTCCTGCAGGGCTTCCTGGATCAGAAGGCTGAGTTGGGATAATCGCATGGGCTTGCTCATGCGATAAAGATAAGTCAGGATGCGGCCAGATCGTTCACCGCTTTTGCCATTCGGTTGATGCGTGTTTCGTCGTTTGCCGGGGCTTCGATCCATTTAATGAGGCGGATCTTTTCCTGGTCTGGCAGTTTTTCGAATTTCCTTAGCGCAGCCGGTTCATCCTGCAGGCAAAGCAAAAAATTCTCCGGTATTTCAATTGTTGAATTGTCGGGGTACAGGATAACTTCCACCTGGTCACCTGCTTCTTTTCCGATCTTCTTCCTGATGGCTGCTTTTACCGGAAGAAAAAGCTGGCCATTGCCCATGGGCATCAGGTTATAATGTTTCAATTCCACGCCGTCTATTGATCCGTTCACCCGTACCCACCCAAACCAGGCATGCTTGTCCGGGGCAAGTTCCGGAAGCCGGGCATATGTCCAGCCACCTTTGCCCGGAAATTTCTCCAGTAATACTTTTTTGCTGATCAGTGGTTTGATCTCTCCCTTTTTCATGCGGCTAGTTCACTCATTAAGAACAGGTTATTCGTGTTAATGGATGAAGGCAACAACATAAGATACGAATTAAAATAACACAAATAAGCGTCTAAAATACATTAACTAGGCTGAATAAGGGATTTACATACCTATTTATTAGTACTTCAGTGGAAAAATAGCCCCGCCCCCCAAAAAAAAATCTTAAAAATATTTTTAGAAAAATGGAATAAATGTCAAAAATACATTTATTTTAGTGCAAGGAATTTAACCTTCGCATGGTTGGTTTCCACATTTTGAACCATATTTAAAAATAACTTATGAGATTGCTTGTCACCCGAAGCCTCCGGTGCATCATGTTGTGCATCACCTTCGCTTTCCTGATGACTTCCATTCCGGTTTCTGCCCAGACAGGAACCTCTCCCGTTTCCGGAAAAATTACAGACTCAAAAGGTAATCCCCTTGTTGGTGTTACCGTTGCGCTGAAAGGCAGCAAAAAAGTGGTTACCACAGACAATGAAGGCCGCTTCACCATTGAGGCAAAATCAAATGATGTACTGGAACTCAGTCACGTTGGATTTAACGACCAGTCCGTTACTGTTCAGTCCGGGCAAGCCATTGCCATTTCATTACAGGAGAAATCCGGCACGCTGGATGATATTGTGGTGGTGGGATATGGTACACAAAGGAAGAAAGACCTCACAGGTTCTGTGGGTGTGGTTAAAGTAGATGAGGCTAAAAAGACAGCATCATATGATGTGGCTAAAATGCTTCAGGGGCAGATAGCCGGTGTTACAGTACATGGTTCAGGTGAGCCCGGCGGATATGTGCGCATCAAGGTACGTGGTGTAAGTTCTTTCACCAGCAATGACCCGCTGTTTGTGGTGGATGGTGTTCCCCTTAGTGCGCCATTTGATTTCAACCCTGGTGATATTGAGAGCATCCAGGTTCTGAAAGATGCCTCTGCAGGAGCTATTTACGGTTCACGTGCCGCCACCGGTGTGGTGATCATCACTACAAAAAAAGGAAAGGCCGGAGCACTCAAGGTTAATTATAATGGTTATATGGGCGCGCAATGGAATCCTAAAACACTGCCTCTTACCGGTCGCACAGATTACCAGAAGATCGTTAGTGCTGCGGAGCAAAACGCAGGCTTGTCCATTGCTCCGGCAAATGATCCGGCCAGTCCCTTTTATGTCACTGATGTGAATACAGACTGGCAGAAAGAAGGCATGAAGACCGGTATCATCCAGGACCACAATGTTGGTTTCTCTGGTGGCAGCGAAGCAGCAACCTACAATGTTTCTCTGGGCTATTTTGACCAGGAGGGAACCTATCGCGGACCGCAGAAATACAACCGTTATTCATTGAACGCGAACCTCGGCGGCAAGAAAGGCATTTTTTCATATGGTGTAAAAGTTGCCTACAGCCAGTCTGATAAGATCGCCCCGTTCAACGACATGGGATCCCGCGCCGTATTTGGCGGCATGGTAACCAGTCTGGTTACAGCCTTCCCCACTATCCCGGTTCATGATGAAACCCACAAGGGTGGATTTGGCGGCCCTGCCGAGACCATCTACCGTGGTATCATGCTGAATGTGATCGGTATGAACGCAATGCTCGATAACAGGAGCAACCGTGGCCGTATGCTGGGAAGCGCCTGGGGTGAACTTGAATTGCTGAAGGGGCTCAAATACAGGATGAACCTTAGCTATGACCGTACCGATTGGAAGGATACCTATTTCGAGCCCGAGTTTGAAATGGGAACATATTATACCAATACACTTTCCCTGCTGCGTGACAACCGCGGAATCAATACTTCTTCCATGATGGAAAACCTGCTTACCTACAAGAAAGACTTCGGAAAGCATGGCTTCGATCTGCTGGGTGGTGTTACCTACCAGTATGAAAGGGGAGAAGGCATTTATGCCAGTGCACGTGGTCTCACAGAGCCTTATTATCCCAATTTCGAGCAGGCTCCGGCAGAAGGAAAAACTGTTTCAAGCGGCTTCCAGGAGAATGCCATTCTTTCTTACCTGGGTCGTATGAATTACAATTACGATGATCGTTACCTGCTGACAGTTAACTTCCGTCGTGATGGATCTTCCCGTTTTGCATCCACCAACCGCTGGGGTAATTTTGCTTCCGTAGCTGGTGCATGGAACCTGCACAACGAACATTTCATGCAACTGCCCGACTTTATCAGCTCGCTGAAACTGCGTGGTGGTTACGGTGAACTGGGCAACCAGAATATCGGCAACTACCTTTACCAGGCTTTTGTGAATACCAATGCCAGTTACGTGTTCAATGGCACACTGGCCCCGGGTACTTCCACCATTAACGTGGTGGACCCTTCCCTGAAATGGGAAACCAAAGTAACTTCATACGCTGGTTTTGATGCGGGCTTCCTGAATGAAAAAATCACACTCTCTGCAGAATACTACCGCAATACAAACAAAGACCTGTTGTTCGGATTGCCAATTCCTTTGACAGTGGGTTCTTTCCCGTCGAATATCACTACCAATGCTGCGTCTATCCGTAACAGTGGTTTTGAATTCAGTTTGGGTTACCGCAATGAGATCGGCAAGTTCAAATACAACCTGAATGCCAACATGCACACGGTTAAGAACGAAGTGCTGAAATTGGGAGATAACAATGATCCCGTTTATGGCACAGGAAGCAAGACGGAAGTGGGCCGCTCAATCGGAGAGATCTATGTGTATAAAACTGCCGGACTGTTCAACACGGCTGAAGATGTTGCCAAGCATGCACAGCAGATTAATGCGGCTCCAGGCGATGTTCGTTTTGTTGATACCAATGGAGACAATGTGATCAATGATCTTGACCGGGTTTACCAGGGTAACTCTATTCCGAAAGTGTATTTTGGCCTGAATGCCGGCGCCAGCTATGGTAATTTTGATTTCTCCATGTTCTGGCAGGGACACGCAGGTAACAAGGTGGTGAATGGTATCTACCACGACCTGATGCTGGGGCTTTATGCCAACTACCACACTGATTTCCTGAATTACTGGACCCCAACCAATATGAATACCAATGTTCCGCGGCCGGTGATCGGTGACCCCAATGGCAACGCCCGCCTGAGTGATCGTTTTGTGGAAAGCGGTAATTATGTGCGACTGCAGAACTTCCAGGTCGGTTATACCATGCCGTCAGAGCTCCTGGGCCGTACCAAAGTGATTAATTCACTTCGTTTCTATATCTCCGGACAAAACGCTTTGACCATTTCAAAATACCGCGGATATGATCCCGACTTCTTTAACGATGGCCTTTACAGCCGCGGTTTCGATATCGGTTCATGGCCAAATCCAAGAACCTATATGTTCGGAATCCAGGCCGGATTCTAAGTATTGCGAAATCTTCAAAACTTAACGAAAATGAAAATGCCAACTAATAAAATATATGCGGTATTGATGGCCGCCGCAACAATCGGTTTCTCGGCCTGCGAAAAAAAGCTTGACCTGGTAAACCCCAATGCGCCAACATCGGCCAGCTTCTGGAATACGGGTACCGATGCTATTAAAGGAATAAATGCGGCTTATGCCAGCTTGCTGATTGATGGAAGTTATATGCGCAGCACTCCTTTGATGATGGACACCCGTGGCGATGATGCCAAGAGTAACAGTCCCTGGTTGCAGATGTATAATACCGGGAAGTTCGCACTGAACACTGCTGATGGGGCCATCTATGCCTGGTCTTATGGTGCGTGGTATGAAGGAATTTCAAAAGCCAACCAGGTATTGAATTATGTGCCAGCCATCGAAATGGATGCGGCACTTAAGGACAGGATAATGGGTCAGGCGTATTTCCTGCGTGGTTTGTATTTTTTCCACCTGGCTAATTTCTGGGGTAATGTCGCTTACCCTACATCGTTACCCGCCAGTAAAGATGAGTTTTATATGGAGCAGGAATCTGCAGAGCAGGGATGGGATAAGGTAATTGCCGATTTCCAGCAGGCTGCCAACTTGCTTCCGGTGAGTTATGATGCGGTGGGCGGTCCCGACCAGGGACAAAAAGGTCGTGCCACAAAAGGTGCTGCCCTTGCCTATCTTGGAAAGGCCCATATGTTTCATACTACCAAGAAAGATTATACTGCAGCCGCCGCCGCTTTCAAGGCAGTAATTGACCTTGGCGTATATGATCTTATGCCCAACTATCGTGATAATTTCACGGAGGTTGCCGAGAACAATAAGGAATCCATTTTTGAAGTGCAGTTTGACCTGAGTGCGGGTGGTACAGAACTCGGCTGGGGTGGTACTCCTTCCTCCGGCTGGGGCAAAACCAGCGCCCGTGCCATTACTTATGGTCCCCGCGGATTTGGATTTGTGGACGTACAACCCACGCGCAGCGTATTCAATTCCTTCCTGGAAGAGAAAACAGCCGGTGGTGATGATGATCCGCGTTTGGTGGCAACCATGTTCTACAACAAACCAGGTTTGAAATTATATGGCCAGGAGTTTTCCGTATTCTATGGAGGAAATCCGGCTGACCTGAATGATCTTTTCTGTCGTAAGTATGAGAACGATGAAACAAAACCCAATGAGTTCGACTGGCGTTCCGGTATCAACGAGCGTCTGATGCGCTATGCAGACGTATTGCTGATGTACGCCGAATGCCTGAATGAAAACGGATCTACCGCTCAGGCCTATCCGTATATCCAGCGGGTGCGCAGCCGCGTTGGTCTGCCCGACCTGGCTGTGACCAAACCCGGTATGACACAGGCCCAGATGCGCGACCAGATCGCACAGGAGCGCCTGCTGGAATTCTGCCTGGAGGGAAAACGTTTTGATGATATCCGCCGCTGGGGCTGGTTGCAGGATCCTGCGAAACTGGCATTGTTGAAATCACGTGACCCGGAATTCAATTCATACCAGGCCGGACGTGAATATTTCCCCATCCCGCAGTCTGAGATCGATATCAACCGCGGCTGGAAACAAAATCTGAGTTATTGAGTTTTTTTCATATAGCAAGCAGCAGTCGATTAATGGAGGAGATCAGGGGAACCTTTCCCGGTTTCCCGGTCTTCTCCTCTTTTTTTCAAAATCCCTGCATCCCGATCTTTCTACTTCCTCATTTCTCTATTTCTGTATATAAGTGTAAATTGTACAATTCATTTGCTTAAATAACTTCTATGCTGACCAGGATTGCACGCCATATTCAACATCATTTAATTGCGGGTACTGTATTCTGCCTTGCAACAGCTTCCCTTCCCCTGTATGCCCAGTCCGTACAGAATGCAACGGTGGTATTGAAACCGGCATCTGCCCAACATACCATCAATAAAAATATTTACGGTCATTTTGCCGAGCACCTGGGAACCTGTATCTACGGAGGTTTTTTTGTCGGAGATACCAGTACTGTAATACCTCATACTGAGGGTGTGCGGAATGATGTAATTGCTGCGCTGAAAAAACTGAAAGTACCGGTTCTTCGCTGGCCGGGCGGATGTTTTGCCGATACCTATCACTGGAAAGACGGAGTGGGCCCGCGTTCCCAGCGTCCATCCATTGTAAACAAATGGTGGGGCGGCGTAACGGAAGACAACAGTTTCGGTACCCATGATTTCCTGAACATGTGCGAAAGAATTGGGGCTGAACCATACCTGGCCGGTAATATGGGAAGCGGTACGGTACAGGAACTGATCGACTGGGTCCAGTATGTAAATTTTGACGGCCTGAGCCCTATGAGTAAATGGCGCCAGGAACATGGCCGCGTAAAGCCATGGGGCGTGAAATTCTGGGGTGTGGGCAATGAAGCCTGGGGCTGTGGCGGCAATATGACACCGGAGTACTATGCCAATGAGTACAGGAAATATGCAACCTTCATGACCGACTGGAACAACAGTGATAAAATGTTCCGGATCGCGTCCGGTGCCAATTCAGGCGACTATAAATGGACGGAAGTGCTGATGCGCGATATCCCGCACCAGATGCTGGAAGGTGTGGCATTGCATCACTATGCCGTAATTGACTGGGGCAATAAGGGATCGTCCACGGAGTTTTCCGAGCAACAGTATATGCTGAGTATGAAGGCTGCCTGGAAAATGGAGGAACTGGTGAACAAACATTCGGCCATCATGGACAAATATGATCCGGCAAAGAAAGTGGCACTGGTAGTGGATGAATGGGGTGGCTGGTATGCGCCGGATCCCGGTACCAATCCGGGTTTCCTGCAGCAGCAGAACACTATGCGGGATGCGATGATTGCCGGCATGACCCTCAATATTTTCAACAACCATGCTGACCGTATCAGGATGGCCAACCTGGCCCAGACCATCAATGTATTGCAGGCGGTCATCCTGACCAATAAGGAGAAACTGATCCTGACGCCTACTTTCCACGTGATGGAAATGTACAATGTACACCAGGATGCCACCATGATCCCTGTTGAATTGAAGAGTCCGGATTATGTACTTGGTACAGAAAAAATGCCGGCGGTATCAGCATCTGCTTCAAAGGATAAATTTGGCAAAACCCATATGTCGCTGGTAAATATTCATCCGGGTGCCACACAGGAAATTACTGTGGAGGTAGATGGTACAAACTACAGGCAGTTAAGCGGCCGCATACTGGCATCCGCCAGAATCCAGGACTACAATAGTTTTGACCAGCCGGAAAAGATCAGGCCCGCTCCCTTCAAGGGTGCCAGCCTGAAAGGAAATAAACTGACAGTAAAAATGCCTCCGGCGTCGGTGGTAGTACTTGAATTGCAATAACCCGGCAAAACTCAAAGGCATGCGGATCAGATACATCAGGTCTATCTTAAGTGTTGCGGCAGTGGCAGCAATGTTGGCGGTATCATGCTCCAAAAAAGACGGGGTATCACCTGAACCGGCACCTGGTCCCACTCCTGGTCCTACGCCTGCTCCGGTATTTGATATCAATACCATTCGTGATGATTATGCTGATATCTCTTCCGTTGACAAGTTCCTGTTCTGGGGCTCGCATAATGTGCATGATCCATCCATCATTAAACATGGCGACTACTACTACAGTTACAGTACAGATGTGGCCTATGGTTCCGCCATCAGGGCAGGGCTGCAGGTCAGGAAATCAAAAGACCTTGTACAGTGGCAGACCGTAGGCTGGGTTTTTAACGGATTGCCCGCCAAAGGCGCAGCTTTTATCCGGCAGAACGGAGGGACTCCTTTTGATGCGCTCTGGGCCCCCTATGTGTTGAAAGTTGGAAATGAATTTCGCCTCTATTATTCTTTATCAAGTGCTGTGCCCCGGTTAAGTGTAATCGGCCTTGCAACCGCCACCTCCCCGGAAGGGCCCTGGACGGAAAAGGACCTGGTGGTTGTTTCCAGGAATGATAATACTGTGCAGACAAACGCCATTGATCCTGCTGTGGTGGTAACACCGGCCGGCGAACAGTGGTTCTATTATGGTTCAGCCTGGGATGGCATCTATACATTACAGTTAGATCCTGCGACCGGACTTGCCATGTCATCCGGATATAAAGGTAAAAGGATTGCCAACCGTGGTTTTACCGGTGGCCGATACAATGGCAATATCGAAGGACCCGAAGTAATCTATAATGCGCAGCAGAAAAAATATTACCTCTTCATTTCATATGACTGGCTGGAAACAAAATACAATGTGCGGGTGGCAAAAGGAGACAAACCAGATGGTCCCTTTTATGATTTTAATGGAAAGGATGTGAACCTCAGTGAAGACCATGGCCCGATGATCCTGGCCCCTTACCAGTTCAGCAATCACAGCGGTTACCAGGGCGTAGCCCACTGCGCGGTTTTTGAAGATGGTGCCGGTCAGTATTTCATGGCACACCAGGCACGTCCGGGTAACGGAAAGTATTTCATGAACCTGCATGTACGCAAGATATTCTGGACGGCAGGTGGATGGCCGGTTGTGTCTCCTGAGCGCTATGCATGGGAAGACAACAGCCTGGTGGCTTCTTCGGATATTGCTGGCAGTTATGAGCAGATCATTCTGGGATACAGGATCGTACCGGGATACGCGGAAGAACAATTGTCCCCGGATTTCCAGACCAGTATTAACCTTGTAATTGGGGCGGATGGCAGCCTGAATGGGAATGCCGGTACCTGGACCTATACCGCGCCCTGGCTTGAGTTGAAATGGGGCAATGGGTTTACAGACAAAGTGTATGTGCAGAAAGGGCGCGACTGGGAGAATAAAAAGAACACAATCATATTTACAGGTCTCAACAACGAAGGTGTTGCGATCTGGGGAAAGAAAAAATAACGATGATGAATAAACTAAGTCTATCGCTGGTAATGGCTGCCATGCTGGGCGGCTCATTGCAGGCACAGCAGGGTAACGATATTGTGGTTAATGCTGCTAAAAAAATTGCTCCGGTACAATCAACCATGTGGGGGGTGTTTTTTGAGGACATCAACCTTGGCGCCGATGGAGGTATGTATGCCGAACTGGTAAAGAACCGTTCCTTTGAATTTTATAAACCCCTGATGGGATGGACACCACAGGGCAGTCAGGTTAAAGAAGGGTCATTTCTCGTTTTGAACCGTGGTTTCGCACAGGAAGCAAATCCGCGTTTTTTGCGGGTTCTTGCTGCCGGTGCGGAAAAGGGGAAATTCGGCCTGTCCAATGAAGGCTTTCGCGGGATGGGAATAAAAGCCGGACTGCGTTACGATTTTTCTGTTTGGTACCGGCAGCCGGAAAAGGGTGTAACCATGTACCTGGAACTCATAGATGAAAAAGGTGGCGTGATTGGCAGTACCAGTTTTGTTCCCGACCAGTCTGCTGACTGGAAGAAGGGGTCTGTAAGTTTTACCTCAAACGCCACCAGCCCGAAAGCCAAACTGAATATCTGGTTTGAGGGCAATGGTCAGCTCGACCTGGATATGATTTCATTGTTTCCAGAGGATACCTGGAAGGGGCGTAAAGGTGGCCTGCGTGCAGACATGGTGCAGATGCTGGCTGATATGAAACCCGGTTTTGTTCGTTTCCCCGGCGGATGTATCGTGGAGGGACATGACCTCACTGTTCGCTACCAGTGGAAAAAAACGGTGGGCCCCGTTGAGCAGCGACAGCAGATCATTAATCGCTGGAACGCCGAATTTGCGCATCGTCCCACCCCTGATTATTTCCAGACTTTCGGTTTGGGTTTCTTTGAATACTTCCAGATGTCCGAGGATATTGGCGCCGAGCCCCTGCCCATCCTGAACTGCGGCATGGCCTGCCAGTTCAATACTGCTGAAGTGGTTCCCCTGGATCAGTTGGAACCGTATGTGCAGGATGCGCTGGACCTGATCGAGTTTGCTAACGGTGAGGTATCTACGAAATGGGGAAAGCTGCGTGCTGAGATGGGTCATCCGGCCCCATTCAACCTTAAATATATTGGCGTTGGCAATGAGAACTGGGGACCGCAGTATGTGGAGCGACTGAAAGTATTTACGAAAGCCATCAGGGAAAAATATCCTTCCATAAAGATTGTGAACAGTTCAGGCACGGATCCCGAGGGAGAAAGATTTGAATTCCTGAATAAGGAGTTGCGGAAAATGGGTGCGGATATCATCGATGAACATTATTACCGCCGTCCGGAATGGTTTTTGGGGAATGCAGCGCGGTATGACAGTTATGATAGAAATGGTTCCAAAGTTTTCGCAGGTGAATATGCCGCGCAGAGCGATAGAACAGTGAGTATCCATAACCGTAATAACTGGCTGACCGCGATGGCGGAAGCTGCTTTCCTGACCGGCCTTGAGCGAAATGCGGAAGTAGTGCATATGGCCTCCTATGCGCCGCTCTTTGCCCATGTGGAGGGATGGCAGTGGACGCCTGACCTGATCTGGGTGGATAACCTTCGGGTATATGGCACACCCAACTATTACGTGCAGAAATTATTTTCCGTTAATAAAGGAACGCATGTGGTGAGTGCCCTCAGTGGCGGAAAAGCCCTGACAGGCCAGGACAGCCTCTATGCTTCATCTGTTCTGGATGAGAATGCCGGTGAATTGGTCCTGAAGATTGTGAATGCATCAGGTGCTGGTGTAAACCGGAATATTGTTGTTGACGGGCTGAAGCGGAATGGGAATGTCATTAAACTGGTCGTTTTGAAAAGTGCTCAGCTGGAGCAGGTAAATTCCCTGGACCAGCCCAAAGCGATTGCGCCGGCAGAATCTGCCCTGCAGGTGAAAGGCAAAAAGATCAGCCTGAATCTGGCTTCGCACTCACTAACCGTAATAAGGGTGCCAGTAAAAAAATGAACACTGTTCACCCGTCGGGTGCCACCCGACGGGTGAACAGTGTTCAAAAACAAAAAATATTGTAAATCAATCAATTGAAAATCCTGGTGGATTGATTTTGGCAAGCTCACCCGTCGGGTGCCACCCGACGGGTGAGGAGAAACTGAATAAAATGAAAAGGAAGATTCTGGGATTGTTGACGGGAGGGCTGCTGGTGGCAGGTATGGTGATCGGGCAACCGAAGCAGCCATTGGCGACATCGGCCGTGCCGGTACATGATCCCGTGATGATCAAGGAGAAAGATACCTGGTACCTGTTTGCGACCGGCATGGGCATCAGCGTCTGGAGCTCAAAGGACAAACAGCTATGGACAGCCGAAAAGCCGGTATTCAGCGAGCCGCCGACATGGGCCATTGAAAACATCAAAGGATATCGGGGACATACCTGGGCCCCGGATATAAGTTACCACAATGGCCTCTATCACCTTTATTACAGTGTCTCCGCATTTGGAAAAAACACTTCCGCCATCGGGCTGGCGGTAAATAAAACCCTGGATCCCGCCTCAAAAGATTTTAAATGGATGGACAGGGGAAAAGTGATCCAGTCTGTACCCGGCCGCGATATGTGGAATGCGATCGACCCCAACCTGGTTCGTGATGATAAAAATCAGGCCTGGCTGAGCTTTGGCTCCTTCTGGAACGGCATCAAACTGGTGCGGCTTAACGATGATCAAACTGCGCCGGCCCAGCCGGAGCAATGGTTTACACTGGCATCCCGGCCCAGGAGTTTTTATCTTCCCGATAGCGTTGCCGGTGATGCGGCCATCGAAGCGCCTTTCATTTTCAAAAAAGATGGTTATTATTATTTGTTTGTTTCCTTCGACTATTGTTGCCGCGGGGAAAGAAGCACCTATAAAGTGGTGGCAGGCAGGTCAGAAAAACTGGAAGGCCCCTACCTGGATTGGGAAGGGGTGGCCATGACACTTGGCGGCGGTACCACGGTTTTTGAGGGAAGTCGCGACTGGCATGGCGTTGGGCATAATGCCGTAATCACCGATGGCGATAAAAACCTGCTTGTTTGTCACGGTTACGATGCAAAGGATAAAGGACGATCAAAGCTGATCATCCGCGAATTGAAATGGCGGAACGGTTGGCCCTTTGTAACCCCAATGCCGGAATAAAATGTTTAAATCGATTGCAAATATGAAATGGATGACTGTAATAATTACTGCCGGCGCCATAGTTATGGGAACAACTGCCTGCAAGAACAACGAACAAAAAGAAGTTGTTGAAAGCCCTGTGTCCGGCATCCGTAAATCATCCTGGGGACAGGCAGATGGCCAGCCGGTGGATCTCTATACCCTTACCAACAGTAAAGGTACTATTGTAAAGATCACCAATTATGGAGGTATCATTACCTCATTCGTAACCAGGGATAAAAATGATTCTGCTTCCAGCATTGTCATTGGGTTCGATAGTATAGCCCAGTACCTGCAATCGCCCCCCTATTTTGGTGCGATCATAGGTCGCTACGGGAACAGGATTGGCGGTGGAAAATTCTCCATCGGTGACCAATCCTATACGCTGGCCAGAAACAACGGCGAAAATCACCTGCATGGAGGTGTGAAAGGATTCGATAAGGTGATCTGGACCGCAGGGCCCGTGGTAGATAGTATTGCAGCCCTCAGCCTCAGCTATCTCAGCAAGGATGGAGAAGAAGGATACCCCGGCAATCTGCAGGTAACGGTGAAGTATACCCTAACCGACAACGATGAATTGAAAATCGAATATGATGCCACCACTGACAAGCCAACGCCGGTGAACCTGACCAATCACAGTTATTTCAATCTCACCGGAGATGTACAGTCCACCATCCTGGATCACCAGCTGCAGATCGATGCCAATGGTTATACTCCTGTAGACAGCGGGCTGATTCCGACAGGTGAAATCAGGGCAGTGGCGGGTACACCATTTGATTTTACCAGTTCACATACCATTGGCAGCAGGATCGATTCAGTGGAAGGCGGATATGACCATAACTGGGTGTTGAACAGTAAGGGTGCATCCATGCAAAAAGTGGCCACCTTAAATGACCCGGTAAGCGGCCGTTATGTGGAAGTGTTTACCACGGAACCCGGACTTCAATTCTACAGTGGGAATTTCCTGGATGGCAAGTTCATTAATCATACCGGCACAGCAGTAAAACTGCGCACGGCACTTTGCCTGGAAACACAGCATTTTCCTGATTCGCCAAACAAGAAAGATTTTCCGTCCACAATTTTAGAGCCGGGACAGAAGTACCATAGCGAAACCATTTATAAAGTGGGGCGAAACAGAGAAACAGGGAAACAGGGAAATAGTGAATAAGTGAATGGGTGAATGGGTGAATGGGTGAATGATTCGGAAGTTATCGAACCGGGAACAAACCATAATAAAGCAAACAACCAAACATAAAATGAAATTTTTTATTGACACCGCCAACCTGGATCAGATCCGTGAAGCCAATGAACTGGGAATCCTGGATGGCGTTACCACCAACCCTTCACTGATGGCGAAAGAAGGCATTAAAGGTGAGGAAGCCATCCGGCAACATTATAAAACCATTTGTGAAATTGTTGAAGGTGATATCAGCGCCGAAGTACTGGGAACCGATTTCAGCACCATCGTTGAAGAGGGTAAAGCGCTGGCAGCCCTGCACCCGAATATCGTGGTGAAAGTACCTATGATCAAGGATGGCATCAAAGCCATCAAATGGTTTACCGATAACGGTATCCGGACCAATTGTACCCTGGTGTTTTCGGCGGGACAGGCAATTCTTGCCGCGAAAGCCGGTGCTACTTATGTTTCCCCTTTTATCGGCCGCATAGATGACAGCGGCTGGGATGGCATGGAACTCATCCGCCAGATTTCAAACGTGTATACCATTCAGGGATTCAACACACAGATACTCGCTGCCTCTATCCGCAATGCCAATCATATCATCTCCTGCGCAGAAGCAGGCGCCAATGTGATCACTTCACCGCTGGACCCCATCCTCGGACTGCTGAAGCATCCGTTGACCGATATTGGGCTGGCAAAGTTTCTGGAGGATGCGAAAAAGATGTAAGAGTCAGGCATTCATCTCTTCATTTTAACGTCAATTTCCTGGTAAGACAAACAAAAATCATGCAAGCAACAACCATACAACCATCCGCGCAGGGAAGCAGCGCGGAAATTGATTTAAACCAGTTAAAAGCCATCGCTTCACAGGTGCGTCGCGATATCCTTCGAATGGTGCATGGCTGCCAGAGCGGCCATCCCGGCGGTTCGCTGGGCTGTACCGATTACCTGACAGCATTGTATTTCAAGGTAATGAAGCGCCAACCCGCTTTTGATATGAATGGTAAAGGCGAAGACCTGTTCTTCCTTTCCAACGGACACGTATCACCGCTTTTTTACAGCATACTGGCAAGGGCCGGTTATTTTGAACCTGCAGAACTCTCCACCTTCCGCCAGCTGAATTCCAGGCTGCAGGGACACCCCACCACACATGAGCATTTACCCGGAGTAAGAATTGCCTCGGGCTCACTCGGGCAGGGACTGTCGGTGGCCATCGGTGCCGCTCGCACCAAAAAACTGAACAACGATGACCGCAGGGTATTCTGTCTCCACGGCGATGGTGAATTGCAGGAAGGCCAGATCTGGGAAGCTGCAATGTTTGCGGCACATCACAGGGTGGATAACCTGATCGCAGCAGTAGACTTCAACGGACAGCAGATCGATGGTTCAACAGAACAGGTGATGTCGCTCGGCAACCTTCGGGCCAAATGGGAAGCGTTTGGCTGGAAAGTGCTGGAGAGCAATGGTAACGATATGGAGGCCATTTTGAATGTGCTGGACGAGGCCATAAAAGCCAGTGGTAAAGGACAGCCTGTGATGATCCTGTTGCACACCGAAATGGGATACGGTGTCGACTTTATGATGGGCAGTCACAAATGGCATGGTGTAGCTCCCAGCGATGAACAACTGCAGCAGGCCCTCGCGCAACTGCCGGAAACCCTGGGAGATTACTGATCGCAGTAAGCCATCTCCCCATGTATAACATATAAGTACAAACGAAATGAAGAAATACAACTATACTGAGAAGAAGGATACCCGTTCCGGTTTCGGGGCGGGATTGCTGGAAGCCGGCAGGAAGGATGAAAACGTGGTGGCCCTTTGTGCCGACCTGGTCGGATCGCTGAAAATGGAAGCATTTATAAAGGAATTTCCGGAGCGGTTTACCCAGGTAGGGATCGCAGAAGCCAATATGATGGGCATTGCAGCGGGTATGACCATTGGCGGCAAAATTCCCTTCACCGGAACTTTTGCGAATTTTTCCACCGGACGGGTATATGACCAGATCCGGCAGTCCATTGCGTATTCAGACAAGAATGTGAAGATATGCGCATCCCACGCGGGACTCACCCTGGGCGAAGATGGAGCCACCCACCAGATACTGGAAGATATCGGTATGATGAAAATGTTGCCGGGAATGGTAGTGATCAATCCCTGTGACTACAACCAGACCAAAGCAGCCACCATGGCCATTGCAGCATATAACGGTCCCGTTTACCTGCGTTTTGGCAGGCCGGTGGTTCCCATTTTTACCGATCCCGACCAGAAATTTGAGATCGGCAAAGCATGGATGGTGAATGAGGGAACCGATGTGAGTATTTTCGCCACAGGTCACCTGGTATGGGAAGCCATCCAGGCAGCAGAGCAATTGGAAACACTGGGCATTTCAGCCGAAGTAATCAATATACATACCATCAAACCACTGGATGAAGAAGCTGTGTTGAAGTCCGTTGCCAAAACCAGGTGCGTGGTGAGCGCGGAAGAACACAACCGTTTCGGCGGACTGGGAGACAGTATCGCTCAACTACTGGTTCAGCATGATCCCGTTCCGATGGAGTTTGTGGCGGTGAACGACAGTTTTGGTGAAAGTGGCAAGCCTGACCAGCTCATGAAGAAATACGGCCTCGATGCGGAACATATTGTGAAAGCCGCCCGGGCTGTGATGCAAAAGAAGAAATAATGAAGGCTTCTCTCCTGCCATACAAGGCTTTCCTGTTTGACCTGAATGGTACCATGATCGATGATATGGGTTACCATGTGGTGGCCTGGACGGATATTCTGAACAATGAGCTGAAGGCCGGACTTAGTTATGAACAGGTGAAAGCGCAGATGTATGGCAAGAACGATGAACTGCTGGAAAGGGTTTTCGGCGAAGCGAGATTTTCACCCGAAGAAATGCTGACGATTTCCATGGAGAAGGAAAGACGTTACCAGCAGGCTTTCTTTCCAGAACTGAAACTGATTGCCGGGCTCGGTGAGCTGCTGGAGTCGGCCCGTGAAGAGAGAGTCAGGATGGCCATCGGTTCGGCTGCCATACCTTTCAATATTGATTTCGTTTTGGACAACCTGCAGCTCCGGCACTATTTTGAAACCATTGTCAGCGCCGATGATGTGGAGATCAGTAAACCCCATCCCGAAACCTACCTGGAATGTGCTGCCCGGCTGGCACTGGAGCCCGGGGATTGTGTGGTGTTTGAAGATGCGCCGAAAGGTGTGGAAGCGGCTCTTAATGCCGGAATGGATTGCGTGGTGCTGACTACCCTGCACGGGCGGGAAGATTTCGGAAATTACCCGAATATTATCCGTTTCATTACGGATTATAACCAACTCTGAAAGGGGCTGGGAAAATAAATGTAAAATATACACTTAATAATGATTTAGTCGTATATTGTAGCCTGAAACGCTTGTCATAATAAGAAAATATGTCTAAGACTTTTGTAATTGGTGTTGACTATGGAACGGATTCCGTCAGGTCAGTTATAGTAGATACAGCCGATGGCGCTGAGCTCGCCTCCTCCGTGTTTTATTATCCGCGCTGGCGCGATGGCCTGTATTGTGATGCAGCCTCCAGCCAGTTCCGCCAGCATCCCCTCGATTATATTGAAGGATTGGAAACGACCATAAAGGAATGCCTGAAAAAGGCTGGTCCGGGTGTTGCCGGACAAGTCAGGGCTATCTCTGTGGATACCACCGGCTCCACGCCGGTAGCGGTGAACCGCCAGGGTATGCCGCTGGCGCTTTTGCCGGAATTTGAGCAGAATCCCAATGCCATGTTTGTGTTGTGGAAGGACCACAGTTCTGTTAAGGAGGCCGCTGAAATCAATGAACATGCGACAAAATTTGACAGGAATTACCTGGATTTTGTAGGTGGAATTTATTCCTCAGAGTGGTTCTGGGCAAAATTGCTGCATATACTTCGCATAGACCCGGCCGTGAGATCTGCCTGTTATTCCTGGGTGGAGCATTGCGACTGGATTCCCTTTTTGTTAACCGGAGGAAACGATGTGCAGCAGTTGCGCAGGAGCGTATGTGCCGCGGGCCACAAAGCATTGTGGGCGGAGGAATTTGACGGGTTGCCGCCAAATGAATTTTTCAGTTCACTGGATCCCCTGCTGAATGGATACCGATCCGGCTTTGCAGCTGAAACCTATACTGCTGATAAGGCAGCAGGTTTTTTGTGTGAAGAATGGGCAGAGCGGCTGGGACTTCCCGCTTCCGTTGTGATTGGAATCGGTGCCTTTGATGCGCATATGGGTGCTGTTGGCGGGCAGATCGAACCCTATCACCTCAGTAAGGTGATGGGAACATCCACCTGTGATATGCTGGTAGCACCGCTGGAAGAAGTTCGGCATATGTTGATCAGGGGAATCAGTGGCCAGGTTCCGGGTTCTATCATACCCGGTACGATGGGCATGGAAGCCGGCCAGTCTGCCTTTGGTGATACCTATGCCTGGTTCAGGAAGATGGTCACCCAATCGGTGGGAAAGATGCTGCGTTCCTCCTCCCTGATTGATGAGGTCATGGCGGCCAAACTGGAACAGGAACTTAATGATCGGTTTATCAGCGAAGTTTCTGCCGAGGCAGCAGCTTTGCCTTTACAGGATAAGGATGAACTGGCTGTTGACTGGCTGAATGGTCGTCGTACCCCGGATGCCAACCAATTGCTGAAAGCAACCATTACTGGTTTGCATCTCGGAACCGATGCACCAAGGATTTTGCGTGCCCTGATTGAATCAACCTGTTTTGGCGCCAAAGCAATCGTAGACAGATTCAACGGGCAGGGTGTTCCGGTGAAAGGACTGATTGGTATGGGTGGCGTGGCGAAGAAATCGCCCTATATCATGCAGATGATGGCAGATGTGATGCAGATGCCGATCCGTATTCACCGGACTGAGCAGACTTGTGCAGCAGGAGCTGCCATGTTTGCCGCTACTGCCGCAGGGATCTACAGTAAGGTGGAAGATGCTATGGTGGCCATGGGACAGGGCTTTGACGCAGAATACCATCCTTTTAAAGCTAACGCCGCCTATTATGCGAAACGTTACCAGCGGTACCTGGAGCTGGGGGCGCATGTGGAGGAAAGGCAAACGGTGAATGGTGAATGATTCGGTCGCTTACAGAGTAACATAAAATTTCAGACCTGGATATGAATTTTGATATTATAAGACAGGAGGCATACGATGCCAACATGCAACTTCCCAAACTTGGGTTGGTATTGTTTACGTTTGGTAATGTGAGTGCAGTGGACAGGAGCCGGGGAGTCTTTGCCATCAAACCCAGTGGTGTTCCTTATGATGAACTGACGCCGGCTTCAATGGTGATCGTGGATTTTGACGGCAATGTGGTGGATGGCAAACTGCGCCCTTCTTCTGATACAAAAACCCATGCGGTTTTGTATAAACACTGGGAAGGGATTGGCGGTATCGTACATACGCATTCTGTTTTTGCCACGTCCTGGGCACAGGCACAGCGTGATATCCCGATTTTCGGGACAACCCATGCTGACCACAACACGGTGGATATTCCCTGTGCGCCACCAATGGCTGATGCCATGATTGAAGGTGATTACGAGCATGAAACCGGTTTCCAGATCATGAATTGTTTTACTGAACGTGGTCTTGATTACAGGGAAGTGGAAATGGTGCTGGTTGGCAATCACGCACCTTTTACCTGGGGAAAGAATGCTGCCAAAGCCGTGTACAACAGTGCCGTCCTGGAAACGGTGGCACAGATGGCCATGTACACCGAGCAGATCAATCCGGCAGCACCGCGCCTGAAAGAAGCGTTGATTAAAAAACACTGGGAGCGGAAGCATGGACCCGAAGCGTATTATGGTCAATAGTGAATGGGGAATAGTGAATGGGGAATAGTGAATGGTGAATGGTGAATGGGGAATGGGGTGGCTGAAACAACAACCGGCAATCAACCAAAATAATAAACATCTTTTATGAATACATTAAAATCTTTCGAGGTATGGTTCCTCACAGGAACGCAACATCTTTACGGCGAAGAGACCCTGCAACAGGTAGCCGAACATTCGCAGCAGATAGCAATGGCACTGAATAATTCTGCACAGATTCCTGTGACGGTCGTATTCAAGCCCATCCTGAAAACTCCCGATGAAATATACGCGCTCTGCCAGGAAGTGAATAATGCCAAAAACTGCATCGGTGTGATTGCATGGATGCATACCTTTTCCCCCGCCAAAATGTGGATCCGGGGATTGAAAATTTTGCAGAAGCCTTTACTGCACCTGCATACGCAGTTCAACCGCGATATCCCCTGGAACAGTATCGACATGGATTTCATGAACCTGAACCAGAGCGCCCATGGAGACCGTGAATTCGGTTTCATGATGACCCGCATGCGTATGCGCAGGAAGGTGGTGGTTGGATACTGGGAAGATCCTGCTGTTCAGCAGCGCATCAATGTTTGGGCAAGGGCCGCGGCCGGCTGGGCCGACTGGCAGGGCGCTAAATTTGCCCGGTTCGGCGATAACATGCGCCAGGTGGCCGTTACAGAAGGCGACAAGGTCGAAGCCGAGATGAAATTCGGATATTCCGTTAATACTTATGGAATCGGCGATCTCGTAAAAGTGATCAATGAAGTGACCGATGCGGAGGTGGAAAAACTTTGCACAGAATACGAAGACAGCTACAAGCTGAGCGGTTCACTGGCCAGGGGAGGGAACCAACGTTCATCCTTAACCGATGCGGCCCGTATCGAGATCGGTATGCGTTATTTCCTGCAACAGGGCGGATTCAAGGGGTTCACGGATACTTTTGAAGACCTGCATGGAATGGTTCAGCTTCCGGGCATTGCCACGCAGCGCCTGATGGCCGAGGGTTATGGATTTGGTGGCGAGGGCGACTGGAAAACCTCGGCACTGGTTCGCGCCATGAAGGTCATGGGTACAGGCCTGAAGGGCGGTAACTCTTTCATGGAAGACTATACCTATCATTTCGACCCGTCCAACCAGATGGTACTTGGATCACATATGCTCGAGATTTGCCCTTCCATTTCACACGGCAAACCCGCCTGCGAAGTGCATCCCCTGGGCATTGGCGGAAAAGCAGATCCTGTAAGACTGGTCTTTAATGTGGATGGCGGTCCCGCACTGAATGCCTCCATTATTGATATGGGCAACCGTTTCAGGCTGCTGGTGAATGAAGTGGAGGCCGTTACCCCGGTGCATGATCTCCCCAAACTGCCCGTGGCAAGGGTATTGTGGAAACCTTATCCCGATATGCAAACCGGCTGCGCAGCCTGGATCCTGGCCGGTGGTGCACACCATACGGGATACAGCCAGAACCTGACCGCGGAACACATGGAAGACTTCGCCGACATGTCACAGATCGAATATGTTTTGATAGGAAAACAAACAAATCTGTACCAGTTCAGGAATGAATTGCGCTGGAGTGACGTATATTACCAAATCAATTCCTAATCAAAACGAACATACCTGCTTGTCATGAACAACCAACTCTCCTTAGCAGATATACTTGTATTCCTTGCGTATATCGTAATTGTAGGCTCTTATGGCTACTGGATCTATAGCAGAAAGAAAAAAGCCGTAACGGATACCAAGGACTTTTTCCTGGCAGAGGGGTCGCTGACCTGGTGGGCCATCGGTGCATCGCTCATTGCTTCCAATATTTCCGCGGAGCAATTCATCGGAATGAGTGGTAATGGTTTCTTTGTCGGAATCGCCGTAGCTGCCTATGAGTGGATCGCTGCACTGGCGCTGATCATCATCGCCGTGTGGTTTATTCCCATCTACCTGAAGAACAAGATATATACGATGCCGCAGTTTTTGAAAACGAGGTACAATGAAACCGTTGCGTTGATCATGGCGATCTTCTGGTTGTTCCTCTATGTTTTCGTAAACCTGACCTCTATCCTCTATCTCGGCGCTATCGCAATTGATGGATTGCTGGGCGGGCAATACCTGCATGTAGTAATGGTGGCGCTGGCCCTGGCCGCGGTATTCATCACGCTCGGTGGCATGAAGGTGATCGGATATACGGATGTGATCCAGGTGGCTGTCCTGATCATCGGCGGATTGGCAACCACTTATATGGCCCTGACCATCGTGAGTGAAAAATTCGGTCTGGGATCCGATGCCATCGCAGGTTTCAAGATGCTGATAAAAGATGCTCCTGACCATTTCAAAATGATACTCGATAAACCAACGGCCGAATCTCCCCAGGAACATATTGATAAATACCTGATCCTGCCGGGGATACTGATGTATGCGGCGGGACAGTGGATCGTGAACCTGAACTATTGGGGTTGTAACCAGTATATCACACAACGCGCGCTGGGAGCGGATCTGCAAACTGCCCGTACCGGTATTCTTTTTGCCGGTTTACTTAAGCTGATGATGCCCGTTATAGTGATGTTACCCGGTATCGCGGCATATGTGCTGTATAAGAATGGCCATCTCCCCCAGTTACAGGGTGGAATGGACGGAGCCTATTCCGCCATCCTGAGCTTCCTGCCCTCCGGCCTGAAAGGCTTGTCCGTAGCTGCTTTGACAGCGGCCATTGTGGCCTCGCTGGCAGGAAAGGCAAATAGTATCTCCACCATCTATACGCTGGATATCTACAAGAAATATATCAAGAAAGATGCAGATGAAACCAAGATGGTATGGACCGGCCGGTTGACGGTAATCTTTTCCATGGTGATTGCGCTGATCTTTACCTGGGAAGACCTGCTGGGCATCGGTGGTGAGGGCGGATTTACCTTTATCCAGAAATATACAGGATTTATCAGTCCGGGTGTTTTTGCCGTTTTCGTACTCGGTATGTTCTGGAAACGCACCACTGGCGCGGCTGCGGTGGCAGGTATCCTGCTGGGCTTCATCTTCTCCGTATTCTTTAACGAGATGGCTCCTGCCATGATGGGGAATGAAACCTTTTTCTACACTGCCTACCCGAACGGGAAGGGTGGATATGAGATTCCTTTCCTTATCTGTATGGGACTGAGCTTTATGTTCACCACTATTATCATGGTGCTGATGAGTATGGCCGGACCAAAAGTGAACCCGAAAGCGTTTATTCATGAGAAGGGAATGTTTAATATAAAACCCATCACTGTGGTGCAGATTGTAATAACCCTGCTAATCCTGATGGCTTTGTATATTAAATTCTGGTAATTTTGCGCTTCAATTATGGGAAGAATAGAATATAAACAGTACGACAGGTTCCTGCTCGCAGTGGATTGTATCATTTTCGGATTCGATGGTACCGGTTTGAAAGCCTTGTTGATCAAGCGTGGGCTCGAACCGGAAATCGGCAAATGGTCACTCATGGGAGGCTTTGCAAAAAAAGAAGAAAGTGTGGATGATGCGGCTGCCAGGATCCTGTTGAACCTAACCGGGTTGGACAAAATCTACATGGAGCAGCTGCATTGTTTTGGCGATGTGGGGCGTGATCCCGGTGGTCGTGTGGTTTCTATAACCTATTTTGCCCTGATTAAAATTGATGAATCGGATGGTCACAAACTTGAGTCACATAATGCCAAATGGTTCGACCTGAGGAAACTGCCTTCGCTGGTATTCGACCATAAGCAGATGGTGAAACTGGCCAAGGAGCGCCTGCAGCAGAAAGTGTCCAATCACCCTATTGGTTTTGAGTTGCTGCCGAATAAGTTTACGTTGCAGCAACTGCAGGCATTATATGAGGCCATTTTTGAAACCAGTTTTGACAAGCGCAATTTCACCCGCAAGATATTGTCCCTCGGCATCCTGCAGCGACTGGAAGAAAAGGAGAAAGAGTCCTCCAAGAAAGGCGCCTTCTATTATGTCTTCGACAAGAAAAAATACAAACAACTCGAAAGCGAGGGTATTAAGCTGATTTAACCTAACGCGTCTGACGTGCGTCTGACGTACGTCAGACGCGTTACAATTCGGAACCGCAGTATTTACAGAACCTGGCATCGGGGTCATGGCCATAGGCGGCGCAGTTGGGACAAGCCTGTGAGTGCTTGTCTTCCTTTTTGAATGTTTTTGACATTTCTACCGTAACGATACCTGTGGGTACAGCCAGAATCGCATAACCCAGCAACATAATGAGGGAGGCAACTATTTTACCTGCCGGTGTGATGGGCGAGATATCACCATATCCTACCGTTGTGATGGTAACAATTGCCCAGTAAATACTTTGCGGGATGCTGCTGAACTTATCATTTACCCTGCCTTCCACTACATACACCAACGCACCCAGAACCACACTAAGCAGCAATACAAAAGCCAGGAAGATGCCGATCCGGCGGGCACTGGCTTTCATCGCCTGAACAATGGCATTGCCTTCACGCACGAACTGACTCAGCTTCAGGATGCGGAAAATCCGCATGAGCCGCAATACCCGGATCACCAGCAGGAAATGGGATGCCGGGAAAATCAGGCTGATATAGGTGGGTAAAATGGCCAGCAGGTCCACCATCCCATAGAAGCTGGTGATATATTTCACCGGTCGCCTGACCGCTATGATCCGCAGGAGGTATTCGATTGAAAACAAAATGGTAATGATCCATTCCACCTTGTTTAAGGAAGGCCCATAGCGGTCATTCACAGATGGAATGCTTTGCAACATTACAAGCGCCAGGCTGATGAGGATAAAAACCAGGAGTGCCAGATCAAAATTTTTTCCAGCGCGCGTATCCGCTTCAAAGATGATGGTAAAGAGTTTCTTTTTCCAGTTGCGCTGTTCCTGCTGGCTGTTCATACCGTTAATTTACAAATAAAGCTGACTAAGGCCCGGGATATCAGTTGCGTTCGATATTGATAATGGTTATGGGTGGCTCGAAGTACTGGTCATTTTCCGGTTTGCGGTAAATTTTTCTCACCACATCCATACCCCGGATCACTTTACCGAAAGCCGCATAACCCTGTCCGTCTGGATTGTTAGGGCCGCCGAAATCCAGTCCCGGCTGATCATCTACGCAGATAAAGAATTCGGAACTGGCAGTTCCAGGTGCCTCGCGTGCGAAGGATATGGTGCCTGCCTGGTGAGTGAGCCCGGTTTGTTCCGTGCTTTCATGCGGCACCATTGGCAGGGTGGGTCGTTTTTTGATCCGGCTCCAGAGCCCGCCCTGGATGAACTCCGCTTTCGGGGCATTGGAAGCCTGGTTGTCGGTATTCATCACACGGTAAAACGAGCTGCGCTGATACAGGTCCTGGTCAACCACTGCCAGGAATGCCTTAACCGATTCGGGCGCTTTGTCGCCATAAAGCTCCACGATGATATCGCCTTCAATGGTTTCGATCACCACTTCCACCCGTCGGGTGCCACCCGACGGGTGAGATTGGCAACCCGAAAAAATTGCAATGAGTATCAATGAGATAGATAGATGCCGCAGTATCATAATCTCAAATTTCAGTCTTTTTTGCTGAATTCACCCGTCGGGTGGCACCCGACGGGTGGAGAAGGGCGAGGTTTTAGCCGGGACTATTGAAATAGTCGTTAAATTAGTAGTCATAAATTATTGCTATGGCTGCCATAACGCTTACGGTTAATAACCAGCAACATAAGATTGATGTAGATCCACAGATGCCTTTGCTCTGGGCCATCCGGGATTTCGTAGGCCTAAAAGGCACAAAGTACGGCTGCGGTATCGCGCAATGCGGCGCCTGTACCGTATTGCTGGATGGCAATCCGATCAGGAGCTGCAGTTTCCCTGTGTCTGCCGCCGCCGGCAAAAAAATCTCTACCGTGGAGGGACTGTCCGAGAATATTGAACACCCTGTACAGCAGGCCTGGATAGAACTCCAGGTTCCGCAGTGCGGTTATTGCCAGTCCGGACAGATCATGTCGGCCGTTGCCTTGCTGAAAAAGACACCAGAACCTACCGATGCCCAGATCGATGCCGCCATGCAGGGACATCTTTGCCGCTGTGGTACCTACCCACGCATCCGCAAAGCCATCCACCGCGCCGCTGAACTGATGAAAACAAAGGCCTAGTGATGATCCGGTAATCAAACTCTCCATTCACCATTCACCTTCACGTTATGTCTTCCAATACATCCTTTAGTCGCCGCCATTTCCTTCGCCTTTCTGGCCTGACCAGTGCAGGTTTCATCATCGGCCTGTCCGGCGTTGAAGGGAAAGCGCTGGAAACCGTTGTCAATATGAGTTTCCTGGGCGAATCATCCAGCGTCACACCATTTATCATCATTGAAAAATCCGGCAGGATCACCATCTTCAATACCAAGCCAGAGATCGGGCAGGGTACCTTCCAGGCAATTCCATCAATCTTTGCCGAGGAACTGGATCTGACCCTCGATATGGTGACAATCAAACAGTCGGGTGGCGAAAAGGAACTGGGAGCCGATCAGTTTGCAGGAGGAAGTGCGTCTATCCGTACCAGTTATAAAAAATATCGCATAGCGGGTGCGGCTGCCCGTGAGATGCTGGTGCTGGCCGCGAGCCAGGCCTGGGGTGTGCCGGTGGGAGAATGTAAAGCAGAACTCGGAAAAGTTATTCATGCAGGCAGCAATCGCTCCCTGACCTACGGCGAACTGGCTGAAGCCGCATCCAAACTCGAAGTGCCGAAAGAGCCGAAACTCAAAGATCCAAAAGACTTCAGGTTGTTGGGTAAGTCCACCCCGCGCCCTGACGTTCCGCTCAAAAGCAGTGGCCGTGCGGTTTTCGGCCTGGATGTAGAAGTGCCGGGAATGGCCTATGCCAGCATCGAACGTTGCCCGGTTTTTGGCGGTAAACTGTTGAGCTTTGATGACAGTGCAGCCAAAAAAGTAAAAGGGGTTCAGCAGGTCATCACCTGCGAACGCATCATTGGAAAATACCGTTTTGAAGGAGTGGCTGTTATAGCAGATAATTACTGGGCTGCCCTGCAGGGAAGAAAGGCCCTGAAAGTAAACTGGGATTTTCAGGGCAACGAAACCTTCAATACAAAGAACTATGAGCAGCACCTGCGCGATCTTGCCAAAAACGAGGGCGTGCTGGATCACAGCCAGGGAGATTTCGACAAGGCTTATGCCGAAGCTCCGGTAAAACTGGAAGCGTTTTATGAAACCCCCGTGGTTTCGCATTCACCTATTGAGCCAATGAATTGTGTGGCTCACTGGAAGCCCGAAGGCAAGCTGGAAATCTGGACCTCCACGCAGGTGCCATTCAGCATAAAGAATAATTTCGGCAAGGAATACGGGTTGAAAGAAGAGGACATCACAGTTAATGTAATGTTTAACGGAGGAGGCTTCGGCCGCAGACTGTACCCGGATTATGTACATGAAGCCGTGCAGTTATCGAAAAAGGCCGGCAAGCCGGTGAAAGCGATCTGGACCCGCGAAGATGATACCCAGCAGGGCCCATTCCGCCCGATGACTTTCTCGGCATTCAAAGCCGGACTGGCCGCCAACGGTGAAGCACTGGCCTTCCAGCACAAAGTGATATCCCCATCCATCAGTGCCTCAAATAGTGCGAACTATGACAAGACCAAAACAGATGGCGGCATGATGGAAGGTGTAAGCGAGCAGCAATACGAGATTCCGAATGTAAAGAATCTCTATGTTCATGCAGATCTGCACATACCTGTTGCAGCATGGCGTGCAGTTACCAGCACCACATTATCTTTTTCGCATGAGTGCTTTATTGATGAGATGGCAGTAAAAGCAAAGATGGATCCAATGGCTTTCAGGCTGTCATTGCTGAAGAAGGAAAGCGATACCAAAAAACTGCTGCTGAAACTGAAAGAAGTATCGGGCTGGGATAAACCCCTTCCTGCGGGCTGGGGACGTGGCGTTTCGCAGTGGGAATTTTTCGCCGGACTGGCCGGTATGGTGGTGGAAGTATCGAAGCAGGGTACGGGAATTAAGATCGAGCGGGTGGTTTGTGTGATTGATCTGGGCACAGTGGTGAATCCGGATACGGTTGCCGGACAGGTAGAAGGTGCAGTGGTGATGGCCATTTCCGCAGCCATAAAGGGTGGAATCACTTTTGAGAAAGGCCGTACGGTTCAATCCAATTACCATAACAACCCCATTATAAGGATCAATGAAATGCCGCCGGTAGAAACACATATACTGGCAGATGGCGGTGATAAAATCAAAGGAGTGGGTGAACCCGGATTGCCACCGCTGGCACCGGCGCTCTGCAATGCCATATACGCTGCAACGGGTAAGCGCATACGCAGATTACCCTTCGACATTAAAAAGATATAATGTTGCGGATGTCATAGCTTGCGTATTATTGTTTCATGACTGAAGAAATCTTACTGCTGATAGGAGATCGCATTCGCGCAAAGAGGCAGGAAAAGAATATTACACTTGAATTGCTGGCCAGCAAGGCCGGAGTCTCCAAGGGCTTAATATCACAGATAGAAAATAACCGCACCGTACCATCCCTTCCGGTATTGCTGAGCATCGTGTATTCACTTGATGAGGACATGCGCGGCTTTTTTGAATCACTTCAGGAAAAACTGCGGAATGAAAAATACATGCTGATCAGGAAAGACGACACAAAAAAGATCAGCAAGGAGCCGGTAAAAGGCTTTTCCTATAACCGCATATTTGCCCGTGCCATCCAGAGCTCGGCGTTTGATATGGCATTGCTGGAAATTAAACCTGGCGCTGCCCGGCGTAAAATGGTTACCACCGAAGCTTTCGAATTAAAATACCTTGTCAGGGGTACAATTGAATACCAGATCAACAAGGAAAAATTTGAAATGTCCGCGGGTGACTCGCTGGTTTTTGATGGCCGCCAGCCACATCGTATCCGTAATGCCGGCCATGAAGAGGCTTTATTGCTGATTGTTTACCTGTTTTGAAAACAGGGTTCACTCCTTATTAATATGGCAGGGCCTGATCGCCCTGCTTTTTTTATATGTATAGTATAAGTAAACATTGGTTTAATAGTTATAAACATCACATTTTGTTAAACCTGTATTAACATTCCCGTCACATTGCCCGGATAGTTTTGTATTCTCAAAATTTCCTCAAACAAAACAACATATGAGACAGCTTATGTGCATGCGTGTATTACGCCTGGGGCTACTGCTTATTTTATTCTCGCCCCTTGTGTTAATGGCACAGCAACCAATTACCGGACAAGTATTATCTGAAAAGGATCAGATGCCCATTCCGGGTGTTTCTGTTACCATCAAAGGAGTTAAAAAAGGAACTTCAACCAGTGCCGAAGGAAAGTTCATGATTGCCGCAAAACCAGGTGATGTACTGGTTATCAGCGGAGTGGGCATCAGCGACCAGGAGGTTACTGTTGGTGCTGACGGGAAAATAGTCGTGATGGTTTCACAGGCGGCCAACGCGCTGAATGAAGTGGTTGTAACCGCCCTGGGTGTTAAAAAAGAAAAGAAGAAAATCGGTTATGCGGTACAGGAAGTGAAAGGCGACGACCTGATCAAGGCCCGTGAACCGAATGCCATCAACGGACTGGTGGGTAAGGTAGCCGGACTTACAGTTGGTGCTTCACCCGAACTGCTTGGCAACCCCAATGTATTGCTTCGCGGCAGGGGTATCAATCTTTATGTGGTAGATGGAGTTCCCATCAACTCTGATACCTGGAATATTTCACCGGATGATATAGAAAGTTATACCGTGCTGAAAGGCGCAACCGCTTCCGCTTTGTATGGTTCACGCGGACAGAATGGTGCGATCATGATCACTACCAAAAGAGGTTCCCGCGACAAGCGTGGTTTTTCTATTGAGTTCAACAGCAGCACCATGATCGAAAAAGGATTCAATGCCATCCCCAAAGTGCAGGATGAATATGGTCCCGGCGATCATGGCAAGTATGCTTTCTTTGATGGTAAAGGCGGCGGTACCAATGATGGCGACTATGATATCTGGGGACCAAAGTTCGAAGGACAGCTCATTCCCCAGTATGATTCCCCCGTTGATCCGGTAACAGGTGTGCGCCAGGGAACTCCCTGGCTGGCCCGCGGTAAAAACAACCTCACCCGATTCCTGGAAGCGGGTGTATTGTCAACCAATAACATTTCCGTCTCTGCTAAGACTGAAAAAGCCGATCTGCGTTTTTCTGTTTCCAACAGTTACCAGAAGGGAATTGTACCCAATACGAAGCTGAATATTGTAAACTTCAATATGTCCGCCGGATACAATTTCAATGATAAACTCCGTCTCGAATCATATATCAATTACAACCGCCAGTCCACCCCGAATATTCCGGATGTTTCCTACGGCCCCAACAGTATCATCTATAATATTATTTTATGGAATGGTGCCGACTGGAGCATGGATGATATGCGCAATTACTGGCAGCCAGGTAAGGAGGGAGTACAATCCATCCATGCCGAATACCAGCGTTACCACAACCCGTATTTCATGTCGTATGAGTGGCTGCGCGGTCACTACAAAAATGACGTGAACGGAAACGTGAAACTTTCATACAAACTCAACCGCAATATTGACTTCCTGGTTCGTACGCAGGTTACTACCTATGACATGCTGCGGAACGAAAAAATGCCTTACAGCGCCCATCCATACGGAAGGGAGGAAGGCAAGGGCGACTACCGCGAAGACCGTCGCCAGTTGTTCGAAAACAACACCGATTTCCTGGCTACTTACCAGAATAACAGGATCATTGGTGATATCAGCCTGAGGGCTTCACTCGGGGGAAACATGCGTTCCTTCAAGTATAATTCCAATTTCACCACTACTGATTACCTCAACGTACCTGGACTGTATTCGTTTTCCAACTCACGTAATCCCATTAAAGCATCCAGCTACAGTGCCGACATGCTCGTGCTGAGCGGATATGGTTACGTGGATCTTGGTTTCAGCAAGTATGCCAACCTGTCTGTGACCGGGCGTTATGATAAACTGTCCACCCTCCCCGCAGGTAACAACCTGTATTTTTATCCCTCAGCCTCACTCAGTACAGTAGTGTCTGATTATGTAAAACTGCCGGAAGTTATTTCCTTCCTGAAATTCCGTGGTTCCTATGCCAATGTGAAAGGTGGTCTGACCATGTCTTCCATCGGAGCGACGCCCCAGGCAAGTTACCCGCTTGGTTATGGAATGCAGTACTATTCATCGTATGATGGCCCTACCTATGAGAACTCTGCATCTTACACAACTCCTCTTGTATATGATAACAAGGCAGGCGCATATTTCTCGAACGTGCTGAACAATCCGGATATTCAGCCTTCCAGCTCCGAAGTGATAGAAGCGGGTATGGATCTCCGTTTGCTGAACAACAGGATTGGCCTGGATGCAACCTATTTCGTGGCTGATGACGGTCCGGCTATTTTCAGGCTGCCCATTTCACAAACCTCCGGTTATACAGAGGCGTTAGTAAATGGTATCACCACAAGGAAAACCGGTTTTGAACTGACCCTTACAGGTTCGCCCATTCGCAATGCGAAAGGCCTGTCCTGGGATGTGATGGCCAACTGGAGCACTTTCAGGGAAAAATATACAAGTTTTTATGAAGGTGTGAATGCGCTGAACACTTTCTATAAAGTAGGTGACAGGGTTGATAAGATCTATGGTAATGCATTTGTACGCACGCCTGATGGCCAGTTGATCAATGATGCCGGTGGTCGTCCGCTGCGGGCTCCTGTTTCACAATACCTCGGAAATGCCAATCCGGACTGGGTTTGGTCCATCAACAACACATTCCGTTACAAAGGATTCAGCCTTGGATTCCAGTTTGATGGTCGTGTAGGTGGTAAAATGATCAACTACGTACAGCAGCAGACCTATCGCGGTGGCCGCCATATTAATACGGTTCTTGGTGAAATGGGTGAAGCCCGCTACCAGGATTACCTGGGGGTTAAATCATGGGTCGGAGAGGGCGTTGTTATCAATAATGGAGCAGCCATTAAATACGATGTGGATGGTAAGGTAACCAATTACAAAGAATTGTCTTTCGCCCCCAATGCCTCCAAGACCTACCTGCAGGATTATATCAGTTTCTTCTATGCTACCAATGAGGCCAACCTTATCGAAAAGACTTTTGGCAAGCTTAGGGAAGTGGTAGTTGGATATTCTGTTCCCCAGTCTGTTTTGGGTAATTCCTTTATCCGCCAGGCAAGCATTTCTTTTGTAGGCCGCAACCTCATTTATTTCTCAAAATATAAGGATGTGGATATAGACCAGTATGCAGGCAGCGAAAGGAGTTCCGCCCTTCAGAGTCCGACCACCAAGCGTTATGGTGTGAACATTAATATCACATTCTAATTGACCATCATTACAAAAAGAACGAATATGAAACTCATCAATACATTTGCACCGGCGATTATGGCATCTGCAATTATGCTTGCCGGTTGTAATAAGAAGTTTGAAGATTATGAGCGCAATCCCAACCGTGCTGAAAGTGTTAGTGCTGACCTGGTTTTCAGGGGCATTGCATCGGATATGAACGGCGATCGTCCATGGAGTAATGTGACACGCTGGAACCAGTTCGATTGCTGTAATTATAACTACTATGGAGATCAGCGTTATGACTGGACAGGCGGTTCCATGAATTATACCACGCTTAAAAATGTGGTTAAGATGGAAGAAGAGGCCGTTAAAAGGGGTCTTCCCGAAGTGAATGCCTATGCAGCGATAGGGAAATTTCAGCGCGCCTTTTTCTACTACCGCATGACCAGCCTGATGGGTGACCTCCCGCTGAAAGAGGCTTTGAAGGGTTTGGAAAATGACAAGCCGGTTTACGATAGCCAGAAGGATGTGTTCATTCAGATACTTGCCTGGCTCGAAACCGCCAATACCGAACTGACACAACTGATCGCTGCAGGCGACAGGGTGCTGGATGGTGATATCTATTTCAACAACGACCTTAAGAAATGGCAGAAGGTTGTGAATACTTTCAGGCTCAGGGTGCTCATCTCCCTGAGTAAGAAGGCTGCTGAATCCGGCCTGAACGTCAAAGCACAGTTTGCAGAGATCATTGGAAACAAGATCAAATACCCATTGATGGAAAGCATGTCTGATAACATGCAGTATATCTATTCAACTGTCAATAAGTATCCCTCAAATCCCGATAACCTTGGATTCGATGCCACCAGGTACAATATGTCGGCCACTTACCTTAACAACCTGGTCGGACTGAAGGACCCACGGGCATATATAACCGCTGAACCTGCTACAAAGCAGATCAATACCAATGGCAAGTCCCCTGCTGATATTACTGCCTATGTAGGCGCTCCTTCCGGAGAAGACCTGGCAAATATGTCCAGTAAAATGTCCAATGCGGAAGACGCAGAATATTCAGTAAGAAGCAGGTCGCGTTACTACAGCTCCTATATTGGGGAATCGGGCATTATCATCGGATATCCTGAAATGTGTTTCAACATCGCAGAAGCGATCAATCTTGGATGGATAACCGGCGATGCCGAAAGCTGGTATAAGAATGGAATCAAAGCTTCCCTTCGTTTTTATGGCATTCCCGTGGATGCTGCAGGTACAATTTCAAAAGTGTATAAGAATACCAATTATACCATCCCATTTGATTTTGATGGTGTTTATTACACCCAGGCCTCTGTGAAATACAAGGGTGATAACGCAGACGGACTGAAACAGATCCTGCTGCAGAAATACCTGGCCTTTTTCCAGAATTCAGGGTGGGAAGCATTTTTCAACTGGAGGAGAACCGGTGTGCCTGAGTTTTCTGTTGGGGTGGGAACCGGCAATAGCGGTGCAATTCCCAAACGCTTCCAGTATCCTTCCTCTGAAAGAACCACCAATGGTGACAACTGGAATGCAGCAGTTACTGCACAATTTGGCGGCGATGATTCCATTAACGGCGCCATGTGGCTGATCAAATAAAGTTCTTGAATATTTAATAATGGTTAAGCGAAACTTTCAGGAGTTTCGCTTTTCCTTTTAGCACAACCAATCGATAACCGTGAAATCAAACATCCTTCCTGTAGTGGCTTCCTTATTGGCAGCCACCGGTTTATTTGTACCAGCGAAAGCCCAGCAACAGACCATGCTGGTCGTTCCCGGATCAGAACAATACAGCAAAATAGATACGGCCGGAACCAGTGTACTGCCCAGTGGCCGCTGGATCAGGCCTGCCGGAAAAACCATCCGAATAACGCATGACCCGTTCGGACTGGTGGTTTCACCGGACGGGAAAAAAGCCGTTACCCTGCACAATGGCGTATTTACCATCATTGACCTGGCAACCCTGGGGAATTTCCGGGTGCCCGATTATGATGGAAAAATCAAGAGTCCCTTATCGAAGGGCTCTTTCCTTGGTGTGGCGTTTGGCCCCGATTCAAAGACCATCTACCTCAGCGGCGGTGACAATGGTGCGGTGATCGTATACGACACAGAACGCCTGCAGCGCCTGGATTCTATCTCTTTAAACGGTACGGTGAACGGAAAAAAATATGATGACAGTTTCACCTCCGACCTGGTGTACAATGCTGCAGGAAAGGAATTGCTGGTGCTGGACCGTGGTAATTTCCGGATGGTGCGGATCGACCTTGCCACCAAAAAGATCAAGGCCTCCATTCCTACCGGCCGGCAGCCATTTGGTATCAGCATGAGCCCGGATAATAAACTGGCTTTTGTGGCCAATGTCGGTATGTATTCATATCCGTTAATAGAAGGCGCCACGCCGGCCAACTATGACTCCCTTATGATCAACTGGCATCCTTATGGAAACGACACCAAAGAATCCATCGAAGGAACCGTGATAGACGGGAAAAAGATTCCCGGAGTCGGCAGCCCGCATTCACCCGAAGCAATGAGTGTGTACGCGATTGATCTCGCTACCAATAAAGTGGTACATCGCCTCAAGACCGGAATGCAACTCGGGCAGATGGTGGAAGATGCCGAAGTGGTGGGTGGTGCCAGTCCCAACTCCATCGCAGTAGGAAAAAAGTACGCCTATGTTACCAATGCCACCAACGATAATATTGCAGTTATTGATTATCGGTTACACAAAATCGTTACCCATATCCCCATTAAAGTGGATCAGCGGATCGATCGCTACAGGGGATCCGTTCCCTTTGGCATTACACTTAGCAAAGATGAAAAGACCCTTTATGTGGCATTGCTCGGAATGAATGCCGTAGCCGTGATCGATGCGGAGAAACATACCACCAAAGGCCTGATTCCCGCGGGCTGGGGACCGGCAAGGGTAAGGCTTTCAAAGGATGAAAAGGAATTGTATGTGATCAGTGCACGCGGATACGGCGCCGGCCCTAATGGCGGACAGGGATTTGTGCGACCCGTTCAGGGAACTTATGTGGGAGATATCCAGCTGGCTACTTTCCAGAAAATCAAAGTGCCCAATGCCCAGGAACTGGCCAATCACACGAAGGTGGTTAAGGAGAATACCTTCCGCGAAGTGGCGGCTCCCCTCACAAACAATCCCCTGCCACCCCTGCCCGGACTGTATGGATCACCCATCAAACACGTGGTGTATATCACCAAGGAGAACCGCACGTATGACGAAGTGTTGGGACAACTGAAGACTGGTAAGGGGGATCCCACCCTTGCACGGTATGGAAAGGATGTTACCGTTTATGGAAAACAGGACACCCTCCGCAACGCGGATGTAATGCCCAACCATTCCAAAATGGCCACAGAGTTTGCCTACAGCGATAACTTCTATTGTGACAGCGATGCCTCGATACATGGCCACCACTGGATGGTGGGCGTGATACCGAATGAATGGGTGGAAACCAATTCCAGTGTAAGTAAATCCGCGAAAATTTTCTCTGAGGCACCTGGCAGGCGGTTCCCGGGATCCACGGGCAGCATCGACCCCGAGGATTATGCCGAAATCGGCGGACTCTGGGAAGCACTGGAAAGGCACAAGGTTTCTTTTTATAACTTTGGACAGGCGAATGAAACGGCACATGTCAGGGAAGACTGGGATGACACCCTCACAGGTGCGGCGCACGGTGTAATGGTGCCCATGCAAAAGGCGCTCTGGAGCCGTACCAGTCATAATTTCGCCGGTTATAATACCAATATCCCCGACCAGTTCCGGATGGACCAGTTTGAAAATGAGTTCACCAGATTGTGGCTGAACGGCAAAGACAGCATGCCATCCTTCATCAGTGTGATGCTGCCGAATGACCATGGTGCCGGACCCAGGCCGGATGACGGTTATCCCTATGTGCATTCCTATATGGCCGACAATGACCTCGCCACCGGAAGGATCCTGCACTTTTTATCCCGCACACCCTATTGGAAAAATATGCTGGTGATCATTACGGAAGATGATCCCCAGGGCGGAGTGGACCATATCGATGCGCACCGCAGTGTGCTGATGATGGCGGGCCCATATGTGAAACGCGGATATGTGTCAAACCACCACGCCAATTTCGGTTCCATACTGAAAGTGATCTACAATATCCTGGGAATCCGTTATGTAAACCAATATGATATTACCGCGTCTTTGCTGCAGGATTTCTTTACCGACAAGCCGGATTTCAAACCGTATAACCTGGTACTTCCTGACAAACGCGTATTCGATCCCGCCAGGGCGATGAAGCGCTACAATAAGGAGATAGACTGGCGTAAGATCATGCAGGGACCGGAAATGGATAATGAGGAAGAACAAAGGACCGATCATTACCAACAGGAAAATAAATAGCCATGAGAACAAGTATTGGGTTGGCCATCGCCTGCCTGTCAACAGCCATTGTACCGGTTTACGGTCAGCAACCGGATGTTGCCGGCAAATCAGATGTTAAAGCAGAAGCTGCAATAGTGCAGGAACTGGATCAGAAAAGGGTCCTGCTGCCCAATGGCTGGCAGCTCTCGCCTGCGGGCAGATCGCTTCCCCTGGGTGACCTGCCACTGAACCTGGTTGTATCTTCATCGGGGCGGTATATGGCGGCCACCAACAATGGCCAGAGCGTGCAGAGCATCCAGCTCATCGACCCGGTGAACGAGCGGTTACTGCACCAGGTAATGGTTCCAAAATCCTGGTACGGACTGGCTTTCAGTGAAGATGAAAAATACCTGTATGCCAGCGGTGGCAATGACAACTGGATTCTTCAGTACGAACTGAACAACGACCGGCTGGTATTACGCGACAGCATAATACTCGGGAAAAAATGGCCGGAACAGGTTTCCCCTGCCGGCATAACGCTGAACCACAAACGTAATGAAATGTATGTGGTGACAAAGGAGAACAATAGCCTGTATTGTATTGACCTTCGAAGCAAGGAGACCAGGAAGATTATTCCCCTGGGAGCCGAGGCTTATGCCAGCGTGTTGTCGCGTGACCATCGCTCCCTGTTCATTTCCCTATGGGGAGGCGCAAAGATCCTGGAATACGATGTACGCAGGCAGCAGATTAAAAGATCACTGGAAGTGGGGAATCATCCCAATGAACTGGTACTGTCGAAAGACGGCGCAACCATGTACGTGGCCAATTCCAATGACAACAGTGTTTCCGTTGTGGATGTAAAAGGCTGGAAAGTGATCGAAGTGCTGAATGCCGCCCTGTATCCCGATGCACCCGAGGGCTCTGCTACAAATGGTGTGGCTTTATCGACTGATGAAAAGACCCTCTATGTAGCCAATGCTGAAAATAACTGTCTCGCTGTTTTTGACGTAAGCGAACCGGGTCGTTCCCGTTCCGTGGGCTTCATCCCTGTGGGCTGGTATCCTACCAATGTAAAAGTGACCGGTAACAGAATCTTTGTTGCCAATGGAAAGGGCTTCTCGTCCTTCGCCAATCCCCGCGGTCCAAATCCCATTGCGAAAAAGCAACAGGTAACCTACCAGCAGGGCGATACTTCCAAATCTGCGCAGGAGGTGCAATACATTGCCGGACTCATGAAGGGAACCTTGTCGGTAATAGACCAGCCCGATGCTATAACGCTGGGTGCCTATTCAAAAGCCGTATACACGAACACACCCTATTCAAAGGAAGGTGAACTGCTGGCTGCGGGTGAACCGGGCAATCCCATCCCGATGAAAGTCGGTGATCCTTCCCCCATTAAACATGTGTTTTACATTATCAAGGAGAACCGCACTTATGACCAGGTGTTGTCTGATATGCCGGGCGGTAATGGTGACACCAGTCTCCTGCTCTTTGGCGAGCGCATTACGCCCAACCAGCATAAGCTGGCGAAAGAGTTTGTATTGCTCGATAATTTTTATGTGGACAGTGAAGTGAGCGCCGACGGGCATAACTGGAGTCTGGCTGCCGGGGCCACGGATTACCTGGAAAAAACCTGGCCTACCAATTACGGTGGCCGCGGCGGCTTTTATGACGGCGAGGGAAATCGCGCCATCGCCAATCCCACCAAAGGATTTATCTGGGATTACTGCAAACGGGCGGGGGTGAGTTTCCGGACCTATGGCGAATTTGCGGACGACTACAAGGCAAATATCCCGGTACTGGAAGGAAATTTTTGTCCCTACTTCACCAGCTGGGATGAGCGTGTACGTGATACCACCCGTTTTTACCAGTGGCGCCGGGAGTTTGACTCACTGGTAGCAGTAAACGCTGTTCCGCAATTCAATTCACTTCGTTTCATCAATGACCATACCGAGGGGCAGCGGATCGGAAGGCCTACGCCTTTTGCCCATGTGGCAGACAACGACTGGGCGGTAGGTCTGTTCGTGGAGCATTTGTCCAAAAGCCCGATCTGGAACCAGAGTGTTGTCTTTATCGTGGAAGATGATGCACAGAACGGTCCCGACCATGTAGACGCGCACCGCACCACTGCGTATGTGGCAGGGGGTTATGTAAAGCGGAATTTTATTGACCATACCATGTACAGTACCTCTTCCATGTTGCGCACCATTGAACTGATCCTGGGCCTTCCGCCCATGAGCCAGTATGATGCGGCAGCCACACCAATGTGGCGGTGCTTCAGCAAAACCACTGACCCCACAGGGTTTGTATCAGTGCCTTCCAATGTGGACCTGAACGATAAAAATGTGGCCAATACCCCCAGCGCAGTAAAAAGCGCGGCATTCGATTTTTCAAAGGAAGATGCCATACCGGATCTCGTTTTCAGTGAAGTGATCTGGAAGGCGGTAAAAGGAGAACACAGTGAAATGCCTGCGCCAAGGCGAAGCGCATTTTTACAGATTAAAGAAGAGAAGAAATAATGAAAAGAATTGTAGTTACGGGATTAATGGGCCTGGTGATGTGGCCGGCGCTGGCACAGGAAGACAGTACAGCCAGGGAACTGAGTGAAGTGGTCATTACCTCCCAGCGGAAATCATCGGCTCTCCTGAAAGTACCTTACCTCGTGGAAACCGCCGGCAGTAAATACATCAGCGTGTACCAGCCGCGCACGACCCCCGAAGCACTGCAGGGACTCAACGGCGTATTTGTACAGAAGACCAACCATGGCGGCGGATCACCTTTCGTGAGGGGGCTCACTGGCAACCAGCTGCTGATCCTGGTGGATGGTATCCGGCTGAACAATGCCACTTTCCGGTATGGTCCCAATCAGTACCTGAATACTATTGACGCGTTCAGCATTGGCCGCATGGAAGTGGCCAAGGGAACGGGTTCCGTTCAATATGGTTCCGACGCCCTGGGCGGGGTGATCCAGGTGTTCACGAAGGAACCGGAATTTTCGGTTGATGGTAATCGTTGGAGCGGTTCAGCAATGGGCAAACTGATGAGTACCGGCATGGAGCAGACAGGAAGGGGAGAAGTTCAGTATTCCGGCAAAAATATGGCGGCGATGGTGGGTGTTACAGTCAGGCATTTCGGTGACCTGGTGGGTGGTGATACCACGGGAATGCAATCCCCCTCAGGGTATGATGAACATGCCTGGGATGCCAAACTGAAATTTAAATTATCTGATCATACAGGCTTAACCATTGCCCACCAGTTCCTACGGCAGTCGTATGTTCCGGTTTACCATAAGGTTGTGCTGGAAAACTTCCGGATCAATGAGACCGATCCCCAGCAGCGTATGCTGAACTATGCGAAACTTGAAACAGCAGGTAAACATGCGATGCTGCGACAGGTCAGCATTACAGCTTCCTGGCAAAACAGTATTGAGGGGCGGGCCAGCATAAAAAACAATGGCAGCACCATGAGGCGGGAACGCGATGAAGTGAATACCCTGGGACTGACTGCTGATATCTACAGTGTTGTCTCAAAAAGGTGGACCGCCAATTCGGGGGTGGAATTGTATCACGACAGGGTTAGCAGTTCCCGGAATGATATCAACGAGCTAACCGGATCGGTGAAATCACTTCGCGGCCTTTACCCCGATGGTGCGAAATATGGCAACTATTCGATTTACAGCCTGCATCACCTGGAATGGAACCGCTTCAGCGCTGAACTCGGCGCACGTTTGAATATTTTCAATATCAGCCTGACAGATACTTCATTGGGAGAAGTGTCCATCCAGCCTTCGGCCCTGGTGGGGAATGCAGCGCTGATGTACCATATCGATAAAAACCATAAGATTTTCACTTCGGTTAGTAACGGTTACCGTGCACCGAATGTGGATGATATGGGAACACTGGGTATTGTGGATTTCCGATATGAGGTCCCTACAGCCAGCCTTCGCCCGGAAAAATCAATGAATGCCGAGCTGGGATACAAGTTCCAGACCGCAAAACTTTCCGGCGCGGCAACATTCTTTTACATGAAACTCAATGACCTTATTACAAGGGTTCGGATGGCCGGCGATTCAATTAATGGCTATCCTGTTTACAGAAAGGAAAATACCCAGGAAGGTTATATCTGGGGTATGGAAGCAACGCTTGCTTACCGGCCTTTATCGGGTTTGCAGGTTTCCGGAAATATTGCCTACAACTATGGTGAGAATAAAACCAGTAAAGAACCCATGCGGAGGATTCCGCCGGTTCATGGAAGGGTGCTGGCCAGTTATACAAAATCGGCCTGGCATGTTTCAGGTGAATGGTTGTATGCCGGCAAACAGGATCGCCTGGCCCAGGGCGATAAGGAGGACAACCGTATTCCCGCAGGGGGTACGCCCGGATGGAAGGTGCTGAATCTTTATGCCGGACTTCAGTTTAAAAGTATCCGCCTGAATGCCGGTCTGCAAAACATTTTAAACGAGGACTACCGTACGCATGGTTCCGGTATAAATGGCGTGGGCAGGAGTGTCTGGACAAATATCCAATTCAGCTTTTAATCATATTTATATGTTATCTCCACAGGCTGTTACCAGGGAAGTGTTCTCCCTTTATGATCAATTTGGCGCCGAAGAATATGCGGGCGAAAAGGTTTCACAACTGGAGCATATGTGTCAGGCGGCGCAATTGGCCATGGATGAGGGATTTGACGATGAAGTGGTACTTGCCGCCTTCCTGCATGATGTGGGACACCTGCTCCCGGTTCATGATGAAAGTGAATCGATGGATGGCTTCGGTGTAATGGACCATGAAAAGATCGGGGCCGATTGGTTACGTCGGTTAGGCATGGGCGAAAGAATGTGCAGCCTGATCGAATCACATGTGAATGCAAAAAGATACCTGACCTTTTCTTACCCTGACTATTACGAACAACTGTCAGAAGCCAGCAAACATACTTTAGAATACCAGGGTGGAAGGATGTCGGCAGCAGAAGCTGCGGCTTTTGAGGCTGATCCCCTGTTTGACCTTTTTATCAGGATGCGCAGGTGGGACGAGGCCGCGAAAATTGAAGGTCAGCCACTGCCTGAAATTGAACTGTTCAAACAGAAGCTGACCTCCTATCTGTCAAAGAGGGCATCGGCTGATTAGGCCTGCTCTTTTACAAGGTTATTTTCCAGCCAACTTTTCATCTCATGCAAAGACGAAAAAGCATGATCCGGCCCGAAGGGTGCGAGTTGCGCTGCACTGTGAGTGCCATTGGTAACGCAACAGGAACAAAGCACACCTGCATTTTTACCTGACTGGATATCAGATGGGGTATCGCCTATATTGATGACAGCCTTACGGTCATTAACATTCAGCATTTGCATGGCTTTACGGATCATGTCGGGTTCCGGCCTTCCATGTGCCACTTCATCACTGGTAATGGACAGGTCTATGATTCCTTGTTCCACCCAGCCGAGTTTCCCCAGGATGATATCTGCTACCTTACGGTAAAACCCTGTTGTCAGCGCAATGGCAATGCCCTGGTCTTTCAGGAAAGAGAACAGTTCGAGGCAGCCTTTTGTAGGAGTTATTTCATTTGCCTGGTAGTGGTCTTCCAGGATCTCACGGAAAACAGTATACGAATAATCCACCTGTTCAGCCCATTGCTGATTCCTTTGTCCGGTCTGCCTTTCCCAGAATGTTTCAAATACATGTCTTTTTCCCCAACCCTGTACTGCCAGGATTTCTTCATCTGTCATTTTAAGTCCCGTTTGCTGCGCGGCCCGGGTAAAGCATGCTTCCACTTCATGATTGTCTGTAACGGTGGTGCCTGCCATATCAAAAACCACCAGTTTTAATCCCTGTATAACTTTCATCAGTTGAATATTTTTTGAATGTTAGATTCTGCCAGTCCCGCACTGGCTGTCATGCCTTTTCCACCGATCGCGGTAATAATATGGATATTGGTATCCACTTCTTCCATAAAAAGGTCGTGCCCTTTTCTTTGTGCGTAATATCCGTTCCATTGTTTCGCGATATTCCAGTGCGGAAGTCGGAACATGCGTTGCGCTTCCTGCAGGATGATATCGTTAACTACCTGTTTTACTTCAAACCCAAGCTGGTCAGCCTGTTTCGCGTCGGCATATTCGTGTGAATCACCGATAATGATACTGCCGTCTGTGGCCTGCTTGAACAAAATATGGATGCCCCATTTCCGGCAATTTTCATTGATGCTGGCAGCATCCGCTTTTTTGTAGGAAGGACATTCCCGGAAACTTTCATAGCGACGAATACTGAGACCGCTGAGGATTGAGCCGGGTAATGTATATCCTTCCATCAGCGAGGTGGACATCATTTGCAGCTTGGAAACTTCGATATCGCTGTTGAAAAATATTTCCGGGTAAAGGGCCTTGAAATCGCGGCCATTGCAAATGATGACCTGGTTGGAACTGAACCGTTCACTGTTACTTGTTTCCACTTCACAATGATCCTGTTTGTACAGGACCGATTTCACCATGGAAAGGGATTTGTACTGAACGCCCAGTTGCTCTTTCATGAACGCGATCAGGTGATGGATCAGTCGCGATGGTTCTACAGTTACTTCCTGCGGAAAGAATAGTCCGCCGGCACAATAAGAGGCTCTTAGTCCCGGGTATTTTTCCAGGCAGGTTTCCTTGCCGAACAGGCTTGATTGATATCCCTGTTTTTCGTTGATCGCCGCAAGCTCTTCAATGAGGGTCATTTCTGTACTGTCGGATGCGAGATAAACCGTTCCGTTCTGTCTGACGGTGATGTCGAACCGGGACTGGATATCCTTATAGATTTCAAGGCTTCTCCTGCCGAAATCCTGCCACTTGCCGGAACTCATACCCGATGGCACCACCTGGCCAAAATTGCGGACAGTGGCTTCCATGGGCTTTTCATCTTTTTCCAGCAGTAATACTTTAAGTCCCTTTTTGGCCGCGTGGTAAGCATGAAAACTGCCCAATGCACCGGCGCCGGTGACGATGAGGTCGAAATGGTTATTTGCCATATACTAGATTGTCTGTGTTCGGAACGGCCCTGAATTTCCTGCTGAAATATCGCCAGCTGAATACTGCGGCGATCATTCCGGCGAGTCCGAATAAAAGGCTTACCCGGATAAAATATGGGAGCCATTCCGTATTTGTATTGAAAAGTTCTTTATTGAGAATCAGAAAGCAGGATCCAAGATATCCTACAGAATCCATCAGGTAAAAGAAAAAGCCGATATTACCCCTAACCTTATACGCAGCAATGAATCTTTCGAAGAAGAGACACTGCAGGGTGTTGTAGCTGATATACAGACCGATGGTATAACTGATCAGCAGGGTAATGGCATTGCCCTTGTGATTGAGTAATGCAATGGAGCAAGCCAGTATGGTGAAAAACCCCAGTCCCACCACCAGGTGCTGTCTTTTTATGCTGGCGAAATGATCCCGCATATTGGACAATCCCAGCAGCATCAGGATAACGACAACAGATGCAATGGTCTCCATTCTGGTAAAGATGGCCGGTGAGGCATCGGGCTGTATGGCCCGGATGATCTCAACGGAATAGTTGTCTTTTATATCACGCAAAACTGTCAACAACAGGTTGATTAAAATTACTGCGGTGAGTCCGGGCAGGAATTGCCTCACCAGTGCCATACGTTGCGGTTTATTGAGGGATGGCCTTTCCCCCCGCTGCAATGTCTCAGCTGTTTGGGGCGGAGGTATTTTTTTAAGCAGGTAAACGGAAAGGAACAGCAGGGGCAGGAAAAGGCAGCCGGTTACGAATGGCATATACAATTCGGGTACATTCCATGATTCAATCGTGATGCGGCCAATGCTTTTTACGGCACCGGAACTGAAGATGAAATTGATGCTCAGGATCAGCGCGATGAGATCTGTGTATTTCCGGCCTTCAATAAAGCTGAATACCAGTCCCCATATCAGTCCCAGGCACATGCCATTGGTAAAAAGAAAGAATACATTGAAAGGCAAGGGAACCAGTGCCATCAGCAAAAGGCTCAGGTGGGCGCCGCCTATCAGCAGCAGGATATAACGGGCGCGATGGGCTTTATTGATTTCAGAAATGAATTTTATTCCAATGAATTTTGAAGTCATATAACCCAGTACCTGGGCAATGACCAACGCTGATTTGAGTGAAATGCCGAATACCAGGACGCCGTCAAAAGTGGCCGCACTGATGGATTTACGGAATCCATACATGCAGAAATAAGTGGTGAAGGCTGCGAAAGCGGCAAGCAATACCAGGCCTGCGTTGGCTCGTTTGTCTTTTCCGGCAATGGAATTAAGGCTGATCATTAGCTGGGCAAAATAGTCCTGCTATATGATGCCATTTTGAAGGAATTGTTATCTAATTGATAAGTATGGGTGCGGGTTCCGGCATTCTTTCCACAGGCTGTGAAAAAGTAAAACCAGGGGCGATGGGCTTATCCGATACTTTCGCTTCCAGTTCTTATCAATACATCGTTTTGGCGCGGGCCGGTTTTTTCTGGCCTGCTTAATAGGGAACCGTGTGCAAATCACGGGCTGACGGGCAACTGTATGTGACCATATTGGTTACGAGCCAGACACCTGCCAAAATGATCTGTTGTTTGGACCTTCCCGCATAAGGTACCGGCAAAGGCAGTTGGGTATTCAGGCGGTTGGTGGGATAAGGGAGGGGGGAATCAGGCGTCTGACGTTTAGTATTACTGAATTCATAAATCTCAAACGTCAGACGCCTGATTGCCGCTCCCCCCTCCCCCCATCTCCCCTGAATACCCGGGAATCATTGTCTTCGTCGTACTGCATTTTATAACGTTAAAGTATGACCGATATGAACCAGGACAATGAAATCTTACTGAAAGAGAACAAGGATCGTTTTGTAATCCTCCCCATCAATTATCCCCGCATCTGGGAAAAGTATAAACAGCATGAAGCCAGTTTCTGGACAGCCGAAGAAATTGATCTTTCTGCCGACCTGAGCGACTGGGCATCCCTGAATGACGGCGAACGCCATTTCATTGCGCATGTACTGGCATTCTTTGCCGCCAGCGACGGAATTGTGAACGAGAACCTGGCCGTGAATTTCATGAGTGAAGTGCAACTGCCCGAAGCCCGCTGCTTTTATGGCTTCCAGATCATGATGGAAAATATCCATTCCGAAACCTATGCCCTGCTCATCGATACCTACATTAAAGACCCGGTGGAAAAAGACCGGCTCTTCCATGCCATAGATACGGTTCCCGCAGTAAAGAAAAAGGCTGAATGGGCTTTACGCTGGATTGAGAATGGCAGTTTCGCACAAAGGCTGGTGGCATTTGCTGCGGTGGAAGGCATTTTCTTCAGCGGTAGCTTCTGCTCCATTTTCTGGTTGAAGAAGCGCGGGCTGATGCCCGGACTCACCTTCAGCAACGAGTTGATCAGCAGGGATGAAGGCCTGCATTGCGAATTCGCCTGCCTGCTCTACGGTATGCTTTCCCAAAAATTATCACAGGAAGAAGTGTATTCCATCATCGGGGATGCGGTGACCATTGAAAAGGAATTCATCACTGAGGCATTACCGGTAGACCTGATCGGTATGAACGCTCGACTGATGCAGCAGTATATCGAATTTGTTGCCGACCGCTGGCTGTCGGAACTGGGATACCCTAAAATGTTTAATGCCGCCAACCCATTTGATTTCATGGAGATGATCTCCCTCCAGGGCAAGACAAATTTCTTCGAAAAGCGGGTGGGCGATTACCAGAAATCGGGCGTGATGACCGGTCCCGCAGGTCAGTCATTCTCACTGGATGAAGATTTCTAAACCATTACACCTTAAAATATATTCCATGTTTGTAATTAAAAGAAACGGCAAAAAAGAGTCCGTTAAATTCGATAAAATAACAGCACGCATCCAGAAACTCTCCTATGGATTGAGCCCACTGGTGGATGTGCTGGACCTGGCCAAAAAAACCATTGAGGGGATATACGATGGCGTTAGCACCACGGAGCTGGATAACCTGGCTGCAGAAACAGCTGCTGCACTCACTACGCGGCACCCCGACTACGCCTTGCTGGCATCCCGCATAGCGGTGAGCAATCTCCACAAGAATACGCAGAAGTCTTTCTCGGCAACCATGCGCACGCTGCACCAGTACAAGGATCCGGTTACAGGAAAGGGCCTGGCACTGGTGGCGGATGACGTGATGGAGATCATCGAAGCCAATGCTGAACTGCTGGATAGTACGATTATCTATGACCGTGATTTCGGGTTTGATTATTTTGGATTCAAGACCCTGGAGAAATCCTACCTGCTGCGCATCAACGGAAAGGTAGCCGAGCGGCCGCAGCATCTTTATATGCGTGTGGCCATCGGCATTCATAAGCATGACCTTGAGCAGGCCATCAAAACATATCACCTGATGAGTGAAAGATGGTTTACACATGCCACACCAACCCTTTTCAATGCGGGCACACCGAAACCGCAATTATCCAGCTGTTTCCTGCTGACCATGAAGGACGACAGCATTGAAGGAATTTACGACACCCTCAAGCAGACTGCCCGGATCTCACAGAGTGCGGGTGGTATTGGCCTGGCCATCCATAATATCCGCGCCACCGGAAGTTATATAGGGGGCACCAACGGCACCAGTAATGGAATCATCCCAATGCTGCGGGTATTCAACGATACAGCCCGTTATGTAGACCAGGGCGGCGGCAAACGAAAGGGGGCTTTCGCTATTTATCTGGAACCCTGGCATGCGGATGTATTTGAATTCCTCGACCTGCGGAAGAACCACGGGAAAGAAGAACTGCGGGCTCGCGATCTTTTTTATGCATTGTGGATTCCCGATCTTTTTATGAAACGGGTGGAAGCAAATGGCAACTGGACGCTCTTCTGTCCTAATGAAGCACCTGGTATGCAGGATTGTTTCGGCGCAGAATTTGAGGCCTTGTACGAGCGCTACGAACAGGAAGGCCGTGGTCGCAAAACCATCAAGGCACAGGATCTGTGGTTTGCCATCCTCGATGCACAGATAGAAACAGGCACTCCTTATTTATTGTACAAGGATGCTGCGAACAGCAAGAGCAACCAGCAGAACCTGGGCACTATAAAAAGTTCCAATCTCTGCACCGAGATCATGGAATATACCGATGCCAATGAAGTGGCGGTCTGCAACCTCGCATCACTGGCATTGCCAAGGTTTGTAACAGACGGAAAATTTGATTTTGAAAAACTGTACGAGGTTACCTACCAGGTGACGTTGAACCTGAACAAGGTAATCGATGTGAATTATTACCCGGTTGAAGAGGCGCGCCGGTCAAACCTTCGCCACCGCCCGGTGGGACTGGGTGTGCAGGGACTGGCGGATGCTTTCATTCTGCTGCGTTTACCCTTTGAGTCGGAAATGGCTTCCATACTTAACAGGAATATTTTTGAGACCATTTATTTCGCAGCGATGACGGCCAGTAAGGACCTGGCAAAAACGGAAGGTGCTTATGAAACCTTTGCCGGATCTCCTTTATCCATGGGCATGTTCCAGTTTGATCTCTGGGGTGTTCAACCTTCGGACAGGCATGACTGGGAGAGCCTGCGTAAGGAGGTTATGGAGCACGGCGTTCGCAATTCCCTGCTGGTGGCGCCGATGCCAACTGCATCCACTTCGCAGATCCTGGGCAATAATGAATGTTTTGAACCATACACTTCCAATATTTACAGCCGCCGCGTGTTGAGCGGAGAGTTTGTGATCGTGAACAAACATTTACTGAAGGACCTGGTGGGCCTGGGCCTCTGGAACAATGACATGAAGAACAGGATCATTGCTGCGAATGGATCCATCCAGCAGATAACGGCCATCCCGGAAGAGATCAGGGAACTGTACAAGACCGTCTGGGAAATCAGGCAGCGCATCCTTATCGATATGGCCGCGGATCGGGGCGCTTTTATTTGCCAGAGCCAGAGTCTCAACCTGTTTGTAAGTAATCCCACTGCTTCCAAACTGACCAGCATGCATTTTTATGCCTGGAAAAAAGGGTTAAAAACGGGCATGTATTACCTGCGTACCCAGGCTGCTGCGCAGGCCGTGCAGTTTACGGTGGAGAAGCAGGGCGCGGAAACCCTTGTGGAACCGGCCATTGCAGAGGGCGCCGTTTGTACGATGCAGGATGGATGTATCAGTTGCGGGTCATAAAGCGGTAAATAATAAATGTATTTTGTACATTTATTACAAAATTGCTTGACCGATATGATAAAGAAGCACCTGTTTTTCGCATTGCTGTCTGTGGCAATGTTACACGGAAGCATGGCAAATGCTAATCCCGATACCAGTTTTCCCATCAAGGGGAACCCCATCATCACCCACAAATACACGGCCGATCCTGCTGCCATGGTGCACCAGGGAACCGTGTATTTGTATGCCGGGCATGATGAGGCTCCGCCGCGTAAGGAGGGATATGTGATGAATGAATGGTTGTGTTTTTCATCCACCGATATGGTCAACTGGAAAGAACACCCGGTACCTTTGAAGGCAAAGGATTTCAGCTGGGCAAAAGGCGATGCCTGGGCTTCGCAGGTGATTGAGCGGAACGGAAAGTTTTACTGGTATGTGGCGGTAGAGCATGGCAGTATTCCCGGTAAATCCATTGGGGTCGCCGTAGCCGACAGGCCGGAAGGCCCCTTTAAAGATGCATTGGGCCGGGCACTGGTTACCAACGACATGACCAAGGCTACGGGCATTTCCTGGGATGATATTGATCCTTCGGTGATCATCGATAAGAATGGACAGGCATACCTGTTCTGGGGTAATACCAAATGTTATTATGCCAGACTGAAACCGAATATGACGGAGCTGGATGGCCCCATCCAGACCATCGACCTTCCTTTTTTTACCGAAGCCCCCTGGATCCATTACCGCAATGGCTGGTACTATCTTTCCTATGCCTACCAGTTCCCGGAAAAGATTGCCTATGCCATGAGCCGCAGTATCCATGGCCCCTGGGAGTTCAGGGGTATCCTAAATGAAATTGCCGGTAACAGCAACACCAACCACCAGGCCATCATTGATTTCAAGGGTCATTCCTATTTCGTTTACCACAATGGCAGCATCCCCACGGAAGGGGGCAGTTTCCGCCGTTCTGTGTGCATCGACCGCCTGTACTACGAACCCGATGGCCGCATGCGCCGGGTGGTAATGACAACTGAAGGCATTTCACCCGTCGGGTCCCACCCGACGGGTGGCACCCGACGGGTGAAAAAATTAAAATGACAGCATCCCCCACGGAAGGGGGCAGTTTCCGCCGTTCTGTGTGCATCGACCGCCCGTACTACGAACCCGATGGCCGTATACGCCGGGTGGTAATGACAACTGAAGGCATTTCACCCGTCGGGTGCCACCCGACGGGTGAAAAAATAAAAGCGAATAACATGATCTTGAAAAACCTCCTGGTGGCCTCCCTGGCTGCTACCCTGCTGTCTTCTGCAAGTGCACAGGAGAAGCCCTTTCATACCTGGGCGAAAACACCCCCGATGGGTTGGAATAGCTGGGATTGCTTTGGCCCCACCGTTACCGAAGCCGAGGTGAAGGCCAACGCTGATTATATGGCCAAACACCTGAAATCGTATGGCTGGGAATATGTGGTGGTGGATATCCGCTGGTATGTCAGCAACGACAAGGCCCATGGTTACAATGAAACCGATCCCCAGTTCAACCTGGATACTTACGGAAGGCTCGTTCCGGCGTCCAACCGCTTTCCCTCTGCAGCTGATGGCAGGGGATTCAAGCCCCTGGCAGACTATATTCACCGCAAGGGGTTAAAATTCGGGATCCACATTATGCGCGGTATTCCGGTGGCTGCGGTTAAAAGGAAATTGCCGGTGAAAGGCAGCCGGGTCACGGCGGCGGATATCTACAGCGAGCGCGACCAGTGCCGCTGGCTTCGCGATATGTTTACCATCGAGGCCGACAGGGAAGGGGCGCAGGAATACTATAACTCCATCCTTGAATTGTATGCATCTTGGGGAGTTGATTTCATAAAGGTGGATGACCTGTCTTCTCCCTACCATACAGCGGAAGTGGAGATGCTGCGTAAAGCCATTGACCGGACCGGCCGCAGGATCCTGCTAAGTACTTCACCGGGAGAAACACCATTGGCAAGTGCGGCTCACGTTCAGGATCATGCGAATATGTGGCGTACGGTGGGTGATTTCTGGGACAGCTGGCAGCAGCTGAAGGAACATTTCACGGTTTTTGAAAGATGGAACCCCTACCGTAAAACCGGCGCCTGGCCCGATGGCGATATGCTGCCATTGGGGCATATAGGCATCCGGGCGGAGCGTGGAGCCAACCGGATGAGTGCTTTTACAAGGGATGAACAATACACCCTGATGACCCTCTGGTCAGTATTCAGGAGTCCACTTATGTTTGGTGGCCATCTCCCTGATAATGATTCCTTTACCCTATCGCTGATGACCAATAAAGCGGTACTGGACCTGCTGAACAACAGTACAAATAACCGGCCATTGTTCCATAAGAACGACCTGACGGCCTGGACGGCCGATAAATCCGGCAGTAAGGAGAAATGGCTGGCGGTTTTCAATGCACAGGACCAGGAGATGGCGGTTGAAGGGAAAGCAATCTGGAAAAGTCCGGTCCTGACAAGGGCAAACCAGACCAGCGAGGTTAATGTTCCAATAGCCAATGCCCGGAAATTATACCTGGTGGTAACGGATGCCAATGATAATATCGAATGGGACCATGCAGACTGGATCAATCCCATTATTTATAATGAAAAAGACAGCCTGCCTATGAGCGGGCTCAAATGGAAAAAGGCTACTGCCGGCTGGGGAAACCCTGGTGTGAACCTCTCCTGTTCCGGTGCGCCATTGATTGTCGGTGATCAGATCCATGCCAATGGCATTGGTACCCATTCCAATTCCGTGATCGAATTTGAGTTGCCGGAAGGCTACACACATTTTAAAGCGATGGTTGGACTGGATAAGGCCGGTGTGGTGCAGAATGTAGGCGCAACCGTACAGTTCATGGTCTTCACCGAAGAGCCTGCCGGACCAATGCCTGCGACGGCAACAGCCATCCCCGTGCAGTTGTCTGCACTGGGAGTCAACGGCCGGTGCAGGATTATTGATTGCTGGAGCGGGGAAGACCTGGGCATTTTCAGCGGCGAGTTCAGTCCGGTTATCAACCGCCATGGGGCAGGATTGTTCCGAATTTCACCCGCGGAGTAATTTCACCCGTCGGGTGGTACCCGTCGGGTGCCACCCGACGGGTGAAAGGTTGGCGGCGGCCAGCCGGGGGGGGCAGCCGCCCTCCCGACCGAATTATTTCGCCACTTCAATTTTAATGCGCTGGCCCTTCATTTTGTGGTTCTTGATCTGCTGCAGCATATGGCTGACCTTTGATTTGCGGACAGCCACAAAGGAGAAGAAATCCTTTACCTCGATCAGCCCGATATCTTCTTTTTTCAGTTCGCCTTTCTGGGAAAGGAAACCAACGATGTCGACTTTATTGATTTTATTCTTTTTGCCGGCCGATATGTGCAGGGTACTCCATTTGGGCTTTTCAGGCAGTTCAAGGTCTTCCGGCAGTTCAATCCAGGGTGTGGCCGGATCAATATATTTAGGTGTTTCTTCCTCAGGGGAAACAATCAGGATGGCTGTGCCGCTGGCTTCCATCCGGGCCGTGCGCCCGTTTCGATGGGTGAAGGATTCTTCGGATAAGGGTAGGTGATAGTGTATGATATAACGGATATGCGGTATATCCAGTCCGCGGGCCGCCAGGTCGGTGGTCACCAGTATACTGGAGGTTCCGTTCCGGAATTTGCACAGGGCTGCATCACGTTCAGGTTGTTCCAGTGCGCCGTGGTAGAATACATTGACAATGCCTCTTTCCTTCAGGAAATCACTGGTGCGCTGAACAGCATCGCGGTAATTACAGAAAACAATGGTGGACCGGTTGCCGAGGTGACAGATCAGGCGGAACAGTGTTTCGAGTTTGTCGTTCTCATCGCTTTTTACCCTTTGGATGGCCAGCATTTCGGGTGCTTCTCCCGTCAGGAAATTCAACCTGACAGCGTCCTTCATTTTAATAAACTTAGGGATCTCCAGGGTTTCAGTGGCCGAAACCAGGATGCGTTTTTCCACTGCGGGCAGTGATCCCACCACAAAAGACATTTCTTCTTCAAAACCAAACTCAAGCGATTTATCAAATTCATCCAGTACCAGGGTTTTGATGCCATCCACATTAATATTACCCCGGCGGATATGATCTCCCAGCCGGCCGGGGGTACCAACGATCAGTGCGGGTGCTTCCAGCAGGTTGTTCTCTTCTGTTTCCCGCAGGTGGCCTCCGTAACAACAGGTAACCTTCAAACCGGTGCTCATTTTCTTGAAAACCTGTTCTATCTGCAGGGCCAGTTCGCGGGAGGGGACAATGATCAGGGCCTGGGTGGTTTTTGGTGCGGTAGTCATCCGGTCCAGCAAAGGGAGCAGAAATGCCAGGGTTTTACCCGAGCCGGTAGCCGATAAGAGTATTACATTGGCATGTTCTTTATTGGCCTCGATGGATGCCTCCTGCATGGGGTTCAGGGCTTTGATCTTCAGGGCCTCAAGAATTGCTTCAATCGAAAAATGGTGTTTCTGCATAGGCGCAAAGGTACCGCACTTTACTTGAATGCCTCTTTTCCTTCATCTTTGCCGCAGGAAAACTGATATGAAAGCCGCTACCGTTCACGAAATCAAGGAAGCCATTTTGCACCTGCCACCCGCAAAAGTGGCGGAGATCTGCCTGCGACTGGCGAGGTTCAAAAAGGAAAACAAGGAACTGCTGACTTATATCCTGTTTGAATCCGAAAACCTTGACAATTACCTCGCCGAGGTTAAGGCCGAAATGGAGACCGAATTCAGCCAGATCAACCAGTCGCAATTGTATTTTGCAAAAAAAAGCCTGCGCCGGATTTTGCGGGATACGAATAAGCAGGTCCGTTATATCGGCTCCAAACCCGCCGAAGTGGAATTGTTGCTGGCCTATTGCCAATGCCTGAAGCAATCTGGCATTCCCATCAAAAGGCATCCGGCTATCGAAAACCTGTATCTCTCCCAGATAAAAAAGATCGGCAAACTGATAACCGGTTTGCATGAGGACCTGCAGTACGAATACCAGCGCGCGCTGGATAAATTGCAGTGAGGCGCTCAAGGCCCGGTTTGGCGAATAAAATTTGGTTACCTTTCCTGTATAAAATAATTCCTATGCCACGCAATTTAATTTTGCTTTGTTGTGGTGTTGGTTTGTTCTTTTCAACATCACATATTGTTCAGTCTCAGCCCGCGAAGCCTGTAAATCAGCGATTCATTAATTACCAGTTGGAGCAACAGAAGAATTGGCAGAATAAACAATTACCGGCGAATTCCGTATTGTACCGTCATTCCGTCAAATATCCGGCTGCAGCATTTCGCTTAAGTAGGGAGGCCGATCGTCCTGTCACGATTCGCATGCCCTCGTATATGATCCCTCTGGAGACTTCAAATTTTAATCCTTCACTGCAGCAGTATCTGCAGGACAATAAATGGCAAAATATTCAATGGGAGAAAGTCCGTTGGCGTAAGGATCCTGCAAAGGGTATTGGTGCCGACCTGATAAAAAGTTTCGCAGCCCCAGCCAGTTTTCTTCCTTCCAAAAATTGAATGGATATTTACCGTATGAAAGATTACAAAAAATATTTTACCATATCCGCAGAACCGGAAGTATTGTATGCTGCGTTGACCAATCCCGCCACCATTCAGTTGTGGAGCGGCGAACCGGCCATCATGTCGGATGAACCTGGCAGTGAATTCTCTTTATGGGAAGATAGTATCGTTGGTAAGAACCTTGAATTTGAAAAGGGAAAGATGATCGTACAACAGTGGTATTTTGGCGAGAACGAAGAAGCCCCTTCGATTGTTACCATCAAACTGCACCCGCATAAACAGGGGACTTCTGTTGAACTGCGTCACACCAATATTCCCGATGATGCGTATGATGATATTGTGGAGGGATGGAACCAGGTTTATTTTGCATCACTGGATGAATTTTACACCGGGGAATAAATCAGCGGTGATCCGTGTACAACCCTGCCGCCACAGACGCTTGAAGCCGATGGTAGTGTTCTTCGCTTAAGTTACTGTATCCTGCTCTCAACGCATCATCCAGTTGCTCTTTGGTGCGGATCCCAACGATAGCGCCGGTTACGGCCGGATGCTGCAATACAAATTGTATGGCTGTAGTGGCAGGCGGCTGACTGCTTTCCATGGCTATTTCCCGGATCATGTCTGCTGCGGCCTGCACAGCGCCCATCTCATGTCCCAGGTATGGTTTGGCTGCCTTACCCGCCAGCAATCCTCCCGCTACGGTGCCCCTTGCCACCACGCCAATATTGTTATGAAGTAACAAATCAAAACAGCTCTCTTCCGCCCTTCTGTCGAGCAGACTGTATTGCATCATTACGCTGGTGATGGAGGAACGTTTAACGTATTCACGGATCACATTGGGGCGGATGGATGAGATCCCATAATGGCGGATCATTCCGGCTTTTTTCAGCCACTCAAAGGCTTCGATGGTTTCATCCATCGGGTCGTCAATGGTGCCGCCATGTAACTGGTAGAGGTCAATATAATCTGTCTGCAACCGGCGAAGGCTGTTCTCCACTGCCTGCAGGATGTATTCCTTACGGGGATTCCAGTCCCAGCCGCTTCCATCCTCACGTAGTTGGTTGCCCGCTTTGGTGGCAATGAAAACCTTGTCCCGCTTTGCTTTCAGGGCAGCGCCGATCATGGTTTCATTGGCGCCGCCATCGTAGAGGTCGGCGGTATCAAAATAATTGATGCCACCATCAATGGCGGCATCAATTAAGGTTTGTATTCCATCCTGGCCGGGATGCAAAGACATACAACCGAATCCTATCCTGCTGATCAGCATATTGGAATGACCCAGAATTTTATACTGCATGGCCGGGAGTTTTGTTTGCAGCAAAACTCCTAAAAATTCTGCTCATCCGCACTCGGGCCATAACTGCCGGGTATCGGGATATCCAGCAGTCGCAGGTAAACGCCCAGTTGTGCGCGGTGATGCACGGTCTGGCAATAGGACATCCGGATGACATCTCCTTTGGGTTCCACCACGTGGATGGTATCGCCCGTGCGAAGTGTCCAGGGCTCATTCAACTGTTCTTCCCGGGCAGATTCCAGCGCCTGCAGGCCACTTTTGAGTGATTCTTCAAAATACTGAAGCAGCTCAGCAGTGCTGCTGAATTTTGGCGGATCATACGGGTTGGCTGCAAAGTCAAGTTCGTTTGTCTTCAGCGCCATGCTTGTCCAGGACGGCAGCTCAGCCACATGCGTGGCCAGTTGAAGCAGGCTCATGCTTTTAGGATGCGGCTTCCAGCCAAACTTATCTTCAGGTACACGTTCCAGCATTTTGCGGGTGGTTACTGCTTCCTGTTTCATTTCTTTCAGGAACATCGGGATCATAGACATAAGTGTTTATTTATTGTAACACAAAGCAACAACACTCATGTGACAACCCTATGTCAGCAGCCATCCATCCGAACAATTTTTGGTGTAAATTTTCCGGTTACTTCCACCAAAGCACGCTGGCTTTCCATGACAAGTTCAATATCCTTATAGGCATGAGGCGCTTCATCCAGTCCGCCTCCGATCAATATAACACCATGTTTCTGCAACACATCTTTCATCTCCTTTTTTGTGATGCTTGCCATGGCTTTACTGCGGCTCATCTTTCTTCCGGCACCATGTGAGGCGGAGAAAACGGCAGCGCTAACATCCTTTCCCTTTACTATAAAACCGGGAGCTGTCATCGAACCTGGAATAATTCCCAGTACATCTTTACCTGCAGGTGTGGCACCTTTCCGGTGAACGATCAGCTCACGTCCTTCATACATTTCCTTCCAGGCGAAATTGTGGTGGTTCTCCACGATCCGCATGGGCTGCCGACCCAGTGCCCGGGCTATTTTCCGGTGGATCACCTCGTGACAGGCGGCAGCATAGTCCCCCGCCAGGTTCATGGCCAGCCAGTATTCCATTCCTTCTTCTTCATCCAGGGTCAGCCAGGCGAGATTGGATGCTTCACCGGGCAGTCGCCGTTTCGATTTTGCCAGCTTCGTATAATGGTTGGCGATATTGGCGCCAAGGGAACGCGACCCCGAGTGGGAGAGCAGACCCAGCCACTGTCCGGGTTCAATACCCAGCACTGCATCCTTTTCGCCTACTTCCACCACACCAAATTCCACAAAGTGATTGCCGCTCCCTGATGTTCCCAGTTGTTTCCAGGCCCGGCCGTGGAGGGGTCGCAGCAGGGGCAGCTGTCCGAAGAGGGCATGGTCCATCACCTCATGTTCTTCTGCCTGGTCGAACTGCTTTCCGCTGCCGAACAGGGTTTCCCTTTGCAGTGTTTTGATGAAGAAGCCATCCTTTTGTGCCAGTTCCTTCGGTGCGATGTCAAACACGCTCAGGCACATACGACAACCGATATCAACGCCCACTCCATAGGGAATGACGGCATTGTCGGTGGCCAGTACACCGCCGATGGGCAGACCGTATCCTGCATGTGCATCGGGCATCAGCGCCCCGGCAACGCTGATGGGTAAACGCGCAGCCTGGTACATCTGGTGCAGGGCTCCTTCTTCAATATGTTCCCTCCCGAAAATATTGAACGGAATACCCTGGTTATTCAGTGACACCTGTGATCCTTCCGCCTTTGATGCCGGCATCAATTTGCCGGCAATGGTACCCAGGATTTTATTGTCAGCATAATTTTCCGGAGCAGATAGTATGGCCTTCAGTATTTCCAGCGCTTCGCTTTTGGAAGCATGTTTATAATGTTTCTCCATGACCTGCATCGCAATGCTGATCACCGGTGATTCAGGGTAACCAATGCCCCTCAGTTCTTTTCCGCTTAATGTTAATTTTCCCATAACTCAAATTTGATCTGCCGCCAGTTCCCTTCTGAACCCGATGGTTTGCGCCACAGGTTTTTCGAAAGAAACGGAAGCAGGGTTTGTGATTTCCGCCAGGGTCATGGCTGTTTCAATGGGTTGTGTAATGCCCAATGTTTCAGCCAGTTTCCGGGCTTTGTTTTTTTCCAGTTTGCCGAATTCATATTTCGCAATCAGCCTTCCTTTCCGCATCAATGCATTGTCTATCATGCTCAGGGAACTGTTGAACGTGCAGATGATCTGTACGTTCAGGCAGTCGCTCAATAAACCATCACTGATGTTCAACAGGTTGCTGACGCAGCTGTCGGCATTGTATTTCCGGTCCATGATCAGGTTCTCGGCATCTTCGATTACCAGGATACTGTTCGGGTTGGAGATCAGCAGTTCTATGAACTCCGGATTCACCAGGTTGCCCGCCACACCCGGGGATACGAACAATACTTTCTTTTTCAACTGGCCGATCAGGTGCCGCAGGTAGGTTGTTTTTCCTGTTCCGGGCAGCCCGTGCAGCAATACAATTCCCTTGTCTTTATCCTTCATCAACCTTTCCCTGATCATTGCATCCACGGCGGCAAAATCATCGTTGTAATACAATCCGATGTCCAGCGCCGTAGGTTGAATTTCCAGTTGTTTCAGCTCCAGTCCATAGCTTCCGTATGTGATGATATTGATTTCGTGGTCGATTTCCTTTACCGCGGCTTTGTTCCCGGAAAAAACTTTCACCAGCCTTTCCGCCAGTTCATAGTTCCGGGCATCAAACAACAACTCAGCATAATCCTCACCCAGTTCGATCATGGTTTTACCTGACAGTTTGAAAATGGTCCGGGTAAATTCCTGTTGCTGCTTTTGCCAGTTGTAGTGGCACCGCTGGTAAACGGCCTGCACTTTTCCTGCATGGCCTTCGCTGATGTATGCGAAAGCCCTGGTAACATCAATATCGTTTATTAAACTGATGCTTGGCAGCCGGCCATAGGTCTCCAGGTAAAATGCTTTTACTTCAATGAAGTTGCCATAGAACAAAGTCATTTCACGCGCTGATCCTTTCCGGAAAAAAATCCTTTCCCATAAATTTTGTATCCATGTCTGTATGGATACAGTTAACTGTACCATAAAAAACCTTCTTGATTAATTTAAAATTGGCGGGACGAAAAAGCCCCGCAAGTGCTTGCGGGGCTTGAGTTATATTGAACTGATAACTTTATTATGACCATGCATAATACGCCCCGCTTACCATGTTGTCAGCATGCTGACCAACAGGTTTGTAACTGAGTTGTTTGAAATTGCGGAGCATTGTTATTGTTTTAAAATTTTCGATTGCAAAGATGTAAATATTATTTATAACATGAAATATTTCCGGAAAAAATATTTTCTGGTTACTGGATAATGAGTTTTTTACTGCGTTCCCTCACGCCGTTTTTATAGATATTGTAAATATAAATGCCGGCTTGCAAACCGGATGTGCTGATCTCCTGGAAAGTGCTGCTGATGGCCTGTTTCAGCACCATTTTTCCCGTGGCATCGTACAACAGGAAGATGGTATTGTCAGGATCCTGCGTGAGTATCCTGATATTGCTGCCCTGCTTCACGGGGTTGGGAAAAACATAATAGGATTCATCATTGAAGAAATACACCTGCTCCTGCCTGGTATAATAAACCGAACCGTTTTCCAACTCAATTCTTCCGCGATAAATATTCAGTCCGTTGTTGGCCGGAGTGTTGACAATCTGCTGCAACTGCGTAACCGGTTCTATGCTTGCAACGGTTTCGAAACGGGTAGATAACCATTTCTCAAAGACAATCTTTTTCACCTTATACAGGGAGCCCAGCAAAAGGCTCAGCCTGGCTTCATTGGTTCCGGTTGCGTCGGCGAGGAAATTGCTGAGGTAACAACCAACGCCCTGGTTTTTGTAATTGAAAGTATAGGATTTCATGCCGTCGATTCCCGATGGCAATACAGGTGATACGGTGAAATATTCATAGGGGTTGGCGGCGGATAACTGGATCAGGGCTGTATCATTGAGCGTAACCAGATTTTCCAGGTATTGATCCCCCAGGCGATAGACCCTGTACTGGTCAACAGCTGCAGCCTTATTCCAGTAAATGAGAAAGGAATCCGGGCAGTTGAACCCGGTTTTTATATCGAGGTTGCGTGATATGCCACTTGTGTCGGAGAGATAGCTGCTAACGCCGGCGGTCATGCGCAATAGAAGGGAAGAATATACATCGGGCGTGGGCCATTTGAAGTAGCCCTGCGAAAGCTTGACATCCCCAGTTGCCACTTTCCAGGTTTGCCCGCCATCCAGACTGTAATCCAGCTGAGCCGTACCGGTTAAAGGGGTAGACCAGCGGATGGCATTGGTACTTCCTTTGAACAGTTGGTCACCTTTTACGGGGTAGGTGAAATGAAATGCCGGCAGGGTATCATATTGCCAGCTTATAAAGTAAGCCTGTCCCGCAGCCTGTTCCGCTGCCTGCAGCGCATAGCCCTGCACGTTAATGCTATACTCGCCTGCATCAGGCAGGTCGATCCTTACCTGTTCCATATTATTCAGTGAATCCCTTCCGCGCAGGGGGAGCAGGCCCAATGAATCGGGATGCGCAAAACTGTTCAGCACCCAGGGCAGCCAGCTCTTACCCGAAGCGGTATGCACGAGCGACAGGTCGAGGTCGTTGACAAGTGCGGTGGCCGTATTGGCTGTTGCTGCAGGATCATTCCAGCTGATGGTGACCTTCAGGTTGATGGCATTGGATGGAACAATAATCTGGTGTGAGCCGGTCTGTCCATTCCTGACATAACCCGAGTCGTAGCGTTTGTCCATCACTGTTTGAACCGCCCTCAAAGCATTAACGCTGCCGTATCCTGATACATAATCGATCCCTTTGCTGCCGATATCATCGGCGCTGTTCGCCAGGATGGAACGGACAAGGGCGGCGGGGGGCAAGACCCCTGATTGTTTTGTACAGGCATCCTGTACCAGCAGGGCTGTTCCCGATACGATCGCGGCAGCACCGGAACTGCCATCTTCGCCAAAAGCCACCAGTTCGGGTTTGATGCGGCCATCATAAGCCGGGCCGCGTGAGCTGAGGGCAGGTACCACTCCGAAAGAATCCACCGCCCCCACCACCAGGTTGTTCTTGGCCATTTTAAAACTGCCGGTGATATTGGCGTACCCACTGATACCGGCGTAATTCCCGCTGCTGCCGGCCTGGGTGCCGGAGTTGCCGGCGGAGAATACATGCAGCAACAATGGATTGTCATTGGATTGGCGGTCATAGGCCATGGCATCCGCACCATAATAATTTTCTATGCCCGTGCCATAGGAGTGGTTCTGCACCGACACGGACAGGGTTTTCAGGGCGGCATCGTCGTCCGGCAGCAGGGTTTCGAAATTCGCGGAGCTGATCCTGCTGCCCCAGGCGACCCCTTTGCCGGTATAAAAACTATTGCCTGCGCCGGAGGCAATGGTGGCCATGGTGGTGGCATGGGTTTCCATCAGGCTTGAAGCTCCCGGCGAAAAAACATAGCGACCCCGGAAATCAATATCCATGGTATCCGGACGCTTCTCTTTGATGGAAACCGTCAGACCACTGCCGTTGATAGTGGGCCAGTAACGGTGGGCGGTATTTACCTTGTTGGCGGAGAGGTCGAACCCGGTGAGTTCCCTTTCGGTTATTGCTCTCCGTGAACCGGCAATAAAATGGATGTTTTTGTCCTTCAGGGCCGTCCGGATCCAGCCCGCCGGAACCTTCACCTGCAAGGTGTGGCTGGCCTGATCCGCTTTTTGGATGGAAAAACCACTTAGAGGCGAGTAGGTATTTTTCAAAAGGTCGATATCCCCCACGGACAAAAGCAATTCCTCGTTTTCCCGGGCCTGTTCACCCGAAACCATCCGGCCAAGCAACACCGGCGACAGCTTCCAGTTATCGTTTACCGGCACCAGGAATTCCGCCCGCTGCGCCCATTCCTTCCACTGGGTTTCTGAGCTGATTTCGATGATGCGGATATCCCCCGACAACTGACGAAGTACCCGGGCACCGCCGGGTAAATATTTGATTTTGATGGCGTAAGCATGGGTGGCGGGATGGTATTTCCTTGCTGCCGCACCCCCTGCCGCACCCCCTGCCGCCCGCCCGGCCACCGTGTCCGCCGGTTCCAGGAGCAGGCCCTCCAGGGGGGATGCCTGACGGATTTTCACCTGGCTCATTAGGGTTAGGCTGCCGAACAGGTACAGGAATGACAGAAAATATTTCAACATAGATGTTTCGTGGTAATAAATGTAAGCAAATCGCCCGCTTCAAACACTTTGCAACGACGCTGCATATAATCGTGAACTTATCTTGAAAATTAACATTATTTTAAGGGGACAAAATCACACACCTATGTTTCAAAAATTTCGCATGACCGCTGCCGCAGCATTGCTGGCGCTTACCATTGTTTCCTGTTCCAAAGAGGCTAACACAGAACAGGCACTTGAAATCACTGATGATGTAGTAAACAGCGTGAAAGCGCTGGGTTTTTCCACCAATAACCTGATGGCCACAGAAGGCGGTTATATTGTGGAGGGCGACATCTTCATTCCTTCCAATGAGCTGAATCGTTCCGTTGATGGAAAGATTCTGCGTGTCGGACAATCGGAACAGTACCGTACCACCAACCTGGTGACTGGTTTGCCAAGGGTGATCACCATTTCGGTTGATCCCACTCTGGGTTCCTCCTATGTTGCCGCCACGGATGAGGCCATCAACCGTTACAATGCAGAAAACCTGCAGTTGACCTTCCAGCGGGTTTCTTCCGGTGCAACAATCAACATTAAGGCTGCTCCCAAGAGTGCACGCTACCTGGCTTCCGCCGGTTTCCCCACTTCTAACGGTAACCCTTATGGCCAGGTGCTGGTGGCTACCCGCCAGATCGGAACCCAGCCGCTCAATACCGTGGCTTCCATCCTGGCGCACGAGATCGGCCATTGCATTGGTTTCCGTCATACCGACTATATGGATCGCTCCTATAGCTGCGGTGGTACATATGCCAATGAGGGCGCATCAACCGTTGGCGCCGTGCATATCCCCGGCACGCCAACAACTGCCGATCCTAACTCCTGGATGCTGGCCTGTATCGGTAGCGGTATGAACCGTCCGTTCAACAACAACGACAAGACTGCTTTGAGTTATCTGTATTAATTATACCAGGTCAATTTAAAAAGGGCGCTCCGAAAGGGCGCCCTTTTTATTTCACATCACTCACCATTGTATTTCCTGATCAGCGCCCTGGACTTTTTACCGGATTCTTTCAGGTCCTTTTCAGCCCATTTCCCTTCCGATGAAGCAGAGGGCAGCAGCACCGAGCAGGTTTCATCTTTATCCGAAACCGACCAGGTGACCCAGCTGATCCCGTTTTTCTCCGACCAGTCTATCCATCTCTGCCACTCGGCTTCATTCAGCGGACCATCTCCCGTGGCTTCCATACCTGCCGACTCTGAAATGAAAAGAGGGACGCCTTTCTTCAGCGCATACTCACCCCGGTCGCGCAGGAACTGGTGGTGGGTCGCTGCATAATAATGAAGGGTGTACATGATATTGTCAAATCCCTGTATGGGGTCGTCCGCAACAATATGTACATCCTGGTCCCAATGTGGTGATCCCACCAGGATGATATTATCCGGGTCATTGGCCCTGATGGTCCGGATGAGTTCTTCCGAGTATGCTTTCACTTCCGCCCAGCTTTCCTTGTCCGGTTCGTTGAAGATCTCATAAATGACATGCGGGTATTTGCCATAACTGGCGGACATCTCAGCAAAAAATGCTTTGGCTTCCGCCAGGTTGATATTATGGCTGTGCCAGTCGATGATTACATAGATATTTTCCCTGATGGCTGCCTCCACCACGGTTTTTATTTTTTCCTCTGACCATTCCTTTCTTGCGAGGTAACTGTTATCCCCCGGTTCAATACCCATTGCCGCTCTCACCACATTTATTTTCCAGTCCCGGTGCAGCCAGCTCACCACTCCTGCCGTGTAAAACCTGGGCCAGAAATTATGCCAGCCGAAACTCATCCCTCTCAGCATGACCGGCTGACCCCGCTGGTCAACCAACCTGGTACCCTTCACTTTTAAACTTCCGTATTGCTTAACCGGCTGTCCATTTACGGAGAGGCACAGACCCATTAATGCTGCCATAATCAGCTTGTACTTCATGTGGGATTGATTTGTCTGGATAAGTTCGGATAAATTTTCTGTTGCTGGTCAAAACTTGAACTGGTTCATTTTTACTGTGCAATCAACGGCTGAGTTTTGTGCCCGTAAAATTCACAGTTCAATTACACAGTTCAATTAAATCTACATCATGAACATCTTATTTTCTTCCCTGCGAACCGGATCCCACTGGCATGGCTTACTCCTCCGCTTTACATTGGGTGCCGTTATTCTGCCCCATGGTTGCCAGCTTTTATTGGGGTGGTTTGATGGCTTTGGCTTTAACGTTTCCATGCAGTATTTCACCGGAACGGTTGGATTGCCCTGGCTGATCGGATTCCTGGTGATCCTGATCCAGTTTGTAGGTTCAATCTTTCTCCTGGCCGGATTTGCCAGCAGACTGGTGGCCCTCGCCATGACGATTTTATTTTTTGGTATGATCACTACCAGTCACCTCGATCATGGATTTTTCATGAACTGGATCGGTATCCAGAAAGGGGAGGGTGTTGAATACCATATTCTGGCGATTGGACTTGCCCTTACCATCCTGCTCACGGGTTCCGGCAGGTATTCCATTGACCAGGCAATTACCAGTGCAGATTAATCACCTCCGGCCATTATCGTAAACTTCAGGCAGAACAGCCTGACAAAAGCAAGTTGTATATTTAATGATGGATCCTCAGGCATTGATCGATAGCATCCGCAAAAACACCCGCCTCACCGATGCCGGGGAAGCTTTGATTATTTCAAAGCTCATTCCAAGGCAATTCAGGAAAAAAGAATTCATCAATTCGGAGGACGAAATCAACCGCTATACCAATTTCATTGTAAATGGAAGTGCAAGGACCTATTATATTGATCATAACGGTCAGGAACATACTATACAACTGGCGGTTGCCGGCTGGTGGATTGGTGATTATGCGAGTTTCATCCTGCAACAGCCCGGAAAGCTGATTACGGAGGCACTGGAACCTGCTTCCACTATCTCCATTTCCTACGATGATCTTCAATGGCTGTATGAAAAAGTGCCTGAATTGGAAAGGTTTTTCCGCCTGCTGACCCAGAATGCCTATGCGTCCTTCCAGCAAAGGGTGTTACATGGCATGAGCCTGGATGCCGAAAACAGGTACCTGGCTTTTCGTGAATCCTATCCCGCCATGGACCAGCTGATTTCCCAGAAACACATCGCATCTTACCTGGGCATGTCGCCGGAGTTTTTAAGTAAGATAAAAAAAAGGCTGCTCCTCAAAGAGAAGCAGCTGCGAAGAATGAGCAGGTAATTCAATCAACCCGTTACGGCCTTGAATGCTGCGGTGATATCATCCTTGATGTCTTCAATATGTTCAATGCCCAGCGAAATCCGTAGCAGTCCGGGTTCCACACCCGCGGATTTTTGCTCGGCTTCGGTGAGCTGTTCGTGTGTGGTGGTGGCGGGATGGATGATCAGGGTCTTGGCATCGCCTACATTGGCGAGATGGCTGATGAGTTCCAGGCTGTTCACGAATTTGTCGGCAGCTTCTTTTCCGCCTTTGATCTTGAATGACAATACACCGCCAAAACCATTGCGCAGGTATTTTTTTGCCAGCTCATGGTATTTGTTGCCTTTTAGTCCGGGGTAGTTCACATACTCCACCTGCGGCTGTGCTTCCAGCCATTCGGCCAGGGCCTGGGCATTGTCAACGGTGCGCTGCACGCGCAGGCTCAGCGTTTCCAGTCCCTGCAGGAAGAGGAAGGAGTTGAATGGACTTACGGCTGTACCCAGACTCCGAAGTCCGGTTACCCTTGCCCGTATGATATAGGCGATGTTTCCAAAGGGGCTGCCCGCACCGAATACCTCCCAGAACTTCATGCCATGGTAGGCTTCATCGGGTTCGCTGAAATAGGGGAATTTGCCATTACCCCAGTTGAAATTACCGGCATCCACGATGATGCCGCCGATGCTGGTGCCGTGCCCGCCAATCCATTTGGTGGCGGATTCCACCACCACATTGGCCCCGAAATCAATAGGCCGGCAGAGATAGCCGCCCGCACCGAAGGTATTGTCAACGATCAGCGGGATCTGGTTTTTCTGCGCGATCTCGGCCAGTTGTTCAAAATCGGGAATACTGAACCCCGGGTTGCCAATAGTTTCCACATAAATGGCACGGGTACGGTCATTTATTTTCGCCGCAAAATCCGCCGGGTTATCCCCGTCGGCAAATCTCACCTCAAAGCCTAAACGCTTCAGGGTAACCTTGAACTGGTTATAGGTGCCGCCATAGAGGTAGGAGGAAGACACGATATTGTCTCCCTGCTGCAGGATGTTCTGCAGGGCAATGAACTGCGCACTTTGTCCGGATGACATGGCCAGCGCCGCTACACCGCCTTCCAGGGCCGCCACCCGCTTTTCAAACACATCGGTGGTGGGGTTCATCAGCCGGGTATAGATATTCCCGAATTCGCGCAGCCCGAACAGGTTGGCCGCTTGTTCGGCACTGTCGAAAACATAGGAGCTGGTCTGGTAGATGGGCACCACGCGCGATTTGGTTACCGGATCCGGTTCCTGACCGGCATGCACCTGGAGTGTTTCGAAACGGAGATTTTTTGACATAATCAAGGTTTGAAATGGCTTGCTTTTATTATTGTTGACTTAATGTCTACGAATATAGTAGGAATTGGTCATAATCATTCCATCAAGTGAGGAGAGTCATTGCATTCCTGTGTAAACGATAATACATTTACCTGCCTGTAATACAGGTAATCCGGCATATGAAGGCTGCCAAAAATTATAGTCATGAAAAAGTACCTGGCTGTTTTTGACGGATTCAAAATGTCTAAGAGCACACTGGATTATGCCATCCAGGTTACAAAGGCAACAGATGCCCACCTGGTGGGTGTTTTTCTCGACGAGTCTGTTTACCGCAGTTATGACGTGTATAAAGTGATCATGGAATCGGGTGATGTTACCCGTACCATGAATGAACTCGATGCAAAGGACCAGCAGAAGAGAAATGAATCCGCTCTTTATTTCCAGCAGGCCTGCGAGAAGGCCGGTATCCGTTTCAACATCCACCGCGACAAAAAGATCGCGGAGCTGGAGTTGAAGCATGAAAGTATTTTCGCCGACCTGGTTATCATCAGCAAGGCGGAGACCTTCTCCCTGTTGAAGGAAAAAGCTCCCACCCGATTCGTCAGGAACCTGCTTACGGTAACCCAGTGCCCGGTACTGGTTGTTCCGCCGAAATACAAGCCGATTGATAGCATAACCCTGCTGTATGATGGTGGTCCTTCGGCCGTGTATGCCGCTAAAATGTTCAGCTACCTGATGGATGACCTGAAAGAACTCCCGATTGAAGTGTTTACTGTAAAAGACAGTACATCAACTGTGCGCCTGCCTGACAATAAGCTGATGCGCGAATTTACCAAATGGCATTTCCCGCATGCTACTTATACCGTTTTGAAGGGCGAGGCGGAGGAGCAGGTCTGCGGTCACCTTAGAAACCAGTCGGGTAATGAACTCGTTGTTCTGGGAGCCTACCGCCGGGGGGAGATTTCCCGGATGTTTAAAACCAGTATGGCTGATATCCTGATGCGTGACCTGGACCAGCCATTGTTTATAGCACACCATTGAATCATTATTAAAAACCAAGGGTATGAAAACGATATTGGTGCCAACAGATTTTTCGACTTGCGCAGGCGGTGCAATCAATTTTGCCGTAGAGCTTGCCAAACTCAGCCTGGCCGATATTGCATTGCTGCATGTCAGCGAGGTTAGTGAGTCTATGTTCAACGACCAGGTCGGTATTAACCGGCAATACAACCAGGAAATGCTGGAGGAGGCCAAACGTAAGCTGGACCTGCATAAGAAGGCCATTGAAGAGACAGAGCAGGTTGCCGTTACCACCCACCTGTTTACAGGTGCGGTGAATGCGAGTATTACCCAACTGGCCGATGACCTTCATGCAGACCTCATTGTGATGGGCACTGTTGGAACCGGCGGCCTCCGGGAGAAAATCTGGGGTAGTACGGCCACCCACCAGATCGGAAAAAACAATGTTCCGGTGATGATCATACCGTTGCAGTATGAGGCTAAAAAGATCGACAATGTGTTGCTGGCTACCAACCATTTTGAGGAGCAGCCTGCCATCCTGAACCCTGTGGTGGAGATGGCGGATCTCTTCCTCTCTACCTTGCACGTAACGGTTTTTACAGATGTCAAAAAGGATTCTGCCGGCACCTACCTGGATCAGGAAGAAAAGCTGGCAGCGTATAAAAAACTGCTGCTTGACAGATACGGCGAGGATTCATTGGTGGTCAGCCATCTCACCGGTAATGATTTTGAACAGTCCCTCCAGGATTATATTGAAAAACAGGGGGTCGACCTGCTGGTGATGATTACCTATCAACGGAATTTCATCAACCAGTTGTTTGCCGCAAGTCAGTCGCGCAGGATGGCTTTTCACACCAATATCCCTTTATTGGTAATACCAGGAGAAATATAGTATGAAAAGGATAGTAGTACCTACGGACTTTTCACCCACAGCGGAGCGGGCATTTCAGTATGCGCTGGATATTGCTGCAAAATCAGGCGCTGCCGTTATCCTGTATCATGTGTATGAACCGGTGGAGTCCGAATTTATTGACAATGTCACCAAAAGGAGATTGTACAATGAACAGATGGAGTCTGATCTCATGAAACAGCTCCAGCGCCTGACGCATAAATTTGTGCCAGCGGATTTTTCTGTTCCTGTGTCAACGATCCTGGGAAGGGCGCCTGTGGTGGATAATATTCTTGGTTTTGCCGAACACAACCAGATTGACCTGGTCGTGATGGGCACCCAGGGGGCCGGTGGATTGAAGCGGGCCCTGGTTGGTACGATCGCTTCCCGTATTATCAAACAGGCTGATTGCCCCGTTTTGCTGATTCCCGAAAAGTTTGACTGGAAACTTCCGGCACAGATTGTTTACGCAACAGATTGTATGGCCCCGGACAGAACTGCATTTAACCTGGTTCTTTCCCTGGCTAAATTGTATGAGGCGAAGATTACCGTGGTGCACATGATCCATGGTGATGCCGGCGAAACCAACCTCGATCAGGAGAGCGGTTTTTTTGAAAAGTATGCACATGCGCTGCAACAGGATTACAGCGATTTTACCATCAGTTTTGAACTGGTGAAAACAGTTTCAATGGTGGATGCCATGGAACGTTTGCACCAGGAGCTTCCCTATGACATGGTGGTGATGGTGCGACGGGAAAAACATTTCCTGCAGCGGTTCTTTGTAGAGAGTTTCACTAAAAACATGTTGTACACTACCAGTCAGCCTTTGCTGGTGATTCCGGAAGATTTCTGAAGGGATCGCCGGCAACCGTCCTCAGGGATTTAATTTGGCGAACACAATGCCTGCAGCGAATGCCTGGATAAATCCATACAATAACCAGGTGAGGATCATCTGCAGTGATACATCTATGGCGCTGAAAGTGAGCCAGAGTACCGGTATCATGGCCACAATGCCATACACCAGCGCCACTTCAAATGCGCGCAGTATGCAGGGGCCGGAAAATATTCCCTTATACCTTTCCCAGAACCAGAGCAGTGCAATACTGATGATCAGGGGGTGAACATAATAGAGCCAGTCCATCTTTCCTGCCGAACGGAATACCGGGCTGAGGTATTCCATGGTCAGTACGGGAAACAGGTAAATGGATAGTTTCAGCATCACGAAACTCATGATCAGCAATACTACTGAAGAGATGCTGAGCGACAGAAGAACTTTTTTCCAGTTGATAGCGAACATAGTAAAAGGTGTTAATTAGCCGGCGGCTTTCATGTTGATTTTAAATCTGACCATCAGGTTTTCTTCCACTTTGATTAGTCCCGCCAGTTTATTCGGTGGCTTAAGTTTGAAGTCTGCAAAGCACATTTGCCTGGTGCCTGAAAAGCTGAGCAATTTCGGTTGTCCGTTATGCACTTCAAACAGTATCTCGCATCTTTTTGTAACGCCGGCCAGCTCAATGTCCACCAGCCCCATCGCCTTCTGGCTGTGCTGGTTAAACCGGGTGATGCTGATCAGGTTGATTTTCATTTCAGGTTTTTCCTTTTCTTTCAGTGTTCGCCACATTTCCCGGGTCATCACCTGTTGTTCACAATCAAACCAGCGGATCAGGATTTTAAGGCCGCCGCTGAATGAATAAGGCGCATTGGGATTTTCATTCCTGAATAAAGTGATGGTATCGTTGTTCAGGTACTCGGTGGTCTGGCACCTGAAGGGGGCCACATTTGATTTTCCTTCGATGGTAAAGACACTGTTCCTGTCGATGATCCACTTTTCTGCCACCGGAGGTTTGCTGCCGGGATTGAAAAGGAAGTGGAACAATATCATCAGTACGGTTGTCATTACCTGGGTCTTGTAAAGTTAACTCAATTAATTAAAGGAAATGCCGGCGGTATGATCCCCCGGCATTTTCCAAACACACATCAGAAAAGAATGTTAGAATCCGATAACGGCCTGGATCACGTATCCGTTGAACTTGCCGTTATATTTGATATCAGTTTCTTTGAAGTCTTTGTAATTCTGGTTAACGATTTCGCCTTTCAGCAGGATGTTTTTGGTCAGGAACCAGCCGGCACTCAGGGCAAAACGATCAATTTTCACTTTGTCTGTGTACCCTGGCATTTCAGCGCTTACGTTGTTGTAACGGGCACCCACGAAGAGGTTTTCTTTTGCACCGATACGATACACACCATCAATCGCCAACTGGTTCATGGTACGCTTGTCGGGGTCTGATGAAGTTTCAGCGTTACCTTTTGCATTTTCAATGGTACCAAACAGTTCCAGTCCTTTGTATTTAGCAAAACCGTTCAGCATGATGGCGCGTACATTCCTGGAGAATCCGGGAGCGAAACGGCCGGAGGTGAAGTTCGCTTTCAGGTCGGCTCCTTTTGTTTCCATTACGGCAAAGTAGTTGGAACCGGTACGGTCACCTGCGTACAGTACGTTACGCTGGGACTTGTTGTTCAGGTAGTAGGAACCGGTGAAACGCAGCCTGAAATCTTCTGTGATCTGCTTGTCCACGCCTGCTTTCAGGTAAAGGGCCGGGTATTTGGAAGAGTCGCTGCTGAAGTCGGCGCCTTGTTTGTTGATAGAGGAGTTGATGGTACCGTTGGTTACACCCACCATACCGAAGAAACCATTTTTCTTCAGGTAAACCTCACCACCGATTTCTGTAGAGAACGCATCCACTATATAGTTTTCAATGAAGGGGTTGTAGATGGTGTTACCACCGTCTGACCTGCGGAAGTGCTGGTCACCGTAGTTCACTTCGAAGTGTCCGATCTTGATGGTGGCGATCTCCATCAGGTCCTGCCAGAATTTTCCTTTGAAAGGCAGTTTGTCGAACTGGATATAACCGCCTTTAACCCAGAATTCGTTGTGGTGACGGGCAGACATATAGTTCTCCAGGGAAACCCTGATACCATCCGCCAGTTGGAAATCAATGTTCAGGTTGGCTTGTGCCAGGTTGAATCCGGGGCCCATCTGGTACAGTGGTACTGCACCTTTGGTTCCGTTTTCATGGTCGAGGTTCTGGTAGGTCTGGGAGAAGCCTGCACCAAAACGGATCCTTGCGCCTTCAAATGGAGTGCTGTCCTGCTTTGAAGTTTCAAACATGTTGATACCACTCTTATCATAAGGCCTCCAGTTGGATGGACGACCATAATGTTCTTTAATCTCTTGTTTTACGTCCTGGCCAAAGCCCAGGATAGGAAATGTCAGCAATACTACAGCAGCTAATTTCCTGAGTTGTTGGTTAAATAATGTTTTCATGACTAAGTGCTTGTGATGTAAATAAATTTTGTTGGTTCAGGGTTATGGAGTTTTCACTACGAAATCATATTTTACTTCCAATGGGTCACCCACTTTGATGGTTCCCAGCATGATACTGGGCGGAGTAACTTTAAATTCTGTCATCTTGAACTTGTAGGAACCGGTGAAATGGATGCTCTTATCGGCATTTACCACTCCGTGGGCCACCAGGTCAACATCTTTGGTTACGCCTGAAATGGTCAGTTTTCCTTTTGTATTGATGAGATATCCTTTGCCATTTGGTTTCACAGTGGAAGAAGTGGCGGTAAAACTGATATTGGGATTTTTGCTGGTGTTCAATGCCTTGTAAGTATTTTTATCCATCTGTGTGTGTTCGCTCTTGAGGCTTTCTGCGGGCATGCTGAACTGAAGCGAGGATATATTGGTGATGGCGCCGTCCTGCAATACCACCACAGCGTTACAGGTGCCTTTTTGTGAAATCATCACCCAGTCGTGAATGTTTGAAGTTCCAGCCAGGGTGGTCTTGATATCAGATCCTTTATAATTCGTTTGTCCAAATACGGTAGCTGACATTCCAATAGCGGCGATGCAAAAACCCAGTAAAAGCGCAGCTTTCATTTTCCGGGTTTGTAATAAGGGCTTCATCGTAATAAGTTTTGTTCTGTAATCTTGATTGCTGGAACAAAGCTACCTAAGCGTAAATTGTACACTTATGACCGCAAGGGTAATTGATAGTGACTTTTATCACTTTGTAAACTGATTAATGTTAGTTCACTAATACGACGATAATATGGTACGGGTAACTTTTATTTTGGCAGTTCGCTTCGCCTTTCCTATGCTGGCCGCTTTCAACCTGATGGCGCAGCCGGCCTTGAAAGGAATGGGTTTGTCCGCAGATTCACTGTCTGTGTCTACCATTATAACAGCAGGAAAACAATATCCGCTGGGCAGGACAGTCCCACTGGTTAGTTTTATTGCAAACGGAAAACAGGTTGTGTCGGGACAAGAATCCGCAAACAGTTTGATAAAAACTTCCTGGATCCATACCGGCGTTCTGGCAACCGGATTGAAAGCTGAACTCCGCTTTCAAAATATTTCCCCGGATACTGTCCGCCTGAAAAACATAGTTCCATTTGGCATCGCCTCCGATCATGTGTATATAACAGGGCAGGGGGATCATGGACTGAGCCGCACCCATCTTTTTATTCCCGGCAGACAGGCCGTTAATGTGATTGTTCCCGACAACGCCTGGGATCTCGGCTATTGTAATTTTCAGCTTGAAGCCGGATTGTCAGTTGCTGGTCTCGTTCGTCGCAACAGGACCAGCATCGAAAAGGGCACCCGCACCCGCTTTGAGACCATCCTCTATCCGGGTGGTTCCGTGAAATATGATTTTTTCGCAGAAACCTCCGGTGGCAACTGGCAGGATGCACTTACCCTGATCTTTCAGCAAAGGTTCCTGTATGATCTTGACCATTTCGACAATGCACTGTTTGAAAGAAAGGACCTGCAGTGGATCCGCCACACCTATGTGATGCACCTGATGAAGGCCTGGGATAAATATTTCTACGATGGCCGCACCGGTAAATACACCCTGCCTGATTTTGTGAAAAGGGGAAAGGCTTTATATGGCGGGGATGACGTGATCGGCATCTGGCCCACCTGGCCTACGCTGGGACTCGACCAGCGCAACCAGTTTGACCTGTTTCGCGATTTGCCGGGAGGCAGCAGGCAGATCCGGGCGCTCGCAAAACAACTGCATGCTGAAAACGTAAAACTCTTTGTCTGTTACAACCCCTGGGATGAAAGCACCCGTGGCGAAAACCACCTGAGCGGGATCGCCGACCTGATCGCCGAAACAGGGGCGGATGGCGTGGTGCTGGATACAAAAGGCGAATCCAGCAGGGAATTACAGGCGGCCGCCGACAAGGTGAAAAAGGGTGTGATCATGTATAGTGAGGGGATGGCTGTTCCTAAAGACATGCCGGGCATTCCTTCGGGCCGGGTGCACAACGCCCTCTACTATCCGCCCATGCTAAACCTGAATAAACTCATCAAACCCGAATTTGCGATTTACCGCGTGGCCGAATTATACCGGGAAAGGATCCGCCGCGAATTCGCCACTTCCTTTTTCAACGGGTATGGCACCGAACTGAATATCATGGCCCCGGGTATGCCCGACTGGGTGGAGGAACAATATGGCTACCTCGGCCGGACCACCCGCATATTGCGCGAAAACACCACCAACTTCACCGCCCCCGGCTGGGTTCCCCTGCTGTCAACAAGGGCGGAAAATATATGGGTGAATAAATGGCCCGGAAAAGAAAAAACAATCTATACCATTTACAGTATCCTGCCGGAGGGATACAATGGCTTCCTGTTTGAAGTGGAACCCGAAGCGGGTTATCATTATGTGGACCTCTGGCATCACCGCCTGCTGGATCCCCAAAAGGAGAACGGTAAATGGATGATCGAAGCCAGTACCGACCCTTTTAACAGGAAATTCCTGGGTACCAATAATGAAGGCGAAGTGGACTGCATCGCAAAATTGCCGGTGCTGATCAACGCCGGTAGAAATGGCGATCTCCTGACTGTGAATACACCAGGCCGGCGCGGTGAAATCAGGATCTGGGCCGGCGCGCCTGCCTATGATAAAAAGCCGCTGGTGCTGGCATCTGGCGCACATTCCATCATGCTCAATGAACATTTTGGCCGCTTTGAGGGCGATTTTATTATTCAACTTATGGAGGATGGTTTATTGCTGGATGAAACCATTGTATCGGTAAAACCCGGTGAAGCCAGGAGAACCTCGGTGGTGCAGCAAACCACTTATGCCCTGCAGCCCCCGCCGGGAATGGTAAGCATTCCTGCCGGCAAATTTCATTTCAGGGCAAGCAGCGGCGATGAATTTATTTCCTACCCGAAGCAGGACCTTGACAGCAATTTCTCCATGCCTTCCTTTTTTATGGACCAGTACCCTGTGACCAATATCCAGTTTCAGCAATTTATACTGTCCACCCGCTATAAACCCGCCGATACCGCCAATTTCCTTAAACACTGGATAAAGGGAAAGATCCGCAGGGGAGAAGAGAATTTCCCGGTTGTGTATATCAGTTATGAAGATGCGAAAGCCTATGCCGGATGGGCCGGAAAACGCCTGCCCACTGAATTGGAATGGCAGTATGCAGCAGGGGGAGGGGAAGGCAGTGAATGGCCCTGGAAGCAGACCACACCCGTAACCCGCAAGATCCAATATGTGACCAACACCTTGTCGACTTCGGCTATTGAAGGAATCGATTCTTCCAGGTGCAACCTGGGTGATGGTAAACTGTATCCTGTCGGTACATATAAAAAAGGCGTCAATCCATTTGGCCTGTATGACCTGGTTGGCTGCGTCTGGCAATTCACCCATGATGAATACATGAGCGGAAGTTTCCGCTATATTATCCTGAAGGGTGGCAGCTATTTCAAACCTTCCAGCAGCTGGTGGTATGTGCAGGGCGGACCGCGGGAATTGCATTACCGGCAGCATCTACTGCGGGTGTCGCAGGGGTTTGAAAGAAATGCTACGGTTGGATTCCGGTGCGTGAAAGACGCCCGTAAGTAGTTTAATGGTTAACTTTTCAAAGTCTAATCTATAGTCATGGTAAAAAATATCCCGATTGCACTCGGCCTGCTGCTCCTGGCAGTCACCGCCCGCAGCCAGTCCCTCCAAAAACTATACCCTGTTTCCTTTTCACAGGTAAGCATAACCGATGACTTCTGGTCTCCGCGAATGAAATCCGTGGCAGATGTTACGATCAAAGCCTGCATAGATTACACCGAGAATAAAACCGGGCGCATCCGCAATTTTGAAAGAGCGGCCACCCACCTGCCGGGGAAATTCGAGGGCATCTATTACGACGACTCCGATGTGTACAAGGCCCTGGAAGCCATGGCTTATTCGCTGCGAAACAACCCCGATGCGGCCCTGGAGGCAAAGGCCGACGAATGGATCGCTAAAATTGCCGCCGCACAATTACCCGACGGCTACCTGAATACCTATTATACTTTAACGGGACTGGATAAGCGCTGGACTGATATGGAGAAGCACGAGGACTATTGTGCGGGTCACCTGGTCGAAGCAGCCATTGCCTACCACAACACAACCGGTAAAAGACAACTGCTGGATGTGGCCATCCGCCTTGCGGCACATATTGATTCGGTGTTTCGCCTGGCCAACCGCCCCTGGGTAAGCGGCCACCAGGAAATTGAACTGGCCCTGATGAAACTCTATCACCATACCGGCGACAACAAATACCTGGAGTTGTCCAGGTGGTTCCTGGAACAGCGTGGACATGGGTATGGCAAGGGCGTGATCTGGGACCAGTGGAAGGACCCGAAATACTGCCAGGACGAAGTGCCGGTGAAGGACCAGAAAGAAATTACCGGCCATGCCGTTCGGGCCATGTACCTCTATACCGGGGCTGCAGATGTGGCCGCCGTTACTAACGATGCCGGTTATGTGAATGCCATGAAAAAGGTTTGGGAAGATGTGGTGTACCGCAATATGTACCTCACCGGCGGCATCGGCGCCCAGGCGCGCAATGAAGGGTTTGGGGTCGACTACGACCTTCCGAATGAACTGGCTTACAGCGAAACCTGCGCTTCGGTGGGAATGGTATTCTGGAACCAGCGCATGAACATGCTCACGGGCGATGCCAAATATGTGGATGTGCTGGAACGCAGCCTCTACAATGCGGCACTGGATGGCTTGTCGCTCAGCGGGGATCATTTTTTCTACGGCAACCCGCTGGCCTCCACAGGAACGCATAACCGAAGGGAATGGTTCGGCACCGCCTGCTGTCCCTCCAATATTGCGCGACTGGTGGCTTCGCTGGGAAATTACATTTACAATACTTCAACTGACGGCATCTGGGTAAACCTGTATATCGGCAGCAGCACGAAACTGACTATCGGCGGAACCGGGGTAAACCTGCAACTGCAAACCGGTTACCCCTGGAAGGGAAATACGACACTAACGGTGCAGCCTGACCGTAAAAAATCCTTTTCCCTCCGCCTGCGGGTCCCGGGTTGGCTGAATCAGCCGGTTCCGGGTGAACTATACCGGTATGCCGACAAAAAAGATCTACGGCCATCCATCACCGTTAATGGCAAAGCGGTGGACTATTCCCTGGAGAACGGCTATGCGGTGATCACCCGCACCTGGTCAAAAGGCGACCGGGTAACGGTTGATTTTCCCCTGGAGCCCCGCCTCGTAACCAGCCGCCCCGAACTGAAGCAAAATGCCAACCGCCTTGCCCTGCAATATGGTCCCCTGGTGTACTGTGTGGAAGGTAAAGACAATAACAACGCCGCCTGGAATTTCGTGATACCCGAACAACCCGCTTTTACCGTGACCCACCGTCCCGACCTGCTGGGAGGCATCCATACCATCAGTTTTGAAGCGCCGGTTACCACCATCAGCGCCGATAAAAAATCCGTGACCACCAGCCCGCAAACCATCACCGCCATCCCTTATTTCAGTTGGAACAACCGCGGCAGCAGCCCCATGCAGGTCTGGCTGCCAAGGTATTTCGAAGAGATCAGGGTGAATTATTAAAAAAGGAAAAGTCCCACGGTCGGGAAAAATATTTTTCCCGACCGTGGGACTTTTCCGGTTTCGCCGGTCTTATGAACAGTAGGTTGCCATTTTAAAAAACCAACACTGTTTTCATGAGAATGCGATTCCATTGGCTATTGGCCATATCGGTAATAGTTGCTTTGTCTTTTTCCCTGCTTTCCTGGTCAGGAACCATTAAAATGCAACTGATAGAAAGAAATTTCCAGGTGGCGGAAAAGCGCTATGACCAGTTGTTACTAACAGCTACGGACAAGTCCAAATACCCGCATTCGCTGAATAAGGACGGCAGCCTTTTTTATTATGGTATCGATGAATGGACAGGCGGCTTCTGGCCCGGTTGCCTCTGGTTTATGTTTGAATTCACCGGCGATGCAAAATGGAAAAAAGCTGCGGAGGAATGGACGGCTTCACTTGAATCCAACCAATTTAATACCGTCCACCATGATATCGGTTTCATGATGTTCAGCAGTTATGGAAACGGTCTCCGGCTTACGGGCAATGAATCCTACAAGCCCATCCTGGTGCAATCGGCCCGCTCCCTCTGCAAACGGTATTCCCCTGTTGTCGGCAGCATCCAGTCCTGGCCGGCACGCAGGTCAAAAGATGGCCGCAACCATTGGCAATTCCCGGTTATCATGGATAATATGATGAACCTTGAATTGCTGTTTTGGGCAGCAAAGGAAACCGGCGATTCCAGCTTTTACCACATTGCAGTGAAACACGCCGAAACCACCAGGAAGAACCATGTCAGGCCCGATCACAGTTCTTTCCACGTGGTGAATTATGATCCGGTTTCGGGTAAAATGCTCCATCAGCAGACCCTGCAGGGGTTTTCAGATAACTCAGCCTGGTCAAGGGGTCAGGCCTGGGGTATTTATGGGTTCACCGCCACTTACCGGTTTACAAAAGACCGGCGATTCCTTCAGACGGCCATTGGTATGGCAGATTTTTACCTGGATAATAAAAGGCTTCCGGCAGACAGGATTCCGCTTTGGGATTTCAACGCCGGGCAGAAGGGGTATAAGCCTGACTGGGCTTATGACCCAAACAAATACAACCCGGTTCCGCGGGATGTTTCAGCTGCTTCCATCACAGCATCGGCACTGCTGGAATTAAGTGAATATTGCGACGGAAAACGCAGGAAAAAATATTATGACGCAGCTGCAAATATGCTGGAATCACTCAGCCGGCCGGAGTACCTGAATGATACCGGCAGCAATCCTTATTTTTTACTGAAACATAGCGTGGGTAACCTCCCCAGTGACAGGGAAGTGGATGTGCCATTGATTTATGCTGATTATTATTTCCTGGAGGCAATGCACCGGTATATTAAAATGAATCTCGGAAGGGAGTAATAACAAATCTTATGTGTTGGGAAAAACGATACTTTTGAAATAACCATTCCTGATGCCCATAGAAACTGCACAGATAACCAATGACCACCAACTGCTGATGGAACTTAAATCCGGAAGCAATCTTGCGTTCGATGCCCTCTATGACAGGTATTGGGAGGCCGTTTATACCGCAGCGTATAAACGTCTGCGTGATGAATCCTCGGCAAAAGACATTACCCAGGATATTTTTTTGCAGGTCTGGCTGCGGCGCAATGAACTGGAAATCTCCAACCTGAAGGCATACCTGCTCACAGCCGTTCGCAATAATGTGCTGAAAAAAATGGAAAAGGAAAACCGGTTTGTACCGGTGCCTTTATTGCTGCTGCAGTTGAAAACCGCGGGCGACAAGGCTGATGCGGACCTGATGGAAAAAGAATTCCTGAAACTTTATGATGCCATGGTGCAATCCCTTACGCCATCGCAGCAACAGATTTTCAGGATGCGTTTCCAGCACGACCTCAGTACCGAAGAAATTGCCGAAAAGCTTGATATTTCCCGGAAAACTGTGCAGAACCAATTGGGCAAAAGCGTTGCCCGCCTGCGTGAATCCCTTCTTTTTTTCGCTGTACTATTCCTCCTCGACTAAGATTTATTTAAAAAAACTGCAGGGTTGGTGGGATTTTTTTCAATTCACCGGTCTTGTATTAAATGCCTCCCCACATGAACCAGCAAGAGTTCCTGCAATTGCTTAAAAAATATCGCGAAGGATCTGCGACGCAGGAAGAAATTGATTTTTTACACGCTTATTATGACCTGTTTGAATATAGTGACAATGGATTGTCAGCTAAGGACCCGGCATCAAAAGAATTGCTGAAACAGGAGATGAGGTCGGAGATAGCGGCTGCCATACAGAATGAAGCATCCGGTCCTGTGCTGCGCCTGGTATGGTTTCGTCGGCTTTCCGCAGCAGCCCTGATTGTACTCATGCTGGGGGCAGGGGCCTATTTCCTGGTGAAACATGAACCTGTCCAGCCCCAACCGGTTGCCTTGCAGCAAGAGGAACCCACCGATATCGCTCCCGGCGGCAACAAGGCGATCCTCATACTGGCAGATGGCTCCAGCCTTGCGCTGGATGATGCCCGCAACGGCGACCTCTCCAAACAGGGAGCCACCCTGATCAGGAAAACTGCTGAAGGAAAACTGGTCTATCTCACCGAAAACGATGAAGCGCCAGTTCAACCGGTACTGGCGTATAATACCATTTCAACCCCGCGTGCCGGACAGTACCAGCTCACCCTTTCAGATGGTACCAGGGTATGGCTGAATGCCGCTACCACATTGAAGTTCCCGGCACAGTTCATTGGAAAGGAAAGGATGGTGGAACTCAATGGCGAAGCCTATTTTGAAGTGGCGCCCAATAAGGAACAGCCATTTTTTGTGAGGTCGGCACTACAAACCATCAGGGTGCTGGGAACGCATTTTAATGTGAATGCATACGATGACGAAGCGGCGCTCCGGACTACACTGCTCGAAGGCAGGGTGGAAGTGAATATTGGCTCTGCGGATAATAAGATTGCCAGGATCCTGATGCCGGGACAACAATCGGCGGCCACCAGGAATGGAAAGCTTACCGTTGCTCCTGCAGATACGGAGGAGGCAACAGCCTGGAAGGACGGTTATTTCAAATTCAATAAGGCCGATATCCAGACCATCATGCGACAGGTGGCCAGGTGGTATGATGTGGAGGTGGAATACGAAGGAAAAATACCGGAAGACGTGTTTGTCGGAAAGATCAAACGGAGTGAAAATATTTCAGGTGTACTCAGGATCCTGCAACTCAGTAAAGTGCCTTTCAGGATCGAACACAAAACAGTAATCATCGGTATAAAATAGTAGCTGAAATGGTTCAAAAAAAAACCGGAAGTGCTACCAACACAACCGGTTTCGGTCCTTTCGGACCAGTTGGATCATTTCAGTAAAGATTCTCGCGAAAGAATAATAAATCAATAACCCAAACTGCTCAAATGTATGCAAATTAACGTTATCGGCAGGGCCCTTCACCGCATGGGTCTGCCGGCTTCACAAACGGTTTTTTACATGAAACTGACTGCCATTTTTTTACTGTTTGGATGCCTTCAGCTGAGTGCCCGTACCTATTCGCAGATTAGCTTGTCTGGGAAGGGCATTTCACTGGAAAAGGCATTATCGGAAATCGGCCGGCAAAGCGGTCATTTCTTTTTTTACAAGTACAACGAACTCAGGGATGCACAGCCTGTGACCCTGAAACTTCGTAATGTGCCCCTCCCAAAAGCTTTGGATGAGATCTTCCGCAACCAGCCTTTTACTTATGCCATTGACAATAACACGATTGTTGTGGTAAAGAAAGAGGCTGATAGCAGGCCGGCAGATGATGCCCTGCCTCCGGTAGAGGTCATCGGTACCATCACGGATGAAAAGGGTAACCCGATGCCGGGTGCCACCATCCGGGTAAAGGGCACCACCAAAGCAACCGTATCAGATGCAACGGGCACTTTCAGGATCCCCGAGTTGCCGGAAGGAACGGTACTGGTTATTTCCTACACCGGATACGTGATGCAGGAAGTGTTACTGAAGTCCGGCAGGAATATTTCAGTGGTGATGAAGGAAGATGACAACAGCCTGAAATCGGTTGTGGTTGTTGGTTATGGCACACAGGAACGGAAGGATGTTACCGGCGCCATTGCAACCCTGCCGGCTAAAAAACTGAAAGACCAGCCCGTTACCAGTGTGGATGCTGCCCTGGCAGGTCAGATCGCAGGCGTGCAGGTGGCACAGACTTCGGGTAGTCCCGGTGGCGGTGTAACGGTCAGGGTCAGGGGATCCGGTTCCCTGAGTGCCGGCAATGAGCCTTTGTATGTGATCGACGGGTTTCCTGTCAGCAACGATTACAACCAGCTCAATAACCCGCTGAACACACTCAATCCAAATGATATTGAATCCATCCAGGTGCTGAAAGACGCGTCCGCTACGGCTATTTATGGTTCACGCGGGTCAAACGGCGTAGTGATCATTACCACCAAATCCGGTAAATCGGGTGCGGCCAGGATTAACCTCGATGTATATACCGGTTACCAGGAAGTGGCGAAGAAAATCGACCTGCTGGACGCGGAAGGTTTTGCCAACTATATCAATGAAACCCGGAACAATGCCTGGGTTGACCGCGGTGGTTTGATCACCGATGACAATACGGTCCGCAATAACGTGATCTACCGGCTTCCCCCCTTCCTTGCTGATCCCGCATCGCTGGGAAAAGGAACCGACTGGCAGGAAGAAATATTCCGGAAAGCCCCCATCAGGAATTACCAGTTGAGTTTTTCCGGTGGCAATGACAGGACAAAATATTATATGTCTGCCGGTTACCTCGACCAGGATGGCGTGGTGATCAACGGCGATTTCAAACGGTACAATTTCAAGCTGAACGTTGAATCGCAATTGTCCGATCGCATTAAGGTTGGCGCCAACCTGACGCCCACCTACACCACCAGCAATGTGAGTGATGCAGAAGGCCACTGGAGTGGTGGCGCCGTGATCCTTTCAGCCCTGCTGATGTCGCCGCACCTGCCGGTTTACAACCCTGACGGAACCTATACAACCGGACTGAACCTTGGCTATGGTTTCAGCAGCGTGGAGAACCCGGTTAAGACCGCTAAGGAAAAAGTAAATAACTGGGGCCGATTCCGTTTGCTGGGAACCAGTTTTGCCGAGATCGAACTGTTGAAGGACCTGAAATTCAAAGCCCTGGTAGGTACGGATATCCGTACGGCAAGGCAGCGTACCTTCGTTCCTTCCATCATCGGCCGGGACGGAGCACCGCCGCCATCTATTCCCATCGGTACCGCCACCAGTACAGAGAACGTTAACTGGTTGTCTGAATTTACACTTGCCTATAATAAGTCTGTGGGCAAACACAGTGTTAATTCCGTTCTCGGTTATACCATCCAGAAAGAGAATTTCGAAAGCAATTTTGTATCTGCAACCAATTACCCTAACGACCTGGTACAAACGATCAATGCCGGCATCATCAATGGTGGCAGTTCCGACCGCCAGCAATGGTCATTGCTTTCCTACCTGGCAAGGGTTAACTACAGCTACGACAGGAAATACATGCTGACGGCAACTGTCCGCCGCGATGGTTCCTCCCGTTTTGGTTCCGACAATAAATGGGGCACTTTCCCATCTGTCTCCGCCGGCTGGCGCGTTACGGAAGAAGATTTCATGATGGGCGTAAACTGGCTGGATGACCTGCGCCTGCGTGCGAGCTACGGTATCACCGGTAACAATTTTATTGGCAACTACGACCATATCGGTCTGATCGCCAACCAGAATTATGTGCTTGGATCCGGCAGCGGTTCGATCGTAAACGGACTGGCGCCGGGTACTTTCTCCAACAGCAACCTGGGATGGGAACTGAACAAACAGTTTGACCTTGGTATTGAACTGGGCGTACTGAATAACCGGGTGGTGTTCTCCGCTGACTACTATAACAAGGTTACTTCCAAACTCCTGCTGAATGTGCCGGTTCCTTCCATCACCGGCTTTACCAGTGCTACGCAGAACATCGGCAAGATCAGGAACCATGGTATTGAACTGAGCCTGTCAACTAAAAATACCGTTGGCGCTTTCCGCTGGACGACCGATGTGAACGTCTCTTTCAACCGCAACAAAGTGCTGGCCCTCGGACCCGAAGGCTCACCTATCTTTGGTAACTACCAGCTCAATTCAAGTCATAAGACCGAGATCGGTCGGTCCATGGGAAATTACTATGGCTATGATGTGATCGGCATCTACCAGAATGAAGAAGACCTGGCCAAGAGCCCGAAATTCGCCGACTCGCGACCTGGTCACCTTAAATTCAGGGATGTGAATGGTGATGGAGTGCTGAGTACCGAAGACCGTACCATTCTGGGAAGTCCATTCCCCGATATGACCTATGGCATCACCAACAACCTTTCCTACAAGGGATTTGAAATGAATATCCTGCTGCAGGGTGTGGCTGGTTATGAAGTGTTGAACCTTGGTCGTCGTTTTCACGGCAACTATGCCGGTACAGGAAACTCGATCGCTGAAGTGAAGGATGCATGGCGTTCTCCTGAAAACCCGGGCAGCGGAACCGTTCCAAGGTTAAACCGTGACCTGGCCAGGTATTCAAGCAGTAACTCCAGCGCAAATATTTCATCACTGTTTGTGGAAGATGCTTCCTTCCTGCGCATCAGGAACATTTCACTGGGGTATAATTTTTCTGAAAAATTAACCGGTAAGATCAATGCACGTTCGGCCAGGCTTTATGTGAGTGTGCAGAATGCCCACACATTCACCAATTACACCGGGTATAATCCGGAGGTTAGTGTAACCGGTGCGAGCACACTTACGCCGGGTGTGGATTACGGTGGTTATCCTGTGGCCCGGACTTTTACACTTGGAATTAATCTTGGTTTCTAATCAATTCAATTCAACGTCATGAAAAAATACATTTTCTATATATCAGCTGCAGCGGCTCTCGGTTTGACGGGCTGCAGCAAGGATTTTATTGAACTGGCGCCGGTTTCCCAGAACAATGTGGTCAATTTTTATAAGACAGCGGCGGACATGAAGATTGCCGTGAATGCGGCTTATGGCGCGCTGCAGTACAGTGGTCAGTATTTCAGTGCCATGCACGAGATCGCTGAAGTTCGTTCCGACAATACCGGCATTCTCGATGTCCAGACCGGGCTGAATGTGGTGGAGATCGACATCTTCACCAACCAGTCCAGCAATACCCTGCTGAACAATATGTGGAACGACCACTACCGCGGTATCCAGCAATGCAATATTGTGATCGACCGCATCGATGCCATCAATATGGATGCGGCTACCAGAGACCGTTATGTGGGTGAAGTAAAATTCCTGCGGGCCCTGATGTATTTCAATATGGTGCGCACTTTCGGCGACCTGCCGCTGGTGATCAAAGAGATCAGGAACCCGGAAGAAGGCTATGCCTACACACGTGAACCGGTGGATGCCGTATATGCGCAGATCATTGCCGACCTGAAAGAGGCGGAAGCAAAATTGCCTGCGATCTATACCGGTACAGAGATTGGAAGGGCTACCTCCGGTGCCGCGAAATCTTTGCTGGGAAAGGTTTACCTGACGCGGAAAGATTTTACTGCCGCCGCTGCAAAGCTGAAAGAAGTGATCGATGGCACTGCCACCAGTAAATACATGCTGCTTTCCAACTATGAGGACATCTTCAAAGTGACCAATGAAAACCACCGCGAGTCCATCTTCGACGTGCAGTTCAAAAAAGGCGGCACGGGCGAGGGCAGTCCCTTTACCAACCAGTTCGCACCCAGGTCTTCCGGTGTTATTGTGAGCAAGGTAGGACCCGGACTGGGGTATAATATCCCCACCCAGGATATGGAGGACGCCTATGAAACCGGCGACCTGAGAAAGGATCTTTCCATGGCCAATGGGTATATGAACGGCGCCAGTTTTGTGGCTTCCAAGTACATCAAAAAATACCTCGATGTGCCCTTCCAGGCAAACGATGCCGATAATAACTGGCCGGTTCTGCGCTATGCAGATGTGCTGCTGATGTATGCCGAAGCATTGAATGAACTCGGGTATGTGGCCGATGGCCCGGCTTTTGACTACCTGAACCAGATCCGCACCCGTGCCGGCTTGCAGCCGAAGACCGCGGTGAATGCAGAGCCTTCTTTGCAGATTGCCGACCAGGCTGCTTTCCGCCTGGCTATCGAACAGGAGAGAAGGGTGGAGCTGGCTTTCGAAAACCACCGCTGGTTTGACCTGGTGCGTACCGACCGCGCCATTGCCGTGATGGCAGCACATGGCATCAGCATTCAACCCTACCAGTTACTCTATCCCATCCCGCAGAGCCAGATCGATATCAATCCCGAAATGATCAAACAAAACCCGGGATATCAATAATCGTCAGTTGCGTTTTGGTTAAACAGGAGTCCGCCTGCTTGTCGCCTGCCGGCAGGTTGGCCAGCAGGTGGACTCCCTTTTTTAAACCCGGAATTTTCTTATGAACCTGTTATTCGCCAGCCTGCTCAGCCTGCATCTGTTCAACGGTACAGATACCACCATTACGCTGAATGTTTCGGATGATGGTTACCGTGGTATCTGGTACAGCAGCCAGCCTTCCGGCGATGAGTATGTGTACAAGTACAGCGGCGGACTGGCTACTTATCCCGCCAATCACTATCCCTTTTCGGTGTATGCCCCCGCAGTGAACAAGACTTTCTTCTGTTACGGGGGAACCGATGCCGCGGGCAAAACGCTGCTGCATACGGTGTCCTTTTTCGACCATGCCAGGGGCAAAGTACCCCGACCCACCATTGTGCTGGATAAAAAAACCAGCGATGCCCACGATAACCCGGTGCTGAACATCGATGCACAGGGTTATATCTGGCTCTTCTCCACCGCCCACGGCACCAGCGCACCTTCGTATATCCATCGCAGTGACAGGCCTTATGATATCACCAGTTTCACCCGCGTGCAGGCCACCAAAAAAGTAGCCGGACAAACAAGCCCGCTGGATAATTTCTCCTACCTCCAGGCCTGGGTGGTGCCCGACAGCGGCTTCCTGCACCTCTTCACACATTATGACCGCCAGGTGATTCCCGGTTACCCCGACAAACCCCGGCGGACGATCAGCTTCATGAAAAGCAGTAACGGCATCAGTTATGGTGACTGGATAGATATCGCCGCCATCGAAGAAGGCCATTACCAGACCAGCGGACAATATGGAAAAAAGATTGCCACCAGTTTTAATTTCCATCCCTATCGCCAGGGTGAAAACGGACTGAATTACCGCACTAATTTGTATTATATCGAAACCCCTGATTTCGGCAACACCTGGCAGACAGCCGATGGCCACAAAATTGACCTGCCCGTCCGCGAGGTGCAGAACCAGGCGCTGGTGAAGGATTACCGGCAGGAGGGATTAAAAGTGTATATCAACGACCTGGCTTTTGATGCCCATGGCAACCCGGTGATCCTGTATATCACGAGCAAGGGTTTTGAAGCGGGACCGGCAAACGGTCCGCACGAATGGCATACGGCGCATTTCAACGGCCGGCACTGGGATATCCGCACCATCACCCGCTCCGACAACAATTACGACATGGGTTCCCTCTACATCGAAACCGATGGCAGGTGGATGGTGATCGGTCCCACCACCACCGGGCCGCAGGCTTATAATACCGGCGGGGAAATGGTGAGATGGGAATCAAATGACCAGGGAAAAACCTGGACCAGCCAGCCCCTGACCCGGGGCAGCCAATACAATCATTCCTATCCCCGCAAACCGGTTCAGGTGCAGGATGGATTTGTGGCTTTCTGGGCTGATGGCCATGGCCGCCAGCCCTCGCCTTCCAGCCTCTATTTCGCCAATAGAAAAGGGGAAGTGTACCGCCTGCCGCAGAAGATGAAAAAGAAATTCGCCCGGCCGCAACGCATCCACCTCAAATAACCAACTGACATGTACACACGCCATTTTGATTTACGGTATCCATGGCTGACCCTGAGCCTGGTCGTTATACTGGCTCTTACTGCCGTCGGTTGTGGACAGGCCAGCGGAACGATGGCGGAGAAAGCGCCCGAAGCCAGCCTGCAACTTGACAGCAGCCTGCTGGGTATGCAGACCATCGCCGCGGGACTGGATGTGCCCTGGGAGATATGCTGGGGTCCGGATGACAGGATCTGGTTCACCGAGCAGAACGGTTCTATCAGTCGCCTTGACCCAACCACGGGTGAAAAAAAATTATTGCTGCGCATCCCCGAAGTCTGGCGCCACCGAAGCGCGGGACTGCTGGGTATGGCCGTGGGTAAATTAATAGACAACCAGGTGTATGTGTTTGTTGACTTCACACACCGCCATGATTCGGTGATCACCAGCCGCCTGGTCCGCTACCGGCTGGATGGGGATACCCTGGTAGAAGCCCGGCTGCTGCTGGAAATTCCGGGTAATACCGGCCACAATGGTTCGCGCGTGGTATTGTCCCCGGGCGGCCTGCTCTACTGGGCTACCGGCGATGCCGCGAACCTCGCCAATGCCCAGAACCGCGCCAGCCTGAATGGCAAAATCCTCCGCCTCCATACCGATGGCAGTATCCCCGCGGATAACCCCGATCCACAAAGCCCGGTGTGGGCGATGGGGTTTCGCAACATGCAGGGACTGACATTTTCCGCCACGGGCAGGCTCTATGCCTCCGAACACGGCGATGCCACGGATGATGAAATCAACCTGCTGCTGCCGGCCGGCAATTATGGCTGGCCCCTGGTGGAAGGCTTTACCCATACAGACAAGGAAAAACAAGTTCAACCAGCGGGCAGCATGCCGCCCCTGAAAGCCTGGACCCCCACGATTGCTCCCGCAGGAATGGAATATTATGGCTCCGACCTGATTCCCGAATGGACCAACAGCCTGCTGCTCGGAACCCTCAAGGACCAGAGCCTGCGCGTGCTGCAGCTCGATGCCCGCGGGGAACAGATAAGCACCGAACAGGTATTCCTGGAAAAAGCGCTGGGGCGTATCCGTGATATCTGCGTGTCGCCTCAAGGCGAGGTTTTCCTGGCCACCAGCAACCGCGACTGGAACCCTGCCCCGGGTTTCCCGAAACCCCAGGACGACCGGATCATCCGGCTGGCACCCGATCAACGAAGGGCCGCCACTGTGTACAGCGCAACTGCGCCAGGCGACCCCACCACCGCACAGGCCACCACGGCGCAAGCCAACCCCAACCCCGAAACCATTTACAACCAATACTGCGCCTCCTGCCACAAACCCGATGGCAGGGGCCTGCCGGGAAGCTTCCCCGCCCTAAAAGCCTCCCCCCTGGTCAACGGCGATCCGCAGGCACTGATCCACCTGCTGCTGAAAGGAAAAAAACAGATGCCCGCTTTTGAATTTTTATCCAACCAGGAACTCTCGGCCATCGGTAGCTTTATCCGCTCCTCCTGGGGCAATAACCAAACCGCCATCACCGAACCAACCATACAGCTATCCAGAAACAAATGAATACAGCAACCAACACCAGCAAAATCGGAACCTGGATCAAAACCCTCGGTCCGGGTATCATCACCGCCGCCCTGGTCTTCGGTCCCAGTAAAATGACCATCACCTCCCGCCTCGGCGCAGAGTTCGGTTATTCCTTAACGTGGATTATCGTGGTGGCCATCTTTTTTATGATCCTCTTCGCCAATATGGGCTCGCGCATCGGCGCGGCCGCACCCGATACCCTGCTGACGGTCATCCGCCAGAAATGGGGCCGCGCCATAACCATCGCCATCGGCCTCGGCATCTTCCTGGTGGCCACTTCCTTCCAGGCAGGCAACTCGGTGGGCGTGGGCATCGCACTCGGGGAAGCCACGGGCACCGGCCCCCAGCGCTGGATCATCCTCTTTAATATCCTGGGCATCAGCCTCCTGTTTTTCCGCGGCTTCTACAAGGTGCTGGAAAAACTGATGATCCTGCTGGTGGCCATGATGCTGGTTTCCTTCCTGGCCACCCTGCTGATGGTGCAACCGAGTATTGCCGGTATCACAAAGGGATTGATGCCTTCCCTGCCAACCGGTTCAACCGGACTGGTAATCGCTTTCATGGCTTCCTGTTTCTCCCTGGTGGGCGCTTTTTACCAGTCCTACCTCGAAAGGGAAAGGATCCGCACGGCCACCGGAGCTGCCAAAAGACCCGCGGCCAGCACCACCGGCATGCTGATGCTGGGTGCCATGAGCGCCGTGGTCCTTTTCTGTGCCGCCGCCGTGCTGCACAGCCAGCAGGTGAAAGTGGTGAACGCCGCCGCCATGGCCCGCGCCCTCGAACCGCTGTTCGGTACCTATGCCTCGAATATGTTTTTCACCGGCCTCTTCGCCGCTTCCTTTTCCTCCCTGGTGGGCAATGCCACGGTGGGCGGCTCCATGCTGGGCGATGCCCTGGGCTGGGGCAAGGACCTCAACAGCAAAGCAGTGAAAATCCTGATTGCCGTGGTGATGACAGCCGGCGCCTCGGTGGCCCTGCTCTTCGGCAAACTGCCCCTGGAGATGATTGTGCTGGCGCAGAGCATCACGATTTTCCTGGTGCCTTTTATCGGCTGGGCCATGTTCTCCATCGCCAACGATGGCAGTATCATGGGCGCGCATAAGAATACACCCCTGCAGAAATGGATGGCACTGGCGGGTTTGCTGCTGGTGGTCTTCCTGGCAGCGGGTAATGTGTACGAACTTTTTATAAAATAATAAACACCATGAATCTTACAGAACAGAAAGAAAAAGCCCTGCTGTTGCCTTCCGAAGCCCTGCTGCGCGACTTGCAGGCGATCAGCGGCGATATCATGCTGCTGGGCGTTGGCGGCAAGATGGGTCCGGCTATGGCGCGACTGGCCAAACAGGCTATTGACCTGGCGGGATTACCAAAAAAAGTAATCGGCGTGTCGCGTTTCTCCGACCCTTCCCTGGCTGCCGCATTACAGGCCGATGGCATCGAAACGATTTCCGCGGACTTGCTGAACGAGTCCGAACTGGCGGCCCTGCCGGAGGTGGAGAACGTGATTTACCTGGCCGGACAAAAATTCGGCACCACCGGGAAGGAGGCTTTTACCTGGGCGATGAACGCTTACTTACCCGGCCGCGTAGCCGAAAAATACCGGCACTCGAATATCGTGGCCTTCTCTACCGGTAATGTGTATCCGTTTAGTCCGGTTCATGCCGGCGGACTCTCCGAAGAACAGGCTGCCGCACCGGTGGGTGAATATGGACAGTCCTGCCTGGGCCGCGAACGCATCTTCCAGTATTTCGCGGAAAAGAACCAGACGCCCACCCTGATCTATCGCCTGAACTACGCGGTGGACCTGCGTTACGGCGTGCTGCTGGAAATCGGCAAGGCGGTTTTTGAAGGTCGCCCCATCGACCTCAGCTCCGGTAATGTGAACGTAATCTGGCAGGGTGATGCCAACGAAATCGCCCTCCGCTCCCTGCTGCATTGCAGCACCCCGGCCAAACTGCTGAACGTAACCGGTCCCGAGTTACTCTCCGTCCGCTGGCTGGCGGAACAGTTCGGCCAGCGCCTCAACCGCAGCCCGCTGCTGGTGAACGAACCACAGCCCACGGCCCTGCTGAGCAATGCCTCCGAATGCCACCGGCTTTTCGGTTACCCACGGGTGACCATCCGCGAGATCATAGACCTCACGGCCGAATGGATTCTGGGCGGCGGCAGCAGTTTTGGTAAAGCAACCCATTTTCAGGAAAGAAACGGACAATTCTAAACCATGTCAAACACACTCGACCCGATATTACTACATCACCTGCAGGAAGGCACGGTGATCCCGGCACATCCCCTGGCCCTTACGGCCGACCGGCAACTGGATGAAGCCCGCCAGCGTTTACTCACGCGTTACTATATCGCCAGCGGCGCGGGCGGCATGGCCGTGGGCGTTCATTCCACCCAGTTCGAGATCCGCGACCCGCAGGTCAATCTCTATGAACCGGTGCTCCGGCTGGCGGTGGAAGAACTGTCCAAAGCCGCACCCGACCGACCCTTCCTGAAAGTGGCCGGCATCTGCGGCCCTACGGAACAGGCGCTGAAGGAAGCCATCCTCGCCAGCGGTCTGGGCTACGATATGGCCCTGCTGAGCATGGGCGGACTGGCCGCTTATTCCGAGGCAGACCTGCTGGCGCGTACCAGGGCCGTGGCGGCCATTATGCCCGTGTTCGGTTTCTACCTCCAGCCTTCGGTAGGCGGACGTATTTTCAGCTTTGATTTCTGGCAGGCTTTTGCCGCCATCCCCAATGTGCTGGCCATCAAAGTGGCCGCTTTCAACCGCTACCAGACCCTCGATGTGATGCGGGCGGTGGCCTGCTCGCCCCGCGCTAAGGAAATAGCCTTATACACGGGCAACGATGATAATATCATCGCCGACCTGCTGACGACCTATCGGTTTCAATTCGAGGGCCGGCAGGTGGAGAAATCCTTTGTGGGCGGACTTCTCGGTCAATGGGCAGTGTGGACGAGCAAGGCGGTGGACCTGCTGCAGCGGATCAAATCCGCGAAGGCTGAAGGCCGGGATCAACTGCCGGCTTTTCTCTCCGAGGGCGTGGCCCTGACGGATGTGAATGCCGCCATCTTCGATCCGGCCCACCAGTTCCACGGCTGCATTCCCGGCATCCACGAAGTGCTGCGCCGCCAGGGCCTGCTGGCGGGTACCTGGTGCCTGAATGAAAAGGAGCAACTTTCACCCGGACAGGCAGAGGAAATTACCCGCGTGTACGAGTGTTACCCCCACCTGAATGATGATGCATTTGTGCAGGAATTTCTCCGCCAGCAATCCCTTTAAAAACAGACCCATGAAAAATATACCCCAACTGATAAGGCTTGCCTGCCTGGTGTTTTTGCTGCAGGTGGTTGCGCTGCCCGCATCTGCGCAGACAGGTGCCACCCGTGCGCAGGCCGACACCCTTCACCCCCAGGCCGACTCCTCGCGTTTTACCAATCTCGGTCCCCAGCTCCGGGCTTCCATGATCCAGGGCAGCCTGTTCGTGAAAGACTCCGCTGGTCGCGAGCTGCTCTACACCGTGGTGCGCGGCGAACCGGCCCACCTCCTGGGTTATGAACTGGCCTCGGGTAAACTGCTGCTGGACCAGCCCCTGCCCGGGGCGGATGGGGCCTGGGATATGGCTTACTCCCCCGATGGCTGGTTATATGTACCCGGCGCCAGCGGATCGCTATTCCGCCACCGCCCGGGTTCGCCCTCGGTGGAAAACCTTGGCCAGGCCCTGCAGGGCGAAACCTATGTCTGGAGCCTGACCACGGGCAAAAACGGCGAAATCTTCGGCGCCACCTACCCCGGCTGCCGCGTGTTCCGCTACCACCCCAAAGACGGCTTCAGCGATGCGGGCAGGGGTCCGCTGGTGGCGGGCGAGAACTATGTCCGCAGCCTGGCTTTCCACGAAAAATCCGGGAAACTCTATGCCGGCGTGGGCTCCCATGCCCACCTGGTGGAACTGGATCCGGTAACCGGACAAAAAAAGGAAATCCTTCCCGCCAAATACAAAAACCGGGAATTCGTGTATGGGCTGGAGCTGGTAACCGGCATCAAAGGCGGCGACCGCCTGATGGCCCTGCTCAACTCCGGACAAACCACTATTATCTACAACCTCAGAACCCATAAGGTGGAGGCGGAGCTGGACAGCATCGATATGAAAACCGTGCTGCAGCAGCCCGGAACGCCCTGGGTGTACGTAACCTCCGGCGGTAAACTCTGCCGGCTGGATATCAGCCGTCCCACCGCCCCCCTGCAGGTGATCGGCGAAACCGGCGCCAGCGCCAATGCCCTGGCGTTAAGCGGCGACAAACAGGTGCAAGTACTTACCTATAAGGGAGTGGTGCACCGCTTCCATCCGGCCACCCGCGTGTCGAGCCAGCAGCAACTGGAAATACCCGGACAACCCATTCCTATCCAGTCCATCATTTACGGTCCGGATGACCGCATCTGGATGGGTGGTTACCTCGCCGGCGGGCATGCCACCTACGACCCGCAAACCGGTGCCAGCCAGGAATACAAGGGGCACGACCAGACCGAAGGCATGGCCGTGCAGGGTGATCATATTTACATGGGCATCTACCCCCACGGCAAGCTCTATGCGCTGGATACCCGGCAGCCCTGGGATGCCAAAACCAATCCGGCTTACCTGGGTTCCATACCCGGACAAAGCCGGGCTTTCGCCATCCTGGCGGTGGAGGAAAAAAAGAAAGTATTTTTCGGCACGGTGCCGGAATACGGCCAGCTCGGCGGCGCCCTGATCGCCTGGGACCGCCAAGCCAACACCCTCGATGCGGTGGTGAACATCGTACCCAACCAGTCGGTGGTGAGCCTGGCACAGGCAGGCGGACTGCTTTATCTGGGTACCTCCATTTCAGGCGGACTGGGTGCGCAGGCATCCGAGAAGGAAGCGAGGCTGGTGGCCTGGGATATGGACCGCAAGCAGAAACTGATGGACATCGCCCCGGTGCCGGGAGCCATGGCCATCACGGCACTCATCAACGGTCCGGGTAACACCCTCTGGGGCATGGCCGACGGTCAGCTATTTATATTCGACCCGGTGAAAAAAGCGGTGATCGCCACCCGGCGCGTGCATGAAGTGCCCGCCACGCGCGGACATATCTGGCGGAGCGCCTTCCTCGGCATCCACCCGTCGGGTACAATCTATGGCACCGGCGCGAACCTGCTGTTCAGCATAGATCCGGCAAGTCTGGCCGTGACCATCCTCGACAAAAAAGCCAGTTTGTTTGCAATGGACAAACAGGGCTATATTTATTTCAAGCGCAATACCGAACTCTGGCGCTATCAACCCGAATAAGCTGTCAACCTGAAACACATGCACGGAGCAGTACAGATAACCCGCCACCTGGTGGCCATTCCCTCGGTGAACCCTATGGGCAAAGGCCTCACCGGCGAGCTCTATTCCGAAAAGGGAATGGTTCGGTATATAGCCGATTACCTGCAGACGCTGGGCATCAGCGCAGAGGTCTTCGGCGCCGACCCCGACCATCCCAACCTCACCGCGTTTATAGATGCGGGTAAGCCGGAGACCATCATGCTGGAAGCGCACATGGACACCGTGTCGCAGGAACAGATGAGCATCAACCCCTTTGACCCCGTGATCCGCGACGGCAGGATCTATGGCCGCGGCTCCTGCGATACCAAGGCCTCGCTGGCCACCTATCTCTATGCCGTGGGGGAACTGGTTCGCGGGAAGAAATCCCTCAAACGCAATATCCGCCTGGCTTTCGTGAAGGATGAAGAATACGCTTTCTCGGGAGCGCGGGAACTGGTGGACCGGGGCATCCGGGCCGATTTTGCCATCGTGGGCGAACCCACGGAGCTGAACCTGATCTATGCGCACAAGGGACTCTGCCGGTTTTTCATCCACACGAAAGGAAGCAGTTGCCACTCTTCCATGCCTTGGCTGGGCGAGAATGCCATCTACAAAATGGGCGCCCTGCTGGGAAGGATTGAAGACTATGGACGGCACCTGGCCAAGACCGTGCATCCCGACCTGGGTTGTGCTACGGTGAATGTGGGCCGGATCAGCGGCGGACAAACGGTGAACACCGTGCCTGCCGCCTGCAGCATAGAGCTCGACAATCGCCTGCTGCCGGGCATGGACTATGACAGCATCCTGCGGGACCTGAAGACCTGGCTCGGTGAATCCGCAGACTATACCATTGAACCGCCCTACCTGCTGGCACTGGGCGTGCAGAACCATCCCGATGACCCCCACAACCGGGCCCTGCGCCAGGCCTGCGAAGCCAACGGCGTGCAGCCCGCCATGCAGACCGCCCACTATGCCACCGATGCCGCCATCTACCAGCAGGCGGGCATTCCCTGTGTGGTCTTCGGTCCGGGTAATATCCAACAGGCGCATACCGCCGACGAGCACATCGCCATCGCCGACATCGAAAAAGCCGCAGATATATTGATCACCCTCTTAGCAGAATAAACGCTATGCAGATACCTTTTGGCCGCCGTTCTTTTATCCGCGATTCCACTATGCTGGCAGTGACCCTGGCCCTGCCATCCTGGGCTACCGCCTTAAGTCGGCAACCCGTACCGGCAGGCAGGCGTATTGGCATCATAGGCCTGGACACCTCCCACAGCGTTGCCTTCACCGGGCTCTTCAATGCCCCGGATGCGGCGCCGGAACTAAGGGGTTACAAGGTGGTGGCGGCCTGTCCCTTTGGCGGCCGCGACATCATTTCCGCCACGAAAAACATTCCGGCCAATACAGCAAAGCTGGAAGGGATGGGGATCCGCATCGTGGACAGCATTGGGCAGTTGCTGGCGTTCTGCGATGTGGTGCTGCTGGAAACCAACGACGGCAGGCTGCACCTGGAGCAGGCACTGCCGGTTTTTGAAGCCCGGAAACCCCTGTTCATCGACAAGCCCGTTGCCGCTTCGGCAGCGGGGGCAGAAGCCATCTTTAACGCTGCGGCTAAGCACTCCGTGCCCGTATTCTCTTCCTCCGCGCTGCGGTTTGTGGCGGGGATGGAAGCCATCCGGCGGGGCGACCATGGCCGGGTGCTGGGGGCAGACACCTACAGTCCCTGCACCCTTGAGCCCACGCACCCCGATCTCTACTGGTATGGCATCCATGGGGTGGAAATGCTCTATGCCATCATGGGTGCTGGTTGCAGGAAGCTCACGCGGCTGCACACCCGCGACACGGACCTGGTAACCGCTGAATGGGCCGATGGGCGCATCGGCAGTTTCCGGGGCATGCGTTTGGGTCCGCCTGATTTTGGCGGTACTATCTTCACCGAAAAAGGCAATATTCCTGCCGGCAAATTTGAAGGTTACCAACTGCTGGTGGCCGCCATCGCGCGATTCTTCGACACCGGGGTGGCGCCGGTCAGTGCGGCTGAGACCATCGAGATCTGCCGTTTCATGGATGCGGCGGAGGAAAGCAAGAGAAGGGGTGGGGAGGTGGTGGAGTTGCTATAATCAGCCAGAATGCCTGTTTTTTAGTACAAAATGGCTGATTATAAAATCTATAATCAGCCAGAACTTCCTGTAAAGGTATTGGCAAATCAAGGTTGTCGGGTATTATTCCCGGGTTGTCAGGTAAGATGCTAGCTCCAGTTCGGGGTTATTGAAAACTACAAATTGGCAAGGAAGCATTTGTAAGTATTCCTTTCATAGCCACTTTGCAGAGTTTATGTACAGATTGCAATTAGGGTACACTTACCTCCTTTCCTGGCAGGAGATTCACTGTCGCAGGAATTCAGCAGGAAAAGCAAAAGCACATAACTAAAATCCTTACCTTATCAAATGCTGGTCAAATCCCGCCGCCACCAGGGTTTCAAAATCCAGCCAGATAGCATCCGGAATATCCTGGTGAACCTGGAAACCCTTTGCCGGGTATTCCTTAATTCGTTGCAGGTCGCCCACCATGATATTGATTACCCGCTCCAGTGGAATTTCTTCGTTGGGATAGGCTTCGAAATCAATTTGCGGGGAAGTAACCACCAGGTCTTTATCGGGCCAGTGTTTTATGAAAGTGGCGAAGCTCCTTCTCTCCATATAGGGCTTCTGCACCACGATGAAACGCTGCGGGTCCAGGTTCTTCGACAATAGCAGTTGCCGGGTGAAAGCGATGTTTTCGCCCGTATTGGTCGATTGGTTTTCGATCAGGATAACCTCTTCCGGCACACCCATTTCCCTGGCCACCGCCGCGAATTTATCCGCCTCCTTTTCCGTCCACATGCCCTGGGTGAAATTTCCCAACCCGCCCGACATCACCAGCAGTGGCGCCCAACCCTCCAGCCACAGATCCGCCGCCCTTTCCGCTACACGAAGGTCATGGCTGCCCAGCGCCAGGATGCAGTCTGCGGGTTGCAGTTGATGCTGCATGTGGTGGTAGTCCCAGATGCGGCGGGCGGCTGTCAAAATATGTTCAGGGATCATAATGGGGTGGTTGGTTCTTTGGAGTCAACTATTCGGATTGCCTTTTGTGCAGCCACTGGTTTTTTGTCATTTCAAATTTGATCTCGTCCTTTCCATGGTTCCCGATTTCTATCCAGCCGGCTTTCCGGTAAAACTTTTCTGCCCTGGTATGCGGGGAAGTGCCCAGCCAAACAGGCTCATTTGTTTGGGTAAAGTACCAGTCCAGCATCATGTCGTGGAGCTTTTTCCCAATGCCCATTTTCTCAAACTCAGGTGCCAGGAACAGGGCCCAGATATTGTTTTCCTGGCAGTCAACAATGGAGAATCCAACGATCCTGCCATCTATTTCGCAAACCCAACCCTTCCCCCTTTTTGTAATAAACGCTTCGCAATCCTGGTCGGAAACGAGGTTTGGGTCAGATAGCGTATTCTCCTTCACCGAGTTCCTGACGAGTTGGATTTCCTTTATGTCGCTGGTGGTGGCTTCCCTGAAAGTCATTACTCCTAATCGCTTTGATTTACAAAAATGCGGGAAATTCGTTCAGGGGACTTTGGTAATTTTTCACTTCAACCAATTGGTGTCCTTGCTCCCTAAATGTCTGGACTGATTTATCATATCAGTTAAGTACATTAAATTTAGGGAGACATGGAAAAACAAGACGTAATTGGAATATCGAGGAAAAGCTTCAAATTCTGTAGGAAGCAGATCAAATTGGTTTAACGGAAACCTTGGTAAAAGAACTCCGATGCATGTGTGGGATGAACACTACCGGTCTATTGAACCGCTTAGGCCACCATTAGCCGAAAAGCCGGAGGAAAAGTCAAGGCCGGCGATCCGGGATTCCGAAGCGTATGCCATCGCCGCTACGTATAGCCTTTACTTTTCCAGAGGCGAGGCTACCTTTGACGGCAGCGGTGAAAAACAGAAAAAGTGTCTAACCAATATTGACCTTATGTCCAGTTTTTAGGGGTTTAAGACAAAAGATTGTCTGTGATTATTATTTCTTTCTTTGATTGTCTAAAATTCTTTTCATAAAAAATATCGGGTATAATTCCGCCGTTCACATTTTGAAATGCATCAATAACATTTACAAAGCCATACTTTTCAATTAAGCTATATAGTTGTTCTTTTGAAATTGATTGAGTAATGTATTTTCTGCAACCTTCTAGAAAGTTACTTGAACTTGCATTGCCTTGTTTGTCAGTTTTCCTTAAATGATCAACAATTGAATCTGCAAATGGTATTGCCAACTCTGAAAGAGAAATACTCGTCTTTTGTTGTTCAACTATTTCAAGCAATGATTTAGCAAAGGCAAACTTATATGTTGCGGAATTCCCCCCCAAATAATATAATAGCTCTCCACTGAGATTCTATTGATGGGTCATTTATTTGGAATTTTGTCGTCAATTAAATGTGCATTTGTAAACAGGCTCTTTTTCGGGGTATGATTATTTTTTTGTTTTTTCGGCTTATCAGTGGGTTAGGCATTGAAAGGCGGGCATATTATCGTATTTTGTTTTTCATTAATTCAGTAAGGCTCGTTGTAAATGGATATGCGGAGGCTCTGGCAATAGAATAGTTTTTAAGATTCCTGAAATTCCAACTTGCATTGTCAAATTCTGGGTCTGTTACCGGTTCTAATTGTATTACTAGGTAATTGTCCTGTGATGGGGAAGGGTAACCTTTTTTGATTAAATCATCCTTTGAGTACACTTTTGGACCTATACTTACAATCTTCCATAATTCACCGGAAACTTTGTTGCCAGTTGTATGCAGTAATAAATATTTTGAACTTACTGTTTCTTTGTCGAGTATAAGTGAACCTGCGGCAGAACCTATTCTAAAATTGTATAGTCTGTTTCTTGTAATCCAGGAAAATTGTTCAGTAGATTTATAATATCCTACTAGAATAAAGGTTTCATCAGGGATTAAATCTCTGTTTGTGTTGAATGGCTCTGGTAATGGTTCATTGATTATATTTTCCGAGTCTGGAGGCTTTTTATAAATTTCAAATGCCCTGTATGCGACTTTCTCTCTTTGTGATGCACGGTTTAGAAAGTGGTCAATGATTTCCAATATGAAGGCTTTTAGTTCACCTATACCACTGTCTGATTTTGATGGTTTTACTGGAAATGCTCCTAGTCCCGGAATTATTTCATGAAATCCTTTATGATTGATGGTTTTGCCACCGGGATACAAAACATATGCGCCTCCGGTCCGCCTGATTGCATCTTTGTAAGCGTGCATTTTTAAAAGATCGGCATTTTTGTAGATGCCTTTCCGGTTTTCCGCTTTTTCTTCATCCAGATCATTCTCTGTGTTTTGTTCAATATAATCAGCAATAGGGGCAATTTTGTATTTGGCGTCAAAGTGAACATGAACAATTAGTTCCTGTTTTTCTGCCTCATCTTCTGTAATGCCTAAAGGCCAGAATGAAAGTGTGTAGTCAGGTCGTAGTGTTGTTGTCCAGCTTCCCGAATCTGGGTAGTTTTTTCTGCCGGTGAATGAACGGTTGTAGTTGAATCGAACATTAAGCTTTCTGGCTCCTGAATTGTAAATTCCGCTTAGTGCGGTAAATTTACCCTGTTTAATTTGAAGATTTAAGCCATCTGATGTTTCCTTTATGAGTTCCGATATATCTTTTGGATCAATGTCAAAGATGCTCTGAAACAAGTCAAGAAGTTTGAAAAAAAGCCAGTATTCATACAAGGTGGCTATGTCCTTTTTGCCTCCACTATATATATCATCGCCACCAGTCCAAACTAGTTTTGCTGCAAGATCAAACATGAGCCAGACACGCAGCACCTCGCGATATCCTTCTTTCCTTTGCAAAATTGGACTGTTCAGCTTTAAAGTATTTGGTCGCGAAATTTGCTTAAAAACAGTATGATGTAACTGATTATCTAGTTCCTGAATCAATATTTCTGATTCGGTTTCCATTTTTTTATGACCGAATTCTTTTGCCTTTTTATTGATGTCGGTGCAAAACTTTAAAAAGATTTCAAGAGCATGTTTGATAAACCGATTTTCTGGAGTATCCACTGAATCTGCTTTTCGGATGGTGGTTATTCTTTCCGGCAGTGTTTCTATTCCATAATTTCTCAAATAGTGTGTGTGTGGTATTTTTGTGCGTTTACCGCCTTTCAGTATTTCTTTAATGTTGGTGTTGGAAAATCGTCTGGCATTCCTTATATCATTTTCTTCTGTTGTTTCTTTCCACTTGGTTACTGGAGATGTAAGAATACGATGAACAGCTTCCGCAAACTCATTTGTGCCAATTACTGATTTAATAAAGGCAAATTTCTGATAAATAGATTGACTGTCTTTTGTGTAATCAATATCAAAATGTTGCGAAACTGGGGAGCTAGCCTGAAGTAACAGATCTGTGCATTTTTCTGTAATTAGTTCAAGCATATCGCGATAGTCATCCCGATATCCCGCTTTCACTGATTGTATTTCGAGCTCTATTTTACAACATTCCTGAGAAGAGTTTTTTTCTAATAACGGAATAGATAAAGTTCCAACAAAAATATTGGGAGCAATAGAGCCAAGGCTGGTGTTTCTTTTGTGCTGCTGAACTATATTTTCGCCAACATCGCCAAGTCTGTAGTTTGAATCATTGATTTCATAATCATACGTGCAACCTTCCAAAAGCTGAAATCTTGCTTCATTGTTTTCATGGGCCAATTCTTCTGCATCAAACAACGAATCAGGCCTGTTGGCTTCAATCCAGAGCCTCAGTCCTTCTTTAACTGTTTCTAGGTTAATTTCTATGTTTGTAACCGATTTCATTTCTTATGCCTCAGCAAAACTGGCAAAACCGTTATCTATGGCCCCCTTATACATACGGGTTATTTTTTCAAGCGAAAGTGGATAATGAACATTCGTGCTGTTGAAATTAAAATCGGTCTTTTCAAAAACATCCTTAATGATTTTAACATCCCCTGATATGCAAAAGGAACCGAGTGTTTCCAAAGGTGAGCACAATTTTCTCCGGGATCCATGCAGTTTAGGCAGCAGCTTTTGCATTATGGCAATATCTATTTTTTCATCGGGGGTGAGTTCTTTTTGAAGTACGCTCAACTGATGAATCAGTCGTAAAATTTCTGTTGCATTGCGGTATCCAAATTCGGCTCCCATCTTTTTCAGTTCTCCGAAGAATTTAACCAATGTGGCATTGATCGTATCAATATCTTTTGTGGCAAAGGTTTTATTGGCTGCCATTTCTAGAAAATTCTTTGCCATTTCCACACCTTTGCTGGTAAGGATATCCAGGTTTATTTCCTTTATGTTTCCTAGGAAATTTGCCATTTCATCCTGTGTAACGCGAAATTCAACAGTATTTGCTCTATCCAAAACCTTAGGGCTGAACATATTTGTAGTTTCATCAATGTTCACTGTTCCTATAATAAAAAGATTGGCAGGCACTTTTAGTTTTGCAGGCACTCCGTTTTCAACGGCGCTTTCAGCATGCAATGAAATTTCTTCCTTTGATTCCATTACACTCAGAAAATCGGCAAAGTACCGTTCAACATGGCTTAGGTTCATCTCGTCAAGTATCAAAAAGTGCGGTAAGTCAGTTTGCTTATTTGCTTGTATAATTAAGTCCAGTACACCGTTGTCAGGCTTCACATATTCCTGGGGCTTAAGTGCGTTGGGATAACCCAGAAGGGGCTCTCTGTTGGTCCAGTCAGCACCTACCGGGATAATTCGGTACTGACTTGCATCCTTACAAATCCATTGCACAAAAGCCTGAGCTAATTTAGTTTTTCCTGAACCCGATAGACCTGTAAGAATAACGAATGGCTTGGTGAGAAGGGAAGCGCAAAAACGAGTGCATAATGTTTTATTTATATAATATCCTGCATCAAGCGCTGCATTATAAAATGTTGTGCTGCTAAATATTTCAGCTTGTCTAGTAGAACTTTTTGATTCACCTTTATTGGCCATGTAAATTGAAATCAATTCATTTAAATCATCGTTTATTTCTTTTTCATCAATTCCATTTTTTAAATCATAACTTTTGAAGATGTAAGAATTTCCGTATCTCTCTGGTCTTCCTAAATTATTATCTGCGAAAAATTGATCAATTGTTTTTTCATCTGAAATATTCCATTCTCTTTTTGATTTATGGGTTTCACTTACTCCATAGGCAAGAATGAGTAGATTTTTATCTTTGTAATATAGATAAACTGGATAAATGCCATCCTGAACAGTATCAGGCGCATTTAGAAAAGCTATCCAAGGTATTTTTGCTTTGTTCCCTTTTCCAAAACTTACTTTGATGGATAAACCTTGAAAATTATTTTTATATTCTGAAGTGCTAAGGTCTGAGGTTTTAGCTTGTTCGATAAATTTATTTAGTTCAGGATAGTAATTCATGTTGTTCCTAGAATGAGTAATTAGAATAATTATTTCAGCGATTATGCCTTGACATTTATTTGTGGTACTACCCTTTTATATTGTGATAAAAAGAATGTACGTTGAAGTTACTACTGGACTTAAGTTATGTCAAATATTTATTTTAAGACAGTTTCAGTTTGTAATTATTGTTTTTCGATTATTACTGTCCACTAAATATTCCACAATTCTTTGAGTTTCGGTATTTGAGAATGTCGGTTTAAAATAGTTTACATAACCAAGAAGCTCGTTAACATTCAAAATCTTCACAAACTGAAACTCCTCTTTAGGTTTTGTATTTGTCAATACAATGATATTTCTGATTGATATTTTTTTGTCCCCCCAATGATGTCTGTCTAAACGCAGATAATTCTTGCTCATCTCATTATTAAGTAGCTTAAATAGCACAAAACTTGTCCTCTTTATTTGCTGTACGGGTGAACGTAGGCTCAAATTGTCTAATGAATTTTCACTCCAATTCTTTGTTTCAATAAGAAATATTCCTGATGGTCCTACAAGTATATGGTCAATTTGAACTGACTTTATGTAATCATTTTCTTGCCTGTTATAGATTGCAGGTGAAAAAGAAACAGCAAAGTCATTAATCAAAAAATATTCGTCAGACAGGATTTCTAATATTTTAACAACTTTTTGTTCTCCCAACGCACCATATATGAAGCTGTTTAAATCGTCTATAGTAGCTTTTTTTCTTTCAAGTTCAAGCAAAGAATATTGGGCACTTTGCTTTATCGCTTCATTAACATGTGAAGAAATAAATTGATAGCGATTGCTTTTGACTTGGTAATTGTCAATAAGGTTGCTAATTGACGATTTTACTTCAATATCAAAATTATGTTCTTTGTGTTTGATTTTCCTTTTATAGTTCCAATGCCTTAAATTCTTAATTAACTTTTGAAAAATGTTTGTTGGTGCATAGCCTATTGAAATACTCAATTGCTGCTTCAGCTTGTTTATTTCGTCTGTCAGCCTTTGTTCAGATTGCTGTCTTTGCGTTTCAATTTCCGTCTCCAGCTGCTGTAAATCCATGTTGAGCATATTTTTCTCTTGCTCAATCAGGTTTTCATGATGATAAATTAATTGCTGTCGTAAAGTTGTCCATGAGTTTTTAAAATCAATTACGTCTCTTAATGACTTGAAGTCATGGATGTTGTTATTCTTTAAATGTGTTTTTAAAGTCGTCAGTGAACCAATCGTGTTATAAGTCCTGCACATTTGTCTACCGATTGTTAATAGTATGGCGTAATTACTTATCGCCTGAAACGATTAGGGATTTGGTTTGCCAGGGCCATTACTAACGTCCCGCCCTGGTAAACCAAATGCCCTTGTTAACAGCAGCTTTTCATCACTATTCTTTTTTAATTAAAACTTTATACTGTGTTGGTTTCATTAGTAATTGGTTCTCAATGTCGCCATTCAGTTCATAAAACTCGGCAAAATTATTTTCTTCGTCAAAATTGTAAACACGATAAATACAGTATTGATTTTTATTCAAACGCATAAAATCAACTTCGTTTTCACTAAGAAAGAAAGGTGAATATTCATTACCTGTTGTTGTTTTAACTTCTATGAATTTTTCATTTCCTAATTCGTCAAACGAATATACATCATAACCTTTTCCGTCTTGCACAATGTCAACTAGCTCTGCCTTGTCGTGTAAATTCCTTTCTTTTAGAAATTCTATTTCTCGTTGTTTTACTAAAGTTTCGCCTTTGTTGCCTAAATCTTTTTGTTCTTTTGATTTTCTTTGAAAATCCACATCAACACCTTTAAAGTCTTTTTTTGTTTCAGGAATTGATTCGTAACCGTCTTTTGGTTTTTCCTTTTTGATGAGTTTGTTTTTGAAAAGAGTTGGAGGAATTGCTGCTCCCCAAACCGATTCAATAATTGCATCGTAATGCGCTGTGTGTTCTTTAACGAAAAGAACACAAGTTTCTATTAGGGAATCCCAATTTTTTGTAACTAATTCGTCAAATGCGATTTCATTCCATTTAGCTGTCACAGGAATTAGCGATTTACAGAGCTCAATTTGGGCTGGTGAAAGTTTAGAATCTCTTTTGTCTTGACAGTCTATTTTGTATGTGAACGCTTCTGTTGTAGGAAGTGCGTCAATGCCAAAAGTGAAGAAAATGTCTTTTCCTCTGTCAGTATTACGCAATACTTTTATCCAAGTATATGGTTTTATAATTGCCGCTTGCACATTTTCGCCTTTTTCGTTTTCACTCCAACCTCTTTGACTCCAATATTTTTTACCGTCCAATTCAAAACCTTGTAGTCGTTTTACGATTTCTCGTCCCATGTAAATACTCTTTTCCCAAACAGTATCCATTAGGAAATTCTTTGCTTTTACATGCTCGTCATCATTTGGATTATAAACTTTGTATTGCCATTGTTTGAAAAAGTCTAACTCGTCTTGTTTAAAAAAATCTATTCCGTTTTTTGAGGTTGTTCCGTTTGTAATTGATGCAAATTTTTGATAGTTGTCATTTTGTTGCCAAAATATTCTGCATTCTTCCGCTTCGCTAAAAGCAAATAAGTCGTCTTTCAGTTTTTTAAAACTGCCTTTGCCTAATTTTTCAGCAATTCTATAAAATCCGTCTCCGTGGTCGTTTTTGTTTTTGTCTTTGTATATTGCCAAAGAACTAAGTAGAGGTCTTGGAGGTTGTTGGTTGTTTTCAAATTCAGAAACCTCTACTAATATTTCACTTAACTGTCGCCTGCCAAATTCTGTACTGGTGTCAATGTCCAAGTCGCAACCTTTTACTACATCGCTGTAATAAACGAATTTATCTTTCTGTCTTGCTGCGTTAATTAAATATGTTCTTACTCTTTGGTTCACTTTTGATTTTTTGGTGTGGCTCTAAAGTTGCTGCTAACGAATGTATTTATGAATTGTCCACGTATTGCGGATTTTGTATTGTTTTGGTTTTAAAGGAGATGGTTGTTTGTTTTCTGGATTGCGCATACGCATTAATGAAAAGTCCTTTCACAGTATCCGGTTAAAATATCTAATGCGCTATCTTGATAGCGCAATCTGTTAATATTTGATTTTCTTGCAGCAAATGTCTGTTTACCCAAACTACAACTCCAATCCCCACAGCTTCGCCACCTCAGTCACACACCGCTTTCAATTAAAAAACCTAGTAATATAAATATTGCTTTTCACACTTGCAAGCACCGGATAATCAAAAGTTTATCTATTTATGCTTGGCGGTAATTAATACATATTTCAGGGTATTATTATTACCTATTGTCACCTGGTTTTGTGCCACTTCCTCCAACCATTGCTCCAGGGAACCAATTCACACTTTCGGGAGGCAAAACCACCCCCAACAACTAACCGAAATCTATAACCATATTTCTTTCTTCGCAACGGATATTCCTTGTTCATGATTCTCTGCATCACCATTTTCAAAACATATGCACTTACCGCTTCACTGTCTGCCCTGCCGGCCAATCTGCCCGCTGTTTCAACAGGGATTTTTGTAACGAATGGTTGACTTCTGACTTTTCAGGTAGGTGCCTGTTGAATTGGTACCGGTCATGTCTGACCGCAACATTGATCCGCGGGAGAGTTGAAATTGGCAAATAGCAATACAGAGTTTTTGGCAACAAGAAATGCAGAACCTATTCTTTTCCCGGAGCGAACCTAAGACGAACCTAATCTGAACCAACATCGACCAAACAACGACCTAACATCTACAACGGAACGACCAAACAACAACCAACAAGGCACCAAACATCATCTCCATCCTCGCTCCGAAAGCGGCCACCAACCGGTCTACAGATTAACCTTTCAGTCAGAAGTATTCGTATATTTCAATTAAAATATATGTCTTGCGCCTCCCGGGGTACCCCAAACAGTACCCCATCGCCTCCCGGCGCCTGATGTACGCTAAAAATTTTCCGGATGAAATTGATCTTCCTTGCAATGGCGCTGGTTTCTATTGTTTTTCCGGCGCAGGCCCAAACTACCACCATCCTGATCAACAATGTCAGGATTTTTGATGGCGTAAACGAACAACTCCTGACCGGTAACGTACTGATCCGGGGCGACAGCATCGCCAGGATTTCTACCTCACCTATTGCCGTTAACAAAAGCGCTAATACACAGATTATCGACGGGAAAGGAAAATTCCTGATGCCCGGACTGATCGACGCCCACTGGCATACCATGCTTTGCGCAGTTCCAATGAATGTCCTGATGACCGCAGACCTGGGGTATATCAACCTGGTGGCCGGACAGGAAGCTGGCAAAACCTTGCTGAGGGGCTTTACCACAGTTCGCGACCTGGCTGGACCGAGTTTTGGCTTGAAGAGAGCCATCGACCAGGGACTGATCAACGGCCCGCGGATTTATCCTTCCGGTGCCATGATTTCCCAAACCGCCGGTCATGGCGACTTTCGGTTGCCCTGGGAGGTTCCTTCCTCCCCCAACGGCAGCCTCAGCCATGGCGACGTAATGGGCGCCGGCGCTATTGCCGACGGCGCTGATGCCGTACTGCTGCGCGCCCGCGAACAACTGATGCTGGGCGCCACCCAGTTGAAACTGGCCGCCGGCGGCGGCGTTTCCTCCGCCTACGATCCCATCGATGTGAGCCAGTACACCGAGGCTGAATTCCGGGCCGCAGTGGAAGCAGCGGAAAACTGGGGCACTTATGTTACCGTACATGCTTATACGCCGCGGGCTATACAGACCGCTTTGAGGGCCGGGGTTAAATGTATTGACCATGCCCAGTTGATGGATGAGGAAACGGCCAGGATGGTGGCCGAAAAGGGCGCCTGGCTCAGCCTCCAACCCTTCCTGGCCAATGAGTTCTCTAACCCGCAGCCCTCGCCCGAGGGCAGGGCCAAACAACTGGAGGTTGCGGCTGGTACCGATCTGGCTTACCAACTGGCCAAAAAATACCAGATCAAAACCGCCTGGGGTACCGATTTGCTCTTCAACCCAAAGATGACGGTGAACCAGGGCGCTATTCTTGCCACCATGGTTCGCTGGTACACCCCATTCGAAGTACTGAAGATGGCTACTTCCGGTAATGCCTCCTTGCTGGCTTTGTGCGGAAAGCGCAATCCCTACCCACGGCCACTGGGGGTGGTGCGGGAAGGGGCTTATGCCGACTTGCTGCTGGTGGAGGGTAACCCGCTGCAGGATATCAAACTGGTGGCTAACCCGGACAAGAATTTTTTACTGATCATGAAGAATGGGGTGGTGGTGAAAAACAAGCTCCCTTAATTGCATCGTTATGGAAGATAAAATTCAACACTACCGGCAACCCATGGTTACTGTCCTGGGTATATTCCTGGGCTTCCTGCTTAATGGCGCTTATGGATGGGTGGGACATGCTTTTGCCACGAGGCGATTCAAGGAAACGGTGATGGCCGCAGGTCTCTGCGTTTGTACTTCCCTGTTGCTGATTGTCCTGTTCCGGATCCTGAATATGAACTACCCCAAAGACAGGGCTGAGAAATACTACCGCCTTACTTTGTATCTGTTCATCACCGGTATTTCAACTGCATTCCTTTCCATCCTGGTTATCATGGCGGAAAGTTATTATCTGCACCGGACCGAATGAGTGGTTTTGACTTACCGGTACCATCCGGTTCAATAAGCATTCTCCCCGGGTCTGAATGACCACTAATAGGCAGGTACAAATTTCAAATCAATTCTCTTATGGCAGCGATTTTGTCTGCATTGATTTCTGTGATCAATTATTGACGGAAAATAGTGGTTAATCAGAGCGGGAATTTCCACGGTGCTGTATCCGGGCCGGGTAGTGAGTGCGCAATCGATCCGGCAGAGTGTGGTGACGAACCTCCTAAAAGCGGGTCATGATGTAAGTGTGGTGCAGGGTTTTGCAGGGCATCGGTATCCGGGTAGTACGGTGCGGTACCGGCCGGGCGAGGTGGCGACGCTGGCTGCAGCAGTCAATAAATACCACCCGTTTGGATAGGCGTTTTTAAATAAGTAAATTTGAGTCAAATGAGTAGTATGGCGATATCAACCATTGATAAGGAGTTGTTGAAATATTTTACCCAACTGGATGAGCCACAGAAAAGGTCGCTGTTGACGATGTTAAAGACGTTTTTGAAACCGGCGGCAGAAGAGGTAAGCGTAGAGGCCTACAACCGGGAGTTGGATGAAGCTATGGAGCGCATCAGCCGCGGTGAATTTACGAGTCTGGAAACGCTGGAAAAAGAGATGCAATCATGGTAGCGAAGGTGCTCCGTTTAGTGATTGATAATCCGGCAAAAGTTCACCTTCAAGAGGCCTATGAGTACATCCGGAAGGACTCTGTCCAACATGCGGAGCAGGTGAAGGAGGAGTGCAAATGCCACTGAAGCTGACCACTTTATTCCGGGTCCGAATAGCCACTATAAGTCAACTGCAAATTTCAAATCGAATCTCTTACCGCAACGATTTGTCAGCATTGGTTTCTATGGTCAATTATTGTCTAAAAACAGTGGTAATATAGAGGGGAATTTCCAGAAATATCGTGCCAGTGCCATATTTTGCCGGCCTTGCAAAGCTGGGTCAGAAAGTGTAAATTTGTTTAAAACACCAGCAATATGGACAGTGCGGCTACTTTACGCAATAAATTACACCAATACATTGATGTTGCCGATGAGCAGAAGCTACAGGCAATTTATGTATTGCTGGAAGATGACATCAATTGGCGCTACAGTTCCGCAGATATTGCCATGCTGCACCAAAGAAGGCAGCAGCATTTAAAAGGCCTGAGTAAATCCTACACGGTGGAGGAATCTTTAGAGGCTGTCCGGCAGCAAAAAAAATAGTATGTCTTTCAGGGTTGTTATTAAGCAGGAAGCGCACGATGATGTGATCGCAGCTTATACTTATTACCAGGAACAACAGCCTGGCTTGGGCGAGCGGTTTTTAGGTGCTTCGGGATATCCGACTGGAACGCTTCCCTTATGTAGTCGTCTATGAGATTATTGATAAGGAAGTCATTGTATATGCTGTCCATAATACCTATACCCATCCCGGCAATAAATTAAGAAAAGTGTGATCTGATTTTTTAATTCTTCACTCACCTGTTTTTATTTACACTTCGGTTATATCTGGAAATTCCACGTAAGCTGACCACCTTATTCCGGGTCTGAACGACCACTATTAGTCACCTGCAAATTTCAAATCGAATCTCTTATCGCAACGCGCTGTCCGCAATGCTTTCTTTGGTCATTTTGACGAAAACTGTGTTGGTATGGACAGAACACCCACCAATGCCGCCATAAGGCCTTCTATAAGCCTTCCTTAAGTTTTGCAAATGCCTGGCAGAAGTATTCGTAATGTATCCGGGAAGTAACCCAGAAGTATTCCCGAAGCCTGTCCGAAGTATTCGCGAGCCTTTAACGAGGCCGCCACGATGCCTGAGTGTTGCTGGAAACAGGCGCGAACGGAGCTAAAATAGGACAGGAAAGGTTTTATATTGCAGGGACAGTCCCCGCGAATAGCACGTTTTTTTGTTATGAAACATTCCTCCATCATCATCTGCTCCCTGGTTCTGACGGCTTTCCTGTCGGTTTCGCTGACGGATCAACAGCATACCCAAAACCTCCGCCGCCTCTACAGCCAGCCTCCCGCCAAATGGCCCAAACCCCAGACAGACCCCGGCGTGCAGTGGCAGGAGCTGAAGGCCCTCCCAGCCCCGGATTCGGCTTATTTCGCGGCGCAGAACGACCCCCTGGTTACCCTCGGCCGCACGCTGTTTTTCGATCCCCGGCTTTCGGTGTCCAACCAGGTTTCCTGCAGCAGCTGCCACGAGCCGGAATTGTCCTGGGCCGACGGTCGCTCGGTCTCCCTGGGGCACGACCACCAGCGCGGTACCCGCAATACGCCTTCCCTCCTGAATATGGCTTATTTCTCCAGATTCTTCTGGGATGGCCGCGCCCGCACCCTCCAGCAGCAGGCAATCAACCCCATCTCCACCCCGCACGAAATGGCGATGGACCTGACAAAACTGATTCCCAAGATCCGCTCGATCAAAGGCTACGCACCCCTCTTCCTGGCGGCTTACGACAACGAAGAGGTTTCCATGGAGGGCATGCTCGACGCCCTGGCGGCTTTCGAAGAAACGATCACCAGCCGCCCGGGTAAATTCGACGATTTCCTGAACGGCCAGCACCAGTCCCTCTCCGACGAAGAGCTCCAGGGGCTGCACCTGTTCCGCACCAAGGCCCGCTGTATCAACTGCCACCACGGCACTTATTTCACCGACGAACTGTTTCACCGCACGGGCATCGAACACTTCCTGCCCGGCGCAGATAGCGGCCGCTTCCTGGTGTCCAGAAACCCAGCGGACCTGGGTAAGTTCCGCACCCCCTCCCTGCGCGATGTCATGCGCACAGGCCCCTGGATGCACAACGGCCAGCACGACGAAATGGATAGTATCCTCCACTTGTATAATACCGGTATGCCCCAGCCGAACCAAACCCCAATCGACCCGCTGATCAAACCACTGGGCTTGTCCGAAAAGGAAAAGCGCGCTTTAAAGGCTTTCCTCCATGCCATCTCCCACAAGCCTTATAAAATCACCCGGCCAGCATTACCCCAATAGAAAAGCCCACATCCTGTTTCTTCTGAACAAATAACGATCCCGCGCAACCGGCATACCAAAATGAACCCGCAGGAATACTAGTCCTGTCTGCTTGAGTCTGCCCGGGACTCCCACCTGGCTGCATAATTCTAAAATTGATTACCGGTCACCAGTAATCGATGAATTACAGTGATAACACCCTGTTTCACTCGTTTAGGAGTTAATATTTTTATTTCTATGGCAAAGCTTCCAGTCGATACTCATTACAGAGCCTTTTTGACGGAAATAAAGGAGAAAGTGTACCAGGCGCAATACCAGGCTATGAAGCAGGTTAATATCGCGCTGATCGGTCTGTATTGGGAAATCGGTCAGGGTATTGTAGAGCGGCAGCAACAATATAAATGGGGAAAGTCTATTGTGGAAAACCTGTCTGTTGACCTGCAAAAAGAGTTTCCTGGAGTAGATGGTTTAAGTAGCCGTAATCTCTGGTTAATGCGGAAATTTTACAAGGAATACAGCGGGAACGAAAAACTGCAGCCAATGGTTGCAGAAATTGGGTGGACCCACAATATCCTTATTTTGGAAAAGTGCAAGAATGTGTTAGAGAGGGAATTTTATATCAAAATGGTGATTAAATATGGGTGGACAAAAAGTGTGCTGATCCATCATATTGAATCCGGCAGTTACGAGCGTTTTTTGACTGGACAAACCAATTTTGACATTGCCCCAATAAAAAAAATCCCCATCCTCAAACCCGCTGCAGCAGCAAGTTCCAGGATGGGGGACTTCCCTGAATTAAATTTCCCTATAGCATCAAAATCCTTTCTTCGGAGCAGCTTCCCCGCTTATCTCCACCTCCGTCACCGGCCCATACTTCTCCACGATCTTTTTGATGTCGGCCGACTTTCCCACCATCACCAACTGCAGCTTGTCTTTCGGGAAATAGGTGGCGATGATTTCCTTCGCCCGCGCCACACTGAGTCCGTCTACGGTGGACTGGAAATTGTTGATATAGGATTCATTGAATCCATACCAGTACATCTGCGTTAACAGTCCGGCTAACTGCCCGCTGGTCTCATAACGCGGCGGAAACTGCCCTTTCACATAGTTCTTCGCCGAGGCCAAAGATTGCTCATCCACCCCCTGCTGGTGCAGGCGCTGCAACACTTCCAGCGCCTTGTCGATGGCGGCCTCAGTGGTCTCCGTAGCGGTAAAAGTGCTGATGGTAAAGGACCCGCCTTTTTTCAACGAACTGAAATTGCTGCCGGCGCCATAGGTCAAACCAGTATTGACCCGCAACTCATCGTTGAGCATGGAGGTAAACCTGCCCCCAAACAACGTATTGATGACTTCAATGGCTACATAATCCGGATTGTTCCTCGCCACCCCCGGCGCCCCGATGTAAAAAGTGGTTTCCTTCGCGTCGTTCTTGTTGATGAGCAATACCCGGTTGCCGGTGGGTTTTTCAATGGGCTGGGCGGACAGGTCGGCACCGGCGCGACTCCCTTTTTTCCAGTCCGCAAAGAGCTTGCTGACGAGCGTTTTCATCTCGCTGCTTTTGAAATCCCCTGTGATGGCTATGGCCGATCCGTTGGGGATATAGTTCTGCCGGAAGAAGTCCCGCAGATCCGCCACTCCCAGTGCCGACACACTGGCGGGCGTGCCGCTGATGATATTGCCGTACACGTGCTTGCCGTAAAGGAACTGGTCGAATTTTGCACCGATCACGCTGCGCGGACTTTCCTTGCTTTGCTCCAGCCGCAGCAACGCCCGGCGTTTTTCCTTGGCAAACTCCGCAGTGTCAAAGCGTGGCGCAGTGAGCAGCTCGTACACAATGCCCAGCAGTTTTGCCTGGTCTTTCGCGGCAAAGGAGGCCGACAGTCCCGCGTATTCCTTGGTCGCATAAGCATTGACGGTAGCCCCCAGGAAATCCAGTTCTTCATCGAGTTGCTGTTTACTGTAGCTCTTCGTACCGTGCTTCAACGCGTTGGCAGTGAAGGATGCGAGTCCGGCTTTCCCGCCGTCATAGATGGCACCCGCCGGCACTATGGCCGATACCGATATCATGGGCACTTCGTGCTGCTCCATCAGATACACGGTGAGGCCGTTCTTCAGCACAAATTTCTGGTAGGCGGGCAGCTTGAAGCCCTGTGCCCAGGCACCCATCGAACAGATCAGGGCGGCCACGACCAGGTAAACTGGTATATAGTTGATTCGTTTCATGTTTCTTGTGTTGTGGTGTTATTCTTCGGTTTTTGCCTGCAACAGCCCTACGGTGCGGTTGGACTTAGTGAAATATTTTCCCGCCACCCGGCGGATATCCTCCACCGTTACTTTGTTGTATTGGTCCGGTGCCTCAAAGAGCTTGCGGTAGTCGCCAAAGAAGACTTCATAGGTGCCGATATTGTTGGATTTCCCATTGATGGTTTCGATCTGGCGGTAGAATTCTATGAGTTTGCGGTTCTTCACTTTTTCCAGCTCCTCCGGACTTACGCCGTTCTTCTTGATGGCTTCCAGCCCGGCATAGATCTCGTTTTCCAGGTCGGCAGGAGCTGTTCCCTTTCCCGCCACAGCGGTTACCCGAAACAGGGTGGGATCAAAGCTTTCCTGGTAACTGGCAAACACGCTGCTGGCGAGCTGCTTCTGGTCCACGAGGCTGCTGTATAACCGGGACGACTGTCCGCCGGTGAGCAGGTCGCGCAGCAGCACGAGGGGATAATAGTCTTCGTGTGTCGCTTCGGGCGTGTGCCAGGCGATGCTGAGATAGGGCGTGGCCACGTCTTTCTGCATAGCGATCCTTCTTTCCCCGGTTTGTATGGGCTCTTTAATGTGCACGGGCGGCGGGGCTGCCTGCGCCGGGATGGGCTCCAGGTATTGCTCTGCCATCTTTTTTACATCGGCCATGGTGATGGCGCCGGATACGACCACCACACAGTTGTTGGGGGCATAATAGGTTTTGAAATAGCGCTCGAGGTCGGCCTGCTTCCAGTTTTTCATATCATCGAGGTAACCGATCACGGGCCAGTGGTAGGGATGCTCCTGGAATGCCTGTCCCTGCACTGCTTCATAGAGCATGCGGATGGGCGAATTTTCGAGTCCCGTACTGCGTTCCGAGATCACCACCCCTCTTTCGCTTTCCACTACTTTTGGGTCGATGCTCAGGCTGGATATGCGGTCCGCTTCCAGGTCAAAGATCACACCGGTGGCCGAGGCGGGAAACCAGTTGGTGTACACGGTCACGTCCTCGCGGGTATAGGCATTGTTGGCGCCGCCATTGTATTCCATGGTGCGGTCGAATTCCTTGGGACCGTATTTTTTGGCCCCGTTGAACATCATGTGCTCAAAGAAATGCGAGAGGCCGGTGATGCCCTGGTATTCATTGCGCGATCCCACGCGATAAAACAGGTACATATTGGCGTTAGGTATGGAAAAATCTTCCACTACCAGGAATTTCATGCCGTTTTTCAGCGTGAAAGTCTTCACTTCATCGGCCTTCATCTGTGCCTGTCCGCCGAGGGACAGGGCCAGCAGGGCTGATATCCAGATTTTTTTCATAATGTGTGTTTGTCTGAACTGTAATTAGGTGGTTAAATCTACAACACCAACCAGTTATGGCGCCTGCCGCTGATAAAATTCATCGTTTGCCCTAATAAAATTGCCTTCAAATCGTTTAAAGGGGAGTAAAATCCACTCCTTTGAAAAGAATTGTATCTTTTTTGTTGTTGTGCTGCGTTGCCCACGGCGTTTTTGCCCAGCCCGCCATCGATACTACGGTCCGGCTGATTGCCCAGAAAGAGAATGTGATCAAGGCCGAAACGGTCATTAAGATCGAGAACCTGGGGGAGAAGATCAATTCCGACCTGCCGGAGTTGCGGCCCACGATTTCGGCCGATGGCAACCTGCTGTTTTTTATCTGCGAGAACCATCCCGCCAATACCAAATACCGCTCTGTGCCGAATTCACAGGATATCTGGGTGAGTTTCCGCGATGAGCAGGGCAACTGGAGCGAGGCCCGGCATTTGTCCTACCCACTCAACACGGCGCAGTACAATGCGGTGTACTGGATTTCTCCCGATAACAACCGCATCCTGATCCGCGGGGCTTTTGTACAGGGTTCCTATGCCGGCAAGGGGGTGTCGATGAGCGACCTGCAGGAAGATGGCCGCTGGAGCCAGCCCCAGGCCCTGAATATCAAAAACTACCTGAAGTACGACCGCGGCCGCCAGTCCGGCGCCACGATGGCCCACAGCGGCCAGACCCTGTTACTGTATATGGCCCCGGAAGAGGGCAGTTCCTTCAACGATATTTTTGTCAGTCACCTGCACAAGGATGGCTACTGGACCGAACCGAAGAGCCTCGGTAAGAAGATCAACGCCCCTGAAACGGACGAGATGACGCCCTACCTGGCCGCCGATGGCGAAACGCTTTATTTCAGCAGCAACCGCGAGGGCGGACTGGGCGACAACGATATCTGGATGGCGAAGAGGCTGGATGATAGCTGGACCAAATGGAGTGATCCCGTAAACCTGGGCAGTCCGATTAATACCCCCAACTGGGATGCTTTTTTTAATATGGATGCCGGGGGTGAGTATGCGTATCTCACCACCAGCGAAGAGGGTTATGGCGAAAGCGATATCGTGCGCGTGAAACTGCTGGAGCGCGAAAAGCCCGATCCGGTGGTGCTGGTCAGCGGCAATGTGTACAACAAGAAAACCGGCGAGCCGCTGAGCGCCGACCTGCTGTATGAAACCCTGCCCGATGGCACCCAGGTGGGCAATGGTATTTCCAATCCCATCGACGGGTCCTTCAAAATCGTGTTGCCTTACAACAAGAACTACGGCATCCGTGCCACGGCCAAACATTTCTTCTCTATCTCCGAATACCTGAAACTGGATTCGCTGATCAAGGAAGGGTACGTGGAGATTCATAAAGATCTATACCTGGTGCCGGTGGAGATCGGGCAAACGGTTCGCCTCAACAATGTATTCTTCGACTTCGACAAGTGGAGCCTGCGTCCCGAGTCCTTTGTGGAGCTCGATCGCGTGGTGAAACTGTTGAAAGAAAATCCAGCCATCGAAATTGAACTGAGCGCGCATACAGATAGCCGTGGTTCCGATGAGTACAACTTCAAACTCAGCGATAACCGCGCCCGCTCGGTGATGGAATATATCCTGTCGAAGGGTATTGATGCATCGCGTTTGCGCTCGCAGGGTTATGGCGAAACCAAACACCTGACGACAGATGAAACCGAGGCTGGTCACCAGTTGAACCGCAGGGTGGAGTTTACGATCCTGAAGGGCTAAAATCCGGGTGGGTTGCTTGATTATTTGGCTTAACTTTCGGGTGGTTAAGGCGATGATTTCATTCATTCAAAATCTATCGTCATGAGTTTCCACCTGTCGTTTGGGGTTGCCGCCCCGTTTAAAAAGATCACCTGTATTGTAACGCTTTGCGCTGCTTTTGCCTGTTTGTCGCCTGCAACCCTGCAGGCACAGAATGCAGATGGGTTGCAGGATGAATACAAGTTCCAGATGGGCATCACTTACAATATGACCATGGAAAAGGGTGGCAGGAATGGCAAGACCAACCAAATGACTATGTGGTTTGCCCCGGCCGATTATGCCGGCTTCGACGTGGGCGAGCAGAAGGGCATGGCCATGGTGTACGATTTTAAATCCGAGGTGATGGTTACTTTCATGGAGGCCCAGAAGATGGGGATGATCATTGACATGAAAAAGATACACAAGATGGTTGCCGACCAGGCAGCACTGGAGGGCCGGGATTTGAAAGAGGAGGAGGTGAAGATCACGAAAACAGGCCGCACCGAAAATATCCTGGGTTATAAATGCGCTGAGTACAGTGTGGTGTCTGACAAGTCCACCGGAAATGTATGGGTTACAAGTGAACTGGGTGCCGGCTTTGGCAACTATATGAAAAACTTTTCCATGATCATGCAGGGTAACCAGAAGGGTCAGTCGAACCTGCCGAATATGAAGGGACTCGCCAGCGGTGTGATGCTGCGGATGGAAACAAAGGAGACCAGTTCTGGGGATGTTTCAAGGTTCGACGCAACTGCTGTGAACAAGGAGGGTAAAATCATCAAAACAGCAGAGTATAAAATAATGAAAATGCCGGGACAATAGCCCGGCATTTTCTGTTGGTTTTTCAGGATCTATTTTGATCGTAGTTTTTTGAGGGATTTCAATTCTGCCGCTGTGGCTTTTTTCAGGCTGATGGCTACACCGCCACTGGCTGCGAGTGCTTGTTTGAGTGTTGATTTTTTATTCACCAGCACTTTGTAAATATGGTACTGCTGCGGGTTGTGGATATAGTGTGCCGTCTTCCCGTCCTCATATATCGTCGCTACATAATAATCATCCGAATCCAGGAAGCTGAAGTCGATGCTGGTCTGGCGCGGGTTCTCGTCGGTGATGCCACCCACAAACCATTCTTCCTTTCCTTTCGCCTTGCGCGCCATGGTGATATAATCTCCCGGCTCTGCCGATAGTATTCTGGTCTCATCCCAATCCACCGCCACGTCCTTGATGAACTGGAATGCATCCGGAAAACGATCGTAATTGTCGATGATATCCGCTGCCATCTGCAATGGACTGTACATGGTAACGTAGAGGGCTAGCTGCTTTACGAGTGTGGTCTTTACATAACGCGTGTCGCCGGGCTGGTAATAATCGAGTTTTGTCTGGAAGATACCGGGCGTGTAATCCATCGGTCCGCCCATCAGCCGGGTAAAGGGAAGGATGGTGGTATGATCGGGATTGTTGCCGCCAAAGGTTTCGAACTCCGTGCCCCTTGCCGCTTCCGCCGCGATGGCATTGGGCCAGGTACGGTGCAGTCCGGTTGGATGCACCGACTCATGCGAGTTCACCATGATCTTGTAACCTGCGGCTTTCTGGATAACGCGGTTGTAATGGTCGATCATCCACTGACTGTAATGGTGTTCGCCGCGCGGGATGATATTGCCCACATAACCGGTCTTCACGGCATTGTAGCCATGGTTCACCATGAAGCGGAAAGCAGTGTCGAGCCATCGTTCGTAGTTGGTGGCAGCAGCGGAAGTTTCGTGGTGCATGATGATCCTGACGCCTTTGGAGCGGGCATAGTCGGTCAGCATTTTTGCATCAAAATCGGGGTAGGGGGTAACGAAGTCAAAAACGAATTCCTTCGACTTGCCGAACCAGTCCTCCCAGCCTTCGTTCCAGCCTTCCACCAGTACGCCGTCGAATCCGTGTTTCGCGGCGAAGTCGATGTATTTTTTTACGTTGGCATTATTGGCCGCGTGGGTTTTGTTGGGGGTGAGTTTTTTGTAGTCTGTTTTTCCGAGGTGTACGTTGTCGATATCGGCATAGTTCCAGGAACCCTGGCCCGGACAAAACATCTGCCACCAGACGCCCACATATTTCACCGGTTTGATCCAGTCGGTGTGGGTGAGGGCGCTGGGTTCATTCAGGTTCAGGATCAGTTTGGATGCCAGGATCTTTTCTGCCTTGTCGGCCACCACGATCGTGCGCCAGGGGGTGTTGAACGGAGTCTGGATATATCCCTTCCTGCCCTGTGCATCGGGGGTGAGGTGCGATTTGAGGGAGAAATTTTTCGGGTCTAGTTCCAGGTTCATGGCGGCGTATCCGATGAGTGCCGCTTCGTGGATATTCATGTAAATACCCTCCGCGCTTTTCATCATCAGGGGTGTTTGCAGTCCCATGGGTATGATGGTCTGCGAGGCATTGCCATCGTAACTTTTATCGAAGAGGGCGGGCACTTCGGAGAGGTTGGACGTGGTGTAACTGTATTCTTCGGTGTCGTAGTCGCCGGCGATCCACCAGGCTTTCTGGTCGCCGTTCAGTGCGAACTGGCTTTCCTCTTCCTGGATGACAAAGTAGTTCAGGTTTTTCTGCTGCGGGAATTCATAGCGGAAGCCGAGACCGTCGTTGAAGAGCCTGAACCGGATGATCATGTCGCGCTGCTGGGCGGGCTGCGACAGGGTTATGGCCAGTTCGTTGTAATGGTTGAGGATGGTTTTCTGTTCCCCCATCACCGGGTTCCAGGGTTCGTTTTTGCTGGCGGTTTGCTGGTCCTTCAGTGCAAATCCGGTGCGCAGAGAAGGGGCGTTAACCAGGGTGAGTCCCAGTTTGGACGGCTGGATGATGGTCTTGCCGCCGTAGCTCAACTGGTAATGCGGAATGCTGTCGAGGAGGCTGACCTGCAGCGCCAGTTTTCCGTCGGGCGACTGGATGGTTTGTGCTGCTGCCAGTGCGCTGAAGAGGAGGGCGAGGCAACTGCTGAATACATGTTTCATACGCGGGCTGTTTAATGCCATTTCGGCTGAACTGCTAAGGTACGGCAAATGTGTAATTGATACGCAAAGTTGTGGTACGCGTCTGACGCGCGTCTGACGTACGTCAGACGCGCGTCAGACGCGTGCGGGGAAAGCCGGCTCGGATCCCCCCGCCCCCCCTTTTTTAACACCACCAAAACATACCATCTGCTAACTTGCACAAGTGAAGGATTTCGTACGGAAAATACCCTTGTTGTTGTTGCTGGCGCTGCTGGTTTCCAATGCCATTCAGGCCGGATTGGCCCGCTGCCCCCGGTTAAAAGCCGGCGCCAGACAGATGGTCAGCATAACTATGCCGGCATCGGGTTTGCATGGCGATTCGGCGCAGGCCACTGAGGTCTGCAGCACCGGAAGCCAGTATTCCCTCCGTAACAACCAGGGCCTTCCTGTTCCGCCGGTTGTTCATGTATCCCGTTATATGATTCCCCTGAATGAAACGGCCGATGGGGAAGACCATTCCATCCTGCATTTCCCCCCTCCGCGGCAATAGCCTTTCTTATCCTGATTCTTTTATTTCAAACAATTACTGATGACAAATTCAGCCCGTTTGTCGTTCAGGATCCAAACCAGTCTGATTTTTTGTACGCGGGCATCGCCCCGTTTTTTAAGAACCTGGCCATTTCGGGAAGTCTTGTTTTATTAATCAAATCGAAACAACATGAAAAGCTTTAAATTTTTACTGCTGATAGCCGCATTGCTGACGCAGTTTGTGGTTACGGCGCAGACCGCAAAATCAAAAACGGATGATATTGTTTTTTTACTCCGCCAGAAAGAACACGTAACACAGGCAGTGAAGACCATCCAGTTCCTGAAGGAGCCGGGTAGCTCTACCGTGGTTCCCGGCAAATCGGTGATCATCATTTGCGGCGAATTGGTGAAGGACCTGGTAGCAGGCGGACTGGCTGCAGAACTGACTGCCGCTGCAGAACAGGGGGTGGATGTGTATGGCTGCGGATTGTCACTCCAGAAATTCGGACTGGATAAAAGCAAATTGCCGCCAACTGTAAAATACACCCACAATGGATTGGTGATGTCGCTCGAACTGCAGAAAGCAGGCTACCTTTCAGTTGAACTTTAAAAATTATAACATGCTAAATATGAAAAATATGTGGATAGCTATTTTGATGATGATCGGGGTGTACAGTTGTGGTAACGGTAATGGAGGAACGAAGGAAGAAGTTGCCGCGGTGGCAGCAACCGCAGAACCCGCAATGGCACTGCCCTCCTTTATGGTAATGGACAGTGAAGGGAAACAAATCAACCTGCAGGACCTGAAGGGGAAGAAGGTATTTGTGAACCTCTGGGCATCCTGGTGTCCTCCCTGCCGCGCAGAAATGCCTTCTATCCAGAAACTGTATGAAAAAACCCAGGGCAGCAATGTGGCTTTTGTGATGCTGGCCCTGGATAATGATTTTAATAAATCGCTGCAGTATATGAGTGGTAAGGGTTTGATCCTGCCTGCCTACTATCCTGCGGGTCCATTGCCTGAGCTGTTTAATGTGCCTGGCATTCCGGCCACCTTCATCTTTAATGAAAAGGGCCAGTTGGTGCGCAAGATCGAAGGCTCTGATAATTATAATACAGACGAGTTCGTGAAGTTGCTAACGAAAGGGGTTTAGGATTTAAAAGCCGTCTGACGTGCGTCTGACGTACGTCAGACGCACGTCAGACGGCTACCCCCACGAAGGGCTGATAATAAAAATCGCCTGCAGGACATTATCTCCTGCAGGCGATTTAATTCATCTTGTCAACCTTAATTTTTAAGGAATGGAATGGCTTTAACCAAGCCAGATCTTGATACCACTCTCAGGTAATATATTCCCGGCCGTTCCCGGCCCCTATCCATTGTGGTGATTGAACCAGTAATAGTTGCCTGGGTAATGACCACACCCGTAGCACTAAGCACTTCAGCCTTGCCTCCCACAAATTGCCAGCTTGCATAAAAGCGAAGGTTTGTGGTTACAGGGTTCTGCAGGATGCGTACTTCGGCCCCTTCCAGCGACTTTACCAGGATCACTTTCGAAAATTCAAACCTGCCGTTGATATCAATCTGCCGGATGCGGTAATAGGCTTCCGCCACAGGATGGTTGTCGGTATAGCTGTAGTAATTGATGTGGTCACCTGCAGCTCCCGGCTGAACGGATCCGATCCGGGTGAAATTCTTTCCATCCGTACTGCGCTCCACTTCAAACAGGCGGTTCTCGCTTTCCATGGTGGTTTTCCACTCCAGTTTCACCTGCCCGTTGATATTCTTGCCGGTAAAATCCAGCCACACCACCGGCAGGGTTGAATTGGCAGGAAGGATAAAGGTTGCGGGACCGCCGGTCAGGTAACGGATAGAAGCCGGACCAAACTGGTTGTATTCAAACAGCGCAAAATAATAATCGACTGCCGGGTTGATATTGCTGATGGTCACCGTATTGCCCGTGCCATTGTACACTACAAAATTACCGGCTCCCACCTGGTCGCCCGAACCAAAGAACGGGTTCGCGAGATAAGCCTGGTTGTCTGCCGGAATACCATCCACCGCAGTTACTTCCCTTGCCAGCAGTATCCTGCGCTGACCGTTTCCATTCTGCCAGCCTAGCGTTATGGAGGTTTCACTGACATAACCCCATTGTATATCCGAAGACTGAATGGTAGGTGCACCGAAGGTGGTGAAGCTGCCGGCCAGGGGGGTCGCACTCATATATACAGGTCCATCTGTACCGTTGTATTCAAACACAGCCACATGATAGGTGAGCCCTTCTGAAAGTCCGGTTACTGTTACACTGTTACCATTATTCGAATACACGGCAGAATGACCCGGACTGATCACCGATGTGCCAAAATTGGCGTTGGGAGCATATTTGGTGAGATCAGCGGGCGTAAAGCCAATGGCCTGTCCTTCCCTAACCACTACAAGCCGCCTGTTTCCGTTTCCGTTGTTCCAGCTGATGGTGGCGCTATTGCTACCTACTGCAGAGAACATCAGGTTGGAGGCCTGGATGGTGGGAGCAGAGAGCGTATTGAACTGACCGCTACCGAAAGATGATACCAGGTAGGCTATGGTGGCTCCCGTTCCCGCATATTCGTAGATGGCAAAATGATAGGTTTTATTCGGAGCCATTCCGCTGATGTCCACATAGCTGTTGCTGCCATTGTACACCAGGTATTCACCGGCACCCAGTTGCTGTCCCGCCCCAAACTGCGCGTTGGCGGTATAATCCGTTCCATCCTGCGGAACACCCGATACCGCCGCACCTTCGCGGGCTACAACAATCCTGCGGGTGCCGTTTCCGGAGGTCCAGCTCAGCCGCACACTATTGCCTTCAATCGAGGAAAAACTCAGGTTGCTTGCGGCTACGGACGGACGGCCAAGTGTTGTCTGGCTGCCTGTCAAGGGATCGGTGTATTTATATACCGGCCCTGAATTCCCATTGGCTTCATAGACCCTGAAATGATAGGTGACTCCGGGTAGCATCGATGTTAGTGCGGCCGAGTTTCCGTTGCCATTGTACACCACATAGTTCCCATTACCCAAATGTGTACCCGAACCAAATGCTGTGCTGCCGAAATGGCTTTTCAGGTTTTCCGGGTCTGCATCCACGGGCGCGCCTGCTTTTGCGACCATCAGCCTCCTGCTGCCATTGCCGTTCGTCCAGCCGATGGTCATGGAGTTATTGGTCACCGAACTAAAGGTCATATTGGATGCGGAAATAGTGGGGGCCGATAAGGTTGCCTTGTTGCCAGCCAGGAAACTGCTGGTCAGGTACTGCCTGGTGGCACCCGTTCCGGCATATTCAAACACTGCGAAATAATAGGTCGTTGCAGGCTGCAGGCTGGTGAGGTCCACCCAACTGTTATTTGAGTTCAATACCACAAATTCCCCTGCATTCATTTCCGTTCCGCTGCCAAATACGGTACTGGCGGGATATTCCACCCCATCTGCAGGTACACTGGTTACCGGTGCTCCGGCCCTGGCCACCACAATCCGGCCGCTGCCATTCCCCATGGAAAAGCTTAACCGCATACTGTTTCCTTCAATGCTGCTGTAAGTCATATTGGAAGATGGAAGGTTGGGCCTGGAAGAAGTGGCGGCGCTGCCCCTGGCAGGATCTGTCAACAGATAAACCGGACCGCCGCCGCCATTGGCTTCAAAGATGGCGAAATGATAGGCCGCCCCGGGTTTCAGTCCGGTGACGGTTACACCATGCACGGCCCCACCGGTAATTGCGAAGTTACCCGGACTAATAGCCGCACCGTTTCCGAAGGTTGAACTGGTATAGTAGTTCTTGTAATTTTCAGGGAGGGCCGTCACTGGCGCGCCTTCGCTGGCGATCACTATTCGCTTGTTGCCATTCCCGGCCGTCCAGCTCAGCTTCATGGAAGTGGATCCGATCTCGGAAAAAATAATATTGCTGGTTGGCACGGTTGGGGCGGAAAGGGTTGTTCCGGTTGTAACAGGAAAACTGCTGGTGAGATAAGCCGGCTTGCCATCGGGCCGCAGGTCGTATTCAAAAACGGCGAAATGATAAGTGCTGGATGCCTCCAGGCCTGAAATATCGACCCAGGTCGAATTGCCTTTGTACAGAACAAATTCGCCGGGTGCCAGGGCAGCACCGTTTCCGAAAACATAGTTTGCGGTGTAATCGGTTCCGTCCACAGGTAAGGCGCTGACGGGCGATCCTTTTCTGGCTACAAGTATCCGGCCGCTGCCAGTACCGTTCGACCAGGTGAGTCGAAGTGCATTGCCATCGGGGCTGGAACTATACAAGCCGGTTGCAGCCTGCGTGGGCCTGTCTGTTGTTGCCTGGGAGGCGACAGCAGTGGTGGCTGTCAGGAACATCGGTTCACCATTACCGTTATATTCAAAAACGGCAAAGTGCATGGTGGTATTGGTACGCAGGTTGGTGATATCAGCAAAAGAGGTGTTGGATTTATACACCACAAAATTACCGCTGCCCAGTTGCGTGCCGCTTCCGAAACTGGAAACGGCTGAGTAGCTGACCAGGTTGGTGGGAGATACATCCACCGGGCTGCCGGCTTTCGCGATCACCAGCCTGCCGCGCCCGCTGCCATTGGTCCAGTTGAGCCGCAAACTGTTTCCTGATACAGCCGTGAAGTTCAGGTTGCTCGCCTGTACAGCAGGTGGTGCGGCACTGCTGGCACTGGCAGCGAGATAGGGAGATACCAGGTATTCGGTGGTGCCTCCACTGCCGTTGTATTCAAAGATGGCGAGATGGTATTCTGTGGCCGGCTCGAGGTTGCGCATGGTTACGCTGCTTCCTGCGCCGGCATACACCACGAATTCTCCGGGTGCTAACTGGAATCCCTGACCGAAATTTACATTGGCAGTATAGCCAATTCCATTCACGGGTACGGCGGTAACCGGACTTCCTTTTTTGGCAATCACGATACGGCCGGCACCATTGCCCTGGGTGAAACTCATGGTAAAATAAGTTCCCTCCTTCGCGCTTTCGGTAACGGAAAAGTTGGAAGATGCCGTTGTCGGCGGTACGGAAAATCCTGCATAACCCAGCAGGAACAGGGTTGCGAATAGTAAAATTCTTTTCATAAGTGAAGGTTTAAACAGGCCGCAAAGCTATAGCCGATGCGGAACCTATCTTCATTGTTCGAACACCGATGACAGTGATTTTATGTAAGCAGCAGGAACTTGAAAATTTTATCGCATAAACAGAAGGGTTAGCTAAGGGATGAAAATCTTAATTTAACTGAAAATTTCCGGCTCAAAACATGTATGCGTATCCTGCTTACCATAATCACCTTCCTTCAGATTAGTATTGCATACACTCAAACAATCGATGGGTACAGGAATTTTACGATTGACGATGGAATCTCCGACAACCAGGTTTCCTGCATCCTGCAGGATAGGGATGACTTTACCTGGGTGGGCACTTTAAATGGATTGAACTGGTTTGATGGTCGCCATTGGAAATTGTATAACCACCAGAACAGTGCCCTTCGCAACAGCCAGATCAGGCGATTGGCGTCGACGCCTGATCATAAGCTGGTGGCAGCAACCCGCTATGGACTCGCTGAAATTGATCATGCCACCGGCATCATGAAACATATTGAGATACCCGGACAGCCAGGTATTGAAAACTGGACCAATGATGTGCAGCACCTGGAAATTCCCGGCACCAACGAAAGAATCCTGGGTACCCTCACCGGCGTTTATGTGTACGACAGCAACTGGAATCGCATTACTGCCATCGAAGGCAATTTCGATGCCGGCCGGCGTGGCGCTAAAAGGATTTATTTCTGCCTCAACATTGCCGCATTTACCAATGGGGATGCATTACTCGCAACTACAGAGGGTTATCATATTTATTACCACCACCAGGCTAGGATTGTTCCCGTTGACCAGGATAGCTCTGCACCATATGCTTTCCTGCGCAAATTTTTAGCTGAACACCAGCGGGCTTATGTATTTGATATCAATGCCGCAGATCAGTTATTCTTTTTTGATCAGTTCAGTCGCGATGAAATGTTATATGTCCTGGATCAGGCCGGTAAAAAGTTGAAAAAATGGTACTTCCCATTTGACCCCACCTACTATATCCGATGGGATGCAAGGTTTGAATTTCCCGCCGCCGGCAGGGCCAGGATCAACTCCGCCAGGGGTGGTTTTTTTGAATGTGAGTACAACACAAACACCCTCGAACTGACCCGGCCTGTCAGCAGAAAGATGACAGCTATTGTGCCCACCCTAACCTTCGAAGACCGAATGGGCCGCAACTGGCTGGGCACCCAAACCGGTTTGCTAATGCAGGAGGGATACCAGCGTTTTTTTGAACAGTATGCGCTTCATTCCAGCCAGCAGGACAGCCTTTTCCGCGGGGTAAATAATATCCTTCGTTCCGGGCAGTACTACTGGACCAGCGTATACTCCCGCTCGGGCGGCGTCCAGGTATTTGATTCCACTTTCAGGCATATCAAAACCATCCATCCCACCAGCGGAACTGCCCCGCCAGCCTACGTTTTCCGGGTAATCCCCTGGAACTCCGACAGCCTGCTGGTGTCAACCGGTAACGGGATGTTTATGTTTCATCGCTTCAATTTCGGTTATAAACCTGTTGAACAAACCGACCTCCTGAAGGCGGCAGGTAAGGGGTTTATCCCGCTGTATTTTTTTGAATCGGCAGATGGCAGTTTATGGCTGAGCGGAGGGCGTTTTGGCGGACTGCTGGTGTATGACCCTTTGCGTAAAACAGCGAAACGGTTTGCTGCGGGTACGGGTCCCCGTGATTTTCCCCTGGGCCATGCTGCCGGTTTTCAACAGGACAACAAGGGAAATATCTGGATGATTAATGTGACCAATGGACTGACAAAATGGAATGCCAGAACCGGTCTGTTTGATACTGTGGTAACTAAAATCAACCAGGGCAATAACCCCTCGCAACAAATTTCCGGCTTCGCCATCGACGCACAGCAGCGTCATTGGTATTTTGTGAACCAGGCCGGACTGTTTTCCCGTGAAAAGTCCGGTGGCCCGATAACACAGGTACTGCAGGTGAATGATGGCGCCATTTCCGATGCACTGTCTCTGTTCTATACAGACAATCACCAGCTTTGGATCTATCTCAGTAATGGCCTGATGGTATATGATATCCAGAGTGGAAGGTCGAGGTATTTCAGCTATGGTAAAATAACCGGTAACGCAGTACCCTGGGCCTTGCAACTGGATATCGATCAGAAGAACGGCCGGCTTTACCTGGGCTGCCTGAACACTATTCTGGAAATCAAATCACTGGCTGTATTCTTTCCGGGTGAAGAAAACCCCCTCCTGTTTCGCGGAATGACCCTGCCGGGTAGCCGAAAACGACTCAACTTTTCTTCCATTGTTCCATTGAACCCCGACGAAAATAATATCTCCATAGATTTTGCCATGGTTGATTATGACCAGTTGGTTATCCCCCATTTCGAATACCGGCTGAATCATAATGGCGATGCGGGAAACTGGATTGTAGTGGATGCACAGAATAGTCTCCACTTTCATAACCTGGCCAAAGGCAACTACGATTTGCAGGTCAGGAAAATGGGGTTAAAGGAAGTTCAGCCCAACAGCCTTGCTGCTGTAAGTTTTCTGGTCCTGCCGGAATTTCATGAAACCAATCTCTTCAAACTGCTGCTGGTGCTGTTAATAATGGCGGTGATGTATGTTTTCTACCGCGCCAGGATTCAGCAGTTGGTAAGGGAGAACCTGATTCGCAAACGTATTTCCTCCGACCTGCACGACGACCTTGGGGCAAGGATAACCAGTTTGGCATTGCTGGGAGAAATTCTCGACAAAAATGTAAATGATAGCCCGCAGAGAAGCCGGTATGTGCAGAAGATGAAAGAGGAATTAAGCCTGGCTTCCGAATCCCTGGATGATATTGTGTGGAATGAAAAAACCACAGATGAATCTGCCGCTGAGCTGGTGTCGAGAATGCGCCGGTTTGCGGCAGACCTGATGGAACCAACCACCATCCACCTGCAGTTCAGGTCCGACACATTCAGCAACCGCCAGAAACTGAACAGGGAAAAAAGAAGGGATATTTTCCTGGCATATAAGGAGCTCCTGAATAATGTGCTGAAACATTCGGGTGCCGATCGCCTGCAGATTGATATTCATTCATCCGGTAATCGATTCAACCTGCTGGTGGCAGACAATGGTAAAGGTTTTCCCGCCGACCAGAAAACTGACCGCAATGGCATCAGGAGTATCCACCACCGGGTGGAAAAATGGAAAGGAAGCGTGAACTTCGAACAGCATTTCGATGGAGGTGTGCAGGTTCGGTTAACCATACCGTTTGACAGGGCATCACTCAAATGGACTAGATCTGATTAGGAATACGATCCTTAATTTAAATTATGGCAGTTCGAATTGTTTTGTTTGAAGATAATAATACGCTGAGGGAATCCCTGGCTACCCTGCTGAACAGCAGCGGCGAATTTGAAGTGGTCTACCACGACAAGGACCTGCTGGCGGCAGAAGCTATTGTAGGTGAGTACCGTCCGGAAGTGGTTATCATGGATATTGATATGCCCGAGATCAGCGGTATTGAAGGGGTTCGTACAATTAAGGAGCTCGATCCTGAAATTGATATCATCATGTACACACAGTTTGAGGAAGATGATAAATTGTTCAGCAGTTTATGCGCAGGTGCAGACGGCTACATTCTGAAAAAAACATCCCCCATCAGGCTGCTGGATGCCATCCAGGAAGTGAGGCTGGGCGGGGCTCCCATGTCACCTGCCATCGCCCGGCGTGTTCTGGGTTCCTTTAAAGCAGATCGCCCTGTTTCACCAAAGGAATACAGCCTTACCAACCGCGAACTGGAAATTCTTCAGTTATTGATCAAGGGCTACAGCATCAAACAGATTGCTTCAGAATTGTTCATCGCTTTTGATACCTGCAGAACCCATCTCCGGAATATTTACCGGAAACTTCATGTTAACTGCGGCAAGGAAGCTATCGCCAAAGTATTGCAGGAAAAGATTGTCTGATCATCTAAAAGGAGTATTTCCCTGATAGTTCCGGTAGTATAGTTTTGGTTCATCAACCACCAGAACTATGTCAACCAGAATTTTTTTATTCATCTTCACTTTCCTGCTGACTGAAAACATTTCATTCTCCCAGACGGTTACCAGTAAACTATTGATCAAAGATTTTCCCCAGGACACGGTGTTGGAAATACCCACGCCTGAAAAAATTGCCCTGGATTTTACCTACAGCACCTATGCCCTGAACCTTATTCTGGATATGCGGGATCTGCCACCCCGAACGCCCAGGATTTTTTTTGATTATCATACCACCGTTTCTTTAAATGATTCCGTTGTGGCCAGCACAGTAAGGAAGGGTTGGTCGCACAATATGAACGGCGAAAACTTCCTGCCACCCGAGACCTTTGACTTTCTGCCCGCATTGTTCGCACTTGCTACCAAAGAATTTCAATACCAGCTTCCTCCCGGGAAATATGCCATTCAACTGGAGGTAAGACCCCAGCCGATGGAAGGCATTGCAGTAAAGTCAGAGCCGCTGTTAATGCAGTTTACAGTTTCCAATTAATTTTTTCATCCATCAATTTATACCATGAACCGGATCCTTTTTTTTACTGTCATCTGTTTTTCCTTCCTGTTTTCAGGTTTCAAACCCACAGCCATGGCGCCCATGAACTGGGCCGGCACCTGGACCACCAATATGGGCGATTTAACGCTCACACAAAATAAAAATACAGTAACAGGTTATTCCGCCACGCGGGGAAATATAATGGCCACCTATAACGCAACTACCAACATCCTGAGTGGCAGTTTTGTGAAAGATAAATTGACCGGCACTTTCAGCATCAGGGCCACCGGCAGCAATGTATTTGCCGGCACCTGGAAAATGAACAGCGATACCAAACCAAGGGGAGAGTGGAAGGGAACCCGGAAGCAGACTGCCACAGTTTCCACCCTGCCCACAACCAGTGCGGGTTCTTCCATCAGCACCCGCGAAAAGAACTCGGTGTCATGGACCGGCACCTGGAATACGAATACACTGGGTAAACTCATCCTGGTAGAAGATATGACTACCAAAAAAGTGAAGGGCAGGTACCTGTACACCAGGGGCGACCTGATCCGCGAAGGAACCATCGAGGGTACTACCAACTATGGTAACTATGCCAACTCCAGAAAATGGCTGTCAGGCACCATCAGGGAAGGATCGGAAACCGGGAAATTTCTGCTGGTGTTGAACTTTCACAACGGAGATAACCTCGACCAGTTTTCCGGACAGAGTTATTTCCTAACCGAACTTAAACCTGCTACTCCCTTTGAGTATATGCCTGTAAATATGCGCGCCACCCGTGCTTCCACCGCCATTCCAAATTTGAACAGTCCCATGATCCGCTGATTCAGCACACATTAATCCCCCAAATAATTTATTATGAAACCAATAGTATTATTTTTTTCCCTGCTGCTGTTCACTACCGCGCATGCCCAGGTGAAAATTGGCAGAACCGTTAAAGAGTCTGCAGAAAGAACTGCCGACAACAAAGTTGGTCAGAAAACTTCTGAAGCAGTGGACAGGGGTATTGATGAAGGCATCAACCAAACCATTAAAGGGGTAAAAAAAGTTTTTAAGAAAAAAAACAGGAATGAAAATACGGTGGGCAATGACCAGCAATCCGGCGGCATGTCCGGAATGGATAACGCCATGCCATCGGATGAATTTACCGGCGATACGGCCATCAATCCCGGTTTCGGCGCTTATTCCAATTTCACCTTTATCCCCGGATCGGAAACGATCTTCTACGATGATTTTACCACCGATATGATTGGCGACTTCCCGGTTAGCTGGGAAACCGGTGGCAGCGGCGAAGTGGTTACCACCAATGTGTACACCGGACAATGGTTGTCTATGTTACGCAGGTCAGGATATATGCCGGCCATGAAAGAAGCCCTGCCGGAAAACTACACCATCGAATTCGACCTGGCCACCAATGGCTTTGGCAAATCAAAAGGAACTGCCAGGATTTTTGTCCGCTTTCTTCCCAAAAAAGCCTATTCAGGGGGCGCTGCCGGCAGCCGGGCCGAACTGGGCATCCTGCTGTACGACAACTTCAAGGTAGAACAGGTGAGCAATTTTGGCGGTGAAGCAACCACAAAAATTGAAAACCGGATTGACAGGTATTTTGATCAGGCCTTTAACGGGATAATACATGTATCCATCGCCGTGAACAAACAAAGACTTCGTATATGGTTAGACGAAGAGAAGGTAGTGGATGCCCCGAGTTTGCTGCAGGGGAAACTGGGCCGATGGTTCCTGCTGGAAGCATTTGATGTGATGCCCGAGAAAGGCCAGTTCGCAGGCATTACCAACTTCCGGATTGCCAAAGCGGAGCGCGACCTGAGAACAATGTTCGCGCAAACGGGCAAGTACAGTACCACCGGCATTTATTTCAATGTAGATGAAGCCACCATCCTTCCGCAATCTTATGCAGTGGTGAAATCTGTAGCGGATGTACTAAAAGCCACGCCTTCACTTAAACTGAAAATTGTGGGGCATACCGATAATTCAGGGCCAGATGCCCGGAATATGGAATTGTCCCTGCAACGGGCCAATGCAGTAAAGGACGCCCTGGTGAATGAATTTGCCATTGACCCCGACAGGCTGGAAACAGATGGCAGGGGCCCCTCTGAACCCGTGGCGGATAATGGACAAACGCAGGGCAGGGCGAAAAACCGCCGCGTTGAATTTATCAGGCGCTGATGCAGGGCCGGCAGACATATTTCGCTTCCCTGATGACCTTGTTGATCCTGTGTGCCGGTGCTGGTGCACAGGCGCAGTCGGGTGGACTTCTTTTTAAGAATATTACTATTGAAGAGGGGCTGTCACAGAATAGCGTGGTGGATATTACCACCGATCATACGGGCTTTTTGTGGATGGCCACCCAGGATGGCCTGAACCGCTTCGATGGGAACAGTTTTATTCACTTTGACATCCGCTTTGATGATATCACCGAACCCAGGCGCAACCGGCTGGGACGAATACTGGCCAATGGAAATGATCTCTGGATGATTGCCAATGGCGGCCGGCTGCTGCGGCTCAACTTGCTTACTTACCAGGTTAAGGAATTCCATACCATCGGAAGGGACAGCCTGGTACTGCCCGCCCTTAGTCATTTTGTGGTGGACAGTAAACAGCGGCTGTGGTTATCATCCTGGACGGAAGGATTGTTTCGGGTTGACAGCAGTCTTTCGCTGGTGGAACATTTTACCGCGGATGCCGGAAGTAAAATACGTTTAAACAGTAACCAGATTCAGCACTTATATGTTGATGGAAGTAACCAGGTGTGGGTGCTGACAGACAATGGCATCAACGTAATACAGGAAGATCGGGTAAAATATTTTTTACCGGGTATACATGCCGCCTCCATGGATATTGATCACGCCGGTAATGTATGGATCGGCACTCTGGGGGAAGGTCTTTTTGTTAAAAATGTAACCCACGATAATTTCCATCACTATGAGGACCTGCCAGGCGGCGGCAAAAACCTGGTGATACCTGCCGTATATGCGGATAGTCTTTACCGCATCTGGGTGGGCACTTATGGGGAAGGACTCTTCGTTATAAATAACAAGGAAGGCGTGATCCAGCACCAGAAGGCCGACATCAGAAACCCTTTTGCCCTTGCCTTCAATGATGTACTGAGTATAAGAGCCGATCATCAGTATGGCATCTGGATTGGCACGGATGGCGGTGGCGCAAGCCTGTACAATGAACAGTTGAATAATTTTCACCTGGTGAGTACGGCTAACACACCCGGTCATCTGGCCGTCAGCCAGGTGCGGGCGATCACCACCGATCGTTTAGGGAATACCTGGATCGGTACTTCCGGTATGGGATATACGAAGTGGAATACTTCCCTCAGGCCATCGGCAACCTATCATCTTCGTCCATACAAGCCCGGTATCAGCAATTATGACCGGGTGGTATCCCTGATGTCTGATGAACAGCATCAGCTTTGGATCGGCACCCAGGGTAATGGATTGCTGATAAAGGATGGATCCACACAGGCAACTGTTAAATGGTTTCATACCGATAAACAGTCCGGCGAATTTATCCCGGATAATACCATCTGGCAGATCCTGGATGACGGAAATGGAAAGGCCTGGGTTGCCACCCGGAATGGTGGGATCTTTTTACTGGATAAGCAAAAAGGTGTACAAAGGTCGTTCCAGTTTGCGCCGGGTAAAGACTCTTCTCTGGCCAGTAACAATGTCCGGTGTTTTGTCCGCCTGAATGACAGTTTGTTCTGTATCGGTCTGGAAGAAAAGGGCATCCAGTTGTTCAACCTGAAATCCGGAAAATTTTATCGGCCCGATCTGGAAGATAAATGGCATGCGCTGCGCGACCAGGAAGGGATAAAATCAATGTTGTATAAAGACGGATGGTTGTGGGCAGGCACTGCCGGACATGGCCTGCTGGTTTTTTCCCCGGTAACGGGAAAGCTCATACAAATAAGCGGGGAACAGGGCTTGCCCAATAACATGATTTATGGCATTCAGCCCGATAAGGGCAACGCAGTGTGGGTGAGCACCAATTTAGGTCTGGCGAAAATCACCTATACCATTAGCGGGGGTGGACTTGGATTTCAGAACCTCTATCATTTCACTGTGTCTGATGGACTCCAGAGCAATGAGTTCAATACGGGTGCTTCCCATATGGCATCGGATGGCACCCTGTACTTTGGGGGAATCAAAGGGTTTAATTTTTTCCATCCCGGCAGCATCAATCTGTCCGCGTACTCCACGCCTGTTGCCATCACCGGCGCCACGGTAAATAATAATCCCATTATTTCGGATACCCTTATCACCTACAAAAAACTGATTCAACTGAATCATCGCGACAACTCGCTGGCTTTCTCTTTTGCCGCCCTGGAAATGATTTCCCCCGACAAGTTAAAATATGAATACCAGTTGGTGGGATATGACGAAGACTGGGTGCAATCAGGTGCTCGTGGATTTGCATCCTATACCAACCTGCTGCCCGGCTCCTATTTGTTTAGGGTAAGGGCTTCTGCCTACCCCGGACAGGAAGCTTTTATCAATGGAATTGAAATATTCATAGACAGCCCCTTCTGGAAGAAAAAATGGTTCCTGCTGCTGTCCATCCTAAGCGGGGCGCTGGTCTTATATGGCCTGCATCGCTACCGCTTGCACCAGCAACTCAGGGTATATAAAATGAGGAATGATATTTCCTACGACCTGCACGACGACATCGGCTCCAGGCTTACCAGCATTCAACTGCTGGGAGCCCTTGCCAGGAATGGAAATCCTGTGAAACCGGCCGGACAGGATTACCTCGCCAGACTGAATGATGAAGTGCAATCGGCAGCCGAAGCCCTGAATGAAATCGTCTGGAATATGAAGGTGAATGATGAGTCTACCGAGGAATTAGTGTCGCGATTGCGGAAATATTGCGGCGAATGGATGGAACAGGATGAAATAGCCTTCAGCTTTTTATCGGACGATACCATCCGGGGAAAGAGGTTGTCGATTAAAAAAAGAAGGGATGTATTCATGGCTTTCAAGGAGATGCTGAACAATGTAAAAAAACATGCGGGTGCCAGCCAGGTTGATATTCGGATTGATGGAACGGATAATATTTTCAGTATAACGGTGAGGGACAATGGAGTTGGCATGGTGACCGACGGAAACGACCGAAATGGGATCAGGATATTAAAGGAACGGGCGCAAAGATGGAACGGATTTTTTACGATTCAATCAGAAATTGCCGGTGGTACTACCGCGGTATTCAGTTTGCCCTTTAACAGAAAAAAATTATTCAATAGTTGAAAACTTAAAAATGACCTGTATGAAAAATTTTTCCGGTTACCGGTTTTGTTGCCTGTATCTGGCCGTATTGCTGTTGGTTGCGCCCATGCTTACCCGCTCCCAGACCCTTGCTGCGATTGATAAAGCCCTGGAAGATGAAATGATCAACCAGCAGGTACCCGGTATGGTAGTAGGTGTCATCAGCCAGGGGAGAATTGTTCATGCCAGGGCCTATGGCTTCCAGGATGCAGAAAGAACCCAGGCACTCAACCTTACCGATGTGGTGAGAATCGCCTCTGTTTCGAAACTCTATACAGCCATCGCCATTCATCGGCTGGTAGAAACCGGTAAGATCGGGTCACTGGATGACAAAGTGATTAAGTATGTGGGCTATTGGCCAGGGGCTTCTTCTGTCAGTGATTACGACAAGAAGAGAAATATTACCATCCGCCAGTTGCTTACCCATCGCAGCGGCATCGGTCATTATTCCATCAATGAAACCCCTTCAGCTTATAAGTCAGTTACCGGTTCCTATAATGCGGGCCAGGGGGTGGATGTATTCAAAAATCCGGCACTGGTGGCCACTCCGGGTGATACGATGGTGTATTCAACTTTTGCTTACAACCTGTTGGGCGCGGTGGTGGAAGGGGCATCCGGACAACCCTATAATGCCTACCTGAACAGCCTGGCCTCCTCTTTCCGGCTGGGTACCCTGCGACCTTCAACGGGCGACTTTTCAGGGTTTATTAAATCATGCGACGGTAGCTTGCAGCTTAGTAAAATTGGCCAGCAGGAATGGAAAACACCAGGGGGCGGATTGGAAACGACTGTACCCGGAATGCTGAACCTGATGATGGCACTGATGCAGAATAATATCCTCAAAGATCCGCAACCACTTTGGGAAACTGTTGCTGCCAATACCAAAGATGGATCGCTTTACCGGCAGGGGGTGGAGGCCCAGGGTAGCGGATCTTCATTACGTGTCTGGCATGGTGGCGCCCATGGAAACCTTCGCACCCTGTTTCACTATTTCCCGGATGCAAAAAATGGTGTGGTTGTTTTTGCCAACGCTGAATTTGCCAATACTAACCGAATCGCGGCAAGGGTGTATAGCGCTTTGAATCTGAATGTTTTCCCCAATAACACAACAGTTGACTATCTCTGTAACAGTACGGTTCATACCGGCTGCGGGAACCGTTACTTCACCGCAACCTTCCATAAACAACCAGGAAAGGCGGTGCTTAGAAATCTGTACAGCATGAATGCCTTCAACAAGGAATGGAATACGATCAGCTCGAATGGGTACAACGCGGTAAAATTATTGGCTACCAACCAGGGCGGAACTATTAAATGGTCGGCCTTATTCCACACCTCCGATAATCCTTACGCACTTTGGAGAAATTTTACTGAAGACCAGTTTCATACGAAGTGGGATGAAATGCGCCGGTATGGTTTGGTGCTTACTGACCTGGAAGTGCACCAGTCGGGCAACACCCGCTACTTTTCCGGATTGTTCAGCAAAACCGGCGACGGGGCAAAAACCTTTTACATATCGGGGGTTACAGCGGCAAGGTTTAATGAAATATTCCAGTTAAACAAGTCAAAAGGACTAAACCTGGTGGATATAGAAATATATAACCATAACGGACAACCGACTTATGCAGGTGTCTGGCGGGAAGGAAGTCGTAATGGATATAAAACCGATGTTCCCGAATCTTCCGTCGTTAACCAGATCAATTCTTACCAGTCTGCCGGTTATATTGTAGTGGACCTCGATCGCAGGCACAATGGTTCGGGATGGGTTTGGGATATGGTCATCAGTCCTTCCACAACTTCGCAAAAAATTGAACACCGCCTGAGCTATTGCGACCTGATGACCAAAGCGAACACCTACCGGAACACGGGTTATATAATGACCACCCTGGAAGAATATGACTGACGACCCGTCTCCCGGGTGTTGGACTGGTTGGTTCATCATCCAAAAAGGTGATTGCACCAACCCTATGGTTGTTGTTGTTTTGAATTATTAAAGCATCCTATTATGACAAAAATATTTTTCCTGCCCATGTTTATGCTGCTGGTATCTTTTGCAGGCTGCTCCAAAGATGATGCGGACGAACCGCAGCAGCCAACACCCGTTGCTTCCACCTGCCAGCTCACGGAAGCCTTGTCTTATCAAAATAACAAATTGGCCAGGAGCAGGGTATTTGAATACGATGCCTCCACCAAAAATCTGGCGAAGCAGATTCATACCATATACAATACCAGTGGCGTCGTTACTGCTGTGTTGACATATGCGTACAGTTATCCGACCGCTTCATCTGTAGTAATTTCCGGAACCGACAAATACGGGTTTGTATCGAAATCCACCATCAGCCTGAATGATAAGAAACTGGCAACCCATATCAGACTGGAAAGCAACGAGTCTGGTACCACCTGGGAACAGGAGTCCTTTGAGTATAACGGGGAACAACTGGTTAAATCAAAGGTTACCAAATCCAACGGGCTGGAAACAGAATTTGGTTATGAATGGAGTAATGGGAATATGATTCGTAAATTTCTTTTCTCTGATAACAGTACCCAGGTAGAATGGGAATATTATACGGACCAGGATAGGAGAAAAATGGACGCCATAGCACTTTCAGACCTGGCTAGCTACAGATGGGAAACGATCCGTAATAAGAACCAGGTGAAAGGGATCAAGGGAAGCAGGACCTATACTTATACCTATGACGGGAATGATGAAACGAATAAAATGGCGGACTTGCTTTTCAGTAACAATCTAACTACAGACTGGACTTTTAAGTACGTTAATTGCCAATAAGCCGTCAGTCGTTGGCTCGGAAAGCCGTCTGGCGTTTAAGATTACCGAATACAGTGGACACTAACGTCAGACGGCTATTCCTGCACGTCTGACGCGCGTCAGACGCATGGGGTCCGGAGGGAAGCCGTCTGACGTTTATGATTACCGAATACAGTGAACACTAACGTCAGACGGCTACCCCGAGCCAACGTCAGACGGCTATCAAAATCCGCTCCGCCAGTCCAACCATATCTTCCTCCACCGGAAAATTCCGGTTGGTTAATATGATGATGGTGGTGTTCTCAGCAGGAATCCGGTAAATAATATTCCGGAAACTGCTGGTACTGCCGGTATGGTAAATTACCTGCTGCCCCTTAGGGGATTTTTTCAGGTGCCAGCCAAATCCGTAATGAACCGTGTCGCCATTGTTCAAACGGTGATAACTAAACGCTGCCTGCTTTAATTCCGTAGGCAGGATCTTGTCAAGATACAGCGACTGGTCCCACTTGTAGAGATCCTCCACACTCGAATATATTCCTCCATCACCCAGCACGGCGCTGGTGGAACTCTGGTCTTTCAGTTTCCACCTGCCATCCTTCTGCGTATAACCATAAGCGCGATATTTCACTTCGTTGTCGCCAGGCACAAAGGCCAGGCTTTGCTTCATGCCAAGCGGGCGGAAAATATTTTTCTGCAGATAGTCATCAAATCCCAATCCCGAATATTTCTCCACCATCAGCGCCAGCAGGGCATAGGCGGTATTGCTGTAACGGTATTTTTCGCCGGGCGCAAAATAAACTGTATCAAGTTTCATCACAATGTCTAATACACCCTTGTCCATGATCTGCGGATGCATGGCCGTGTCGGAAACATAGTCTTCATAGTCTGCAATGCCTGAAGTATGGGTCAGCAGGTGCTGTACGGTGATGACCTTTCCATAGGCAGGAAATCCCGGGAAGATTTCTGTCAGCTTGTGTTGGAGGGATAGCTTCCCGCGGTGCACCAGTTGCAGGATGGCTGTGGCAGTAAACTGTTTGGTAACCGATGCCAGCCGGAAATTGTGGCGCGAACTCACCCGCTCTTTCTTTTCCAGGTTCGCATAACCATAACTGCGGGTAAGGATTTTTTTTCCATCCTTTATGATCATCAGCGAAGCGCCGGGAACTTCTCCTTCGTATTGTTTCATGATCTCATCAACGGAAGAAAAGTTCTGCGACATAAGAGGCTTTGTTCCGGTAAGCAGGCAACAGGCCAATAAAATTAAACAGGACTTCATGCGGGGTTGTTTTGAGCGGAAGTTTTTCGTGGTTTGGTTCCCAATGTAAGCAGGATGATGGTAAGTAGGATACAGGCAGTTCCCAGCCAGTCCATCTTCCCAAAAGGCACATTCAGCCAGAGCACCGCCACCAGCGCTGCGGACAAGGGTTCCACACTGCAGAGCAGGCTGGCAGTGGTGGCACCGATCCGGGTTACGGAGGTCAGGAAAAAGTAGAATGCCAGCAGGCTTCCGAAAATAATGATGTATAAAAAGGCGGCCCAGGTGGCGCCATCCCATTGCCCGCTGGTCTTCCAGGGCGGAACAAAAAACGAGAATACCAGTCCCCCTATAAACATGCCCCAGCCTGTAATGGTGGCCGCATCATACTTTCTTAATAATTGCACGGGCTGTATGGTGTAGTAAGCCAGGGTAAGGGCAGACAATACTCCCCATACCAGGGCCTGCTCTGAGATGACCAGCTTTTCAAAACTGCCATGGGTAACCAGCAGGAAAGTGCCTCCCAGGGCCAGCAGCAGCGAAGCGTATTCCGCCAGTATCGGCCATCGCCGGTGTTTGATGGCGTAAAACGCTACGACAAATAATGGCCCTATGTATTGCAATACCGTGGCGGTGGCTGCATTGGATAAACGGATGCTGTAGAAATAAGTGTATTGAACCGCCAGCATCCCGAAAATGCTGAACAGCAGCAACTGTGCGGCTTCAGAGGGATTTTTCCAGATCGCAAATGCATCGGTATTTTGTCGGGACAAGGAAATTCCCAGCAGTATGGCCCCCGCAATCAGCAGGCGTACACAAACCAGCCAGGCGGTATCAACCTGTTTCTGTTCGAACAGGAATTGCGCGCAGGTGCCGGAGATACCCCAGAAGATGGCGGCAGATAATGCCATGATGATTCCTGATAGGCGCTGGTTGCTGGTCATATGAACTGGATGGGGTACAAATCTAACAGTTATGAACGATTGCCTCCCGCGATCACTTATATTTAAGGAAGAAATTAAACTCCTTTGGTTATGGCACGTTCCTGTTTCATCGTATGCCTCCTTTTTTCCGCCTGCCTGCATGGCTTCTCCCAACACAAACAGGAACTGCTTTTGCCGGGATTAGAGGCACCCGTGGAAATAATCCGCGATAAATGGGGCCTTAATCATATCTATGCCGCCAACCAGCACGACTTGTTTTTTGCGCAGGGATACGCGGCTGCGAAAGACCGCCTTTTTCAGTTTGAAGTATGGCGCCGGCAGGCTACCGGTACAGTGGCGGAAATCCTCGGCCCGCAGGAATTGAAACGCGATATCGGTACCCGCCTTTTCCGCTTCCGGGGCGACCTGGATAAAGAGTTCAGTCATTACCATAAGGACGGTATTGCTATCGTCCATGCATATACGGAGGGTGTGAACGCGTACATCGATGAAGTGCTGGCCAACCCGACACTGCTGCCTTTTGAGTTTAAAAAACTGGGTATCCTGCCGGGTAAATGGACGCCCGATGTAGTGGTGTCGCGGCACCAGGGATTGCTGGGAAATATTGAAGAAGAACTGAATACGGCGAGGGCAGTGGCCATAGCCGGAAAGGAAAAAGTAAAAGAACTGGTCTGGTTTCATCCCCGCCAACCCAACCTGGATATGGATGCTTCCATTACCAGGGAAATGCTGTCAAAGGATATTCTTGAATTGTATAAAGCTTACAGAAAGCCGGTGGTTTTCAAAAGCGGCTTTAATGCCACGGCACTGCACACGGATATTCCTGTGGAGAAAGGCGTGGAGGGCAGTAATAACTGGATCCTCAGCGGCAATAAAACCACGAGCGGATACCCCATTATGGCCAATGACCCGCACCGAAGTATTACCATGCCTTCCCTGCGCTATATGGTTCACCTGGTTGCGCCGGGCTGGAATGCGATTGGTGGAGGCGAACCGGTTATTCCCGGTATTTCCATCGGGCATAATGAATACGGGGCATGGGGACTCACCATTTTCGAAACCGATGGGGAAGACCTCTATGTGTATGACCTGAACCCTGCAAACCTGCAGCAATACTGGTATCGCAACCAATGGGTTTCGATGCAGGAAATAAAAGATACGATCCGCGTGAAAGGGGCAGCAGACGAGCTGGTAACGTTGAGGTATACCCGACATGGTCCGGTTGCCTTTATAGACACGGCTAACAGAAAGGCCTATGCGATCCGTTGCGCCTGGCTGGAACCGGGCGGGGCACCCTACCTGGCCTCCCTGCGCATGAACCAGGCAAGGAACTGGAAGGATTTCCGGGAGGCCTGCCGGTACAGCCATATCCCTGCCGAAAACATGATCTGGGCCGACCGCAAGGGCAATATCGGCTGGCAGGCGGTGGGCATTACACCGGTGCGCAAGAATTTCAGCGGCCTGGTGCCGGTGCCCGGTGATGGCCGGTACGAATGGAAGGGGTACCTCGATATTTTAAAGCGCCCTCACCTGTATAATCCGGCGAAAGGATTTTTTGCCACCGCCAACCAGCATGTTACGCCGGATTCCTATACCCGTTGGGACGCCATCGGATATTCGTGGGCCGATCCTTATCGCGGAAACCGGATCAACGAAGTGCTGGGCGAAAACAAGCGGTTTACCATGGCCGATAATATGGCGCTGCAGACAGATTATTTCTCTATTCCTGCCCGCAGCCTGGTGCCCTTGCTCAAAGACATCACCATGCCAACGAAGCTGCAGGAGGATGCCCAAAAGAAATTGTTGTCATGGGATTTTGTGCTGGATAAAAAATCCGTTGCCGCCGGTATCTATGCCATGTGGGAAAGGAAACTGATGAGCCAGGCGGCTGAAAGTTTTATCCCCCGGGATATCCGGGGACTGGTGGATTTTCAACTGACCACACTGGTGGGCTGGCTGCAGCAGCCGGGCGCCCGCTTTGGGGTGGATAGTTTCCGCAACAGGGATGCTTTCCTGGTCACCACCCTGCAACAGGCAATAGAGGAGCTGTCCAAAAGATTCGGCCCTTCCACAGATGCCTGGGTATATGGTCAGTCCGGGTACAAACACACCAGTTTTACCCATCCCCTGAATGCCCTGCTGACGGAAGAAGAAAAAGCCGTTTACAACCTGGCTCCACTGCCCCGTGGCGGCAACAGCCATACGCCCAATTCCACCGGCGGACTCGACCGGCAGGGCTCGGGCGCCAGCTTCCGGATCATCACGGACCTGGAGGACTGGGATAAAACCCTCCTGATCAATACACCCGGACAGTCATCCGACCCCAACGGAAAGTATTACAGGAACTTATATGAAACCTGGGCGAAGGACCAGTATTTCCCGGCCTTTTATTCCAGGGATAAAATTCAGGCTAACGCAGATGAACATACGATATTGAAACCCGGGTCAAGATAAGTTGCCCCCGGTCTTTCGCAATCCACCTCTTTTTTGGCGTGTTTATACAGCCGGCATGATGAAATATCATACTATGTTTGAGCTGTCAAAAACACAACTATGGAAAAGGAATTCAACAACGCCATCACGGTTGAAACGACCGTAAACGCACCGCTGGCAACTGTTTGGGATTTCTATACCAAACCCGAACACATTATTAACTGGAATGCCGCAAGTGACGACTGGCATTCACCTGCCGCGGAAAATAACCTGCAGGCCGGCGGAAAATTCTCCTACCGGATGGAAGCAAAGGATGGCAGCATGGGCTTTGATTTCTGGGGCATTTATGACAGGGTGGTGCCGCATGAAACCATCGAATACACCATGGGGGATGACCGGAAAGCGAGGGTCAGTTTCACTGCTGGTGATTCTGGTACCCAGGTCATTACCACCTTTGAAGCGGAACAAACCCATTCGCCCGAAATGCAACAGGCGGGATGGCAGGCCATACTGGATAATTTCCGGAAATATGTAGAAGCCCGCTAAAGTTTTCACTCACCTTAAAAATACCAACCATGCCAAAGATGAATCCTTATCTGAACTTCGACGGTACCACCGAAGAAGCTTTCAATTTTTACAAACTGGTTTTCCGCTCTGAATTCCGGGGACCCATTAACCGGATTGGCGATGCACCCGGATGTGAAAATTTATCTGAGGACGAAAAGAAAAGGGTCATGCATGTGTCGCTGCCCATCCCCGGCGGTGATACCCTGATGGGTTCTGACATTGTTCCGTCGATGGGACATAAACTGATAGTGGGAAACAATAACTACATCTCCCTTCATCCCGAAAGCAGGGAAGAAGCCGACCGTCTCTTCAATGAATTGTCCCCGGGCGGTAAGGTGGAAATGCCCATGGCGGATATGTTCTGGGGCGACTACTTCGGCAGTTTCCAGGATAAATTCGGCGTGCAGTGGATGATCAATTATTCCACCACGCACTAATCTTAGAGGTTCCCTTTTTTCAGTTCACTCACCGCGTGGTCGCAGGCCCTTGCGGTGAGTGCCATATAGGTCAGCGACGGATTCACGCAGGAGCCCGAACTCATGCAGGCGCCGTCTGTGACAAATACATTGGGTACTGCGTGCAATTGATTGTAAGCATTTAGAACCGATGTTTTCGGATCCCGGCCCATGCGCGCAGTGCCCATTTCGTGGTTGGCATTGCCCGGAAAGGAAATGCTGCCACTTACCCTTACATGGGTGAAACCTGCTTTCTCCAGCATCTCCTTTCCATCCGCTGCGATGGCGGCATGCATGGCTTTTTCGTTTTCCCTGAAGGAGCAGTCGATGGCTATTAATGGCCTTCCCCAGGGATCTTTTTTGGAATGATCCAGCGTGATGCGGTTGTCGGCGTATGGCAGGCATTCACCAAATGCATAGAGGCTCATGCTCCAGGGCCCCGGCACACTGGCACTCTCTTTCAGTTCCACCCCGATCCCTTCGCCGCCTGCCCTTCCGCGATAGGCGCCCCCTGCAAAATGGTATCCCCGCAGGTAGTTGGCGGCAGGTTCGTGCACATGCCGGTACTGCGGTATATAGATGGCCGTTGGCCGCCTGCCGGAATAGTAACTGTCTTCAAATCCGGCTACACTGGCAGAGAAGGTCAGACCCTTGTGGTGATCCATCAGGTTGCGTCCCAACTGGTCGCTGTCATTGCCCAGGCCATTCGGGAAACGGCTGGATACCGAGTTCAGCAGTATCGCGGTCGTGGCAACGGTAGAGGCGTTCAGAAATATGATGCGGGCATGGAAGGTCTCTGTGTGTTTGCTTTCCGTATCGATGACTTCCACCCCGGTGGCACGTTGCCGCTGCTCATCATAGATCACTTTATTTACCAGCGAATAGGGTCTGATGGTGAGATTGCCGGTTGCCTGTGCGGCCGGCAAAGTACTGGCGTTGGTGCTGAAATAGGCGCCGAAGGGACAGCCACGGTGGCAGAGATTCCGCGCCTGGCATTGGGTACGGCCTTGCACCGGTTTGGTGAGGTTGGCGGTTCTGCCGATGATAACCGGACGGTGCGGGTAGTGTTTCGATAGCTGATCCCGGAAATGCTTTTCCACCACATTCATTTCGAATGGTGGCTGAAACTCCCCATCGGGCAACTGTGGAATGCCATCCCGGTTGCCGCTCACGCCGATAAATCGTTCCACATAATCGTACCAGGGAGCGAGGTCTTTGTAACGGATTGGCCAGTCCACCCCATGACCGTCGCGTTGGTTGGCTTCAAAATCATGGTCGCTCCAGCGGTAGCTGGCCCGCGCCCATAACAGCGACCGGCCGCCCAGGATATTACCCCGTATCCAGTCGAATCGCTGTATCTCCTGGTACGGATTCTCCTTGTCGTTGATATAAAAATGCTTGTTGTCTTCCCGGAAAGAATAATGCCGGCTCTGGACAAAATTATTTTCCCTGTCTTCATGGGTCAGTTGGGTGCGGTGCGGAAACTCCCAGGGATGCTTATTCGCAGTTGGATAGCTGGGATGCTCCACCGGCCTGCCCCTTTCCAGCAATAATACTTTCAGTCCCTTTTCACAGAGTTCCTTGGCAGCCCAGCCGCCGCTGATGCCCGAACCGACCACAATGGCATCGTAAGTGTTCTGGCGGGTGGATTTATTGTTGAGGTACAGAGAGTCTCCGGGCATTGTTTCTATTAAAAGTTAAGCCTGTAAATTACTGGAATTGTTGTTTGATGGCAGCGGGATAATCGGCCAGTGCGATATCGGGTTCCGCAATTTCGGGATGCCAGAGTTTTTCCCATTCAAAGCTGTAAAAGCCTTTATAACGGTCATCCCTAAGTGCAGCAATGGCTTTCATGATCGGCACTTCGCCTTTGCCCAGGAAAGTATAATTCAGTTTGCCTCCGGCTTTGGTGGCATCCTTCACATGCACATGCCTGATATAGGGTTTAAGCTTCCCGTACATTTCCACGGGGTCTTCACCCGTGATGGTCCACATGTTGGTTACATCCCACACCAGTGCCACTTGCGGGTGATTGGCGGCTTCCATGATTTGCAGGATATCTGCTGTCCACACCATGTCGCCATGGGTTTCCATTAATACCGTAACGCCCGAACCTTTGGCATGATTTCCCAGCTCCTGCAGGCCCCTGGTGATCAGGTCCATGGTGGCCTGCTTTTCCTGGTTCTTCGGGAAATTGTTGGGGAACACCCGTACATAGGGGCAGTTGATCTGCGCTGCGAGGTCGATGAACCTGCGGCCTTCATCCAGTTGTTTGGTCCTTTGCGCTGCTTCAGAAAAATGAAGGGTGGAGGAAGATCCGAGTCCCACAAACTGCAGTCCCTTCTCCTTCATCCTGCGCATGGTGGCTTTGCGGGCTTCGGCGCTGCTGAAAATAGAACTCTTTACCAGGTCCATTTCCCGCTGAATACCCCTTACTTCAATACCGGTATATCCATGCTGTTCAGCAAATTCAGTAATCCGGTTAAAGTCCCAGTCCGGGCACCCCAGGGTGGAAAACGCCAGCCGGGGTTGTTTCCTGCCCATGGCCATCCCCGGCAAAGCCAGTGCCCCGGCCACCAGGATGGTACTTGTGCGGATAAATTCTTTACGGGTGTGCAGTTGTTTTACTGGCATTGCCTATGGCTTTTTTGAATAGTAATGTTACTGAATTTTAGGTACTGCATCACACCGGCCGGCTTAAATGCGGCCATCTTTTCCTGTAAGACAATTAAAAAGTAATACATAATATGAATGTTACGCAAACGATTGAACTGCACGAAAACACGGCTGCAATCGATTGCGTCAATTACTTTACGCACAATTCAGGGTATTATTTTACTGCTATATTTGAAATTGTTAATCATTTCTTAATGAAAAGGGTTAGCAACGATTGCACTCCCCAAATGAAAGATGTCATACATAATGATGAGTTGTTGCAGCAATTGCAGGCAGGTGAGCATGCTGCGCTGTCAGTGCTGATGCGAAACCATTACCAGGGTTTGTATGATTACGGCTGCCGCTTTTGCTCCTGCAAGGACACAGTGAAGGACGCCATCCAGGAGGTCTTTATCAGTCTCTGGCAGAAAAGGTCTGCTGCAGGCGGAATTGGTTCCATCCGGTACTACCTGCTGGGGGCAGTGCGCAACCAGGTGCTTAAATCCCTCCGCCGGGACGGTCGGGTCGCTGATTTTGAAGACAGTTTGCAGCAGGTGGATTTTCAGGTGGATTATTCCATTGAAGAAAAACTGATCCGCCGGGAAGATGCGGAACAGCGCACCATTCAGTTACGCAGGGTGCTGGCGCAATTGAGTCCCCGTCAGAAAGAAGCCCTATATCTCAGGTATTACCAGGACATGGATGCGTCACAGATTGCAGCGCTGATGCAGGTTAGTCCCCAGTCAGTGTACAATCTTCTCCATGAAGCCATCCGGAAACTCAGGATCGGGTGGGATAGCAGCCTGCTTTTACGGGCAGTATAAAAAAATCTAAAAAAAACTTTCGTTTTATCCAGTAGAAAGGGTCAGTCAAGGGTACTTATCTGTAAGTATAAGCACCTGAATGACACGATACCTCTATTATTCATTGGAAGAGTTGAGCCTTGACCAGGATTTTATTGACTGGGTAAGGAAGGGCAGCAATGACAGTGCCTGGCAGCAATTCCTTGAAGAAAATCCCGGGAAAACAAATATTGTACACCAGGCCCGCAGGATCGTAGAATCCTTTGAGCCCATTCCTTTTGAGATCAGTGAAGCTGCACTGGAAGCAGAGATTGCAGCGTTAATGGCAGCTACGGTTGAACCTGAATCCTTTCCCGCTGAACAGAAAGGTTCAGGCCTGAAGCGCGTACTCATTACCGTTATGGGGATCGCCGCCGCAGCCCTTCTCTGGTTTTTCGGGTTCAGGAATACCATGACCGGCGATACAGAACTGACTTACGTTAAGCTGGTCGCGGAAAAGAACCTGGTGGAGCAGGTTAACATCACAGACAAGCCCGTAACAATTGAACTCCCCGACGGCAGCAGGGTGAAACTCTCTCCCCAAAGCCGTTTCAGCTATGCGGCCGGTTTTAATGATTCTGCCAGCAGGGATGTGTACCTGAAAGGCGAGGCAGATTTTGATGTGGCAAAAAATGCAAAAAAGCCCTTCCGTGTGTACAGCAATGAACTGGTAACAAAAGTGATCGGAACCAGTTTTACCATCAGGTCATTTGATGCGGAGGAGGATATCAATATTACGGTGCGTACCGGTAAGGTGAACGTATCGCGCAGGAATATTGAAGGCGTTTCACTCACTGCCAACCAGCAGGCCATTTATCACAAAAAGCAAAAGAACATCGTCAAGCAGCTGAATGAAAGGCCGGTCATTATTTCGCCGGGGGTCAGTGCAAGGCAGATGGTTTTTGAAGACCGGCCCGTGGTGGCGGTACTGGAAATGATGAAGGCCGCCTATGGCATTTCGCTTCACTATGAAAAGGAACTTTTGAAGGGTTGCACCATTACTGCCGACCTGTCGGAAGATGGTTCCATCTACCGGAAACTGGACCTGATCTGCCGGGCCATCAGCGCCGAATATGAAGTGATCGATTCGGAAGTGTATATCTATCCCCAAGGCTGCAAATAAATTACCAAACAACAACTGCATATAAATGAGAAATGACAGCTCCTGAAAAAAAGAAAACCGGCATTGCTGCAAACAATACCGGCCCTGTGCTAATGCCCCTTGTTTCTCAGGCAGGAAGGCATTAATCGATTAAATAATTATTAAACCGAACATTAAAGTTATGCAATATTCAGGTTGCCTGAAAAGGCAAATAATTCATTGTATGAGAGTCGGACTCTTACCCCTTTTCCTGGTCATGTTTTTTGTTGCTATTGGATATGCCAATACCAGCAATGGCCAGAATATCACCAACAAGCGGATCAGCCTGCAGGTTGAACAAATGGAAATCAGGCAGGTTCTGAACCAGATCGGTCTCCAGGCCGATGTTAAATTTGTTTACAGCCCGCAGCGTATTCCCAGCAAAACAAAGATTTCGTTCGAGGCCAGGAACGAAAAACTGGGAGACCTGCTGGCCAGGTTGTTTGCCCCGTTTCATGTTCTCTATGAGGTGGACGGCAAACAGATTCTGCTGACCCGCCAGGAAATTCAGGTGGCTTTTGCCTATAACGGCCCTGTTGACCTCCGGAACATGCCTGCCATCAACCCTCCGACACGCATCGTGAAGGGAAAGGTGGTAGACGATTCCACCAACCTGGTGATGGCGGGAGTAAGCGTAAAGATCCGGGATACTGAAAAGGGCGCCTATACCAATAACGATGGGGAGTTTTACCTGGAAGTGCCCGATAACAGCGCCACCCTTGTACTTACTTTTGTAGGCTATGAGGATTATCAGCTGGTGCTCGATGACCAGGTAAATTATGCAGTACGCATGAAACCCAGCAACCGTATCATGGAAGAAGCGGTGGTGGTTGGTTTCGGTAAGCAGAAAAAGATCAGCGTGGTCGGATCCCAGTCCACCATCAAACCCGCCGAACTGAAACTTCCGGTGCGCGACCTCACCAATGCACTCGGAGGCCGCCTGGCGGGTGTGGTGTCAGTCCAGCGCAGTGGTGAACCCGGCTATGATGCTGCCAGCATCTATATCCGCGGTATCGCTACTTTCGCCTCCAGTCCCCAGGGCCCCCTGCTGGTGGTGGATGGTGTGCCCGACCGTTCCATCAATAATATTGACCCCGAAGATATCGAGAGCTTCACCATCCTGAAAGATGCTTCCGCAACAGCCGTGTATGGTACACGTGGTGCGAATGGCGTTATCCTGGTGAATACCAAGAAAGGCAAGGCCGGAAAAGCCCAGATCAATGTGGAAGTAAACCAGGCCGTTTCCAAGTTTACACAACTGCCCGAATTTGCCAATGCCGAACAGTTTATGACCATGTACAATGAAGGCCTGACCATGCGGGGCCGCACTGCACAGTACACCCCCGAAAGGATACAGCAGCATGTCAGTAAGGTTGATCCTGAACTTTATCCGGATGTAGACTGGTTCAAGGAAATGTTCAATAAATACGGTCGCAGCACCCGTGCGAATGTGAATGTTACCGGCGGTTCCACCAATGCTAACTACTATATCTCGGCAGGATATTATGGGGAAGTGGGGATGTTCAAACGCGATAAAGTACAATCCTACAATTCTACGCTTAAGTATGAGCGTTATAATTTCACTTCGAATGTTAACGTTGACCTTACCAAAACCACCAAAATGGAACTGGGGGTAAACGGATTCATTACCAATGGCAACTATCCCGGTACTGCCACTTCCACTTTGTTCTATTATGCCACCGCCACTCCGCCCCATACGGTTCCAACCATGTATTCCAACGGGCAGTTGCCAAAAGTGGGCGGGGCATTACCGAGCCCCTATGGCATTCTGACCACCGGCGGTTATGCCACTGAATTCAGCAATACCGTCCGGTCCAATATCCGTCTCCGCCAGGAACTGGATTTTGTTACCAGGGGACTCTCTTTCACGACTATGTTCGCATTTGACAATTATTCCTTCAGCAGCCTGAACCGCACCCGCACATTGCCCACCTTCCTTGCCACCGGGCGTGATGCAGAGGGCAGCCTGGTTACGAATATGACGGATCCGGGAAGCGAAGTGCTGGGATTTGGTTCCAACCGCATTACCAACAGAAGATTTTATACCGAAACCGGGTTCAACTACAACCGGACTTTCGGAAACCACAATGTTTCCGGGATGTTGCTCTACAACCAGTCCGATTATGTGAACGGGAATGCCGACAATGTGGTGGCTTCCATTCCATTCCGGGTACGTGGTCTTACGGGACGTGCTACCTACGGTTTTGATAACAGGTATTTCCTGGAGGGGAACTTTGGATACAGCGGCTCAGAGAATTTCACTCCCAACAAACGATATGGGTTTTTCCCTTCAGTGGGACTTGGATGGGTTGTTTCCAATGAAAAATTCTTTGAACCACTGTCCAATGCCATTGATCATTTTAAACTCCGCTTTTCTTACGGCACATCCGGTAACAGTAACACTGCCCAGCGTTTCCTTTTCCTGACCCAGATTGCAAATGCCGACGGTTATACTTTCGGTGAACCGGGAAGTACGGTTTCCTATGGCGGCCTCCAGGAAGGCCAGGTGGGTGCTGATGTGACCTGGGAAACAGCCAAAAGGCAGAACCTGGGTATCGAGATCAACACGCTGAATAATAACCTCCAGCTTATCGTGGAGCTCTTCAAGGAAAGACGCGACGGCATTCTTCGCCAGGCTTTCACCATTCCCTACTCTTCCGGTTACCGCTATGATAATATACCCTATGGTAATATCGGTATTACAGAGAACAAGGGCATTGATGTTACACTCCAGTACAACAAGTACTTCAAAAGAGATGCCTTCCTGACATTCAGGGGCACTTTCAACTATAACCGGAACAAGATCATTCAGGATGAGCTGCCACCATGGCAATATCCCTGGCTTGATCGCGATGGATTGCCCATCGGACAGCGTTTTGGGTATGTGGCGCTGGGACTCTTCAATGACTCCACGGAAATTATGGCTGCCCCGCGCCAGTCAGGGGATGTTCGTCCCGGTGATATCAGGTTTAAAGATTTGAACGGCGATGGTGTGATTAACTCCTTTGACCAGACTGCCATCGGATTCGGCGCCATCCCGCGCATCCTTTACGGCATCACCGTCGGCGGTGGATACAAAGGTTTTGACCTCAGTCTCTTCTTCCAGGGTGCCGGACAGGTTGATTTCAACTATGCCAGCGGATTTGCCACCCGACCTTTCTCCCAAGGGGCTACTTACGGAAACATGTATGCGCTGGTTACCGACCGTTGGACTCCCGACGCCAAGATGCAGAATGCTTTGCCATTTTATCCGAGGCTCTCCACCAACCAGACTGTTACTTCCAATTACAATACCAGTACCTGGTGGATCAAAAGGGCGGATTATATCAGGCTTAAAAGTGCAGAACTCGGTTATAATTTCAGCCTGAGGGCGCTGAAACGCTTCAGTGTGAGCAAGATGCGGCTGTTTGTAAACGGTACCAACCTGTTCACCGGATCAAGATGGAAGGTATGGGACCCCGAACTCGGCGATGGTAACGGCGCTGCTTACCCGAATACATCTATGTACAATGTTGGCTTCCGGGTCAGTTTCAATTAATTAAAAATCTATCGCAATGACACAATCATTTAAAAGATACATCGTGGCGGGATTGGTTTGTTCTTTGGTGGCAGCAACCGGCTGTAAAAAAGACTTTCTTGACACGGTACCCGATAATATCACTACGCTTGATAATGTTTTCACCAACCGGGTGATGAGCGAACAGTGGCTGGCGCGCATTTATAGCAGGATCCCTGATCCCTGGAACCAGCCTTATACCACCCAATGGACTGCCATGACAGATGAGGCGGACTATACCTGGCTTGCCCTTTCCATGAACAACGGGGCATTGACGCCAGACGGTTCCGCAGGTTACTGGAATGCCTACTATGAAGCAATCCGCCAGTCCGGGATTTTCCTGAAGAATATTGACAAAAACGAGGAAATGCTTGGCCTTCCCAATGGTGCTGAACTGGTCAGGCAATACAAGGGTGAAGCCCGTTTCCTGCGTGCCTATTATTACTTCCAGCTGATGAAGATATATGGTCCGGTCGTTTTGCTGGGTGAGGAGCCGGGAGATGTAACCACCGACTACCAGATTCCACGCAGTTCCTGGGACGAATGTTCCGGGTATGTGGTATCGGAGATGGAAAAGGCCAAAGCAGATGTTCCTGAAGTACATGTAACCGGTGGTGGCGCCCCCGACCTGGTGCAAACCGGAAGGATTACCAAAGGAGTCATCAGCGCGGTACAGTCGCAGGTGCTTTTATTCAGTGCCAGTCCGCTCTACAATGGAAACACGGACATGGCTGATTTCAAAAATCCCGATGGCAAACCCCTGCTCAATTCCACTTTTGACAAGGAAAAATGGAAGAAGGCAGCGGATGCCGCCAAAGCGGTTATTGACCTGAACAAATGGAGTCTTTACCAGGAAAACAATGACGATCCATTCCTTGCAGGTTACTACTCTTCCCGCAACCTTTTCTGGAATGGCTGGAAACAGGAAGCCATCTGGACCCGCGCTTCCAGTAATTATTGGTCTGAGTGGGAGCGCCACTGTGCTCCCCGTAATACCCAGGGTAATGCCTGGAACGGTATCGGCGTATTCCAGGAACTGGTGGATGCTTACCGCATGGCCGATGGGAAGGGAATTAAGGACGGCAGCTCCGCTTATACGGAAGAAGGGTTTGCTTCCGGAAAGCCGGGATTCTATGCAGATAACACCAGCAAAATGTATGTGGGCCGTGAGCCAAGGTTCTATGCGCATATCACTTTTAATGGTGCCACCGTTCCGGTGGTTGCAAAATCCGGACAAACCTATGTGGGCTATTTCTTTACCGGTAATTCAGGAAAGCAGGGTGCTCCGCGGGACTGGCCCAAGACAGGTTATACCGCCCGCAAGAACCTTCATCCCAACACCAATTTCAACCCTTCGGTATCTGTCGGACGTCCGGCTATGCTGATCAGGCTGGCTGAGATCTATCTCAACTATGCCGAAGCACTGAACGAATACCAGCCCGGCCATGGCGATGTGCTGCTTTACCTGAACAAGGTGCGCACCCGGGCAGGGCTGCCTGCCCTGGAAGCCGGATTGAGCCAGGATGAGATGCGCGAACATATCCGTACAGAAAGACGAATTGAGCTTTCGTTTGAGAATCACCGTTATTTCGATGTACGCAGGTGGAAAGTGGCCGACCAGCCCGAACACCACCAGGGTGGTGCCTTCTATGGCATGAACATGGACAAGGGTACGGCGCTGGGTGATGTGGCCTTTCACCAGCGGACAGTTGCCCTCACAAAATCTGCCTGGGACCGCAGGAATTATTTCTGGCCCGTGCCGCAGGCCGATATTGACAGGAATAAACAACTGGTTCAATTCCCGGGCTATTAAAGGATGAAGATGCTTTGCTCACCAATTAAACAATTACAATGAGATTTCATACCTATATGACCGTCCTGGCAGGAACTGTGATGATGCTCAGTTCCTGCGTAAAGGACCCTGACTACCTCAAGCGTAGTGATTCAAAGGATAACGTGGTTATCTACCTGAAGCAGGGTACTGCCCAGAGTGTTGACCTGCAGCTTTTCCCCTTTGTAGATGAAGCGAGGAGCTTTACCCTCAATGCCGGATTTGGCGCCATTGGTTATCCGGGTGGAGATGTAGCCATCAAACTGGATGTTGATACCCGCGCATTTGACAGCATCAACCTCATGCGTACAAATGCCGGCCTCACGCCGTATGAAGCTTTTCCTGCAGATGCCTACAGTTTTACAGACCGCGTTTTAACCATTGCAGGAGGAAGCCTCACATCCAACCTGGCAGAGTTCAAATATTTCTCAAAGAAGTTTGACCCCGCCAAAGATTACCTGCTGCCCATCAGCATCATGGATGCTTCCGGTTACAAAGTGAACCCAAGGGCAAAAACCGCCTTCATTATTGCCAGCAAACTGGCCGGGAAGCCGGCTAATACGGATGGCTGGGTGGCCACGGCTTCCTCTGAACAGACGCAGTGGGAAAATACGGGACTGGCTTCCGCCTTGTTCGACGGTAATATCAATACCTACTGGCATTCCAGCTGGTGGCCTTCCGAACCCGCATTTCCACACTGGGTTCAGGTTGATATGCAACAGGAATATTATGTGGACCAGATCGGCCTGGTGCGCAGGCAGGGCAGTTCCACAGGTTTTACAAAGTTCAACCTGGAAGCCAGCGTTGACGGCAATTCCTGGACCATGCTCCTTCAGGACCGGGCTTTTGATAATACCAATAACGCACAGCAAACCTTCCCGCTCACCCCGGCTCCCTGGAGACATTTTCGGTTGACCATGACCGAGGGAAGAATGACTTCCACCCACCTGGCTGAGTTCGTAGTGTACAAGTACTAATTGATTATTTACAGGCAGCAGTATGCGAATCATTTATGGTTCGGACTGCTGCTTTTTTAATGCCATTCATATGAAACTATTTTGCCTTCCGGTTCGTTTACTGGTTGCCACCCATTTTCTTATATCCTGTTCAAGGACGGGTAGTGAACCAGCACCTGTGAACCCGCCGCAGCCTCCGCCGGTTCCGGTGGTGAGTTATAACTATAAAAGCCAGAATGCCTACAGCCTCAACGTGGTGTATTTTGTACCCAATGATGTGGTGCCACCGGCAGATTACCACCGGCGCCTGAGTGAGATCCTGCTCGATGCCCAGTCCTTTATCGGCAAGGAGATGGAAAGGAACGGGTACGCCGGGAAAACTTTGGGCCTGATGAAAGACGTGGATAAAAAGCGCATAAAGCTGGTCGTTATAAAGGCAGGGAGGGGCGGATCTGCCTATCCATATGATGGTGGCGCCAATGCAGTGATGCAGGAAATAGCGGCCTATCGCCAGCTTAACCAGTCTGAATTCCATGGCGACCATTACCTGGTTATCATGCCCGCCACCACCTATGATCCCGGCGGGGAACCCGGCGGTGTACCTTTTTATGGCCTGGGTAAATATTGTTTTGCCCTGGATTATGCCGACCAGGATGTCAGGTATCTTGGCAGTCCGGGCACGCTTGGTACCCGGGCTACCAAATGGATTGGCGGAATGATTCATGAGCTGGGGCATGGCCTGAACCTGCCGCACAATTGCCAGAAAGTTTCGGAAGAATCAACGCTCGGCATGGCCCTGATGTGGGCAGGCAACAGTACCTGGGGCAATTCAAAGACCTTCCTCACCGCGGCCGATTGCGCTGTGCTGAATGTGAACCAGGTTTTCAGCCAGGAGAATAAATCCTTTTATGGCGAAGTGAAATCATCCCTGCAAAGCATTTATGCATCTTATGAAGCAGGAAAAAATTCCATAGTGGTAAAGGGTCGCTTCTCAGCAAATACACCGGTTACCGATATTATTTATTTTAATGACCCTAATGTAAATAATGAAGGCACAGGTGTTAACCGTGATTACAATGCTGTGACCTGGACCAGCAAGCCCATCGGGCAGGATAGTTTTTTCATCGAGATGCCGGTAACCGATCTGAAATACCGTGAGAACCATGAATATGAATTGAAGGTGAAACTGGCACATACCAATGGTGTAATCAGGGAAACTATATTTTCATATCGTTTTGCGAACGGGCTGCCAATCCTGGATTTCAGTACAAGGCCTGAAATCAGTAAAACAGGTTGGAGCATAACTTCATTCAGCTCCGAGGAAAAGCTCAGCGAAAACGGGGCGGCCCTCAACCTGATCGATGGCGATCCTTCCACTTACTGGCACAGCAGGTGGTCTTCCGCTGTGACCTCCTACCCGCACGAAGTGGTGGTCAGTACCGGTGTTGATGTCACAGCAAAAGGCATCAGTATTTCACAGCGCCAGACGCTCAGCAGGTCTGTTAAGGACATGGACATCTTCACCAGTCTGGATGGAGTAAATTTCGTGCCGGCCATCAGCCGCCAACTGGCCAATACCAGCGGGCCGCAATACCTGGAGTTTGCCCAGCCGGTAAACCTGCGCTTCATAAAACTGGTGGCAAAAAGCAGTTGGGATGGTGAAAAATTTGCTGCACTGGGCGAAATAGGGTTGTTCTGATAACACATGTGATAGTATGTGAGTCAGGGTGGTTCCCGGAAAGGCAATTGTAGCCGGGAATCACATCATCGTGTGACTGTAACAGTCGTTTTTTGCCACCATCTTTGTGTGGTCAAACGATCCTCCTTAAGAATACCACCAGTTTCCGACCTGAATCAAATCAAATCAATTTTAAAAAAAATGAAAAATGTTTTTAAGGGCATGCTGTGCCTGTATGCCACCACCATGTTATTCACTGCCTGTAAAAAGGATGACCAGCCGGTTCCGCAAACTCCCGGACCGGAGCAGTATTTTGCCATTAAGGTAAAGGCTTCCATCACTATCGGGGACATCAAATATGACAGTATCCCGGCCAACTTTAAAATTACCAGTTGGGATAAAAACGGACTGAAGTTTGAAAAGGATACCCTGCTGGCCCCGGGTGCCAATTTGATTTACCTGCCAAAATCACACCCCAACTATTCAATCCGGGTTTCCAAGTGGGGTATTGTGTATGAAATGCCATTACGCAACAATGAAGTAGTTGATGGAAAATTGTACACCCTGGGCGGAACAAGGGCTGCAAAAAAACTAAGCTCAGAAAAAAACTATGTTTACCAGGACGAGAGTTTTCGTTTAAGCAAAAAACTTACCTATGCTTACGACCAGCAGGGCAGGTTGGAAAATATCCGCTATAGTTATTTCAATCCGACTACCAGTGATCCCGAACCGACCCTTGCCACTATAGACAGATTTGTGTACAATGAAAACCGCCTGGAAAAAATTGAAATAGTTAACCAGTTGGATGGGGCAAATGATGTGCTTGGTTACAGCCGGTACTATTATAACCAGGAGAATAAAATGATTGCCGTACAATACAGTTACCAGTCGCAGTTCACCATGTACCGCAATCGTTTTGCGAAGGAGAATGGCTATGACCTGATCAGCATGGATGAACTCAATGACTATCATGCTGAATCCGGTTCGAAAATTGAATTGAAATTTTCAGGTGGCAACAGGGTGGAGGAAACAACTATTATTCCTTCCGCTCCAACCAGTACCCGGACTTACGATTTTGATGCGGGCATCAACCCTTATGTTCACCTGAAATGGCCCCAGATGTATTTTAAGGACCAGTCTAAAAACAATACAGTTGCAGAGAAACTGGATGGAACCCTTTACCTGAAGAGTGAGTACAGATATGACAGCGACGGATACCCGATTGAAGTGGTAAAGCAGGAATTGAATCCGTCTACCGGTCAGTTCAGGATCGTGATGAAAACGGTTTATTCCTATTGAAAACCATATTCAGTTAAGCCGGGACCATTGGTCCCGGTTATTTTATCTTCCCCAGACCTTCCAGGCAGGAAGCATCACCAGGCCTTATCAGCAGGGCCTTGGTAAACAGGATCTTCGCATCGTTATTCCTGCCAAGGTTTAAATAGGACCATGCCAGCATATGATTGCCGTCATAATCAAAGGGGTAAAGGTTGGCCACTTTTTCAAAATACCTGGCCGCCTGTTCATACTTTCTCCTGTTGTAATAAATAACGCCGGTCCAGTAATTGGCCACTGAATTCTGCGGATCAATTTTTAATATATCCGTATAAGCCTGCAATAGTCTGTCCACGCTTTGCAACGCAGCCAGGGGCTGCACCAGTCCCAGTTTTGCCTCAACCGAATAGGGTTTCAGGCCAACAGCTTTCTGGTAATAATTCTGCGACTGCGGATAATCCTTTGACAGGTAATAGAGCCAGCCCAGCCGCAGGTTGATCTCATAACTCCGTTCGTCATAGACTTTTTTCAGGCTTGTGATGGCATCGGCATACTGCTTGTTCCCTTCCTGCACATAACTTTCCCTGAATGCCCCCTGCAATGCCGCTTCCTGCTGCGCGTTCGCTATAACCGAAAAGCAAACCACCAGTAGGGTTATGATTGTTTTCTTTAAAACTTCCATGATAGTCCTCCTGTTATTGAATGTTGTTGAAATGTGGTTGTAGTTCCGAAGAGCTGACGTTTTTCGTGTGTGTATCCAAGTTGCAATATGGTCGTTCCGCCCAGGAAAATATAACTGGTGATACCTGCTTTTGATTTATTCGGGTCGATGGCATGGTAAACATACAGCGCGTCATTTTCGGCCAGGTTCCTGAATTCCCCTGCAGTGAGATGCCCTTCCAGCCAGATGTTTTTTATGATTTTTACTCCCAGTACCTGCCTGAAATTGAAGGCCGATTCCCCTTCACGCTGACGAATGCTCGCGGTGGAAAAACTGTAGAGATTGAAATTCCCCAGCGGGTACAGACCTAGCTGCAGGTTGTATTGCTGTTGACTGGTATCCGTAAGTGTTCCCAGTACGGCATCAGCCTGGAAGTCGAAATAATTGCCATTGTATTTGAGTCCGGCCAGTACGAGGTGGTTATTGTATTTGAAATTATTAAACGGTGTATAGAGGTAATGCCAGGCGGTTTTTAATTGCCAGCCCCGGCCCAGGTTGAATAGCAGCCGGTTGTAGTATTCAAACTGGTTGATGTTGATATTGGTATTATTGGTGACGGCAGTCAGTAAGGGTTCACTGATCTTTTGCTGGTAAGTAGCGATGGATTGCTGCATGTGCACACCATAACCAAAGCGGTTGCCCAGGCCAAATCTCGCATAGAGGGGGTTTTGCCTCGATGCTGCAGTGGTCTGCTTGTAACTGAATTCAAGATCCACCCCGGTTATGGCAGCCGGGTTTGTATTTTTCCGGGGCAGCATTCCGGGGTTTAAATATTTGATTTCTGCCATGGCCAGTTCGGGCTGGTTCAGGTTGATCCTGCTCCAGTAAATGAAATAATGCGCAGTGCTGTTGTACGAATCTTCCTTTAAAACTTTTTTATAGTGACGGAGTGCTTCAGCATAATTGCCGGTCATGAATGCGGCATAGCCAAGCCGCAGTCTCAGGTAAATGAAATCCTGGTTGTTGGCAATAGCATCCTTGCCATAGATAAGTAGTTCCTTCCAGGCGGCCTTCTCATATAAAGCATAGGTAGTGCTGTCAACAGTCACAAAGGAATAGTCCTGCTGTGCCTTTGCGGCCGTTGCTGCCAGAAAGAAAGCCAGGATGGTGGTTGTTATTGGTTTCCACATATGGCTTCAATTTTTTTGTCATTCAATTCAACGCGGAACGAATGGATCCTGCCGTCGCTGATTTCAACCAGTGCAAGCATTTTCTGTTTCCTGCTGCCGGCCAGCTTTTGGTCGGCCCGGCTTTCCAGCAGGATGCTGCCGCCTCCCAGCATGTCATCTGCCTGTTTTACATAACTGCTGTACTGCATCTTCATGAAAATATGGAATGGTGCCAGCAGGTCCTGTACCCACTTCAGGGGTTGATTGCCGAAGATGTGCTGCGGATAGGTGTCGGAAATGGTTATTTTTTTCTCTGAACTCAGCAACACTTTATAGGCTGCCTGGTAAAACTGGTACAATAAGGTATTACGCTTTCCAAAGTAATTGGTAAAGTAGAACATGGTGCCGTTGTTGATGAAATAGGCGTAAGCGTTGTGCTGCCGGAAGTAGAAATAGGTTTCGTTATATGCGCTCACCATTACTTCCCATTCTTCATTACCGTACTCCGGCGCTGCTGCTTTCATGATAAATCCGGGCTGGAAATTAAATGCATGCTGCAACTGGGTGTTGGGTACAATATTGCCGGCGATGCTTCCCTCCGTGGGCACTGAAAAAGTTTTCAGGATGCTGTTTCCGGCTTCCTGTTGCAAATAATACGCAAAGGGATAGGCCATGGTCCGGGAATCGAAATACGGGGTGGACTGTACCTGGAAATGCAGGTGTGGTTCGGGAGAGCGGCCTGAATTGCCGCAACTGGCAATGATTTCACCTTTCTTTATGTAGGCTCCCTTTGTTACCCTGAAGGACCCTTTTTTCAGGTGCGACAATTTGGTGTAGAGTCCCTCTGCATGTTTGATCACAATGGTGTTACCCCAGTTCTGCCTGGTATTGTTTCCACCTACCGCATTGTCTTCCACATAGTCTATGATCTCAACCGCAATTCCATCAGCCGGACTCAGGACAGGTTTGTTGTAACAATAAAAATCTTCGGGTTTGCTGCCCGCTCCCTGGTAGGTTTTCTTTTCCTTGTCCGTTATCACAAAGTCGAGGGCCTTGCCCCAGTCACCCTTATGCGTAATGCCGCCGTCATATCCCTGGCTGATGGTCCAGTCGCCCATAAACGGAAGGGAAAGGTGGTAGTAGTAAAAATTATTCAGCACCCTTTCCCTGTTATTGATGTACCTGTATAGGTTTTCCTCCGGACTGTAATACTGGATGGGAGTCAGCACCATCCTGCCGCCCGTTTTCCGCAATTGCAGGCAGAAAAGAAAAAGCATCACCGTTATACAGAAGGGTAATGAAAAAACCGGCAGTCCCCAGGTACTGGTAATCTTCCAGAGGGCAATGACAAGGATATAGGCGATCGGTACAGTGATGAAGGACCAGAGGAAGGACCTGGCTGAGGGGATGATAAATATGCCGCCAAGCGCAACCGATACCAGCATGAAATTGGTGCCGAGGTTATAATAATTGACGCCCCCTGAATAACCATCCATAAGCTGGATAAACAGGATGGCAATGGTGTAGCCGATGGCCATCAGTGACAGTGCAATACGGGAGTAAATAAGCAGGCCGATAGCCAGTACGATTCCGGCGGCGATGCTGCTCTGGAACAGTATGGCGCTCATGGAGCGGAAGAAGCCATTCACGATATCGGGTAGCGGAAGGTTCTCCACTTTCTGTACCAGCCAGATGAGTTCCGTTCCGCCGGTGGCATACATTTCGTTAAGCCAGTATATATTCCGTTGCGTGAGGCCGATGACTGCAAATTCTTTGGAGGAAAGAATGATCACCCACAGCGTGAGAATAAAAGCAAGGGATAATGCCGGCAGGTTTGTTTTGCCCAGGCTTGCAATGAAAGCAGCCGACAGGAGTACAGACAAAACAGCTCCCAGCGCCAGCAGTATCCAGAAACCCGGGGTGAGTTCATAAAAAGTGCCCATTCCCAGGCCCATCAGTAATCCGCTGTAAGTGTAGAGACCACTCTTCACCTGTTCGCGGCTGAAGCCGATAAAATATGCTGTCAATACGGATGCCAGTGTTGCCGTGAAACCTCCCAGCCCGGTATATGGATTAAAGAATGATACCAGTAAAACGATGAGGGCGAAATACTTCCTGTTGCTGAAAAACAACATGGAATAACTGTTCAGCACCGTAGTGACAATATAGTCCAGGAATGGTATGAGGATCGTTTTTTTCACCGCTTCATTAAATGTTCGGGTACCCGTTCCAGTTGTTCAATATATTCCAGGTTTTCCGCCTCCCTCACGAGATGGGTATTCCCCTGTTCATCTATCATCACCACATTGGGGCGCATCTGGATAAACTGCATCCACTGGGTGAGGTTATAGGCCCCCACTTTATGCACCACTACTTTATCGCCCCTGTTCAGCAAAGGCAGGTTAACGCTTTGCCGCACTACATCTATGTTCATGCACAGGGGTCCATAGAGTGCCTGGTCCTCGCTGTGGTGGGTGAAATCCTGCGCCGGTGTAATGGTATGGTCGTACCAGAAAGAGGTAAACAACAGGTTCACCCCACCATCGAGAATGATCGCCCGTCGTCCGTCGCTCAGTCTTTTATTGGCGATGACGGTGGACAGCAGGTAGCCGGCATCATCCACCAGTACGCGACCGCTTTCCAGGATCAGCAGGGGCAATTCATCTGCTCCGAAACCCAGTTTCAGCAAACCGGAGGTGATGGCTTCCGCAAATTCATCCACGGATGGCACACTGTCGGTTCCGGGCAGGAAGGAGCCGCGCAGGGTATTGGAAGAAGGAAATCCGCCTCCCAGGTCGATGTATTGTACCGGGTTGTTCAGCTGCGTTTTGCATTTCCAGGCAAGGTCACCAAGCTTTTTCACCGCCGTGGCATAGGCATCAGTCGATAACATGAAAGTGCCGATATGGCAATGCAGTCCGGTCAATTCCATTTTGCCGGATTCCACAATTTTGGTCAGCGCACTCCAGGCCTGGCCATTTTCATAGTTGAATCCAAACCGGTCCCACATAGGGTAAACACCGGTGTCCATATTCACGCGGATGGCTACCCGCGGTTTTTTCTTCAGCGTATCGCTTAGTTCAATCAGCTGGAACAACTCGTCAAAATGATCGATATGGATCAGGGAGCCATTGTTCACCGCCAGTTCCAGCTCCGCATTGGTTTTCTCCGGACCGTTGAATATGATCCTGTTACCGGGCACCTCATTGCCCAGGGCTTTGCGGTATTCAAAACCGCTGACCACTTCGGCCCAGCTTCCTTCCTGGTGGAAGATCCGGCACACGGCATTGAGGTAATTGGTTTTATAACTCCAGGCAAACTGCACTTTGGGATACCTTGTTGTGAATGCGCGGACGGCATCCTGGTAATTGCGGCGTATGGTCCTTTCGCTTAAAACAAAAAGCGGCGAGCCATACTGTGCCATCATGCTGTGCACGGAAACCCCGTCAATTTGCCTGACTGGTTCGTACTCGGTACGGCTCCCGAATTTATTCATCAGCCCTGCATTCATTTTCTGGATGGAGGGACTTTCGTAAGGCAACTTTTTCATGGTTCTGTATTTTACAATTCTCCCATACCGCTGATCTGGTGGAATTCTTTGATATCGGTTATATGGTCCCAGGAATACCGGATAAATATTTTTCCCACTTCGTATTCTGAATAAGGAGGCTGGGCTTCACCCAGCGCCATTCTTGCCAGCGCTGCCGGCTGGTTTTGTCCCGCTGCCGCTGTCAGGTAGATCCAGGCCGGGAATCGCGGATTGATCTCCATGATATACAGTTCATTCTTATCCGTGCGCATGATCTCCAGTTCACAACCGCCTTTCCAGTTGGTAGCTTCCACAAAATCCCGCGCAACCTTTATCAGCGCATCATCTTCCAGCGTGATACCTGCCCATGCCTTTCCCTTATCCGTGATATATAGTTTGCGCATGGGTATGATGCTGATGGCATTCCCTTTTCCATCGCCCAGGATGGCAATATTGATTTCAGTGCCTTTGATAAATTCCTGCACGATGATGGGAAATCCCCATTTTGCCACCAGCTTATAAAATGCTTTCTGTGCCTGCTCCATGGTATGGGCCACTACGGCATCATAGAACTTCCCTTTTACCACCAGGGGATAACCGAAGGATTCTTCGCAGGCATTTAGTTCTGAGATATTGTTGATGACCTTGTCCCTGGGTACCAGGAGGCCATGCTTTTCCCCGAATTTGAACAGGTTGATCTTGTCCCGCGCATCAAACTGTTCCTGTGTGGGCAGGAAAGTGGCAATGCCCATGGATTTCAGGGTGGGCGCCAGTTTGATGAAATTGTGCAGTTCGGCATCAAAGTTCGGGATGATGAGCTGCAGGTTTTCTTTTTCGTGAATATAACGGAGCCGCCTGAGCAGGTTTTCGGAGCCTGCAGCAGGATAGGGTATCTGGTAGGTTTTGTCCACCACTTCATGCATATAGATGCCCGGCTCCAGTGTTTCGTAAGCCAGCCCGATGATGCGTACCGGCCTGTTCAGTCCATCCCTCAAACCACGGATGACGGCGATGCCCGGACCGGGACTGTCAATGGCATTCAGCCCAGTAACGGCTATGGTTAGTTGCTTTTCAGTGTTTTCCATCTTGAAGGTTTTACAGGTTGTCCAACAGGTTCGCGTCTTTCAGCTGGTTCATGAAATCATCCCAGTCCTGCTCCAGCCGCAATGGATCTACCTCATAGGTGTCCAGGATCTGCCCCTTGATGGAACCAGGTGTCATGCCCTGTTTTAATAATTGTAATATTTCAGCCGCAACGGGATTGGCGGAATAGGAATCGCCCGTGGAGGGGTTGAAGATGAACCCCGATTCACTGGTGGCAATGTTTTTTTTGAGAGGCATATACTAATGTTTTAATAGTGCAGGTGATCACCAGGGCCGCAGTTTCACCCAGATATAATCATCCATCAGGGTTTCATTTTTAAAAACCGCTTTGCGGCGCACACCCTCCAGGTAATAACCATTTTTTTCAAGCACCCGCATGGATGCCTTGTTGTTTTCAAACACTTCCGCATAGAGCCGGATAATATCGAAATAGTAAAAACTGTATTCCGTCATTTGCCGTACGGCTTCGGTGGCGATCCCCTTCCCCCAGTAATTCTCACCGACCCAATAACCGATTTCCGCAGATTTGATATACACATCACCATTCAGGATCAGGCCGATGCCACCAACGGCTTCCCCATCCACATCAATAGCCAGATTGACCAGCGGGGTTGAGTCAACCACCTGGTCCAGCCATAGTTTTCCATGCTCTTCCGTATATGGATGGGGGAAATAATTGCGGAGGTTATTCCAGATATTAATGTTGTTGGCATGAAAGACCAGGTCATTCAGGTCTTCCTGTTTCCAGCTTCTGATGGTTGTTGTCATATCAAAAAATTATGCTGCTGCCAGACCTGCCTTAACAATACCTGAAAATTATAAAATGCCCGGTGGGGTTTATGTAATTAAAATCACCTATAGCACTGATTGTTGTGGTGCAAAATGTCATGTAGGGATGGTGCCGCCGCCTTGTACGAGCCGGCATCAGCATAATACCAGGGCCAGGTATTGGCCATAAATGAAAAAAGGCTACCCGTTTAAACGGATAGCCTTGGTTCAGGGTTCTTAGTTGCTTATTTCAGCCACCAGGTCTGGCCGGAGGTTTTGTCATTTCCCTCACCAAACTGGCGTGTGATTGCCGTTAAAAGGTTTTCACTGTTGGTATTGATCTCCGTGGTCGGGTACATGAACCTGTTAGGAAGGTTCACACCGGCAGGCCTCCTGAAAGACGGATATCCGGTGCGCAGCGCTTCGTAATATGGTTCCCAGCTGCGCTGGAAGTAAGAGAGCAGGTATTTCTGCATGATGATCATGGCTACCTTCTCTTCTTCAGTGGTGGCAGTTGAAAAGTTATTGATCGGCTCTGCCAGGTAAGCTGTGGCATCGGCTTCTTCCACATGGGATGCATATCCTTTGGCGTACTGGTTGTAAAACGCGAAGGATGCTTTCACCCCGGCTTCATAGTAAGCTTTGGCATCTCCGCCGATCCATCCCCTGCTTGCCGCTTCTGCCAGTATGAGCTGCTGTTCTGCATAGCCCATCAGGACAGTTGGTTCGGCTGTAGGGTCCTTATAATACCTTTCATTGACTTTAGAGAGATTACCCTGTGTGGCTTTCACGTTAAGGGTACCATAGGGCGCAGCAGGATCGCCACCTTCATAGGAACTGAAGTCTGTGATCGGTTTGCCCGCTTCTTTTCCGCTCTTGGTCTGCGTACAGTAAATGAAGAGCCTGGGGTCCTTCCTTTCCTGCAGGCGCTGGATAAAGGTGCTGTCCATGTACATGCCTGATCCGAAAGAACTGGAGTTGAACTGGGGATAGCGGTTGCTCTGCTGGTCGAGCCATACCAGTTGTGCATTGTCTCCATTGCCCTGCAACAGGGGCTCATTGTTTGCTATGGCACTGAATTTTGTCCTGATGGCCAGGTCGCTGTCGCCTGTCTTCTTTGAAAGTGTCATCAACACTTTCAGCCTGAAGCTGTTCACAAGCTTCTGCCATTTGGTTACATCACCCTTAAAGATGAGGTCACCGGCAATGATGGTCTTCTCGGCTTTCAGGATATCATTGGCTTCTTCCAGCTCTTTCAGGATGCCTGCAAATACTGCTTTCTGTTCGTCATAGGCCGGCGCCTTGTAGTCGCCTATTTCACCCTTGAGCGCTTCGGAATAGGGTATATCACCAAAGTGTATGGTGATATTGTAGAAGTAGAAAGCACGAAAGAACTTGGCTACCGCTTTATAGGAACTCAGGCCTGCTTTCTCTGCTTCCTCAGCCATTTTGGTAATGTCGCGCAGGTTATTGTAGGCGTCAAAATTTCCCCTGTCCCACTTGTAAAACTGTTCCGTGCTTTCACCGTCTGCCTGCACCAGCATTTTGATGGCATAGAGCGGACTGGTACTGTTCATCTGTGATGCCGCCACCAGCTCCAGCCTTGGCAGGATGAGCTGCGGGTTAACGGAAGTAAGACTGTTTGGATTCACGTTGATCTCCTCCAGTTTTCTGCAGGATCCGGCTGTTGCCGCCACTGCCAGAAGGGACCATAATATTTTAGTATGCGTTTTCATTGTTGATCTGTTGTAAGAAATTAGAATTTGAAGTTGAAGGATACGCCAATGTATCTTGCTGATGGATCCTGCAGGTTGTCATCGTTTCCGAAATCTGGATCGAGGTAAGGGATCTTTTTCCATACCAGCAGGTTGTAACCATATACCGATACATCCAGGGCATTTACCTTTTTCAGTTTAACCACTTTGGTGAGGTCATAGCCGATAGATACCCTTCTCAACTTCATAAAGGTGCGGTCGAAAATGTTGGCGAATTTCTTGCTCTCACTTTCTGTTACGGCATTACGGTAAGGATAGTTCTGCGCCCATGACTGCCAGCTTACCGCTTTGGTGTTCTGGGTGTAGGTGCGGGTATCAGAGAGCACATTTCCATCGATATCCCTTTTCAGTTCACCACCTGTCACGATCACACCGGCAGGAACATATACCGGCTGACCAGCGGCGTATTCCGCGTCACGGTATTCAACAGATTCAGGATGTTTGCCACCCCACCACATTTTTTCGTGGGTAAGAGAGCGCATGATTCCGCCCCATGCTCCGTCAATATCGATATCCACAGTGAAATCCTTGATCCTGAAACTGTTCAGGAAACCGATTCTCCAGTTGGGTTCCAGATGGCCCAGGTTAAGGAGATAGGGGTTACGGGTTGGCATGCCGTTGCTGTTAAGGATCAGCTCGCCTGATGCACTTTTCTCCCACTCCCGTGTATAATAACTGTCGGCGCGGTCACCTTTGAACAGGTTGCCCGACTTCCTTTCGTCATTATAGATATCTGTCAGTCTCTTTACATAACGGCTCCAGTTCAATGTGGTATTCCACTTGAAATTACCGGTCACAACAGGTTTGGCGTTGATGACCACTTCAAATCCATTTGTCTTGTACACGTTACCGTTAACCTTCCTGGAAGTGAAACCGGAGGTTACGGATGTGGGCAGGTTGATGATCTGGTTTTCATCAACGGTATGATAGTAAGTGAGGTCTGCAGAGAGCCTGTTTTTGAAGAAGGCAGTTGACATACCTACTTCAAATGAAGTGGATTTTTCGGGTGCAATGCTCCTGTTGAACAATCCGGCAGGATAGGTTACAGATGGCATGGTACCGAATGTGGTGCTCTTGTTATAGGCGGCGCTGAGACTGTAGGGATCAAGGTCACTCAGTACGCTGGCCCAGGAGGCATTCAGTTTCAGGAAGTCGATCTTTGCAGGCATGTTCACAAATTCTGACAACACCGTACTCATTGAAACGGATGGGTAGAAATAGGGCTTGTCAGGAATGGTTGATGACCAGTCCTGGCGACCTGTTGCGTTCAGGTAGATGCCCCTGTAGAGATCCAGGTTTACAGTTCCGTACACACTGCGGATCGCTTTCTCATTGAGGTTGTTGGATGCCATCACCGGACCGGCGGTATTGTTCAGGCTGTACAGGAAGGGCTGGATGAGACCGTCGGTTGACTGATACTCATTCTGCGTTTTGCGGTACAGGGAGGCGGCACCGGCGGTTACGCCGAAACTGATATTGTCATTCACCTTCTTATTGTAGCTGGCCAGGAAGTCGGCGTCCACATTGAGTTGTTTGGTGTTCCAGTTCTTGTAATCGCCATTGCGCGAGTCACCGTAGTTGAGATAGGTCTTGGGACTTTCCATGTTTTCAAACAGGGAACTGCTGCGGGCGTTTAACCGTCCCTGTAAGGTAAGTCCGGGCGCCAGCTGATAGGTCAGTTTCAACTGTGAATTGAGTACATCCCTGTCGTGCTTCTGGTTGAGTTCATAAGCTGCGAAGTATGGGTTGTTGTACCAGGCATAGTTGTAGTTCGCCTGCCTGTAACCGATCATATCCGGACGGTACATATGCGCTTTCAGGTCAGCTCCATTCACGTCATCTCCCATCCAGATCAGGATGGTGTACATGTGGTTCTTGGGGCCATATCCGTAACGGGGGAAGTTGGGCGAATACACTTTATTGTAAGAGAGGTTCGCACTCAGCTCCAGTTTGTCTGTGAGGTTGAAGGAAGAGTTAAACGTCAGGTTACCGGTCTGCAGGGACGAATTGGGAACCTGTCCTTTCTGGTAAGCATGGTTGGCAGAAAAATAGTAACGACTCTTTTCTCCCCTATAGGATGCAGAGAAATTGGTTTCTGTGATCACACCCGTACCAAGGAAGTCCTTCAGGTTATTGTGATAGTTCCAGTCTGTCGGAACCCTTTCGTAACGTGATTTGTTGTCATAGATTGATCCGGCAACATCACCCCACCAGGGAATTGTTTCCCCGGTTTGCTTGTCGCGGATGGGACTGTTCCACTGGGCAACTTTAGCGCCGGTACCGAATTTCGGTCCCCAGATCATATCGCCATCGGAGATACCGCCGTCGTTACCATCCCAGAACTCGTACTTGCCTTCTGATCCGTTACCGTACTGGGTCTGGGTTTCAGGGAATACAGTGAAGCCGGCAGTAACCATGGTTTTGTTGCCAAAGTTGATCTCCAGTCCTTCTTTCTTGGCGTTTTTGGTGGTGATGAGGATGGCGCCGTTCTTACCCCTTGAGCCATACAAAGCCGAAGCCGTTGTTCCTTTCAGCACGTTGATGTTTTCAATGTTGTTGCTGTTGAGATCAAACAGGTCCGATTCAATGGGAACACCATCCACAACAATGATGGGGTTCTTGCCACGGAGTGAAAAGTTGGGAGCCTGGAACATACCGGTAGGGTTGTTTACTGTCAGGCCGGCCACCTGCCCGGTAAGTGCGTTACCCAGGTTGGTTGTCTTTGCCTGTGCCAGTGCCCTTACACCTACTTCCTGTGTGGAGTAACCGAGTTTACGTTTCTGCTGCTTGATACCAATGGCGGTAACCACCACATCGTTCAGGTTGTCTACATTTTTCTGGAGGATGATGTCGCCCAGGTTGGATTGCGTGGCGGGGATCTCCCTTGTTTCGAAGCCAACCATGGAGATGACGAGAACGGCATTATCGCCCGCCTCAATGCTGAAGCGGCCTTCATTGTTCGTTACGGTGAATCGATTCGATCCTTTTACATTGATGGAAGCGCCGGGTAGCGGAAAGCCGGCATTGTCGCGCACGGTTCCGATCACACGGTCAAATACATTGGCGGAGGTTGCTGCAGGTCTCGTGCCCAGCAGGGTGTCCCGGATCGGTTCGGGAGCTGCAGTAACCGCATGTGCCGACAGGATCATTAATCCCGTTGCCGCTAGTGCAGGTAGTTTTCTAAACATATAACAATTGATTATTAATGATGACTTTGCAAGAATTGCAAAGGGACGCATCCTGTGTTAAGCAATTGTTACAGTATGTTTAACTAAACATTATGTTAATGGAATGGTCAGCAATCTGCCCACAGCTTTGTCGTTGTAAAAAGAAATCCCGTCTTTGCTGCCTTTCAATCCAGGGGTGTACAACAGCGGCCAGTAATGGTCTGGTGCGGCTGAACTCATTGTCCCCGATACCGTTCATGGGAGAACCATGGCCGATAAATAATACCGGCATCAGGGTTTCCTGATTTTTATCATAGCGGATTATGTGTAAGGTCCTGAAATCCGGGTTAGATATACTATAGATTCACAGGAGAAATTCCCGGTTATGCTATCCAGAAAATTCCCCCGGAAAACGGGCTCCCTGGAAGGGCTGCTAATCTTGCTGATAGTCCTTCTCTTTCCTTTTGTAAGTATTGCACAAAAAGAACTTCCGCTCCTGACGGAAAAGCCGGGAACTTTCGAATTCCTGAGCCGCACCGATTATACCCGACCTGAATGCGGTTTTTCCAAAACGGAAATAGCAGATCAGTTGAAAGAGTTTTCTGCTTTGGTGAATGCCGTACGCAGGAATCCCGTGCTGGCAGAAAATAAGGGATTCGATGCCAGGGCCAGGATCTATAATATTAACTGCACCGACCTGGGGGCATATGGTATCCAGGCAAGGATCAGTTTTGAGTTTATATCCTGGTACCAGTTGAAAGATGGTAAACCCGCGAGTATAACCGTGGAGCCACCTGAGTGGACGGTCATCGTCAACAGGCAGCGGCCGGCTTCCTGGCCATTGGCAGCACCAGAGTTTTCCGGCGATAAGAATTATTTCATCCTTCCGCCTAAAATGGAAACCATCCGCAGGGGAATTGATCTGTATGACGGTGAAGTGTATGTGCTGTATAATCCTGATCGCCCCCCTTACTGGCTGCCGGTTACCGTTAATGAAGCCTATGCCAGGTTAAGGTCGTACTGGGGCAGCCAGCCGGATAAATTCACGGTGGATTTTATGATGAAGGCCATCGAAACAGAATATGCTGCCATTCCGGAAGCGGACCGAAATAAGCCCGCATATTATGGGGGTACTGAAGGAACCATCGGTGTAACGGCCAACAGCAGTTATTCACCCATATACCGTGTCAATCCTGCTTACTGGAACAAGGCATTACCCAGGTCGGCCATCCAGTTCATGTATTTCCGGATCATCAGCAACCGGAAATTTTTAAAAGACCGTACGGCGGAGAGCCTGCAGAACAACAGTATCAGTTATAATCTGTACAGATTTGAAGAATCGCTGGACATCAACACTGTCTTGTCCCTGCTACCACTAATCAGGTAGGCATCGGTGTTAATTTTTGATATCACGGCATGGCCTAGCCGATAAAATAGGAAACGAGTCCGGTCAGTATCAGGATTGCCCCGGTAATGATTCCTGCATTGTGTTCCAGGGCGTGCCAGTTCATCCTGATAATGCCTTTATAGGCGAGTCGCACCCAGATCAGCATACCTCCCAGTGAAATGACGGCATACATGGTTGCAATCAATAAAAGCAGGAGCGCACTTTTGGCGCCGGCAAGCAGGAAGTATGCCTCGATCTCCATACAGGGTGAAAGGAACATGGCCAATACCAGGGAGCCGATCAGCCTTGATTTGGATTTTCCCTGGAGCTGCTGTTTGTCGATATGGAAATGATGGTGCCTGTAATGCTGGCTGATAAAATAAAATCCAAGTAAAACCAGGATGGATGGTGCCACTATCCTGGTGAATTGTTCAATGGAGTCCATCAGTTCTGCACCAACAAATCCCAACACCACCCCAATGGCAACGGTGCTGATTACATGCGACACGCCTGCAATGAAGGTTACCCGCATGGTTTGGGAAAGGGGCCATTTTTCCTTCCGGGCAATAGCCAGTACAGGAAGCCAGTGGTTCGGGATTACCGCATGCAGCAGGCTGATCAGCAGGCTCCCTATAATTATTGCATTCATTTCGTTGATCCGGTGATACCGAAATTAGAATAATAATGAGAAAATCAATAGTGTATGATGATATACTGCTACCTGTTTGAAAACCTTTGTTTCAGCCAGTTTCGCACGGGCTCATCATACCATTTCAATGCCAGCCAGGCCAGGAGAACGAAGAAGAAGAATAATCCGGTCGCTACGGGAATGATCTCTTCAGCCGCTGGTTTTTTCAAAGATCCGCTGCCATACACCGCTTACGGAGCCGCCCGCACCCATGGCTACGATCAGTGGGAAAGCCAGTATGATTACGCCGGCTTCATATAGTCCATTGTGCCTGATATACGGGACAAAGAAAATCAGTATCAGTAGCAGGGAGCATACGAGAAACGCCATTGGCATGCGGATCAGTTTACCTCCAGCAAATGAAATATTACCACAAGGATGGCTGCGACACCGCGAAGGCCATCCAGGATGGGGAAATGGGGTTTGGTTTTCAATGGTTTCCGGTGTTATGGTAAAACCGGAAGGTATTGTAAATTCTGTATATGCGGGATAGACACCGATCTTAAAAAATTATTGTAAAACAATAAATAATATTTGAAATATAGAAATAAATTCTATTTTTGTGGTAATTAACATTATTTCTATGAAATCGGTTCGTCTGATCGCCGGGGTGTTGTTTTACATTACAAGGGTTACCAGTATCCTGTACCTGGCATCGGCCTTGCATGTGGCCATTACCACCATCTTTAAAACATCCGCCCTCGATATAACGGAAGGAGGAAATATATTCTATGTGTTGTTTCCGTTTACCAGTAAGCCATTCCTGGTGGGTGAATACAATACTTTTTATATGGTTGAAATGGTGGTATTGCTTGGCTTGTATGGACTCTTCTTCTGGCTGCTGGGCAATGTGCTGAAGGCTTTCCGGCTGGACCGGTTATTTACTGCTGCTAATGTTAAACGACTGACCTGGTTCTACCTGGCTAACCTGCTGGTTCCATTGCCTTTCCTGGTATTGCATATTTACCTCCATTATGAAGTGGGAACCCTGGCGATAATGACTGTATTGCACTTTGTGCTGGGAGTTTTTACGTATTTTATGACGGCCATTTTCAGGCAGGGGTTTCATTTACAAAACGAACAAGATCTGTATATCTAGTATGCCAATCATCATCAACATAGATGTCATGCTCGCCAGGCGAAAAATGCAATCGAAGGAGTTGGCAGAACTGCTGGGAATAACACAGGCCAATTTATCCATATTGAAAACAGGCAAGGCCAAGGGTATCCGCTTTGATACGCTGGAAGCGATCTGCAAGGCCCTGGACTGCCAGCCCGGTGATATCCTGGAATACCGGGAAGAGTAAACACCTCCTGATACGTTAAAAAAATGCACTCTAAAGGGTGATGACACTGTATTGCCCAAACTCAAACAATAGATCATGAATACCATTCGGATTCATCAACTGACAAAAAGCTACGCCAATGGGGTTAAGGCGCTGAACAATATCTCCATGGAAATTTCCAACGGTATGTTCGGACTGCTCGGCCCTAATGGCGCCGGCAAATCCACGCTTATGCGCACCATCGCCGGATTACAGCTTCCCGATTCCGGCACCATTACGTTTAATGATACGGATGTACTCCGTGATACGGATGCCATCAAACAACACCTGGGTTATCTTCCGCAGGAATTCGGCGTGTACCCCAATATTTCTGCTACTGACCTGCTGAACCACCTTGCTGTATTAAAGGGCATTTCGGATAAACATGAACGTAAGGAACAGGTCCGGTCTGTACTGGCCCGGACAAATCTCTATGAGCAGCGCAAAAAATCAGTGCATACCTATTCCGGCGGTATGCGGCAACGCTTCGGCATTGCGCAGGCTTTATTGGGTAATCCCAGGATCATCATTGTGGATGAACCAACAGCGGGGCTGGACCCGGAGGAACGCAACCGGTTCAACAACCTGCTGAGTGAGATTGGTGAACAGGTCATTGTCATCCTCTCTACTCACCTGGTAGAAGATGTGAAAAACCTTTGCACCCGAATGGCCATCATCAATAAAGGTAAACTGGTGGCCATCGGGTCTCCGCAGGAATTCATCGACCAGCTAAGTGGTGCTATCTGGTCAAGGACCATAGATAAACATTCCCTTCCCCAGTACAGCGAAAAGTTCAGGATCATTTCCACCACCCTGAATGCCGGCAAACTTAATATTCATGTCCATTCCCCAACCGATCCTGGCAACGGGTTCACCCCCAGGGAGGCCGACCTGGAGGACCTGTACTTTACTGCACTCCTAAAAGCCGAATAATATGTTCAGACAGATCATGTCTTTCGAATGGGTCTTCCTTTCCCGGAAGAGATCCTTCTACCTGGTACTCCTGGTTTCCCTGGCACTTGGATTGTTCATTGCCACTAATGCCAGTTTCTCCTTCCCCAATACCAGTAAAAATTCTCCCTATGTACTCTCTTACCTGACAGGGCTGGCATCCCTGCTCACCATATTCAGTGTAACCATACTGGCAGCACAAACCCTGTTCCGGGAAAAGGATGCCAATTTTGAATCCATTCTTCATGCCCTGCCCATAAAGAAGGGGCCATTCATAACCAGTCGCTTCCTGATCGTTTTGGGTATTACCACACTCGGGTTTCTTCTTCTCATCACTGGTATTCTGCTTGGATATGAGTTATTGGGAAAACCCGGGGAAGAACTGACCCGCTTCACCCCCTGGCATTATGTGCAACCCTTCCTTCTCCTGGCTCTTCCAAATATTTTCTTTTGCACGGCAGTTATCTGCAGTATTGCCTGGTTTACCGGGAATAAACTCATTGTCTACATTGCAGGGGTATTTATCTACTTTTCCTATTGGGTGATCGCGTTGTATTCCAACTCCCCGCTGGTGGTCTCCGCTTCCCCTGCAACCGCCGAAGCAATGGATATGGCGGCAAAACTGGATCCGTTTGGACTGTCGGCATTCTTCGAACAGACCAGGTATTGGTCGGCCGCGGATCGGAATACAAAACTGGCCGGACTGCATGGCAACCTTCTCCTTAACCGCCTGCTTTATCTCACCATCAGTTCCTTAATCATGGTATTGGTTTATAGCCGGTTCAGATTCAGCAGAAATGACAAAAAATACAGCAGAGAAAAGACTCCGGCTGCGGGCAAAACAACCATTGCCGCGGCCTGTCATGTGGTGAACACAAAACCGGCAGGGCCTGTTTACGGTATCCGGTGTTTCCTGAGTTTTGTCGGGATGGATGTCCGCTTTATTGTAAGGAGCTTCCCGTTTCTGTTGCTCTGCAGCGGGTGGATCCTTTTCTATGGAATAGATATATATGGACATATCAACGGCGGCAGCCGGATCCCGGAGCGTTTTGCCGGCACCGGATTGATGGTGAACAAACTGCTGGAATCCCTGCCTGTCTTTTGTTTGCTGGTCCTGTTGTTTTATGGAAGTGAACTATTCTGGCGAAGCAGGAATATGAGGTTTTCGGCTTTGGAACAGTCCACACCGGTTCCATCTGCCGCCGTATTTTATGCCAAATGGTTTTCCCTGGCGCTTATTCCTTTACTGCTGATGAGCCTTAGTATACTGGTCAGCGTTATTATTCAATTGCTGCTGCAGAACAGCGACCTCAACTGGAAATTGTATGCATCCCTTTTCTACCTCGCAGGTCTTCCATTATTCCTGTGCGCCGGCATCATCATCAGTTTGCAGTCCTTGTTTCAGCATAAATACATGGCCCTGGTCGCATCGGCAATAATACTGGCTTTTACCAGTACAAACCTTGCCGGCATGATGGGACTTCACCATCCACTTATCCGGTTTACCGGCGCCTTCAGGGGAAATTATAGTGATATGACGGGATGGGGTCCATACATACGTGCATTCCACTGGAAGATCGTTTTCGGAACCGGAGTAGTGGTGCTGCTGGCATTGCTGGCAACCAGGCCGGCGATGCGGATGAAGTCTTTTCCGCGCCGGGTTTCCGCAGTGCTGGCAATGGTCATGGTGATGGTTTCTGCTTACACCATAATGAGTAATACAAACCAGTCCGGCCTGGAGGATGTCAATGACAGGAAGCAGGCCTATGAAGAAAAGTACCGGAAGTATGAGCATCTTTCACAACCAGGTATAGCCGAAGTAAGCACCGCTATTGACCTCTTCCCGGAAGAAAACAGCTACAGGGTCAGCGGCAGTTATACATTGGTGAACCATTCCGGCCAGCCGATCGATACACTGCTGTTATACCAGGATGCTGATATGAAGGACCTGGAGGTCCGGCTTCCAAACAGTAAACTCCTGCTGAGGGATGAAAGTTGCGGACACCGGATGTTCAGGTTGGAGCATCCCCTGCAGCCGGATGATTCGATCAGGATGTCCTTCCGGTTCAATTATTCCTGGTCAGCCTTCCGCAGGCATAGCTTTCCCAACACAATAGTTGAAAACGGAACTTTTATCAGGATCAGCAATTACTTTCCGGTCTTTGGATACCAGGCCGATAATGAAATCAGTGATGCCACCGAAAGGGCCCGTCGTGGGATGAGTACCGCAAGGGCATTAAAAAGCGTAGATCATGCAGATAGTACAACTGATCCCCATCAATTCATCCGGTTCAGCAGTGTGATTTCTACAGGCGAAGGTCAGACCGCAATTGGAGTTGGCGAGCCGGTTAAAAACTGGAAGCGGGGCAATCGGAATTATTTTGAATACCGGGCATCATCACCCATTCCCTTTCGTTTTGCAGTAGCCTCTGCCAGATATGAGGTCAGAAAGATTCAATTCAATGGTTATGCTATTGAAGTTTACTATCATTCGGGTCATACCGAAAATATCGGTCACCTGCTGGATGCTGCAAAAGAAACACTGGCCTACTGTGAAAAGAATTTCGGTAAATACCCTTTCAGAACATTGCACATTGCCGAGATCTCCGCATTCACCAATGGCGCAGCCGGAACAGCTTATCCCAACAGTTTCTTTATTAATGAACAATTTGGCTTTCAGAATAAGGTCGCGAAGGATCCGAATAAAGACATCCTGTATGAACTGGTCAGCCATGAACTGTCCCATGCCTGGTGGGGTAATACCCGGCTCAACCCAAACTGGCAGGAGGGAAGCAAAATCCTTACAGAAACACTTGCCATGTACACCGAACTGATGTTATATAAAAAGGTTTATGGCGAAGCCAGTATCACAGACCGGGTTCGTGTACACAAAGACATCTACCTGAGTGAAAGAGCCCTTTCCGATGAAGAACCCCTGTACCGGTCGGATCCCGGCAAACCGCATTTGTGCTATAACAAGGGCATGGTTGTCATGTACCAGCTGTATAAAATGCTGGGAGAGGAAAATGTTAACAGGGCACTCAAAGGACTGCTCAGGGATCATGCCTATCCCGGCAAGCCCCCAACCAGCCTGGATTTCCTGGAAGAACTTTACCTGGTATCGGAAGCATCCACCCATCCGGCAATAGACGAGCTGTTCAAAAAAATTATCACCCATGATATCAGGCTGAATGCCGCGAGCCTTCAAAAACAAACTATGTCATCCATGCGGTTACACCTCGATGCCGCGTTGTTTAAATATGAAGAAGACGGGAAAGGAAATAAAAAGAAACTGGCCTTCCCGGATGCGGTTGATCTGTTGATCCGGTTCAAAAATTTTCCGGACAGGATCATCAGGGTCCCGGTTAATGATGGCCTGATCAGCCATACCATATCACTGACCCGACAACCCATTTATGTTGAACTGGACCCGATGATGAAACTGATGGACATTGACAGGGAAGACAATGGTTATTTGCCGGCTTTTAAGTAGCTTCCTGATTATTCAAAAAAATCAACTGAGATGGTCACCCGCTCAATCAGGCAGTTTGCTATTACCGGAATACTAACCTTGTGTATTTTTCTTCCTGGTTACGCCCAGCCTGAAAAAGCAGAAGCCGGGATCAATGCCCTCATGCAACAAAAACAGGTGGTTGGCTTATCTGTGGCTGTGGTGAAAAACAACAAGGTCATCTATTCCCAGGCCTTCGGACTAAAGGATCTGGAGTCCGGTACCCCGCTGGACAAGGACCATATTTTCAGGATCGCTTCTATTTCCAAGTCCTTTTCCGCCACTTCCATCATGCAGTTAATAGAACAGGAAAAACTGTCCCTGGATGACGACATGAGTAAACTGGTTGGTTTTACGATCCGCAATCCTGCCTTTCCGGAAACTGTCATCACCCTGCGCCATGTGCTCTCACATCGTTCATCCATCAACGATAGCCAGGGTTATTTTACGCTAGATGCCATCAATCCCGATAAAAACCCCAACTGGGCAAAATGCTACAATACCTACGAGCCGGGAACGGGTTATATGTACTGCAACCTGAATTATAATATGGTGGGCACCATCATTGAAAAAACATCAGGGGAAAGGTTTGACCAGTATGTGAAGCATCATGTGCTGGATCCGCTCCGGCTCTATGGTGGCTATAATGTAAACCTGCTGGATTCTTCACGCTTTGCTGCCATCTATGAATACCAGGTCGACTCGGCCCGCTTTGTTTTTTCCCCCGGCGCGTACGCGTCCCGCAAGGAAGAAATTGACAATTACCAGATGGGATATTCCACCCCCATATTTTCACCCACCGGCGGTATGAAGATCTCGGCTGGTGACCTTGCCCAGTATATGATCATGCACATGAAAAAGGGCCGGCACAGGGGCCAACGGATCATGTCAAAACAGAGCGCCTTGCTGATGCAGGCACCGTTGCCGGGAAAGGAAAATTACGGACTGGCCATTTCCACTACGGATAAATTGATTGCCGGTAAAACGCTGAAGGGACATACAGGTTCTGCTTATGGGCTTTACAGTGCCATGTTCTTTCATCCAAAGGAAAAATGGGGCATCGTGGTGATCAGTAATGGCTGCCATCCAGGTTACACCGATGGCTTTAATACGGTGATCCGGCAAACGGTGGAACTGCTGTATAACAGCCTGATTTTATAAATATAAAAATGGGGTTCAACGTTTATGCTGAACCCCATATATGGTTGGCTTAATTCCAGCCTCCTCCCAGCGCTTTATAAATATTTATTTTGGCGATCATAGTTTTTAGTTTGATCTCTATCAGGTCAATTTTAGTTTCCAGGGCTTCCCGCTGGGTTAGCAGCACTTCCATGTAATCTGCCCTTGCTGAGTTAAACAGGTTGTTGGAAATGGTGATGGATTGGGTTAAAATTTCAACTTCCTTCGATTTTGTATCCTGGCTTTTCGCAAAGTTGTCGATCCTGCTGAGCTGGTTGACTACTTCGATGTGCGCATTCAAAATACTGCGCTCATAGTTGTAAATGGCCTGGATCTGTTTCAGGTTGGCATTGGCATACATGGCCTTGATGGCGTTCTTGTTAATCAGCGGCGCCACCAGGTCCCCGGCCAGGTTATACAGGATGGATTCCGGCTTGATCAGCAAGGTCGGATCAAATGCCTGTAATCCAACGCCCGCGGTTAACCGAAAAGACGGATAAAAACTGGCCCTGGCTACCTGGATATCCAGCTTTGCCGCACCCAGCTCCAGCTCAGCCTGTCTTATATCCGGACGGTTAAGTAATAGTTGCGAGGGGATTCCGGCCTGAACAGGATCCTGTCCCCACTCGTTGAAGGATGCCATATTTCTGGCTATGGGTTGCGGAAACCTGCCCACCAGGAAATTGATCCTGTTCTCCGTTTCAATGATCTGTTGCCGGATGGCATATTGAAGGTTCTGGGTGTGCAGCAGTTGCGCATCAAACCTGTTGACCGCTAACTGCGTGGCTTTGGCTGATTCTTTTTGCATTTTCACCACCTGCAATGCAGTTTTCTGGATCTCTACATTTCGCTCTACGATATCGAGTTGCCTGTCCAGCGCCAGCAATTCATAATAGGAGCCGGCTATTTCCGCAATGAGATTGGTAACCATGAAATTCTTTCCTTCAATGCCCGACAAATACCGCATTACGGCCGACTTCTTTGCATTGCGGAGTTTTTTCCAGACATCCAGCTCCCAGGATGCATAGGCCCCGATCATGAAATCCGGAAGCGGCCGGGGAAATTCCTTCCCGGGCTTGATCTCGATGTTTTCATCCACCGCGCCATGTCGTGTAAACCTGCCGTCTTTCTCAAAACCAGCACCGCCCATGATGTGCACAAAGGGAAGGTATTCACCCCTCCTGGCCTTCACTTCATTGGCACTCATTTCAATTTCCTGAAGCATGATGTTCAGCTCCTGGTTGTTTTTCAGCGCGGTATCGATGAGGGCCACCAGGTTTGGATCAGCGAAGTATTGCCTCCATTGAATAGTAGCCTGGTTGGTGGTGTCCTGCGAGTTGTTATAACTCGCAGGAACTGCCTTGTTTTCCTGCCTGGATGCCAGCTCCGGTGTCTTGCAGGCCCAGAACCAGCACAACAGGAAAACGTAGACCGGATATTTTGTTAGGTGTTTATTTATCATTTCTGTTGGTAATTCTTGTTAGTAATTTTTTGATCTTTCTGCTGAGTGCCCGATCAGATCCTTCCTCTACAAAATCTTCACTCAATGGGTTTTCGTCTTCATCCCTGATCAGCTTTTTGCCTTCGGTCATTTTCCCGGCGATGTAGTAAAGTCCGGGTACAACAATCACCCCAAAGAGTGTTCCCGTTAGCATACCGCCGAGTGCGGAGGAGCCAATGGTTCTGTTGCCCACGGCGCCCGGACCAGTGGCTACCACCAACGGAATCAATCCCGCAATAAACGCGAAGGAGGTCATCAGGATCGGACGGAAACGCACTTTGGAACCTTCAATGGCAGCTTCCAGCACTGTTGCCCCTTTCTGGTGTTTCTGTACGGCAAACTCCACGATCAGGATGGCGTTCTTTCCCAATAAACCTACCAGCATGATCAATCCCATTTGCGCATAGATATCATTGGCCAGTCCCATCATTTTCAACACCAGGAAGGATCCGAATATGCCCACAGGCAGCGACAGCAGCACCGCCAGCGGGATGATAAAACTTTCGTACTGGGCTGCCAGTACCAGGTACACGAAAATCAGCACCACAATGAAAATGTACAGGGCCTCGTTACCCCTGGCCGCTTCATCAAATGACAACCCTTCCCAGGCGATGTCATAACCCTGCGGCAGGGTTTCTTTCGCAACTTCCTGGATTGCCTGGATTGCATCACCACTGGTGTAGCCGCTTGCCGGAATACCCTTGATGGAAGAGGAGGTGTACAGGTTGAAACGCGTGATCTCGTTGGGGCCCTGCGTCTTTTTCATGGTCATGAAAGCAGAGTAGGGCACCATTTCACCATGATCGTTTTTGATAAACAGGTTCATGATGTCGGAGGGAAGCTTCCTGTACTCCGGTGCTGCCTGCGTGTACACTTTAAAGAAATTACCGAAACGGATGAAACCCTGCTCATAGGTACTGCCCAGCAGGATGTCCAGGTTGTCCATGGCCTTGCCGATGGATACACCTTTCTGCATGGCCAGTTCATTGTCGATGATGAGCTCGTATTGCGGATAGTTGGCTGCAAAGAAGGTGAACAGTCCGGTTAGCTCTTTCCGCTTCTGCAAAGCAGTCATGAACTCCTTGTTCACTTTGTCAAAGTCCTGGTAATCAACCGTGGTGTTTTTATCCAGCAGACGCAGGGAGAAGCCATCGGAAGAACCATAGCCGGGTACGGCGGGCGGTTCGAAATATTCAATCACCGCGCCGATGTCCTTTGTTTTTTCCTCCAGCTCTTCAATCACTTCCTTCACGGAGTGATGGCGTTCGGACCAGTCCTTCAGGTTGATCAGGCAGGTGCCCGCGTTGGAACCCCGGCCTTCGGTCAGGATCTCGTATCCCGCCAGTGAGGAAACTGATTTGATGCCGTCCACTTCTTCCGCAACCTGCTGCAGTTTCCGCGCAATTTCATTGGTCCTCTCCAGGGTGGCGCCAGGAGGGGTCTGGATGATGGCATAGATCATTCCCTGGTCTTCATTGGGAATGAAACCTGCCGGCAGCGTTTTGTCCAGCGCAAAGATTCCAAAGCCAAATGCCACTAAGATTCCATAGGTGACCAGTTTACGGTTAACTATCAACGTGAGTAAGCCCGCATACTTCCCGGTAAGTTTTTCAAAACGGTGGTTGAACCAGTCCAGGAACATGGTGACCGGCGTCTTCCTTCTTTTCTGGCCATGTGTATTTTTCAGGATCATGGCGCAGAGTACGGGTGTAAGGGTAAGTGCCACCACACCCGACAACACAATGGAACTGGCCATGGTAATGGAGAACTGCCGGTAGAAGATCCCTACCGGACCTGTCATGAAGGCAACCGGAATGAATACCGCTGTCATTACCAGGGTGATGGCAATGATCGCGCCGCTGATCTCACCCAGTACTTTTTTCACCGCGTTGTAGGGAGATAAATGTTCATCGTGCATTTTCGCATGGACCGCTTCCACCACCACAATGGCATTGTCCACCACAATACCGATGGCCAGTACCAGGGCGAACAGGGTTACCAGGTTGATGGTCAGTCCGAAGATCTGCATGAAGAAGAAAGTACCTATCAGCGATACGGGTACCGCGAGGATCGGGATCAGCGTGGAGCGCCAGTCGCCAAGGAAAATATATACAACCAACGCCACCAGTATAAAGGCTTCCAGCAGGGTGTGAAGTACTTTTTCAATAGAGGCGTCTACAAATTTCGACACATCATAGTTGATCTCATAATTCATTCCCGGCGGGAAGTCTTTCTTTAATTCTTCCAGTTTTACTTTTACCTCATCAATCACTTTGCTCGCGTTGCTGCCAAAGTTTTGTTTCAGCACAATGGACGCCGCCGGATAACCATCCTTATTGGAATAGATGTCAAAGAATTCGCTGCCTAATTCCACTTCGGCTATATCTTTCAGCTTCAGGATCTCTCCATTCGGATTGGCTTTGATGATGATGTTTTCATACTCTTCCGGTTTGTTAAACCTCCCTTTGTAAGTCAGTACGTATTCGAGCGACTGGGCCGTTTTACCGGAACTTTGTCCCAGCCTGCCTGGTCTTCCGATTACACTTTGTTCATTCATGGCTTCCATCACCTCATCCGTGGATATGCTGTATGCCCGCATCCTGTCTGGCTTCAGCCATACCCGCATGGCATACTGGCGACTACCCAGTATCTGCGCCCGGCCCATGCCCTTGATCCTTTGCAGCTCAGGCAATACGTGCACGTTGGCGTAGTTGTACAGGAACTTTTCATCTGCGTTTTTATCCTTGCTGAACAGGTTCACATACATCAGCATGCTTGGCTGAATGGGTGTGATCACCACCCCTTCGCGCTGCACCAGCGGCGGAAGGTTGTTCATGACCTGGTCGACCCTGGTCTTAATATTCACTACAGCCGCGTTGGGGTCTGTGTTGGGTTCAAATACGACCTGTATGGTGGCTTCGCCGGCGCTCGTGGCATCAGAGATGATATACTGCATGCCCTGTACGCCATTGATGGCCCTTTCCAGGGGAATCAGGGTGGACTTTACCAGTACATCTGCGCTGGAGCCGGGATAGGCAATAAAAACCATCACCCTGGGAGGGGCGATCTCGGGGAATTGTGATATGGGCCTTGTCTTGATAGCCAGCACCCCCAGGAAAATAATTGCCAGGGAGATGGCTATAGCCAGTACAGGCCGCTGTATAAATTTGCTAAACATGTGTATTGTTTATTTGATTCAATCTTATTCGGCATGTAAATCATTCAACTCCGACAGTACTGTCTGGGGCTTTACAAAATCAACCACAATCCTGTCGTTGTTTTTCACCTTCCTTAATCCTTCCAGCAGAATCCTGTCCTCCTGTTTTAGTCCGCCGGTGACCACATACAAATGAGGCATTTCCACACCCACGGTGATCTCCCTTGATTGCACACGGTTGTCCTTGTCGATGACATACACGTATTTTTTATCGAGGATTTCGAAACTGGCTTTCTGTGGTATGATGAGCGCGTTTTTCAGTGGAATGGGCATCATGATATTTCCGGTTTCCCCATGCCGCAGGATACCTTTGGGATTGGGGAAAGTGGCCCTGAAGGCAATATTGCCGGTCTCATTGTTGAAATCTGCTTCAATGGTTTCCACGATGCCGGGATGATCAAAGAGTTGCTTGTTGGCCATTTGCAACTGCACTTTCCGTACACTGTCTGATTTTGCCCTGGTTGTATAATCGAGGTATTCTGCTTCGGGTACATTGAAATACACCCACATTTTCCTGTTGTCAGAAAGGGTGGTTAGAAGTTCTCCTTCTTCCACCAGGCTTCCCAGTCGCATGTGAAAACGATCCATCATGCCGTCAAATGGCGCGCGGATTTCTGTGAAGTCCAGGTGGGTCTGTGCCAGTGCCAGTTCAGCTTTTGCTTTATCCAGTTTGGCTTTGGTAAGCGCCAGTTCATTTGGTGATACAATATTGCTGTCGGCCAGGCTTTTGGTATTCCTGTATTCGATTTCCGCGAAATTCATTTCCGCTTTTGCCTTTTGCATTTCTGCCTTGTACAAAAGGGGCATGACACGGAACATCAGTTGCCCTTTATGAACATACTGTCCCTCGTCTACATATATATTCTGCAGGTATCCCTTCTCCTGTGACCTGAGTTCAATATGACTGGCGGACTGCACCTGGCAGACATACTCCTTGTGAACCAGTGTGTCTTTCAGAACCGGGTTGGTAACTAAAAATTTGGTTTCGCTTTCCTTCTCCTGTGTTTTGTGCTGACAGGCTGCAAAGAATATTAAGGATGTGAGACTGCCGAGAATAAATATCCTCTTCATGTAAAATTCGTTTTTAGTGGTTGAATGCGTATAGGGGGGCGCTGCATGGTCATGGCCATACAGACAGCTTTCCCCACGCGTGTGTAGAAGTAATTAAATAGAATGCCCCTTATATGGCCGAAGCCATATTCTTAAAGGAACCGGATCTGTCAGGATTCAGGCCAGGTGCCGCTTCCAGGAGTGGTAAAGAATGAAGAAGGGAACTTTGGGCCGGTTGCCAATGGCGGATGAAATCTGCGATAACCTGTTCCTGATAAACGCTGTATAGAACAATTCCGCCGACGAATATTTTACAATATCCTGGCACGTGAAGGCATCGGTAATGAACTTGTCGTCTTCTTCCTCCGAGATCTCCATTTCACTGTCAACCGGATTCGATTCGAAAGGAAGATGATAGGAAAATTGCGCGGAGCTCAGCGGATGGTCCGGCTGAATTTTGGAACAATTGTCTTCTGTTGGGGTAAATACGCCGACTGATTGGGAAAACGACTTCAGGGGCGCGGCAGTAAGGAAGAAGGCAAGCAGCGGTAACAAGCAGTATTGGAATACCGCTTTGATGCCTGCGGGATATTGCCTTGATATGTTCGTTTGTTTGCTGCTTCTTGCCATTCCGATGGGTGAAGATACAAAGGGATGGCCAAAACTTTGTAAGGATGGCCAGTTTTTTCGGAATGGGCGCTTTATCACACAACGCTTTTTCCGGAGATGCCAGAAATACTGCCTGCTTTTTTGTTAGCTGAACCAGCTTGATTCCAAAGGCATGATAAGGAAGCGCTGCATGTAAATACATATTACCGGTAAAATTGGTTGGTAATTCTGTTATCTATCTACTTAAAAGCAGGTAAATTGTTGGGGGATTTACGCTGCATAACATTTGGGATTGAATGCTGTGCAAATGAGCTGTATTAATACCGGTCGTAATTCCGGCTTTATTAGGGCATTTTCCCTCAAAACGGCCGCCGGTCAATAAAAAATATCATCATGAAACATGCCTCATCCTTATCCAGGAGAGCCTTCCTGAGATCTTCGGCGCTTACCGGCGGCGGACTGCTGATTAGTTTTAGCTGGATTCCTGCGCTGGCCGCCGGGGCCGCCGGGGTCGCAGGTTTGTCCGCCGATGATGCCACCAGTATCCAACTGAACGGATACCTGAAAATCGGCAGCGACGGATCCATCACCATCATGTCGCCCAACCCCGAAGGCGGACAAAATGTAAAGACCGGCATGCCGATGATCGTTGCCGAAGAACTGGATGTGGACTGGCATAAAGTTTTGATAGAACAGGCCGGATTAAATACCAAATACTATACCCGCCAGTTTATCGGCGGCAGCCAGGCCATCCGCCAGAGCTGGCTGGTGCTGCGCATGGCCGGCGCTTCCGCCAGGCACCTGCTCCGTATGGCTGCCGCACAGGCCTGGAACCTGCCCCTGGAAGAAATTACCACCTTCGCCGGTGTATTGCACCACGCGCCAACAGGCAAATCTGCCCACTATGGAAGCATGGCGGCAGCGGCTGCCAAACTGGATATCCCGCCTGATGTTAAACTGAAAAACAAACAGGATTTTACCCTGATTGGTAGCTCACAAAAGAATGTGGATGGATTAAAAATCGTAACCGGACAACCCCTGTTCGGATCCGATATCCAGCGCAAGGGTATGCTGATCGGCATGATCGTTCACCCGCCCGCTTTCGGCATGAAACTGAAATCAATAGACGACAGCGCCGCCAGGAAAATGCCCGGGATTGCCGACGTATTCCCCATCCAATCCATGCGCGATGATTTTGAAAGACAGTTTTTTGATACCTGCTCTTTCCCGGAAGTGGTGGCGATTGTAGGGAAGAGCACCTGGGAGGTGATGAATGCGAAAAAAGCCCTGAAAATTGTATGGGAGCCATTTACAGAGCATCACTTCAAAAGAAGCGCTTTTGGCAGCAAACAGGTGGTTACGGTACCAGCGGGACTTGAAAATACTTCGCAGCATCAATCCCGCCTGGAAACGGCATTGCGCCAGCCGGCAAAGATTGTCCGCAAAGACGGCGATCCCGACCTCGCTTTCAAACAGGCCGCCAAAGTCATTGAACGAACTTTTACCGCTCCTTTCCTGGCCCATAACTGCATGGAGCCCATGAATTTTTTCGCAGATGTTTCAGGCGATAAGGCGGAGCTGGTTGGTCCCTTGCAGAAACCCGAACTCACGGAACAAACCCTGTCGGCCCGCCTGGGTATTCCGATTGAAAATATTGATATCCAGATGTCGCGCCTGGGTGGCGGATTTGGTCGCAGGTCCTATGCCCACTGGTTGCTGGAAGCCGCCCTGATGTCGCAAAAAGTAAAAGCCCCGGTTAAGCTGATCTATACCCGGGAGGATGATATGACCGCCGGTATTTATCGCCCCGCCTACATCGCCACCTACCGCGCCGCCCTGGATGCCGATAACAACCTGCTGGCTTTTCATGTGAAGGCAGGCGGCATTCCTGAGAGTCCGCTGGAGGCCAACCGTTTTCCTGCGGGTGCGGTGGAGCATTACCTGGCAGAAGAGTTTACCGTGAACACCAACCTCACCACTGGCTCCTTCCGCGCGCCCAGGTCAAATTTTATCGCTGCAGCGGAACAGGCTTTTCTCGACGAGATAGCAGAAGCGTGCGGTAAGGACCCGATAGATTTCCGACTGGCGCTGCTCGACCGCGCCGCTAATAAACCGGTGGGCAGGCAGAACGACTATGACCCGAACCGATATGCCGGCGTGCTGGAACTGGTGCGTGAAAAATCAGGCTGGGGCCAGTCAACTGCTGGTGTGCACCGCGGCGTGTCTGCTTATTTCTGCCATAACAGCTACGTGGCGGAAGTACTTGATCTCATCATGGAGAAGGGAAAACCAGTGGTGCAGCGCGTTTGCTGCGCCGTGGATTGCGGTATAGTAGTGAACCCCGATGCGGCGATTAACCTGGCAGAAGGTTCTATTGTAGATGGTATCGGTACGGCTTTATATGGCAGGCTAACGGTGAGGGATGGCCGACCGGAGCAACAGAATTTTAATGCCTATCGCATGATCAGGCACAGCGAAGCGCCCAAATCCATTGATGTGCATTTTGTTAAGAACGGGATTGACCCGACGGGTATGGGAGAACCTCCCTATCCGCCGGTGTTTGGCGCCCTGGCAAATGCCCTGTACAAAGCCACCGGCAAAAGGTTGTATCACCAGCCTTTCATGAATGGCGAGGCGGGTAAGCCTTCCCGGTTGTAAATGTTGGCCTGCACCGGGTTGTCTGCCCAGGCGTAACGTACGTACCTGGGCTCCCGTATGCTGTCATGCCATACCAGGATAGTATTTCCTTCAATAACAGCCTTTGCCCAGACAAATTTTTTGTCTGCGCCCGCTATGGCGATATCGCCCGGCGCCTCTCCGTCGCTGGTAACGAGTCCGCCTCCTGTATGGTCAAAATGAAGGGTGATTTTATTTCCGCTGGTGACGGCCTCCCTGAATAACGGTCCGGTGTAAACGATGTTCTCCCCATAGGCAATTTTCAGTGCGTTGAATGCCAGTCTTTCGCCCACATCTTTTTTGTTGTCGGGATGGATATCATTCCACTCGCCCAGGTCAATGGCGACGGCCATTCCTGTACGGGGTACCGACAAAAGCTTTCGCTGCACTTCGCGGAGCTGGGCCCAGTTGCTTTCTGCCGGCAGGTACCGGTAGTCCATATAGCCCGGCAATTGCACGTATAAAAAGGGAAGTTCACCCTGGTTCCAAACCTGCCGCCATTGCCCGATCTGTGCCTTCGCCAGTGCCTCGTATGCCAGCGGATTCCCGGCATCAGTTTCTCCCTGGTACCAGCAGAATCCTTTGATGGTGTAGTTGGTCAGCGGCGCCACCATGGCATTGTAGAGGGCTGAGGGCTGGTGCTGTTCACTGAACCCGGAGGCCGGCGCTGCCATGGTTTGAACCGCGCCTACCTTGTACTGCCATTGTCCCGACAGGTGCACGGTGTCTTCCCCCGCTACCAGGTAGTAGGGCTTGTCCGGCACAAATCCACCCTTGCCGCCGTGGTTGGTGACCCGAACCACGAAAGTATTTTTCCCGGCTTGTAAAATGCCCACCGCCAGCGGATACCTTCTTTGCGGATACTGGTAACCGGTATGCCCGATTTTCTTTCCGTTGATATAGAGTTCATCGGCATCTACGATCCTGCCCAGGAATACTTTTCCGGGCCTGCCCGCCATTGATGCCGGCAGGTTTATTTCCCTGCGATACCATACTGTTCCGTCCAGGTCCCGAAGGCCCTGGTCTTCCCAGTAGCCGGGTATGAAAATATTCCGCCAGCCTGCCGGGCGATAGCCTGTTTCATACCATTTGATATCGCCGCTTAATCCCTTTTCCATCGACCATCCGGACCCTTCCATTGCTGGTGTTGCTGCGCCCTGTGCGGTATTCATAACAGCCGCGTTTTTATTTTTCCGGATGAGTTCCTGCTCAGAGGCAAACCCGCTGAATCCTTCTTCGCCTATCCATGCCCGTATGGGTGTGCCGCCGACGCTGGCATTGATGATGCCTACCGGAACCTGGTAACGCTCCTGAATCTTTTTCGCAAAGAAATATGCCACTGCAGAAAAGGGTCGAACGTTTTCGCCAACGGCCGCTGTCCAGTTTCCGGCGGGCAGGTCAGACGCCGGCCCTGTGAGACTTGTTCCAACCGGCACCAGGAACTGGCGGATCTCCGGATTGTTGGCGGTGGCGATTTCCTTCGCATAGGCGATATCGTGAATATTCATCTGGTGCACCATATTGCTCTGCCCGCTGCAGAACCATACTTCCCCGAACAGGATTTCTTTGAGACGGATGGTATTGGTGCCCTGTACCTCCATGGTATATGGCCCGCCTGCCGCAGTGGCCGGGAGGCGAAGCATCCATTGTCCCGCTGCATTTCCCCTGGTCCGGTAGGTTTTCCCCCTGAACCGCAGGCTGATGTTTTCATTCGCGGCAGACCATCCCCAGATATTGACGGGCTGGTCGCGCTGCAGTATCATACTGTCGCGAATGATGCGCGGCAGTTTTATTTCCGCTTTTATTTCCTGCCCGGCACCGACTGCCATCAGCAGCAAAATGATGAAAAGTTGTTTCATGGCCCTGGTTATTGTTTTCACTGCTTTAAAATCCAATGCTGTTGCCTCCGTCCACGGGCAATACCACTCCTGTTACATAAGCGGCGGCATCACTGGCCAGGTACAGCGCAGCGGCACCGATGTCCTCCGCCTGCCCCATATGCCCTATGGGGGTTCTTGCCATCACGCGTGCTTTTCGTTCGGGGTCACTGTCCAGTGCCTTTGCAGTCATCGCACTGTAAATGAAACCGGGTGCAATGGCGTTGACCCTGATGCCCTGGGGCGAGAGCTCCACTGCCATGGCCCGCGTCATGCCGTCAATGGCGGTTTTGCTGGCCGAATAGGCTATCACTTTCGGCAGCCCGTATTGCGCAGCCATGGAACTGATATGTATGATGCAGCCTTTTTTTCGGTTGAGCATGTCCTTTACTACCTCCCTGCTGAGCACGAATACACCGGTTACATTGGTGTTCAGTATCCGTATGAATTCATCGGTGCTTACTTCTGTGAACCCTTTCTTCTGGTTGATGCCGGCATTGTTCACAAGGATATCAATCTGCCCAAATTCTTCTAAAATGCCATTCACAAATCCCGGTATGCTGTCAAAGTCACTGACGTCACACTGCCTGGCATAACAGTGATCCCCCAGCGCTGATGCGGCAGCGTTTAATTTTTCCTGGTCCCTGCCGGCAATGATGGTGGTTATTCCCGCTCCGGTAAATGCTTTCGCAATGGCATATCCCAGTCCCGATCCACCGCCGGTTACCAGGGCTGTTTTCTTTTCTGATGGCATGTGTTTTTTTTATCCGCTTCAATTACCCGGTGCATAGGGAAACCGGAGTGTTTTATAATAGTCGAGGCTGTGTTCCGGTTGCCCGTACACTGCCGGTATGGGCTGCCGGCTGAATGTCTGGAAATACAACAAACAGGCGTCTCTCCACCATTTCGCTTCCTGGTGCTGGATGTTCAGCAGCATCTTCACCTGGCGATAGCGCTGTTCGTCTGTTTTCTTTCCGGCTTTCTCCCAGGTTTCCTGCATCCGGGCCACCCCTTCCACTCCCTGGTTGTATTGGTGGCAGAGTTCATTCCACAAACTGCGGCCGCTTTTCATCCTGTGCTGCCAGGGCAGGTGATGGAACCAGAGCAGGTATTCTTCCGGACAGGTGTCGGGATCTGCCCATGTCGCTGCCGCGCCGGGATGGTACTGCCCCAGGGCATTGCTGCCCGATGAGGTACGATCAAAGCCAATGCCGGCGCTGTCGGCACGGTGGTAATATACGGGGTTCCATTCGGGGCGCGACAGGTCAGCTATCCAGGGAGCGGGACCGTAATGGTGGCCGGTGGCCATGATATGGTGTAATCCTATGGGGTTCATGTACTGCACCATGGTTTCCCGCGAGGCCAGCATCATCCGGGTGATTTCCTGTACAAACCCGGGGTCGTTGGTATAACTCATGCGCACCCATTCTTCCGCGATGGCGGCGGCGCTTAACTGGTGGTCCCAGGCCAGCCGCCCCAGCGCATACCAGTTGGCCTGCCCGAAGGGATGACCTGTCCAGTTGATGTCCGTGCCGATATTGGCCACACCTGCCATACCATTCAATGCATGTCCCTGCAAACTGCCATCCACCACTTTGGCAACGGTGCTGCCCTTTCCTTTGCTGTAGGTGTCACTGTCGAGGCATTCCTTGAACAGCGGCGCCAGGTACACGAGGTGGGTGCCCTGCCCGAGGTATTCCTGGGTTACCTGGAATTCCATCAGCAGGGGCGTCTGGGGCATGGCGCCAAAAAGCGGATGAAAGGGTTCACGGGGCATGAAATCGATGGCCCCGTTTTTCACTTGTACGAGTACGTTAGGCCTGAATTTTCCGTCCAGCGGCACGAATTCATTGTAGGCCTGTTTGTGCCGGTCGTCCGACACTTCGGCGCTGTAAACAAAGGCCCGCCAGATGACTATGCCTTTAAACGGAGCGATGGCATCCGCCAGCATATTGGCTCCTTCCGCATGGTTGCGATGGTAGTCCTGCGGCCCCGGTTGTCCTTCACTGTTAGCCTTCACCAGGAAGCCGCCGAAATCGGGCACCAGCGCATAGATTTCGCTGATCTTGTTTTTCCACCACAACTGCACCCGCGGATCAAGCGGGTCGGCTGTTGGCAACTGTCCCGATTCCACCGGCGCACTGAAACGGGCGGTGAGATATACTTTGATGCCATAGGGGCGATAGGTGTCGGCCAGCGCTTTTACTTTCTGCAGGTAGGGCGGGGTGAGTACGGTGGCATTGGCATTCACATTGGTGAGCACGGTGCCGTTGATGCCCAGGGAGGCATTGGCACGGGCATAGTCTGTATATCGCTGGTCTATGTATCCCGGCAGGGTATGCCAGTTCCAGATGGAGAATCCCGCATAACCACGCTCCACCGTGCGGTCCAGGTTGTCCCAGTGATTCAGCATCCTCAGTTTCATCCGCGGAACAGAACGGATGTTCAGGCTGGCAATTGATTCCTGCGTTTGCAGCAGTCGCAGAAAATGAAAGACCCCATACAAAACCCCGCGGTCGGTATTGGCCGTGATCACCAACACCTGACCTGCGCCGGTGCCGGTTGTTTTGATGATAAACCCTTCGTCGCCCAGTGTTGACAGTTCTGCCTTTGACAGTTTAGCAGAAGCAGTTTCTATCAGCAGGGTGGTGGTGGCACCCTGCTGGCGGGTGATCTCCGGCTTCCTGCCGGTGAGTCCGGACAGTGCCGTCAGCAGTTCTTTTTCCGCCAAGGCCATCGTGGGGGTATTGCCGGTGAGCGCAATGCTCCTGGTTTGCCGTGCGTAACTTTCCAGCAACCGGCTGTTCGTAACGCGGTCATACCTTAACCATAACCGGTAGCCGTCTTCCGCCTTCAGGGTGGAATGAAACAGCAATAGCAGCAGGAGGGAATATATTTTCATGGAGGCAATCGATTTTACCAGCTTTGTTATTGCCGGTTTCTTTTCCTGAAAATAACCAGAATTCAGGATACTTGCCTGTTCCGCATATCCTTGCTGCTATACCCCGCTAATCTTTATCTTAGGCGGTAAATTAATACCATCCATTATGCTGATGCATCAAACCATGCGCTGGTACGGCCCGCATGACACAGTTAGCCTGTCTGATATCCGTCAGTCTGGCGCTACCGGCGTGGTGACCGCCCTGCACCAGGTTCCGGTGGGTGAACTGTGGACCATCGAAGCCATCGAAGAACGCAAACAACTGGTGGAAGCCGCGGGGTTAACCTGGACGGTGGTGGAGAGCCTGCCGGTGAGCGATGATATTAAAAGGCAGTCGGGCGACTTCCAACGCCATATCCGCCACTACCAGGAGAGCCTGCGCAACCTGGGCGCCTGCGGCATCCGGGTGGTTACTTATAATTTCATGCCGGTGCTCGACTGGCTGCGCACCGATGTGTATTATCCCCTGCCCGATGGCAGCACCATGCTTTATTTCAACCGGCTCGATTTCCTGGTGTTCGACCTCTTCCTGCTCAAGCGCCCGGGCGCCGAATCTGAATACCCGGCCGATGCGGTGAACAAAGCCCGCACCCGATACGAGTCCATGTCAGAAGCAGCACAACGCTATCTGTTTACCAATATGATGCTGGGATTGCCGGGCAGCGACGATGCTTTCACGGCCGCACAGGTGCTGTCGGAGCTGGATAAATACCAGGGCATCGACGCAAAAAAACTGAAGGACCACCTGTTTTATTTCCTGCGGGAAGTAGTGCCGGTGGCGGAAGCAGCCGGCGTAAAAATGGCCATCCATCCCGATGACCCTCCTTACCCGGTACTGGGCCTGCCCCGGATCATGAGCACGGAGGCGGATGCGGCCGACTTATTACAAGCCGTTCCGTCACCCGCCAATGGTCTCTGTTTCTGTACCGGCTCCTTTGGCGCCAGGCCCGATAACGATATACCTGCCATGCTTAAACGATTTGGCGATTCGATCCATTTTCTCCACCTCCGCAATACCAGAAGGGATGCGGAAGGAAATTTTTACGAGGCCGATCACCTTGATGGGGATACCGATATGGTTGCCGTTATCAGGGAAGTGCTCGCCATCCAGAAAAGACGCGGCATCTCCCTGCCTATGCGACCCGATCATGGTCACCAGATGCTCGACGACCTGAAGAAGAAAACCTATCCGGGTTATTCCGCCATCGGCCGGTTAAAGGGACTCGCGGAACTCAGGGGAGTGGAGTACGCCATCCACCGCGCCGCTATTTATTGATGCCTTTCATGGTTCGGTTGGGCTGCACCTGAATTCAACCAAAGAGGAGTTGTTCGGATATTTGTGCCTGGGTTCCGCCATTTCCATGCCTGCAGGATGATGATAAGCAGTAAAATGGTTTCATTTTTTTTGGACAGGTTGCTGGGATTTCGGCCAATAATCTTGTGCTGCTTTTTGCAGGAAGCATATTCCTGGAAGCCGCGGTATACAGATACAAAAAGAGACCGTGAATCAGGGGGAAAAGGAGCTGGTAATCCCAATACCAAATGAATATTATTTTCGTTAACTGTTTGTAATAACCCTGTGGCAGGGCTTATCAGCCCGAAGCTCAGCTAAATATTGTACATTGTTTCATCAAAATGGTTAAGTAAATGATGGTAGCAAATCGGTCGGCTTTTGGTGCCCTCCTGTTTTTATTTTCCTTCCTCTTTGTTAGTACTATTCCCTCCTATGCGCAGGACCCCGATCCGGATGATTTTGCGGATATAGATAATATGTTCAGCGATTTGCTGGATGCACAGTATTTCACCAAGGCGGAAGAAAAGGGGTATGCTTATTTTGGTCCGCCTACAGGTTTAAAACTGAAAATCCGCCACCAGGGGAAATACGCCTTTATGAATATAGATGGTTCCATCGCAGGTACTTTCTACGACTTCGTGGTGGATTTTAAGAATGGCTTTGCAGGCGTTTCCCGCAATAAAAAATGGGGCTTTGTTGACATGAATGGCGAAGAGATCGTCCAGCCCCGTTATGATATGGCAGACGATTTTTATGGCGGACTTGCCCGGGTGATTCTGAATGGAAAGTTTGGTTATGTCGATGACAAAGGAAATGAAATCACCCCTATGGTCTATGAGTACGCCGGTAATTTCAGTGATGGTTACGCCTGGGTGAAAAAGAACGATGAATGGGTTATACTGGATAAAAAGGGAAAGGAAATAAAATCGCTGAAGGTGGATGGGGTAAAGGCTTTTTCCGATGGAGTGGCCGTGGTGTCCAAATCCGGGAAAGAAGGCCTGGTTGATGCTGCCGGAAAGGCTTTGACGCGAATAAAATATGATAGGATTTATTCCTTCAGGAATAATATGCTGGCCCTGGTGAAAACAGAAAAAAAACTATGGGGCTTTATCGACAAAAGGGGAGAAGAGGTTATCAGGCCGGAGTATGAGGATGCATTTTCTTTTGAAGAGGGACTGGCACGTATCAAAAAAGACGGTAAATGGGGATATATCGATTCCACAGGAAAGCTGATGATAGCGCCGCAGTTTGACTATGTGTTTGATTTCGATAAAAAAACAGGCATAGCCATTGCCGCCCGGAACATGGAATATCTTTTCATCGACCGTACGGGAAAACCTGTTTCCAATTTCAGGTGGATGGTAAAAAATAATGCACTGGATGAACCCGATTATATAGAACCTGTTTTCTCGAAAGGAATAGCCATCGTTTCCAACGGCGCTTCTCTTTATCGGATCCAGTCCAATGGTCTCGGTGCAAAGCCGCTGCCCTACCCGGTTGCGGGAAATTATCACAACGGACTGGCCGTGGTGGGCGATGGAAAGAAATATGGTTTTATTGATATGAATGGCCAGATCGCCATCCCATTGAAATACGATGAGGTCAGTGTTTTTGATAATGATGTAGCACTGGTGGAGGAGGGCAATACCAAAAAATTCATTGACCGGTCGGGGAATGTGGTGGGGGTTATGCCTTCCACCATAGAAAAGTCCTCCGCTGTGATTAAGCACAACCGGGTGGCCGTTAAATCCGGCGGCAAATGGGGTTATATGGATGCCAGCGGTGAGCTGGTCATACCCTGTCAGTTTGAAGAAGCATCCAATTTTGCAGAAGAACTTGCTATGGTAAAAAAGGACGGCAAGTATGGATTTATCACCGATAAGGGAAGGCTGGCGATACCCTTCGCCTTTTCCGATGCGGGTCCTTTTTACAATGGTTTTGCTGCCGTGAAATTACAAAGCGGCTGGGGGTTCATAGATAAAACAGGCAGACTCCGGATTCCGGCAAGGTTTAATTTTCCCGGCAAGTTTTACGACAACGAAATAGAGCTGGAAGTGGCGTCTGGAAAGAATTCCCTTTTTCCTGTTAAGGCAAGATTGAACAAACGCAGTATGCCGGTGCTGGAGGAAGATTAAGGGTATCAATACCCCCTCCTTAACATATCGGCATATTCATTGGGCAGGGGGCTTTCTTCCACCGCCCTTGCCGCTTTCTCTACGTCGTAGTCAAACCGTATGAACTCCGCCTGTATGGCTTCCTTATTGGAAATGCTGCTGTCGGAATTGATTGTTAAGATTACATAACAACCCCTGGGTGTGCCGTCCTTGGGTTTTCCCACAGAACCGATATTGATGGCATGACGGTAATGTGGCTGGTCTCCGGCTTCGGTGGGTAATATCCTGTGATAAGGCTTGTGTGTATGTCCGAAACACATGATGTCGGCATCGGCCTGCTCCATGATGCGCAACAGGCTTTTCTCCTCGCGGTCTTCGAAGAGGTATTCATTGATCTTCCTGGGACTTCCATGCACCAGCAGGAGATTGAGTTTGTCGTTGTTCAGTTGAAACTCCACCCGTATATGCGACGGCAGGGTTCTCAGGTATTTTCTTTCATCGGGCAACACCAGGGAGTTGGTATAGGAGATGGAAATTTTTCCCATGTCCTTTTCCGTGTCGGTCTTATATGCGCAGCCGCATTCATCTGTCATCAACCCGATGCCCTGGTCGTAATTGCCCGCAATGGTAGGAATGCCTCTTTTCCTGATTTCATTGATCACTTCATTGGGCCAGATATTATAACCCACCAGGTCACCCAGACAGTAAATGGCATCCGGCTTTTGTTCTTCCATACTTGTAAAGCAGGCTTCCAGCGCCGGCAGGTTGGCGTGGATGTCGGAAAACAGGGCAATTTTCATACAATGATTATTTAGCAGTGATGGTTGTTGGATAATATTTTTTTCGCAGCCAGAATGCCACATTTACCAGCGCAATCAGTGCCGGCACTTCCACCAACGGCCCGATGACCCCGGCAAATGCCTGTCCGCTGTTGATGCCGAAAACCCCGATGGCCACCGCAATGGCCAGTTCAAAATTGTTGCCGGCAGCCGTAAAGGCAATAGAAGTATTGGTCGAATAATCCGCTCCCAATTTTTTGCCGATAAAGAAACTGACCAGGAACATGATGGCAAAATAGATCACCAGGGGCAGGGCAATGCGCAGCACATCCAGCGGTATCTGAACGATCAGTTCCCCTTTTAAACTAAACATGATCACAATGGTAAACAGCAGGGCAATCAGGGTAATGGGCGATACGAAAGGAATGAATGCTGACTGGTACCATTCATCTCCCTTTAAACGGCGCAACACATACCTGGTGAGGAAACCAGCCACAAAGGGAATGCCGAGGTAGATGGCTACGCTTTCTGCAATCTGTCCGATGGTGATGTTTACTTCCGTTCCCTTCAATCCGATCAGGGGCGGTAAAACGGTAATGAAAAAATAGGCATACACACTGAACATGATCACCTGGAAGATGCTGTTCAGCGCTACGAGTCCGGCTGCATATTCCCTGCTGCCTTCTGCCAGTTCATTCCATACGATCACCATGGCAATGCAGCGCGCGAGGCCAATCAGGATTAACCCCACCATGTATTCCGGGTATCCCTGCAGGAAGGTAACTGCGAGAACAAACATCAGCACCGGGCCAATGACCCAGTTCAGCAGCAGTGATATGCCGAGTATTCTGGTGTTTTTAAATACTTCTTTCAGGTTCTCATACCTGACCTTGGTAAAGGGAGGATACATCATCAGGATCAGCCCGATGGCCAGGGGTATATTGGTGGTGCCCGAGGATAAGGAGTTGATGAATGCTGCCGAGGAGGGAACGAAATAGCCATAAGCCACACCCACCGCCATCGCCAGGAAGATCCACAGTGTCAGGTATCGGTCCAGGAATCCCAGTTTCTTTCTTTCGTGGGCGGGTGCGCAGTTATTGGCGGACATATTTTTCGACATTGTATTATTGCAATATTACGATACGAATAAATAAAAAAAGTTTTTCAATCAGCTTTTTACTGCAAACAGGGAATCAAATTCTTTTTTTACCTGCTTCCATACTTTTTCATCTATACAATAGCTGATGCTCTTGCCATCTGCGCAGCCTTTGATGATGCCGATGTTTTTTAATTCCTTCAGGTGCTGGGATATGGTGGGCTGTGCTAAACCTAATTCCTCCACCAGGTCGCCGCAAATACAGTGTTCTGCCCTGGACAGGTGCTGGATGATGGCAATACGGGCCGGGTGCGCCAGTGCTTTGAGCATGGTGGCGATTTTATTCTGCCTGTCAGTAAATATTTCCGATTTGGTGATACCCATACTTATCGCAATATTACGATGTTAGTTCCGGATCGGATCACATTTTTTTAAGTTTTTATTGACGATGTCAGTTTTCAGGAATGAATTACGTAAAATGGGGTTTCAGTTAAAAATTTTTATTTCATCCACGCTGAATGAAGATGTTGGATTAGTTGCCAGTATTTGCGCAAGAAATTTATTTTCCAGTCTTTGTAAGCTGTCGATACTGCAGGCATCCAATTTCCCTGAATTGGCAAGGCTGCCTAAACTATCAATAGCGGGTGGCTTAATACCTGGTTTTAATTTTACTGCCATGGACTTTCCGTTGTCTATCCGCTGGACAATAAACATATAGGGAATGCTGTCTGAAACATAGAAGCTGTTGAACTGGTAGCGGCCACCAGTCAGGTAAAGGGCTATGTCTGTGAGGCAGGGTGATGATTTGCTTACTATTCTGGTATTTGTCCGGTCAATTGTGCTGTCTGGGTACAGGCGATATAATGCTTCCCTCAGTCCAATGAAGCCTACCGCCAAACCATCACATAGATGGCCGTGCAATTTAGTTACATCGTTTAAGGAAATGGTCTGCCTGTTAGTTAGTCTGCCTTTGGAGAAGTCGGTATCAATTACAAATATTCTAGGGTTTTGTGCCTCAGCTGAAAATTTCAGCACAATAAGCAACAGTAATGTTAACCAGTGTCTCATGAAACATATTTTAAAGTAAGGGCCAATTGTCCTGCATGATAGGCCGTATGGGAAATGATCCGGCCAATGGCTTCTGCCTTGGTTTTGGTGCCAAATTCCCGGGTGCTGATGGTTGCCTGCCAATCTTCCTCTGTCTGTTGCCGGATGATGGCTTTCAGGCTGTCACAGGCATATTGCTGGTACTCCAGCAATTCGGCAAGATTGGTCCATTCTCCCGTATCCTGCTGTGCGATAACAGTTTTGGCCTGGACTTTCACATCTGCTCCGCCAAATACATTTTTGGCGAAGAGCAGTTCCACATCCGCAATGTGCCTGATCAGGAATCCTGCACTGTTTCGGGTGTTGATGAGTTTTTTGGCAAGGTCTTCCGGTTTTACCTGGGGTAATAAATTGGTGAACCTGGTGCGGGCTTCCATCCATGATTGCAGGTAGGCTTCGGTGGTATTCATGGTTTTGTTTATAGAATGATATTAAATAAATACCCTGACAGCATAATGAAGAAAGTAACCACCGCGAAAAAGATGGCAATCATTTTCCAGGTCATTACTTTTTTCAGCAGGGTGGCTTCCGGAATGGACAGTCCCACTACCGCCATCATAAAAGCGATGGCCGTGCCGATGGGTATTCCTTTTTGTACAAAAACCTGGATAATCGGCAGCACTCCGGCAGCATTGCTGTACATGGGCACGCCCAGTATAACGGCAATGGGTACCGCAAATGGGTTGTCTTTGCTGATATAGCGTTCAAAGAATCCGGTGGGAATAAAGCCATGCATGGCGGCGCCAATTCCGATACCAATGATGATATACCAGAACACGCCTTTGATGATGCCCAGGGCCTCCTTGAAAATTCCCGGTAGACGTTGCCAAAGGGTTTGTTTTTCTTCCTCCAGTTCCTCTTCGGCTTGCGCATTGGCCAGGATATTCTGTACCCAGGGTGTCAGGTGTTTTTCGAGTTTGAGTCTGCCGAGTACGATTCCGCCTATAGTACCCAGGAGAATACCACTGGTGGCATATATGATGGTTGCTTTCAGTCCGAACATGCCCACAAACATGGCCAGGGCTACTTCGTTTACGAGGGGTGAGGTAATCAGAAAGGCAAAGGTTACTCCCAGGGGAATGCCACCTTTTACGAATCCGATAAACAGGGGTACGGAGGAACAGGAACAGAAGGGCGTGATGGCCCCGAAGGTGGAGGCCAGGAAATATTCCAGTCCGTATAATTTATTGCGGGATAAATAATTACGGATGCGGTCCACCGGGAAATAGGAGTTCACCACCCCCATGATGGAGGTGATCAGGAACAGCAGCAGCAGGATTTTCAGGGTGTCGTACACAAAGAAGTTAAGGGCATCGCCCCACTTGCTGTGCAATGGCAGGCCTGCTACTGTGTATATAAGCCAGTCTGCGAATGATTGTATCCAGTCAAACATCAGGAATGTTTTAAGATCAGCAAATGAAGTGGTTACGACAGGAGTTCCTTTATTTCCTTAACATCTGCCACCCGTCCTTTCACTTTTGCCACTTCATCAATCATCAATACCGGAGTGGTCAGTACATTGTATTTCATCATCTCCTCTATGTCTTCAATTTTGGTTACCTCTGCTTCGATGCCCAATTGTTTTACGGCTTCCAATACATTGTTGTAAGTGGTTTTGCATTTGGGGCAACCCGGACCGAGTACTTTAATCTTTTTCATTTTATTTATTGTTTATGTGGAAGTAATAGTTTTATGGGTGTGGATACATCAAAGGACACGGCATCCAGGTGTCCGGCCTGGTATTTATTGCGCAGCCGGTAGTGGATGTGCAGAAAGCTGTTTGGGCTGGTAAATATTCGCTGGTGGTGCTGCGAATAAAACCCCAGCATCTGTGCCTCCTGGTGCTGGAATGCCTGGCCGTGATTCGCTGCTTTTATAACGTCTGGATTGATTTGCCTAACAGCGGTATCCCTGTACATGATATGTCCCTTCCCTTCCTGTATTTTTCCATACAGCAGGAAGGGGAAGGCCGATGCGGTGTCTATACCTGCCTGGTGGGCTGCCTTGGTGATGGCATCCTGCAGCGCATTCATGGTAGGAATGTTGGTTGTTAGCAACACCGTATCCCATTTGGGGACATCTGCATACACCAGGAAGATGGCTTTCAGGTCTTTCACCTTTTTCCTTAAAAATGGTTTCTTTTCAGCTGTAACGGCTGCTACAAAGGGCTGGCTGTTCCATACGATGATTTCACCGCGCAGACCTTCTACGGGGCCCAGTGCATAAAGATTTTTGGCCCGGATGCTGTCCACCAGGATTTCGGCGTCAACCCGGTTTTCCTGTCCGATCTTGCTCATTTTACCGCGGTGTTGAACCAGTGGTTGGGCCAATGCGAATTGACCCCAGAGGGTAAACACTACTATATTTAATATAGCTTTCATATTGCTTGGTAAGAGGATATTGTTATTAGTTAATATGCTCATGGTTTTGATGAATCAGGCAAAAAAAAGGGCAAAGTAATTTTTAGCATCTTTCCAGGCCTGCTGGTTGATGCAGTATTTAACCCTTGGCGGCATCACATCCCCCTGGATGAATCCCGCCTCCTTTAATTCCTTGAGGTGCTGGGAAATGGTGGATTGTGCCAGCGGGATTTCCTCTGCCAGGTCACCCGTAAAGCAACAGGCCTTTTCACCCAGTAGCTGAAGAATGCGAACCCTGATCGGGTGCGACAGGGCTTTGGCATACCTGGCAAGGGTTTCCTCCTGTTCAGTATAAAGGATGGCGGTGCAGCTGCGTTGCATAATTTGTATTTGTTCATCGCAAATGAACGATGATTCATGAATTGTTTTTGTGCTTTTAGTCACATTTCAGGATGATTTATATCAGATAATTTAGCGGTAATCAACTGCTGCTTTTATATATCAGCAGCTTAATGATCCAAACGATATTTAAATACCTTCCATACAACTGCCATCGTTAATTTCAAACTCAAGTGTGCTATGTTCAATATTCAGGTGTTCAAGCCTGTGACGGATTTCTTTTTTTATTGCTGTAAGATCTGGCATACTGCTTTTATCCGAAATCACAACATGAGCCGTCATTGCATTATAGGTGGTGCTTATAGCCCATATATGCAAATGATGCACACTGACTACACCAATAACAGATTCTATTTTCTTTTTAACTTCCGGCAGGCTGATGCCTTTGGGAACAGCGTCCATTGATAAAATAATACTATCTCTTAATAAACTAATTGTACTGAGTAAAATCATTAAGGCAATTAAAATTCCGATGGCTCCATCCAGCCAATACCAACCCGTGAAAGCAATAAGTATTCCAGCTATAACAACGCCCGCTGAGACCAAAGCATCGGCGGCCATATGCAGGTAAGCTCCTTTAATGTTTAAATCCTTTTTTCGTCCTTTTAAAAATAGCAATGCTGTAATAGTATTAATTACAATTCCTACGCCCGCAACGATTGCCATGTTTTTACCATTGATTATTTCAGGGTTATTTAAACGTGATATACTTTCCCAAAGAATACTACCTACCGCTATTAATAATACAATGGCATTAATCAACGAAACCAAAACAGTAGATTTCCTGTAACCATAGGTGAAGGTTGAAGTTGTTTTAGTTTTTGCAAGCCTGTAAGCAAATAATGCCAACAGTAAACTGGCAACATCGCTCAGGTTGTGGCCTGCATCAGAGAGCAGGGCTACAGAGTGATAATATAATCCGCTTATGGCCTCTACGATTACAAATAATGTATTAAGAATTATACCGATAATAAATGCTCTGTTAAGATTTTTTATTTCAGTGGTATGAGAATGATTGTGTTCGGCCATGTCTAATTAAATAAATTCCCAATGATTGTTTTGATAATGCTTTTATATATGCTGCTTTCGCCAATATGGTTAACCCGGGCAATTAAATCCAAATAGCCGATAGTTACCATTATTGTGCCCAGTGGGTTTTTGTTTGGTTTTCTATTCTGTCTATTTTTTCTTCCAGAATTTGAAGTTTTTGAAGTATTATAGCCAGCACTTCCTGCTGGTTGTTTTGAATTGCAGCGAAAGAGTTTTTCGGGATATTTTCAATTTCTTCCTTAAGGTGATTTTGTGTTGCCCCATCCTGTTTCATGATGTTTAATTTTATTAGTTATAGTATTACAAGCCAAACGAATCTACATGTATGTTCTCCGATCCAATTCCTTTATTCATCAGCGTTTGCATGATGCCCGGCATCATCACAGGTGGACCGGCTACATATGCGTCTGTTTCCGGTAAACCTTTGCTGTTATCGGAAATAACATTAGCCAGTCTTCCAGGATAAACCAGGATTCCTTCTGGTAGTACAGGTAAATTTCCATGGTCTATTGCCAGGATGCAGTTGAAGTTAGGTGCAACATTTTTCCATCGGATGAGTGTTTCTGTTTCGTACAGGTCTTCAGCACTGGCAACGCCCCAATACAATTCTATCCTGCGGGTTTTATCAAGCAAAAGTTGTTGTTCGATCAGGGCTTTAACCGGAGCAAAACCGGTTCCACCCGCTACAAATATCAATGCTTTGTCGGGAGATGATTTCATGGTAAATCCGCCTCGGGGACCACGCACCTGAAGTATGTCTCCTTTTATTAATTCCTTGAAAAGCCAGTTACTTAGCCGTCCTTCTTCTGTATGTCTTATCTGCAATTCAATTGATCCATCAGTTTGCGGGGCGTTGCCTATTGAATAGGCCCTTGGCAACCATTTTCCACCGGGTGGAATAATTTCAACATACTGCCCCGGAATAAACTGGCAAAAACAATCGCCAGGCAGAACCGGGGTGAGTTTAATGATGATTGTTCTGTTGTTGATTGTATTCATTTCCGCCACCTTCATATTTAACACACGGTCAGGATGTGGAATGCTTTCTGCGAATGCCAGTTGTTCCTGTCTTGCGATAAGCTCATCTTCAATGGAATGATGTACACCTGGTTTTGCTTCCAAAGCGAAGATGGTTGAAATAGAAGGAAAATGAATGGCATGGGTTGGACAGGTATTTGAACAGGTGGTACAGCCTACCATGCAATTCAGCGGGTCAACCACTACCGGTTTACGTTTTTCATAATCGTAACGGTAAACCAGGCGGCTGCACCCGGTAACGCAGGTGCCGCAACCGATGCAGGCATCAACATCGATGGCAGGATTCCACTTAATTTCTTCCCGTGAAATTCCGTGCCATGGTTTCAGAAATTTGGGATCAGGCATGATTGGAAAATTAATACACTTACGCTATAATGGTTGTGATGGCAGTCATTTCATTCGATGATTTCAGTAGGCTGATTTCTAACTTGACAATAGTTACTTTTTACCGACCAGCTTGCTTCTGGCAAGGATATGGTTTATCGAAGGAATATATATTTTCAAAATCAGATTGAATAGATAGCCTCGGGTAACGAAAGCCCGGCAACAGCCATCATAAAGGCAATGGTTGTTCGCATTGCCCCAACTTTTTATACTAACACCTGGATATTGGGTAATATTCCTGCCGCATTACAATAAATAGGTGCTACCTGTATTACTTCCAGTGGTACTGCAGAACAGGAGCAATAGGGCGTTATTGTCCCGAAGGTGAATGACAATAAATATCCCAGGCTTTACAGATAATTCCGGGATAAGTATATATGAATACAGCCAATGAGCAAACGGTTATATCCAGTAGACCTTCCAGCTACTTGTTTATAAAAAATTTTGCTTTATCCCCTCTTAAATATTCTGCTAATCCTGTCAGCCCATCGTCAAGATATTTCACACTAAATCCCCTGGTCTTAAGATAAAGCATACCAATTATTGCCCTGTCTTTGTGGGGACAAGCTGTTACTATGATTTTTGTTTTATCAATTTCCGTCAACCGTTGGGGTAACTCTGGCAGTGGAATGTGTTTAGCTACAGGCATATTCCATGACTTATACTCTTCCAAAAAGCGAACATCAATCAGGATTGCTTCCCCCTTTTTTAGCAGTGCAACAAGCTGTTCACTCCCTATTTTCATTTCCTTCCTGCTTTCATAAGTATAATCTGTAAGGTATTTTTCCAGGCTTAACTCCTGTGAGTAAGCAAAAGAACTGCTTAAAGAGAAAATTATCGCAATAAAAATATATTTCATTTTTAGAGAATTTATTAGCAACAAGCACTGCCATCACTATTGGGCGAATCACAGCAGGATTTATTTTCAATAGTAGTTTTTTCCGGACTTGAAGAGCCGCAACAACCAATTTTGGTATTTGTGCCTAATACAGCGGAGGTATCCCCTTTTGTGGGAAATCCCTTTTGTGCCCAACGTATCATGCCATGCTGCATGTTTACTACTTTAAGCGGATCGTACCCATTATTAATTAAAAAGCCTGCCGCCCTTAAGCTGCGGCCACCACCCCGGCAAACCATTACTATTTCTTTGTCCAGTGGCAATTCTTTGTAACGGATATCAAATTCGCTTAGTGGTATGTTGACGATATGGGGAACATCGTAAGCAAGTTGTTCTACTTCGTCTGCTTCCCTCACATCTACTAGCAATGCCCCTCTTTTTACCCAACTTTGGGTTGTTGTGGGGCATATTTCATTCACTAATTGGTTTTTTGTTTCCATTGTGATTATCTTTTTATGATTGATAAAGTTTGTACTTAAACGTTTTTGATTTGTGTTCGTAGTTCGTAAAACAACGAACTATTAGATATAAAAAATTACGTTAAAAATTCAGTGAAGAGCTTTTTTGCTAAGGCATAATTTTTTCGGTTAATACAATATTTTACCGTGGGAGGGGTGGTATTACCCTGAATCAGGCCTGCGTCTTTTAGTTCGTTTAAATGCTGTGATAAGGTTGATTTGGCGATAGGCAATTCTTCGGCCATGTCGCCATGAAAACAACAAGCCTGAGAACTAAGCAATTGTAAAATGGCTACCCTGACTGGATGCCCCATCGCCTTGGCAAAACGTGCTATTTGCTCCTGTTCTTTTGTATAATAATCTGCCTTTGTTGTTGTGCCCATCATTCTTGGTTGTTCGTAAAAATACGAACAATAATTAATATTAGAATTAAAAAATTAAATACCTCCTACATGCTCCTTCAACACAAGCATTGTTGAAGCCAATGTTTTTTATGTTTTTTTGGTGCTGTGATACGGTTGCTTGCGGCGGCCGCGTATTTAACCAACAGGAATTTTCCTTTCCTTTTTTTGATTTGAAACAGGCAAATGAGTTGGACTTTATCCGGTGGTGGGAGCAGGGGGGTGTGTTTTACCGTGGAGATATAATATAGACAAAGCGGCCAGGCAGCTGCAGGAATTTCTGGCTGGATGGTATCGATTGCTGAGGTATTAGCGACAGGGAAAAAAGTTGTGTGAAAGCTATTTTAGAAATTTCTAATGATTGGGTGAGTTTAGTCAGATGAGCGTTGCGTTCCATACAGGGATTAAGGCATCAGGAGGGGTGAACTACTGGGAAAACTTGTAACTATACCCCAGCCGGAAAACCTGTGTTTCATAATAATCGGTGCTGATAACCCTGAAGTTGGTACCCCGGATATCCTTCTGGATGCGCAGCGTATTGAATATGTCGGTGGCATTGATGAAGAGTTCACCTTTATTTCCCTGGATCGCTTTTTTTGCCCCGAAGTCAACTGAAAAACGACGTGCAATTCTTCCCTGCGGAATTATGTCCGGCGCCAGGTAAATGGCGGTAAGCTGCAGGTCTGTATTCTTTGGAAGTTTGATCAATCCATTCAGTTTAATGTTTCCTGACCAGGCAGTTTCCCTACCCGCACTATAAGTAACCGGAACCGGATATTTGTTTTCAGCGCTAAAAGCACCAATGGTATTTTTATACAGCATGGCATTTACATTGATAGTAAACACCGGGCTTAAAGTTTGATTGGCGATTAATTCCATTCCTGTATTCCACGCCTTGTCAGCATTCTGAAATACTGAGTAGATGATATCACTTCCCGGCGCAGTGGTGCCAATTCTTGTAATGGTGTGATTTGATAATTTATAAAAGAATGCTGTATATAGATATCCAGTGTTCCAACTGGATTTGTACCCGGCTTCTATGGTTTGGGTAAACTGTGGACGCAAGGCAGGATTACCCACTTTTAAAATTTCAGGTTCATCGTATTTGGGGAATATGCGGATGTCTCCTTCATCTGGCCTGTCCACCCGGCGATTGTAGTAGAGCGACAGTTTATTATGTTCATCCAGGTTATAACCCAGCCTTACACTGGGGAAAGGCTGAAAATAATTATATCCATCGCTTTTATAAGTGTTATGATCCGGATTGACGTTGTATTGCAGATTAACATACTCCACCCGCAACCCGGCTTCCAGCTCAAACATTTTGGACTCATAAATATAATTACCATACACAGCCGGTATTACTTCCTGATACTTTGCCCAGCCTGCGGCATTGGTGTCCAATGGAGAATTGATGCCGGGATAAAACCTCATATCGGTGGGAATATAACGCCACCTGAGTTTAGTTCCCGTTTCAAATCTTCCATGCTTCAAGGGCTTTGTATAATCAATAGTAAGATCGGTTACATTTTGATCAGCAATCAGCATGAACGTGTCCCTGCCTGTGTAAGACGGCATGATATTAGTCAGGAAATATTTTTCATCTTCCCGGTTAAAAGTATAATTCAGGCTTATATTCAGTACATGTCCTGCCTGGTTAAATTTATGCTGGTAAGTTGCAGCGACAGTAGAGGCTGTAATTACTTCATCTTCAAAAAATTTCCATAGTCTTTTCTGTTGGGTCAGATTGCTGTTATAATAAGGTATATCCCCATTGTCCTTTATCACTTCCCTGCTGTACAGGCCGGAAATGGTGAGTGTGTTATTGTTATTAATAAACCAGTCAATCCCTGTACGGACAGTACCCGAAGTAGTAATTCTATTTCTCAGCACCTGCTGACGCACCGTATCTCCGTCTGAATAAAACCGCTCCGCAAAATCATTTCTGTTTAATGTTTTGTTGTAGAGATAATCCCCCTGGAAAAAGGCATTGACTTTATTTTTCCGGTAGTTCAGGCTGAGTGATGGATTTACTTTTGGGGTGGCAGCGTATTGTGGCCTTATACCCGGAAGGTTTTTCTCCTTCATCCATAATGCGCCCAGACCTGTAGAAAAACCAATTTTCCCATTCAATCCATTTTGCCTGGATTTTTTATAAATAATATTGATAATGCCTGCGTTGCCGTTGGCATCATACCTGGATGAGGGATTGTTGATGATTTCAATTCTTTCAATGGCTGATGCCGGAATATTATCCAATGCGGCCTGGTTGCCAAATCCTGTCAGGGCAGTTTGTTTGCCATCAATAAGTATAGTTACCCGATTACTGCCTCTTATTAACACCTTCCCTGATTCGTCCGTCGTTACTCCGGGCAGGTTCTTCATTGCCTGGAGTAAGGAGCCGCCTGCCTGGCTGATATTGTCTCCTAATTTGAATGTTTTCTTGTCCATTCGATTGGTTACGGCATCCGGGTTCGCAGTCACCGTCACTTCAGTTAAGGCTGTATTTTGAGGGGTTAATTCTATAATGCCCAGGTCAAAGTATTTGTTGAGCTTGCCAGCAAGGAAGGGGAGACTTTTTGTATTAAAGCCAATCCTGCTGATTTCAAGCATGTATTTTCCTTCTGAAATATTCTGGATAGTAAACTGCCCTTTTTCATCTGTTACCACACCTGTAACAAAGCTGCTGTCTCCTGATTTTTTTAGAACCACATTGGCATAGGCAATGGCACTTTTATCGGTTTTGTTTTTGACAGTGCCGGACAGTACGGCATTCCCGGACTGCGCCCTTGCCATCCCCCCAAAACATATAAATACCAATGCAAAAAAATATCTCATCAAACTGATTAATTCTTGAGTACAAAAGGAAGCGCCACCCTGATCTTTTCCCATGCTACTGCAATTGTTCCGGTATCGTCTTTTGATGTTTCAACGAAGTATTGCAGTCGCTCTGTATGGGCTGTCGTTTTCGGTTGCACACTGATTCTGATGATATCATCTTTTTCATCGTATTCATCAGCAAGATGCTGTTTCCAGTGTTTGTTGATGATCAGTATCCATTCCTTTTCACCGGGAATGGTGAAGAAGGCATACTTGCCGGCCGGTATTTCTTTGCCATTGACCACAAATGCCCTGGGCATTTCCAGTGTGGTGGCGTTATGTGCCCCGGTTACCCATACTTCACCATATGGAATCAATCCGCCCCAGATCATTCTTTTGCGAACACCCGGGGAATAGTAGCTTACTTTGATGCTGTCCCTTCCAACGATGGCATACGCCATGGACTTGATACTTTTCTTCGAGGAATCATTGCCGAGGTTCGGGTTGTAAGAAACTGCCGGTGTTTTCACGGCGGACTCCAGTTTCATACCGCAAATGGAACAGTTGCCTGGTTTTTTCGAGGTCTCTGTTTTATGCATGGGGCAGGTATAAATATTTTCCTGTGCAGAAACTGAAAGGGCCAGGATGGCAAACACTGCCATTAACAGCATCTTGAAATACTTCATATTAGTTACGTTTATTTACAACAGGATTTGTATTTTCTTCAACAGGTGCATTATTGCAGCAAAGAAACTGCAATTGTGAATGCTGGCCTAATAGCACCAACGCCCGATTCGTTTTTCGTGGTGGCCAGGATACGAGGCAACCGAATAGGTTTTCGGTTTTTGGGAAACGGAAAATATGATTCTGCCAACGAATTGGGCGCAATAGCCACCTACTTACCCAAGACCTGGGACGAGTTATTGCTGGAACAGTTCGGGTTGGGCCGTAATGGTGCTGACATGGTGCTGTCATGGTGCTTTCATGGTGCTTTCATGGTGCCTTGAAAGACGTGAAAAGTCGTAAGATAACGTAAGATGACGAATGGCTGGATAGTTGTAAATTGTAGAAAACAGCTTTATGGCCAAGGTTAGAAGAAACCTGCTTACTGAAAATACCAGCGGGGCAGTGGGAAAGGTAATCGTCTTCAAGCAATTTAACAACCAGACCCTGGCTACCAAATACCCCGACAGATCAGCGGTTAAATTAACGATCTCCCAGCAATCCTGCCAAAATATTTTTCGCGAAGCAGTGGCATTTGCCAGTTCAGTTATGGCCGACCAGCAGCGGCACCAGGAATGGGTAAAGAAACTCAGCAACAAAAAATCCACCCGTGGCACAAGTGTGTATCATGCTGTTATTCAGGATTATATGAAGCGAAACAGCCCCAAAGCCAGGGAGGAAAAAGTAATCGCTGCCCTGGAAAATTGGCACCTTTTACACTGGCTTTCCGACCGGCAGATGAAGGGGATGGATTTCCTGCTACGCTACCACCACCTCAGCCATTCCATCTATAAAGACCTGAACGAGGTATCCAAACCCACCGCCACCCGCGACCTGCAGGACCTGGTGGCAAAGGGCCTGCTGAAAGTTTCAGGAAGGGGTGCAGGCACCTGCTACACCCTGCCGGCTGCTGAGAACGAGGGTTGAAATCCCTGACCTGCCAGCCCTCCTTTAAAGGCCGATAATAGGCTCATTTACACTGATAATAGGCTCAAAATTGCCGATAATGGGCTCAGGACATTTATAATGGGCTCATTCATCTTCGCCCGGCGCCCGGCAGTAATGGATTCATTAATTTGCCCATTATGTACGAAGAATATTTCAGGAGTTTTAATAAGAAAGTTCCACTTACACAGGAGGAAGAGGCGCTCATTAAAACCTACCTCACGCCAAAGAAGCTTCGAAAGAAACAATACCTGCTGCAGGAAGGTGATGTTTGCAAGTCATTCGCATTTATTGAAAAGGGCGCATTAAAGTCATATTCTGTGGATGATGCCGGAAATGAATACATCATCCAGTTCGGTATTGAAGGATGGTTTATTTCTGACCTCTATAGTTTTATTACCGGTGAACCTGCCACGTATAATATTGATGCCATAGAAGATTCCGAACTGGTGCTAATCAGCAAATCAGCGAACGAAGAATTATTGCGGATACTTCCCAAATATGAAACCTTCACCAGGCTGAATATTACCGGCGCCTACCTGGCCATGCAAAAAAGACTGACCTCCATTATAAGTTCCCCGCTGGAAGAACGATATGAAAATTTCATAACACTCTATCCGGATATTGTGCAACGGGTGCCACAGCACATGATTGCCTCCTACATGGGACTTACTCCTGAAACATTAAGCCGCATCAGGCGAAGGATTTCCACGAAATAATCTATATAGACCACCTTAAAAGGATTGATCAGAATCAATGCTTTTTCTTGCTTGCACGCAATGGGGCAGGGCTGTGTCCCGGCGTAGCTTTGTGATATCAAAAACAGTCAATATGCACGCAACACAAACCATAGCCATCATCGGGGCTACCGGAAATATGGGTTCAGCCATTTCAAAAAGCCTCTCTAAGGGCAATTACAGGTTGCTGTTAAAAGGCAACAGGCAGGAAGACCTGGATGTATTGGTAAAGGAAATCGAAAGCGGTCATCCGGTAGCTGAAATAGAAACGGCTGTTTGTCCGGTAGAAGCAGGCTGGGAAGCGGACATTATTATTCTTGCCGTACCCTTTGCTGCGGAAAAGGAAATCGCCACCAGTATAAAAGAAGTGGCCAACCAGAAAATTGTGATCTCCATTTCCAATCCTTTAAATGAAACATATGATGGATTGGTTACTCCACCAGATACAAGTGCCGCTGAAGAGTTGCAAAAACTATTGCCTAATTCCAAAGTGATCAAAGCCTTCAATACAACGTTTGCGGCAGATTTTACCACCCCGGTACTGGATGGTAAACAGGTTGATGCTTTCATTGCAGGCAATGATGAAGAAGCTTTGCAAACCGTTGCTGAACTGGTAACCACAGCAGGATTCAACCCGATAGCAGCAGGCAATTTGTCTGTAAGCAGAACACTGGAGAACATGCAACTCCTGCTGATTCAATTGGGCATGAAATATAATTACAACTGGCTGGCCGGATGGAAAATCTTACACAACTAATAATTTAATTAATACAAACAAACAATCAACATGAAAAGAATCGCCTTAATTCTCGCCGCATTTATTTCCCTGACAGCCTTTACGGTTGCTGTATCAACCTGGCAAAACGATGACGCCCATTCCCAGCTTGGTTTTACGGTAAAGCATCTGGGTATTGCCGATGTCTCCGGCTCCTTCAATGATTTTGACGTAACTGTTAAATCATCCAAACCCGATTTTAGTGATGCTTCCGTAGAACTTACAGCTAAAGCCACTTCCATTTACACCAGGGTTGATGCAAGGGACAACCACCTCAGGAGTGCAGACTTTTTTGATGTGGCCACCTATCCCGAATTGACTTTCAAAAGTACCTCGATTAAAAAAGCCGGCAAGAACAAGTTTAAACTCACCGGCGATCTCACCCTTCACGGTGTAACCAAACAGGTCACCATGGACCTGAAGTATACAGGATCCGTTGAAAACCCGATGAGCAAAAAACAAACAGCCGGTTTCCAGCTCACAGGTGTCATCAATCGTTCAGATTTCAACCTTGGAAATGGATTTCCCCCTCCAATGATCAGCAATGAAGTCCGCATTAAAGCAGATGGTGAGTTTGTGCAATAATTCAACCGGTAACAACCAATACAATATAGTACGATGAAAAAGATATTAAGTGTGAATAGTGCGGCTGCCACCACGGATATGGCCTTGTTGGTAGCAAGAGTAGGAATAGGGGCCATTATGTTAACACATGGCATTCCCAAAATGATGATGCTGTTTTCAGGAGCACCTGTACAATTTCCACCGGTAATGGGTCTGACCCCGGAACTGTCCCTTGGCCTTGCCATTTTTGCTGAAGTGCTGTGTTCCATATTTCTCATGGCAGGATTTGTCACCCGGCTGGCAGTGCTTCCGCTGATCATTACGATGTTGGTTGCTGCACTCGTCTTTCATGGTGCCGATCCTTTTGCGAAGAAGGAACTTTCCCTGCAGTTTTTGCTGGCTTATGTAGTGCTTTTACTGGCGGGAAGCGGCAAGTATTCGGTTGATTACTTGCTGCAAGGCAATAGACCGGAATCGGTTACGCCGGATAAGAAATAACGGAACCAGCCCCCGACCTGTTGAATGATTTTTATGAGGTTCACAGTGGCCTGGTAAGCTGAAGTTTAAAAGTTTATAAAATATTACAAAATTCAGAACATGCAGGTTGATAATAAATATTCGATGAATTGTGATATGGACACAGGGATATGTGAAATACCCCAACAATCCAGTAAGCAAACGGATGAACTCAATAACAAACCAGTAAAGCTTTTATATTTTACTGATCCCATCTGCTCTTCCTGCTGGGGCATAGAGCCACAACTACGGAAACTAAAGCAGGAATATGGCGCATATTTTGACATAGAATACCGGATGGGCGGATTATTGAAAAGCTGGAATGAATATGGGGGAAGTGATGTAAACGGACCAGAAAGCGTAGCACAACATTGGGAAGATGCCAGCGCGTATTATAACATGCCCATAGACGGGGATGTGTGGAAGGAAGACCCGTTGCATTCCTCATACCCGCCTGCAATTGCCTTTAAAGCAGCGCAATTGCAAGGCAACCAGAAAGCGGATCAATTCCTCAGGAGAATAAAAGAAATGGTTTTCACTGAGAAAAAAAATATTACACACCTTGAGCACCTGGTGCAGGCGGCAAATGATGCAGGCCTGGATACTGTTCAGTTTGAGCATGATTATAAGCATAAAGCAGAACATTTCTTCCAGGAAGACCTTTTTATGGCAAAAGAATGGGGCGTAAGAGGCTTTCCCACCATTTATTTTATTGACGGAGACGACAACCGTTTTAAGGTGTACGGCAGCAAACCCTACCAGGTATATGAAGAAGCTCTATTAAAGTTAGTACCAGGGAAAGTAATTAAACAACCTGCTTCAACTTATGAAGATATTCTTAAGGGATACAATACCGTTACCCGGAAGGAGTTTGCGATATTCTATGATAAAAATTTAGCCGAAGCTGATGCCATCTTGCTTGAACTTGAGCAAAATTATAAAGTGAAACGAATGGAAACAAAAGCCGGACCTTTATGGAAAGCAGGCTACTAACTGTACAGTATGAAAAGGGAACATTTCATTAAAACAATCTTAACAGCAGCAGCAGGTATGACAACTTTATCAGCATTTAAAACTTTTACCAGCGGCCTGAAGGAGCAGGAACAATTAATGCCCGTTCTCTTTATCGGGCATGGTTCTCCCATGAATGGAATTGAAGACACAGAATTCAGCCGCCGGTGGACGCAAATGGCCAGGGAAATTCCAACTCCACAGGCAGTATTGGTAGTGTCAGCCCACTGGTTTACCAGAGGCACGCAAATAACAGCGATGGATTTTCCGAGAACTATTCATGATTTTGGTGGTTTTCCCAAAGAACTTTTTGCAGTTCAATATCCTGCGCCGGGAAATCCGGCACTGGCAGAAGAAACAGCCTCTTTGATACAATCTGCCAAAGTGGAGCTGGATCATGACTGGGGATTGGATCATGGCACCTGGACAGTGGTAAGGCATATGTACCCTGATGCAAAAATTCCTGTGTTGCAGTTAAGCATTGATTATACAAAGGGGCCGCAATATCATTATGATCTTGGCAAAGAATTGTATGCGCTGAGAAAGAAAGGGGTTTTGATCATTGGCAGCGGTAATATGGTTCATAACCTGCGTATGGTGGCCTGGGACAGGTTGAATGATACCGGTTTTGGATTCGACTGGGCTTTACATATGAATGACAGGTTTAAGGAACTGATTTCCGCAGGGGATCATCATTCACTTATTAAGTATGAAAGCCTGGGCCGGGAGGCACTGTTAGCCATCCCAACGCCTGAGCACTACCTGCCCTTGTTATATACACTGGGAGTCAAAGGCAGTAAGGATGATATTTCCTTTTTTAATGACAAGGCAGTAGCTGGTTCACTTACCATGACATCCGTTAAGATGGGGTAGATATTTTTAATAAACTAAAATTATTATCATGGAAAACATGAAAAACAAAGTAATCATTATTACAGGAGCTGCCATGGGTCTCGGCTTTGCAGCAGCTAAAGAACTGGCATCATTGGGAGCAAATATTGTGCTGGTTGATTATAACGATAAGAGTTTGAATGATGCGAGGGCAGAACTGGGAAAAGAGTTTCCCGATGTGAAAATCATCACCATTGTGGCTGATGTGTCAAAAGAAGAGGCGGTTAAGAATTATGTGGATGAAACCGTAAAGGCTTTTGGAAGAATTGACGGACTCTACAACAATGCTGGCATTGAAGGAAAGCAGGCAAGCATCACTGAATATGATGTTAACATCTTCAAAAAGGTAATTGATATCAACCTGATGGGCGTTTACTATGGAATGCGTTATGTTATTCCTGTGATGCAAAAGCAAAAGTTTGGACGCATTGTGAATGTTGCATCCGTGGGCGGGATTCGTGGAGTGCTCAATCAAATGCCCTATGTGGCAAGTAAACATGCTGTTTCCGGTATGACAAAGAATGCCGCATTGGAATATGGCAGGGATGGGATTCTCACCAATGCTATTGCCCCCGGCGCTATTCTTACTCCCATGGTTGCTGAGGCATTCAAAGAGGTTAATCCGGCAGACCCCAAAGCCGCTGAAACTGAATATGCCCAGAGAAACCCAACCAGGCGATTGGGACAGCCACATGAAGTAGCCAAACTGGTTGCCTTTCTGTTAAGTGAAGATAACGGATATGTCAGCGGTCAGACTATTGCGATAGATGGAGGTGAGTCAAACATGTATGGTAACTCTTAATCCCGCATGATTTTCCTGCGGTGTGCAAGGCCCCACTTGTGCATGGAGAGAATGACCTCCGATAAACTCTTGCTGTAGGTCGTTAATTCATATTCAACGGTCACTGGTTTGGTGTTACAGACGTTCCTCCTCACCAGTCCGTTGATCTCCAGCTCCTGCAATTCTTTCGACAGGATGCGCGGACTGATACCTGCTTCCCGCGATAATTCGTTGAATTTCCTTTTGCCGTTGCGCAATATGGAAATCAATACCAGCTTCCATTTGCCGCCCACCACATCCAGGGTATCCTGGATGGCCAGTCTCGCTTTTTTACAGGAGTCATCCGTATGTTCTTTAGCCTGCTTCTTCATGTTAGTATCATTTATGTAACTACTATTCAAAGTGTAACTAGTAACAAAAGTATAGTAATACGTACTAGTTTTGATAAAAATTTGGAAGAACGATTATTTGATAAATAAGCTGTGGCTTGAATACCGTAAACATTAAACTATTTATATGAAATTATTTGAAACAGTACAACTGGGAAACCTCCAACTGAAGAACCGCATGGCGATGGCGCCTATGACCAGGAGCCGCGCCGACCTGAATGGGGTGGTGGGTGATTTGACTGTATTGTATTATACACAAAGAGCTACTGCCGGACTCATCATCTCTGAGGCCATTAATATTTCCAAACAGGCTTTGGGAAGTCCCTTTACCCCGGGTATCCATTCCCGTGAACAGATCGAAGCCTGGAAAAAAGTAACGCAGGCAGTGCACGACAAGGGTGCTGTTATTTATGCGCAACTCTGGCATACCGGCCGGGTTGGCCATTCCATCGACAGGGGTGGTGAATTACCGGTGGCTCCTTCAGCCATTGCCATAGAAGGTGCACAGCATTTTACCTCACAGGGACTGAAACCTTATGAAACACCACGGGAACTGACGGTTCCGGAGATCCGGCAGATTGTTCTGGATTATGCACAGGCTGCCCGTAATGCAATGGAAGCCGGATTTGATGGCGTGGAACTGCATGCGGCCAATGGTTATTTACCCAACCAGTTCCTGGCCGAATCGGCCAACCTGCGAACAGATGAATACGGCGGGAACATAGAAAACAACAGCAGGTTTGTATTGGAAGTGATGCAGGCACTGGTGGCAGCTATCGGCCCGGATAAAGCAGGCATCCGGATTTCCCCCACCCAGCCCTATGGTGGCATTGCAACCAAAGATCCGCTGGCTACCTTTGGTTACCTGATCGGGGCCCTGAATAAAATGCCCCTGTCTTACGTGCACCTGATGCGCAAGAGTCCCATGTTCCCCCTGTTGCCCGGATATCCGGAAGATATTGTGGAAACTTTTTCCAAACAGATACAGCATACAGTAATCGCAAATGGATCCTATGATAAGGAAAGTGGCGAAGCTGCCCTGCAAAGCGGAGTGGCGGATTTGATTTCCTATGGTGTTCTTTTCCTGGCCAATCCCGATCTGCCCAGGCGTTTTGAATTAAACGCTGTACTTAATGAACCTGACATGGCAACCATGTTCGGCGGGGGAGAAAAGGGGTACACGGATTATGCTTTTCTTTAGGAAACATTGTTCAGAAGGGCTGATGTTATTTATGCCGAACCATGATAAGTTTGTAGCCGTTTTGTTAAAAACAGTATTGGCCTGAGGAGCTATTTGCCGAAATAACCAGTTCGTTCTTTTTGCTTACTTTGCAAATGAGCAAGGCAATACAACCTGAATCATGAATTCACATGTAATATTCCCGGGTGCCAGCAATAAAAATCGACTAATCCATTTAACCGCCTGCCAACGAAATGGAAGGACTGCCAGCATTGGGATTGAGATGGTTTTATTGCAGACACCAAAATGATCAGCATGAAAAAGCAGATTGTAATCATCGGAGGCGGTTTTGCGGGCATTACCCTGGCAAGAGATCTGACAAATACTGCAACATTTCATATTACACTCGTTGATAAGAATAATTATAATTTCTTCCCACCTCTCTTATACCAGGTAGCCACGGGATTTCTTGAAGTTTCCAGTATCAGTTATCCCTTTCGTAAATTATTTCATGGTAAAAAGAATATACACTTTCGTTTGGCGGAATTGCAAAAAATAGTTCCGGAAGAAAACAAAGTGATATTATCAACAGGCGAACTGTCCTACGATTATCTTGTATTGGCTACGGGAACCGAAAGTAATTTCTTTGGCATGGAAAATATCCGGAAGAACGCTTTGCCAATGAAGACGGTGGATGATGCGATTGAACTTCGTAATGCATTACTTCAAACAGCGGAAAATGCAACCATTACTACTGACAGTGCTGAAAGAAGAAAACTGGGTACAATTGTGATTGCAGGTGGCGGACCTACCGGCGTTGAAATAGCGGGCATGCTTGCTGAAATGAGGATGAATATTATGGAAAAAGATTATCCTGAATTAGCGGGAAATAAATTGCGCATCATCCTGGCAGATGGTGCGCCGGTGTTACTAACACCAATGAGCGAACAATCGCAAAAATACACCTACGATGTATTGGTAAAGATGGGAGTGGAAATAAAGCTGGGTGCGCAGGTAAAAGACTATGTGGATGATACCGTGATCTTCGCTGAAGGTGAATCCATTCAATCGAGGTTACTGGTTTGGACAGCAGGAGTAACATCCAGGGTATTCGATGGCGTTCCGGAAGAAAGTTATGGTAGAGGCAGGAGATTATTGGTAGATGAATACAATAAAGTGCAGGGCACGCAAAATATATATGCGATTGGCGACACCTGCTTACAGGCAACGGATATAAAATTTCCGCAGGGACATCCGCAATTAGCGCAGCCGGCCATTCAGCAGGGGAAAAACCTGGCCAGGAATTTTAAAGCCATGCAAAACGGGAAACCGCTTACAGTATTCTCCTATTATGATAAAGGATCAATGGCGATTATAGGAAGAAACAAGGCAGTAGCCGAAATTCCAAAGCCCAGGATGAAATTTAAAGGTTGGTTTGCCTGGGCCATGTGGCTATTCGTGCATCTTTTTTCATTGATCAGTTACCGCAACAGGATTATAACCATGTACAACTGGACGGCAGCCTATTTTACCAAAGACCAGTCCCTGCGAATGATAATCCGGCCGGGCGTTAAGGCTCGATTCAATAAGTCGGATTAGTTTTTACAGTATAAACTCTGGTAGTGTGCAAACGGTAGAAATGCTAATCCAGAGGATGGAGTCTCAGGCAAAAGAACCCTGGTGAGGCTGGAGTGGAGTGTCTGTGATACGCTCGATCCTGAAAAAAGTATCCACGGAAATACTGATCTATATAAGAATGAAATGTTCGTGGGTGGTTTTTCTGGTCTGGATGGTTATTTCCGGTGGTAAATCCTTCGAATCCGGTTACCATTCTGCGTGCATTAATGTTGTAGCCGTTGATGAACTCGATGCGCTCATACAATTTTCGCTTCCCATTTTCATCAAATAACCGACTGGTCCAGAAGGGAGTGACATCCCGGTATTCAATTGTCTTTTCCCCGGATGCAATCAGGTCGAAGTACTGGGCTTTAATGACGATCTTCAGGGTGTTCATGGGTATATATTTACATGTTTTATGCGTTACTATGTAAAGTGTATTTATTAAACAGGGTAAAGTCCGGTGGGTGGTGTGCCTCTCACTCATCCATCCTACGAATTTTTATTTCAGTTGTTAGAGTTGCTGATCTGCTCTCCGGATTTGTGTACCATTCAAGCGGGTGAGCAAAGTAGTTGATGTATTTCTCGTACGCTCTGTTTCCTGTTATTACGTGGCCAACTGCTTTTGCCCATCTGGATATTTTAAGATACCCAAGGATTCCGCATCTAACTTTTACGGGATCTGGCAGTGGGAGCCGAATGTAAAGCTCAATGAACATTGAGTCAACGTCATGTATTAGAGCGGTGGAGAACTTTCTGTAAGGCAACTTCATTAAGTAATCTGCAGATGGGTACCGAAAATATGGATAGGTTGCAGTTAACACTGCACAAAGTTCCTTGTATTGAGATGTGTCAAGTTTGGAGAACTCATGTAATTTCTCGAGCAGGTAGTTAAGATCGTGACTGGGATAGTGTCTTCTATGATGTACTTTTTCCTCCGGTTTAAGTAACAAAATGTACGCTTTTAAGAGCTTCTCAACAGCTTGTTGGGAAAAAACATAACCCTGGTTTATGAGTGCGTTTGTGAAGCATACCCGAGCACCAACGTAATCATCTGAAGCTGTTTGTACAAATTGCATTGCCGGTTTGTTACGAGCAAAAAAACTGTCAATTTCTTCGTATGTCATGGAGAAAGCTATTTTGGTTAAACAAGTTCTCCTGCATGCATCTCCGCCTGTTCCAGCACGGTATCTGTGGCGCGACGTTCATCATCCGGCGGATACTGGTACTTGCGTAGAATCCGTTTTACCTCCAGTTTAACCCGATCCTTAGCGGATTGCCGTATTGTCCAGTCGATTGTTGTGCTTTTGCGAACCCGTTCCACCAGTTCTTTTGCGATAACCATCAGTTTTTCATCCCCCATCAGATCCCGGGCAGAACCATTTGCTGCCAGTGCATCGTAGAATGCTTTTTCCGCTGCATTTAATCCCAGATTGTTTGCACGTTTACCTTCCTGTTCCACGTCGTTGGATATCTCCAACAGCAGCTCAATCATTTCCAGCGCGGTAATTGATTTGCTGTTATACCGGTTAACCGCATCCTGTAACCGTTCGCTGAATGTCTTATTCTGTACGATGTTTTTCTTGAAGCTGATTTTTATCCGGTCAGAAAGTAGCTTTTTGAGGATCTCAATCGCGACATTTTTCTGCTTCATCTTTCGGATTTCCTGCATGAAGTCTTCACTAAAGATGGAAATTTCAGGTCGGTCCATTCCTGCTACATCCAGGATGTTGATCATTCCATCCGTTGCCACTGCACTTTCCACCAGTGCTTTTACCGTTCCTTCGAAATCTTTTCGCTGTTGTCCTGTGACCAGGATATCGTACTTGGCCAACCGGGCACGGATCGCCTGGAAGAAGGCAACTTCGTGACTGATTTTATCTGCTTCCCGTTCAGCTTTTGCTAATGCGTGGGCTTTACTTAGGGCAGTTACCTCTGTAATAAATCGTTCTTTGCCTTTTTCCAGGGTTAAAATGTGTTCCTCTGCCTCTAGGATGATGTTCAGTTTTCGGTTCATATCGGCAGTGAAGTATTCCTGGTAATCAAATCCGTAAAGCATAGCCTGTACCACTTCAAGTTTTGACAACATAACCTGAACTGCCTGCTCGATGTCCAGGGTCGGCTCACCCTTACCCTGGTTGTCTGTGTATGTTTTTAAAGCTGCTTTCAAGCTAGCTGTAACCGGAACGTAGTCAACTACCAGTCCCCCGGGTTTATCATTGAAAACCCGGTTCACCCTGGCAATCGCCTGCATCAGGTTATGTCCTCCCATTTCCTTGTCCAGGTACAGTGTGTGCAAAACCGGTGCATCGAAACCTGTGAGCCACATATCCACGACGATTACCATTTTCAGTTCATCGGTCGGTTCTTTCAGCCTCGCTGAAATCCTGGTTCTCCCTGCCTTGTTCCGGATATGAGGTTGCAGTTCCTGTTCATCCGATGAAGATCCGGTCATAATTACCTTGATCTTCCCTGTTTCGTCTGTGTTGCCATGCCAGTCAGGGCGCAGCGCTACGATCTGGTTATACATTGAAACCGCGATTCTTCTGCTCATGCAGACAATCAATGCTTTCCCCTCCAGGGTAGAGGATCGATCTTCAAAGTGGGTGATTAAGTCCTGTGCGATCAATGCAATCCTATCGGGATGACCAACAATCGATTCCTGTCGGGTGGACTTATCGATGGCTGCCTGAACCGTATAGTCGGGTAAACCTTCTGCGGCCGCTGCCAGGAGGTGTTCCAGTTCATCCGCAGTCTGGTATTTAAGCTTGAGTTTAGCGAAGCGGTTTTCATAATAAATAGGAACCGTCGCTCCATCCCTGACCGCTCGTTCGATGTCGTAAATGTCGACGAATTCACCAAAAACTGCTTTGGTGTTTTTATCGGAAGATTCAACCGGAGTACCAGTGAAACCAATGAAAGTAGCGTTGGGGAGAGCGTCCCGCATGTGTTTGGCAAAACCATAATCGTGATCAGCTCCGATTTCTTTCCCCGCTTTGTCCTTGATGTATCTGACTTTCGCTTCTAGTCCGTATTGTGTCCTATGGGCTTCGTCCGCAATGACGATCACGTTTTTGCGATCGCTTAACTTTGGAAAGGTGTTACTTCCTTCTGCAGGTATAAATTTCTGGATGGTAGTAAATATTACACCCCCGCTTTGACGGTTCTTCAGTTCCTGCACGAGTTTTTCCCGGCTGTCAATCTGGATGGGTGTTTGTCTAAGTAACTGGCTGCAGTTGGCGAAGGTCTCAAAGAGTTGATCATCCAGGTCGTTTCTGTCCGTTATGACCACTATGGTTGGGTTATTCAAGGCTTTGACAAGCATCCCGGTGAAAAAAACCATACTCAGGCTTTTGCCAGAACCCTGCGTATGCCAGACTACCCCACCTTTACGATTACCGTTTTCACCGCTGGCGACACTTGTGGATGCAACAGCTTTTTTGACAGCGTAGTACTGGTGATACCCGGCAACCTTCTTGATAGTTACAACTTTCAGGGTTTTTGTTTTGGGATCTTCGGATGTTGCCCGCTCAAAAACGATGAAGTTCAGGAATAACTCCGCTAATACTTCCGGTTGAAATAGACCATCCAGCATTACCGACAACTCATTGACCTTGTCGGATGCGGTGGTTTTACCGTCTGCCGTTTTCCAGCTCATGAACCGGGATATGGGGCTGGTGATGGTGCCAACTTTTGCTTCCAGTCCGTCTGATATTACTTCCAGTAAGTTATACGTGAAAAGGGTTGGGATTGCTTTGTGGTAGGTTTGAAGTTGTTGGTATGCTTTGTCAATGGTTGCGTTTTCGTCGGCTGCGTTCTTTAGCTCAAAAACAATCACGGGGATGCCGTTCATGTAGACAATCACGTCCGGTCGTTTATTCTGGCCATTCTCCAGTATTGTTACCTGGTGGGTTACCAGCCATTGATTATTTTCCGGGTGTTCTACATCGATCAGCCAAACTTTCTGGGTGCGTTCTTCTCCCTTATCCATGAAGGTAACATCAACGCCCTCGGTCAGAAGGCGGTGGAAGTATTGGTTGGATGTGGTCAGGTCACCCTGGCCAGGAGCGCGAAGAACTTCCCGGACAACCGAGAGCTGAGCATTTGCCGGGACTGTCGGGTTGATGCGGTTGATGGCTTCGTGCAGGGGTTCAACCAATATGACATCGGTGTAATTGGCACGTTTGCTGCTGGTGTGGTCCGGGTCCATGTACTCCGGGATCAGGTACGTGAATCCTTTGTCGGTCAGTGCCTGAACCACCCATTCTTCGATAAGGTTTTCTGCGATGCGGGTCATGGTTAAAACGGTAATTCGTCTGGGTTAATATTGTTTTGGTTGCCCATAGGAGGTGGAAATTTTGCTTTGTAGAAGTTGATTAGAAAAACACCTACAGTCGTCACGGAGTTTACAGTGAAATATGCGAGTAACGGATCATTAACTATCTTGTCATCATCAGCCTTACCGTGAAAATATGTTTTTGAACTTCTTAGTTTTTCAATTTGGTGGGCGATCTTCAGTAACCCACTAGCTATGTTTCTAACCTCTTCTGGTAGACTATTATTTGGGTAAATTCCAAGTGCCTTTAGCAAGTTCTGAGCTAAGTCATAAAGCGTATTCCGCTCATCCGCAACGACTTTCAACCTGTCATCTTTGCAGATCTCTTTTATAATACTTTCTAACGCTGAATTTACTAACCCCACAGCAATATTTGGATGTTCTTCGACATCTCGCATTGCCTTTTCGAATGTTTGGTATGCGGTTTTGTAACTCGATTTTATCTCATTCCTAAATGTTGCCACCATTGGGATGTAATCTGGCGTAGCGACTCCAAGGTCAACTGCGATTTTGAGTAAAAGTTCGCCTTCCATCCCGTTTAAAGTTTTCAAAACATCGATCTTCCCGTCATCTCTATTGAATAATTGAAAGTTTTGATAATTCCACCCGTTCGAATCATGCCATCGCTCCAGGTACATTCTCACATTATCATAGGAACCAAAAGAATCGAATAGCTTTTCCTTTACTTCTTGGATCAGTCGGTATAGATATAACGGTGATATTAGTGGTTTCATGATACCAGACTTTGTGGCAGTTCTGTTGATACAATAATTTCACCTGCAATGAGCTTGGGTAATAGGCTGTCCCGCAGCTTTCTTATGGATTCCATCTGTTGACTGTTAAGAAGCATCTTTTCAAAAAATGGAGATACGATCTCGTTAAAGTTTTTTACAAGCTCATGAGGCGGGAGAGGGACTTTAATATCTGAAAAAGTCCTTGTAGTAATTGTGTCAAAAACTGTTCCGTAAGAAGCAGCTTGAAGTTCTTTAACTAAACTTGCCACCAAGAGATGAGTGAAAAAGAAGCTTTCATCATCAACCGGTAGGATTCCATAGTTAGATTGACTAAAGCACATTGGCTCAGCCAGCATGCAATATTTTCCCACGGTGCCTCGCGCGCTGATTACTGTAGCAAACTTTGGAAGTATTTTAGTAGAACTGTTCTGAAGTCCAGAAACTGTAATGGTCTTCTCTGTGCTAAGGATGAAACCTTTATGTGCTTCAGTTATATCTTTTGCTGACATCCATTTGATGTTGCCTCCCCAAAAAGCTGATTGAGTTGTTGCTGGTGTACCTCCTCCTATTAAGCGAAAACATTCCATTGCCGAAACACTTTCCCAGCTGTCGTTAGTATCTAACCCAAAAAAATGTCGGAACAACGTCTCCGCCATCTGCTCCAGAGTTTTGTTATTCCGGTGTAACAGATCGATTTTGTCATCGAGTGAGCTGAGGACTTCAGCGATGTCACATTGTACCTTTGGATTTGTGCAAATTGAAAATTCCAAGGATTTTAGTAATGTTTGGGTGACCAATGGATGACTTGACCCACCAGCCCATCGATTTAAATCAATGTGCTTTAAAAAGTAATAGATAAATTTTGCATCATAATTTTGTTTCGGTTTTGCTGCCAGAGCGTTGTCAGATACCCATATAGGTCTGTTTTCATAATAAACACTACCACAATAAGCACCCACTCTTCCAATAATAATTGTTTCGTTCTCGTAGTTAAAATCATTCCCGAATCCTAAAATTCCATTGCCTCCATAAATTGGGATTTTACCTACTCTTTTCGGTTTTACTTTACCATTTCCGAATTCAAGTACTTTACCAAGTGGAATTTCTTTCCAATCACTCATGTTCTGAACCATTTATAAAATAACGATAAGTTGCTTCTGTTTGACCAATTTTGACAAATACACCAATCAGATAATGATAGTTATCGTTTGGATTAGTTAAGTCTTCCAATTTCTTTAAATCATCTTCAATATTGTTATTCCACCAACCTTTAAACTCGGCAACTAACATATTCTTTTTGTTAGAATCCCGTTGATGAATAATCAGATCTGGTCTCAATCCATTTTGGAACCTTATTGATGTTTTGGTGTTTCCATGATTTTTATTGTATTCTGAATCCAAATCCAATGATGCGTAAGTGGTTTCTCTTAGCAGATTGCTTAATTGTATCCCTACCCTGAAAACAAAAGCTTGCTCTAAACCTTCTCTGTCACCTTCGGAGTAGGTCAATAAAAATCTTTCTTCCCGGTAAACATTTTCAACCGCACATTTTAATTTACTCACCAGAAAGGACTGCTCTTCATTCATTTATTTTAATTTTTAGAAGGTTAGCAGAGATGATTTCATTTATCCGAATTTCATCTAAAAATTGTTTTTCTAGTTCTAGTTTCAATTTCGAAAAATGCTCAGTAAAATCGAACTCATCCTCATCATCCAGTAGCCCGATGTACCTTCCAGGAGTTAGAACATAGTCCATCGCAGCAACTTCACTGATAGCTACACTCTTACAAAACCCTGGAATGTCTTCATAGTTCTCACGTTCATGGCTCCAATGGTGGTAAGTGTCGGAAACTTTTGCAATATCCGCATCACTAAGCTCACGTGTTCTGCGGTTGATTAAATGCCCGAGATCCCTGGCATCAATAAACAGGATCTGACCAGCGCGTTTCCGCGATTTATCACGGTTCAGGAACCATAAGCAAGCGGGGATCTGTGTGTTCAGGAACAGTTTTGCAGGTAGGTTAACGATACATTCCACGATGCCATCCTCAATCATTGCTTTCCTGATCTCGTATTCCCCGGATTGTTTGGTAGTCAGTGCACCCTTTGACAACACTACCCCTGCTTTTCCTTTCGGAGCCAGGTGGTAGATCATGTGTTGTAACCAGGCATAGTTCGCGTTGCCAGTGGGTGGAACTCCGTATTTCCAACGCGCGTCTGTGCGTAGCTGTTCCCCGGACCAATCCGAAATGTTGAATGGGGGATTGGCGATAATTGTGTCAGCTTTTAGATCCGGGTGTGCGTCTTTCAGGAAAGATCCTTCATTGTTCCATTTTACCATTTCCGGGTCGATCCCGCGGATGGCAAGATTCATCACACATAGCCTCCATGTTGTCTGGTTGCTTTCCTGCCCGTAAATAGTAAGGTCATCGATACGCCCCTGGTGGTTCTGCACGAATTTTTCACTCATCACAAACATCCCACCAGAGCCACAACAGGGGTCATATACCTTACCCTTGTAGGGTTCCAGCATCTCCACGAGCAGCTTTACCACCGATAATGGCGTGTAGAACGCCCCTCCCTTTTTACCCTCAGCCAGGGCAAACTGTCCAAGGAAGTATTCGTACACCACGCCCAGCATGTCTTTCATGCGAGCTGCAGCACTACCCAGGTCGATGTTATTGATCAGGTCTACCAGTTCACCCAGGACAGTTTTATCCAGTTGAGGTCGGGCGAATTGTTTGGGCAAAACCCCTTTGAGCTTGTGGTTCTCCTTTTCGATCAGATCCATTGCATCATCGATTTCCTGACCAATGGTAGGAAGTTTCGCCCTTGTGACAAGGTAGGACCACCGGGCTTTTTCCGGTACGAAAAAGACGTGATTTGCGGAATAAACTAAACGATCTTCGGGATCATCGTAGGCGAACTCACCTTCTTTGTTATTGATTTTCTGATACAGGTCATTGAACGCATCAGAGACATATTTTAAAAAAAGCAATCCGAGAACAACGTGTTTGTATTCAGCCGCATCGAGGTTCTTTCGTAGTTTATCAGCCGATGCCCAGAGTACCTGTTCAAATGGTCGTTGGTCTTGTTCTTTTGTCTTTTTTGCTTTAGCCATTCGTTTTCAACGGTTTAAGGTTTGTTTGGGCGCCTACAAAATAAGCAAATTTCCGACTAATACAAGTGCCAGGTGATGAAACCTTTTATCCTGGCCAGGAGCTGTCGTTTTACCCAGGACTGATGTCTGAAGTTCCTCGGATTGTACATCAGGAAAGGTATTTGGCATTAAAGTGATTTATAGCGCACTTATGGTTGCTCCTGGAAAGTTTTCTTTAACACTCCCTGGTAAGTTAATCCCTCTGGCTAATCGGTTTGCAAATCCCTGTTCATTAAAATCACGGTTACAGCGATTATATAGGGCAGCGGAAGGATTGTATTTGCAAAAGGTTTCGTTAAACAGATTTGGTAAATCAGTTCAGATATTTATGGGCTGGTTAAAAAAACACTTTTGCAAAAAAGTGCTTTATTTAGTTGATAAACAATAATATAGGTAATTCATAATTATTCCATATTTTAAGTGATTTTAGGAGATAATGAGGGTTTGCTCCTAATTTTGTAAATAATTGGGCATAATTATGAAAAAACCGGAAAAGCCGCCTTTTATTCCTAAAGCCTATCATTACGGCGATGTTCTGGATGAATTAATCAGGAAGGGTAGATTCAGCGATTTTGTGTCAACCTGTGCATCTTGAACAAAATAAACAAAGAAGGTTACGTAAGATTGTTGGCGGGTTAACAGTATTTGTCAGCAAATGAGACTACCAGCTTAAAAATATCCAATAAAGAATCAAGACATCTTAAAGATTGTAAATGCCAGAGAATCATTGAAAGGAGTACAGTACTAGGACTAACCATTGGAAGGTATTGAGTCGAAATGCAAAAACAGGTTGTTAAAGTATGACATACTTAAGTTTTATTTTCTGAGGGCATAAAATGGACTGAAAAAAAATAAAAATTGAACCTTTGATGATTGAATGTGTCGGAGTTGTGTCGGAATAAGTAAAACGAAAAAGGGATAATTAAAAGGCTGCTAATGGATTTTATGCCTTTTTGTTGAGGTACAGGTACTTACTGCAAAAAATTTCAAATAGGTTTAATTACTTTGCATTGAAAGAAAAGAAGTATATTAATCTTTTTGAAGAAAATCTCTTATGGCCAACGCAGAACAGGTAAAAAGTCTGATTAAGGCACACATAAACAATGACCAAAATCGTTTTACGACGTTGGTCCTGCAGATTGCTGCCTACGAAGCCAAGTTAGGCCATTCTGAATTTGCGTTTGAAATCCGGGATTTAATTGACAAAAGCAAGGCAAGTAAGGTCGTTAAATTAAAGCCTTTTGCCAGCGATTTTGGCGACTTGATTTTAGAAGTTGTACCAGCCGAAAGAAAAGCTGAATTAATAGTATCAGAGGAAGTAACTGAAAAGATTGATCGCATACTGCTGGAATATAAGCAAAGTCATAAGCTGTATAAATACGGGATGACTAATCGCAGGAAGATTTTACTGGTTGGTGTGCCGGGTACCGGAAAAACGATGACGGCCTCCGTGATTGCACAGGAATTAAAGCTCCCTTTATACGTCATCCTCATGGACAAGCTAATGACAAAGTTCATGGGTGAAACGGGAAATAAGCTGAGGCAAATATTTGAAGTAATAGAAGAAAAAAAAGGAGTTTATTTCTTTGATGAATTTGATACCATTGGTGGTGAAAGGGCGAAAGACAATGACGTAGGTGAAATGCGAAGGGTACTAAACTCGTTCCTTCATTTTATTGATAAAGACAAATCGGATAGCTTGATATTGGCGGCCAGCAATAACCTTTCGCTTTTAGATCAGGCACTTTTCCGAAGGTTTGATGATATAATCACATACAGCCTGCCATCCGAAAAGGAAATAATAAAACTTCTAACAAATAAACTTTCATCCTTTAAATCCACCTTTATACTCGAACCTCTTGTGAAAATAGCATTGGGTTTAAGCCATGCTGAAATTACTTCTGCTTGTCAGGATGCCATAAAAGACGCAATTCTGCGTAATAAAACGAAAGTTGAGAAAGCTAAACTGATCAAGTTCTTGGAGCAAAAGAGGAGTGTTTATGCTGGTAAGAAATAACGATGGCCGATAATAATCCTCACATATTCCTAAACAATATTGCTGTTTCTTACGATTTCCAACCGAGACAAGGTTTCGGTTCAGACAAAATACCTGTTCGCAACAGGAATCAGCATAGCAATAAATTGTTGCAGGAGTTTACCAATACTGAAAGTGCTATTCAGCAAACCAAACAAGAAAGAATTCAGAATCAGTTGCCTTTTAAAAGCGGCTCCTATTGGGAGTTTTCTGGTAGAGCAGGGTATAGTTTAGTAACAAAAAGCCTTGAAAATCTTCCGAAAAACATACGGTTATTAAATATCAAAACCGAAGGAGATACTCCCGATAACACAACGATTAAGGCAGTTGTATATGTGCCGGAGAATGAAGAAAAAATATTCAGAAAGAAAATAACTGACTATAAGTTTAAAAATACAAAGGCAGAAAACCCTAAGAACGCAAATCTTGTAAATAGTATAGAAAGTATAAGTCTTGCATCTGTTTTGTCACTTTGGACAGATAACCCTTCTTTAATTCCAAATGAAAACAAGGCGTGGTGTGAAGTTTGGCTCTACACGGGTAAGAATGCAGGGGAAATAAATGCAGAAATCCAGCGAAGTTGTGAATTAATAGATATACAGTTAAGCAGTCAACAACTGGCATTTCCTGAAAGGATGGTTCGACTCATTAGAGCAAATCGTGCGCAGTTAATGGAATTAATTGAACAATGCGACTTTATAGCCGAGATGCGATTGCTTAGAGAAACAGCAAGATTTTGGCTTACTGAAAATAATGCGGACCAGGTAGCATGGGTACAAAACCTGTTACAACGAGCTTCTTTCTCATTTCCCAACGATATAGGTGTATGTATTCTGGATACGGGAGTCAATAATGCTCATTTGCTTCTTGCCCCTGTGTTACATGATAACGATAAGCATTCAGTTGAACCCGGATGGGGACCGAATGACGATGATGGGCATGGTACGTTGATGGCAGGTATTTCAGCTTATGGCGATTTACAAATCTTATTAGAATCTCAGGAGGCACTTGAAATAAATCACAAACTGAGTTCAGTAAAGATTTTGCCACCTGTCGGGCAAAACGATAGGGAATTGTATGGAGCTATAACAAGCCAGGGCATTAGCCGTTCTGAATTGGCAGCACCTAACCGAAAACAGGTTTATTGCATGGCGGTAACTTCCCAGGAAAAAATATACAGGGGAAGACCCACTTCCTGGTCATCCGCAATTGACCAGTTGGCTTTTGGGGAAATAGAAGGCGAAAAAAGATTGATAATAATCTCTGCTGGCAATGTGAGAGATGATGTGGAATATCAAAACTATCCTGACAGTAATATTTCCATTTCAGTGGAAGATCCGGCTCAAGCCTGGAACGCTTTGACTATCGGAGCAGTTACGGACAAGATTATCATTACAGACCCTGCATACAATAACGGACATTCACCCATTGCCAACATTGGTGAGCTATCTCCTTACAGCTCTACCTCCACAACATGGGAGCGTCGAAAGTGGCCATTGAAGCCTGATATAGTTTTAGAAGGCGGAAATATTTTGAAAGCGCCTGATAATAGTATTGTGGGATGTATAGATGATTTTGCGATTTTATCAACTTCACGCAGGCCATTGAATAATCAGTTCGATGCATTTTCGGGAACCAGTGCATCTACTGCATATACTTCATGGATGTGTGCTAAGATTCTTACTGCATATCCCAACTCCTGGCCTGAAACCATACGTGGTTTACTTATCCATTCTGCCGATTGGACAGAGTCCATTATCAACCAGTTTTCAATTGATCTAACAAAGAAGCAACACATAGAAAACTTGATGCGCATTTGTGGCTACGGTGTTCCAAACATTGCCAAAGCTATCCAGAATACTCAAAGTTCATTTACGCTTATTGCTGAGGAAGAAATCAAGCCTTTCACTGTTAATGAAGCTGGTAGGGTGATCGCAAAAGACATGCACTTTTTTAAGCTGCCTTGGCCGAAAGAAATGCTGCTCGGGTTGGCTGAAACAAAAGTGAAGTTTAGAATTACCCTTTCTTACTTTATTGAACCGGCTCCAGGTGAAATTGGCTGGAAAGATCGGTACAGATATCAATCTTATGGTTTCCGGTTTGAAGTAAACAATCCAACAGAAACAGAAGAAGAATTTCTCAAACGAATAAACCTTGCTTTACGTGACGAAGAAGAAGTTGTTGAAACAGAAAGCGGATCAGACAGATGGAAGATCGGACCTAACCTTCGGAATTTAGGGTCTGTGCATTCGGATATTTGGGAAGCAACGGCGGCAGAACTTTCGACCTGCAATTTCATCGCTCTATATCCGGTAACAGGATGGTGGAAGGATAGAAAACCATTGGATAGATGGCAACAAAAAACCCGCTACTCATTACTCATTTCTCTTGAAACACCGGAACAAGAAATTGATATTTATTCTCCGATTTATAATCTTGTTTCAACGCCGGTAACCATTCAGGTAAATCAACAGTGAGTTTATGATGCCTTGTGATTTTTTGAGAAAACTATCAATTGACTGAATGGTTTCCTACTTATTTTAAGTCGTAACTTTAAAGTGATATTAATTTTATTTAACTGCTTTTTCCACGTTGGTATGTTCACAGTTTTTGAGCAAATGGCAAAAAAAAGCAGCTACAAAGTTTGTAACTGCTTCATCTTCAGCTCCCCCTGCTGGACTTGAACCAGCGACCCTCTGATTAACAGTCAGATGCTCTAACCAACTGAGCTAAGGAGGAATATGTCTGCCCTTTTAAACCAGGCCGGTTCCCTGTTTGGGGAGTGCAAAAATAGGATTTTTTACACTCGAACAAAATTTTTAACCGATTTATTTAATGGCTTGCGAATCTTTTTCCCCCTCAGGTTGCTTTGCTGCCGATGTCTGTCCCCAAACCCTCACCAGCACCCGCTTTTGAAGGTATTTTTCCCGCTTGCCGGGCAACAGAAATCCTATTTTTAATTTCGATATATGATAGTGCGGGAAACTTTTTACAAGTATAGTTTTGCTGTTCATCACCAGCGTGTCGGCCTGCTCACGGGAGGTGTACACCAGGCGGCTGATTTCTCCCGCATACCCGGCAATTCATCCCGGTCGGCATAGAGAACCGGCGATTTGGTATATAATTCCAGGGAATAAGAATGTGGGTCGATCATGTAAACCGGCTCACCCGGATAATGCGTGTTGACCCAGTTTGCAGCCGCGGTGCCAGACTGGTATTCCAGCAACACCGGGTAAAAAAACAGGTTCAGGTAACCATAAAAAAACATGGCTGCAATACTGGTTCCCGCAACCAGCCTGGCCAGTCCGGTTGCTGTCTTTCTAACAACCAGCAGCCAGCCCGCCATTGCCGCCAACAGCCAAACCAGTGGCCACCATCCCTTTCCCGCATTCATCATCATCCAAAGGACTGCCATCCCCGCAAACAGCAGGATCGCGATAGCTTTCTGGATCCTTCCTGCCAGTCGGAATGGCTTTCCATCCGGGTTAAACTCTGCCAGCCAGGAGGCGGTCAGGATGGCGAGGAAGGGGAATACAATATTCACGTAGTGCGGCAACTGGAACCGCGAGGCCGAGAATAGCAGGAAAGAGATAAGGGCAACAAAGAGGTTGATCAGCCCGGGGTCGGTTTGCACCGATGTTAGAGAAGATGCTTTTCCGAAAAAACCGGCCACCCGTTGGTAAACTCCCACGTACAGAAATAGTGACCAGGGCAGGAAGGCCCAGAGCAGGGTATGGATAAAAAACAAGGGATCGCCCTTGCCTTTAATGGGACCATTGTTCAGAAATCGCCCGAACTGGCTGTCCCAGAAGAAAAACCGGATGCCTGAAACGCCCGTCCGGCCAAAAACCATTTTCTCGGGATGCAGATCAAACTGCAGGTATAAACAATAGAGTTCTGGCAGGATGGCCAGGGACAGCAGCAATATCGCCAGCCACCAGCGGCTGCGGCGCAATTGCCACCATTCGCCCCTGACGGCCCAAATGGCCAGGAATCCCCCCGCGAGGGGAACCAGGATGAAAATGCCCTTGGTCATAACTGCCATCGCGGTAAAGGCGGTTCCCGCAACGAGGTGTGCCAGCCCACCCCTCCCGTCGGGTGCCACCCGACGGGTGAAATAGTCAAAAATACCGGAGCCGGGGGCTTGTTTGTGCGGAAAACCTGCTGAAAGTGACCCCCACCCGTCGGGTGGCACCCGACGGGTGGGGGTGGGGGTGAGGCGCCGGGTCGAAAGGGCGCCTGCGCGGGCGAAATGGTAGACGGCAGCCACCAGCATGCCGGTGAGGTAGGGCTCGGCACGTACATCATTGTTGGAAATGACCAGGTGCAGGGCGGTCAGGTAGATCAGCAGGGCCACCTGTGCCACGGTTTCGGAATACTGCCAGCGGGCCAGCTTCCAGGCGTACCAGCCGCCGAGGGCCCAGAAGAGCAGGGCCGGTAATTTGTAGGAGAAGGAACTGATTCCGAATATCTTGTAACTGAGGGCCGCGGCCCAAAAGGGGAAATGGGGTTTGTCAAGCCAGTCGCGCCCATGGGCATAAAGGTTTACCCAGTCCCCGCTTAACACCATCGTTTTGGCAATACTGGCATATAATGCCCCATCGGGTTCCATGATGGTGCCGGCTATCGGAAGCAGGTTGACTAAAACCCCGAAAGCGACCAGTAAGCGAAAGAGCTGTTTCGGCATAGGCTTCAGGGCAGGGGATAGGGTTCTGTTGTTTTGCGCACCTGGTTCCTGTTGTGCCACCATTCAAACAACTTGGCCCCGCCGGTTCCGATAAAGAGGCCAAGCGCCGCGCCGCCTATAATGTCTACCGGATAGTGTTTGCCTACATAAATCTGCGCATAACCTATCAGGAAGGCCCAAACGAAGAGCCAGTTCCAGCGTTGGCCGCGAAGGATATAGATGGACCAATACCAGAAGGTGGCCAGGGCAAAATGATTGGAAGCATGTGAGGAGGGAAAGCCATACTGGCCGCCGCAGCCTACCAGTTCGCGGACAAGCCCATCGAGAGCGGGTTCATAACAGGGGCGCGGCCTGCCGATCAATGGTTTGAAGATGGAGGCCGAGGAAAAATCCGCCAGTCCGGCACACACGGCTGTTACCAGTAAAAACGGGAGGGCATAGGGGCGGGCATACCGGATCACCCAATAGAGGAGGAAGGCATACAAGGGAATCCAGGTGGCGGGCTTGCGCAGCAGCAACATCAAGCGGTCGGTTAATTCACTGGCGCCCGCCTGCTGCACCCATAAAAATAGTTCCCGGTCGGCGTCAAGTATCCCCTGCATCCATTCCATGTGTCAGAATTGAACCATGAAAGTGCTCCACTTATATTACCCCCCGGTAAATTTCCTGTTATGTTAAAATGAACTTATCCTGGTTCACCCGTCGGGTGCCACCCGACGGGTGAACCAGAGTTACCAGCCGAAGAGGCCCCTGTCTTCGGCGCCAACGAATACGCCTTCGTCGCGGAGTTCGATGGGCCAGTGTTTCAGGTAGTAACCTTCGCCGCTGACGTTGCGGCCGTTGGACATGCTGAAGCGGTAGCGGTGAAGCGGACAGACCACATTGCCCAGGGCATCAATGAAGCCCTCGGCCATCAGCCCGCTGGCATGCGGACATTTGTAAGCGAAGGCAAACAATTGCTCGCGGTACAGGCCGATACAGATATCCTTACCGTCCATCCGAGCTACGGCGATGTGGTTCGGACCGAATTCGAGTTCCGCTACCGATTCGGCCACCTTATGCCATTTGTATTTTTTGGGATTGCTACTCATAGGGCAATAAAAAAACTCAGCCTGCAGTTTCCTCCGTCGCAGGTGGTTCATCACTCCAGTAAAACTCTGTCTTGTAGGGATACCGCTCGCGGTACAGTTTCCGCACCCGGTTCAGGATGGTCGCCCGCAAGCCTTCCAGGTTGCGCCGCTCGATGGCGGAGATAAACACACAATTGCCAAGGGTCTCGTTCTCCCATTTCTCCCTTAATTCCTCCAGGATATGGTTGCGTACCTCGGGCTCCAGCCACTCGTCGAAGGTATTCTTCTCGTATTGATCCAGCTTGTTGAAGATGGTGATCATCGGCTTCTCGGTCACCTTTAGCTCCTGCAGGGTCTTGTTCACCACATTGAACTGGTCCTCGTACTGCGGGTGACTCAGGTCCACCACGTGCAGCAGGATATCGGCCTCGCGTACCTCATCCAGCGTGCTTTTGAAGCTTTCCACCAGGTGGTGGGGCAGCTTGCGGATGAACCCTACGGTATCGCTCAGCAAAAATGGAGTGGTGTCGAATACTACCTTACGGGTAGTGGTATCGAGGGTGGCAAAGAGTTTATTTTCTGCGAACACATCGCTCTTGCTGAGCAGGTTCATGATGGTGCTCTTGCCCACGTTGGTATAACCAACCAGTGCCACGCGGATAAACTCGCCACGGTCCTTGCGCTGGGTGAAAGCCTGTTTGTCAAACTCCGCCAGCCTGCGGCGGAGTAGTGCGATCTTCTCCTTTACGATCCGGCGGTCGGTTTCGATCTCGGTTTCACCGGGACCGCGGGTGCCGATGCCACCACCCTGGCGTTCAAGGTGTTTCCACATCCCTTTGAGGCGGGGCAGGAGATACTGGTACTGCGCCAGCTCCACCTGGGTCTTGGCCTGGGCGGTCTTGGCGCGGCGGGCGAAAATATCCAGGATCAGGTCAGACCGGTCGATGGTCTTCACGCCCAATGCCTTTTCTATATTGGTGATCTGCGAGCCGGTTAGCTCATCGTCAAAGATGACCAGGTTGATATCGCGGCCGGTGATATAGTCTTTGATCTCTTCCAGCTTTCCCTTTCCCACAAAGGTTTTACTGTCGGGATGCGCCAGCTTCTGCATGAACCTGCGGGTGGATATCGCGCCGGCGGTTTCCGCCAGGAATGCCAGCTCTTCGAGGTATTCCTTTACCTGCTGCTCGTTCTGGTCCTTCTGCACCACGCCCACCAGCACACACTTTTCTTCTTCCTGTATCTGTTTCCTTTCTAGCAATGAATCGAAATATTAATGTTATAAATGGTCAGCAAAATTAATATAAAAAGCGGGCCATCATGACCCGCTTCTTTTTTTAAGCTCTTTATTATTAACCAGCGCCTTTTGCACCGATACGCTCGCCCGCACTTCATCCCTCACAACTCAGAGTCCGGACACAGTCAGGCCTATCGACATCGGGTGCACCTGCGGCCCCGCGTTGTCCTTGATCGGACTGTTGATCTGGTATGCGGCATGGATGCCGAAAGCACCATAGCTGATCCTGGCAGTAGCCGCCAGTCGCATGTTGTTGAAATACCGCTTGGAATTTTCCTTCAGAGTGTAGTTGTTCAGGGTGCCACCGGTTTTGTTCTGCCAGTTCTTACCCTTGGTATGGGCATTGACCATGGTTCCTACCTTGGCGCCCACTGCGAATTTCCAGCTGGCATTGGTGTTTTCGGGATTCAGTGCGAATCGCAGTTCCACCGGAATTTCAGCCCACACGTTCACCAGTTTGTATTTCTTGAAATGGTTGGTATCGGCCACATTCCTGAACTCCAGGTTCTGGGAAGTATTGGTAATCTTTACTTCCTGCTTGTCGAAAAACAGGTTGGATGATCCGACTCCCACACCCAAAGCCACACTGAACCGTGGGTCGGTCTTGAAGGGGAAGTCCATCATCAGGTAGATATTCAGGTGGCGACCCAGTCCGGTAAGTTTAATGGTATCGGGTACCTGGGCCCAGGTTTCATATCCCACCTGGAACATGAAATGATCATTGGGCCTGCCGGTCAGGTTCAGTTTGCTCCAGTCTTTTTTCTTTTTGGCCGGCGCCGCTTTGGCCGGTTCTGCTACTGCTGTTGCTTCATTGTTGCTTGAATCGGTCTGCGCTTGTGCTCCCATCGCCAGCATCACAGCAGCCAGGGCAACTATAATTTTTCTCATATTGCTTGATAAAGGGCAAATCTATCGGTATGGCTCTATGTGCCGCTTACCGATACTGTTAATGTTAATAAAAATCCCGCTTTTCGCGGCGACCGCAAAAATAGGGGCTTTTATTCCGCTGTCAAAACTCATCTGCCGGTTAACTGGTTTCTCCGGAAAACAAAAAGAAGCCCCGGGCATTGCTGACTCGAAAAACGTCTCATCAAGGGTGTGAATGGCTACCCCGATGGGTCCGGGTTAATGGGATTTGATTTGGATACCCCGAGCCGCTGTGCCTTGTAAATGCCGGAATGGCCGCTGAAATAATAAGCGGTAAAGCAGGCCACCGCATAATAGATGATATTATCGGACCCGAAGAGTTCTATGCCCATGATGGTGCAGGCCAGCGGGGTATTGGTTGCCCCGGCAAAAACGGCGATAAAACCCAGTCCGGCCATCAGGTCCGTGGGGGCACCACCCACCCAGGCAAGGGTATTACCCAGCGTGGCGCCGATAAAGAAAAGCGGCGTGACTTCCCCGCCCTTAAAGCCCATGCCTATTGTGATGGCCGTCAGCAATAATTTCCAGAACCAGCTGAAACCTGTGGCGCCACCTTCCTTAAATGCGTTTACAATACTTACCCCGGTTCCATCCGCGGTCGTAACACCCAGTCCGAGGTAATCAAAACTTCCCAGTGCATAACTGATCCCGATGATCAGCACCCCGCCTATGGCCGGGATCAGCCATTTAACCGGCACCAGTCGGTTGCTTTGTTCCTTTATCAGGTGCGATAATTGAGAGAAGAGCCAGCTTGCCAGTCCGAACAATATGCCGGCGATGATCACTTTTCCCAGGAGTAAAATATCAAAGGATATATGCGGGATCAGTTGCTCACTGCCACCCTTAAACGCAATACTGTAATGGGTGTGATGGATACCCGCGGAGGAGCAGGTTATATCTGCAATGATACCGGCAATAAGGCAGGGGATGAGGGCATCGTATTTGATGCGGCCAATGGTAAGCACTTCCAGCGCAAAGATGGCACCGGCCACCGGGGTGCCGAATACCGCGCCGAATCCGGCGGACATACCGCACATGAGCAGTATCCTTTTCTGGTCGTGGTGTATGTTGAACAGGCGGGAAAAGAAGGCTGAAATGCTGCCACCCATTTGCACTGCAGTGCCTTCGCGGCCTGCAGAACCGCCAAAGAGATGGGTCAGAACGGTGGTGAGCAGTATCAGGGGGGTCATCCTGGCCGGTACGCCACCGCCGGGTTTGTGGATCTCCTCCATGATGAGGTTGTTGCCGGCATCTGCGTTTTTACCGGCAGCGCGGTAGGCATAGTGTATGAGGATGCCTGCCAGGGGCAGTCCGAACAGTAACCAGGGATGTTCCCAGCGGGTTACCGTGGTCTTTTCCAGCATCCATAAAAACAAGGCAACCAGGAGACCTATGGCCACCGAAACCGGAATGATCAGCAGGGTCCATTTCAGGAGTTGTACCGCAATATTTAGTTGTTCCGGAGTTTTTTTTGCCTGCATGGGTTGGCGGGAATTATTTCAGGGGATTCAGGCGGATCACGGATTGTTTTGCCATGCTCTCCAGTGCCGCGTCTATGATCTTCATCGACTTTACAGCGTCTCCGGCCGGCACGGGGTTGGGGCCGATTCCTGTCAGCGCTTTCCATACATCATCATAAAAGCCCATATAATTACCGGGTTTTGACCAGGTTTCCTCGCGGATATCTTTCCCGTCAATGGTGGTATGCAGCAGGCCATCAGGCTTGCCAGCGGGCGCGCACCAGCTTTCAATGGATGGTTCCACACCCGCCAGCAACTGCGCTTCCTGCAGGTCAGATCTCTCCTGCAAAAAACTGCCCTTCATACCGTGAAGGATAAAGGCCGGTGGGGTTTCGCGCGCTACCACAGTGGCTTTGAGCCTTACACGCATCCGGGGATAATAGAGTAATAATTCAAAATAATCGTTGGCCGCTACCTGCTCGCGCATGGTCCAGATATCGGCGAATACCGCTTCCGGCCAGCCGAATAACTGCAGGCTCTGGTCCACCAGGTGTGCTCCCAGGTCGTGCAATATGCCGGCCCCGGGCAGGGCGCCTTCCTTGTGTTCCTTGCCACTGGGCTGTACGCGGTATCTTTCATAACGGAATTCCACTTCGCGGATATCGCCCAACTGGTTTTCCTGCACCACTTTTTTAAGGGCGCGGAAATCACCGTCATATCTTCGGTTCTGGTACACCGTTAGCAGCAGGTTTTTCTTTGCCGCCAGCGCTTCCAGCTTCCCCGCCTCCGCGGCATTTACCGTAAAAGGTTTTTCCGCCACTACGTTCTTACCCGCTTCCAGCGCTGCTTTCACGTATTCGAAATGCGTTTGTACGGGTGTATTTACGACTATAAGTTGAAGGGTGTCATCTTTCAGCAGTTCTTCAAAGGAACGGACCAGTGCGGATTGAGGGTAACGTTCCCTCGATTCGGTTTTGTGCCGCTCCACAATGGCCGCCAGTTCAAACCCGGGGTGGTTCTGGATAAATGGCGCATGGAATAATTTCCCGCTCATGCCATAGGAGCAGATACCTGTTTTGATGATACTCATGCTGACAAAGTTGGTTATTTTATGGTAAACTTCAGGACAGATTTAGCTTCCTTCTGAATGGTTTCTTTGTGCATCATCTGCGGTCTGTATTTCCCGGTAGCATACAGTTCTGCCTGGTCGTCATAATGCCCGCTGAACAGGTTGCCGCTCTGGCCGGTGGGCAGCACACTTTCCGAGGCATCCACATTGGCAAAGTCAAGGATGATGCGCAGTGCCGGTCCGCTGTTTACCACATATTTACCATCTCCATTCAGTTTGAAGGCAAGTTTATTCACCCCTTCGCCATTGGCTTTCAGGGTGGATGTGCTTACGTTAAAGATCCTGTCCAGCGGCTTTTTGGCCCCAAGGGGATGCGGGTGTACTGATACAATGGAGCTTTCCCATTTCCAGTCTGCTGCGTTGCTGCCCAGCTGCTCCTTCAGTTCTTTCAGCGAGGTCACCAGCGCTTCGCTGATTATGTCGCGGTTGGTTTCCCTGGCTTCCGTTCCCTTATCATCCCACCAGGGCGATTCGGCTGTGCGTAACAGTGAGGGCAGGCTCCTGATCTTGAGAAATGTCTCCAGGAAACTGTTGAAATAGGCTTCTCCCAGTTCGTCGACCATCATATTCCTTAATACATGGTAGGTCCACTTATAATATAGGGTGGGGGCGGTCTCAGTCAGTTCATGCGTGCCTTTCCAGTTACGCAGTGCAGTCAGTATGGCTTCGTCTTCCTTAAAATCAGCCGGGTTGATTGCATTCAGCAGGACCTGCGCATTTTTCGGGTGGTTGATATTTACAGCCTCCAGTTGGAGGGCCTTGATATTTTCCTGGTCCCAGTCTTTTCGGCTACTGATGGTCGTTGCAATGCGGTCGTAGCGGTCGCCGGGGTAATAATATCCGGGGAAGAAGATCTTATTCTTCATGGTGTCGGGCTGATTATTGGCTGATGCCACAAAACCGGAGGGCGGATTCACGCTCATGGGATTCTCTTCAAAGGGGTACCATCCCAATGGTTCATCAGCTCCGGTGGACCCATCCAGGAAGAGTTTGGTATTCACGTGTGCCGGGCGGATCGGCAGTTTGGCCGAAGCCCACCAGGCAATGTTTCCGGCCTTGTCGCCATACATCACGTTGAGTCCGGGTGCATGAATCAATCTGGCCCCGGATTCCGCTTCCTGCAGGTTGCGTGCATGGCTGAGTTTCCAGGTGGCTTCCAGCGCTCTGGTGGGTTCTTTCAGGTACACCCACCAGGCTGCCACAGGCTGTTTGGTGACTTCTTCCAGTTCGGGCATCACTTCGTTCATGATGCCGCCATGGTGGCTTTCCCGAATGGTGAAGATCTGCGGTGCGGCATCCTTGATCCTGATGGTATCCTGTCTTACCCTCATGGGTACACGTAAATTGCCGCTGATGGTTTCGTTCGGGTTTTCGGGGCTTATTTTTTCTTCGAACATATCCATATCATCATTGATGAACATGGTGAGCCCGTAGCTGTGTTCCCTTGAATGACCCACCAGTCCGAATGGAAGTCCCGCCAGGTGGTTGCCGTAGAATGAAAACCCCGGATATTCCAGATGTGCTTCATACCATACAGAGGGTTGTGCGAACCCGATATGCGTATCGTTGCAGAACAGCACCTGTCCGGATTTTGTGCGTGATGGCGCGATCACCCAGGCATTGCTGCCCATGATCTGGGGTACGGGCAGTTTTTCGAGCATGGCAGATACGGTGGAATCGGAACTGGTGGCAGCAGGGGGCGTCAGGATGCTGCCGGCACTGTCGCGCTGCGGATAGAATACAGAGATCTTTTTATGCTCGGGCAGGGTATGCACCGAAAGTACTTTCAGGTATTCCGGTCCCAGTTCGCGGGCGATCTTCGTCACCAGTGGCTCGGTCTTCAGTGTCATCGCAAAGGTGAAGCTCATATAACCCACGATGGCATGCATGTCGGTAAGGGTGAACTCGCGGGGTTTTGACCCCAGCAGCATATATTCCGCCGGAAGCTTGTCATCCTTTATAAACTGGTTCACACCTCTTATATATGCAAGCACTGATTTTTTCCATTCGGGCATTTCAGCCGGTGCGCCATTCAGGCTGTCCGGCTTCATCCATTCGGCCGTACTCATGGCAGCGTGCTGCGGAATGCCAAGGGTGCGGAAGAATTTGTCTGCCTTCACCAGGTCTGCGCCCAGGAACTCTGCCAGGGTACCGGTTCCCACGCGACGCATCATTTCCATCTGGAACAACCTGTCCTGCGCATGTACATAACCGAGAGCCTGGTAGGCATCTTCGGCATTGGAGGCATAAATATGCGGTATGCCGAATGCATCGAAGTATACATCAGCGCCTTTCTTCATGCCCTCAGATATGCGGGTGCCCGAATAGTCGGGTGCCGTTTTGTATCTGATGTAGAGGTAGCCGCCAGATACAATTATGCCAAGGATCAGCAATGCAATCAGGAATTTTTTCATATGTGTTGTGGTCAGAATGGAATTATATGGGAATATCGGATAAATCAGGGGGAATCCTGATAAAAAACATAGCCTGCTTTGACTTTTCTCATGCTTATTAAGGCTAAACATTGGTCACTTAGAGGTTCAATTCCGAACGTCAAAAAATCAATATCATGGCTATTAAAATCACCGAAGAATGTATCAACTGCGGCGCTTGTGAACCCGAATGTCCGAACAATGCCATTTATGAAGGCGGCGCCCAGTGGGCCATTTCCGACAAAACATCCGTTTCCGGAACTTTTGTGTTAATGGATGGAACGGTGGTGGATGTGAACCAGCGTTTTCCTGCACTGGCAGACGATACTTATTATATAGTCCCCAACAAATGCACTGAGTGCCAGGGATTTCATGAAGAGCCCCAGTGCGCAAGTGTTTGTCCGGTTGATTGCTGTATCCCCGACACCCTTTACCAGGAAACAGTTGAACAATTGATGGCCAAAAAAGAAGCCCTGCACCCCTGACCAGGGCATTAATTTATTATTATGGAAACAATTGAAAAGCAGCACGAAAAGATCGTTGCAAAAAAAGAAGTGGACCATATTGTGGTGAGGTTTTCCGGCGATTCCGGAGATGGTATGCAACTGACGGGCATGCAGTTTACTGATACTGCCGCACTGTACGGCAATGACCTCAGTACCTTCCCGGACTACCCCTCCGAGATCCGTGCCCCGATAGGTACGGTGGCGGGTGTTTCCGGGTTCCAGGTGCATTTCGGCAGTACCGAAATTTTCACCCCGGGCGATAACTATGATGTGCTGGTGGCCATGAATGCTGCGGCATTGAAGGTCGATCTGCCCAAACTGAAAAAAGGCGGCATCATCATCACCAATACCCAGGGATTCGACAAGAAAAACCTGGGATTGGCCAAATATCCTGCCGACGTGAACCCGCTGGAAGACGGCTCCCTGGCCAATTACACGGTTCATTCCATTGATATCACTAAACTTACGAAGGAATGCCTGGTTGATTCAGGCCTGGGCACCAAGGAAATGGAGCGATCCAAGAACATGTTTGTACTGGGACTGCTGTTCTGGATGTTCGACAAACCGATGGATCATACGGTGAAATTCATCACGGAAAAATTCTCCAAAAAGCCTGAGATCGCTGAAGCCAATATCAAGGTATTGCAGGCGGGATGGAATTATGGCGATAATACCGAGATCTTCACTACGCAATTCAAGATCGGTCCGGCCAAACTGCCGGCCGGCACCTACCGCAATATCACCGGTAACAATGCCATCGTGGTTGGTTTGCTGGCGGCTTCTGAAAAATCCGGACTGCCATTATTCATCGGGTCCTATCCCATTACACCCGCAACGGATATCCTGCACGAATTGTCCAAATACAAGGCCAATGATGTGAAGACCTTCCAGGCGGAAGATGAGATCGCCGGTATTGCCAGTGCGATTGGTGCTTCTTACTCGGGCAGCCTGGCAGTGACCACCACTTCCGGTCCGGGTATGGCGCTGAAGACTGAAGCGCTGGGACTGGCAACTATGCTGGAAATTCCCCTGGTGGTGATTGATGTCCAGCGGGGCGGACCATCTACGGGCCTGCCTACAAAAACGGAACAGTCAGACCTGCTGATGGCCATGTTTGGCCGGCATGGTGAATCCCCTGTTCCGGTTATTGCAGCCACTTCGCCCTCCGATTGTTTCAATACGGTTTTTGAAGCCTGCAGGATTGCGGTGGAACACATGACACCGGTTATCTTCCTCAGCGATGGGTATATAGCCAACGGTTCCGAGCCCTGGCGTTTCCCGAATGAAGAAGACCTGGCTTCGATCAATACCAGCTTTATGGAAGAGCCCAATGCGCCGGATGGGGAAGTGTTGCCCTACAAACGCAACGAGTTTTTTGTAAGACCCTGGATCAAACCCGGCACAAAGGGACTGGAACATCGCATAGGCGGTTTGGAAAAGCAGGATGAAACCGGTAACGTGTCATATGATGCGGCCAATCATGAAAAGATGACCAGGCTGCGTGCGGCCAAGATCAAAGCCATTGAAGACTTCATTCCGCCCGCCAGACCGGATACCGGTTATGATCAGGGTAAGTTGCTGGTGCTGGGCTGGGGATCCACCTACGGCGCCATCAAAACAGCCGTGAAAGAAATGCTGGCAGAGGGTTACAGCGTAGCGCATGTTCATCTCCGTCATATCAATCCTTTCCCCAAAAACCTGGGCGAAATACTGAATGGGTACGACAAGGTGCTGATACCTGAAATGAACAGCGGGCAGTTGCTGCAGCTGATCAGGGCCAAATACCTGGTTCCCGCCATCGGGTTGTCAAAAGTGCAGGGCCAACCCTACACTACAACCGAACTGAAAGAAAAAATGCTCCAATTACTTAATGCATAAATTATGGAAACGCTCTCATTTGAAAAGCCCGCCGCGTTAACCTCAAAGGATTTTGCTTCTGACATGGAGGTGAAATGGTGTCCGGGATGTGGCGATTACTCCATTCTCAAACAGGTACAGACAGTGTTTCCTGACCTGGGGGTTCCCAAGGAAAATTTTGTATTCGTTTCCGGTATAGGTTGTTCCGCCCGCTTTTCCTATTATATGGATACCTATGGCATGCACAGCATCCACGGCAGGGCCGCAGCCATTGCTTCCGGGGTGAAAGCATCCAGGCCTGAACTGAGTGTTTGGGTGGTTTCGGGTGATGGTGACAGTATGTCCATTGGTGGTAACCACTTTATCCACCTGATGCGGAAGAATTTTGACATCAATTACCTGATGTTCAATAACCAGATATACAGTCTCACCAAGGGACAATATTCCCCCACTTCCGAAAAGGGAAAGATCACCAAAACCAGTCCCTATGGAACCATTGAAGAGCCCTTCAATCCATCCGAACTGGCGCTGGGAGCCAAAGCAGGTTTTGTAGCGCGTACACTTGACCGTGATCCAAAGCATATGCAGGCGGTGCTGAAACGTGCGCACCACCACAAGGGAACTTCTTTTGTGGAAGTGTACCAGAACTGCCCGGTATTCAATGACGGCGCTTTCTTTGCGTTCTCCGAAAAAGAAACAAAAAAAGAGGAAGCTATCTGGCTGGAACATGGTAAGCCACTGATCTTTGGCAACAACGAAGACAAAGGCATCATGCTTGATGGGCTTACCCCGATCATTGTTGACCTGAAGGATCCGGAAATCTCCGTTGACAACCTTTGGATCCATGATGAAAATGACAAGACCAAGGCCAACCTGATCGCCCGTTTTTTTGATACGACCTTTAACGATGAGCATTTCCCAAGGCCATTTGGCGTGATCTATGCAGATGAAAGACCTACCTATGAAGACAATATGGCCGAGCAGATCGGGATGGTGAAAGAAAAAAAAGGCCGGGTGCCATTACAGAAGATCCTGTCAGGGGATAAAACCTGGACCATTGTTTGACCTAAAAATGGTATATTAACGTGCCTGTCTTGAGGCAGGCACCAAAAATCACTGCATATGGGCTCCGTCTCATTGATCGCGCTGACCATGGCCGCCATATTATTTTCTGCCGGCGGAATACTGATAGCACAACTATTGGTAAAGGGGACTGTAAACCCTCAGAAGGGGCAGGCATACGAATGTGGCATACCAACCACCGGCTCTCCCTGGAACCAGTTCAATATCGGGTACTACCTGTTTGCACTGATCTTCCTGATTTTTGATGTGGAACTGATCTTCCTCTATCCATGGGCGGTAGTTGTTAAAAAAATCGGCTGGGTGGCATTGGCAGAGATTCTTGTATTCCTGTACATATTGTTCATGGGCTTCCTCTATGCCCACAAAAAAGGAGCGCTCAAATGGATGTAAGAGAACAGATACGTGAAACCAACAAGGATTTTCCCGGCCAGGTTCACCCGCTGCCAGGCGGTGGCATCATCGTCAGCACGTTTAATGATATCGTCAACTGGGCAAGGTCGAATTCGCTCTGGCCCCTGACATTCGCTACCAGTTGCTGTGGTATTGAAATGATGTCGGTGGCTTCCTCCAAATATGATTTCAGCCGCTTTGGATTTGAGGTGGCAAGGGCTTCCCCGCGCCAGGCCGATGTGATCATTATTGCGGGAACCATCGTAAACAAAATGGCACCTGTACTGAAGCGCCTCTACGACCAGATGCCGGATCCCAAATATGTAGTGGCCATGGGCTCCTGCGCCATCAGCGGCGGCCCCTTTTTCTATAATACCTACTCCGTTGTAAAGGGTGCGGACCATATCATTCCCGTGGATGTATATATCCCGGGTTGTCCGCCCCGGCCCGAAGCCTTGCTGCATGCACTCATAGCACTGCAGGAAAAAATCAAGAGCGGGCTTACCAGGGAACAGATCCGCGGAGAAAAACCACAACTATGAGAACGGAAGCATTCAAGGAATACATAAGTTCAATCCTGCCGACAGCTTCTTACGATGAAAGCGGAGAGTGGCTGAATGTGCTGGTTACGCCGGCAGACTGGCGGAACCTGGCTGAAAAACTGCGCCATTCGGAACACAAATTTGATTATCTCTTCTGCCTCACCTGTGTTGACTGGAAGACCCATCTCACCATGGTTTATCATTTATCATCTACTGATCACCGTGAGACCATCGTGATTAAATCAAATCTCGACCGCAACAATCCTGAAATTGAAACCGTATCAGATATCTGGCGTACGGCTGAATTCCACGAGCGGGAAGTATATGAATTGTTCGGGGTAAAGTTCCTCAACCACCCTGATCTGCGGCGACTGATACTGACCGATGATTTCGAGGGATTCCCCCTGCGCAAGGATTTTGAAGACCCGGTAAACATGATCAAACTTTAAACGCACCCCATGTACACCGAAACCCAGGTCATACGCAATAATACAAAAGTCACCGTTGACGGCGCACTTGATGGCACCGGCGAAATGGTGATCAATGTGGGTCCACAGCACCCCGCCACCCATGGTGTGCTGCACCTGGTGATCACCTTAAATGGTGAAACCATACAAAAAATTGAACCCCACCTCGGATATATCCATCGCTCCATCGAAAAGATGAGTGAAAGCCTCAGCTACCGGCAGTTCATTTATGTAACCAGCCGGATGGATTACCTGTCCTCTCATATTAACAACCATGCCTGTGCGATGACCGTGGAAAAGGGACTTCAACTGGAAGTGCCACCCCGTGCGCAGGTCATCCGCGTGCTGATGGATGAACTTACCCGTGTTGCCTCCCACGAACTCTGGTGGGGCGCCATGGCCATGGACCTGGGTGCATTCACACCTTTTTTCTATGCCTTCCGCGAAAGGGAGGCCATCAGCGATATCATGGAAGAAACCTGCGGCGCCCGCCTCACGATGAACTATATGGTTCCGGGCGGTGTGATGGCCGACCTGCATCCCAATTTCCAGCGGCGGGTAAAGGATTTTATCAAACTCTTCAAGGCCAAGATCCACGAATACGATGAACTGGTTACCGGAAATATCATATTCCAGAACCGCATGAAAGGGGTGGGCGTGCTGTCTGCAGAGGACGCCGTAAGCTTCGGCTGTACGGGACCGGTAGCCCGCGCAAGCGGGGTTAAATCAGACATCCGTAAACTCTATCCCTATGAGATTTATGACAAGCTCGAATTCGATGAGGTAACGGAAACAGCGGGTGATTCCTTTGCCCGTTACATGGTCCGCATGGGAGAAATGCACCAGTCCATCCGTATCATAGAACAACTGATCGATAATATCCCGGAAGGCGATTTCCAGGCCAAGACCAAGGCCGTGCTGAAACTGCCAAAGGGAGAATTTTATACCAGGGTGGAAACGGCCCGCGGTGAACTGGGCGTGTACATCGTGAGCGAAGGCGGCACCACCCCTTACCGGATCAAGTACCGGTCTCCCGGGTTTTCCAATTTGTCCGCCCTCGATCATATGGCCAGGGGCAGCAAACTCGGCGACCTGATGGCCACAATGGGAACCCTTGATCTCGTGATACCCGATATAGACAGGTAAACTAAAAATATTTTAACGATGTTCAGCTTAGAAGGCCTGACCAATTCCTTACAGCAATGGTTAAACGCACACCTGAACCCAACCTGGGTGCTGGTGGTGGAAAGCCTGATCGTAATCTTGCTGGCCATTGCCCTGTTCGCCGTACTCGGCCTGGTGCTGGTACTGATGGAAAGAAAGGTGGCAGCGCACATGCAGATCCGCCTGGGTCCAAACCGCGTTGGTCCGCAGGGCATATTCCAGACCTCCGCCGACACCCTGAAGCTGATCATGAAAGAAGGCCTTACGCCCGATGGCTCTGATAAGTTCCTTTTCAACCTCGCACCGTTTATTGTGATGATCGTGGCCATGCTCCTGCTGGCTCCAATTCCATTCGCCAGGAATTTCCAGATCTGGGATATTAATATCGGCGTGCTGTTCGTATCAGCGGTATCCTCTATCTCGGTGATCGGGGTGCTGATGGCCGGATGGTCGAGTAATAACAAGTATTCCCTGCTCGGCGCCATGAGAAGTGGCGCGCAGATCGTGAGTTATGAGTTGTCGGCCGGATTGTCCATCATTTCCATCGTGGTACTGACCGGCAGCCTTCGGTTGTCTGAAATAGTGGCCTCCCAGCAGGATGGATGGTGGTTGTTCAAGGGACATATTCCCGCCATCATCGCCTTCGTAATTTTTATTATCGCCGTAACCGCCGAAACCAACCGCGCGCCGTTTGACATGGCCGAAGCGGAATCGGAGCTGACAGCAGGTTTTCATACCGAATACTCGGGAATGAAATTCGCGCTCTTTTTCCTGGCGGAGTACATTAATATTTTCATTGTCTGCTCTGTCGGGGCCACGCTCTTCCTGGGTGGATGGATGCCCCTGCACATCGGCAACTGGGAAGGATTCAATCATATCATGGATTATATTCCCTCTTCCATCTGGTTTTTCGGAAAGGTCTTCTTCCTGATATTCCTGATCATGTGGTTCCGGTGGACATTCCCCAGGCTGCGGATCGACCAGTTACTCAATCTTGAATGGAAATACCTGCTACCAATCAGCATGCTCAACCTGCTGCTGATTACACTGATGGCTATCATGGGATGGCATTTCTGACGATTAAACGAAACTCATGTTCATAAAAGAATACATATCGGATGTGTACAAGGCGGTGAAGTCGCTGCTCACGGGCATGAAGACCACCGGCGGCTATTTTATCCGGCCCGGCGAGATCATCACCCAGCAATACCCCGAGAACCGCGACCAGCTTAATCTGCCGGAGCGCTTCAGGGGCGAGGTGGTTATGCTGCACGATGAAAACAACGAACATGCCTGCACCGGTTGTACGGCATGCGAACTGGCCTGCCCCAATGCCACCATCAAGATCATCACCAAATTTGATGTGTCGCCCGAAGGCAAAAAGAAAAAGGCACTGGATACATTTGTCTACCACCTCGAGCTCTGCACCATGTGCAATCTCTGTGTGGAAGCATGCCCGACAGGCGCCATCACCATGGCGCAGAATTTTGAGCACAGTGTATTCGACAGAAGTAAACTGACCAAAAAACTCAATCAACCCGGATCAAAAATAAGGGAGGGTGTAGAATGAATGCCTCAGCAATTATATTTTATTCGATAGCGGCTTTTATCCTGGGTACGGGTTTACTGGCAGTGACCACCCGGAAGATATTCCGCTCCGCCATCTGGCTCCTGTTCTCACTGATAGGTATAGCCGCATTATACTTCTGGATGAATGTGACCTTCATCGCTGCTGTTCAGATTGTGGTGTACGTGGGCGGTATCGTGGTGCTGATCATCTTCTCCATCTTCCTGACCCAGCGCTCGGGCAAAAAAATGCCCGCCCCTGCATTAAAGCGAAATGCCTTCGCCATACTCGCCGCCCTCTTCGGGTTCGCCTTTTCGTGGAACCTGATCCAGGGTGCCCTGCCGTCTGACGTTTCCCGCGGCCTGCCGTCTGACGTCTTCCCGAAGGGGACGTCAGACGGCTCCTTGAAGGGGTCGTCAGACGGCTCCTTGAAGGGGTCGTCAACCGGCTCCCAGGTTTCTGACGACCCCTTCGGGAAGACGTCAGAAACCGTTCCGTTCATGAAGACGTCAGAAACCATGACGTCAGAAACCTTTGCCGATGTCTCAGACATTGGCGAACAAATGCTCAGCGTCACAGACCATGGTTATGTGCTTCCTTTTGAAGTAGTCAGCATCCTGCTGCTGGCCGCCATGATAGGTTGTATCGTCATCGCCATGAAAACGCCCGTGGAAAAGAAACCCGAAGGAAGTCCCCTTACCATCAAGGAACCAGTTACAGAAACACAAAAGGAGGTAGTATCATGAGCAGTGTACCATTGGAACATATCCTGTTTGTCAGCACGGCATTGTTTTTCATCGGCATGTATGGCCTCTTCACCCGGCGGAACCTGATCACCATGCTGATGTCCATCGAGCTCATCCTGAACAGCGTGAACATCAACTTTGTGGCCTTCAATAAATACCTCTGGCCCGGTAAACTGGATGGAATCTTTTTTACCCTCTTCATCATCACGATAGCGGCAGCAGAGGCGGCGGTGGCCATTGCCATCATCATCAATCTCTATCGCAGCCACCATTCCATTGATGTGGAAGATGCAACCGAAATGAAATATTAACCCTATAACCAGCCTTATGCTTCTATTAGCCCTCATCCCACTGCTGCCACTGGCCTGTTTTGTGGTACTGGGACTCTTCGGAAAAAAATATTTCAGCCAAAGCGCGGGCTGGCTGGGCACCCTTGTGCTGGCCACTTCCGCCATCCTGTCCCTTTATACCGCATTCAATTATTTCAGCGACAGCGGAAAAGATAACGGTGTGTACCAGGCCATCGTACCGGTGCAACTCAACTGGCTTCCCTTTACCTCCGACCTCTCCATCAACCTGGGCATACTGCTCGACCCCATCTCGGTAATGATGCTGGTGGTGGTGACAGTTGTATCGCTGATGGTGCATATTTTCAGCCTGGGTTATATGAAAGGAGAAGAACGGTTCGCCACTTACTATGCCTTTCTCTCCCTGTTTACTTTCTCCATGCTGGGACTGGTACTTTCTTCCAACATCTTCCAGATATATATCTTCTGGGAACTGGTGGGTGTTTCCTCCTTCCTGCTGATCGGATTTTATTTCAACAAAGCCACCGCGGTGGCAGCTTCCAAAAAAGCGTTTATAGTTACCCGTTTCGCCGATTTCGGATTCCTGATCGGCATACTGGTGCTGTCCTATTACAGCAATACACTGGATTTTAAAACCCTTATTGAAAGACTGTCCGACCCTGCTTCCGCACAGTCGCAGGCCATCGGTGCCGCTTCCTTCCTCGGCGCTTCCGCGCTTACCTGGGCACTGGCCCTGGTTTTTATGGGGGGTGCCGGCAAATCAGCCATGTTCCCATTGCATATCTGGCTGCCCGATGCCATGGAAGGTCCCACCCCCGTATCCGCCCTCATCCATGCAGCTACCATGGTGGTGGCCGGCGTGTACCTGGTGGCCCGGTTATTCCCTGTTTTTTCCACCAATGAATCTGCGTTGATGCTTATCCGTTATATAGGCATCTTCTCCGCGTTTTTCGCCGCCATCATTGCCTGTACCCAAACAGATATCAAACGCGTACTGGCCTATTCCACCATGAGCCAAATCGGTTACATGATGTTCGCCCTGGGACTCATTCCCGCCACCGATGGCCATGCTGCCGGTTTTACTGCCTCCATGTTCCATCTCTTTACCCACGCATTCTTCAAGTCACTGCTCTTCCTGGGTGCAGGCGCCATCATACACTATATTCATTCCAATGAAATGCGCGATATGGGCGGACTGAGAAAACTGATGCCCGTAACGCATATCAGCTTTCTGATCGCCTGCCTGGCTATTGCGGGAATCTGGCCTTTTGCCGGTTTCTTCAGCAAGGAAGAAATCCTGCACGCCGCCTACCAGTCGGACAAACCCATATATTTTATCGCATTAATCACCGGCGGCATCACCGCCTTCTACATGTTCAGGCTCTATTTCAATATTTTCTGGGGTCATGAGCAGAAACATAGCCACGCTCACGGGGAAGGGCCACTGTCCATGAAACTGCCCTTGATACTGCTCGCCATACTGTCATTGGTGGCAGGGTTTATTCCCTTCTCACACTATGTGACCGCTGATGGCAGGCCGGTTGAAAGCCACCTGGACCTTTTGTTTTCTATTGCGCCTTTATTGATTGCGGTGACCGGTATCCTCCTGGCGGGATGGCTCTACAAAAAAGCGAACGACAAGCCGGCAAGGCTGGCAGCCACTCTGGGCGGACTCTACCAGTCAGCATATAAAAAGTTTTATATCGATGAGATCTATCTCTTCCTCACCAAAAATATCCTGTTCAACCTGGTTGGCCGCCCTGCTGCCTGGTTCGATCGCCATATAGTGGATGGCACCATGAACTGGCTGGCATCCACTACGGGTAAGCTTTCTGTGAGAATAAAAGGATTGCAGTCCGGACAGGTGCAGAGTTACGCGCTCTACTTTTTTGGCGGGATCGCCGCACTGGGAGTGATATTCATTTACCTGTGGAAATAAACTGATTAACATGAACCTTCACCTGCTTATATTATTACCGCTCCTCACAGCCACCGCCATCCTGTTCACCAGGAACCTGAAACAGGCGAGGACCATTTCACTGGCGGGCTCCATCCTGCAACTGGTGCTTGCTTTTGTTTTACTGGCAGCCTACTGGCAGGAGAGGGCCACGGGTAATACAGCGCCTATGCTGTTCGAATCCAGTTACGCCTGGTTCCCTGCGCTGCATATCAATTACCATATAGGGGTGGATGGCATCTCCATCGCCATGATCCTGCTCACCGCTTTTGTGGTGGTAGCGGGGGTGCTGGTATCCTGGAACGTGGAAAAGATGAGCCGCGAATTCTTTTTTCTCCTGGCCTTCCTCGCACTGGGCGCATATGGTTTCTTTTTATCCCTCGATATCTTCACCATGTTCTTCTTCCTTGAAATATCGGTGATACCGAAATTCCTGCTGATCGGCATCTGGGGCAGCGGCAAGAAGGAATACAGCGCCATGAAACTGGCACTGATGCTCATGGGCGGTTCGGCCCTGGTTTTTGTCGGACTTGCGGGGCTCTATTTCAATACTTCGGTTAATGGCGGCAGTTATACTTTCGACCTGATGCAGATCGCGCAACTGAACATTCCCGTCGAAGTGCAGAAATTATTCTTCCCATTTGCCTTCCTCGGTTTCGGCATCTTTACCGCTCTCTTTCCCTTCCATACCTGGGTGCCCGACGGACACGCTTCCGCGCCTACGGCCGCTTCCATGTTCCTGGCAGGTATCTCCATGAAACTTGGCGGATACGGCGCACTTCGCGTAGCAACCTTCCTGATGCCCGATGGCGCAGCCGCCTGGTCATGGGTCATCATCCTGCTGGCAACCATCGCCATCATCTACGGAGCCTTCGCCACCATGATGCAAACCGATCTTAAATACATCAACGCCTATTCTTCGGTTAGCCATGTGGGTTTTGTTCTGCTGGGCATCGGCATGCTTACCCACACCGCCATCGTTGGTGCTGTTTTGCAGATGGTGTCACACGGACTGATGACGGCCCTTTTCTTTGCCGCCATCGGCATGATCTACGGAAGGACCCATACCCGGGAAGTGGCACAACTGGGCGGCTTGCTCAAAGTCATGCCTTTTATCTCCACGGTATTTGTGATTGCCGGTCTGAGCTCACTCGGACTTCCGGGTTTCAGCGGATTCGTAGCCGAGATGACCGTATTCATGGGATCCTGGCAGAACCCCGATCCATGGTACCGGCTTGCTACCATTCTGGCCATCGCTTCCATCGTGGTGACAGCAGTATATATTTTGCGGGCAACAGGTAAAGCCATTATGGGGCCAGCCATGCATTCCGACCACCAGCTGGGTGACGCCGCCTGGAACGAGAAACTGGCTGCCGCCCTGCTGATCATCGGAATCCTGGCCATCGGTATCGCACCCTTCTGGCTGAACGATCTGGTGCAACCGGGGGTAACATTGATCATGTCAAAATTCCAACCCTAAACCGACTAAGATGAACGATCTATTTATCATATTGAAACAAGAGCTGGTCTTAACGGTCATCATCTTCCTGTTGCTAACCCTGAAGATCGGGAAGGAGCGCAGCAATATGGCATGGCTAAACCTGGTGAATGTCCTGCTGGCCATCAATTTCCTGGGTGGATTTTTCTTCCCGCAAACAGGGGTGCTGTTCAGCGGCATGTACCATACCAGCGATCTTATCATCCTGGAAAAAAACATCCTCAACCTCGGTACACTGATCATTTCAATGCAGTCATACAACTGGTTGAAAGACCATAAACATGTAGTGGAATTTTATATACTCCTGCTCTCAACCCTGTTGGGAATGTTCTTTATGATTTCGGCAGGTAACCTACTCATGCTCTACCTGGGACTGGAGCTTTCTACCATTCCACTGGCGGCCATCGCCAATTTTGACCTCGAAAAAAGAAAGTCATCCGAAGCTGCCATGAAGCTGATCATCTCGTCTGCCTTTTCTTCCGGCATGTTGCTGTTTGGTATTTCCCTGGTTTACGGCACCACAGGCGCCATCAGTTTTGAAGGGATTGCCGCCGCTGTGAACGGACAACCACTGCAGATATTTGCGTTCATCCTGTTGCTGGCGGGATTTGGCTTCAAGATTTCCGCCGTGCCCTTTCACCTCTGGACAGCCGATGTGTACGAAGGCGCGCCAGTGGCTGTTACTTCCTATCTCTCCGTAATTTCCAAAGGGGCCATATTGTTTGTACTGGTACCGGTTCTTTATACCGTTTTCAAGCCGCTGGCCGGCAACTGGTACAATATGCTTTTCCTTTTGTCAGTTGTGACCATTATAATCGGTAACCTCTTCGCCATAAGGCAGGATAATTTCAAACGATTCCTGGCCTTCTCTTCCATTGCGCAGGTTGGCTTTATTCTGGTAGGCATCACCGGTAGTTCCCAGGCGGGTAGCAGTTCCGTGGTGTATTTCGTGCTGATCTATATATTCAGCAACCTGGCCGCATTTGGCGTTGTCTCTTTTGTGAGCGCCACAACGGGTCGCGAAAGGATCAGTGATTACAGGGGCTTTCACAAGACCAACCCGGTGCTGGCCTGGGTGCTGGCCATTGGTTTGTTTTCACTTGCAGGCGTTCCGCCTACAGCAGGGTTCTTTGGTAAATTCTTCCTGCTGCTGGCAGGTGCCGGAAAGGGTAATTATGTGCTGGTTACCATCGCTGCCCTGAATATGATCATCTCCCTGTATTATTACCTGCGGATCGTGAAAGCCATTTTCATGGATGCCAATGAACAGCCTATCGAACCTTTAACTGTACCTGCATTCCCGAAACTGGCCCTGTATATCTGTATAGCGGGAATTGTCTTCACCGGTTTCGTTACCTATGTGCATGAATATATTCAGTCACTGGGCACGGCCTTCTAAAAACCATCAAAATGGCGATCAATAAAAATCACGAGTTTGAAGATCTGGATGGTATAAAATGTGCCATTGTAGAGCGCAATGCTTCCAAAGAAAGACTTGATTTCCTGAAGCCGCTGCTGGAATTCAATAAGTATACCGTGGTGGCTGTGCCAACTCCTGTAAAAGCTGCGCCGGCTGCGGCTCAGCCGGCACCAGCTACTGCTGCGGTCCAGCCAGCCCCGGCCGCACCAGCCGCACCAGCTGCTACGGCGGGTACTGCACCTGAGGCTGCAGCAATTGCTGAAACCGGTACTGCCCCGGCATCTGTCCCGCAGGAAACCACAGCTCCCCCGCCACCACCACCGCCTGCCACTTTTACCATCGGCGTTACTAACGTAATGTTCAATCCCACCAATGCCATCTTTGGCCGCTTACTGAAAACGCCCGATGGCCATGTGGTGACACTTTCTTACTGGCAACAGAAGGAGACAATCTCTGATGATGAGATTCCCTATTTCGCTAAAACACCTTGCATAGATTAAGGCTGCAGGAGCCGGACTAACTGAACCGCGATTAACCCCTCTCTATAAAAAAGCGGCTGCCTTGTGAAGGTAGCCGCTTTGCATTTGAACAAGTGCTTTGCGTATGACCCACTCCGTTAGAGCGCAGTCAGGGTATGCAACCTGTCCCACTTTTCTTTCTTGGCCTCTTCTGCCTGGACCAGGAAGGCTTCCGCTACAACAGGATCCTTCGCGCGGATCACCTGGAAGCGGTTCTCGTGGTACATGAATTCAGACAGCGGCAGGGAAGGATCTTTTGAATCCAGCACAAACCTTTGTCCCCTTGGCTTGGAAGGATTGTAGTGGAAGAGAGGCCAGTAGCCAGACTTCACTGCAAATTCCTGTTCGTCTGCTCCGTGTCCCATGTCGATGCCATGTGCAATACAATGCGCATAGGCAATGATCAGTGACGGGCCGGGGAAGGCTTCCGCTTCAAGAATGGTTCGGATGGTATGCGTATCGTTGGCGCCCATGGCTATTTGTGCCACATAGGCTGTACCGTGTGCTATGGCCTGAAGGGCAAGGTCTTTCTTGCCGGTCATTTTACCGTTCACCGCAAATTTTGCGCTGGCGCCAATAGGGGTTGACTTCGATTTCTGTCCGCCGGTATTAGAATACACTTCCGTATCCATCACGAGGATGTTTACGTTTTCGCCGGTTGACAGCACATGGTCCAGTCCACCATAACCGATATCATAAGCCCAACCATCGCCACCAATGATCCACATGGATTTCTGGGAAAGAAAATCGGCCAGGTGGTAAAGGTTTTTGGAAGCGAAGCTGTTCTTGTTGTTGAGGATATCTTTCAGGTCTTTGATCATCTGCAATTTCTCCTTGATCTCGGCTTCTGTTACCTCCGGCGCGTTGACCAGTCCCTCCACCAGGTCATCACCCAGTTCGGCCCTCATCTGGTGCAGCAGTGATACCGCGTTGTCGCGTTTGCGGTCGTTGGCCAGTTTGATACCGAGTCCGAATTCAGCGTTGTCTTCGAACAGTGAGTTGGCCCATGCAGGTCCGCGTCCTTCTTTTGTTTTTGTCCAGGGTGTGGTAGGCAGGTTGCCGCCAAAAATGGAAGAACATCCTGTTGCGTTGGCAACGATCATCCTTTCGCCGAACAACTGGGTCAACAATTTCAGGTAGGGTGTTTCACCGCAACCTGCACAGGCACCGGAAAACTCAAACAATGGCTGGAAGAACTGGGATCCCTTTACCGTATTCCGGTTCACCCTTTCGCGGGGCAGTTCTGGAATACTGAGGAAATATTCCCAGTTTTCTTTTTCCGCTTCCTGGATATTATGCTTGTCGTAGAGGTTTACCGCCTTATGTTCCGGGTCGGTCTTGCTGCTAACCGGACAAACAGATACACAAAGATTACAACCGGTACAGTCTTCCGTAGAAACCTGCAGGGTATAGGCTTCGGTAGCTTTGTCCCATTCCTTTCCGATGGGGTCCATGTGCTTGAAAGCGGATGGTGCTGATTGCAGCAGATCCTTGTCGTAAATTTTGGCGCGGATGGCAGCGTGCGGACAGATCATCACACACTTGTTGCACTGTGTACATAGGGAAGTGTCCCAGACAGGAACGGCTTCGGCAATATTCCGTTTTTCCCACTGGGTGGTGCCGGATGGGAAAGTGCCATCCACAGGGAAGGCGCTGACCGGCAGTTCATCACCATTGCCGGCAATGATCTTTCCCAGTACATCCTTCACGAAATCAGGCGCCTGGTCGGGCAGCAGGCCCTCCAGCGGTACGTTCCCGAGAGCGAAATGCGAATAGTCAATTTCATACAGGTTCTGCAGGGTCATATCCACCGCGTCGTAATTCTTTTGCACCACTGCTTCGCCCTTTTTCCAGTAGGTTTCATAAATGGCTTCCTTGATCTTGGCGATGGCTTCTTCACGTGGCAGTATGTTGCTGATGGCAAAGAAACAGGTTTGCAGCACCGTGTTGATGCGGGAACCCATTCCGGCTTCCTTCGCCACCGCGTGTGCGTTGATGGCGTATAATTTCAGTTCCTTGTGAACGATTTCTTCCTGGATCTTGCGGGGTAGTTTCTCCCAGAGTTCATCCTTTGAATAGGGCGCGTTCAGAAGGAAAGTAGCTCCTTTCTCGGCATCTTTCAGCACGTCGTAGCGGGTCAGGTAATTGAAATGGTGACAGGCAATGAAGTTGGCTGAATTGATCAGGTAGGTTGATTGTATCGGGTTCTTGCCAAAGCGCAGGTGCGATACCGTTAGTGAGCCAGATTTCTTGGAGTCATACACGAAATAGCCCTGTATATAGTTGTCTGTTTTTGTACCGATGATCTTGATGGAGTTCTTGTTGGCACTCACGGTACCGTCGGCACCCAGTCCGAAAAACAGTCCGCGGAACAGGTGTTGGCTGTCCAGCGAAAAATGCGGATCGTAGTCGAGGCTCAGGTGGGTGACATCGTCTTCAATACCCACGGTGAAATGCTTCTTGGGTTCGGTTTTTTCCAGCTCTTTAAAAATGGACAGCACCATGGCGGGAGTGAACTCCTTGGAGGACAGTCCGTAACGGCCGCCAATCACCCGGGGATGGAATGCTGATTCGGTTGCGTTCAGTGCGTTCACCACATCCATGTACAGCGGTTCTCCGATACCGTTAGGTTCCTTGCTGCGGTCCAGCACGGCGATTTGTTTTACGCTGCGCGGGATGGCATCCATAAAGTCGGCAATGGAGAAGGGCCTGAACAGTCTTATAACCAGTACACCGGTTTTTTCTCCCTGCTTATTCAGGTAGTCAACCGTTTCCTTAACGGTGCCGGCACCGGATCCCATGATGATGATCAGTTTCTCGGCGGCTTCATGTCCATAGTATTCAAAGAGGTGATAACGGCGACCCGTAAGCGCGAACAGGAGGTCCATCTTTTCTTTCACGATGGCCGGAACCTGGTCGTGATAGGTATTCGCAGCCTCGCGGTTCTGGAAATAGACATCGGGGTTCTGGGCGGTGCCGCGGATGAACGGGTTATCGGGAGAGAGGGCACGCTGGCGGTGGGCATTCACTGCATCGATATCGATCATGGCCTGGATGCTGTCGTCGGGAATGATCTCCAGTTCGCCCAGTTCATGGGAGGTGCGGAAACCATCAAAAATATTCATGAAGGGCACCCGGGCGTTCAGGGTGGCTGATTGTGCCAGCAGGGCCATGTCCATCACTTCCTGCGGGGTATTGCCAAACAGCATGGCAAAGCCAACGGATCGAACGGCCATCACATCACTGTGGTCACCAAATATGGACAGGGCGTGGGTGGCCACCGTACGGGCGGCAATATGGAATACGGCAGGGGTCAGTTCTCCCGCGATCTTGTACATATTCGGGATCATGAGCAATAAACCCTGGGAGGCGGTGAAAGTGGTGGCGAGGGTTCCGCCCTGCAAAGCTCCGTGAACGGCACCCGCGGCGCCGGCTTCACTCTGCATTTCCACAACTTTGGGCACCTGGCCGTAAATGTTTTTCATGTCCTTTGCGCTCCATTCGTCGGCCCACTCACCCATGGTGGAAGAGGGCGTGATGGGGTAAATGGCACAGACCTCATTGGTCTTGTAGGCAATATAAGCGGCGGCCTCATTGCCATCCATGATGGCGAGTCCCTTTTTCTTATTAAGCTGTTCCGTAACCGGAAGGGGTGCAGCAGTTGATTGCATAGCTTTCTGATTTGAAGGTGAAAGCTAGATAGAATCGGAAGCCTATTCCATGACTTCCATCAACCGGTGGGCAGATTTTAAACGGGTAAAATACGGGGTAAAGTCAGGTTGATTTTCCGGCCTGTTTTCACCGCCTCGTAAATGGCATCGATGAGCACCATGTCCTTCAGCCCCTCTTCCCCATCTACCGGTACCACAGGCTTCCTCCCTTCCAGGATGATGCCGGCCATTTCATCCATCTGGGTGGTCTGGTGGGTGATATGCGGGTGGGATAGTTCTCCCCGGTGGGTGCGGCCTTTGATGGGGCCATAACCCGTGGAGGGCATCATCTCCGCAAAGCCCTTGTCGCCGTTGAGGAAAAACCGGTCGAGGTAATTCATGGCATAGGTCGAGAGGCAGGAGGCTACGGCGCCACTGGGAAATCCAAACTGGAACTGGATGGTCTCGTCAATACCCGGTTTAAACTTTTGGGGATCGGTTTTGGTTTCCTGGGCTGTGACCCAGAGGGGTTCTTCGCCCAGCATATAGCGGGCTCCATTCACCGAATATATGCCGATGTCCATCATGGCGCCGCCCCCGGAGAGGGCCGGATTCATGCGCCACTGGTTGGGGTTGCCGATGATAAAGCCTGATAGTCCCTGGAAAAACAGGGGTTTGCCGAATGCGCCTTCCTTTCTCATCCGGATGATATCGAGGGTGTTCGCTTCAAAGTGCATGCGATAGCCGACCAGCAGTTTAACGCCCGCCTTTTTGCAGGCATCCACCATTTCCAGGGCCTCTTTTGCGTTGATGGCCATCGGCTTTTCACAGATCACATGTTTGCCGGCTGCCGCCACCCGCAGGGTTTGGGGATGGTGCAGGGCATTGGGGGTAATAATATAGACCGCATCGATATCGGGGTTGTTTTTAATGGCGTCGAAATTCTCATAGTTGTAGCAGTTCCTGTCGGGCACATTGTATTTGGCCTGCCAGGTTTTGAGTTTGGAGGGGGTGCCGCTGATGAGCCCGGTGATCTTTGCCTTTTTGCAGGACTGCATGGCTTCGGCCACCCGGCTGGCATAACTGCCGAGTCCCATGATGGCCACCCGCAAATAGGTGTCTGACATCTTCCCGGTGGAGAATTCGGACAATGGCTGCAACTCCCTGGCAGGGATGTCAGACATCTTAGGGGTCAACTCAGAAAGCATGGGCATGGCCAGGAAGGGGGCAGATAATTTTGTCAGGAAATCACGGCGGGATGACATAAGAGCTGATTTTGGCTTGAAAAGATTGATTCTGATCCTTAAGTTAATACTTTGTCCGCTATCAGTCATCTGTCCGGTATCTGTCCGGTAACGGATAGCCGTAGTAAGTCAATTGTCCGTTTTTTGTCCCCCTTCCTAATTTGCAACAAGGGCAGGCGCTATCTATCTTTCCGCTTCCGGCGGGTTGGAAAAAAACTGCTCACCGGAAATATATTACTGGTACGTCTGACGCCCTCCTGTTCCCAGGAGGGCTTTTTGTATCCGGGTTCCGTTCAAGCCTCATTTCCGGCTGTTGAACGGTGTTGCGCTGATTTTCCGGATCTCAGCCAGCGTCCTCTCCAGGTCAGGAGCTTTCCATGCCTTTGTCTTTTCTTCAAATGCTGCCCCTGCGGCGATCAGGGCCGGTTCGGAAAACCTTGTGCCCACCAGGATGATGGCCTGGGGTTCACCCCGCTCACTGTAGCCTGCGGGAATGGTCAGGGCCGGATAGCCTGCCGGTGCATAGGTCTGGTTTACATCTGATACCAATACATCTATATTATAGCGGCTCAGGAGGGAGTCGATTCCGTTGCGTCCTTTTTCTATATTCCTTTTCTTCATCTCTTCGAAAGCCTCTTTGGTGAGCTTCGTATGCTGGGATCCTTCCAGCAACCCCTGGCCAAACGGCGCTCTGTTTTTCAGGTCCTCCTTATTATGTGCGATGATGGCTTCCAGGGATGGGAAGGGGGCTCTTGTGCCCAGGCTGCTTAGGAATTGGTTCAGGTCCTGTTTAAAGCCGAATTGTAAGGCCTGGCCGATATCGGTGAGGCGGGCGGGTATCTCTTTATTGGGAACCATCACCACTTCCATGCCGGCCGCACGGAAAGCCTCTATGGCTTTTAACTGGATTTTCCGGTTGGTCTCCAGGTTATTTTGAAAACCGGCTTTGTTTGGAGTGGATCCCTGGTAATTGGCCAGCAGTGCGGCTATATCTGCTTCTTCCAGTAACGGAACACCGATGCGGATATTTTTCCAGGCTGCAGAATCCAGGTATTTCGTATAGTCAAGCGCGTGAGCGGATTTCCCGGCAGCAGTGGCGGTGTCCCTGGGATCTGTACCTGTCATACCGCTGAGCAAAGCCGCTACATCGGCTACGGTTTTCCCAAATGGCCCGGGTACGTCCTGGTATTCCAGCAGGGGGATGATGCCACTCCTGCTGAGCAGTCCCATACTGGGTTTCAGTCCCACCACCGAGTTGATCCTGGCCGGCATGATAATAGATCCCTGGGTTTCTGATCCCACACTGATGGTGACCAGGTCGGCAGCCACGGCAACCGCCGAGCCGCTGCTGGAGCCCCAGGTGTCAAAGGGGCCGTAGGGATTGCGGGTTTGCCCTCCCCTTACGCTGAATCCGCTGGGCATACAGGGGTCCATGTAATTGGCCCATTCTGACATATTGGCCTTGCCCATGATGATGGCTCCGGACTTCCTTAGTTGTGCTACCAGGAAGGCGTCCTCCGATGGTTTCCAGCTTTGCAGGGCCCAGGTGCCCGCGGAGCTGTGCAGCTTATCTGCCGTGGCAATATTATCTTTCAGCAGAACCGGTATACCGTGAAGCGGTCCGGCTGACTTCTTCCTGCGTCTTTGCTTATCCTTTGCCCTGGCGATTTTCAGGAGGTCGGGGTTTATTTCCAGCACACTGTTCAGCAACCCGATATCATAGCGCCTGATCCTGTCAAGGTAATACAACACCAGTTCAACAGAACTGAGCTTACCATCCTGCAGTGCTGATTGTATTGCAGTTACAGATTTTCCTTTTACCAGTCCTTCCAGTTCCTGCAGGCGGGGCTGGATCTTTGCCAGGGCGGAAGTGAAGGCTGCCAGGTCGCGCCGGTCCTTATTGTTGTAATCGGGTTCCTGCCGGGGATAGGGAAGTTGGCGACCCGGACAGGTAATGGCCGGTTTGGCGATGGTATCAGTTTGTGCAAAGCTTTGGCTGAGGGCAAAAAGAAGGGCAGTGGTAAAAGCTAGGGTAAATCTGGAGGTTCTCATATCCTGTGAATTTAAAGGATATGGGTTAAAATATCCACATGGTTTGCCAGCAAATCTGTGGTAATAGCTACAGAAGGGAGTTCTTACCAGGTGAACCCTGCGTGGCTCGAACCAGCAACCCTCTGGTTATACGCCCATGCCAGCCCTTATCTGGAAAAACTAAGCTGGTTTTGATATTCTCAGGTCTCAAATCCTGATTGGAAGCTCATACACCCTCTTCCCCGTCGCCGCATAAATTGCATTCGCCAAAGCCGGAGTAAACGGTGGAACAGGAGGCTCTCCCACACCGGTTGGTTTATCATTTCTTTCCATGATATGCACATAAATCTCTTTCGGGGATTCTGGCATTCGGATCAACTGATACCCATCAAAATTGGTTTGCTCAACAATGCCATTTTTTACTGTGATGGCACTCTTCAAAGCAAGGCTCGCCGAGAACTGCGCACCGCCTTCAAACTGGGATTTAACCCGATCGGTATTTACAGCCAAACCGCAATCTACTGCGTAATGTACCTTGTTGATGGTGATTTTCCTGGCGGCATCCACCTGCACTTCCACCACACAGGCTACATATGTAAGAAAACTTTTGTGTGCTGCAAAGCCCATTCCTTGTCCTTTCGGCAACTTTTTTCCCCAGCCGGATTCTTTTCGTACTCTTTCAATCACTGCTTTCATCCGTCCTGTATTCCAGGGGTAATTTGTGATGTCCTCTCCATAGTTGGGATAGCTGCCTCCATTCACCATCTCTTCTGCGAACGTTATATTGCGATCATCTCCCAATAATTCGAGCGCCTGTTCAATCGGATCTTTTCCTCTTGCTTCAGCTACTTCATCCATCATGGTGCAAATCGCGAATGCCTGTGGAATATTGCGAACCGAACGCAGCCAGCCAATCCGCAGATGTGCCTTGGCATCATGTGTTTCAATTTTTATCGCAGGTACATTGTAGGGATAATCACTTGCGCCCAGCATCAGTTCTCCATCATCGGGTTGCAATGCGGCAGCATTTTCTGTTGCGCCAATAGAGGGGTTGGCAATATGATGATTCCATCCGCTTAACTGGTTGTTGGCATCAATGGTAGCCACCAGGTGCTGCACACTCATCGCGTGATAATAATCGTGCTGGATATCATCTTCCCTGGTCCACTGCACTTTGACAGGATAGCCCGATTCCTTCGCCAGCCAGGCTGCTTCAAGAATAAAATCCGGTTTGGACTTGCGACCGAATGCACCACCCAACAAGGTGATATTGACTTTCACTTTATCTGCACCTAATCCGATATAATTTGCCACGGCATCTCTTGCTCCCTGTGGGTTTTGGGTGGGTGCCCAGATTTCACAGGTGCCATCCTTCACTACTGCCAATGCACAGGGTGGTTCCAGGGTCGCATGGGCAAGGTAAGGTGCTACATAAGTATGTTCAATTACTTTTTTGGCGCCTGCCCTGGCGGCATTGAAATCGCCCCGGTTTCTGCGCAGGGTTCCTTCTTTGGTTATTTCCTTTTTTAACGCCTCAATCTGTTCATCAGAATTATAGGTGGCATTAGGACCGAGATCCCATTCCACTTCCAGTGCATCTCTTCCTTTGATCGCAGCCCAGGTATTCTCTGCAATAACTGCCACGCCACTAATGGGCTTGGATAGTGTAGCAGGCAGACCGGCTCCTTTGATCGTGATTACTTGTAGCACACCGGGAATCGCTTTTGCTTTGGTGTCGTTGACGGATTTCACAGTGCCCCCTGTAACAGGACAATGTTTGATCACCGCGATCTTCATGCCTTCCAGTCGGGCATCACTGCCGAAACCAGCTTTACCGGTTACGATATCATGCAGGTCAATGATGGGCGTGCCCTTTCCAATTAAGGTGAATTGATTGTCTTCTTTGAGTTTAACGGTTTCTGCTTTGGGTATAGTCAGGCTTGCAGCAGCTCCGGCAAATTCTCCAAATCCGGCTTTCTTATCGGAGCCTTTGTGGATGACCTGTCCATTTTCGGTATCAAGTTCTTCAATTGGTAGTCCCCATGCTTTGGCCGCTGCCTGTAACAACATCGCCTTTGCAATAGCGCCGGCTTCCCGCATGGGTTTATAAAACATCCGGATGGAAAAGGAGCCATCGGTATTCTGATTGCCGTATTTTTTTTCATCCCCTTCTGCCTGGATGATTTTCACTTTGCTCCAGTCGGCTCCCAGTTCATCGGCCACCACCAGTGGGAGAGAAGTTCGAATTCCCTGTCCCATTTCAGAGCGATGCGCCACAATCGTTACTTCACCGGTATCACTGATGCTTAGGTAGGCAGTGGTAGAGAGGGTACCTGTTTTCTTTCCGCTTGAATCGCAGGACCAGAAACTGACCCCAAGTATTAATCCACCGGAAAGAATACTTCCCAGTTTTAAAAAATCCCTGCGGGAGGCGTTGAAGATGGCTGATTCTACCTGCTCAATATTATTTGTATAGAAAGGAGCGGTCTTTTTCATGATCGGGAGATTTGAATTAAGGAAGAACTGGTTTTCCGGAGGCAGCCAACTGGATGGCAGCTTTGATGCGGTTGTAGGTTCCACATCTGCAAAGGTTTCCCTGCATGGCCTGATCAATCTCCTGATCGGTTGGATTGGGCTTTTGTTTCAGCAGCGCAACAGCGGTCATGATTTGCCCGGTTTGACAATAACCGCATTGCGGCACTACCAGTTTTTCCCAGGCCTGCTGAACAGGATGATTGCCTTCTTCCGACAATCCTTCTATGGTGGTAACTGATCCGGTTCCAACTGCTGATATTGGATAACTACAGGAGCGAACCGGGTTTCCATTTACATGAACAGTGCAGGCGCCGCAGAGGGCTTTGCCGCAGCCGAATTTGGTACCGGGAAGGTTCAGGAGATCTCTTAGTACCCAAAGCAACGGCATGTCTTCCATTGCCTCTACAGAGTGGGTTTTTCCATTTACCTGGATGGTATAGGTTGCCATGATAATAGTTTTTTAGGCGGCCAGAAGCTACGATAAATTTAGGTAAAATTCAAAGTCCTGTTTTTTCACACAACCTTGGGTTTATACTAAGTATATTAAATTGAGGTATATTGAAATGATCTGAATTCTGGTGCAAATGAAAAAGCCACTCACAGCAAAATAACTGTAAGTGGCTGATTTTCAAGTGGGCCCTGCCGGGCTCGAACCAGCGACCCTCTGATTATGAGTCAGATGCTCTAACCGACTGAGCTAAGGGCCCTCCCACATTCGGGGAAACCGGCCTGGAGGCCGGGGGATCGCAAAAATATAAAAAGCAACGCTAACCTGCGCATCCTTAAAAAAATAATCACACTAAAGTCCATTATCGTACTTTTAGCTTCAATTGTTGTTTGAACCCGGATCTCAGCGCACATGATTGCTCCAGCCAGAATACAATTCCTGAAAGAACGTATAGCACGTTACGATGACCAGACGGCCTACAGGGAATTGTATGTAGCGTTTTATCCCTCCCTCTTCCAGTTTGCCAACGGATTCATCAAATCAAGACAATCGGCCGAAGAGATCGTATCCGATGTGTTTATTACCATCTGGGAAAAGCGCAACCGCCTGGAACATGTCAGCAACCTTAAATTATACCTCTTCACCTCCACCCGCAACGCGTCCCTCAATTACCTGGACCGTAACAATAAGGTTTTGACGACCGACCTCAGCGAATTGCCTGTGGAAATGGGAAGCCTGAACTACGACCCCGAAAAAATGATGATTACGGCCGAAATGAAAAGGATGATCCACGATGCCGTACAAAAACTGCCTTCCCGCTGTAAACTGATTTTTAAACTGGTAAAGGAAGACGAACTCAAGTACCGCGAAGTGGCAGAACTGCTCAAACTCTCAGTAAAAACAGTGGAAGCCCAGATGACCATCGCGCTGAAAAGAATCGGGGAAGTGGTCCGTTTCGACATCAATAAGACTGTTTCCGCCTCCGGAAGCAGCAAAAAATAATTTTTTTTAAACTTCTTTAGGGGTGTGTTAACATTTTATGTGTCTTATGGAGTCTATACCTTTTTTATATGACTCAAGACAGGCTGTGGGAATTATTGGCGAAGAAGTTGGCGGGCGAGGCCTCTGTGCATGAGTTGGAGGAATTGCAGGATCTGTTGCGCAAAGAGCCGGACATGCATTATCCGATGCAAACCATCACCGACCTGTGGTTTCATCAATCCAATCAAACCGAAGACGCCCTGGGGGCTTTCGACAGGCACCTGGCCCGCATGAAAGACAGGGGCATCCAGATAGAATCAACCGCATCGCAGACCGAAACCGGCCATTCTGACACCGGAACCCGCAGGAAAGGCCGGATAGCATTAGTAACCCTGCTGCTGACCGCAGTAATCGGCGGTGCCACTTTTTTCTTTGTGAAAAAGGATGCAATCGTTCCGCCACCAACCCAAACCATGGCATCCGTCAACAGCGAAGTGTCCACCCGCAACGGATCCCGGTCGAAACTGATGCTGCCCGATGGTACCCAGGTTTGGCTGAACGCAGGCAGCAAGATTACTTATGGTAAAGATTTTGGTAACGCCCTCCGGGAAGTGACCCTTGTGGGTGAAGCTTATTTTGACGTGGTGAAAAATGTAGAAAAACCTTTCCTGATCCATGCAAGAAACGTAGACATCAAAGTGCTGGGAACAGCTTTCAACGTAAAATCCTACCCCACCGATAAAACCACAGAGACCAGCCTCATCAGGGGCAGCGTGGAAGTAAGTATTAAAAACCGCCCCAACGAAAAGATTATCCTGAAACCCAAGGAAAAACTGGTGGTGGCCGTAGAAGAGGCAGGGATCGGGGCCCGGATCAAAAAAGCGGTAATGGCCCAGCGGCCCGTGCCGAAAGTAGTGCTGGACCGGATCAGCTACGAGCCGGTGGACAGTACGGTGATCGAAACTTCCTGGGTGGAAAACAAACTGATTTTCAGGGATGAGTCCTTTGGAGAACTCGCCCGGAAAATGGAAAGATGGTATGGTGTACAGTTCAGGTTTGAAGAGAATGCAACGGAAATAGAACAGATGAGGCTGACAGGCACTTTTGACGGAGAAACCCTGCAGCAGGCCCTGAGAGCCCTGAGGATCACCGGTTATTTCAATTACCGGATCGACAAAAACGAAGTAATCATTTCAAAATAAACTAAAACCAACAACGACTGCTTATGACCCTCGACAGCACCTAATGAAAACGGGAAATGCGCTAACATTTCCCGCCGGATTAATCAGGTAGTTATCAACCCGTGCAAAAGTTGATGAACAGTTTCTTAACCCTAATTGCTCAAAATATGAAAAAAACTTCACATGGAGGTGCTATGTTGCGCCGTCCATTCCTGCTAAAGTTTGCCAGAATCATGAAATTGACTGCCCTCTTTATGCTGGTCTGTGGTCTGCAGGTGTCTGCAGGTGTCTTTTCCCAAACCAAGGTCAGCCTAAGACTGGAAGGAGTAAACATTAAAAAAGCTCTTTCCACAATTGAGAAGAAGTCCAGTTACCGTTTTTTATACAACCAGGCCCTGTTCTCCGAAAACGCAAAAGTTGAAGTGAACGTAAAAGAGGAGGAAGTATTGACCGTACTGGACAGGTTATTAGAAAACTCGGCACTGACCTATGAAGTGCTGGACAACTATCTCGTGGTGATCAAATTCCGCGGGGTGGACTTCCAGCAGCAGCAGGTAACAGGCCGTATTACCAATGCCGCAGGAGAACCCCTGCCCGGTGCTTCCGTTAAGATAAAGGGAGCTTCCGGCGGAACTTCTGCCGATGCCGATGGTAAATTCGCCATCACCGTTCCGGAAAATGCCACCCTGGTAATTTCCAGCATCGGTTACGAAGACCAGGAAGTATCTGTTGCCGGTAAAACCATCCTGAGTGTGGTGCTGAAAGAATCAACCAAAGTGCAGGATGAAGTGGTGGTGATCGGTTATGGTGTGGCTGCCAAGCGCGACCTGACTGGTACTATTACAAAAATTGCCGGTAAGGAAATTTCCGACAAGCCAAACTCAAACCCGGTTGCTTCCCTCCAGGGAAAAGTTGCCGGTTTAAGTATTGTGAACTCCGGTACCCCGGGTGCCGAACCGGATATTCGTATTCGCGGTACCGTTAGTATCGGTGCGGTAAAACCACTTTATGTGGTAGATGGTATCTTCAATGATAACATCGATTACCTGAACCCGAATGATATCGAATCCATCGAGATCCTGAAGGACCCTTCTTCACTGGCCATCTTTGGTATCCGTGGTGCATCCGGTGTTATTGCCGTTACCACCAAGAAAGCCAAAGCCGGACAGGTGCTGATCAATTTCAACAGCAGCTTCGGTACCAAGAAGCTGGTAGATAAAATTGATATGGTGGATGCCGCAGGTTTTAAAATGCTGTTCGATGAAGAGCAGGCGAACCTGGGTATTACCGGAAGTGATCTGTTCAATTATGCCCCCTGGACCGGTAATACCGACTGGGTGGATATTATGACCCGCACGGCCACTTTCAATAACAATAACCTGAGCATTACCGGTAGTACCGACAAGAACAGGTTCTACATGGGCCTTGGTTATATCGTGGATGAAGGCGTGGTGAAGCATGAGAAGCTGGAGAAGATTCTGCTGAACATCAGTGACGAATACAAGGTTAATAAGAATATCAAGCTCGGCTTTACCTTTAACGGTATCCGCCAGAAACTGCCTTTCAGCCAGGCCAACGGTCTGTTGTTTGATGCCCGCAGGGTGCTCCCGATTACAGATCCTTTTGATGAGGCCAGTGGTTATTACTCCCAGCTGGCTATCCAGTCTGCGCAGATCTCCAATCCGCTGATGAACCTTGAGAGTAAGTGGAATAAGGAAAACCGCATCGAATACCGCTCCGTAGGTAGTGTTTATTTTGACCTGAACTTCCTGAAAAACTTCAACTGGCGTACTACCTTGTATGCTGATATATCTCACCAGGACGGAAGGACATACAATCCGATTCTCTCCATCTTTAACCCAACCCTGCCTGCCGGGGAGCAGGTTTTTGTTGATCCCAATAACCGGATCACTTCCGTTAGCCAGAACACCCAGAGCTGGAAAAAATTCCAGCAGGACCATATCCTGACCTTCAAGAAAACCTTTGGTGACCATGGTCTTACTGCCATCGGAGGTTTCACTACCTATTTCAACACCTATAACGGCCTCTTTGCTTCAGCAAGGCAGAAAGATCCGGGTAATGCTATCCCCGATGACAAGCGCTTCTGGTATATCGACAACGGATTTGTTGACCAGACCACCCGCCGTTCTTCTTCCGGCCAGTGGGAGAAAGCAACCGCCTCCATGTTGTTCCGCGCCCTCTATAATTTCCAGGGCAAGTATATGCTGAACGCTTCTTTCCGTCGCGACGGTTCCTCCCAGATTTCTCCCGATAACCGCTGGAAAAATTTCTATTCAGTAGGTGCGGCATGGGAAATGACCAAGGAGAACTTCATGATGAACCAGAACATCTTCGACTTCCTGAAGTTGAAAGCTTCCTGGGGGCTGTTGGGTGTGCAGAACACCTATGGCTATGATTATCCATTCTATCCTGGTCTGCAAACAGGAAATACTGCAGTCTTCGGAAGCAATATCATCCCAGCCTATTCACAGGCCTATGTTCCCAACAGGAACCTGACATGGGAAGTGGTGGATGCCATGGACTTCGGTTTCGAATTCTATGCATTCAAGAACAAACTTCGCGTGGAAGCGGCCTACTATTCCAAGAAAACCCGCGATGTAATGACACTGATCAAGGTTGGCGCCGGTGCAGGTGACCGCCTGGATAACGTGGGTAAGGTGCGTAACAGTGGTATTGAACTGGCTGCCGGATGGAACCAGAAGATTGCCAGGGATCTCAACATCTCCATCAACGGTAACTTCACAACCTACAGCAATAAAGTGTTGTTCCTGGGTAATGACCGCATTCCACCAAGTGAAGAGCGTCCGAATGTTACCGAAGCAGGTTTCCCCATCGGTTATTTCTATGGGTATGTAGTAGAAGGGCTTTACCAGTCTTATGCTGACAAACTGGCTTCTCCCGCTGTACAGGGTTATGAATATGGTCCTGGAGATTTCAAATACAAAGACCTGAACGGAGATGGTATAATCAATACAGAAGACCGCCAGAAGATAGGAAATCCAACCCCTGATTTCAGCTATGGTGCTACCGTATCACTGAATTATAAGGGCTTTGATTTTGGCGTGGACATCAATGGTGTGTATGGTAACGAAATCTACCGCTACTGGGGTAGTTCCGAATTGCCATTCACAAAGTTCAACTACCCGGCTTTCAAATTGAACCGCTGGCATGGTGAAGGTACTTCCAACTGGGATCCGATCCTTGGCGATAGCCATACCATCAACCGCCTGCCTTCTACTTATGGAATTGAAGACGGCAGTTATATCAGGATCAGAAACGTACAGATCGGTTATAATTTCAATAGTGACCTGATCCGTAAGGCCTACCTGAAGAACCTCAGGATCTATGCCAACGTGCAGAACCTGAAGACCTTCAAGAACAACTCCGGCTATACCCCTGAGTTTGGTGGTTCTGCTACTTCATTTGGTATCGACAATGGTAATGGTCCGCTTCCGATGGTGATCACCGGTGGCATTAACCTGACTTTTTAATTAAAAATATTTACAGCTATGAATACAATTAAGCGTGCTTTGAGGGCTGTATTGATTGGCCTGCCAGTCTTGATGATGTTCGCAGGTTGTTCCAAATTCCTCGACAGAAAACCGCTCACAGCAACTTTGGATGATTTACAACAAGGTGGTGTGGAAGGCCAGATATATGGTTTGTATGGTGCTATACGTAATGGTGATGTGGCCGGACAGGCATTTGGGGGCATTCCCTGGCTGGGCATGAACAACTTCCGTTCCGACGATTCCGAAAAGGGAAGTAGTCCTTCCGACGGCGCCGACTGGGGAGTGATCTTCGACCAGTTCCAGTATGCCAAGGACCACTGGGCACCAACTATTTACTGGGATCAGCACTATGTGTTGATCGGACAGGCAAACACTGCATTGCAACTGGCCGATTCACTGGGACTGACTGACCCCGCTTCACTGGTGAATATTGGTGAAGCCAGAATGTTCCGCGCCTTTGCCTATTTTGACCTGGTGCGTGCTTTCGGTGAAGTACCCAAGATCGATTTCCGCATCTATAATCCTTCCGATTCCAAGATTGCGAAATCCTCTGTGGCCGATATCTACACACTGATCGATTCTGACCTGGATTTTGCCAGGGCTAACCTGCCTGCAGAATGGCCGGGCCAGTATATTGGCCGTCTTACAAAGGGCGCTGCACTGGCCTTATCTGCCAAAACCCAGTTGTACCGGAAGAATTGGGCCGGAGCTTTGTCGCTGGCTGAACAGGTGATCAATTCCAAGCAGTATGATCTGCTGTCAAGCTACCAGAAACTATTCACCACAGCGGGTGAAAACAGCATTGAATCCATCTGGGAAATCCAGGCATCAATCGGTGCCAATAATACGGATAACTACTCTGCTCCATATGCCGTTCACCAGGGTGTAAGGGGAACAGCTGACTGGGATCTTGGCTGGGGATGGAATACACCCACACAGGCGCTGGTAGATGCTTATGAAGCAGGTGATCCCCGTAAAGATGCTTCCATTCTTTTTTCCGGCCAGGATGATGGTCTGTATGGCAAGAAAGTTCCTGATTACCCAACCATTCCCCGCAAATACTGGAATAAGAAAGTTTATCCGGAACCAACCGTGCAGATTTTAACGGGTAACCGCCAGGCTGGCTGGTTGAATCAACCCATTCTTCGTTATGCCGATGTATTGCTGATGGCAGCAGAAGCTGCCAATGAAATTGGCGGCGCTGAGAATATTACCAAAGCATTGACCTACCTCAACAAGGTGCGTGCCCGTGCCCGTGGTAACAATGCTTCCGTACTTCCGGATGTTGCTTATGTGAGCAAAGACCAGCTGAGGACAGCCATCCAGCATGAAAGAAGGGTGGAACTGGCGCTTGAGGGCGATCGTTTCTATGACCTGGTTCGCTGGGGTCTCGCAGAGTCAGTACTCGGATCCTCCGGTTATCAGCCCAAGCACCAGTATTATCCGATTCCGCAATCTGCCATTGACTTCGCCGGCGGTGTGCTCAAACAGAACCCCAACTATTGATTGTGAATCATAATCATCATCAAAAAAGTAAACAATGAAATTCAACATAAATGCAGGAATGGCGATTAAGGCCTTCACCGTTGCGGGTGTCGTAATGGCGATGGCATCTTGCCAGAAAATGGATACCCCCGGTTTAGGCGAATACCCGGCTGATGCCAACCCTCCCGGTGGTCCGCTGAAGTTTTACGCCGCTTTTGACGGTACTACAACCAATCCCCTGATGAATGCAGTGGATAGTATCCGCGCCAATTTTGCCTCAGATAATCCATTGACCTCCGTAGATGGGGTAAGTGGAAAAGCTGTGAAAGGTGAAAGTAAAAAATTCATCAAGTATGCCAAACCAAACGATTGGGGACGCACAGCCAAAAGCTTTACCATTGCTTTTTGGTATAAGAGGGATGGCCAGACAAAAAACAATAAAGGAGGTAACGGACCCGAATACCCGATCAGCTTTAAATCAAGCAATGGTCACTGGTCAGGTGCTAATCTGTTCGTGATCATAGAGGGCAATAATGAAGCCTGTGCGGTTAAGGTGATGATCGCTGATAAGACCAATGCGGACAACTGGTTTACCTGGGAAAACAGCAACACTATTCCCGGCATGCTGGATAACAAATGGCATCATGTGGCGCTGACCTACAGTGAAACCACCAGTGAAATGACCCTTTACCTCGATGGTGTGGCAAACACCAATGTGAGGAAATGGGGAACGCATGGTCCAATCAATATCGATGAGTCCAAGATTTCTGAAATGAGGATCGGTGCTGGTCCCGGAACCAATTACGATTCCGATGATTGGCTGTCTTCTTCATGGAAAGGCGAACTGGACCAATTCAGGATGTATGCTGTCGCTTTGCCGGTTGCCGATATTCAGGCGCTGGTGAGCGGAAAGAAATAACCTGATTAGCTGGTTTTATAATAATTACACTGCTATAGCAGAAGAAGGGCTGATCAATTTAATTGTATCAGCCCTTCTTACTTACCGGCCCCGAATATTTTGCACATGGTTATTCTCTTATTAAGACGATTGCTTAACACTGCTGCAGCCCTTGCAGCCGGCAGCCTGTTGCTGTCGTGCAATGACAACAACACATTGTTCAGCAAACTTTCCCCTTCCAAAACCAATATTGAGTTTGTAAATAAACTGGAAGACAAACCCGGACTAAGCATTCTCTATTATCTCTATTTCTATAACGGCGGCGGTGTGGCCACAGGCGATATCAACAACGATGGCCTTGCTGATATTTATTTCACCGCCAATACAAAAGGCAACAATAAACTCTACCTCAATAAGGGCGACTTTGAATTTGAAGATATAACCGAACAGGCTGGTGTAGCGGGAAACGCCGACTGGAGTTCGGGTGTTACCATGGCCGATGTGAATGGTGATGGCTTTCTGGATATTTATGTTTGTGCTGTCGCCAGATCTTTTGGCCTGAATGGAACCAACCAGCTGTTTATCAATAACGGCAACAATAGCTTTACCGAAAGCGCTGCAGCTTATGGCCTTGATTTTTCAGGCCTCTCCGCACAGGCGGCCTTTTTTGATTTTGACCGGGATGGTGATCTGGACTGCTACCTGCTCAATCAATCCAAACAACCTCATGCCAATATACAGGACACCAGCGGAAGGCGGGTGCCGGATGCCCTCACGGGTGACCGCTTTTACCGGAATGAGCTCAACACAGGCGAAAAAAAATTTACTGATATCTCCGCCGCTGCAGGTATTTACCAAAGCAAGCTGGGCTACGGACTTGGCATCGCTGTGGCTGACCTTAACAATGACGGCTGGGATGATATTTACATTGGAAATGATTTCCATGAAAATGATTACTACTATGTAAACAATGGCAACGGCAGTTTTACTGAATCCGGCGCCGCGCATTTCAGGCATTATAGCCGGTTCAGTATGGGCAATGATATAGCGGATTTCGACAACGACGGACAGCCTGATGTGGTGACCGTGGACATGCTTCCCTCTGATGAAAAAATTCTTAAAACCTACGGAAGCGATGAGAACCCCGACAGCTACAAAGTGAAGCTGGAGATGAACGGATACCAGAACCAGTATTCGCGTAACAGCCTGCATCGCAACAATGGCAATGGCAGCAGTTTCAGCGATATCGCCCTGATGGCAGGAGTGCCTGCAACCGACTGGAGTTGGAGCCCGCTGCTGGCTGATTTCGACAACGATGGCAATAAAGATCTTTTTGTTTCCAGTGGAATTGTAAAACGTCCGGTTGACCTGGATTACATACGGTTTGTTTCAGATATGGAGAGGAAAAAGAACATCAATAATACCAATGCCTATGACGAGGAGGTGATCAAAGCGATGCCCGATGGCAGCGGACATCCATATCTGTTCAGGGGCAATGGGCATATGCATTTCACGGATGTCAGCATGGAATGGGGTACCGGAGACAGAAAGGGATATTATAACGGCGCAGCTTATGCGGATTTTGACAACGACGGGGATATCGACCTGGTGGTGAATGCCATCAATGAAGAAGCCCTTTTATTAAGGAACAATACCGGGGGCAAAAACTCACTAACGGTTACCCTCAAAGGTGATAAACCCAATGCATTCGGCGTCGGAACAAAAGTATATAGCTGGCAAAAGGGGAAAATGCAGTACCAGCAGGCGATGCCTACAAGGGGCTTCCAATCGGCAAGCGATACCAGGCTTGTCTTTGGATTGGATTCGGCCTCTGCGCCAGACAGTCTCCTGGTGGTATGGCCCGACCAACGTTACCAGGTCCTGAAAAATATCCAATCCGGCAAACCGCTCCTGCTGGAACAATCCGCTGCAAAAGGAACTTTTTTGTACAAGGATTTCTTTCACCAGACCACACCTCCATTTGAGGTTGTCAACCTGTCAGCCAGCTATACACACATCGAGAACCCCTTCTTCGATAACAATGTCCAGTACCTGATTCCACATGGACAATCCACCCGCGGACCCAAACTGGCTGTGGCTGATGTGAATGGCGATGGGCTCGATGACATCTATGCCTGTGGGGCCATTGGACAAACCGGTACTTTACTGGTACAGTCAGCAAGCGGTCAATTCACCACCACGATAAGTGACGGCCTCCATACCGCCAGGGATTCTGAAGGAGTGGATGCGCTCTTTTTTGATGCCGATAAGGATGGTGACCAGGACCTGTATGTCGTGAGCGGAGGCAATGAATTTGAAAATGGAAACCCACTTCTGGCGGATCATTTTTATCGCAACAGCGGCAAAGGTGTTTTCCTTGAAGACAGTGCAGCCATTCCTTCTCTTCGCTTTAATAAATCCTGCATTACATCTGCCGATATTGATAAGGACGGCGATACCGACCTGTTCATTGGCGGATTGGCAGATGCCAGGCAGTTCGGTATGGCGCAGGCTTCCTATTTGTTGCTAAACGATGGCAAGGGCAAATTCAGCATCGCCGGAGAGGAGATCATTCAGCTCAAAAACATAGGCATGGTTACTGCTGCATCCTTTGCTGATCTGAATAAGGATGGTGAGCCAGACCTGGTGGTAAACGGCGAATGGATGCCGGTAAAAGTATTCCATAATAAAGCCGGCAAATTTACTTCACATGACCTTGATCAGTCAACAGGGCTCTGGCAGTCTGTATATGCGGCAGACCTGAATGGCGACGGATTTACGGATATCCTTGCCGGTAACTGGGGGCATAACTCCAAACTGTGGTCAGGCAAAAAGAGCCCTTTAAAGTTATATGTAAAGGACTTCGATAAAAACGGTACGGTGGAACAGGTGTTAGCTTATAATATCGACGGAAAGGAGTATCCTTTCCTGGCTAAGGATGAACTGGAAAGGGCCCTTCCGGTGTTGAAAAAAGCTTATCTCACGTATGGTGAAGTAGCAGGTAAGACGGTGGATTATATTTTCTATGACCTGTTCAGGGAATACCTGGAACTGAAAGCCGAAACACTTTCTTCCTCTGCGTTTATCAACGATGGCAAGGGAGGATTCACCCGCACCGATCTTCCGGATGCCCTGCAGACAGCACCATTGATGGCTTTCACTTCCATCCGGGATGGTAAAGGCACTGGTTTTATGGCCGGAGGAAACTTTTATAATGTAATACCTTATGAAGGGCGATACGATGCCATGGTGCCAACAACCTTCTCCTTCGCATCTGATAAGTCAACAATAGTTAGCGGGGCCGCCCTGCCTTTAGTTTCAGGGGAAATCAGGGATTTTAAATGGCTCAGGAAGGCCGGCGGTGGCGAGTTGCTGGTAATAGCCCGTAATAACGATTCACTCATTTTTTTAAAGCAAAATAATTAGACCAATATGCTCCAAAAGTTAAAGATCAGCACGGTATTGATAGGCATCAGCAGTATTTTATCCTGTCAGTCAGGTTGCTCCAAAAATTCAAGTCCGGATGCCGGCGGAACCAATCCCACAGTGCCGGCTACCGAAATTGCTTCCTGGATAACAAGGGGTGATAAAACGGCATTGTTGTATAAACAACCCAATATTTCATTTGGTACCGCTTCCGAAGGCTCCGTCATTAATGTGGACAGCGCCACCAGGTTCCAGACGGTGGATGGATTCGGTTATACACTAACTGGCGGCAGCGCCATGCTCATCAATCAGTTGCCACAGGCGGCAAAAACCGCATTGCTCCAGGAACTCTTTGGAAAGAAGGATGACGCTATCGGGATTAGCTACCTGAGGCTCAGCATTGCAGCATCTGACCTGAGCGAGGAAGTGTTCAGTTATAATGATTTACAGCCGGGACAAACAGATACTGCACTCAGTCATTTCAGCCTGTCAAAGGATACGGTGCACCTGCTTCCTGTTCTGAAAATGATTCTGGCAATCAATCCGGATATCAAATTGATGGGTTCTCCCTGGAGCCCCCCGGTGTGGATGAAAGACAATGGTAAATCTGTTGGAGGCAGCCTCTTACCCCAATACTATGCTTCCTATTCGAAGTACTTCGTAAAATATATCCAGGCAATGAAAGCACAGGGTATTACTATCGATGCGATCACTCCGCAAAACGAACCGCTTCATCCGGGAAATAATCCGAGTTTGCTGATGCTTCCTGAACAGCAGGGAGATTTTATAAAAAATCATCTCGGCCCGGCATTCAGGGCTGCAGGAATCACCACCAAAATAATTGTGTACGACCATAATTGTGACCGCCCTGATTATCCTATCACTGTGTTGAATGATGCGGGTGCAAAACAATTCATTGATGGCTCCGCATTTCATTTGTATGCGGGCGAAGTAAATGCCCTGACAACTGTTCATAATGCGCACCCCGACCGGAATATTTATTTCACCGAACAGTGGACTGGCGCCAAGGGTAGTTTTGATGGCGACCTGAAATGGCATGTAAAAAATGTGATTATCGGAACCATGCGGAACTGGAGCAGGATTGCCCTTGAGTGGAATCTTGCCAATGATGCAAACTACAATCCGCATACTCCCGGTGGTTGTACTGAATGTAAGGGCGCGCTCACTATTGTTGATGGCGGCGTCGTTAAGAACGTGGCCTATTATATTATTGCGCATGCATCCAAATTCGTAACAGCCGGATCAGTTCGCATCGGCAGCGATATTAAAGGAAACCTGCACAGCGTGGCTTTTCAGACACCAGATGGTAAAAAAGTGCTGATTGTTTTGAACGACGGTGTTGCCAATGAAAAATTTACTATCAGTTACAAGGGAAAGAATGCTGTAACAACCCTTGCTGCCGGTGCCGTAGCCACTTATACCTGGTAACGCTGACCCATACATCAAGATTTAAACTTCCAACATGAAATATATACCCATCCTGATTGCTGCCTCCCTATTCGCCGGATGCCAGCAACCCACCGATAAAAAAACAGATTCCACCGTTTCAACCGATACCCCGGCCATACCGGCTTTCAGTCCCGCGGGTAAATCGGTGTATACCTACACCACCGCTGACAAGACGGATTTTCGCTTAGCCCTTACCGATACCCTTACCTTTTCTGAAATGGGCCAGCCTAAGGAAACGCAGATCTGTGTATTCGTGGATCCGAAAAGAACCTACCAGACTTTTATGGGTATCGGTGGCGCCATCACCGACGCATCTGCTGAAACCCTTGCCAAACTTCCGGCCGATAAGCAGGAAGAATTACTGAAAGCCTATTTTGATAAGGAAAAGGGGATCGGGTATTCTTTGCTGCGTACCAATATCATGAGCTGCGATTTCAGCAGCGGCAGCTATTCCTATGTGCAGGAGGGCGATAAGGAATTGAAATCCTTCTCTGTGGAACATGATAAACAGTATCGAATCCCCATGATCAAAAGGGCGATTACCGCCGCCGGTGGAACGATTCCTTTGTACGCAAGCCCATGGAGCCCGCCGGCCTTTATGAAAGACAATAAAAATGTGCTTCAGGGTGGAAAATTGCTCCCCGAATTTTATGATGCCTGGGCTAAGTTTTATGTGAAGTTTATCCAGGCTTATGAAGCAGAGGGCATCCCGGTATGGGGTATTTCCATCCAGAACGAACCCATGGCCACCCAACGTTGGGAAAGCTGTATTTACTCTGCGGAAGAAGAAGCGAATTTCCTGAAAAAACATCTTGGTCCAACCATGCATGCATCCGGTATGAAAGATAAGAAGATCATCATGTGGGATCATAACCGCGACCTGATCTACCAGCGTGCCCAAACTTATTTCAACGATCCGGAAGTGGCGAGGTATGCCTGGGGTATTGGATTTCACTGGTATGAAAGCTGGAGCGGCGGCGACAATACCTTTGACAACGTTGCTATGGTGCACGAAGCCTTCCCCGATGAAAACATCATGTTTACTGAAGGCTGCCAGGAAAAATTTGAAGCTTCCAGGTATTACGAATGGAAATGGGCCGAACGCTATGGCCGCAATATGATCATGGACTTTAATGACGGCGCTGTAGGCTGGACCGACTGGAATATTCTGCTCGACGAAAACGGCGGTCCCAATCACGTAGAGAATTTCTGCTTTGCGCCTATGCACGGCGATACCAAAAAAGGTGAGCTGATCTATACCAATGCCTACTATTATATCGGCCACTTTTCCAAATTCATCCGCCCGGGTGCCAAAAGGATTATCAGCAGTCCCAGCCGCTCCCAGTTGCTCAGCACCTCCTTTGTAAACGAGGATGGTTCTATTGTAGTAGTGGTAATGAACCAGTCAGAACTGAATACTCCTTTTTACCTCTGGATTGATGGAAAGGCTGCCGAAACCGTTGCCCAACCACATTCCATCAATACTTATGTGATCAAGTAAACACAAGGCCATGAAACTGATTGCTTACAAGGTAGTTTGTTACAGCGCCATCGTCTTTTTTATGGCCTGCGGGAAATCGGGCTCAGATCCGGCACCAGCGCCTGTGGTGCCCAAACAGGTTAGTGTAAAAACAATCCTGCTCAACACTGATCCGATGGATGATCTTGAATATGGTGTGACTACAAAACCTTCGATCACCATCCGGTTCAGCGAGCCGGTAAAACCTGCTACTGTTGCTGCGGCAGTCACGCTGACCAGCGCTTCAGGTGGCTCTGCACCGGTGTTTACTACGAGTTTACAAAACCAGGATTCTGTTTTGGTGGTGCAAACAACCTCCGACCTGTCCGCACTCAACCAATATGTATTCAGTATTGGCAATGAACTGAAGTCAGCCTCCGGTGGCAATTTTATCTCTACCGTCAATAAACGGTTCATAACCCGGATCGATTCTTCGTCAAAGTTTCCAGCGATCAGTGACGATGAACTGCTTACCCTGGTGCAGCGTCAGACCTTTAAATATTTCTGGGATTTCGGTCACCCCGTCAGCGGTCTGGTCAGGGAACGAAATAATTCAGGCGATGTGGTAACATCCGGCGGATCAGGTTTTGGTGTAATGGCACTGGTTACTGCCGTTGAAAGAAATTTCATTACGCGTGCACAAGGTCTGGAGCGGCTGAAAACTATGGTAACATTCCTGAAGGAAAAGGCGCAAAAATTTCATGGTGCCTTCCCTCACTGGCTCAATGGGGCCACAGGAGCCGCGGTCGCTTTCAGCCAGAAAGACAACGGCGCCGACCTGGTGGAAACATCCTTCCTGGTAATGGGGCTGATTACTGCCCGCCAGTATTTTGATGATGCCGGCGCGGAGGAAACAACATTGCGAAATGATATCAATACCATTTGTAACGGGGTCGAATGGAACTGGTTCCGGAAGAACAATGAGGAAGTACTTTACTGGCACTGGAGTTCCACTTATAACTGGGATATGAACATGCCGATCCGCGGCTGGAATGAGTGCCTTATTACCTATGTACTGGCAGCTTCTTCTGCCACGAATGCTGTTCCTGCTTCTGTTTATACACAGGGATGGGCCTCTGCGGGTGGAAATGGATTTACTAACGGAAATACCTATCTGGGAGTAAAACTACCGCTGGGACCGGCTTACGGCGGACCATTATTCTTTTCACATTATTCTTTCATGGGTATCAATCCCACCGGACTCACGGATACATATACCAACTACATGACCCAGAATACGGCGCATGCGCAGATCAATTACAATTACTGCGTGGCCAATCCAAAGGGACAATATGGATACAGTGACATGATATGGGGACTAACAGCTAGCGATATCCCAGGTGGATACACTGCCAGTTCGCCCACAAATGATGTGGGGGTAATTGCACCCACCGCAGCGCTGGCATCCTTCCCCTATACCCCCGACCAGTCTATGAAAGCACTGAAATTCTTTTATTATATTCTTGGTGATAAACTTTGGAAAGACTATGGATTCGTAGATGCATTCTCCTTAAAAGAGCTCTGGTTTGCGGATTCGTACATAGCCATTGACCAGGGACCCATAATCGTGATGATTGAGAATTACCGTACAGGCTTGTTGTGGGATATGTTTACCAGTGCGCCCGAAGTAAAAGCTGGTATGAAGAAACTGGGATTCACTGCACCGTATCTATAAAAATTTAAAACATGTCAGACACCCTCGTAAACATGTCAGACACCCTGGATTATAAGCGGGGAATCAGTTCCGGTAAATTACCAAAACGGACTGCATTTACCGGTTCACCTGGTAAAACATGCTGTTTGCTCGGCCTGGCCCTGCTGGTAGGCGTCGCTTTTAACGTTGATAGCTATGCGCAGAAAAGGAAACCCGCACCTGCTGCCTCTGTGGAGTTCAACGCAGCTGCACGTCCGAAAAACCTGGATGACTCTGCTTTGCTGGACCTTGTCCAGAAACAGACATTCCGTTATTTCTGGGATTTTGCACACCCGGTATCCGGACTGTCGCGTGAGCGCAGCAACAATGCTTATAGCTATGGTCCCGAAGTGGTAACCACCGGAGGAACGGGTTTTGGTATTATGGCAGTGATTGTTGCCACCGAAAGGAAATGGATCTCCCGCGATTCCGCCGCCAGGTTTATGCTGAAGATGGTGCGCTTCCTGCATAAATCAGATTCCTATCATGGTGTATTCCCGCACTGGCTTAATGGCGCCACCGGAAAAACAATTCCCTTCAGCCGGAAAGATGATGGCGCCGACCTGGTGGAAACATCCTTTCTCTTCCAGGGGCTGCTGACCGCCAGGCAGTATTTCAATGGGGATAATGCCACCGAAAGGGATCTCCGCAATATCATTAGCTGGTTGTGGAACGATATCGAATGGGATTGGTTTACCAACAACCAGGAAGTACTTTACTGGCACTGGAGTCCCAATAACGGCTGGGCCATGAATTTCCCGGTGCGGGGATTCAATGAATGCCTGATCATGTATGTACTGGCAGCCTCCGGCGAACGGTATCCCGTTTCCGCCAATGTGTACCACCGGGGCTGGGCGCAGAGCAATTTCTTTAAAAACGGAAAGGAATTTTATGGCATTAAGTTGCCACTGGGATTTGATTATGGCGGACCACTTTTCTTCTCGCATTATTCTTTCCTGGGACTGGACCCGCGAGGCCTTGAGGACCAGTATGCCGATTATTGGGAGCAGAACAGGAACCATACCCTGATCAACCGCGAACATTGTGTAAGGAACCCGAATAATTTCAAAGGATATGGTGCATCGAACTGGGGATTAACTGCCAGTGATACCTACCATGGTTACGATGCCCACTCTCCGTCAAATGACAATGGCACCATTACGCCAACAGCAGCGCTTTCTGCTTTTCCCTACACACCTGAATATTCCATGCAGGCCCTGAAACATTTTTATAATGAGCTGGGTGATAAGATCTGGACTGAGTATGGGTTTGTGGATGCCTTTAACGAAACGCAGAACTGGTACGCAAAAAGCCACCTTGCCATTGACCAGGGCCCCATCATTGTGATGATTGAAAACTATCGTACCGGCCTGCTTTGGAAATTATTTATGTCCGCCCCCGAAGTACAGAAAGGATTAAAAAAACTTGGATTTAAAAGTCCGCATATTAGCGGGGATTGATGTGCTGAACCAGGGACGATGGCCCATTGTAAAATTTTACCCGTCGGGTGGCACCCGACGGGTAAATCAAAAAACGAATAATCATGCCAGGAGATCCGAAAAAGCAGGTTTCAACCCACAGCTACGATGCCATCGTGATTGGGAGCGGTATCAGCGGCGGCTGGGCAGCCAAGGAATTGTGTGAAAAGGGACTGAAAACCCTGGTGCTGGAACGTGGCCGAAATATTGAACACATCAAAGATTATCCGGGCTATAATAAACACCCCTGGGAACTGAAGCACGGGGGGTATATACCGCAGTCAGTATTGAAAGAAAACCCGCTTATCAGCAAAGCGGCAGGTTATGCCGAAGACACGGAACATTTTTTCATCCGCGACAAAGACCATCCCTATATCCAGGAGAAACCATTTGACTGGATCAGGGGATACCAGGTTGGTGGGAAATCACTCACCTGGGGCCGGAGCTGCCAGCGGTGGAGCGACTTCGAGTTTACTGCTCCCGGCCAGTTCGGCTTCGCCGTAGACTGGCCAATCCGCTATGCCGATATCGCCCCATGGTACAGCCATACTGAAAAATTTACCGGCATCTGCGGAAATAAAGACGGCGTTCCTTCCATGCCCGACGGAGAATTCCTGCCGGCCTATGAACTCAATTGCGTAGAGCAGCACATGAAGGATGTGTTCTGGAAGGAATACAAACGATACCTGATCTCCGGCCGTTGGGCACATCTTACCGAACCCACGGACATTCACCGCGAACAGGGCAGGGGGCAATGCCAGAACCGCAACCTCTGCATGCGCGGATGCCCGTTTGGCGGCTATTTCAGCTCGGTTACGTCCACCCTTCCCTGGGCGGCTAAAACCGGAAATCTCACCATCCGCCCCCATTCAGTTGTTCACTCTATTATATATGACGAAAAAAATCAACGTGCTGCCGGTGTGCGCGTAATCGATACCGTTAGTAAGGAAGCAACGGAGTATTTCGCCCGGATAATTTTCCTGAATGCCTCAGCCCTGAACACCAACCTTATTCTGCTGAACTCCACCAGCGATCGCTTTCCCGACGGACTTGGGAACGACAGCGGTGTGCTTGGCAAATACATCTGTTTTCACAATTACCGGGGTAGTATGAACGGAGCTATCGACGGGTTTACCGACAAATATTTCAAAGTGCGTAAACCGGCCGAATGTGTTATTCCGAATTTCCGCAACCTGGGCAAACAGGATACGGACTTCCTTGGCGGTTACACCATTTTCACCGGCGCTTACCGTGAAAGATTCAATGCCGATGGGGCTCCTGGCCTTATTGGAGCAGAACTTAAAGAATCCATGAGTGAGCCGGGCGGCTGGCGTATGTATATGTACATGCAGGGAGAAACCATCCCGAAAGAAACCAACCGCGTATACCTGAGTCCCACGGAAAAAGACCAGTGGGGTATCCCGCTGCTGGTTACCGATGTTGGCTATGACGACAATGATGACAGGATGGTAAAGGATTTCCTGGAACAGGGTAAGGCAATGATGGAAAAAGCCGGTGGAAGAGATATTATTACCAATGACACCAAACAGCCGCCGGGACTGGATATCCACGAGATGGGCGGAGTGCGTATGGGCCATGATCCCAAAACTTCCATGCTGAACAAGTGGAACCAGTTGCATGCCTGCAAAAATGTTTTTGTAACGGATGGTGCCTGTATGACCAGTACAGGAAACCAGAGTCCCTCTATTTTATACATGGCTTTCACCGCAAGGGCCGCCAATCATGCAGTGGAAGAATTGAAAAAAGGAAACCTGTAATCATGAAAAAATTCCTCTCACCCGATTGCAAAATATGGTATGAGCCGGGTATGGCTTTTGTCAGGATATTAACCGGACTTTTTATGGTTTATCATGGCTGGGAAATATTCAACGACCAGAAAATGCAGGACTATGCCAAATGGCTGACGGACCTGCATTTCCCGTATGCAGCCACTATGGCCTTTGTGGGCAAGGCAGCCGAATTACTGTCTGGTTTTTTGCTTACACTGGGCCTGTTTACCCGGCTTGCTGTCATCCCCCTCGCCTGCACCATGCTGGTAATTACATTTGGGATGGGGAAGGGAAAAATATTCTATGAAGACCAGCACCCATTTCTATTTGTGCTGATCAGCCTGGTATTCTTTTTTGCAGGACCCGGAAAATATAGCCTGGATCATATTTTATTTGGGAGAAATAAATAAAATTAGCCCATGAGCACTCAACATTTATTGAAGTATTTACATCCTGCCATCCCACTATTTCTCCGCATGATATTAATAGGCAGCGCAATGATGCTGGCTTTTTCCCTACAGTCCCAGCAAAAATCCTACTGCAATCCGATAAACCTCGATTATGGTTATACGCCGATCCCCAATTTCAGTGAGTGGGGCCGCCATCGCGCCACTGCCGATCCGGTTATCGTTACCTATAAGGGAGATTATTATCTTTTCTCTACCAATCAGTGGGGTTATTGGTGGAGCAGCGATATGCTGAACTGGAATTTTGTGTCCCGAAAATTCCTGAAACCCTGGCACAATGTATACGATGAATTATGTGCACCTGCAGCAGTTGTAATTGGTGATACCATGCTGGTCTTCGGCTCCACCTACTCGCGCAATTTCCCGTTGTGGATGAGCACCAATCCGAAAGGGAATGAATGGAAAGAAGCCCTTGACTCCCTCGACATCGGCGGCTGGGATCCTGCCTTCTTTGCCGATGACGACGGTCGTTTTTATATGTACAACGGAAGCAGCAACCGTTATCCTTTATACGGTGTGGAATTGAACCGCAAAACCTTTCAGCCTGTTGGCACACGTAAGGAAATGTATTTCCTTGAGGACTGGCGCTATGGCTGGCAGCGCTTTGGAGAATACATGGACAATACCTTTCTGGATCCCTTTATTGAAGGCGCCTGGATGACCAAATACAATGGAAAATATTATCTCCAGTATGGTGCTCCCGGAACAGAGATGAGCGGTTATGCAGATGGGGTAGTAGTGGGCGATTCTCCCCTGGGGCCTTTCACGCCGCAATCGGATCCGTTAAGTATGAAACTGGGAGGATTTGCAAGAGGTGCTGGACACGGGGCTACTTACCAGGATCCCTGGAAAAACTGGTGGCACATATCCACCATGGGCATCAGTGTAAAAAATACTTTCGAAAGGCGCAATGGCATCTGGCCGGCAGGTTTTGACAGGGATGGCATAATGTATTGTAATACTGCATTTGGCGATTATCCGCATTATCTTCCTGATGCTGAGGCCAATCATCTCGAAAGCCGCTTTACCGGCTGGATGTTGCTCAACTATAAAAAGCCCGTACAGGTTTCATCTGTTCTCGGCGCTTATTCTGCCAACCATGCGGTGGATGAATCGATCAAAACCTACTGGAGCGCCGCATCGGCCAGCAAAGGCGAATGGATCCAGACCGACCTTGGTGAATTGTCAACGGTTTATGCAGTGCAAATCAATTATGCCGACCAGGATGCCGAATTCCTGGGTAAGCAAACTGCGATTTATCACCAGTATAAACTCCACTACTCAGCTGACGGAAAAAAATGGCAGGTACTGACCGACAAAAGCACCAACAGGAAAGACGTTCCGCATGATTATGTGGAACTGGCCGCACCGGTAAAAGCCAGATTTATCAAACTCGAGAATATTCATATGCCAACCGGGAAATTTGCGGTCTCAGGCCTAAGGGTGTTCGGGAAGGGGAATGGCAATGCTCCGGAACCGGTTAAAACATTTATGGTATTGAGAACGGAGAAGGACAAACGAAGTGCTTATATCAAGTGGAAGCCGGTTGATAATGCCTATGCCTACAACATTTATTATGGAACAGCGCCGGATAAGCTTTACAATTGCATAATGGTGCATGATGCAAATGAATATTATTTCAAGGGGATGGATGCTATGAAGGTCTACTATTATACCATTGAAGCCATAAATGAAAACGGGGTGTCACCCCGGTTCAGGATCATTAAATCAGAATAATTTGGAAACGATCAAAACCGGAACCATGTCCGCCAGTAATAAAGCCAAATGGATAAAAAGATTAACCATTATTATAGTATTGTTCCTGGTACTGCTGGTCATCCTGATCGCGGGATCTGATGCAAATGCACAAACCCGGCCGCCATTTTATAACGATATACAGTCATTTAAAAAACTCGACAGTATTGCCCCCGCTCCTTCGGGAAAGATTCTCTTCATAGGCAGTTCTTCCTTTACCTACTGGAAAGATGTGGCAGATTATTTCCCGGGATATACCATCATTAACCGTGGTTTCGGCGGTTCCACACTTGAAGACCTGCTTCGATATCAGGCTGATATCATTTATCCCTATAAACCCAGACAGATCGTTATTTATTGCGGTGAAAACGACGTGGCCTCCAGTGACAGCATTCGTGTTGAAACTGTTGTGAACAGGTTCAAACAGCTATTTTCGGATATCCGCCGCCGTTTGCCAAAAACTAGGATACTGTTTGTGTCTATGAAGCCAAGCCCCAGTCGCTGGCATATGCAGGACAGGATGGTGGCTGCCAACAATGCCATCAGGCAATTCCTGTTAACAGAAAAAAGAACGGGTTACGTTGACATATATGCGCCGATGTTGAAACCCGACGGCCGCCCTTATCCGGAGCTGTTCCTTTCTGACAGCCTTCATATGACGCCAAAGGGTTACGCTGTCTGGAAGGAGAAAATCGGCCCTTACCTGATACGCCAATAAATTCAATACTAAACTGAATAAATACGCTCTATCACAAAATTAATTTCCAGATCATGATACGAATCAGCAAACTCACCAAACCATTGCTCGCAACGGCCTTCCTGTTTGCCGGAACAATTGCCTTTAATACTGTATCGGCGCAAAGCAGCAGCCAGGCGAAAATGAAAACTTTTATCGATGGGCTCATGGCAAAGATGACCCTCGAGGAGAAAATCGGACAGTTAAACCTGGTGGTAGGTGGCGAAGCTACTACCGGGTCTGTGGTCAGCACAGGTGTGGAAGACAAGATAAAGAAAGGCCAGGTGGGGGGCATTTTCAGCGTTACCTCGCCGCAGCGGATCCGAAAGGTCCAGGAACTGGCAGTGAAGAACTCCCGGTTGAAAATTCCCATCATCTTTGGACTGGATGTAATTCATGGTTACCGGACCATTTTCCCTATCCCCCTTGGACTGGCAGCATCCTGGGACATGGGCCTCATTCAACAATCTGCACGTGTTGCCGCACAGGAAGCCAGCGCAGACGGACTGAACTGGACTTTCTCCCCAATGGTTGATATCTCGCGGGATCCGCGCTGGGGGCGCATTGCTGAAAGTTCCGGGGAAGATCCCTTCCTGGGTTCGGCCATCGCCAGAGCCATGGTGAAAGGTTACCAGGGTGATAACCTGGCCGCCAACAATACGCTTATGGCCTGTGTAAAACATTTCGCCCTCTATGGTGCACCAGAGGCCGGCCGCGATTATCTCTCCGTGGATATGAGCCATATTAAAATGTACAACGACTATTTTCCTCCGTACAAGGCGGCGGTTGATGCCGGTGTAGGTTCCGTTATGAGTTCTTTCAATGATGTCGACGGCATTCCTGCTTCTGCCAACAAATGGCTGTTGACCGATGTACTTCGCAAACAGTGGGGCTTTAAGGGATTGGTGGTGTCGGATTATACTTCCGTCAACGAAATGATCGATCATGGACTGGGTGACCTGAAAGCTGTTTCGGCACTTTCCCTGAAAGCCGGTATGGATATGGATATGGTGGGTGAAGGATTCCTGACTACGCTGAAGGCATCCCTGAAGGAAGGCAAAATTACCCAGGCCGAGATCGACCGCGCCTGCCGGAACGTTTTGGAAGCCAAATACAAACTTGGACTTTTTGAAGATCCTTTCCGCTATTGCGATGACAACCGCGCGCAAACGGAAATCTTCAGTGATACCCACCGTAAAATCGCCCGCGAAACCGCCGCCCGTTCCTTCGTGCTGCTGAAAAACCAGGGTGTGCTACCGCTGCAGCGCAAGGGCACCATTGCACTGGTTGGACCACTGGCCGACGCAAAGGAAAATATGGTGGGAACCTGGGCCGTATCTGCGGATGTGTCCAAAGCAACCAGCCTGTTGGCCGGACTGAAAGCTGTTGCCGGCAGTAATGTAAACATTGTCTATGCCAAAGGCGCCAATGTTGCAGACTCCCTGCTCGAGGCCCGCACCAGTATTTTTGGGAAACCCTGGCAGCGCGATAACCGCCATCCCGACACCCTCATTGCAGAAGCGCTCCGTGCAGCAGCCAATGCCGATGTAATTGTGGCTGCCGTGGGTGAACTGGCAGAATTTACAGGTGAGGCCTCCAGCCGTACAGATATCACCCTGCCGCAAAGCCAGCGAAAACTGTTACATGCGCTGAACGCTACCGGCAAGCCGGTGGTTGCGGTGCTCTTTACCGGTCGCCCGCTGGCCATTCCGGAAGAAGACAAACATCTTCCGGCCATCCTGAATGTTTGGTTCGGTGGCTCCGAAGCAGGTTATGCCATAGGCGATGTTCTCTTCGGCGATGTAAACCCTTCCGGAAAACTGCCGGCCACCTTCCCCCGTAATGTTGGCCAGGTGCCCATTTATTACAGCTATAAGAATTCCGGCCGGCCCCAGGGAACGGATGAATTCCAGAAATTCCGCTCAGGATACCTCGATGAACGCAACTCGCCGCTCTATCCTTTTGGGTATGGACTCAGTTATACCAGTTTTGGCTACAGCGACATCACACTCAGCAGCAAAAAACTGAAAGGTGCGCAGAAATTGACCGCAACTATAACAGTGACCAATACCGGAAAATATGCCGGAGAGGAAGTGGTGCAGCTCTACCTGCGGGATCTTGTGGCCAGCAATACCAGGCCGCTGAAAGAGTTGAAGGGATTCCAGAAGATCAGTCTGAAACCCGGTGAATCAAAGCAGGTGAGCTTCACCGTTACCACCGATGACCTGAAGTTTTACGATCACAACCTGAAGCATATCTGGGAAGCCGGCGAATTCACCCTTTTTATGGGCGGTAACTCCCGTGACACAAAATCCATTAACTTTTGGTGGGATAAATAATACCCAATTGCCTTTTTCACCCGTCGGGTGCCACCCGTCGGGTGAAAACAAAAAACGATTGACATGAACCATTTCAGGCTTTTTTCGGTAGTGCCCCTGGCCCTTTTCGTTTTTATCTGCTCTTTCTCCCGGCACGGAAGTGATGATAAAAAGTGGATAGAATTGTTTAATGGCAAGAACATCAAAAACTGGATCGTCAAGATCAACCACCATGAAGTGGGTGTCAATTTTGGTAACACTTTCAGGGTGGAAGATGGTATCATCAAAGTGCGCTATGACCAGTACGGGGATTTCAACGACCAGTTCGGTCATCTTTATTTCAAACGTCCGTTTTCCTATTATCACCTGCTGGTAGAATACCGGTTCACCGGAAAGTTCCATCCTTCCGCACCAGGTTATACCCTGCGTAACAGCGGTGTGATGCTGCATTCGCAGGATCCGCGTACCATGTACAAAGACCAGGACTGGCCCATTTCAGTGGAAATGCAGTTTCTTGGCGGATTGGGTGACGGCAAGCCCCGCCCTACCGGCAATATGTGCTCCCCAGGCACCGATGTGGTATACGAAGGCAAAATCGATCCACGGCATTGCATCGACTCAAAATCAAAAACCTATGAGGGCGATCAATGGGTGACTGCCGAAGCCATCGTACTGGGCGACTCACTGATCAAACACATCATCAACGGAGATACGGTTCTCCAGTACACGAAGCCGCAGATCGGGGGTGGGGTAGTGAATAATTACGATCCCAAAATCAAAATAGATGGCAAACTCCTGAACAAGGGATTCATAGCGCTGCAATCGGAAGGACAGGAAATCGATTTCCGCCGGGTGGCCATCAGGGTTTTGAAGCGGTATTAGGTGGGGAATGGCGTTTCCGGGAATGGCGTTTCCGGGAAAGGCGTTTCCGGGAATGGCGTCTGACGTTTAGGATTAATGAATTCGACTAACTCAAACGTCAGACGCCTCCGAACCTAAACGCCTCCGAACCTAACCGTCAGACACCTAAATCCAGCACGGTTTTGCCCGGCTCAAGGTGTATGGCCTGCAGCCCCGCAGCCAGCGCACCTTCAATATTAACCAGCGTATCGTCTATGAAAAGCGTTCGGGAAGCCTCAATCCCCGCATCCTGCACCAAAGCGAGATAAGATTCCACATAAGGCTTCCGCCTGCCCAGAATATGGGAATAATAAGCGGTCTCAAAATGGGCGTCAAAAGAAATACCCGGATAATTGACCGCAAAATTTGCCTGGAATGAATCGTAGTGTATGGCGTTGGTATTGCTGTAAAGAAAAACCCGGTATTTGTCGGGCAAATTCCTTAACCATTCAACCCGTTCCGCCGGGAAATCCAGCAGCATCGCATTCCACGCCTCGAAAATAGCTTCATCAGAGGCATTCAGTCCGGTTTCCCGGCGGAAATGCGCAAGGAATTCAGCCGGACTTACTTTCCCGGTTTCGAGGTCTTCAAAAAGCGGATTGGCTTTGAACTGGGAGAAATGCAGGTGAAAATTCTCCAGCCCGAGTGCGGAAAAAGCAGCTTCTGTTTTAGGATAACTCAGGTTCAGGAGTACCCCTCCAAGGTCAAGTATGATGTTTTCGATGGGTTGCATGAAACAAAGATAAACCAGGGAAACATTGTGGATGTGAAATCCGGTTATAACATGTCAGACACCACATGTCAGACACCTGTTTGACCTATTTGACTTCCTCAAAATCCAGGTAATCACTTTTCCGGACAGGGCGTTCGGAAGGATTTCCGTTAACAGTTGCAGAGGAATTGTTAAAGCCCTGGCTGCCGGTACCGGATTGAGCGCCGGCACCTTGTTGTGCCCGCATGCGGCTTTCCATCTCTTCCTGGGCAGCCCTGAACTGGCGGCGTACCTGGCTGGTGGCCCGGCTTACAGGAATAACAAATCCGAAAATAAAACGATAAGCGATGTACGCCAATAACAGTAGTAATACAGTTTTTAACATAGCCGCACAAAGGTACATCCAATCAGGATGATCTTTTTGTTAATCTTGCCGCTACCATACATTTGGAAAGTATACTACTATTACCTTACATTTGCAGCGGAAAAAGAAGCAACAGAAGGGAACGGAAGCGTTCCCTTCTTCCATTTTGACACCGCGGCAGGCCCCGTAAAGCCTGTCCCGGGGAACAACAGACCTAAGAATATTGACAAACGAAACTCAGATAGAAGCAGTAAGCAGGTTCATGCAGGAATTGCTGGAAGGCGACAAGGATTGCTTTTTGGTTGAGGTGAAAGTGAAGCCCACCAACAATTTCAAGATTTTCCTGGATGCCGACAGCGGTATCTCGATTGCCCGTTGCGTAAGTTTCAACCGTGCCCTGTATAAGAAAATTGAAGAAGCCGGCTGGTTTCCTGAGGGCGATTTCTCGCTGGAAGTGTCCTCACCGGGACTCGACGAACCACTGAAAATGTGGCGCCAGTACAGGAAGAATATCGGAAGAAATGTAGAAGTAACCCTGCAGGATACAACGAAAATTGCCGGTAAACTGCTGGAAGTGACGGAAGATGGCATCGTGGTGGAAGAAACAAAAGGGAAGAACAAGAAAAAGGAGGTGATTGCTCACTCTCTCTTATTCGAAAATATAAAACAAACAAAAATTCAGGTAGTATTCTAAATAACACTACTATGGCAAGTATCAATTTGATTGAAGCATTCCAGGATTTTAAAGAGGCAGAGAATATTGATCGCCCTACCATGATGAAAGTGGTGGAAGATGTATTCAAGACCCTGCTGAGGAAAAAGTACGGCAGCGACGATAATTTCGACGTGATCGTGAACGCCGAGAAGGGTGACCTTGAAATCTTCCGCAGAAGGACAATCGTAGAAGACGGTGCAGTGGAAGATCCCCTGGCTGAGATCGCTTACAGCGACGCAGTTAAGATCGAACCCGACTATGAAGTAGGCGAGGAGTTGTACGAAACGGTGGAGATTCTCGACTTCGGCCGCAGGGCAATCCTGGCAGCCAAGCAGACTCTTGCCAGCCGTATCAGCGACCTGAAAAAGAATGTACTGGTTAAAAAGTACGGCGACCGTGTGGGTGATATCATCAGCGCGGAAGTTTACCAGGTATGGAAAAAGGAAATCCTGCTGCTGGATGAGGAAGGAAACGAACTGATTCTTCCCAAAAGCGAGCAGATTCCGCAGGATTATTTCAAAAAAGGTGAAACCATCCGCGCTGTGGTAAAGAAGGTCGAACTGAAAAATAATTCACCTGTTATTATTTTATCACGCACCAGTCCGTCTTTCTTAGCTAAATTGCTGGAAATTGAGGTGCCGGAAATCTTTGATGGCCTCATCGTAATCAAGAAGATCGTCCGCGAGCCAGGCGAAAGGGCCAAGGTTGCAGTGGAATCCTACGATGACCGCATCGACCCGGTAGGCGCCTGTGTGGGAATGAAAGGAAGTCGCATCCATGGCATCGTTCGCGAACTCAAGAACGAGAACATAGACGTGATCAACTACACCAATAATATCCAGCTCCTGATTCAGCGTGCCCTGACGCCCGCAAAGATCACCAGCATGGAGCTGGACAACGAAAAGCACCATGTAAACGTCTTCCTTAAACCGGACCAGGTATCCCTGGCTATCGGCCGTAAGGGCGTAAATATCAAACTGGCACAGGAACTGACAGGCCTGACCATCGATGTTTTCCGGGATAACGAAGGCGAACCGGAAGAATACGATATCGACCTCGACGAATTCAGCGACGAGATCGAAACCTGGATAATTGATGAGCTGAAACGCATTGGTTGCGACACCGCACGCAGCGTTTTGGACCTTACAGTTGACGAATTAGAGAGAAGAACTGATCTCGAACGCGAAACCATTGAAGACGTGAAGCGCATCGTTCAGGAAGAGTTCGAAAAAGAATAACCGGGTTCACACAGAAAAACAAAATAAGGTCTGCGTGGGGCAGACGCAATAAGTACGAATGGCAGAAATAACAACACCCAGATTGATGGCTGCGGCCAAGGAGTTCAATATCGGTAAGGACACCCTTGTTGAATTCCTGGCGAGCAAAGGTTTTGATCGCGAGGATCTGAAACCTACCGCCAAACTCACCGAGGAGATGTATAATGCTCTCCAGCGTGAGTTTCAGAGCGATAAGGTTGCGAAGATCAAGAGCGACCAGATTGACCTGCCCAAGGGCAGTGTGCAGGAAAAAAAGAAGAAGGAAGAGGAGGAGATGGTTTTCCGCAAGGAAGTGAAGAAAACAGAAGCCGCTAAGGAAGAAAAGCCTGCAGTGGAAGCAATTGTCCCCGAGCAACCAGCGCCAGCGCCGGCACCCGCACCTGAGCCGGCACCTGTTCCGGAACCGGTAATGCCGGTGGCAGAACTTAAGGCCGAGCCGGAAAAAGAAATGCCGACACCTGCCCCAGCCCCTGCGCCCGCACCTGAGGCCGAAAAACCGAAGGAAACCGCACCGGAAGCACCAGTAGCACCAGTAGCGCCGGAAGTTGTGAAAGCTGAGTCTGCCGGAATAGAAGGTCCCAGAATCATCGATAAAATCGATCTTTCTGCCATCGATTCTTCTACCCGTCCGAAAAAGACAGTCAAAAAAGCTGTTGAAGCACCGGCCCCCGCAGCTGCAAAGCCTGCCAGGCAGGTCGAAAAACCTGCAACCCCACCTGCCCCTGTTACTGAAAAGGAAGAACCGGCTCCCGGAAAGGAGATTGCCCCCGCTCCACAGGCAGAGGTACCATCCACCGAAGAACCGGAAGCACCTCCCATGATCGAAAATATCCAGGCACAAAGACTGACTGGACCGAAGATTCTGGGAAAAATTCAGTTGCCGGTTGACAGCGATACCCGCCCTAAACCAGGCGCGGCAGCTGGTTCCAACGACGAAAAACGCAAGCGTAAAAGAATTCCGATCGATAAAAAAGGTGAGAACATCACCCGCCAGCAGGCCAGCGGTCATGGCGCAGGCCAGGGTCAGCAGGGACAATTCCGTGGACCAGGCCAGGGCGGTCAGCAAGGCGGCAACCGCTTCCAGCGTCCCGCCGGACAACAGGGTGGCGCCGGTCGTGGCCCGCAACGTGGCGGTCATGGTACAGGCCCACGCAGCCAGCCCCGCGAAGTAAAAGAGATCGACCAGAAAGAAATACAGGAAAAAATCCGCCAGACCCAGGCCAAAATGGCCGGTGGTGGTCCGAAAGGCGGTCGCTCCATGAAAACCCGCCGTCTTCGCGAGAAGCGCCAGGGCATGACGGAGATGGAAGGCAGCGAAGCACAGGATATGACATTGCAGGTGACCGAGTTCATCAGCGTAAGCGAACTCGCCAGCCTGATGGATGTCAGCTATGCCGAAGTGATCGGAAAATGTATGGGACTGGGTATGATGGTGTCTATCAACCAACGCCTCGACGCCGAAGTGATCGAACTGGTGGCCGGCGAATTTGGTTACCATGTTGAATTCATCGGTGTAGACGATGCCGACGCAATGGAAGAGGAGGAAGAAGAAGACGCACCGGAATTCCTGAAGCCCCGTTCACCCATTGTTACCATCATGGGTCACGTGGACCACGGTAAAACATCCTTGCTCGACTATATCCGTTCTGCCAACGTGGTAGGCGGTGAGGCAGGTGGTATCACCCAGCACATTGGTGCCTATACGGTGGACCTTCCAAGCGGTAAAAAGATTGCATTCCTCGATACCCCCGGCCACGAAGCCTTTACGGCCATGCGTGCCCGCGGTGCCAAGGTTACAGATATTGCGGTGATCGTAATCGCCGCAGATGACGCTGTGATGCCGCAAACCAAGGAAGCCATCTCCCACGCACAGGCAGCCAACGTTCCGATGATCTTCGCCATCAACAAGATCGATAAGGACGGCGCCAACCCGCAAAAGATATACGAACAGCTGGCCGGCATGAACATCCTGGTGGAAGAATGGGGCGGTAAGTTCCAGAGCCAGGAACTGAGTGCCAAAAAAGGCCTTAATGTAGACCTGCTGCTCGACAAGATCCTGCTCGAAGCGGAAATGCTGGAACTGAAAGCAAACCCAGACCGCGAAGCCAACGGTACCATTATTGAAGCCACCCTCGACAAGGGTCGTGGTTATGTAGCCACCGTGCTGGTGCAGAACGGCACCCTGAAACAAGGCGATATCGTGGTATCGGGCCAGTATTATGGCAGGGTAAAAGCCATGTTCAACGAACGAAACAAAAAAATGGAAACCGCTCCGCCTTCCACGCCGGTTCTGATCCTCGGATTGAACGGTGCGCCGCAGGCGGGTGAAACCTTCAGGGTTTATGAAGATGAATCCGAAGCGAAGGAAGTAGCTTCCCGCAGGGCACAGATCCTGCGCGAACAGGGTATCCGTACGAAGAAACATATTACCCTCGATGAAATCGGTCGCCGTCTGGCACTGGGTAACTTCAAGCAGCTGAACCTTATCATCAAAGGTGATGTGGACGGTTCCGTGGAAGCCCTCAGCGATTCATTGATTAAGCAAAGTACCGAAGAGATCGCAGTCAGCGTGGTGCACAAGGCCGTAGGTGCCATCACCGAAAGTGATGTGCTGCTGGCAACCGCCTCCGATGCCATTGTCATTGGCTTTAACGTCCGGGCTTCCTCACAGGCAGCAAGGCTTGCCGACAACGAAGGTGTTCAGATCAAGACCTACTCCATCATCTATAACGCGATCGAAGAAATCAGGAGCGCGATGGAAGGTATGCTTGAACCCAAGGTGCAGGAGAAAGAAGTGGCAACCGTTGAAGTGCGTGAAGTGTACAAATTTGACAAGGCAACCGTTGCCGGATGTTTTGTTACTGAAGGAAAACTCAAGCGCGACAGCAAGATCCGCCTCTTCCGCGACGGGGTACTCATCTACCCGCGTACAGAAGGTGCATTTGCCGAACTTGGCAGCCTGAAGCGATACAAGGACGATGTGAAGGAAGTGAACAACAACTACGAGTGCGGTCTTACATTGAAAAACTTCAGCGATATCCAGGTGGGTGATACCATCGTGGCCATCGAAGAAGAAGAAGTAAAACGTACGCTCTAAGCCGGCTGGGGCTCCAGCCCCGAAGGCATATCTTTTTGTTAAATCATACACCGTTTAAAACAGGAGCCAGTCTCCTGTTTTAATTTGGCGGTAGCGAGTATTAGAATATGAAGCAAATTTTTCTCCTTTTCAGCACAGTGCTGGCAGCTTATACCCTGCAGGCCCAGACCCGCAAGGTTGTAGCCGACAAAATCATTGGTGTGGTTGGCGACAAGATTATTCTCCATTCAGACATACGTAACTCGATCATGGATGCCCAGCGCCAGGGTCAGACCATGCCGGAGAATCCTGAATGTTTCGTAATGGCACAGGCCCTGGCCCAGAAAGCCCTGGTACTGCAGGCAGAAAAAGATTCCCTCGCAGTGAGCGAGGAAGAGATCGAAGCCATGCTCGACAACCAGATCAGGCAATTCATTGGCATGTATGGTACCAAAGATGCCCTGGAGCAGATCGCGGGACGTACCGTTTACCAGATCAAGGAAGATTTCCGCCAGTCGTTCCGGGAACGTAAACAGGCAGAATTGATGCGAAATAAGATCGTATCAAATATCAAAATCACCCCTACTGAAGTAAAAGAATACTACGACAAAATACCAGTTGACAGCCTGAATTTCTGGGAAAGTGAACTGGAGGTTGGTGAAATAGTGATGTATCCCAAAGCCAGCCGCGACCTCGAACTGTATGCCATTGAAGAACTGAACGACTTCAAAAAGCAGGTGGAGAATGGCAAGCAGAAATTCGAGACCCTGGCCAGCCTGTATACCGACGATCCCGGCAGCAAAAATACCGGAGGCATGTACCAGGTTAACCGGACTGAAAGACAGATGGACCCTACTTTTATTGCCAACGCTTTCCGCCTGCGCGAAGGTCAGATATCACCCGTTTTCAAATCCCGTTTCGGGTATCATATCATCCAGATGGTGAACAGGGCGGGAGATGATGCAACTGTTCGGCATATTTTGAAAATCCCAACCATCACCGAAACTGAAATAAACGCAGTGATAGCAAAAATGGACTCGGTCCGCAGCAGGCTGGTGGCTGGTGATTTTGATTTCGGCGCGGCAGTAGCCAAATACAGCGAGGCGGAAGATTCCAAATTCACCGGCGGCATGCGCCAGTGCGGGTCTGGTACAACTTTTTGCGCCATCGATCAGTTCGATAAGGAATTGGTTCTTTCCCTGAAAGACCTGAAGGCAGGCGACTATTCAAAGCCCCTGGCTTATACCGATGAACGTGGGAAAAAGGCCGTGCGAATCATTTACCTGAAAACCCGTACTGAACCGCACCGCGAAAACCTGAAAGATGACTACAACAGGGTGGCCGAAAGGGCCATTGAAGAAAAGAAGGCTGAAGCCATTGAAAAATGGTTCCAGGCCAAGATCCCTACTTTCCACCTGGTAATCGACAAGCAATTTGCCACTTGCCCCCAACTGGGCGAATGGATGCAGAATATTACGAAGAACCAGTGAGTCAAATTCTTATGAAATCAGCAGCAGGCTTGCCTTCGGGCAGGCCTTTTTAATGTAATTTTAGGTATGATCGCCACGCGCCAGACCGCCACTATGATGAGCCAGAATATTCCTTACCGGTTTTATTCCGATGAGGCATCGATGGTTTATAATTGCTGCCAGTTGTTGCAGCAGGCTGCCGGCCGGGACCTGAAGGGAGTGAAAACAAACCTCGATGATCTTTTGCATCTTGACAACAACGCCAGCCAGTCGCTTCGCTTTGCTACCAACTCACGCCAGCCGGTTTCAATCCGTGCCTCCGTCAGGATGGGAGGGGATAACCTGCTCCCCGTTTACTGGACGGTAGTTCCGGAGCCCGGCGGGTACCAATGGTATGGCATGCCCGTTGCCAACCGTGACCGCATTGAAGGCCGCCTGAATGAACTGGAACAGATTGTGGCCTCTTTCCATGACATCGTTTTTGAACTGGATAAGGATGGTATATTCCGGAATTTCTGGGTAAAAGACCCTTCGGTTTTATTCGTTCCTCCCTCCGTTTTCCTGGGTAAGCCAATGCATGCTTTACTGGAGGAACATTATATGCCAACTGCTGCGAATTTACTGCCCGCCTATGAGGAATCTGTCCGGTACAGGAAAACGGTTGATGTAGAGTACCGGCTCCCCGGCCTGGATGGACTGTTTAATTGCCGCTACAAACCAATCCTGAACCCCGATGCTGAAATGGTTGGGATGCTGGTAATCGTTACTGATATCACCCAGCAAAGGGACCTGGAAACCAACCTGCGCCTGAGTGAGGAGAGGTATCGGGACCTGTTCGAGAATGCCAATGACATCATTTATATTATTGATGAGAACAGCAGGGTTACCTCCATGAACAGGATGGCGGAAAAACTATTGGAATACAAAGAATCGGAAATGGTGGGGCAGTCATCTCACAGGTTTTTCGCCCCTGAAAAACTTGCCATGGCTGTTCATCTCGGCGAAAAGAAAAAGGCCGGTGTGGTGTTGTCTACCGTTTATGAATCAGAATTCATTTCCTGTTCAGGCAAGCGGATTCCTGTTGAGATCAGCTCCCGCCCCATTCTTAAAGGGGGGCAGGTTACCGGAATTCATGTGACCGCCAGGGATATCGGCCAGCAGAAACAGTCCGAACAGGAGTTGGCCAAAAGCGAAGCAAAATTCCGCTTCCTGTCGGAATATGCCCGCGATATGATCTGTCTGCACCGACCTAACGGCGACTATATTTATGTTTCTCCCGCTGTGAAGCAGTTGCTGGGCTATGATCCGGAAGACCTGACGGATAAGTCCCCTTATGATTTTTTTCATCCCGATGATGCATCCACAACCATTAAGGAGGCACACGATAATAATTTAAAGGGGGAGGAAGAGCCTTCGGTCCAGTTTCGGTTCAGGCGAAAAGATGGCACTTATATCTGGCTGGAGTCCGTTTCCAAACCAATAGTGGAAGATGGTGAGGTAATCTATATCCAGACGAATACGCGGGATATCAACGACCGTAAACTGGCAGAGCAGCAACTGGTAGAAAGAGACAGGCTTTCTTCCGCCCTGGCACAGATATCCAGGATATTGCTGGTTGGTAACACTTTGGAAGAGGGCTTGCAGCAATGTCTTCCATTGCTAGGGTCTGCCTCACTTGCTGAATGTATTTTCGTCCTGAAATTCACAGGCAAGGGGCCGCAGTTGTTCCATATCTGGTGCGAATCGAACCCCTGTTCTGTAATGGAAAAAAAGCATCTTTTTTCCGGGGTGGGTCTCCTCCTGCCTGCTGCAGATCAATGCAGGTCCGGTAACACAAGCGAATACCAGCTGGCCACGGAAACCAATCCGGCCATCAGGGCCTGGATGGAGGAAATGGGCTATAAATCCTTGCTGATTTCTCCTGTAGTAACCAGTGACGGATGCTGGGGCGCGATTGGTTGCGGTCAGAAAAAATCATCACGTACATATAGCAAAACAGTAGATGAAACCCTTACCACTTTCGCTTCTTCGGTCAGCAGTGTAATTGAAAAGAATCTGCGTGTAACCCAGTTGCGTGATAGCGAAGAAAAATTCAGGGCACTTTTCCGCAATTCGCTGGATATTGTATTTGTGCTGGAGCCCGGAGGCAGGTTAACCTATGCCACTCCAAGCCTGCAGAAAATCCTGGGGTATGAGGAGGTGGAATTGATGCAGGAACCTTGCAGAAATATCGTTCATCCGGAAGAACGAAAGATATTTGACCTGGCGCTGAAAAAACTCGCATCCGATCACCAGCACGACCTGCAACTTCCATTGCGGATACTGCACCAGAATGGTAACTGGCTCTGGATGGAAATGAAAGCTCAGAGCAAACTGAGCAACCCGAATATCAATGGTATCATCCTGAGTTTAAGGGATATCAGCGAATATGTGGAGATTGAAAAGACCCTGAAGCAATATTCCGACAAGATCACCAGCATGCTTCACAGCATTACAGATGGATTTATTTCCCTTGACCGGAATTTTCAAATAACGATGTTCAATGCAGTTGCACAGAACCTGCTGGAGGATAACATGCAACTGGTGGTTGGTGGCAATGCATGGGATTTACTGCCTGATGCCAGGGATTCGGTCAGCTTTATCAGCCTGAATAAGGCGGTTAATGAAAACAGGACGATCAGGTATGAACAATATGTAAGCTCACTGAACAGGTGGTTTGATGTAAGCGCCTTCCCCTATGATGACGGACTGTTTATCTATTTCAAGGATGTATCGGCCAGAAAACAGCAGGACCGATTATTGCAGCTGGAGAAAGAAGTACTGGAAATGCACACCGGATCGGAAGCATCGCTCCGTGAAATTGCAGATCTTTTATTGGAGGGACTTGAAAAGATCAGCGGAAAGTTCAATTGCGCCGTATTCCTGGTAAAGAACAACCTGCGGGATACCGTATTACTATCTGCACCTGATTTGAGTGAGGTGTTGAATGAATTTGTGGAAACAACACCACTGGACCCCGCCATGACATCTTATGGTCGGGCAATTATGTTACGCCAGCAGGTCATTATCCCCGACATCAGCAGCAGCTACCTGAAGAATGAGGTCAGGCAGAAGGCAGCATCCATTGGAATTAATGCAGCATGGTCGATTCCTATTATCAGTTCAACCAACGAGGTGCTGGGCACTTTCAATGTATATTACAAAGCCGCACGCACACCCACTGAGGAAGAATTCAGCATGATCAGCAGGGCTACCCATATCCTGACCATGATCATCGAAAACAAACAGGCAGCGGAAAAACTCCGGATCAGCAATGAACGGTATATCCTTGCCACCAGGGCGGCCAATGAAGCCATCTGGGATTGGGATGCAGAGGAGGAAGTCTCCTTCTGGGGCGAAGGCTTCAATACATTATTCGGTTATCCATCCGGGTTATATCCTGGTACTTCCCAGAATTGGGAATCCAAGATCCATCCTGAGGACCGTGACCGCGTTCTTGGCAATATCAACAAAGTTCTTGAAGGCAGGGACAATGGCCTGTTCATGGAAGAATACCGTTTTAAAAAGGCCGACGGGACATACGCCCTGGTAATCGACAAGGCTTACTGCCTTTACAATGAACAGGGAAAAGTGATCAGGATGATTGGTTCCTGTGAAGACATTACCGAAAGAAAAATGCTGGAAGAAAAACTGATCCAGCAGGAAATCAACAAACAAAAACAGATTGCAAGGGCTGTGGTGGATGTGCAGGAAAATGAAAGGGAGGAAATCGGAAAGGAATTGCATGACAATGTTAACCAGCTGCTGTCCACCGCCAAACTGTTCCTGGAAGTAGCCCAGAATGATGCTAAAATGCGGCAGGACATGATCCGTCGCAGTTCGGATACGATTATGAATGCCATTAATGAGATCAGGAAGATCAGTCGTTCCCTGATGCCTGCCAGTGTCAGCGACCTGGGACTGATTTCCTCCGTAAAGGACCTGGTACAAAATATCACCATCGCAAAACAGCTGGTGGTGGATTTTCGTTATGATCCAAAACTGGAAAAACTTCTTGGCCCCAAGCAGAAACTGATGTTGTTCAGGATCATCCAGGAACAGGTAAATAATGTGTTGAAACATGCGCATGCGAGCAGCCTTGGGATCATCATATCACACCATCCGGATTCCACTCGGCTGGAAATTGCAGATAATGGCATTGGTTTTGACCTCAATCAGGCGAAAATGAAGGATGGCCTTGGTTTGTCGAATATTATGAGCAGAGCGGCTATCTTTAATGCCGAGGTAAAAGTGAACACCGCTCCTGGTAAAGGTTGCCAGTTGATTATTGATTTGCCGAATACCCTAAATAAAGAAGACGAGAAATGAAAAAAGTATCCATTCTCATAGTGGATGATCACAAACTGATCCGTGAAACCTGGAGTTTTATTCTGGCCAGTGATCCGCGTTTTGAAGTAATTGCCGATTGCGGAGAGCCGGAACTGGCCATTGAACTGGCGGCCATCCATAAACCCAATGTTGTATTAATGGATATCAATATGGCTCCGATGAGCGGATTTGATGCCACGGAAAGAATTCGCCAGGTGAGTCCCGATACCCGGGTAATCGGTGTGTCCATGCATTCGCAACCAGCTTATGCCCGCAAGATGCTGCAGGTTGGGGCGCATGGTTATGTAACAAAGAACAGCAGCCGGGAAGAGATGGTCAGGGCCATTATGGAAGTAGAAAAGGGGAACAAGTATATCTGTGATGAAATCCGGAATATCATCTCTGAGCAGATGACCGATACCGCCACCCAGGCACCTGATATCCAGAACCTTACCGACCGCGAGATCCAGATCATCCATTTCATTAAAAGTGGCCATTCTTCCAAAGAGATCGCCTCTGAACTGGAAATTTCCCTGAAGACCGTGGAGGTCCACCGTCACAATATCCTCAAGAAATTAAAACTTAAGAATACAGCGGCCCTTGTGAATTTCATCAATTCCAACCCGAGTTTGTATTAACGCGTCTGACGCGCGTCAGACGCGAAACCATGTTCGCCGATAAAGCAATAGCATTTTTCAGGGATTTACGGCCTCCGCAACACCTGCCGCCGGGGGTGGAGGCCTTGTATCCCCACCGGCAACCGGCCGTGCAGATGGCTATCAGCACATTCTTTCGGAAATATTACAATGACAGCCAGCCAAGGATTATGCTAATCGGTATCAACCCCGGCCGCTTTGGGGCAGGTATTACCGGCATCAATTTTACCGCGCCCAGGCAACTGTCAGAAAACTGCGGGATTGACCATCCCTTTGGCAATACGTCCGAACTGTCGGCCGAATTCATTTATACCATGATCAACGCCTTTGGCGGTGCGGAAGCCTTTTTTGAGAAATTTTACATCGGTTCCGTGAGCCCGATAGGATTCACCCAAAACGGAAAGAACCTGAACTATTACGATGACCCGAAACTGGCGGAAGCCATCCGCCCCTTTGCCCTCAAATGCCTGCGCCGGCAGATTTCATTCGGAATCAACCGCCGTGTGGCCATCTGTATCGGCGGCGATAAAAACCACCGCTTCCTCAGGAACCTAAATGAGGAGTATGACCTTTTTGATGAACTGCTGGTAGTTCCCCATCCGCGGTTCATCATGCAATACCGCCGTTCACAACTGTCTTTCTACGTTCAGGAATATTTAGAGGCCCTGCAATATTGTATAAAAGAATAATGTATTAGATTTACGTCCTCTAATTCTCTTTTTTATGATTTTCTAAGCCGTCGGCCCCCCGCCGACAACATGCCCAAAAGACTGTCGATTTTGTCGGTACATGGTTGCCTCTGGCAAAATGCCCACTGAAGCCGGATTCCGGCATCTTATTATTCTTAACTGTTGAATTTTTTATATGCGTAATGAATCTTCAATTACCCTGCGTGTCGGGTATGTATATAATTTGGTGAAATCAGCCCTGCGCGGTGATGTACAGGATTATACCAGTGGCAGCATCCGGCGGGCGGTATTCCTGCTCGCCATTCCCATGATCCTGGAAATGGGCATGGAAAGTGTTTTCGCGGTGGTGGACCTTTATTTTGTGGGCCAGTTACCTGATAGCCGGCACAATATCCAGACGGTGGGACTTACCGAATCGGTACTGTCTTTGGTCTATGCCCTTGCAATAGGAATCAGTATGGCTGCTACCGCCATGGTGGCAAGGCGGATTGGTGAGAAAGATGAAAAAGCCGCCGGACATGCCGCCATGCAATCACTCTGGCTGGCATTGGCCATCACCCTGGTGGTGAGTCTTTCCGGGATCTTCCTTGCACCGGATATCCTTCGCTGGATGGGCGCCGAACCAGAAACCGTGGCCCTGGGTACTCCCTATACCCGCCTGATGATGGGCGGAAGTGTAGTAATCATGCTGCTATTCCTGATCAACGGTATTTTCAGAGGTGCGGGTGATGCCAGCATGGCGATGAGAAGCCTCTGGATAGCCAATATTGCCAATATTATTCTTTGCCCGATGCTGATCCTCGGCTGGGGGCCTTTTCCTGCGTTGGGATTGTTTGGTGCCGCCCTCGCTACCACAATCGGAAGGGGGATTGGCGTTCTTTACCAACTGTACCACCTGTTTAGCGGTAAGTCGCAGGTGAAAATAGCTTTGTCAGACTGGCGTCCCGACTGGCCCATCATCCGGTCTCTGGTAAATGTTGCCACCCCGGGAACGGCACAGTTTATCATTGGCTCAGGCAGCTGGATATTTCTGGCAAAACTGGTTGCTGAAACCGGACAGTCTGCAGCGTCTGCCGGATACCAGACCGCCATCAGAATCCTGATATTTTTCCTGTTACCAGCATGGGGAATGGCCAATGCCGCAGCAACCCTGGTGGGCCAGAACCTGGGGGCAAAACAACCTGAAAGAGCAGCCAGTTCAGTTTTGGTTACTGCCCGTTACAATGCTGTTTTTATGGTGATCGTGATGTTGTTTTTCCTTGCCGGAGCAGATTGGGTGGTGGGTTTTTTCAGCCACGAACCAGACGTAAAAAGGATCGGCGTCCTGGCACTCAGGATTATGAGCGCAGGCTATATTTTTTATGGTATCGGCATGGTAATGGCCAATGCTTTTAATGGTGCAGGTGATACTAAAACGCCTACCTGGATCAACCTGTTCGGGTTCTGGTTTTTCCAGATCCCGCTGGCCTACCTCCTTGCCAAAACCTATGGGTTGGGACCGCTGGGAGTGTTCATTGCCATTCCTGTTGCGGAAACCGCCATCACCATTGCCGCCTGGCTAATGTTCAGACGGGGAAAGTGGAAAGAAACGAAAATATGATCAGCGAAATGAAAAAAACCTAACTTTCTATCCTTCATAATATGGCCTATCTCGATAATAACAAACTCAGGCAGGTTTTCTTCCTGCTGATTATATTTCTGCTGGGTTTCCTGCTGTTCACAGAACTGAAAGCCTTTCTGCCGGCAACCCTGGGCGCATTTACCCTTTATATCCTGATGGACCGCTGGATGCGGATGCTTGTACTCAGGCGCTGGCCGCCCGCACTGGCGGCCAGCCTGCTGATGGTTCTCTCTTTTATTGTTATTGTTATACCTATCGGCGGAGTGATCAAATTACTGGTGGGACGACTGAGTATTTCAGAACAGCAAATTAACACGGCGATACAGGCGATACAGCATTTTGTGGAAGGACTGGAAACAAGAACCGGGTTTGTGATCCTGAGCGATAAAAACCTGTCCCAGCTGGGTGAAATGGCAGCAAAGGAATTGCCCGGCATTCTTGGGGCAACGTTTAATTCCCTTACCACCATTGTGGTGATGTACTTCATTTTGTATTTCATGCTGGCAGAGGGGAAAAAGATGGAAGCAGCCCTGATGGAGTGGCTGCCAATGGGTCGCAAACACCGAAACGATTTACAGAAAGAAGTAAATACCCTGGTCATTTCCAATGCAGTCGGAATTCCGCTGATTGCCATTGTGCAGGGTGTAGTCGGCCTTGCAGGTTACCTGGCCCTGGGTGTTCAGGAACCAATGCTCTGGTTTGCTATCACCTGTATTGCAGCCATGTTGCCGGTGGTTGGAATTACAGTTGCCTATATTCCCCTGGCCCTGATATTTTTTGCCGGTGGTGAGAACTGGAAAGGAATTGCCCTGCTTATTTATGGGTTTCTGGTAATGGGTACGGTTGATAATGTTTTCAGGTTTGTATTGCAGAAAAAGCTGGGCGATGTACATCCACTTATTACAGTTTTCGGGGTTATCATCGGCCTTCAATTATTTGGATTCATCGGCCTGGTCTTCGGCCCCTTGCTGATTTCAGTTTTTATCCTCCTCATCAGGATTTATAAACTGGAGTTCCTGACAGAAACGGAAACGGAAACGGAACAAAGCCCTGTACCGCCAGGCATTCCTGAACCGGCGTCTGATAAAACCAGTGGTGAATGATAATAGATCTGAATTTGCGGAAAACTACGCATACTAGGAAAGTTCAAACCCCCGTTATTACTATCCTATCAAATTAAAACCAGTATTACATAACAATAGATGATGTAAAGATTTTAAGTTGGACTCTTATCATTAGGCTGGTTTGGACACCCCTGAAACAAAGCTCAATCCCGTAGATTGGGCTTTTTCTTTTCCGCGAATCCCCATACCTACACCACCCAAACAGCAATGAACATGGATACCACACCTGTTGCAAATCCCCATACCAGTTCCGAATTGCTATGCGCCCCCGTCATCAGCCTGGCAGTACCAACGAGTCCGGCTATGAGGATGGAGACAGCCAGGGGAACAATCATTGGAATCAGGCTGGTCCAGGCCATGTAAACAAAAAACGATACCAGTACTCCCATGGCAATGGCGTGGAGGCTGATCTTGATAAAATTATTGGCAGTGAGGGCGATGATACTGGTAATGAAAACGGCACAAAGCATCTTCACCAGTTCCGGCGGATTGTCGGGCCTGTTCTTGCTTACATAGAAGATCCAGAAATAAAAAACCATGGAAGCCACGATCGGTATGATCCGCTCTTTTTGTGTTTTCAATTGGAAGCTGGATGCAAACCCCAGTTGCTTCAGCAGAAAAACGGTAAAAGCGGGAAAGAAGGCCGTGCTGACCAGTACTGATATAAGTTTGATTTTCTTATACCACTCGTTTTCACCCGCGAAGGCAAAGGGATGCACGAATAATAAAAACGCCGTGATATATCCGGGTATGAATAAAGGATGAAAAACAAAGGAGATCAGTTGCCCGATGACCCATCCGGCGTTCACCCGTCGGGTGCCACCCGACGGGTGAACGCCGGATGGGTCCGCCACAGCAGATGTATTTGGTTGCTCTGTTGATACCATCATTACAATTCCTTTCTGAGTCGGGCCACCGGTATATTGAGTTGTTCCCGGTATTTGGCCACTGTTCTGCGGGCAATATTATAACCTTTTTCCTGCAAAAGCTCAGTCAGCCTTTCATCGCTAAGCGGTTTGCGCTTGTTTTCGCCTTCCACCATATCGCTCAGAATCTTTTTCACCTCCCTGGTGCTTACTTCCTCGCCGCTTTCGGTGCTCAGGCTTTCGCTGAAAAAGAATTTCAGCCGGTAGGTGCCGAACTCAGTCTGCACGAACTTGCTATTGGCCACCCGGCTTACCGTGGAAATATCCAGTCCCGTTCTTTCTGCAATATCCTTGAGGATCATGGGGCGCATGGTGGTTTCATCGCCTGTTACAAAAAACTCATACTGGTAATCCATGATGGTCTGCATGGTCATCATCAGGGTATGCTGACGCTGCTTGATAGCGTCAATGAACCACTTGGCCGCGTCAATTTTTTGTTTGATAAACATTACCGCCTCTTTCTGGCGTTTGTCTTTTTTACTGCCCCTGTCATATTCTTTCAGCATGTCGCGATATCCTTCACTGATCCGCAGGTCAGGAGCATTCTTGCTGTTAAGGGTCAGTTCGAGTTTGCCGGCATTATTATAGATGAAAAAATCGGGCACCACATAACTTTCCGCTTTATTGACCTCGCCCACATTGCCACCCGGTTTGGGATTCAGTTTAATAATCTGTTGTATGATCAGTTTGAGCTGCTCATCGTCAATATTCAGTCCGCGCTGGATCTTGTCGTAGTGTTTTTTAATGAACTCATCGAAGTAATCGGTCAGGATTCGGATGGCGCCATGAACGGCTTCGCCTTCGTGTTTTCTTCTTTCCAGTTGAAGGAGAAGGCATTCCTGCAGGTCACGGGCTGCCACACCGGCAGGATCGAATTGCTGGATCAGGCTGATCAGGTCTTCGATTTCTTCCTCACTGGCATCGATGTTCTGCCTGAATGCCAGGTCATCCTGGATGGAAGTGGTTTCGCGGCGCAGGTAGCCGTCGTCATCAATGCTGCCCACGATCTGTTCGGCAATACGGCGCCTGCGGTCATCCAGGGTGAGCATGCCCAGCTGGTCGGCCAGGGTATCATGGAGGGTCGATTCCACTTTGAAGGGAGTCGCCTGCTTATCGTCCAGTTCAGGGTAATTATCGTCTCTAAGCCGGTAGTCGGCTATCTCGTCATCGCCTTCCTGTACATATTCGCTGATATCGATATTGTCATACTCGTCCTCACTGCCTTCAGTATCGTATTCGTCATCAGGGTTTTCAAATTCTTCACCCTGCTCCTCAAAACTGTCATCCGCCATCTCATCACTCTGTTCCAATGCCGGGTTCTCCTCCAGTTCCTCCTTGATCCGTTCCTCCAGGTTGGCCGTTGGCACCTGCAGCAACTTCATCAGCTGGATTTGCTGGGGCGAAAGCTTCTGCAATAATTTCTGCTGTAAACTTTGACTCAGTGCCATTAATAGTTCAGGGTTTTTTAGCCCCGTTTTTTACCACGGGGCGCGCTATCCACAAAAATCAGGCCGTAAATTACTAATTTACTAAATAATGGCCGTAATCTAAAACTTAAAATATTGGTAATGCTGGTGGTCCGGGCTGTTGATTCCTTCCTCTGATGCAATACCATAAAGGATTTGCCCGGATTTTAAAGGATCGAAACCTGATGAAGAAAATATTTCCGGAAAAAAACAGTAAAAATGGGTTCCATTAGCCAGTTTGACCTGGTTTCGGAACTGCCTCCAACGCCCGCAGTGGGTAAATTGCCGCCCGCCGCGTGTAAACAGCTCCTTTTACTAAGGCATGTTTTAATGCTAACGGGCCACAGCAGTTGCCGTAGCCCGTTTATATTTATTTATCTGCGATATTTTGGGGAGTAGCCGGTTGATTACATTCCGGAGGTAAAAGGATTTACAGGCAGCCAGTCCATTGCCGGGATGGCAGCAGGCTGGCGGTAATAATGCTGCCTGAGGCTGTCGCCCCAGCCATTGGGATTGTTCACAAAACTCTTACTACTGAAATATATCACGCCATGCATGTTCGGGGTATTCCTGACAGCCCGGATCATCCGGGGTAGCTGGTTTTTATCCTTCCATGCCGGGTTGCTTCCTGCCCGGTAAATTCCCAGTCCGATATAACAATGTTTGCCATAGCAGTTTTTACTCCACCAGTCCAGCAATACTTCAAAGTCGGCGGCCTTGTGCCCGAATTCCCAGTATAACTGCGGCGCCACATAATCAATCCAGCCTTCCCTCAGCCACAACAGGATATCCGCATACAGGTCGTCATAATTGGTTTGTCCTGCCGTAGTGGCGCTTCCCATCGGATCCTTGTCTTTGTTGCGCCATACACCAAAGGGCGAAATGCCAAACTTCACCCAGGGCTTTTCCTGCCTGATGGCACGGGCCAGCTGAACAATAATGGAATCCACATTGCTGCGGCGCCATTCATCGCGGCTCAGGCCTTCGCCAAATACTTTATAGGTTTTGTCGTCCGGAAAGTCTTTGCCCGCAATGCGATAAGGATAAAAATAATCGTCGAAATGAACTCCGTCCACATCATATCGCTTCACCAGATCCCGAACGATGTTCACCACAAACTGTTGTGCGTTCTTGTTGCCCGGATCGAAATATTTCTTGTCGCCGTAGGTCAGGAACCATTCGGGGAACTCCCTGGTTATATGGGTTTTGGCAGGAATCGATTTGTTGATATTGAACACCGCGCGGTAGGGGTTGAGCCAGGCGTGAAATTCCATGCCTCTCTTTTTGGCCTCGGCAATCATGAACTGAAGCGGATCATAGTAAGGTACCGGTGGCTGGCCCTGTTTTCCGGTCAGCCATTCGCTCCATGGTTCATATTGGGAGGGATAAAATGCGTCTGCTGCCGGCCTCACCTGGACGATCACCGCATTTAAGCCATTTCTCTTGTGCATGTCCAGCAACCGGATGTATTCATCCCTTTGCATGGCCGGGTCTACAGTACCGGCATTGGGCCAGTCAATATTGTTTACCGTTGCTATCCAGGCTGCCCTGAATTCGGCCGGGGCTTCACCCGCTGTTTTACTGCCCGCTTCCATTGGTGCCGGGATGGGCGCTGCGGGCTGCTGGGCTTGTAGTTGGGACAAACACCCAAGGGCCAGGGTAATAGTGGTAAGGACTAAATTTTTCATTTCACTGATTTCATAAAAAAATCGACGCCATCCAATGGCTGCCGGGCAGGGGGTATCCTGTTAATCCTGCGAATTTCGCAATTTGTCGAGCAATTGATTAAGCTGGCTTGCTTCATATTCGTTAAGATTTTTCAGCAGATTATCCCAATCGGCTTCATGGGAGTCCATCTTGGACAGCAATTCCCGGCCTTTATCGGTAATGGTTACGTCCACCAACCGCCGGTCGGCATTGCAAATCACTTTCTGCACCAGTTCCTTTTTTACCAGCCGGTCCACAATCCGGGAGGTATCGCTCATTTTATCCAGCATCCGCTGGCGGATCTGCAGGGTACTCAGCGGTTCCCCGGCACCTCTCAGGATGCGCAGGATATTGAACTGCTGATTGGTGAGATCAAACTGGTCCAGTTGTTTCCGCGTATTCTCCATCAGCCAGTTATAGGAAAATATCAGGTTGATCATTGCTTTCTGATGCTCATTCCTGAATTTTCGCTGATTGATGTCCTTGTTAATACTCATAAAATGAATGGTTCAACCTTAAAATTATAAAAAAAGGCTCAAACAGGCTGTGCGATTGGTTACGCTGCAAGTTCGGGACCCTCGTGGTGCGGGTTCAACCCCAAACCCTGGTACCCTCAGAACAATTGGCGCAAATATCAATATTGGCCCTGCTTTCCAGCAGTTTGGCCCTGAAACTCCGGTAGTCGGGATGCTGCCAGATTTCCCGGAATGATTTTCCTTTCAGGTCGCCCAGCCGGTGTTGTGCATCCTTGTCAAAACAGCAGGGAACCACCAGTCCGTCCCAGGTGATGACCGTAGCATGCCATGCCCGCCAGCAATGATTATGCAGGGGATTGCGAAATTCGAATTCACCCTTCCGGTTTTTACGGTAGCGGCTGTATTTATCAATGGTAGGAATCAATTGGTTGGGATCGTTGGCATAATCATATACCTGCGCAGTCTTGAGCCAGATATCATCCACGCCTATTTCCCGGGCCAGTACTTTGACTTCGCTGATCTGGTGTTCATTGGGCTTCACCACCAGGAACTGGAAAACAACAAAAGGCGTGCGGCTGCCAAGTTCTTTTTTCCACTTTACGATATTACGGGCCCCTTCCAGAACTTTTTCGAGTCTGCCGCCAATGCGGTATTGCTGGTAAACCTCCTGTGTAGTTCCATCAATGGAAATGATCAGCCTGTCGAGGCCGCTTTCCACGGTTTTCCTGGCGTTCTCGTCGGTCAGGTAATGGGCATTGGTAGAAGTGGCTGTATATATGCCCTTGCTTCCGGCATATTGAACCATGTCAAGGAACCCCGGATTCAGAAATGGTTCGCCCTGGAAATAGAAGACCAGGTAAAACAGGTCCCTGTGCAACTGGTCAATGGTATCGCGGAAAAAGTCTTTCTGAAGCATACCTGTTGGCCGGGAGAAGGCCCTTAAGCCGCTTGGGCACTCCGGACAGCGAAGGTTACAGGATGTGGTGGGCTCAAAGGAAATGGAAATGGGAAGCCCCCATTGAACAGGCTTCCTGGTGTACTTGCTTACATAATAACTGGCCAATACTTTTACACCGTTCCATGCCCTGCGGATGGTCAGTTTACGTAAGAGGTTGAGCGAGTCGGAAAGGTTGAAAGGCATGGGGCAAATATAGATTGTTTGTAGTTGTTGATTTGCTGATACAAACCGCCAACCGTTTATATATTTGCCCCGCATGGCAAAAAAGAAATCGAACCAGGTACCTGGACCAAAATATCTGTTTGCGCTGTTGATCCTGGTGGTGATCGGTGCCCTGGCCTGGTGGTGGTTCAAACGCAGCCAGCCGGATTTTGAACATTATCCGGATTTCGGGATCGAGATCCCGGCAAATTTTTCCATTCATGGTATCGACGTGTCCAAGTACCAGGAACGGGTAAACTGGAGGGCTGTTAAAGAGATGGAAGCCGGTGAGGTGAGGATCGGCTTTGTTTTCATAAAAGCCACAGAGGGATTGGGTAACATGGACCGCCAGTTCAAAAGAAACTGGGAGCATGCAGGTGAGGCAGGATTCCCGCGCGGGGCCTACCATTTTTTCCTGGCTACCAAAAGCGGCGCTGACCAGGCTGAGAACTTTATTCGCCGCGTTGATCTGCAAAAAGGGGATCTTCCACCTGTGCTTGATGTGGAACAGACCTACGGGGTAAGTGCTGAAAAACTGCGGACTGGTGTGAAATCCTTCCTGGACCGGCTGGAAGCTCATTATGGCGTAAAACCCATCATCTACACCAATGTCGATTTTTATAATAAGTACCTGAAAGGCGAGTTTGATGATTATCCGCTGTGGGTGGCTCATTACCTGAAAAAAGACCGCCCCCGCATTGCCCGTAACTGGGCTTTCTGGCAGTACAGTGAAACCGGAAATGTGAACGGAATCAGGGGTAAGGTGGATTTCAATGTATTCAATGGTGATTCAACGGATTTCGAAGATCTGCTGATTGATTAGGCTTTAAATTTGTCAGACACCTAAAATAAACGGAAATGGAAGAGGATGCAAAAGATTTCCTGCGCAGGGTATTGCTGACCCTGTCTGTCGGGGCATTGTGGATGCTCATTAATTCAACACTTGGCCTGATGATGGGCTGGGCCTTTTTTGCAACAACCCCAACATTGGGGAACTATATTTTTTACGCCTGGTTCCTTGGCAGTCTCGTCGGCATGATTCTTTATTTTATCCGGCTCTGGAAAAAGAAATTTCCGGTCACCTGATCTCTCAATTCTCCCTTCTCTCTTCTTTTCCGGCATACCTTCTCCTCCTTTGTGCCATATACTTCGCATGGATAATCTCGCTCATCGGCTTTTCGTACACTTTGCTTTCCACCCATGAAATGATGTCCAGGTAGGCAAAAGCACGGGTTTCAAACCGGCTTTTTTCCAGGTGTTTGATCTTATTCAGGAATTTTTCCAGTTCAGGCTTCATCCTGCGTACCGAAACACCAAAATTATGACGGATAAACCGGAACATTTCTTCTTCCACCACAGTCAGGTTTTTCATTTTAGCCATGAAGCGATACACCGATTTGATGAGCGATTCAATGATCTCATCATTACCCAGTTCGTAGTGGGCCAGCATGTGCATCAGGCGCGCATAACTCTGCAGGTCGATTCGTAAATCTGCCGATGTATCGTAAATGATCCGCTGCAGGTAATCAATACAGGTGTTGTAATCGCCGCTGCCGAAATACAGGGTTGCGAATTTGTAATTGAATACTACAATGCGATGCGGGTCGACATATAATGAATATTCTTCCAGATTGGCGGCGATCCTGTCTACCAGTTTTAATCCATCTTTGAAAGTGCCCGTCATAAGATGCCAGTTCAACTTGGCACTATTTATATAAATGCTGGTGTGGATACGAAAATTGTCATGCTGCTGGGCGATGGGCGTTTCGGCAAAAGCTTCAAATGCTGAAAGAACCGATTCGAACTGCTGGAAATTTCTAAGGTCAAAATGAGCATTCAAAAGATTGTGCATTCCCTTAATGTAGTGACCAATCTCCACTTTTTTCATGTCCTCGTTTTCATCAAACAGGTCCACCCATTTCTGGGCGTATCTATAATACATCAGGAAATCCTGCCGGATAAAAGCATACCAGGTATAACTCTGGAACAGGTAAAGCCGTTCATAAAAATCGGTTAGTTCGAAGGCGTCTGAAGGCAGCTGTTCCTTGAAATATTTTCGGATGCCGCTTTCATCCTGTTCATTGCGTGCATGGCCATTTTTGGTATACCAGCCATACAACAGTAGTGCAAGGTTTGAAAGTTTGGTAACCCGGTCGATATGGGCACTAATTTCCAGTGCCTCCTGGGTAAGTCTTTCGGTTTTCTCCTGGATGGTTCGGGTGATGTGAAGGGTTTCGATCTTTTTCTCCAGCGAAATCACCTGGGCAAGAAAATTGAACTTGCCATTGGCTTTGGCCAGTTCCCTCGATCTTTCCAGGATCCGAAGGGCCTGGTGTTTCAGTCCCTTGTGGTAGAGAATCCGCGCATTGTCGAGTTGTTCCGACAACTGAAGTTCCAGCGTATCAGCGCTTTTCAGGTCGCGCAGGCTGGCCAGCAATTGCTTGTACAGGTGGGTTTTTACATTATTTAACTGGGGTTTCTGGATGGAAGGCAGTTTTTTGAGCAGTAGCTTCTCATCATAATCGGCCAGTTTGTCAAGGCTGTCGAATAATTCGACGATTTTAAGGTCTTCTTTTGCCGAGCTGCGCTTGATATAAAGTTTAAAATGCCGCTTTTCAGCCTTGTGCAAAGATTTTATCAATTGAAATAAAGCGTCTGCTGATCTGTTGGGCATCATTAACTATTTTTTCTCAAATCCTTGCTGGATAAGGGTTTATATGCAAAAATATCCATTTTGGAGTAATAAAACCTTTCCAATTTTGATTTTAGACATGAATTTTCCCGCACTACTTTTACATCAGAGTTCAGGGAAATAAAAAAAACGACCTGCAATCACCGGGAAAGCAAACAGTCGTTGAGAAGGCAAAATTTCGTTAGAGGTCTGAAAATACGGCAAGCAATCGTTAAAGCAAACATCGTAGAGGCCGATCCCGAATCCTGAAAAGGATGACTCTCAAAACAAGATTCGAAGATTTTTTTATATGGCAAGCAATCGTTAGAGGTCGACTGTTTCTACAGTGGACCTTCTTTTTTTTATTGCGGTGGTGAAATTAGTGTTCCCAACCTATATCACAAAATTTTATTTATAATTTCTTAACATTTCCGGGTAATTATCCAAGCATTCTGCCATTTGTCACTTTCCGCGGTATTTCATGTAATTTATTTGTATCGTATTTTGAAATGAAGCATTTTGTTATTCTAAAATGTTTTCATGAGAAAAACTTCCCTCTTTGTTCCCCTGGCCATATTGATGGCAACGGGAGCATTTGCCCAGAAGAAGAGCAAGGCCGCTGCCCCGCCCGTGGCAGATACAGCGAAAAAGGCGGTACCAGCGGCACCTTCGAAACCTACCGTTAAAGACAAGGTAAAGTCGAGTAAAAAGCATGAAGGCCTGTTTACCCTTTACCAGGATACCGTTACAGGCAGCGTTCAGATGTATGTTAAAAAGGACCAGTTAGGCAAGGAATTCATTTACCAGAGTTTTTCCATGGGTGGTCCTACGGCATTGTTCCTGAACCAGAATATGATCAGGGCAACCTTTCTTTTCAAAATCGAAAAATCATTTGATAAGCTTGAATTCAAGCAGCAGAATACCAACTTCCATTACGACGGGGAGAATGCCATCAGCAAAGCCGCCAATGTGGATGTGAGCGATGCGGTAATGTTCGCTGAGAAAGTGGCAGTAGAAGACAGCCTGGGTTACCTGGTTGCGGTGGACGGACTTTTGTTGGGCGACAAACTCGATCCGGTGAAGCCGGTATTTCCGCCTACCCTGCCTCCCGGTTCGGTGTTCAATCTCGGCGGGTATAATCCCTCCAAGTCAAAGTATGGCACGGTACGTTCCTTCCCCAATAATACCGATGTATTGGTAGAACTGGCTTACGACAATCCGATGCCATTGAATGGTGGCGGAAAAGACATTACGGATGCCCGTTATGTAAGGGTAAAGATGCAGCATTCCTTTATAGAAGTACCGAATAACGATTTCCGCGCACGTCGCGATGATCCCCGTGTCGGATATTTCGGCAGTGAAGTGGATGACCTGAGTTCCATATCACCTACTCCATACAAAGACATTATCAATCGCTGGAACCTGGTAAAAAAGGATCCGGCTGCTGCAATCAGTGAGCCTGTGGAGCCCATCGTTTGGTGGGTTGAAAATACGACCCCTGTTGAGTTGCGTGAGATTGTGAAGGAAGCAGGTGAAAAGTGGAACGAGGCATTTGAAGCAGCCGGGTTTAAGAACGCCGTGGTGATGAAGATCATGCCGGACAATGCCGATTGGGATCCTGCCGATATCCGTTATAATGTGATCCGTTGGGTGAGCAGTGCCAATCCCCAGTATGGAGCCATCGGGCCAAGCTTTACGAATCCGCGGACCGGCCAGATACTGGGAGCAGATATCACGGTGGAATGGCGTTCCGGGGCCGGTGCTCCGGTGCAGGATGACCTCTTTAATGGCGGGCTGTCCTCCCTTGCAGCCAATCTGCCCTGGGAGAACCCCGCAGCCGCCATCGACCCGTCACAGTACACCAGTAAATATCCGGCCTTTGGCAACAGGCATATTACAACTTGTGCGCTGGCGAATGAACTCAGCATGCAATACCAGGCTGGTGTGGCGGCAATTGCCACCCTCGACGACGATGGTTCCAACGGCGAAAAGAAAACCACTGCTGTTCGTGAGTTGCACAAGCAGTTCCTGTATTACCTGATACTCCATGAAATGGGACATACCCTGGGACTGAACCACAACATGAAGGCCAGCCAGATGCTGCGCCCCGACCAGGTTCATGACCAGAATATCACCCGCAAACTCGGCCTGCAGGGTTCAGTCATGGATTATCCTTCACTGAATGTCAGCAGCGACAGGAGTAAACAGGGAGACTACTACACAACAAAAGCCGGACCATATGATATCTGGGCAATCGAATATGGCTACAGACCATTCAGGCCTGAAGAAGAAGAAGAAGGACTCCGGAAGATCCTGTCCCGCAGCACAGAACCTAACCTGACATTTGGTAATGATGCGGATGACATGCGTGCGCCGGGCAAAGCCATAGATCCGCGTGTAATGGTCAACGATATGAGCTCCGATATGGTGGCTTATGCTGAAGATCGCCTGAAACTGGTAAATACCATGATGCCCAAATTGAAAGCCCGCTTCAGTCAGCCCAACCAGAGCTATGCAGAACTGCGCAGCCGTTATTACCAGCTGATGAACCAGCGTGCACAGATGGTTGGAGCAGTAAGCCGGTATATCGGCGGGGTTAACGTGGACAGGAGTTATGCCGGACAGAATGCGGCCGCGAAGCCCTTTACACCTGTTTCAGCTGACTATCAGAAAAAGGCCATGGCATTACTGAACAAATACCTGTATGCCCCTAATGCCTTCAGTACTGATGCGGCATTATTCCCTTACCTGCAGATGCAGCGACGTGGTTTCAATTTCTTCAATGGAACAGAAGACGTGAAACCGCAAACAACTGTTGCCAGCCTGCAGATGAGCACACTGGCGCATATCCTGCACCCCGTGACTATGAGCCGTATCAACAACAGTTCCCTGTATGGCAACTCGTACAGTGTGGCTGATGTGATGAGTGACCTGGTGAAAGGAATTTTCAATGAGGATCTGAATGGTTCGGTTAACCTTTACCGCCAGAACCTGCAGACCGAATTTGTAAAAGCATCTGCTGCTATTGTGAATTCCCCGGTTGGTTATGACAATGCATCAAAAGCCGCCGCGCTTTCCACCCTTAAAAAGATTAAATCCATGCTGGCTGCTGCTTCCAGTCCGAACGAACAGACCCGTGCACACCGCACGAATCTGAACTTCCTGATTGAGAAGGCACTGTCGGTGAAATAACAAATGAAAAGAAAGGAAGCGCCAGCATTAACTGGCGCTTCCTTTTATTCTATGCTCAATTTTTCGGTAATAGCGCTTTGCCTTAATCCTTACTACATCATATATTAAGGCGAAAATCAAAATGCCTGCGGGTATGAAAAAGGAATGGTAGAATAATTTCCTGAAAGCAAAGGCGCCCAGTAATGCTCCCGCAATAAATGAACTGATTATAAATACCCTGAGCCATATACGGGATTTTAATTCAGATTTTTTCTCGGATTGAATAAATTTCAACTGCGCCAGTTCGATGCCCAGGTCTGTAAAGGTTCCCGTTAAGTGGGTAGTGCGCACAACAGATTTCGAAATCATAGATACCAATGCATTCTGCATGCCCATCGCAAACAACAAACTGCCAGCAAATATATGCCGGACTGTATCACTCGTGGTATATTGATGCCCGAGGAACCCAATGATAACAAGTATCAAAAACTCAAGACTTACAGGAATAGTTTTTGAATACCGTTGATTTTTACCGATCACATCAATGATAAAGCTTGAAACAAATGCGCCGGCTAAAAACAGAAGCATCCAGGTAGCGATCAACCAGGAGGTTGTCCATGCTTCAATGGAAATATATTCGGCAAACAGGGCTGCATGACCTGTTACATTGGTGGTTAAAACAGAGAATCCAAGAAATCCCTCGCTGTTCACGAATCCGGCTGTAAGACTTAATAGTACCGCCAGCCTGACATTATGGATGTGCGTTCGCCTTACTCCCTGGTGTTTTAGCATTGTTTAATGGCAATTTTATAAGTTGGTTATTTGATGCAATTATTAACGCATATTATAAAAGTATAATAAAAGGCTGTCTCATTGCCGACCGGAATTGCTTAATTCGCGGAAAAAGAACAGGCCATGCTCTGGAGGTATTGATCAATAACCGGCCGCTGAAATGCCTGTTCCCGTTAGGATTCACCCGAAAGGGGGATACATCGGTAAGTCCAGCAAGCCTTGAAAACAATATTAACCCTTGCAAAGGTAAAAGGGGGATTGGGCATGCTGTGGTGATAATTATCAATTTCCCCGGACACTAAAAAATCCGTTCAAACGTTATCTTCGATTATTATCCACCCAATAGAAAACCATGAAACAATTCATTGCTACCCTGTCCCTCTTTGCATTATTCCTTGTTTCCTGCGACAAAGTTGATAAACTTACCCAGTTTACCATAACCGACAAATCCAGCATGACCATTTCCGCGGGAGCCGCCACCCTGCTTCCTTTTGATGTCAGCACACCACCCGTAAACTCTGTGGCCGAAAAGGAAATGACCATGAACAATTCGCGGATCGACATGATTGAATCTGTGATGCTGGATGAACTGAAACTGGTTATTTCTTCGCCTTCCGGCCGCACGTTTGATTTCCTGAAGGATATCGAAATTTATATTTCTGCCGATGGTTTGCCTGAGAAAAAGGTCGCATTTGCCAATGCCATTGCAGATAATGTAACCAATACGATTCGCCTGACGACGGAGAAAGTGGAACTGGAACAATACATTAAAAAAGGCACTTATAACATCCGTACGCGGGTAACTACCGATAAGATCCTGAATGAAGACATTAACATCGAAATTACCTCGAAGTACCGGATAGACGCGAAAATATTGGGTGTCTGAAACCCGTGAATTAGCTAACTTACAGCATTAATCACGTAATACAGAGGAGTTAATATGTCAATTCTCAACAACAATAAGAATAGTAAGGATAAAAAGAAGAATGCTCAGCAAACCGTGAAACTTGGCATCCAGGCCGGTGGTGCAAAAGGTAAAGCCAATTCCAAGTCCCAGAGCCGCCAGACCAAATTAACTGGTGGCGCGCAGCGGGGCTCATGATTTAGCAGCCCGCTTTTTTAAGAAAGTAAACACTATTCCCGCAAGTAATATGACCATGCCTGCCGTAGCCGTTTTGGCCACCAGGGCATGGTCATGTTGTTTGGAGTAGATGCCGTACAGAGCCCAGGAAATTACCCCCGTATAGGCAAGATCCCGCCATTTGATGAGCGCCAGTACTCCCAGCAGGGTGGCAGTAATAATCATCCCGCTGCTCCAGGTTTCAGGTTGAATGCCCCACCCACTCCAGCTTTCTGATACCAGCCATGCCGTAATATTGGCGATGGTGGCCACACTGATCCAGCCCAGATACACACTAACCGGCAGGCGGATAAATAATTGCTGGCCGGCACTGATGTTTTTCAGTGCAAGCAGCTTCCTGTGCAGGGCGATCAGGGATACAAGGAAAAGAAGCATAATGATAACGGACAACCGAATCTGTAGATAATGCCAAAGGAATATCCAGCTGATATTCAGTATGCAGGTTAGCAGGAACAGGCGCAGTACGGACATCTGGATTTCGGAACTTCCCCGGCCGGCCGGGGCCAGTGGATTCAGCACTTTTCCCGATGCGATGAGCACCTGGTAAATGTTAAACATCAGCAGCAGGATATAGATTAACGACCAGATGCTGAAGGTGAATCCGGCCGGAACAAACAGGTTGGGATACAGGTCGGAAATAGCTCCCGTACTCATATTATTCAGGGGAAGTAATACGGCCATGGCATTGATGGCAATGACGGCCAGCATGGCAATGAATCCTGTAACCGCCAGTGGTTTTGCTGTCATAATGAACCTGGTTTTCAATTTAAGGTATTGCAACAATTGTTGCCGTTAAAGGTTCGGGTGATCCGATCATGGTTTTTTTTAAGTAGATTTCAATCTAAACCCAGCCAGATGACTTTCCAGGAAAAAATCCGGCAATACCAGACCCTTGTCAGCAACCTGCTGGAAGGGGAAGGTAAAAACCGGGATCAGTTATTGTCCGCCCTGAGAGAAGCGGGAATGGATATCAGCCTGCGAACCTTCCAGCGGGCACTGGAAGAATTGCGCGAAGAGTACGGCATTCATATCAGCTACGATGCTTCCAGGAATATATACTCGGTGGCCGATGCGGCCAAACCTGTTCTGGAAGATTTTATGCGCTTTTGCGGCCATAATGCCTGGACCGGCTTTGCCCGCATGTTACTGGCAGCTTCACCGGAAGAAAGATTGGCAGTTTCATTTGAGCGTGGTAGTGAGGAAAGGGGAATGCATGCACTACAGCCTCTTTTCAGGGCAATTGTTGACCGGAAGCAGGTGCGCTTTATACTGGAAAATCATTCCGGCCAGCCAGGGAAGGAGTATATCCTTAACCCATACCTGTTAAAGGAATACCGTGGAAACTGGTTTCTCGCGGGGATGGTGGCCAGGAATGGGAAAATCCGGACTTATGAGCTCAGCCGTATCAGCAACCTCGAATTATTGCAGGAAACTTACCAGCCCGATAAGGATTTCCCTTCCGATATGATATCCCGGTTCATGATCGGTGCCGGACTGGAAGACGGCAAACCGGAGAAAATTGTGCTGGAATTGTATCCGCCTGCTGACAGGGTTCTGGCCGAATTGCCCCTGCATGCAACACAGAAAAAAGTGAAATCGGGTAAGGACTGCCTGCAGGTGGAACTGCGGTTGCTGGTAAACCAGGACCTGGTGGAAGCATTGCTGCAACTGGGCGACCGGGTGAAAGTGCTGGAACCTTCAGCCCTCCGTAAAGCACTTGTCAGCCGCTATAAGGATGCCTTGAAGCTGTATAAGAAATGAGGTGAAAATTCTGGCATGTTCCGGCTAAATGCAGGAGGGCGACGGGGGAATTTTGAAGGATATTTGGTTTTCAAGTCTACGCCATGATAAAAAACACCATCAGATATTTTGCCCTTGTTTTGCTGGGCAGCCTTGCAACAGATGGATTTTCGCAGAATAGCCAATCGCTTTTTCCACAACCATACGGCGCCCTTCCGGCACAAAACCAGTTGAACTGGCATGAACTGGAAATGTATGTGCTGATCCATTTTACACCCACTACCTTCGAAAACAAGGAATGGGGTTATGGTGATGCTGATCCCGGGATCTTTAATCCCTCGCAGTTCAATGCGCAGCAGATTGCCGATGCCGCTGCTGCCGGCGGTTTCAAAGGGCTCATTTTTGTTGCCAAACATCATGACGGTTTCGCCCTCTGGCCCACCAGAACAACAGCCTATAATATCAGCAAAAGTCCATGGAAGAATGGCAATGGTGATATGGTAAAGGAATTTGAACAGGCCGCCAGGAAGAATGGTATGCAGTTCGGCGTTTATTGCTCACCGTGGGACAGGAATTTTCCGGCTTACGGAACCCATGAATATGTGAAAGCCTACCGGGAGCAACTCAAAGAATTGTATTCCCGCTATGGTAAACTTTTTATTACCTGGTTCGACGGCGCGAATGGCGGTGACGGCTATTATGGCGGCGCCCGCGAAAAAAGAAATATAGACCGTACTTCTTATTATGGCTGGGATACCACCTGGAATATTGTACGACAGATGCAGCCCGGTGCGGTGATCTTCAGCGACATGGGTGATGTGCGCTGGGTCGGCAACGAAGAAGGACACGCGGCTGAAACCTCCTGGGCAACATTCACGCCTGAACCTGTTGAAGGTAAAACCGTGGCTGTGCCCGGTGAAATGAAATACTGGAAATCACCGGAAGGCACCCGGAATGGGGCTTACTGGAAGCCGGCTGAATGCGATGTTCCACTGAGGCCGGGATGGTTTTATCACCCCGACCAGGACAAAAGGGTGAAAACTCCGGCACAGCTCTTTGATCTCTATTTTAAAAGTGTAGGCCGTGGCGCTGCCCTCGACCTCGGACTGTCGCCAGACAAGCGAGGGTTACTGCATGACAATGATGTGGAATCGCTCAGTGCCTTTGGGAGGCTGCTGAAGGAAACTTTTAGCATGGATCTTGCCAAAACAGCCAAACTATTGGTGAGCAATATACGTGGAAATAAAAGGGCTCTCTTCGGTGTGAAGAAACTGGTGGATGATGACCGCTATTCCTATTGGGCAACAGACGATCAGGTAACATCTGCTGACCTGGTATTGGAATGGAAAAAGCCGGTGAAGTTTAATATCATCAGGATAAGGGAAAATATCCAACTGGGACAACGCATAGAAAAGGTCGCGATTGATGCCCGCATAGATGGGCAATGGAAGGAGGTTGCGCAGGCAAGCAGCATCGGCTCCAACCGGCTGGTGAGGTTGAAGGAATTTATAACAACGGAGTCGGTCCGCCTGCGTGTGCTGCAATCCCCGGTTTGCCTGGCCATCAGTGAAATCGGTGTGTTTAAGGAGCCGGACCAGTTACCGGAGGTGAGTTATTCCCATTGGAAGGCAACAGGTGGGCTTGACAAGAAAGGCTGGACCATCCATTCCGTTTCTTATGAAAGCAGGATGAGTACCGGCGCTGCCAAAAATGCCATTGACGGCGACCCCAACACTATCTGGCATACCTGGGATAGTGAAAGGGAGATGAAAGCACCGCCGCAGGAAATTGTGGTAGATATGGGAGCGGCAAAAAACATTCGTGCATTTACCTATCTTCCGCGGCTAAACGGAGCCTGGGGTATTGTGGCAAATTATGAATGGCAGGTCAGCAGCGATGGTATTCAATGGCAGACCGTGGCAACAGGCGAATTCTCCAATATAAAAGCCAATCCCATTGAACAGATGGTAAGTCTGCCTGCACCGGTTAGCTGCCGCTATTTCAAATTTATCGGCAAAACATCTGTGGAGGATAATTACATCAGTGCGGCAGAACTGGGAGCAGTGGAAGCCGACAGGTGAATGGCGTTTTAGAATATCTAACGGTATGGCTTACTCGAAAAGAGCCGGACTGCAGAAAGTCCCTGGGCGTGCTTAAAAAAACTCATTTGATGAATTTAAAATATCGGAATGAAATATGTTAAGCTTCTGATACCTGCTGTTTTGTTATCCTTCCTTGTTTTTGTTGCCCGGGCGCAGAGAAACGCTTCATTGCCACCCGGACTGGATGCCTATATTTCAAAAGTGCTGCAGGGTTTTAATGTGCCCGGGGTTGGGGTGGCCATCGTTAAGGATGGAAAAGTATTGCTGTCCAAAGGCTACGGCGTGAAACGTTTGGGTACCAGTGATCCGGTAGATGACCAGACCCTTTTCCTGATTGCATCCAACAGCAAGGCATTTACCGCAACCTCCCTGGCCCTGCTGGTGGAAGATGGCAAGATCAGCTGGGAGGATAAGGTGATTCAACACCTGCCCTGGTTTAAAATGAGTGATCCCTATGTAACAGCCAGCATGACTGTGCGCGACCTGCTTGTTCATCACAGTGGTTTGCCGGCCTATGCAGGGGATATCATGCTCTTCCCGCCTGCCACCTTCAGCAGGAGGGAAATTCTGTCCAGGCTGCCGCAGATCCCGCTCCGGTATGATTTCAGGACTGTGTATGCCTATGATAATATTCTCTATGTGGCCGCCGGCGAACTGGTGGCTTCGGTTTCAGGAATGAGTTGGGAAGATTTTGTGCAGGAACGCATCTTTAAAAAAGTGGGCATGAGGGAAAGTATATCCCGCTATTCCGACCTGCAAAAGAAAAAGAATTTTTCGTTTGCACATGCCCGTTCTTACAACGATGTCAGGGTGGTGGAGAAATTTATGGATCAGAATATCGGCGATGCGGGTAACCCTGCGGGCGGCATCGTGTCCAATGCTGCCGATATGGCTAACTGGCTGATCACCCAGCTTGATTCGGGCCGCACCCCGCTGAAGGAGAGAGTACTGACTCCCGCCGCTACTGCCGATCTCTGGAAGATCATCCGTCCCATGCCCATCAGTAAAGTGGATGCTGCGATCAAACCTGCCCAGTCTGATTTTTGGGGCTATGCTTCCGGTTTCCGCGCCTACAATTATGGTAAATACAAAGTGATTGGTCATGGTGGTGCTTTGTCGGGATTTGTTTCGCAGATCGCCATGGTGCCCGACCTGAACCTGGGTGTGGTGGTACTGACCAACCAGGCATCCGCAGGGGCCTACTGGTCCATCATCTACCAGATACTGGATTATTATATGGGTAATCCGGCCTTCGACTGGCTGGGAGGTTATAAAAAGATACAGGATTCTGCCGTGGCCAGAGCCCTGGCACAACGGAAAAAGGTAGAAGTGGAAAAAGCATTGGGCGACAAGCCTTCCCTGCCATTGGAAAAATATGCGGGGCAGTTCATGGAACCCATGCTGGGCAGGGCTACTGTTGGCATTGAAGGAGGCGGACTGGTGTTGCGGTTTGATAATTCCGAACATTTCGTGGCCGACCTCAGCTATTTTCAGTACAATAATTTTATCGCCAGTTTCAGGGGCATGGGACTTCCGACTGAAGCCTATCTGTCTTATGCCCTGAATGCTGATGGCAGTATTGACCGGGTCAGGCTGAAAGTGACAGACCCCGCTTCGCAACTGGATTTTAACGAACTGGAGCTGACTCCGATTAAAGATAAAAAGATGGATACGGTTGCATTGCGCAAGGCTATCAATGCCGAGACCAGTAAATACCCCGAAGCATCCTTTGCCGTGGCCTTCAAGGACCTGGGCACCGGGCAGCAGTTTTTTGTAAATGAACTGGAGATGTTTCATGCAGCCAGCACCATGAAAACACCTGTGCTGATGGAAACCTATAAACAGGCAGCTGCGGGTAAGTTTTCTATTCATGATAAAATAGTGGTAAAGAACAGTTTCGCCAGTATTGTGGATGGAAGCTCATATAGTCTGAGTCCTGCGGATGACAGTGAACAGGAATTGTATACACTGGTCGGGAAGGAGCTCACCATCTATGATAGCCTGCACCGCATGATCACGAAAAGCAGTAACCTGGCGACCAATATCATCATCGACCTCGTGGGTGCCAGGAATGTGATGTCCACCATGAAGGAACTGGGTGCTAATAAGATACAGGTGTTGCGGGGTGTGGAAGATAATAAAGCTTACCAGGCCGGCATGAACAATACCACCAATTCTTATGACCTGATGCTGGTATTTGAACAACTGGCCAATGGCAGTTTTGTCAGCAAATCTGCCTGTGCGGAGATGATCCGCATTCTGCAGGATCAGTATTTCAGGGATATCATCCCGGCCCTGTTACCTGCAAATGTGAAAACCGCCACCAAGAGTGGGTCCATCACCAAAATTGCGCACGATTCGGGCATAGTGTACCTGCCCGATGGCCGGAAATATGTAGTAGTATTGCTTTCCAGGGGTTTTGCCGACCATGGCAAGGCCTCCGCTGCCCTGGCGCAGCTATCAAAACTGATTTACGACCAGGTGCGTTAGGTAGGCGTCTGACGTGCGTCTGACGTACGTCAGACGCACGTCAGACGCGTTAAAAAAACAATTCCAGATGTGTAGCATTCAAAAGTTCACCCTGATATCGGCAATATGGTTACCACTGGCTTTGATCCCCGCGGCATCACTGGCGCAATCGTCCACAGCAGCCCAGCGGTCAAATCAACAGCGTCCGAATATTGTATTGATTATTTCCGATGACCACGCCTTCCAGGCCATTGGTGCATACGGAAGCAAACTGATGCCTACTCCCGGTATTGACCGGATCGCCAAAGAGGGGGCAGTTTTCAATAAGGCCTACGTCAACAACAGTATCTGCGGGCCTTCCAGGGCAGCCATCCTGACAGGTAAATACAGTCACAAGAATGGCTTTAAAGACAATGAAAATTCTGTTTTCGATGCCAGCCAGGATTCTTTCATCAAACAATTACGGTCAGGTGGTTACCAGACCGCCTGGGTAGGAAAATATCACCTGCATTCTGATCCTCAGGGTTTTGATTTCTGGAAAGTGTTGCCCGGGCAGGGACAATATTATAACCCGGATTTCCTTGTGAAGGGCGGAACAGAAAGAATCGAGGGATATGCCACCAATATCATCACCGATATCGCAGAAGATTTTCTCGATGGTCGTGATGCTTCAAAACCTTTTTGCCTGGTTGTCGGACACAAGGCCACCCACCGCACATGGATGCCGGATACGTCAGACCTTGGACTGTTTGACCAGGTGAATTTTCCGTTGCCGGCCAATTTTTACGACAATTATGCCGGCCGTTCTGCCGCAGCTGTCCAGGACATGACCATCGAAAAAAACATGCGGATGGATTATGACCTGAAAATGTCCTCCTTTGGTAAAGACGGCCAGGGCTTTGTGAAAAGGATGAACCCTGCACAACGCAAGAAATTTGAGGATTATTACAGAACAGTGGAAGAAGACCTGAAAAACCGGAATCTTTCCGGGAAGGCACTAACGGAATGGAAATTCCAGCGATATATGAGAGATTACCTCAGCACGGCAGCATCCATGGACCGTAATATAGGCCGCTTGATGGACTACCTCGATAAAAAACAGCTCACCCAAAACACCATTGTCATTTACCTGAGCGATCAGGGATTTTACCTGGGGGAACATGGCTGGTTCGATAAACGTTTTATGTATGAGGAGTCATTCCGAACACCCATGGTTATGCGTTATCCGGGAAAAATAAAACCCGGAACAAAGGTGAACCAGTTTGTGATGAATACTGATATCGGTCCAACCCTGCTTCGTGCAGCTGGACTTCCAGTTCCGGCGGACATGCAGGGACGTTCATTCCTGCCGGTACTCACCGGTCAGAAGGGCGCCGGTCAGGATGCGATGTACTATCACTATTATGAAAATGGGGAGCACAGTGTTTCTCCTCATTTCGGAATACGCACCAGCCGTTACAAACTGATCCGTTTTTATAAAAGGGTGGAGGCCTGGGAGTTGTATGATCTGCAGCGTGATCCCGCCGAGATGAATAATCTCTTTGGTAAAAAGGGATACGAAAAGATCACCCAACAAATGCGAAGCCGACTGCTTCAACTGATCGATCATTACGACGACAACGAGGCCCGCAAACTCTTCACCCGTCGGGTGGCACCCGACGGGTGAAGAGCTGTTTGAAATGGAATCATATATATTTTAAATATGGAACGGGTTCACAACTACTTGCTTACTACATTGGTTCTGCTGGTGGCTGGTTTCGGCCTGCAGGCCCAGGTGCCCACCGCACTCAAATGGTGGGACCCACTTACCGAATCAACTGGTGCCATTGGTGGCCGTGGCTGGACAAGCGGGTTGGAATCCCCATATGATCGCTTGCCGGCAAAGGCGGAAGCGATGGTCAGAAAAGAAGTCTGGAGTCTTTCGCGGCAATCAGCCGGACTATTTGTCCGTTTCAGGTCAGATGCGAAATATATTGTTGTCCGCTATGCAGTGAATGGCGCCCTGGCTATGAACCACATGCCTGCCACCGGGGTCAGCGGCATAGACCTCTATGCCAGGGATGCATCTGGAAACTGGAACTGGGCCCCCGGAAACTTCCGGTTTGGAGATACCATAATATATACTTTTTCCAATCTCCGGTGGTCTGGAAAGGAGGCTGATTTTCACCTGTACCTTCCTTTATATAATTCCGTAAAATGGCTGCAGGTAGGGGTTCCCGAAAGTAATTTGTTCCAGCCGCTACCGGCAACTTTAGAAAAACCGGTGGTGGTCTACGGAACTTCCATCGCACAGGGCGGATGCGCCAGCAGACCCGGACTGGCCTGGACAAATATCCTTGAACGTCGCTTAGGTAAGACCGTTATAAACCTTGGTTTTTCCGGAAATGGACGACTGGAAGATTCGGTTCTGCATCTGTTGGCCGAAATAGACGCTGCTGTTTATGTGCTGGATTGCATTCCCAATCTTACAACTTCTTCAGGTCCGGATGGCAGTGACCTCAAAAACAAAATCCGCCATGCGGTGAAAGTTTTACGTTCACGCAGGCCAGGAGTCCCCATCATCCTTACGGAACACAGTGGTGGAACAGCAGCCCATTTTATGGATAGTTCGCGTCAGGAATTGTTCAGGTCTGTTAGTCTGATTACCCTCAATACTTATAATACCATGAAAACTGCTGGTGTAGACAATATCTATCATCTGAGTTCTGCGCAGATCAATCTAACCCAGGACGGCACGGTTGACGGTGTGCACCCAAATGATATCGGCATGATGTCGCATGCTATTGCTTATGAAAAGCTTATTCGTGCCATACTGAGTAAGGACAGGAAATACTAACCGCTTAATTTCTTTTAACACAAAAGGCTGCCCCTGAAAATGAAGCAGCCTTTTGTTTGCAATTGTTTATCCTAGTAACTGTCTTTAGACTTACGTTTCTCAATCTGTTTTTCCAATGCGTCAACTGCCTGGGCTGTTGCTTTCTCAAAAGTTTCAGCTCTTGAACTGGCCAACAAGTCATTTCCCGGAATCACCAGGCGGATATCTGATATTTTGTTATCATTCGTGGCGGATTTATCAATACGAAGTGTGATTTCATAACTGATGATATTATCCAGATAACGACCCAGTCTGGCTACTTTCTCCTTTATAAATTCGTTCAGATCGTCTTTTGCTGTAAAATCAAGCGTTTGAATATTGATGTTCATAGTGTAACTGTTTGATACAAAGAAAAGCAATTCAGCCCGTGTTATGAGTGACATAAATCAGTTTTTATCCTGTTTAACATTAGGTCAACACTGAACACTGTTCACCCGTCGGGTGCCACCCGACGGGTGAAATTTTGCCCCCTTGTTTTGTCGCATTTGCACAGGCCTCTGCCGGCTGATTGTAGGTAGATTTGGATCATAAACCTGATCGTTATGGTAAATGAAATCTGGATCAACCTGCCGGTAAAAAATGTCGCCAGGTCAAAAGAATTTTTCCGCCAAATCGGATTTTCCTTCAATGAAGAGCGGTGCAATGGCAATGATTCTGCCTGTATGGTAGTTGGAAGAAAAGGTATAGTAGTGATGCTGTTTGCAGACTCCCTGTTTAAAGGCTTCGCTGCCAATGAACTCGCTGATACCAGTCGCGGCACCGAAGTGCTTCTCTCTTTCGATGGTGAAAGTCGGGAGGCAGTTGACGAGATGGCAAAAAAAGTGGCAGCAGCCGGTGGAAATGTGTTCAGTCCGCCAGCAGAAAGCCAGGGCTGGATGTATGGTTTTGGCTTCGCTGATCCCGATGGTCACCGCTGGAACCAGTTGTATATGGATATGAGCAGGATGAGTCAATAATTATCGTAAAGATCTTTAAAGTATAAGTCATGAATAATAACACTATAAACGACTTTACTGGATATTTACCTGGTTGATGGTACTATTCCTCCTGTTCGATGGCATTGGTGGTGTCACGCACCGGCACCGGCAGACGGGAGTAGCGCTCATTAAACACCTGGGGTATCCGGTTTATTTCCTGAGTATTGCAGGGATCGCTAAACTCTTATCAGTCCCAGCCATACAGCAGTCAAAATATATAACCAGCGGGGAATGAGCCGGTGCGGGAAATGCATTCAATTTCATCGATACATAAAGGATTTGCTGTTGGTTAAGTTTATTTCAAGGCATGCTTCAGGGTTTGCTCAATCCTGAACGCATGACTTGAGCCCATTGTCAGGAAAACTTTTTTACCTGCCCGTACGGTTTCAATAATGGCAGCACACATATGGATATCCCTTGCCTGGTTGGAATAGTCAAAGATTTCTGAAAGCCAGCCTTTGGGCCAGCCGTACTCATCGCTGTTGTCACGCCAGTCCTTTGCCCCCGGAAATTCTGCTTTCCAGAAACTGTCGATGGCCGCTACATCGCTGATCTGCGCGCGTATGCCATCATAGTTGGTTCTGCTATTTATATATTCCTGCATTTTTTCATCCGGGTTCGCGGGTTTCCCAAAACGGAAATTACTGAAGTAGGGGCGAAGGGAATAGAAAATCGCGACCTGCCTGGGAGTGAATTTCCTGGTCATAAGGTTGATCTCGGCATTTTTTTCCGGCTCCCAGGTGTAAAATGGAACCCTGTCTTTTTTTGCCAGCCGCACCGTCTCCCCGCCTTCACCGTAGTGCTCCACCGGTTCCTGTAAACCGCCGAAAAGGAAACCCAGTCTGCCTTCAACAAAAGCGATATCGGGTCTGTAAGTTGTCCAGATTCTCCGGATGCTGTCAATCTGCGGATTTTTTTATATCCTTAGTGTGTTCAATGCCCAATACATACACACTTCCTTTGCCTGCATTGATCTGGTAGATATATGGTCTTGGGTGATTGCCGAGACTGTCATAGGCCTGCATATTCATGATGGGGACAACAAATTCCTGCTGCGAAGCAACAGTATAATAAGCCGGCGATCTCCAGATAATGCCAGTCCAGAGAAGTCCGCCAAATGCAGCGGCTGCAAGCAGCATCGTTACCAGAACTATTTTGAAAATCTGTTTAACTAACTTTTTCATTTGCTCAAAGAAAATCAAAATTTGGTTGGGGTACAGTTGAAATGGTTGGGATGTGGTAAACATGGTAAGTTTAAGCGCCGGGAACGACAATATGAAAGAAGTGAATGGTATTGTTAAAACAAACCGAAAGCTTTCGGGTGAGTGTGAAAAGTTTCCGGCTACTGCATCTCAGCCTGAAAACCATCACCATGCCCACACCACTCAAACCGGCTGTCATCGGGGGAATCATCCTGGCCGCTGTGGCCCTGACAGCTTTCCTAAAAAATCAATCTGTATTCATTGAAAAGGTATTGGCAAAGCATCCAGTGCCCCGGCTTTCTTCAAGGCCCCCGGTGCCGGAAAATCCGGCAGAATCACCGACTGTTAAAGAACCAGCCACTCCTGCTCAAGATGATCCTGAAGGTTCCATTTGGACCGCCTCCTTAAAAAATCCCGTATCCTCCGAAACGCCTGCCGCAAATCAAACACCAAATGCCTTCGCTTCTTCCGCTTCAAAAACAAAGATACAGGTGGCCGTTTTGCTGGATGTGTCCAACAGTATGGATGGCCTCATTGAACAGGCAAAAGCACAACTGTGGAACATGGTGAGTGTACTGGGAAAAGCCCGTTGTGACGGAGCCACTCCGCAGATAGAGATTGCGCTCTATGAATATGGCCGCAGTTCGAATAATGCGCGATTGGGATATGTGGAGCAGGTCAATGGTTTTACGCGGGACCTTGACCAGGTGTCAAAGAATTTATTTCGGTTAACCACCAACGGTGGCGATGAGTACTGCGGTCAGGTTATGTACACTTCCTTGTCAGACTTGCAGTGGGATGCAGGTAAGGACCTATACAAAGTGATTTTTATTGCAGGGAATGAAGATTTTCTGCAAGGTTCTGTGCCTTTCACCAAGGCATGCAATATTGCCAAACAAAAGGGTGTTATTGTCAATACCATCTACTGTGGTGACCGCCTTCAGGGTATTCGCGAGCACTGGAATCTTGGGGCGGAATGTGGCAATGGGAGTTTTACTTATATCAATTCCAATGCTGTTATAGATGATATCGCTACACCCTATGATGACCAGTTGTTCAAACTGAATCAACAGCTTAATGATACCTACATCAGTTATGGTGCAAAAGGCGAAGAAAGCAAATCCAAACAGATGGAAGCCGACGTGATGAATTACAGCATGAACAAATCAGTTGCCGCCAAACGAGTGGCAGTAAAAGGTAAGAAGGAACTCTACAGGAATGACAACTGGGATCTGGTGGATGCACAGGAGGCTGACCAGGGTTTTGCATCAAAAGTCGATATGAAAACTTTGCCTGAACCTCTACGGAATAAATCACGGGCAGAGTTGAAGCAATACATCCAGAACGTATCAGCCGAACGAAATAAGATTCAAAAGGAAATCGGATCATTGAATCTGAAAAGGGAGTCCTTCATCTCCGCCGAAAGATCAAGGAAGGCAGGAGCCAAAGAACAGACCCTGGAAACAGAAGTTGAAAAGATACTCCGCGAACAGGCGAAGCGGTTCAGGATGGTCATTGAATAAAAAAGTCTTCTGCCGGAAGGACTCATTCCCTGACCTTTTTCAGTGTGAAAGACCCGCATCCGTTTCGGCCATTGTTTTGGAAATGGTTTACCTGGTCTGGCTGGTTATCATTGTGCTGTTTGCCCGCTATGCAAATGGTATGGAGGATATAAAATAAAAAACACCCATCATTTGTGGGTGTTTTTTTATAGCTGTTCATTAACGCTGATCTATAAGTTGTCTGCTGCAATGACCGACCAGTCCTTATGGGCAAAGCCCTTTTCCAGGAACCTGTCCATTTCCTTTGCGATGGAAGGGACCAGTATCAGGGATTTATTCCCTTTCTCCGCTTCTTCCATCATCAGCCTGGCATCCTTGCGTGCCATCTGCAGTTCCCATGATGGGTTGTCGTAATCTGCACTCATGACCCGTTTCAGCCTGCCGGGGGCTGCGGCGCCCGGGTTGAATGATTCGAACAATGTGGCAATATCCTGGCCGGCAAGACCCATTGCCTTTGCCAGTGCAAGCATATCAGAAAACCCGGCTGTCAGCGTGAGCAGGAATAAATTGCCAATTAACTTGATGCCTGCTGCCTTACCTGTCTGTTCCCCAAAATTCAGCAACTTGCCTGTCATCGGTGAAAGCCAGGGACTGACTTTATCGACAATCTCCTGCTTATCCGAGATCAGCATAAAGCCGCTGCTGTCCAGTGCGTTGGACGGTCCCATAAAAACCGGGGCGTGAACATACGTGATCCCCCTGTCAGCCCAGGCCTTCGTTCGCCGTATAGCCCCTTCCACAGAAGTAGTGGTGTGGTCCAGGATGATAGCACCTGGTTCAAATCCCGCTGATGCCTGGTCCAGCACACTGTCAACTACGCTATCATCAGATAAAGTGATATGAATCCTGGTGGCGCCTTTTACTGCTTCAGCGGCACTCTCAAAAGATTTTGCGCCATCGGCTTCCAGAGCCTTTGCTTTTGCGACTGTACGGTTCCATACATGAACAGTTTCTCCTTTTGCCAGTAAGGCTTTGGTAAAATTGGCGCCCAGAAGACCGGTTCCTAAATATGCAATCATGGTAATTGTTTTTTCAAAGGTACCAAGGCCGGAATGAATTGCTGAGGAGAGTTTCCAGCCGAATCAGCATATTACCCTGACTGGCAACTTTTCACAGCAACTGGTAGTTTTCAATTCCATTCGTTGATTATCAATGCCAAATGAACATTAGGAAAACACCTTTCTCCCTTAGCTCCCTTATATGTAAATTGCACCCCTTGACCCGGGGCCTCCAGCCGGACCCAATTCCCGGGGCCAAATGAACCTGATGACGCAAGATTACCTGAAAGGACTGAACGAACAGCAGCGCGAAGCTGTACTCCATAAAGACGGACCCATCATGATCGTGGCTGGTGCCGGTAGTGGCAAGACCAAAGTGCTTACCACCCGTATTGCCCACCTCATGTCCCACCACCGCGTGGATGCCTTCAATATCCTGGCCCTGACCTTCACCAACAAGGCAGCCAAAGAAATGAAGGAAAGGATCGAAAAGATACTGGGCAACTCCGATGCCCGGAACCTCTACGTGGGTACCTTCCACAGCGTCTTTGCCCGGATCCTGCGCAGCGAAGCGCATCACCTGGGTTATCCCAACTCCTTCACCATTTATGATACTGATGACGCCAAATCGGTGGTGAAAACGGTGATCAATGAAATGAATCTCGACGATAAACTGTACAAGCCCAATATCGTTTACAACCGGATATCCAGCGCTAAAAACGCGTTGGTGGGACCAGCGGAATATGCCCAGGATTATTATATCCAGCAGGAAGACAACCGGAGTAACCGTCCGGCCATCGCCCAGATATACGCAGCCTACGCCAAACGCTGCTTTAAGAACGGTGCAATGGATTTCGATGACCTCCTGATCAAAATGTATGAATTGCTCAAACACTTCCCAGAATCACTTCATAAATACCAGCATAAATTCAAGTATATCCTTATTGATGAGTACCAGGATACCAACCCCGCGCAGTACGAGATTATAAAACTGCTCGGCGCAGCTTACGAGAATGTATGCGTGGTGGGAGATGATGCCCAGTCTATCTACTCTTTCCGGGGCGCAACCATCCAGAACATCCTGCAATTCCAGAAAGATTACGACGATGTAAAAGTGATTAAGCTGGAACAGAATTACCGCAGTACCAAGAATATCATCCATGTAGCCAATGAGGTGATTAATAATAACAAGGGGCAAATACCCAAGCAACTCTGGACTGATAATACAGAAGGGGAAAAGATCCGCCTCGTGCGCACCATGAGCGATAATGAAGAAGGCAAGTTTGTGGCCGATACCATCCAGGAGCAGAAATTGCGCAACCATTACAGCAACCGGGATTTCGCCATCCTCTACCGTACCAATGCCCAGAGCCGGGCATTTGAAGAAAGTCTGCGACGGATGGGCATCGCTTATACCATGTATGGCGGGGTCAGTTTCTATGCACGCAAGGAGATCAAGGACATGGTGGCCTATCTCCGTGTGATCGTCAATACACGTGATGAGGAAGCCTTAAAGCGAATCATCAATTACCCTGTTCGGGGCATCGGCAAGACAACCATTGATAAACTGCTGTTACTTGCCAATGAGAACAATATCACCATGTGGGAAGTGCTGGAAAACGCAAGGCAGGCGGGTTTCAAGGCAGGCACGTTGGAGGCGATCGAGAACTTTGTGACCATGATCAAAAGCTGCCAGAGTATGCTGCAAACGAAGAATGCATACGAAGTGGCCTTCCATGTGGGCAAACAAGCCAATATTGTCAAGGAACTTTTTAATGATAAAACGGTAGAAGGACTGCAGCGGTATGAAAACGTCCAGGAATTACTGAACTCCATCAAGGAATTTACTGAAACGCCGAGTAACGACGACGGTGAAGTGGGCGATAAAAGCCTGGGAAGCTACCTGCAACAAATCACCCTGCTGACAGATGCTGATGAAAAGGATCCTAATGCGGATACTGTAAAGCTGATGACCATCCATGCGGCGAAGGGATTGGAATTTCCGGTGGTTTTTGCAGCCGGACTTGAAGAGATGCTCTTTCCAAATGCGATGAGCATCAACACCCGCGAAGAACTGGAGGAAGAGAGAAGACTTTTTTATGTGGTGATCACCCGCGCCAAACAGAAACTCTGGATCACTTATGCCAATACCCGTTACAAATTCGGACAGTTGCAGCAGAATGAGCCAAGTCGTTTTATTGAAGAAATCCCACAGCAATATTTAGACCGCAGTTTTGCCGGCGGAGGCATCCGCAACCAGGGAGCCGGATATTCACAAGGCAGCGCGTTCGACCGTATGCGTGGTTTCGGGGCGTCTGAACAGGCGGAAAAAATCTACGGTCCACCACCTGCTAAAAGAAAGGATACTGTTCCATCCTATGTGCCGCCCAAAACAGCACCGAAGGTGGTGGAACACAAGCCGGCTGCGGATTTCGTACCGAGCGATACGTCCAACCTGCAGGCCGGACAAAAAGTGGAGCACCAGAAATTCGGCTTCGGAACGGTTCTTAAAATGGAAGGAAGTGCTCATAACCCTGTTGCCACTGTTCAGTTTGAATTGAATGGTGAAAAGAAGATCATGCTCAATTATGCAAAACTTCGCATAATTGACTAGTGGGGGGCTGGGTCTGTATCATGAATCAGATACAACGCAGGCAGCAACCGCCTGATTTTTTAACTGTCTTCCGGCTTGATTTTAAAGCGGCCTGGAAAACGATTGAAGATAATTCCTGACCGGACTTCTTTCCATTGATCATTGTCACCGGGGGGGATGCTTCCGGCCTCAGGGGCTGCAGGATGGCTGCGGCGGCTGCTGCCGAAAGCAACACCAGGGGAACAGCGATGATTAAAAAACTTTTCATGTTATAAAGTTGTGGTTGCAAAGCTACTTCGATACTGTATTGTTCGCAATGCAAACATCAATGACCTGTTAAAATTGCCGTATGAACGGTAATATTTCTAGTATTCGTAGTTGTAACGGATCACCGGCTTCAGTACTCCGCCTATTTCAATCTGCTGATCGCGGAGGGTCGGATAGCCATAATCGTCGTACTGGTATGTTATCCGGAGAATGTCACTTGTAGTAGAATTCCCATCGAGGTTCCTGATCACTTTCGGGTTGTTTTTAAAGAGGACTTGTCCGGGTATAAAGTGTTCCAGCAGAGCGGAAGGTACCGGGTTAGGTTGTCCGTCATAATCTTCAAAGACCTTTGAAAAGCTGTTTTCAAATACAGTTTCGCCCACTCTTTTGTGGAAGTAGTCTATACGCGCTACATTCCCGTCGCCCCTGTAGCTGATGTGAATTTTGACTTCCAGAATATCCTCTGGCTGATCTATGGTTTCGATCAGGTCGGTTACCCGGCCATTGTTGTCATAGGTAAAATGATGGGAGGAGATTTTCCTTCCGTTGTTCAGGAAATTCTCTGATTTTGTCAGGCGATTGCCGGTATAGGAATATTCCACCCTGCCTGCCTGGCTGGTCATCTTCTTAAGTTTGGTACCCTCATATTCGTACTGAAAATCAACACGTGTAATACCCCCTTGTGGTGATGTCTGCCATTGCGAGGTATAACCGGTCAGGTTCTTTCCGGTATTATAACTGAATGCCTGGAAATCATTTTCAGACGCCCTCAGTTTTTTTACCTGTCTTTCGGGTGGAGTGGGCGGCAGTTGCATATAATCATCGCGGTCACAGGAAACCAGCGAAACGGCAAACAGGGTTGTTGCAGCAATAAAAAATGATCTTCTTTTCATTATATAAGGTTAATTGTAAAGGATGTAAAATTCAATAAGCCTGACAACATTCCCAATCGCATACTCATGTGATTGGGACAAACGGCAGTAATCTTTCATGACCGGTGGCGGCTGGATAGTTCGATATTTTTTTTACGAGCAGGCAACGATTTGAACCAAACCTGTTGTCAGTTGGTATATCAGGTATCATTCAACCATTATAACCTTTCCTGTATGAAAAAGATCCTGGTCATTGCCGCAGCCGGTGGGTTAATCCTTGCCGGATGCAGTAAAGACCGACCTGTTGGTCCATCATCTCCCGAAGTGATAACCAAATCACTGCGGATTCACGTGTTTGCAGAAAATGTCCGACGAGAGGGAGAACCTGTTTTTACAGAGGCGGGTCTGAAACTGGTTGTGATGAAAACCAATTTACGTGATGCAGTTCCCATGTTGGTCTGGGATACGATGATACAAGTGAAATCTTTGGCCCGGTATCCGGGCAGTAAGGAGCCGATGCTGATCAGGAAATCATTTGAACTGGATCGTTCGGGCGAGTTTCTGCATTTGATGTATCACAAGATTTACAGGATCAATCAGCTAACCGTCATCAAAGATTTTACTGAATCATTTCCCGCCGGGCAGTTTTCCAAACAACTGGATATTCCCCTCTGAGTGGTCTTACGCATGATTTTCACATCAATATGTGAATGGAATGATTGAATTAAAGACTCAACTTGCGAATATGAAAAATGTAGTCTCCTGCATTGCTGCAATACTTATTTCTTTGAACATGCTGGCCCAACCGATCCGGCTCGCTACCTACCAGTATGCGAACAATGACAGAAAGGGTAACCTGTCTGAATTGGGTCGCTATATTCAATCTGAGCTGAAGAGGGAAGTGATTGTACTCTCCTATCCGACGGTGCAGACGTTTATGGAAGGCATTCGAAACAATGAAGTGGATATTGCTTTGATCAATACTTTCGGATACCTGTTGCTGGAAACATCCGGCAAACCTTTTCCCATGAAGGCGGTTGCCGCATGGGTGGTTCCGGAAGGTGCGGCTGATATTTACAAGACTGCTTTCCTGGTAAAGGATAAGGGCCCCGTTTTGAATTGGCGGTCCCTTGGTTCTAAAAGCGGGAAACTTCGGCTGGCCCTTGTGGCGAAAGGCTCCACATCAGGAAATCTCGTACCGAGGCTGGCGCTTACCCAGTTGGGCATCCGGGAGGCAGAGCATTCTTTCGACACTGTGCTCTATGCAGGGAACCACCAGGCTGCTGTTGAATATTTGCTCGATGGAAGGGCTGATATTGCCGCCATGGGACATGATGCCTACCAGAAGATGGTTGCTGTGAAACCTGCAGCAAATCTAATGTTGCGCCAGATATACCTGTCCCCTGAAATCCCGCTGGGACCGGCATTGGTTAATGTAAACCTGTCACTTGAGACCAGGCAATTAATAGAAAACATCCTGCTGAACCTGCATTCCAATGCACCAGCCGCCATGCAGGGCTTGAGGGATGGCTGGACAGAAGCCCGAAAAGCCACTCATTTTCAAACAATCGGAGCCGGTCATTATGAGCCTTTTCTTCGCCGGTTCGGGCAATCATCCGCCGTTGCTGCCATTTTACAGCAGTTTGCCAATTGATGGACCCTAAATGGGCTTTTCCGCTTAACTTACCGGTTGAAATCAGCCCATGAGCCGTTGTCTGTGTTTACTGACTGCCATTTTTCTGTACATTCTGCCCTTGACCGTGGTGGCACAAACGACCCCTGCCGAAGCCAACGCCCTGCTGGATGCTGAACAGATACAATACCGGGTTTACCTCCAGGGATTCAATAGTGAGGAAGGGATAAGGATACGGATCAGGGAATTTGCCTATCATACTACAGACAGTCTGCAGGCCGCCTTCCATGAAATGAAAAAAGATAGCCCGGCTGAGCAGGTCCTTGCCATCAACAGCCTGCGGTATTTTTTGCAGACGCTTCGCAGCAGCCTGAAACAAAACCAATACGATATTTATGATGTGCCGGAGATCCTGGAGAAATTTCCAGCAATAGCTGATGCCGTCATTCAACATAAACCATTGAGGGATATTATGGGTGGGTTTGGTGCCCGGCGAACCCAGCTGCTGGCAGATGCCTTCCGGCAATTCAATGAAGGTAAACGATTGCAGCAGCTTGCTGATATCCGCAGGGTGGCCGTGGGTGTAGATAATATCATCCCATTCCTCGAAAGGAGGGCCGATTTTCCGTATACTGATACAGCCCTGGTATATGTTGGAGAACTGGCCCCTATGAATATTGTGAACTATATAACGTATAACAATACCCGCATAACGGATATTATCCGGCAGCACAGGAACCCGGTTATCAGCCAGTTGGTAACCCTGTCGGGCAACCGAAATGCCGGAGAACTCGCGCATTTTGCGAAAGAAATCTCAGACGGCAGATATACAAAGGAAGAGCTGCTTTATCTGAGAAGCTCAGATGTGAACGGCTATTACCAGTTACTGGTGAATTCCATTCAGGAGAACCGGCGGATTAGACTGGCTGGTGGCCCGCCGGGTATGCAGGCTGCCCTCCGGAATGCATTACATGAGAAAGCGATGGCATTTTACATCAGGCAGATCAATGACCTGCATGAATCATCCGGCCCGACAAGATTTGCCAGTATCCAGCCCCTTAGGGCAATTGATCTTTATTACCTGCTCACCACAGGCGAAGATGAACTCTACACATCCAGCTTTCTCGGGATATACAAAAGAATGATGGAGCAGGTTCCTGCCGGCCGATCCGACAGCCTGATGGAGTGGGTTCAGTACGACCAGTTCAGGAAGTTTATACGCACCTGTTCGCACTATAACGTGTTATCCGATTTCCTGAACAATATGCCTGAATCGGAGCGGCAATCACTTTTGTCAAAATTCATCGCAGGAATCGAGACGGATATCAGTAGCGGAATGGAGGAAGCAATGGATGTGGCGGATGCATTTATCAGTCTTACAGACGATACCGTAACCAATACAATGGTTGGGCAGCTGCTGGATGAAAACCTGCAGCGGTGCAGGAATACCGAGAATTTTTTCGGCATCAGGATGTACAATATCCTTCACCAGGTGTATGATGTGGCAAACGATACCTCTGCCAGGAAGAAGTTGTTTGGGAAACTGGGCAATTATGAACTGCTACCGGTGGAATCAATCCGCGACCAGGATGAAGTCATCCACCAACTCGTTGTCTTTTATGGTGATGCCGACGGGAAAGCTTCCTTCGCGAGTTTCATGTCCCTGTTTCGTGATACAGGGCGTTGGGAGGTCGTGAAGCATTCCCAATGGATGGAAATCTGTTCCAGGAATACGATTCAGCCCATCCGGATATTTGCCAACCTTCCACTGGATCACGAGTTCAGGCTTGATGAGCTGGCGCAACAGGCTTTGCTGCAATACCTGTCGGGATCCGGGATAAAACCGGGAATCATTATTCACCGGGGCCATAGTTATCATTTGCCTACCACACTGAATTATCTGCAGCCTTACACCAGGCTGGCGATCCTTGGCTCCTGCGGGGGATATAAAAACCTGCTCACAGTAGTAGGGAAGAGTCCCGGCGCCCAGATTGTAGCTACCAAACAGATCGGGTCCAAACTGATCAATGATCCGATGATACAGGAATTGAACGTCCAGCTCTCACAGCAACAGGATATATACTGGCCGGAACTCTGGAACAGGCTGGGAGAGCAATTTGGAAAATCCGATTCCACACGGAACCTGTTTTCTGAATACGTACCGCCCTACCGGAACCTAAGTCTGTTTGTGATCCGCCTGTACAACAGTGATGCGGGATCCCTGTGAAAGGGGTAGGCGTCTGACGTTTGCGTCCACGGTATTCATCCATTCTAAACGTCAGACGCCAATCCCTAAACGTCAGACGCCAATCCCTGCGTCAAGGGCCTTTTTCAACGCTTCCACAACGGCTTTTGTATTGCCGATAAATATCTGGTCCCCCACAATGGCTACCGGGCGTTTGAGGAAGGTATATTCCTCCAGTATCAGCTTGCGGTAATCTTTTTCGGTCAGCTGTTTTTCATGAAGGCCCATGCTGCGGTATTTCATAGCCTTGCGGCTGAAAAGGGCCTCATAACTGCCGGCAAGTTTTTTCATTTCATCGAGCTGTTCCGGGCTGATGGGTTCTGCCTTAATGTCCTGGAGTTTGGCTTTCTTTTTAACAGCATTCACTTCTTTCAGGATTTTCTGGTTGGTGCTGCAGGTGGAAAGATGATATATTTTCTTCATAATCTTAGTCTGACAGGCAATGACAAATGCCGGCGCAATTTGGTTGAATAAGTCTGCAAATGTACCTTACCGGAAATATTTTTCTGTATGAGACTTCTCCTGATACTGCTTTGCTTTGTTCTTGCCGGCCCGGTTTCTGCCCAGGTTCCCGATGAACTTGCCATCCGCCAGTTATTGAGCAGGCAGCAGGATGACTGGAACAGGGGTGATATTGAAGCCTTTATGCAAGGGTATTGGAAATCCGATTCCTTGATGTTTATCGGCAGCAAGGGAGTAACATATGGTTACAACAATACCTGGGAACGGTATAAGAAAAATTACGACAGCCGCGATAAAATGGGTACCCTTAAATTCGACCTTCTTCACGTAAATCGATTGTCAGACCTGGTGTTTATGGTGGTGGGAAAGTGGCACCTCACCAGGACAGTCGGCGACATCGGTGGTCATTATACGTTGATACTGCGAAAAATCAATGGCCAATGGGTGATCGTATCAGATCATACGAGTTAATTGAACCAAAAGATCCCTTACTGTGTGAAGAAGTTGGTCTATTGCCGCACCCGCTGCTGCTCCTCACTGCTTCCGCCATTGTTGCGGCGACGGTTTTCAGAGAATTGCTTCCCGAAGCGCCAGGTAAAGCTGATATTCGCCACCCTCGTTTCACGGCTCTGGTTAAAGTGTTCTCTAACATACTGGTACCTGATGTTTCCGTTGATGCGCTGGGTAAAGAAAATGTCGCGTATATTCAGTCTCAGGGTACCTTTCCCCTTTAAAACCTGTTTGCCGATCCCGGCCGAAACCTGCCCGAAAGCGCTGATCCGGAATTGTGCATCTTCAAACGGGGTGTTATAATTTCCGGATAACTCAGCAGACCAACCCTTTTTGAATTTGAACTGGTTATTAATGCCTGCATTTGCATTGATGTTTTCACTGTTGAAATCGCTGTTGGTTCCAGTGCCATTCACTTTTCGATGGCTTCCGGTGGCATTGATACTGGCAGACCACCATTTGGCCGGATTGAGTTGAACGGAGATGGTGAGATTTGTATTCTGCATCCGTGCCAGGTTACCTTCTGTCAGGATTGTTACCTTCCCTTCTGTCCGGAATATCTGGTTGAAATATTGTTTTGTTTCGGCATGTTCAAGTGTAGTTGTAAGCCATTCCTTATATGTATGTGAAATACTGTAGGTCCAGGTAAACTGCGGTTGTATATAAGGGTTACCAACCTGGTAGGTATATTCATTGATGAAGAACAGGAACGGGTTCAGTTGCTGGTAGGCCGGCCTGTCAATCCTTTTTCCGGTACTTAGTGTAAACACATTGTTGGAATCTGCATTGTAAGTGATATACAAGGTTGGGAACAATGAATTGTAATTCCTTTTAAAGGAAGAGTCTTCCTTCATTGGATTGCCTGACTGGTTTCCCTTATAACTGGTGTTTTCAAAACGTAAACCACCCTTGAATGAGAATTTCCCCATGCTTTTATTGGCGCTTATATAAGCGGCGTTGATGTTTTCTTCATAGAGGAAATGGTTGGACTTCAGGTAATCCGGTTTCCATTGATTGTCCTCCAGGTTGGAATAATTCGCCAGGTTATCGGTTTTGACAAGGCTCGATTTAATACCGGCTTCCAGTTTCAAATCCTTTCCGATGTTTTGGGAATAGTCTGTTTTGGCAGAGAGTATGGAAATGGTTGCCGGAAGTTCACCCTTTAATTTTCCTTGTGAATGTATGGTGTTGTCCGGCAGGCTCGTTTTATTGGTGAACAGCTGGTTGTTTTCCATGTCATAGCGCACATAATCAATGTCTGCACCCAGCTCGCTGTTTTTATTAAACTGGTGGCGCAGGTTCAGGTTCAGGGTACCATTGACCCACCTGTTTTTATTGTCGCTGATGGTATTTATAATGGTGTCTGTAATATGATTACCATCTTGCAGGTACCCGGTACTGCTTCCGTCAAATTTGCGGGGCGAAATGAATCCGGTTCCCACTATTCCGAGGGTGGTTTTTTTATTCAGGTAATAGTCCAGACCCAATTTCAATGTATTGTTATTTCCGGCTATTGTCAGGTAGGTTGGTTGCCTGTAAAAAGCAACCGGGGTTTTACCATCATCATCTAAGTAGGTGCGGTTGATAAGCAGTTCATTGAATCCCTTGTTTGAATTCATGCTGTAATTGGCAAAAGCATTGAATTTTTCATTTCGGTAATTCAGGTTGAGGCTGTTATTTGTCTTGTAATACCTGCCCTGTCCATAGCTGATGTTCAGGCTGCCATTCCAACCGCGTTGTTTATTCTTTTTGGTGATGATATTGATAATCCCTGAGTTACCGGCAGCATCATATTTGGCCGGCGGGTTTGACATCAGTTCAATCTGATCCAGCTGGTTGGCACTCATGTTGTTAAGTAGGTTGGCCAGTTCTGTTCCGGAGAGATAGCTGGGTTTTCCATCAATCATCACCATTACGCCTGACCGGCCTTTCATACTGATATTCCCATCCCTATCCACCGTAATTCCAGGTGATTTTTCAAGCACTTCCATGGCAGTTGCCCCTGCATTTGAAATACTGGCCTCAACATTTACAATAGTCCGGTCGGCTTTTACTTCTATCATCCTTTTTTTGGCAATTACCGTAACACCACTTAGTTGCTTTTCCGCAGGCGACAACCTGATGGTGGCAAATTCTTTATGCGGGTTTGTTTCGCTGAGCAGGAAGGCATCGCTGAAAAATGTATTAAACCCTGCCGCGCTTACTGATATCAGGTAGTTGCCAAAGGCCAGCTGGTCAATTTCAAAACTACCCTGGCTTCCTGCAACTGCAAATTTTATGACAGATGAATCTATGGCCTTCAGCAATGAGATAGTGGCGCCTTCCGATGCTACGCCGTTTACCCTGCCTTGCTGTTGTGCAATTGATTCTGCGCAGAATAACATTGTACTGATCAATATTCCCAGTTGAAGCCTTTTCATGATGATTGTTTTGAAATGTGGCGTAAAGTTTGGAATAAGCAGCTGCAGCCGGAATTGAATTGGGATGATGGGTTAAATAATCATGCCGATGCACCAGCGGTGAATTTCAAGTATGAAAGGTTTCGTAGATGTCGCATATTTATGTGGTTATGCGCTGAAATATGTGAGTTTTACATGTGACAGATTATTTTTCGGGTAACCTGTAATAACTATTGCGGGGCGGCTACATATTATTAAACTGTTGATCTGGCAATTGATCGCATGGATTCTGATGGATGGTTCTGCCAGGTTTTGATTTTATTTGCGATGCTGTTTGTGTGAGAATGAATTTTATGAACAATTAAATGATACTGGTTGAGCGAAAAGGAATTTTTGGAACAGATCAGGGCGAACCAGGGTATAATCTACAAAGTGGTATCGTTGTATGCTGCAGACCCGGAGGAGAAAAAGGATCTCTACCAGGAAATCCTGTTGCAGTGCTGGAAAGGCTGGGGTAATTTTCGGGGAGAAGCAAAGTTCAGTACCTGGTTGTACCGGATTTGCCTGAATACAATTTTTACCAGCATGCGCAAGAAAAGACTGGTCGTTTATACAGATGAATTGCCGGAAGACGGGGAATTGGCTCCCAGCCAGCTGGACAAAGAAGATTCCGTTGCTTTACAAAAAGCCATCAGACAGTTGACGGATCTTGACAGGGCGATCATTTTACTACACCTGGATGGATATGGTAATACAGAGATCGCCGGGATGCTGGGCATGTCTGCCAATACTCTTTCCGTAAAGCTTTACCGGATCCGGCAGCGATTGTCAAAACTTTTAAATGAACAGGGAAATGACTGACCAGAATAAGTGGCGGGACTGGGAGCCCGTGGATGAAGAACTTGACGACATGTTGAAGCCCGGCTTTTCCAGCAGGTTTCAGCCACATCATCCCCTTGTTAAACTGAAAAGGAACCTCCTTATTAATTTGGTTTGGGGGGTATTGATTACTATTTCTTATTTGCTGGTGATGGTTTCTTATCCTGTCTGGCCGGTGGTAATAGCATTGCTGGTTAATATTTCATTTAATGCCGTGGCAATGCTGGGAGCAATCAGGTTGTTCAGGTCCATCAATACTACCATTTCAGGAAGCGGTAGTCTCCTTCAGGAATTACAACAGCATTACCACGATATCAGGGCCTGGGGGCAGTTGCAATTGAAACTGGCATTATGGGTTTATCCTTTCGCTGTGGCCGGCGGTTATATCCTTGGTGCGACCATCCGTTCGGGAAGATCCCTGGAAGAATTGCTGCAGAAACCAATTTTCATCTGGGTATTGTTGGTGGCTATTGTGGTTTTGGTACCAGCCAGTTATTTCCTGGCGAAATGGATGTTTAAAAGGAGTTTTGGCCGCCACCTGGATGCGTTGAAGCAAACCATTGAATCTATCCAGTCGGGTTACTGAGCATTTGTAGATGGCGTCTATTGGGTTTGATGCGGATTGATTAAATTGTGTAACAACCAATTTTATGGACCAACGCATTATCAGCCTGTATGATGAATACACACATCGACCCCTTGGTCGTGATCAATTTTTAAAGCAGCTCGTTAAAATTACCGGCAGCCTGACCGCTGCCATGGCTGTACTGCCCATGCTGGAGGGTAATTATGCCTCCGCACAAACCCAGCCTGCTGCCGGACTTTTTACCGAAAGAGTCAGTTATCCCAGTTCTGCGGGGGAGATGAAAGCTTATGTGGCAAGACCTGTGGCGCTCAAACCCTATGCCGCCATCATTGTTATACATGAGAACAGGGGATTGAATGCCCATATTGAAGACGTAGCACGAAGGGCTGCAGCTGAAGGTTTCCTTGCTATTGCCCCTGATGGATTATCCACCCTTGGAGGTACCCCTGCCAATGAAGATGATGCCCGCCAGTTGTTCAGCAAACTGGATGGTGTAGAAAACATCACAAGGTTTGGGGCAGCATTGCCCTACCTGAGAACAAGGAAGGATTGCAATGGCGCTGTTGGTTGTGTGGGATTCTGTTGGGGCGGTGCCATGTCGAACAACCTTGCTGTTGCAGTGCCGGAATTAAAAGCTGCTGTTTCTTTTTATGGCCGGCAGCCTGATGCTGCAAAGGTTGCAAATATCAGGGCCGCCGTTCAATTGCATTATGCTGCACTGGATGAGCGTGTTAATGCGGGGATGGCTGCATATGAAGAATCATTGAAGGCAGCCGGGATCAAATATGAACAGTATGTTTATGAAGGTGTAAACCACGCTTTCCATAATGACACTTCGGCCGCAAGATATAATAAGGAAGCCGCCTTACTGGCCTGGTCAAGAACCATTTCCTTTTTTAAGAAACACCTGGTAATCTGAACAGGTCATGATGCGGCTTCCGGAATTATTGCCGTCCGTTAATGACGAGTTATCTGGTTTTCAATTTTCTATCCTGAACAACCTGTAACAGGCAGATGCCTGGCGTCGGGTCGTTCACTTTCACATAGACAAGGTTTTTGCCAGCCTGTAATTTCTACCAGCCGCAGTTCGGTTTTTTCATTGCCGTTTGCCGGTAATAAAATGGTGAGCATTGTTTCATCCTTATGGTACTGAACTTTTTCAATTGCAACCTCTTCCACCGGCCTGGAGCGATTATTTAAGGTGGAGGTGGCTGGGGTTGAATTACCGGGCCATGCTGTATTGCTTAACCCCACTTTCAGGGAATAACATTTTGTGGCATTAGATGCATCATTTTTAACGGAGATTTGAAGGCGGTAACCAGTCTTTATCGCTCCGGTGTACCCAATTACCTCGGGTGTTGTGTCTATGTTGGCCGAACTCCAGATCAGTTTGCCTTTTGCACCTGTAACTTCAAATCGTAGTCTGCCGGCGGGCTGAAAAGGTTTATTTTAATATAACCGGACCTGCTGTCGTTTTAAACTGGAATTTATCAATATCAGCTGATGAAGAAATACGGGCGGTGATGGTATTGCTCACACCAATGGCAGCGCCATGTTTACCACTTGCTTCGTATGGATCAGTACAGGAAGGTGGCGGTGGTTCTGACGTATTTATCGGGTAGCCCCAAAAATACAATAAGCTAATTCCAGTGCTGGTTGCAAGGATAGGGGCTGCCCCGCTACTGTGTCCCGGGTAACTTATACCTGCAGGTCAGTAATATTCGAAATCATGCCACAACCGAAACGCATCTGAAACAGGTAGATTCTGTTAAGTCCCGGATAGTCAGTATTCCCTGCCAGGTTTGAAGCCATACTTAATGCCCGTTGACCGGTGTTTCCAATAGTTTCAAACCATACATTACCATTGTCAATGAATCATTCTTTTGGGTAGCCTGAATTGGAAGAACCACTTCCCCATAGCCTGACAAAATACCTGTGAGGTGAATTTTAGTTTCTGTTCGCGTCATTCCAAATTTCATACACTCTCCAGTTTGTTGCAGCGGTTGATTGTCCCTGTATGAGGTAAATATCACCTGCCACTACATTAGTTGCTGACCTGATAAGGGTTTCAGTAGCGCCATTAAAGCCCATGAGGTCAAATCTGTAATTAACAAGCGCTGCAGCCAGGTTTTCCGGAACTGTAAATCCAGTTATTCCATAGTTGAAACTTAAGGGAATAATATTGGTGTTGATCAATATTCCATTGCGATACTTTTTTACCCTGAGTCCTCTATACCCGCTGGATTCTTCAATAATGCCCACGATTGGTAAGCTGACTGAATTGGTCTGCATATCCCTGGGATATATTTGCTGGTTTACAGGGTAACTGGTGGCCTGCCCTGTTGATAGTTGAAAATACTAATCGTTAACCAGAATAGCACGACTTTCCTGATTGTTCCAGTCAATAGAACATGGACCATTGCATGATAATTTTCAAGTACTAAAAGTCGCGTGCTGGGGCTATCGGATAATATTGATTTTTTCAGTGAGCAGGCTGTTTTTACTAATGACCTGAATCAGGTAAAGACCGGCAATAATTTTGTCAAGTTTTATTTGATAGATGTTTTCTCCTTTAGTGGCGGTTTTCTGCTCCACCAATACCAGCCTGCCTGACAGATCTACTATCCTGATCGAAACAGCACCCGAAACTTCAGTGGAATATTTGAGGGTAATATTGTCGCGCGTCGGATTAGGGAACATGCTAATGCCTGACGAAACAATTGTATTTAATTCTGTTTTGGCTGTTGTTTCCATTGGAGCAGCTGTAAGTCCCGGATTAATGCCAGTTCCGGTTCCTGCTGTCCATTCTGTAGTACTTAACTCTGTCTTCAGCGAATAACAAAGCTCTGCATTGAAATTTCCGGCCTTCTTGGTTATGCCGATATAATAGAGTGCGTTGGTGCCGCCACTATTATCAATGATCTGTTCAGGTGTTGTGCCCGAATTGGTGGAGGACCCCAGCAAAGTCCAGTTGCTTCTATATACATAGAGTTCATAATCTGCGGGTAGGTCAAAAAGGCTGAACTTAATAAAGTTGCCGGTACTGTTGGTTCTGACATTAAACCAATCCACGTCGGTTGATACATCAATCAATGCATTGATGGTTGTGTTGGGTTGTATCTGTACAGAAGCCCCGCCATTATTATTTGGTTCGTAATTGTCTGTACAGCCTGATGGGGGTGGCGGCGGAGGTGGCGGAGGAGGTGGTGGCGGTGGTGGTGGGGTAGAACCATCAGCTTCTTCCACGATGAGGTTGGAAAAATAGGCAAGCCCCAATCCTTTGTTGTTGTAAACAACCGGCGAGGCTGTTCCCTGGTGGCTAAGATAGGAAAGGCCCGAAGGTTTCAGGGCACTTGAACCGCTGTTCCTGTAAACATTAAAATAAAGTGAATCGTTACTGATATAGTGGCTGGATATAGAAAAGCTTCCTCCTTCCATCCGAAAGTCTGAAGCCAGGTTGCCCATTGAGCTGTAGGTTGTATTCGGATCACTTAATACTAACGCTATCTGGGTGGCGACTCCTTCAGATGTCATGCCGGTTACAACTGCCTTTTTGGGTTGGGGAGTGTTTGTGCCATTGTTGACATGGTATATCACCCGTTGCACTATCTCATAAGCCCAGTCTCCCATTTTCTTGTAGCCTTCCACAAAACTATAATGGCAATCATCACTGTAATTATTGGTGTTGCTGGTACTTATCAGGCTAACATCAGAGTGATCGTTACTGAGCTGGCGATGGGCTTCCTGCACCTGCAATGCGCCATCTCTGGAATACATTCCACAGCCATACCTTGTCTGGAAAATTATAATATGCTCTAACCCCGGGTAATCTTCCTTCCAGTCTGCGTATAAGGAATTGAAATAAGTTTTATACTGACTGGTGGAGAGCTGGTTTGGGTTTAAGGAGCCTGAAGCATCCGATTCACCCTGGTACCATAAGATACCGCGAACTCTTTCCCTGACGCCTGCCTCAACCGATCTGTTTAATAAGCGGCCATAATTCGTGCCACCATCATTTGGATTCCAATCATTCCGCAGAAAATATCCAATGGCCGCACCAGGGTATCCTCCATTCAGGATACAGATCGGAATCCTTTGTGATTCTGCAATTCTTGATGCCATCCTTAAAGCCCATTGCCCGGTATTACCATTTACATCATAGTATGAATTGCCCATGGCAACAAACCATGCTTTGGTATAACTGGCATTGCTGGATCCGCTTCCCCAAACCCTTACATAATTGCGATAGGGTGCATTGGAAGAGTTGTTGGCATCATTTTCCGTTGTTATACTGCCTCTGACATTTGCCACGGCGTTTGATTGTCCCTGAACCAGGTATACGTCACCAGCCACAACATTGTAGGCTGCCTTAAGCCAGGTTTCCCTCCAGTTTTTATAACCGTACAGGGTGTAGGTGTAGTTTGCCAGCTCAGCCGGTAGTTCATCAAGAATGGTATAGGAAGCTACACCATTAATATAAGTCAGATTGGCTGTGATGGTTTTCTGGTAATAGCCATTCCGGGATCTTTTTAAGCGAACCTGGGTGTACCCGGTGGAGGAGGACATCGTTCCTTCTACTGTTACCGTCGCGGTATTAGTGGATGGATTTCTCGGATATAACTGTGCGTTGAGAGGGAACCTGGTGATTTGTGCATTGACCACCAAAAATGAAAAAATAAAAACAGGCAGGATCAAAAAGATTCCGCATGCCTTTCCAGGTTTAGCGTAAATAGGGCTCATTGTAATTAAGATAAGGGGTTGCCAATAAAAGACATCTGAGCTAAAACCGGGGGGAATAAATAGGGGGAGGATTTATCTACCCTGAAATTACAATATAAAAAACAAAATTCAGAAGACAGATTGACCATAAAGACAAAAAATGATTGATTTTTTTCCCGGGCAGGAGGGGCATTTTCCCCATTTCAAGTATTTCTACGATAAAGTATACCGAGAACCTATTTGAAAAATTTACACTTGATGATGTTATGGTCATAGATTTTTAATGCTGGCGCAACTGTATGGACTACATAACCAGCGTTAAAAAGGTAACCGGGATTCAGAATAGTAACGGGGATACACAGAAAATTCTGCGCAGCTATAGATGGTTAACCGAAAATCAACCTGCCTGGCAGGTTCCCTAAAATAATAGACAAATGAGGAGATGTTGACATAAATGATAAAGTATCAACAGTCATATTATCGCATCGGGTATTCTGAACAATATTCCTGCCGCGCAATGGTGAATTAAATAAAACAGCCCGCCGGATTCCGGCGGGCTGTTTTATTATTCCAGGGGTGTTAGTTTCCCTTTGTCTTCCTGTCCATTATTTCCTCTCCAGCAATTTGTAGAACTGGTCAAGCTGGGGAAGGATTACGATACGGGTGCGACGGTTGGCAGCTTTACCTGCAGCAGATGCATTGTCTTCCAGTGGCTTGTATTCTCCACGACCTGCAGCCGCCATTTTAGCGGGATCAAGGCCATATTTTTTCTGCAGTATACGAACCACACTGGTAGCACGCATTACGCTGAGGTCCCAGTTGTCTTTAATGGTACCGATATTGCCGCGGATAGCATTGTTGTCTGTATGACCTTCCACCATGAATTCAATATCAGGCTGGTTCTTCAGTACAGTTGCCACTTTTCCGAGTACTTCTTCCGCCCTTGGAGTGATGGCAAAGCTGCCACTCTTGAACAGAAGCTTGTCAGAAATATCAACATACACCACACCCTTATCCACTTTAACGTTGATGTCTTCGTCTTCCATATTCCCGATAGCACCTTTCAGGTTCATCACCAGTGCCATGTTCAGCGAATCTTTTTTGGCCATCTGGGTCTGGAGGTCCTGGATATAAGCATCTTTCAACCCGAGATTTTCCATTGATTTTTTGATGCTTTCAGCCTGGGCAGAAGAAATCACTGACATATCCTGTAATTGCTTCAGGGCAGTGGTGTTATTTTCTTTCAGGAATTCTAATTGCTTGTTGAGTCCGGCGATCTCTGATTCCAGTCCCGCCCTTTTACGGGCTTCCTCAGCTTTTGCATCTTCGCAACCTTTCAGGTCATTTTGCAATTGGCCGCTTTTTGCAGTAAGTTCGGCTACCTTAGACTGTTCGGCCTTGAACTTTTTTGAACTGACACAGGATACCATTGAAACTGTTGTTGCAGCAGCAATAACTAAGTAAGAAACTTTCATTTGCTTTTAGTTTTTAGTTAAAATTTCGTGTAAATGTACAGCAAGAATCAACTACCATGCCTTATTTCAAAGCAGTTTTAACAAGAGTTGATTTTATTCAAAAAAAAATTATTTGATATTTTTTTAATCTGTCAGCAGGTGTCCCATTCCTGCCTCAGGGTGCCTGCCTTGAATGGGTGCAAAAAAACGGATGATGGCGGGCATATCGGCTTCCGGAGATACTCCGGGCATGAATGGTTCAGATAGTATCAATTCTTTTTTTTGAAAATCCATACCTGCCATGATAATGGGCACCCCTGCCTGTTTGGCAATATGCCAGAATCCTGTCCTTAGCCTTTCAACTCGCTGCCTGGTACCTTCCGGTGACAGGGCAAGCACAAAATCTTTCCTTTTCCTGAATTCCTCAACCACCTGTTCAACCATATTATTTTTGCTGAACCTGTCTACCGGAACACCGCCGGTCATCCTGAAAAACCAGCCAAATGGGCCGTCAAACAATTCTTTTTTACCCAGGTAATGGGCATGTGGTATGGGAACCACAGATCGGGCAGCCATCCCCGTTACCACATCCCATCCGCTGGTATGAGGCCCAACAATAATGATGGCCCTGTTCAATTCCTTTGGCCATTGTCCCTGAACCTTCCAGCCGCTGAGTGTCCAGAATATTTTCCAGAAGAGGTTTCCACCCATATTAGTTTTTTTTCTTCCACCGAATCAAAACAGTGTCATTTTGCAAAAACACCAAAGTGTCGTTGGTTAATCTGTAACGGTTCACCCTGCCGATGGTTTCCAGGAAGATGCCTTCACCGGGTCCTTTGCAGGCCATCCTTGTCAAAATCATTTTATCCATCGCAAACCTGAACTGCTGGTTTACTGCCACAAACTGCCCGCTGAACCTGTTGCAGCCGGTGCTTCCGCTTGCCCGCAAGGTACTGCTATCAAGACGCATATAGGGCTGTTTCTCTGGAAATAAAACCCCGGGGTCAAATTCCGGACTATGAAAGAAAACCATATGCCAGTTGCCATTGATGGTATTTTGGCCTCCGGATTGCAGTACTGTTTCCGGAAAGCCGCTGAGGGTCATCCAGCCCATTAGTACTGATAAAAGAAAAAACTTCATTTTAAAGGATTTGCTTATGAAATGTCATAAAAAAAACCGGCACTGGGCCGGTTCTGAAGATTTTATTATTGGTTAAAGCACCATTACTCCTTTTGCGATGAACTGGGTTTCTTTCTTGGGCGCCTTTATTTTTTCAATTTCTTCCTGGCTTTTGCCGGCATCCTTGGCATAATGCTTCTGCTGTTTTACCGATACTTCCTTTACCACAGCTTCACCTTCAAGCACTACTTCCTTTCCCTGGATATCCTTTGGCATAAAAAAACCATAGTCCTTGAATTTGACCATCAGGGTTTCGCCGTTTTCCTTTTCCAGTTTCATCCAGCAGCCCTTTTCCTGGCATACTTCGGTTACCTTCCCGACTATTTTACCGGAATAAACATTACCGGACATTTTTGATGAAAGCTCGTTAACCGAAATGGCCCCATCTGCATTGGTGCCAGCTCCATAGGTCTCACCCTTCACCGCCGGGGCAGGGGATTGTGCCGCTGCTGCGGTTGCCATTCCCAAAGCCACAACTAAAACTGCTAGTATTCTCATACGGTTTATTTTTTCAAAGATACAATTCTGTAATAATGTGATAGCCCCTATTCATTGGGGGTATGTGAAAAAAAACCTAAAACCGCAAGGGTGTTTTCACGATAAAATATTTAGTGAAAAAATGCTAAATTAATTAGTGTTAATAATTAAATCTGGCTATCTTTGGCCCACTAATAATTTTGGACCATAACTAAAAAACAACAGATACTATGTCAAATGCTGAAAAACTGAAGGCGCTGAAGCTGACGATGGATAAGATCGATAAGGACTTCGGTAAGGGTTCCGTGATGATGATGAATGAAAGAGCCTCCGATGTGCAGGAAGTGGTTTCGTCCGGCTCGCTGGGACTGGATGTGGCGCTGGGAATTGGTGGCTTTCCCAGGGGAAGGATTGTTGAAGTGTATGGTCCGGAATCTTCAGGTAAAACCACCATTGCCATCCATGCCATAGCAGAGGCTCAGAAAAAAGGCGGGATTTGCGCCATTATTGATGCTGAACACGCATTTGACAGCTCCTATGCCCAGAAACTGGGGGTTGATGTAGACAATCTGCTGATTTCCCAGCCCGATTATGGTGAGCAGGCTCTTGAAATTGCCGACAGACTGATCCTTTCCGGCGCCCTGGATGTGGTGGTGATTGACTCCGTTGCCGCACTTGTACCAAAAGGCGAACTGGAAGGGGAGATGGGTGACAGTAAAATGGGGTTGCAGGCCCGACTCATGAGCCAGGCCCTGCGTAAGCTGACTGCCACCATTAATAAGACCAATACAATCTGCATCTTCATCAACCAGCTTCGTGAAAAGATCGGCGTTATGTTTGGTAACCCCGAAACCACCACAGGTGGTAATGCCCTGAAGTTTTATGCTTCCGTCCGCCTGGATATCCGCAGGATGAGCCAGATCAAGGATGGCGATGAGGCAGTTGGAAACAGGGTAAAGGTTAAAGTGGTAAAAAACAAGGTGGCACCACCATTCAGGACCGCAGAATTTGATATCATTTTCGGTGAAGGTATTTCCAAAGTGGGTGAAATCATTGATATGGGAGTTGACCTGGGTATCGTTCAGAAAAGCGGCAGTTGGTTCAGTTATAATACCGACAAACTGGGACAGGGGCGTGATTCAGTAAAACAATTGCTTCGCGATAATCCCGAGCTGCAGGCCGAAATTGAAAAGAAGATCCGTGAAAAAATTGCCGAAATGCAGGCGGCATAGGCTTCCATCCCGACAAATCAATTTTGAATAATGTTAGTAAACGGGCTCCCTGGAAAAGGAGCCCGTTTGTTTATTCTTTTTTTTCTATTTTCCGTTTCTATGTCTTCAGCCTGCCGTTACTTCGGAATTCTGCTTCTTTTTCTGTTGCCCTGCCGGTTTGCTGCAGCACAGCAGGAAGACTCCGTCATTGCTGTTATGGGCTTATCCGACAGTTCAACTGCCTGGTACCAGGAGCATGGTTACAGGATAAACAAAACCTATGTCCTGAGTTATTTTACAGATCTGCCCAAAGTGGCTGGATCACCGCTCAGGTATAGTGCCAGGGATTGGCGGACAGTTGCTTTTGTAACAGCCGGTGCGGGCGTTTTTTTGCTGACCGATAAGACCGTAAATAAATGGATGCGTGCCAACCAGGAACAATTCTATACCGAAGTGGCCAAAGTGGTGGAGCCGTTTGGAAACAAATACCCGCCCTTTATTATCGGGGCCATGTACCTGACGGGTGTTGTTACCAAAAACCGGAAAATTGAACACGCTTCCCTTATGACAGCCAAGTCGCTGGTCTTTTCCACTCTTTTTTATGTAAGCACGAAGCAGATCATACGCCGCCGCCGCCCGCTTTATACGCAAGAACCTTATGAATTCAATGAACCTTTCCAGGGCGGCAGGGAGTACACGTCTTTCCCTTCCGGCCATTCAAATACTATTTTCACGGTTGCTACAGCGTTGGCTATAGAGTTTAAGGAAACAAAATGGGTGCCTCCTGTTGCTTATACCTTAGCAACACTCACTGCCTTATCCCGTTTGTATGATAACCGGCACTGGTCCAGCGATGTATGGATTGGTGCTGCTTTCGGCCATTTTATTACGAAGGCCGTTTATAAAGTGGAAGCACGAAAAAAGGAAAAGCAAATGCTGAAACTTAATTTTTGAGTTTTATTTCAACAGTTTCAGCCTGACCATCTCGATCCTTGTGTCACTTACCGCCATGATTTCAAATTCATAGTCGTCAATGAAGATCCGCTCCTTTATTTTAGGAATGGTTTCGTGGTATTGTATAATATAACCAGAGAGCGTTTCAGATTCGTCCTCTTCAAAAACCAGGTTGTATTTTTCGTGCAGGTAATCCAGTTCCAGGCGACCTGAAAAGATGAACTCGGTTTCGGAGATCTTTTTTTCCTCGAATTCTTCTGTATCATGTTCATCCCTGATTTCACCAAAGATCTCTTCCAGCAGGTCCTCCATGGTAACGATTCCGGATGTGCCACCAAATTCATCCACCACCCAGGCCATGCTTTTTCTTTCCCTAGTGAACCTGTTGATCAGGTCTGTTGCATTCATGCTTTCAGGAACCGCCGGAATCGGAAGCAATACAGACGCAGTTGTTGATGGCTGCTTGAACATATCCAGTTGGTGTACATACCCTACGATATGGTCTATATTACCTTCATATACCGCCAGTTTGCTCAGCTTGGTATCAATAAATTTTGCGATTACCTTCTCCACCGGCGTATTGATTTCCACCCCTTCAATTTCTTTACGGGGAATCAGGCACTGCCTGACCCTGACCGTAGGAAGCGAGAGCGCATTTTCAATCAGGCTGGTATTTATTTCCTGTAATTCATTTTCTTTTTCTCCTGTATGTTGCATATTGAAAGCATCGATATCCGTCCTGATAAAGGCATCCTTTCTTTCAGTCAGCCTGATATTGAACAGGTATTTGAGTATCCATTCGGCAATGGAAACAAATAAAGTAGTTACCGGCTGTAATACCTGGTATAGGAAATTGATGATACTGGCAATGGCGCTATTGAGTATCCATTCATTTCTTGCGCGCCAGAAAGCTCTTGGCAGGAATTCGCCCAGAATTATGAAGATGGCAGTGGCTGTCAGTGTTTCAAAAAACAGGTGGATGATATTGGCATAGGCCACCGGTAACTTCTGTTCCAGGATCCTCCATAGGGGTTCCAGGAACTCGCCGATCATCAGGCCGTACACTACCAGGAAAAGGTTAAACCCAATCAGTACCACTCCGATAAAAGAGGACGGCTTTTCCAGGAACTGGCTGACCAGTATGCCTCCGGTGCGCCCCTGTTTTTTCCGGAGCTCAACGGAGAGCCTGTTAATACTGCCATAGGCAGCTTCAATACCGGCAAAAAATCCGACCAGTACCAGGAAAAAAACAATCAGTCCAAGTGAATTCAGGTTGATCATACTTTAACGAATATACGCATTGTTTGAGTCCTTTGCCATCCCTCAGGAAGGACTGGAAAGGAACTTCAGGATCAGGTCCTCTGCCGTTTTGCAGGCTTTATCCAGGTCATCATTCACAATGATATGATTGAAATGATGCTTGAAAGAAATTTCATAAGCTGCCTTATTCACCCTGGCAGCCAGGCTTTCCGTTGTTTCCGTACCCCTGCTTTCCAGCCTCCTTTTCAACTCCTCCACGGATGGTGGTTCAATGAATAAGGACAAGGTATTGTGGGGGTATTGCTGCTGTACATGGATAGCACCTTTTACATCTATATCGAGCATGGGTACCTGCTTATTGTTCCAGATTCGTACCATTTCTGATTTCAGGGTGCCATAATATTTCCCTTCGTACACCATTTCCCATTCCATGAAATCATTCAGGCGGATATGTTCCCTGAATTCATCCACGCTGATGAAGTAATAATCCACCCCGTTTTTTTCAGCACCCCTTGGCTGCCGGGTAGCTGCGGAAATTGAGAAGGCCAGCTGGGGATGTTTTTGAAGCAGGTAGCGGGTGATGGATGTTTTTCCGGCACCCGAAGGCGCGGTAATGATGATGATCTTTTTATTGGTGTACAACATTAGATGCGTTTGATGTCTGCACCAAGTGCTACCAGTCGCTGGTCGATATTCTGGTATCCCCGGTCAATTTGTTCAATATTCTGGATCACACTCTTTCCTTCCGCGCTTAGTGCGGCTATCAACAGGGAAACACCGGCACGGATATCCGGACTGCTCATGGTAATACCCCGGAGTTTTTGTTCGCGACCCAGGCCAATTACCGCTGCACGGTGCGGGTCACATAGTATGATCTGAGCACCCATGTCTATCAGTTTATCGACAAAGAAAAGACGACTTTCAAACATTTTCTGGTGTATCAGCACCGAACCCTTAGCCTGGGTGGCCACCACCAGCACGATGCTCAGCAGGTCCGGGGTGAATCCCGGCCATGGATGGTCGCTGATGGTTAGAACCGATCCGTCGAGGAAGGTCTGTATTTCATATGTTTCCTGCTCCGGAATGATAATATCATCCCCTTCAAACTGCATCTGTATACCGAGTTGCCTGAATTTATCGGGGATTATGCCCAGGTGTTCAATGCCTGCACCCTGTATCCTGATATTGCCCTGGGTCATGGCAGCCATTCCTATGAATGAGCCAACCTCGATCATATCGGGAAGCATGCGGTGTTCGGTTCCGCCCAGGTAATCTACCCCTTCAATGGTCAGCAGGTTACTGCCGATTCCGCTGATCTTTGCCCCCATCCGGTTCAGCATCTTGCAAAGCTGCTGCAGGTAAGGCTCACAGGCGGCATTGTAAATAGTGGTGGTGCCTTTTGCCATTACAGCCGCCATAACAATATTGGCTGTTCCGGTTACCGAAGGCTCGTCCAGTAACATATATGTTCCCTTCAGGTTGGGTGCATCCAGGTGGAAATAACCGTCTTCGGGATGGTAGTTGAATTCTGCCCCCAGCTTTTCGAACCCGATGATATGGGTGTCAAGCCTTCTGCGGCCAATCTTATCTCCACCGGGCTTTGGAATGAATGCCTTCCTGAACCTGGCGAGCAAGGGGCCGGCCAGCATAACGGAGCCGCGTAAACGACCACCTTTTTTGCGGAATTCTTCACTGTGGAGAAAGTCGATATTGACTTCAGCTGATTTAAAACTGGCTGTATGCCGATCTGTCCGGTTGATTTCAACGCCCATATCGCCCAGGAGTTCAATAAGGAGGTTTACATCCAGGATGTCGGGAATATTACTGATGGTTACCTGTTCCGGAGTCAGCAAAACAGCACTCAGTATCTGGAGCGCTTCGTTTTTGGCTCCCTGAGGTACAATAGTGCCGGAAAGCTTTTTGCCACCGATTACTTCAAAGCTGTTCATGGGAGGGCCTTTGGTGAATGGTGAATGGGGAATGGTGAATGGGTGAATGGGGAATGAACACGGGGCATTCCAGGATCACAGAAAAGCAATCATTTAAATCTTTTTTTGAACTTCTGCTGTCCGCCCCGGTTGCCGCCGCCACCGCCACCGCCGCGGTTATCACGGTTATCGCGGTTATCGCGGTTGTCACCTCTTTGCTCATTACCACGCTGCTGGCCACCACCACCGCGCTGCTGGAATTTCTGGGGTCTTTTACCTCCACCACCGCTGCGGAAATCCCTTTGTCCTTCATTGGGACGGAATGCTTTTACATAAGGAGTGTTGGTAAACTCAAGTTGTCCGCCGGTAATGGAACTCAGTTCACTCTGGATGGCATCGTCATGAACAATCTCCTTGTGCCAGTTGCTGTAGGCCAGTTTCATGTAATAGGCAATGGCATTGGCAAATCCCTGGCGTTTTTCCGGATTCTCCTCTTTTAAAGCCTTGTGGATGATCACTTCTATGTTTTTCCCAATATGCGAATAGCGGGGATAACCCTTTGGGTACTTGAGTGGGGTAGGCTTTGCCTTCAGGCTTTCCTTTGTGGGGATCGGGTAAGGCGATTCAACCTCCAGTTTGAAATCAGAAATCAGGAACAGATGATCCCACAGCTTGTGGCGGAAATCTTCCACGTTTTTCAGGTGCGGGTTCAGGAATCCCATCAATTCAATCACCACCATTGCATTTTTCTGGCGTTTTTCAGGATCTTCCAGGCTCATCAGGTATTCAATCATTTTCTGAACATGACGGCCATATTCGCGCATTATCAGGTGATTTCTTGTTGTGTTGTATTCCATTCAAACAATTTGTCTTATTGCAAATGTAAGTCTTGCCATTCAGGAAAAAGCACCAATTTGCAGCCATTGTTCAAAATACCTGCATGATCACCCTGGCTTATTTTATTGATCCATTCCTGGAAGCTCCGGCCTCCCTGCAGGACCAGGCCTTCCTGGATGCCATTCCGGACCTTGCAGCACGCCTGCCGGATTACCGGCATATTGCCCTGACCACCTTTCCGGGCATCAGCCTGGATGCTGGTGCAGATTCCGCCCTCCGGCTTACCGTTCTGCCACTGCCCCGTTACTCCCTGCTCGGGAAAAAGGCTGCGATGTTACAATCATTGCGGAAATGGCTGGCCGCAGAGGATGTAAAGCTTTTCTTTACCTCCGACCCGGAACTGGTATTTCCCCATGCCGGCCACACGCTGCTGGTAACCAGTGCCGCGAAATTGCTGCAAAAAGCACCCGGAGGGAAACTCCTGGGGAAAAAAAATACTACTGGCTGGATGGCCGCCTCACGTATTATTGTGCCCCATGAAGCCGACCGAACCCGGTTACTGTCCGCCTTCCCTGGTCTGGAAAACAAAATAAAAGTAATCTATCCGGCTTTCCAGGAACCGGTTCCCTCCCTCGGCTGGTCTGAACAGGAACAGGTGAAACTGCGTTACTCAGGAGGGCGCGATTATTTGATTTTTGCCGGTGCCCTGGATAAATCCCACGACCTGGTAAACCTGCTGAGATCTTATTCGCTTTTCAAAAAATGGCTGATGACCGGCATGCCGATAATCCTTGCCGGACCTGCCACTGATTATACCCCCGAGTTTGAAAAACTGCTGGAATCCTATAAATACAATTCCGATGTGTCCCTGTTCCCCAATCCCGGCGAAGATGAACTAAAGGAAATGCTTGCCGGCGCCTACGCGCTGGTTTGGCCGGCGGAGGGCACAAACGATGCCTGGCCAATTGAATGGGCATTCCATGCCGGCACACCCGTGATCTCCACCGACCATGCCGGCATACGTGAACTCTGTTCCGGCGCTGCCCTGCTAAGCTCCGCCGGCGACCTCGACCAGATGGCCCAAAACCTGATGATCCTGTATAAGGATGAACACTTACGTGCGAGGCTGATTGAAAAAGGCCGCGAAAGGGCGCTCGAACTGAACCGGGAAACTACCCTCAACCAGTATGCGAATTCCATCCTTGAACTTTGTGGCCGATAATGGCTAATTTTGCCACCACAATATTCCCAATATGCAGGATTCAACCATAACAATAGATGTACAACTCGACCCCGATAAATTTCCTTCACAAATTTCCTGGAAAGCTTCGGGCAGCACGGCAGAAGAGGCGCAAAAGGCTAAAGCGATGATGCTGGCATTCTGGGATGGGGCCGATAAAACCGCCATGAGAATAGATCTCTGGACAAAGGAGATGATGGTGGATGAGATGGCTGATTTCTTTTACCAGACCCTTATGACCATGGCCGACACCTATCAGCGCGCCACCCGCAACGAAGAAATGGTTGCCGATATGAAAAAATTCGCAAAGGATTTCTACCAGAAATTCCGCGACCAGCAGATGAAAGAAAACCAGGCCTGAGCAGGATTGGTGATTTCTGATTGATTACTGCTGCTTATTAACTGAGTGCTTAAATCTTCATTACAAACTGATCATATGTCCTTAGAGTCCCTCGTAATGGCCGAATTAAAAGAGGCCATGAAAGCAAAAAATGAAGCCGCCCTGCGTGGCTTGCGTGCCATCAAGGCCGAAATCATCAAAGCCAAAACAGAGCCTGGTGCCAATGGCCAGATTTCTGCTGAAACTGAGGCAAAGCTGCTTCAGAAGATGGTCAAGCAGCGCAGGGATTCCCTCGAAATTTTCAACCAGCAGCAAAGGGCTGACCTGGCCGTCCGTGAACAGGAAGAAATAGAAGTGATCGAAAAATTCCTGCCCAAACAGCTGGACGAAGCTTCGCTGAAGTCTGCACTCCAGGCCATCATTGCCGAACTGGGCGCCAGTTCACCGGCAGACCTGGGCAAAGTGATGGGAGCAGCGACCAAAAAGCTGGCCGGACAGGCAGATGGCAAAGCCATCAGTGCCATGGTGAAGTCGCTCCTGGGCTAAGCTTCCATTCATGATCTGTATCAGCAGGTTTCCGGAAGATGTGGCCTGCGGCCAGGCAGGGGTGGTAAGCCGCCCCGCGGAACACAGAAAAAACGATTGCATATGATCCTTGATATTTTAACATTGGTCATCCTGCTCTGGGCAGTTTACAAGGGTATCTCAAAAGGACTGCTGATGGCGGTTTTTTCGCTGGTCGCCTTTGTTGCAGGCCTTGCAGCGGCGCTGAAACTGTCGGCAATCACCGCCAGCCGGCTGGAAGGAACCGTCAATGTATCGGCCCGCTGGTTGCCGGTGCTGGCCTTTCTTCTTGTGTTTATCGGGGTGACCATCCTGGTGAACCTTATTGGAAAACTGCTGGAAAAGTCAGCCGAATGGGCATTTTTGGGTTGGCTGAACAAGGCCGGAGGGGTATTGTTTTTTGCCGTTCTCTACCTGCTGGTCTGGAGCATTGTTTTATTTTACCTGGACAAACTGGAACTGCTGAATCCGGATACTATGACCGAATCGAATACCTATGCTATAATTGTACCCTGGGGTCCCCGGACCATAAACTGGCTGGCTGAATTGGTGCCGGTTTTTAAAAATGTGTTTGAAGAGCTGGGAATTTTTTTCGACAGGTTGTCTGATAAAGTAAATCAGCCTCCTCAGGTTGCCTTCTTATAGTTGGCCAAAGAAGCCGGCATCCTATAATTGAGGCAAATGGCCTATTTTAGCAAATAATTGGAAGTCTTATTTTTAGATACAGATGCAATACGAGATCAAACAGCTGGATAAGTTCAGGTATATCGAAGAAGGTGATGGTGAGCCGCTGGTATTACTGCATGGCCTTTTCGGGGCTCTCAGCAATTTCAGGGACCTGATAGAATACTTCCGCCAACATTATAAGGTGGTGGTACCCATGCTGCCATTATTTGAGCTGGACATACTGCACACATCAGTGGGCGGGTTACAGAAATTCGTGCATAAATTCATTGAAGCAAAAGACTTAAGGAATATTCATCTGCTGGGAAATTCATTGGGTGGCCATGTGGGACTGGTTCATGTGCTGAAGCAACCCGAGCGGATCAAAAGCCTGATCCTGACCGGCAGTTCCGGCCTTTTCGAAAACGGTATGGGGGATACCTATCCCAAACGCGGCGACTACGACTATATCCGCAAAAAGACTGAGCTGACTTTTTACGATCCCAAAATGGCTACCAAGGAACTGGTGGATGAAGTATATGAAATTACCACCAGCCGCCTCAAAGTGATCAAAATCATAGCGCTCGCTAAAAGCGCCATCCGGAACAACCTGGGCGAAGAACTCAGCCAGATCAAACAACCCACCCTGCTGGTCTGGGGAAATAACGACACCATTACCCCGCCGTTTGTGGGAAGGGAATTTAACCGCCTGATACCCAATAGCGAACTGCATTTTATTGACCATTGCGGTCACGCACCCATGATGGAGGTTCCTGAGGAATTCAACCGGATCCTGCATAAATTTTTGACGAAACTGAGTACACCCGCAGCGGTTGCCTGAGATTTGTCGTCTATACATAAACGATTTTAGTGATAAATAAGGACCTTATTTCCGCGTCTCTGCCGGTTTTATCCCCTAAGGATCCGGTATACCGCGCTTTACAGTTGATGGATGATTGTAATGTGATACATCTCCCGGTGGTAGACGAGGAAAAATATATTGGTTTGGTAGCGGAGGATGACCTGTTGAACGCAGAGGACGACAACCAGACCCTTGAAACCATATCCGCCTCCATCTCCAAATTAAGGGTGGCACCCGGTAACCATTTTACCGAAGCCGTGCAGCTTGCCAATGAATATGGCCTCGCCGTTGTGCCTGTTACAGAAACAGACCTGCAATGGGTTGGGTCAATTTCTGCCACTGACCTCCTGAAATTCACTGGTCACATGATCGGTGCCGATGAACCCGGCGGTATCATTGTGCTGGAAATGGAGAAAAGAAATTTCAGTTTTTCTGATATTAATAAGCTGGTGGAAACAAATGACGCACAGATCACACAGCTAAATACCAGTTTCGATAATAACCTGGGGGTGCTCTACATTACCCTCAAGCTGAATAAATTTGAATTATCTGATATTGTTGCCACTTTCCAGCGTTACGAATACCAGGTCCGGTATTATTTCGGGGAAGAACAGTATGAAAATGAGCTGCGAAACAATTATGACCATCTCATGAATTACCTGAATCTCTGAAAAAAATACCCAGTTTATTGTAATCTTGTTGCTAATCCTGTACTTTCATAGACCGGGTTAAAGGAATGAATAAGGTGTGGAAATATAGAATCCTGTTGGTTGCGGCCGTATTGTTTGTGTGTTGTCCCCTAAACGCGCAGGATGTTATTAGCATACCCGCAGAAGCCACCATCGCTCCCGGCCTAAGTCCCGAAGGGGCCACCCCCGTGGATTCCCCTTTTGTCCGTAAATCATTTATGATCAGTAAGATATTCGTCTCAGGTAATAGAAAAACCAAAGACTATATCATCAAACGTGAGCTCCCTTTCCAGGAGGGTGATTCCGTAGTACTGAACGAGCTGGTGGCAAAATTCAGGCTGGGCAAACGCCAGCTGGTCAATACCCGCCTTTTTAACGATGTGGTTATTTCCCTGAAGAGCTTCCGGGGATACCTGGTGGATGTTCAGGTGGATGTAAAGGAACGCTGGTATATTTTTCCTATCCCCTACCTGAAGCCGATCGACCGGAACCTGCAGACCTGGGCACAGAAGGGATACAGTCTTGATCGCGTCAATTACGGCGCCAAATTCAATTATTACAATGCAACCGGCCGGAACGATGTACTGAAACTCTGGTTGATTACGGGATATTCCCGGCAGATCCAGGGTTCCTATAACCAGCCTTTTATGGACGGGTCATTAAAGAGTGGTTTTGGGGTAAACTTTTCCTATGCTGCCATGAAGGAAGTCAACCCGCTCACTGTAAAAGACCAGCAGTTTTTCCTGAAAGCCGATTCACTGCCCAAAGCCGGGCGCTTCCTGGAAGAGCAACTGGGCGGATCAATTCAGTGGAATTACCGTCCCGGTCTGCGTACCAGGCATCTGGTCAGGCTGGGTTTCAATATGAGCAAGGTGGATAGCGCTGTGCTGGCCGTGAATCCCAATTATTTCAGCAAAACCGGCAAGAGCAGGGTCGTGTATCCTGAACTGAGTTATATGGTCTCCCATGTGGATATTGATTATGCCCCTTATCCGCTGCGGGGCCAGATGTGGGAGCTTTTTCTCTCGCGTCGCGGATTGGGTAAGGATGTGGGCATGTGGACATTCAGTGCCAAAGGCACCCGCGCCTGGGAAATGAAGTGGAAATCATCCTTTTCCTCCCAGGTCTTCGGAACCCTCCGGCTCCCTTTTAATCAGCCATTCATGCACCACAGGATGTTTGGATACGGAGATTTTTACCTCCGGGGATTAGAGAAATATGTCATAGACGGGGTTGCCGGTGTAATGAGCCGCAATACCTTAAGGCGCGAGCTGTTTAATTTTCACATTCCATTGCCAGTCAGGAGCAGCAGTCACGACCGGATTCCTTTCCGCATTTATGCCAAGACTTATACCGATTTCGCCTATTCGCACAACAAGCAGTTCAACCATAATTTTCTGAACAATAAATTACTGACAACAGCGGGCGCCGGCATTGATGTGGTTACCCTCTACGATGTTGTAATGCGTTTTGAATACAGTTTTAACCAGATGGGGCAGAAAGGATTCTTTTTTCACTTTAAGAATGACTTTTAATACCCTATCTTTCAGCGGATAAACCAGTACCATGAGAGTGGCGATATACAGCCGGGTGATTGACCAGGAAGATCATTCGGAAATTCAGGACCTGTTTAATGAACTGTATGCCCAGCATATAGAACCCGTCATTTACCAGCCTTTTTTTGAACAGATCATTAAATCCGTAAAGTTCAGCGACCATAACATTAATACCTTCAGTGTGTCTGATGATCTTGATGAATCCATTGAATTTGTTATCAGTTTGGGGGGGGATGGTACCCTGCTGGATACGGTTACCCTTGTACGAAGTAAGAATATTCCCATCCTGGGCATCAATTTTGGCCGGCTTGGTTTCCTGGCCAGTATTGGCAAGGAGGAGCTCAAAGTGGCTGTGGCTGCCATGTCCAGCAGGAGTTTTGTAGTGGATAAGCGCTCCCTGATCCACCTCGATGCCAGCAGTCACCTTTTTGGTGATACGCCCTATGCCCTCAATGAATTTGCCATCCACAAAACGGATATCTCGCCAATGATCAAGATCCATACCTATCTCAATGGCGAGTTCCTGAACACATACTGGTCCGACGGACTGATTGTCAGCACGCCGACAGGCTCCACCGGGTATTCGCTCAGTTGCGGTGGCCCGATTGTGTTTCCGGAATCAGGCAGCTTTGTAATCACACCCGTAGCCCCGCATAACCTGAATGTCAGACCCATTGTGGTGCCCGACGATAATATCATTTCCTTTGAAGTGGAAGGGCGCTCAGATAACTTCATCTGTGCTCTCGACAGCCGGAGGGAAATTGTTCCCCGAAATATCCAACTGGCAGTAAAAAGGGAAAAGTTTGATGTCAGCATCGTCCGCCTGAATGAGAATAATTTCCTGAGCACATTGCGGAACAAATTATCCTGGGGACTGGATACACGGAATTAGCATTTCTTTTAAAACAAAAAGATTTGCGGCACCGTTTTGGCTTGTACCACGCTCTGAATCCTTAAAGTTTTATCTTGCAGGTATGAATAAAGCAATCCTTGTTTTACTTGTTGCGCTAACCATTCAGTCATCCGCCAGGGCCCAGATGGAATCTGTGACACATGAAGGGGAAATAGGTATTTCACTCGGCGCCGCCCATTATTTTGGCGACCTGAATACAAGGGCACATGTAAACCGCCCTAAACTGGCTGTGGGAGCCTTTTTCCGCAAACAGTTCGGCAACTACATTGCCGTAAGGGTGGGCGGACAGTTTGCACAGGTGGGATATGCTGATAAATACTACGAAGACAATGAGTTCCAGCGACGCAGGAACCTTAGTTTCAATTCCAATATCTGGGAGCTGGCCCTCCAGGGCGATTTCAACTTTTTCCGCTTCGTTCCGGGGTCAGAAGACTACCGGTTTACCCCCTATGTAACAATTGGTGCCAGCATATTCAGTTACGATCCTTATGCTTACCTCCAGGGGAAAAAACATTTCCTGCGCCCGCTGGGAACAGAAGGCCAGGGCTCCTCTGCCTATCCCGACAGGAAACCCTACAGCAGCATGGCATTTGCCATTCCATTTGGGGTGGGCGTGAAATACGCCCTGAACGATAAAATGAATGTGGGATTTGAGGTATTGCACCGGTTTACCAATACCGATTACCTCGACGATGTAAGTACTACCTATGTGGGTGCCGATAAATTTCCACCGCTTCCGGACGGCACCCCCTCCGTGGGTCAGCTCCTGCAGGACCGCAGTTATGAAACCGGCGAGATCATCGGTATCGAAGGCCGCCAGCGTGGTTATGCCAAACAGAAAGACCAGTTTATTACTGCCCAGGTAACCGTTAGTTTCAACCTCAGTGCCTACCGCTGCCCCTCACCAAAATATTAAGCTCCCCGACATCTTTGTGTTAATAATGTCTGGCACCCTTCTTTTTTGTACCTTCGCAGCCTGAAATTTGATTATATGAGTTCGCTGGAAGCGAAAATTGACCGGCAAAAATTGCCCCGACACATTGCCATCATCATGGATGGGAATGGCCGCTGGGCACAGGAAAAAGGCCAGGACCGCCTTTATGGCCATTTCCATGGCGTGGAAAGTGTGCGCGATATTGTGGAAGGCTGCGCTGAACTTGGAGTCGGTTACCTGACCCTTTACGCTTTCAGTACTGAAAACTGGGACCGCCCGGCCCAGGAAGTGAACGGCCTGATGGAATTATTGGTCGACACCATCCGCAAGGAAGTGGATACCCTTAACCGAAATAATATAAAACTGCATGTCATAGGTGATATCAATATGCTGCCGGATTATGCCCGCCAGGAGCTGAAGGAAGCGCTGGATATGACCAGTCATAATACTGGCCTGAACCTCGTTATGGCACTGAGCTACAGCAGCCGCTGGGAAATGGTGGAAGCCATTAAACAGATTGCTGCCGATGTGCTGGCAGGGAAAATTGATCCCGCAGCCATCAGCCAGGAGACACTACGGCAATACCTTTGCACCAGTGAATTTCCTGACCCGGAGCTGATGATCCGCACCAGCGGGGAATACCGGATCAGCAATTTTCTACTCTACCAGCTTGCTTATGCCGAACTTTATTTTACCAATGTAAGATGGCCCGAATTCCGCAAGGAAAACCTCTATGAGGCCATCCTGGACTTCCAGCAACGGGAAAGAAGGTTCGGAAAAACCAGCGCCCAGGTGCAGGAAGCCTCCCTTTAACAAAGCTTTTTTAAACAATCACCTTAATTTGCCTACTTTATAAAACCAACTGGATGCACAGAAGATTACTCGTTGTTGCCTTTCTGCTTATGATGATCGGATTTACTGCCCAGGCACAACAACCTGATACCACACGGCCCACAGCAATCGATCCAGAATTGGAGGCATTGTCCAGCTTAAAATCCCCGCGGGAATATACCATTGCCGGAATCGAGGTAACCGGTACCAAATACAGGGACCAGGCATTGCTGCTTTCCATATCCGGACTCTCAGTTGGCGACAAGGTGGTTATTCCGGGTGGCGATAATATCAGCAAGGCTATTATGAACCTGTGGAAACAGAACCTGTTCTCCGATGTCCAGATTTATTATACCAAAGTTGTTGAACGGAACCTCTATATAGAGATCAATGTAACGGAAAGACCCAGCCTTTCCAGTTTTGCATTTAAGGGGGTAAAGAAATCTGAAGCAGAAGAACTGGAAGGTAAAACCGGCCTTGTTAAAGGACGGGTGATTACCGAAAATATGAAGCGCACCGCCATCGAGAACATCCAGAAATACTATGTGGAAAAGGGCTTCCAGGGTGCTAAGATTGTGATTGAGGAAGCAGCGGATCCCGCATTTGCAAATACACAGATACTGACCTTCCGTATCGCAAAAGGAAATAAGGTAAGGATCAACCAGGTGAGTTTCTATGGAAACGAAATGGTTAATGAACTGAAGCTGAAAAAGAAAATGAAGGGAACCAAGGAAACTTCCAGGTTAACGCTTTATCCTTCTTATGATTCCAGTTCCTATGGTGCCCGCAAACCTGTAAGCTTTTCTGAATATATCAACGACTGGGGTTTTCTTTCTCCCACTAAAACCGCCAATTTTCTCGACCCTTACTTCCGTTTTAAATTATTCAGTTCTGCCAAGTTCAACCAGACAAAGTTTGAGGAAGACAAGGACAAAGTGCTGGAATATTACAACTCCATGGGATACCGGGATGCTGCCATTGTCTCCGATACCCAGTATTACAGCAGGAAAGGCAACCTGAACATTGACCTGAAGGTCGATGAAGGCCGCCAGTACTATTTCGGAAACATTGCCTGGAAAGGGAATACCAAATACGGCGATTCCATTCTCAATGTGTTGCTGGGCATCAAGAAAGGTGATATCTATAATCTTGAAACACTTAATAAAAAACTGGGTAAGCAGATGACCCCGGAAGGCGGTGATATCAGTGGTTTATATATGGATGACGGTTATCTCTTTTTCTCCGTGGATCCTGTTGAAACCGCTGTGTACAATGATACCATTGATTTTGAGATCAGGATGCGTGAAGGGCCGCAGGCGACCATCAAGAATATTAATATTGCCGGCAACGATAAAACAAAGGAACATGTAATCCGTCGTGAACTCCGTACAGTTCCGGGTGAAAAATTCAGTCGCGCCGACCTGATCCGCTCCAACCGTGAAATCGCCAACCTCGGCTATTTCAACCAGGAGAAAATTGATATCAACCCTGTTCCCAACCCCGATGACGGTACGGTGGATATTAACTATAAAGTGGAGGAAAAATCAAATGACCAGCTCGAACTTTCGGCCGGATGGGGTGGTAACATCGGGTTGACAGGTACACTGGGTGTTACCTTCAATAACTTTTCCATCAAGAATATTTTCAACAAGAAAACCTGGGATCCGCTGCCTTCAGGTGATGGACAGAAACTGAGCCTCCGACTCCAGAGTAATGGCCGCCAGTTCCGTTCCTATAACTTCTCCTTTACGGAACCCTGGCTGGGTGGAAAGCGCCGGAACTCTTTCTCCGTAAGCTTTTACAGTACCCGTTTCGCCAATGCCTACAATCCCTTTACCGGCTTGTATGACCGTAAAGCCGGTGATACATCCTTCCTGCGTACACTGGGCGTATCCATAGCATTGGGTAAGCAACTGAGGTGGCCCGATGATTATTTCACCCTGGTTTACTCCCTGAACTTTACCCAGTACAAACTGCAGAACTATCCGAATCTGTTCCCCGGACTGAACAATACCACCGCGCACAACCTCAGCCTGAAACTCGCTCTGAGCCGGTCTTCCATTGACCAGCCCATCTTCCCGAAAAGCGGTTCCAGCTTTATGGCCAGTGTGCAGGCAACACCACCTTATTCGCTCATTGATCCGGGACGTGTAAACAGTGCCAACCCTTACGAGTTACCTGAGTTTCACAAATGGCGCTTTACAGGTGAGTGGTATGTGCCGATCGGTAAGCCGATGGGTGCCGACCGCAGCCGCCAGTTTGTGTTGAAAGCCGCTGCCAAATACGGCTTTATGGGACGCTATAACAGCAAGCTTGACTATTCTCCGTTTGAAAGATTCCAGGTGGGGGATGCCGGCCTGACCAACAACTTTGGTCTTCTCGGATATGATATCATCGCGCACCGCGGTTATCCGGTGTACGATAATTCCGATCCCACAGTGAACCCGGATAAATCATCCGCAAGCCAGTTCTTTACTATTTTCAACAAGTATACACTGGAGATGCGCTATCCTTTCTCCACCAACCCGAACAGTACAATATTTGGTCTTGCTTTCTTTGAAGCAGCCAACGGATGGTATAATTACAAGGACTACAACCCATTCCGCCTCCGTCGCAGCGCAGGCGTGGGTATGCGCTTTTTCCTGCCCATGTTCGGATTGCTCGGATTTGATTATGGTGTAGGATTCGACAGGATTACACCTAACGGTAAACTCCGCGACGCGGCCAGGTTTACCTTCATGTTAGGATTTGAACCGGAATAAAGAATTATTTATAACAGTAAATCGCAGTTATGAAAAAGATCTTCCTGGCATTTTGTTTTGTATTGGCCGCAGGTTTTGCCGTGCAGGCCCAGCGTTATGCCGTTGTTGACACCAGGTATATCCTGGATAAAATGCCTGAGTACAAGGCTGCCCAGACTGGCCTTGAAACCGTCAGCAAGCAGTGGCAGCAGGAAATTGACAACAAGCAGATGGCATTGAACAAACTGTACAAAGACTTTGAAGCTGAACAAGTGATGCTGAGTGCTGAACTTCGCAAAAAGAGGGAGGATGAGATTTTCCTTCGGGAAAAGGAAGTCCGGGAATTGCAACGCAAGCGCTTCGGGTTTGAAGGCGACCTGTTCAAAATGCGCCAGGAACTCGTAAAGCCGGTTCAGGATAAGGTTTACGAAGCCATCCAGAAAATCGCTGTGGCCCGGATGTATGACTTTATTTTGGACAAAAGTGAAGGAATTACCGTTATATTTGCCGACCCCAAACTGGATAAGAGCGAAGATGTGCTGAAAGAACTGGGTGTTAAATAATCTGTAAAGGATTTTTTAGATACAACTAAAACCGTAACGAAAACAACTTTTAAGTAACAAACAATCGCATGAAAAAAGTTTTATCAATTCTGATGGTAGCTGTGGGACTGGTTATGGTTAGCAGCACTGTTAAGGCGCAAACCAAGATTGGCTACATCAGCTTCAATGAAGTTGTGGCCGCTATGCCCGATGCAAAGAAAGCTGACTCCGCCCTCGTACAATTCCGTGACGCCCTGATCCAGAGCGCACAGGAGAAAGAAAATGCACTGAACGAAGGCATCCAGAAATTCAATGCCGACTCAGCAAAAATGACCACTGCTGTGAAAGAAGTTAAGCGCAAGGAACTGCAGCAAAAGCTTACTGAACTTCAGGGTGAAGAGCAGCGTATCCAGCAGGAACTGCAAAAGAAGCAGGAAGAGCTGAGCGAACCCATCCAGAAAAAAGCAATGGAAGCAGTTCAGGCCGTTGCAAAGGAAAGCGGTTACACCCATGTGTTTCCCAAAGAATACCTGATTGTTTCTCCTCCCGGTGACGACCTTCTGCCATTGGTGAAGAAGAAACTGGGCTTGAAATAAAAATCTTTTCACAGGCTCTGTATGAACGCCGGGATAGTATCCCGGCGTTTGTTATTTATAGCAATGGCAGGACCAACTGTTTTATGTGTTAACTTCCGGCTTTTACTGAAACCAGGCGTATAAGTTTAACGTGTATGAATACAGTATCTCCAACAGGGGACTATCCGATCGGGATTTTCGATTCAGGTTATGGGGGGCTGACGGTAATGAAAGAGATCGTAAAAGCCCTTCCGGCTTATGATTATATCTACCTGGGCGACAATGCGCGCGCTCCCTACGGTACCAGGAGTTTTGATACGGTTTACCGTTATACCCTTGAATGCGTAAAGTGGTTTTTTGACCAGGGCTGCCCCCTGGTGGTGCTTGCCTGTAATACCGCCTCTGCCAAGGCTTTGAGGACCATCCAGCAAAATGACCTGCCGATACTGGCTCCCGATCGCCGCGTGCTTGGAGTAATCCGGCCTACCACTGAAATTATCGGAAACTTTTCCATGTCGGGTGAAGTCGGCATCCTGGCCACTGCCGGTACAGTTGCGTCGGATTCATACCCCATTGAGATCAGTAAATTCTTTCCCCAGTTGAAAGTACACCAGGAAGCCTGCCCCATGTGGGTTCCCCTGGTTGAAAACAATGAACACAATAAGCCGGGTGCCGATTATTTTATCCGGCAACACATAGACAGGCTGATGGAGAAAAGCGGCCTCATCGATACGGTGCTGCTGGCCTGTACGCATTACCCCCTGCTGGCGGAAAAGATCCTTCAATGCCTGCCGGAAGGCGTGGAGCTTTTGTCCCAGGGCGAAATTGTGGCCAACAGCCTGAAGGATTACCTGCAGCGTCATCCATCCATGGATGCTCGTATAACCAAGAGGGGTACCCGAAAATTTTATACCACAGACTCAGTGGCCGATTTTGAAAAGCATGCCAGCATATTTTTTGGGGAAGCCCTGCGCGCTGTAAGAATTGATTTGTAATTCCACCTTTTATTTTGATCATGAAGAGAAATATTCAGTTAATGATGGTGCTGGTGTGTTTGATGGCATATCGGCAGGTTGCCTTTTCACAGGCGGCTGTCAGTATTATTCCAAAGCCGGTGATGGTAAAGCAGACAGGTAAAAATCAGGTGCCGGTAAATGAACAGACGGTTATCTATTACGATAGCAGCTGGAAGCCCCAGGCGGAATATTTTCGCGGGCAGGTAATGGCGCAGACTGGGCTGGACCTCAGCCTCCGGATGCTGGAGCCGTCACAGGCAGATTTGCCGGCCAGGGGAATCGTTCTTCATAAAAACGACCAGACCATTGATAAGCCTGAAATGTATATCCTGCAAGTCACGGGAAAACATGTTGTGCTCACAGCCAGGGATATACGAGGTATTGTCAATGGCATTCAATCAATGCTTCAGCTGATGCCCCTCGACAGTTCCGGCGGTTTTCATCTGCCGTCTTTGGAAATCATTGATTATCCCAGGTTTTCCTACCGGGGTATGCACCTGGATGTGGTGCGGCATATGTTTCCGCTCACGTATATCAAAAAATATATAGACTACCTGACCTTTCATAAGTTCAACACCTTTCACTGGCATCTTACCGATGACCAGGGCTGGCGCCTGGAAATAAATTCCTACCCGAAGCTGAACAGTATCGGTTCCTGGCGCGACTCAACCCTTGTCGGGCATTTTAAGGATAGTCCGGCCCGCTACGACGGAAAACGTTACGGCGGTTTTTATACAAAGGACGAGATCAGGGAGGTACTGGCCTACGCTGCGGTAAGGGGTATTAATGTGATACCGGAAATCGATATTCCCGGCCATAGCCGCGCTACCATTGCTGCCTACCCCGAATTAAGCACAAAGCCCGATACCACCTGGAATGTGGCATTTACCTGGGGCATGTACAATCGGCAGAACAATGTGCTGGCACCCCGGGCGGAAACCTTCGCCTTTCTGAAAACCATTTTTTCAGAGCTGACGGATCTTTTCCCTTCCACCTATATCCATATCGGGGGAGATGAGTGCAGTAAGCTCTGGTGGAAGCAGGACAGCGCCACCCAGCGGTTCATGAAAGAAAAGGGCCTCCCCAATGAAGTGGCTTTACAGACTTATTTTATAGAGCAGGTTGCCGGCTACCTCAAAGAATCGGGGAGAAGGGCGGTGGGCTGGCATGAGATTGCCGAGGGTGACCTCGATACCACTACACTGATTGTGAACTGGGGAGATGAGAAAAAGGCGATCGACGCTGCCAGGAGAGGGTTTGATATCATCATGACTCCGGGGAAGCCTTATTATTTTGATCATTACCAGTCCCGGGACCCAAAGGATAGTCTGGCCATTCATGGATACAATCCGCTGGAAGCGGTTTACCGCTATGACCCGGTTCCCATGGCGCTGGTGAAACAGAACCTGCAGCATAAAGTAGTGGGTGGGCAGGCTAATGTCTGGACCGAATACATGGAAAACCAGCATAAGGTGGATTATATGGTCTTCCCGCGCATGACGGCATTGAGTGAAGCGCTGTGGACCCCGGCAGAAAAGAAAGATTACCAGGACTTTATCAAAAGGCTGGAACAAAAGCAGATTCCCAGGTACAGGTACTGGAACAGTTCCTGGTTCCGGGATTATGACCGTTGGAGGATGGAAAAATAGAAAGCCTGGCTGATTTTTTGCAATATTTTATTACCTTTGCCGTCCCTTTCACGACACAAGCGGGTATGGTGGCCCGATGTGATTGGAAATCAATCGTCTGGCTCTCCACAGGCGTATATTTTTTAAGGGTTAGTAAAAAAATGTAAAATGAAAAGAACATTTCAACCACACCGTCGTCGCCGCAAAACCGTTCACGGTTTCCGTAAGCGCATGCAAACTGCTAATGGTCGTAAAGTACTGGCCAGCCGTCGTGCAAAGGGTCGTAAGAAACTGACTGTTTCTTCTGAAAGCAAACTGAAGTAATCGGATCCGCTCCGGCGGAAACAGATATTGACAATAGCTCCGCTCCGCTTTGCCGGATCGGGGCTATTTTTGTTTAACACTGCCGGATCAATACCGGTCAACACATTACTTTGTCCAGATTTACTCTTCACGGGCAGGAAAGACTGAAGCATCGGAAAAAGATCGATGAACTCTTTAAAACGGGGAGGAGCTTTGCTATTTACCCTGTGAGGGTCTATTATGGGGAACTGAAAAGGGAGGGATTGACCGGTGAGCGGAAAGGGGTGAAGGGGGAGGTGCAGTTTGGGGTGGGGGTGAGTAAGCGGTATTTTAAGAAAGCAGTGGACCGGAACCGGATCAAAAGGCTGATCAGGGAATCTTACCGGTTGCAAAAGGAAGGCTTATATGAATATGCCCGGAGCTCAGGCAGCCATTTATCCGTTTTTTTCATCTATACCGGGAAGGAACTGCCAGGGCAGGAAGAGTGTCTCCGGGTGGTGGAACAGGCACTGGCTAAACTGGTACGCCTGTTAAATCCGAAAAAATGAACGGAATTAAAAAAATATTGAGTGTCCCTTTTATTGCGCTGATAAAAATATACCAGTGGGGGATATCGCCCCTGCTGGGACCGAAATGCCGTTATACCCCAACCTGCTCACAATATGGCCTCGAAGCTTTCCGGAAATACGGGCCGATAAAAGGATTCTGGCTTACGCTTAAACGTGTCAGCCGCTGCCATCCCTGGGGGGGAAGCGGGTACGACCCGCTGAAGTAAAGGGGTGAGGAGGAAGGCGGATTACTCCTCACCCGCAATCTTTATTCCTCGTTACCTTTCAGCATTTTCTCCAAACGGTCAAGTGTTTCTCTCGCGTCTTTATTGCTGATGAATTTGTACACTTCAGGGATATTTCCTTTTTTATCAGGCTCCAGTGAAGCAGGCATGCCCTTGAATGGCCCTACTATTATGGCATTGTCGGCAGTGGTGATCTTTTTGAAGTCGCCCGGTGCCAGAAAATGATTTTTCCTGGCTGCGCTGATATTGGCGCCTACCATCAGTTGCTTCAGGCTGTCCATCCTTTCCATCATCTGTTCCTGGGTAATACGGCCTTCCCTTGAGCCGGCCTCCCCAAAAGCCTGAAAGCTGCCGATCAGCGTATCTTTTTTAAGATTCAGTAGCCAGGTTCCCGGTTCAGTTACAGCGTAATCTTTGGAGCCGGAAGGATCGGTAACGGTCAGTTTATCACCTTTAAGCGTAATGGTTTGCTCATTGTGCTGGGTACCCGGGTCAAAGCTAACGGCATCGCCGGTCACATTGATTTTACCACTTGACATCACCACCACTTTCTTTTGTGGGGCGGAAGAGCAGGCAGCCAGCATAACGAGAGCCGAAAGTCCTAAAAAAACATTTTTCATGGTAGTGTTTTAAAACAAAGATCCCGCCCTGGGCGGGATCGTAATTGGAATTAGTCAGTTAAAAATAAACTATTTGGATGCAGCTGCGAAACGATCTGCAATCTTATTCCAGTTGATAACATTCCAGAAAGCGCCCAGGTATTCAGCGCGGCGGTTCTGGTATTTCAGGTAATAAGCATGCTCCCATACATCCACTCCAAGGATCGGTGTCCCCTTAACTTCTGCAACGTCCATCAGGGGATTGTCCTGGTTGGGTGTAGAACTCACCTCCAGTTTTCCATCCTTTACTATCAGCCATGCCCAACCGCTTCCGAAGCGGGTCATGCCGGCGTTGGCGAATTTTTCCTTAAAGGCGTCAAAGGAACCGAAAGCTGCATTGATGGCTTCTGCCAGGGCACCTGAAGGCTGGCCTCCTGCGTTGGGGGCAAGGCTTTCCCAGAAGAAAGTGTGGTTCCAGTGACCGCCGCCATTATTGCGTACGGCTGGGGAAATGGTTCCGGCAACAGCAACCAGTTCTTCGAGGGATTTGTTCTCATTTGGGGTGCCGGCAATGGCTTTATTCAGGTTGTCAACATAAGCCTGGTGGTGTTTTCCATGGTGTATCTGCATGGTCAGGGTGTCGATATGTGGCTCCAGTGCATCGTGAGCATAAGGAAGCGCTGCTAGTGTAAATGCCATAAGATCAGAATTTATATATTAAAAAATAGACTTGCAAAGGAAGGAGTAGCAAATTTAAAGCCTGGCGGCCATTCACCAAAAAAAGGTGTCTGACATGTGTAAAATACATATCAGAACACCTGTTGCGGTATTTTGTTCATGATATGCGTCTGACGCGCGTCTGACATACGTCAGACGCGCGTCAGACGCTATACCTACCTGCTGCACTCGTAGTCGGCCTGGTCCATGGCATCCCAGTAGGTGAGCCAGTAATCCATCACATTGGCCTGCACCAGGTACCCTTCTGAACGGTTGTAAAATGTCTGCACACCATACCTGCTGAAATTACCATAGAGAACCGATCCCCGTAAAGGAGTGAAACCTCCCCAGCTTTGAAGTACACTGAAGCCATAAGCGGTTTCCACCACATAAAAGTCGCAATTGAAACTGCTGTAGGTTACCACAGCCCTTTCCTGTTTCAGCCAGTAGGCTTCATCCACAGGGGGGCGGTAACCAATATCCTGCTTAGTACAGGAAGCAAAAATCACAGCTAGGGGTAAAATGAAGAGTATAATTTTTTTCATGGCCTGGGCTTTACCATACCATGACCAGCACAAGTTCGTAAGGATTAATAATGGCTTGTTAAATCAACACTCAGCCCCGCTTCTCCCGGAAAAATGCTTTCATCAGCGCGGCACATTTTTCCGCCAGAACGCCTTTCTGAACCGTGGCTTTCGGATGAAAGGGCCAGTTGTCTTTCGTGATGCGGGCATGACCGTTCTTCTCATCATCAGCCCCCCATACAATTCTGCCCACTTTACTCCAGTAAAGGGCTCCTGTGCACATCAGGCAGGGCTCCACTGTTACATACACAGTGGCTTCCGGAATATATTTCGCGCCCAGGTAATTAAATGCCGATGTCAGGGCGATGATCTCCGCGTGGGCAGTAGGGTCATTCAATTGTTCCACCTGGTTATAACCACGTGAAATGATCTTACCGTTGATGACAACGATGGCCCCCACCGGAACTTCCCCTGCTTCATATGCTTTTTCGGCTTCCCGCAAAGCCTGTTCCATATATTGTTCGTCCGTCATCATGCAGCGAAAATAATTAAATGGAAAACCATCTTTACAACTGATTGTTGTAAATTAATCATTATGCTCACAACGACCGCTCCCATATCTGCTGCTGAACCGCAGCAGGATCTGATCCTTCCCGGATTGCAAGCCATGAAAAAACATTTCCAGTCCGGCCAATCTTCTTCGTATGAAGCAAGACGCGACAAACTGTTGAGATTGCAATCTGTTGTGCGCAGGTTTGAGGAAGACATATTCCGCGCTTTGTATGATGACCTGCATAAAGGGAAGGAGGAAGCCTGGGCTACAGAAATAGGGATCGTTCATGCTGAAATAAGGCAGGCACTCAGCCAGCTTACATCCTGGATGCGGCCAAAGCGTGTAGGCACCAACCTGGCCAACCTGCCCTCCTCCAGTCATATATACAATGAGCCGCTGGGAGTGGTGCTGGTTATCGCCCCCTGGAATTATCCGTTCATGCTTTTGTTGTCTCCGCTGATAGGTGCCATCGCTGCCGGCAATGCGGCTGTGCTCAAACCCAGTGAATACGCGCCCGCCACGGATGCACTGATCAAAAAAATGATCTCGGAAACATTTGCTCCCGAAGAAATCATGGTGGTGCAGGGCGATGGCGCTACGGTTTTGCCGGCCATGATGAATCATTTCAGGTTTGACCATGTATTCTTTACAGGTGGTACCACTGTGGGCAGGATTATTTACCAGATGGCAGCTTCCCAACTTGTGCCGGTAACCCTGGAGCTTGGCGGTAAAAGCCCCTGTGTGGTGGAAGCCGATGCCAATATCGAAGTGGCAGCAAGGAGAATAGCACTGGCTAAATTTTCCAATGCCGGACAAATGTGCATTGCGCCGGATTATATCCTGGTCCACCATTCCGTTAAAGACAAACTGGTGGATGCCCTGAAAGATCATATCCGTAAATTTTATTCCGGCGATCCTGCAAAAAGTGAAGACTTCGGCAGGATCATAAACGAGAAACAATTCAGGCGACTGGTAGCTTATCTCCAACAGGGACGTATACTCGAAGGTGGTAAAACAGACGAGTCTGCCAGGTATATTGCACCATCCATTCTCGATGAAGTGTCACCCGATGCTCCCATCATGAAGGAGGAAATTTTTGGTCCCATATTGCCAGTACTGACCTACAAATCCATGGAAGAAGCCCTGCAGGTTATAGCCAGGAATCCAAACCCGCTTGCTTTTTACATTTTCACAAACAGTGAAAAAAGAGAGAAGGCCTGGATCGAGAGTGTTCCATTTGGCGGCGGTTGTGTGAACAACACTGCCTGGCATTTCACCAACCCATCCCTTCCTTTCGGCGGAAGAGGATACAGTGGTACCGGCGCCTGTCACGGGAAATTCAGTTATGATTGTTTCAGTCACCGGAAATCAGTCATGAAAACGCCCACCTGGTTTGACCCTGGCATTAAGTACCCGCCTTTTAAAGGGAAACTCTCATTGTTCAAAAAATTGATCCGTTAACCAGCAGGTATATAACAGTTATCATCATGCGAAAAAAAGTCTTTTCAATTTTTGGCCTGTTGGTGCTGTTGTTGCTGCTCTTCTTTGTAATACTTATGTCAAATTCTCCTGAAGGGTTAAGTGGCCGCCAGAAGGCCATGAAAATAGTTTACCCGCTGATCATGAAAGCCGGCCGATGGTTCGGCGCAAAGGCATCCCGCCAGGAAAACCTTTCCGGTAAATTGCCTGCAAAGTCCCTTTACGACCTGAAGGTCGTGCTGAACAATAACAGTATGCTGGATCTTCAAAGCCTGAAGGGCAAAAAGATACTCCTGGTGAATACAGCTTCTGATTGCGGTTATACGGCACAGTATGAAACACTGCAGCAACTATACGAAAGATATTCCCCAAAGCTGGTGGTTATAGGCTTTCCCGCCAACGACTTCAAGGAACAGGAAAAAGGCAGTGATGAAGAGATCGCAGAGTTCTGCAAGGTTAATTTCGGGGTGAGTTTTCCCCTTGCAAAAAAATCAAAGGTTGTAAAGGGAGATGGACAGGATCCGGTTTTTAAATGGTTGTCAGATGCATCCCTGAACGGCTGGTGCAACCAGCAGCCGGAATGGAATTTTTCCAAATACCTGGTTGATGAAAACGGGGTGCTCACCAATTATTTCGCACCCGGTATTTCACCTATGGATGAAAAAGTTATTGAGGCGGTTTTGAAATGAAAGGTCAGTCACAATTGCAGGCCATCTTTTCCATTTCCACTTTGCGGGGTTCGAATGCATAACCTGCATAAGTTTTTCTGATGGTATCCAGGATGTAGTCAATTTCTTCAACTGTTTTTACTGTTACCAGTTGAAGCCTGAATTCCTTGATATTGGGCAGCCCTTTCAGGTAGTTATTGTAGTGGCGCCTCATTTCGTTGATGCCGGGAACCAGTCCCTTCCATTCAACGGATTTGTGCAGGTGCTTGCGAATCACTTCCACCCGCTGCTCAATACCAGGTGGCGGCAGGTGTTCCCCGGTGGCCATAAAGTGCTTGATCTCATTAAAGATCCAGGGATAACCGATGGCTGCCCTGCCGATCATGATGCCATCCACCCCAAACCTGTTCTTATATTCCAGCGCTTTTTCCGGCGAATCGATATCGCCATTACCAAAAATCGGAATCCGGATGCGGGGATTGTCCTTGACCCTGGCGATATGTGACCAGTCGGCCTGCCCCTTGTACAGTTGCGCCCGGGTTCTGCCATGAACCGAGAGCGCCTTGATTCCTGTATCCTGCAGTCTCTCCGCCACCTCGCCGATATTGATGGAATCATTGTCCCACCCCAGCCTTGTTTTTACCGTAACCGGAAGTTTGGTGGAGCGAACGCAGGCGGCTGTGAGCCGTACCATAAGGTCTATATCCTTTAACACCGCAGCGCCGGCGCCTTTGGTAACAACTTTTTTCACCGGGCAACCGAAATTGATGTCCAGCAGGTCAGGGTTTATGGTATCCACGATCTGGGCACTGATCCCCATGGCTTCTTCATCGCCGCCGAAGATCTGGATGCCGATCGGACGCTCATAGTCAAAGATGTCGAGCTTCTGGCGGCTCTTGATGGCATCGCGGATCAGTCCCTCACTGCTGATGAATTCTGTATACATGAGGTCGGCTCCATTATCCTTGCAAACGGCACGGAAGGGGGGATCGCTCACGTCTTCCATGGGGGCCAGCAATAAGGGGAAACCGGGCAGTGATATGGGACCGATGTTTACCAATAGCAAAAATTTCCGCAAAATTACCGCTATTTCTCTATTTCTCCATTTCTCCGTAAAATGGTGCATCTTGCAACCATACTATGAACACCTATCTTAAGTATAAGCCGGCCTGGCTACAACTCGTGATTTTTGGCAGCCTCAGTTTTGGCACCTATTTAACACTTGGACTGGTGACCTATTTCGGCGTGGCAAAACTTTATGGTGTACCTGTAGAGCAATTGCAGGAGCTCGACTTTTCAAAGCCCGGGGTAGTTTCAGCACTGAAAATGATCCAGGGTATTCTTACCGTGGTGATCTTCCTGGTACCATCTCTTTTATTTGCCTATCTCAGCGACCAGCGCGCCTGCAGGTATATCGGCTGTAAAAAACCTGTTCCCCTGAACTTTTGGTGGCTTGGATTCATGCTAATGCTGCTGGCTTTCCCGGCCGCTTCCTGGCTGAACCAGCTGAACCAGCAGATACAATTTCCTGAATGGATGAAATCCACGGAATTGTCCATGAGGGCGGCGGAAGAGAACGCCGGCAGGCTGATGAAGGCGATGCTTGATATGAAAGGTCCGTCTGACCTGATTGCCATGCTGTTCCTGATTGCCTTACTCCCTGCCGTCTGCGAAGAATTGTTTTTCAGGGGGGTGTTGCAGAGATTGTTTATCCAGATTTTCCGCCGGCCATGGACCGGCATCATCATAACAGCGGTTTTGTTTTCTGCTTTTCACGGACAATTCCTGGGATTCTTTCCGCGACTGATGCTGGGTGTACTGCTGGGGGCCATCTATTGGTACAGCGGCAGCATCTGGCCGGGTATCATTGCTCACTTTGTGAACAATGCCCTGCAGGTGGTATATGTGTACAGGGATAAAACCTATATAGACCAGGAGCCAGCTATTCTGCCCGTATTTGTGATATTGAGTTTTGCAGCAATCGTGCTGATACTTTGGTATATGAAACGCATTTCGCATACCCATTATGGTGAATTGTACGATACCGATGATGACCTGATCCTGCCATCAAGGCAGAAGGGGAACAACCAATAACCCAATATTTTCCGCATGGCATTCAATTGGCAGACATTCTGGACAAGGGCATTTACCGCACTCATATTTGTGGCTGTAATGCTGACCGGTTTATTATGGAACCAATGGAGTTTCTTCATACTCTTTACCATAGTACATTTCGGTTGCTGGGTTGAATACCAGCGCCTGGTGGCAAAGTTTGAACCCGATTATGCTGCCATCACACCCTTTCACCGGTATGGTGTAATGCTGGCAGGCTGGTGTTTCCTCCTGGTTTTTACCAGCGATGAATTTAGTGCCGGCAGTCTTTCACTACATGCAATCGGCTGGTGGATGGGACTGCTTTTTCTGTTTATGCTGCCAATCACAGAGTTGTTGTTTTCAAGGAATATCCAATTGAAAAATATCAGGTATTCGGCCCTTGGCCTGCTTTATATATCATTGAGCTGGGGTTTGCTGATAAGCCTCCGGACAAAACCTGATTATGGTTACCTGCTTCCACTTGGAATCATTTTTTCCATCTGGATCAATGACACAATGGCCTACCTGGTCGGTTCCATGATCGGCAAAACGCCCCTGAGTGCCATCTCTCCCAAGAAGACATGGGAGGGAACAATTGGTGGAATCATCATCAGTATCGCTGCAATGTGTTTGCTTGCATGGTATACCAACCTGCCCATTTTGCATACCGGCATCATTGCCACCATATCGGCTGTTGCCGGAACTTTTGGAGACCTGCTGGAAAGTAAACTGAAACGGATGGCAGGCGTTAAAGACAGCGGTCAGATCATGCCCGGCCATGGTGGTTTTATGGATCGGTTCGACTCCTTGCTGTTTGCCACACCGTTTGTATGGCTGTACGTGAAACTATTCCTCTGAACCCTCACCCCTCACTCTTTCCCCCTCAGTCCTTATCTTTGCCTTATGGAAAATGTCTTAGAGCAGATAGCGGCATATAAGGAAGAGATAGCGGCTTTACAGCCAAATGGTGCGGCGTCACTGGAAGAATACAGGATCAGGTTCCTGGGTACCAAAGGCATCGTGAAAGCATTGTTTGCCGAAATGAAAAATGTTCCGGCAGACAGGAAGAAAGAATTTGGTGCCATCCTGAATGATTTTAAAGTTTTTGCTGAAGAAAGATATGATAGCTGGAAAGCTGCTTTGTCTGGAGCCGAAGAGTCGGGTGCGGCTTCGGATACAGACCTGACCCTGCCCGGAGATCCGTTGCCCCTGGGTTCCCGTCATCCCATCAGCCTGGTGAGAAACGAGATCCTTTCCATTTTCCGCAGGCTTGGTTTTTCGGTTTCCGAAGGACCGGAAATTGAAGACGACTGGCATAATTTCTCTGCACTGAACCTGCCGGAAAACCACCCGGCACGGGATATGCAGGATACGTTTTACCTGAACCAGAATCCTGACTGGCTGCTGCGTACCCATACCAGCAACGTACAGATCCGTGAAATGCAGAAAGGTAAACTGCCCATCCGGATCGTTACCCCGGGAAGGGTTTACCGCAATGAAACCATTTCAGCCAGGGCGCATTGTTTCTTTCACCAGGTAGAGGGACTATATATTGATGAACATGTGTCTTTTGCCGATCTCAAACAAACCCTCTACTTTTTTGTGCAGGAATTGTTCGGCAGGGATGTGAAGATCCGTTTCCGTCCTTCTTATTTCCCCTTCACAGAACCCAGTGCGGAAATGGATATCAGCTGCCTGCTCTGTAATGGAAAAGGATGTAATGTTTGTAAACATACGGGATGGGTCGAAATCCTGGGTTGCGGAATGGTTCATCCGCAGGTATTGGAAAACTGCGGCATCGACTCCAATAAATACACCGGTTTCGCCTTTGGTATGGGCATAGAAAGAATTACCATGTTGAAATACCAGATCAATGACCTCCGCCTTTTCAGTGAAAACGACGTCAGGTTCCTGCAACAGTTCACTTCCAGTTTGTAATATCCCAACAAAGCGACTGTTATGATTAAAACCATTTGTGTTTGCGGCGCCGGAACGATGGGTTCGGGAATTGCACAGGCTGCGGCGCAACATGGTTTCCACGTATTGTTGTATGACCTTTCGCAAAAGGTACTGGATACTGCCAGGCAACAGGTGGAGAAGAACCTGCAATCGCTTGTTGAAAAAAAGAAGATTTCTGACCATGCACGGCAAACCATACTGCATCATATCCGCTTTGTGAATGAAGCGGCCGAATGTGTGGCCGACCTGGTTATAGAAGCAGTGGTGGAAAAGCCGGAAGTCAAGATCGCACTGTTTCGGCAACTGTTTGCCATCAATGGCGATCATACTGTTTTTGCTTCCAACACCTCATCCCTTTCCATCACTGCCATTGCCAAAGAACTTCCTGATCCTTCAAGGGTAATCGGGATGCATTTCTTCAATCCGGCCACCATCATGAGACTGGTGGAAATCGTGCGTACTGATTATACCGGTGACTCAGTTATTCAACTGGTGGAGAACCTGGCAATAGATATGGGAAAGACCCCTGTAATCTGCAGGGACGCCCCAGGTTTTATAGTGAACAGGGTAGCAAGACCCTATTATATCGAATCACTCAGGATGGCCGAAGAGGGTGTGCCGATGGCGCTGATTGACGCGCTGATGGAAACAGCCGGATTTAAAATGGGGCCGTTCAGGCTGATGGATCTCATTGGCAATGATATCAACTATGCTGTGAGTTGCAGTGTGTATGAACAACTGGGGAAACCCGAAAGATTAAAACCATCTTATATCCAGCAGGAGAAAGTCGAATCCGGGCAACTTGGCCGGAAAACCGGCGCTGGTTACTATACTTATTAAGCATGATGCAATCTTCTCCTCCCGCGGAAAAACAAAAAGTGCTGGTAACCGGCGGAACCGGTTTTCTTGGTGCATGGGTCATCAGGCAACTGGTGATGGACGGCTATATTGTCAGGGCCATCAAAAGAGAAAACAGCAGCCTGCCGTTTTTTATTGAATCAAACATTTTGCAGGAAGTGGAATGGGTGGAAGGTGATATACTGGACCCTGGTTCCCTTTTTGATGCCATGGAAGGGATGGATGCGGTCATCCATTCAGCTGCGGTGGTTTCCTTTCACAGTTCCGATCGCAGCAGGATGTATTCTGCCAATGTGAGCGGCACTGCCAATGTAGTGAACCTTGCGCTGGAAACAGGTGTTCGCAGGGTCGTACACGTTAGTTCCGTTGCCGCATTGGGGCGGACAAGGCAGGGAGATGTGGTGGATGAGACAAAGGCCTGGACAGACAGCGGTGTGAATACCCATTATGCCATATCAAAACACAAGGCTGAAATGGAAATGTGGCGTGGAATGGCTGAAGGCCTGGAAGGTGTGATCCTCAACCCCAGTACAATCCTTGGCTATGGCAACTGGAAGAACAGCAGTTGTGCGATTTTTAAAAATGTGTATGATGAATTCCCATGGTATACCAATGGGATTAACGGCTTTGTATATGTGGAGGATGTGGCCAGGGCTGCGGTCGCTTTGCTGGAGAGTGATATTACCATGGAAAGGTTTATCGTAAACGGCGATAACTGGAGTTTCAGGCAGCTGCTGGATACCATCGCGACCGGTTTTGGAAAACGGAAGCCATACAGGGAAGCATCCCCTCTCATGGGGCAGGTGGCATGGCGCCTGGAAAAACTGAAATCCATGTTTACCGGAAAAAGCCCTTTACTCAGCAGGGAAAGTGCGAAGGTTGCGCAAAGTAAAACCCGTTTCGACAACCGGAAACTGCTGCAGACGATTCCGGACTTTCACTATACGCCACTTGATCAGGCCATTTTGGCCAGTTGCCGGCGGTATTTACAACAGCATTCGTGATAAATGGCCCTTTTTTTGCACCCCCGATATACGAGGCAGTTTGTTTTGACGTTTGACGTTTGACAATTCAATAATTATTTCCTTATGCAAAAACTCTTGGTACTGCTGGTATCTTCCTTATTACTCAGCTATTTCCCTGTTTTTTCCCAGGAACATTATACGATCAGAGGTAAAGTAGTCGATTCAACCACCCAACAGGCACTTAACGGAGCATCCGTGTTTTGCCAGAATACCACATTTGGTGTCATCACCAATGCGGATGGAGAATTTTCCATCACACTTCCAAGAGGTGGTTATGATCTCGTGGTATCCTATACCGGCTACCAGTCTTCCGAACAGCGAATCAATGCATCTGTGACTGAACCGCTGTTAATACAGATGCTGGCAAAGGATAAAAGCATGGAATCTGTTACGGTTGCCGGCAGTAATGAAGTGCCCGACGGATGGACAAAGTACGGAGGTTTTTTCCAGGAGCAATTCTTTGGTACAACCGAAAATGCGGCACAGTGTGTGCTTGAAAATCCCGAAGCCCTGCGGTTTTTTTACAGCAAGAAAAGAAACCGCCTTAAAGTGCTGGCAAAAGAGGACCTGAGGATTGTAAACAATGCATTAGGGTATCGCATCCGCTACCAGCTCGATTCACTGAGTTTTGAATATGCCACTAAAGTCAGTACGTTTTCAGGATATCCTTTTTTTGAAAACATGACCGGAACTGAAGAGCAGGATAAAAAGTGGTATGCCAACCGCAGGAAGGCCTACCGCGGAAGTAAACTTCATTTCATGCGAAGCTGGCACGACAGCACCATACAGCAGCAGGCTTTTGCCCTGGAAAAGGTGAATCCTGATTCACGGGATTTTGAATCCACCCCGATTGAAAATTACTATGATTCCAGTTTTTATTTTTCCGACAGCAGCATAGTGGACGTTTCGCTAACCGGTAAATTCAGGATCATCTACAGGGGTGAAATGCCTGATCCCAAGTTTGTACGTTATTACAAATTGCCCTCCCATATCAGGGTGCAGTTATCTGTCCTTGACATCAGGGATGCATTTGTAATTGAAGAGAATGGCTACTGGTATGAGCAGGCCGACCTGATCAATTCAGGATACTGGAGTTATGAAAGGATTGCCGAAGCCCTGCCATATGACTATACACCACCCCGTGAATAATCAGGATCCCTGGGTTAGTTTCTGCCAGATCTCGGGAATTCTTTTTATCCATATCAATTCCCTTTTTTTAATGGAAGCTTCTTCAGTGGGAGATCCCCAGTAAATTTTTCCGCCTTCAAGGTCTCCGGGAACACCGGATTGCGCAAACACCACCGCATTTTTTCCGATGGTAAGCGTTTTGTTTACGCCGACCTGTCCCCACAGGGTAACGCCATCTTCAATGGTGCAGGCACCTGCGATGCCAACCTGCGCGGCAAACAGACAGTTCCTTCCTACAATAGTGTCGTGCCCGATATGCACCATGTTGTCGATCTTGGTTCCTTTTCCAATGCGGGTATCGTGGCTCACCCCCCGATCAATGGTACAACCTGCACCGATCTCCACTTCATCTTCGATAATTACCCTGCCGCAACTCTGCATTCGTTTGTACCAGCATTCCCTGTCTTTTTTTGTGTTGTAGTAAAAAGCATCGGACCCAATCACCGTGCCTGCCTGAATCACCACGTTGTCGCCAATGATGCAATGGTCAAGTATAGTTACGTTCGGATGAATGCGGCAGTTTTTCCCGATCTGAACATAGTGTCCGACAGAGGAATGTGGAGCGATATAGGTTCCTTCACCAATGACAGCCGTATCGCTGATGCTTTTAGTGGCGGGAATAAAAGGTCGGAAATGATTCACGATGGTGGTGTACGCATCAAACGGATGATCGACTACCAGTAAGGCTTTGCCTTCGGGAATGCTGACGTTGCGGTTGTTGATGATGATGAATGACGCAGCAGAGCGAAGGCACTTGTCATAATATTTCGGATGATCAACAAAAACAAGATCACCATCTTCCACCCGGTGTATCTCATTGATGCCGGTTGCCATTCCGGAAGTATTACCTAACAATTCAGCATTGATCAATTCAGCAATCCAGTTAAGAGATACAGGTGATGGAAAACGCATGGTTTGAAATTTGCACAAAGGTAATTGCAACCAGACGGATTGAAATCATCAATCCATTTTCCACAACAGAATAAAAAATGTGAATAAAATTTTATGAAATATTTTTTTCAATCGGGAAAATTATTTTTAATATTGTGTAGGGAAATTTTGTTCCCTACTTACTAACCCATCCAAATATCAAAGCTCGGTTTACTCCCGGGCTTTTTTTATGTCCATGTTTTACTACTACGCACTATACAAACCGTATGAAGTATTAACCCAGTTCAGTCCGGAGCAAAACAAGAAAACGCTGAAAGATTGTATTGATGTGCCGGTTGATGTGTATCCTGTCGGCAGGCTTGATTATGACAGCGAAGGCTTGCTGCTGCTCACTAATGATACCTCACTCAATGCAGCATTGCTGCATCCGAAACATTCGCATGAAAGAACTTACCTGGTCCAGGTGGAAGGCCAGATTACAGCAACAGCGATTCAGATGCTGGAAAAAGGGATAACCATCAACGTTAATGGAAAATCATACAGGACCATGCCTGCAAAGGCCAGGTTGCTACAGGCAGCACCTGAGCTGCCAGAAAGGAATCCGCCGATTCGTTTCAGGAAAAATATTCCGACTTCCTGGATCAGTCTGACATTGTCGGAAGGGAAAAACAGGCAGGTTCGGAAAATGACTGCTGCCGCAGGTTTTCCGACACTTCGCCTGGTCCGTTACAGTATCGGCAAACTGAACGTGGCCGGTTGGGAATCGGGGGAACTCAGGAAATACTCCAGGAAGGAATTCCTGGATCTGATCTTTTGATCCCGACACTATCCTGATATCAGTTAGTTCAGATTTCACCCGTCGGGTGGATATCCATTGTTTTCATTGTTGCCACCCGGACGGGAGAAATCTTCATTCACCATTCACCATTCACCAAAATCGCTACCTTGCCGTATAAATTTATACTACATGCTGAAATCAATGACCGGCTTTGGAAGGGCAGAGCAAAATGTTGGTGACAAAACATTCCTGGTTGATATCAAATCATTGAATGGAAAACAGTTTGACTGCAACCTGAAAATGCCGGCCTTCCTGAAGCCTTTTGAATTTGATATTCGCAAGAGGTTGTCTGAAAAACTGCAGCGCGGCACCATCGACTGCACCATCAGCCTTAAACAAACCGGGAATGCCAAACCGGTATCCATCAATATCTCCCTGGCGAAAGCCTATTACCAGCCAATTGCAGAACTGTCAAAAGAACTGGGACTGGATGACAGCCAGATCCTGGGTAATATCCTGAAACTTCCTGAAGTAATTACCCCCACCTCCGATACACTTACCGAAGAAGAGTGGCTGACCTTCAAGGCTATACTTGATTCGGCCGCCGATGACCTGAACCAGCACCGCCTGGAAGAAGGAAAAGTGCTGGAGCAGGACCTGCTGAAGCGGATTGATAACATTGAAAAGGAGGAACAACTGATCGCTTCACTGGAACCACAAAGAAAACAGAAGATCCGCGAAGGCCTGGTGAAATTGCTGGAGGAAAATGTGGGTGCAGAGAACTATGACAAGAACCGCCTGGAACAGGAGATCATTTTTTACATTGAGAAGATCGATATCAGCGAAGAGCAGGTGAGGCTCAGGAACCATTGTGATTATTTTCGCAACATGCTCCGCCAGAATGATGCGGAGATCGGTAAAAAACTTTCTTTCCTGTTGCAGGAAATCGGCCGGGAGATCAATACTACAGGTGCCAAGGCCTATGATGCCACAATCCAGCAATCTGTTGTTATCATGAAGGATGAACTGGAAAAAGCAAAAGAACAGGTCTTGAATGTGTTATAAATTTATTTTTGGGTATGAAATCTTTGCTTAAAAAAGGGTTATTGCTGGCAATCGGTGCTGTGCTGCTGGCAGCCTGCCAGAAAGTGGATGTATTCGAAAAGAATGTGGCCATCAGGGACCATCGCTGGCAATCGGCAGAAAAACCGGTTATCTTTTTTGATATAACAGATACTGTTTCCCGCTATAATATTTATGTGGTGCTGCGGCATAATGACGCGTACCGTTACAATAATCTCTGGATGAATATTTATACCAAGGCACCGGGAGACAGTACCGCAAACCAGCAGGCGCTTGACCTGCAGCTGGCCACCACGGAGAAAGGCTGGCTGGGATCGGGAATGGATGATATTTTTGAACACCGGATCAGGATATCCCAGGCTCCCGTTTCCTTGAAAGCGGGTCGCTATGAATTCAGGCTGGAACAGATCATGCGCGATGATCCTCTCGATCATATTCTGAATGTTGGAATAAGGGTTGAAAGAGCCGTTAACTGATTATGCCGTTAAGATTTCTTCCCAAACAGAAACTTGCCCTGGCAACAGCCATCTACTGGTTCCTGTTGCTCTATATCATTGCTGCCCTGTTTTTCTGGTATATCAAATTGCAACAACAGAACCAGCAGATGGCTAATTACAAGCTTATGGAACTGGTGGCTGATGATCCTTCCTATCTGAGGAAGGTGGATCAGATCAATTTGGAAGCGGGCAGAAAAACCATGCAGTTCAGGGGTGAGGGATTAACCTTCCTGGTGTTTATCCTGATAGGTGCAGTTTTTGTATTCAGGGCCGTTCGGCGACAATTCAGGGTGGCTCAACAACAACAGAATTTCATGATGGCCATCACCCATGAACTGAAAACACCCATTGCAGTGGCCAAACTAAACCTGGAAACCCTGAAAAAGCACCGGCTGGATGAGCAGAAACAACAAAAGCTGATCCAGATGACGCTCGAGGAAACCAACCGCCTCAATACCCTTACCAATAATATCCTCATCTCATCCCAGCTGGAGGGCGGCGGATATAAACTGGTGCGGGAAGAAATTGACCTTTCCCTGACAGGGGAAAAACTGATGGAAGAATACCGGCAACGGTTTCCCGGGCGGCATTTTGAATGGCAAATTGAGCCTGATATAGATATTTCCGGCGACCCGCTTTTATTGCAGATCATGATCAGCAACCTGGTGGATAATGCCCTTAAATATTCACCTAAAGAAAGTCCTGTACGATTCCGTTTATACCGGTCACAGGGTGCCATCATTATCGAAGTTAAAGACAATGGTGCGGGCATACCGGATGATGAAAAACAAAAGGTCTTTCAACGGTTTTACCGCATCGGTAATGAATTGGTGAGGAAAACCAAAGGGACCGGCCTGGGTTTGTACCTTTGTAAAAAAATTGTGACAGATCATCGCGGCACCATCAGGGTTACAGATAACCAACCTGCAGGAAGTATTTTTACCATTCAATTCCCCTTACAAAAATGAAATCCTCCTTATCGATATTACTGGTGGAAGATGAAGAGAACCTCCACGAAGCACTTAAGATGAATCTTGAGCTGGAAGGGTATGAGATTACTTCGGCCTTTGATGGGAAAACTGCTGTTAAAGCTGTGCAGCAGGAATATTTCGACCTTATCATCCTCGATATCATGCTGCCTGAAATGGATGGAATGGCTGTTATGGAAACCATCCGGCTGCAGAACAACGAGGTGCCGATCCTGATACTAAGTGCAAAGAACAGCAGTGCCGACCGGGTGCTTGGGCTTAAAAAGGGGGCGGATGATTACCTGACAAAACCTTTCAACCTGGAAGAACTCTTGCTAAGGGTTCAGAAACTGATCAACAAGAATAAAAAGCTGCAGGAAAAAGATACTGTTGGCGACACTTATGTTTTCGGAAATAATAGGGTGGACTTTAAAGCACAGGAAGCCATCACCAAAAATGGCGAGAAAGTTCAACTCAGCAAAAAGGAAGCAATGCTGCTGAAGCTGCTGATTGAAAACAAGAATGATGTGGTGCCCCGTGAGAAAATCCTGCAGACGGTGTGGGGCTACAATGTTTATCCGACTACCCGCACCATCGATAACTTTATCCTGAACTTCCGGAAGTATTTTGAGGAAGACAGCCGGCATCCCCGGTATTTTCATTCCGTCAGGGGGGTAGGATACAAATACAGCGAGCAATAAAATTACAAAGCTTCAATGGTGGCTGCCAGTGACTCAGCCTGATCCAGCAGGGAGTTGTCTATTTGTAATATGGTTGAAGGAGTATACAATGCCCATTCGCACTGTTGCCAGCATTTTTTCAGGTGGTCAGATTCTGCAATGCCAAATCCTTTTGCTGCGAGCAATTGCATCGCCAGGGGCTTTTGTTCTGAAGACCCGGCCAGTTGAAGTTTACCTGAAATAATTTCCCATAATGCACGATCGATGGCGTGGTAAAATGCAGGCGGATCATTATTGACAACGGCTTCTCTTGCGGTGGCAAAAGGATCTGACGGTATCTGTGGAAGGGCAGGTGTCGCCAGTAGTTCCCCTGCAGTTTCAGCTGGTTTGGATGGCGCTGTTTCTGCCTGCTTTATTGTCCATGATGAGGGCTTTTGTTTTTTCAGGAGTAAGAATATGGTCGCCAGCATGGCAATTGCACCAAGCATACCAATGATCCATATTGTCCGGTTATCTTCTTTAGCAGGGATAGTCACCCCCGTTGCCGGCCCGCTGGCAGGTTTTCGGTTAGCCGCGGGTGTTACTTCGAGCCTTATGCTGTCCGTCTGTATTGTCCTGTATTGACGGGTGGATGGATCGAAATAACTGAATGGTACGGCCGGCAGTAAATATTTGCCAGGGGTTTCCGGAATGATGGCAAAGGAAAACTTTTTAAATCCTTCCATAGGTGCCACCATTTTATTGATCTCTTCCGTTACCTGGGGATCAAATTGTGTAAATCCTTCGGGCAGGGTAAGTTGTGGCGCATTCACCAGCGGCAGGTTCCCTTTACCATCAATGAAAAGCTCAAATGTTGCGTTGTCACCTGCTGCAATGACTGAATTCAGCAGTTTACCGCTGATAGTAAATTTGCCAACGGCTCCGTTAAAACTGGCCGGTGCTCCTTCAGGCAAAGCTTTGATGGTTATACGTTCCGGCTTACTGCTCAAGGTAACGCGATGCTCTTCCCAGTTTCCCTGCTGGTCGGTCAACAGGTCATCAAATAATTTCTGAAGAGGGCTTCTGTTGGAGCCCTGGCCTGATTCACTGCCCGTTCTAAGGAATCGTACAACATTTTCCAGTTCAACCGGTTCCAGCATAAATTCTCCTTCCTGTAGCGGAAAAAGCTGGGTTTTGCGGATGATATGAACCTGGTAGGATTTGCCATTCAATATTTCGATGGTTGGTCCCGAGCCATCCGGCTCGATCATATCGTACACACTGAAACCGTTCATGGACGGGCGTTTGCTGACCCTTGATTCTGAACGGAGCCGTGTATAAAGTTTGTAACTGGCTACGATCGGTTCCCCGATATAGGCTGTTGTTTTATCAAGTTCCAGTCTGACCAGCAGGTTGTCCTTAATCTTGTCGCCGGCATTTTCACCTGGTGATAAAAGATATTCCTCTTCTACTGTTTGCTGAAACGGACTTATCCCGGGGTTCATTGGGTAGGGATTGGTCTGCCTGGATGCATTGTCCCCCACTTCAATAATGATTTTATTGGACTGCATTTTTTTCCCGTTGATAAGTGCCGAAGCACCAGGAATTGAAAGGCGTCCCTTGCGCAAGGGTTGTAATATATACGTAAGCGCCTTGTATTGGGTAACCTGGTTGTTCACCATGCTCATGCCGCTTGTTTCGATAGGGCCGTGCATGACTTTAAAATCCCTGAAGGCTGGTGCCCGGAAATCTTCGATCTGGGTGGCATTTTCTGCTATGAACTGCACCTGTACGACATCGTTCAGGTGAATGCTGAGTTCATCTGCAATGGTAGAAAAACTTACCTGTGCGCCGGAAAATAGCGGGGCAAGGAATAACAGGCATAACAAGATGACAAATCTGGGTCGCACGCAGCTTTTATTAGGCAATTTACAGATCGCCCAGTTGGGGGCGCAGGATAATATCTTCCACGCAAGCCTGTGGTGACAATCGGCTTGCCGCTTCTACCATTATGGCAATATCGGTTGCTGTCATGATCCTTCCCGGATCAATCCCGGCACCCTCCCAGGAAGCTGTATAGGCCGCTCCGGGCATCACAGAAGTAACTTTAATTCCGTAGGGTTTCATTTCCTCGCGCAGGTTGCGGCTGAAACCCAGTAAGGCGTATTTGCTTATACTGTAGGAACCGCCATTTGAATAGGCCTGAAGGGAGGCGATGGAACAAATATTAAAAATATGCCCTGTCTTCCTTTCCATCATGGCTGGCAGGAAAAGTCGGGTAAGGTGGTAGGCGCTGAAGAGGTTTACTGCCAGCATTTCTTCCAGTGCACCAGGTGCTTCATTGTGCACACTACCGGGGATAAACCTTCCGGCGTTGTTGATCAGGATATCGGGCACCCCGTAACCCAGGACCCAGTTGGCCCAGTCAGTAAGCTGGCTGTTGTCGGAAAGATCAGCCGGCCTGGCTTTGATGATGGCATGCGGAAACCTGTTTAGCAGGTCTTCAGCAGCCTGATATAATCCGGTTTCACTCCTGCTGCACAGAAAGAGCTGGTGGCCGCCTGCAGCGAATTGTTCGGCCAGCGCTTTTCCAAAACCTTTGCTGGCTCCTGTGATCACAATATTCATGCGTAAATGTAAGTCATCTTACGCTGTGGCAGGTGCTGCTTTTCTTTTTAAATTGCTAAAAACGCGATAGGTAAGAAAGGACAATCCGGCAACCAGAAAAACTAATTGCCAGGAAATGTCGAGCTTCCCAAACCGGTCCGTGGGAGGTTTTCCGGCAATCAGGGAGGCCATATCATAATGGCTTTCCCTGTCTTCCCCTTCTTTGTAGGCATCGAATGCTTCTGCTGCTGTAAACCGGGTTTGTGCTATGATCAGCGGTAGTGTTTTTTTGATATCTGGAAGCTGGTCAAGGGTTGCCACTGCGTTGATTTTGATCACACCTGTTTTGCCCATCAGGCGGAGGTTATAATTTAATATTTCCTCCTCAGTTCCGTTGGCATTGATCCTGGTAGCCCAGTACAATGCTTTTTTGTACTGGTCGAAATAGGGAACGATTACCCATCCCGTAACGCTCATGGTATTCAGTCCCATATTAATCCGGCTTTCATTGCTCCGGTCCATATTTTCCTTCAGTTGTGCCAGCAGTTTATCATGGTTAAGCTCTGTAACTTTCTGTGATGACACATGGCCAATATCACTATAGCCGATCACAAAACTATAGTCGTTGATCAGCCGGGAAGGCTGGAATCCTTTGCGCACAATCATTCCGTCAACTTCGGGGTCTGGCAGGTTGCCCCAGAGTTCTTCCAGGATGTAGCGGCTTTGATTGGCATCAATAAAAAGGAACTCATCCGGCACCCGCAGGGTGAATTTTCCGCCGGCCAGTGTAATATTTCCGGTATGGTATTTGATTTTGTTCTCAAGTGAATCGAGCTGGTGATTCAACTTTTCAATGATCGGGGCATCTGCCTGAGGAAGTAAAACGGTACTGTCTTCAGGTAAGGCCATGGAACAAATGGAAAACAACAAGGCATAGCTTGTTATAACAAGTTTTCGCATAAGGATACAGATTACGGGGTTTTATATTCGGTGACTAATATACAATTTCCTTGAAACGATGCAATACCTTTGCATCTTTATGATGAAAAAATACCAATACCTATTCTTCGACCTTGATCACACCTTATGGGATTTTGAATCCAATGCACGGCAAACCCTCGAACAATTGTATGATGGGTTGTCTCTTTCCTCAAGGGGCATAAACGATTTCGAACGCTTTTACAGTCAATATATTATCCATAACGATAAATTATGGGAGCGCTATCGGAATGGGTACATTAAGGTGGATGAACTTCGCTGGAAACGTATGTGGCATACACTTCTTGATTTTAAGATTGCAGATGAAAAGCTGGCAAGACAGATGAGCCATGATTTCCTGGAACTGCTGCCGACCAGGAAAGCTTTGTTCCCTTATGCAGTTGAGTTGCTGCAATACCTCCGGGGCAAAGGGTATTATATGCATTTAATTACCAATGGTTTTGAGGAAACGCAGCTGAATAAAATCAGGTATTCGGGGCTGGACGGTTTTTTCGGTGAAGTGATTACTTCCGAGGGAAGCAACAGCCTTAAGCCGCACCGCGAAATTTTTGAATATGCTTTTAAGAAGACCGGTGCCCTGCCGGAAAACAGTATCATGATTGGGGATAATATCGAAGTGGATATTGTTGGAGCGAAAAATGCCGGGATGGACCAGGTTTTTGTGAATCATATTGACGATAAGCGTTCGGAAGAATCAACCTATACGGTGTATTCACTGAAAGAGATGGAGACCCTGTTTTAGGGAGAACTGAGGCGTGAAGCAAAAAAGAAAGGGGGATACCCCCCCCCTTTAAGCTTTTTCTGAAGTTTTCTTGCAACAGGATTTTTTATCCCCTGCCCTGGCTTCTTTCTTGCAGCAATCTTTTTCTTTTTTGGAACATTTCTTACCGTCGCAGGCAATGGCAGCGCCGGTGGTCAGCAAAACGGCCATGGACAGAACAAATAGTTTTTTCATGCTTTTCAGATTTTAGTCTTGATCAAGATAGCTAAAAAAACGGGAGTTTAAAATTGGACGGCATTTCTTTCTTTTAAAGTTTAGCCACTACCTTCAACTGAGGGTAGCCAGCACAGTAACTCCGCCCTGTACCGCCTGGTTCAGTTCTACATTTACTTTTGTCCCAACCGGCAATAACACATCTACCCGGCTGCCAAACTTGATAAAGCCCAGTTCCTCGTTTTGTTTTACCTGCATTCCCGGGCGCAGGTAGTTCACTATTCTTTTTGCCACTGCCCCGGCAATCTGTTTAACCAGGATTTCGGTATTGCCTTTTTTCAGCACCACACTGTGACGCTCATTTTCGGTGGAGGATTTCGGATGCCAGGCAACCAGGTATTTCCCTTTATGGTACTGGCTGTATAGGACCTCCCCTGCAATGGGATTGCGGTTTACGTGAACATTGGCCGGGCTCATAAAAATGCTAACCTGTAATCTCCTGCCTTTAAAATATTCCTCATCGGTCACTTCTTCAATTACCACCACTTTACCGTCTGCCGGGCAGATTACGAGGTTGTCGCCATAGGTCATCTGCCTGTTCGGGAGCCGGAAGAATGAGATGATAAACAGCAGTAATCCCAGTAATACAATGAAAATTATCCAGCTCACAACAGGCGCAGAGGCGCTGATATAAAAGAAGGAAAGCAGGTTTAGAATGGTAAAGATCAATGTGGCTATTGCAATGGATTTGTAGCCTTCCTTATGAATGGTCATGTTAATTGGTTGAACAGCAAAATTAGGCAACTGCCAAAAGTGACCAATTATTATCTTGCAGCCATGAGCGATTTGCAGCACTTAACCGATTTTTTAGATCCGGTTTCCCTGGCTTACCTGAGCGGAGATGAAGGTTTCAGAGCCGGACAAATGGGTAAACATATTGCAGTGTATGAAGATGAGGCATTTCCTGACCTCGAAATGGTTGATCTCGTAATCGTTGGCTGCGGCGAAGAGCGTGGCCTGGGTATGGGACGCCCGTTTTCAGAAGCGCCCAACCAGATAAGGCAGGAGTTTTACAAGACGTATTACTGGCATCCAGATATAAAAGTTGCCGATCTTGGTAATATCAAACCCGGCGCTTCGCTCAGTGATAGTTATGCGGCATTGAAAATGGTGATCAGCGAATTGACGGATGCGGGGAAATCCGTGTTGATACTCGGCGGCTCACATGATCTCACCCTTTCACAATACCATTCCTATGCGGATCGCAAGCAGATTATTGAAGCTGCCTGCATAGATGCCAGGATCGACCTGGATATGGAAGCCCTTCCACAGGCTGAGCATTTCCTGATGGAGATCCTGACAGGTGAGCCCAATTTCGTAAAACATTACAGCCATCTGGCTTTCCAGAGCTATTATGTACATCCGTACATGCTGGAGAATATGGATAAACTGCGGTTCGATTGTTTCAGGGTCGGGCAAATCAAGGAGCAGATCGATGAAATGGAACCGGTCATCAGGAATTGCAGCATGGTGAGCTTTGACCTTTCTGCTATCGCTCATGCGTATGCGCCGGGAACTGCCATCTCGCCCAACGGGCTTAACGGGGAAGAAGCCTGTGTGCTGGCCAGGTATGCCGGTATGAGTCCAACGGTGAACAGTTTTGGAATCTATGGTTACCAGCCATCTGGTGATCACCAGCAACTGACGGCAAAACAGGTAAGCCAGATGATCTGGTATTTTATTGATGGCCTCAGCAAAGGAAAGAGGGAGGCTGCCATCAAAGAAAGGGATTCCTTCTATGAGTATAATACGGCATTTGCCGAAGTGGAAACGGTTTTTCTGCAAAGCAAGAAAACCGGAAGATGGTGGATGCAATTGCCAGACCTGCGCTTTATTGCATGCTCCTACAAGGATTATATAATAGCCAGCAATAATGATATACCGGAACGCTGGCTTCGGGCACAGGAGAGAAGTTGACGGACTGCAGTAACAAGTGAGGCGTTTAGTATTTTTCTCCTACATTTATCTGATGCGATCAATTTTGAATATTTCATGTTTTTGTGCTGCCGCATTAACGCTGGCTTCCTGCACTGCAGGTAAGCGGATCAATCGTTCCGCTGAGCGTATACTGCTGGGGCAGGAGGGCATCAGGAATGCGCATGTAGGCATCAGCCTGTTTGATGTTGACAAAGAGAAATACCTGTACAACCACCAGGCAGATAAATATTTTGTGCCTGCCAGCAATACGAAACTTTTCAGCCTCTATGCAGCCCTGCGATTCCTGGGTGACTCCCTGCCGGGCATCCGCTACCATGAAACACCAGACAGCATTTACCTGGAAGCTGCCGGGGATCCTACATTGCTGCATCCCGACTTTAAGGAACAACCGGTAATAGACTGGTTAAAAAAATCCGGAAAGGAACTGGTTATTGGTGACCGGAACTGGAACGAAAAAGAGTTCGGGTATGGCTGGTCCTGGGATGATTTTAACAGCGCCTATATGGCGGAAAGAAGTCCGTTGCCGGTTTATGGAAATGTGATCCGCTGGACCCAGGTGATGGAAAAAACGGAAACGCCGGATGGTAAAATGGCTGATGAAGCTTTTGTGTTTTCTGAGCCGGAGGTTTCCTGGAAGGTCAGGTTTAACCCTGCCAAATCAAATAATTTTGTGGTGGTCCGTGAAAGGAATGATAATATATTCTATGTAACGGAAGGCAAGGAGATCCTCCGTACCGTCGAAGTGCCTTTTGTAACTAATGGTGTCTTATCAGCGGTTGACCTTCTGCGTGATACCATCGGCAGATCTGTTTTGTATGTTCCTGCCGGGGTTACGCTACCGGTAACCAATATCCGCTATTCGCAACGGACAGACTCCATGTTGTCTGTTATGATGCATCGGAGTGATAACCTGTTTGCAGAGCAGGTGCTGCTGATGGTGTCGCAGCAGTTAACGGGTGGAATGAAAACATCCCTTGTTATTGATACTTTGCTTAAAACAGATTTAAATGGATTGCCACAGGCCCCGCGCTGGGTGGATGGCAGCGGGCTGAGCCGTTATAATCAGTTCACCCCGCAGGATTTTGTGTGGATACTTCAGAAAATGCTTAACGAGTTTGGCGCCGGCCGGCTCAATACTATCCTGCCAGGTGCCAACCAGGGAACCCTGGCCAGTTATTACAAGGGACTGGAAGGTGCGTTTTATGCCAAAACCGGCACACTCAGTGGCCAGGTGGCATTAAGCGGTTATCTGACCACCAGGAAGGGCAGGCGGCTGATTTTTTCCGTTCTGGTGAATAACCACCAGACCAGCGCTGTTGTGGTCCGGCGTGGTGTGGAGTCCTTCCTTCGGGACGTTTATGAGAATTATTAACAGGCCGGTATTGCTTTCATACTATCCCTTCATCTCTCCTCAATTGGGTTATCTTTGCAGGAGAAAGGAGAACTATTATTTTGGCTGATAACATACAATTATTGCCCGATCACATTGCTAACCAGATCGCGGCAGGGGAAGTGATACAAAGGCCAGCGAGTGCCGTAAAGGAATTGTTGGAAAACGCTGTTGATGCAGGGGCTACGGAAATCCGCCTGGTTGTCAACGATGCGGGTAAGGCTTTGATACAGGTGATCGATAATGGGAAGGGGATGAGTGAAACAGATGCCCGGCTTTGTTTTGAGCGGCACGCCACTTCCAAGATCCGGCAGATTGATGACCTTTTCCATATTAATACTATGGGTTTTCGTGGGGAGGCACTGGCTTCCGTGGCGGCTGTCTCCCAGGTAGAACTTCGTACCCGCAGGGCCGGCGATGAAATGGGCACTTATATAGAGGTCGAAAACAGCGAGGTGATTCGTCAGGAACCCTGTGCTGCGGCACCCGGTACCAGCATCGCCATGAAGAATCTTTTTTTCAACGTACCGGCCAGGAGGAATTTCCTGAAAAGCAATGCTGCGGAGATGCGTCATATCATTGACGAATTCATCCGGGTGTCCATGGCTTTTCCACAGTTATTCTTCTCCCTTACCCATAACGGTCAGCAGGTTTTCCACCTCGATAAGGGTTCGCTGAAACAGCGGATTGTGCAGTTGCTGGGCAGCAGTTATAATGCCAGGCTGGTGCCGGTACAGGAACAAACCGATTACCTGAATATCCAGGGGTTTGTCGGCAAGCCCGACGCGGCTAAAAAAACGCGGGGGGACCAGTATTTTTTCGTCAATAACCGGTTCATCCGCAGTTCCTACCTCAATCATGCAGTGATGCAGGCTTACCAGGGCCTCATCCCTTCAGATAGTTTTCCGCTGTATGTCTTATTTATTGATCTCAACCCGGAACAGATTGATGTAAATGTGCATCCGACCAAACAGGAGATCAAATTTGAGGACGAAAAGATCGTATATGCTTTTGTGCAGGCGGCCGTTAAACACGCCCTGGCCCAGTTCAGTATAACTCCCACACTTGAGTTTGACATCGATGCGGGTATCCAGCAGTCGGATGCTGTATCGAAACCCTTCACCGCTGCGCAACAAAATGCAGCCAGTAATTCCGGCTTGTTCCAGGCTTTTACCAGGTCAAACCAGGCCCATTTCATTGAAAAAGGTACTGGGTCGGGGTTTGAGGGCGGATTGGGCATGGCAGGATCGGGTACAGGTGCAGGAAGAACTTGGTCGGTTGAACCGGGAACGGTGGGAGGGGGGAGTAACTTCGGGGGCAGGACTTCTGCAGGCGGGGATATCCCCTCCGGAGGGCTGAAACACTGGAAAGATTTTTTTGAACCTGCAGGTGGTGGACCGGGTAATCAGGGTGATGCGCAGACCGGTGCAGGTTTACTGGAATACGAACAAAGCAATGGATTTGGGTGGGAAATGCCCGGAAAGAAATGGCAATTACTGGAACATGGGGAGCTGCTGCAGGTCCAGTTGCAATACGTCATTGCCCCTACCATGCAGGGTTTTATACTGTTGCACCAGCAATATGCGCATGAAAGGGTGCTCTATGAAAGGTATGCGGCTGCACTGGTGGGTAAGCCAATGGCCACCCAGCGCAATCTTTTCCCGGTTACCCTGGATCTGACCCCAACAGATGCCGCCATGTTACATGACCTCTTGCATGATATGGCCCTGCTGGGTTACCTCATCGAGCCTTTTGGCCAGAACAGTTTTGTGGTCCAGGGCACCCCCGCTGATATTTTGCAGGGAAACGAAAAAGCATCCATTGAACACCTGCTCGACCAGTACAAACATTTCAGTAGCGATGTGAAGTTTTCGCGGCGCGAACGCCTGATCCGGTCACTGGCTGCCCAGCATGCCATCCGCATTGGTACCCAGCTGACCCAGAAGGAAATGCGCCAGCTGGCCAATGACCTCCTTACCTGTGCGCAGCCAAATATTACTGCCACTGGCAATCCCACATTTATCGAATTCAACCGGACCTACCTGTCAAAGTTGTTTGGCGGATAAGTTTCACCCGACGGGTGCCTTCCACCCGTCGGATCCCTTTCACCCGTCGGGTGCCACCCGACGGGTGAAAGGGAGAAACTGCACTCAAAAAAGATCTCTGGGAGTCCAAGTCTGGCGTATCTGAATCTTCCCCCCATTAGAAAAAACAGCCACCCGTCGGGTGGCACCCGACGGGTGAAAGTATTGGCTGCCGAAAAAATATCCACCAAAAAATGTATAAATAATTTGTAATAACTAAAACATTAGTTGTATGTTTATATAACTAAATAGTTAGTTATGTGGAAAGCATTGACCAAAGCGGAAGAGGAAGTGATGCAGGCACTCTGGACCATCGGGCAGGGATTCCTCAAGGATATCCTGGAGGTAACCGAAGAGCCTAAACCCCATTCCAATACAATTGCTACCATTCTGAAGATTCTGATTGAAAAAGGATTTGTGGAGGCCAGCCAAAAGGGTAGGAACAACCTGTACAAACCCTTGGTTAGCAAGGGGGAATACGGTCAGCGATCGGTACAGCAGATTGTAAAAGGATATTTCGAAGGCTCAGCCAGCAACCTGGTCAGCCAGTTCGTGAAGGATGAAAAAATTTCTATCACCGAACTGGAAGAACTCCTGAAACAAATCCGGTCAGCAAAAAAATGAAATTATGGTAGCGATCCTGATCATTCTCATAAAGATCCTAATCAGTTCAGCATTACTTTTCGGGTATTACTGGTTATTTCTAAGGAATAAGAGATTTCATCAATATAACCGGTATTACCTGTTGGCAACCGTGGTGATTTCCCTGGTCCTACCGTTTATTAATATCCCAATACAAGTGCTTCCTGGTAGTCATATGGGGAAGGCTATATATAATACCCTGGAAGTAATCACTGTTTATGGCGAGGGGGAGGAGGCTGTTGTTAGTTTTGGCAGACTACTACCTGATTGGCGGTTCATGGCTTTGGGTATATACCTGGCGATTTCCCTGGTGATTCTTGCCGGATTACTGCGTTCTGTTTTTATTATCCGTAAAATGAGTCGGAATTACCCGTTGGAAAAGGTCGATGACATTAAAATATACCATACCAGCGAAGAGGGCACTCCATTCTCCTGGTTTCGAAGGATTTTCTGGAATGATGGTATATTACTTCACAGCCGTAAGGGACAACAGATATTCCGTCACGAACTCTTCCATATACGCCAGTGCCATAGTGCCGACAACCTGTTCCTTCACCTGGTTTATGGAGTGGCATGGTTCAACCCTTTTTTTTTCCTGATCCGTAATGAAATTAAAACCATCCACGAATTCCTGGCTGACCAGCATGCAATGGCAGATCAGGATCATCTGGAATATGCGGAAATCCTGCTGGAACAGAGTATCAGGGCAAGGCAACTGCAGGTAACCAACCACTTTTTTCAACACCAGATTAAACGAAGAATTACCATGATTACCAACATTCAATTCAGGAATCCCGGCTATATCAGCCGTTTGCTGGCGCTTCCGGTGGTAACATTTCTTACCCTGGTTTTGGCCTCATTCGTTTATAAGAATAACCAGGGTACAAGTCCGATGACTGCAGCAGAAAGAATAAAGATTGTGTTGGATGCGGGGCATGGAGGTAATGATCCCGGTGCAACTGCGGCGGATGGTTCCATATCGGAACAAAGACTGGCTTTGGATATTGTCCGGAAAATAAAGGACCTGGCACCTGCCTATAATATAGAGGTGGAACTTACCCGTATTGATGAAAATCTGCCAGGTGGATTATCTAATTTAAATGCCGCCAATCGCTGGAGGGTTGATTTTACCCAATCGGTAAACCCCATGATGTTTATTTCAATTCACATCAATGCGGCAGGCAATAATAAACGGCAGGGACTTGAAATTTATGTTCCAAAGGAGGGTAGTAAAAATGGTTTTAGGGAAGAATCGCTGATGGCGGCATCCATTATGGCAAAGGAGTTAGGAGAATATTTTCCGGAAAAAAAGGTGCTTCAAAGAGCCGGAGATAGGGGGATTTACGTGCTGGATTATAATGAGGTTCCTGCCATCATGATTAATCCGGGTTTTATAACTAATAACGGAGACCTTGAATTTCTTCGCCATGCAGCCAATCAGGAAAAAATTGCAAGAAAGATACTGGAAGGGATTATAGCATTTCAATTTCATCTTGATCAGCGGAAAGGGCTGGCGAATGATCAGCAAAAGGAACCAAGTGAAGAACCAACAGAGAGCGTAAAGGCCCTGGTGCCGTCCCAACCAAACTTACATTCACAAAAGGAAATGGGTTCCACAGACAGGGAAGGCTCCCATTTGGATATGAAGGTTTTCCAAACAGATTCCCTGCCCCAGTTTCCAGGAGGAAAAGAGGCCTGGCAAGACTACCTGAACAAAACACTCCGCTATCCGCAGGAGGCCATAGATAAAGAAGTTATGGGAACCGTATTAATTCAGTTTACCGTACACAAAGATGGCACCACCAGTAATCATAAAATTCTAAAGGATCCCGGTGCAGGCCTGGGGGCGGAAGCACTTCGGGTCCTGAAAGTCAGCGGTAAATGGGAACCTGCCATCCGAAATGGAAGGAAAGTCAAAGCTATTTATCAGCATCCGATTACATTCAGGCTGGAGGCCGAGTAAAATTTATGGTTTGGCTGGCATGAGTTAACGATGTCGAATGTCTAAAACTGGTTTCACCCGTCGGGTGCCACCCGACGGGTGAAATTTGCAGGAATTTGCGGGTTTATCTTTTTTTCTGTTGGATTAGAGTTTTTTATCTTAGTTGCTCAACAGTAAATAAGTATGAAAAAGCTCTGGTTAGCGTTTGCTTCCCTCCTGGCCATTGTGGCAACTGTTTCGGCGCAGAAAAGCAGTCGCCTTAGTGCAGATCAATGGGTGGATAGTGTGTTCAGGACCCTTGGTCCGGATGAAAAAATCGCACAGTTAATGGTCGTAAGGGTATCCTCCATGCGAAACGGCCAGCCAATCTTCTACGACAAAGAGGTTCAGGAAGCCATCACTAAATACAATGTGGGTGGGGTCTGCCTCTTTCAGGGTGGCCCCCTGCAGCAGGCGCAGCGGGTGAATTACCTGCAATCCATCGCCAAAACACCAGTATTGGTGACCATTGACGGAGAATGGGGATTGGGTATGCGGTTCGACAGCGTACAATCACTTCCCCGGCAGATGATGCTCGGTGCCATTCAGGACCCATCCTTAATGTATGAGTATGGTCGCATCGTCGCAGACCAATGTCGCCGGGCCGGTATCCAGGTGAATTTTGCACCGGTGGTGGATGTAAATAACAATCCGGCGAACCCGGTCATCAACGAACGTTCCTTCGGTGAGAATAAGTACCGGGTTACGGAACTGGGTATCCAGTATATGAAAGGCATGCAGGATAACGGGGTAATGGCCAGCGCCAAACATTTTCCGGGTCACGGGGATGTATCGGTTGACTCCCATCTGGACCTGCCGGTTATCAATAAAACACGCGCTGAGCTGGATTCGCTGGAACTTTATCCCTTCCGTGAATTATTTAAAGCCGGGGTGGGTAGCGTTATGATTGCCCATCTCTCCATACCATCCATTGACAAAAGGGCTAACCGGCCCACCTCGCTTTCTGCCAAAAATATTAAAGGCCTGCTCAGAAAAGAACTGGGCTACCAGGGACTCACATTTACCGATGCGCTTGAAATGCAGGGGGTGGCCAAGTTTTTCCCTAAAGGAGAGGCATCCGCCGAATCGGTGATTGCAGGTAACGACATGCTTTGTTTGCCTGGAGATATTCCCGGCAGTATCGCAGCCATCAAAAAGGCAATCCGGAAAAGAAAAGTAAGCTGGAAAGAGCTCGATGCCCGGGTTAAAAAAATCCTGAGGGCTAAATATGAATACGGGCTGGCAAACTGGAAACCTATTGAATACCATAATCTTACGGCAGACCTGAATAAGGATGTTCCGGCAATGCGCCAGAGAGTGGCGGAGCAGGCAATCACCTTGCTGAGAAATAATAATGTCAGCGTATTCCCTCTTCAGCCGGGGACTTCCCGCCGCGTGGCCTATGTTGGAATCGGATTGAAAAAAGACAATGCATTTTCTGACAGGATGCGGAGAGATTATGGTGCCCACACTTTCTTTTTTGATTATGGAATGGATGAAAACCAGGCAAATGCGCTGGTTCAATTTATGATGGGGCGGTATGATGTGGTGGTTACCGGCTTCCACGGCTACAGCCGCGTACCCGCAAAAAACTTTGGTATCAGTGCCCCTGCCATACATCTGGCCAACCATATCCAGCAGGCATTCTCCTCAGTTACCATCTATTTCGGAAATCCATATGCCATCACCAATACCTGTTCCGACCGTGTGTTGGTGGCTGCCTATGACGACGACCCGATCACCCAGCAAACAGCTGCGGACCTGCTGAACGGCAAGATCAGTCCCAAAGGAAAACTGCCGGTAACCGTTTGCGAACAGCTGGCATCCGGAACTGGCATCGTGCACCAGCGGGTATTGCCTGAAACCTGGCCGGGTAATGTGGGATTGAACCATAACAAATTGCAGGCTATCGACTCCATCTGTCTGGATGCCATCGCGCAGAAAGCCATTCCGGGTTGCGTGGTGCTGGTTGCCCGTGATGGAAAAATTGCCTACGAAAGATCCTTTGGAACCTACACTTATAAGGATCCAACCCCCATGTATTGTGAAACCATGTTTGATATGGCTTCTGTAACCAAAGTGATGGCTACAACCCTGTCGGTCATGAAACTCGTGGATGAAGGCCGCCTGGACCTGGACAGGACTTTAGGTGATTACCTTCCCTGGACCCAGGGCAGCGATAAGGCCCCCCTGGTAATCCGGAATATCCTGCTGCATGAAGCCGGACTAAAATCATATATTCCCTTCTACCGCGAAACCATTGATCCGGCAGATGGGACTCCCAACGGCTCGATTTACAGGTTCAAGCCTGATTCCGCTTATTCGGTAAGAGTGGCAGAGAACCTGTATTTACGCAACGACTGGACCGATACCCTGTACAGGCGGATACTAAAGAGTGACCTTGGCCCCTCCGGAAAATATGTGTACAGCGACAATGACTTTATTTTTCTGGGTAAGGTAGTGGAGGCTATATCGGGTAAAACACTCGATCAGTATGCCTATGAAACCTTCTATGCGCCACTGGGCCTGCAATCCACGGGTTTTACACCCCGCAAAAGATTTCCTGCTGGCTATATGGCCCCTACGGAAGAAGAACCCGTTTTCCGAAAACAGCTGATCCAGGGCGATGTGCATGATCCGGGTGCGGCAATGTTTGGCGGAGTAGCTGGCCATGCCGGTTTGTTCAGCAGTGCATATGACCTGGCAGTATTGTCACAATTGCTGCTCAATAAGGGTGTGATCAATGGGAAACAGTTTTTCAAGCCGTCCACCGTTGAGATGTTTACCGTGTACGCCAGTAATATCAGCCGCCGGGCACTTGGCTTTGACAAGCCGGAAAAAGACAATGCCACCCGCAAGGAACCCTACCCTTCGGCCATGGCCACACCAGAAACATTCGGGCATACAGGATTTACGGGTACCTGTGTGTGGATAGATCCCAAAAACAACCTGACCTATATTTTCCTCAGTAACCGGGTGAATAACAATGGTGATCCCAATAAATTCCTCCGAATGAGTGTAAGGCCCAAAGTGCAGGATGTGATTTATGAAGCTTTAGGCGGAAAGTGAGGAAGACTCCATTCACCCATTGACTTATTGACCTATTGACCTACATTTGTTACCGCTTGCTGTGCACACACTGATCTCAAAACCAAACAAGCTAAAAAAATGAGCTACATTTCCGAAGTACATGCCCGGCAGATCCTCGACAGCCGCGGGAATCCAACAGTAGAAGTAGATGTTATTACAGATGAAGGCGCACTTGGCCGTGCAGCCGTTCCAAGTGGTGCCAGCACCGGCATCCATGAGGCCGTGGAACTGCGCGACAACGACAAGAAAAAATATGTCGGAAAGGGTGTTTTAAAAGCGGTTAAGAATGTGAATTCCATCCTTTCAGACAAATTACTGGGGTGGGATGTATCTGACCAGGCCGGTATCGACAACCTGATGATCCAGCTTGACGGAACTCCCAATAAAGGAAAACTCGGCGCCAACGCCCTGCTGGCGGTTAGTATGGCTGCTGCCAAAGCCGCTGCCATCGAAGCCGGCTTGCCCCTATACCGTTATATTGGCGGTACCAATGCGAAGACATTGCCTGTTCCCATGATGAATATCCTGAACGGTGGTGCCCACGCTGATAACAAGATTGATTTCCAGGAGTTTATGATCATGCCTGTAGGTGCTCCTGATTTCTCCGAAGGCCTGCGTTGGGGAGTGGAGATCTTCCACACTTTGAAAGGTGTACTGAAGAAAAAAGGGTACAGCACCAACGTGGGTGACGAAGGCGGATTTGCACCGAATATCCAGAGCAATGAAGAAGCCATTGAAACTGTACTGGAAGCGATCACTGCTGCCGGATACAAGACCGGTTCACAGATCATGATCGCCATGGATGCCGCCAACAGCGAACTCTGGGACGCCAAATCCAAAAAATATGTGTTCCACAAGAGCGATGGTAAGAAGATGAGTCCCGACCAACTGGTGAAATACTGGGAGAGCTGGGTGAAACAATATCCCATCGCTTCCATTGAAGATGGGATGGCTGAGGACGACTGGAATGGCTGGAAGGCACTCACTGAAACCGTTGGTTCCAGGTGCCAGCTGGTGGGTGATGACCTATTTGTTACCAATGTGGAGCGCCTGCAGCAGGGTATCGATAAAAAAATCGGGAATGCCCTGTTGGTGAAAGTGAACCAGATTGGAACCATTACCGAAACCATTAATGCGGTTACCCTGGCACAACACAATGGTTATAATACTATTATGAGCCATCGTAGTGGTGAAACCGAAGATACAACCATAGCAGACCTGGCAGTTGCCCTGAACTGCGGACAGATTAAAACTGGTTCTGCCAGCCGTACCGACCGTATGGCCAAGTACAACCAACTGATCCGCATCGAAGAAATGCTGGCTGAAACTGCGGTTTATCCGAAAAATCTTACATTCGGAAAATGATCATAAAGAATTAAGAGGGAAGGAGGACTAGACTGGCAAGGGTCAACTATTCCTCCCTCTCCTCTGGTTCTTAATTCCCTTGCATGAAATCCATCCTCAACCATATCCCCGGTTACCTCAAAAACAAATACCTGCTTTCACTGGCAGTATTTGTAGTCTGGATGTTTTTTTTCGATGACAGGGATATCATTACCACGCATTTCCGTTATCGGAATGAACTCAGGGATCTCGAAAAAAGTAAGGTTTATTACGAAGAACAGATTGCTGAAACCCGCAAGGAGCTTGATAAATTACAATCTGATCCAGCCTTGCTGGAGAAATATGCCAGGGAGCGCTATCGTATGAAGCGCGACAATGAGGACCTGTATATTATGGAAGATTAGTTGTCTGGGTAAATTATTTTTTGGTTAAGGCAATAATCTTTTTAAGAACCCGTTTATAGTAATGGACGAAACCCCGGACTGGACCCCGGGTATTATTTACTGGACAAATAAATGGTTTGCTTATGTCAATCTTTACTCAGGAAGATTTACTTCTTTATTATTACAAAGAGACTTCCCCCGAACAAAACGCTGCAATTGAGGCAGCCCTGAAGCAGGATTACGATCTCCGTGAGAGTTTTGTAGTTTTGCAGGAATCCATTCAAGGCCTGGAACAGCCGCTCGAATCACCTCGTGTAGAAGTGGTGCTGAATGTGCTGAATTACGCCAGGGAAGTGGTGGAAACAGGCGCATGACCACAAAAGAACGTTACCAGAAATTAATCGAGTATTTTCAACAAAAGGCCCCCGATGCCGAAACGGAATTGTTGTATGACAACCCGTTTCAGCTATTGGTGGCCGTTGTTTTATCTGCACAGTGCACCGATAAAAGAGTAAACCTGACCACCCCGGCACTTTTTGAGCGGTTTCCCAACCCTAAAAGCCTGGCCGACAGCTCAGTTGAAGAGGTGTTTTCCCTTATCAGGAGCATTTCCTACCCAAATAATAAAGCGAAACACCTGGTTGGATTAGGCAAAATGCTGGAAGAGAAATTCAACGGAAGAGTGCCTATGACCGTGGAAGAACTGGTGCAAATCCCGGGAGTTGGCCGTAAAACTGCCAATGTAATCACATCCGTTATTGACGCACAGCCCAATATGGCGGTGGATACCCATGTTTTCCGGGTGTCGGAAAGAATCGGGCTAACAACTCATGCCAAAACTCCGCTGGCAGCAGAAAAACAACTCATCAGCCGGTTGCCAAAAGAATTGATTCATAAAGCCCATCATTGGCTGATCCTCCATGGAAGGTATGTTTGTACCGCAAGAGCCCCCAAATGTGAATCCTGTGGTTTACAGGAAATTTGCAGGTTCTACAGGAAGCAAATGGCAAAAAAATCGGTCAAAACTACTCAGGGGTAATAGGGTATTTTGGCAGGATCTGCTGAAATAATACCGTACATTCATCGAAAATAAATGTCCGTTCGTCGAAGCTTAATTGTATAATTAGCTGAAAACCAATTATTTATTATTTGTAGTATTCTTACTATGGGACATTTCCTCAGCATAAATACGTTGTGGCACAGCATAAAAGCTGATATTTTTCGTTTTTATTACTTGATCCGCATTCTATTAAAACGAAAATGTCTACCCTTATGAAAACAAAGCTATACGTAGCTGGTATCGGCGGCTGTCTGCTGCTGACGATGGCTTACCTAAAGCCATTTGAACTGTTTTCTTCTGATCTCAACGGGCAATCCAAACAAGAACTGTCTGGCACCACAGGATTGCTTAACTATGAAAAATCCAATATCCCTGGCCTGGAAATTAAAACTCCAGCCAAAATCGCAATAATAAACAAGGTTGCAGCTGTGCAACTGAAAAAAGAGGCCGAGAAGAAAAAATCCCGTTCAGAGAAAAGCAAAACAGAAGAATCAATGTTGGAAATAACGGCCAATTCCATGATGGATGCCGTTAAAGACCTGGTATTGGATGAGCCGGAAGATTCCAGCCCGGAAGAAGCAATTGAAGCAGAAGCTTCACCGGAGCTTCATCCCTACATGGCATCAGCCCGTACTGCTGCAAAAAAGATTGCGGTTCGACCTGAAACCTATCGTCCCCGACCCCAGGTTAATGTGCCCAGTCCTGAGCTCCCGGTTGCCCTTCAAAGCCGGAAAACCGGCCGTACCGTCATCAATTACCAGACAACGGAATATGCTGTAAATACTTCGAATACCCTCACCCCCCGTGATGACGAGAAATTTCCGCATGAAAATGAGAAGTTCCCCCACGATAGTGATGAAGCGATGGTCATATCCAATAACGCAGATGTTGTAGTGAATACCGCAGCAGAAGCAAAGGTGGAAAAGGTGGAAAAAGTAGAAAAAACCCTGAGTTTCAGGGGGAAAACTGAAGTGAAGTCAGACCTGTACAAATATATCCCTCCATTCTGGGATGGTTTTTCAGCGGAGATCGGCAACGACGAAGCCAACTACCTGGATCTGATGAAGAAGGCAAAGAAGCTTGCTGAAATGGCCAGAAAAGGTGGTTACAATACCCAATATGCTTTCCTGTTGGATATGAGCGTCAAGTCGAACAAAAACCGTTTTTTCATCGTGAACCTGAAAACCATGAAGGTTGAAAAAAGCTCTTTGGTTGCCCAGGGAAGAGGAAGAGAAAGGCTGAACCTTGACAAGGAATATTCCAACGTTCCGGGAAGTAATTGCAGTTCCCTAGGTATCTATAAGGTAGGCAAGTCCTATAATGGAAGTTTCGGGCTTTCCTATCGCCTTCACGGACTGGAATCATCCAATAGTAAAGCTTTGCAGCGTTACATTGTATTACATGCCATGGGGACCATTCCTGACGTAGAAACCAATTTCCCCATCTGGCAAAGTGAGGGTTGCCCTTCCGTTTCCCCCAAAATGCTTGATCGTGTGGGTAATATGATTGATAAAAGCGGTAAGCCCATCCTGATGTGGATGTATGATGAAACCTTTATTCCAATGATTTAGGATTTGCTAACTTTGCAGTCCGGCCCAAGGGCTAAAATCATTGATAAATGGAAGCAGTTCTCCAGGGTGAGGTTGAAATAAAAAGCAGGTTGTCTTTCGGACCACTTGTTGAAGCGTGGAAGAAAAATGCAGCTGAAGGTCGTCCCGGAACCCGGAAATTATACCGGAATCTATTGGATCGAATCCGTTTGCATCCGGAATTGCTGGATCCCATCGACGATTTAAGTATGCTGGACCAGCACCAGGAATGGGTCGAAATGCTGATGACCACACTTTTCCCTGTTTCATTTTCCGACCAGGACGATCTTTACGCGGTAGCTGTTCCGTTCAGCCAGGACATCATCTATTCCAGCACCCGGTTCAGCCGTGAGTTCCTGGATGAAAAAGGCTTACTGAAACACCTGCCGGTTAAACTGGCGGAACAGCACCTGAATGATGAAAAGTGCTCTACGGCCTATAAATTGATCCTTTCAAAGTTCTATGGCCAAAAAATTGACGGCAATGTTACCAGCATAATAAAATTCACCAATCCGGTTAACGGATTGGTGAATTATTTTGAACTGGACCTTGATCCGACATTTATGGATGTCATAGCTGAAGGTGACTTACCTGATATCAAAAAGCAGATTCATTGCTGTAATGTGGAAGAGGTAATGAGAAATCAAAGCCTGCAGCAAATGCTGCCGCTCCACCTGTTCCGGTTTGAAGGGCTTTCCATTGCCAGGATCAAGGATGTAACCCAGCGTGAGGTCATCAACAATATTAAGAACATCCTGCTGGAACAGCACAGTTTTGATGATTCGGTTGTTTTCCACCAGTTGGAAAATGAAATGCAGGCACTGATCGGTGTGGCTGATGTTAAAATGGGACTTACTCCCTTTCTCCAGGTAAACGATCATTATGTATTTTCTGAGCAGTACCTGCATCACAGCATGCTTCTCCAGCCGGTAAATGGCAAAACGGTAAGGCTGGAATTGTGCAAAGTGTTCATTGATCTTTTTCGGGACAGCGATATGCCTGTCCTGTTTGAGACCATCAATGAGGACGATTTGACTGGTCTGCCTATGCTGGGCAGGGTTTTCGGGCAGGGTTACCACAGTGCCGCTTTCTTTCCCCTTAAAAGCAATGGCAAACTGATTGGCGTTATGTCTGCCGTGCACAGGAACCCCGGAATTTTGCAACGCCATCATTTGTCGCAGGTATCTCCATCCCTTCCCTTGTTTGTGCTTGCATTGGAAAAAGCTGCAGAAGCTCTTGATAATGAGGTTGATAAAGTAATCAAAAAACATTTTACCGCAGTACAGGCTTCGGTGGAATGGAAGTTTACCGATGCCGCACTTCATTACCTGATCAACAAAAAGCAGGGGATAAAAGCTAAGATCGAGCCTATCGTATTTGAAAATGTATTTCCCCTTTATGGGGCCATTGATATCCGGAATTCCACGGTTGAAAGGAATAATGCCATCCAGCAGGATTTGCTGGAACAGCTGACCCATGCCGGGGAAATCATCCGGGTGGCACAGGATAAGGTAACCATGCCGCTGCTTCAGGAGGTTGCTTACCGTATTGAAAAATACCAGTACAATGTTTCCAATATTCTATTCTCTGGGGATGAAGTAACGATTGATTTGTTCCTCCGGAATGAAGTGGTGGAATTGTTGGAGCACCTGCGGCTGGTAGTGCCGGAATTGTCCGGAAAGGTGGATGAATATTTTACCAGGGTCGACCCGAAGATCAGGCTCAGGGTAGATCACCGCCAGGATTTTGAAGAAAGTATTACACTTATCAACCAGGAACTTGCCCGGTTTATGGATACGGAGCAGGACTTTGCCCAGAAGATCTATCCGCATTATTTTGAAAGGTTTGTTACCGACGGCGTCGACTTCAACATGTATATCGGACAGTCTATCAGCCCGGAAAAACCATTTGATACGTTTTACCTGAAGAACCTTAAAATGTGGCAGATGACTACCCTCGCGAGGGCTGCCCAAATGGTTCACCAGTTACAGGACCGGTTGTTGACCCGTTTGCAAACCACCCAGCTGATACTGGCGCATGGACTTCCTATTTCAATCAGTTTCAGGACTGCCGAAAGGAAATTCGATGTGGATGGCGCCTATAATATCCGTTATGAAATCATCAAAAAACGGATTGATAAGGTGCATGTCAGGGGAACCAATGAACGTCTTACGCAACCCGGTAAATTGGCTATAGTGTTCTCCCAGACCAGGGATGCCGCCGAATATCTTGATTTTATTGAATTTCTGCAAAACCAGGGACTGCTGTTATACGATCTCGAACAACTTGAACTGGAAGAGTTACAGGGTGTTGTAGGGCTGCAGGCTTTAAGGGTGGGCATCAATATGGATAAGGCTGACCGGAAATACGATGCCATCCGGAAGCCGGAAATTTTAGTTTCCAAATAATTTATCCGCTCAAAACTGGAAGCCCAGGGTAATAAAAGGCAGTCCACCTTCCTTTGATCTCGCATAACTGGCTGTTATAACAACCCGGCCGGCTGGAGACAACCAGAGACCTGCTCCATAGCCATTATGCCATCTGCCGGATGATTCCCCTTTTTGCCAAACCCTGCCGATGTCATGGAAGAACAGCATACCCAATGTTCCCGGGATAATATATCCGTTGATTTCTGTCAGTTTCAGCCTCAGGTCAAGGTTATGGAAGGCCATATCGGATCCGGCAAATCGGAAGTTCCGGTATCCTCTGAGGTTTTCTGATCCGCCCAGGGTCTGAGCCTGGAAAAATTCATATCGGCCGGTATTGGTGCCCGCCCCGATTCGGCCGGCCAATACCAGTTTGGCAGCAGCAGTGGTACTGATATAATAAGCCAGGCTGCTTTGTATCTGGGTAAAGGAGTAAGCGTACCTGTTCTGGCCGTTTACCCAACGGATAAAACCGTCCCACCGAAAACCCCGGGATGGCATTTCTGAATGGTTCCTGTTATCTGCAACTGCCTGGATTTGCCAGCCCAGGTATGATTTGGGTTTGACTAATAATTCCTGGTCAAGTCCGCTTCCCGGATCCAGGATGAATTTTCCTATGTTGTCATCGATGTCAATCTGGTAATACTGAAATATTGGGCCTGTGAGGATATTGAGTTTGGTATGAGGGCTGATCTTATAAAGGGCCGCCAGTTCCACCAGGTTGAACCTGCTTCGGTAAAACCATATTTTCTCAGGCCCCTCATTGCTGAAGCTTGTTCTATTTCCGTTTCCAAAGAAATTCCGGGTGTTATTGGGCGCTTTTATATTAGCCAGCAGCCTGAACCGGGGTGCATCGAATTGATACCTGAAATTATAGGCACCGGTTGCCACTGCATAACTGGCAAGAAAGCTTTGCTGCCATAAATAGGGCTCCTTCCTGAATCCATGCCTCGTGGCTCTGATGCCACCCCCCAGGAATAGGCCATCGTCCCGGTTATAGGTAATGGAAAGAAGAGGAGCTGTTTTATTGTACCGGAAATTGTTCCTTTCGTACTGGTTGATTTTTGGATTGCCTGTATGTTTTGAACGGATTTTGGCAGGTCCTGAGAGAATATTTCCTTCGGATAAGAGATCATACCATTTTACCTTTCCTTTTCTAAGTCCTTCCTGTTCTGCTATTAAGGTGTCCTTTCCGCCACCGCCAATAATTCGGATCAGGGGGCTTTGGCCGGCCTTACCCCGGAGCCGGAAGATATCATCACCCTTGAGTCCGTATAACCTGATCTCCCTGGTGAGTCCGGGTGTAATCAATCTTTCATATTGTGTATCACTCCTGTTGCCTGCCTTATTGACTTTGAAAACCCTTAGCTGCAGGTGCCCGTCTTCTTTCCATTCCAGGTCAAACCATTCCCTTTTATCGGAACCTGCAATCTCAATGGTGTTGGATAGAAACCTGTAATATTCCAAGGCGTCAGCATTGAAATACAGTTTGCGTTCTTTAAGTGTGCGACTGATATCGGCTGCATGTTGTCCGCGAATGGCCGATGGTTGCCGGGAAAGGGCAAGATCAATTACGCTGTCGGTCATTTGTGACAGGAGCTCATCAATGTGTTTCTGCCAGGTTTTTTCATCAGGTTCAGTCAGGAAACTGCGATCAAAATACCGGGCGTTGAAATTGAAGGTCCTGATATTTCTAGCTTTTGGCCTGATGCCCTGGAATTTTGGCAGGAGCCAGGGTTGGCTGACAAGCCAGGGAAGGAGGCCGTCGTTGGTGAAAAAAGCCTGGTCGCGGTCCCGTGGAACGGGGCTAAAGATTTTTCCATCCGGACCTGCCTTTTCGAGCCAGCGCCACTGGTCGTCGTGCCTATCAAAATCCATGATGAACATATCCAGCAATCTTGCTTTTAGGACCGACTCCTGGTTTACCCTGTTGTCATTATCCTTTGCAAGTGCCTTAATTACTTTGTCCGTACTGGTGGTTTTATTGTCAGGATCTGGTTCTCTTGGTTCAAAAAGATAGAGTGCATTGGCAAAATCCCGCCTGAACTCTGCCAATGCCGGATCATCGGGCAGGAAAACCAAGCTGGGTGTTAAATGGGGTATTTTAGCTGCGTCAGCCAATGGCGGTAAAGATAATGCCGCAAAAGGATAGGATGCGGAAATGCCATCTGTCACTGCGTCTTTGATAAAGGTCTGGCGAAGTTCTTCCGGAAGGGTCCGGTCGGGGTATTTTTCAATACTGCGCAACACGTATTCACGGCCTGATTCATCTTCCAGCCGGAGGGACCTGGATTGCATTCCACCCCCTCTTTTGGTGGGTGTCAGCCCGCCGCCAAACCGGGTTATATCCAGGACCGGCACCCTCACCGCAGTTGTCCATTCCTGCCGGTAATTGGTTCCAAGCAGCCACTGTTTGAATTTTCCTGCCCTGAAATATGGGGCGGCCGCAACTTCAACGGAATCCGGAAAGTTTGGGCGCCGGGAGACTCTGACAGTGTCTTCGTGAAAGGGGAAGACTGGCAGGTTGGTGGAGTAAAGGGTGGTGGAACTGGTATCATTGACCCCTTCGAAGACCATTTCAATTTTTCCGTTTTGCCAGATATTAATATAGGCATAGCCGGAATGTGCAGCATTGAACCGGGTATGTTCCCTTTTTCTCAACCGGGTGGATTTAGAGCCTGAGCCGCTTACAAAATATTGCCTGCCGTTTTTCACCAGGTGTTGAAGCCCATGTTCATGCCCGGCAAGCCGGATACAATATGGGTGGGTATTCAATAGGGAATCGATCCCTTCGATCATGCTTTTATAGCGGGGATGTTTCAGGTCCTGGATATTACCCAGTCCGCCGCGAAGCAGCGGATAAAGTGACCCCAGGACCGGCAGGGGGATGTATAATCTGGGATTGAATTCCGTAAATGGAAACAGGTGCTGCCTGAGTGTGTAGTACCCGCCGTGAATACCATCTGACATAAATGGGTGGTGGGCAATAAACAACACCAGTTTGTTCCTGTTGCGGTAGAGAATATCATTCAGCCGCAACAGCACTTCCTCTTCTGTTTTGCATTCGCAGTCGTTGGCGACTCCAGGCCGGCCTTCCTGCTGCAGCCACCACTGGCTGTCCAGGAGGATTGCAGTAACCGAGTTGCCTAAATTGATTTCTTCGGGGCCGGGACAACCATCTGCAGGCAGAAAACGGATGCGGTGGTTGTTCAGGCTTTCAATATAGCTTGCCTGCTGTCTGACCTGTTCCCATCCGTAATTTCGGCCTTTGGCCCAGTCGTGGTTGCCTGGAATAAACACGAGATTTTCCGCTGCAAGGAGTCCCGCCTGCCATTGTTTGTCAAGAATGGCTTTTTTCTCAGGGAAATGTTTGGAGGCTTGTTCGGGTAGTCCGAGGGGATAGATATTATCTCCCATGAAAAAAAGGTAACTGGCTTTCCTGTTCCAGGTGGCTGATTGTTTAACCAGTGCTTCCATAACCGGGTGCCGGTCATTCTGTGTTTCACCTGCATCTCCGATGAAAACCAAACGCATCAGGAGGGAATCAGACTGCGAATGGGCTGTGATGCTAACCACCAGGGCCATTATAAAAGGGAAGAGTCTGTGCAGGTATCGTTTCATAATATCTGGTCAGTTAGTCTCTTCGGGCATCGCTTGCCTGATAAGGAAAATACAACAGGCTTGCTTTTGACTGCCGGCCTTCGTTGCAGATAAAGAGGTCGCCATTTGGGGCAAAGCAAAGGCCCTCCGGTTGCTGGAAGAGGTCAGCGTTGATGCCATAAACAGCCTCTGGTGTTCCATCGGGTTTGCATTGTATCAACACTTTCCCAAGTGAAGCGATGATATACAACTGGTTGGTTATAGGGTGGAAAGCCGCAGCGGAAGGCTGGCATTCTATCGTGTCATCTTTCCCAAGCCGGCGGATATCCGTAAAGGCGATGGAGAAGACCGGGTCATTGCGGAAACTGTTTGATGTAAGGTCAAAGCTCCAGGCATGGATAAAGGGTTCATTGGGTCCGCAGGTTTTACAAATCAGGATTAACTGGTTGGACCTGGCATTGTAACAGAGGCTCTCAAATTCTGTAAACTTCGGAAAGTCGTGATGGAAAATGGCAAGTTCCTTTCCCGAAATGCCATCCAGTTGGTGAAGGGTGCCGTTGCTTTCCAACACAAAATAGCCTGCCGGCGTCCGGACAATATCTTCATAGTCGCCCTTTTCCCCGAAGGTTGTTTTCGTATACTGGCCGGTTTGGGTATCGATATAAAAAAGTATCCCGTCTTCATCATTGATGCCTGCCAGTTTGTTGTAACCGTGATAGCTGATCCCAGAGATTTCCCTGAGTGGTTTTTTGAGCAGGATCGTTGATGCCGGGTTATTATGGTAACCCGGAATGGCGGGAACAAAGGATAGTCCAGGCATAGTGTTGCAGCTTGAATTAATACACATGAAACATGCAAGGGATATGAAAATGAAGGATTGCTTCATATCTGCAAGTTAGGCACCAGGAGAATTCCATGGCCGAATTGCTTTAATTTAGTCCGACAATTCAGTATATGCAGATAATTGAATCCCTGGAAACAATTGCGGAACAATTTGTGAGGCAGATATTTGCCGACCAGGTTCCTTCGGCCTATTATTTTCACGACCTGCATCATACGCTTTGTGTGGTGGACGCTGTAAAAGAGATATCCTCCCATTATGAACTGACTGATGATGACAGGCAGGTGCTGTTGCTGGCAGCATGGTTTCATGACACTGGTTACAGCCGCCAATATGAAGATCATGAAACCGCCAGTGTACAGATTGCAGGTGATTTTTGCCGGATGCGCCAGGTGGATGAAGTCATTGCGGAGAAAGTTCGTGCCTGTATACTGGCGACAAAAATGCCGCAGGCGCCTTCCAGCCTGGTTGAGGAAATTATTTGTGATGCGGACCTCTACCACCTGGGAACGGATAAGTTTGACGAAGAAAGCAAATTGCTGAGAAAGGAACTTAATACAGCATTTGGAAAGGATATCAGTAAAAAGGATTGGCGGAAAAAAAATATTGCTTTTTTGCAGCAGCATTCCTTTTTCACCGATTATGCCAGGCAGCACCTTGCACCGGTGAAGGCCAGGAACCTGAAGGAACTGATGGATAAGGATGCTGGTATCAAAGTGGTTGAGCCCGAAGTCGGGGAGGACCTGTTACCTGGGGAGGCAGACACTGTTTTCCCGGCCCCGGAAGAAAATTTGCCAAAGGTTAAGCTGAAAGAATCTAAGGATAAAAACCGGGATGTGCGGACAGAACGGGGCATTGCAACCATGTTCAGGATCATGAGCGAAAACCATGTTAACCTGAGCCAGATGGCTGACAGCAAAGCCAATATCATGATATCGGTAAACACCATTGTGTTGTCGATACTGGTATCGGTATTGCTGGGTAAGCTGCAGTATTATCCCCAGTTCATTGTTCCTACCATCATCCTCGCTGCTGTTTGCCTGCTGGCAGTAATATTTGCCATTATGGCCACGCGGCCCAATGTCAACAAAGGGGTATTTTCCGAGGAGGATATCCGCCAGAAAAAAGTTAACCTGCTTTTTTTCGGTAATTTTTTTAAAATGGAGCTGCCCGATTATGAATGGGCAATGAAAGCGATGATGAATGACAGTGAGTATCTCTATGGCAGTATGATCAAGGACATTTACTACCTGGGGAAAGTGCTGGCCAGGAAATATCATTTTCTGCGAATATCCTACAGCATTTTCATGTTCGGCCTCATCATCGCCGTTCTATCGTTCGGCATTGCTGCATTCATCAGATAGCGTTAAGCATTCAGGTTGCATGATTGAATATATCAGGGAATATAAAAAGTACAGCAGCAGTTACTATGTATCTGAAGGTGTTCGTTTAACCGCGGGCGTTATGATTCCCCTGCTTGCGGCGTCTTATCTGGGGCAGTTGCAGGCAGGAATTGCGCTGGGACTTGGTGCCATGTGCGTTGGACTCACGGATAATACCGGACCTATCCATCACCGGGTGAACGGAATGGTGGCCACATTGCTGCTGATCTTTGTGCTCACTCTGGTAACCGGCTTGAGTATGCAGCATTCCTGGTTGCTTGCTGTACTCATAAGCGTAATGGGGTTTGCCTGTTCCATGATTGGTGTATATGGAATCAGGGCCGCATCGGTTGGAAGCGCCGGATTGCTGGTGATGATCCTGAGTATTGATGAACGATATGATACTGAACAGGTCGTCAGGAACGCATTGCTGGTATCTGCCGGGGGGGTGTTTTACCTGGTAATGAGTTTATTGTTGTACCGTCTGCGACCCTACAGGCTGATCCAGCAGGCGCTGGGAGATTCACTCCTTTCAACAGCAGACTACCTGCGTAGCCGCGCCAGGTTTTATGAAGACGAAGTTGATTATGACAAGACCTATAAACTGGTGCTCGAGCAGCAGGTGCAGGTGCATAACAAGCAGAACCTTGTGAGGGAAATGCTGTTCAAGACCCGTGATATTGTGCGGGAGTCCACCCACAAAAGCAGGATCCTGATGATGATTTTCCTGGACAGTGTGGACCTGTTTGAAAGGATCATGACCTCGCAGCAGGATTACCGGCAATTACATGAGATGGTGGATGAAAGCGGTCTCATTCCTGAATTCCGGGATTATATTGGCAGGCTGGCTGCTGAGGCCGAGTCAATAGGGCTGGCACTTCAGGAAGGGAGAACTTCCATGCCGGATCCCGCGCTCAGGGAAAAACTGATTGCTCTGGACAGGGATTTCAGGAATGCCCGGACTTCGGTTATGGATGATAGTAATATCGAGGGATTTATCAGCCTTCGTCATATTCTCGACAGCCTGAAAGACCTTACCCACCGGTTGGAAACCCTTCACCGTTATACGAGCTTCGATAAGAAGATCAGCGACAATTTTTCACGCCAGATAGATTATACAAAGTTCGTATCGCCTTCGGATTTTAATCTCAAACTCCTGGTAAACAATCTCAGTGTCAGTTCCAATATTTTCCGTCATTCGGTAAGGGTCTCATTGGCATTGCTGGCTGGATTTTTTCTGTCAAGGGTTTTGCCATTCGGGCATGGCTACTGGATTTTACTGACCATACTGGTAATCCTGAAGCCCGCATACAGCCTTACAAAACAGAGAAATGTGGAGCGCCTTACCGGCACTTTTTTCGGTGCCGTACTTGGCGCACTGATATTATGGCTGGTGCGTGACGACCGGTTATTGGTTTCCGTTATGATCCTGGGTATGATCATTGCCTACAGTATGATCAGGTTGAAATACCTGGTGAGTGTTGTTGCTATGACCGCTTATGTGCTGATCGCTTTTCATTTCCTGAAGCCGGGTGATTTTACAGAAGTATTGCGTGACAGGCTGATTGATACGTTTGCCGGTTCTGCCATCGCGTTTATCGCCACATTTGCCGTGCCGCCAAAATGGGAGCATGAACAGATACTGGAATTGCTGCGCCATGCCATCCGGGCCAATGCGTCTTATTTTTCATTTATCAGCAAACCTTTCCTGGGGCAACCATTGACCAACCTGGATTATAAACTAAACCGGAAGGAAGCTTTTGTAAGGCTGGCCAATTTATCAGATGCGTTTCAGCGTATGCTGAATGAGCCGCGGAGGCAACAGAAAAAAATACAGGTCATACACCAGCTGGTTGTGAGCAACCATATGCTGGCATCACATATTGCCACCCTGAGCTCTTACAGGAAGCTGGCGGATACTTATGCATCGGAAAAATTCCTTCCAATCGTTGATGCATCCTGCGGGCACCTGAAATGCGCTGAGGAACTGCTTTCGGAAGAAGCGTATCCGGTAAAACTATTAAGTGCCGAGGAGAATTTTGTAATTCGTGATGAGTTGAGGCAGTTGCTGGAAATACGCCTTGCTGAACTGGCTGCCGGCAGTCTTGAAACTGCCACCAGGCGTAAGTTCTCCGAGCTGAAAACCCTCGCCGATCAATTTGAATACATCAACAAGATCAGCATAGAGATTGAAAAGCTTGCGGCAGGGTTACGGGCTTAGGGAGGTGTCTCCTATGTTTGCGTCCGGTGAATTCAGGATGGTGTCTGACGTTTGCGTCCGGTGAATCCATTAATCCTAAACGTCAGACACCATCCTACACCTCAGGCACCAAATTCTTTACCCCACCATCTCTTTCAGCTTCTGCACCAGTTCGGTTTTGGTGATGGGAATTCCCATGATCTTGTTATAGGCCTTAGCGTCTACCAGGAATTGATCACGGATGATCTTGACGAGTTGACCATTATTGATTTCCGGAACCAGGACCTGGTCGAAATTCCTGAGCATGTCACCCAGGTTGCGTGGGAAGGGGCGCAGGTGGCGCAGGTGAGCATGGCTGATGGCATGACCAGCAGCCTGCATCTCGGCAACGGCGCTTTTGATCGCACCGTAAGTTGATCCCCAGCCCAGCACCAGGATCTTGCCTTTATCAGGACCACTATCCAGTTTTTGCTCGGGAATATAATCGGCTATTTTATCTACTTTTTCCTGCCTGATCTTCACCATCAACTGGTGGTTGTCGGGGTCATAGCTGATGTTTCCGGTGATATTCTGCTTCTCCAGACCCCCAACCCTGTGTTCCAGTCCGGGAGTGCCGGGAATTGCCCATGGCCTTACCAGTTTTTCATCCCTTAGATAGGGCTGGAACTTCTCCTCTCCATGTCCCAGTTCAGTTTTAAACTGTACTTCGATGGGTGCCAGGTCAGCACTGTTCGGGAATTTCCAGGGCTCTGCACCATTGGCAATATAACCGTCGCTCAGGAAGATTACAGGGGTCATATGTTGCACTGCAATGCGCACCGCTTCGTACACTGCGCCGAAGCAATCACTTGGCGTGGAGGCTGATACAATTGGCATGGGACATTCGCCGTTCCGGCCATAATAAGCCTGCATCAGGTCGCTCTGTTCTGTTTTTGTGGGAAGTCCGGTGGAAGGGCCACCGCGCTGGATATTGATGATTAACAGCGGAATTTCCAGCATCATTGCCAGTCCCATTGCTTCGGTTTTTAAAGCCATACCGGGACCAGAGGTAGTGGTAATACCCAGGCTGCCTCCATAAGCTGCACCGATTGCGGAAGTAATCCCGGCAATTTCATCTTCTGCCTGAAAGGTGCGGATACCGAAGTTTTTATAGCGACTCAGTTCATGCAGGATATCCGAAGCGGGCGTAATGGGATAAGAGCCCAGGAACATGGGCAGATTGCTTTTTTGGGCGGCAGCCACCAGTCCGAAGGTGAGGGCCTGGTTGCCCATGATATTGCGGTATTCGCCTGGTTCCATCCGGGCCTTTTCCACCTTGTAGCGGGTGGTGAAGGTTTCAGTGGTATCACCGAAGTTATAGCCGGCCTGAAGGACCTTGATATTGCTATCGAGCAGGTCAGGTTTTTTGCCGAATTTATCTTTGAGGAACTGGATACTGCTATCCATATCACGATTGTACATCCAGTAAAGGAAGCCCAGGACAAACATGTTCTTGGCGCGGTCCTTTTCTTTGGTACCGAGTGTAAAGTCTTTCAATGCCTCGCGGGTCATTTTGGTGACATCCATTTTGATGACCTCGTAGTTGGTCAGGCTATCGTCTTCGATTGGGTTTACTCCCTCCGGGTAATTGGCCAGGCGAAGGTTTTTGGCGTCAAATCCATCGGTATTGACAATGATCCTGCCGCCTTTTTTCAGGGCTTTCAGGTTGGTTTTAAGTGCGGCTGCGTTCATGGCCACCAGCACATCGCATTCGTCCCCCGGAGTGAATACCGGTTCGCTGGAGAACCTGAGCTGGTAACCACTTACACCCGGGATTGTACCCTGGGGTGCGCGGATTTCTGCCGGGAAATCGGGAAAGGTTGCGAGGTCGATTCCCAGCATGGCCGTATTGTTGGTAAACTGGGTGCCGGTCAGTTGCATGCCATCGCCGCTGTCGCCGGCAAACTTGATTACTACTTCGGGAAGGAGTTCTTCTTTGCGCATACAACAAATATAAGGGAGAACTGAGTGGTGCGAAGTAGGAAGGAGGGTGCGGCAGGAAATTTTTTTCCGGGATTACCCGTTGGCTGTCAGGCTGCGGAATACTTCCTCCAGGCTTTTTTCCCCACTCTGAAGGGAAACAATATTCAGGTTTTCCTTCACCGAAAATTCAAGCAGCTGTTTTTTCGCTTCATTGAGATCGGAAGCACTTATTTCCCATTCATGTGCGTTGATCCGTTGGAGGCCGGTCAGTGAGCTGATAGCGTTTTCAATTCGACCTGGTTCCAGCGTTTCCCTGAACTGAACGCGGATAACAGGGTTGCTATTGGCGGATTGCAGGTCAGACAGGCTGCTGTCTGCGATCAGTGTTCCTTTATTGATGATGATCACCCGATTACAAACTGCTTCCACTTCCTGGAGGATATGCGAGGAGAAGAGTACGGTTTTATTCTTTCCCAGGGAACGGATCACTTCCCGGATTTCGACGATCTGGTTGGGGTCCAGTCCTGTTGTAGGTTCATCCAGGATCAACACCTCGGGATCATGGATCAGGGCGGCTGCAAGTCCCACCCTTTGCTTATACCCTTTTGACAGCTGGCCGATCTTTTTATTGCTTTCCGGGGTAAGTCCCACCTGGGCGATGACTTCTTCCACCCGTTTGTTTTTATCCCCCACCCGGTGAACATCCGCCATAAAGTGCAGGTATTCCCTGACATACATGTCATAGTAAAGCGGGTTGGATTCGGGGAGGTAACCAATTTTGGCTTTGGTGGTCCCGGGGTCGGCCTGAACATCGGTACCGCATACCTCTGCCTTACCGCCATCGGGGCTGAGGTAGCCAGTCAATATTTTCATCGTGGTGGATTTTCCGGCCCCGTTGGGACCGAGAAATCCGACGATTTCACCTTTTTGGACGGAAAAGGAGATATTATTAACGGCTTTCTGGTCGCCGTAAACTTTCAGCAGGGATTGAACAGATATTGACATAGGATAACAAACCTACTGAATTATAAGTCATCATATTCATAGAGCTCATCAATATGAGTGCCGGCTTCCATTTCAAATACCGGTTTAATGAGACCGTCTTTCAGGCCGTAAACCCATCCATGCAGGTGGGGCCTTTGATTTTCTTTCCAGGCCTTCTGGATGATGGATGTTTTGGCCAGGTTCATCACCTGTTCCTGCACGTTCAGTTCCACCAGGCGGTCTGCTCTTTCTTCTTCATTAGAGATGTTGTTGAGCTCTTCACGGTGGAAACGGTAAACATCCTTGATATTGCGCAGCCATTTATTAATAATGCCCAGGTTGTGCTGGGTCATGGATGCTTTTACACCGCCGCAGCCATAATGTCCACATACGATCACGTGTTTAACTTTCAGGTGGTTTACAGCATATTCCAACACGGTGAGCATGTTCAGGTCGGTATGCACGACCATATTCGCCACATTACGGTGAACAAATATCTCACCGGGTTGGGTATTTGTAATTTCATTTGCCGGTACCCTGCTGTCACTGCAACCTATCCAAAGAAATTCCGGGGTCTGGATATTTGCCAGCCGGTTGAAAAAGTCGGGGTCATCCTGTACCACTTCAGCAGCCCAGGCCTTATTTTCTAACAATAATTTTTCGTATGCTTTCATTATGCGGTTTCTTTTAATGGTTCTGGGAAAATGGTAAATCCCTGTTGTTTATTGACGCTTTTTTTCAATTCTACTTTAATGTTTTTCAAAGGGGCACTGATCATGAAATCCTCAATTACTTCCACCACATCCCTGTCCAGGAAATCTGCCCTGGTGGCATCGATCAGTACGTATGAGTTTTCCGGCACATGGGCGAGTTTTCTCTTGATGATGGGTTTGTTGAGGAAGGAAACATCCTTTCTCAGCCTGAAGAGGTAATTGTTTTCATCGTTTACCACAAAAACCGCTGAACGGAAATTGCTGCGCATTACAAAGAAAAGTCCCACGATACATCCGATCAGGATGCCCACCAGCAGGTCAGTCAGCAGTATGGCAAGAATTGTAATGACAAAGGGCACAAACTGGTCAAAGCCTTTTTTGTAAAACTCTTTAAAGATAGATGGTTTTGCCAGTTTGAAACCGGTGTAAATCAGTACGGCAGCAAGGGCGGGCAGGGGTATCAGGTTGAGGATTTTTGGAATAAAGGCTACGCTTAACAGCAGCATGATGCCGTGTAAAATGGTTGACATTTTAGATTTGGCGCCTGAATTCACATTGGCTGAGGTGCGCACAATAACAGAGGTGACGGGTAGTCCGCCCAGTAAGCCTGAAACCAGGTTGCCGGCTCCCTGCGCCCTCAGTTCCCTGTTGGTGGGGGTAACGCGCTGGTAGGGGTCCAGTTCATCTGCTGCTTCAATATTCAGCAGGGTTTCGAGACTTGCCACGATGGCGATAGTGAGGGCGGCTGACCATACATTGAAATTGTTTAAATAACTGAAATCCGGAAACATGAAGAAGGAGAAGAATCCCTGAACGGAATCCGCCACAGGTATGCTTACCAGTGCATGGGCGGGCATGGCCAGGGAAGGGTTGTTCGCTTTTGCCCATTGATCAATACCCACCGCCACCAATACCACGATCAGGGGCGAAGGAATCATTTTGAAGAATTTACTTTTTTTGACCAGCACCTTGTCCCAGATGATTTGAATTCCCAGGGATATCAGACCAATCACGACTGCCAGTGGCAGGATGTAATTCAGGGCATTAAAAATGCCCGTAAAGGTATTGCTGCCATCTGCCTGGCGGAATGATTCGTCGCCTTCAAAATCGGCGTCATACCCAACCAGGTGCGGCAGTTGTTTGAGGATCAGGATCAGCCCGATAGCGGCCAGCATGGCTTTGATGACAGCACCCGGTACATAATCGCCGAGGATGCCCGCTTTCAGGTAACCCAGGATGATCTGGAAAATGCCTGACAATACCACGGCCAGCAGGAAGGCTTCAAAGGTGGGTATCTTGCCGATGGCAGCGGCTACGATAGCGGTCAAACCTGCTGCCGGTCCACTGACACTCAGTTGGGAGCCACTCAGGATGCCAATAACGATACCGCCGGCAATTCCTGCAATGATACCAGAAAACAAAGGGGCGTTTGAGCCCAGCGCAATTCCCAGGCAAAGGGGGAGGGCAACCAGGAAGACAACAACGGAAGATGGGAAGTCTGCACTCAGACTCCCAAACGGGTTATGTACACGTTTGGACATACAAGATTTTTAAGGGGGTCAATTATTTGACCGGTACCGGGGGAAATAAAACACCGGGGCCGTTCAGGTCAGTAACAAAAAAGAAATAAAACGGATCAGCATTCCGGAGGCTGGATGATCCTTCTTGTATGATCGGTGGTGCGTATGTCCACAGAGCGTGGAATATCATAATGGGCCCTTATGGCCAGGCTGAGTTGCATGATCTGGGCGAAGTCGAGAAAATTGGCATGGATGGATTTGCCGTTCTTATGTTCTTCGTTAATGTTGTTATTACTGCCCCCGGCCTCTTCTTCTACAGAATTGAGCAGTACTGTCCTGTTTTGTTTTGACACCAGAGGTAGCATCACCAGTGTACTTGCCAGGGCCATCATGAAAAAGAATGCCATTCCGCTGAGCAGAATTTTGGAGCGGTACAACCTTGGATAATATGACAGAACCGGATTTGGCATTCGGGGCAAATATAGTTATCAGGTCTTAAAGCACATACAATTGTTAATTCATTTAACAATGACTTAAGCCACGAGGCTGTTGATCTGCTTCATCAGGTCGCGGGTCGAAAAAGGCTTTGAAATGTAGAGGGCGGCACCCAGGTCAAGCCCTTTCCGGATATCTTTTTCGCGGGTTTTGGCACTGAGGAAAACAACGATGATGTCTTTGAGGACGGGATCGGTTTTGATATGCCGGCAGATGGCGTAACCATCCACATCCGGCATCATGATGTCAAGCAACACCAGGTCCGGATGGGCCTGTTCTACCAGTTCCATGGCTTCCTTTCCGTTTCTGGCTACCATTACAGCATAGCCGTTTTTCTGCATCAGAAATTCCAATGACATCAGGATATATGGGTCATCGTCAACTACCAGTATTTTTTTATTACCCATTGAGGAAAAAGGTTTTCATTGATGGTAGTGTAAAGATAAAGCAAGCGCCACCTTCCGGAGAGGTTTCTGCCCAGATTTTGCCCTTGTGCAATTCTATAATTCTTTTACAGATAGCCAGTCCAAGTCCGCTGCCCTCCGGTTTGGTCAGGGTTTGGTTCCTGGCCTGAAAGAATTTATCAAAGATCAGGTCCCGGGTTTCAATGGGAATACCTTTCCCTGAGTCGCAGACCCAGACCTGTAATTCGTCATAATTGTAGCGGGTGGTGATCCGTATCCGGCCCTCCGGCGGGGTGAATTTGATGGCATTTGACAGCAGGTTGTACAGCACCTGCCTGATCAGGTCTTTGTCACATTCAATCAGCACCATGCTGTCGGGCATTTGTATATGGAGTTGCAGGGATTTCTCCTGTCGCAGCTGGCTGGTGGAATCAGCCACATCCCTGATCAGGTCTCCTATATTGACGGTACTGGCGTGAACTTTTTGCCTGCCCGATTCGTACCGTTCGAGGTTCAGGACCTGGGTGATGAGGTGGCTTAATCGTTCCGTTTCACTGATAACGGAACCCAGGAATTGTTGCTGTTTATCCACGGGCATATCCGGGTTATCGTGCACGATCTCTGCCAGCGCCCTGATGGATGTAAGAGGAGTCCTGAGTTCATGCGTTACAGTGTACAGGAATTCATCTTTCACCTCGTCGATTTCCTTCAATTGCCTGTTAACGTTGGTGAGTTCCTGTGTGGCTTTGGTGAGTTCCTGTGATTTTCTCCGGAGTTCCCTGTTGAGTTCGATGACCTGTTGTGATTCGCGCAACATATTGATCACCTCATCAATGCTCAGTTTTTCAGTCTTTGCCACACTGGATACCATGATATGCGCGGAGGCCGAACCGATTACACCCGATAATATTTTTTCGGTAAAACTGACCAGCCTGGGATCTGCTTTTTTATTGGAAAGATCTATTTTATGTCGGGTGGAATAACTGTTCAACAGTTTGTCTGCTCTTTCGCCACCCAGAAAATTCTGCAGGAGTGACCGCAGGTCGTTAAGGCTGGCATTTCCTTTCCAGACTAGCTTTCCTTCCGAATGGGCGGACTGCCGGAAAATATCCACGAATATTTCTCCCTGGTAGGTCTCCTGGAGTCCTTTTCGGCTATAGATGGAGGTTATGAAAAATACTGCAGCGTTCAGTAGCAGGCTCCAGAAAAGCGAGTGGGAGACCGGGTCGAAGTTGTCCAAGCCAAAGAGGCTGTAGGGTCGTAACCATGACTGACCGAAAAGTCCATTGTTAAGGAACCGGTCGTTCACCAATCCTGCACTGGCGAGCGAAGGCACCACCAGGGTGAAGACCCAGATCAGGAAACCTGTAATCAGTCCGGCCATTGCCCCGTTCTTGGAAGCTCCTTTCCAGTAAATGCCTCCCAGAACCGCGGGAGCCAGCTGGGCAACCGCGGCAAAGGAAACCAGCCCGATCGATACCAGCGAAAATTGTTGGGCAATGAGTTTGTCATAAAGTAAGGAAAGTGCAAGCACCAGTACGATGCTGATCCTTCTGACCCAAAGGATAATGGTTTGGGGAGAGCCATCTCTCCTGTCCTGGATCGATGAGGAGGAGAAGAGAATGGGGAGAGCCAGGTTATTGCTGATCATGGTGGTCAGTGCAAGCGTTTCCACGATGATCATTCCTGTAGCGGCAGAAAACCCTCCTATGAAAATGAACAGGCTAAGCCACTCCATTCCATGTGACAGCGGAAGACTCAAAACGTACATATCCGGATCGACTGAACCTGCAGGATTCATGAGTGCGCCACCCAGTGCAATGGGTAATACAAAAATGTTGATCACCAGCAGGTATAAAGGGAAGAACCAGGATGCTTTATTCAGGTGGTTTTCTTTCAGGTTTTCAACCACATTGACCTGGAACTGTCTGGGCAGGAAAAAGATGGCCATCATGGAAAGGAATATCATGGAAACCCAGCTGCTATAGGAGGATTCCGTATCCATGACAAATACCTTCCTGAGTGTTTCATTGACGGAAGCCTGGGTGAAAATATCACCGATGCCGTCGAAAATTCCGTAGGTAATAACTAAGCCTGCGGCCAGAAAGGCTACGAGTTTTATCACCGATTCAAAGGCAATGGCAGCCACCAGGCCTTCGTGTTTTTCAGATGCGTCCACTGAACGGGTGCCAAAGAATATAATGAACAGGGTCAGCAGGAGGGTGATATATATGGTGCTGTCATTCAGCAGGCTGTAAGGACCGGACCCACTGCTGTTGGTAAGCATATCAAAACTGGCGGATATGGCTTTCAGTTGCAGGGAGATATAGGGAATGATGCCCACCACACAACAGATGGTTACGACAACCGCAATGGAAAAGTTTTTTCCATATCGGGTGGAAACCAGGTCGGCGATACTGTTGATGCGTTGGGTTTTGGAGATGCGGATGATTTTCCTGAGCACTGGCCAGAAGAGCGCGCACATGATGGTGGGTCCGAGGTAGATGGAAAGGAATTCAATACCGTTGGTAGATGCCCTGCCCACGCTGCCGTAATAGGTCCAGGCAGTGCAGTATACCGCCATTGACAACGCATATACATAACCGTTATTTATCAGGCTCCGGTCCATTTTCTTTCTCTTCTCTGCATACCAGGCGATGACAGACAGGATTCCCAGATAGAGGATGGCGGTGCCGATAGTGACCCAGTTATTCATGATCCCTGTTTTTTCTTCCGGATCGGTCTGCTGCCAGGTACAGCAGCAGGATGCCGGTGAGCCATATAATGAAGACATACAGGTAAAGCACCGGTTTTCCATAAAGGAAAGCCGGTTTGTTGGCAATCGATATCAGGGGATAACTGAATGCCAGGAACAGTGCGATACTGATCAGTATCAGGGTAGGTGATTTCCTGTTGTGGCGCATAAAAAAATGGCATAGCCGGTAAAAAGGTAATTTAACCAAACTATGCCATTTGGCAAAAGTGATGAAATCAATGATGGTATCAGTCAGTTATTTCATCTGAGCTTTCCGGCAGGTGATCGTATTCTCCCTTAAGTGCGTAGTAACCAAAGATGGCCAGGCCAACTGCAATGGGGATAAAAATGATGACAAAAACGCCCCACTGGATCTTTGTGTCAATTACCGGGTGGGCGGCAATCTGGGATGCGGCGGTTTTGATGAGGTAGAAAATAGCAATAGGGGCCATTGCCATCCAGAGCACTCCGAGATATCTTTTAAACTGGTTCATTGTATTAAATATTTTAGGTTAGTCATTAACGTCAGGGTCGATACGGTTGCTGATATACAGCGCCCCGATGAAGAGGGATACAGCTGCTATGATGATGGGATACCATAGTCCGACCATTTTATCTGCCGTATAGATGGTGGTTAACAAGGTGGCAATAAATGGTGTCAGTCCGCCGAATATTCCATTACCAATATGATAGGGTAGTGACATACTGGTATACCTGATCTTGGTGGGAAAAAGTTCTACCAGGAAAGCGGCAATCGGACCATAGACCATGGTTACAAAAAGGACCTGGATGAATACAAGGAAAACGAATTTCCAGTAAGTGCTGTTGTCCAGCTTTTTTTCGGTATAACTGATGACGGAGGCAGCTTTGACGATGCCAGAAGCGGCCTGGACCGTGTCAACGGAAACGGCTTTGTAACTAAATCCGTTGTTCAGTGTTTTGAGGGTTGTGCTGGTAATAAGGGAGTCTGTGCCGCTCTTCATGAGTTCTTTTTTCACCACCGGTTTTTCGCTGCCTGCCAGCATGGTTTTTTCCATGGAGGCAACATTGGTGAGGTCCATGAACTGGCGGTAAATGGGGCGATAGGAAACGATGGCAACCAGCATACCTGCCAGCATGATCCATTTTCGGCCGATCTTATCGCTCCATGCGCCAAATACAACAAAGAAGGGGGTGGCAAAAACGATGGCCCAGATGATGATGGTACGGCTTTGGTCAAAGTCGATCTTACACACGTTTTCTATAAATGACTGCGCATAGAACTGGCCGGTATACCAAACCACGCCCTGGCCCATAGTAGCGCCGAATAGGGCCAGCAGTACCATTTTCAGGTTGGTTCGGTGGCCGAAACTTTCCTTTAGCGGGTTCACGGACACCTTGCCTTCCGATTTCAGTTTGGCAAACAGGGGGGATTCGTTCATTTTCATCCGGATATAAATCGACACGATCACCAGGATGATGGAAACCAGGAAGGGAATACGCCAGCCCCAGTCGTTGAATTTGCGGATGGACTCATCAAGGTTGGCATCGAGGCTATGGCGGGTGAGCAGGATAATACCGAGGGAAACGAATAGTCCGAGTGTGGCGGTAGTCTGGATCCAGGAAGTGTAATAACCCCGCCTTTCTGCTGGTGCATGTTCTGCCACGTAGGTAGCAGCTCCGCCATACTCCCCTCCCAGGGCAAGACCCTGTATCAGGCGGAGAAGAAGTACGATAATGGGGGCAGCAAAACCGATGCTCTCATAGCTGGGCACCAGGCCGATGGCGAAAGTGGAGCCACCCATGAGTACAAGCGTTAAGAGGAAAGTGTATTTGCGGCCAATGAGATCTCCCAGGCGGCCGAATACGAGTGCGCCGAACGGCCTCACGATAAAACCTGCGGCGAATGTTGCCAGGGTGCTAAGCAGTGCGGCTGTCGGGTTGGTTTGCGGAAAGAATTGTTTGGCAATAACGGTGGCCAGGCTTCCGAAAATGTAGAAGTCATACCACTCGATCAGGGTGCCGACCGAGGAGGCCCCGATGACCTTCCAGATGCCCTGGGTGTTGTTTGATTTTGTTGACATGGCGAGCTGATGTTTGGATTGCAGATATGATTGAATTAAAGATAAACCTGGAACTGGAGGAGCAATTCTCCTGCACGTTCCATCACTTTTTTTGATGTTGGATGGTAAAGCGGCCTGCTGGAATATTGCAGGGTGATCCTGGAATGATGACCGTCCAGGAAAAAGTTGGAACCGATGTCATAATAGTGCCCGGACTGATTCAGGGCTTCAAGGTTTTTAAGGGTGTAGGCTGCCATTGGCTGTACCCGCAGTTTTCCACTTTTGCCTTTGGGTAGCAATAATCCGGCCTGGGTGTACCAGATATTACCCGTACCCATCATAATCCGGTTGTTGCCGGGGCCTTCCAGGGTTTTTGTGCCGGTAAACTGTGGGTCCACTGCGCCGGTATTCATAATGCCAACGGAGCGCAGGTAATCGGGTCCGAAATCGTAGTTATAAAAAACGCTGTAGGCGGTGACAGCCATATTCTTTGCTTTATCGCCCACAGGGATATCGGCAAAAACGTCTAATGCCTGCAGGCTGATATTGTGTTTGCGGGTGATGGCATCACTGGTGATGGAGCGGGTGCCGTCTTTGTTGTGGTAAAAGCCGGCCCCGATATTCAATACTTTCTTGCTACCGATATAGCTGCCCACCCGGTATGGCAGGGTGTTGGCTTCCTGGTCAAACAGTTGAAGGTCGTAATAACCGCCAATGGCTGCTTTTGAGTTCCCGTTATTGTCTATGGCAGGTCCGCCGGATGCTGGTGCAAGGTTGGTGGCGAAGGGTTTGTTGAGGTGCATCTGGTAGTGCAATTTTCCCAGGGCTCCCTTGATGTAGATGCCATATTGCCTGGCAAACTGGTCTGAGTTTTCGATCAGTGGCCAGTTGAAAACAGGCGCATCAATCATCAGGAAGTTCAGGGTGCTGGCTGAGGTCATCCTGCTGAGGCCCCACCAATAGTGCAGTCCGGCGCCCAGGTATAAACTGTTCCTGTTAGGCTTAAGTGTTTTCGGGTTAATGGAGGGTAGGATAGCATATTCATTGAATACATCATGGAAAAACAGCTGGGGTTTCTTTCCCTGCCCATACCCGCCGGTTCCCGCACTGCCTGAGGCTCCTCCAATTACAAAACTCTGGTTGTTGATGCCCGCATGCATCACGATCAGGTAGCGGGGTGAGATCTGTGCCATCGCAAGCAGCCTCAATCTCCTGGCCCCGATGTCAAGCGCGTTTTTGGCGGGATCGCTGTTGATGACCGTGCCGGGGTTCTGTTCCGAACTCCTTGCCCAGATCTGCCCCCAGAAGATCATTCTGAGATACCTGGAACCATCTTCATTGATGTTGATGCGTAACCCGGGTCCGTAATTGGCCCCACCCTGGGCCTGGACATTAATTATTGCTGAAAGGGTGCAGGCAGCCATCAGCAGCAATCGTTTGATGTTTTTTTTCACGCCTGTTCATTTTTTCAAATTTTATTTATTTAACAGGCCGGTTACAAGTTCCTGGTATACTTCTGTTAATGGGTATAGCTATCGGGAAGTGTTTTTCCTGAATCTTTCCCATTTTATGAGCATGAATTTATCGCCCAGTTCAGTGATCATACAGCCTGAGTTCCTGAGGCTTTCCCTTTCTTTTATAAAGTCGATCAACTCCGCGTGGGATAAGACTTTGTAGGTGGGTCGATAATCGTAATTCTCCGGTGATTTGATATTGTATTTTCTTACCCAGTTCAGTACGCTGACATGACTGATTCCCAGGATACGTTCAATTTCGCGGAGGGATATCCCTTCAATATAGAGTTGAAGGGCCTTGATTACATAATAAGGGTCTATATTTTTCCCTTCCTTCAAAACGGTAAAATAGTAGTTGCAGGATTTGCAATGATATCGCTGTCGTCCTTTAACGACGCCACTTTTTGCGATATTATCGCCTTTGCATTTGGGACAGTTTATTTGCTTCATGGCAGGGCAATCGTGTGGTGCTATAGATAATTAGCATAAATATACTAATTTAGCAAATTACGGTTTCTGTTGCCGAAACATCTTTTCTACTTTTATCCCGCAAACAAAACGATGCCATATGTCATACCCATACCAGATTAAATCCCTGGAGCAATACAAAGCAGCATATAATAAGAGTGTAGTGGATCCTGAAGGTTTCTGGGGAGATATCGCCGGTAATTTTTTCTGGCGCAAGCGCTGGGATAAAGTGCTCGAGTGGAATTTCAAAGATCCCTCTGTGAAGTGGTTTTTAGGTGGTAAAATGAATATCACGGAGAATTGTCTCGACCGCCATCTTGGTTCACTCGGCAACAAGCCGGCCATTATCTGGGAGCCCAATGATCCGGAAGAACATCATCGCATACTTACCTACCGTGAACTGCACACCAAAGTGATCCAGTTTGCCAATGTTCTGAAGAACAATGGCGTTAAGAAGGGAGACAGGGTATGCATTTACATGGGTATGGTGCCCGAACTGGCCATTGCTGTTTTGGCATGTGCCCGGATCGGCGCCATCCACTCAGTCATTTTTGGAGGATTTAGTGCGCAGAGCATTGCCGACCGGATCATGGATGCCAGTGCTGATTTTGTGATCACCTGCGATGGCGCCTACCGCGGCAATAAGGAGATTCCCCTGAAGAATGTAATTGATGATGCGCTGATTCAGTGCCGCTTTGTCAAGAAGGTGATCGTGCTGACCCGCACCCGTACGCCGGTTTCGATGATCAAGGGACGCGATGTATGGTGGGAGGACGAGATCAAAAAAGTGGAAACCATGGGCAACCCTGATTGTCCGGCTGAAGAAATGGATTCTGAAGATCCTTTGTTCATCCTCTATACTTCCGGTTCAACCGGTAAGCCGAAAGGGGTGGTTCATTCCTGTGCCGGCTATATGGTGTATACCAATTATACTTTTGTGAACACTTTCCAGTACACGCCGGGGGATATTCATTTCTGTACGGCTGATATCGGCTGGATCACCGGGCATAGCTATATCGTGTATGGTCCGCTGAGTGCGGGGGCCACCACACTGCTGTTTGAAGGGGTTCCCACCTGGCCCGATGCGGGAAGGTTCTGGGAGATCGTAGATAAATACAGGGTAAATGTTTTGTATACGGCGCCGACTGCCATCCGTTCGCTGATGGGATTTGGCCTTGGACCGGTTCACGGCAAGCAGCTCGATTCGCTTAAAGTGTTGGGTACCGTGGGTGAACCGATCAATGAGGAAGCCTGGCATTGGTACGATGAAAACATTGGGAAGGGGCGTTGCCCGATTGTGGATACCTGGTGGCAGACTGAAACCGGCGGGGTATTGATCAGTAATATGGCGGGTGTAACGCCTTCCAAACCAAGTTTTGCCACGCTGCCGATGCCTGGCATCCAGCCGGTGCTGGTGGATGAAAAAGGTGAGGAGATCCTGGGCAATGACGTGAGTGGAAATCTTTGTATCAGGTTCCCCTGGCCATCGATCATCCGCACCACTTATGGTGACCATGAAAGATGCCGGACCAATTATTTTGCCACTTACGAGAATATGTATTTCACCGGGGATGGCTGCTACCGGGATGCCGAGGGTAATTACCGGATCACGGGCAGGGTGGATGATGTACTGAATGTGAGCGGCCACCGGATAGGCACAGCCGAAGTAGAGAATGCCATCAACATGCATGCCGGTGTGGTGGAAAGCGCGGTGGTCGGGTATCCGCATGAAATCAAGGGTCAGGGAATTTATTGTTTTGTCATTTACCAGGGAACGCATGGTGATGAGAACCTGAGCCGCCAGGATATAACGCAGACGGTTAGCCGCCTGATTGGTCCGATAGCCAAGCCGGATAAGATCCAGTTTGTATCTGGCCTGCCGAAAACACGCAGTGGCAAGATCATGCGTCGCATATTGCGCAAGATCGCGGAAGGCGAACTGGACCAGCTGGGAGATACTTCAACCTTGCTGGATCCGGGAGTGGTGGATGAGATCAGGGCCGGCCGGCTCTAAGCAAGTGTGGAGGCTGATTTCAGCGGGAAGAACTCATGCCGTTTATAATAGATTTGCGTATTGCCTGCAAGGACCTGAGGGTGTTTGCAGGCAATTTTTTTGCCAGTTGCTGTTGTTTCCAATCCTGGTAAAAGCCAAAATAGTTCCAGCAGTATTGTCCGGTTGCCAGGGTGATGAATAAAAGGGCCAGCGCTTTCCAGGCCGGCAGCAGCAGGAAAGAGGCGATTGCCAGCAGGGTAATCCAGGCCAGGTAGAGCAATGCTGAAGCGGCCACCAGTATCCAGGAATAAAAATCAATCCGCCTTACTTTTTTGTCTGTGATCCATCTCGCGGTCAGGAGTGGAAGGGCATTCAGGAGCCAGCCGATAAGGGCTGCCGGAAACCCCATTACCATGGGTGTTTTGGACAATTTCGGGAATTCTGCAGCAGCAACGGCCTGGTCGGAACTATGTGCTGCAGCCAGCAGTTCGCGGTATTGGTGAAGCAGGGGGCTGATTTCTCCCTGCCATTTCGGTTGTGCCTGGGCGATAGCCATCTCCATTTCAATCCTTTCTCCTGGCGGCAGATTCGCTGCTGCCAGTGAGTGCCGCCAGATATCAAGGACTTCGAATAATTGGGAGGCTTCATTTTTGCCGGACTGTACCACGATGTCTTTTACTCCATGGAAAGCGCGTGTGGTCAGCAACCTGATGGCAGAAGCCGGTTGTTCCCTGTATTCGTCCAGGTAATCATTTGCCGGTATCGGCTGCCCTATATTGATCCAGACGGTACTGAATAATCTTGTAGGATGACTGTAGTTAAAGCCGATGGGAATAACAGGAAGGGGCATGTCGGTTTTTTGAGCCAGCGCCTGGAGGGCAATCCTGAATGCCCCTTTTTTGAAAGGCCATAGATGATAGTCGATATGGCTCACACCTTCAGGGAAAAATAAAACCAGTTTCCCCTCCTGTAACAGCCTGATGGCTGCATCTATTGTCTGGTCGTTGGCGCCCAGTGTATGTCTTCCTGCTTCATGGTGGTGGACGGGGTGCATATGGAGCGCAGCAAGTATGCGGTTAATGATCGGATGGGCGAAAATATCACCCCGGGCAAAAAAATGTACGGGTCTTTTTAAAACTATTCCAAGCAGGGCGGCATCCATGAGGGAAGAGGGATGGTTGGCTATCAGCATGGCTGGTCCGCTGGCGGGGATTTGCTGTATGTTTTTAACCAGGGTATGCCGGTAAAACATACCCAGTGCGGTACGCATCAGGATTTTGACAAAGCGATAGAGCATAATTGAGATGACATAAAAATAGGGCAATACTGTTGAAGGCCGTGAAGGGGTAAAAAAAAGACCGCCCTTTTGGGGCGGTCCAAACTATTGTCATTGTTTAATTACTGTACGAAGAAAGGCAGGGTTTGTTTTTCACCATTCAGGTAACTGCTGATGAAATAGCTTCCTTTCTGGAGACCTGACAGGTTCAGTTTTGCCCTGCTGTCAGATCCGAAATTGATTTGCTGCTGGGAAACGACTGCACCTACCGCATTGTATACGATAACGTTTACTTTTTTGTTGCGCCAGTTTGCGTTTTCCATTGTCAGCGGCATAGAGGCGGTAATTGGGTTCGGGAAGAGGCGAAGACCTTTGAAGGCTGATTCGCTGCTGGAAACCCTGATCACTTTGCTATAGCTGAACTTGCCATCGCGGTCAGTCTGCCTGATGCGGTAGAATCCGTCACCAGAGAGCGGTTGGGCGTCAGTGAAGTTATAGTAGGAAGTCTGTGAAGTATTTCCACGTCCGGCTACTGTTCCGATAGCAGAGAAAGTATGTCCGTCAGCAGAACGTTCAATGGTATAGGTTTCATTGTTCAGTTCCATTGCTGTGCTCCAGTTCAGGTCAACTCCGGCGTTCACATAGCGGCCAGTGAAGCTCAGCCAGTTTACTGGCAGCGGGTTGAGGATTGGATCCAGTGAACCAAAGGTGAATACCGGGTTAAAGTTACCAACAGAGAAGGCGCGTATGCTGGCACTGATATAGCTAACGCCATCAACAACTGTAAGGCCATCGTTGCTGTTGAGCAATGGAGTCCAGTAAGCTCCAAGTGGAGTAAATGATAACCATGCCATAATACCAACGGTGGTTGGGTCTTTCAGGCCACATGATCTCTGGTCTTCATAAGACAACCAAATAATTGGCTGGTCATCTGAAGGTGGGAAATCTACAGGTGCGCCAACATAATCAACATACCAGTATTCGCACTGGCTGATGGTATAAGGAACCCCGCCTTCTGAAGGTGGATTGTTGGTGTTCGGGAAGTCGGGTAATGTGGGCTGGCGAACATAGAAAACCTGATAGGAACGTGCCACTTCAAATGCGTCTCCGAAAGCACCATCACTTAAGTGGACTGGTGCATAAATACCGGCATCACCAACCGGGTAGGTGAAGGCGGACGTTCTTTGGGTTTGCAGAGGACCATCCACGAAACTGGCGGCACTTCCACCCACCAGGGAAATATTGTTACCTACCAATGAAAGCACATTAGTGGTAGTGGTCACGAAATTGCCACTGGTCATTGTCAGCACCTGGTTATTCTGGTCGATAACAAATGGGGAAGCTAAGGTAACGGTAGACCCTCCCGTTTTATTGATGGTTATGGGTCCATTCCAATGACCTACAGCGCCTGCGTCCAGAGTCACTGTTCCGCTGGTAGCACCGCCAAATATAAGGGCAGTTGCAGTGGTTGTAGCATCGCTGGAAGCCTGGGTGGTTAGATTGCCATTTACCTGTAGGGTGCCGCCATTAAAGCGCCCGTCAATGATAGTTACATTGCCTGTTGCTGTAATCTGGTCTCCTGCTTCAATATTGAAGTTTCCGGTGGCACTGGAATTGTTCAGGATGATATTATTGAAAGTAACCGTACCTGGAGTGGCTCCACCCAGTACGGAAATGGTTCTTGCTGCTCCGGCAAGGAACTGAACGGTTCCGCCGTTTGCGATAAAAGCGCCATCAATATTGATATTACCCTGGATGTTGGTCGTTCCTGAACTCGCGCTGAAAGTTCCATTAGCACCCAGGTTGAAAGTGCCATAGTTTATTGTCACATCGTCTCCGTCAGGAAATACGGCTGTGCCACTGTTTATGTTAAAGCTGCCTCCAAAAATAGTTCCGAAATTAATCGCATTGGATACAAGGTTGGTAACGAAGGAAACAGTTGCTGCAGGATCGGCTTTGTTGATGGTAATAAGTCCGGCTCCTCCAACTGTGAAAGGAGCATCCATAGTAACTATTGCACTGGATGTGCCGCTGAAAATCAGGTCTGTTAAAGCGCCCAGAAAACCAGTTTGAATTTCCATATCTCCCTGAACCTGAAGGATACCCGTTCCGGTACCCAATGTGCCGTTTCGGAGCGACAAATCATTTTGAACAATAATTTGGTCACCAGCGGCAATATTCATATTGTCAGACGCAGGATTGGTTTTATCCAGAACGACATCGTAAAAACTGATGATTCCAGGTGCTCCACCGTTGACGTTTACTGTAGAGTTGACAGATCCGTTGAAGGTGACTATACTGGTACCGGCATTAAAAGTGACACCAGGTATGTTCACACTAAGGTTATCATCAAATTGCATGGCACCGAGGATGTTAATAGTTCCGCCGGTGAGCGTAGTTGTATTAACTATTGAGGTGGAAACTGCACCAGTATTAAATGTGCCGCCGGTCTGCGCCAGGTTCCTTGAAACAACGACGGTTCCGGGGGCATTAAGGTTGCCACCATTGATCAAAAGATCTCGGTTTGCAATTAGAATATTATTGTTTATTGCAGGACTAATTGTACCGGTGTAGCCAGCACCAATTGAAAAATCACGAACTATAATAGAACTGATATTCAATACGCAGTTGGCATCACTGCTGCCATCAAAAATGGCGTCCTGGGTGGGAGTTGGTGCACCAGCACCACCTGCGCCGCCTGGTGTAGTGGACCAGTTGGCGGCAACGTTCCAGTTGCCGGAAGTACCTGGTGCAACCCAGTATTTTGCCTGTCCATAGGAGTAGCTGGAAAGGATGATGCACAGGAAGGTTAAGTGTAATAGTCTTCTCATGGTAGAGTATTTGTTAAAAAGTGAATACATAACAGCACAGTTTAATAGTGAAATAATCCAGCACAGGGTTAAACGGATAGCCCGACGATGGTAATTATTTCTACGTTAAGGGAACAGGAACTGTGGTTGTTCGGCAGGATGGTTGGAAGACTGGAGAAGCACTTTCTCCAAACAAAAATAGTCATATCTAAGATATGACTATAATTTATAGAACACTAATTTAATCGGAGTTGACCTATTTTCGTATACTCACTCTCGTTCCGACCGGGATCATTTCATATAACTCCTCCATTTCGGACCTTTTCAGGCTGACGCATCCATTGGTCCAGTTCTGGAAATAATCGACAGCCATGTCATCCCGCTGCCAGGTTCCATGGATTCCAATCCCGTTTCCGATTCCTTTGTTCTTGGGAATCAGGCCTTTAGCTTTTCTTTCGTTGTATTTGGCCTTATCGGTGGGCGTAGGGTAATCGATCAGCATGATCTGTCCCCATTGTTTGTGCGGGCGCTTGGCAACGATTTTGTAATCCCCCTCAGGCGTTTTCCGGTCACCCTCCCACATTTTGTCGCCCAGGGTCTTTTCACCGAATACAACCGGATAGGTGGCATACCAGCCCTCATCGTCAAAAATGCTGAGTTCGTAATCGGATTTATCAACCAGGATACGGGGTGTGCCATTGAGTTCGGCGTTCAGGCGGTTATACCGGATGCTGCGGTAATTATGCCCCGAAAATGAAAAAAGTCCAACAGTACATAGGAGCATCATGGATACGGTTACTCGTGACAGCTGCATAGATTTTTATTTTTAAAAAAGTAGCTTCAACGGTTAGGGATAGCTCAAAAACGCTGCCAGAGGGTGAATTATTTCAGGTGTGGAAAAACTTTGAATAATGTTAACAAAACAGCCCCGGTACCGGGGCTGTAATTAATTAAATATCAACTATTTGCGTGGAATCTTAAGTTCCCAGCCCGGCTGGATCAGGTCAGGGTCCTTTATTCTTCCGGTATTGGCCTCGTAAATATCCTTCCAGGTGAGCCCGGGATATTTCTTCGCTATTTTACTGAGGTTGTCGCCGCTTTTTACGACATATGTCTCTTCAGCCCCTTCCGCTACCGAAAGATTCATGATCAGATCCGAATCGCGGAAATCGGGATTCAGGGTTTCATAGAGGTCCCACAACTCCTGCTTCGCAGCACTGCTGGCAGTGGTACCGTCAATATATAATACGCCATCCTGCTCACGCACCAGCAGGTTGGAAACCCCCTGCGCCATAGCAGCATCTACCAGGGCTTTATATTTAGTGTCTTGTAATGCCATGTTAATAAGGTTTATTTGATTACAAGTTTATTTTCAATGCTCTTTGGCTTCAACTCATTCAGCTTTTGCATCAGGCTGGGCAGGTCGGCTTTTTTGATCTCACCGGTCAGCGTAACCACGCCATCTTTTACTGCCGCCTGTACCTTGGGTAGATTCATGGCGGTAATAGCTGCTCCAACTGTTTGCTGAAGGGTTTCATCGGGATTGATGACAACCGGTGGTGGCGGCGGTGGTGTAACGGTGAGATTATTGGTCACCGATTTAACCCCTTTTATCGCTTTGGCAGCCGTTTCAACAGCAGCCCTGGTGGCATCATCGGCTACTTCACCGGTAATGGATGCCACCCCATCCGTAACAGTAACACTAACTCCCGGGTAGGCAGCAACAGCAGTTGCGACATTTTTCTGAATGTCAGCATCCTTTGGCTTACAGGCAATGAATGTGGTTGAACTGAAAATTGCCAGTCCTACCAAAATCCGACCGATTTTTTTCATAATTCTGGTTTTAATATTAATAATAAAGGTCAATGGAAAACTTTCTGGTCAAGGTTGCCGGCTGCCTCTATCATTCCTTCCAGCATTTCTGCGGAAGGCACTTTCCCGGACAATCCGAACTTTTCATTTACTTCCAGCAATTTGGCATGCAGGTTGGCGGCGTTCCTGGTTGCTAGTTCCTTTACAGTATCTACGCCCGCAGCTTCGAGCAATTCGGCCGTTTGCCCGGCAATCCCACTGATCCTGAAAAGGTCGGAGTGGTTTACCCAGGTTAGTATCAGTGACTCGGGGATTTTCGTGGCAGCGGCCAGGATTTCACGGGATGCTTTAGTTCCGGCTTTTTGTAAGAGGTCACCGGTAGTCCTGATGCCAAGTTTTTCCAGTTTGGCAGCATAGGTTTCGCCGATACCTTCAATATCTACAACATTGTAACTCATAATTCCAATCTTTTATTCACTAATATACAATATTGTAGTAATGAGTCAGGTGACTTAAAATTAAAATAATTAGAAGAAACATACAGGGACTGATGCCGGGTAATAAAAAAGGCAGCCAATATTCTGACTGCCTGGAATTTTTTTTTCAGTGAGACTTAACTACCAGCTGCTCCACCTCAATCCCACCGCATAAGGGGTGTGATCCAGTCCTTTTTTATACATGGATTCGGTCGCATAGGAACCATAGACCATTACTGGTCCCAGGTGAAGCTCACCGATATAGGACAGTTTGAAGTCATTCAGTCCGAGATCACCCCTGGTCTTGTCTTTCCCTGTTTCATCGCTCACATACTTGTGTCTTGAGCCGTACAGGTAACCGGCACTTGCACCGGCGCTGATGCCAAAGGATCTGTGGTAAGGCTTTTTGGGTGTGAAGTTGAAGTTCAGCAGCAGGGGAACGGTAACATAGTTGGTGGCCAGTTTGTTCTTGGTGTACTGGATCGCATCATCTACGTAAACCGAAGCCGGATTTTTAGTGTACCGGAGGTCCTGCTCATAACGGAAATTGTAAAACTCCACTCCGAGACCATACTTCAGGTTCACCACATTTTTTATCATGTTCAGCCTTTGCATGAAAATCCAGATGTTCACGTTGATGGATTTACTGTTTCTCAGGTTGAAATCGTCTTCTGTGGTGCCCGGTGCGAAAGCCTGGGCGGCAGCTCCTGCATAATTTGTCTTATCCTCAAAATTATTAAAGCCGATATCGAATATAAACCAGCTGGTGTTCGACCAGGCCGATTTGCCATATTGATTCCGCCTGATATTGATGTTTACATCACGGCTTGAAGAGCTTGCGCTGCCGTTTTTCAGGATGATGATATTACCGATGCGCATGGTATCACCGCTGGTTTCAGGCTTTTGTGCGGTGGTGTCTGTCTGGGCTTTTAGTCCGGTACTGGCAATAGCTGCCAGGGCCAAGAGAATGGTCTTCTTAAGCATATTTTTTATTTTTCTTTAATTCATTGTTTATTGCTGATCATTGGAAGCGGTGAATACACCTCCCTTTTCGCGGTCAGCAGAGAGCGGGTTGTTTTTTTCTATAAAGCGGCCTGCTTTTCTCAGGATACCTTTCAATGGTGTTTTCCTTACAATATTCCTTCCGGGTACATATACATAGTCTTCTTCTGCGGCATTGCTGGTATATACCACATTGGGGGTGGTGCTGGGTTCAATAATAACCGGTTTGTCAATGACCATTCCTGGTTTCGGATCGACAGCTGCCAGGGTAATGTCGGGTGAACCAACGGTATTTTCAACCTGTGCCTGAGGAATGCTGGCGGTGGTTTCGATTGTTTCCTGTCTTTTCGCCGGCTGCTCCTGCAGATCATTTTTGGCCAGTATAACGGGTGCTTCGGTCTGCCGGTATAGTTCCTTTTCCTGGTTTTTCTTTCCGGTATCCTTTGCCGTTAGATCCTGTTCCTGTTGACCCGGAGATGAGGCTGCCACCAGGTTTGTATTCGGTTGTGCCTCAGGGTTAGTCAAGGCATTTATTTTTTCCTGGCGGGATGAATCCACGGATGCAATGGCAGGTTGCGAAACTTGCTCTGCTTTTTGCTGACGGAGCCAGGTAAAACCTGCTGTCAGGATCAGTGCAGCAGCTACCGCATACCTTATCCAGAGCGAGATCACCACCGGCTGGCGACGCTCTTTGTCTGTTCTGTAGAGCCGTTCTTTACCGGGGAAGCGGATATTCGAATCGGCACTTAGCCTTGTTTTCTGGAGCAGTTCAAAATCGGATTGTAATTCTGGGTGATTGTAAACAAATTTCTCTGTTTCAGCCTTCTCTTCATTGGTCAGCTCATCGTCTGTATATTGTACGAACCAGGATTCGAAATTTGTCATGTTCACCAGGCTGTCCGTATCTTCTGTGCGGTACAGGTTTTCCTTTTCATTGAAAGCTACCTGGCCGTCAACCGGCTGGATGGTCAGTAATAACATCTCCAGTTCCGCTTTCAGGTCGGGATGCTGTTTCGCGAACGCCTCCACCTGCAGTTTTTCTTCCGCAGACAATTCCCTGTCTGCATAAAGCAGGAAGTATTCCTCGTAATTATGTCTGTTGATGTTCATTGTTTGCCTTTTTGGGTACTACATTTATAACACGTTCTCAGGCTTTACCAGGTAGTTTTTCAGCTGGATCCTGGCCCTGTGCAGGTAAACTTTTACCTGGCTTTCACTTAGGGAAGTGATCTGTCCGATCTCTTCATAGGAATACCCTTCATAATCCTTCAGCAGGACGAGGCTTCTCTGGGTTTCGCTTAACCTGGCCAGGGCTTCGTCGAGCACTTTCTTCAGGTTATTGACCGGTTTGTTAACGATGCCGGCCTGCTCATGGAACTCATCTTTCAGCACAACCCGCTTCACTTTCCGCAGATGGTCTATCATCTGGTGGTAGGCTACGGTAAAGAGATAACTCTTGCTCTTTTCAAACTCTACGTTGTCGCGGTGAAGCCACATTTTTTCGAATGCAGATTGCACCACATCCTGTGCATCTTCCTCGTGCCGGAGGTTTTTAAGGATAAAGCGGTACACATTGTCCGCATATACCCTTACACATTCATTGTATTCCCTTTCAGTCATAAACAGTTGAACTTGAATTTTCAGGCTGGTTTATAAGTAATACGCATGGCATGGAGGTAAAGTTACAGCCGGGGTATGAAAAATATAAATTCCGGGAATTGGGGTGAGTGAACGGTATGGCCGGCTTAGAGGGGCAAATAGCAGAAATTGCCGTGCCTGCGGTACCGTAGGCTTCATGGGGTGGTGCCACATGGACGGAAATACTCGCCGGGGAGGAATTATAATACGATGGACAGGATGTTGCCGGACAGGGACTCCCAGATTATGGATTCATGGGCGCCGGCTTTACCGGGATGGTTATCAGGGTGCCGGCCTTCCGGACAACTGCTGTCCTGAAGGCAGGTTTTTTGGGAGTTGGCGGGGCTGGCGGTTTTTGCCTTGTTGCCGGCAATATACTGGCAGGCCGTGGCGGATAAAACCACCATACTAAAGATGACCATCCTTTTGCCTGCCTGCAGAATTTTCATAACCCCGTTTTGCATGTTGGACGCAATATAACCGGCTGTAGTTACAGGCTTGCAGAAAAAAAGTTAAATGGCGGGTCACATGGTAACTATGCAAACGATTTCAGGAATTCGTTTTCTGCTTGTTTACTTTATTATTTTTACAGCCTAAATGATTCACCATGAACGAAAAATTTGTACAAAGGATATCAGCTGAGCTGGAAGAGATCAAGGCTGCCGGCCTGTTTAAGAAGGAACGTATTATAACCAGTGAACAGGGGCCGGAGATCATGGTGAACGGGGAGAAGGTGCTGAACTTCTGTGCCAACAATTACCTCGGGTTGTCATCCCACCCGAAAGTGATTGAAGCTGCCCATCATGCTATTGATACCCATGGTTATGGCATGAGCAGTGTTCGTTTTATCTGTGGTACGCAGGATATTCATAAAACCCTGGAAAAGAAGCTGGCTGAGTTCCTTGGTACCGAGGATACTATTTTATACGCGGCAGCCTTTGATGCCAATGGCGGGGTTTTCGAACCCCTGTTCGGTGCGGAGGATGCCATCATTTCAGATGAACTGAATCATGCTTCCATCATTGATGGCGTCCGTTTGTGCAAGGCCCAGCGCTACCGCTATAAACACAATGACATGGCTGACCTGGAAGAACAACTGAAGGCTTCGCAGGGGGCAAGAAGCAGGATCATCGTAACGGATGGTTCTTTCAGTATGGATGGCACTATCGCGCAGCTCGACAGGATTTGTGACCTGGCGGATAAATATGATGCCATCGTGATGTCAGATGAATGTCACTCATCTGGTTTCCTGGGTAAAACAGGTCGCGGTACGCACGAATACCGCGGTGTTATGGGTCGGATCGATATCATAACCGGTACACTGGGTAAGGCCCTGGGTGGCGCTTCCGGCGGATTCACCAGCGGCCGCAGGGAGATCATCGAAATGCTCCGCCAGCGCAGCCGCCCCTACCTTTTCAGCAATACCGTAGCACCTTCCATTGTGGGGGCTTCCATAGCTGTGCTGGACATGCTGAGCCATACCACTGAACTGCGCGACAGGCTGGAATACAATACCAACTATTTCCGCAACAGGATGACCGCTGCCGGATTTGACATCAAGCCGGGCGAACACCCGATTGTACCGATCATGCTGTATGATGCGGTAGTGGCCCAGAATTTTGCCGCCAGGCTTCTGGAAGAAGGTGTGTATGTGATCGGATTCTTTTTCCCGGTGGTTGCCAAAGGGCAGGCCAGGATCAGGGTGCAGCTGAGCGCCGCCCATACCCAGGAACACCTGGATAAGGCGATCGCTGCATTTACAAAAGTGGGGAAAGAGTTAGGGGTGCTGAAATGATTTAGCCTTTCATGGCAATCATGCTGATTTCAACGTTCACTCCCCTGGGCAGGCCTTTTACCGCAACCGTTTCACGTGCGGGGAAGTTTCCGGTGAAACAGGCGCCGTACACCTCGTTAACTGCTGTGAACAAAGACATATCGCTCAGGAAGATGGTCGTTTTTACCACATCGGCGAATGAATAACCAGCCTGTTTCAGCACAGCATCCAGGTTTTTCATCACCTGTTGTGCTTCCGAACTGATATCGGTAGCTTCCAACTGGCCGGTGGCCGGGTTGATGGGCACCTGTCCGGAAACGAATAAGAGGTTGCCTGCCTGTACTGCCTGGCTATAGGGGCCGATTGGTGCCGGCGCGTCTGGGGTGTTGATGATCTTTTTTTCCATGCGGTAAAATTAATTGCTTTGTACTTTTGAATATGATTGTTGCTCCTTTAAAAGTTGCCATTCTTTCAGCCGCGGGCCAGGAACTCTTCCCGGCCTGTTGTCCTGAACCTGTTGACTTGCTTCATTTTCATGATCCAGAGCTTTTTTTCAGTGCGCATGCGGACCTCTATATAGATTGCGAATTCGAACCGGATCCGGTTCGAATTAAAAAGCTCAGCCATTTATTGCCGGCTGCTGTTATGGTCAATTCGGTTTGTCAGACCATAGCGGAGCTGGGACAGCCTTTTACCCGGTTTAACGGCTGGACAGGTTTCAGCGACCCGCAGGTACTTGAGATTGCCCTGGCTTCTGAAGATATTCCGGTTGCGTTGGAACAGTTTGCGCTTGCCTGCGGCCGGACCTGTATCAGGGTACCCGATACCGTTGGTATGGTAAGGCCCCGGATTATTGCCATGATCATCAATGAAGCCTGGCTGGCCCTTGGAGAGGAAGTGAGCAGCGAGCATGAAATTGATGTGGCCATGAAAATGGGCACCAACTATCCCTTCGGCCCCTTTGAATGGGGTGAAAAAATCGGACTGCACAGGATTCACCGTTTATTGTCTCAGCTTTCCTTAATTGATTCAAAATATAAACCTGCAGCCAGACTGGCGGCGGCCCTTCAAACATCCTAATGGCAAACATATTGATTATTGACACCGCCCTTGAAACTGCTGGTATCTGTCTTGCAGGTGATGGCATAATACTGGGTGAAGCGACCAATGACAGCCAGAAAGACCATGCGGCCTGGTTGCAGCCTGCTATTGAAAGAATGATGAAGGAAGCCGGAGTCCGTTTGCAGGAACTGGACGCCGTTGCGGTTTCGGCAGGGCCGGGCTCCTATACGGGTCTCAGGGTTGGCATGGCCACTGCCAAGGGATTGTGCTATGCGCTCAATAAACCCCTGATCCGGCTGGATACATTATATCTCATGGCAATGACTGCCCGGCGTGTGGTTGCATGGGATATCTGCTACTGTCCCATGATCGATGCCCGCCGGATGGAAGTGTATACAGCTTTATATAATTCATCACTGGAAGAACTGATGGCACCCTGTGCCATGATACTGGAAGCAGGGAGTTTTGACAATTGGATGACAAATACCGAGATATGTTTTTTCGGAAATGGTGCCGCGAAGTTTAAAGACTTGTTAAAATCAGGAAAGGTTCATTTCATCGAAATAAAGGTAAATGTTACAGATGCAGCAGTGTTAGCCGCAGAAATGTTCCAATCGGGATCTTTTTCTGATCTGGCATATGCCGAGCCAATGTACATAAAAGCTTTTTACGACCCCGGAAAAGCAAAATCATGAAGCATTTTAAAAAATTGCTATGTAAATTTGCCTGCCAAGGTTAAGGCGTTAAGGCATAATTGCGTACAATTATAAATCCAATCTGACACATGAACACAGTAGCAGGAAATTATCTAATGGTAAACGAGGTAGAAGGCCCGGAAATGAAAGTAGATTTTTTACACGTTAAAAAGGCGGCTCTGACACTGCGGGCAATGAATCACAAACTGCGCCAGCAAATAATGAAGTTGCTGGAGGAGAACGAAAAGCTGACCGTTACAGAGATCTATGTAAGGTTAAGGCTTGAGCAATCCGTTGCTTCCCAGCATCTTGCCATCCTTCGCAGGGCCGGGATTGTGAAGACTGAAAGGGATGGTAAATTCATCTATTACCGTCTGAATGAACCCCGGATTGTGGAAATCACCCGTTGTGTGGAAGATATCATCAGCTAAGGGTTTTACCTCGGAAAGAGTTATAATGGCGGGGCCTCCGGTTCCCGCCATTATAATGTAAATCCGTCCATTCCCGGAAGTTCAGCTGATGAATTCCTGCTATTTGAAGAATGGGCATTGATTGAATGCCTGTTCCCGATTTTACAACCAGAATTCTTAATATGTCGATTATATCAATATCACCATCCTCCCTGCAGGATATTATCTCAGAAAAAAATATTGTTTTATTGGATGTTCGTCCGGCTGATCAATTCAGGGACGGCTTTGTGCCCGGTTCCATCAGTATTGGTGAAGACCATCGGTTTGATGAGTGGGCTGCTGCATTCTCTGCCAATACCGAAGGGGTGGTATTAATTGCCGGTAAAGGCAGGGAAACGGAGTTCGCCCGTTTGCTGGAAGAGGCGGGTATCAAAAATATACTTGGTTACCTGGAAGGAGGGTTTGAAGCATGGGCAGCATCCGGTGCGCCGATCGACCTGGTGATCGGGGTTGAGACAGATGAGCTGGCCATGGATTTGCCATTTGATCCCTTACTGGTTGTGATAGATGTCCGTGAACCGGTGCAGTATGCAGAAGGTCATGTAGCCGGGGCCCAGAACCTGCCACTGGCTGAACTGGACCTGACGGCCATTGCCAATTATGAAGAGAACCAGAATCTTTACATTCATTGCGGGGGCGGACATAAAAGCATGCTGGCGGCTTCCCTGTTCAAACGCCAGGGTATTCATAATCTCCGGGTGGTGGAGGGAGGTTTTAAAGCCATCCAGTCCGAAAAAAGAATTCCGGTTGAAAAGGAAGCGAGTAAACTGAATTAAACATTTACAATTCCGTTGCGGATGGCAAAAGTGACCAGTCCGACCCTGGTCTTTAACCGCAGTTTGTCGAACAGGGAATCGCGGTAGCCATCGATGGTCCTGGGGCTCAGGTACATTTTGCAGGCAATTTCCTTATAAGTCATTTCCGTGCAGGCATATCGCAGGAACTCCAGTTCGCGGTCATTCAGGACTGAAAGCGGGTTGCCGGTATCATTATTGTCGAGGTCATCATAGCGGTTAATGGTATGGATCAGGCGTCCGGTGACCAGTTCGGAATAATAATACCCTTTCTGGATAAGTGCGTCCATTGCGGTTCGAAGGTCAACGGGGTCGCAGTATTTCATGATATAACCACGCACCCCGGCTTTAAACATCCTGATGATGGAGTTTTCCGTATCGTACATGGAAAGTGCCAGGATTCTGATGTCAGGGTAATTTCTTTTCAGCCAGCCGGTGCTGCTGAAGCCGTCCATTTCCGGCATGTTTACATCCATCAGCACCAGGTCAGGCAGGTTGCCGGGGTCAAGCAGTTCTATCATTTCCTTACCATTGGATGCTTCAAACAGCACCGAGTAATCGTGGAAACCTTCCACCATGGAAACCAGTCCTTTTCTAAGCAGAATATGGTCCTCTACCAATGCAACTTTATACGGCTTGTTCATACAGCAGCATTTTAAGCGTTGTTAAATGCGGGCAGGATCAGTCGGGCAACCAGTCAAAGGATGCGGGGTGCAGCAGCAACAGGGAAGTGGTATTTATTGGGATATGGATTCGTATGGGTTGACATCCTTTTCAGGTGCCGGGACATTGTCAATCCAGTTGGACAGGTAAGCGGGTTTCCAGCCTTTTTTCCATCGTCGGTGGCTCCAGAGCCACATGTCGGGCTGTTCCCTGATGACATCCTCCAGGAAATCACGGTACCGTCGGGTCAGTTCGCCTTCCGGAAGTTCATGCGGGTTTTCGGATACCAGTTTTGCGTGCAGGTGATAATAGCCTCTTTTTTTCCGGGTGATATGTACAAATACCACGGGGATATTTCCGGTGCGCGCTCCTTTTTCGGGTCCGGGTATAAAGGCTGAAGGGATGCCGAAGAAGTTCAGCCAGTATGCTTTGTCGGGGTTGGATGGAACCTGGTCGGCAACCAGTCCGAGCAGGTACTGTTTGTCGCGGTGTTGCAACATGCTTTTGCGCATATCCGTGGCCGGTACCAGGATGGTGCCGGTTTTGCTGCGCAATTCCCTGAAGATCCTGTCCATTGCCTTGTTCTTCAGGGGCATATAAACGCCCAGCAGGGGATGTTTGCAATTATAGCCGTAAGCGATATTGCCAAGTTCCCAGTTAAAGTTATGGCCCATATGCACCTGGCATTTCAATCCCCTGTCGTATAATTCATTGAACACGTGGAACTCACCTGTCATCCTGCTGGTTATAAAATCCTTCCCTGCTGAAAAGAGTTTGATGGTTTCGATAAAGGTATCGGTGAAGTTTTGCTGAAACCGGCGGATAATGGTTTCCCTTTCCTGTTCGGATTTTTCCGGAAATGCCAGTGCCAGGTTAGCGCTAAGCACACCGTGCCGGTACCCGAATAGGCGGAACAGGAGCCAGCAGACAAAGTCACTCAACCCGTAAAGCATCCACATAGGGAGCAAAGACATCAGGTATAAAAAGCCATAAACCAGGTAATACATTCAGATCAGTTCTAAACACAAATGTAGGTGGAGGGGATGCCTCTACCAAGTATGCGGAGGGGAGAAAAACACGGTATTTTAAATAGTTGCCGGTGAATATTACAGAACGATGTTTTGCAGAAGTGTGCTTTTTTCGGGATAATCTGTATTGAAATGCAGGCCCCTGCTTTCTTTGCGGAATTGCGCCCCTTTTACGATAAGAAAGGCCACCGAGATCATATTGCGCAGTTCACAAAGCTGGGGCGATATCCTGGTTGCCTGGTATAATTGCTCTGTTTCCGTCCAGAGAAGGTCCAGCCGCTTCATGGCGCGTTCCAGCCGCACATTGGTCCTTACTATACCCACGTAATCGCTCATGAGCAATTGCAGTTCTTTCAGGCTTTGGGTGATCAGGATCATTTCACGCGGATCGGTTGTTCCCGCTGCGTTCCAGTCGGGAATTTTTTCCGGTGAAATGGGGTTGTTCAGGTTGCTGGCGGAATGTTCGAAAGCGCGATGGCCAAAGACCATGGCTTCCAGCAGTGAATTGCTGGCCAGCCTGTTGGCGCCATGGAGGCCGGTGGAAGCACATTCACCGGCAGCGTACAGGTTGCGGATCGAAGTGCGGCCCCATTCATCCGTTTTGATCCCTCCGCAACTATAATGTGCCGCGGGTGCCACTGGAATCATGTGTTTGCTGATATCGATCCCGATTGACAGGCATTTTTCGTAAATATTGGGAAAGTGGTGGATGAACTTTTCCCTGTCCATATGACGGCAATCCAGGTACACATGCTCCGTACCGGTGATCTTCATTTCGCTGTCTATGGCGCGGGCAACGATGTCTCGGGGGGCGAGGTCTTTGCGTTCGTCATAACGTTCCATAAAGGCCTCGCCTTTTTTATTGCGCAGGATACCGCCATCACCTCGTACGGCTTCCGTGATCAGGAATGCCTGACCACCGACACCCGGTTCATACAGGGCGGTGGGATGGAACTGGATGAATTCCATATTTTCAATCCGTCCCTTGGCCCTGTATACCATGGCCACACCGTCGCCGGTGGCAATGGAAGGGTTGGTGGTGGAGCGGTAGACCTGGCCATTTCCGCCGGTGGCAAGCAAGGTGTTTCCGGCCAGGATCTTTTCGATCTGGTTATTACTGGTATTGAGTACGTAGACGCCGTAACACTGGATATCGGGTGTGCTTTTGGTGACCAGGTAGCCGAGGTGGTGCTGGGTGATCAGTTCGATGACAAACCAGTGTTTGATGAATTCAATATTCGGATACTCATTTACTTTTTCCAGTAATGCCCTTTCCGTTTCTTTTCCTGTCACATCCTTATGGTGAAGGATGCGGTATTCACTGTGTCCGCCTTCCATTCCGAGGGCATATTCGCCATTAACTCCTTTGTCGAATTCTGCCCCCCATTCAATCAGTTCGCGGATCCTGTCCACCCCTTCTTTCACAACTATTTCAACGGTTTGCGGGTTGCATAATCCGTCTCCTGCAATCAGGGTGTCGTTGATATGTTTTTCAAAGCTGTCATTCTCAAAATCGGTTACTCCCGCTATACCGCCCTGTGCATACTTTGTGTTGGTCTCTTCTGCGGCTGCCTTGGTAACGACGGTGATTTTTTTGTGAGGGTAACGGGCTGCCATTTTGAGGGCGTAGGTAAGCCCGGCAATGCCCGATCCTATCACTAAAAAATCAGTTTGTTTCATGATCTTCAATGTTTAGTTTGTTAACTGCTGCTTTCTCCAGTGGTTTCTCCAGTGGTTTCTCCTATGGCTCCTCCTATGGCTCCTCCGGCTGTTCCTGCGGTTGCTGTCGCGGTTGCTGTCGCGGTTGCTGTCGCGGTTGCTGTCGTGGTTGCTTGTGCGGCTCTTCGCCCGGCTCCGAAAACAATTCCAGCCTGTGCCAGTCCATAGGTGATCATCACCCAAAATGAAGCGCTGTTAAAAGGATGCAGGAAGGCGTTAACGGCAAGCAGGCTGTCCGATATGATAAAAAGTGCAGCGCCGGTTATGAACCAGGTTGCATTAGAGGTTGTTGCAGCCTGGGATGTGGTTTGGGCGGAACTGCCGGTTGAATGCCAGGCCATGGCAAACATGGTTGCTATGACAATAGCGTACAAAAATACCGGTATCTTCAAAGGCTCTTCCAGTGCGGGTCCCAGGAAAAAATAAAAAATTCCCACATAGAGGCCGAGTATTATCAACAGGATGATATTCCAGGGTTTGCGTGGTGATTGTTTTCTGCGCAGGCCTGAAAAATAAATGATATAAAAGAGGTGCGCCACCAGGAACGATGCCAGTCCCGCCGTGAAATACCGCGTTCCTTCATTCATCAGGAAAACATCTCCCAGCCAGGAAAAAAACAGGGCCAGGGTGATCAGGAAACGGGAAGTCCCGGTTTTAGGGCCTGCTGCCAGGAAGAAAACCAGCAACAATGCCATCAGCATGGGTTTGGTAACAAATCTCACCATGGACCAGCCGGCAGTAATGGCGACCAGGTGCAGCAGTAAAGTGAGTCCGTAGCCATACAGCCAGGCTTTCCCCTTCAAGATAGGCGCTCCGTTCATCAGTACCTGATAATGATTTCCATGTTTTGCGGTGAGTCGAGGGCAAGGATCATATCATTTTTTAGCGTAACAGTTTTTTTGTCGTCAGACAGGATTGCCTTTGGGTTGCTGACAGATTTTGCTTTGCGTGGAAGCTTCACCGTGAGGTTCATTGCCATTTCACCCATCATGGCCATCATGCCTTTTGATTCCTGCAGTTTCGGGTCGCTCACCAGGCTGTCATAACGGGCGCGGTTAAGCGTACGTCTGTATTCGCCTTTACTGAAAGTGATATCATACACACTGCTGAATTTTTCGAGTCCGGGACCGCCTGCACCCGGTACCGGGGGCTGGCCATCGCTGCCGGCTTCTCCATTGTTCTGTTTCAATCCCTTTAAGGCATCGCCCATCATTCCTTTTTCATTAATGGCGGCATATAACTTATTGGCATCTGAATAATTTTTGAAAGGGTATTTCATGTCCAGGTTGAACTGGTTCTCCTTCATGTTCAGTTTGACTTTCATGATGCCTTCGCGCAGCAAAGCCTTGTTTTCGGCACTGATGTCACGGGCTGTATCGATCAGGTCCTTCATGTGGATCATGGTATCGAGGGCCTTGTCCATTCCTTCTTTCTGCAGGTCTTCCTCAGAGGCAAAGCTTTTAACCAGTTCGAAAAGTTTGCCCATATCTGAGCTGACACTGATCTGGCCGGATCCGTCATCCTTCAACTCCACTTCTTCTTCGATCTGAATACAGGCGGTGAAAAAAACAGCTATCAGCGCTGCCAGCATCAGTTTGTATTGCTTCATATCAATTTTTTAAAATGTGGTACAATTTAAGCGGTTTCACCTGTAATTATTTCATAATGGAGCGTGAAGGTTTTTTCCACTCCCGGTTCCAATAACAACAATCCTATTTTATTGTTGAAGCAATCCGGCGCTGCGCTCAGGTTTTCGATGGCAATGCTCTGCCGGTCAGGTGGGGTGTAAATCTGGAGATAAGGGTATTGTTCATCTGTAATGAAGCGGAGGGCAATTTTTTTTATGGGATGGCTGAAAACACAAACGGGCTGTCCTGCAGCCGGGTCTATCAGGAAGCAGTTGTCGAGTTCCAGGCTTCCGATGGTCTTCGTTTCATTAAAAGAATCGAAGGGAAGGATATTTCCTGTGGGGATAAGTTGCCGGTTAAATTCCACCGTTCCGGCTGAAGGGAATTGCAGCTGGCATTCATCGATGGGGGAATTGAACCTGAAATAAGGGTGCCAGCCGTCTGCCATCGGAATGGCTTTCTGGTCGTGGTTGGTAAGGGAGGTCTGCAACTGCAGGGTTTGATTGGGCAGTAAAGTGTACCGGATGGTGCAATTATATTGAAAAGGATAGCCGGCGTCTTCTCCCTTGTAGTTATATTCAAAGGCAGCAGATGCCATGAAATCGGTAACCGTTTCTTCCCTGATGCTGAAAGGTTTGTTGAACAGTAAGCCATGGATGGCAGTGCCATCGGGGAACTTGTTGGCGAATTCATAGGAAACCCCGTCCCATGAATATTTTGCCTGGTGGATGCGGCAGGGGAAGGGCGAAAGTTTGCTGCTTTTATAACTGCGGTTGAGTTGCCGGCCGATTTCTTCCTCGCTGCTGTAATTGCTGATCACATTGCAGGGGCCATCAGAAGTTTTGACGATGAATGCGTGCAGCATGGCGCCGTGGTCCGGGGCTATTGAAACCGTTATGGCCAGTTCTTCATCATGCAGGTGGACCAATGAAATACCATTGGTAACAGAGTGGGAAATTCGGAATCTCATTGGACAAAACTACCATAAATGCACTTCAAATGCCAGTTCCCCTACCTTTGCGGCACAAATATTTTATATGAGATACCTGGCCGGTTTTTTTGGATTGATCATGGTCCTGGCTGCCTGTTCGCCCAATAATGTAACAGAGGATAAATCGCTGCAAAAATATTTTGACGCGGAGGGGGTGAGTGGGGTCTTCGGCATGTTTGACAATGCCCAGGGCGATTTTATTTTAAGTGACCGCAGGCATTTCCGCGACAGTGCCTACCTGCCTGCCTCGACCTTTAAAATTGTGAACTCCCTGATTGGTATTGAGACCGGGCGTGTAAAGGATGACAGTACGGTGATTCCCTGGGACGGGGTGGTGCGGTGGAACGAAAACTGGAACCAGGATCTCAGTATGTACCGTGCTTTCCAGTATTCATCCGTTCCCTGGTTCCAGGAACTGGCCCGAATGATCGGGAAGGACACCATGGAGCACTGGCTCGATACCCTGGGGTATGCCCGCCGTTATGATACTGCCAGAATAAACCGGATTGATAGTTTCTGGCTGGACAATTCGATGAAGGTGACGCCGGATGAGCAACTGGGTATGGTCAAAAAACTTTATTTCGATCAGTTGCCCTTCCAGCGCAGGAGCCATGAGATTGTACGCAGGATGATGCTGATGGAGGACAGCGCCAAATTCAAGCTCAGTTACAAGACAGGTTGGGGAAATGCAGAGAATGGTGACAATATCGGCTGGATCATTGGCTGGGTGGAGGAAAACAAACATCCCTATTTCTTTGTGGTGCAGGTGAGAACAGGTAAACCGGATGCGGATATAGCGGCCATCCGTTTGAGGATACTGAAGGCGATACTCAGGGACAAGGGTTTTTTTGAGGGTAACAAATAAGGGGTTGATTGCTGGCGTAGTTTGTGGGGTGGTTTGTGCGGTGGTTTAGCTTGGCCTCTTTTTTGCGTTATATTGTGATAAATGACTGCCATTGTTTCGATTTGAAAATATATACTGGTTGATAGCGTTGGCCCTGGTACCTGTACTGGTGGCGCTTTATATGCTGCTGGTGCGCTGGAAAAAACGTGCTGCGCAGAAGGTCGGCGATCCCGCCCTGGTGAAAGTGCTGACCGGAAATTTTTCTCACCAGAAGTTTTTATTAAAGTTTGTGCTGGGGGCTTTTGCATTGGCAGCGCTGGTGCTGGCTGCTGCCAATCCGCAGTTAAAAGGGGAAAGTGGCGAACAGAACCGGAAGGGGCTGGATGTGTTATTGCTGATGGATGTCAGTAAGAGCATGCTTGCCCAGGACATCAAACCGAACCGGCTGGAGCGGTCAAGGCAATTGATGAGTCTGCTGATCGACCAGTTATCGGAAAACCGGATCGGCATGGTCTGGTTTGCGGGAAGGGCCTATTTGCAGATGCCGCTCAGTTCGGATGCCTCTGCGGCGAAAATGTATTTGCAGAATGCCGGGCCGGATGCGGTTCCCACGCAGGGGACGGTCATTGGTGAAGCGCTTCGGCTGGCGGGAGCCACTTTTGACAGCAAGGAACAGAAATATAAGGCCGTGGTGTTGGTTTCCGATGGGGAGGATCATGATCCGGAAGCCCTGGAGGTAGTGAAGGACCTGGCTGCCAGTGGTGTGATGATCAATACAGTTGGGGTAGGTTCACCGGAAGGTGCAACTATTTTTGATCCGGCTACGAATGATACCAAGCGGGATGCCAGCGGAAACACAGTTGTCAGCAAGCTGAACGAGGCCCAGCTCAGGGAGCTTGCCCAGGCGGGTAATGGCGTTTATGTGTACCTGCAGGATGCTGCTGCGGCGGCCAGGACGATCCGGGCCCAGTTGGCCGGGGTGGAGCAGAAGGAGCTGGAGGATGAATCTTTTGTTCAGTACAACAGCTACTTTTTTATCCCGTTGGTATTGGTTTTATTGGTTTTGCTGGCGGAAATTTTCATAAGTGAAAGGAAAAAGCGATTACATGAAGCGTGAAATTGGGATATCCATACTGGCCGTTCTGGCGGTGATGCGGGCCGGGGCGCAAAGTTCCGGTATCCGGGAGGGGAATAAGTTGTATCGCGAGGGGCGGTTTGAGGAGGCTGCGAATGTTTATGACGGGGTTTTGAAGAGAACGCCGGAGGACAATACGGCGATGTATAACCGATCCAATGCCCTGGCAAAAAAAGGGGATAAGGCTGCGGCTATGTCGGGATATGACAAGTTGGTGGAAACTGCGAAGGACGCCAGGATACTGCAGCGGTCATGGTATGATAAGGGGGTGTTACACCAGCAGGGGCAGCAGTTGGATGGGAGTATTGCTGCCTGGAAGGAAGCGCTGAAGCTTGATCCGGAAGACCAGCAGGCTCGGGAGAATTTGCAGAAGGCCTTGCGGGAGAAAAAGAAGCAGCAGGAGCAGGAAGAGAAGAAAAAGGATGAGCCCAGGGATAAGAAGGATAAGGAGCCGCCGAAGCAACCGCCGCCGCAGAGCAAGCTGACTCAGAAGCAGGTGGAGCAGTTACTGAAGGCCATGGAGCAGAAGGAGAAGGAGATTCAGAAGAAAATGCAGCAGCGTGCTGCCAGTCCGAAGCAGCCGGAAAAGGATTGGTAGGGTTTTCGCGTCTGACGCGCGTCTGACGTACGTCAGACGTATGTCAGACGCGCGTCAGACGGGTAGGGCGGGAAAATCGGTTGGGTCGATATTTGCCTGGAGGATCGATCTCCGATCGAGGTCCAGTAATTGCATGGCAAGTTCCTTATTACAGAAACCTGGCCGTTCCGGGATAAGATATTCATTGTAAGAAGAAAATTTCCAGTCCTGGATTCTGTTTACCAGTCCAGCTTCAAAGGCATTCCTATGAATATAATGTAAAAGATTTCGCCCTTGTGTTTTGGTATCCGGCCCTACCAGTTTGTTTTTGAATTTCTGGTGGAACAGGTTGCCTGATTTATCGTATTGTGCATTAAATCCGGCAGTGTAGCTGCTTTGGAGGTTTCGCATACCTTCCGATAAACAACTGATAGGGATGATTCTGTTATCAATTAATTGAACAGTTTTTTCGTTTGCGTAGATCTCGAAATGGTAATGATTGGGCATCAGGGTCCACGATAGAAGGTCCACATACGGCAGCAGGTGGTCTTTCATTTTTTTCAGAAAATAGTAATAATTCGAGTCGTTGAAAAAAAGGGTTTGCTTTTGGTTTCCCCTGTTATAGATATGATATATCTGTCCTTCCTGTGGTTTCATCAGCCTAAAATAATCTCTCCAAACTGTCTGTGGTAGGGTGAAAAAACGGTTTTATGCGTCTGACGCGCGTCTGACGTACGTCAGACGTGCGTCAGACGCGTTATCTTCGCGGAAAATCGTTGCTATGCAGATTTACAGCGAATCGCTGACAGATTACAGGAGGTTGGTTACAAGGGAAGTAAAAATAGGGGAGCTGATCCTGGGAAACGGTCATCCAATCCGGATCCAGACCATGACAACCACCGACACCATGGATACCATGGCCACGGTGGAACAGAGCATCCGATGCATTGAAGCCGGCGCTGAACTCGTCAGGATTACTGCCCCCAGCAAAAAAGAGGCTGAAAACCTGCTGGTCATAAAAAACGAACTCCGCAAAAGAGGATACCATACACCTCTGATCGCAGATATACATTTCACCCCCAATGCCGCTGAAATAGCTGCCCGGATCATCGAAAAAGTGAGGGTTAACCCCGGGAACTATGTCGACAAGAAAAAATTTGAGCAGATCGATTATACCGATGCCGAATACGCAGAGGAGATAGATCGCATCAGGGAACGTTTTACGCCGCTGGTGAAAATCTGCCGCGAATACGGAACTGCCATGCGGATCGGTACCAATCATGGATCCCTGAGCGATAGGATTATGAGCCGTTATGGTGATACCCCGATGGGTATGGTGGAAAGTGCCATGGAATTCCTGCGTATTTCCCGGGATGAAAGCTTTCATAATATTGTCCTGAGCATGAAGTCCTCGAACCCGCAGGTGATGGTGCAGGCTTACCGGCTGTTGATACAGACCATGCAGGCAGAGTTTGGGGAGATATATCCCCTCCACCTCGGGGTTACGGAAGCCGGTGACGGCGAAGACGGCCGGATTAAATCTGCCATCGGAATAGGCACCCTGCTTGAAGACGGAATCGGAGATACCATACGGGTATCTCTAACCGAAGATCCGGAGTTTGAGATCCCGGTTTGCCGCGACCTGGTGAAGAGATACCAGGGAGATACCGTGAAGAATGAAGAGGAAATAGTGAAGGGACGGGTACCTGAAATAAATACCGGAACCCTGGGGTATTCTCCTTTTGAATACCGGCGTAGGGAAACATTTACGATCGATAATATCGGGGGAAAACATGTTCCGGTGGTAGTAGCCGACCTGAGCCGGCTTGAAAAAATTGAACCCCACCACCTGCAGGGTATTGGGTACAGGTATGACGCCACCACAGACAAATGGAATATTGGTGATGCGGCTGCGGATTATATTTTCACCGGCCACCAGTTGCTTTCCTTTGCCTTACCCGGTACCTTAAAGGTCATCTGTTACCCGGCCGCCTGGGAACTGGCGGAGGACCAGTCAAAGTATTTCCCGATTTTCCAGGACAGCGGATTTGTGGAAGCTGAAAGAAAAAGCGAGCTGCTCAATTTTGTGATGGTGGATTGTTTTAACGATGCAACCGCACTGAATGATTTTACCTACCTGGATGAACTGGCCAATGACCCGACTGTGGTGATCTGCCTGAGCAGCACCAACCGCAATGCCATGCAATCCGTGCGCCGGATGTTTGTAGAATTGCTCCGGAGGGGAATCAGGAATCCGGTTGTACTGATCACCGACAGCAGTTGGCATACACCAGATGAACACCTGATCCATTTTGCCACGGAAACAGGCGCCTTGTTACTGGAAGGTTTGGGAGATGGTATCGGCCTGGGCATTTCTGCAACAGCCTCTATTGAAAATGTACAGGTGAGCGGAAGGACCTATCTGCCCGTGAAAGATGTTTACCAGTTCGTCAACAATACAGCTTTTTCCATCCTGCAGGCCACCCGCACCAGGATATCCAAAACAGAATATATTTCCTGTCCGAGCTGTGGCCGCACTTTATTCGACCTGCAGGAGACAACTGCAAAGATCCGTGCTGTAACCAATCACCTTAAAGGAGTAAAAATAGCGATCATGGGATGCATTGTGAACGGACCCGGTGAGATGGCAGATGCGGATTTTGGATATGTGGGCAGCGGTCCGGGAAAAATTACTTTGTACAGGGGTAAGGAAGTGGTGAAACGCAATGTGGACAGTGAAGTGGCGGTGGAAGAACTGATCCGTCTGCTGAAAGAGAACGACGCCTGGGTGGAACCGGCCTGATGATTTGATTCACCCGTCGGGTGCCACCCGACGGGTGAATCAAATCATCAATACCTTTTCAGCACTGCACGCTGATAACTTCGCATGCCATAGGATTTGATCTTTGGGATGGTACTGTCCCCGCCACCAGTAATGGCTATTGGTTTTTCCTGGCTATTAAAGAATTCCACCACCAGGCTGTCACCGCTTAACCAGTAATTGTTCAGAATGGTATTCCCTTCCACTGTAAAGCTTCCGCTGAAACGGTCACCCAGCAGGAACTGGTCCAGCACAATGCTATTGCGCTCATCGATCAGCCAGTGACCGCGTGAGATATCAAAGGGTTTTAGCAGGTAGGGGCGGTTGTCTTTCTGCTGGTCACCGTATATAATCCTCCAACTGTACTGGTTTACACTGTCAGTGGGTAGAATATGCAATTCCATATTTACAGATTGCCTTTTTTGAATGCCCTGGAACCAGTTCAGGGTTCCTTTCCATTTACCAATCCAACGGCGGGGAAAATCATGTTGGGCTGGATTATCACCTGTGCCTGCCGGCTGGGCCTGGGAGACGGATGCAAGGGAGATGACCAGGGTCAGGGAAAAAAACAAGGCTTTGCGTATCATGCGTTCCAGAGTGATTTTAGTGCTTGGATGATTCAGTTGTAAATGTAGGGGGCAAAGTGTGAAATCCATGCCAGAAAAAACGGCTGCCCGATGGACAGCCGCCTCATTTCAAAATAACCAAACATTAGAGAACATTTTATGCAGCAATTTTCAGAGCTTGATGCCCACGGAAAAAATCAAACTCCTGCCATCGGCCGGGTACAATCCACCAGGGCCGGGAAAAAAGGCCGGTCTCTCCGTGAAATATTGTTTGTTGAATATATTATTCAGCATGAACCGGGCAGTTACCGCTGATGTGATCCGGTATGAAAGGTTCAGGTCAAAAAGATGATAAGCAGGTACTTTCCCGATCGTGCCGCTGGCATTGGGTTCTGCCGTATTAAGCGGATCGGCATAACTGGAGGAAGTGTAGCTATACTGTATCAACCCGGATATTTTCCCATACCTGCCCTGCAGTCCGTTCCTTGAAATCAGGGGTGGGGCTGCTTCAATCCTGTTACCTTTAACGTCGAGATTGCTTCTTCCCGCAACAATTGTTCCCTTGGTATAACGGGCATGAATAATTGCAGTTGATGTAAAAACCGACAACCGGATCCCGCGTTTGGCGTCGGGTCTTCCGGAGCCTGTGTTCAGGTGGCCAAGTAATATGGCTTCCCCGTAAAACTCAATGCCCTGTGAAAGCGAGTTTCCGGTATTGGTCTTGTATAGGTATGTGTTCCCTGATTCATCTGTCAGGGCGATGTTCCCCGTTCGGTGTTTATATTGCAAACTGAAAAAGGTCAGGTCAAATCTGAAACGATTGCCTGCTGTACCCCTGATCCCCAGTTCTGCATTGCTTCCGAATGCATCCCTGATCCCGGGGTCGATTTTGTTCAGGGTGGTAGCGGGAATGACATCGGCGAAAAGCACGGGCCGGTAGGCTTGTGACCAATTGGCAAAAACCTGGATTGTATTATTTAGTTCGTACTGGATACCTGCTCCCAGTAAAAAGAATTTGTGGGCGATGGTTACCGGAATATCAGCCGGATTGAAATTCCGGATAGAGCCATTCATTTTGGTACGGCCGTTTTCATAGCGCAAACCGGTTGTAAATGTCAGTTTCGGATGAACCTGCAAGAGGTTCTCTGCAAAGAATGAGATATTGGAGGTCCTGAAGCCCAGATCGCGGCCCCAAACGGGATCGGTTAGCCGAAGATCGTAATCTGATCCCGTTGTTCCCTTTCCCATTTGTTTCCGGATCAAATTGTTATTGATGTACCGGATCCCGGCTACAATGGTTTGTTTATTACCCAGCCAGTGGTAGTGGTGCTTTATCCTGGCTTCATTTGCATAACTGTTGTAGTGATCGATATCCACCTGGCGATGATTATAGTTGCCTGTGGTGGCATTAATGGTATCGGGAACAGTTGACAGCGCAATGAACTGTACGCTGTTTCGCGAACCGAGGATAGCACTGCTGATAAGATTCAGGGTAGTGTTCCTGCTGATGGAATAATCCAGATGGAGGGAGGGAACATGGATAGACGGACTGTAATAATTCCTGCTGCGGGTAGACTGGCGTGGGTTTTCGCGGAACTGTGCATCGGTCAGTCCGCCGTTTAAATGGTTCACGTATTCCATGAAATTATATTCCATGCGCAGTTTCAGCCTTTTGTTGAATTCGTATTGCACATGCGCGTGTGCCGCCAGGTAATCGTATTCGCTGTTATCGCGGTAACCATTGGATTGGCGGTAATTGATGTAGCTGTAATAACTTAATTTTTTAATTTTCCCTCCAATGGCGTTAAAGGTGCTGAGCAGGCCGTAAGAGCCTGTGGAATTGGAAGATTCAAATGAAAATTTCCGGGTGCTGTCCGCTTCCTTTGTGATGTAATTTACCATGCCTCCAAACTGGCCGCCATATTGCAGCGCCCCGCTTCCGCGAACGATTTCGATCCTGTCAATGGATTCCGTTGGTGCATTGAAGTGACTTGCCGGATAACCATAGAGATCGGAATTTGTCATGACGTCATTTAACCGCACATTCATTTCCCAGGATCGATGGGCGGTCAGGCCACGGGTGGCGATATTCACCTGGTTGCCTGAGCCATCGTTTTCATATACATATACGCCGGGAACTTTTGCAAATAACTGGCGGGGATTGTTATCCACTTTGTTGGCATCCATGGCAGAGACATGCAGGATCTCTGTTTTTTTACCCGAGTAGATATAGGTTCCTTTTACAGGGGCGAGAGTCAGCATTTGTGATCTTTGCTGGTTGGCAATGATCAGGATGCTGTCAAGGGCGTGGATACGTATTGAATCAGGCAGATGCCGGCCCTTTACCTGTGCGAGGGCGGGAAGGTAAAGGGCCAGCATTGCTGAAATAATGGTCAGATATGTACTGGTTTTTTTCAAATCAGGTAGGACGATAGATTATTTTTTCATCTTCAGCCGGCTGACCACCAGTTCGCCTACTTTTTTGCCGGACTCAGCGCCCAGTTCATTGTCGAAACGAAAGTGGATACCGCCGTAAAGCCGGCTCATGGCCGCTTCAGCCGCTGCCTGCCGGAAGGACCTGATCTCCCTGTTGGCAATGCCGAATTCCAGCAGGGATGTGTCGGTAAAACTTAGCTGATCGCCAAAAACACTGGACATTGCCTCTGCTGCCGATGCAGAAGCTGTGCCATGTCCGCTGGGAAAGGAAGGGAAGGGCGGGGTCTGGATAAAAGGACGCCATTCCGGATCCACCACCTGGTTGATCACTGTTTCAGGTCGGATATAGTTATAGCTGTACTTGCCTTCCCAGCAACTGATGAAAGCATCGAAAAGGGAAATAGCTGTTTTCGCATATCCGGTAACGGTAGTATTAAAATCAGCACCTGCTTTTTTGGCGGCAATACCTACAATATTCATCCAGTGGCCGGGAGGAGAGAACTTCTTTGTTGCAAACATGACATGCCCGCTTACATTCATTTTGAACGGATTGTCATCCCAGAACTCAGCGATATGCTTTTGTTCATCAGTAAGGCTGTCACCCACCTGTTTTACTTCCATCATGTCCCTGTAAAATCGGCTGTTTTTGTCGGTAACATTAAATACAGGAGGATTCTGTGCCCTGCACATGGAGGCACTGTCCAGCACCATGGTCCTGATTTCTGCCCAATGTGGTTCCAGGGCCTGGGCATACATGGGAGGAGTCGGAACATAACGCCCGGCTTCGTTCGTAACATTATAACGTGTTGCTGATCGTGTCTGGGCGTAGTTGTCTTTTTTGGACCATGCCATTATCGTGGCTACGATGGTGTCTGAAAAGGCCTTGCTTCCATTGATCTTTGCTGATGGCATTCCCAGGCTGTCTGCCATATTCAGCAGTTCGTCATAGTAACCCATCAGGCTGCCTTCCGGGAAGGTAACTGCATTACCCACTTTGGTAAGGGCCAGCATGGCTGCCAGTGGAAAATCAATCACTGCAGTGTCTGCAGGCCGGGGCATGGCGGGCATGTGCCTGATCTGGCCGGAAAGGCTCTGGTAATGCGCCGGATCACCTGCCGCTACGATTTCATAAGCTGCAATAGTCGAGTAAACATAATTACGCGTGGCGATCATTGGCGGAAAATTATTTTCCAGCACCACATCATTCAACTTTTTCACGGTTTTGCTGAAAAGGTGTGGATCATGCAGGGTGGATTGATAATTCTCCTTTTTGCCGGCGCAGGAAATCATCAGGGTCGCGGATAAAAATCCGAGGGTTAGTTTGTTCAGCAAAGAAGTTCTCATTTTCTGGGGTTTAAAAAATTATTTACTAGTTGGAGCCATCTGCCATGCCTTTTTTTACAGCGAAGCTGCCGATAGCATTGCCGCAGCGGGTGCCTGCTTCCGAATCAAAACGGTAATGGATGGCGCCATAGATCCTTGATTCAGCCGCTTCCAGTGACATCCTTTCGAATTCAGCTTTTTCATCAGGAAAGATATATCCAAGAACCGTTGAGGCGGCTCCGGAAAAAGTAGAATGTCCGGATGTGTAGGAAGGGAAGTTGGGTAACCCGATTGTTTTAATGGAAGGATCTGCCTGGGAAGGCCTCGGATAAAAATAATAGGCTTTGGCATCCCAGCAACTGATACCTGCGTCAAACACTGCCATATTCATTAGGGCAAGGGTCCTGGCGGTGCGCAGTTCGTTGAATTTGTTTTTGACGATGGAATTACAGGCTATTTCATTCCAGTGACCGGGTGGTGTATAGGTGGCGGCGCCGTCACTCCAGAGTTGTGCTATGCGCCATACTTCCCCGGATGGGTTATTGCTGTATCGTTTTACTTCTGCCAGGGCTTCGTTGAATTCCGGTGAGCCAATAGCGGGTGGCGGTTCCGGCCTCAGTGAATCGCGCTGGGCTGTAGTAATCAGGAACTGTTTGACGTTTCCAAACATGGCCAGCATCATCGGGCGTTTTGGTGTTTCCATGCTTTCCCAGGGGAGGGTCAGTCCGCGTGCCATGGCATCCTGCTTCAGTTCGTCCCAGAGATTGGGATTGCCTGCGGCCTGTCCCATGCCGTCGGTACGATATCTGGCCAGTACCTTTTCGGCCACCTGGTTGGCAATCAGTTCGCCTGCGGCTATGTCTGAAGGAGAGGCAACACCTGATAATTGTTTGGCCATCTTCTGTTCGTTGCTTTGTTCCTGCAGCCAGGTGGTGTCGTTGGGGAACATTACTTTGAGCAGCCGGTATCCCACCTGGGCCACTACTGCATCTTCCGATGGGTAGGATGGAAGTCCTTCCTGAATGGGTTCCAGCGCTTTGATACCGGTTCCCTGTGCAGCCGGCGACATCCTGTTGTGGGTGAATTTGTATTTCCAGGTAGTTACAAGTGCATCATACATGGCTACATGCAGATAGGCATAAGCCCTGGATGCATAAGGCGGATTGGCAAACGGGAACTTCGGGTAGGCGCCGGGGTTATTAGGGTTGGGTGCCGGATAGGTTCCGTCAGGGTTTGCTTCCGGCGGGATGTTATAGGTAGCCACGAGCTGCCTGGCGATCTCGTTCCAGCGGATGATGCCGCTGCTTTTCCATTTTTCAATTATTCGTTTGTCCGTATCCGTAATGGATTGTTGTCTTGTTGCAATGCTGGTAAGTTCTGCCTGGTAGGCTGCACTGCCGGCAGCTTCCGGTGCTGGGATAATGATATCGGCCGGACCCGCCAGGAGAATGGTTTTCCAGTTTCCGCCATTGGCTTCAGTGGCTGTAGGTTCGAAAGCAGGAAGACTGCGCTGGTCGATGTCTTTGGAACATCCTGCCAGCATTCCGAGGGCCAGGATGCCACCTATAAATATTTTGTTAGTTTTTGCTTGCTTCATTGGTTTTCTTTTGGAATGGTTTAAAAACATACTGGATACCGCCCATCCAGCTAAAGGCTTTGCCCATATTGCGGCCGGCGATGGTCTGGTCGGCCATACCCTGTATAGCCAGGCCTTTGACCCATGGCATCCATACCAGTGCGGTCAGGCTGATGCTTTCGCGGTTCATCCTGTTGGACGGGTAGGGCATGTCATTGCGCCGCATATCTGATCCGCTGGTGCAGAAACTCCAGTTATACTGGATGCCGGCCCTGATGTTTTTATTATCGAATCCTGCGCGGATGCTGCCGTCCCAGACATCGGGGATCGCCATTTCCTTGCTGTAATATTGCTGGTCGGTATAATAGGTTTCGCGATCCACTTCGATTTTGCTCCTGGTTATGTACCCGGTTTGCAGGGTGGTGAAGATCCCGTTATTGTGCTTCCAGTGACCAATAAGCCTTGCCTGTGCAGTTTTGCTACCCAGTCCGATGGAATAGGGAAGGAAATCGGGGATATAACTGGTAAGGGGAACCGAAAATCCGACGGTGGCGAAAGTACTGAGTTTACTGTTTTTGAAGGCAGTTTTGCTGAGTTGGATTTTGGTTTCCATATTGAGGTCCTGCCAGCCTTTCAGGTGTTGCATGGTGCCTTTATCGGAGCTGTTGGAAATATATGCTGCCGTTGCAAAAACACTGATTCTGTCGGTGATGCCATATCCCAGCATAGGCATGAAATTGGTTGATTTGAACTCGCCGATATTAAGGTTCTCCCTGAGTCTTTTACCTTCCCAGTATTCGGTCCATTTTGATTCTCCATAAGTGGCTACCAGGCAGAGTTCTCCCTTGCTCATGGTAAAGCCGTCGAAAGCTGTTTGCGCTATAGTGGTTTGTCCTGCTCCCAGCAAGCATAGCAGGGCCGCAGTCCGGTTAAAAATTCGTCTGATCATTGCAGTTGGTTTTGAATAAATGTAGGCGTCTGACCCATGCCGGACGGTGGGTTGCAGACTGCGGGCATTCAGCCCTCAGCTATGCAACATAACCGGTTGTACGACGGTTTGCCGTCTGACGTACGTCAGACGCCTGAATAAACGTCACGAAAATTGATCAGCAAAAATCCGGGGGCTGTTCCTGGGGGGGAGTATTTCGGTTGCAGAACTGCTCTGCAAAAAGGTTATAACAGGTTGCCCTGCTGGTGAACCTGGGCTCATATCCGGGCCTGGTTTCATCCATAAGGTAATCGGAAAATATGTTTTTCAGGCTGATGGCCTGTTTTACCGGTTGCTGTTTTCCGGAGGAACTGGTATGTTGCAGGTCATTCACCAACTGGAAGAATTCATCCCTGGCATTGGTAAGATGAGTCACTTCATTGTTGGGAATGCAACGCATTTCAAGGGAGTCATTGAATATCCTGCGCTCCACGTATTGGTAGGTAACTGAGCCGATGGTGACATTACCTTTTACCCTTTCAAAAATAGGGGAGTTGGTATAATACGGAAGCTGGTCAACGGGTACCTTGATGGTGATCAGAGCGTTTTCCTCATAATGATTATTGTCCAGCCGCTGGTTGAGGTCGTTGCTCAGGTGGGTTTCCATATAGGAGAATACAGCCCTGTATCCTGCCCAGTTGAATAGCAGAATACCCATTATTAATATGGCAGCCAGTTTTCTCACAAGGGAACAAGTTAAGAATTTTTTAAAATATTTCGTTGTGTCCTTAAAATTCGCTCCCGGCACCAGCCCCGCCAAAACTTCCACCGCCAAAGCGGGTATCTGTTGTTGCAGGCGCTTCCTGGCCGACGCCGGCAAATCCTGCCACCACCAGGAAGGGGTTCTGTCCAAGCAGATCACCCTCATCGCCCCCATGGCGGAAGCTGTACACCGAGTTGTCCTGTTTCAGGTAGCGGATGGCCATCCAGCCTGCCAGCAGTAATAGCAAGCCATAGAAGACTGCTGCCAGCTCATGTTCGAACAATGGATAGAATTGATGCTGGGCATAAAACACAGATAAAATGGCCAGGAGTGATAAGCGGATCGAGAGGGATTCCCTTTTCCGGAGTGCATACCAAATAAAGAGTGCCGGAATCGCCAGGGTCCAGGACCAGTAAAGGATTGCTGCCACAGGGTTAAGGGCGTTTGCCGAATTTGTACGGGTATTTTCGGTTAAAACGGTATCGATAGTAATAATATGGAGGGAAGCATAAGCTCCCAGGGCGGCGAGGTTTTCAAGCAGGATCAACAGGTGGCGGTGAAAGTTTGCGCCTTTACGGTCTTTCTGTTGGTGGGCAATGACCGCAATGGCGGACAGGATTAATGCCAGTGTCCAGCAAGGATAGAGGGCCATCTCAGGCGGACTGTTTTCCCACATGGAAAAGCTGAAAAAAGCGATTGAAGCCAGGGCGCCGATGAGTGCCAGACGGTCGAGATAGCGCAGGGCGGCCAGGGTGTAGCAAATAATTGCTGAGAGGGAAAGGATAATGCTGTTTGCTCTCCCATGATTTTCTGTTTGAATGCCGATGAAAATCAGCAGGCAGGAGATGCCTGTATGAAGTAAAACGTCATCTATACCTGAGCGGTAGTGTTGTTTTGACTGGATAAAATATTCAAGCAATCCGAAGCATCCCAGTGCAGTGAGCAGCAGGATGATTTCCGCATTCCTGAAATCCAGCAGCATACCAAATATGCTGCTGATGGAGGAAATACACACCATGGTTAATAATCCCAGTCCGATCCTGATATAAATATTGGGGGAATAGAAGCGGGAAGGGTATTTCATTAGGATGGCCATGCTTTCTTCCCTGGTAATCAGGTCCTGGCTGGAAGCATCCTGTACCACCGAGCGGATTTCAAGCCGGGTAAGTTCATGCCTGGAGTATGCTATCATTTTCCTTGAGTTGTCTGTTGATGAAAATGAGTAAGCGTGCTACGGAGATACCTGAGAGGAGCAGGTAGAACAGGATGGAATAGGCGGTATCAATATTGACTGTAGTTTTCAGCAGGACTTTTTCGATCAGCAGGTAGCTGATACCGGCATATCCATAGAGTATTGCGATCACCGCGTAATAAAAGGATGTATCACGAAAAGCCTTCTTGAGGTGATAATAAATGGCGCCGGCCAGTACGGCCAGCCAAAGTGGCCACCAGTCAATAAAGTGGATCAGTGCCGCGATATTCGAGATGAAAAATATATGGCTGCCAAACTGGTGATAGGTGGAGTCGAAATGTGCTTTGAAGTTTTTCAGTTTTACCAGGAAGGAGATCAGGATGAGCAGCAGTCCCAGTCCGGAGGCCGTCAGGATAGTGGTGGTATTGTTCAGTTCTGACAGGCCCCAGCTGCTGGCGCGGTTTACAGTAATGCCGAGCCAGGCTGCCAGGTTGGTGATGGCCAGGGCGAGTACACCCCGGTGGTCGAAAAAATAGGCGGTGGTGAACAGGATGCACATGGGTATGAAGCTGGCTAACCCCCATCGGGAACCGAAAAGCTGGAACTGCGATTGGAGGTAACCGACAAGGATCAGCACCAGCAGGCTACCTAACAATAATATATAATCGAAAAGTGGTGAAGGGGAGGTTGTTAGGCCTCGGCTGAAAGCTGGTCGTTTGAAATAGCAATATCCGTAACAGGCCAGGGTGGCGGCCAGGATGGCCATCACGATGGTGATATGGCCCAGTTGTTCGATGTGTTTGTACACCAGCACCCCGATGCCGGTGCTGATCAGTAATACGCCGATATACAGGATTCCCTGGATTTCTGTGCGCACTGATTTCCTGGGGTGGGCATAAAAGAGCCGGATTTTTTCCATTGATCCGGGTGAGATGAGTCCCTGCTGGTGCAGGTTTTCAAAAAAGGGCAAAGCCATTGAACAGGTTTAGGGTGTCAATGTACGCGTAATTTTTAATTCACCCGTCGGGTGCCACCCGACGGGTGGCACCCGGATTTCCCGGTTTTAAGCGGGGAAATGGCTTTTAAAAGTAGGTTTTTACGCGTAAGAGGGCAATTCACCCGTCGGGTGCCACCCGACGGGTGAAGGTTAGGGAAACTAACGGGTGTTCGTTATTGCCTGCGGGTTTGTACATTTGTCAACCAACTGATAATGCTTGTTTTATGAGTTATACCACCCAAAATAAAGTGAGGATCGTGACCGCAGCATCTTTGTTCGATGGCCACGATGCTGCTATTAATATCATGCGTCGCATCCTGCAGGCGAAAGGTGCGGAGATCATCCATCTTGGCCATAACAGATCAGTGCATGAAATCGTGGAAGCCGCCATTGAAGAAGATGTACAGGGAATTGCCATCACGAGTTACCAGGGCGGGCATGTGGAGTTTTTCAAATACATGAAGGACCTGCTTGACCAGAATGGTTGCGGTCATATCAGGATTTTTGGGGGCGGTGGAGGTACCATTCTCCCCGAAGAGATTCGTGAATTGCATCAGTATGGGATCACCCGCATTTATTCACCGGACGATGGCCGGCACCTGGGGCTGGAAGGCATGATTGAGGATGTAATCCGCCAGTGTGATTTTTCATTGGATGGAAAAGGTGAATTTGGTGCGCCCATGAAACTGGGGGAGGTTAAAGATGTTCGGAAGATTGCACGCGAAATCACCTTGAAGGAAGTGGGTGAGGTGACCCTCGATGCTGAAAAGCCTTCAGCCAGCGGCAAGAACCACCAACCGGTTTTAGGCATCACCGGTACCGGCGGGGCGGGTAAATCTTCTGTAACGGATGAAATAGTTCGGAGGTTTCTAAATAATTATGGTGATAAAACCATTGCAGTTATTTCCGTTGATCCTTCGAAAAAGAAGACTGGCGGGGCATTGCTGGGAGACAGGATCAGGATGAACAGCATCAGCTCTCCACGTGCCTATATGCGGTCACTTGCTACGCGCGATGATAATACAGCATTAAGCGCACATGTTCAGGATGCCATCGATATCTGCAGGGCTGCCGGCTTTGACCTCATCATCCTGGAAAGTGCAGGGGTGGGACAATCCGATGCATCGATCCTTGATTATTGCGAGATCAGTTTATATGTGATGACACCCGAATACGGCGCAGCATCCCAACTGGAGAAGATCAATATGCTGGATTATGCCGATGTGATTGCCATCAATAAATTCGATAAAAACGGCGCTCTGGATGCCTTGCACGATGTGCGGAAACAGTACAAACGCAACCATAATCTCTTTACGGTAAAGGATGAAGACATTCCTGTCATAGGTACCATCGCCGCACAGTTCAACGACAGCGGGGTGAATGAGTTGTTTGAAAAACTGATGGTTACCATAGGGAAGAAATCCGGTGTGGATTTTGGTCCCATTGAACTGCACCAGCACCTGAAAGACACCAGCTCCAAGTCCCAGGTAATCCCGCCAAAAAGGGTTCGTTATCTCTCCGAAATAGCCGACAATAACCGCGGATATGATCAGTGGGTAAATGAACAGTCGGCCATCGCTTCCAAACTTTACCAGATCAATGGGGTGATTGGCGAAAAGGAAACCAGTCAGCTACCCGAATTGCAGGAATTGCAGAAAAAATATGCCGGTCAGCTGCATCCCGAAAACCGGAAACTGATCGACAACTGGCAATTCCTGGTGGAAAAATACAACAAGACTTTTTTTGAATACCAGGTGCGGGATAAGGTGATCAGGCAGCCACTAACATCGGTTTCACTCAGTGGTACCGCCGTAAAAAAACTTGTCCTGCCGAAATACCGGGATTGGGGAGATATCCTCCGCTGGCAGTTGCAGGAAAATGTTCCGGGCGAGTTCCCCTATACCGCGGGAGTATTTGAATTGAAGCGACAGGGTGAAGATCCCACCCGGATGTTTGCGGGAGAAGGTGGTCCTGAACGCACGAACAAGCGGTTTCACTATGTTTCCCAGGACCAGCCTGCAAAACGTTTGTCCACTGCCTTTGATTCGGTTACACTTTACGGTGAGGATCCTGCTTCCCGGCCTGATATATATGGTAAAATCGGCAACAGTGGTGTGAGTATTGCAACGGTCGACGATGCCAAAAAACTTTACAGCGGATTTGACCTGTGTGACCCGAAAACAAGTGTCAGCATGACAATAAATGGTCCTGCTCCTATTTTGTTGGCATTTTTCATGAACGCAGCCATTGACCAGGCTTGTGAGAAATGGATTGAAGAGAACGGTGGGATGGGGAAATGGAGGGATGTGGTGCTGGCGAAAAAATACGCGCACCTAAACAAGCCATCTTATTACAACCCTTCCTCACCCGAACGCTTACCCGAAGGAAACAACGGGCTCGGTTTGCAGTTGCTGGGACTCAGTGGTGATGAAGTCCTGCCGGCAGAAGTGTACCATGAAATCAGGGCGGCGGCACTAAGCCAGGTTCGCGGTACGGTGCAGGCGGATATCCTGAAGGAAGACCAGGCCCAGAACACCTGTATTTTTTCCACTGAGTTTGCCCTGAAGCTGATGGGTGATGTGCAGGAATATTTCATTCAGCAGAAAGTGCGGAATTTTTACAGCGTGAGCATCAGCGGTTACCATATTGCCGAGGCCGGCGCCAACCCGATTACCCAGCTGGCATTCACGCTGGCCAATGGATTCACTTATGTGGAGTATTATCTCAGCCGGGGCATGCACATTGATGATTTCGCACCCAACCTGAGTTTCTTTTTCAGCAATGGAATGGATCCTGAGTACAGTGTGATTGGCCGTGTGGCCCGTCGTATCTGGGCCAAGGCCATGAAGCTGAAGTACAAGGGCAATGACCGCAGCCAGAAACTGAAATATCATATCCAGACATCCGGACGTTCCCTGCATGCGCAGGAAATTGATTTTAATGATATCCGTACCACACTTCAGGCATTGTATGCGATATATGATAACTGTAATTCGCTTCACACCAATGCCTACGACGAGGCCATCACCACGCCAACCGAAGAAAGTGTGCGCCGTGCGATGGCTATCCAGCTCATCATCAACCGCGAGCTGGGTTCTGCCAAAACGGAGAATTTTATCCAGGGTTCTTTTCTGATTGAAGAGATGACGGATCTGGTGGAAGAAGCCGTGCTGGCGGAGTTTGATCGTATCAATGAACGGGGCGGTGTTTTGGGTGCCATGGAAAGAATGTACCAGCGTAACAAGATCCAGGAGGAGAGTCTGCATTATGAAATGCAGAAGCATACCGGAGAGTTACCGATCATCGGGGTGAATACTTTCCTGAATAAAAAAGGCTCGCCGACCGTGGTGCCGGGAGAGGTGATTCGCAGCACCCGGGAGGAGAAGGAACAGCAGATCGCCAACCTGCATGCTTTCTGGAAACGAAATGAAAACAAGTCGGATGTTGCGCTCAAACGCCTGCGGGAAGTGGCCGTCAGCAATGGCAACCTCTTTGCGGAGCTAATGGAAACGGTAAAATACTGTTCCCTGGGGCAGATCACGCATGCCCTCTACGAAGTTGGCGGGCAGTATCGAAGGAATATGTAAATTCGGCTTACTGCTTAGGTGTCTGACATGTGGTGTCTGACATGTGGTGTCTGACATCTATGATTTCTGACTGCGGTATTTGCAGATGTCAGACACCACATGTCAGACACCTGAACCGCACAACTAAACCAATAACATGCGAATTACGCTTTCCCTGGCGCTGCTTTTACTGCTTGGCGGCGCCCATGCACAATCGAAGAAAAAGACAGTCGCCAAAAATCCGGCTGTCGCTGCCGCAACCGGCATCCAGCCCGATGAGGCCTTGCGTACCGTGAAGTTCAGGAACATCGGCCCCTTTCGCGGGGGACGTTCCGTAACGGCAACGGGCGTACGAGGTAATGACAAACTGTATTACATGGGCACTACCGGCGGCGGTGTTTGGAAAACAGCTGATGCCGGCATCAGCTGGACCAATATTTCTGACGGATTTTTTAACACCGGTTCCGTGGGTGCCATTGCGGTAGCGGAATCCGATCCCAATATTATATATGTAGGCATGGGCGAGCACGCACCAAGGGGCGTGATGACTTCCTACGGCGATGGTGTGTACAAGAGTACCGACGGAGGCCGCAGTTGGAAACACAGCGGTTTGCCCGCCAGCAGGCAGATAGCGGCGATACGGATTCACCCGAAAAACCCCGACCTGGTATATGTGGCGGTGCAGGGTGCATTGAACGGCCCATCGGAAGACCGGGGAATTTATATGTCGGAAGACGGCGGTCAGAACTGGAACAAGGTTCTGTATGTAAATGCAAGTACCGGTTGTTCTGACCTGAGTATGGACCAGCAGAATCCCCGCATCCTGTATGCCGCGATGTGGGAGCATCACCGCCTTCCCTGGGAAGTGAAGAGCGGCGGGCCAGGCAGCGGATTGTACAAATCAACCGACGGCGGCAGGAGCTGGAAGAAACTGGACAATGGCATCCCGAAAGAACTGGGAAAAATGGCCATTGAAGTATCCCGCAGCAATCCCGATAAAGTATATGCGCTGATTGAAAGTGACACTTATAAAGAACAGGGCGGCTTGTTTGTTTCAGAGAATGGAGGAGCTTCGTTTAACCGTGTCAGTAAGGATCATCGTCTCATCAGCCGGGCCTGGTATTATATTGAACTGGCAGTAGATCCGCAGAATGAAAATATTGTGCACTCACTGGGCGCGGAATGGCTGAAAAGCATTGATGGCGGCCGCACCTGGAGCACGCTGAATACCGCCCACGGAGATTACCACCAGTTGTGGATCAATCCCGCCAATCCTTCCAACCTGATCATGGCCGATGACGGCGGCGCATCCGTGAGTTTCAATGGTGGACAGTCCTGGAGCTCACTGAACAACCAGCCTACCGCACAATTGTATCGCATCAATGTTGATAATAAATTCCCTTACCAGGTTTATGCCGGGCAGCAGGACAATACATCCCTGTCGATTGAAAGCAGGAATGTGTGGGGTGGTTCCATCGGGGAAAGGAACTGGTTCTATTCCGCAGGTGGCGAAAGCGCCTTCCTGGCATTTGACCCTGACAACCCGCGTTACGTGATGGGAGGCAGTTACCAGGGAACCATTGAACTGGCGGATATGGAAGTTAAAGATGGAAAAGGCGTGATGCCCGTTCCCCTGCAGTACCAGAGCATTATGCCAAAGGAGATGAAATACCGGTTTAACTGGAATGCCCCGATCATCTGGTCAAAGCTGGATGGTGGTACTTTCTATCATGCAGGTAACCGATTGTTTAAGACTACCAATCTGGGCAAAACCTGGACCGTGATTTCACCAGACCTTACCCGGCATGATACCAGCAGGATGGGGCGTAGTGGAATTCCCTATACCAATGAAGGCGCGGGTGGCGAGAACTATGCCACCATTTCCTATGTGAAGGAATCGCCCCGGGAACCAGGAGTGATCTGGACAGGAAGTGATGATGGGCTGGTGCATCTAACCCGCGACAATGGCCGTTCATGGACCAATGTGACACCGGCGGGATTACCCGAGTGCCTGGTGAACAGCATTGAAGTGTCTCCGCATGATAAGTCAACTGTCTATATCGCCTGCACGCGGTACAAGCTGAACGATTTTTCGCCTATGCTTTACCGTTCGACAGATTATGGCAAGACCTGGACGCGTATTGATAATGGCATTCCGACAGGAGCTTATACCCGTGTGATCAGGGAAGATGACCAACGCAGGGGTTTGCTATTTGCGGGAACCGAGACCGGACTTTACATATCATGGGATAACGGTCAGCAATGGACGAAATCGCAGCTGGGATTGCCGGTTACTCCCGTCACTGATCTGAGGGTTCACCAGGGCAACCTGATTGCTGCCACCATGGGGCGTGCTTTCTGGATACTGGATGATCTTTACATGGTCCGCAATTTTGACAAACTCCAGAAGGGTGCGGCGCTGCAATTGTTCGGTCCGGCATCCTTGTATCGTCTCGCTGGCGGAAGCGCGCTGAATGCAGTGGGCAGCACGGACGATCCCAAACCCGCCACTCCTTTATCTGAAGGGACCAATGCACCGACATCTGCAGTTTTCTATTACCATTTGCCGGCAGGTTCTGACAGTGTTGCTCTTTCGCTGACCATTCGCAATGCCAGGGGAGAACTGGTTCGTCAATATTCCGATTCTGCAGATCCTGCTTTTGTGGAGTATCCGGGTGGTCCCCGTGCCGATCCGCTGCTGCCTAAAAAAACCGGCCTGAACCGCTTTACCTGGAACCTTCGTTATTCCACTTATCCTGGCGTTCCTACAGCGTATATAGAAGGCAGTTGGGATGGTCACCGTGCGCCTCCCGGAAACTATGTGGCCGAGTTGAAGGCGGGCGGACAGGTGGTAAAACACGATTTTACGATCCTGGCGGATCCGAGGATGAAAGCCAGCCAGGCAGATTATGATGAGCAGCATGAATGGCTGACGAAAGTGGAAGATGGCCTGCGCGACGTGCACCATTCCGTGTTGAAGATGCGTGTGGCGAAAGCTCAGGTAGCTGATTTGCTGAAGCTGATCGGCGATAAGCCTGCCTATGCGGAGCTGAAAAGTTCTGCCACAACCCTGCGTGACCGCATGGAGAAGTGGGAAGAAGACCTTGTGCAGAACCGTACCCAGAGCTACGATGATATCATCAATTTCGTGAACAAGCTGAGTGCCGATTATTTTTTCCTTAAAGGAGAAATGGACAGCAATATTCCATTTGTTACCGATGGACAGAAAGAACAGTTCAGGACACTGGAAGCCACCTGGAAGCCTTTGAAGTCGGAGTATACCAATATCGTTACATCCGCGCTGCCTGCGCTTAACGCTATGTGCCGTAAGCTGGGAATTGAAAGGGTAATGATGCCGGTTGAATAAGATTGGAATGGAAAGAAAGAAACCTGAAATAGATGTGGTGAATGAGATACTGGAAGATTGCATCCTTGCGTATCCGGTATCTTCTTTCATCATCAGTTTGTACAAACAGTACCTGCAGCGCGGAAGCCTGAGCAAGAAACAGTTGCAGGGTTTGCACGGGAAAGCTTCAAAGATTGAAGGACTTGCTCCCGGGAAACTGGCCACACTGGAGGCCCTGATCCTGCGGATGCCCACACGGATCAAATCGGTTGTGCCCCAGGGTGGTGGCAGGCCGGTGTTTGAGCGGGATGAAGCTGCGGGGGAGCTGATCTCCTCCATTCTGGCGAAATATCCCGAACACAAGCGGGCACTGTTCCTGCGCACGAAATACGAAAACAATGAAGTGCTGAATGCATCGGAACTGGCGGACCTGAAGCGCTTCGCCCGTGCTTTGGGTATAGGTGTCTGACATGTGGTGTCTGACATGTGGTGTCTGACATCTATGATTTCTGAGTCCGGTAAACGTAGATGTCAGACACTACATGTCAGACACCTAAGCCAAGACCAGGACCTTTCGCTGGAATGAGGCAGCCGTTTTCGATGGAGAACCCTCCGGTGGCCAGGTCGCGACTGAGTTCCAGACTGCCGTCGAGATCAAGGTATCGGGTGTTGGAGCAGGAGAGTGCTGCATGCAGTGCAGCGGTAATGCTGACGACACTTTCATCGTTGCAGCCCCAGAAGAGACCGATGCCCCCCTTTCCGGCAAGCAGCGCGATTTCACGGGCCGCCCTGATGCCCCCGCATTTCATCAGTTTGATGTTGAAGACACCATAACGATGCGGTGTATGCGCCAGTCGAAAAGCAGCCGAAGCATCCAGTAAAGATTCATCTGCCACCAGTATTGACCGCTCTGTTGGAGATAATTGCAGCAGATCTTTATCAGCGCCGGATGGCAGGGGTTGTTCGATCAGTTCAATATCGGCCTTTGCGGTGGCCGTTAAAAACCGTTTCAGATTGATGAGATCATACCCCTGGTTGGCGTCCACCCTCAGCACCAGGCTGCTGCTAAATACTTCCCGGAGTCGCAGCACCCGCTCTATATCCTGTTCTGCATCCAGTCCGGTTTTTATTTTTAAAACCCTAAAGCCCATGGCCAGGTATTCACGCGCATCGGCAAGGGTGCCGTTAATATCCTTGATGCCGATGGTTACCGAAGTTGGGAGGGGGGCGATTTTCTGACCGTAAAATTCAAGCACCGAAACGCCCATGAATTTTCCGAAAGCATCGTGCAGTGCGATGTCGATGGCTGCCAGGGTACCGGGCAGGTGCGGGAAATAAGCGGCCGCTTCGTCAATGAGCTGGTTGAAATGCCGGATATCCCGACCGGTAAGGGTTTCGAGGAACCCTGATTGCAGGTTTGCGAGTGTGTGGGAGGGCTTTTCACCCACCACTTCTTCAAATGGACTGGCAGCACCCAGGCCGGTGATACCGTTTTCCAGGACAAGTTCCAGGAAAACAATTTCAGCATCTTCACTGGTGCTATAGGCGATGGTGTAGGGTTTGCTAAGCGGCAGTTTCTCGAGCCAGGACCGGAATGATTTTATTTTCATTGCTGCTTGTTAAAGTCGGTTATGGGTAAGAGTTGCTGCAGAAAGGGAACCAGTTGCGAAACACCTTCCTGCAGGGGCAGCAAAATCGGGATGCCATATTCCAGTTGCAGGGCCCGCTGGAATGACAAAGCCTCTTCATCAGTACAATCCTCTGTATTCAGCGCAATGGCGATAACCCGGGAACCATAGAGGCGGATCAGTTCGATTTCCGATTGCAGGGAAGGAATCTCGCCCCAGGCAGGTGTATGTTCAAAATGTTTTCGTTTGGGCGCATATACGAGCACGGTATATTTTGCATTGCCCGAAACCAGGAACTCTGAACCAGCCGGACCGCTTGGGTTACGAAGGGCCGATTGTCCCTCCAGTAAAATAATATCCGGATTTGATTCCTTCCAGCAACTGAGGATGGCATGTTCCAGTTCGCCGGAGATGAAATCGTTGAGGGTGGAATCAAAAATGAATCCGTAACGCCCACCCTGTAACCACCCTGTTTGTCCGGTGTATATCATCTGTGCGTTAAGACCTGCTGCCTCGCAGGCCTGGCGGATCAAACGGCAGGTGGTACGTTTTCCCATGGCGCAATCCATTCCCAGAACCGCTATAACTGGAGCTGTAACCGAAAAAATCTCACCCGTCCAGAAATGCAGTTCAGAACGTCGTTTCGGCCGGCGCACATCTATCAGTTCCACTTCATGTGCGGCTGCCAGCCGAACCAGGTCGGACCTGTCTGCCAGGAAATCATGCAGTCCGTTCACAATGGATATCTTATGGCGGATAGCTGATTCAATGATGGCAATAAAATCAGGCGGCAACACTCCGCCGACCGTGGCTACGCCGATGATGCAATAACGGAGATCACTAACCGCTGTTACTGCATCCTCTATACCTGCATATACCGGTATGCCCCGGTGCGTTCCATCCAGCACTTCGCCTGCATCCCTGCCGGCATGTTTATAATCGATGATACCTGCGATATCAAAACGCTCTGTGCCACGGATCAGGCCATGGGCGGTTTTTGCATCTGATTCATGTAAGATCCCGTTCGTTATGACTATGGCTTTTGGTTTGCTCATACCGCTTATCGTTTTAAAAATTTACCCGGATATTTTCCTGTGGCCTGCTTGTCTGCGAAAACAGGTTCGCCGTTTACCCATACTTTCAGGATGCCGTCCGACAGGGCCATTGGGTTTTGAATGGTGGCATTATCCTTCACTGATGCGGGATCCAATAAAACCAGGTCCGCAAAATATCCCGGGGCGATCACTCCTCTTCTTTGAATGCCAACCTGTTCAGCTGCAAGGGCCGTCATTTTGTTGATGGCATTTTCGAGCGACATGATTTTTTTCTCCCTCACATAGTGCCCAAGGACGCGCGTAAAGGAGCCGTATCCGCGTGGGTGGCCTCCATCCGAGCCATCAGAGCAGATATTGGCATGCTGCCAGCTCAGGAAGGCCGATACATCGGCGTCTGTCATGGATTTGCCCATGATGCCTTCCACCCCGCTGCTGTCGGGATTTTTTTTGCGATAGGCTTCCGCTTCAGCGATCAGTGCCATCAGGGTGTGCGCCGGGGAAGTGCCGCGTAGTGTGGCCACTTCTGAGAGGGTCTTTCCCCTGTATTCCGGCTGTGGTTTAAATGCCACCAGAACAGATTGAGCCGGGTCAAAACTATGGTTCACCGCAAATTCAGCGCTGGCTAAATTGTTGTAATCTGTTTTGGGGAATAACACTTTCAGGGTGCTGCGCCAGAATTCATAGGGATACACATCGGCGGTGATGTCTATGCCCTGTAACCTGGCACGCTGAAGCCAGGCCAGTATATCCGGTGCAGAGCCCCAGTCGTCTTTCAGTCCAATTTTCAGGTGGGAAATCTGAACCGGTATTTTAGCCTCCCGCCCAATTCGGATGATCTCATCGATGGCATCCCGAAGGTTGATGTCTTCACTGCGAAGATGGCTCATATAACGTCCATGTTCACCTGCAGTCACCTTTGCCAGTTCCAGCACTTCGTGGTAGGTGGAGAACCAGGCCCCGTCATATTCCAGCCCGGTTGAAAGTCCCAATGAACCTTTCTTCATTTCCGCCATCAACAGTTCTTTCATTTTCTGCAACTCTGCCTCTGTTGAGGGGCGGTGCAAATCATTTTCACCCATTACCATTTCGCGCAGGGCGGTGTGGCCGGTATAGGTGGCAAGGTTGATGGCGGGTGGTGTTTTTTTTATGCTGGATTCCAGGCTATCTATCCAGTTGGCATAGCCATCCTGTCCGGCTACAATAGTGGTGATTCCCTGGTTCAGTGCGGCCAGGGCCTGGGGTTTGTTATCCAGTGATCCTTCCAGGTGGCTGTGGGTGTCGATGAAACCGGGTGCCAGGACTTTGCCGCCGCCATCTATAATTTCCTCGCCGGAATAAGGTTTCAGGTTGCCCACAGCCATGATTTTGTCACCCGCCAGCCGTACTGAAGCCTGCCGGGCCGGACTACCGGTTCCATCAATCACCCAGACATTATTTATCAGGCGCGTGGGGGTTACCGTTAGTCCGGCACCGTTGAAAAAATTACGGGCGATACCCAGGCCGGTTCCATCGCTTCCGCTACTCAGTAAAATAAGGGTGCGCTGATTTTTTACATCCCGTAAAATGATATTGACAAACCCTGTCCAGCCGCCGGTATGGGAAAACTGTTCTTTTTGTTTGTCTATAAACCAGCCGAAGCCATAGGGGTATGAACTGTCGCGGCCTGCCGCTGAAATCTTAACCGGTTCGAAAGCCTGTGCCAGGGTAGCGGGTTTGATCAGCTTTGACTGGTAGAGGCTTTGTTCCCATTTCAGCAGGTCTTCCGCGGAGGAAAACAGGTTGCCATCGCCCAGGATACCGTCCATTACCGTGAGATCAGCCACCCTGCGTTTGCCATTCTCTTCCAAAAATCCAACCACCTGGCCTGGGTTGCTAACAGTTGCGGGTAACCGAAAAAAATAGCTGTTTTTCAATCCGAGCGGCCGGGCGATCTCCTGCTGGAAAAAAGTTTCCATTGTTACGCCTGATAGCTTTTCCACCACTGAAGCCAGCAGGGCATAATTTGTATTGCAGTAATTCCATGCAGTGCCGGGTTCAAACTCGGGTGCAGGATGGTGTGTAGCCAGCAAGTCAACCAGCATAGCATTGGTAAGGGTGTCATTGCTACCCCTGTGGGTCATGAACAGGTCGAAATATTCCGGCAGTCCGGATGTATGGGTCATCAACTGGCGGATGGTCACTTTATCATACGGAATGGTGGGCAGGTATTGCTGCAATTTGTCATCCAGGCCGATTTTACCACGATCGTGTAAGATCAACACAGATGCACATACGAACTGCTTGGTGATGGAAGCCAGGTTAAAAGGAGACTGTAATCTGAGTGGTTTTCCGGAGCGGTAGTCGGCCACGCCGTAGGCTTTGCTCAGGACAGGCCTGCCTTTTTCAGCATACAGCACCACGCCGTTAAAGCGCCCTGATTGGTGCAGGGCGGTGAGGGCCGAATCCAGTGATCTGGCCTGCGACATGGCGTAAACAGACAGGCAGCAGGCAAAAGCCAGGACAGTCAATTTTCTCATAACGATGATATGTAACGGTAATTTATTATTTATTCAGGCAATCCTGGTAGATGCCGGGGGTAATCCCTTCGGATTTTTTAAAAAGCCGCACAAAATAGTTGACATCACTGAATCCGCATTGATGGCTGACGGAGGTGATGGAATTTCGCGAATCGGTTACTAATTGTTTGGCCGGCTTGATTCTTTCGCGGTTGATGAATTCGATCGGGGTAACAACAAACTGTTCGCGGAACCATTTGAAAAAGGAATTGCGGCTAAGGTCGGTATAAATATTTTTGGCCAGGTCGCTGCTGCAGTAAACCCTGATGATCCTATTGGTGGTATCCGTGATTTCGGTGTCGATGTCAAAATGATACTGGTTGAACTTTAATTGCCACTGGTGTTTATGGTCGGGATCGCTGTTGTAATAACTATTCATGAATTGAATTATGTCGTGGATATATTGGGCATTCACTGTTCGACCGCGTCTGACATGCGTCTGACATGCGTCTGACATGCGTCTGACATACGTCTGACATACGTCTGACATACGTCAGACGCGCGTCAGACGCCTTCGGCAATTGACCTGATCCTTCGTTGCAGGATTTGCCGGTCGGCAGCAGATCTTGCGAGGGATAATGCCTGTTGGAAATGCCCGGTTGCTAACTCCGGGTTTATATGCCGGTACAGTTCACCGAGCAGGCTGTAGTAGTATTGATTCCTGTTTGACCGGATCCTGGAAAGGGCTTCAATGGCAACCTGGGGTCCCCGGAGTTTGGACAGGGCATAGATCCTGTTGAGTGCCGCCACCGGGGAGTATTCTACTTGTAATAAGGTATCAAAAAGCTGGAGGATGTTTTCCCATTTTTCTGGTGTGTCGGTTTTTTGGGTATACCAGCAAGCGATGGCGGCTTCCAAGTGGTATTTAGTAAGCGTGGGGCCGGTTGCCGCATGATGCAGGTAATACAATCCCGCGCTGATGAGGTCCCGGTTCCACAAAGATTCATCCTGGTCCTCGTATAAAATCAATTCACCGGAAGAACCTTTCCTGGCGGCAAAGCGGGAGGACTGAAAACAGGTCAGTGAATACAACGCCTTCACGGAAGGCAGGTCGGTTTGCTGGTTGCCGAGCAATAACCGGGTCAGGCGCATGGCTTCCTGGCAAAGGTCTTCGCGCAGCACCTGGTCGTGGCTTTCGGAATAATATCCCTCATTAAATAATAGGTACAGGGTAGCCAGTACGGTATCGAGCCGGCTATCGATTTCCTTTTCCGCAGGCACTGAAATGCTGATTTTTTCCCGTCTTAAAGTTGTCTTAGCGCGATGCAGTCGTTTGTTAATCGTTTCGCGGTTTGTTAAAAAAGCATTGGCAATTTCATCTATCCCAAAACCGCAGAGAATGCGCAAGGCAAGCGCTATCTGCGACTCCCTGGAAATAGACGGATGGCAGACCGCAAATAACATCTGTAACTGGCTGTCGGAATTATTTTCTTCGAAGAGGTTGATGAAGTCTGGCGCTTCACCATCCCGCGCTGCCCCATCCTGCCGGTTGTTCAACTGCGGAATGATCTTATCCCGCAGCTGCTTATCCCGCTGCAAATGATTCCTGGCCTTGTTTTTTGCCACGTGGTAAAGCCAGGCAGTCGGGTTTGGCGGAACCCCCTTGTAGGTCCAGGTTTCCATGGCTGACAGGAAAGTGTCACTTGCCAGGTCTTCCGCCGTTTCCAGGTGTTCAATGCCAAACAATTTGCACAGTACAACCGTGATCTTCCTGAATTCGGTCCTGAAAAGATGCGGTATCAATTCCTGCTGTTCCATGGGCGGTGGATGGCCTGAAAATTATTTGGCGTGTTCGGGGCCGGCAATTTTGCGCACTTCCACCGTGTTGCCATCGCCTTGTAAAACGGGACAAGCTTTGGCAAACTCAACGGCTTCCTCCACTGAATCGGCCCAGACATGGATAAAGCCGCCAATAGTTTCCTTGATATCGCCAAAAGGTCCGTTGGTAACCATTTTGTCTGACTTCACCACCCTGGCCTCGTCAAAAGGCAGTCCCGTGCCGCTGACAAATTTATTCTGTGCTGCGATGCTGTTAATCCAGTCCATGGTTTGTTGCATCCAGGCCTGCATTTGTTCGGGGGAGGCCAGTTTGCCGCCATCTTCATGGCGCATGATCAGTAGGAATTCCTGCATGGGTTGATTTTTTAGGGGTTCAAAACCAGTTATATACCCTGATAACAATTGAAATCCGGGAAATAGGACAAATCCGGGTGAATCTTCCGGTAATTTACGACAGGTGTCTGACATGTGGTGTCTGACATGTTTGTCCGCAAGGCGGAGAATTTCACATGTCAGACACCACATGTCAGACACCTGTGTTAACTTTATTCCATGACGGAAATGTTACATCTCAGCAACGGACAGATAGAAGTTGTGATCCATCCCAGGGGGGCGGAATTACAGGTGCTGAAAAGCCTGTCCACCGGAGTCAATTACATGTGGAGCGGCGATCCGGAATACTGGGGAAAATTCTCCCCGATCCTGTTTCCCATAGTGGGCGCATTGAAAAACGATACCTATCTCTATAACGGAAAGGAATACACGTTGCCAAGGCATGGTTTCGCACGCGAACGGACCTTTCTGGCTGAACATGTTTCTGAGGAGGCAGTTAATTTCAGGCTGGTGGATGACGCTGAAACCAGGGCCTGTTATCCCTTTAATTTCCAGCTCGATGTGCATTATCGCCTGGAGGAAAACCGCGTGTATTGCCGATATACCGTAACCAATACCGGTGAAGGCCCGCTGTGGTTTTCCATTGGCGGGCACCCGGCTTTCGCTGTGCCCCTGCTCCTGGAAAACGAGACCACGCAATACGAGACCACGCAATACGAGGATTATTTCCTTGAATTCAACCATTCGCATGAGCTGAACCGTTATAAGGTAACCGGCGGACTGATCGGTGATGGAACGCAACATATAAAGCTCGACCAGGGCCGGCTTCCGTTGAGTAAGGACCTGTTCAGGGAAGATGCCCTGGTGCTGAAAGGCATGCCGGATACAGAGATCAGCCTGGGCTGCAGCAAACACCCTCATGGTCTTCATTTCAGATTTGAAGGATTCCCGTTCTTCGGCATCTGGGCCGCCCCCGGTGCAGATTTCGTATGCCTTGAGCCCTGGTGCGGAATTGCGGACAGCGTCCACCATAACCAGGAACTGACGACAAAAGAAGGCATTCTCTCCGTAGAACCGGGAGAACACTGGTGCCGTCAATGGTGTGTAGCCGTGTTTTGATGGTGTCCTGTTGAAGGAAAGCTGTTATAGTTTCCGGACGCGTACCTGCCATTCCGGGCCGCTGCTGAGTTTATAGCGCTCGGCAAGATTTCCCATATTGATCCCAAAGGAAAGATTCAGCAGGCTGTTGGCATAGGCCACCGGCTCACCCTCCCGTACAGCCGAAAAAGTATTGCCGAAAATCATCACGCCCCTGTACAGGATTTGTGATCCTTTGCTTACCTGCAATTCGAGCCGGTCACCCACCCGGACCCCGTTTTCTTCCAGCAGCGACAGCGGAATATTGGTCCACACATTTCCGTACTGTTCGTCCAGCACCGGGATGCTTCCATGGAAGTAGCCCGCTTCAAAACCGGCTTCCCGGAAAGGGATCATCACCACCTCGGGCGAAAGTGCAGGGCCCACTTCCGAAAACCGGATGATTCCACCCGCCAGTCGGGCTCCGGTATAGGCATACACATCGCGTCCATGGAAAGTATAGGATGCTGCTGACCCGGGCAGGCGGTTGATTTTTTCATCAATCTGCCGGAGGGAATCAATGCCGATGACCCGGGCTACCATGGTCAGGGTGCCATTGTCTGGGGTGACGATAAAGTGGCCGGACCTGGTTTTCGCTACCACCGATTTCCTGTCAGAGCCCACTCCCGGATCCACCACCGAAACAAATACAGTACCGGCCGGCCAGTAGGAAATTGCCTGCCAGAGCCGGTAGGCCGCTTCCCAGGTATTGAAGGCCGGAATTTCATGTGTCAGGTCGAAGATCTGAAACCGCGGTGTTGGAAAGGCAGTTTCCGTTGCCAAACCGGTTATCGAACCCGTTGCCGAACCGATTGCCACGCTGTATGCCACACCCTTCATGGCCGCTACCGCACCGTCTTTCAGGCCGAAATCTGTCTGCAGCACCAGGGCGCCATTTTGTGATCGGGCCTGCCCCGGAAGGAGAATGGTGAACAGAATGAAAGCCGAAACCAGGCGTATCCTCGCTGAAACCCGGAAGATCTTCGCTGAAAACTGTTTGCAGGGTGTATTCATAAAACTGTTTTTGTATGCCCGGATAACCGGTTACGTCTGGTGTTAAAGTTAATATAAGCCGCTACAACCGCCGTTTTGCACTATCTTTACGACAAATAGAAATGATTATTATTTGTGAATTTTAGTGAATTACCCCTCGATCCGGGATTAATGGAAGGGATCGACGCCATGGGATATGTAACCCTTACTCCCGTTCAGGAAAAAGTAATGCCCCCCATTCTGGAAGGAAAAGACATCATCGCTTCAGCACAGACCGGAACCGGGAAAACAGCCGCCTTTGTATTACCCATATTAAGTAAACTGATTCACCAGCGCCATGAAGGACATACCAGCGCGGTGATTATTGTGCCCACGCGTGAACTGGCTGTCCAGATCGCGCAGACTGTTGAAGGGCTCGCTTATTTTACCCCAGTCAGCAGTATTGCCATTTATGGCGGGGGGGATGGCAGTGCTTTTGTGCAGGAAAAACAGGCTTTGCGCAACGGCGTGGACCTGGTGATCTGTACGCCCGGCAAACTGATCGCCCACCTGAACATGGGCTATGTGGACTTCAGCGAGATCCAGTACCTGGTGCTCGATGAGGCCGACCGCATGCTGGATATGGGATTCCATGATGACATCATGCGCATCATCCGTTTTCTGCCCGCAAACCGCCAGAGCCTCCTGTTTTCGGCCACGATGCCGGAAAAGATCCGGAGCCTGGCGAAGCGCATCCTCAAGGACCCTGTTGAAGTGAATATCGCGATATCAAGGCCGCCTGAAAAGATCAGGCAGATGGCCTATGTGGTGTATGAGCCGCAGAAGAATGAGCTCATCATGAAGATCATCCGCGAAACCCCGCACCGCAGCCTTATTGTATTCTGTTCGCGCAAGCAAACGGTTAAGCAACTAACGCAAACCCTTAAGCGCGCGAATTTCAATGTGGCCGAAATACATTCGGACCTTGAACAATCGGAACGCGAAGAACTGCTGCAGGGTTTCAAAAGCGGTCGTATTCCAGTGGTGGTGGCTACGGATGTACTGAGCCGTGGAATTGATATTGATACCATTGATGTGGTGGTCAATTATGATGTTCCCAATGATGGCGAGGATTATGTGCACCGCATTGGCCGTACCGCGCGCGCCGAGAAAGACGGAAAAGCGTTTACGCTTGTCAGTGATAAGGAGATCGGACGTTTCTCCCGCATCGAATCGCTCATAGGTAAAGAAGTTGAAAAAGTACCGGTGCCCGCAGAGCTGGGACCGGCCCCTGAATATGTGGTGAGAAGGAGAGGTGAAGGAAGAAGAGAGGAGAGAGGCGGCAGGGATAAGGGAGGAAGAAGGGATGACAGGGGTGGAAAAAAACACCATAGCGGCAACAGGCATCATCCGCATCCGGAAAGGGCTGAGGGTGGAGAGCCCGCACAGGGCGAAGGTCAGCAGGGTGGCGGGCGTCCGCATGGTGACAGGCAGCCGCGTGGAGAGCGACCTCCCCGTGGAGAGCGGCAGCCAGGCGGAGGCGAAAGACAGCACCGCGGTGAAAGACAGCCACCACAAAGGCCGGAGCAATCCCGCGCGGAGGGAAGCCAGCCTGCCGGAGAGATAAGACATCCGGATACAGCCCACACCGGGGGACCTGATTCCCCCCAAAACAACGGCGAACCAAAAGTTCGGATCAGGGTTGTTAAAAAACAGGAGAACCCGGGTGGGGAGGGTTAAACTATTTTCAAGTAAGTTCTGATGAAAGCAAACCGGACAATTCTGCCCCTATCCATTGCCGTTATAATGATGGCCCTGGTGTTCGCCTGCAGTCCCAACCCCTATGCAAAGACAAACCGGTCGCATAAAAAGCAGGTGAAAGCGATCGCCAAAAGCCTGAAGCAGTTTCCCCCGGACAATAGCATGTCAACCGCCGGGAGATGGGTGGGTACCACGAACATGAGTATCCGCAAACCCAATTTTGTGATCATTCACCATACTGCCCAGAACAGCTGCGACCAGACCCTGCGCACTTTCACACTGCCGCGGACAAAAGTGAGTTCGCACTATGTCATCTGCAAGGACGGCACCGTTCACCAGATGCTGAACGATTATCTTCGGGCGCATCATGCCGGTGTGGGCAGCTGGGGAAACAATACCGATATCAATTCATCCAGCATTGGCATAGAACTCGATAATAACGGGTTTGAAAACTTTGATGAACGCCAACTGAACAGTTTGTATAACCTGCTCGACACCCTGAAAAAAAGACATGATATTCCTGCAGCCAATTTTATCGGCCATGGGGATATTGCGCCGACCCGCAAGAACGACCCGAACTGGCGTTTCCCCTGGAAGACGCTGTCAGCGCGTGGTTTCGGGAAATGGTATGGCGATACAACCGGGATTCAGGTGCCGGAACATTTTGATCACCTCATGGCGTTGCGGGTGGTAGGTTATAACCTGAAGGATAGCGCTGCTGCGATCAGGTCATTTAAGCAGCACTGGATGCAGGATACCACCCGGCCAATGACGGAAGAAGCGAAAAAGATATTGTTCCTGCTGGCGCAATAGGAGGCGGGGCAGCCACTGGTGGCTCAACTCCCCGAAAGCCGCTTTGACAGCTCCACGAGATGGATGTTTTCAGCAATGATCCTTTGCGGGATGCCATTAACCTTGCTCCATTTCACCAGGCGCATCTGGCCGTCGGAGATCTCTATCCCGGTTATATTTCCATCTGCATAACAGCAACAGCCAGCGTTGAAATAGCTGGGCTTCATGTTGCGGAAAGAATGGTTTACATGGTCGTATTCACGCTGCCTCCTGGGAATTTCTTTCAGGATGGTATCAATGGCGGGAATGTCCTTTTTTTCCCTGGCATCTTCCAACTGCAGGTAAAGTCTTTCCAGGTGGGTGAGGGAATTAAACACCGGCTGGTGGGTGTGACCGGTGATCAGCAGCAGGTTTTGCTGTGCGGCACTCCATTCATACATGAACTGGTTGTGCAGTGTCTTCATCTGGCTGTTGTCCGACGGCAGGTTGGTATTTACTTCCAGGAAGCTTTGCACCGGTCCCCAGATATAGGAAACGAACCATTTTGAAAAAACGTTGCCATCACTTTGTGCATCGCCCTGGTGGCCATGGGTGCAAAAGATATCGAGGTACCCGTATGGGAGTTCTGCCCTGAGGACCGCGCCCGTATTGGCTTTGAGCGGTTGGTCGTAGATTGATTTCAGGAACACAGGGGCCATGGGATCATTGCCCCAGAAGAGGTCGTGGTTGCCGAACAGTTTAACAAATGCCTTTCGCTGCAGGAATTGTTTTTCCTTTTCGAAACTGGCTTTGTTGTAAGTGATCACATTCGGCAAAAGGTTTTCCCAGAGTTCCTCACTGTCGCCCAGGTTGATATAATAATAGTTGTTGGCCTCGTAATAATCCAGGGCAGCCAGGTAGTTGGCTTCGCAGATGGCGAAATCATCGGCGCCATCGCGGGTTCCCTTGTGCAGGTCGGTGAAGATGATCACCGGCTGTTCATCGGGCCGGAAGGGGTAAAGCGGTCCTTTTTTACCGGGTTCGGTTATTATTGACCGGTAGAGATCGGTAAGTGCCCTGTTTACCCTTTCCTGGTCCGGTGCGGAGGATATCCTGCCGGCCAGCCAGGTAACCGGTTTCTTCAGGAGAAACTGCAATATGACCCGCAGTCCTTCCAATATGGTAAGGGCTATTTTTCGCATATTCATTTACGTTATCATGCCAGGCAGGTGCCGTTCATTCGTTAAGATAATGATTATTGGGGCACATTATACAGCCTGTGGGGGCTGATGATGGCAGCCCATTCTTCCTGCAGGTTGGTTTGGGGCAGCAGGCTTCCGTTTTCAATTTTTTTCCAGCTATCGGGTTGTCCCAACAGCCGGTCGAGATGTCCTTCCCCGGAAGGGTTGGCATTGGTGACATACTTTCGTTGCGCCAGTTGTGCGGGGTAGATTTGTTGCAGCAGGCGGATCACCCGGAGCATGGCACTGACGGGCCTCAGTTGGCGGGCATCGGTCACCAGCCATTGGATGCCCTGGCACCACTGGTTTGCCCATTCGCCCCAGGCCGGCTGGTAGCTGAAAGGGATGGCTGTCAATCCTGGCAGCCCAAGTGCGTTGATGTCGTCGGCCAGTTCCGCGGACCTGATAAAAGGCGCACCGAAGATGCGGAAGGGAAGCGTGGTACCCCGGCCTTCATTGATATTGATGCCTTCGAGTAGTCCCATGCCCGGGTACAATAGAGCGGTGACAGGCTCAGGAATTCCCGGTGAAGGAGGTGTCCAGTTGCACAGTAACGGATCAGTAACCGGCCAGGCTGGCGGATTTTCGCAGGGTATAACAGTGAGGTCTAAACGCTGTAGCCTGCTTGCCCTGAAATAAAGGGCAAGTTCGCCGAGGGTGGAACTGTGCCTTACAGGAACAGACCATCTGCCAATAAAGGAACTGCAATGTACTTCATCCAGGAAGGGGCCTTCTGCGAGTTCCGGTGAAAGTCCGGCTGGATTGCTGCGATCCAGTACCACCAATGGTTTTCCTGCTTTTTCGCAGGCTTCCATTACGTGTGTGAGGGTCCAGAGGAAAGTGTAAAACCGGCATCCGGCATCGGGAATATCGAAAAGAATACCGTCGGTGCTGCTGAGCTCTTCCGGTGAGGGCGCGAACCTGTCGCCATACAGGCTGGATACGGGGAGTCCGGTCAGCGGATCGGTGGTGTCGCCCTGTTTTTCACCATCCGCAGCCTGTGCCGTGAGGCCGTGTTCCGGAGAAAAAAGCCGGGTGATATTCCAGCCGTTCTTCAGCAGCTCTTTTCGGTTAAGGATTCCTGTTGCCGTTATGGCCGCGTTGTTGGTAACCAGTCCCCATCGAAGGTTTCCCCGATGGGGGACAGTATCCGGACTGTACAGTAGCCGGTCAATTCCATTGAACCTGATCATGCTACAATTTAGTGGTAAATTGCGATGCCCAACCTCAAGGGGCAACCGAATATGGAATTTGGACAATTGCCTGAATCAATGCTGGATGCGGTGGATTTCAGCCTGCGGGCGGATCCGCCGGTTAATGCCCTTTCCCTGGGTGGAAAACGGGTGGCGGCGCCGCGGCTGTACCTGGGTGCCACCCGCTGGACCCAAGCCGACTGGGTGGGTAATCTCTATCCGCCAAAAGCGCGGCCGGCGGATTTCCTGAGGTATTATTCGGAACAGTTCAACTGCATTGAGTTGAACGCCACCCATTATAAGCTCTATGACGCGGAGGCCCTGGGCAAATGGTCCGGACAAGTGGCGGAGGGGAGGGGTTTTTTATTTTGCCCCAAATTATACCAGGGGATTTCACACCGCGGCGGGCTTAAGGGAAAGGAGTCGATGACACGGGACTTTGCCGAGGGGTTGAAGGGCCTGGCCGGGGAGGTTAACAGCAAGGGGTCGGGTTTTCTGGGGCCGGTTTTTATCCAGTTGTCAGAATCTTTTGGCCCATCCCGGCAGGTGGAATTGCTGGAATATTTGTCGGGCTTGCCGGCGGGATTGCGGTGGATGGTGGAAATGCGTCATCCCGACTGGTTCAGCAAAGCATCTGTAACGGAGCATGTTTTTTCGGCGCTGCACAGTATGGGTGTTGGCGCCGTGATTACCGATGTGGCGGGAAGGCGGGATGTCTGTCACATGCAGTTGCCGGTTTCGCGGACCATGGTTCGTTTTGTGGGCAACCGGTTGCATCCGACGGATTACAGCCGGCTTGATGCCTGGGCCCGAAGGTTAGCCGACTGGTTTGATGCCGGCCTGGAGGAGGCCATTTTCATTCTTCATATGGGTGATGATGGTGTGGTTCCCGAATTTGCGCGGCATGCCGCCCGGGTACTGTCGGCCGCAACCGGGCTGGAATTGCCGGTACCGGTGTTGTATGAAAGCGGTCCGTCGCAGGGGAGTTTGTTTTAGGGGGGAAGGCGTCTGACGTTTGGGTTCGGTGGAGGGAATGGCGTCTGACGTTTGGGCTCACGGAAAGGCGTCTGACGTTTGGGCTCACGGAAAGGCGTCTGACGTTTGGATCCACGGTTTTCAGTAATGCTAAACGTCAGACGCCTGGGATCCCAACGTCAGACGCCTGGGATCCTCAATGAACCTCAAAGAGTTCATTCCATTTTGTGGTGTAACGGGGGCTCATGAGTTCCTGCCGCATTTTCCAGGACCGTTCGAGTCCGGATGCCGCGAACCTGACCATCTCCCCTTGCTGGCTGGCATTGATATTGTCGAGCGCCGCCATGAGCTTTTTGTTCTCCTTTCTGCCGCAACTGGATCCGCTTGTTTTTCCGGTCGTTTCGAAGAGGTTGCACTGGGTGCTGTTTTCCGGCACCAGTTCACTGAAATTGACACCTGCCTTCAGGTAGCGTGGTCCCTGAATGAATAATGCTTCTACTAACGGCAAAGTATACGCGATTAATTCATTGGTCATTGAACTGGGATGGGACAGACGGGCAGAGGCGCTGTATTTTTTCGGGTGGTAGGTGAATTTTTCTTCGGAAGCCGTTACCAGGTAAACCTCCACAACGGATGCGGCGCTGGATTGCCGGCGCAGCTTTTCTGCAGCCCTGGCTGTATAGCTGGCAACGGCTTCGCGGAGGTCTTTCAGTTCAAAGACCCTGCGTCCAAACATGCGGGAAGTGCCGATCATTTTTTTGTTTTCCAGCGGGTCTTTCATTTCAATGCAGGGCAGTCCATTGAGTTCGTGGAACAGTCTTTGTCCCACCACCCCACCCAGGTTTTTTTTCACCCATTCTTCCGGCATCCGGCTGAGTTTCCAGGCGGTGGAGATGCCCCACTGGCGAAGCTTTTCGGCATACTGGTGTCCCACGCCCCAGGTCTCGCCGACTTCAGTCTGTTCAAGGGCGGACTGCGTTTTTTCCGGATGGTCGAGAACCATCACACAGCCGGTAACTGCTTTCTGTTTTTTCGCCAGGCGGTTGGCCACCTTGCACAATACTTTCGTTTGCGCCACACCGATAGATACCCTGATGCCGGTCCATTGTTCCACTGTCTGCCGCAGGTTCCGGGCATATGCTTCCAGTTGGTCGGGTGGTATTGCCGAGAAGTCGAGAAACGCTTCGTCCACCGAATACACTTCTATTTTATCCGGGCCCAGCAGTTGTCTAACGGTGTCCATCACCCGCATACTCAGGTCTCCGTAGAGCTGGTAGTTGGAAGAAAAAACGGCCACATCTTTTTCGCGGACCAGCTCGCGGCACTGGAAATAGGGGGTTCCCATGCCGATGCCTGCAGCCTTCGCCTCATCGCTCCTTGCTATGACGCAGCCGTCGTTATTGCTCAACACCACTACGGGCCTGTGTTCCAGGTCGGGCCTGAACAGGCGCTCGCAGGAGCAGTAGAAGGAGTTACAATCGAGTAAAGCGTACAATTTTGCTGGTGATTTGTGGTTGGCTCGGAGGTGGGGGTGGGTGGACAATCATGGTTCAAACCTCACACTTTATGGATAATATAAGTGACCACTCCCCAGATGCTGAAATCTTCCCAGGAGGGATCAATGTCGATGGGCGCAAGACGTGGCGTTTCAGGAAGGAGCCGCATTTTATTAAAGGTTTTTTCAAAACGCCTGATCAGCATTTCCCCATTCAGGGTTGCAATGATGATTTTTCCGCTCTGGGGAGACAGGGAGCGGTCAACGATGACCAGGTCTCCATCCTGGATGCCTGCACCAATCATGGCTTCTCCGCGGACGCGCAGGAAAAAGGTGGCAGGTTTGTTCCGGATCAGTTCTTCGTTGAGATCCAGGCCGCGTTCGGCATAATCATCCGCTGCGGCACCAAAACCAGTGGCGTTTGTGTTTCGGATCTGGTGCTGGCTAAAGGATTTTGAACCGGTGTATGTCGGGGTGTAACTTTTATCTAATTCCATATACAGTAGTTTGAATGTAGTTGTAAGAAGTTTGGATGAGGTACAAATTTATTTGGTTTTACTAAAATAATTAGTAAATTTATGCTAAATAGTTTGGTTTGCTAAAATGACTGATATGGACAATCATTTAAACCCGGGTGCATTCCGGGGTAGCAGGGCTCCGGCTTCTGAAACCTCCCACCTTCAGGATGGGGTTGCCCGTCTTCCGGAAGGCGTTGCCGGCCATCAGAAAGATGCTATTGACCATCGGGAAGGCGTTGCCGGCCATTGGGAAGGCGTTGCCAGGGGGAAGGAAGGTAATGCCAGGGGAATGGAAGGCGTTGCCAGTGAAAAAGAAGGCAGGATGGCGCCGGAAAGAGATGGCAGCCTGTTGTGTTATGAACTGAAAGTTTTGTGTCCGGAGGCCTTGGTGCAGCAGCTTGGTTCAGAGCAATTATATGCGGCAGAGGCTTTTGGGAAGGATGCTTTTTCTGTGTCCCGCCCCGGAATGTTACTGGCGCGTTTTTATGCGCGGGAAGAGATGGAAAACACCCTGCTCAGGTGGCTGAACCGGGTGGCCGGACAGCAGGAAAGTTTTCCGGTACTCTTTAATAATTATGGAAGTATGCCCGCCTGTCCATTGTATATAAGGGTGCAGGATCCCGGACCGTTCAGGATGCTGGCAGAAAACTTAAGGGTCATCGATGCCTGGCTGAAAGGAAATGATTGTCCGGCTATAACCTTATTCCACCATCCGCGGCTTCCACTCATGGACCGATTGGATGAACAGAAGGCCATGGAGATCCTGCTCGAATTTTCCGGGCGCTGTTTCCGGGCGGAAATGGAACTGGAAGAATTGATACTGGTGTCAAGGGTTGCAGGAGAGGAAAGGGAAAGGATGGTTAGCCGGTTGAGGTTATTGCCAAGGGGATTAAGAACAGGCGGGCGGGATGAATGAAGGAAGATCTGAAATCAAAATTCTATTAACATAAAAACAGATGCTATGCAAGCAAGGATGCAGCAGCCGATGAGGCAGGATCTGAATATGGGTTTGATCAGTTTACCCGGTTACCAGGTATATGAATACCAGTTGGTGCTGGCGATACCGGAATCCTTAAGGGAAAAATTGCGTAAGGCCAAAATACAACTCTATGAAAACAACGGGTGGCCGGTTCCCAAATCGAATGCGATCTTCCTTCCACTCGTAAAATTCAGACAGCGGCAGTTGCTGGAGGAAAAGGTGGTAAGGTCGATGAACCAGATGATCATGGGCTGGCGACCCTTTTGTCTGACCCTGAAGGATTACAGGAGCCAGCCCACACATTCGATTGTGATTCCGGTGGCCAGCAGGAGTGACCAGTCGGGGAACCAGGCCTTGAGTACATGCACTAGAGACCTGAAGTCGATACAACACCTCCTGCGTGCCGACAAGGAGCATGCTGCCTGGTTTCCGGCAGATCACCAGGTTGTTCTTGCTTCGAGGCTGGGGCCGGGGCAATTTGAAAAAGCCTGGCAACAATATTCCTCCCGCCATTTCACCGGACAATGCCTGGTGGATGCCTGTCTGCTTCTCAAAAGGCGGACAGGGGAACTCCACTGGCAGATTGTGCAGCGCTTTGAACTACGTGACCTGCCTGTAGGCGTGCGCCAGGGAACATTGTTTGGAGCGTGAAGAGGTGAAGAGGTGAAGAGGTGAAGAGGTGAAGAAGTGAAGAGGTGAAGTCAACTACAAATAACAAACTGAATAATCTTGTCAAAATTTCGGGGCCGTGGTGCCCAGATAAATACCGCCAACAGGTTCAGCCAGCTTGCTGCATCCCGCGAACAGGTTGAATCAATTGACGACTGGGGTGAAGCCGATCCGGCAACCCGCTATATTGAACAGGAGGGTAAAAGCCTGGTCAATAAAGTTGATAGTCCGGATGTGGGCATGTTTTACAGCATGAATCCCTACCAGGGTTGCGAACATGGCTGTGTGTATTGTTATGCCCGTAATTCGCATGAGTATTGGGGTTATAGTGCGGGACTGGATTTTGAACGGAACATTATTATCAAGAAAAATGCCCCGGAACTGTTGCGGAAATTCCTGTTGCGGCCAAAGTGGGAATGCCTGCCTATATCCATCAGCGGTAATACCGATTGCTACCAGCCTGCTGAAAGGCAATACCGGATTACCCGTCGGTTGCTGGAAGTATGTCATGAATTCCACCAGCCGGTAAGTATCATCACCAAAAATGCAGGAGTGCTTCGGGACAGTGACCTGCTTTCAGGGATGGGACAAAAACACCTTGCCTCGGTATTGGTGACCATCAACAGCCTGGATGAATCCCTGCGCAGGGTGATGGAACCCAGGACCACCACGGCCAATCAAAGGTTGAGGGTTATAAGGGAACTGAGTGATGCAGGTGTAAGGACAGGTGTGATGCTGGGGCCAATGATCCCGGGGTTAAACGACCATGAGATACCGAATATCCTGGAGGCGGCAGCCAACGCAGGAGCAAGTTTTTCAGCCTATACCTTTGTGAGACTCAACGGAGCGGTTAAACTCATATTTCACGACTGGCTGTATAAAACATTTCCGGACCGTGCCGATAAGGTCTGGCATGGAATTGAAGATGGACATGGCGGTAAAGTAAACGACAGCCGCTTTGGTACGAGGATGCGGGGAGAGGGTCCTGTGGCGGAACTCATCCGGCAACAGTTCAAAAAATTCAGCAAATTATACGGGCTGAACCAGGACAGTTGGGAGCTGGATACCGGATCCTTTCACCATCCGGGACAGCAAATAAGAATGTTTTAGGCCGGCCCTACCACAGTAATCCCTTTTGGGAATGCCGATTCCAAATAGTAAATTTTGGTTTTAATTGGCCAGGGGCCATTCAACCAAATCCAGCTGCTGCATGCCAAAATTTATTATTGATCCAAATATCGCCCGGGCCAAAACCATTGATAAAACCGTTTATACCGATCCGCGTTATTTTGAGATTGCCAGGGAAAAAATTTTCGCCCCCACCTGGCAGTTTATCGGCACCACAGACATGGTAAAGGAGGCCGGTGACTGTTATCCATTCACACTGCTGGCAGGTTACCTGGATGAACCGCTGTTGTTAACCCGCGACAAAGCCGGTGAGGTCCATTGTCTCTCGAATGTGTGCACCCATCGCGGTAACCTAATGGTGTATGAACCCTGTCGATCCAGCCAACTGAAGTGTAAATACCATGGGAGGTTATTTGACCTCGATGGCAGTTTCCGTTCCATGCCCGAATTCAGGGAGGTGGAAAATTTTCCGACAGAAGGAGATAACCTGAGTCGGTTGCCAATTTTCCAATGGGGTAAATTGTTGTTCACGTCCTTGCAGCAAGCCAGTTTGTTGCCAATGCACCAGGCCGGTACAAATGATCCCTCGCCAACGGCCATAGCCGGTCCCATTTCCGCGGAGACTATGTTCAGGGAAATGATCGGCCGGGTGGGATGGCTGCCGCTGGATAAACTGGAATTCAGGTCTGATCTTTCTAAAGACTATGAGGTGAAAGCCAACTGGGCGCTCTATTGCGAAAATTACCTGGAAGGGTTTCATATTCCATTTGTGCATGCCGGACTCAATGCCGTGCTTGATTTCGGAGAATATACCACCGAGATCTACCAGTATTGTAATCTTCAGCTGGGAATCGGGAAATCCGGCGACAGCTGTTTTGACCTACCCGCTGATTCGCCGGATTCTGGCAGGAAGGTATCGGCCTATTATTTCTGGGTCTTCCCGAATATGATGTTCAATTTTTATCCGTGGGGATTGTCCCTTAACCTGGTACAGCCAACATCAGCGGGTACCTGTAAGGTATCCTTCCTGAGTTTTGTATACGACGAATCGAAGCTGAATATGGGCGCAGGCAGCGGTCTCGATACCGTGGAACTGGAAGATGAGGAAGTGGTGGAAAATGTCCAGAAAGGAATCCGCTCACGGTTTTACCAGCATGGCCGCTATTCTGTAAAACACGAAAAAGGTACGCACCATTTTCATTCATTGCTGGCCCGCTTCCTAAATGCAGAAGAGAAAATTTAATATGCCGAAAGAAGCCCCAGCCAATACTTTACAGCGCACCCTCAACAGCCGCACGGTTATAGCCATGGTGGTCGGCGGCATTATCGGAAGCGGAATCTTTATGAAACCCTCCCTCATGCTGCAACAGTTGGGATCCCCCTGGCTGCTGATCTCGGTGTGGGTAGTAGCCGGATTGCTTACCATGTTCGGGTCTTTGTCAAATTCTGAAGTGGCTGCGATGTTTCCTGAAACCGGCGGACAGTATGTGTTTTTCCAGAAAATGTACGGCAATGGATTTGCCTTTTTATACGGCTGGGCTGCCTTTGCCGTATTCAATACGGCAGGCAATGCATCCATCGCTTATGTGTTTTCGGAATATGCCAACTATTTTCTGCACATGCCGCGATTCAGCGATGCCACCGAGCGGTCTGTAAGGTTGTACATCCCATATATCGGCTATGTATTTCCGTTAGCAAATTTCGGAGTGAAAATGCTCACCATTGCACTGATTGCTTTTTTCACCCTCATCAATATACGAAGTGTTGCCGTCACCGGAAGCCTGCAGCGTATACTCACGGCCATGAAAGCGATTGCCATTTTCCTTTTAATTGCAGGAATCTTCGGCAGTGGTAATGGTTCTTTCTCACATCTCTCGGAGAGCATTACACGAAATGAATCACTGAGTTTTACCGGGGCCTATGTGGCTGCGTTGGCGGGAGCATTCTGGGCATACGATGGCTGGAACAATATCATGTTTGTAGCCGGGGAAGTGCAAGAGCCCCAGAAGAACATCCCGCGCGGCCTTTTCATTGGCGTAACGGCCTGTATCATTATCTATTCGCTGATCAACCTGTCATATCTCTATGCACTGCCGGTAAAGGAGATGGCTGCATCCACCTTTGTGGCTGCCGATGCGGCGACCGCCATTTGGGGAGCTGTGGGCGGCGGACTGATTGCCCTGATGGTGATGTTGTCCACCGTCGGCGCGGCCAATGCCAATGTGTTTTCCACCTCAAGGGTCACCTACGCCATGGGGCAGGAAAACAGTTTGTTTGCCTGGGCGGGGAAAACCAACCGGCGTTACCGGACACCAGGCAATGCGCTGGTGCTCAATGCCGTCTGGGCCTCCCTGATGGTGATCACCGGTTCCTTTGACATGCTCACAGATATGCTGGTTTTCGTGAGCTGGTTTTTTTACGGGATGACCGCATTGGGATTGTTTATCCTGCGCCATAAGTACGCCGACATGCCAAGAGTATTCAGGGTACCGGGATACCCCTTTGTACCCGGAATATTTGTGGCTTTTACCGCGTTTTTCCTGGCCACCACCCTTTACCAGGACATCTCCAACTACAATGAGGGAAAGATACCCATCATCAATTCCCTGCTCGGGGTGCTTATTACCTGCGCAGGCCTGCCGGTTTACTGGCTAAGCAAACGGAGGTAGGGGGAAGGGTAGGAAAGGCGTCTGACGTTTGGGGTCCACGGTATTCAGTAATGCTAAACGTCAGACGCCTCCCCTCCCGCCTCCCCTCCCGCCTTTCCCCCTCCCCCTCCCCCCTACAACTTAAACCCTACCCGCGCGAAGAGGCGAAGGCCGTTGGCGCCCATCTGCACAGCATCCCAGGGACCGCCGGTTTCGTTGTTGAAGGCCCACCATTTGGCGCCGGGAGCAAAACTCATATCGGGGTGAACATTCAGTAGGTTGTCCACTCCCCAGTAAAGGCCAAAGCGCTTGCTGAACTGGTAAGACATGAACAAATCCGTTACCAGCTTGCCATTGTACACATACTGGTCCTTCACCGGGGCACCTGTATTGTCATCCGGCACATAGGCATAGAGATCGCCGCGGTTGAATTCGGGCGTAAAATCCTCCGCCGTTCCATCGCCGTAGCCAAGTAAAGTAATCTTGCCAAAATAAGTCAGGCGCGCACCCACTCCAAACTTCTTCCAGTTGTGCTCCAGGGTCAACCCGAACTTGGAACCGGGAGCGGAGGCAAGGATAAATTTCTGCTCGCGCTCCGTGAGGAAGGTCGCCCGCAGGTCGGCCGTCGCATCCAGCTTTTCAGGCACATTAATCTCGTCAATATCCATCTGCTGCACATTGCCCGTCAGCAATGCCCTGAAATTATTTTTGCCATAGGACTTATTGTATTCGAGCACGACATCAATTCCCTTGTTGGAGGTATTCACCGCATTGGCAAAGAACTGAGCCAGGGCCACATCGAGGCGTTCCATTTCTGCAGTAAGCACCGGATCAATATCGGGGTCATCGGCACTGAACTGTCCGCTCAGCACCACCCGGTCCTTCACTTTCACGTAATATCCATCGACGGTCAGGCTCAAAGAATTGCTCAGCCTGGCGGTAAAACCCAGGGAAGCATTCAGTGATTTCTCCTGCTTCAGCTCCGGAATGCCCGCGGCACGCGTTATCGGCGAATAGTTCGGCGCGATCTTCACTTCCTTGATATCTGCTCCCTGAACGGTGGTGAAAGTGGAGGAGAAATTCATCTGCTGCAATGACGGCGCCCTGAATCCCGTGGACACCGATCCCCGCAGGTTAAAGCGGTCGCTGACTTTGTAACGAGTGGCCAACTTCCAGTTGAAGGTGGAACCAAAATCGTTATAGTTCTCGAATCGCAAAGCCGCGCCTACCAGGAATTGCCTGGTGATATCGAGTTCGGCATCGGCATACAGTCCCACCACATTCCGGTTCGCATTCACCTCATCCGATGGCTGGTATCCCGGAAAGCCCTGGGCACCGCCGGCTTTTTCACCCGTCGGGTCATAATTGAAATAAGACCCGGGCTCGCCGGCATCGATCTTGTAGCGTTCCGTACGGTATTCGCCGCCCAGCGACAGGTTAAATCCGGCTGCCACCTCATCAAAAGCCCTGGTAAAACCAAGGTTCACGGTGTTCTGCAGGAAATTGAATCCGCCGTCATCAAAATGGGTTTTGGTTGCCCCAAGGGAGGCATTAAATGTTTTGTCGCCGTAAAAATGAAAGTCATTCATCCCGAAACTATTGCTGAGGTCCCAGTCCCAGGAGCCTGCCTTTCCCTTCATACCGGCCGTCAGCGAATAGTCGTTGATCTTTGTCTGGATGCGTGGGTTGAAATAAAACTCCCCGTCGGAGGTCTCCCGGATGATACCAGGCACCATGATCATGCTGCCATCGCTGTTGGTGGGAAACCTGTCCGGACGGGCGGACCAGTTGCGGGTGAAAGCATAGGCATCGGAGGATTTATGGTTGTACCCGCCAAAAGCATAAAAGGCCGATCTGCCGCTGGCAGTGGGGGCTTCCATGTTGAAGAAGATTCCCCCGTTCACCAGGGATCCATCTCCATGGGCGCGACGGTAGATATTTGTTGGCAGCCAGTCTTCCTTGCCCTCCTCTGTTTCCAGGGTCTGCCGGAAGGTCTTGCCACTGGCGATGAAATTGCCGGTGAAATTGAGGAAGCCATTGTTCTTCAGGGCCAGCCCGTAGTTGAGGTTGGCGTTGAAAGCGTTGCCGTCGATCTTGCCCTGCGACACGTATTGTCCGAGTTCGGGTTTTTGAGCCGGATTGTATTTGCCGTCATAATAAGCCGACCAGCCCATATTGCCGTTCAGCTCGCCGGTGGTTTTTTTCAGCACCAGGTTGATGACCCCCGCAATGGCATCGGAGCCGTACTGGGCCGAGGCGCCATCCCGCAGGATCTCCACCCTTTCAATGGCGCCGATGGGGATGGCACTCAGGTCGGTGCCGGAATTACCGCGTCCACGGGCACCGAACACGGCCACAAAAGAGGTCTGGTGGCGACGCTTGCCATTCACCAGGACCAGGGTCTGGTCGGGACCAAGTCCGCGCAGCGTGGCCAGGTCAATATGGTCGGCGCCATCGGAACCACTTTGTTTGTTGTAGTTAAAAGAAGGCGCTGCATAGTTGATGATGGAAGTCAGGTCCATCCGCGCGGTGGGCAGGGAAACCTGTCCCACATTGACAATATCCACCGGCACCGGCGTTTCGATCTTCACCCTTCCGGCCCGCCGCGTACCCACCAATACCACCCCGCTCAGGTCGGTGATGGTGGGTTCCAGTGATATGCTCAGGCTGGATTGATTGCCCACCGTTACCGAAAACGGGGAATAACCGATCATGGTGAATTCCAGCACGTCGGTGGGAGCGGCAGTGATGGAAAAATTGCCGGACTCATCGGTGGAAGTGCCGGTTCGGGTGGATTTCACTTTTACCGATACGCCGGACAAAGGTGCACCGGTTTTACTGTCGGTGATCTTCCCTGTAATGGTGGTCTGCGCAAACAGGCACAGGGATGCCAGGATGCTGAATGCCAGCAGCATTAGTCTTGGTTTCATGTGTTGGGTGTGTTTACAGAAAATTACGGAGAATTTGGCATATTAAGTCGGGCTGTAGGGGCGAAGGGTGAGCAGGTGGGGCAACAATCCTTATATTTGGCGCTAATCAATTATGGAACAGATTATTCAACAGATAACAGACCTGTGGTTCGACACCAGGGGCAAAAAGGCGGCGGAAGTAACAAAACTGCCGCAGAGCGGAAGTGACCGGATGTATTTCAGGGTAACGGGCGAAGCATCCGCAACGGGTGCCACTGCCACCGCCATTGCCACTTACAATCCGCACCTGAAAGAAAACCAAACCTTTATGGCGTTCACGGAATCGCTCCGCTCGGCCGGATGCCCCGTAGCCAACGTATTAAAAGTGAATACCGCCGGAGATATCTATTTCCAGGAGGATTTCGGCGACACCTCCCTGCTGAACCTGCTGGAGCAGCACGGCTATAACGACTATGTATATTCGCTGTTTCAGCAGAGCCTGGCAAAGCTGGCGCACCTGCAGATAAAAGGGGGAGAAAACATTGATTACGGCTATTGCCTCACGGCGCATGAATTCGGCAAGCAGGCCATCCTGAGCGACCTGCTCTATTTTAAGTATTATTTTCTCGACACCCTCAAGTTTCCCTATGACAAGCAGGCGCTGCTAGATGACTTCGAAGCGCTCAGCACCTACCTGACCCATACGGAGAACAAGCATTTCATGTTCCGCGATTTCCAGAGCCGCAATATCATGGTGAAGGATGATCAGGTTCATTTCATCGATTACCAGGGGGGCATGCTGGGCGCGTTGCAATACGATGTGGCCTCCCTGCTGTGGCAGGCGAGGGCCGACCTGCCCGAGGAATGGAAAAACAGCCTGCTCGATTATTATATCGGTGAAGCCGGCAGACACCTGTCGCAACCGCTGGATGCAGCGCTGTTCACGGCACAGTACAACGGTTACGTGCTGATCCGACTGCTGCAGGTGCTGGGGGCCTATGGGTTCCGCGGGTTCTTCCAGCGCAAGGCGCAGTTTCTCACCAGCATACCGCTGGCGCTGAGAAACCTGAAAGCGTTTACGGGTAACCGTAAGATGGGCATCGCCGTGCCGGAATTTGATCGTTGCCTGCAGTTTTGTACGAGCGATGAAGTGATCAATCGTTTCGAGCCGCTGCGGGCTGATGACAGCACGCCGCTGGTGGTGCATATCCACAGTTTTTCCTACCGCAAGGGCATACCCCATGATCCTTCGGAAAACGGGGGTGGATTTGTATTTGATTGCCGGGGCATCCTCAATCCGGGCCGGTTACCCGAGTTCAAAACGCAAACCGGGCGCGACAAAGCCGTGAAGGATTTCCTGGAGCAGCGGACGGCCATGCCCGATTTCCTGAACAGCGTGTTTGACCTGGTGGATATCACCGTAGCGGATTTTATCAAACGCGGCTTTGCGAGCCTGCAGGTGAATTTCGGCTGCACGGGCGGACAGCATCGTTCCGTGTATGCGGCTGATGCCCTGGCCCGTCATCTCCGCAACAAATTCGGGGTGAAAATCGAGCTGTTACATATAGAGCAGGAATCAAAAGCGTGGGTAAACGGATAATCACAAAGTCCCATTCATCATGAAAGCAATCATCTTCGCAGCCGGACTCGGCACGCGTTTTAAGCCCTGGACGGATCAGCATCCCAAGGCGCTGGCGATGGTAAACGGCAAGTCGCTGCTGCAGCGCAATATCGAATACCTCCAACGGTTTGGCATAAACGAAGTGGTGGTGAATGTGCATCATTTTGCGGACCAGGTCATAGCGGCCGTGCAGGAAAACCATGGCTGGGGAAGCCGGGTGCTCATCAGCGATGAGCGGGAGGAGGTGCTGGAAACCGGCGGTGGGCTGCTGAAAGCGCGGCTATTGCTGGAAGGCGGCGCCTATGGCAAAGCGCCGGAGCCCTTTGTGAGCATCAATGCCGATGTGCTCACTGATCTTGACCTGAACAGGCTGGTGGCTTTCCATGAGCAGCAGGAAGCACTGGTCAGTTTCGGGGTAACCGGTCGTCGGACCTCGCGTTACCTGCTCTTCGATGAGGACAGTCGCCTGCGCGGCTGGGTCAATACCAAAACGGGGGATTACCGGTTTCCGGGGCAGGCAGGCATGCTGCGCCGCGATGCGCCCTGCATGGCGGATGATATCAATGCCATCGCCAACGGTCCCCGTACCGCAGATCCTGCCAAACCCGATCTCAGCCTGCCCTTCGCGGGCTACACGCCAAAGGCCTACAGCACCGTGGTTGTATATGATCCCTCTGTATTTCGATATATCCGCCAAACCGGCAAATTCTCGCTTATCGACACCTACCTCGACCTTGCCACCGAACACAGGATTATGGGCTTTGACCACAGCGGCGATAAGTTTGTGGACGTAGGCAAGCCGGAAAGTGTGGCGGAGGCGGAGAGGATGTTTGGGTGAGGTTCAGGTGTCTGACGTTGGGTTCAGGCGTCTGACGTTTAGTATTACTGAATACCGTGGATCCCAAACGTCAGACGCCATACCGTGGGTCCAAACGTCAGACGCCATACCCATGGTCCAAACGTCAGACGCCATTCCGTGGATGCCAAACGTCAGACGCCAGGGGAGACGTCAGACACCTGGGTATTTGCATGAGATTCGGCCCGAACGATGAGCGTTATGCCCAGGGCCAATTCAAGGGTCATTAAAGTTTCCAGGGTGAAATTTTCAGTGCCGCGAACCCATTTGCTAACCAACTGGGGACTTACTGCCATCCTTTCTGCCAATTGCTTTTGGGTCCAATTCAACTCATCCAATCGTTTCAAAATATCCAATGCAAGCAATTGCGACATTCGCAGGAATATCCTGTTGTCTTTCCTGGCTTTCATGCGGCCGATGCTGTTTGTTGTCTCTTTTGAGACCAGCGTTATGAATTTTTCTTTATTAGCCATGGTATTATTCACTTAGGAATTCAAAAAATGAATCATTGTCAAACACGCCTTTTGATTTCAAATAATCTCTGGCTTTTTGCAGTTTATACAACTCCTCAGTTGTGTGAATTCGTTCCTGCATTAAGTGGGTTAATTTTATGGTTCCCCCAGTTATCACAAAACAATCCGAATCTATTCTTAAAGCATATAGTCGTAAATAGGATATTCTTCGTTTTCTAAGCGAAAGAACTTTTGGTGCAGACTCTAGGTTTACGAGTGGGACAAAAAACTGATCCAGGGATATTTCCGGGTTTTCGTGAATCTGAATCAGCAAATCCTGTAACATGTCAACACTATCTAATAGCTGTTCCGCCATACTACGCCAATCTAAATCTTTGGGTAAGTCCTGCCTGTTTTTGGTCAGAAATGCATATAAAAAACCAGGATTACTCCATAATTCCAATAACCGGTCCAACTCGTTCTCCTCAGAGCCCTCATATTGGAAAGCAAAAAGCCGATCAGCAAAAATAGAAACAATTTTCATAAAATCAACTTATAAGTTGATTAAGCATCATTAACCATGTTGAATACTTTTTAAAGTAAAGCATCTCCCCCGGTTTTTACAAGGGTTAAAAAACGGTATTTGGATATAGGAACTGTGTGGTGGATCCCAGGCGTCTGACCTTGGGTTCGGGCGTCTGACGTTTGCGATAGGTGAATTCATTGACCCTAAACGTCAGACGCCATTCCCAGGCTCCAAGGTGTCTGACATCTGGCATTAATGAATTCCGTAATTCTAGATGTCAGAAACCTTCCCCTACACCTTCACATACCACTTCTTCTTATCCATCCACCAGGCGATGGACCAGAAGAAGATGATCAGGATGACGGCATAGAGCAGGGAGCCGTTCTCGGGTTTGTCGCTGATGGGTTTGCAGATATGTTCGTAGAACCAGGGGAGGGGACTGGTAAACTTCGGTTGTCCCTCGGCGTTGAGTCCGTTCGGAATGCGGATCAGGGCCAGGGATTTGGGTACCAGTCCGCTCAGAAGGTAGATGAACAATGGGTTTTTGCCGAACACGTCGAAGAATTTGGCCGCCCGGCCCTTCCAGCCGCGGAATTCGATCAGTTGGATCAGTGTAGCCAGGACCATCGTGGCCAGTCCGCAGGTATAAAGCACGAAGGAGCTCGACCAGATCTTTTTGTTAATCGGGAAGGAGAGGTCCCAGGCCATGCCCGCCAGCCACAACACGAAGCCTGCCACGAAGAGGTTGGCCACCATTTCGGCCGTTTTGCCCTTCTGCTGGATATAATCCCCCACTAAAAACCCGAAGATCACCTGGGCGATGGAGGGGATGGTGCTGGCGAGTCCCTCCGGATCAAAAGGAACGCCTTCGCCCTTGTAAATATGTCCGTCGCCCAGCAAGGCGCGGTCGAGGTGGGTACCCCAGAAGCCCTCAAGGCTGAAAGGATCGGCGGGGTCGCCGGCCATGACTGTGATCACCCAGTAGCCCAGGAGCAGGAGGGTGGCCAGGTAGAAAGAGCTGCGGGCCTTGAAGAAATAGACCATCAGGGCGCCGAAAGTATAAGCCAGGGCGATGCGTTGCAGTACGCCGAAGATGCGGAGGGAGGAGAAGGATTTACCCACCAGTTCGCCGTCCTCCCAGCGAATGAACGGGAACCAGTTCAGGAGAATGCCGATCAGGAAGATCAGGAAGCCACGTTTCAGGATTTTGGTCAGGGCGGCGCTGCGGTCCATGGCCTGCATTTTCGGCATCACGAAGGCCAGGGCGTTGCCGACCGCGAAGAGGAAGAAGGGGAAAACCAGGTCGGTGGGGGTAACCCCGTGCCAGCTGGCGTGTTTCAGGGGGGAGAAGATATGGCTCCAGGAGCCGGGGTTGTTCACCATGATCATGAAGGCCACGGTAGCTCCCCGGAAAACGTCGAGGGAGTAGAATCGTTGGTTGCTACTAGTACTCAAAGCAATTGGTTTAGGGGCTTAATTTAGGATATTTCCGGAAATCATCCTTCGTTCATCTCGGCTTTATCCCGGCTTCTTCAAGGCTTTATCCCGGCCTTAACCTATACTCAGGGGCCGCTGCGGACCAACACAATACATATCTTCGCGGAAACAACACCATGACCTATATAGATCCCAGTTCGGTGGTAGATGCCGGGGCCCGTATCGGGGAAGGCACCAGGATCTGGCATTTTTGCCACCTGATGCCCGGCGCCGTGGTGGGGGAACGTTGTATTATCGGGCAGAACGTGTTCATTGACAACAATGTGGTGGTGGGGGATGGCTGCAAGATTCAGAACAATGTATCCTTATACAATGGCGTAACCCTGGAGCGGGATGTGTTTATCGGGCCATCGGTTGTTTTTACGAATGTGATCAATCCCCGGGCCTTTATTGAGCGTAAGGACGAGTTTAAGCCTACGCGGGTGGAGCGTGGGGCCAGTATTGGCGCCAATGCCACCATCATTTGCGGGGTGACCATTGGGGCTTATGCCCTGGTGGGGGCGGGGGCGGTGGTAACCAGGGATGTGCCGCCCTATGCGCTGGTGGTAGGTAACCCTGCAAGGCAAGTGGGTAAAGTGGATGAGAGGGGTGAGAATACCGGCAGCAATACAAAGTAGTTTTCCCCTATATTTGCGGCTTGGGAGATGAGGTACCTGGCATCTTTCGCGGACCCTTAAATTGAATTCCTGTGAGTGAAGAGCTGACCTTGTTAGCGAAATATAGTGTATTGTATTATATATAAGTCGAAGGCATCGGCAGCATTGTAAGTGCTGCCCTTGCCTTCGACTCTTTTTTTGGTTGTACTGGATAATTTTAGGGCGACTGGTAGTAGCAAACAAGGAGTGCTGACCTGGTGGAAAAGGTCTTGTTGATTTTTTTATGGCCAATCAATTTCCTGATTAATTTATTGATAATCAATCGTAAATTGAAAGGTCTGGCATGATAATGGCTTTTGCCGGAGGATGGTGAAAAAAAACTCGGCTGTGACTGAGGAAGCGAAGCTATGCCCAGTAAGGAACCTTTAAAACCATTTGTTGTGAGTACTGAGTTGAAGCCGAAAACCTGGTATGCATTGTATACCAAACCAAGGTGGGAAAAGAAAGTGCACGAGCTCATGCTTCGCAGGGGAGTGGAAAGTTATTGTCCCTTGAATAAAGTGCGCAGGAAGTGGAGTGATCGGTACAAGGTAATTGAAGAACCTTTGTTTAAGAGTTACCTGTTTGTTCATATTGCGGAGAACCAGAAGACAGAAGTAAGGTATGTGGATGGAGTGGTGAATTATGTATATTGGTTAGGGAAACCTGCCAAATTGAAAGCGGAAGAGATAGCCCGTATCAAGCGTTTTCTGGGGGAGCACACTGATGTAAAAGTGATTCAGGTATTGGAACCAAAACCGGGGGACAAAGTAATTATCACTTCGGGCGCCTTCATGGAAAATGAGGGCACCATCTTATCTGCCGATAAAAAATGGGTAGAAGTAAGGATCGACAGTCTGGGGTTCAAACTGGTAGCGCAGATGGAGAAGGAAAAGGTAATTGTAAAATCCTGATGTGGGTCTGGCAAACAAAAATGAAAAAACATTTCTCATATTTCCAACCATACAGCATGTTGAAAAAACTTATTCAGGGTGCAGCATTTCTAACTGCACTTTTTTTGTTAGTGGGATGTGGGGCGAGTAAGAAAAATCATGAGCAAAGATTGATTCTTCAGGGGATCGATTCCCTGAAAGACCCTTTGGTGGATGTTCCTGAAATGAAGATTCAGCAAGGGGACCTTCTTACCATTCTGGTATATAGCGATAGCAAAGAAGCTACCGAAATATTCAACCAGCCGCAGCAAGGAGGGGGCGGGGGAGCAAGTGGGGGAGGGGGTGGCGCTATCATGGCTTCTATGGGGCGAGGATATCAGGTGGATAAAAGGGGTGAAATTTATTTTCACAACATTGGTTTGATTAAGGCAGAGGGACTTTCCAAGCTTCAATTGGCTGAGACAATAAAAGAAAAACTGATGAAATACCTGCAGAGTCCTTACGTAACTGTAAGGTTCACTAATGCCAGAATCTCAGTTTTGGGAGAAGTTACCAAACCAGGCATAATTGAAATGCCTGATCAAAAGATGTCGATCCTTGATGCAATCGGATTTGCAGGTGATCTGACGCCTTTTTCCCGCAGGGATAATATTTTGCTGGTCAGGGAAGAAAATGGCAAAAGGGTTTACACCAGGATTGACCTTCAAAAAGCTGAAGTTTATAAATCGCCCTATTTTTACCTTCAACAAAACGACCTGGTTTATGTGGAGCCAACCCGTAAAAAGCCAACTGGCAGTGAGCAGGTCCTGATGCGTAATATTGCCATCGGTACAAGTATTATTTCAGTAGTTACCCTATTGGTAACATTAATTACACGATAACCATTTTTCTGTATGTCGAATACAAGATCAGCTGATTTCTCATTTTCGCTCAGGGAGTTTCTATTGTATTACCTGAGGTTTTGGCCCTGGTATTTACTCTCCCTGGCTTTGGCACTTGGTTCGGCATTCCTGTACCTCAGGTATAATGTACCCATATACAATGCCAATGCAACCTTGCTGGTCAAAAGCGAAGGCAATGGCGGCGGAGGAGATAAATTTGAAGACATGTTCTTCTTTAAAAAAGGAGATAACCTGGTAGATGAAATAGAGATCCTGAAATCAAGAAATATGGCCAGGCGGGTTGCAGGTGCCATGAACCTTCAAACCAGGTACTACGCCATTGGAAATGTGAAAACCACCCTGATCTATCCGTACTCACCTTTTAGCTTCGAAATTATTAAGAAGTCCGACAGTTCAAGAAGTATAAACCTAAAGCTGACACCTCTGAATGAGCATGAGTTCTTTCTGAACGATGACCAGGGCAAGAAGTACAACTATAATGCCCCTTTTCAGGTAGGAAACGATACCTATATTATAAAAAGGGTTGATAGCCTTCCTGGAACAAAGGAATTGCAGAACGAGGAATACCTGCTGGTGTGGGAACCGCTGGAATCAGCTTTGTGGCTGGTGAAAGGCGGCTTGAATATTGCCAAAGTGAAGGACGAATCCAACCTGTTGCAACTGTCCTATAATGGAATTCATACCGAATTGGGGAAGGAAATCCTACGTCAATTGGTGGTAGAATACCAGGAGGCTAGCGTGGAAGATAAAAACCAGATCGCTTCCCGCACCAATAATTTCATCAACGATCGCCTTGGAATCATTACCCGGGAACTAGGTGATGTGGAGAAAGACCTTCAAAGCTTTAAGCAAAAAAATAATCTGATCAATATTGAATCCCAGTCTGATAATTATTTAGGTGAAATATCCACGCTGGATAGGCAATTGACCGATCTCGAGGTTCGTTTAAATGTTATCAATTTCCTGCGGTCTTACCTCGAAAATTCAAAAAATGATTTTAATGTGGTTCCGACCACACTGGGAATAGATGAGCCAGCATTGGGCCAATTAGTTGCTGAATACAATACCTTGCAATTAAAGCGGGAAGCGGAACTAAAAACAACCACTGCAGAGAACCCTACCATTAAAATCCTGGACCAGCAGTTAAACAAACTTCGTCTGGATTTGAATGAAAACCTCCGCACAATATTTAGTTCAACTGACCTTACCAGGAAAAACCTGAGGTCAAAAAGCGAATCCTTTAAGTCCAGTATAACTTCCATGCCCTTAAAAGAGAAGGAATTGCTGGAAATCAAACGACAGCAGGGGATAAAGGAAGCTTTGTATTTGTACCTCCTGCAAAAGCGTGAGGAAACCGCGATTTCCCTGGCCTCTACCATTTCCAATTCCAAACTGATCGACTCGCCGATTGCCAGCAGTACACCGGTCAAGCCTGATCGTAAAAATATCCAGACCATCGCATTATTTCTTGGCTTGTTAGTACCTACCGCATTGATTTACCTGCGTGAGTTGCTGGATGATAAAATCGGCAGCCGAAAAGAAATTGAAAAGATGACAGATGCCCCAATCCTGGGTGAGATCGGGCATTCGAAAGCAGGGGAAACCCTTGTTGTCAGGCCCAATTCACGCAATGCCGTATCGGAACAGTTCCGTATGTTACGGAGTAATTTACAATATCTGCTTAATAATGTTGAGGGCACTCCGGTTATCATGACCACTTCCACTTTCAGCGGAGAGGGTAAATCATTTATTACCATTAATCTTGCCGCTGCATTGGCAATTTCAGGAAGGAAAACTGTTATCCTGGAATTCGATCTCAGGAAGCCTAAGATCATTAGCAACCTGGGATTGAAAAGGAGTGAAGGATTTACCAATTACCTGGTAGGAAATTTTAAGGCCGAATCTTTACCAATTTCTGTTCCGGGGGTAGAGAATTTATTTGTCATTCCATGCGGCGCTATTCCTCCCAATCCGGGTGAAATGCTGAGTGACCCAAAAGTGGACCAACTCTTCCGGTATCTTTCCCGTGAATTTGACGCGATTGTAATGGACACGGCTCCTGTAGGCCTCGTAAGTGATGCCCAGATATTGAGTAAATATGCAAGCTGCAGTTTATATGTAGTGAGATTGAATTATACCCTCAAAAAACAATTGCATTTTATTGAAGACCTGTATCGCGAAGAGAAATTACCAAAAATGGCATTGCTGGTGAATGATATCGATGAAAAAGCCTCTTATTACAGTTACGGAACTTATCATTATGGCTATGGTTATGGTTATGGCCGGGGTAATGAATATTTTGAACCAGAAGTGCACAAACCCTGGTGGAAATTCTGGGGCTAAACAAGGATTCCTGGCCGCCTTTGTATCGGCAGAAATAGTATAGTATGACGGAAATTTTAACGGAAAAAGTAGTTGCGGAAGAAAATTGGGATTTGGAGATCCGGCCGCAAAACAGTTTGTTCAATTTGCATTTGCGGGATGTATGGCAATACCGTGACCTTCTCCTGTTATTGGTCAGGCGCGACTTTGTGGCGTTTTATAAGCAAACCATTTTTGGCCCCTTATGGTTTTTTATTCAGCCCATTTTTACCACCATCATTTTTACTTTTGTGTTTGGACGGATGGCAGGTATCAGTACCGAAGGTGTTCCTCCTCCGCTTTTTTACCTTACCGGTACTGTTGCTTGGAATTATTTTTCGGAATGCCTCACCAAAACCAGTACGGTTTTCAGGGACAATGCCAGTATTTTCGGGAAGGTATATTTTCCCAGGCTGATCATGCCTTTAAGCATTGTTATCTCCAACCTGGTTAAGTTCAGCGTGCAGTTCCTGCTATTTTTACTCATGTTGGCCTGGTATAAAGTGGATGGCCTAATCCTTAATACCAATTATTATATTCTGTTGTTTCCGGTAATTATCCTTTTAATGGCCATGCAGGGCCTGGGCTGGGGGCTGATCGTTACTGCATTGACCACTAAGTACCGGGACCTTGCATTTTTGGTAGCTTTCGGAGTGCAGTTGATCATGTATGCAACTCCAGTGATCTACCCTCTGTCCTCGGTTCCGGAAAAACATCGTTACCTGATTGAATTAAACCCGCTGACCGGCCTGATTGAAACTTTCCGGCATGGTTTCCTGGGCACCGGCCAGTTTTATGGACAGGCTTTCGGATATAGTATTATAATGTCTGTAATTGTTTTCATTGCCGGACTGATCATTTTTAATAAGGTGGAGAAGAATTTTGTGGATACTGTCTGATCAGACAGGTAGTTATTTTTTCATTCAAATCAATTTAAATGCCTGTTGCTATAAAGGCTGAAAATATTTCAAAGGCTTACCAGTTGGGTGAGTTTAGTACCGGAACACTTTCCCAGGACATTGAAAGAGCCTGGTATCGGTTTCGTGGAAAAGAGGATCCATTCCTGAAAATTGGCGAGACCAATGACCGCACCATGAAGGGTGAAAGTAATATAGTCTGGAGTTTGAGGGATATCAACTTTGAGATCAACCAGGGAGATGCGGTAGGGATTATCGGGAGAAACGGAGCGGGGAAGAGTACGCTATTGAAATTGCTGAGCAGGGTAACCACGCCTACAACCGGATCAATAAAAGTAAGGGGAAGAATTGCCAGCTTGCTCGAAGTGGGGACGGGTTTTCACCCTGAATTGACGGGCAGGGAAAATATTTTCCTGAATGGGGCCATCCTGGGTATGCGGAAGCATGAGATAAAAAAACGCTTTGACGAGATCGTTGATTTTGCCGGGGTGGAAAGATACCTGGATACGCCAGTAAAGAGATATTCTTCAGGAATGTATGTGCGCTTGGCATTTGCTGTGGCAGCACATCTTGAAAGTGAAATCCTGGTTGTCGATGAGGTGCTGGCAGTAGGGGATGCCGAGTTTCAAAGCAAATGTTTAGGGAAAATGGGTGATGTGAGCAAAGGAGAAGGAAGGACTGTTCTGTTTGTAAGTCATAATATGGCTTCAATTCAGCAGCTATGTAATAAGGGGATTTTATTATTGAATGGGAAACTTGTTGATAGCGGAGATACTGAAAGTATCATTAAACACTATTTAAAGTTAAGTGCCAACAATTCATTGATTACCCAAAATAATATTGAGATAGATGAAAATACTGTCCTTGAGGAGTTTAAACTGACAGAGAATATCCGACAATTTGAAAAGATTGAATTTGTATTAAAGATTTCATCAAATTTGGCAGGCAATGTAAAGGATTTAAAATTAGTTCTTGAAAGTGAATTCGGGGAAAGAGTATGTGTTGTTGACTTAAGGGGTGAGTATGTTGAGAATAGGAATGAACATGGTGCTGTAATTGTGATAAAAGGTAGACTGGTAAACGTACCCTTATTACCTGGTATGTATAGTGCTGGTATTTACATTGAAACGACACTATTGAAGCGCGATATAATGCCATTGGGCGTTTTTGAAATATTAAACGAAAATCAATTCGGGGAACAATATTCCAGAAAATTGACCGGGCATATTAGTATTAATTTGGAAGTATGATTGTTATGAAGTTTAAGTCAATTGCACAAAAGTTCCTTTATCGAATATTTGATAATTATCTACAATCAAAAATAAATTATCAAATTGGACCTATTCAAAAAGGCAGGAACTTCAAATTATATCATCCAGTATTTATTGGCTTTCCGGAAAAGATTAAAGTTGGTGACAATGTAGTAATAAACGCATTTGTTCACATCTGGGCTGGCGGTGGCATTGAAATAGGGGATAATGTTATGATTGCATCTCATTGTGCAATAACATCAACGACCCATAATACAAATTCGACTCTATTTAATGATGAAAATATTCACCAAAAAATAATTATTGGTTCGAATGTTTGGATTGGCGCACATTGTGTTATTGTTCCTGGTATTACAATTGGTGATAATGTAGTGATTGGCGCTAATTCTTTTGTAAATCGTGATTTAGAAGCAAATGCTGTTTATGTAGGTAGCCCGGCAAAAAAAATCAAGGCAATCGAAAGATAAATTATACCGTAGTGACTTCCTTTCCAAAAATTACTGTCATCACTCCAAGTTATAATCAAGGAGATTTTATTGAGGATACCATTTTATCAGTGCTTTCCCAGAACTATCCTTCTCTGGAATATATTATTATTGATGGCGGTAGTAAAGACCAGACTTGTAGTATCATAGAAAAATATTCTAATAAAATTGCATACTGGATAAGTGAGCCAGATAAAGGACAGACGCATGCAATCAATAAAGGCTTGTCAAAAGCAACTGGAGATATAATTGCCTATTTGAATTCAGACGATACGTATTGTCCGGGTACCCTGAAAGCGGTTGCGGCAGCTTATAATAAACATCCCGATGCAGGGCTGTTCCACGGAACCTGTAACTTTATTGAGGCCGATGGTTCTTTCCGGAGTGCACATACGGCATCCATAAAAAACTTTCAGGAAGTGGTAGATATCTGGGGGTATTGGTGGAATAAAAAACAGTTTGTCCAGCCGGAAGTATTCTGGACTAGGAAAGTTCTGGAAAAGGTAGGTGGCTTTAATGAAGATCTGTATTTCGTCATGGATGTGGATTTTTGGATACGGACACTGAAAGAAGGATTCGGTGTGGTTACCATTCCTCAGCCATTAGCCAATTTTCGTTTTCATGAACAACAAAAATCCGGTTTGGCAGAGCGTTCTGCTGCCGAACTCCAATATATTTTAAGGCCCTACTTATATGATATTGCCAGTCCCCTGCCTTCCGGATTAAGGCGGCAATTATGTGGAAACTGGGTTTTTGATAATAAACTTCTGCCCATAATAAAATCAAACCAGTCCAGGACTGGTAGGTATTGGAATGTGTTGCGTTCCCTTGTGGCTAACCCTGTTTTATTTGAATCTCCGAGATTCAGAAAACATCTAAAAACAGTATTTCATTTTGATAATTGAAAAGTTAAAATTCTATTACAAGCACAAATGGCTTCCACGCCGGAATAAGCGCCTGGCGGAGAATATACACAACAGTGCCCCGGTTCTTACAGATGACGCTTCAAAAGCCGAGATCCATGTACTCACCTCAAGTAAGGACTACCTGATGTTGCTCTGGGCATTAAAGTCATTTTATCATGTTTCAGGAAAGCGCTATCCCTTGGTAATCCATGATGATGGAAGCCTGGGGGATGCTGAGGCGGACGTGTTAATGAAACATTTTCCCAATGCGCGGTTGATCAAAAAGGCTGAGGCAGATGCGGAAATAAAGAAAGCCCTGGTTAATTACCCTAAAAGCCTTGAATTCAGGTTTTCAAATCACCTGGCTCCAAAGGTCTTTGACTTTTTTCATTTTGCCAGCAGGGAAAGGATATTGCTGATGGACAGTGATGTGCTTTTTTTTGAAAAGCCTGAAGTGCTTATAAACAGGATTGAAGATGCTGATTATTTAAAGAATTCAGTAAATGCAGATGTTGCAGACGCCTATACGATTGATCCTGCAATAGCGACTGAACAGTTGGGAGTAATCATCCCAAGTCGGTTCAATTCCGGCCTGGGGCTGATCCACCGGCAAAGTCTCGCACCCGGGGTGGTGGAAGATTTATTGGCCCTGCCTGGTATTATTGGGCATTTCTGGCGCATAGAACAAACCATTTACATGCTTTGCAGTGCCAAATGGGGTTGCGAATTATTGCCGCAAGAATACAATGTTCACCTTGGTTCAGGCATTAAAGGTCCGGTCCGGCACTATGTAGGCGCCGTCAGGCAACAGTTTTATGATGAAGGAATCAAAACTTTGTTGAACAGATTAACGAGGAGGTCATAGGTGCGGGTGCTGATGCTGCCTGATTACAGGAAAGATAATCCATACCAGGAGTTGCTCGCAATTCAGATGGAGCGTAATGGTGACCAGGTTGTTTTCCCTTCAGGGTATAAAAGAGTTTTTCCGCTGTTCAGGGCTATACGTTCCCAAGGGGGTGAGCAATTACATTTACACTGGCCTGATCCCTACTTTAAAGGTCAATACGCAGTAGTTAAGTTTTTGTACGGTATAAAATTTCTGATTGATATCCTGTTGATCCGAATTTCCGGGGTCAAAGTAGAATGGACTGTCCATAATATAGTCTCACATAATTCTCGTTTCCCTGAAATAGAAAAGTTTGTTTACCATTTGTTATCCAAAATAGTAAGCAAGATAATGGTGCATGATACGTCAGTGAAAAATCAGGTCAAACTGGAGTATCGGGTAAAAGGTACAAAAATTGAAATAATTGAGCACCCGTCTTATGAAATCCTATATCCAAAACCATGGCCTGGCAGGGACGCTGCAAGACTTGAACTTGGGATTGATTCAGACAAAATTGTGTTTCTTCATTTAGGTATGATAAGTCCTTATAAAGGAACTTTGGAGTTAATTGAATTCTGGAGGGAGAAATATCATTCATCTTCTGAAGTGTATTTACTATTAGCTGGAAAAGCTATAAATGAGGATTTTAGGAGCCAGGTAGTGCAAGCTATTAGTGATTCAGCGAATATAAAGTGGGATCAGGGTTTTGTAAGCCATGAGATGATCCCGAATTATTTTCAGGCTGCAGATGCGGTAGTTGTGCCCTATAAAAAAATCACAACATCAGGCAGCAGGATTCTGGCCAGAGATTTCGGAAAAATTTCAATCGAATCATTGGATGGAATTCATGAGTTTATCGAAAATATTGGTAGCCAGCAAAAAGGCTGAAAATGCTATTGTCCCTTTTAATGTTTGACTAGATGAGTGAATTGGTTTCTATACTTATACCTTGTTTCAATGCAGAAAGGTTTATCAAACAAGCCATTGAAAGTGCCTTGTATCAAACTTATTCCAATACTGAAGTAATTGTTATAGATGATGGCTCAACAGATAATAGCCTGGAAATTATTAAGTCATTTGGAGACAAAATCAATTGGCAAACGCGCGCGAATAAAGGAGGTAATTATACCCGTAATGAATTATTGAGCAAAGCAGCAGGAGAATGGATACAGTACCTAGATGCAGATGATTACCTATTGTCAGATAAACTTGAGCACGACATAGGCTTTATTAATAATTCCGGCAATAGACAAATTGATTGCCTTTATGGGCCATCTTTAATTGAAGAAACAATTGATAAAAAAAATAGCCGGTATGTATTGCCGGTAAAATATCCTGAAGATCCGCTGGTTAGCCTCTTTTGTTGGGATATGCCACAGACTAATACGATGCTTTTCAGAAAGTCTAGTTTAATTGCTGCTGGTGGCTGGAACAACGACCAGAAAGTCTGCCAGGAACATGAATTGTATTTTCGCCTCTTGAAATCAGGGGCAAGCTTTCAGGCTCATGTAAAAGAGGGAAGTGTTTACCGAATTTATTCAAGTGAAACTGTTTGCAGACGTGACCCGGTTTTTACCTATCAGAATCGGATTAAAATAATGAATGATCTGGCTGATTATGCCATTGAAAAGAAATTGCTTACTCCTGATAGGAAATCAATTATGGGAAATCAATTTTGGCAAATTGCCAGGGATGTCTGGCAGTTTGATAAGAACTGGGCGGAAAGTATTTCCAAATCAGTAAAATCAAAATTTGGGCAGCCCCAATACAATGATATACTTTCCGGGAAGTTCGTTTTTCTGAGTCGTTTGGTTGGATTTAATTGTGCAGAAAGAATAGCTGAATTTATTCGATGAAGCCTTTTTTTTCCATAATTATTCCGGCTTTCAATAGTGGTAAAACAATTTCACACACTCTGGAAAGTATTGAAAAGCAAACATTCCGTGATTTTGAGGTGATTGTTGTTGATGACGGTTCAACAGATAATACCCGTCAAAAAGTGGAAAAGTTTGGTTTTGTTAATTACCTGTGGCGAATTAATGCTGGGCCCGGTGCTGCAAGGAATTTTGGTGCCAGGATATCCAAGGGGCGTTATTTAGTTTTTGTCGATGCTGATGATATTTTACTGCCATGGGCATTGAGTCTTTATTTCCAGATTATAAGTAAAGTAGGAGAGGTTTCATTATTTGGCGGGCAAGTGATAGCCTTTTCCAATCAGGAACATCTAAAGGATTTAAACGAAGAAAATCGTGATATAAGGGTCTATTCCAATTATTTTGAAGCTTCAAAGAATGGCATATTTGTTGGGGCAGGGATGCTTGGTATAGAGTCTGGTGTTTTTTCTCAGACAGGTGGATTTAATGAAAAGGAATTTGTTGCAGAAGATATTGACCTGACTTACAGGATAGGCAATTTGCCGGGTTTTTTCTTTGTGAACAGGCCGTACATTATTGGCTATCGCGAAGTTGCAGATTCGCTTTCCAGAAATCCACTCCGGGTTTATAAAGGCCTGAGGTTTGTATATGCACAAGTTAGTGAAAAAAAATACCCTGATGATAGTTATAGTCGAAATTCACTGGCATTCATTTTAGCCCAGCACTCCAGGTCCAACTCTCTTGCCTTAAAGAAACAAGGTTACTATAAGGAGGCATTCTGGCTATATAAGAGAAACATGCTAACTAATTTACGTTATTTAAAGTTTAAATACATAATAGGATTTTGGTTTTATTAAATTATTATAAAAGCATTGCAAATCGCTTGCGAAGAATTTTCTTAAAACTTCGTGGGGTCAGCATAAAATCAAAGTCTTTTATTGCTGCCGGTGTATCGATTCCTCGGTTCCCTTCCAATGTAGAGATTGGAAAAAATACTTTTATTGATGAAAAGGCAACATTGCTTATAAGCGCTGTCAATGTAAACAGTGCGGGAAAAATAATCGTAGGTGACAATGTTTATATTAACCGCTTTTTTTTTGCTGATTGTATGGAGCAGATTATTATTGGGGACGGTTGTATGATTGGCCCTTATGTATATATCACAGATGGAGACCATAATTTTAAAGGCAACAATGAATTGCGAAACTCAGGAATGGTAACAGCGAAAGTTGTAATTGGAAAGAATGTTTGGATAGGGGCTCATGCAGTTATTTTGAAAGGAGTTTCGATTGGTGATAATGCTGTTATAGCGGCAGGTGCAGTTGTTACTAAAGATGTTCTGACCAATACAGTAGTTAAGGGCATTCCTGCAAAATGACGTAAAGAATATTTGTATTGATTTTTTAATATGGTAATAGTTGAATGATAATTCGAATCCTTTATTAATTACATATTAGGAACAGTTTAGATTATTATTGACCCAGTCTTAGGATAATTACAAACAATATTACCATTTCCATTATTTTATGTCCATAAATTTCCGCGGATGAATCGATTCGATACCAAATGAATTAATATATCCTAAACTATTCTTACGATTATTGTCGGATACGTATTGCTGGTTTTAGTTGAGAACTGTTTTTTTGATTTTTGGTATTCCGCTCTTTTGGGGCAATGAATTCAAATTATTTATTGCCATGGTGGAATTCTAAATAATTTAAAATTTCAATTTGCGGATAGCTCTTTTATAAAACAAGAATCAATAAAACAAATCAAACGGCGAAAGATAATTTGGACTGAATTGATAAATTCGAGAATACGTATAGTGTAATTCTAATATTAGTATGTTATTTAATTCATTACATTTTGCTATATTTTTACCAATTGTATTTGCCTTATATTGGTTCTTCACAAAAAGAAATCTGAGGGGGCAAAATTTATTATTACTTATCGCTAGTCTATATTTCTATGGTTGTTGGGATTATCGCTTCCTTTTCTTACTAGTTTTTTCTATTCTCCTTGATTATTTTTCTGGCATTCAAATTAGTGTTGCCAGGAGTAAGTATTCCAAACGATTCTGGCTATGGCTCAGCATAAGTATTAATTTGGGGTTCTTGGGAATTTTTAAATATTACAATTTTTTTGTAGAGTCATTTTCTCAAGGACTTTCTTTGGTAGGTTTAAATATGAATCCGAGAAGTTTGCAGGTAATATTGCCTGTTGGTATTTCCTTTTATACGTTTCATGGCCTTTCATATGTAATAGATATTTATAAAGACAAGATTGCCCCTGAGAAAAATTTAGTTGACTATTCGTTATTTGTTAGCTTTTTCCCGTTATTAGTGGCAGGTCCAATTGAAAGAGCAACGCATTTACTTCCTCAAATTAAAAAGGAAAGACAATTTGTATATGGTCAATCAGTCGATGGACTTAAACAGATTCTCTGGGGGTTATTTAAAAAAATTGTTATTGCTGACAATTGTGCAATTTTTGCAGATGAAATTTTTAATAATTCGTCAAACTATTCAGGCAGTGTTTTGTTATTAGGTGCCTTATATTTTACTATTCAAATCTATGGCGACTTTTCAGGTTATTCAGATATTGCACTAGGCACAGCAAGACTTTTTGGATTTGACCTGTTGCGTAATTTTTCATATCCATATTTTTCAAGAGACATTGCTGAATTTTGGCGTAGATGGCATATTTCGCTTTCAACATGGTTTCGCGATTATCTATATATTCCTTTAGGGGGGAGTAAAGGGGGAGCATTGAATAGAATTAGAAACACTTTTTTAATTTTTATCGTAAGTGGATTTTGGCATGGATCAAATTGGACTTTTATTTTTTGGGGGTTTCTAAATGCATTGTTTATTATGCCTTCAATTCTATTTAAAACCAATCGTGATAATTTAAATATTGTTGCTCAGGGGAAATTATTGCCTTCAGTTGGAGAAACCTTTAATATTTTGACAACCTTCCTGTTAACAGTTTTTGCCTGGATTTTTTTTAGGTCGGAAAATATTCTGCAAGCATTTCAGATTATAACAAGAATCTTTTCAAAATCCTTGCTCTCGCTGCCTTATTTTGAAGGTATTGGGATGTCTGTGACTACCCTGATATTTACAGTTATTTTTTTCTTTGTGGAATGGTTAGGAAGAGAACATCAATTTGCAATTCAGAAACTACAAATTGGAAATTCTAGATTTATCCAATGGTCTTTTTACTATTTGATTATTATTTGTATACTTTTTTACGCTAGTTCGTCCACCGAAAAACAATTTATCTATTTTCAGTTTTGAATTCAATGACTTTTTTTTTAAGAAAACTATTACTATTTGCATCGCCTTTTCTTATTCTTATAATACTATTTTTTGGAAGTTATTTGTATTGGGATCCTTTTAGAGTTGTATATGGATATGATGATTTTTCTAATCTAAATGTGTTGCCAAGTAGAGATTATATTTCTACCGAGACATTTATAAGAAATCGAAAAAAGTATAATTACGACTCATTCATATTTGGGACATCACGCACATTGGCATTTCGACCTGAGGAATGGAAAAAATACCTTAATGAAAAAACTAGTCCGTTTATGTTTGATGCTTCTAATGAAAATCTTTATGGTATTTATATTAAACTAAAGTATTTAGATTCAATAAATGTTAATGTGAAAAATGTCCTTTTAATTTTTTGCAGGAATGCTTCTTTTCGAGAAAAAGATATGGATGGACATTTGTATGTTAGGCACCCAGAAACTTCTAACATCTCATGGATTGAGTTTCACAAATCATTTCTAAATGCTTATGGAAATCTGGATTTTTTATATTCATTTTATTCATTTAAGTTAACTGGCAAATATCATGATTGGATGAAATCATATATTCAACAAAGTAAAGTTTCGGTAGATTTTGTTACAAATAGGGTCACATTAGTTGACCGTGAAAAAGCTATTATAAATAATCCCGATAAATATTATAGTGATAATAATATTTTTTACGATAGAGGTAAAGAACAGATGGATTCAATTCAAAGAATTAACGGGAAGCAAATATTTTATTTGGCAGAGATTAAAAGAATACTTGAAAAGCATAAATCAAATTATAAAATTGTTCTTAGCCCCCTTTATGAACAAATTAAGTTTTCAAAAGCTGATATTAAAGTTCTAAATGAAATATTTCCTAATAAAGTATATGATTTTTCTGGGGTAAATTCTTTTACAAATTCTATCACAAACTATTATGAATCTAGTCATTTTAGGATCAATGTTGGTGATTCAATAATGGCCAGAATATATACGCAATAGTTTTTGATTAACTTAAAATAATCCTTTTGTGCAAAGTGGTTCTGGAAAATTGGGTACTGTTGAAATGATCAGAGGCATTGCGGCTTTGTCTGTATGTCTTTTTCATTTCCAGGCTAATATGCAGGTTTCCGGACTGGAACAGAAATATTTCAATAAACTTCAATTGGTTCTGGGTTCTATATTTTCCTACGGCCATCTGGGGGTTCAGGCGTTTTTTGTCCTGTCTGGATTTATAATACCATATTCGATGGTAAAGGCTGGTTATAATTTGAGTGATTTTTTTCGGTTCTTTGCGCGACGTTGCGCCCGAATTGAGCCACCCTATATCATATCAATTTTATTGGCCATTGCTTTGTATTACCTTTCATCATTGGCTCCCGGATTTAAGGGCAAACCGTTTGATATTGGTTTGGGGAATTTTCTATCCCACCTGGGTTACCTTCCGGAACATCTTGGATATGATTGGATTTTACCCGTTTACTGGAGCCTGGAAGCGGAGTTTCATTTTTATATCCTGATCGGTCTTATACTACCATTTGTCTGGAAATCACAGAAAGCATTATTTCTTTTCTTTGCAATCGGGCTTATACTGAGCTTATTTATCCCATTGTATGTTATTAAGTTCATGCCATTTTTTGTTATGGGCATTGCTACCTGCGCGTTCAAAGTGAAAAAAATTAAATCTGCCGGTTATTGGTCTGCCTTAATTTTGGCCGCTGTTACTTGTTTGGTACAGGGCCTTGAAATGACTGCACCGCTTGTTGGTGTATTTACTTCGATTTTGGTGACCTATTTTAAAATTGAAAACCGTGTCACTGTTTTTCTGGGTACCATTTCATTTTCACTATACCTGATCCATGTACCTATTGGAGGTAGGATAATTAATTTACTTAGCAGGTATATTAGTGCTCCCTGGCAGATCTGGATATTATGGACCCTTGCATTGGGTGTCACGATCCTGGCATCATACCTGTTCTTTTTATTGATAGAGAGGCCGGCTATGAGGCTGAGTAAGCGGATTGTTTATTCTAATGCTCAATCCAGGCCTGAAAAAATACTGAGCACAACGAATTAATATAAATGATTGATACTAGGCAGTTTTCTGTTATTATACCCACCTGGAATCGCGGCGAATTGCTGAAAGTTACATTGGGGAAATTGAGAGCGTATCCTCAGTTCATTGCAGAGATACATGTTTATGTGGATGGCGGTGATGAAGCCACTATCAGTTTCCTTGGTAATCAATTTCCTGAAGTCCATTTTTTTCAGGGTCAGAAAAATATTGGTCCCGGAGGAGGGAGAAATGTTTTGTTGTCAAAAGCACAGAGCCCCTTTATTTTGAGTCTGGATGACGATTCTTATCCGGTTTCTGCAGGCTTTTTTGAACGGGTATTGGACAGCCTGGAAAAATATCCAACAGCCGGACTGCTTGCCTGTCAGATCTATCACAAATTTGAAGAGACTCCTGCATGGGTTGACCAGGTCAAACAAAAAGCTGTTTTTGAGGGATGTGGTTGTATATATCGAAAAATTGCTTTAAAAGGAGTGCCTGGTTATGTTCCTGTGCAATGGGCGTATGGCGTTGAGGAGCAGGATCTCGCGCTGCAATTAATAGATAAAGGCTGGGATATTTTCCTTGACAAATCCCTGGTGGTCTTTCATAATACAGACCTGGGTCACCATAATGACCCTAAAAAAAATGCCGCTGCTATTGCCAACCGTGCACTTCTGGCATACCTCAGGTTTCCCGCCAGGTATACCTGGTTGGGTTTGGCCATGTTTTTCAACCGGATTTACTGGGCACTTAAAAACTCACGAAGCAAGGGCGTACTGAAAGGTATTCTAATGACCCCCAGCCTTCTATTTCAATACCGTCATTTAAGAGTTCCTGTTACTGCAAGTACCATTAGAAAATGGAGGAAGATTGAACAAGGATAAGGGCAAAATAATCTGCTTTCAAATAGGTGCAAGGGAGCACTATGCACTTCCCCGCGGGTTTCACCAACAGGGCAGGCTTGCAGCCATGGTAACTGATTTTCTGTATCCTGATCTGCCTGGTGTACTTAAACCAATAATGAACGGTCCGACTTTCAAGTCATTGCAGCTCAGGGATCACCCTGATCTGGGCAAAATGCCTGCAGTGTCTTTTGCAACGAAAGCATTACTTTTTGAACTTGGGGCAAAATTAAAGAAACAGCAGGGCTGGGATTTGATAATGGCCCGTAACAAATGGTTTGGAAGGATGGCTGCCGCATGGTTGGAAGACTATTTGCGCAAAGCCAATCACAAGCCAGTTGTTTTTTCATATTCTTATTCGGCGCTGGAGATATTTAAGGTCGCCAGGAAATATGGATGTACTACCGTCCTGGGACAAATTGACGGAGCCATGGCAGAGGAAGATATTGTCAGGAAGGAAAGCGAATTGTTCCCTGAATTTAAAGAAGGATTTGCAACCATTCCATCTGTTTATTGGGAACATTGGCGTCAGGAAGTACATCTGGCTGATTATGTAGTGGTCAATTCCGCCTGGAGTAAAAATCTGGCATTGGAGAATGGGGTTTCGGAAAATAAACTGTTTGTTGCCCCCCTTGCCTATGAATCAGGCGAGGCTGAAACGTCAAAGGGTATAAGAAAAAACGGGTTTCAAACCCCTTTAAAAGTTCTTTACCTTGGAACCTTGACCCTTCGGAAAGGACTTGCCCGGTTATTGAATGTTGCCAAATTGCTGGAAGGATTTCCAATTGAGTTTACTATTGCCGGAGGAAGTTCATTGGTGGTTCCCGATCGCTTTAAAAATTTGTCCAATGTTAAATTTACCGGAAAGATAGAAAGGGACCTGACCAATGAGCTTTACAGGGAACACCATGTGTTTATTTTTCCCACTTTGTCGGACGGCTTCGGAATGACCCAGTTGGAAGCCCTTTCCAATGGTTGTTACCTGGTAGTATCTCCTTATTGCGGAGAGGTGGTGGATTCACCTGACCGTGGTATTGTTGTTGATCCCTATGACGCTGAAAATATGGCCGAAACACTTCGTCAACTGGCAACAAATGAAAGCAAGGTTTGGCATTTGCCTGACAGTGATATGGTTTCTGGTCGTTTTTCCATCAATAATGTTTGTTCTTTATATCCATAATCCTTGAAAACTCTTTTAACATGTACCTGCGATTTTTCATTTTCTTGTCTTGTAGCCTTCTATTTACACTTAACACCTATACCCAGAATTTAAAAGTGGCTTATAACGCTTCAGTAGGAATCAGTAAGATATCCTACAAAGAGGAGGTTATTCTCGATGTATATAAAAATATTGGCCAGCCATTCAGGGCGGAAGGGTATAAGATAATTAAAAGAGGCGGTGAAACTGTTTTTGCATATTCCCACCTGCGTAAGAAACACTGGGATAATGCCAATAAAAAAATTACGTTTATATATGATTGGGGAAGTTATTCCTGCCAATATATTCAAAAGGGCGACAGCCTGTATTTCAATATTCAGATGGTCAATACCCATCCTTCTGATACTTTTGCCGGAGTTGGTACACGCCTGGTAACAACTGCACTGGGTGAACTTCCTTCCAATTTCAAACAGGGGGTACATTACAATGGTAATAATATTCAAAGTCCGGCCATTGTAAAAGCTGTTTGTAAGAATTTTCAAATGGTTGTTGAAAATCCCGATGCCCGTAATTATGCTTATGCCGGTTTGGTTTCTTATGGTAAGAACAACGGCTATAGTATTGCGACAGGGAACCGCCCCATTGGCGGAATAACCGGCTTTGATCAGGCAAGTGAACTCAGGTTGGCTCCGGGTAAAACAGCCGCGATGACCCTTGTGGTTAAGTTCGTAAAGCCTGGCACATCAATAGAGGTGGTAAATGCAAAATTGATCAGTGATTACCGGAGGGAAAGACCACAGTTGATCAGGTGGCAAGACAAAAGGCCAATCGGTTCATTGTTCCTGGCATCCTACTCCAGGGATGGAAAAGAAAAAGGTAACCCCCGCAATTGGGTTTTTTCGCCGTCCTTTCAGAAAGGGAAGGGAGAACAGAAATTCATCGATTTTAAAAAAGACCTGATTAATTATGCAGATCGCTCCATTTCAATCCTGAAAAAAATGGGAGCGCAGGGTATGATCACATGGGATATTGAGGGCCAGGAATTTCCTCATGCCATTACCTATATCGGTGCGCCGGAATTACTTGAAAAGATGGCGCCTGAAATGAATAAAGTGATTGATGACTATTTCAGGCGGTTCTCCGATGCCGGGTTTGGAACCGGTATCTGTATCAGACCTGATTCAGTTATAATAAATGTAAAGAGTGGCAAAGTTTACCATGTTGCAGTAAAAGACCCGGCATATACCCTGATAAGAAAAATTAGGTATGCGCAAAAACGTTGGGGCAGTACCTTGTTTTATGTTGATTCCAATGTAGAGCCCAATGGAGGCCCGATGCCGGCTAGAATATTTGAGCAGGTTGCACGTGCCTGTCCGGATGCGCTGGTTATGCCTGAGCACATTACACTTGAGTATTATCGGTTTACAGCTCCTTACCGTGAAATGCGCAGTAATATTTTCCTGGTCAATGAAGCCGTGAAATCAATCTACCCGAACGCCTTCCTGGTTTTGAATACCGCAGATGGCATTAATCGTAAAAGGATGACGGATGAAGCGTTATTGGAGTTGTTAAAAAGCTCAAAGGAGCAGGGAAATATTTTCCTCTTTCGGGCATGGTATAGTGATCAGCCCATACAGGATTATATCATGAGGACCATGGAGAATAAAACGAATCAAAAGGATGGGAATCGCTAAGCCTGTATTATACTTTTACACCAATATGCCAACTCCTTACCAGTTGGATTTTTTTGGAGCACTGAAACATTACTTCGATCTGACAGTTGTTTATTTTACGGATCGGGAAAGTGACCGGCAATGGGAGCTTGCTTCAACTGGTGATGGTTACAGGACCATAGTTCTGAAAAATGGCTGGTTGGCAGGATTGGTGCAGAAATTCAAGCCGTCCTTTCATTTTGCCAAAGGCATAAAAAAAAATGTAGCGGATGCCCAGGCTGATTTTATTATTATAAATGGGACATACTGGAGTCCCAATGTGATATATAGTCTGAATATGGCTGCCCGGAAAGAAATCCGGGTAGCATTTTGGAGTGAACCTGTTTTTCCTGTCAATTCAAAACTGAAAAAATGGGTAAAGTCCTTATTGCTGGGGCCGGTGAAAAAGCATGCCGATATGTTGCTTGCTATAGGTGAAAAGGCGGAAGAGTGTTACAGATGGTACGGATTTTCCAAACCTATTCACAACATACCCTATAATATTGATACAGGACTTTTTAAAGAAGCGAATCTCGATCCGGCAGTGCTGGATGATCTTAGGAATACTTACAAATCAAACGGTGAATTGATATTCTTAAGCTCCGGTTCCCTGATTCATAGAAAAGGTATGGACCTGATTATTAATGCCTTTAAAGTTTTGGATCCAGGGATAAATGCCAGGTTGCTTATAATCGGAGATGGGCAGGAGAAGGCAGCATTACAGGAACTTGCGGCAGGAAATGGCAGGATACATTTTTTAGGTTTCCAGGATAAACATATCATCCCTTATTGGTTTAACCTTTGTGAAGTGTTTGTTTTTGCCAGTAGGTACGATGGCTGGGCGCTTGTTATTAACGAAGCAATGGCATCAGGCAAGGCCATAATATGTGCCAATAGTGTCGGTGCAGCATATAATAGCCTGGTTGACGGGAAAAATGCACTGATAGTTGAATCGGAAGATGTGGCGGGCTTTGCAACGGCCATGCACGAGTTACTGATAAATAAGGCACTTAGGGATCATTTAGGAAAAGAGGCATTTATAACAGGAGAAGGAATTTCATCAGAATCGATGGCAAAGAAACTCTATGACATTTATCAATTGGGTAAATAATAACATATTCATTCTGGCACTGGTGCTTGGCCTCCTGCTTTTCTGGGGGCTAAAAATTGGTTTTTCCAAAGGTGGAGGGCGACACATTGTTTACCTGTGGACACTTGGTGTCTTTGTCCCTTATTTTTTCCTGAGTCCGCTCTTTATGTATTACAGTGGGATAACTTCTGTAGTTGGGACAGATATCAGTGGTTATTATGGGATCCATTTTTTTTTCAGCATATTGGGAGTGTTTTTTTTTATTGCTGGTTATTGGATGGCCTCCAATATTTCACAGGATCGTTGGTTTGATTTGCCAAAATTCCAATTGTTAAATACGGAACAGGTACTAACAAAGTTGTTTATTGCGACTTATGGGATAGTAATGATCAATATGGCGGTGGGAGGAATAAATATAGCTGATGTATTTATTGGAAACAAGGTGATCGGACTGGGTGCAAAGGGGGCAAGTTATTACCTGCAAAATTTCGCAGATTCCCTTATTTGTGTTTTAGTTCTTGGGTATTTGTATGATGTGCCTAGGAAAAAATTGCTGACAGGAATTTTCTTTGCATTTTTCCTGTTTTTTTTACTTGGTTTCCGTTACCGAATCATTCTTAGTATCGGAGGCCTGGCGTTGGTGTACCTGATTAAAAATAAGGTGACTAGCAGGCAGGTATTCCAGGGGGTAATGCTGGGGTTGCTTGGTTTTTATTTTATTATTTTTTCCACTATTAACCGGTTTGCCCTCGTTGATAGAAGATATAGTGAACTGGTATTTAATCCCCTCGAGTTTCCGGTTGAAGGAATATTTGAACAAACGAGAGGAGCGCTCGCTGATATGGCGGTTTACAAATTGTATGATAATCCATTGAAAGGGGCCAGGCATGATTATGGAGCTACCATAACTTTATACGTATTTATTCGGGTAATTCCCAGGGCCATTCTTCCCAACAAAGATGAATTTTATCCACCCCCACAGTTGAAAACAACTGTTGATGCATATGACCCCTGGTGGGCAACTTTTACTGGCGAAGCGACACTCAGTTCCGGGGCTATTTATATTGCCTGGGGCTGGCTTGGAATAACTTTAGGTCATTTTTTATGGGGGGTGTTATTACGCCGGTTTACTAATTCAGTTAAAAAATCTGATCCCCTGAGTATTGCCACATTTATAGTCGTTGCACTTGCCAGTTTTCAATGGATTAGTCGTGGTTATTTTCCGCAATCAGTGGATCATTTTGCGTATATGATGATCCCGGTTTGGGCGTTACAGTATATACGAAAGAAACAACATGCGAATCATTAATTTAGTTGACACCCTGGCCCCAATCAACTTAGGTGTATGGCAATCAGCTTGTAGTACTGGTAACTTGCTTGGGGCATTTGGTATTGATTCCGAAGTTTGGTTTCCGGCAAATTCAGTTACAAGCATTCCAGGACAAATAACTATCCCTGCATACCCTCTTGAGTCGTTAACAATTTCATACCTAAAAAGTCTCATACATTCCAGACAGCTTGATACTGCAAATGATATCATTGTTACACATGGCTGCTGGCAGTTTGCTACGCACTGGGGAGCTTTTCTGAAAAAACTGGGGTATAAATGGATATATGTTCCGCATGGAATGCTGGAGCCATGGCCCCTGCAGCATAAGAAATGGAAGAAGAAGCTGTACCTTAAATTTTTTGAGAGACGCATGATATTAAAGGCTGATTTGATAAGGGCGGTAAGTAGTTCTGAAGCTCAAAACCTGAAAAAACTCTTTCCAGCCAAGAATGTAATCCTTGTTCCAAATGGCGTTGAATGCGAATCAGAATTTAAAGTTATAAAGGAGAATACTCCAATGATCTTTGTCTTCATGGCCCGACTCCACCAAAAAAAAGGCATTGTACACCTTGTAAATGCCTGGCTGCGTTCTTCTTTGAATAATGATTCTGGATACCAGTTACTTATCGCTGGTCCGGATGAAGGTGAATTGCCACTGATAGAACCATTGATAAAAAAAACAAATAATATTCGATATGTTGGGGTGGTTAAGGGCAGTTCAAGGGATGAACTCCTGGCCTCGGCCCATTTTTATGTACTGCCTTCTTATAGCGAAGGCTTCCCTACTTCGGTCATTGAAGCCATGGAAAAAGGTGCTATTCCGCTAATTAGCCGCGAATGCAATTTCAATGAAGCATTTGATGCCGGTCTGGCAATCGATGTGAAACCGGACCCGGCGGTCATAGCACCTGTATTGGAGAAAGTGGCAACAACTGCCAGGGAGGAGATAGCGTTAAAAGGAGCCGCCTGTTACCAGTTTATAAAAGCAGGATATAGCCTGGAACAGATTGCTGCCCTGCAAAAATTTGTATACCTGGAATTATTGCAAGATGTCTAAAACAAATTTGTCCGCCTACAATAACCAGTGGTTTGATCCCGGTGCGGGGAAACTGAAACGACTGTGCTGGTATGTGGTGAATGCCGTGGTTTTCAGGTCCTATCTTGTTCCGGTTTCATCTGTAAAAAGAGCATTGTTAAAAGCTTTCGGTGCGCGCATTGGCCAATCTGTGGTAATCAAGCCCCAGGTGAATATCAAATATCCCTGGTTGCTGAGTATTGGTGATCATTCCTGGATTGGTGAAAATGTGTGGATAGATAATCTTGTACAGGTTACCATCGGGGCAAACTGTTGCCTGTCGCAGGGCGCATTTTTACTGACCGGCAACCATGATTATACCAGTCCAACTTTTGAACTTATGGTAAGGCCAATCATCTTGGAAGAAGGGGCTTGGATCGGTGCGCAGGCACTGGTCTGTCCTGGAGTGACCTGCGCCTCCCATTCCGTACTAACTGCCAAATCGGTAGCTACTAAAAATCTGTTTCCTTATATGATTTATCAGGGAAATCCTGCTGTACCTGTAAAAGAAAGAATCATTCCTGGCCAACCCTGATTTAATATGTGTACCATTTCCGTTATAACAGCCACTTATAACAGTGCTGCTACTGTTGAAGACACACTCATTAGTGTCGGGCGTCAGACTTACCCATACATAGAACATATCATCATCGATGGGAAATCCACCGATCAAACACTGGACCTGGTAGCCCGGCACCCGCATGTGGCCAAATTGATTTCTGAGCCAGACAAGGGCATTTACGATGCAATGAACAAGGGTATAACCCTTGCATCCGGAGATGTGGTGGGCATCCTGAATTCCGATGACATCTATGCCCACAACCGCGTACTGGAATATGTGGCCCGGTTGTTTAAGGATCCGGATGTACAGGCGGTGTACTCGGACCTGCAGTATGTGAAAGCCAACAACCTGAACAAGGTGGTTCGATACTGGAAGTCTGGAGAATACAGTTCGCAGAATTTTTTTTATGGGTGGATGCCGCCGCATCCGACTTTTTTTGTAAGAAAACAATTATATGATGACTGCGGCGTTTTTGATACCAGTTTTAAATCAGCCGCTGATTATGAGTTGATGCTGCGTTTCCTGGTTAGATACAATCTTCCTGCTGCCTACCTGCCTGAAGTAACCGTAAAAATGCGGGTAGGCGGTATGAGCAATGCCAGCCTTACCAACCGCTGGCGTGCCAACCGCGAAGACCGCCGGGCATGGGATATAAACGGGTTAACCCCATATTTTTTTACCATACCTTTGAAACCTTTTAGAAAATTGACACAATTCCTTATCAAATAAAAATTATGTCTAAAGTCGCACTCGTTACAGGTATCACCGGCCAGGATGGCGCCTACCTGGCTGAACTCCTGCTGGAAAAAGGATATTACGTTCACGGCATTAAACGCCGCACTTCCCTTTTTAACACAGACAGGATTGACCACCTCTACCAGGATCCCCATGAGAAAAATGTTCGCCTGAAACTTCATTACGGCGACCTCACCGACAGCACCAACCTCATCCGGATCATTCAGGAAACTCAGCCGGATGAAATCTATAACCTCGCTGCCATGAGTCATGTGGCGGTGAGTTTTGAAGAACCCGAATACACAGCCAATGCCGACGGTATTGGTACACTTCGCATACTGGAAGCCGTACGTTTGCTTGGGCTCACCAAAAAGACTAAAGTTTACCAGGCTTCCACTTCAGAACTGTATGGCCTGGTGCAGGCAGTTCCCCAAAGTGAAACCACCCCATTCTACCCCCGCTCTCCCTATGCAGTGGCTAAAATGTATGCCTATTGGATCACGGTAAATTATCGTGAAGCTTATGGCATGTTCGCGGTAAACGGAATCCTGTTTAACCACGAATCACCCCTCCGAGGTGAAACCTTTGTAACCCGCAAGATCACCCGTGGTGTGGCCAAGATCGCCCTCGGACTGCAGGATAAGATATACCTGGGTAACCTCAATGCGCAGCGCGACTGGGGCCATGCCAAGGATTATGTAGAAGCCATGTGGCGCATTCTTCAGCAGGATACCCCCGAAGACTATGTGATCGCTACGGGCGTGACAACCCCCGTGCGTGAGTTCGTCCGGATGGCATTCGCGGAAGTAGGGGTGCAGGTTGAATTCAGCGGTGAAAATGAAAAAGAAGTGGGCAAGGTCGTTGCCTGCAGCAATCCTGATTTTCAACTCGAAATCGGTCGGGAAGTAGTGGCTGTGGATCCCCGTTATTATCGTCCCACTGAGGTGGACCTGCTAATCGGCGACCCCACCAAATCCAAGACCAAGCTCGGCTGGGAACCCAAATACGACTTACCCGCCCTGGTAAAGGAAATGGTTGCTGCCGATGTGGAATCTTTCCGTAAGGAAAAACTGCTGAAAGAAAGCGGGTATTATGTGAAGAATCAGTATGAGTAGGTGAATGAGTCAATGGGTCAATGGGTCAATGAATACAAAAAACAATATGGATATCTCTTCTAAAATTTATATAGCCGGCCATCGAGGGATGGTCGGTTCTGCTATACACAGGCGCCTGCAGAAAGCAGGGTTTTCCAATTTCGTACTGAGAACATCAAAAGAACTGGACCTGCGCAACCAGCAGGCCGTGGCCGATTTCTTTGCTGCGGAAAAACCCGATTATGTGTTCCTGGCTGCGGCCAAGGTAGGAGGCATCCTGGCCAATAATACCTATCGGGGCGAGTTTCTGTATGATAACCTGATGATCCAGAACAATGTGATCCATTCTTCCTATGTAAATGGGGTGAAGAAACTGATGTTCCTGGGATCTTCCTGTATCTATCCAAAAATGGCTCCACAGCCATTGAAGGAAGAATACCTGCTGACGGGTGAACTGGAACCTACTAATGAACCCTACGCGATTGCCAAGATCGCCGGTATTAAACTTTGTGATGCTTACCGCTCACAGTATGGCTGCAATTTTATTTCTGTGATGCCGACCAATCTATATGGTCCCAATGACAATTACGACCTGAATAATTCACATGTGCTGCCTGCATTGATCCGCAAGTTTCATGAGGCGAAACTGAACAACGAACCTACTGTTACCATGTGGGGTACGGGTACCCCCCGCCGTGAGTTCCTTCATGCCGACGACCTTGCAGATGCCTGTTACTACCTGATGCAGCACTACAATGAACCGGGCCTGGTAAACATTGGTGTGGGGGATGATATTGCCATAAAAGACCTGGCTTTGCTGGTAAAAAAGATCGTAGGTTATGAAGGTGAGATAGTACACGATCTGTCCAAGCCCGATGGCACACCACGCAAGCTTATGAATGTTGACAAACTACATTCATTTGGCTGGAAACACCAGATCGAATTGGAGCAGGGTATTGCAAGTGTGTACGAGGAGTTTAAGTCGAAATACTGATATTCTGTTTGCATAAATTTCATGTGAGTCCCGCAGGTCAGTCCTGCGGGATTTCTTTTTTCCTCCTTAACTTGCGGCATGTTCTCCATCTTCCGCCGAAATAAACCTTCTTCCCGTATCGACCTCTCCGGCATCGGCACCGATATGCACTCGCACCTGCTGCCGGGTATTGACGACGGCTCGCCGGATACGGATACTTCCCTGGAACTGATAAAGGGACTGGAGGAACTTGGTTTCAGGAATTTCATCACCACCCCGCATGTGTTGTGGGACCTCTACCGCAATACCGATGAAACGATCGGACAGGCGGGAGATGAACTGAAACTGGCCGCTGAAAGAGCGGGTCGGTCACTGCAACTTTCCGCCGCAGCCGAATACATGATGGATGACCATTTCACCGAAATGCTCAGGAATAAGGTTCCCCTGCGTACCCTCGCGCAGAACTTTGTGCTGGTCGAATTCTCCTTCGTCAGCCTGCCCTTCGACTGGAAACAGGTCTTCTTCGACCTCCAGATCCAGGGTTACATACCCGTGCTGGCCCACCCCGAACGTTACAATTACCTGTCCGCCCAGCCTTCCATTTTCCGCGAGATCGCTGATATGGGGGTATTGCTTCAGGTAAACCTTAATTCCCTCACGGGCTACTACGGCAAACCCGCCCTTCAACTGGCGCAGTGGCTCATCAAACAAAACCTGGTGAGCTTCCTGGGTTCCGATCTCCACCACCAACGACATCTTGAAGCCCTTCGTGTATCCCCCTCCCTGCAACCAATGGTTGAACACATCCTGGACAACGGCCGGTTACTGAATTCGCTGTGGACATAATAATAAATTTTGCCCTTCGTTTATATAGGGGTAAATTTATATAGTGCAGCCCCTGTCATACAGGTATGAATTGGATGGCCTTAGAGCTATTGCTGCCTTAATGGTCATGTTCTTCCACTTTTTTGAACTCTTTGCTCAGGTGGGGGCCTATCCCCCTGTTGTTCATACCATAACATCGCTGGGGGCTTCCGGCGTTTCCCTGTTTTTTGTCCTGTCTGGTTTTCTCATCACCCGGATCCTTATCAATTCAAGGGGGGCACAGCATTATTTCCGCCAGTTCTATATGCGGCGCACCCTCCGGATCTTCCCCCTCTATTTTCTTTTCCTGGCGATTTACTATTTTTTATTACCCCTGGTCCTTAACCAGCCAACAGTGGGTGCCCGGCAGCAACTTGCTTTCTGGGTTTACCTGCAGGATTTTGCCGTGACTTTCAACTGGAATAGCAGCGGACCTTCTCATTACTGGTCACTGGCTATTGAAGAACATTTTTACCTTTTCTGGCCTCTGCTGGTGTTCTTCCTGAACAATGAGAAACTGCAAACAGCCATAGGGGTGATCATTTTCGCAGCCATCTTCACCCGGATAATGCTGGTGCTGAACGGTAATATGGTGTATTACTTCACCTTCACCCGGATGGACGAACTGGCCATCGGCTCCTTCCTGGCCATCCTGGAACAGAAACAAAAATTCAACCGGGAACAATCCGGAACCTTTGCCCGCTGGGGATTGTCCGTGCTGCTTGTCGCGGGAGGGCTTTGGTATATCTATGACGGACTGGATCACCCGGTCATCCAGGTGGTGAAATACCTCTTTTTCGGCGCCCTCTATTTTTCAGTGATCGGCTGGGTGGTCTGCCTGCCCGACAACCATTGGGTCAAAAGAATCCTGCAATCCACTCCCCTTCGCTTCTCCGGCCGCATCAGTTATGGCCTTTACATCTACCACCTGGCCTGTTTTGAGCTGATCCGCACTTTTCTCGACTCCGGCAATACATGGGTCAACCTCCTCACCAGCATTATGGCCACCTTCCTGGTGGCTGCCATCAGTTATTATGCCTTCGAGAAGAAATTCCTCGACATGAAACGGTATTTCAACTATCGCCCTGCACCGCGGGTAGCCTGATCCCGAAATTTTTCCGAACCTTTGCTCCTTCTTTTGTGTTTAACTTTACGTAATAATCATTAAACACAAAAAATGCCGGTCATGAATGCATTTACCATCAGGGACCTCGAGAATCTTTCCGGTATTAAGGCCCATACCATCCGCATCTGGGAACAGCGATACAATTTCCTGAAGCCCCGGCGAACGGATACCAATATCCGCTATTATACCTCCGAAGAGCTGAAAGCTGTGCTGAACATCGCCCTGCTGAACAAGTATGGTTACAAGATCTCGCATATTGATAAGATGCAGCCGGAGGAGATCCGCGAAAGGATCGTTGCCCTTGGTAATGCCCAGGCGCAGCAGGAAAGGCTGATCAACGAACTGATCCAGTTTATGGTGGATATGGATATGGAGAGGTTTGAGCTCCTGCTGGACCAGCATATCAGCTCGCGGGGAATTGACAAAACTATAACACAGCTTCTCTTTCCCTTCCTGGAGAAAATCGGGATATTGTGGATGACGAATCATATCAATCCGGCCCAGGAACACCTGGTTACCAATATCATACGTCAAAAACTGATTGTCGGCATCGAAGGGGCTTTCTCCCATGTTAAAATGCAGCAAACCGTGTTACTGTTTCTTCCGGAAGGTGAGCACCATGAGCTGGGTCTCCTCTACGCCTACTACCTGCTGAAGAGCAGGGGCGTTCACGTAATTTACCTGGGAGCCAATCTGCCCCTGAAAGATGTGGAATTTGTTGCGAACCTGAAAAAGCCCGATTTCCTGTACTCACACCTGACCTCGGTGGCCAACAATTTCAGCTTCGACAAGTTCCTGCATGCCTACAGCCTGCGATGCCCATCCCACCGGCTGGTGATCTCAGGCCAGGTAGCCCAACAGTACAGGAAAGAGGTCCCGGAGATGGTCAGTTTCAAAAAATCCCTGGCCGAAGTGCTGGAATTCGTAGCCGGACTTCACTAGATTTTAACATTTCCCGGAATAAATATCGTTGGTGGAACTTAGAAAATTGTTTAACTTCGAATCGTTAATAATTAAACATAACTGCCATGTCTAACGTAGAATTTGATGAGATGCTGGTGAACAACGCAGAATTTCTCCGCCCATTTGCAATTACGTTGACCCGTGATAACGAGGCCGCGCAGGATCTTTTCCAGGAGACGATGTACCGTGCCATTGCCAACCGTGAAAAGTATAATGTGGGCACCAATATTAAGGCATGGCTGTACACCATCATGCGGAATATCTTCATCAATAATTACCGCAGGAAGGCGAGGCAGAACACCATTTTCGATAATACCCCCAATGAATTCCTGCTCGACTACAACCAGGTTACCACAACCAATGCCGCCGAGTCCACCCTGCGGATGAAGGAGATCCAGGAAGCCGTGCACACGCTGCCGGAGATCTTCAGGAATCCATTCCTGCTGTATTTTGACGGGTTCAAATACCATGAAATCGCCGATATGCTGGGTGAGCCCCTGGGAACGATCAAGAGCAGGATTCACTTTGCAAGGAAACTTTTAAAAGCCCAGATCGCCAGGTACTAGTTTAATTCCGTTCCATTGCCGAAGAAAGTAATCATTATTGGTTCAGGGTTCGCAGGCTTGTCTGCCGCGGCTTTTATGGCCCGCGGGGGCTGGGATGTGACCGTGCTGGAAAAAAACGACCAGCCGGGTGGCAGGGCAAGGCAGTGGAAAGCCGATGGGTTTACATTTGATATGGGGCCGTCCTGGTACTGGATGCCGGATGTGTTCGAGCGATACTTCAACCAGTTCGGGAAATCGGTTTCCGATTATTACAAACTGGAAAGACTGGATCCGTCCTACCGGGTTTATTGGGAGGATGGCAGAATGGATGTGCCGGCGGGATTGGCGGCTGTACGCGACCTGTTTGAGTCCATCGAGTCCGGCGCCGGCCCGATGCTGGAAAAGTTTATGGAGGAAGCCGCATACAAATACCGGGTGGGCATTCACAAGCTGGTGCACAAACCCGGCCGTTCGCTGGCAGAGTTCGCCGACTGGGAGCTGGTCCGCGGGGTTTTCCGGCTTGATGTCTTCACTTCCATGAAAAGCCATGTGCACAAATATTTCCGTCACCCCAAACTCCGCCAGTTGATGGAGTTTCCTGTCCTGTTCCTGGGGGCGATGGCAGAACATACGCCGGCGCTTTACAGCCTGATGAATTACGCTGATGTGGCAGGGGGAACCTGGTACCCGGAAAAGGGCATGTATTCCATCGTGGAATCCATGTACCAACTGGCACTGGAACAGGGAGTGAAGTTCCGTTTCAATGAACCGGTGACATCCATTGAACTCCACGGTTCGGTGGCAGCCGCTGTAGCCACTAGCCATGCCCGTTATGATGCGGATGTTGTGATCGGCGGGGCCGATTATCACCATATTGAAACCAGTTTGTTGCCTGCCTCGCACCGGAGTTATTCCGATGCCTACTGGGACCGGCGGGTGATGGCGCCAGGCTGCCTGTTGTATTATGTGGGACTGAATAAAAAGCTGACTGACGTACAGCATCATACGCTGTTTTTCGACAGTCCGTTTGACACGCATGCAAGGGATATCTATGAGCAGCCGCAATGGCCGCAGGACCCTCTGTTTTATATGAGCGCCCCATCGGTGACCGATCCAACCGTTGCGCCGGAAGGACATGAGAACCTGTTCCTGCTGGTACCGGTGGCAGCGGGACTTGGCGGTGATACGGAATCGGTACGCCGGCAATATTTTGACAAACTGGCCGGAAGGCTGGAAAAAATCCTGGGGCAATCCATCAAAGATGCCGTCGTGCTGAACAGAAGTTTTGCACATTCCGACTTTGTGAATGACTACCATTCGTTTAAGGGCAATGCCTATGGACTGGCCAATACACTTAAACAAACTGCCATACTGAAACCATCCTGCAGGAGTAAAAAGGTTAAAAATCTTTTTTACACCGGCCAACTCACTGTGCCGGGGCCGGGTGTGCCACCCAGCCTGATCAGCGGTGAAGTAGTGGCCAAAGAAGTTATCCGTAATTTTTAGTTATCTTAAATAACAGCATAACCAACGCTTATGATACAATTGTTTCATACGGTATGTGAATACTGCAGCAAAATAACTACTGAGCGTTACAGTACATCGTTTTCGTCGGCCATCAAACTGCTGCACAATGACCTTCGCCAGCCCATATTCAATATTTATGGTTTGGTGCGTTTTGCCGATGAGATCGTGGATAGTTTTCATGAGCACGACAAGCATGTATTGCTGGCTGAATTCAAGGTTCAGACATACGAGGCTATTGACAGGAAGATAAGTCTCAACCCGATCCTGCACAGTTTCCAGCAAACGGTGAACGCCTATAATATTGACCATGAACTGATCGAGGCATTTTTCCGCAGCATGGAAATGGACCTGGAAAAAAAGGCATATGATCACCAGGGTTATATGGACTATATCTATGGCTCCGCTGAGGTGGTGGGGCTCATGTGCCTGTATGTTTTCTGTGAAGGCGACCGTTCCCTCTACCAGCGCCTGAAAGATCCGGCTCGCTCCCTGGGTGCGGCATTCCAGAAAGTGAATTTCCTGCGTGACCTGAAGGCAGATTACAGCCATCTCGACCGGGTATATTTTCCGGGTTGTGATTTCAGTAATTTCACCGCCTGTGACAAGTCAAAAATCGAATCGGATATCCAGCGGGACTTTGACGATGCTTACCGGGGCATCATGCAATTGCCGGTAAAAGCCCGCTTTGGGGTCTATGTTGCCTACAAGTACTATCTTTCGCTTTTCAAGCGGATCAAGCGGGTGCAGCCCCAGCGGATCCTGGTGGAAAGGATAAGGATTCCCAATTACCGCAAGGCCGCCATTCTGGTGCGTGCGGGGGTGAGGAATCAGTTGGGAATGATGTAAGCGGGTGAATTTACCCGACGGGTGAGTCCGCGACTTAACATACTGAACAAAAGACAAACTAATATTTTGATTACAGCGGATATTTTACTGGTTGATTCAAACGATAACCCTGTCGGCACCATGGAAAAGATGGAAGCACACAGGAGGGGATTGCTGCACCGGGCTTTCAGTGTATTTATTTTCAATGCAGCGGGGGATATGCTCCTGCAGCAGCGTGCCCTGAACAAGTACCACAGCGGCGGGTTATGGACCAATGCCTGTTGCAGTCACCCTTACCCCGAGGAGGATATTGATTCGGCTGCACATCGCCGTTTGTTTGAGGAGCTTGGGTTCTCGGCCCCGCTGAAGAAAGCCTTCTCCTTTGTGTACAGGGCAGAATTTGACAATGGCCTGACGGAGCATGAATTTGATCATGTATTTGTGGGGAAATACGATGGGCCGATCCACCCCAACCAATCGGAAGTGAATGATTATTGTTATCGGTCACCTGAAGAAATTGAAGCCTCGATGCTGTCGCATCCTGCAAGATTTACGGCCTGGTTTCACCTGGCATTTCCCAGGGTAAGGGAATGGATAAAAAACTCTGATCTATGCACTGGTTAGTATATGCGGCGATTGTAACCGCCACGTTTATCATTATGGAAGCAGTAACCTGGCTGACGCACAGGTATGTGATGCATGGTTTCCTCTGGTACCTGCATGAGGACCATCACCGGAAGGGCCCGGGTTTTTTTGAGAAGAACGACTGGTTCTTCGTGATCTTCGCCATCCCGAGTATCGGCATGATCCTGGCGGGAACGCTGGATCCGGAACTGCTCTGGCTGCAGGCCATAGGGTTTGGGGTGATGGCTTACGGCTTCGCCTATTTCATGGTCCATGAAGTGATCATTCACCAGCGGTTCAAATGGTTTACCAGGAGCAATAATATGTATATCCGGGCCATCCGCTGGGCGCATAAAATGCACCACAAACACCTGGGCAAGGAAGACGGCGAGTCCTTCGGCATGCTGCTCGTGCACCAGAAGTATTGGGAGAAGGTGAAAAAAGACCGTGAAAACACCCGGAATAAAAACTAGGAAGCTGCCTTAACTTGCTCCAGCCTAAACAGCTTACTATGCCCTCAGATTCTCTATTCAGGTACAAGCCATTCGAATACAAGTACCAGTTCGATTATATTTTCGCAGGTGCCGGTGCGGCATCGCTCAGTTTGCTCATCCGCATGCTGCAATGTGAACAGTTCCGCGACCGTACCTTCCTGATCGTTGACCGGGACCGCAAATCGGAGAACGACCGAACCTGGTGTTACTGGGAAAAGGGAGAGGGATTTTTTGATTCCCTGGTCTTTAAGAAATGGGACAAGACCTGGTTCCATGGTGAGGGGTTTTCGAAGCAGTTCAATATGGCTCCCTACCAGTACAAAATGATCAGGGGCATTGATTTTTATACCTTCTGTCTCAACTACCTGAAGAAGCAGGCCAATGTGACGATATTGTTTGAGCCGGTGGCGCGTGTCTATGATACGGAACATTTAGCCCGGCTGGTTTTGCATAATGGGGAAACCTATTCCGCAACCCGCTATCTCTTCAATTCCATTCCCTTTGTCCAGCCCGAAGCGGATTTAAAAACGCAGCTTTTCCTGCAGCATTTCAAGGGCTGGGTCGTGGAAACGGATCAGCCCTTTTTTGATCCGGGTTCCAATACCCTGATGGATTTCAGGATGGACCAGCAGCACGGCACAACATTCGTTTATACCATGCCGTTAGATGAGAAAAAGGCGCTGGTAGAATATACCCTGTTTTCAAAAACGCTGCTTCCTGCTGAGGCCTATGATGAAGGTTTAAGGAACTATATCAGGGATTATCTGAAGCTGGATGATTACCGGATTACGGAGCAGGAGTTTGGTGTGATCCCGATGACCAATTACCAGTATCCGCAGGGAGAGGGGCGGTTGGTTAATATCGGTACAGCCGGTGGGCAAACCAAGGCATCCAGCGGCTATACTTTTCAGTTTATCCAGAAGCACAGTCATTCCATCATCGACTCTATGCTCATGTATGGTCATCCCCGGCCTGAGAGTTATCACAGCGGGCGCTATCGTTTTTACGACAGGGTATTGCTGGATGTGATGTCGAAGGGTGAGTTGTCTGGCGCGGAAATATTTACGCGGTTATTCCGGCGCAATCCCATTCAAAGGATCTTCCGCTTCCTGGACAACGACTCCTGGTTGCCGGAAGAGCTGCTGCTGATCGGCAGTTTACCCACCATGCCTTTTTTGCGCGCCGCCCTCGGCCGGTAGGGTGCTTGCACCCGACGGGTGGAGACTTGCACCCGTCGGGTGGAGGACTTTCTCCCGTTGGGTGGCCACACCGAATTCCCCAATCAGCCACCCGACGGGTGAAAGTCCGGCTGAAAGTCCGGGGTGAAAGTCCATCGACTGAAAGACCCTATTTTTGGGCAAACCAATTTTTTGCGCAACCAGTACCATTATTTTTTAGCGGCCCTGCAGTTCCTGACACGCATCAAAGTGCCGGACAGTTTTTCGTACAAGCCCGAATACCTCGAGCGTTCTTCCACCTATTTCCCGCTGGTGGGCTCCCTTGTTGCCGCCATCGGAGTGATGGTGTACCTGGTGGTGAACAAATACCTCGGGCAGGACCTGGCCATTTTTTCCTTTATGCTGACCACCATCTGGGTTACCGGTGCTTTTCACGAAGACGGTCTTGCCGACACCTGTGATGCATTCGGGGGTGGCTGGACCAAAGAAAAGATCCTGACCATCATGAAGGACAGCCGGCTCGGCACTTATGGCATGATCGGGTTGCTGGGTGTACTGGCCCTTAAGTTTTTGCTGCTGAAGGAGCTGATGGGAGTGGGGGCGGGGGTTAAGGTGTCTGACATCTTTCCGCCGGCGCTCTCTGAGTTTAAGCATGCTGCCGGAAAGATGTCAGACACCTATCCCACCTATCCCTATCTCCTGCTGCTGATCGCCGCCCATAGTGCCAGCCGGTTCATGGCGATCACCATTATCCAGCAATATGAGTACGTGACGGATATTGACCAGAGCAAGTCGAAGCCGCTGTCCAGGTCTCCCCTGACCTGGCGGGAACTGCTCTTCAGTTTTGCGCTGGCAGTATGGCCCCTGGTATTTTTATCACCCTGGTTCTGGCTGGTACTGGTACCGATGTTTGTGGCGCGCACCATGCTGGCTCAATATTTTAAACGCTGGATTGGCGGGTACACGGGCGATTGTCTCGGCGCCACCCAGCAGGTAACGGAAATAATATTTTATTTATCGGCATTAATCATCTGGCGCTTTATATTGTAGCATGGAAATTTACCTGATCAGGCATACAAGACCGGCGGTGGAGAAAGGGATCTGTTACGGGCAGTCCGACCTGGATGTAGTGGATAGTTTCGCAGAAGAGGCGGAACAAATCAGGGAGGTATTGCCGGGTAAAATCAGCAGCGTATATTCAAGCCCGTTACAACGCTGCCGCAAGCTGGCGGAGCACCTGTTTGCTGAGCCCATCCTGTATCATGCAGACCTGATGGAATTGCATTGTGGCCGATGGGAGATGATGCACTGGGATGAAATACCGCAGGCAGAGCTGCAGCCCTGGATGGATGATTTTGTGACTGTGCGGGTTCCGGGCGGAGAAAGTTACGAGGACCTGTATGCGCGCACGGTGGCCCGGTATAAGGCCATTGCAGGTGATGCCCTTCCTGCCGCTATTGTGGCACATGGCGGTGTGATCAGGAGTATTTTATCCTATCTTACAGGCACGCCGCTGGCAGATTCCTTTAAAAGGTTTCCCCTGTATTACGGTTGCGTGGTGAAAGTGGATACCCTTACCAGTGGGTTTGAAATGCTTTCGAACATAGAACTGGTGACGGAGCAACACCGGCCAACGGGTGTCAGACATTAAATAACCGGGCTCAAACAACACTACAAAAATCCCATTATGTCCCTCAACATTGATGAACTGCTGACCGTAACCTTCACCTTGTTTGCCGTGATCGATATACTGGGATCCATTCCCCTGCTGATCTCCCTGAAGACCAGGATGGGGGTGATCCATGAGTTCAAGGCAACCCTGATCTCGGGCGCGCTGATGATCCTGTTCCTGCTGGTGGGTGAAAAATTCCTGGGCATACTTGGGGTGGACGTACGGTCTTTTGCCGTGGGTGGTTCCATTGTGATCTTTATACTGGGACTGGAAATGGTGCTGGGGATTGAATTTTTTAAAAGTGACGGGGATGCGAAATCGGGTACAGTGGTACCCATTGCGTTTCCCCTGATCGCTGGCTCGGGCACCCTTACCACCATTATATCCCTGCAGGCCAACTACAACACCCTCACCATGGCGATGGCCATCCTCCTGAACCTGGTCGTGGTGTATGCCGTTCTCCGATCGCTTAATTTTATCGAAAAACTGATTGGTCCCGCCGGTTTGCTGGCCATCCGTAAATTCTTTGGCGTGATCCTGCTGGCCATTGCGGTGAAGATCTTTGCCACCAATGCCAGCGGGCTGATCAAGTAGCTAAAGATTTGCATCGCCGGAAACCAATTTTAGCGTAATATTGCCATCCATTTTGCCGGCCTCGTAGTACAATGGATAGTATAAGAGTTTCCGAAGCTCCAGATCCAGGTTCGATTCCTGGCGAGGCCACATATGATAGTGAATGGTGAATGGTGAAGGGTGAATGGTGAAAGATATAAAACCCTTGCGCGGGAAGTCGGGCAAGGGTTTTGTTGTTTTAGCCCCAGGTTCGATTCACCTGCGCATTACTATCAGGAAAATGCCTGGGTATAACCCACCCATGTATGGGCGTTGAAACAAGAAGTTTATACACTCCTTTTTACCTTTTTGTCTAATTTAAAATAGGTTAAATTTTTAGAGCGAACCGTTTTTCCTTTTCCCTTAGGTGACCCATATACTGAACCTTCAGCTCTTCAGATAGAAAGCTCCGTTGAACTAAAGGTTCCACATTCGGAATCTTTTGCAGCATCTGTTCAATAATCTTAGATGATCGCTTGGGAGGGATGGCTAACCTTTCTCCGAACTCGATAAAGTTATCATACGTATAAATCCCAAACTTGTTGTAGGACGGACTTCCCAGGGCTCCTTTATAGAGGCCCTCCTGCAAGCCCAGTTCGCTTTCATTAATATGCAATCGCGTACACATAAGATCATAAGCCGGTGCAAGGATATAATCCCCGTCAGGACTTTCGATAGCGGAAAAGTTCTTTAGATGAGCATCTCCATTAGAAAAAAGGTAATTGAATACAACCAGTCGAAAGAATTTCTCCATGGCTACGGCTGCAGCAGGAATATACTTTTTAATCAAACGGCCTATATCCTCATAGCTCGCGTTGTACTTAAAATTTGCACCTTCCAGTTCCTCAGTCTTTCCTAGTAGCGTGGCAAAATCTTCTACCTGATACTTGGTCCCATCCGGTTTGTAATCAAATCTTTTGGTCAGATAAGCCGGGGTTCCATCATTAAAGAAGATCATTGCGTTAGCTGCCGTTTCGATACTAAAAACCTGTTTGGCTATCTGCATGGTTACATGCTCATTAGCGGGTATAAAAGCACGATTTATGAGATCACCCGGAATCGGTTTTAGAATATATTGGCCTTTTCGATCAACTAACTCTAATTGGTTTTTGACTAACCCCATGGAATACTTTTCCTGCACGCCTGAAATTGAGATGCGCTGCCGGTTTTCCTGAAATAATCTTCCATACTCCGAATCATTATTGGGCGGCGGAAAGGGCAGAATATGGCTAACCTTTTTTGTTCTTGAGCCAAACATCTCAGCTTTACACCGTGGACTATATGTTTCATGCCCTGGTTCAAGGTTGCCTGGGCAGCGGTCAAGTATTGGCAGCATTATTCTTCGATGGGTTTTATGGTTACAGCTCCTATTGTTTCCTTCTGGGTTGTTTTGAGCAAAAGGCTAAAATAGTCCCGCTCATCGATCTTCCACCTTAAGCATTGGAGTCGCTTATTTACTCCCTCTGACAAAAGGTTAGCGAAAAAAGGAAATAACTGCTTGCTTCGATATTCCTCTGCCTGCATGGGCAAAGTAATACTCACCGGACGAGCACCTGGCCGGGAGAGGTATGCTGGCAGATACTGAAAAACGTATTCTCCATCCTGCTTTTCAAGTACACCAGCTTCAATTTCGTTATAATATACTAGTCCCTTTGAGGTCATAACGCTTAACTAAGTGGCTTGATTTTGAGTTGAACTGAAAGACCAAGAGCATCAGCTACCTTCATCAGGATAGTTAGGCTTTTTCCTTTTCCTCCTTCCAATTCTCTTATCGTTCGCAAGCCCACTCCTGATATATCAGCTAAATGCTCTTGCGTTAATCCAAGTGTTACACGCCGTTGCCGGATGACTTTGCCTATATATTCTAACTCTTCAAAAGGCATATTTGTGCCGGTATTTATGCAAAAATAAAGAATTCCAGATAAAAATCTTCATAATAGGCACAAATATGCCGGTATAGGTGTTAAAACCGCCTCACTAGTGTAGTTCAAACACAACCGGCAGAGCAATATCACCCCATCAACAAGATTTGCCAGGATGGATTCCTCCACATCCATGCTTACCGGTTTCCGATATAGCATAGCTGTAAATTTGATCAGCGTGTATCATCTATTCCAAAGCTCTTGTAGGGAAATTCTTTTTTCCCAGCGCCCAATGATCGTTCCCATGAATCAAAGATTTATAATCCGCAGAAGCTGCCTGCAATAATTACTTCCCCTTATTTCGACGTGATCAGTACCGGCTGGTAGAGGTTTCTTTTGAGGCTGACCCTGCCGATGAACCGGTTCCCGTCTATTTTCTGGAAATCGGCGGGATAGATCATGATATCTTCATCCCGGGTGTCGAACAGCAGTTCCTTGGTGTGCTGCCAGCCAAAGCCATCCACATGGAATTTGGGAACCTCATTTTCCTCCAGCTTCAGGTTCTTGATGTTGTCGAGATAAAGGAAATAATAGCCCGTTGGATCGTTGACCAACATGAAGCTCATGGTGCCCCTGATCCGGCAGCACTGATCTTGACTCCCGGGATGTCATTGTAATAATAGGTTGTACGGGTTTGAATTCGTCCTCTTGAATCACTATAGGTAGTGGTGACTGCCGAATATTCCTCGCAGGAAATGAAGATGCCGCCATCATCATCCACCACCACATCCCTGACCTTCAGGTTGGGCGTTTCATAGTCCTCATCCTTTCCCAGTTCTTCTTTCGGGAAGGGATAATATCCCTTTTTATAATTGACCAGTTTGCCTTTGGGGTCAAGCACGGCTAAGAAAACCCCTTCTGTACCGGTCCCCTTTGCTTTTTTGCCGTAAGTGCAGGAAATGATCATTTCATGCTGTTTGTTTACCGTCAGGTAATATTCTTATCATTGGCTTTATGTAGCGATTCCGGATCAAACCTCAATATGATGAGCTCTTCCTTTTTCAGGGACAGGTTTACGATGCCGTCCTTTTCATTTCCCAGGAAGGCAAGGTCTTCTGTTTTCCTGGGGAGCTCATATTCTCCCCCCCAGTTTAAAAGTGAATTTGCTGTTTTGCGAATAACCGATAACGGATAAAAGGCACAAGGGTACGATCAGGAATTGTTTCATGAATTATTATGGACTGGTAAATTATTTATTGTCCCGCCACATACCTGCACAATTCGTTTTTCATGTCAGTGGTCTTGAAGAGGTAGGGGCCGAAGAGTTGCCGGCCTGCATTACAATTAATGTACATATAGGTGTTGCTCGCAGGTGAATAGAACATCTGGGTGGTACAGCCTATGCCATCACCCTCATGTCCGTACTGGGGATCCGTACCCTGGTGGTACTGGTAATATTCCAGCCCTAATCCGTAATCCGGCTGTTCCGAATTTTTTCCTTTGACCCAGGTCCTCATTTCCTGGAGGGAGGCAGGGCTGATGACCTTGCCGGTGAACAGTGCTTCATAAAACCTGATGGCGTCCGCCGCGCTGGCAGCTATCCCGCCATAACCATAACAGGCAGCACCCAGCTTATTGTTCCAGCGGGTAATGTTTTCCAGTTGCGCGTTGGCAAACCGGTCGAAGTAGTAACTGGGAAAACCGAGTGATGCAGCCATTTCTTCCCCCGGAGCATAATAGGTTTGTTCCAATGATAAAGGCTGCAGGATATCTTCCCTGAGCAACTGTTCGTAAGACTTGCTCCGGACCTTTTCCAGTATCACCTGCAATACCAGGAAATTGGCGTTGCTGTAGGAAAAATCGCTTCCGGGTTCAAAGAGCAAAGGTTTTCCCCTGAGCAGGCGCATGAGTCCGGCAACGGAAGGCTGCTGCAAAGGGTGGTTGAGCTGGTCCACATGGAATTCGGGTAATTCGGTCATATTGATGATGCCCGAACTGTGGTTCAGCAGCATCCTGACAGTGATCTTTTCCTGTCCATTGATATAGCCGGCGTATTCTGCGGGAAGCATCGGGCCGATGGGCTGGTCCAACCGGATCAGTCCCTGTTCCACGGATTTCATCACCAGTGCGGCGGTATAGGTTTTTGTCAGGCTGAACAGCCATCCGGGCGTGCAGGGTCGGAAGGGGGTCTGGTCTTCCAGCGAGGCATAACCGCCGCTGGCAAAATACCAGCCGTCGGCGTTTTTAACGGTCACCTGAACCCCGGGAATGCCGAGCTGCACATACTTGTCAATGATTCTTTGCAGGGAATCTTTCATGGGGTGTGCGGTGTTCATGGGGGTTTCCGCAGTGCAGGTAACCGTTTTAAGCTGGTAAAGGTCTTTCCTGCAACCCGTGGCGGTGATCAGTAAAAGGGCAATGGCCGCAATTGGGGCCATCCTGGGAAAGGCTGAAAATTTCATGTGTTTCATTTTTTAGTCTGTTGAATTTTGAGTCCGAGCATGGTGTTGGAAACCGGCAGGGGGGAGAGGTCGGGCGAATACCGGAAAAGCGGCTGCAACTGGTAAGCCAGGTAGGGCCTGATGGTGTAGTTGTGCAGCAGGATGGACCGGTAGCCGATGCTGAGCTGTACCGGTACCTGGTAAACACTTTTGAAGGCTTTCCCCTCCTTCCATTTGCCCTGGTCATAGACCTGCGGACGCGAGGGATACAGGGCCATCCGGTAGCCGAATCCCAGTCCCAGTCCGAGTTCCAGCTTGTTGGCTATCACCGGCGTGATCTGTCCCACCAGTTGGAGGTAGAGGGCGTCGCCCTGGTAATTATTCCGCGAATACCCGAGCTGGAGGCCGACACTGAAGAGTTGCCTGCTGCCCAGGGGCTTGCCGTAACCCACCTGGGTGACCAGTTCGGGGCGGCTCCAGTTCAGGCTTTTGACAGGTGCATAATAGGAACTCAGGCCGGCGGCAAGGTCCAGTTGCCAGGGCTCGTCAGACCGCTGGGCCTGTGTTTGGAAAGGAAGGATGACTGTAAAGAGGACCAGCATCCGGATAAGGTTTTTGTACATGTGCTGAATTTTGGTGCAAATTGCAGCCCGTACAAAGCGGAAATAAGCCAATTCCTGCCGAAGCGGGCGAATTCAGCCCTGAAACCGCCAAAGTTTATGATAGAGTAAGACAATAGAAGATAGACAAAGTTTATTTGTACTACTTTGTATAAATAACGAACTTTGCGGAAATTAAGTTGCGATACTGTTATGAATGATGGATTAAGTACGATAGAAAAAACCATTGCGAGCGACTACAAATATGGCTTTACCAGTGACCTGGAGGCGGAATCTGCGCCGAAAGGGCTGAATGAAGACATCATCCGGTTTATTTCTGCCAAAAAGAACGAACCCGGGTGGCTGCTGGAATGGAGACTGAAAGCCTACCGTCACTGGCTCACTATGACCGAGCCAAACTGGGCCAATGTAAATTACCCGAAGGTTGATTTCCAGGATGTGATATACTATTCAGCCCCCAAACAGAGGGTGAAGCCGAACAGCCTGGACGAAGTTGACCCCGAACTGCTGCGCACATTTGAGAAGCTGGGCATTTCCATGGCGGAACAAAAGCGCCTGACCGGTGTGGCCGTGGATGCGGTGATCGACAGTGTATCGGTGGGTACTTCCTTTAAGGAAGAACTGGCCGAGCTGGGCATCATTTTCTGTTCCATGAGTGAGGCCGTGCAGGAGCATCCCGAGCTGATCAAAAAATACCTCGGTTCGGTGGTTCCCATGACCGATAATTTCTATTCTGCGCTGAACTCGGCGGTATTCACCGACGGGTCCTTCTGTTATATTCCCAAGGGCGTTCGCTGCCCGATGGAGCTGTCCACCTATTTCCGGATCAACGCCGAAAATACCGGCCAGTTTGAACGGACCCTCATTGTGGCGGACGAGAGCAGTTATGTGAGTTACCTCGAAGGCTGTACCGCCCCCATGCGCGATGAAAACCAGTTGCACGCCGCCGTAGTGGAACTCATCGCCCTGGATCATGCCGAAATCAAGTACTCCACCGTCCAGAACTGGTATCCCGGTGATAAGGATGGCAAGGGTGGTATCTACAATTTTGTAACCAAGCGGGGCATCTGCCAGGGTGCCCATTCCAAGATATCCTGGACCCAGGTGGAAACCGGTTCTGCCGTCACCTGGAAATACCCCAGTTGTATCCTGAAAGGTGATTATTCCGTGGGTGAGTTCTACTCTGTAGCGGTCACCAATCACCACCAGCAGGCCGATACGGGAACCAAGATGATCCACCTCGGGAAGAATACCCGCAGCCGGATCGTGTCCAAAGGTATCTCGGCCGGCGTGAGCCAGAACAGTTACCGCGGACTGGTAAGCGTTTCAAAAAATGCAGCCAATGCCCGGAATTTTTCCCAGTGTGATTCCCTCTTGCTCGGCGACCGTTGCGGCGCGCATACCTTCCCATATATAGAGGTGAAGAACAGCAGTGCCCAGGTGGAGCATGAAGCAACCACCTCCAAGATCGGTGAAGACCAGATCTTCTATTGCAACCAGCGGGGTATTGATACGGAAACAGCCGTAGCCCTGATCGTGAACGGCTTTGCGAAGGAGGTGATGAACCAGTTGCCGATGGAATTCGCGGTGGAAGCGCAAAAGCTGCTGGCCATTACACTGGAGGGAAGCGTGGGCTAACACCCATGGGTAGCTGTAAAGCGGACCCGAAACAGTAACCGTCGGCGTGCCGGCACAAACACAACAACTCAGAAACAAACAACTATGCTTTCGATAAAAAATTTACAAGCTGGAATTGAAGGAAAAGACATCCTGAAGGGAATCAATCTCGATATCAAACCGGGTGAAGTACATGCCATCATGGGACCCAATGGTTCCGGTAAATCTACTTTGGCATCGGTACTGGCCGGTCGCCAGGACTATGAAGTTACAGGTGGTTCAGTGGAATTCAATGGCAAGGACCTGCTGGAGTTTTCTCCCGAGCAGCGTGCCGGTGAGGGTTTGTTTCTCGCCTTCCAGTACCCTGTTGAAATACCGGGATTGAGCACTGTGAACTTTATGAAAACAGCGGTGAATGAAGTGCGCAAATACCGCGGCGAAGAACCGCTGGATGCCGTAGCCTTCCTGAAACTGATGAAGGAGAAAATGGCGCTGGTGAACATCAGCAAGGAATTACTGACCCGTTCGCTGAACGAAGGCTTTTCCGGTGGGGAGAAAAAGCGCAACGAGGTTTTCCAGATGGCGATGCTGGAACCAAAGCTGGCCATTCTCGATGAAACCGATTCGGGCCTGGACATTGATGCCATCCGCATAGCAGCCCATGGGGTGAACGCGATCCGTACCAAGGACAATGCTGTGCTGGTGATCACGCACTACCAGCGCCTGCTTGATTATATCGTTCCTGATTTCGTACACGTACTGTACAATGGCCGTATTGTAAAATCAGGCACCAAGGAACTGGCCCTGGAACTGGAAGAAACCGGATACGATCAAATTAAAAGTGACTACCAATTCGCATGAGCACCGTAACAACCATCAAAGAAAAAATGGACCTGCTGGCGGCGAAGGCTGACCAGCTGGCGCCGGTGCGACAGGCTGCGCTGAAGGCTTTCAATAATTTTGGACTGCCCGCACCGAAACATGAAGAATGGAAATATACCCGCATCGGAAATGTATTCAACCTGCCACTGCAGTGGGCGCCTGACCAGGTGGATGCGGTAACAGCAGAAGACCTGAAGCCCTTCCTGCTGCCCGGTCATGAAGAAGCCAATGTGCTGGTATTCGTGAATGGCGTTTACGCATCTGCGTTATCTGTTATCAGGTCAGCCAGTATTGAGTGCATGTCGCTCGAAGCGGCTATGGATTCAGGTTATGCCGAACTGGTTGCCGCCAATCTCGGTCACAGCGGCAAGTACCTGACAGATGGTATCAATGCCCTCAGCACGGCTTCCCTGCGTGGCGGTGTTTTCCTGACGGTAAAAAGAAGCAAGGATGCCGAACATCCTTTGTTTGTGTACAATATAACCGATGCGCGCCAGGTGAATATGCTGTCGCAGCCCAGGGTGCTGCTGCACCTCGCTGAAAATGCGGGACTGCAGATGATGGAAACCTATGGCACCATCGGCAGCCAGGAAAGTTTCACCAACCAGGTAATGGAAGTGGTGGTGGAAAAAGACGCCCGTTTCGAATATTACAAGATCCAGAACGATGCGGCGCATGCCAGCCAGGTAAGCACCACGCATATCCGCCAGACCGGGAAGAGTTTTGTGCATGCCGTCACCATTTCGCTGAATGGCGCCATCGTGCGGAATAACCTGAACCTGGTGATGGAAGCGGAATACTGTGATTCACACATGTATGGACTCTACTGCATGCAGGGAAAGAGCCATATCGACAACCATACCATTGTGGACAATGTGATGCCGCATTGCGAGAGCAATGAGTTTTACAAAGGCATAATGGGAGACGCTTCCACCGGTGTATTCAACGGTAAGATCTTTGTTCGCCAGGATGCGCAGAAAACAAATGCCTTCCAGTCGAACAAGAATGTGCTGATCTCAGATGATGCCAGTGTGAACACCAAACCGCAGTTGGAGATTTTTGCCGATGACGTGAAATGCTCCCATGGCTGTACCATCGGCCGACTCGATGAGGACGGAATTTTTTACCTGCGTTCCAGGGGTATTCCCGACCAGGTGGCAAAATCATTGCTCCTGCATTCATTTGCCATGGATATCCTGGAACAGATCAAACCCGAGCCGCTGCGCAACTATGTTGACCGGCTTGTTTCAGAACGTTTAGCATACGAAATGGAATGATAACATCGCCCGAAATACAAGGTGGACTTGATACAGCGTTGCTGCGCCGGCAGTTCCCGATACTGGAACGGCAGGTAAAAGGCAAACCCCTGGTGTACCTCGACAATGCCGCTACCACACAGAAACCGCAGCCGGTCATCGATGCGCTGGTGGAATATTACAGTGGTTATAACGCCAATATTCACCGGGGTATCCATACCCTTGCGGAAGAAGCGACTGCTGCGTTTGAGCGTACCCGTGATACGGTGAAAGAATTTATCAACTCGGCCTGCCGGGAGGAGATCATCTTCACCCGGGGAGCCACGGAGGGTATCAACCTGGTAGCCTATACCTGGGGAAGGCAGCATATCAGGGCGGGAGATGAGATCATCGTTTCCACCATGGAACACCATTCGAATATAGTTCCCTGGCAGATACTTTGTGAGGAGAAAAACGCGGTGCTGAAAGTGATTCCCATCAATGAAAATGGTGAATTGCTGATGGAGGATTTTGAAAAGCTGCTGACGGAGAAAACCAGGCTGGTGGCGATGGTGCATGTGTCCAATGCCCTGGGAACGGTTAACCCGGTGAAGGAGATCATTGCCAAAGCCCATGCTGTGGGTGCGGCTGTTCTGGTGGATGGATCACAGTCCGCCGTGCACCTCGATATTGATGTGCAGGATCTCGATTGTGATTTCTTTGTCTTCAGTGGCCACAAGGTTTACGGACCAACCGGTTCCGGAGCAGTGTATGGAAAGCTGTCCCTGCTTGAATCCATGCCGGTATTTCATGGTGGTGGTGAGATGATCAAAGAAGTGCGTTTTGAAAAATCCACCTGGGCGGACCTGCCTTATAAATACGAAGCAGGCACGCCCAATATCGCAGATATCATCGCGCTGAAAGCGGCCCTGGATTTTGTAACGGACACAGGCAAGGAAAGGATCAGGCAGCATGAAAATGAATTGCTGGCATTGGCCACCTCGGCGCTGGAGCAGATACCAGGTGTAAGGATCATTGGTAAGGCTGCGGAAAAAGTGAGTGTGTTGTCTTTTGTGGTGGATAAAGTGCATCCCCAGGACCTGGGCATATTGCTCGACAACAGGGGCATTGCCGTGAGGACGGGGCATCATTGCGCGCAGCCGTTGATGGATTTTTTCGGCATTCCGGGTACCACCCGTGCTTCCTTTGCGATGTATAATACAAAAGCGGAGGTGGAAGCGCTGGCAGCGGGACTGGAGAAAGCAATCAAATTACTGGCATAAAGCATGGAGCAGAAAAGTATAGCGGCCACAGAGGCGGAAATAACAGACGAGTTTTCCCTTTTTGATACCTGGGATGAAAAATATGAGTATATCATCGACCTGGGAAAGAAGCTACCGGTGCTGGATAACCGATTTAAACTCGACCAGAACAAGGTGCGGGGTTGCCAGTCGACCGTATGGGTGGTGTCGGAATATAAAGAAGGAAAAGTTTTTTACCAGGCTGACAGTGATTCGGTGATTGTGAAGGGATTGATCAGCATGCTGGTGCGGGTGTTGTCGGGGCATACTCCTGATGACATCATTGCGGCGAAGCTGGAATTTATAGACCGGATCGGGATGACATCTCACCTGGCCCAGACCCGCGCCAACGGGCTGCGTGCGATGGTGAAGCAGATGAAGAATGATGCATTGGCATACCAGTTGAAAAACAGTTCTGAGGCCAGTTAAATTTTTGACCATGGAAGATCTGAAAGAAAAAGTTATTGAATGTCTGAAGACTATCTATGATCCGGAACTGCCCGTAAGCATTTACGAGCTGGGACTGATCTATGAGGTAGATATCCTGCCCATCAACAATGTTCAGATACTGATGACACTGACCGCGCCCGGTTGTCCGGCTGCGCAATCATTGCCCATTGAGGTGGATCAGAAAGTAAGACAGATCGAAGGTGTGAACGATGTATATGTAAGTGTAACCTGGAAGCCGGCCTGGGATAAAAGCAGGATGTCCGAGGCGGCCCAGCTTGAATTGGGTATGTTTTAAAACGATTGTATGAAAATTACTTCCCAGGAAGAATATGGTTTGCGCATCCTGCTCCGCATTGGCGCATGCAGGGATAAGCAGGGAATGAATATCCCCCAGCTCAGTGAGGCAGAGGGACTGACCCAGCATTATGTGGCCAAACTGGCCCGTGTGCTGCGGATGGGAGGATTCATCAACAGTACGCCCGGTTACAAGGGTGGTTATGTGCTGGCCAAGCCTGCAAAGGAAATTGTTATTAATGACGTATTGAAACTACTTGGCGGAGTGGTGTTTGATAAGAAATTCTGTGCCGCACATACCGGCTCGGTAAGAATTTGCACCAACTCGGTGGATTGTTCCGCGCGCTCCTTATGGCAGATGATCCAGTTTGTGCTGGACAGGTTACTGGACCGGATCACGCTCCATGACCTGGTAAATCCCGAAACCGAATCGGTGAAGATCATGACAGAACTGCTCTACGAACCTGCACGTCCGGCTGAAGTATAGGTTGAAATCAGCCTGAAATTCCTTATATTCAGTATAATTTCCTACCCCCGTTACTCCCTCTTTTGTTCCGTCCCTGATTGATTTTTTCTTAACCAACTAAAATTTTGCCATGAAAAAGATCTTTGCATGGGCGGCCTGTTCCATTTTCATTATTGCCTGCAACAATGAAAAGCCGGCAGAAGAGCCAACGGCTGCCGAACCATTAACGGAAACAGCCGCAGCGCCGGCCCCCGTTGAGTTTGCTGATGCCCGGTACACGGAAATCGGAAAAGATGGACTTGCCGCGCTGGCTAGCGGGGATGTAGACAGGTGGATGAGCAATTATGCAGACAATGCCGTTTATATCTGGAATAACGGCGACAGTGCAGCGGGAAAACCAGCTATTTCCGCCTACTGGAAAAAGCGCCGGGCAGAAGATATTGATTCGATCAGTTTCAGTAATGTCATCTGGTTGCCGGTTAAGGTCAGCAAGACACAGGCTAATGAACAGCCCGGGGTATGGCTGTTGGGATGGTACATGGTTGATGTGAAATATAAAACCGGTAAAAAAATGGTGCAGTGGATGCATATGGCCACGCATTTTGATGCCACCGATAAAATTGACAGGGTGATCCATTACCTGGACCGGGCGCCTGTTCTGGCAGCTACTAAAAAGTAGGCAGCCCAACTCTTAAAATCCGATCAACTGCATTTTATACCGACCAACTGCATACCGCAGGAACTGTCGGAATTAAATGCAATTGGTCGGATTGTTATTTACTGGGCATACAGGCAATTATAATTTGCCTGCATGAAACACCTTATCCATGTAATTAATTTTCGGTTACTCACAGTCATGCTTTGTGCGGGATGGCTGATGATACTATCCTTCGCATCCTGTAACCGCAATAATGAAGGACCCGATGGTCCGGGCGCGATACCCGAAGTGAGGCCACGCGGCGTGGCAGCAGGTGATCCTGTAACGGCCAGCATCGGCACCGGTGGCGGGGAACTGAAGTCGGGGGATGGGAAGCTCGTGGTGAAAGTCCCGGCAGGCGCGGTTTCCGCCGCAACGGTCTTCAGCATCCAGCCGATAAATAATACCCTGCCCGGCGGGCATTTAAGTGCGTACAGGCTGCTTCCGGAAGGGCTGGATTTTGCAAAGCCGATTGAACTGCTGTACCACTATACTGAGGAGGATATCGTTGGCACCGCTGTGGATGCGCTATTCCTGGCTTACCAGAAAAATGACGGGGTCTGGTCCTTCATGACTGAAACAAAACTGGATGCAGCAGCCCGCACACTAACGGTAACGACTAACCATTTTTCCGATTGGGCGCCATTTGCCCTGTTCTGGCTGAATTCAGATCCCAGGGCAGTAAAAGCGGGTGCCGAAGCAAAACTGACCATTGATATCACGGATACCTACCTGCTGGCAGCGGAGCATAAAGAAAGGGCCATCGGTAAGAGCAGGTTGTTCGACAGATCGCAGGGAATCGGTGCCTGGAGCCTGGCCGGATCGGGTAACCTGACTGTCAGCGGGGACAAATCCGGTGCAATATACAAAGCTCCTTCCCAGGTAGCCGGTGCCGCCAGTGTGTCCATAACCGTTACATTGAACAAGGTGATACCGGAGGATACCCTGCCACGCCGCAGGCTGTCGCAGGAGTTGAATATCTACAAAAAGATCAGGTATTACCAGGAGACCTATTTTACCGCCAAAGCCGGGAATGATGAACTGAATCTGCCGGCGCATTATTATTTACATGAAGACGGAAACCTGGTTGTGGCCGGGGTTCAGCGTACCAGTGCTACACCCGGCATTACCATCATGATGAATATGGGGTCGGTACTGAAAAGCGGTGTATTCCCCTGGAACCAGGACCTTGATCCGGGTAAGGCTGTGCTGGGATATGTGCTGACCCTGACAGACACTTATATATCCACGCATAACTGTGACTGGATAGCTTCACCCGGAGCAGTGGCTGTGGAAGTGGTGGAAGAAGATGGTGTAACTTATGTGCAGGGTGAATTTGATGGCAGGGTGTACAGGAACCGCAGTTGTGATGATGATTTTTCCTTGCCGGTTCGCGGCGAATTCAGGGTGAAGGCCCGATGATATAGATCTATGTTTCAGGTTTAATTTTTTCGTGTTGTTTTTCAAATTTGGATGCCTGTCGGTTTGATTCATCTTGTGAGGCAGCATCCCTCCCGGGTCGGATCTTTTAAGTAAGATCCGGCTTTTTTTTGGCGCCTGTTTGCCGCGGGGTTCAGGATAGGTTGATGGCGCCTGGGAGCCATTGGTCGGCGCATAATGCCATTCATCGGACAAACGACTTATCAAGTGGGCCTATTACCTACTTTAGTTGCGGAACCAGGGCCATGCAAAAAAAATTCAACAGGAAATTATTTTGGGGGATATCAGCAGGTGAGTTGTTGACCTGGGGCGGATTCTGTATCCTTTTCCTCTTGTTTTATTTTTTCATCCTCACGTACAGCGCTTCCGGGAAAGGAAATCACATCAGTCATTTTTTGTTTGATGTAGCAGTAGAATTGGTGGTTAGTTATGCGGTGCGAATTGGAATCATTGCAGGGTTATGGTGGTTTTATTTCAGGGAACTCAGGAACCGGCCCGTGTCAAAGACCATCTGGCTGCACCTGCTGACAGTCGTTGTTTACCTAGTAGTGGGCGGTATAATACCGTATAAACTGCTGGAAGCAGGGGGCATGGATATGGAAACAGGCCGCTCCCTGGTATGGATGGATATTGCCCTCCCGTATATTTTTTATGTAATTCAGTTTTCCGGCTTCTATGCCTTTTATTTCTGGCAGCAATCACAACAGCAATTGAGAAAAGAAAAGGAATTAATGGCCCTGGCTTACCAAAGTGAAGTGGAAGCCTTAAAAGCGCAGATACAGCCACATTTTCTTTTTAATACCCTGAACAGTATCAGCGCCACAGTAAGGCCTGATCAGGAAGCCACCCGTGTGCTGATCGCAAAGCTTGCCGATACCTTCCGGTATGCATTGCGATCTACCAAGGAAGACCTGGTTCCATTGTCTGATGAACTCCAATTCATTGATACCTATCTCGCCCTTGAAAAAGAAAGGTTTACCCATCGCCTGCAGGTGAAGATCATCGCGGAAGAAACGATCCAGGATGTCCTGATCCCGCCCATGCTCCTGCAGCCACTGGTCGAGAATGCCATCAAACACGGGATCGGGCCATCAAGACAGGGAGGGGTAGTGCAGGTTAATTGCAGGGAAGATGAAGGTTTTGTTGCCATTGAGGTCTGTGATACAGGCCTGGGTTACGCAGGAGATCTGTCAGCATTAAGGATGGCAGGCGGGATCGGATTGAGGAATACGATTTTACGATTGGAGAAATTATATGGCCAGCCAATGCTGATCCACCGGAATGATCCATCCGGGTTAATATTTTCTTTTAAAATCCCCATTCAATACCATGCTTCCTAAAACTGTACTGATCATAGATGACGAGGATGCCGCCCGGCTGATCATCCGGCAATACCTGGAATCCTATCCGGAGCTGGAGATCATTGGTGAATGCAGGGATGGCATGGAAGCCGTGGCAGCCATCAATCGTCTTGAACCGGACCTGGTATTCCTGGATATCCAGATGCCCTGCCTGAGCGGCTTCCAGGTGATCCGCCAACTGGTGCATATTCCGCAGATCGTATTTACAACCGCATACGACCAGTATGCCCTGAAGGCCTTTGATACCAATGCTGTAGATTATCTGTTGAAGCCCTATACCCGTGACAGGTTCAGGCAGGCAGTTGATAAAGTGATCGTACGAAACCATTACAGCCATTCAAAAATTGCGGCGATGGCTGAAACTGCGGGGGATACCCCGGCCGGATTCTATGACCGGATCCTGCTGGAAAACGGACACCGGATGGTGAGCCTTGCCATCGATGATATTGTTTATCTGGAAGCGGAAAAAGATTATACCCGCGTGCATGCAACGCGCCTTTCCTATCTCAGTAATTTCGGTATCGGCGTGCTGGAGCAAAGGTTGAACCCCGCTGTTTTTTTCCGGATACACCGTTCCTATATTGTAAACATCCGCCACATCAAAGAGCTTTATCGTGATAAGAGCGATACCTACCTGGTTATGAACAATGAACTGTCGCTCAAGGTCAGCAGGGGATATGCCGATAATGTCAGGAGGCTGATGTACTAGTGCAGTTGGAACATACGCGAGAGGTTAAACCCGAAACGGATCTCACCCTTAAAAAACCTGTCGGTTGTTTCGGTTAAAAAAGCGCGTTCATTCATTCCCGTTGAATTGCTGAAATGTAACTGGAATACATGTCCGCCGGTTTCAATATCCAGTCCGGCTGACAGCGGGTTATAATATCCGGCCGGCAGGTTGGAAAACACATGATTGTATTCCAGTGTAAGGGCAAGCCGTTTCGATAACCTGTACCTGGCCCCGCCGCCCAGTGCATAAAGGGTATTGGCCAGTGTGCCGTCATTCACATAATTCATATGGAGAAGGGTTTGGATCAGCTGGAAAGAAAATTGCCGGTTGAATTTTCTTCCGGCGATCAACTGGCCATAAAAGGAAGTCCGGTCGCCGGCATCGGGTTTGTATCCGTTCTGGGCTGTTTCGTCGGCCGTACGGATCATGGCGCCGGCAGTGAGGATGATGGACAGCGGTACCGTCCGGCTGCCCCTGCTTTGCTGCAGCATTCTTAGTTTGAAAAGGGCATCATACTCTTTCCGGTAGGTACTGCGACCGATACCAATTGTCAGGTGATCAGAGATCCCATAATCAAAGCCCATCCGCATGGAGGCCTGGTCGATGCCGAAAAGTTCTTTGATGCCCTGGTCAACTGGTCCGAACCGGTGCAGGATCCTGACATCCAGGTTGCCTTTATGCAGCATTTCAATGGACTGGGACTGAATGACGCGGGTGGAATAGAAAGCCTGGGTGACTTTTTGTGTGACCGTATCGGTGATGTCTTCCTGCGCGCTGGCAGGCCGGACTGCCATCAGCAGGCAGCAGGCGGCGGCCATGATTCTTCCTAACTGGTATTTTACTGGCATTTTATTGAATTCGGTTAAGTGTCCCCGTTATGATGGTTACTTTTATTGTTTTGCTGATATTGTCCATGACTGTTTTCGGGATTTTGATATGGTAGTCTTCCGGATTTATGGTGAATTCCGCTGTGCAGGAAAGACTGCCGTTCTTTACGGTGATCTTCGCCGGGCACTGGATATGGCCGGAAACGCCGTGCAGCAGGAGGGTTCCGTTAACCAGCGTATTGTATTCCCCGTCTTTGTCCCATTGTACGGTATTGCCGGTGAAATTTCCTTTGAAGTTTGCTTTTGGGAACCGGTCGCTCTCTACATAATTTTCATTGAAATGTTCCTGCATGAGGGCTTTCCGGAATTCAAATCCCCTCATCAGCACTGCGGCCGTAATGGTTTGTGCGGATGCGTCGATATCGATGAATCCCTGCCGGTTTGCAGCGGTGATGTCTTCCAGTTTTGTGGAAGAATGAAAACTGAACTGGGCAGTGCGGGTTTGCCAGCGTTGAGCGGGACAAGTGGAATGCAGCAATACAAATACAAGGATGGTCAGTATTCTCATGGTGCTGTTTTTGATATGAACACGGCCTGGTTTAATTGTACATCCGCTAAAAATCCCGTACAGATGCCCCTGATGACAACCATGGTGCCGGTTTGCAGATGGTCGGGTATCGGGTTGTTGTCAGTCGCAAGGGCGCAGTTAATCAGTGCTGTTGAACTGCTGTCGCCCAGTGTCAGCAGGTTTTCAGCAGGATAGTGGCGGAAGATTTTACCTGTAACCTCCACTATCCTGCCGGTGTATTTTGTTCCTGCCTCCTGTTCATCCAGCAGGAATGCTGCGGACAGTTCTTCTGCTGAGCAACTGATTTCTGCATTCCTTTTCAGGAGGCTTTGGGGGCCCTGCCGGAAAAGGAACCAGGCATATCCTCCGGCCATGACAAGCGCCAGGAGGGTAAGTGTGATGAACAGTCGGATTTTTTTTCTCATATCATTGTTGTATCAGCTCAGTTGCTGGCATTGCCGCCTGCAGTGATCCAGTCGGTGATGGTTTTTTTCTCCGTGGCGGAAAGTGCCGGTCCGCCTTTTGGCATGGTGCCGAGATCAACTGCCTGTGTTTTGATGTTTGTTTTTTTGCTCACGATATCGCAGTCTGTTCCCAGGCTGATGCCGCTGGTGGGATTGGATCCTGTATGGCAGCCGGCGCATTTTGTGGCAATGAGATTGGATACCGCTGTAAACAGTGCGCCATTGGGAAGGGCTTCCACGCTGGTGGTGGCGGTGGTTTCACAGCCGCCGGCATCTTTTGCATACACGGTATAATTTCCTGCCGCCACATTGGTGAAACTGTTCGATGCCTGGTAAGTGCCACCCGCATTCAGCTTATAGGTAAAGCCTGTGCCGCCGGCCGCGTTGATCGTGATGCTTCCGGTTGCCGAACATTTTTCTGATTTTGTTACAGTGGCTGTAACCGTGATGTTTTTCCCTTCGCAGGGGTTGCCGTTGTTTATGGTGAAATTTCCGGTGGCGCTGCAGCCGGAACTTGTTTTTGCGCTGATGGTATAACTGCCTGCGGCCAGGTTGGCAAAGGTTCCGGAACTCTGTGCGGGTCCATTGTTAAGACTGTAGGTAAATCCTGATCCGCCGGTTGCCGATGCGGTGATGGACCCGTTTGCATTGCCCGGACCGCTGGTATTGACAACAGTTCCTGTTACTGTGATACTGACCCCGGCACAGGGATCAGTGGGTTCATCCGTTCCGCTTTTACTACACGAAATAAAATTGACAAGGGCTAAGGAAGCCCAGATGATGACTGTGATTCTTTTGCTGATCGTATTCATGGTTGGAAGGTTTCTAACCATCCAATCGTAGAATCAGTTTCGCAGGTTGCCTTGCTGCAGGAATTTATTTTTTTGGGAAGGGCAACTGGTATCTAAATCCGGTCAATATTCCTGCTGCATTCAGTTTAACGCTTCCTTCACCCACGCCGCGCAAGGGGAAATTATAATAAGGTGCCAGCATCAGGTAAAAGCCCCTGCCTATTTTTCGCTCAAGGCCAATAGAAATTCCCGCGCCAGAGAACAGTTTGAAGGAGCCTGTGGAATAGGTATGGGAAGAGTAGGCCTGTTGTCCATAACGGGTATAGTCATACGAATAATACTCTTCCTTCATAATGGTGGATGTGAGTCCGGCCATTACAAAGAAGGATTGTTTTTTCTGTTGAAGAAAATCATACCTGGCCTGGAGGGGAATTTCAAGGATGGAACAGTCGGCCTCCACATTTTTTATTTTATAGTTCTCATTGTCGTAGTAGGAGCCGGGCTTGGGGGTATAGGCATTTCCTGCTGCGGAATAGATTTTTTTGGTAACGAAGAAGCCGGCCTGGATGCTGAGTTTTTTTGCCGGCTGAAATCCGAGGCCTCCGCCCCAGGCAAGGGTTGTCTTGCCGGCCTGGCTACCGCTGGTATAGGAGAACTCTGGTGCGGCGCCTGCATACAGGTAGAAGCGTTGCGTTTTGTTATCCTGTTGGGGGGTGCCGGGTTTTGAGGTGGTGGTTTCCTGTGACGGAGGATTTTTGGCTGGTTCGGGTTCGGATTCGGGTTTGGGTTCTGGTTTGGGTTCGGGTTGCAGGGTTGTTGTATTGTAGGGTTGTTTGGTTGTTGTATTGTAGGGTTGTATGGTGTTGGTACTGTCGGGTTGTACGGTTGTTGTACTGTCGGGTTGCGGGCTGGTGGAAAGATTACTAATCGGCTGGTTGCTGGCTACCGTTGGATTGTTGGCTACCGTCGGATTGTTGCGAGCAGGCTGGTTATTGCGAGCAGGCTGATTATTGTCTGGCATCACCACTTTGTGGATGCCGGATTCTTCTGTATGTTTCTGTGTGTTGGAATATACGCCTGGCGAAATACTGCTTTTCGGTTGTGTGTTTTCGTTAGGTAATTGTGGGTGGACTTTTCCCTCCCGTTTGCGATGGTTTTTGTTCTTTGCCAATCTGTCGGGTTCAGGGTTTGCAGCTGATGCCTGGCGGGCGCTAACCGCTGGCGGAGGCAAAGCTCCTGTTGTAGGATTTCCGGTTTCTGTGGCCGCGTGTTCCGCAATGGCTGGTGAATGATTCACCTTTGTTGGTGGTTGGTAGGTGGAGGATGGTGGTTGGTATGTAGAGGTTGGCGTTTGATTTTCTGCATTTGTTTTTTTCGGGGATTCAGTGTTGGTAAGCGGGTTGGTTGAAGAAGATGGTTGGCTACCGGGTCTGGGGCCCTGGTTATACGGGGCAACTGGTCGGGCAATGGAGGTTTTTTCACCGGGACTCCTGAGAGCCTGGTAGAAGAGGATGCCTGCTCCGCCCACCAGGATGGGCAGCCACCACCAGAAGAAAAAGCGCCTGCGTTTTTTTTCTTCTGCGTCGAGCAGGGTATTCATTTTTTCCCATGCTTCGGCGGGTGCCGGCGGGCCATCCTGTTCCGCGGCCTCCCGGAACCAGTCATCCATCATATTAAATTGCTCTTCTGCCATATGCTGCTACTTGCTGCTGTTCTTTAATAATCATTTTCTGCAGGTTCAGCCTTGCCTTTGCAAGGTTCGATTTGGAAGTGCCGGTTGAAATATCCAGGATGCCGGCAATTTCCTCATGCGTATAACCATCAATGACATACAGGTTGAAAACCATTCTGTATCCGGGTGACAGCCTGCTGATCAGTGCCAGTAATTCTTTGTGTGACAATCTTTCCATTGCCACGGGAGGCCTGGAAAGGTTCTCTGTGGTGTCGCTGTTGTCATCCAGTTCTATCGTGTTGATTCTTTGTTTTCTGAGGTGGTCGATGGCTGTATTGATGGAAATTCGCCTGATCCAGGCTTTTAATGAATTTTCAAGGGAATCCTGACGGCTCTGGAAGCGGCCGATTTCACGGAATATTTTCAGGAAGGCGTCATTTATGACCTCAATGGTCTCCTCTTCATGGGATACATAGCGATGACACACCGAGAATGCATAGCCGTAAAAATGCTCATAGAAACATTTCTGGCTATGGCGTTCCAGTGAAATACAACCCGCAACCATGTGTTGTAGTGCCAGTTCGATGGGTGCTGCTAATGCCATGTTATATGATTCGAAACGGATAGCCGAACCAAAGGGTTGCCTCACCGGTAAAAAAAACCGGAAAAGCCCATATTGAAATTAGCAATTATATTTTAGCCGGGAATTTTAAGGGAGTCCATCTCCGCCATTTCATTCAGGAATAATACGGCACTCTGTACCAGGGGGATGGCCAGGGCTGCACCGGTGCCTTCGCCCAGCCGCATACCGAGGTTGAGGAGCGGCCTGGCACCAAAATGATGCAACAGGTGGTGGTGTCCCAGTTCCCCGGAACAGTGTCCGAATATACAGTTGTCCAGCACTTCTGGCCGCAAGGATTGCGCCACCAGTAAGGCGGCGCTGGCGATGAATCCGTCTACCACAATGGTCATCTTATGTTCAGCCGCCGAGAGGTAGGCCCCCACCATCATGGCAATTTCGTATCCGCCCAGGTATTGAAGGGTTTTCAGGGGGGAGCGGAGGCTGATGACTGACAGGTGTTTGTCTGATACTGCCTGCAGGGTTTGAAGTTTGCGTGTTAGTTGGATATCATCTGCACCGGTACCCCTGCCTACGCATTTTTCCAGCGGAAGGTTCAGGAATGCGGCCATCAGCAGGGAGGCCGCAGAACTGTTTCCGATGCCCATCTCCCCGAATGCAATGGTATTACAGCCGGTTGCTGCGATATTGTTTACGATCACCCGGCCCACTGCGATGGCTCTTTCCGTTTCCTCGAAGCTCATCGCCGGTTCTTCAAGGTAGTTGCGGGTGCCGGGGGCGATTTTTGCATGGATGAATTCCGGTGACCCATGTAATTCACTGAGATCTGCCTTTACCCCGGCGTCGGCAATTTTTAGCGTGATTTGGTGTTGCCGGCAGAATACGTTGATGGCTGCCCCGCCGCGGATAAAATTGTGTACCATCTGTGCTGTGACTGCCTGGGGATATGGATTAACCAACCCTGTTTCCGCGATGCCATGGTCGCCGGCAAACACCACCAGGTGGGGAAGTTTTACCTCCGGCCGGGTGCTTCCCTGGATGCTGCCTACCTGCAGCGCTGTCTCCTCCAGCTGTCCCAGTGCGCCCAGGGGCTTGGTCTTGCTGTTGATTTTTTCCTGGAGTTCAAAAAAAAGGTCTTTCATGGTATGGTGTTTTTCATTCACCCGTCGGGTGCCACCCGTCGGGTACTACCCGTCGGGTGGCACCCGACGGGTGGAATTTTCAGAGCCTGAACCGAAGGCCGGCCATCAGGTTGAAACGACGGCTGTTATAACCGTAGAGGTCAAAGTACCGGCGGTCGGTTAGGTTGCGGAAATCGGCATATATGTCGAAGGTCTTATTGATTCGGTAATTCAGATTCAGGTCGAGGTTGTAATAGGCATCCAGGGTTTTGATCTCGGTGGCATAGGTATCCGGATTGAAAAAGGGGTCCTGCCTTTTATCCACCCAGCGGAAGCCGATGCCAGCATATAATTTATCGGTAAGCTGGTACCCTGTGCCGATATTCAGGCTGTGCTTCGGCCGGCGATAAAGGTTGAAATAACTGGTATCCTTACCCGCAGTTTTGGTCCTGATCTCTCCCTCCACAAAACTGTAGTTGGCGGTGAGCTGCCATTTGCTGGTGAGATTAAATTTCAGTTCAGCTTCCAGTCCCTGGTCGGACTGCCTGTCTCCATTCCTGTACTGCCCGTAAGGCGGCGTCGGTAATCCTGCAAAAATGATCACGTCTTCAATACGACGGATGAAAGCGGTTGTCCGGGCAGTAAAACGCTGCGCGGGATCCGTGTACTGCAATCCGAATTCGAATTGCCTGCTTTTCTCAGGCTGCAGGTCCCGGTTGCCGTATTCCGATGCCAGGTGATACAGTGATGGTGCACGAAACGCCGTTGCCGCCGAAGCGAAGATTTTTAATTGTTTGCTGACCAGGAAATATGGATTCACTGACCAGGTGAACGCATCACCGAAATCGCGGTGCTGGGTAAAACGGCCACCTGCTTCTGCACCGAAACCGGAGATTGCCTTCAGTGACAGGTTCGCATAAGCGCTCATCATGCTGGCTTCGAGACTGTCACTGCCGAGGGATCCGTAGGAGGTACTGATGTCTGCGCTGTTGCGACGATAATCGATTCCGGCCAGCAGGTTCAGATGCTCATTCAATGCCATGCTCAGGTAGGTCTCCGCAAACAGGGAATTGCCCTTATAATCGCCGGTAAACGGATCCCAGTCATTTGCACCAACCGGGTTGTTTACCAGGTCACTGTAACTGCGGTGTGTGCGGTTATAATTTACATTTACGGTGAGTGAACCATTTTGTAGAGTATGCAGCGATTGCAATCCGAATAGCAGATGTTTGTTGTGGATGGTGTTGTTTTTGTCATCCTGCAGCTGCGCGTCGTCAATATCAGCCTTGTAGCCGCTGAACTGGCCGTAACCACGAAGCTTCCAGTTGCCGGCAATATTATAGCCGATACTGGTATTCAGTACATCCTGTTGGTAACCATCCCTGTCGAATCCTGCCTTCCCGGTTGCATCAAACGCGGCGGAAAAACCATCCGATTTTAACCGGTTGTATTGTGCGGAATAATGGAGTTTCCCGGTTTCCCCGCTGATGCCCAGGTTGCCTTTGTAGGTACCGTAGCTGCCACCGGCGATCTGCCCGTTTATCCCGAAAGGTTTGGCCGACTGGTTCTTGCGGGTGATGATGTTGATGACGCCCGCAACGGCATCGGAACCATAGAGGGTGCTTTGCGCGCCTTTGAGTACCTCCACCCTCTCCACCTGGTCGATGGCCATGTGGTTGAGGTCAAATTCGATGGTAATACCGGAACCATCAGTTACCGGCATGCCATCCACCAGGATGAGCGTGTTGGCGGAACCGGCTCCCCGCATGTAAACGGTCTGGTTCGTTCCAGGAGCATTCTGCGATCCGTTGATGATGATACCGGCCTGCTCGTTCAATACCTGTGTAAGGGTACGGCCGCTGTTGTTTTCCAGTGTTCGTCTGTTGATCACCGTTAAAACCTTGCCTGTCGTACTTTGTTTCTGGGAAGATTTTCCGGCGGTGATGACTACTTCATCGAGGGTGTTGGCGGTAGTGTCGGCATCTTGTGCCAGAAGAGGACTGCTGATTAAAGTAGCAGCCACCAGGATCCATTGTTTTTTCATGTCAGAAAAAAAAGGGTTAAAGTGACTGCTTCCGGAATGGATTGGTAGAAATATAAATTGCCTGCAAGCCGGCCCTTTACATTGCTGCTTTTCTCCCGAAAGCAAAATAATGTGGTGGAGAACCGGCAGGTCTTCTGGCTTGTTCGTCTTCAGTTGCCTTCCCACCGGACGGGCCGGAAGTGGCTTGATGACTGGAGAATCTGGTGAACTTTACAGCTACGGGGATAGCGCCGGAATGAAACCGGACTTCCCTTTTAATCCGCCGAAGCGGAACCGTTTCCGGCGCGAAGGTAGGGCAAAGCGCATTGCAGTCCAACATAAAAGTTGCGTCCCGCAGACAGGTTGTAATACCTTCCGCCGAAGGCGTTGATATCATTTCCCAGGCTGTACTGCGTATTGAAAAGGTTATCCGCCCCGGCGAAAAACCTGACCAGGAATGGTCTTCCCCCCTTAAACCTGGTTTGCCATAATTGTGTGGCGATCCTTGCTGCCAGCAGGTGGTACTGGGCGGCCCTGGCTGTGTTGGCATCATTCAGCCACATGGGGTCAACATATTGGTAAGTGAGGTGAAGACTGGTGGCGGCGGGGCCGTTCAGGTCGATCCCGGTTACCAGGGTTTGCCTGGCCACTCCGGGCAGGAAATTGCCGCTGAAATCATTCGTGCCCTGTTTGAAATCATCGTATTTGAAATGGTGCAGGGTATAGCTGGCCCAGGCCTGCAGCGGGGCAGGGCGGTTGGGCCTTTTGCGGCGCATGGACCAGGATATATAGGCTTCCATTCCCTTCTGCCTGGTGCCGCCGGCGTTGTCGAAATAGTCGGCACCACTGGCATCACGCCTTTGCACAATTGCGTCTTTCAGCCGGAAATAGAAGAAGTCGAGATCAAAATACAGTTGCTGGCGCAGCACCCTGCCACGGACGCCCAGTTCCTGGTTCCAGCCTCCTTCGGCCTGCAGGCTGGTATTGATCACACTGGTGGAAGGCAGTAGTTCCGAAGTGGTTGGTGGCGAAAAACCTTTGGCGATCATACCGTAAAAAGTAAGCGGCCCGAGCTTTTTGGTGAGCGCCAGCCTTGGCATCCATTCATTGCGGTAATTGCTGGTGAATTCAAAAACCGGTTGTTCACTGATCCGCCTGATCTGCACTTTGTTGGCATTATAACTGAGTCCGGCCGTGAACTGCCAGTCCATCGGCAGGTCAAGGATTCCCTGCGTAAAAAGCAGTGCCGTCCTGGGCCGCAGGCGGTCATCCGTCTGCAGGCTGCCCGGTTCTCCGGCATTGTTGCCGTAAACTGAAATCCTGTAATGGCCCTGCTGCCATTCCCCGCCGGCATTCAGGCGAAGGTTTGCGCTGCGGGATGTATTTAACGGTAATGTATAAGCGAAATTTAATCTTGTCCCGTAATGCGGTTCGGAACGTTTTTCGTAATTGCGGATGGCTGGATTGGTTACGTTGGTTTTAGCGCCATAGGCGGCTATGTCGAGCCGGATTCTTTCGGTTGGTTTCCATTCATGGCGGAGGCCGCTGTAGATGGTACGCTGGGAGATGGCAGCGCGGGTTGCTTCTGCCGATGGGTTGGGGCCTGCCGCGGGTCTCGACTGCCGCGGATCTTTTTGGTATTCGGCAAGGGTTAGTCCGCCCGGAGTCTGGTACCAGAGATCCCCAACCAGTTGGACCAGGCTGAGTGTGGAACGTTCGCCTGTTTTCCAGTGCCCCAGGTAGCTGAACATATCCCTTTTCATTTCTGAGTGGTTGCGGTAACCGCCATAGACCTGGTGTTGGGCGTAGAACTGGTGCGGGGCGGGGCCTTCGGGAGCGTTGGCTTGCAGGAAGGGCTTCCTGAAACCGGTGGCGGGCAGGTTGAATTTTGCTTCCAGCTGGTGCAGTCCATAGGAGCCTGCCATGTATTGGAGGGAAAGCTGGTCTGCCCCGGCAGAAGGCGTGCCTGCCAGGATGGTGCCCCCGGTGCCGGCACCATAGAGGCTGTTGCCCGGGCCTTTCAGGACCTCCAGCTGACCAAAATTACCCACCGCAAACTGGTTGAGATAGGTATTGCCGCCAGGGTCGGTAAAAGGCAGGCCTTCATAATACATCCTGATGTTTCGCACCCCAAAAGGTGAACGGAGTGAACTACCGCGGATGGCTAACCGATAACTGCCCGGTGATCTTTCTTCCATGCGGACCCCTGGCAGGCTGTTAACCGCACCTACAGCGCTGGCAGGAGAAAATCGCTGCCAGTCGCGCTCTTTTAAAACAGACAGTGATGCGGCCGCATCTTTCAGGGAACTGCGGTTGGCAAAAGCGGTTACCACCACTGAATCCATCGATTGCGGCAGGGTGGTGTCTGACAACAGTGGCTGGCCCGGGTTGGCCATTGTTGCGAAAGCCAGTACAATTTTCAGTTCGATCATTCCCGCAAGTAACGCTACATTTTAATATCTTCCCTCAATGACTGCGAGGAAACAACTAAAATTATTTGATCTCACGATGATCGTGATTGGCCTGGTTATCGGCATGGGGATATTTAGAACAGCAACAGATTCCGCCCAGGCGGCACTTACGCCGGGCATTTATTTCGCAGCATGGATCGCAGGTGGCATCATAGCGCTCTGCGGGGCGCTGACCTACGCGGAGATTGGCTCCAGGTTCCCGATCACCGGGGGGTACTATAAAATATTCGCGGAGTGTTACCATCCTTCCGTAGCATTCGCCATCAATTGTATCATACTAATTTCCAATGCCGCTTCGCTTGCCGGGGTGGCGCTGATCGGAAGCGAATACATCTCCCAGCTCATTTTCAGTCAGCCTGCGTCCGATGTGGCGAAGGCATTTATTGCCATGGGAGCGGTGACCATATTTTATTTTGTGAACCTTGCCGGCCTGCGCATGAGTTCTCGCACCCAGAACGTACTGATGATCATCAAGATCGGTATGGTGCTTTTACTGATCGGGGCATTGTTTTTCCCCGGGGCGTCGGGTGCGGCACTCCACCCGTCTGACGCACTGCCTGGGGGTGGACTCCACCCGTCTGACGTACTGCCCCCAGGCAGTGCGTCAGACGGGTGGTCCGCGATTGATTACATCAAATCCTTCGGCATTGCCCTGATCGCGGTTTCGTTTACCTATGGGGGTTACCAGCAGACCATCAATTTCGGTGACGAGGTGAGCAACCCCCGCAAGACCATTCCCCGCGGGATATTTATCGGCATACTTGTCATCATATCGCTGTACCTGCTGGTGCAGATGGCATATGTGCATGCCATCGGATTTGAACAACTCAAAACCACCAAGGGAATTGCGGCGGTGGTGGCGGAAAAGATGTTCGGCCCTTCCGGCAAGACAGTCTTTACGCTCCTGCTTTTCCTCGCCGTGTTAGCCTATGTGAATGTGCTGCTGCTGAGCAATCCCCGTGTGATGTATGCCATGAGCAAGGATGGTATCCTGCCAAAAGCCTTTTCCAGGAAAGATGAAAAGCGGGATGTGCTGACGGTAAGCCTCACGGTGTTCGCGGCGATCTGTGTCATCGTCCTGTTCTTTGCCAATACTTTTGACAAGATCCTTGGGTTTACCATCTTTCTTGATTCCATCGGGATGGCAACTTCTGCCGCCACCATTTTCATTTTACGGAAACGTACCAAACACCTCGATAATACCGGAATCTATACCATGAGATTCTTCCCCCTGATGCCTTTGATATTTATCAGCGCTTATGCATTCGTGGGAGTAAGCATTCTTTTGAGCACACCCATGCTGGCCCTTACCGGTATCATTGTGTTTGCTGTTTTCCTTGGTATCTATTTTCTGGTCGTACACAAAAACGGCCGTGGAATAAGCCGGCCCTGATCACAACCCGAAATTCAAACCACAAACGCTTATATGGATCTCAGCTATATCCTGAATGAACTGGGCGAAGAACGTTCCCAATATTTCAATGCCATGGCCCCGCCGATCGTTCAGACCAGCAATTTCGCTTTCCGGAAAGTCGAAGACCTGGGTGCCGCATTTGCCGATGAAATGAGCAGTTACCTGTACAGCAGGGGGATCAATCCGACGGTTGATATCCTGCGTAAAAAGCTGGCCGCGCTGGACGGGGCGGAGGATGCGCTGGTATTCAACAGTGGCGCTGCCGCGATATTTGCCGCGGTGCTGGCCAATGTAAAAGCCGGCGACCATATTGTTTCGGTAAAAAAGCCATATACCTGGGCGGAGAAAATGTTCAATGTGATCCTTCCGAGGTTTGGCGTGAGCACAACTTATGTGGATGGTACCGTTACAGAGAATTTTGCCACCGCCCTGCAGCCTAATACCAGCCTGATTTATCTTGAATCGCCCAATAGCTGGACCTATGCCATGCAGGACCTGAAAGCGGTGTCGGAACTTGCCCGCAGTCGTAATATTATTACCATTTGTGATAACAGTTATTGCACACCCGTTTACCAGCGGCCGGTTGAACTTGGGATTGATATCTCCCTGCAATCTGCCACCAAATATATTGGCGGGCATTCGGATGTGGTGGCCGGTGTCATCAGTGGTTCAAAGGCCATGATGAAAAAGATCTTCGACAGTGAATACCTGAATATTGGCAGCGGCATCCAGCCTTTCAACGCCTGGTTGCTGATCAGGGGGTTGCGGACTTTGCCGGCCCGGCTGAACCAGGTGACGGACACTACCAGCCGGGTGCTGGCATACCTGAAGCAACACCCAAAGGTGGAGGAAGTGCTGTTCCCGCTGGATCCGGCTTTTCCCCAGTATGAGCTGGCGAAAAGTCAGATGAGCGGTGCCTGCGGCCTGATGACCTTTGTGTATAAAACCGACCGCCGCGAGGAGATCGTCCGGTTCTGCGAATCACTGCAGCACATATTCATGGCCGTCAGCTGGGGAGGGCATGAAAGCCTTGTGATCCCCAAATGTGCGGGAATCCATCCCACCCATTTCAGGCCTGAGCTGAAAGAACACAGGATGATCAGGTTGTATGTGGGACTGGAATCGGCCGACTACCTGATCGCAGATATGGAACAGGCATTTAGCGGTTTTTCAGGATAATTATACGAGTGGTCTGGCTGGTGAGCCTGAATTCTTTATTTTTAAGCCCTTAACCATTATTCATGAAGCTTTTGAGAAAGATCTCCCTGGTTATTATCTCCGGAACCTTTTCCCTGTATGCCGGGGCTCAGGATCAGTGGGATCTGCGGCGTTGTGTCGATTACGCCCTTGAGAATAATATTTCTGTACGGCAGTCGGATGTACAGAAAAGGATCGCTGTGCTGGTTGCTGACCAGAACAAAAAATCGCGCCTGCCCAACGCAAATTTTACATCGAATACCGGCTACCAGTTTGGCCGGTCCATTGACCCCACGACCAACCTTTTTACCAACCAGCAGTTATTGTTCCAGGGATTTCAGTTTAATACGGATGTTACCATTTATAACTGGAACAGGTTAAAGCATAGCATTAATGCCAGCCGCCTGGAATCTGAAGCAGCGGCAGCCGACGTGGAAAAAAATAAGAATGACATCGCCCTGAATGTTGCGACCGGTTATCTGACGGCATTGTTGTCAAAAGTACAGGTGGATATAGTGGGTGTTCAGCTGAAGCAGAGTCAGAGCCAGTTGGCGGATACCCGTAAACGTGTGGAAGCAGGCACCCTGCCTGAACTTAATGCGGTTGACCTGGAGGCCCAGGTGGCCCGCGACAGTGCTTCACTGATCGGTGCGGAAGCAACTTTCCAACTGAACCTGCTTTCCCTCAAAGGCCTTCTCAACCTCGATGCGGAACAGCCTTTCAGCATTTCGATTCCACCGGTTGAGATGATCCCGGTGGATCCTATCGCTGACCTGCAACCGAAAATGGTTTTTGAAATGGCGCAAAAGAACCAGCCGGTGGTGAAGGCCAATGAACTGAGGAAGCAATCCCTTGAGCACTTTATCAAAGCTGCCCGCAGCAGTTTGTACCCGACGATATTTGCCTTTGGCGGACTGGCATCCAACTTTGCCAGTACGAACAGGAAAATAACGGGAGTGGATTTTCTGGGTTACAGCGATCCAAATCCGGCCAACGGGGTGGTGAATGTGGACGGAACCCTGGTGGCTATTCAGAATCCGAATATCAAGATCAATCAAAGCAACAGGGGATTTGGTGAAATGTGGAGTGGATGGGGCACACAGTTATCCAACAACTTCCGCCAGAATATCGGTGTCGGAATCAGTATTCCGATCCTGAGTGGTTTCCAGTCCAGGACAAATTATGAAAGATCGAAGCTCAACCTCCAGAATGCCAACCTGGTAATTGAAAATGCGAATCAGCAATTGAAGCGTGACATCTATACCGCATACACGAATGCGCTGTCATCCCTTCAGAAATTCAATGCCACCAAAACCAGCCTGGATGCGGCGGAGCGCTCCTATACTTTTGCCTCCAGGCGTTATGAGCTGGGTTTGTTGTCCACGCTGGAACTGATTACCAGCCAGACCAACCTAACCCGCGCACGCATCGACAAGGCAAATGCGCAGTTTGATTATGTATTTCGCATGAAAGTGCTTGAATTTTATAAAGGACAGGGCATTAAACTCTAATAGAGAACAGCAATTATTTTCATTATATGAACAAGAAACTCGTTTGGATTATCGTAGGTGTGGTGGTATTGGTAGGCGGATTATTCGGCCTTAAACAGGCAGGTGTGATCGGCAAGGATGAGGGCATAAAAGTGACGGCTGAAAAAGTGGAGAAGCGCACCATTATTGAAACTGTTAACGCCAGTGGAAAAGTTTACCCCGAGGTGGAAGTGAAAGTGAGCTCGGATATTTCCGGGGAGATCATTGAACTGACGGTGGAAGAGGGCGACAGTGTGCGCAAGGGCCAGGTGCTGGCGAGAATTTTCGCGGACCTCTACCTGACCCAGCGCGACCAGGTGGCAGCGGCGGTAAAGCAGCAGCAGGCCCAGGTCGACAATAGCCAGGCCCAGCTGGAAGCCCTGAAAAGCGCGCTCGCGCAGTCTGAGGCGCAGTATAAGCGGCAACAGCAGCTCATGAGTGAAAAAGTGATTTCCCGCTCTGAATTTGAGCAGGCGGAAAATGCTTATAATACTGCGAAAGCCAACTACAATGCGGGTTTGCAGGGAATCAAGGGGAATCAGGCCGGTGTGCAGAGCGCACAGGCCAACCTTCAGCGGGCCAATAAGGACCTGGGGCGCACCACTATTATTGCGCCCATGAACGGGGTGGTTTCTCTGCTGGCTGTAAAGAAAGGTGAAAGGGTAGTGGGAACCGCCCAGATGACAGGTACCGAAATGATGCGTATTGCAGATATGGACAAGATTGAAGTAAGGGTGGATGTGGGTGAAAATGATATTCCAAAAGTACACCTGGGAGATTCGGCACTTGTAGAAATCGATGCCTATACTTCCCGGAAATTCAAAGGGATTGTAACCCAGATCGCCAGCAGCAGCACTACGCTCGGCTCGGCAACTGCAGCCTCCACGGATGTCACCAACTACAAAGTGCATATCAGGTTGTTGCCGGAATCCTACCAGGACCTGATCGATCCTTCGAGGCCGAAAAATTTTCCATTTCGTCCGGGTATGAGCGCCAGCGCCGATATCCAGACCAGGCGGCATATAAATGTACTGGCTGTTCCCATCAATGCGGTAACTACCCGCGAGAAGGATTCGGATAAGGCAGTGGTTGAAACAAAGACATCTGCCGGTTCGGCTGAAGAAAATAACCAGCAGGAGGAAGATCGCCGTTCCATCAGTGCTGAATTGGATGAAGTGGTATTCGTGCTGCAGGCAGACAAGACCACCATCAAGCGGGTAAAAGTGAGGACCGATATACAGGACATCAGTTATATCGAGGTGCTGAGCGGACTGAAAGCAGGGGATGAAGTGATTACCGGACCATATTCCCTCATTTCAAAAACCCTGAAGGACAAGGACAAGGTAACGGTGGTGAAAAAAGAAGAGCTGTTCGAAACGAAAAAGAAATAAGCATGCGTGTCGGAATCATCGGCAGTGGAAGCTGGGCGACAGCATTGGCGAAGATCGTTACGGATAACCAGCAGCAGATCAGCTGGTGGGTGAGAAGTGAGTCAATCCTTGAACACCTGGTGCAGAGAAAGCATAACCCGCAATACCTATCTTCGGCAACCTTTGATACTTCCCGGATTCGGTTAAGCATAAATGTGAGTGATGTGGTCCGTGACAGTGATTGTGTGGTGATCGCCGTTCCATCGGCTTATGTGGAGGAAACCCTGGGCTCGCTGGCTCGGGATGCTTTCGCCGGCAAGTGGGTGGTGTCGGCCATCAAGGGCATGCTTCCGGAAGAAAATATTCTCCTTAACGAGTGGATGGCCAACAGGTTCGGACTGCCATTATCGGATTATTACACCCTGATGGGGCCCTGTCATGCGGAGGAAGTGGCGAGGGAGCGGTTGAGTTACCTGACCTTTAGCGGGTTGGACGAATCAAGGGCTTCGCAGATCGCTGAGAAATTCAACAACTATTATATCAATACAGTGGTGAATACTGATGTGATCGGTGTTCAGTATGCTGCTGTGCTGAAAAATATTTATGCGCTTGGTGCCGGTATTGCCCATGGATTGGAGTACGGAGACAATTTCCAGAGTGTATTGATTGCCAACTGTGCGGATGAGATGGCCTGTTTCCTGAGAAAAATGGGCGTGGGCAGGGTTGAAGTGGGTGTGCATACAGGTGAGAACCCGGTGACGCACCAGAAGGACGCGAACTATGCGGCTTCTGTTTACCTGGGTGACCTACTGGTGACCTGTTATTCGCTGCACAGCCGCAACCGGACTTTCGGTAATATGATCGGCAAGGGCTATTCTGTAAAAAGTGCACAGCTGGAGATGAACATGGTGGCGGAAGGTTATAATGCTGCAAAATGTATCCATGTGGTGAACCGGATGGTTGGCGCTGAAATGCCCATTGCAGAAACTGTTTACCGGATACTCTGGGAAGGACTGCATCCTGCAGCCGGATTAAAGCTGATCGAGAAGGGCCTGATTTAAGGGGGGGGGAGAACAGAAATCTTTAACGCTTTATTGTGCACCCTGCCGGGAGGATTTGCTATCTTATACCCGAATATGCCTCTTAGTTACACCATATACGGATCGGTTGGACTTGTGTTCCTGGCACTGGTAATTTTCGTGGACTGGCTGAAGTCGCGGAAGGCAGGGCGTTCAGGCGGGGTCGGGCGTTCTGACGGGGCCGCTAGCCGAGTTTGATGATGCGGGCCGGACAGGCTTTTATTACTTCTTCGGTAGTGCGAATATCTGATTCTGTTATCACCAGTTGGTGGATTCCTTTTTTTATTACTGCCTGCAGCAGGCTGGCCTTGCCATCTTTTTTTGACATTCGCCAGCAGGAAGGCTGCATTTCCTGGCAGATGCCGCAACCAATGCATTTATCACGGTAATGAATGATCCTTGCCATATTAAGCCTGCTTCGTTTTATGGTCTACGATCTTGTACAGTTTATCGCCATTGCAGGCCTTCTCCGCCAGCGGGAAAGTGATTTTGTCGCAGGGTACCGCGATATCAGAGGGTGATCCCTCCACAAAAAAATCTTCCAGTTCCATTTTAGCGGCACCGATTTTTTTGCCGGTGATGAGGATGGTGTCGCCGCTTTTCAGGGTGCCGGATTCCATCTGGAATTCAGCCACGCCAATCTTCGGATAATACCCGGTGCATTTGCCGAGATAAATTTTTTTCTCAGTGGCTGCTGAGCCGGGCTGCGGGGTCCATTCGCCCAGTTTCCGTCCCAGGTAGTACCCTTCCCAGAAGCCGCGGTTGTAAACGCCGGCCAGATCTGTTTTCCAGGCTGCCGCTTTTTCGGGGGTATACGTGCCGGCAGCGATGGCGTTCATGGCTTCGCGGTAACAGCGGGTAGTGGTCAGCGTGTATTCCGGTCCCTTGCCACGTCCTTCTATTTTCAGGATGTCCACTCCGGTTGCCAGCACCTGGTCGAGCACATCAATGGTACAGAGGTCCTTGGGTGACATGATATATTCGTGATCAAGCTCCAGTTGGTGGCCGGATTCCTGGTCGGTAACCGTATAGGGGCGACGGCAGTTCTGGGTGCAGGCGCCGCGGTTGGCAGAGGCATTATGGGTGTGGAGGCTCAGGTAACATTTTCCGGAAATGGCCATGCACAGTGCCCCATGCACAAATACCTCGATCCGCATGCGTTTACCGGAAACCCCGCGGATATCCTTTCTATTAATTTCGCGTTTGATGGCGGCGATTTGTCCCAGTGTAAGTTCGCGTGCGAGCACCACCACATCGGCGAAAGAGCTGAAGAACCTTACCGATTCGATATTGCTGACATTGGCCTGGGTGGAAATATGTACGGGTATTTTCATCTGCCGGCAGAGTTCCAGCACGGCGAAGTCGGCGGCGATGACGGCGTCGATTCCGGCTGCTTTGGCTTTTTTCAGGATCTGTTTAACCAGTTGCAGGTCATGGTCATACATGACCGTATTGAGGGTGATATTGGTGCGGATACCGTTTTCGCGGCAGGTGGCGGCGATCTGGTCCAAGTCATCTGCCGAAAAGCTGTGGATGGATTTGGCGCGCATGTTCAGTTGTTCCACGCCGAAATAGATGGCGTTTGCCCCGCCCCTGATGGCGGCCTGCAGGCTTTCCCATGAACCGGCTGGTGCCAGCAGTTCGGGTTCTGTCTTTTTCGTTGTGGGTGCGGGTTGGCTGTCTGCGGATGCGGCGGTAAGTGTTTCCATATGGGGCGCAAAGGACGTGCCTCTGCGCCGGCTGGCCTATGATTTTCGTCATTCAGGTGTCTGACATGTGGTGTCTGACATCACATGTCAGACACCTGAAATCACCCTTAAAATTTCAGGTGATTAGACCCTGGCCAGGGTAAATGCCAGGTATTAATTTGGATGCATGGTAGCAAATAATGGGGAGTTGTACCACATTTACAACAGGGGGAACCAGAAGCAAAAGATATTTTTTGAGGAAGCTAATTACGACTACTTCCTGGAGAAGGTTGAAAAATTCCTGATGCCGGTGGCGGATATTCTGGCCTGGTGCCTGATGCCCAATCATTACCATTTTATGATCCATGCCAATAATATCAGTGCAGAGATAATAAGGAACCGCAGTCTGCCCATATGCAGGTTGGCGGATAGCATGAAAATCATTCAAAGCGGGTATGCCAAGGGTTTTAATGCCAGGTATGACAGAACTGGAAACCTGTTTCAACAAAAGTTTAAATCAAAATTGTTGGATACCTGGGAAGGGGATTATGATATCAACCTGTTTCATTATTTACATTGGAATCCAGTTGAAGCCGGGATGGTTAGCAATCCCGCTTTATGGCCATATTCTTCTTACAATCAATACCTGATACCCGGTTCTGCGGGTCTTTGCAACAAGCAGTTGTGCTTTGATCTCCTTGATTTAAATCCACATAGCGTTCTGTTCAATCAAAGACTGGCGGAACTGGGTAGCAAGGATTTTAGAATCTGAGGTGTCTGACATGTGGTGTCTGACATGTGGTGTCTGACATGTGCGCGGGAATGTGCTTAAATTACGGGTGTCTGACATGTGGTGTCTGACATCTATGATTTGTAAACCCGGTAATCCAAGATGTCAGACACCACATGTCAGACACCTATAAACAAATCGGCGGCGATTCCGTCCGCGAACAGTTTTCCGGTATTGGTGAGGCGGATGAAAGCGTCGGTTATGTGTAACCGCTGTTCAATGGAATTGTGGCCGGAAGCAATGGTCAGTAATTGTTTCGTTTGTTCCTCGCCGATAGTACGCCGGACCCGGTTCAGGTCAATGCCTTCCAGGGTCCTGAGCGCAGTCATTATATATTCATTGAATCGGTTTTCAGGCGTCAGTATCTCCTCTTCGTAAATGGGGGTGGAGGTGGATTCCAGCAAGCCTTTTGTGTACAACGCATTGTTGGCAATATTCCACCGGCGACGATTGCCGTCAAAGGAATGCGCACCCGGACCGAGTCCCAGGTAGTGCACCCCCTGCCAGTACGCACTGTTGTGCCGGCTGCGTTTGCCGGGCAATGCGAAATTGGAGATCTCATAATGTTCATATCCTGCCGCTGCCATCCAGTCCATCAGCAGCAGGAACTGCCGACCCTGCTGTTCCGGATCGGTGTCCGGCATTTTGGCCGTTCGGACCATATGGTCCAAGGCCGTTTTTGGTTCAACCGTCAATGCATAGCAGGAGAGGTGTGCTACGCCCAGTCCAAGGGCTTTCTGTACATTGGCTTCCCAGGCATCGTCGCTGAGTCCGGGTGTGCCATAAATCAGGTCAATGGTCAGGTTTTCAAACCCAGCCTCAAGAGCCAGGAGAATACATCGTTCCGCTTCCACCGCCGTGTGAGCGCGGTTCATCCATTGAAGATCCTGCTCCCGAAAAGATTGTACCCCGATGCTGAGCCGGTTGATGCCCGCAGAACGCCATCCCGCCAGTATGGTTTCGTTGATATCATCCGGATTGGCTTCCAGTGTAATTTCTGCATCCGGTGAGATATCAAAATGCCGGTGCAGCGCCTCTAAAAGTTGATTCAATTCACCCGTCGGGTGCCACCCGTCGGGTACCACCCGTCGGGTGCCACCCGTCGGGTGCCACCCGTCGGGTACCACCCGTCGGGTGCCACCCGACGGGTGGGGGTGAGGGGCGGCATCCACGGTGAGCAGGGAAGGCGTACCGCCACCAAAATAAATCGTGTGGACCTTTTCCTTGCCCAGTCGCCCTGCCTCCTTTTCGATTTCCTTCAATAAAGCCCGCACCAGTTCGTTCTTGTTTTGCAATAGCGTAGAAAAATGGAAATTGCAGTAATGACATGCTTTTCTGCAGAAAGGGATATGAAGGTAAATGCCGGCCAAGGGGTGCGTATTGGTGATGCCGCAAAATTAAGGTGCCGGCACCATAAGGGGGGATTTCACTCTGCAGCACTGTTGCTGCTTTGGCTAAACTTTGTGATGTTTTTCCTGCCGGGCAGCCTGTACGCACAACATATCCTGCAGATCAGGCAGGCAGTTTCCGATACCGCTGATATCAGGCAACTTGGCCTGACCACCCGGTTCCCGGGAAGGCAGGACTGCCTGACCTATGTAGACCAGATCCCGCAAATGCTGGCCAAAAAAGGATATATCACGGCTTCAGTTGACAGCGTGCTCACCGATTCTGCTTCCACCAGGATCATCCTGTATGCAGGCGAACGTTTTGGCTGGGGAAAACTGACCGTGAATGGCATTTCTGAAAAGGAACTCGAGAATGCCGGTGTTGTGCTCAACAGGGAAGCCAGCCGTCCCTTTTCTGCCTCGGCAATGGAGAAATGGCAGCAATCCATCCTCCGTTGGATGGCCAATAATGGGTATCCCTTCGTGTCCGTAAAGCTGGACAGTCTGGTACTGGAACCGCAGGCGGCCGGAGGACAACTGATCAGCGGGGTATTGCAGGTGAACAAAGGGCTGGCCTATACGCTCGACAGTTTCAGGGTGGTGGGTGCCGCCCGGATCTCGGACAGGTTCCTGCACCGCTATCTCGATATGCCCAGACAGAGTATTTACCGGCTTGATGGTTTCAATGATATCAGTCCCCGCCTGCGGGAGCTTCCCTTTCTTACCGAATCCAAACCCTGGGAATTGCGTTTTGGCGGAAATGGCGCCATTTTGGACCTCTACCTCGAACCCAAAAAAAGCAGCCAGATCAATGTATTGCTGGGACTCTTACCCGGTACCAACGCGGCCGGCGCAAATAAGCTCCAGCTTACGGGAGAAGCGAACCTGAACCTTAAAAATTCACTTGGAAACGGTGAAACGATCGGGTTGAACTGGCAGCAGTTACAGGTTCGGTCACCCCGGCTCAACCTGTTATACCAGCAACCCTACCTGTTCGGGAGTGCATTCGGGATCAGCACCCAGTTTGACCTCTTCAAGAAAGACAGTTCCTTCCTGAACCTGAATGGCCAGTTTGGATTGCAGTACGCAGTTTCAGCCCGGCAAACAGGAAAGGTTTTCCTCCAGTTACTCCGCACCAATTTGCTGGACGTGGATACGAACCTGATCCGGCAGAATCTTCGTTTGCCATCGGATATGGACCTGGGACTGGTGAACCTTGGGGTGGATTACGAATTATTTACCACCAATTACCGCCGGAACCCCCGTCGTGGCTGGGAATTATTCAGCAGTATTGCGGCCGGAACCCGGACGATCCGCCGGAATCCTGCCATCCTTGATATGAAGGATCCGGCTTTTGATTTTGCCTCCCTCTATGACACGGTGGACCTGAAATCTTACCAGTTCCGGTTAAGAGCAAGGGTTGCAAAATTTGTGCCCATCGGCCGCCAATCGGCCCTCCAGGTGCTGGCATCGGGTGGCTGGGTGGAAAGCCCATCGCTTTACCGGAATGAATTGTTCCAGCTCGGAGGATATAAGCTGATGCGGGGTTTTGATGAGGAAAGTATTTTCGCATCCAGGTACCTTGTCAACACATTGGAATACCGCTACCTGGTAGGAATGAATTCTTATTTTTTCGGGTTCGCAGACCTTGGATTTACCGGAAATAAAAGCAGTATGGGCAGCAGCAGGAATGGTTTTTTTGGGGTGGGACTTGGATTGGCATTTGAAACCACCGCAGGTTTTTTCAACCTTTCGCTGGCAGCAGGAAAACGGGATGATACTTCCTTCAACCTCAGGCAAACCAAGATTCACTTAGGCTATGTGAATTATTTCTAAATTGCAGCCACTTCATGAAAAAAATCGTTTTCCTGATCCTGATACATTGCGGACTGTTGCAGGGGGCTGGCGCCCAAGCACCGGATTTACCGCGACCTGCGGCTGGTGATACCTCTGCACCCGAAAAGCCGGTTATTCAGCAGGTTGTCATTCCGGACAGCGCCAAAGCAGGAACGGTGATAACACGAATTGATTCAGGAGCAGTTCAGCCATCCCGGGATACGATTGCGGCCAAACCATCTCCCCCGGTAGATTTTTCCACCACAGGATATGCGAAGGTGCTAAAGTCGCATCCCAACTTTAATTTTTTCGGCAAGGGGGTTTTCAGGACAATCAGTCCGCGGTTGGTGGTAAGAAAGGAGGGACTGTTTTATTTGCTGGGAGGATTGTTCCTGTTGCTGGGGGTAGTAAAAGCCTCTTTCGGCCGGTATTTCAGTAATCTTTTTACGGTTTTTTTCAGGGCATCCCTGAAGCAGAAGCAGATGCGGGAACAGTTGCTTCAGACGCCGCTAGCCTCGCTGCTGCTAAACCTCCTCTTCGTCGGGGTCGGAGGGCTGTATGCAGCTTTTGTCATTCATGACCGGGCAGCAGGCGGACAATACAATTTCTGGTTGCTGTACGGGTACAGTGTGGCCGGATTGTCCGCATTATACCTGGGTAAATTTTTTATTCTGAAACTGCTGGGCTGGACCCTGCGGATGGAAAATACAACCGACACCTACATTTTTATCGTTTTTCTCTGCAATAAAGTATTGGCGATTTTTCTGCTGCCGCTCTTGCTGGTAGCGGCTTTTGCCAGACCGGAAGGGGTGACGGTGGCGATGACGGTATCCCTTGTTCTGGTGGTCGGAATATTCATATACCGATACATCAGTTCTTACGGATATATAACCCGGGAAGTGAAAGCAAGTCGTTTCCACTTTTTTCTATACCTTTGTGCCTTCGAAGTAGCACCCTTACTGTTGATTTATAAGGTGTTATTGAAATTTGTGTAGAAGTTAATTAACTTTAAGAAAATTTAGCTCAAATAAAAATGCTAAAGAACGAGGCTAAGAAGGGAGCAACTGCTCCTGCGATCAAGAAAATCCTGATTACCCAGCCGAGGCCTGAAAGCGACAAGTCGCCTTACTTTGAACTGGGGAAAAAGTACGGCGTTACGCTCGACTTTCACCCTTTCATCAGCCTCGAGGGCATTCCAGCCAAAGACTTCCGCAAACAAAAGATTGATATTTCACAGTTTACAGCTGTGATTTTTACCAGTCGGAATGCCATTGACCACTTTTTCCGGATTTGTGAGGAGATGAAAGTGAATGTTTCGCAGGATACCAAGTATTTCTGTATTACGGAACAGATTGCACTTTATCTGCAAAAATTCATTCTCTACCGGAAGCGCAAAGTTTTTTATGGGGCCGACGGTACGAATAAAAGTATGTTCGATGTGGTGAACAAGCACAAGGAAAATGAAAAGTTCCTTTATCCCTGTTCTGAGAACCAGCAGGACAATGATATTGTGAGCTGGATGAAGTCGCACAAATGTGAGTTTGCCACCCCCTTCATGTACCGCACCATTTCCAATGACCTGAAACCTGTGCTGGGTGTGGATTCTCACAATTATGACATCATCTGCTTTTTCACTCCCAGCGGGGTGAAAAGCCTGTTTGATAATTTTCCCGGTTACCAGCAGAACGGAACCAGGATAGGTGCATTTGGCAGCAATACTTCCAGGGCGGTTGAAGAGGCCGGACTGGTGCTGGATATCAAGGCCCCACAGCCGCAGACCCCTTCAATGGTGGCGGCACTGGAGCAGTACCTGAGCGCTACGATAAAGAAAAAGTGAGTTGGTAAATATTGACCAGGATGGGCGTCAAACGTGGAAGGGCCGGAAGGGCTTTTACGTTTGGCGCTTTGTCATTTCCGGGAGGGTATCTGTTGCCCCCTGAACGTTTGCCCCTCAATTTTGTTATGTTCATTGGGTTGCCGGTGCTGAACGTCGGGTTCTGCCGACCTTCTAAATGGCCCGCAACCCGCAAACTTTAAACTTAATTTATATGGCCAATCGCCTGGCTTCCGAAACAAGTCCTTATTTGTTACAGCATGCCCATAATCCGGTGGACTGGTTTCCCTGGGGAGATGAGGCATTGTCCATGGCCCGCGAACAGCAGAAACCCATTTTGGTCAGCATTGGTTATGCGGCCTGCCATTGGTGCCATGTCATGGAGCGGGAGAGCTTCGAAGATGCCAGGGTGGCTGCTTTCATGAATGAGTTGTTTATCAATATCAAGATCGACCGGGAGGAGCGGCCTGACCTTGACCATATATATATGGACGCGGTGCAGAGCATGACCGGCAGCGGGGGCTGGCCCCTGAATGTATTTCTGACACCGGAAGGCAAGCCTTTTTACGGAGGCACTTATTTTCCGCCTCAGGCGGCGTTTAACCGACCCAGTTGGAGTGATGTTTTACACGGCATCGCGGGTTCCTGGCGCGATCGCAGGGATGAGGTCTACAGCCAGGCAGAGCGGTTAACCGGACACCTGGTGCAGGCTAATGCGATCGGGAAGATAAAAGAACCTTCCGCTGCGGGGATGTCTGACGCGATACGGGATGGAGGCGAGGCTGGTGCCGGGATGTCGGAAACGGGTGGGGGCGCAGCAAGCGGGGCGGCAATTGGTCGGCCTGCAGCCAGTGATGCGGCAGCTAGTGATGCGGCAGCAAGCAATGCGGCAGCAAGCAATGCGGCTGCAAGCAATGCGGCTGCAAGCAATGCGGCTGCAAGCGGAGAGGGTGTCAGTAAAGATGCAGTTAGCGGGAAGGAAGTTGACGGGGATAGCGCTAATAGAGAGGCAGTTACTGATCAGCCCGTTAATGAGGCGACTTCAGTTGGAAAAACAGGTGCCGGGGCTGATTTCCTGCAAAACATGTCAGACACCTTATACAAAGACCAGCTTCATGCGATGGCAACGGCCCTGCTGAAGACGGCCGATAAGCAGGAGGGCGGATTCGGTCAGGCACCTAAGTTTCCCCAGACCATGTCCATTGCCTACCTGTTTCGGTATGCCTGGTTGTTTTCCGACCGCCACCCCCGGCCGGGTGCTGTTCACCCGTCGGGTGGCACCCGACGGGTGAACAGTTCCCGGCCGGGCGGGGAAGCAGAATTTCCGCAGGCCGGGGAAGCCATGCAGCATGCGTTGCTGAGTGTGGAGAAGATGATGCGCGGTGGCATTTATGACCAGCTGGGGGGCGGTCTGGCAAGGTATTCCACCGATAACGACTGGCTGGTACCGCATTTTGAAAAGATGCTCTATGACCAGGCTTTATTCATTGGGGTGTTATGTGATGCGTACCAGCTGACCGGGGATTCTGACTATGCCCGGGTGATCCACCAGACCATGGATTTTATCCAGCGGGAGATGTTATCCCCCGAAGGCGGATTCTATTCTGCTCTTGATGCTGATTCGGAAGGCGAGGAAGGGAAATATTATGTCTGGAGGAAAAAGGAGCTGGAGGAATTGCTGGGACCGGATGCGGCGCTGGCCTGCGCCTGGTACGGGGTTACGGAAAAAGGGAATTGGGAAGGAATTAACATATTAACAAAACCGATCAAACGGGGACAGCTTTTAAATTTGATCCCGGAAATTACGGATGAAAAATGGCTGGATGACAGGCTTGCTGAAATAGAGGAAAAGCTGCTGGCCAGACGGTCGCAGCGCATACCTCCGGGTCTGGATGACAAGCAGTTATTAGCCTGGAATGCCCTGATGAACATGGCTTGTTCGCAGGCATTTGCGGCCACGGGCAGGGAATCCTACAGGCAACTCGCGATCCGGAACATGGATTTTATGAAAAGGGTTTTCATGCACCCGGAAAAGGGATTAATGCATACCTATAAGTCTGGTATCGCCAAATTCCCGGCTTTCCTGGATGATTACGCATATCTGGTACAAGCTTTGATTTATTTGCAGGAGTTGACAGGGAATACGGATTACCTCGACCTGGCGGGTAGCCTGGTCGGGCAGGTTTTAACTGATTTTGGGGAAGAAGGGAACCATCTTTTCTATTATACCGGACAGCGGCAAACCGATGTAATAGTCAGGAAAAGGGAAGTGTATGACGGGGCGCAGCCCTCAGGGAATGCTGTAATGGCGTTTAACCTGCAGTATCTCGGACTGGTACTGGATCGCCCAGATTGGCGGCTGAGGGCGGCAGGCATGCTGGAATCGTTGTCGGACGTGGTGACCCGTTACCCGGGCTCATTTGGTTTCTGGGCCACAGAGTGCATGCGGGCGGCTGAAGGATGTGCAGAAATAGTTGTTGTAGGGCAGGATGCTGATGCGCTGCGTACGGAAATATTAGCTAATTTTATCCCGTTCAAAGTACTCCAGTCCGCTACCTCCGAAAACAATGCTTACCCGCTGTTGCGAAACAAGCCCTCCGCCCCTGAATCGTTGATTTATGTTTGCCAGAACTATAGCTGTCGCCAGCCTGTAGCCTCTGTAGAGGCTCTATTGCGGCAGATTTAGGGTAAACCACAAGATTTAATTAAGGGGCAATACAATAATCCCTCATTAAGTCCCGTTATTTCTGTCACGGACATAAGTGATTAATTGGAACCGTAACAAAATTATAAACTTAGAAAGCTGATGTTGACAAAAGATTATATTTGCCCACTACCCTTTAATATTATGAAAATGAAAAACCTGTCCACGCTATTCACGCTTGCGGCCCTGTCCATGCTGGCAAGTTGCGGAATGTTCGGAAAGAATTCCAAGAAAGGAAGCGGAATTCCAAACGATGGTCAGTTGCACGGTGTTGCACCGGGCAACAAGTATTCAATGCCCAAGCCTCCGGGAATGGTATATGTACCACCTGGAACATTCCACATGGGTCCAAGTGATGAGGACGTGAATTTTGCTTACACCGCAAGGAACAAGCAGGTGTCCATCAATGGTTTCTGGATGGATGCCACTGAGATCACCAACAATGAATATCGCCAGTTCGTAAACTGGGTGCGTGATTCAACCGCAGCCAAACTGATGGGTTATGTTAAAAATGCCGACGGGGTAGATTATGTTGACTGGGCAAAGGCAAAAACCATCAAGTGGGGTGATAAGGCCACTATTGAGAAGATCGATCAGCTGATCCTTTCTCCTGAGAACAGGATCTTTGGTAAAAAAGAGCTGGACGCTTCCAAACTGGTGTATCATTCTGAGACTTTTGACAACAAAGAAGCTTCCAAGAGGGAAAACCAGGGTAAAGCCCGTTCCCAGTTCATTGTAAAGAAAGATGTTCGCATCTATCCTGACACACTGGTGTGGATCCGTGATTTCTCCTACTCTTATAATGAGCCGATGACCAAGCGTTATTTTTCACACCCTGCTTTTGGCAACTACCCTGTAGTAGGTGTGAACTGGAACCAGGCCCAGGCTTTCTGTGAGTGGAGGACCCATTACCTTAATTCTTTCCTCGAAAGCAAGAAGCGCGCACAGGAGTCAGATTTCCGTCTGCCTACAGAAGCAGAGTGGGAATATGCAGCCCGCGGCGGTCGCTCTCAATCTATGTTCCCCTGGGGTAATTATTACCTGAGAAATAAGAAAGGATGTCTGCTGGCCAACTTCAAGCCTGGTCGCGGTAATTATCCTGAAGATGGCGGATTCTACACAGTACGTGCCGATGCATACTGGCCCAACGATTTCGGTCTGTATAATATGGCAGGTAACGTAGCAGAATGGACTTCTTCCCTCTATTATGAAGGTGGTTACAATTTCCAGCACGACATGAACCCCGATATCCGCTACAATGCAAAGGATTCAGATCCTCCCCGTATGAAGCGTAAGGTATTGCGCGGCGGTAGCTGGAAAGATGTAGGTTACTTCCTCCAGACCGGTACCCGTTCTTACGAATACCAGGATACTGCGAAATCCTATATCGGTTTCCGTACAGCTATCGATCTTCCTCCAACTCAGGGAAAAGGTAAAAAATAAGCGTATAGCAAATTTCTAAAGACAACATCTTACTATTAAATAATTGATTGAAACAATCAAACTGGAATCCTTTTATCTAAACTAAACCCGTATTCAAACCTTCTTAAACTTTTAAACTATGGCTGGTACATCTAAATCTACTGAAAAACTGGTAAACGTTATCGTCTGCGTGGGCGCAGCTGTTGTAATCTTCGGTGCCTGGGCTAAGATCCTGCATAAACCTTTTGCTGACTGGATGCTGACCATTGGTCTGCTGACAGAAGCCGCCATCTTCCTGGTATATGCATTTTTACCGCCTCCCGGTCAGGAAATGGCAGCTTTGGCTGAAGCACTTCCGAAAATGGCTGGTGGCTCCGCCGGCAACCCTGCTCTGAACAATCTTGACAAAATGATGCAGGAAGCCGACATCACTCCAACCAATCTGAAAAAACTGAGCGAAGGTTTCAACAAACTGGGCACTACAGTTAACCAGATGAAAGATGTTTCTGATGTGGTTGCAGCTACCAATGATTATGCAGCTAAAACCAAGGAAGCTGCCGGAGCACTGGGACAAATGAAAGAGGCATACACCAAGAGTGCTGCTACCATGCAGAGCTTCAACGATGCTTCTGAAAGCACCAAGCTTTTCCATACGCAGGTACAGACCCTGACCAAGAACCTGGGATCCCTGAATACCATTTACGAACTGGAACTGCAGGATACCAACAATCACCTGAAGGCAATGAACAAGTTCTACGGAAACCTGGCTTCTGCTTCTGAAGCAATGCAGGGCAGCGTGGAAGATGCCAAGAAAACACAGAATCAGATTTCTCTGCTGGCCAAGAACCTGGGTAACCTTAACCAGATCTATGGCAACATGCTGAACGCAATGCAGGGCAGGGCTTAATCCAGCCGCTGTACCCTATTTGAAACTGTGAAAAACTGATTGACAACATTTAAATCCCAGATCCATGGCCTTACCTAAAGAGCCCAGGCAGAAGATGATCAACATGATGTATTTGGTGCTTACCGCACTGCTTGCATTGAACGTGTCATCTGAAATCCTGAACGCCTTCAAAACCGTTAACGCGAGCATCGCATCCGCCAACGCGGTTGTAGATGACAAGAATAAGACAACTTACGAATCATTCGAGCAAAAGCTGAAGAAGCCGGAGACCGCTGAAAAAGCAGGCATCTGGTATCCCAAGGCACAACAGGCACAGAAGCTTTCCGCTGAAATGTCAAAGTACCTCGATGATCTCAAGACAACCCTGAAAAAAGAGTCCAAAGGAGAAAACATCGGCACTGCTGAAGAAAAGTTCTCTGAAGACAACCTGGATGCTTCTACCCGTTTGCTGGTAGAAGGTAAAGATGGTGATGAACTCCTGAAAAGGCTTACCGACTACAAGAACCAGATGCTGGCCATTGTGCCCGAGATGAAAGCTCAGTTCGAGAAGAGCCTTCCGCTGGATCTTACAGTACCCAAATCCCAGACAGGAACCATTGCAAGTAATGACTGGAAGTCTGCCTATTTCCGCATGACCCCCACCATCGCTGCACTGACCATCCTGAGTAAATTCCAGAATGATGTGAAGAATTCCGAAGCCCAGGTGGTTGATTACTGCCACAAGGAAATCGGTGAGGTAGAAGTGGTGTTTGATGAATTCCAGGCTTTTGCCGGAACCAACTCAACCTACCTGATGCCTGGCCAGGAGTTGGAAATCACAGCTGGTGTGGGAGCTTTCTCCAAGGCAGCCAAGCCTTCTGTAAGCATCAATGGTGCTCCTGTAGCCCTGGGTGCGGAAGGTACAGCAGTGTATAAGACTACTGTAAGCGGCGCTGGTGAAAGAAGTGTAAACGTGGAAGTGAAGTTCAAGAAGCCCGATGGTACTGATGCTGTGCTGAACAAGACCATCAAGTACACTGTGGGTGTTCCTTCCGGAGCTTCTGTATTCCTGGAGAAAATGAACGTACTGTATATTGGTGTAGATAACCCGATCATGGTATCAGCCGGTTCTGCCGGTAAGGAAAAAATGAATGTATCCTTTACAGGTGGTGCAATTTCCGGTGCAGGTGGCGACCGTTATATTGTTAAGCCAACCAAAGCCGGTCCCGCTGAAATCAAAGTAACCGTTAACGGAAAAACAAGTGCTTTCCCGATGCGTGTGAAAAACCTGCCTGATCCTACCGCCATGGTGGGCCAGTCAAGGGGTGGTTCTATTCCTGCTTCCACTTTCAAAGCAATGGGTGGTATGCTGGCAAAGCTGATGGATTCAGAATTTGACGCTCCTTTCCAGGTAGTAGGTTATACCCTGGGTGCTAACGGTGGTGCATTTGCTACTTACCAGCAGGCTGCCAATGACGGTCCGCGCTGGCAGGGTAACGCTGCCGGAATCGTAGGCCGCGCCACACCAGGAACAACTGTATACTTTGACCAGATCCGTGTAAAAGGTCCCGATGGACGTGTACGTGAATTACCCGGTATCTTTTTTAACTTGAAATAAGCTTAAGACTAAAACAGGCATATAATGAAAAACCGTATCATCCAACTTTGTCTACTGGTAGCCGCCATGGGACTGTTCGTTGAAACTGCCGATGCGCAGGCAAGGAACCGCTCTTCCCGCAAGCGTACAACTGCCAAGAAAACAAGTACCAATAAAAATAACACCGGTAATGCTGAGGCACTTACCCAGGCACCAGCCAAGGACACTGTTCCTGCTGCGCCTGTTGAAGCGACCCTCGATCTTGGTCCGGTTCGTAAATCTTTGCGCAACGACAATGCCATTGAAAGGAACCTGGTAAAAGAGCGTATCCCGCTTAACTATGAGCATATCCGTGAGGATGATGCGGTGTACCGTCAGCGCCTGTGGAGGGAGATTGACATCCATGAAAAGATGAACCTTCCCTTCATGTACAATGCAGACGACGACAACGGTAACCAGAAGTTCATCAATATCCTGCTGTCTTCCCTGAAGAGCGGTGAGATCACAGCTTTCAGCCCGATCGATGACCGTTTCACCACGCCGATCACCCTGAAGGAAATCACCGAGCAACTGGTGGGAAAACCCAAAGTGGAATCAATTCCAGACTGGGCAAATGACCCCGATGGTTCAAAAGGACTGATGAAGGATACTGTTACCATTAACATGTTCAACCCTTCAGAAATCGAAAAGTACTGGGTGAAGGAAGAAGTGGTATTTGACAAGGAGTCTTCCCGTCTGCACGTGCGCATCCTGGGTATTGCCCCGCTGAAGACCATCAAAAACGTGGATGGATCTTTCAGGGCTGTAACCCCGCTGTTCTGGGTATATTATCCTGATATGCGTCCCCTGCTGGCCCGTTATGAAGCCTATAACGGCAAAAACTTCGGTGCCCGCATGAGCTGGGAGGAACTGTTCGAAAGCCGCATGTTCGCCAGCCGGATCATCAAATCAACCCTTGATAACCCGGGCGACCAGTATATTGAGTCTTATATCAAGGATCCGATCCTGCGATTGCTGGAAGGAGAAAATGCCAAAGACAAGATCTTTAATTATGAGCAGGACCTCTGGTCATACTAAGAAAAAAAAGCCCCGCTGTCAGCGGGGCTTTTTTTTGGTGAATGGTGAATGGTGAATGGTTAAAGGCGTGTGAGGGTTCGGATCAACTGGTAGAGAATATTCAGGACATTGGCGAGATAGAATCCTGTTAGAATGGACCTGCCGGAGTTGGCGAGCCAGTCTGGCTGAAGGTGGTAGGATTTGGTGACGGTTAAAATACCCATGAACAGCAAGAGTCCCACCAGCCAGATTAATTGTAATCGCATGGTTTTCCTTCCTGCCTGGTCAATACCAGGAATCCTGTCGCGGTACATATACCAGATGATGGCAGGTGCCAGGCCTCCCATAAACGGCTTCCAAAGAAATAATAAAGGCGAAACATGCAGTGCAATTTTGATCAGGCGTTCTGCTCCTTTTCCACTTGTTACTTCATTTTTATTCATGTTCTTCCGGTATAATCTTTTGGCAAATATAGCCCGGGTCAGTCAAGGCGTTCCGACCTTGTATAAACCAGGCATTTCCATGAAAGGTTGTGACCCTGATTAAAAGCTAAACCACAGTTTTTATAGTAAAAACCCGCAAAATTGCAAACGTTTAGCACTATGCGAAAAATACCCTCTTTGGGGTATTGCGGCTATGCAGAATTAAGTTACCTTTGTAATGGTTTTTCATAGGATATTGGATTTTAAAAACGGGGCTGGATTTCTATCCTGGCCCCTTGTTTTTTTCAGGCGAGGAGCGGAGTATATGGGTGAGAACCATTAAAGATCTCCAGTTGCGCTATCCTTGCTGCCCTCAAAATGTTCCCGGATTAATTTTGCTTTTGCGACGCCAACCTGTTCTGAAAGGCTTTCAAGTGATTGCTGCCGTACATTGTTTACACTGCGAAAAGTTTTAAGCAGTTGTGCTGCGGTTGCTTTCCCGATTCCCTTTATTTCTTCCAGTTCATTTTTAAAAGTTCCTTTGCTGCGCTGGTTCCGATGGAAAGTGATTCCAAAGCGATGCACTTCATCCCTGATGCGGCGGATCAGTTTCAGGGATTCGCTGTTATAAGGAAGCTTGACCGACTCGCTGTCGCCCGGGAAAAATATCTCTTCCTCATTCTTAGCCAATCCCGCCAGGCTCATGCTTCCCGTTAGTCCCAGTTCCCTGATGGCCTCCATTGCCGCTCCCAGCTGTCCTTTCCCACCATCAATTATTACCAGCTGTGGAAGGGGTGCTTTTTCATCCCGCAGTCTTTTGTAGCGCCGGAATACCACTTCTTTCATGGTGGCAAAATCATTAATGCCTTCCACGGTTTTTACATTGAAATGCCGGTAGTCTTTTTTGCTGGCAACACCATCGCGAAAGCAGACCATCGCTGACACCGGGTAGGCCCCCTGGAAATTGGAGTTATCGAAGCATTCGATGTGCACCGGCAGTTCCGGCAACTGCAGGTCTTCCATCAACTGGTATAACACCTGCTTTTTTTCCATGTCCGATTTGCCTTCCAGGTGCAAGGTTTTTTTCCGCCGGATCTCTTCCTGGAAATAATTGACGTTTTTGAGCGACAGGTCAAGAAGCTTTTTTTTATCACCGGCTTTTGGGACGGTGATCGTCAGGACAGGCTGGCGGCCTGCCAGGTATGCTTCAGGCTGCGGGCCGTCTTCGGCTGCAATTGTCAGGGCGGGTGGTGCGGGCTCCTGAAAGGGGATGCCATCCTCTTTGCCGGTATTCCCGCCGCCTTCGGCGGATGCTCCCAGTTCAGCCAGGGGGAAGGGCACAATGACTTCCGAAGCCAGGCTGTTGAATGTATCACGCAACTGGCCGATGGCGAAGGTCAATACCTCCTCTTCGGTTTCATCGAGGTGTGTTTCGAGCTGGATCGTATGGGTCTGGACAATGGTGCCATGCTGCACCATCAGGTAATTTACATAGGCGATATCGCCCTCCTTCAGGATGGAATAGACATCCAGGTTGCCCAGGTGCCTGCTCACAATAACGGAGCGGCTCTGGTATTGCTCCAGGTGTTCCAGCTTCCTGCGCATCAGTTCCGCCTTCTCAAACTGAAGGTCCCGGGCAAACTGCTGCATCTCCATGCGGAATTGCTGCATTACCGGCGCCAGGTTGCCCTTCATCAGGTTCTTTAACTGCAGCAATCCATCCCTGTACTCCTGTTCTGTTTGCAATCCTTCACAGGGCCCCTTGCAATTGCCCAGGTGGTATTCCAGGCAAACCCTGAATTTTCCTTTTCGAATATTGCTTTCCGTTAGATTCAGTTTACAGGTGCGGATGGGAATATTCTGCCGGATAAAATCCAGCAATTCCCTCACTTTACCCACGGAGGTAAAGGGTCCCAGGTATTCGGACCCGTCGTTGATTTTCCTGCGGGTGAAGAAGACCCTTGGGAAGGGTTCTTTTTTAACGACCAGGAAGGGATAGGTCTTGTCGTCCTTCAGGTCAATATTGAAGCGGGGACGGAATTGCTTGATCAGCGCGTTTTCCAGCAGGAAAGCATCCTGCTCGGAGTCAACAATGGTGAATTCGATCCGGCCAATCCGCTGTACCAGTTCGTGGGTCTTGTAGCTGGTAAAGGTTTTAGTAAAATAGGAACTCACCCTTTTGCGCAGGTTTTTGGCCTTGCCTACATACAAAAGGGTATCCCCGGCATCAAAGTATTTGTAAATGCCCGGTGAGTGCGGAATGGTGTGTGCTATTTGCTGAAAAGCTGCGGAGGTCATCTTTATTCGGTCGGATCCCAAACGACTTTAAGCTGTGATATTACCGGTTTGCCACTGGCCACCTGCTTACTGCGGATCACCTGGTAGTAATGATCGGCTTTCCAGAACATTTTTTCTTCCACCAGGGTATCCTGCTGCTGGTAAAGTTTTTCCATATAGACAGATTTTACTTTGTCTGTCTGAACGGGGTCGGGCGATAACACCACATCCACCCTTTTCAAAGCCAGGCTGCTGTCAGCTGTATGGTAGGTGAAAGTGATACTGGGTATGGACTGGTCGGCAAAACTATTCTCTTTGAATTTCTCACGAAGCGGGCTGGCGGTGATATCATACTCAAGAAAGGGGGCGGCCAATAATCTGCAATCGGCCAGGGAAAGGGCAGCCGTATCTTTTTTATCCCCGGTGGATTCATATTTAGTAACCGGCAGTTGTAGCGAATCGATGGCGGTAAGCTGTGAATGTATAAAACCGGTAACCGGGAAATACGCATTTTCGGTGGCAGTGGTATCAGTGCTGCTTTGGTCAGCCTGGCCCTGGTTGTTTCCGCAGGCAGTCAGAATGGATGCCGTTACGAGAAGAGCAGGAACAAATATTTTTAACATGCCCCAAAATTAAGGAAGGGGGATGAGATTAAGGAGGGCTGCTGTTAGCGGATGGTTTTACTTACGCCGATCCTGACACCGTATTCCATCAGGTTTTCACGGATGGGGTATTGTTTTTTATAAGTGGAAAGCAGGTTGTAGCGGAACTGGGGTCCGAAATGCCAGCGGGTATCACCCTTCCGGTAAGAGACAGAAGCCTCCAGTCCGGTTGCAAGATTCCAGCGGCGGAGCAGGGAAGGCTCCTTGACATAGTTGGAAAAATCGCTGCTCAGCAGGTATTGGTCGGTGTTCAGGAGGTAGCTGGGTTGAAGGCTGCCCGCCAGGTTCACCTGTAGTTTATTGTCGCCCAGGATCATCAGCTCAGCACCAACGGGGATGCCAATCTGGAGGTACTGGTTATGCAACCTTTCCGGGTTATTGCCTGCCAGGTTGCGAACGTTGGAGGTAGCAACCAGGGTATCCCTGCGCATGCCGAACTGGGTATTAAGCGCAAGGGTTGCTCTTTCAGGATAGTGTGAAAATGCGGCTATGCTGTACCTGGTGAAGTTGAGCTGCAGGCCTGTCCGGATGGAAAGAATCCTGCTCACCTGGTAGCGCAATCCGCCTCCCAGTTCAAAACCGACGGCCGGTTTGTGGTCAACAAACTGGTTTACGTTGAGGTGCCGAACCATCAGGGGTGAGTTACCATAAGCCACATATGATTTGCCCTCAAACAGGTTGCGGTAGCCGATGGATGGCGAAAAGTTCAGGGTGTAGGCAAACCTGTTTTTAAGTGCAGCGCGGGTAGCAGGTTTTATGCCGGCTGCAATAAAATTATTCCTGGCAATCTGTGCATCGGGTTGCTGCTCATACCCTGCGGGGGCAGCCAGGGTGTTTATGGCAAGGGATCCCTGGGTGGTTTTTGCAGTGGCAAAAGGCAGGTATTCATTTTGTTGAGCTGCCGGGGCTGTTAACGGGGTTGTTCCACTGTTCCGGTCAGACAGCGGTATGGTTGCCATTTCCCTTAGTGCCGGCAGGTTGATGGGATTACTGGCCAATCCTGGTGCATCCAGGAAGTTTTCAGGAACGGTAAACTGGTCCTGCATATCCTTTCGGTCCAGCTGGAGTGGTTCGAGGGAACGTGGTGCCACAATGGTAACCGGTGGCATCAATGATTTGGCCCGCAGTTTGGCGATAATATCATTTACCGTAACGGTGCTTTCTGTTTGGCCGCCTGGAACGCTGCCGGCGGAGAATGCAGCGGTTTTGGTGGAATAGCCGGCGATTTTACGGGAGTCCGGGGCAAAAGAATTCTGGTTGACAAGCAGAATGCTGCCAGTCAGGATCAGTAAAAGTAACACACCCAGGGCGACTCTCCTCCTTCCGGAGTGGAAATGGCGATAGATATTCGTCCACACTCCATGAGAAGGGTACATTCTATGCTGGTCTGCGTTTTCTCTTAAAAACTGCTCAAATTCGTCCTCAAAAAATTGTTGCTCCATCATCGTCCGGTTAGGGATACGTGTTGTTTAATCTGCCACTCTTTATAGAGCATTATTACCTTCCAAACGCTGCTAGCAGCGACACTTTATTCTGGGGTTTCTGGATAATTTTCTGTTTTACAAGGATATCTTCGAGCATTTGCCGGGCACGGGTGTACTGCGACCGGCTGGTACTTTCTTCTATGTCAAGAACGGTTGCGATTTCTTTGTGGGAATAGCCTTCAAGGGCGTACAGGTTCAGGACGGTTCTGTAACCGATAGGAAGGAGCCTGATGCATTCTATGACCTGTTTGGCCTGTACGATAGAGGGAACGGAATCTTCCCTTACCTGCAGACCATTGGCATGAATAAGGTCAACGCTTTCGTTGAATTTCTTATTCCTTTTCAGGTGGTTGATGCAGGTATGTACCATGATACGCCTGATCCAGCCTTCCAGCGCCCCCTGTGAGCGGAAAGTGTGGATCTGGGAAAAGACCTTGATAAAGCCTTCCTGGAGCATATCTTCCGCGTCTTCCCTGTTGTGCGCGAAACGATAACAGACGGACATCATTTTAGAATTGTATTTCTGGTACAACTCTTTCTGAGCCATCGGTTCGTTATTGATACATCCCTGCAGCAGAACTTCTTCCGTCATATTGAGGATTATACTATCGTAATTTAGGGAAATTTTCTGGCAACCCAATAAAATGTAAAGGGTGGGGGAAAGGGGTTCCCCCACCTTCACCAGGAAGCCCGGAGGCTTATAATCCAGTTGGATCCCGCCGCTACCAGCCCGCTGGAATAGGGGCGATAGCGCTGGTTGGTCATGTTTTCCCAGCCCAGGCCTGCCTGGAGGTTTTTGCTGAACCGGTAAGCCGTTTTCAGGTTCACGGTGTACCAGTCGGGAGCGTATGGTTTACCGTCGGAACCGAGTGCATAGATATCAGTCTTCGACTGTTCCGATGGTGCCAGGTTCTCATTGCTGATGGCGCTGTTGTAGAAACTGTTCAGTTCCAGTTGCCATTTGCCTTTGGTGAATACCATGGCAGCATTCCCGTAAAAGGGCGGGGCATGGCGAAGTGGTAGTTTTTCAGCGTTTTCAGCGGCATCGGTATTGTCATCGGTTTCGCGGCCGGTAATATAGTTGGCATTGATCCTTGCGGAAAAATATCTGCCTACCGGTACCTGGGCCGCAGCCTGAAGTCCCCATACCGTTGCTTTGGCCGCGTTTTTCAGGGCCTCCACCCGGCTTAAGATCCCATCGAACAGAATACTGTCCATTCCATTCAGGCTCGCCGGCCGCCTCACTATCGCATTGTCCAGAATGGTATGGAATACATTCAGTTCAAGCCGCAGGCCGTTTTCCGGCGAGTATTCACCCGGGTTGGTGAATACCGCACCCAGTTCAAAATTCCAGGCATATTCGGGCTCCAGATCCGGATTGGGAACCGTTATGTTTCCGGGTGCACTCTCGAACAGTTTGCCGATATCGTCAATGTTGGGCATGCGGTAACCGGTGGAGATATTACCGTTCAACTGCCAGTTATCTGTGGGGCGGTGCACCATCCCGGCATTGAAGGTAACCGCGCCATCCCGCAGGTTTGCCGATTCATAGGGAAAGGGTATGTATGTTTTGTCAAAATCAGCATCCAGGCCGTTATAACTGTAACGGATACCCGAACTAAAGGTCCAGTCGGGACGGAAATTGATTTTATAACTACCATATATACCCGAAGAAAACCAGCTGCTGTTGTCGGGATACCTGCTTACAGCCGGGGCCGCAGTGCCGTTTTGAATATCGGTCTGCCAGCCCTTTGAGCCTATTTTATTGTGTACGTATTCCGCACCCCAGAACAGTTGCGCCTTTCCCAGCGTCTTACTGGCGTCCCAGTTAAAGCTCAGGGCATTTACCGATTCAGCCTGTTTATTGCGGATGGTTTTACCCCTGGTACGGTCGATCCTGCTTTCTGCGTAATTCTGGTAAGAGGCGGTAAACCTTGCATTGTCGTACAGTGCTGTTTTCCGGTTATGCGCCAGGTGCAGTGTATGCATTCTCCACAGCATGGGTCCGTAGTTCCATTCCGCAAACCGTAAACTCCCCGAACGGTACTGGATCAGGCGGTCATACCTGGGTGCAGTTCCTGTTCCGGCATAGGTAAAACTGTATTGCAGCTGGAGCTGATCTGTGATGCGGAACCTGAGTTTCTGGAGTATGTTCAGTTGATCATATCCTGTAAACCGCTGGATCCGCGGATCAGCATTTTTGATGATGCTGTCCCTGCCATTGATCCTTTCTACGTATTCAGTGCGGAGGTAACGGTCCTGCCCGCCATGCCTGCCCATTTTGAGGTCGTCAAAGGAGCTGAAGCTGACGGAAGAAAGCCAGGACATCTTCCTGCCCGCCAGGTTGAAATCTGCATGGATGGTCTTTTCCTGGTTGGCAGTGGCGTGTCTCACCATCGCGCTGCCTTTTACCAGGAGTTTTTCATCCCGGGCAAAACGGGCTTCGAGACTGTGGAAATCCATCACACCGCCTATAGCGTCACTGCCATAGATCAGTGAACCGGGACCAAAAACGACTTCTGAAGATTCCAGTGCCAATGGATCAATGCTGATCACATTCTGGAGGTTGCCGCTGCGGTAGATGGCGTTGTTCATCCTTACGCCATCCATGACCAGTAATACCCTGTTGGTGGCAAAGCCTCTTATCATGGGGCTGCCGCCACCCAGCTGGCTTTTCTGTATGAATACGCTGCCGCCCTGTGCAAGCATGTCTGCAGCGGTCTGCGGCTGCCGGAACAATACCTGGGCACGGTTTATTTTGGTAATCTTATTGGGAACTTCATTGAGTTGCTGTTCCCATTTGTTGAAGGAAAAAATGACTTCGTGTAATTCTTCTACTTTTTTTGTTGTGTCTGTGGGTGGCTGCTGCGCCATTGCCTGTACCAGGTTCAGCAGGCATACTGCAATACCGGCAGGTATGCGCAGGTACACGGTGATGCCGGAGGCAACCGCCCTTATTTCTTTGTGCATGATGGGATGATTGGCAATGAATAACTAAAATGAGTTCATTTCGGTTATGCATGCCTGGGAGGTGAGAATACAGCGGTCAGGTTTCCCTGAGGCAGTAATGATTTGCGGGCTGCCGCGAAAGTTTTTTCTGCTGCTGCGGCGGGAGGATCAGGGTCGTGGAGTTGCGGCCAGGTAAAGAGTTGCTGCAGCCAGTGGGCATAACCGGCAAGTGATTTGTTGTGGTTGCGATTTTCCTTATCCAGCAGGCGGATTGCTTTCATGTGCAGTTTGGTTTCTGCATCATCAAACAATCCGCTTACCGTCAGGTCATCACCTTTTTGGGTGATGGAAAACACATCAAAGAGCCGTCCCCGGAGGATGATCTCTTTTCCTTTTTTGTACCAGGCAAGATCCGCCTGTTTAAGTTTCAGGACAGTCAGTTCCTGTCCCATCAGTTTTTCCTCCATCCTTTTCCTGATGATGGATTGCTGCACCTGGAAGTAGCACGCAAATAGAAAAGGCGTCAGGACCAGTGCGGCCAGGGGGATGGAAAAAAACCGGTTCATTTTTTCCTGATCAGGCTGTCAATCGGGTATTTAGCCTTCATGTCGTTCATTACCTGGTCTGCCCATCCGGTCATCATTTTTTTCTGTTCCTCGCTTAGTTTGGCATTGGTGTGCACAATTGTGTAGGAAGGCAGGGGCATTTCGCCGGCTTCCACCAGTTCTGCAATTTCTTCCAGTTTATGGTATTGGCGGCGAAGGTTATAGTTGCCGTAATCGTCGAAGTTCAGCTCTTTTTTTCCTTCTTCCACATGGTCGTCGAGCCACCAGCCTACGGGTTGGATATTGGCATACCATGGGTAAACGGTATTGTTGCTGTGGCAATCATAGCAACTGGTTTTCAGCATCTGGTCAATATCTGCCGGCACAGTTGCGAAGTTGTTGATATTGGCGGGTGCCGGGGTGGTTGAGATATTGTCTTTTTTGGGTCTGAAAACCTGCAGGACAATCAGTACAACCAGCAGAAACAGAAGGATCTTTTTTATCATTTGATCGGTTTTAGGATTATTAAACCAGTTTAGGATGGATTTATACCAGTACGTTGCCGCTCATCTCTTTCGGAATGGGCAGTCCCATAAAATGAAGGATGGTTGGGGCGATATCGCCCAGCTTCCCGGGGTTCACGGTGCCGCGCCAGTTTTTATCGATAATGAACAAGGGCACCAGGTTCAGCGTGTGAGCGGTATTGGGGCTTCCGTCTTCATTGATCATAAAATCGGCGTTGCCATGGTCTGCCGTCAGGAAAATCGTGTAACCATGATCGATAGCCGCGGTCACCACCCTTTCCACGCATTTGTCCACTGTTTCTACGGCTTTGATGGCAGCAGGGAAGATTCCGGTATGCCCAACCATGTCGGCATTGGCGTAGTTGAGGCAAATGAAATCCGCTGATTCCTTTTCGATTTCAGGCACCAGGGCATCCGTCAGGTCATAGGCGCTCATTTCCGGCTGCAGGTCATAGGTTGCCACTTTGGGTGATGGCTTCAGGATGCGGGTTTCACCTTCGAAGGGCAATTCGCGACCGCCACTGAAGAAGAAGGTTACATGCGGATATTTTTCTGTTTCGGCGATCCGGATCTGTTTTTTTCCGTTGGCCGCGAGCACTTCACCAAGCGTATTGTTCAGGTTATCGTTCTCGAATACGACGTTTACATTTTTAAAGGTTTTGTCATATTCCGTCATGGTGGTATAGTGAAGGTTCAGGTGTTTCATTCCATGTTCCGGCATATCGGTCTGGCTCAGGACCTCAGTGATTTCGCGGCAGCGGTCGGTGCGGAAATTAAAGACCATTACGGAATCACCGTTTTTGATGGTGGCCAGTGGGTGGCCGGCATCGTTGGTGATGACAGTAGGCATCAGGAACTCGTCTGTGATGTTTTTGTCATAGGATTCCCGGATGGCAGCCAGGGCATTGGTGGCTTTTTCTCCCGTGGCTTTTACCATGGCGTCATAGGCCAGTTTTACCCTTTCCCAGCGTTTGTCGCGGTCCATGGCATAATAGCGGCCACTGACTGTTGCGATGCATCCGGTGGTCTGGTCGAGGTGAGCCTGGAGGCTGGTCATATATCCCAGGCCGCTTTTGGGGTCTGTATCCCGTCCGTCTGTAAAGGCATGAATAAATACTTTTGAAAAGTCTTCCTGTTTGCAGAGGCTGACGATGGCTTTCAGGTGGCTGGTATGGGAATGGACACCGCCGTCGCTCACCAATCCGAGCAGGTGAAGTGCCTTGTCATTGGCTTTGGCGGTCCGGATGGCGTTCAGTAATACCGGGTTCTGCTGGAATTCGCCGTCGCGGATAGCCACATTGATGCGCTGCAGTTCCTGGTAAACGATCCGGCCCGCACCCAGGTTCAGGTGGCCCACTTCACTATTGCCCATCTGGCCTTCCGGAAGTCCGACTGCTTCTCCACAGGTAATGAGGGTGGTATGGGGGAATTTGCTGTAAAGACTGGTAACGAAGGGTACATTGGCGTGCTGGATGGCATCACTGGACGCTACTTTCCCGAGCCCCCATCCATCCATAATAATCAGGATTGCTTTTTTCATTTTTTATTGGTTCTGCTTGAAACTTACCGTAAATCTAGGCAAAAATTCAGCCATTGACGGCGGATTTGGGTGGTTTTTGACAAGTTGGCACACTTTTGGAAGATTGATTGCTACCTGCCGTAGTCCGTTATCCTTCCGAAAGCTCATTACCGTTAAACAGTAACGTATGAAAGCATTTTTTACAATTATCCTATTAAGCGCGACTATTTTAGTATCCGGATTTGTTAACCGTGCCGAAACTGATTCAGTGGTGGTGGCACTCAAATCGGGTAATGCCAATTTGTTGTCACGTTATTTTGATTCAAGGGTTGACATCAGCCTGCCGGAGAAGAGCGATAACTACAGCCGTATCCAGGCAGAAATGATCCTGAAGAATTTTTTCAGCACCAATGGGGGCGTGAAATCCTTTGAACTGAAACACCGTGGTGAGAACAACGGATCCAATTATATTATCGGGGTGCTGATGACACAAAATGGTCGTTATCGCACCACCCTGTTCCTGAAACAGAAAGGCGAAAAGCAATTCCTGCAGGAAATGAGGTTCCAGGAGGAGTAATTAAATGTGTACAATATCCCTTTGATGATCACAATATTCTCGTGAAGTGCCGGCCCCGCAGTAATGCGGGGCTTTTTGCTTGGTTGCGGGCAGACTTTGGAAGGGTGAAGGGAACTGCCCCTTATCTTTGTTTTATGATAATTCCTGATACTTTATTTACCAGGCTGATTACGGAAGCACTGGCAGAAGATATCGGCGATGGAGACCACTCCACGCTTTGTTGTATTCCGGCTGGGGAAAAGGGTACTGCCGTTCTCAGGATCAAGGAGGATGGCGTGCTGGCAGGTATGGAAGTGGCAGAGCGGATTTTCAGGCAGATGCAGCCCGATATCAGTTTTCGCGCTTTTAAGAAGGATGGCGATGATATGCAATACGGGGAGATTGCCTTTGAGGTAGACGCCGATATCCATACCATTCTGCAGTGTGAGCGCCTGGTATTGAATTGTATGCAGCGGATGAGCGGAATAGCCGGATTGACCCGCCAGTATACCGAAAAGATTAAAGGATATCATACCAAAGTGCTGGATACCCGGAAGACCACGCCTAATTTCAGGCTCCTGGAAAAATGGGCGGTTGCCATCGGTGGCGGGGTGAATCATCGGTTTGCCCTGTACGATATGATCATGCTGAAGGACAACCATATTGACTATTGCGGCGGTATTACCAGGGCGATTGATAAAGCCTGGCGATATGTTCAGACGGTAAAACCCGGATTGAAAATAGAGGTGGAGACCAGGACACTGGAGGATGTGCGGGAAGCGGTGGCTGCCGGCAGGGGGAAGGTATTCCGCATTATGCTCGATAATTTTAGTCCGGCCCAGATTGAACAGGCACTGCCGCTGATCGGCCCGGATTTTGAAACAGAGGCCAGTGGGGGAATCAACCTGAACAACCTGGAGGATTATGCGAAGACCGGGGTTGATTTTGTGAGCGTAGGGGCGCTGATTCACCAGGCAAGGAGTGTGGATCTGAGCCTGAAAGCGAAACGGTGAAATGGTGAATGGTGAATGGTGAATGTTTAAAATAGAGAGGATGTCTAAAAAGAATAAGTCAGATAGGAACGGGTTTGTTTTTTCAACGAATCCTGATTTTCGGTTTGAGGAGGAAAATGAACCGGAGATGACTACATTGGCGCCTGATAAGCAGGTGCTGAGGGTGAGGCTGGACACCAAACAGCGTGGAGGCAAGGCCGTTACACTGGTTACCGGATTTGCAGGCACCGCAGAGGATCTCGAAAAACTCGGCAAACAGTTGAAGAATTTTTGCGGCACCGGCGGTTCGGTCAAGGATGGTGAGGCGATCATCCAGGGCGACCAGCGCGAAAAAGTGCTGCAGTGGCTGCTTAAGAACGGGTTTGCTAAATCAAAAAAAGTGTAAACGGTTCTGCGAGGCCGGATTCCCTGATAAAATAGTATGACCGAATGAACTTACTGAATGCAACCGATGCTTCCTGGGGGCTTTACCAGCTTATTTTCGTTTGTGCGGCACTGTTGGCCATGTACAGCTCCTATGCTTGGTATGAAGGTAGGCGTGAAGCAAATGCCGAATCTGTAAGGCGCGCCAGGTTATTGTTGCTGCTGGCCGTGATCGCGATGGTGGCCACTGCGATGGTATCTTTCGCCATCACAGGAAAGCTGCCTTATTAGTGAGGTGTCAACAAAAAAACAACCGCCCGAAGGCGGCTGTTCTGTTTATTTCCTGGTCAGTGATCACCGGCTCAATGGTCATATGCTTACTGTCCCTGTGCCAGGCTGTAAGCCTTTTTATCGCCCCAGACATTGAGCAGTTCAGATGAGCAGATTTTAAAATCATTCATCAGCCTTTTGTATAACTCAAGGATATCTGTTTGGGTTACTTCGGCTTCACCAACACTTTCGAAGCGGGCGCCATAGAGGTTTACCATATTGGTAAATACGGATCCCTTGGGCCACACCTGGGTTCCCCGGTTGCTGATGGTAACCAGTTTGAACAGATCGCCGGTATGCCGGAGGCATTTTTCTGCAACAGCCAGCGGTTGCTCACTGCTTTCAATGAACATGTCAACTCCAATAATCATTTCATGCTCCAGTTCCTTGGACATGATCATCGGGTTCTCTTCCAGCTTGAATACGGTAGGCGTGATGGGTTTGTTTGGCAGCAATGGCCTGGCCCCATGAGCGGGGGTCTTGCCCAGATTGGCAATAATGGCATTGGCAAATTCTGTGGTGTTTACCGGAGGAATGCTTTTGTCGCCGAAATCACCGGTGTGTACGCCGCTTTCCAGCGTGTACAGGAGGGCGTTTTCGATGATGGCCGCGTTCTCCATTAGTCCGAGGTGGCGCAGCATGGCAATGCCACTCAGCAGGAGGGCGGTTGGGTTGGCGATATTTTTTCCGGCTATATCCGGCGCTGTTCCGTGTACGGCTTCGAAAATACAGATATGGTCACCGATATTGGAAGAAGGAGCAAATCCAAGACCGCCAACAAGTCCGGCACAAAGATCGCTTACGATATCACCCTGCAGGTTGGTTAGTACTACCACGTCAAATTCGTGGGGGCGGCTGACCAGTTTCATACAAAGATCGTCCACAATTACATCGTCTGCCTTCAGGTGGGGATAGTCCTTAGCCACTTCGTAGAATACTTCCAGGAAAGTGCCATCCGTGATTTTCATGATATTGGCCTTGTGTCCGCAGGTGATGCGTTTCGCGCCATTTTTACTGGCCATTTCGAAGGCATATTTAATCACCTGCAGGCTTCCCGGGCGGGTAATGAAGCGTCGACTGAGGGCCACGTCATGGGTCAGCATGTGTTCAATACCACCATAAGTGTCCTCGATATTTTCCCTCACGATGGTGAGGTCAATGGGAATGCCTGCCTTACTGAAAACAGTATCCACTCCGTGCAGGGTCTGGAATTCGCGTTTGTTGGCGTAGGTATTCCAGGTCTTGCGGGCAGTTACGTTGACACTTTTAACCCCTTTTCCCTTGGGCGTTTCCATGGGGCCCTTGAAGAGGATGGAGAGGTTCTCGATGGTCTCCTGGGCCTCCGGTGTCATACCGTTGGAATACCCTTTGTCGAATACCCATTTGCCCATGTCTACGAATTCGTACTCAAGCGGAACCTGGTTGGCCTGGAAAATACCGAGAACGGCATCCATGATTTCCGGTCCGATACCATCTCCTTTGGCTACAGCGATTTTCATACTAATTTATTTGGAAGGTGAGTTGTTAGGTGCCGCAAAGGTAAGACGGGGCAGAGATTGAAAAGCTAAAAAATGAACAAAAACTGGCTCCGGCGGTTGTTTTTATATACCTTTAAACAAATTACAGGGAATGAACAGTACTACCACACAGGGTGTTGAGGTGAGTGTGGAAACTTATTACCAGCCCGATTATTCGAATCCCATTTCGGGCGAGTTCATGTTTGCTTACCGGATCACCATTGAAAATCATAACAGTTTTCCTGTAAAACTGCACCGGCGCCACTGGCATATTTTTGATTCCAACGGCGAGTTCCGGGAGGTTGAAGGAGAAGGTGTGGTGGGTGTGCAGCCCGTCCTACAGCCCGGAGACCGTTATCAATATGTAAGCGGCTGTAACCTGCGTACCGAAATGGGCCGTATGTCCGGCACCTACCAGATGGAGAATATGGACACCAAAGGTTTTTTTGACGCAGATATCCCGGCGTTTGAGATGGTGGTTCCTTTCAAAAATAATTAAGCCGGCAGATTTCCGATCTGCCTTTATCAAAGTCCCTTTTCTTTCATTATGCGGTTCAGCCATTTCAGCATGGCGAAACACATTGCCGCCGCAGCCATCAGGAGGGCAAAGTTCAGCCAGAAATAGTTGGCCTTATCAGAATAGTTGTCCCACATGGTAGCCAATACCCCGGATAATTTATTGCCGATGGAAGTGGACACAAACCAGCCGCCCATCATGAGGGAAGTGATATGGGGCGGACTCAGTTTGGATACAATGGATAACCCCATCGGGCTCAGGAACAGCTCCCCAAGTGTGATCACGCCATAACTGGCAACCAGCCACCACATGCCTGCTTTTTCAGCACCGTTACTGCTCGCATATACCGCCCCCACCATCACCAGTGCCGACAGTCCGGAGATGAATAATCCCCATGCAATCTTAGTGGCCGTACTGGGTTCGGCGTTTCGTTTGCGCATCCACGTGAATAATGCAACGATCAGCGGGGTAAGTATGATTACCCAGCCCGGATTGATGGACTGGCTCAGGTTGGTTGCCCAAACTTTTATGGAACTGCCTTCTGCTGGTGTTTTCTCTGCGGGCAGGTTCCTGAAATAGGGATGGTAATTGAATTCTGTCAGCACTATGCCATTTTCTTTCTGTAAGCGGAATTGCTGATCATAAAGGGCTACACTGTCTTTTTTGAAAGGGATGGTCTGTGCCAGGCTGAGTTGATCAAAAACTGTGGCAGTGGTGCCATCCAGCGACCTGTCGGTATAACGGTCGGCCCAGGTGGTAAGGGCGGATCCGTTCTGCTTGAATACGGCCCAGAACATGATCACTACTGCGAAAATGGCCAGCAGTGCCGCTATGGGGCGTTTTTCTTCGGGGGCTGCTTTCCTGTATAGTGATCCGTAAAAATAGAGTACCGGCAGGCAGGCGAAAATGAAAGCATCTGTGGAGTCGGAACCGAAGATCGATCCTGGCAGCATCCAGCCGACGATGCCTGCAAGAACCGATGGCAGCAGTATTAATAAAGTGATCCTGGTGATGGACATATCGCCCTCCTTCACACCTTTTTTTATATCATAGGCGGCATAGTGACTGGTTCCCACCAGGAATACGATTACGCCAATGAACATGCCAACACCGGCCGCGATGAAGGCATAACCCCATCCCAGCATGATATAGAGTGCCGCGCCAAAGAAATTGCAAATAAAAGCACCCACATTGATGCCCATGTAGAAGATATTGTACCCTTCATCTTTCTGTTGAACGTGCTGTGGTGTGGAATATACATTTCCCAGCAGGGTGGAAATATTGGGTTTGAAAAAACCATTGCCGACGATCACCAGGCTCATGGAAGTGTAGAGCATAGCTGTATTGTGGATGGCCATCAGGCAATAACCAAGTCCCATCATCAGTCCCCCGGCAATAATAGATTTGCGGTAACCGAAATAACGGTCTGCCAGCAGGCCGCCCAGGAAAGGGGTCAGGAATACGAGGGCGATAAAGGTTCCGTACAGGTCAGCAGCTTCTGCTTCCGTCATGCCGTAACCCGTTTTGACATCTTTCAGGTAAAGCGTAAAGATGCCGATCATCAGGTAATAACCAAACCGTTCCCACATTTCAGAGAAGAACAGGAAAGGCAGGGCGCGGGGATGTGAAGACCACATGGAAAGAAGTTAAATGATAGATTTTAATCCTGGCCTTCGTGCATCATTTTCTGCAGCTTTTTGGTAAGCAGGAACAGGATCAGTGATGCGGTTCCGGCCATGAAAACGAAGAGCATGAAGAATTCATTCAGGTTGTTGATCTCAAACCCCAGGACAGATTTGTATTCAAAGGGGATCTTTAATTCCTTCAGCTTCGCAATTTCTTCGGTGGTGGGCGTTACGGTTTTAGCCAGGATGCCCTCCAGGTTAATATTCTGTTCTGCGGCTTTCTTGATTTCGGACATGCCCGGAGGGTAGAGGGTGCTTAAAACCCCGGCCAGTTTATTGGCGGCGGCGTTGGCAAGGAACCATACAGCCATCAGGAGTGATGCGAATTTAAGTGGGGCCAGTTTGTTTACGAGTGAAAGCCCGATGGGTGAAAGGCAGAGCTCGCCCCAGGTATGCAGGGCATACATGCCAATCAGCCACATCATACTTACTTTCACATTGGCCGATACATCTTTCACCCCGGTTGCGATCCAGAAATACCCGATGGCCAGCAGCAATAATCCCCATGCCATTTTGGTGGGGGAAGCGGGTTCACGCTTACCCAGTTTGATCCAGAGCCAGGCAAACAGGGGGGCAAAGCTGACCACGAAGAGTGAGTTAAGTGACTGGAAGAAACTGGCTGGAACCAGGAAGGATCCCAGCTGGCGCTGTGTCTGCTCTTCAGCAAAAAAGGTGAGGGAGGCGCCGGCCTGTTCAAAGGCACTCCAGAAGAAAATCACAAAGAAGGAAACGATGAAAATAACCCCGACTCTTTCCTTTTCAATTTTTGAAAGCGTTTTATCTGACAGCACAAAAAATACGATGTACAGGGCGGAAGCAATCAGTAAATATGTGAGGAAGCTGAAAACCTTTGCATCAATATAGAGCATGCCGATCATCATTGTTGCCAGCAGGGCCAGGCCTATTCCAATGAATAGCGGGTTGGAAAAACTTTTGGGAGAATCTTTCGGCACCAGTCCCAGTGGCGAACCATCGGGCGCCACCACGTATTTCTTTTGGAACAGGAGCTGGGTAACCACGCTGAGCAGCATGCCGATGCCGCCTGCCAGGAAGGCCCATTTGAAATCATCGGGGTTGCCGGTATCGCCTACCAGTCCGCACACAAAGGGACCGAGAGCACCGCCCACATTGATACCCATATAGAAAATTGTGTAGGCCGGATCAATCCTGCGGTCTCCTTTTGGATAGAGTTGTCCGACCAGGGAGGAGATATTGGGTTTGAAGAAACCATTGCCGGCGATCATGAAACCGAGTCCGGAAAAGAACAACATGGAAGACAGGGATTCATTTGTCTGGTAAAGCGAACCACAGAAGAACAGGATAAATTCCCCGATTGCCATCAGCAACCCTCCGGCGATGATCGATCTTTTATTGCCCCAGTACCTGTCTGCGATAAAACCGCCGATCAATGGCGTGAGGTAAACCAGCCCGGTATAACCACCGTACAAATTGGAAGCAAAAACCTTGTCGAATAAAAGGGCCTTGGTCATGAAGAGTACCAATACGGCCCGCATGCCATAATAATTGAATCGTTCCCACATTTCTGTGGCAAACAAAACATAGAGTCCCTTGGGGTGTCCGTTTTGTACAGCAATCGGGGTTTGACTCATGGGTGGTTCAATATTTATGTGTTAGCTTTTAGTTTAAAGGGGGAAAATAAGGATTAAATTGATATAGCAGCATCCGCGGCGGGCTTTGCGGGCATTTCTCTATTTTCGCAACCTGATTATTTGATTCCCGTCATTCATATTTGAAACAATCGTCATGAATATTCTTTTACTCGGATCAGGTGGACGAGAGCATGCGCTGGCATGGAAAATGTCGCAAAGCCCCTTGTGTGACCAGTTGTTTATTGCACCCGGAAATGCCGGAACTGGTTCCTGCGGAACCAATGTAAATATGTCCATAACCGATTTTCCGGCAATCCGCCAGTTTTGCCTCGACCAGCAGATTGGTCTGATACTGGTAGGTCCGGAGGAGCCCCTGGTAAAAGGCGTGGTGGATTATTTCAGGGCAAACCCTGTGAAACTGGGAGCTGAACTGGCTGCCAGATCGGGTTTGACAGAGATGCCCGTGATCGGCCCGTCCCAATATGGAGCACAACTGGAAGGTTCAAAGGCTTTTGCGAAAGCATTTATGGACCGCCATGGCATCCCCACTGCGGCTTACAGGGAATTTGATGCGGACAATTATGAAGAAGGAGTGGCTTATATACAGCAACATGCATTACCGATAGTGTTGAAGGCAGACGGACTGGCAGCGGGCAAAGGGGTTCTGATCCTGAACGACCGGGAAGAAGCCCTGGCTGAGTTTGAGCAGATGATCAAAGCGGCCAAGTTTGGTGAGGCTTCGAAGAAAGTGGTGATCGAAGCGTTTTTATCGGGCATCGAAATGAGCTCTTTCGTATTGACCGACGGCAAGAATTACCTCCTGTTGCCGGATGCAAAAGACTATAAACGTATTGGTGAAGGTGACAGCGGTCTGAATACCGGGGGCATGGGGGCAGTTAGCCCGGTTCCGTTTGCCAGCCCGGAATTTATGGAGAAAGTGATTGAAAGGGTTGTGAGACCAACGGTGGCCGGATTGCAGGAAGAGCGTATCGACTATAAAGGTTTTGTGTTCATTGGCCTGATCAAGGTGGATGATGAACCCTATGTGATTGAATACAATTGCCGGATGGGCGATCCTGAAACGGAAGTGGTGATGCCCCGGCTGCAGAACGACCTGGTTGAGATACTGCTGGCAACCGCGCGCCAGGAACTGGATAAGATCACCGTGGTGCATGATCCACGGGTAGCCTGCACCGTTATGGCAGTGAGCGGCGGATACCCCGGTGATTATGAAAAAGGAAAGCCCATCTCTGGATTGGATCTTGCCATCCCGGGTGAGTCGCTCTTGTTTCATGCCGGAACAGCTGTGAAAGATGGCAGGGTTGTTACCAGCGGCGGACGCGTACTTTGTGTAACATCCTATGGAAGCAGTGTGCAGGATGCGGTGGCGAAGTCGAAAAAAGTGCTGGCCGGAATTTCCTTTGAAGGCATGTACTTCAGGAAGGATATCGGGTATGAGTTCCAGTAAGAGATTTTTTTTACAATATCGGTAAACACTACATTATATGAAGGCTGTCCACTATTCCGATTACCTGCAGCTGGAAAAGATCCTGAATGCCCAGCAGCCTGAGAGTGAACTCAACAACCTGCCTGCGCACGATGAGATGCTGTTCATCATCATTCACCAGGCCTATGAACTGTGGTTCAAGCAGATCATGTATGAGGTGGAATCGGTGAACGGGATCATGCAGCAACCGGCATTGAATGATAATTCGCCCGAATTGCAGACAGTAGTGCATCGGTTACAGCGCAGCGTTACCATACTGAAGGTGCTGGTACAGCAGATCGATATTATGGAAACCATGACGCCCATGGATTTTCTTGACTTCAGGGATATGCTGAGACCGGCATCGGGCTTTCAGAGCTGGCAGTTCAAGGCGCTGGAAGCCAGGCTGGGACTGCAATACGAACAAAGGTACGGACAGGAATACTATATCTCCCAGTTGAGGCAGGAGCAGATCGACCTGATCAAAAGCGTTGAAGCAAAACAGCCCCTGATCAGTTTGGTGAACCAGTGGCTGGAGCGGATGCCCTTTCTTGACCAGGCAGCCGGATGGTTTGAAGAATATACTTCTGTCTACCGGGCAAGCCTGAACGAAAATGAAAGGAATAATCTCCAGGGATTTGAAAAAGTATTCGGGGCTGCTGCTGGTTCGGCCGGGGAGGATTCTGCACAAGGAACCAGCAGGCAACTTTCTCCCAAAGCATGCAGGGCCGCGTTGTTTATCATGCTGTACAGGGGGTATCCCATCCTTCAGCTACCTTTCCAGTTGTTGAATGTGCTGCTTGAAATCGATGAGCAACTCAGCACCTGGCGTTACCGGCACATGAACATGGTTCACCGTATGATCGGTGCCAGGGTTGGTACCGGCGGCAGTACCGGTAAGGACTACCTGAAGGGCGCAGTGGATAAGCATTATATCTTTAAGGAAATTGCACAGCTGACAAGCTACCTGGTTGAGCGGCGCAGGCTGCCGGTGCTGGACCGACAAATGGAAATGAAGCTGGGCTTTAGTGCCGGTTATTGAATCCGCCGGACTTAGGTTAAAATTCAGTAGGAAAATTAGCTTTCTCAGTATTGCCCCGATAAGAAGGATATTTAATTTGCTGGTTCCGGATTCCCTTTTACCGGCGAAATCAAATACAGTCCCAATGCCTGCTAATTTTATAAAGTGTTTTTTCGTCCATTTACGGCGGAACAGTCATCAAGTATTCTTTGGTTTATCAATAATAATGGCGAACCATTCCATTGCACAGACCGGCATAACGGGCATGGAAGAACGCCGGCAACAACCGGGTGCAGATACTGCAAAAATGCAGTGGTTTGCCGATGCCAAACTGGGCATTTTTATCCACTATGGCATTTACGCGGTAAACGGGGTGGATGAAAGCTGGAGCTTCCACAACAGGAAGATCAGTTACGCCGACTATATGAAGCAGTTAAAGGGGTTTACTGCCGCCAAATACGACCCTGAACATTGGGCGGCACTGATCAGTGAAAGTGGTGCCCGCTATGCGGTGATCACCACCAAACACCACGATGGAGTGGCACTCTGGCCCACCAGTCAGGATCATTACCAGGTAGTGAAACATACTCCGGCCAAAAGGGATATCCTGACACCTTTTTTCCGGGCGCTGGATAAATATAGCATCAGGCGGGGGGCTTACTTTTCCCTGATCGACTGGTCGCACAAGGATTACCCGGGCTTCCTGAAAGACAGCAGCAGGTATAAAATTGAAAACGACCCGGCACGCTGGCAGCGCTTTGTTAATTTCAACAATGCACAGATCAGCGAGATCAGCCGGCAGTTCAGGCCCGACCTGTGGTGGTTTGACGGTGACTGGGAACATTCGGCAAAAGAATGGGATGCGCCAGGCATCAGGTCCATGATCCTTCAACAAAAGCCTGAAGCCATTATCAATGCACGCCTCCAGGGCTATGGCGATTATGATACTCCCGAACAGAATACACCCATCACCCGCCCCAAAGGAAAATGGTGGGAACTGTGCATGACCATCAATAACAACTGGGGTTTCCAGCATGCCGATACCAACTGGAAAACACCCGCTGAAATCATTTCCATTTTTGCGGATGCTGTAGGAAGTGGAGGAAACCTGTTGCTGGATATCGGGCCCATGGAAGATGGAACCATACCCCGGGAACAGGTAACTGTCCTGAAAGAACTCGGTAAATGGAATAAAAAACACGGGGAAGCAATATTCGGAACCGTCGGCGGATTGCCGCAGGGGCATTATTACGGTCCCTCCACCCTCTCAAAAGACTCCACAACGCTCTATCTTTTCCTCAGCGGAAAACCATCAGGCCCGGTTGTGGTAAAGGGTTTGAAGAATGCCATTAAAAAGATCAGGGTGGTTGGAACCGGGGAAACACTGACGCATAAAATTGTTGGCAAGATTTCCTGGAGCCAGGTGCCCGGACTGGTTTTCATTGACATCCCATCCAGTGTGCAGGACCCATATATGTCGGTGTTGGCCATTGAACTGGATAAGCCCATCAGTTTGTATGCGGGGCACGGAGGATTGTAAGCAGGCAGTTGAAATCAATCTACCCTTCCGGCATCGGTCTTTTACCGATTTTACCGGTGACCAGCCAGCCCAGTGAAATCAGCGTCAGTGCCGCGGCAGACAAAAACATGAAAGTATGTCCCCCGGCCGTCCAGATCAGCCCCGCTGCCGAACTGGAAACCAGTGTGCAGATGCTCTGCCAGGAGGTATAGAAACCGATGGCCGTACCTCTTTTTTCAGCAGGAGCCAGGTTGGCGATCCATGCTTTTGAAATGCCTTCCGTGGCGGCTGCATAAATTCCATAGAGAAAGAAAAGGATAAAAACCCCGGCAATGCTTGTATTGAAAGCGAAACCGGTGTAAACGGCCACGAATATCAGCAAGCCGGAAACAAGGGTCTTTTTCATGCCCCAGCGATCGGCCAGGATGCCCATTGGATAGGCGCTCAGCGCGTACACGATATTGTAAAAAATATAGGCACCGATGGTGATGGAATCACTGCCGGTGATGGCTTTGGCCTGCAGCAGGAGGAAGGCATCTGAGCTGTTGCCCAGGGCAAACAGCAGGAGCCCCCTGAGCAGGTGGCGGTATTCCGGTGAGGATTGTTTCCAGTAGGACAGGTAGGAAAAGGGTGAGAATGGAACCCTGTGGGCTGCGGGCTGCGTGGCGGCTGGTTTTTCGCGGAGCAGGAAGAGCAGGGCAATGGAAACGACACCCGGAACAAGGGCCCAGAAAAACAGGCTCCTGTATTGACCAGGGAACCATTGCAGGAAAGCAAGGGCAAATAAGGGGCCCAGTACGGCGCCCACCGTATCCCAGCCGCGGTGGAAACTGAAGATGCGGCCGCGGTTCCCATGGGTTGATTCGGCCGCCAGCAGGGCATCCCGCGCAGCGGTACGAAGTCCCTTACCCATGCGGTCGGTGCTGCGCGCCAGGAAGATCCAGGCCGGCCAGGTGAAGATCGCCATCATCGGTTTTGACATCGCGCTGAGCGCATATCCCCAGCGGATAAAAGGAAGCCTGCGCCCGGTATCATCAGACAGCTTGCCGAAAAACCCTTTTGACAGTCCCACCACAAATTCCGCGAAGCCTTCCAGTATTCCGATCAGTGCTATGGAGAATCCGATTTCCTTCAGGTAAACGGGTACCACCGGGTAAAGCATTTCACTTGCAAAATCGGCGAAGAGGCTTACCAGGGAAAGGATCCAGACTGTGCGGCTGATCAGCGGGCGCTGTTTTTGCATACGGGGTTTTGATGATGGTTTGGTGAGGATGACCTTCCGGTGATAAATTTCGGCAAGTTCGCTTTAACAAAAGTTGGCGATTTGTGGAAAAAATAGTGATAATCAACAGGTGACGCTTTGATTTATCGGATTATTTGCATCAAATTTGCTGTCATTATATCCTGATCAAAAATCTGACCTCAAAAAAATGGGATTATTCAATTTTCTTACCCAGGAAATAGCCATGGATCTGGGTACAGCCAATACCCTTATCATACATAACGATGAAATTGTGGTGAACGAACCTTCGATAGTTGCGCTTGACCGTAACAATCCGAAGAATGTGCTGGCTGTTGGCAAGCGTGCATTGATGATGCACGAAAAAACACATGAGAGCATCCGGACCGTTCGTCCGCTGAAAGACGGTGTGATCGCCGATTTCAACGCGGCTGAACTGATGATAAGGGAGATGATCAAGATGATCTATCCCAAGAAGCCTTTGTTCCCGCCGAGCTGGCGCATGATGATCTGCATCCCTTCATCTATTACGGAGGTGGAAAAGCGTGCGGTTCGGGACAGTGCAGAGCAGGCCGGTGCCAAGGAAGTTTATCTCATTCATGAGCCCATGGCTGCGGCTTTGGGAATCGGCATAGATGTGGAAGAGCCGGTGGGCAACATGATCATTGATATTGGTGGAGGAACTACAGGTATCACCGTGATTGCGCTGGCGGGCATTGTTTGCGACCAGAGTATCCGGATTGCCGGTGATGAATTCACGGCAGATATCATGGAAGCCCTGCGTCGTTACCACAGTTTGCTGATCGGGGAAAGAACCGCCGAGCAGATCAAGATCCAGATTGGTGCGGCCATGAAGGACCTCGACAATCCGCCGGATGATATCCCGGTAAACGGACGTGACCTTGTGACCGGTATCCCCAAGCAGATCATGGTGAGTTACCAGGAGATCGCGGAAGCATTGGATAAAAGTATTTTCAAGATAGAAGAAGCCATCCTGAAAGCCCTGGAAACGACCCCGCCCGAACTGGCAGCGGACATTTATCGCCGCGGCCTGTACATTACGGGTGGTGGCGCCTTGTTACGCGGCCTCGATAAACGCCTAAGCCAGAAGATCAAACTGCCGGTGCATGTGGCAGATGATCCGCTGAAAAGCGTGGTGAGGGGAACAGGTATCGCGTTGAAAAATTACGACCGGTATCCTTTTGTAATGAGGTGATAAACAGAACTGGGGTGATAAACGGCAAGGGGTTGTATGCGTAATATTTTTCTTTTCATCCGGCGGTATTTCAATTTTTTATTCTTCCTGGCATTACAGGCGCTGGCATTGTCGTTTTTATTCCGCTACAATAAATTCCATGAAGCCGCCTTCCTGGGTGTGGCCAGTGAAATAACCGGCAGGGTGAATGATCGCTACAATACGGTGGAATATTATTTCAAACTCAAGAAGGCCAATGAAAACCTGGTAAAGGAAAATGTTGCCCTCAGGGAAATGTTGCGGTCCAATTACCAGTCTGCCGATACTTCCCGCCAGATCGTGGTTGATTCCATCAGGGTTGATTCCCTCAGGCCTTTCCAGAAATATGTGTACCTCGATGCCCGGGTGGTGGGCAGTTTTGTAAGCACCCAAACCAATTATTTAACCCTGCACCGGGGGGCTGACCAGGGGGTAAAGGAAGATATGGCGGTTATTGGTCCGATGGGCATTGTGGGCCGCGTGGTAAATAAAAGCAGCAATTATGCCACTGTAATGACCATGATCAGCCGGCAATTCAAGGTGGATGGTAAACTGAAAAACTCGGGTGAACGCGGATCCATTAGCTGGGATGGAGTGAACCCCCGTTTTGTACAGATGCGGAATATTCCGAAAAGTGTGAAAGTGGTAAAGGGTGATTCAGTGCTGACCAGCGAGTTGTCTTCCATTTTTCCGCCAAATATCCTGATTGGCACGGTTGACACGGTTCTGAGTGATCCGAGCACAAACTTTTTTCACCTGAGATTAAAAACGGCGACCAATTTTTCAACGGTTCAATACGTTTACGTAGTTCAGAACAAGCAACTGGAAGAGCAGCAGACGCTCGAAAAAGCCACGAAAAACACCAATGAGTAACCTGGTAAGAAATACGATCCGGTTTATATTATTCATCCTGGTACAGGTTTATATCCTGCACAAGATCCCGCCATTGCACCGGTTTATCGTTCCTTACCTCTATTTCCTGTACATCCTCTGGCTGCCCTTCAGCATGAGCCGTGGCTGGCTGATGGTGGTTTCGTTTTTTTTCGGCCTGTCACTTGATTATTTTCTCGTTACACCCGGACTGCATGCGGCAGCCTGTGTGCTGATAGCTTATGTACGGCCATTCCTGGTGAACCTGCTGATCAGGCAGGAAGGCGCGGAACAGAGTTATGGCGCACCTTCCATCAACAGTATGGGTTGGGCGCCCTATTTCATTTTTGTACTGGTGCTGACCCTCTTGCATCACGGTTACCTGGTATTCCTGGAATGGATGCAATTTGGTAATTTCTGGTATTTCCTGGGAAAGGTAGCGGCCAGTTCCGCCATAAGTCTTTTCCTGGTGCTGATAACGGAATTGTTATTCAACAGGAAAGAGAAGTACCGGACGAACGCGGCCTGAATGTATCTGCACTTATGTATTTTCGCATAATTAAAATACCGGCTGAATACCGCCTTCTGCATTCCACATGTCTGTCTTTAATCAATCGCGTTCCACTGTAATACGCCTAATCATAGCAGGGTTGTTCCTGGTCATCATTGTGCAACTGATGAACCTGCAACTGTTTTCCAGCAAATACCGTGAGCTGGCATTTAACAATGCCGTATACCCGAAAGTGAAATATCCCGACCGTGGGATCATTTATGACCGTAAAGGCAAGGCAATCCTGAACAATACCATCATGTTCGATCTCGAAGTAACCCCTTCGCAGATCAGGAGTGTGGATACCGGCTATCTGTGCCGACTCCTTGGAATTGATACCGCTGAATTCAGGAAACGGGTCATCACGGCAATCGTCAAGAACGGCCGCTACCGCCCCAGTATTTTTGAAGACCTGCTGCCACCGCTTGTTCATGCAAGGCTGGAAGAGAATATTTTTAAATTCCCTGGATTTGCGCTGGTTGAAAGACCCGTGAGAACCTATCCTTTCAATGCGGCGGCGCATATCATGGGTTATATCGGTGAAGCCGATTCGAATAATATTAAAAGTTCAAGCGGGTTTTACCGGCTGGGCGACTATGTAGGTAAAACAGGGCTGGAATCCTTTTATGAAAAAGTGCTGATGGGTAAGCGCGGGGTGGAATACATGATCAAGGATAACAAGAACCGCCTGGTCGGCAATTACGAAAATGGCAAGTTCGACACCGCTGCCGTGGCGGGACGAAATCTCCGCACCTACATTGATATTGAATTACAGCAACTGGCAGAAAAGCTTATGGCTGGAAAGGTCGGCGCTGCCGTGGCCATTGAGCCCAAAACCGGGGGCATTTTGGCAATGGTATCAGGTCCGAATTTTGACCCCAATATGCTGACTGGTCCGGAGAAGCAGGAAAACTTCAACAACCTGTTCCGGGATGTCAGCAGTCCCCTTCTGAACCGTGCGATCAAAGGACAATATCCCCCCGGTTCCACCTTCAAACCACTGGGTGCACTGGTAGCTTTGGATGAGGGGATCATCACACCCTCATTTGGTATCGGGTGCGGAGGTGCATACCACGGATGCGCAAGGCCGGTAAAATGTACCCACAGCAATCCGGGCCATGCCGCCAATCTGCGGCTCGCCATTGCCAATTCCTGCAACTCCTATTTTACGCATATCTACCGTTTATCAGTAGACGCAGATAAATTCGGCGGAGTAAAAAATGGATACCAGCAGTGGAAAAAATACATGAATGCTTTCGACCTGGGGGTGCGGGTAGGTGTGGACCTGCCGAGTGAAGACAGGGGCAATATTCCCGACAGTTCCGTTTACAACAGGGTGTACAGGAATACCTGGAGCTCCTGTACCAATCTTACGCTGGGCATTGGCCAGGATATGATGACCGCCACTCCGCTGCAGCTCGCCAACTCGATGTGCATCATTGCCAACAAAGGATACTATTTCACGCCGCATTTTGTGGAAAAGATCGACAATGAAACAGCGGAGGATACCATCATGAACCGGTACCGCGTAAAGCATGCGCCACTGACCGGTATTTCCGATGAGGCCTATGAGGCGGTAATCTCCGGCATGCAGGATGTGGTGGAAATCGGAACGGCAAGGATGGCACAGATTCCGGGCGTCAATGTTTGTGCAAAAACCGGTACTGCAGAAAACTACAAGATCATTGATGGTAAAAGGACCAAGCTGAAAGACAACTCCATGTTCGTATGTTTTGCTCCCAGGGAAAATCCAAAAATCGCCATTGCCGTGGTGGTGGAGAATGCGGGTTATGGCGGAACCTGGGCCGGACCGATTGCTGCGCTGATGATGGAAAAATACCTGAATGACACCCTGCGGCCGGAAAGGGTTAAGGAAGTGGAAAGGGTTGCCGGAACGGACCTGATGCCCGGCTGGATTATCCGTGAACAATTCAAGGCAGATTCCACCAGGGCTGTGAACTGGTTCAGGATGACCAAGGATTCGAGTGTTCTCAAACGCTTCATGCATCGCGATCAACGGGTGGATACGACCCGTAAGAAGCCCGCCCCGCTGCCAAAACCGGAAACGAGGACGACCCTGTTCAGGCCTGAAGCCATCCTGCCCGATAAACCATCCATCCAATCCAAAACTGTATAGCCTGCTTCCTATGTCACAACGCAAACCTGAAATATCAAAAGGCATCGACTGGCTGGTGGTATGGTTGTATATCATCCTGGTGTTTATTGGCATCATGAGCATTTTTGCCGCCACCTATACGGAAGGTGATCCGGTACTGCAGTCGTTCATCTCACTGAAAACCGACTACAGCCGACAGCTGCTTTACTTTGGTATTGCCGCTGTGCTGGCAGTTTTTATACTGCTGACCGACAGTAAATTCTTTACGGCAACAGCCAATCTCTGGTATGCCTTCGGCATTTTGCTGCTGCTCCTTGTTTTTCCTTTCCATACGGAAGTGAAGGGTACGAAATCGATCATCCGTTTCGCCGGTTTCCAACTGCAACCGGCTGAATTGTGTAAGGTGTTTGTGAACCTTGCATTGGCCAAATACCTGAGCCGCGTGGAAACGGATTTCTCCAAAACCCGCTCCCAGCTTATCGCAACGGCCATTGCCATTTCACCGGCACTGATCACGATCCTGCAACAGGAAACCGGCCTGGCGCTGGTTTATTTTTCATTTTTCCTGGTGATGTTCCGGGAGGGGCTTCCTGCAGCCGTGCTGATCATCGGATTTTCCCTGGCCGCACTGGTGGTGGCGACATTGCTGGTTGAACCCAATACCCTTGCCATTATCCTCACCGCAATCGCTGCAGGAGCCGTTTATATCATGCGGCGGCAGATCAAAAGAAAAAGACGCCTGCTTGCCGTGATCATGGGAATCTGGTTTGTAAGTGTAGGGGTGCAGCGCTTTGTGGTTCCCTATGTGTTCGAAACGGTACTGCAGCCTTACCAGGTGAAAAGGATTTATGATACTATCGGTAAGGACTATGTGCCTAAAGATGAAGCAGAGGCGCTGGCAATGGAGCAAACAGCCCCCGCGAAGAAAAAAGATGATGGGGGAGATTACAACGTTAAACAAAGTAAGATCGCGATAGGCAGTGGCGGCTTTTCTGGCAAGGGTTTGCTGAAAGGAACCCAGACCCGCTACGATTTTGTCCCCGAGCAACGCACCGATTTTATTTTCTGTACCATCGGCGAAGGCTTTGGGTTTTTGGGAAGTTTTACCCTGATGCTTATTTATTTCCTGTTGCTGATGCGCATCATAACCATCGCCGAGCGGCAACGAAGTGTATTCAGTCGCTGTTATGCATACGGCGTGGCTTCGGTGCTCTTTTTCCATATTGCCATTAATATTTGCATGACGATCGGGCTGGCCCCGGTGATCGGTATCCCGCTTCCCTTTATCAGTTACGGGGGAACCGCTTTACTGACCTTTACGGTGCTGCTGTTTATATTGATCAGGTTGGATGCGGACAGGCAGATGGTACTGAGATAGGCGGCAGGAAATCTGCAACGAAAAAATTGAACATGAAGATTATTCCGTTATCAGAGGGAAGTTTTACCATTGATAAAACAAAATTGTTTGTGCCTTTTGATCATGATCAGCATGACCTGCAGGAAAGACCGACAGGAAGTCTGCTGGTGGAGATCCAGCCTTTTCTGGTGATCACCAGCGAAGATGTATTACTGCTGGATACGGGCCTGGGATTTGAGAAGGATGGCGTAATGCAAATCCATCGCAACCTCATGGATGCGGGCATCAATCCGGGTGAAGTGACAAAGGTGCTGATGAGCCACCTGCACAAGGATCATGCGGGCGGTGTGAGCAGGTTAAACCATGGCACCGGAAAACTCGAAAGAGCCTTCCCCCAGGCCACTTATTACATTCAGAAGAAGGAGCTGGAATTCGCCTTTGAGAAAGGCTTTCCTTCCTATATCCCGGAAGAACTGGAATGCCTGAAAGATTGCCCCAATGTGGTGTTACTGGATGGCGATGGCGTTATCAACGGGTATATCCAGTACCAGTTGGTAGGGGGGCACTGCCCTTACCACCAGGTGTTCAGAATTGTGGATGGGGGTGAGACCGTTTTCTTTGGCGGCGACGATGCGCCTTCCTTACTGCAGATGAAAACAAAGTTTGTGGCCAAGTATGATCATGATGGAAAACTGGCTATGGAACTCAGGCAGCAATGGTGGCAGCAGGGGCGTGAAGCAGATTGGAGATTCCTTTTTTACCACGATACCAAAACACCGGTGGTATAAAATGGTTGGGTGGATGGCAGTTGTGGTTAGTTGTCGTTGCGTCTCTGGCGCAGGTCCTGGCGTAACTGACGTCTTTCCATGAGTTCTTTCTGTACCATCTGGTAAAATTCTTTTTCCGCCTTAAAGAACTGGTTGGACCGGTCGGGTGAGAGTGTTTTACTGAATTCGGCCTGGTATTTTTTCCGGATGGCCAGTAGTTTTTCTTCTCTTTCAATTTCATCGCCGCCCCGGCCTTCCTGGCGTGTCTTTTTAAGCTCGGCCATGTATTGATTGTAGGAGGGCCAGAATTTCTGTGCCTCGTCTGCAGTGAGGTTCAGCTTTTTGGTGAGATAGGCAATTTTCAAAGCTTCCAGCCGCTCTCCTTCTTTATGTGGCTGGGCAAAGCCACCAAGTGAAAACAGGAAAAATATAATGAGTATAGAAATCTTTTTCATACGCGTGGGTTAATTGTTCAATGCTCCTGTTTTTCCCGCCTGTTCCAACAGGTATTGCTGCAAAGCCTCATCACTCACATCGCCGAGCATGAATTGCAGATCTTCGCTGTTCAGCTCGGTTGAACCATTGGCCGCTGTACCGTAATAAACGGAGGCGGTGGGACTGGTATATTCAAGAATGGCTTCATCGCTGATCTGGCCGATCTCTTTCTGTAATTGTGCTGCGAGCCCGTTGGTACTGCCCTTATCGGTTGCCGGTTGGTAATACAGCCAGGTGCTGATAGCGATCACGCCTGTAACAATTGCTGCCGCGGCATATTTCACCCAGGATGAGCCTATGCTGCGAACAACGGCGCCACCTGATGGTTGGGAAAGTTTTTTCTGCAGACTAACCGGGAATTGTTCAAAATAGCCTGCCGGAATGGAATAAGGATTCAGATGACGGGCCGATTCAAGCAGGGGTGGGAGGGCTTCATCGAGAATCTCATTTACCTGCTGAATGCCGGAAAGGCCAGCATTGATATCTTCCGGAACGCGGTCAAAATATCCGCCGGGAACACTGAAGGGTGATTTCCTGGATAATCCCGCCAGCAGGGGCGAGAGGCTGGCCAGTTCATCGGCGGGATCCTGGAGCGGACCGGTACTTATTTGTGTGCCTGGCTGCAACAGGTTCAGCATCTGTTGCGGGAATTGTTCGAAATAGTCAACCGGTACTGCATAGGGAAGCTGGCGCGGCAGTTTTGCCAGCACCGGGCTGATGCCCTGCAACTCCTGTAATATGCTGTTATCGGTTGTCATCGCTTATTAGACCCTTGATTTGTTAAAAAGTTTAATGATTGATCAGATAGTCCTCAATTTTTTTCACCGCGTGGTGGTAGGAGGCTTTCAGCGCACCTTCAGAGGTTTCCAGTACCCGGCTCATTTCTTCGTAAGGCATTTCGTCATAATACCTCAGGTTAAACACCAGACGTTGTTTTTCAGGGAGCCGTTGGATGGCGAGCTGCAGTTTCCACTCGATTTTTCCGGCGTCAAAATCCTTGTCGGCCCTTACCTGGTTGCTCAGGCCTTCCTCCACATCGCCCAGGGGAACGGAAGCTTTTCGCTTTTGCTGTTCCAGGAATGTCAGGCATTCATTGGTGGCGACTCTGTATAACCAGGTATAGAGTTTTGAATCCTCCCGGAAGTTTTCCAGGCTGTTCCATACCCTGATGAATACATTTTGCAGCACATCATTGGCGTCATCGTGACCCACCACCATTCGCCTGATATGCCAGTAAAGCCTTTCCTGGTACTTTTTGACAATGGCAGTGTATGCCTTTTCCCGGGAGGCAGGCTCCCTGAAAAGGACCAGTAGCTCACTGTCTTCCATCGCCATAGGTGTTTGTTCGATTTGTTTCTGGAAATTGGACCATAGAGCAGGGGGGAAGTTTAATTCCCTGCCCCGCTATTTTTGTTTTCTTTTCATCACCCTTTCTGCCGCTGCCACAATATTTTGCGTGCCGAGACCATATTTTTCGAGCAGTTGCATGGGGGTGCCGCTTTCGCCGAAAGTGTCGTTGGTTCCGATTGTTTCGATGGGGGTTGGCTGGTTGGCAGCTGCTACGCGGGCAACGCTTTCTCCCAAACCGCCAAGGATATTATGTTCTTCCACGGTCACGGCGCAACGGGTTTTGGCAAGGGATTTCAGTATGGCTGCTTCATCCAGCGGTTTGATGGTGTGGATATTGATCACTTCCACGCTGAGTCCCTTTTCTTCCAGAATTCGTCCGGCTTCGATGGCATTCCATACCATATGGCCACAGGCGAAAATGGATACATCGGTTCCTTCGCTGAAAACCTGGGCTTTACCGATTTCAAAGGGCATTCCTTCTGTGAAAATGGGCCAAACCGGGCGACCAAAGCGCAGGTAAACGGGGCCTTTGAAATCGGCGATAGCCAGTGTGGCTTTCCGGGTTTGTTCGTAATCACAGGGAACGATAACCGTCATGCCGGGCAGCATTTTCATCATGCCTATATCCTCGAGTATCTGGTGGGTGGCGCCATCTTCGCCCAGGGTAAGTCCGGCATGTGAAGCGCATATTTTTACATTCTTTTCAGAATAGGCTACGGATTGACGGATCTGGTCATACACGCGGCCTGTTGAGAAATTGGCGAAAGTGGTGGTAAATGGTATTTTTCCTCCAATGGTGAGTCCCGCTGCGACGCCAATCATGTTGGCCTCGGCGATGCCGCACTGGATAAACCTGTCCGGGTTCTCCTTGATAAAAGTGTTGAGTTTGAGTGAGCCTGCGAGATCTGCTGTAAGTGCTACAACATTCGGGTTGGTACGGCCCAGTTCTGTCATCCCGTCGCCAAATCCGCTGCGGGTATCTTTTTTTCCGGTAACCTGGATATCTTTTAACATCATAGCTTGTTTTAAAACGGGAAAATGAGATTCAAATATAAGGCTAATTCAAATTGGCATTTTGCATCTGGTAGAGGGTTTCATCTTCTTTAAGCCTTTGTTCCCATTTCCAGGCGGTATCCATCATGTCTTCCAGTGAGTATCGGATTTTCCAGCCCAGTTCATTTACTGCGTGTTCATTGTTGGCGTAAATAGCGATTACATCACCCGGGCGCCTGTTACCGATTACATAGTTGAGGTGCTGTCCGCTTACTTTCTCGAATGATTTGATGGCTTCCAGGACAGTGACGCCATTTCCGGTGCCGAGGTTGAACACTTCGCAATGTTTCCTGCTCCGGCCATTGATCAGGTATTCAAGCGCCAGCGTATGTGCATGGGCGATATCTGAAACATGGATGAAATCACGCAGGCAACTTCCGTCTCTCGTGTCATAATCTGCACCGTAAACCGTCATTTGCGGTAATTTTCCGATTGCGGTCTGGGTGATGGCGGGCACCAGGTTTGCAGGGCGGCCAATAGGCAGTTCGCCGATCTGGATGCTAGGGTGTGCACCAACGGGGTTGAAGTAACGCAACAGGATGCATTGGGCCGGGTTCACTTTCGCAAATTCATTGATGATCTGCTCACCCATCTGCTTGGTATAACCATAGGGTGATTCTGCCGGTTTGGGCGGAGTGCTTTCTGTTACCGGGATTACATCAGGGTTGCCATAAACCGTGCAGGAGGACGAGAATACAAAATAGGGGATCTTGAATTCCTGTACGCATTTGAGCAGGTTCAGCAGGCTCACCAGGTTGTTCTCGAAATACATCAGGGGCTGTGCAACCGATTCGCCTACTGCTTTATATGCAGCGAAATGGATGATACCCACAATATCTTCGTTTTCCTGGAAGATGGCGAAAGTGTCGTCGAAATTGCAGAGGTCGACTTTGTAGTTCTTGATCTTTTTTCCAGTGATCTTTTCTACCCCCTCGAGTATCCTTGGTGAGGAGCGTGAGTTATTATCCACTGAAATTACTTCAAATCCATTTTCTACCAGATCTACCAGGGTATGTGAACCAATATAACCACAACCTCCGGTCACAAGAATTTTGCTCATGATTTTTGTTTTGCGTCTGACGTGCGTCTGACGTACGTCAGACGCACGTCAGACGGGTTAGTCTTTTAATATTCCCATCAGGTACTGGCCGTAGCCGCTTTTCAGCAGGGGCTGGGCGATTTTTTCAAGTTGTTCGCCGGTAATAAAACCTTTTCTCCAGGCAATTTCCTCGATGCAGGCAATTTTAATTCCCTGGCGCTGCTCTATCACCTGCACAAATTGCGATGCCTGCATCAGCGAATCAAAAGTACCGGTATCCAGCCAGGCCGTACCACGGTCCATGATGGATACTTTCAGTTTTCCGCGTTTCAGGTATTCCTTGTTGATGTCGGTGATTTCGTATTCGCCTCTCGGACTTGGTTTAAGGTTTTTGGCGATCTCTATTACATCGTTGTCGTAGAAATATAGTCCGGGTACTGCGTAATTGCTTTTGGGCTGTGCAGGTTTTTCTTCGATCGACAAAACATTATTGGCACCATCGAATTCCACTACCCCATACCGTTCAGGATCGCTGACATGGTAAGCATATACAATACCGCCATCGGGGTCGGTATTATTGGCCAGTTGTTCCCCGAGTCCGGAACCGTAGAAGATATTATCTCCCAGCACCAGTGCGACCTTGTCTTTACCGATGAATGATTCCCCTATCACAAATGCCTGTGCCAGGCCATTGGGAGTGGCCTGTTCAGCATATTGGATAGAAATGCCAAGTTGGGAACCATCCCCCAAAAGCTTTTGGAAAAGTGGCAGGTCATGGGGTGTTGAAATGATGAGGATCTCACTGATGCCCGCCAGCATCAGGGTAGACAGCGGGTAATAGATCATTGGTTTGTCGTACACCGGCATAATCTGTTTGCTGATGGCAAAGGTAATTGGATGTAAACGGGTGCCGGAACCACCGGCAAGAATAATTCCTTTCATAGTTGATCTAAATGGGTGGCAAGATAAGCAGATTTAAGGACCATATATCAATAAAATGCATCTGTATCGTTTGCATAAAAAAAGACCCCAAAGGGGTCTTTGCGATAAAATAATATAAAGATCAGAGTACAAGTTTCAGGGCATAATACACAATTGCCGCGATCAGTGCGCTGACCGGTATGGTCAGTATCCAGGCCCATAACAGGTTGATGGTTACTCCCCATCGAACCGCTGATAAACGCTTGGTTGCACCTACGCCGATAATGGCACCGGTAATTGTGTGCGTGGTACTAACGGGGATGCCTGCTGCCTCTGCCAGGTAGAGGGTGGCAGCACCTGCTGTTTCGGCACTGACACCTTCCAGCGGAGTCACTTTGGTAATGCGTGTACCCATGGTCTTCACGATCTTCCATCCACCACTCAGGGTTCCCAGTGCAATGGCTGAAAAGCTTGCCACAGGTACCCACCAGTAATCGTTTACAAAATGCGAGAAGCGATCGCCTGAGTCCAGCAGGGTGTATCCCGTATTCCCTGCCTGTACTTCCACATAAATGACCGCCGCACCGATAATACCCATTACTTTTTGAGCATCGTTGCCTCCGTGACCAAGACTGAAAAGGGCGGAGGATACCAGCTGCAAACGGCGGAACCATTTTTCAGCTTTATAGGGGATTACTTTACGGCAGACATTAAGGATGATTACTGTAATGATGTAGGCTATAATCATTCCTATTACCGGAGCCAGGAAAATAAACAGGAAGGTTGGAATTACTTTCGCATAGTTGATCACATCCTCTCCGTTTTTAGCTATGCCGCCCGCATGGGCAACTGCAGCCCCGATAAAGCCACCCAGCAAAGTGTGGGAGGAACTGGATGGAATACCGAACCACCAGGTCAGCAGGTTCCAGATAATGGCTGCAATCAAACCAGCGAAGATCACTTCCAGGTTAATGAAGTTTTCATTCACTGATTTGGCAATGGTGTTTCCGATATGGAATGCGCCGATCAGGTATTTGGAGATAAAAAAAGCGGCAAAGTTAAAAACCGCAGCCCATAATACCGCCTGGAAAGGTGTCAGGACCTTGGTGGAAACGATTGTTGCTATTGAGTTGGCTGCATCATGGAAGCCGTTGATATAGTCGAATATCAGGGCCAGGATGATGATGATAACGAGAAATGTCATGGGTGGGGTTATGCGTACTTAATAATAATGCTTTCGATCACATTTGCTGCGTCTTCGCATTTGTCGGTAACGATCTCCATCACCTGGTAGATCTCGCGTTTCTTGATTACTTCCTTGGCATCGGGTTCTGTTTCAAACAGTCGATCGATGCTGAGGTCGAAAATATCATCTGCCTGGTTTTCGATGCTGTTCACTTTTACCAGGGCATCGGTGATCTGGCGCATGTTCTTCATGTTGCGAAGTTCAATCACTGCGCTTTTAATATGCTCGGCACCCTGTTCAATCAGGTCTGCCATTTTCTGGATGCCCGGATCATTCGGGTTCACCTTGTAAAAGTTGATTTTTTTTGCGGACGCGAAGATATAATCACAGATATCATCCAGGGCAGTTGCAAGGTAGTGGATGTCCTCGCGGTCAAATGGAGTGATGAAGTTGCGCCCCAGTTCAGTAAATATCTTGTGGGTGAGATCGTCGTTCACGTGTTCGAGGTCCTCCATTTTGGCGATCAGGGTGGCGCGCTTGTCGAAGTCGTTTTCGCTCACCACATCTTTCATCAGTTTCCCCATTTTGGCTACAGTGTTGGCTACTTCTTCAAAGAGGGAGTAAAAAACTTTATCCTTCGGGGTAAACAGTTTGAGAATGGAGGACAGTGACATAACTAAATTTTGCGCAAAAATAGGTTGTTTCACCTAGTGCATGGTTTTCTGAACTTTGGTAATAATTTCTTAACATGGAGGGGCTTGCCTGTTTTAGTGCACAACAAAATGGAATATTCGCAAGGGGGAATGGTTGGCGGAATTGTTTTTTACCCCCCTAAACCAGGAATCCCTTCCTGAAATAGCGCTTACCTTTGCAGGCTATATTAAGTTATTGTTAAGCGGCCGTTCATGAAAAGACTGATTATACTTATATTTTTTTCTGCTTCCTTTTTAATTGCTACCCCGGTTAAGGCCCAGTTACTGATGGATATGGTGGATACCACCAAGGAAATGGGGAAGGACATGCTTGGCCTTTACCAGAAGTTTAATTACCTGAGAATCAGTGGTTATATGCAACCACAGTTTCAGGTGATAAGTGAAAAAGGGGCGCCAACCTATGCCGGACCGTCTTTTCCTGAGAAAGTCGACAACCGGTTTACCCTTCGCAGGGGGCGTATCCGGTTTGATTATGCCAGGTTTAATCAGCATGATGAAGTGTCCTTTCAATTTGCTTTCCAGTTTGACGGTACTGAAAGGGGGGTGAATATCCGCGATTTCTGGGGCAGGGTCTTTGAGAATAAGTGGCATATATTTTCTTTCACCAGTGGAATGTTTGCCCGCCCCTTCGGATATGAGGTGAACCTGTCTTCTTCCGACCGGGAATCGCCTGAAAGGGGCCGTATGTCGCAGATTCTGATGAAAACGGAGCGCGACCTTGGGGTAATGATGACGATTGAACCGAGGAACCGGAATAATAGATTGAAATGGCTGAAGATTGACGCAGGTGTGTTCAATGGCCAGGGACTTTCAGGACCCTCCGAATATGATTCCTACAAGGATTTCATTGCAAGGGCCGGGTTTAAACCGCTGAAAATAGCAACCGGAATAAGGATGTCTGCTGCCGTATCCTACCTGAATGGCGGGTTGCAGCAGAATTCCAGGTACCTATATAATATGGTAGAGAAAAACGGGCTTTCTTATTTTGAGGCGGATTCAAATGCAGCCAATATTGGAAACAAAGCGCCCAGGAAATATTACGGTGCCGATATGCAATGGACGTTTACGCATCCAAAAAGCAAAACCATTTTACGGGCTGAGTACTGGCGGGGCACACAAACAGCCCAGGCTAATACCACAGAAACGCCCGGGACTTTAACCGCTGATCCTTTATATATCAGGAAGTTTGACGGAGCTTATTTTTATTTACTGCATGCGATCGGCAAACACCAGCTGGCCGTAAAATATGACTGGTATGATCCGAATACCAGGGTTAGCGGAAAGGAAATACAAAAACTAACCGGCAATTTTCATGTGGCGGATGTCAGGCACGATACCTGGGGATTTGGTTATCTGCATTACCTGAATGATAACCTGAAATTTGTTTTGTGGTATGACCTGGTAAGAAATGAAACCACGGCCCTGGATGGGTATACTTCAGACAAAAAAGACAATGTGTTAACCGCCAGGTTGCAATACCGGTTTTAACCAGCCGATTTCGAAAAAATTGGATAAAATCGGGCTGTACCGGAGGGCGACAATATTCTGACAGCAGCCGGACAAATACCGGACATGGGCAGGAAGCCATTTCAAATTTGGTAACATTGTGTTTGATGCGATTATTTAAGAAAATGTCGGTCTTACTTGGTAAATAGCTGAAAAACAACAGAATAAGATGCAGGCAATTTCAATTGAAAACATCTGGTAACAATTCGTTAATACTGGGGACACAATTCGTTAACTCTGTGCTAACAGCACGGTAACATTGCCATTCTACTTTTGCGCTCAAATAAACCCCGTTTGTTGTGAGCAAAAAGATACTCTTACTGTTGATGGTCGTGCTGGTTACAAGCCTGCATGTTGCCGCACAGTCAACAGCCAAACTCAGTGGTAAGGTAATTAATACCCGTAACGAAGCCGTACCCGGTGCCACTGTGATCATTGAAGGAACCGAGCGCAGGGCAGCGGCCGATGTGGAAGGTCGTTTCTCATTTGTCCTTGAAGTAGGAAAGAAATATACCATCAGGATTTCCAGTGCCGGTTATAATACCAAGTCTCTGGAAGAAGTGGAAGTGAAAGCAGGCATTGACAATACTGTTTCCATTGTACTGGAAACCAAATCAGAGCTGGGTGAAGTGGTTGTAAGGACATCTGTTCGCAAGGAAACAACCAGTGCGCTGATCAACCTGCAAAGGAATAACACTGCTGTTTCCAGCGGTATCGCAGCCGATCTGATCCGTCGTACCCCAGACCGTACCACCGGTGAAGTATTGAAGCGTGTGAGTGGTGCTTCCATCCAGGATAACAAGTTTGTAATTGTACGTGGTCTGAGCGATCGTTACAATGCCGCCTTCATCAATAACACGCAGCTTCCTTCGTCTGAGCCTGACCGTAAGGCATTCTCGTTTGATGTGATTCCTGCCAACATGATTGATAACATCATCATCAACAAGACTGCGACTCCCGAGCTGACCGGTGAATTTGCGGGTGGCCTGATCCAGGTGCAAACCAAAGACGTGCCGTCCAGGGATTTTCTTTCCCTTGGTATTCAGTTTGGTTTCAATACTGTTTCTACGTTCAAGGATTTTACCAGCAATGAGCGCTCCTCTACCGACTGGCTGGGATTCGATGACGGCAAACGCAAGTTCCCGAATGGTTTCCCCGCATCTGCACAGGAATACCGTACATCCACAACAGAGAAGCGACTGGAATATTCCCGTTTGTTCAGCAATGATGTGTATGCCCAGAAAAACACAACTGCCCTTCCCATCCAGACCTATAACCTGGCATACGGTTCTTCCCGCGTACTTAAAAATGATGCGAAACTTGGATTCATCGCTTCTGCGATGTATCGTAAGGCGATGTTAAAATACGATGTGGAAAGGGCCTTCTCACAGACAGACGGGCAGCCCATCTTTAGTTTCCTGGACAAGCAGAACCGCTACCAGAGTAACCTTGGTGCTTTGATCAACATCACCTATTCACAGCGCAGGAACAAGATTTCCTTCAAGAATATCTTCAACCAGTTTTACGACGATAACTACTTTACCAGGGAAGGTTTCAATACCAACCGTAACCAGGACATCAAATTCTATTCTTCATTCATGAACCAGCGCAGCTTTTACAGCGGCCAGCTGGAGGGTGAACACCAGCTGAACCTGGCTGATATGAAATTCAGGTGGAATACGGGATATTCACTGGTTACACGTTCACAGCCAGACCTGCGCACCCAGCAGTATGCACGTGCGGAAGGTGGCAGCTACCAGATCGATACCGATGATACGCGTCGCTTCTGGTCTGACCTGAAGGATCATACCGTTAGTGCTTCCGCTGCGCTCACTATTCCCTTTAAAATGTTCAGTGAGAAGCAGAACTTTAAATTGGGTGGTTCTACCATTGTACGATTCAGGGATTTCAAATCACGCCTCTTCCGTTATGTAGAAACCTCTTTTGCCAATTTTGATGAAGAACTGGTATATGAGGGATATGACAAGATTTTCCGTACCGAAAACATTTCACAGAATGGTTTCGTAATGGATGAGATGACCAACAACCAGGACAAGTACTTTGGTGTATCGGCCATCAGCTCCGGCTTTGCTATGTTTGACAATAAACTGAGTGATGCGATCCGCCTGGTTTGGGGTGCTAGGGTTGAATTGTTTGAGCAATTCCTGACCACCAAAGACCTGACTGCCAAGCGGGTGAATATCCATACGGAGACCTGGGACTTCCTTCCTTCCCTGAACCTTACATATTCTATTAATAACAAGAACAATATCAGGTTCGCAGCATTCCAGACGGTAGCCCGCCCTGAATTCCGTGAAATTGCTCCTTTCGGATTCTATGACTATGAAGCCAATTACGGAATTTCAGGAAAGCCGGACCTCAAGCGCACCAAGATACTGAACCTGGATCTCCGCTACGAATTGTATCCGGCAGCAGGTGAAACCTTTACAGTAGGTGCGTTCTACAAGCAATTCAAGAACCCCATCGAATTCCGTCTTGACCCGGGATCCAACTCTGACCGCCGTTTGTATTTCTACCAGAACGCCGGCACTGCAGAAACCTATGGAGCGGAACTGGAGATTCGTAAAAATCTCGATTTCCTGAACAAGAACAGCAAGTTCCTCAACAATGTTACTGCTTTCGGAAACTTCACCTACCTGTTTTCAGACGTGAGCTTCCCCGATGAAGTATCTGGCCAGCCGGTAAACTCCAACCGCCCGATCCAGGGCCAGTCGCCCTACCTGATCAATGCGGGTATCCAGTACACTTCCGACAAGCTGTTCAATATGACATTGTTGTACAATAAGATTGGTCCTCGTCTCGCGTTGGTAGGTAACTCTGAGTTCCCGGATATTTACGAACGTCCGCGTAACCTGCTCGACTTCCAGTTATCAAAGAAGGTAATGCAGAAGAAGGGGGAGTTGAAGCTTACCTTCTCAGACATCCTGAACAACAAAATCTACCTGTATGAGAATGTAGGTGGCAGCAAGGAATATACTTCCGGTGACAGGATGTTCAGTTCTTACAGTCCGGGTACCACCATTTCCATTGGCTTCACCTATGATTTTGATTTGAGAAAATAACCATAACTGCCAACAATAATTAAACATCAAAAATTTTAAACTTAATAAAATGAAATTGGTAAAACAATTTGCTGTAGTGGCTATCAGTGCTTTCACCATCACTTCCTGTATCAAGGTGGAAGTGGGTGATGAGATCGTCGGCGGTGGTGGAACAGATACCACTGCTACAAACCGGGTCCTGAACGGAACCATCGACCAGAGTCGCACCCTCTCTAAGGGTACCTGGACATTGAAAGGATATGTGTATGTAAATAATGGTGCGGTGCTGACCATTGAACCCGGAACCATCATCAAAAGTGATGTGGCTGACAAGGGTGCGCTGATCATCGAACGCGGTTCCAAGCTGATCGCTGACGGCAGGGCTGATGCCCCGATCGTCTTCACATCCGGTAAGGCAGTGGGCGAACGCGCTCCTGGTGACTGGGGTGGAATCATCCTGCTGGGTAATGCTCCTACCAACCGTCCCACTTCACCTGCACCAATCATCGAAGGTGGTGTGAACCGCCCTTACGGTGGCACTATTGCCAATGATAACAGTGGTATCCTGCGTTATGTAAGGATCGAGTTTTCCGGTATCGCAGCTGAACCAGGATCTGAGATCAATGGTCTGACCCTGGGTGGCATCGGTTCCGGAACAGTTATAGAAAACGTACAGGTTTCTTATGGTGGTGATGATGCCTACGAGTTCTTCGGCGGTACCGTTAACTGTAAGAACCTGGTTGCTTTCGCTACCATGGACGATGATTTCGATTTCGACTTCGGATATACCGGTAAGATCCAGAATGCAGTATCCCTGCGCGATAAGCCAGCCGATACAGATCAGGCCAATGGTATTGAGTGTGATAACAACGGTGCCGGCGATGCTTCTGAGCCGTTCACCCGTCCTGAGTTGTCAAACTTTACCCTGATCGGACCATATGATACAACCGGTTCCAACTCTAACCACGGTTTCAGTAACCGTTGGAGGAAGGCAACCCGTTTTGTTTTCCGCAACTCCCTGCTGATTGGACACAGGAAAGCTGGTTTCTCTATGGAAACTGCCCTGACCGCCCAGGCTTACAAGGATGGTCAGTCTGAGTTCAAAAACAATATCGTAGCGGTGTATGCAAAACCTTATAACGTTGCCGGTGGTGCCGAAACAGTATTTGCCACTGCTGATCTCGTAAAAACTAAAGCTGAAGCTGAGGGTACACGCACCCTGGCAAGCCGTGATGATGTGCAGTTGACCGATCCGTTCAACCTGACTTCTCCCAACTTCCTGCCCAAGGCCGGATCACCTGCCCTGACAGGAGCCAGCTTCACCGGAATGGACGCTTTCTTTACCCCCACAACCTATATTGGCGCCTTCGGTACTACCAACTGGGTGCAGGGTTGGGCAAGCTTCAATCCCAAGAACAACGCGTATTGATTTTACAGTTGTCTGACGTTTAGGATCGCAGTTGTCTGACGTTTAGTATTAGTGAATTCACGGGTCGCAAACGTCAGACAACTTTCATTCCCGTAAGTGCAAACGTCAGACAATTTTTCCGCAGTTGTCTGACGTTTAGTATTAGTGAATTCACGGGTCGCAAACGTCAGACAACTTTCATTCCCGTAACCGCAAACGTCAGACAACATTTTCGTGCGGTTTTACACCCCACAGTGAATTTATATTTCTTTAACGCCGGGGTCATAGTGGCTTAACACAGCCCATATACCTTCGTGTCTCAGTTGTTGAGTTTTCAATAGAGCAAGATTTTTCTCATGCAGTTAAAGCCGGTGTATGTCCATACGCCGGCTTGTTTTATTCCCGGCAGCCAGGTTGAAAATGACTTAATGCTTTCCTTATACCAGAATGTCATACAGATGAACAAAGGATGATGCTGCGGCGGAAGGCCGGCACACCATCTTCCCCTATCTTTAAGCATGCAACAGTTAAACCGGTTTACCCGTAAGGAATGGTCCCAGGCATTGTATGCCGCCCTGGTGGTGTTCTGTCTCTACACCAGCCTGTTCTCTTTCCGAAAAGCTTTCAATGTGGCAGCTTTCAACGGTTATACCCTTTGGGGACTCGATTATAAAATAGTACTGGTCATTACCCAGGTGATGGGCTATATGGCCAGCAAGTTTTATGGCATCCGGTTCATCGCTGAAATGGAAAGACTGGGACGGGGGAGACTGATCCTTGTACTGACAGGTATCGCCTGGTTGTCATGGCTTGCTTTCGCCATCCTTCCGGCTCCCTATAATTTCTGGTGTCTTTTCTTCAACGGATTCCCCCTGGGCATGCTCTGGGGCATCGTGTTTTCCTATGTCGAAGGCAGGAGGATGACCGACCTGATCAGTGCAGCCCTGGCAGTCAGTTTCATCTTCGGATCCGGAGTCGCCAAATCAGTCGCCGCTTTCACCATGAATAACTGGCAGGTGTCAGAATACTGGATGCCCTTTGTGACCGGCGCCATTTTCTCTGTTCCCTTACTGCTGTTCATCTACCTGGTGGAAAAAATTCCCCCGCCATCGGAGGCTGATATTGCCCAGCGTACGGTGCGCTTACCCATGCCTGTTACCGAAAGAAAGACCCTGCTGAAAAATTATGGCACCGGCCTGGTGTTGCTGATACTGGTATATATGCTGGTGACCATCCTGCGTGAAGTACGCGACAGCTTTATGGCCGATATGTGGCGCGAAACAGGGGAGCAGGTGGACAATTCAGTTTTCGCACAGACCGAGACCATCATCTCCCTGTTCATGCTGGTCCTCATCGCCTCCATGGTCATGATCCGCAATAACTGGCGGGCGTTTAACCTTACTCATTACATCATGGCTTCCGGTTTCCTGTTGTGCCTCCTGGTAACCATCGCTTTTAATAAGGGCGCGATCTCAACCTGGTGGTGGATGCTTTCCGTAGGAATGGGACTTTACCTGGTTTATATCCCTTTCAACAGCATCCTTTTCGAAAGATTTATTGCCACTTTCCAGATCGCCGGAAATGTCGGTTTCCTGATCTATCTGGCCGATGCATTCGGGTACCTCGGCAGTGTGGCCGTACTCATGAGCAAGACCGTCTTTAAACTCGACATCTCCTGGCTGAATTTCTATACCGGACTGGTGATGATTACAGGTTTCGTGGGATTGGCAGCCACAATGGGTTCTGCAATTTATTTTGCGGGAAAGCGTGCAGCAAGCATAAAATCCTTGAATTGATCAGCCTTCACCGCGGGTGGAAGACAGGGTAAACCCGATAGTGGTGCCCACATCCGGTTTGCTGCGTACATGCATGGATTCGCCATGGGCTTCCACGATGTGTTTACAGATGGCCAGCCCCAGGCCGGTACCCCCTTTATCGCGGCTCCGGGCCTTGTCCGTACGGTAGAACCGTTCAAAAATCCGGGGCAGGTGCTCCTCGTCAATACCAATGCCGTCATCGCTGATCTCTATAAGCACCTTGAACTCATCCGTATTGTAAACGCTTGCCACGATACTGCCACCGGGCTTGCCATATTTGGTGGCGTTGGAAATCAGATTGATCAGTACCTGCCGGATCTTTTCCTTGTCAGCAAACACATACACCGGGGCTTCACAACCCTTTTTGATATTAGCCGTGATCTCTTTCTGGGAGATCTTGATAGACAGGGATTCGATTACTTCCCTGATCAGGTCCTGGATCACAAAATATTGCCGGTACAAAACCTGCTCACCGGTTTCCAGGCGTGAGATCTCATCCAGGTCATTCATCAGGTTAACCAGGCGGTCTACATTCCGACTGGTGTTCTCCAGGAATTTTTTCCGGATTTCCGGATTCTCCATGGCTCCGCCCAATAAGGTATCAACATAACCCTGTATCGCAAAGATGGGGGTCTTGAATTCGTGCGCCAGGTTTTGCAAAAACTCCTTCCGGAAGGCTTCATTCTTGCGGAGTACTTCAATTTCCCCCTGTCTTTGCGCAGCCCATTTTTCTACATCCTCTTTTACCTCATCGATGCTTTTCTGCGGTATGATGTACTTGTTATAGAACTCCTCCCGCTTGGACGCCTTGGTCTGGTATATAAACTTGTAAATGAGTTTGATCCTTCGGTAAATGAATTGCTGCAGGAAATAAAAGATCAGCAGGTAAGAAACCAGGAACAGTACCGCGAAAGAAGCCAGCGCAATGATCCAGTCATGCACGAGGGCAAAGTTCGCCAGTCCAACCAGTGAAGAGATGGCAAAAGCAAGGATGGCAGACACCTGCCTTGGGGCAAGATTTTTTAAATTGAACATGTTCCGGAATGGATTGGTTTATTGCTTCGCCAGGATCAAAGATCGAATTTATATCCGACCCCTTTTACGGTGGTTATACAATCCAGTCCCAGTTTTTGCCTGATTTTCCGGATATGCACATCAATGGTCCGGTCACCAACGATCACATCGTTGCCCCAGACCTGGTTCAGGATCTCGTTACGAAGGAATACACGGCCGGGCCTGGAAGCCAGCAGGTATAATAATTCAAACTCTTTTTTCGCGAGGGTCACTTCCTGTCCGTCTACCAGGACCAGAAATTTAACCGGGTCAATGACCAGGTTGTCAAGGGTCAGCACGCCATTTCCAAGATCTTCTTTTTTGGTTACCCGGCGTAAAAGCGCATTTACGCGGCTGAGTAATAATTTGGGACTGATCGGCTTGTTCACATAGTCGTCTGCTCCGGTGTCGAAACCTTTCATCTGGGAAGATTCATCACTCAGGGCGGTCAGGAAAATGATCAGGGTGTCCTTGAAAGCAGGCTGGGTGCGAAGGATTTCGCATACTTCCACCCCGTTTTTTTTGGGCATCATAATGTCGAGGATGATCAGGTCGGGTTTGATCTGCTTTGCGCGGACAAGGGCCTCATCCCCGTCTTTGGCAGTATAAACATCATAGCCTTCTGCGCGGAGGTTATACTGGATGATCTCCAGGATATCCGGTTCATCATCGGCTATCAGTATCTTTTTTTCCCTGTTCTCCATTAACAATTTCTTTACGCAAAGTTAACGCTAGCAGGTAAGCCGCCAATTTTCAGGCAATTATGAAATTGTTAAGGGCAATTTTAGCGTTAACTCAACGTTATGCCTCTGTTGCATTGTGTATCTTTGAACATAAGGCTGATATATCTATGATGAAACTGTTACCCTTTGTCCTTCTTGCGTTCACCGCGCAGGGAGTAAAATCCCAAACAGCGGCCTCTGCCTATGCTGCAGTGCCGGTGCCTTCCTACCAGGTTGAACGCAGCCGGGTCATTTTCCATGAAAATATCGACCGGGAACAGAAGAAGCTTTACCAGCAGCCGGGTTCCCATATCCGGGGGTATATACCGCTTACCAAAGACGAGACCTTCAATAACCAGGTGAAATTTGCGCTGATCGATCATCTCGACGCCATACAGGAATCGGTTGAACTCGACAGCCTGCTGAAGGATAATGAAAAGATCAAATACCTGAAAGGATTGGAGATCATGGCCCGCCAGTTCGGCGCCGGAGCCCGCTCGCGCACCTTCTCGCCGGCGCTTGCACCGGAAATGGTTAAAGCATACGAGGCTGGCCTGGCACTGGACCGGGCGAATAAAGGGATTGATCCCCTGGTGGCCGGCAGCCATTACTGGGTCGGAAAAATCCTGGTGGAATGTTTTTCTTACCCCGAAAACCGGGGAATTCCGGCCAGCAAGGACATCCTCCAGCTGAAATACCTGCAGTTGTACCCCGAGCGGACCATGCCTTTCCTCAAAACGAATTTTTCCTACCCCAAAAGGGATAGTCTCATAGCGGCGGAAGCACGCCGCGACCCGCGCAAGGTCTATGATTACGCGGCTTCCAATGATGCCCTTGCCCGCTATATCCGCATCCATCCCGATTCCGTGGTTAAAGTGATCGCCGAAATGGCGTCCAGCCGCAGCGGCCAGTTGTATTTCCCTTTCATCGACGAAATCTACCGGGGCAGGTTGAAGTTTGAGGATGTGGATAAAGTTAAGGATAACGACCTTGAATATTACCGGCTGATGGTCAAAACCCGCCTCTCACACACCGAAAGGATGCTGCAGAAGGATACCCCCATGGAGCGAAAGGCACTTGTGGAGCGGATGGACAACAAGGCACGCCAGTATTTCATCAGCCAGATCAACGGCCTGCACAATTCCCCTGATCCGGTACGATTCAGGGTACTCGATCCCCTGTCGCCACAGGAACTTTATTATCTCTGTGTGCTGGGTGAGGATGAGATCTATACCTCCAGCTACCGCGGTGTGTTCAAAAGGATCATCCAGCGCCTGAAGGGAACCCCCACTGACAGCCTGTTCATGACCATGAACTTCGATTATTTCAGGAAGTTCATTAAAATGGCTGCCGCTTATAATGAGCTGGATACCCTGCTGAAACTAATGCCTGATTCCAACGCCACCGTACTGATGAAGTCCTTTATGTTCGGCCTGGAAAAAACCACCGACCTGAACAATGTGGAAGACGCCGTGGATGTGGCCGACGCCTACAGCAGTATTTATGAAAAGAACAAGGCACTGGCCGCCAATATGCTGGCCGAAGCCCGCTGGAACTATGAAAGAACCCAGCGTAACGGCGACCTGAATGGCCAGAAGGTTTACCAGATTGAGAAGACCTTGTTTGAGTCGGCAGACTCCACGGGCGGGGTTGACCTCTCAAAAGCCCTGGGTATACCACCAGTTTATAACGTACCATTTGAAAGGCTGGCCGATTCCTCCGGCAGGGTGATCCAGCAGGTTTTCTTTTATGGGGATGAAGACAAGGATGGACAGATGTCCTATGCGAATTTCATGACCATGTTCAAAGGCAAGCCAGACTGGAGCATTACAGAGAACCCTGATTTTGTAACCATCAAATCCACAAAAGGGAAACCCGTTTGGATTTTTGCCAATAAACCACTGTATGGGGAAGACGATCCCGATGCAAAAGCCCAGGCCAAATTGCAGGAATACCTGGATAAAAACAACCTGCAACCGACGATTTATATCCACCGCGGACACAGTTACCATGTGAAATCATCCCTGAACCAGATCACGCCATCAGCCCGGATTGTGATCCTCGGCTCCTGTGGCGGTTACAATAACCTGAATGATGTGCTGACCATCAGTTCCGACGCCCATATCATTTCTTCCAAGCAGATAGGCACCCGCACGGTGAATGAACCCATCCTCAATGCCATCAACAGCAGCTTGCGGAACGGTGCCAGCATCGACTGGATGCCGATGTGGACGGAGCTGGGCAAGTTGTTTACAGGTGAAAGCAAGGAAAGATTTGACGATTATATACCACCATACAAAAACCTTGGCGCCATTTTTATCAAGGCCTACCGCGGTGTAGAGGAAGAAGAGGAGTGACACACTATATTTGCGCAATGGCTCCTGCTTCACCGAACAAAAAGATTTTTGATTTTGCCTTACTGAAAAGGGTTTTCCGGCTGGCGGCGCCCTACAAGCGGAAAGTATTTCTCTCGCTGGCACTGGCAATACTGCTGGCGGTAGTGTCACCGCTGCGGCCATATCTCATCCAGATTACTGTCAATAATTATATCAGGAACGGGTTGCTCGACTGGGTGGTCCGTATCACCCTCATCCAGTTTGTTTTCCTGATCATTGAAACGGTCTTCCGGTTTTTCTTCTCCTTTATTACTGCCTGGCTCGGGCAAACCGTGGTGAAGAACCTGCGCGTGACCGTTTTCAATAAAGTGATCGGGTTGAACCTGTCACAGTTTGACAAAACGCCCATCGGTACACTCACCACGCGCACCATTAACGATATCGAATCGGTAAACGACGTCTTTGCTGACGGCCTGATCCCGATCATTGCCGACCTGCTGTCCATCATCTCCATTCTGTTTGTGATGTTCTGGGTCGATTGGAAACTGGCATTGATCTGCCTGGCCCCGTTTCCCTTCCTGATCCTGGCAACCTATGTATTTAAGGAAAGTGTGAACCGCTCTTTTATCAGGGTGCGTAATGCTGTGGCGGCACTCAATGCATTTGTGCAGGAACATATTACCGGAATCCAGGTGGTTCAGGCCTTTTCGGCGGAGGAAAGGGAGTTCAACAAGTTCAGGAAGATCAACCGTGAGCACCGTAATGCCAACGTCAATGCCATCTTCGCTTACAGCGTGTTTTTCCCCGTGGTGGAAATAGTACTGGCTGTTTCAACCGGATTGCTGGTCTGGTGGGCTGCCAGCAAGGCTATGCAATTGCCGGAGGAAGAAGCCGCAGGCATGGCGGGAAAGATCATTGCCTTCAACCTGTATCTGAACCTGCTATTCCGTCCGCTGCGTGTGATCGCCGATAAGTTCAACGTACTTCAGATGGGCATGGTGGCCAGTGAAAGGGTATTCAAGGTGATTGATAACGAGGATTATATCAGCGAGGAAGGCAGTTTTGCCCCGGAAAAAGTAGCCGGAAAAATTGAATTCGACCATGTATGGTTTGGCTATAACGAAGACCAGTATGTGCTGAGGGACGTGAATTTTACGGTGGAACCGGGTGAAACGGTTGCATTGGTGGGGCATACCGGCAGCGGCAAGACATCCATTATCAGCCTGATTAACCGCCTTTACCATATCAAGAAGGGAGAGATCCGCATAGACGGGGTTCCCATCGGAGACTATAAACTGGATGCGCTGCGCCGCCAGACGGGTGTGGTACTGCAGGATGTGTTCCTGTTTTCCGGGTCTGTTCTGGATAATATCACCCTCCGCAACCCGGCCATCAGCCGTGAACAGGTCGTAAGGGCCGCCGAACTGATAGGTGTGCACGAATTCATCATGTCCCTGCCCGGTGGTTACGACTATAAAGTTATGGAAAGGGGCAGTACCCTTTCGCTGGGGCAGCGGCAACTGCTATCCTTTATCCGGGCCCTGCTGTATGATCCCTCCATTCTGATCCTGGATGAAGCCACTTCCAGCGTGGACACCGAAAGTGAGCACCTGATCCAGCATGCGATTGATACCCTGATATCGGGCCGGACTTCCATTGTCATAGCCCATCGTCTAAGTACGATTCGTAAAGCGCACAAAATCATTGTTTTAGATAAAGGCGAAATCCGGGAAATCGGCACACACGAGGAGCTGATAGCAAAGGAAGGGTATTATTATTCCCTGTACCAAAGCCAATTTGAAGAAGTTAAAAACTGACGCGGTTTTTTCTCTTTCGACATTTGAATAATTCCCCCTTTCCTCCCTATCTTTGCGCAAAATTTAGGACCTGCATGGCACGGATAAGCGTCAAATCTTTACTGGTAGCGGCTTTCAGCGCTGTTTTATTGGTTTTCGGAACGGCTGTTCAGGCCAATGAAGGAGGCGAAGGCGGCCAGGGTGAAGCCCAGGCAGCAGAATTCAATGCCGGGGAAGCCATCCTGCACCACATTGCCGATGCGCATGAGTGGCATTTTTTCACTTTCGGCCATACCCATGTAACCCTGCCTTTGCCGGTGATTCTTTATTCACCTGAGCGCGGACTAAGTATTTTCTCATCTGGTCATTTCCATCATGGAGAGCAGGCTTATAACGGCTATAAACTCGACCATGGTCATATCGTGGCGGTAAAAGAAGATGGTACGGCAGATGAGAGCGTGCAAGTATATGATTTCTCCATGACCAAGAACGTAGTGCAGATGCTGCTGGCGGTGATCACCCTGATCCTGATCATGACCGGCATTGCCAGAAAATATACCGCCAACGGAGCCAAAAAGGCGCCAAGCGGATTGCAGAATGCCATTGAGCCGGTGATCACTTTCGTTCGCGATGAAGTAGCAAGGCCCAACCTGGGACATAAATACCAGAAATACCTGCCTTACCTGCTGACTGTTTTCTTCTTCATCCTGATCAACAACATATTCGGACTGATTCCGGGTGCGGCCAACGTAACAGGAAATATCGCCTTTACTGCGCTGCTGGCCCTGGTATCGCTGGTGGTAATCCTGTTCAGTACCAATGGCCATTTCTGGGGTCATATTTTCTGGCCTCCGGGGGTTCCGTTCCTGGTAAAGCTGATCCTGATTCCGGTTGAATTGCTGGGTGTGTTCATCAAGCCCGCTGCCCTCATGATACGTCTTTTCGCGAACATGACAGCCGGCCACATTGTGATCCTGAGCTTTGTTTCACTGATCTTCATATTCGGTCAGATGAGTACAGTGGCAGGATGGGGATTTTCACCCGTTTCCATTGCTTTTTCCGTTTTCATTTATGTAATTGAAGTACTGGTTGCTTTCATCCAGGCATTCATCTTTACCAACCTGACGGCGGTATTCATCGGCCAGGCTTTTGAAGGCGAACACCACCATGATGAGGCTCACGGTCATGAAACAGCGAAAGCACATTAATACTAACAGAAAGACTTTTTATAAACACAAAACACAAATTGTATGTCAATCATGAACATCCTGTTGGAAGTAGGCCAGGCACAGTTGGGTGGTGCAATCGGAGCCGGACTTGCTGCTATCGGTGCCGGTATCGGTATCGGTCAGATCGGTAAAGGTGCGGTTGAATCTATCGCCCGTCAGCCTGAAGCTGCTAACGACATTCGTGGTAACATGATCCTGACTGCAGCGTTCATCGAGGGTGTTGCCCTTTTCGCTGTAATCGCGGGTCTGCTGGCTGTACTGACCAAGTAAGCCACGATCAACTTAGTGCTGCATCCGGAGCAAAGGGCCGAGGGTGCAGCTACTTTAAGCTTTGTGTTTATCAACAAAAAACATTGACTATTTAATTTAATAAGATGGAATTATTAATGCCTGCGTTGGGCTATTTCGTTTGGACCCTGGTTGCATTCCTGATTGTGTTTTTCATCCTGAAAAAATTTGCCTGGAAGCCCATCCTGTCCACCCTTTCCGAGCGTGAGAAGAACATTGCCGATTCCATTGCGGCTGCAGAAAAAGTGAAGGTGGAAATGGCCCAGATGAAGAGCGAGAATGAAGCCCTGATGGTGAAAGCCCGTGAAGAGCGTTCCCAGATGCTGAAAGAAGCAAAAGAGCTGAAGGATAAGATCGTTAACGAGGCGAAAGAACAGGCAAAGGTTGAAGCCGGAAAGATCATGTCTGATGCACAGGCTTCAATAGAGCAGCAAAAGAATGCCGCGCTTACTGATGTGAAGAACAGCATAGGCAACATGGTGATCGAAGTAACGGAGAAGGTTATCCGCCGCGAGCTGGCCAGCAAGTCAGAGCAGGAGAACTATATCCGCACACTGGCCAACGACCTGGGAACTATCGGAAAGAATTAATTGATTTAACAAGAAGCATCAACCTATGCGCAATACACGTGTTGCCAAAAGATACTCAAAAGCCCTGATGGACATGGCTGTGGAAACCAATCAGGTGGAAGCAGTCAAGAATGATGTGGATACCATCAGGAAGGCTGTTACAGGTGAACTGAACCAGATTCTGATGAGTCCGGTTATCAAGCACGACAAGAAGGTTTCCATCTTCAAAGCCATTTTCAGCGGGAAAGTAACTTCCCTCACGGAATCCTTCTTCAACCTCCTGTTCGCCAAAGGAAGGGAGGTGGCAATGGTTGATATCCTGGATGCATTTGATGCATCCTACAGGGAACTGAAGGGTATCGAGATCATTGAACTGACTACTGCCGTTCCTGTTTCTGAAGAGGTGAAGAATATTGTGAAGAATAATTTCCAGCAGCTGGATCGTTACAAAGGAAAAACAATGGAGGTGCGTGAATCTGTGGATGAAAATATCCTGGGTGGATTTGTAGTACAACTGGGTGACCAGTTATATGATGCCAGTATCCGTCACGATCTGCATTTGATTAAAAAGCAGTTCGTAGAGAACATGTACATTCAGAAAATCAGATAAGAAAAAATAAACCGTCTAAATAAACATTGTATGGTAGACATTAAACCAGATGAAATATCAGCGATACTGCGCCAGCAGCTGAGCAACTTCAACACTTCCGCCGACCTGGAAGAAGTGGGTACCGTTTTGCAGGTGGGTGATGGTATTGCCCGTGTATACGGCCTGAGCAATGTGCGCGCAGGTGAGCTGGTTGAATTTGCCAATGGCGTAAAAGCGATTGCACTGAACCTCGAAGAAGACAACGTGGGTGTGGTATTGATGGGTGAATCTTCTGAGATCAAGGAAGGAGATAAAGTAAAAAGAACCGGTAAGATTGCCTCTATTAAAGTAGGGGATGGCCTGGCTGGCCGTGTGATCAATACCCTCGGCGAACCCATCGATGGAAAGGGTCCGATCCAGGGTGACCTCTATGAAATGCCACTGGAGCGTAAAGCCCCCGGTGTTATCTTCCGTGAGCCGGTAAAAGAGCCGCTGCAGACCGGTATCAAAGCGATTGACGCAATGATTCCCATCGGTCGCGGACAGCGTGAATTGATCATTGGTGACCGCCAGACCGGTAAAACGGCCATTGCGGTAGATACCATCATCAACCAGAAAGAATTCTTCAAGGCAGGCAAGCCTGTATATTGTATTTATGTGGCTATTGGCCAGAAAGCATCCACCATTGCCGGTGTGATGAAGACCCTGGAAGACAACGGTGCCATGGAGTACACTACCATCGTTGCGGCATCAGCATCTGATCCTGCTCCGCTGCAGTTCTATGCTCCATTTGCAGGTGCTGCACTGGGTGAATTCTTCCGCGATACCGGTCGTCCTGCCCTGATCATTTATGATGATCTGTCCAAGCAGGCCGTAGCCTATCGTGAGGTTTCCCTGTTGCTGCGTCGTCCGCCCGGTCGTGAAGCTTACCCCGGTGACGTGTTCTACCTGCACAGTCGTCTGCTCGAGCGTGCCGCCAAGATCATTGGCAAGGATGAAGTAGCCCGCAACATGAACGACCTCCCTGAGAGCATCAAACATCTCGTGAAAGGTGGTGGTTCACTGACTGCCCTGCCGATCATTGAAACACAGGCTGGTGACGTATCTGCCTATATTCCCACCAACGTGATCTCCATTACCGACGGACAGATCTTCCTGGAAGGCAACCTGTTCAACGCCGGTATCCGTCCTGCGATCAACGTGGGTATTTCGGTTAGCCGTGTAGGTGGTAACGCCCAGATCAAATCCATGAAAAAGGTGGCTGGTACCCTGAAACTTGACCAGGCCCTGTACCGTGAAATGGAAGCCTTCTCCAAATTTGGTGGTGACCTCGATGCCGCTACCAAGCTGGTATTGGATAAAGGTGCCCGTAACGTGGAAATCCTGAAGCAGGCACAATATTCTCCCTACCCTGTTGAAAAGCAGGTAGCGATGATTTACCTGGGTACACAGGGTCTGTTGCGCGACGTTCCTGTTAAAAAGGTAAAGGAGTTTGAAGAGCAGTTCCTCATCGAAATGGAAAGCAAACTGCCCAATGTGCTGGCTGAATTCAAAAAGGGCAACCTGCCTGAGGACGGCATCAACAAAATGATTGAGCTGGCAAAGGGAGTGATGGCGCAATATCGATAGTCAATGGTGAATAGTCAATGGTGAATAGTGAATGGTGAATGGGTCAATGAGTGAATGGGGTAACCCGGCGCTTGTTGACCTGTTTTCTTTTATTCCTTATTTACTAAATTCCTACGCTCAACTTTCTTCCATAAAGTTCCATTCGGCGAAAAAATCCGCCAAACACTTGCAAGTTTGAAAAATGCTTTTAATCTTTGTTTTGTTCGACACAATCCAAAGCTCCTCTCGAATTACGCTTTCTGATGATCCTATTACCTCCTTCCAATTTCCTTTGAATCATTAATTCGTATTCCAATACCTATGGGCATTGTTAGATTTCATACCCATAGTTATGTCCAAAGCGTACCCCCAAACCCGTTTAAGCGCCGTCTTCGGTGTAAAAACATTGTTTCTCCTGTTAGGCCTGTCTGCTGTACAGCTGCTGGCCGCCCAATCCCAATTATCATTTAAAAAAGCCACCCTGGTTTCCGGCGAAGACGGAAAAGTAGGTGCCGAATACCTTTTTCCAGCTGTTGTAACCAACAGGGAAGGTGTTTCACTTACTGATTGTATCGTCAGGATTGATGCCATTTCCCAGGGTGTGGTGCTGAAAAATATTGATGCTTCCACTCCGGGTAACGAAAAAGCTTTTCAACCTGTGGTGGAACATAATAATACCATCGGGGCTTCCTCAGTATCGTTCAGTTTTTCCTTTGTTCCCGCTGGTACAGGTGCTGCAGGGAAACAGCTTATTCGTTTTCAGCAACTGGCAGCTTCACTGGGTGGACTAAAAGGTTTCGGTGACGCACAGGAATTTGCTGAGTGTAATATTGGCAAAAGCAGCCAGGTTGTCTTTGAATCACAAAATGAAAACCTGGTGGTGGCAAAAAGCGGCCAGGCATTCAGGGTAGAGAATAAATGGGGAGTGGAGACCAAAGAAAGCCTGCTCCGGCAGTTTGAAAATATAACTTTCGTTAGCCGGGAAGTTGAATCGATACAGCTGAAGTTTGGGGTGAACAGTAAGATGAATATCTGGGCCGGAACCAGTATGTTCAATATCGTATTCAGCCAGCACTTACCTGATATGACAACGGCTTTTAGTCCTGTTACTGATAACAGTGTCCTCGACGGATTGCATCTGGTCAATTCAAATGCTGGAGAAGGATCGAAAATGGATAAAAACAGTAAGGCCGCTGAAGGGCTTCGCCAGGTTGCCATTGAGGTGGAATCGGTTTATGTGCAGGACAGCCTGAAGATCACTATTCCTGCATCATGGGTTGCCCAGGAAGTGACCATTGATTTTTACAGATCCAATGGTGAGATCATCCGTAAAATCACAGAGCATGAGGCCGCCCGCAGGCTGAGTGCAGAAATGTTTGATCTGCCGGCGGGAGGGTACCTGGTCAGGATGAGTTGCAGGAATGAATATGCCGTTCAACACGCAATTCGTACCGAATCACTGTAAGGGGTAAAGCTGTCAGAAATGGATTTAGTTGTTGAATAATATGGCAGGGATGGTAGCAGGAACTGCCAGGATTGAAATTGAAAACCGGCGTACTACCGTAGAAGTATAACCGAAGAATAACGGGGAGATTATTTTTTTGAAACCTTACCTAAACCTTAATACCGTGCATACAACTGATCAACATGAAAGGCATTATTCGGGCGATGAGTGCCGCTTACAGGCATCACCGAAGTCATTTTATAATAAATGGATCATCATTTCCATACTGGCAGCCATCTGGCTTATTGTAACCATCAGTCTGCTGTAACCGGGATATCATATTCAAGATTGTATAGTTTTAAAGGGTACGATCAACAAGGCCTGGCTATTCTTAGCCGGGCCTCATATTTAAATAAAATTAGGTTTATAACATAAACTAGTTTATGTTTGCTTCAAATTTACAGTTGTGAGAAGCCTTATCCTTTTATTTCTGCTTTCAGCTTTAGCGGGTAGCCTTATGAGCCAGGTGTCTGTTTCCGGCAAACTCCTCGACAACAGGGGGAAGCCGGTACCTGGGGCCAGCATCAGCATAAAAGATAGTTATGATGGGGCCACCAGTGATTCGGCCGGATTATTCAGGTTTAGCACAGGTGAAACCGGCCAGAAGCTTTTGGTGATTACCTGCATCGGGTATCATCCCCTTGAAAAGCTGATTGAATTGAATGGGCAGCCTGTGGCGCTTAACCTGGTATTGCGGGAAGAGCCCAATGAACTGAAGGCCGTGGTGGTAACAGCAGGCAGTTTTGAGGCCAGCGATTCCAAACGTACAACTGTACTGAACTCCATTGATATAGTTACTACTGCCAGTGCCAATGCAGATGTTACCGCCGCCATCCGGACCCTTCCCGGTACCCAGCAGGTGGGAGAAAAGGAGGGTTTGTTTGTGAGGGGTGGCAGCGGTGAAGAGGCCAGGGTTTTTATTGATGGTACGCTGGTGAATAATTTCTTTTTTACTTCAGTCCCGGATATCGCATCGAGGGGTCGGTTCTCTCCCTTTCTTTTCAAAGGCACCGTATTTAGTTCCGGAGGCTACTCTGCTTTATACGGGCAGGCATTGTCTGGCGCCCTCATCCTGGAAACCATCGATTTGCCGGAAAGAAGTTCAGCAAGTCTCGGCCTGTCAACTGTGGGGATCAGCGGTGGGTACCAGCAGTTGAACAAGCAGAAAAATGCCAGTTGGGGAGCCAATTACGGGTACACCAACCTGCTTCCATATTTTGAACTGGTTAAGCAGCGGCCGGATTATTTCAAAGTGCCGGCCTTTCATTACGGGGACCTGAACTTCAGGATCAAAACATCCAAAACCGGAATCCTGAAATTCTACGGAACCTTCCAGCAGAGCCAGCTGGGGCTGCGTACTGCTGATATTGATTCTGCTTCCCTTAAAAATGCATTCAGGCTTTCCAATTATAACGTGTACGGCAATCTCTCCTGGAAAGAAAAACTGGGAAAACAATGGAAACTATACCTGGGAGCATCCTATAGTAACAACCTCGATGACATTGGCAACCGTTTACAGGACCAATCAAACCAGGCCGTTGACATCAACCGGATTCCTTTCAGGAATAAAAATTTTGACGGACGCATCCGGTCAGGTTTGGCGCAGGTGAAAACGGTCATAGACAGGCGGCTTGGCGGACTGAGTGTGATCCGTTTCGGCGGGGAATACCTTTATTTCAGGGATGTCGTCAAGTTTAGTGATACGGCTTCCGTTCACACCATCGTCAACGATCATTTTAAAGCTTTGTTTGCGGAAGCGGATATTTACATTTCCAATAATATCGCTGCCAAACTGGGCACGCGGAGGGAACATTCCAGTTTATTGTCAGGAGCCAATATGGCGCCACGTGTATCCCTTGCCTATAAATTGGGAAAAAAAGGGCAGCTGTCCCTTGCCTACGGAATTTTTTACCAGAAGCCCGAACGCAACCAGCTGATGATGAACCCGGATCTCGATTATACGCGGGCTGTGCATTATATAGCCAATTACCAGAAGATTAGTGCCGGTTATACTTTCCGCGCCGAGGCTTTTTATAAAAAGTATGCTGATCTTGTTAAAACCTTTCCCGGAATAAATAATAACGGAAACGGATATGCGAAAGGTGCGGAGGTTTTCTGGCGCGACCGAAAAAGCATCAAGGGGGTTGATTACTGGGTTTCCTATTCATTCCTTGATACCAGGCGCGACTACCTGAATTACCCTTATTCGCTGCAGCCTAATTTTGCCGCAAACCACACGGCCAGCCTGGTAGTAAAGAAATTTATTTCCAAATGGAAGACCCAGGTCAACGGTTCCTATTCATTCGCAACCGGTCGTCCATATTATAATATCAGGTACAACGGGAACGATGGCAAATATTTTATTGCCGACCAGGGGAAGACGCTTGCCTACAATAATCTCAGCTTCAGCCTGAACTACCTGCCTTCAGTAGGAAAAACCAATGCCAGGGCATTCACGGTATGGGTTTTCTCCGTGACCAATGTACTTAACCAGAAACAGGTATATAATTACAATTACTCTTATAACGGATTGAACAGGCAACCCGTTCGTCCGCCTGCCAACCAGTTTTTCTTCCTGGGATGTTTCATCAGCTTTGGTGTTGACAGGACGGATGATGTGATCAATAGTAATTTGTGAGTGTGGTGAACTAAGTCAGATAACAATTAAACCATAAAACATGAAACAGTTTTTTTTAGTCCTTTCATTTTTACTGCCGGCAATGGGTCTGCTGGCTCAGTCGGAAAAGTTTAATACTGCCATGCAGCAGCAGATTGCCAAAATGGATGGCGCCATGCAAAATGGGAGTTTTGGGGAACTCGCCAATAGTTTTGAGCGGATCGGGGATGCTGAAAAAAACCAGTGGCTGCCCTATTATTACGCCGCCTATTGCCAGGTGATGTATTCTTTTACCGAAAAAGATAAATCAAAAGTGGATGCGCTTGCAGACAGGGCAGAGGCGCTTATCACCAAATCGGAAACCATTGCCGGAACAGATAACAGCGAGATCAATGTGATCAAAAGCATGATCGCATCTGCACGCCTGATGGTGGACCCACAGACAAGGTGGATGCAGTTTGGCCAGGTATCCGCTTCCCATCTGGAAAAAGCCAAACAGATGGATCCAACAAATCCACGGCCTGTTTACCTGGAAGGGCAATCAAAGTTTTATACTCCGGCTGAATTCGGAGGCGGAAAGACCGTAGCGGCTCCCTTATTTGAAAAAGCGCTGGTAATGTTCGATAGTTTTAAACCGGCAACCCAATTGCACCCTGCCTGGGGCAAGGCTGCTACCCAATACTTTTTGTCGCAGTGTAAATAAGAAGTAATAATATTGACCCTGACGGAGCCGGCGGTCATGGATATACCGATGGTTGCGCCTGACATGAACTTTGCCTGAATATTATTTGAATGCAGGTATAAAAAATAAGTGTATGGCAGAAAAGAAAATGTCTGAATCCGAAAGCCTGGAGCTGATACAAAATATGATTCAGACTGCAAGGGATGAACACAACGACAATGGCCTTGGCTGGAGAGTATGGGGCTGGGTATTGTTTGTCGCATCATTTGGCACCTACCTGTCAATGGAATTCCGGTGGAAAGGGAGTTACTGGCTGTGGAACCTGGCACTCCCCGTTGGTATAGTGCTGATGGTGTTAAGTGCCCTGCGAAAAAGGACGCATAAGAAAAACCTGACTTATGCCCAGGACCTGCTGGACAGGATCGGGATTGGTTTTTTTGCCAGTCTCCTGTCCATGATTGCCGGTATCAATATTTATTTTGCCTATACAACTGACCCGGGTGATATTGATTTCTGGGGCTTCTTTTATATACTTTATGCGTTCTGGATGTATATCCACGGTTCGGCACTCAAGTTCAGGCCCCTGATCATTGGCGCAGTCCTGAACTGGCTGGCCGGCATACTGATGTTCAGGGTATCCGACATGAAATATGAAATGCTGATCGGCGCCATTGCCATCCTGCTGGGTTACCTGGTGCCCGGATACCTGCTTTTCCTGCAATCAAAAAAGAGGAGATCCTGATGAATGTTTAAAGAACTCGATCCCATATTGCATACTCCCCTGCGACTGGCAGTAGTGTCACTTCTTATCAGTGTAAGGGAGGCGGAGTTTACCTTTATCAGGGAAAAAACCAACGCAACAGCCGGTAACCTCAGTGTGCAACTCAATAAACTGAAGGATGCCGGCTATATTGACATTATAAAACAATTCCGGGATAATTATCCCCAGACCATCTGTAAGATCACACCAACTGGAATAAAGGCCTTCGAGGAATATGTGGCCAATCTGCAAACCTACCTGAAGGCAGGTCAATGAGTGAAAGGATTGCACCCGCTGAACTTTCTGACCCGGCTGCTGTTATTAATCCAACCAATTTCACCGGCATGACGCCCCTCATAGAAGTTAAGAACCTGGTAAAACGATTTGATGACCTGGTGGCAGTGGATGATCTCTCCTTTACTGTTTACCCTGCTGATGTGTATGGTTTCCTTGGGCAGAACGGAGCCGGCAAATCCACTTCTATACGGATGCTGCTTTCCCTGATCAAACCAACATCCGGTGAGATCAGTCTTTTCGGAATGGACCTGCAAAAGCATCGCTTCGAAATCCTGCGAAGGGTGGGGGCGGTGATTGAGCGGCCGGATCTCTATAAATACCTGAGTGCCATTGATAACCTGTCGATCTTCGCCCGGATGAGCGGAATCAGGCCTGGCAGGAAACAATTGATGGAGCAACTCGAAATGGTTGGACTGGCTGAAAGAGCTGATGGCAAGGTCCGTACATATTCGCAGGGTATGAAACAGCGCTTAGGCATTGCCGTTGCACTGGTGCATGATCCCGACCTTGTTATACTGGATGAACCCACCAACGGACTCGATCCCCAGGGTATTGCGGATATGCGCAATCTTATCCTGCGTCTGAGCCGCGAAATGGGTAAAACAGTATTGGTGTCCTCTCACCTGCTCTCTGAAATTGAACAGGTGGCCACGCGTATGATCATTATTGACAAAGGCCGCAAGATGGTGGAAGGGGGCGTGGCAGAATTGTTCAAGCCTTCCAACAGCCGCATACACATAAAAGTTGAACAACCCGGAAGGGCCTGGCAATTGCTGCAGCAGTCAGAATGGAAGCCTTTCATGGAGCAGGGACCGGACGGGGAACTCATAGTGATCATGTCACCCGACAAAGTGCCTGCACTTGCAAGTGAACTGGTGCAACAGGGGGTGGGGCTGTTATCCATCCGTTCTGCCAATTCGCTGGAAGAATATTTTTTATCCCTAACCTCAGGAAAGCAACATGTGGCCTCTTTTAAGCATTGAGTTATACAAGATTTTCAGCCGTCCGCGAACCTATATCAGCTTTGCTGCCATCGGCGCAATAGTGGTGCTGATCCTGCTGGCGTTCTATGTGGATGGGAACAATTACATGGATTTCGGGCTGCAATCGATCAGCCAGACTTTTGATATCCGGGGAAAAGTGCTGAATGGTTACCTCGTTTGTTATATTATTCTTCAGACCCTGCTGATTCATGTGCCACTTCTGATCGCACTGGTTGCCGGCGACCAGGTGGCGGGTGAAGCCAATATGGGAACCCTGCGTCTGCTGATCACAAAACCGGTAAGCCGCACCAGGCTCCTGCTGGCGAAGTTCGCAGCCTCTGTCGTGTATACCCTTGGTCTGCTGGTCTGGATGGCTTTCCTGTCTTTACTGGTATCTGTTATAATCTTCGGTACCGGCGACCTGATGATACTGAAAAGTGAAGAGGTTGTATTGCTGGACAAGGCTGACGTCCTGTGGCGCTACTTTGCAGCTTTCGGATTCGCCGCCATTGCTATGACTACCGTGGCGGCCCTTGCATTTCTCCTTTCCATCTATGCCGAGAATTCCATCGGACCGATCGTTTCCACCATGAGTGTGATCATAGTATTTACTATATTATCAACCTTGGATATTCCCATTTTTAATGCCATCAAACCTTATCTGTTTACCACGCATATGATCGGGTGGAAAGGTTTTTTTGATTCCCCGGTTTCCTGGGAGCCCGTAGTCGAATCCGCCCTGATCCTGGTGTTGCATATTGTGGCACTGCTGGGTGTTTCAATATTTGTATTTAACAGAAAAGATATTTTGTCCTGATATGAAAACAAGAGTCCTGATATTGCTGATGGTGTGTTGCGCTGTGCTGGATGTTTCCGCCCAGGATGCCAATGCATTATTGATAAAAGTGAAAGAGAAGCTGCAGAAAGTAAAAGATTACAAAGGGGACGCCCGGCTGATCACGAATGTTAGTTTCATGAATATACCTGATTCCAAAGTGAAGGTTTATTTCCGGTTTCCCGACCAGTTCAAGATTGTAAAGGAAAATGGGGTGTCCATACTCCCCAAAGGAGGAACCAGTGTAAGCCTGAATTCACTTATTTCAGGAAAGGATTTTGTTGCTGTGCCGGGTGGTTATGTTACTGTTGAGAAGAGAAAACTGGCTGTTTTAAAATTATTGCCTGTTACTGAAAGCAGTGATATGGTGCTGACAACGCTCTTGGTGGAGGAGTCTAGTGGGCTGGTATATCGTTCCACCACCACCACCAGGGAGAATGGTACTTACGAGACTAACCTGGAATATGGCAGGTATGCTGCATGGGGATTGCCGGATAAAGTGTTGTTTGTCTTCAATACCAATACGTACAAACTGCCAAAGGGGGTGACGATGGAATATGAAGGCAGCAAAAAGGCCGCCGCTCAAAAACCAGCCGGCGATGGCAAAGGCAGGATTTCAATCATATATTCCCGCTATGAAATAAACAAGGGAATTCCCGCCTCCTTTTTTTAATGCGTCTGACGCGCGTCTGACGTACGTCAGACGTATGTCAGACGCGCGTCAGACGCATTAAATTTATTCGAGGTCAATTCTTTCGTCAACCGCATTGGCCAGCAGGCGGTTGGTTACCTTTTTCAGGGGGTTCTTCCTGTTCTCGGTGAATTCCATTCTCTGGCGAATAATGTCTACGCAGGTGAAAATGGCGCTGTACATGGAACTCTCGTCTGCTTTGTTTTTTCCGGCGATATCAAATGCAGTGCCATGGTCGGGGGAGGTCCGCACCACGGGAAGTCCGGCTGTGAAATTCACGCCTTCGCCGTGCGCCAGCGACTTGAATGGGATAAGTCCCTGGTCGTGGTACATGGCCAGGACGGCATCAAACCGCTCGTGGTAGCCCCTGGCAAAAAAAGCATCGGCAGAAAAAGGTCCCTGCACTATGCTGCGGCCCTGTTGCTTGAATTCCCTGATGGCCGGCCTGATGATATTTTCTTCTTCATTGCCGATCAATCCTTCATCACCGGCATGGGGATTCAGACCAAGTACCGCTATTTTAGGCTTATCGATACCAAAATCGCGGACCATGCTTTCTTCTACCATCTTAAGCTTGGACACAATATTCTGTTTGGTGATATGGGGGGCGATTTCATTGACAGGCACATGTTCGGTGAGCAGGGCCACTTTCATATTGGATGCCACCATCAGCATGACTACTTCCTTTGCCCCAAAAGTATCTTTCAGGTAAGGTGTATGGCCGGTATAGGGAAAGGCCTCCGTATGGGTATTCTTTTTATGGATCGGTGCGGTAACCAGACCCTGGATTTGTCCGTCCTTTAATGCCTGGACAGCCGTGGTCAGTGAAAGGATCGCATACTGCCCACCGGTATCAGTCAGTTGGCCGGGAGTGATCGCAACCTCTTCTTCCCAACAGTTGAAGATATTCACCTGTTTAGGGTTGATCCGGGTGAAATCCTTGATGTTCTGGACATTGAAATTACTTTCCGGCATGGATTTGCGGTAAAAATTGACCGCCTTATTGGAAGCAAATATGATGGGGGTGCATATTTCAAGCAGGCGGCTGTTGCTGACGGTTTTGATAATCAGTTCGAGGCCGATCCCATTCAGGTCGCCGCAGCTGATGCCAATAACCGGGCGGGTATATTCCGGGGAAGTTTGCATGTTATCTGTAGTTATAAAGGGTAAAAATACAATATTCAGGGGGCGCCGGCAATACTGTATTTTTGCTGCCGATGTACACATTGAAAAAATCACTCGGACAACATTTTCTGCGCGATGAAAATATCTGCAGGAAGATTGTATCGGCATTGCAGGAATATCCCTTTGATCGCCTGCTGGAAGTGGGTCCGGGTGGCGGCGCACTGACCAAATACCTGCTTGAACTGGAAGGAATTGATTTTAAGGCGGTGGAACTGGATATGGAAAAGGTGGAATACCTGGAAAGAACCTACCCTTCCATTAAAGGAAAACTCATCCATCGAAGTTTCCTGGAAATAGATCCTCCGTTTGACCAGCCATTCACCGTGGTGGGAAACTTCCCCTACAATATATCCACTCAGATATTATTCAAGGTGCTTGACTGGGGTGAACAGGTGGAAGCGGTGATCGGCATGTTCCAGAAAGAAGTGGCGCAGAGGGTCGCTGCTGCATCAGGCAACAAGGTATATGGTGTGATGAGCGTATTGGTACAGGCTTTTTACAGGGTGGAATACCTGTTTGATGTACCTCCCGGATGTTTTAATCCCCCACCTAAGGTAATGAGCGGGGTGATCAGGCTGCTGCCCCGAAAGGATATACCAGTCATGCGCAGCCGAAAAGCTTTCACCCTTCTGGTGAAAACTGCGTTTAACCAGCGCCGCAAAACACTAAGGAATGCGGTAAGGGGGTTGTTTCCGCCGGAAATACTGGCGGATGAGTTTTTTAACCAGAGAGCCGAGCAACTCACAGTGGAGCAGTTCGCTGAATTAACCTTTAAAATGAACGGATAATGTCTAAAGTGCTGATAACAGCAAAAGTGCATCCATGGATGAAGGAACACCTGGAAGAGAAAGGTTTTACCGTTTCCTACCTGCCTGCCATCACTTATGATGAGTTGAAGGATGAAATAAAAGATGCAGTAGGGTTGGTTGTAACCACCAGGCTGAAAATTGACCGGGTGATCATAGATGCGGCAGCGGACCTGAAATGGATTGGCCGTCTGGGAAGCGGTATGGAACTGATAGATGTGGATTATGCCGAATCCAAAGGTATTACATGTGTCAGCAGTCCGGAGGGCAACCGGATTGCTGTTGCAGAACATGAACTGGGCATGTTGCTGGTTTTGCTGAACAAGCTCCATACCAGTGCCGCTGAAGTCAAAGAAGGTAAATGGATCCGCGATGCCAACAGGGGCACAGAACTGAGCGGTAAGACTGTAGGAATCATCGGGTTTGGAAATACAGGCTCAGCTTTTGCACGACTCCTGGAGCCTTTTGGGGTGACCGTTCTGGCATATGATAAATTTCGTTTTGGTTTCGGGAGGGATTATATAAAGGAAGCCAACCTCGAACAAATCGGGCGCTATTCCAATGTGGTCAGCTTTCATGTACCCCTGACACAGGAAACCAGGCATATGGCGGGGGATGATTTTTTCAACAGCCTGGCCCTGCAACCCGTATTCCTGAATACCTGCCGGGGTAAAGTGCATGATACAGGCGCGGTGATCAGGGCGCTTGACGGAGGTAAAATTTCGGCAGCCGGACTGGATGTGCTGGAAAATGAGAAGCTGGACACTTATTCGGAAGCCGAAAAGGCAGAGCTGGAATGGCTTTGCCGGCAACCTAATGTACTGGTAACACCCCATATTGCCGGATATACCCATGAGGCATTTTTGAAAATGGCCCAGGTGGTCATTGAAAAACTAAGTCCAAAACATGTGTAAAATTTATAATATCAATATTAAATTATTTTTAATATAATCATTGGTAGATTAACAATATCTATTTTAACAAATATTTATGTTAAAATAAAAAACCTATCTTGTCGCTGTAACTAAAACAACAGCAATGAGAAAATTTCTAACACTGCTAGCCGGAGGCATATTGTTTTGTGCCCTGGCATTCGGGCAGGCAAAAACGGTAAGCGGCCGGGTAACAGACAGCAAAGGAAATCCTGTCCCTTACGCTACCATCAAGGTTAAGGGGACCACGCAAGGGGTGTCTGCCGACCAGAACGGTAATTACAGTATTTCTGTTAAACCCGGGGATATTCTGGTGATTTCTTCCACCGACATTACAACAAAAGAAGTTACTGTAGGAGATGCAGCCACTTTAAACGTTTCCGTTGAGCAGGCCGATGCTGAGCTTAGTGAAGTAGTGGTAACAGCACTTGGTATCAAGCGCGAAAAAAAAGCCCTTGGATATGCAGCCCAGGAAGTAAGCGGAGCGAACCTGAACTTTACCAATAACGTAGACGTTTCCACTGCACTGGCAGGGAAAGTAGCCGGTGTGCGTTTGTTAGGCTCCCCTTCCTCCACTTTTGATAACGCAGGTGTAATGATTCGTGGTGTACAGGGTTTGTCCCTTACACCGGCACTCTTCATCCTGGATGGTACTCCGGTTGACCAGAATGCGGTGAGCATGGAGAGTGTTGAATCTGTTACGGTACTGAAAGGTGCTGCCGCAACCGCTCTGTATGGTCAGCGCGGTGCCAATGGGGTAGTAGTGATGACATCCAAAAAAGGCAAACGGGGCGCCGGTTCTTCTGTAGATTTCAAAACCAGCGCCAGTTTTGAAAATGTGGCTTTATTGCCTAAATACCAGAACGAGTATGCGGGTGGTTATAGTTCTGCAAGGCTGGCTCCCAGCAGCAGTTTCACCCAGGATGGCTGGTACAAATTCAAGTACAATGCCTCCCGCCACCCGGCCGATTGGGCCGCTTTCGACGGACAGTATATCCTCGAATATGGTGCGGATGAAAGCTGGGGACCAAAGATCGACGGAACTTCACAGTACCGTCCCTGGTACAGCTGGTATCCCGGTGAAAATTTCGGTAAGCTGGCTACCATGGTGGCCCAGCCTGATAACGTAAAAGACTATTTTGAAACCGGTCGTAACCTGACCAACTCCATCTCTTTTACCAATTCCGGTTCCAATTACAATTTCCGCATGGGTTATATGAACCAGGACAGAACCCTGGTATTACCCAATACAAAAAGACAATTACACCAGCTGAGCCTGAATGGTATTTATGATATCAGCAGCCGGTTGAGTTTGTCAACCGATGTGAGTTATACCTATGATGATCGTTTTGGTCAGCCATATGAGACCTATCGCAATGATGGACTGAACGTTACCCAGAACTTTAACCAGTGGTTCCAGCGCCAGTTGGATATGAAAGGCATGAGGCGTTACCGCGAGCCGGATGGTCGCGTAAATTCCTGGAATATTGGTGATCCGAATGGTACAGGTGATTTTGATGTATTACTGGCGCCCCAATACTGGGACAACCCTTATTACATCGCGTATGAAGCCTATGGAACCGGAAGGACCAACCGCCTGGTTGGAAACGTTGGACTGACGGCTGAACTGGCCAAGGGATTGAAATGGTATTCCTATGTAAGGAAGAGTTCTTACAACGCAGTGAGCGATTTCAGGAGGGGAACCGGTGGCCTGGAACTGGATGCCTACCAGAACGCCACAGATGCCTTCAATGAAATGAACTATGAGACCAACCTGGGTTATGTGAAAAAATTTGGTGACATTTCCTTTGATGGTTATGTGGGTGGTAATATCCGCAAAAGCCTGAGAGAATTGAACTACATGGGAACCAATGGCGGATTATCTGTGCCAAACTGGTTTAACATCAGGGCAAGTAAAGCCACTCCGACCTATACAAACGATATGTCTCGTTTTCTCGTAAGGAGCTTATATGGTAAGGCTTCATTTGGATATAAGAACTTCCTCTTCCTGGATGGTACTTTGAGGAATGACTGGTCTTCTTCCCTGCCTTCCACTGATAACTCCTACCTCTACTATTCCGTTACCGGTAGCTTTGTGTTTTCCGACCTGATGAAGGGTGGAATCAAAGACTGGCTGACATTTGGCAAGGTTCGGGTGGCCTACGCTTCCGTAGGTTCAGATATCGGATTTGCTGAAGTAAATACGGCACTTACCGGCCGCCAGCCTTTCTCTGGAACGCCGGCAGTTACTGTAGGAGATATTTATCGTTCAGGCAGAATCAGGCCAGCTTTGTCCAAATCATTCGAAGTGGGTACTGAACTGAAGTTCTTCAACAGACTGGGAGTTGACTTCGCTTACTATAAGAATAATAACATTGATCAGATCATTAACGTGGACGTATCCAATGCGAGCGGATTCAACCAGGTACAGATCAACGCCGGAAAAATTCAATCCACCGGTTGGGATCTTACCCTTACCGGAGATATCCTGTCTGACCGCAATAAAAACTGGCAGATGATCTTTAACCTCGGTAGCAACACCACCAAAGTAGTGGAACTGGCTGATGGTTTGGATGTTTACCTCTATGATGGTTCCGGTGATGAAAGGCTGGAGCACAGGGTTGGTCGTGAGTGGGGAACCCTGATCGGAAGGAAATATAAGGTGGATCCTAAAAATGGTAAAACCGTTCTCTTCGCCAGTGGATTGCCTGATTATGTAACCAACCAGGAAATTGGTAGCGTGCTGCCCGATTTTACCGGAGGTTTGATCAACAATTTCCGCTACAAAAATTTCGAACTGTCTTTCTCCATCGATTTCCAAAAGGGAGGTATGTTCCGCTCCGTAACCCGTCGTTATCTCGAGGGAGCCGGACTGGCTGCTGAAACTGTTGGTGTAAACGACAAAGGAAATGACATTCGGATGTATCCCAGCTTAGGCGGTGGTGTGAGAATGGATGGTAGTGATGGCAATGGCGCCGACCGCACCGTTTACATCCCTGCACGTAACTACTACTATACTGCCGCTCAGCGCGACACCCGCAACTTCGTATACGATGCCTCTTATGTGAAATTGCGTGAAGTACGTCTGGGTTATAATTTCCCGGCATCAGTGGCCAATAAGCTGTATGCCAAGAATGCTAACTTCAGCGTATTCGTAAGCAATGCCTGGCTGATTTACGCAGAAAGTAAAGACCTGGGAATTGATCCGTCAGAATTGGAAGCATCCTGGACAGAAGGTGGTCAGTTGAGTTCCACCAGGCAAATTGGTGCTGCCCTGAAACTTACCTTCTAATCGAAAAAACAATTAACAATGAGAAACATTTTATATAAGACCTTGATCTGTGCTACACTGGCAACCAGTGCTGCCTCCTGCTCAAAGTTTGATGATGATTTTAACGTCAACCCGAATCAGCCCAGTCCGAATGCACTGGAAACAAAATTTTTGCTGACCAGTGCACTCATGTACGTGGATGATGCGGCTTTTTCCATCAACGCAGGCAATTTTTATGTTCAGTATCTGGCTGAGGGACCCTATCCCGGGGCTTCCCTTTACAATGGCCGGAACTTCGACTGGAATACTTTCTTCCTGAACCCGCTGTATGACCTGCAGCGTATTGAGGATATGGTAAATACCAGTGCACCGGGTTCCGGTGACGGTAATGGCAGCAAGGCCAATCAACTGGCAGTAGCCTCCATCCTGAAATCGTATTATTTCATTCATATGACCGACCGTTGGGGCGCAATTCCTTATACGGAGGCGCTGAAGGGGTCTGATGGACTTTCACCCGCCTATGATTCCCAGCAATCTATTTACAATGATGTATTCACCAAACTCGCAGCAGCCGTTTCTTCCATAGATGCTGGAAATGGTGTTGCCGGTGATATCCTGCTGGGCGGTGATATGGGTGCCTGGAAAAAATTTGCCAATACCCTCCGCATGACCATGGCGCTTCGCCTTTCCAAAGTGGATGCGACCAAGGGTAAGGCAGAATTCCTCGCGGCAATGAATGCCAGCGGTGGTGTACTTGCTTCAAATGGTGATAATATCAATTTTAAATTCCTGAACGATCCCAACTATTTCAACCCCTGGTATTCCAACTATACCATCAGTAACCGTAATGATTATGCGATCAGTACCAAACTGGCGGATTATATGCTGGATAATGGCGATAAGCGCATTGCCGTTTATGCTGAAAAACTGTCGGGTTCTACGCCTTATGTAGGACTGGAATATGGTTCTGCTTCTGCCAAGAACATTCCGGCAGCCTACAGCCGCATTGGTGATGCATTCCGCGGACCAACCAGTCCGGCGCGAATTTTCAACTACCCCCAGGTACTGTTCATGATGGCCGAGGCTGCGAAGCTTGGTTGGATTGACGGTGGTGATGCGGTTGCGGCTGATCATTACGCTAATGCCATCAAGGCTTCCTGGGAAATGAATGGTGTGTATGATGCGGCTGATTACGCTGTATATATGGCCAATGTTCCCTATGTGGCCGGAAATGGTATTGAGCGCATTATGACCGAGAAGTGGGTACACAACTACCTGAATGGTTATGAGGCCTGGAGTGATTGGAGAAGAACAGGTTTCCCCGTACTGGAGCCGGCCGAAGATGCGGTTGACAGTCGCGGTATTCCGGTTCGTCAGGGCTATCCTACCAAGGAAGGCTCCCTCAACAAAGCCAGTTATGATGCGGCTGTAGCAGCCCAGGGTGAAGACCACAATTATACCCCTGTTTGGTGGGATAAATAATCCAAAATGTATTCTAAATAGCTAAAGATCAATATTTTAGATAAAAAGGGCTGCCTGCTTTAGGCAGTCCTTTTTATTTACTGGCAATCTTGGACAATAGCATTAAGTTCCCTATATTTGTAGCTAATTAAGTGCAACGCTTTCGCATCTGCTGAAGGCGTTGTTCTTTTTTTTTACTTTTTAACCAAAGGAGGTTAATTATGTCTGATGTAATTTATGTATCTAAAGAAACCCTTGAACAAATGAAGGCGGAACTACAGCATATGAAGGCTGTGGAGCGTCCTGCCGCTTCAAGAGCGATTGCGGAAGCAAGAGAAAAAGGTGATTTGCGTGAGAATGCCGAATATGATGCAGCTAAAGAGGCACAGGGGATCCTGGAGGCCAAGATCAAAAAAATGGAAGGAGATCTTGCCAATGCCCGGATCCTGGAAGCTGATGCGATCGATACCAGCAAGGTTTCCATCCTCACAAAAGTTACTGTGTCCAATATGACAACCAGGAAGACCGTTACTTACCAGATCGTTTCCGAAAAGGAGGCTGATCTGAAGTCGGGCAAGATCTCGGTAACCTCGCCCATCGGGCAGGGACTGCTGGGTAAAACTGTTGGGGAGGTGGCTGAAGTTAAAGCCCCGGCGGGAATTCTTAAGTTTAAAGTAGAAGAAATCACTGCATAAACGGGTTTTGTTGCATACCCGAAGGATTCAATGTGTTTTAAAGCAGTCGCAATTGCGGCTGCTTTTTTTATAGCATTTACTTTCCACCCGGTCAAAAACCGGTTACTCACATCGGGTCCCCTACCTCCCCTTAACAATTTGGTAACCTTCCCGTAACATTGGCTTTACGTTGTGGTAACATTGGCCTGATAATTTTGCGCCATGTTCAGAAATCTCCTTATAGCGATTTTATTGATGCCACTCGGCCTGGTAGCGCAACGCACCATCAAGTGGCAGGGCATGAAACTGAATGAGCTTGATAAACAGGGACGCAAGCAGGGAGAATGGCTGTTTTTTGACAAAAAAGGCAACGCGCTGATGCATTGCCAGTTCAGAAACGATAAAGTGATCAGTCCCCGGGTGTTTTTCAATAATGGAGATACCGTTCTGGTCCGGCTGGAACCGAATGACAGCCTGGAGCATTTTATTTATTATTATAAGGGCCAGCAGGTTAGTGGCGCTTTTGTAAATTCCGGTGACCAGTTCCGGATTGAACTTGACCATATTCCGCAAGGGTTTACCCGTGAGGATATTGCCGAACTCAAGCGCTGGTACGCAGTAAAAATTGAACCCGTTTACATGTTCGGAATGCAGCCGCTGGTGGATTATTTCAGTGCTGCCTATTATAAAGCCAATACCATTCCCAACTGGAATCATAACTTTGTGGTGACCATCGATGCATCGGGCAGGGTGACGAATGTGGAATGGGAGAAAAAAGATGAGCTGTGGACAGATAACGTGGAGCGTGAAGTGTTCGGGATGTTCTACAATATGGGACGCTGGCAGCCATTCTTTGATACCTGGCAGACAAAAGAAATTAAACTGACGATGTCATTGGGGGCTGATTTGCATACAATCACCGCAAGATGACCATATTCACGAAAATTATCAACGGCGAAATCCCTTCCTACAAGATCGCCGAAAACAACAAATTCTACGCTTTTCTGGATGTTTACCCCATGGTTCATGGCCATGTGCTGGTCGTGCCCAAAATTGAGGTGGATAAATTTTACGAGATCCCCGACGATTACCTTTCAGAAATCCTGGTATTTGCCAGGCCCATTGCAGCAGCCATTGAAAAAGCATTTCCCTGCAAGCGTGTAGGCTCTGCCGTTATAGGCCTGGAAGTGCCACATGCCCACCTGCACCTGGTGCCCCTGCAGGAAACCGATGACCTGAATTTTACCCGGGGCAAAATGAAGGTGGATGCGGAAGAGCTGAAAGCCGCACAGGACAAGATCCTGGCATTCCTTTAATAAGGCATTACGGGAATTATCCGCGCCTGGTTCACCCGTCTGGTTCACCCGTCGGGTGCCACCCGACGGGTGAAATTTCGTCGGAAGCCACCCGACGGGTGGAACTACATCAGCATAAGCGCAGCCATCGTTTCTATTCCTTCCCACAGGAAACTGATCTGCACATTTTCATTTTCAGCATGCTGGTTGTTGTCGTAGTTCACTACAGGAACGGTGACCACTTTTGCACCGAGTATCGTTTCAAACATGTACAAGGGCAGACTGCCGCCGGCCGATGGTAGCAGCACTACCTTATCAGTGGTAGTGGATTGCACTGCCTTCACTACCTGCCTGGCAATGGGGAGATTCATCGGTGTGCGTTGTGCGTTATAACCTGTCCCATCACTTACCCTGATCAGTTTAGGATAGGTTGCTCTTTCTGCATCTGTTGGCTCGTGATCCAGTATATGATATCCTTTTGAACGGATGTGATCCGTCAGCTTTTTTACCTGCCGTTCGGCATCATTGCCCAGTACCAGTCTCAGGTCCAGTACGGCCTCCGCTTTGGCGGGAATAATATTGCTGGCCATGGCGCCAACATTGGCACTGGCAATTCCATTTATGTTGAGGGTGGGTTGGTTCAGTAATTCGAGAAAGGGTAGTCCGCCGCCTTCAGGTTCCACTATTCCCAGTTCTTTTTTCAGGGTTTGCTCAATGTCGGGAATATTGGCAAGGGCTTCTTTTTCCAGCACGGTCAGCGGAATGACATCATCATAAAAGCCATTGATTAAAACCCGGCCACTGGCGTCTTTCATGCCTGCCAGTAACTCCACCAGCATCCTTGCCGGGTTGGGCGCCCAGTTGCCATAATTTCCGCTGTGGAGGGGGCGTTTGGGGCCATAAACAGTAAGGCTGACATTCACATCGCCCCTAACCCCAAATACGACGGATTTTTTTCCCGATACATGTCGGGGTCCATCAGATATGATCCAGCAATCGGCTTTGAGTTCCTGTGTATGTTCTTCGAAAATTTCATCCAGGTGGGTGGAACCCTCTTCTTCCTCGCCCTCAAAAAGGAAGATTAGGTTGTGTTTCAGTTTGGTCTTGTTTTTTACCAGTGCCTCATAAGCATTGAGGATGGTCATCACGCCGGCTTTATCATCGGCACTTCCCCGGCCACTTAGTCGCCAGTTTGGCTGGATAGGTTGCCCCGGCCGGTAATCTGAAATGATTTTGCCTCCATTCTCTATGGCAGCCGTCAGGAATACCGGTTTAAATGGCTCCAGTCCGGGTGCCCATTGTTTTGGATTCACCGGCTGGCCGTCATAGTGGGCATAGAATCCGATTGTCTGGGTAGCTCCGGGAACCGTCACTTTCCCCATCACTGCCTTGTTCACTCCGGGTGTGCGGCCACCCAGCAGCTTCACTTCAATGCCCCTCGATTCCATCATACCTTTGATAAAATCAATATTCCGGCGGATATTGACGGTATCGCTGGTAACATTTGGTATTGCAAGGAATTCAAGATATTCGGCCATGATCTTTTGTTCATTGGCCTGGCGGTAATTACGCACCTGCCCAATGGTTTGCTGGGCCTGGATCTGAATGGTAAGACAGGTCGCGGTGACCAGCAGCAATGGGGAACGTAGTTTCATTTGATGTTGTTTAAAAATCATTGATTTTTGATGCGATGGCTGTTCTGGCGAAGAAAATCTTCCCAGCCTTTGGCCTTGCCTGCAGCGTTTGTTGGTACCAGTGAGTTGGTCTGGTAATAGTGGCAGATGGCAACAGCCAGGGCGTCTGATGCATCAAGATAGTCGGGGGTGCCTTTAATGGACAGTATCCTTTGTAACATACTCCAGACCTGGTCTTTGTCGGCATTTCCATTTCCGGTTATGGATTGCTTCACTTTTTTGGGGGAATACTCGCATACCTCCAGTCCGGCCTGAATGGCTGCAGCAATAGCAACACCCTGGGCTCTTCCCAGTTTCAGCATACTCTGCACATTCTTCCCAAAAAAGGGCGCTTCGATGGCAAAGGTGGTTGGCCGGAATTCAATGATCAATTCGGTTACCTTCCGATGGATCAGTTCAAGCCGCGTGTGCTGGTCTTTTTTAGGGTTGAGCTTAAGTACATTCATCTCCAGTAATGACAGTTGCTGGCCGGTTACTGAAACGAGTCCATAGCCCATTACGATGGTGCCGGGGTCAATGCCGAGAATTATTTTGGAGCTTTTTTGCGACAAGAAGTTATTTTTAACGGGGATGTCAGACAGCAAAAATATCAAAATCTTCCTCAACTACTGGTTGGGCCCCTTAATATTCATCTGGCTCTCCTGGTCCATATACCAACAAATCAAACAACAGCCTGATCTGCCTGATGCCTGGCTGCACATCAGGCAGTCTCTGCAGGGCAATAATGCCTGGAAATTCACTGTGGCTGTCCTGCTTATGGTGGTAAACTGGGGACTGGAAGCACTTAAATGGCGCGAACTGTTGCTGCCATTACATCGTATATCCGGATGGCAGGCTCTTAAGGCAATCCTTGCCGGAGTGGCATTTGCAGTCAATACGCCCAACCGGATCGGCGAATACGGCGGGCGTGTACTCTACCTGCCGGAAGGCAAAAGGTTGCAGGCGGTTTCCCTGACCCTGGTAGGCAGCTTCAGCCAGCTGCTGGTTACTTTATGGCTGGGTACTATCGGCCTTTGGTTGTTTTATCTCGGATATATGGGACTAAACCTTCCGGAATACTGGCAGTCCAACCTGTTATGGATAAGATTGTTATGTCTCTTGCTTACAATCATCTGCTTATTGTTGATGTTAATTTACCTTCGTATAAGCTGGTGGGTAAGACTGTTGGAAAAATTACCCGGAGTGGAGAAATGGGGTAAAGCCTTATTGGTGATCGACCACCTGCCGGTTAGAATTTTGTTAAGAGTGTTTGGATGGTCATTGATGAGGTATGGAGTATTTGTGATTCAGTATATCTTACTGCTGCAATGTTTTGAGGTGACGGGATCGCTGTGGGTGGCTGGTTGGATGGTTGCAATACAGTTCCTGGTGCTGGCAATTATTCCCACTATCGCATTGGCTGAATTAGGAATCAGGGGTAAGCTGGCATTGGAGTTGTTTGGATGGATAAGCGCTAACCAGTTGGGGGTCATCACAGCAACGGTTTCCATCTGGCTGGTCAACCTGATCGTACCGGCAATTGCGGGAAGTTTGCTGATTATAAGGGTAAGGGTATTCGGGTCGCGAAGGCCGAAAGAAAATTGAAGAAATGAGAAAATTTTTAATAGCCACCGTACTTTCTTTACTGGTCTCATACCGGCTTGATGCGGGTAATGAGTTCTGCGGCATTCGGAATGTTGCTTTCCAGAATGGAGAGTCCGTTACATTCAAAGTGTTTTATACCCTGGCCGGAATGTATATCGGGGCCGGGGAGGCAAACTTCCTGGTTAACCTTACCAAACTGAATGGCAATACCGTTTACCATGTGGTAGGGGATGGTAAGACCTATAGTTTTTATGACAGTTTTTTTAAGGTGCGCGACCGGTATGAATCATATATCGACACCGGGTCATTGCAGCCTTACCGCTTTATCAGGAATGTGTACGAAGGCGGTTATACCAAGTTCCAGACAGTGAATTTTGACCATGCCGCGAACAAAGCCATATCAAATGACGGGGTGTTCAATGTACCCAATTGCGTTCAGGATGTGATCAGTTCCATCTACTATGCCCGCAATATTGATTTCAATAAATACAAGGTGGGTGATAAGATCCCTTTCTCCATGTTTCTCGATAACGAAACCTATAACCTCTATATCCGCTACCTGGGTAAGGAAACGATCAAGACAAAATACGGCAAGTTCCGCGCCATCAAGTTCAAACCCCTGCTCGTAAAGGGAACCATCTTTGAAGGCGGCGAGAAAATGGTGGTTTGGGTAAGTGATGACGGTAATAAAATTCCGCTGCGCGTGGAAAGCCCAATCAGTGTGGGCAGCATAAAAGTGGATATGATGAGTTACCGGAATTTACGTTACCCGTTGTCGAGCCTGATAGGGGTGAGGTAAACGGTGAATGGTGAATGGTGAATGGGGGTTAGAGTTCGTTTAGTTGGAGGATTTTACTACTGCGGATACCCTTTTCCGTTAGCTCAAGTTCACAGCATTCGTTTCTGGGGTCATGTTCAAAGAAAAGTATATAATTGTTTTGCTGTGCTTCACTGAGAAATGATTTCTTTTCGTGAAGTGTTGTCAGCGGGAACATGTCATAGGCCATTACATAAGGCAGGGGAATATGTGCGGTGGAGGGCAGCAGGTCGGCCATGAAAACAATTGTCCGGCCTTTGTATTCTACCTGGGGCAGCATCATGGAATGGGTGTGGCCATTGACAAACCTCAGGCTGATACCATCGCTGAAAACCGCGGTTGGCAGGTGGGGATGAAATGCATCCTGGTCCGATCCCGGCAGTTTAACCGGCAGCGGTGTGGGAATAAACTGCAACTGTCCGCTTTCCTTTATGGGAAGGATGTTTTCTTTCAGGAAGGAAGCTTTTTCCCTGTCATTCGGATGGACGGCCCAGTTCCAGTGGCCCTCATTACTCCAGTAAACAGCGTTTTTAAATGCCGGCACCAGTTTGTCTCCCTGCCGGATAATGCTGCCGCCGCAATGGTCAAAATGCAGGTGGGTCAGGAGCACATCGGTGATGTCATCGCGGTGAAACCCATGCGCAGCCAGTGATTTATCCAGTGTATCGTCTCCATGCAGGTAATAGTGTCCCATGAATTTGGCATCCTGCTTATCGCCCATGCCATTGTCAATAAGTATCAGGCGCTTGCCGTCTTCAATCAGCAGGCATCGCATGGACCAGCTGCAAAGATTGTTCTCGTCAGCAGGGTTCAGTTTATTCCAGATGGATTTGGGAACCACGCCGAACATGGCGCCGCCATCCAGCTTGAAATTTCCGGTATTAATGGTGTAGAGTTTCATGGTGCCTGTCGTAAACTTTTTTCGTGTAGATCAATGCCAGCAATCCCAGTACAAAAAATGTTCCGAGCGCCACGATGGAATTGCGCATGCTGCCTGTTAATTCTTCCAGGTATCCGAAGGTAAAGATTCCGATTACAATGGCCACTTTTTCAGTTACATCATAGAAGCTGAAAAAAGAGGTCGTGTCCTGGGTTTCAGGTAAGAGTTTTGAATAGGTGCTGCGGCTCATGCTCTGGATACCGCCCATTACCAGCCCGACAAAGCAGGCCAGGATATAGAACTCTGTCTGGGTTTGCACATAATAACCTGCTATACAGATCCCGATCCAGATACATACACAAAGGATCAGTACCCAGAGGTTTCCGATCCGCTTTGATAATCGGCTTAAACCGAGGGCACCCAATACAGCTACCAGCTGGATCAGGATGATGGTGACCAGCAGTTTGGGTTCATCATCAGGATGGGGGAAAATCTCCTTTTTGCCAAAACCGGCAGCCACCAGCATCACGGTTTGAACACCCATGCTGTACAGGAAAAATGAGAGCAGGAATTTTCGGAGAACTTTCATCTCTTTCAACTGGTTCCATACGAGTTGAAGCTCGTGAAACCCGTTCACGAGTACATGTTTTTTGGATTTTCTTTCCTGCCGGCTGCTGAGGGGCATCACGCGCAGGGTGAACTGTGCAAAGCCGAACCACCAGATGCCTACCAGGAGGAAGGATATTCTTGCACCAATGGTTTTATCAGTTTCATCCAGTCCGAACAGTCCGGGTTTAAGTATGATGATAAAACAGATGATCTGCAGCAATACACTTCCGATATATCCCAGTGCAAAACCTTTCGCGCTGACCCTGTCCTGGTCTTCGGGAGCTGCAATATCCGGCAGGTAGGAATTGTAGAAAACCAGGCTGGCCCAGTAGCCCAGCGCTGCAATGGAAAAAAGTATGATGCCCAGTTCAATACGCTGCGGTGTAAAAAAGAATAAGCCGACACAGGCGGCGGAGCCCATCAGGCTGAACCATCGCAGGTAAACTTTTTTATTGCGGCGGTAGTCGGCGATGGAGGATAATATCGGTGAACTGAATGCCACAATGATAAAGACAATGGAAAGGGCATAGTCCATCAATGCGGTATTCACGAATTCACGACCGAAAAATTTTACTGTATGGTCATCGGTGCCGCTGTCATTGGCGACGGTGGTGATGCCAACATAGTACGCGGGAAAAATGGTGGAAGTGATGACCAGGTTATAGGCACTGTTCGCCCAGTCGTACATGGCCCAGCCGTTGATGACTTTTTTGGGTGCAGTCTGCATGCAGGTTGATGGTTTGTAGGTCGTGGTTTGTGGATTAACCCCACTCAATTATGAATTACCCCTGTCCACAGCAATATAAGCAGAATTATTCCTGCAACAATCCTGTAGTAGCCGAACCAGCGGAATCCATGTTTTTGCAGGAAACCTATAAAGAACCTGATGGCCAGCAGGGCCACCACAAATGCAACGATATTACCTACCACAAATGCGGTGATATTTTCGGATGAACTGAGCAGGAGCTCATATCCTTTTTGTAGCCCACCGGTGCCGTTCTCCCAGTCTTTTAGTACCAGCGAATATCCGGTGGCAGCTGCCATGGTCGGAACTGCCAGGAAGAAGGAAAATTCTGCCGCTACATTCCTGGAAAGTTTTTGCTGCATGCCGCCAATAATGGATGCTGCACTGCGGCTTACACCCGGAATCATGGCCAGGCACTGCCAGGCCCCAATGATAATGGCCCGGCTGAAGCTGATCTCTTTTTCTTCGTGTATAGCAGGGTGTTGAAAGGCGCGATCAATATAGAGCAGGATGAAACCACCCAGCAACAATGTGATGGCAACGGTCAGCGGACTTTCCAGTAATGCATCGATCTGGTCCGAAAACAGGAATCCCAGCAGCAGGGCGGGAATAACCGCAAGGCCCAGTTTGATGTAAAAGGCCATGCTTTTGAAATCGATGAATTTTTTCCAGTAAAGTACCACCACGGCCATGATGGCCCCCAACTGGATGGCAACTTCGAAGAGTTTGGTAAACTCTTCCTTATGGATACCCAGTAATGAACTTGCCACAATCATGTGCCCGGTAGAGGAAACAGGCAGAAATTCAGTCAGGCCCTCCACGATGGCAATAATGACGGCTTCGAATATGCTCATATGGTTGGGGTCAGGCTTTCGGCTTCTTGAAAATGGCTACCACTTCCAGTGCCAGGCCGGCCAGGATTAAGAGGGGAGCGATGGTGATCCTGGTAGTGCTGTATATCTCCTTCTGGTCAAATACACCGGCATCGCTGCTCTTGCCTCCAGACATCAGTAACATCCCAATCGCAATAACTGCCACCCCGGCAACCATCCAGATATAATTTTCTTTTCCGAAAAGGCTCTCGGAAGTATGCGAAACAGTTTTGGCTTCTTTCTTGGACATGAAAAAAATTTAAAAATCAAATGTATACAATTTCAACTCTCACCCTTCAGCCCAGCCTAATAAAGGTCATCCAGCTTCATCTTCAGGTATTTAACAACGCTTCTGTGCGTACTCAGCAGGGAAATCAAAATGCCCAGTAAAATGATGCCTGCGCCCAGGAGTACGAGCCAGGTGATGTCCCGCATGGCTTTCAGTTCGGGTAATTGCTGTTCAGAGAATATGATCAGTGCAAATATGCCGGCCAGCGCAATCACCCCGCTGATGGCCCCGTTAATGATGGCCCTGACGTCCATGGGTTTGGCAATAAAGCCCCTGGTAGCCCCTACCATCTGCATGGTTTTGATCAGGAAACGGTTGGAGAACATGGCCAGGCGTATGGTATTGTCGATCAGAATGATCACCACAATACACAGTACGATCGCAACAATCAGCAGGATCATGCTTATTTTCTGAACATTCTTATTAAGGTTGTCGATGAGCGCCCTGGGATATTGTACATCATTCACACCGATATTCTGTTCCAGGTCGGCTGCAATGGCTGTTAATGAATCGATGTGCACATATTGGTTGCGGAGCTTGAAATCAATACTGGCAGGAAGCGGATTGGCATCCATGATGTTCTTCCAGTCATCATTGCCATCAGCGATGAATTTCTTGCGGGCATCTTCCTTGGTGACATAGGTATATTCCTTCACATAGGGTTTATTGGCAATATACTGAACCAGGGCCACGCTGTCTTTGGGGGTGATGTTTTCACGCAGGTAAACCCTGACTTCCACATTTTCCTTGAAATACTGACCCAGTTTATTGGCGTTGATCACAATCCAGCCAAGGAGTCCCAGGATGAAAAGCACCAGTGAAACGCCCAGGATGGACATGAAATAGGAGGGCTGGGAACGTTTGGCGGATGATTTTCCGATTTGCGTCATGTTTACAGATTTCAGTGGGTTAGTACTGTGACAATAGTGACAAAAATAGCGGTTTTACCGGTTCTGTTTGTATTTTTGTGACCCACTAAACGATCGCAACCGGTAGTATTATTGCAGGTTTGGGAACGGGTACACCATTTTTAAGTTCACTTTCACATTTTCCGCAGGGAAGTCCCGATCCAGTCAGGCCAGAACATTTTTTGCCGTGAAGCTTTCAATAGTCGGGTTTCATTCAATTTATTTAATCAGCAGAGAATAATGGAGTACAGTTTCAGGCAGATAGAACAGAAATGGCAGCAGCAGTGGAAAACAACCAATGCTTACAAGGTTTTCAACGATTCCACCAGGCCCAAATGTTATGTACTTGATATGTTTCCCTACCCCAGTGGTGCGGGACTGCATGTGGGCCATCCCCTGGGTTATATCGCCAGTGATATTTACAGCCGTTATAAAAGACTGAAAGGATATAATGTACTTCACCCCATGGGCTACGATGCTTTCGGCCTGCCGGCGGAGCAATACGCCATCGAACATGGTGTCCATCCTGCCATCAGCACCGATCAGAATATCAATAATTTTCGCAAGCAGCTCGATAATATCGGTTTCTGTTTTGACTGGGACCGCGAAGTACGGACCTGTGAGCCGGGTTACTATAAATGGACCCAGTGGATATTTCTTCAGTTATTCAATTCCTTCTTCAACCGGCATAACGGCAAGGCTGAACCGATTTCTGCGCTGGTGGCAGCCTTTGAAACGGAGGGGAATATAAATCATGATTGTCCGGGTAATGCAAGGCTCAGGTTCTCCGCCGCCGACTGGGCGGGCTTTACTGAGAAACATCGCCAGGAAATCCTGATGGATTATCGGCTGGCCTATTGCGGATACGGTGAGGTGAACTGGTGCGAAGCACTTGGAACCGTACTTGCCAATGATGAGGTGGTAAATGGTGTAAGCGAACGGGGTGGTCACCTGGTGATAAAGAAAAGGCTTCGCCAATGGTACCTGCGCATTACCGAATATGCCGATCGCCTGCTGGAAGGTTTGGAGCGCATAGAGTTCAGCGATGCGATGAAGGAAATGCAGACCAACTGGATTGGCAAGAGTTTCGGCGCTGAAATTGATTTTGCTGTAAAAAGTGAACAGGGGGCTCTTAATAAGTTAAGGGTATATACCACCCGGCCGGATACGATCTTTGGGGTGGATTTTATGGTGGTGGCACCTGAACTGGATATCGTCGAATGCCTGAAATCTTCGGGGCAGGCGGCTGCAGTGGATGAATACCTGGACTATGTAAAAAGCCGTAGTGAGCGCGAGCGCATGGCTGAAAAAAAGATTAGCGGCGTGTTTACGGGGGCCTATGCACTTAACCCTTTTGATGGCCGCGAAATTCCCATCTGGATCTCTGAATATGTACTGGCAGGTTATGGAACAGGCGCCATTATGGCTGTTCCCTGCGGCGATGAGCGCGACCATAAGTTTGCCGAACATTTCAATATTCCCATCACCAATATCATTGGTTCCCTGTATAATGGGGTGGAAGCCAATCCAACCAAGGACGCATTGCTGGAAAACAGCGGCTTTCTGAATGGCGTGCCCATGAGGGATGCCATCGAGATCGTGATCGGTAAAATTGAAGCCATGGGAATCGGTCACCGGAAGGTGAATTTCAGGATGCGGGACGCGGCGTTTAGCCGTCAGCGTTATTGGGGCGAACCTTTCCCCATTCAGTGGAAAGATGGTGTGGCCGTACCCCTGGAGGAATCAGCCCTGCCGCTGGAACTGCCGCATGTGGACAGTTACAGGCCCGGGCCAGAAGGTGAGGGCCCGCTTGCCAATATTCCCGAGTGGGTTGCCCGTGAGCTGGAAACCAATACCATGCCGGGTTATGCAGGGTCATCCTGGTACTTCCTCCGGTATATGGACCCGCACAATGATAAGTCCTTCTGTGACCGTAAAGTGAGTGATTACTGGGGACAGGTGGACCTGTACATTGGCGGAACGGAGCATGCCGTGGGTCACCTGCTCTACAGCCGCATGTGGACCAAAGCATTATATGACCTGGGCCATATCGGTTTTGATGAGCCCTATAAAAAGCTGGTGAACCAGGGAATGATCCAGGGCAGCAGCCGCTTTGTGTACAGGTTGCATGGAACACATACCTATATTTCAAAAGGATTGCTAGACCGGGAGGACAGCTACCAGGGCAAACAGGTCGATAAGCTCCATGTGGACGTAAATATTGTTGACGGATACGAACTGGATACCAACGAATTCAAAACCTGGAAACCTGATTTCGCCGACGCAGAGTTCATCCTGGAAGACGGTAAATATATCTGCGGCAGTGAGGTGGAGAAAATGTCCAAATCAAAGTTCAACACCGTGAATCCTGACCTTATTGTGGAGAAATTCGGTGCCGATACCTTCAGGATGTATGAAATGTTCCTCGGACCGGTGGAGATCAGCAAACCCTGGGATACCAAGGGAATTGAAGGGGTTCACCGCTTCCTGAAAAAACTGTGGAGGCTCTTCGCAGATGAGGAAAAAGGGTTGTTGGTTACCAATGAAACTCCCACTGCAGCCGAACTGAAAGTGCTGCACAAGACCATTCGTAAAATTGAAGAAGACACCGAACGGTTTTCATTCAATACGGCGGTGAGTTCCTTTATGATCTGTGTAAATGAATTGCACGACCTGAAATGCCGCAAGAAATCAGTGCTGGAACAGTTGCTTGTGTTGCTGACGCCCTATGCCCCCCATCTCTGCGAGGAGTTGTGGCAACAGATTGGTAACGAAGGCAGCGTGCTGGATGCAGGTTTTCCAAAATTTGAAGAACAATATGTACGGGAATCATCCAAAGCCTACCCGGTAGCTATCAATGGTAAGACCCGCACAGAAATAACCATCACACTGGATGCCGACCAGCAACAGGTGGAAGCAATCATTATGGCCGATCCCGCGGTGGTAAAATGGCTGGAAGGTAAATCGCCCAAAAAAGTGATCTACGTTAAAAACAAGATGATCAATGTGGTCATCTGATCGCGTTTTCCCTGCTGAACCGGTCTGTAAATAATTTACCCGTCGGGTGGCACCCGTCGGGTAAATTATTTTACTCAACTTTTTTGGGATCCACAATTCGGATCATGGCGCTGCTTTGCTCATTGGCAAAGAGGCGGGCTTCATACCGTTTGTTTCCAACAATGGCCACCATGTAGGAAGTATTGGGTGGTATGCTTCCGAGGTTTTCCGCCACCATTACCAGTTCGTTGTCTGCTGCCAGGTCGGCTGCATTCAGGGTAACCGTATAAGGTTGGTCGGTGAGGCGAATATTTTTAAACAGGAGCTGACCGTTCAGGAACAGAGCGATGGAATCACCATCCACCTGAGCATTGTCGTAAAACCGCAGTTCGATGGTTTTTGCAGTGATAGGGATCACTGTCTGCAAAACGTTTTTGCGGCTGGTGAATTTCCTGGCAATGATATCAGGTGCCGGAGCTGCTGGCCGGGATGCTGCGGGTGGCGGGAGCGTGGCAGTTACCACAGGGGGTGAAACAGTTTCTGAAGGTCCGCCAACGGAAGCGGATTCCAGTGGCTTTTCAACCGGGATCTTTGCCGTGATGCCGAACTGGCTGATGCTGTCGATCAGCTGCGGATCATTGGCACCTACGAAATAATTGTCAATGATAAAGTCCCATTCATCGCGGAACACCGGGTTTGCCATTTTCTCCAGGTGTACGGTACCGTTGCTGCGGGCTTTGTTATCGCGTTCGGTACTGGTGCCGTCGAGGTACATTTCGTCGGCGCCCGGACAGTTAAAGTCAGCTACCATCATTTGTGCCGAAGGGTCAGAGCCGATCTGCAATGGCCCGCGTTTGCCTTGCTCTTCCAGCAGCATTTCATCCCACCAGATCACCGAATTTGTTTCCGGGTCAAAATGTCCTTTGATGCTGTATCTTTTGTACCTGGTTTTGTTCTGGTAATAATAGGCTACTCCCACCAGTTCATCACCCGACTTCACGATCTTTACTTCAGCCTGGCTGCCTTTGATCTTGCCGCGCCAGACACCGGTAATGGTTTGGGCACCCGCAAAAAGCGTGGAAAATAAAAAAGAGAGCAATAGAAAAGGCCGGAACAACTGAGAGCCACTGCGTTTATTCATTTGTATTGGTTTCAACGCTAAGCTAACGTGTACCGGCCGTAAGTAGTATAAAAGGAAAGCTAAAATCCTTTTTTCTCGCCGATCGTCTTCAGCATTTCCTTCACAGCGGTTTCGATCTGTGGGTCCTTGCCATTCAGGAAATCCTCATAGGAAAGGGGAACACGGATGTCAGGCTCCAGCTGCAGGTTCTCCGTGGGGCGGTTTTCCTTGCCGATGGTGGCAATCATCGGAATGCCAAACACGATGGTGGGATCGATCTGCTGTTCCCACCACACCGCCGTACCTGTACCCGGAACCGGCATGCCAATCAGTTTGCCTACTCCGTTCTGCTTGTAGATATAGGGAAAAATAAATGCGTCGCTGTAATTGCTTTCACTCATTACCACGCAGCTTGGCTTGGTCCAGCGGCCTACCGGTTCAGCGTCTTTGAGGCGGTTGCCCTGGGGCGCGAAATCGAGATAGCGCTTTCCGCTCAGAAACTGGTAGAGGTCATCGTGCAACCATCCCCCACCGTTGAATCGGGTATCTACAATCAATGCTTCCTTGTCGTAGTTTTTGCCCATTACGGCATCGTAAGTGCTGCGGAAACTGCCGTCGTTCATACCCTGTACATGCACATAGCCAACTTTGCCACCACTCAGTTTGTTCACCATTTCGTCCATCTTCTTCACCCAGCGTTTGTACATCAGGCCGCTTTCTTCCTGGAATGAAATGGGTTTAACTGTTTCCTCCCAACGCTTGCCTGTTACGGGATCGAGCAGGCTCAGCAAAGTGTTTTTACCTTCCTTACGGTTCAGGAAAACAGACCAGTCATTTTTTTCCGTGATGGCTTCGCCATCGATCTTTTCAATGATCACCCCGGTTTTTATTTTGCTGGATGACTTGTCGAGCGGGCCACCTGCAATTACTTCGGTAATCTTCAGTCCGTTTCCGGTGATGGCTTCATCATACAGCAAACCGAGTGCGGCAGTTGCATCGGGATTCTGCATCTGCGGACTATAACGTCCACCAGTATGCGAAGCATTCAGTTCTCCCAGCAATTCGCTCAGCAGTTCCTGGTAATCGTAGTTGTTGCTGATGTGTGGAAGGAAGCGGGCATAATCAGCTTTCAGTCCCTTCCAGTCGATACCATGAATATTAGGGTCATAGAATTTTTTCTGCACCTGGCGCCAGGCATGGTCGTAAATGTATTCGCGTTCCTTTTCAGCATTCAGGACCATCTCGCCATTGATGGCGATGGGACTCACTTTACCCGCTTCGTCCACCTTCACCAGCGATCCGCGGTTGGTTACGAAAATACTTTTGCCATCCTTGCTGAGGCGGATGCCACTGGGAGTGCCACCAAGTTTGGCGAGTATCTTTGTTTCACGTGTCCGGGGTTCGGTTACCCACAGGTCATATCCTTTTTCAAATGATGCCAGGTAATAGATTTTGCTGCCATCATTGTTCACTGCAAAGTCGGCTATGGAGGAAGAATTGATGGTCAGGCGGGCCACCCTGTTTTCCAGGTCCTCCGTCAGGGGCTTCCATTCCGGTGTTGCAGAAGCTGTTGCTGAAGGCGTGTTTGTCTTTTTGCCATTTTTGCCGGCATCGTTAACCGAAATCTTTGTTTCTTTCTCTTTTTCTGCCTTTTCCTTGTCTTCCTTTTCTTTCAGCAGTGAATATTCCTCCTTACTGAGTTTGAATTTGTCAAAGAGTTCCTGGTCGAGAAAGCCGGCGTAGATATCAACTTCGCGGCTGCCCTGCAATGCTAGTGATTTACGTCCCTCCCTGGCGCTGGTCCAGGTAATCACCTTTCCATCCATGGCCCATTTCAGGTTTCCCTGACCGAAGCCGCTTTTCAGTGGGTGCATGATTCCATTGCTGCCATCGGCTTTGATCATGGCCATGTTGCCGCTGAACATATTGCCATCCGCATCGTCTGAAATGATCCATTTCCCATCGGGACTCCAGTTGAAATCCCAGTCGCCATCGGCATAGGAATAATTCCGTCCGGCAGGCAACACAGTGCGGGTCTGTTTGGAACTGGTATTGTAAACCTTCAGCACATTCCTTTCGGCCACATAGGCGATCTCCTTGCCGTCGGGTGAAAACTTAGGCTGGTATTCTTCCTCTTTGGTTGCGATCAGCGGCTCTTCGGTGATCACCGTCGAAGCGTAGAAATAGGGCTCTTCCTTTCGGGAGATGGTCGCCCGGTAAATATCCCAGTTGTCGTTGCGTTCAGCAGCATACAGGAGGCTGCGGCCATCAGGGCTCCACTGCACCATCCGTTCCTGCTGCGGGGTGTTGGTAATACGTTTTGTTTGCGTGCCTTCCACACTGGTCACGAAGATTTCACCGCGTGTTACAAAAGCGATCTCCTTTCCATTGGGCGATAACTCGAACTGGGTCACATTGCCGTTGATAGAAACGTTTTTGGTAACCCCGGCACGGCCGTCGTTGAAGATCTGTACGTTCAACTTCTGTGGCTGGCCACCTTCCTTTAGCGTATATACTTCGCCGTCATAAGTGAAACAGAGTGTATTGTCCCTGCTGATACTGAGGTGGCGAACAGGGTGGCGGGCAAGTGTGGTCAGTTGCTGTTCAGCCATCCTGTTGCGTACCGGAGCCTTGAAAATATTCTGGGCACCGTTTTTTTCACTCAGGTAGTAAACGAATTCGTCATCGTGGCTGAACACCGGTTCGCGATCCTCGCCTTCATAACCACTGATCTTGCGGAAGCTGTTCGAAGCGGTTTCCATTACCCAGATATCGCGGGTTACGGAAGAGTTATGGTGCTTTCGCCAGGCGTCTTCATAGCCCTTGCGATCCTGGAAGACGATCTGGGTACCCTTGCTGTTATAATGGGCATTCTCCATACCGGCCGAGCTGATCAGTATATTACGGCCACCCTCAACCGAAACGGAATACAGGTTCATAAAGAGGCGGGGGCTGTAAAACCTGATATTTTTTTCAGGTATGTTCCGGGCGCTGCCGAAGATTACCTGCTGGTTATCCGGTGAGAAGTCATAAGGGAAATCCGGTGCGCTGTGATGGGTCAGCCTGGTGGGGGTGCCTCCGGTGGCGGGCATGCTGAAAACATCAAAGTTGCCATGCCGGTCGGATGCGAAGGCAATGGTTTTTCCGTCGCGGCTCCAAACGGGCATCATATCATGTGCTTCGTGGATGGTGAGCGGTACAGCTATGCCTCCGCCGGCGTCTACCCGGTAGATATCTCCCTTGTAACCAAATGCGATGGTTTTTCCATCGGGACTGATGGCCGGATACCGCATCCAAAGCGGGTTATCCTGGGCCAGTGCCTGGCTGATGGAACCGGCCAGCAGCAGGGTGGTAAAGAGCAATTTCATATATCAACTGTTTAGGTACTTTAAAGTTAAGGGTGGACTTGTGAAAGGACCTGTGAAATGTGATGAAAAATATGGGCAAAGGATGGCTGGTTCAAGCTTTCGGCACTTAACGCCCATTGCTAACCAACTCTACTTCCAGGAAATGTGTATCGGGTACAATCGGCATCTTCATAATAAGCTGGAACAAAAGTCCGGCGGCCGCGAGTCCCAATTCATAGCCGGAGGTCCTGACAAAAGCGATGGGAAAAGGCACATAGAGAGGGAGTTGCCCGTCACTGATCGCCACCAGGTGAAGGTCCTCCGGAATACGGATGCCGAGTTCATAAACCGCCTGGATGATGCCGGAAAGGATTTCATCACTCATGGCAAAAATGGCATCGGGGCGGTTTTCACTGTTCCAGCATTCGATCAGTTTCTGCTTTGCTGATTCCGGTGTATCGGTATATACAATATCGGAATCATCTATGTGGCGTCCATGGGATTCCATCGTCTTCCGGAAACCCTGCAGCCTGTCCTCGGTAATGGACATCCTGGAATCGGCAAAAAATCCGGTTACCTTTTTGCTGCCGGGATGATCAGACAATAATTTTTCAATAGCCAGGGAGGCAGCCTGAAATCCCGGCATCACCACCTTATGGGCATGGGTGCCCGGAATTATTTTATCAAAAAATACAATAGGAATGCCTGCTGCCATCAGTTCCTGGAAATGTTCAATATCGTGGCTTTGGCGGGAAAGGGATACCAGGATGCCATCCACCCCCATATTGGCGCAGATCTCAGCATTTTCTATTTCCCTGTCAATGCTGTCGTTTGAATGCAAAATCAGCAGGTTATAACCTTTTTCATGGGTGGCTTCCTCCACAGCCCGGATTACCGATGGAAAAAAGAAAGGTGCGATTTCGGGAATGATCAAGCCGATCGTATGGCTGCTGCCCCGGCGGAGGTTGATTGCCATATGATTGGGTTTATACCCCATTTTATCGGCCAGCTGGCGGATCGTTTCCTTTAACTGTACGCTTACATCAGGGTGGTCACGCAGGGCACGGGACACTGTGGAAGGGTTGATGTTTAATCTTTTAGCTATATCCTTTATCGTAGTTCTTGCCACAAAAAATTTCTTAATTGGTAAAAAAATGTAAATTGAGTCTAATATGTATTTTTTACACAACAAACGGTTGCGCAACCGTTTGCCGGACAAAAGGTAAAAAACAAAAGCTAAAAAGCTGGAATTTGACTTTCGTTTCAGGCAGGTTGGCATTTGTACCAGCCTGTTGAGAGCAGCGTTTAAGGACCAGCAACTGCCTTTCAAAAGGCAGTTGCAATTTTTTGATGTATTGTAAGGGGTGGATAGAATATGAAATATTAACTCGTTTTTATAAACCGTCACGAAAACCAAAAACCAAAACTTAAAAACTATGACTGTTGCTTTGCCACGTTGGGTAAGGGGATTGTACGTCCTGTTACTCACTCTATTTCTCGGCTCAGCCATCCAGGCTCAGGACCGGGTGATCTCCGGAAAAATTACCGACTCAAAAGATGGAACACCAATGGTGGGTGCCACTGTTACTGTGAAAGGTTCCACCAGGGGCGTTTCTACAGGTGCGGATGGAACATTCCGTTTACCTGGGGTTCCGGCAAGTGCCACCAGGATTGTGGTCACATCTGTCGGCTATGCCACCCAGGAAATTGATATTTCCAACAAGAGTGAAGTTGAAGTAGCCCTCGCTGCAACCAATGCCGCCCTGAACGAAGTGGTGGTAGTGGGTTATGGTACTGTAAGGAAAAAAGATGTTACCGGATCTGTTGCCACAGTGAAGGAAAAGGATTTCAACAAAGGTGTGATGACTGCACCGGATCAACTGATCCAGGGTAAGGTGGCCGGCGTTCAGATGCTGAACAACAGCGGCCAGCCCGGTGGTGCCACTACCGTTCGTATCCGCGGAAATGCTTCGGTACGTGCCGGAAACCAGCCACTGTATGTGGTAGATGGTGTTCCTCTTGATAACAACAATGCCCGTGCCGGTGCCAGTGGTATCGGATTGGGAACTTCTCCCGGCGCCAACCCGCTGAACTTCATCAACCCCAATGACATTGCCTCTATGGATGTGCTGAAAGACGCGTCAGCTACCGCCATTTATGGTTCCCGCGGTTCCAATGGTGTGGTTATTATTACCACCAAACGTGGCCAGAGTGGGGATCCCCAGATTACCTTCAATAATTCAGTAGGGGTTAGTAATATCCTCAAAAAACTGGAAGTATTGAATGCGCAGGAATACAAATCTGCCCTTACCCAGTATGGCCTTCCCGGTGGTGATTTCGGCGATGACGTTGATGCCATGGATGCCATCACCCAAACCGGTTTTATCCAGAATTACAATATGTCAATTTCCGGAGGTAACGACCGTGGTCGTTACCGGGTATCAGCTGGTTTACTCGACCAGGATGGTATCATTCAGAAAACTAATTTCAAAAAGTATTCAGGTAATATCAGTGCAGGTTACAAGTTTCTGGAGAATAAGAGACTGGGACTGGATTTCAACCTCCTGACCTCCCACAACGTGGAGCAATTGGCACCCGTTACCAATGACGCTGGTTTCCAGGGCAACCTGGTTGGACAGGCCCTGCTGTGGAATCCTACCCGTGCCATGAGAAATGCAGATGGAACCCCATTTGTGGAAGCAGGTTCCACCACGGTTAACCCGTTAGCGATGCTGGATGCCTATAATGACTTTTCAAATCTTACCAACGTACTGGGAAGTATCTCTCCTTCTTACAAGTTTACCAATGACCTCGAGTTCCGCATGTTGTACAGCGTGCGTTATGCCAGCGGTAACCGCAGGCAGGAAATCAAGGACTGGATCAATATCAACGATATCACTGGAAGAGGTGTGGCCGCTGTTGGAAACAACCAGTTGCTGACCACCCAGTGGACAAATACCCTGAGCTATAACAAGCGCATCAATGATAATTTAAACATCAGCGCCCTCGCTGGTTACGAGTTCATGAAATTCCAGAACAGGGGTACCTTCCTGTCTGCACAGGATTTTGATGAATTTGGCCTGAACTACTATGATTACCTGCAGTATTCTACCAACAGCAGCCGGAATATATTTTCCTTCAGCGATCCGGTAACTGAACTGCAGTCTTATTTTGGCCGTGCCACAGTTAATATGTACGACAAGTACCTGCTGACTGCCACCTTCCGTGCAGACGGTTCCAGTAAATTCGGTGAAAACAATAAATATGGTTATTTCCCTTCTTTTGCTGCAGCCTGGAATATCAGTAATGAAAACTTCCTGAAAGGCAGTAGCCTGATCAGTAACCTGAAACTTCGTGCAGGCTGGGGTATTACCGGTAACCAGGAATTCCCCGCTGGTGCTTCCCTTACCCGTTATCGCTTTACCGGCACCGGTTCAACTGCCCGTACCAATTTTGCGCGCAGCGACCTGAAGTGGGAAAAGTCAACCACTGCCAACGTAGGTCTTGATTTCGGCTTATTTGATGATCGTGTGTATGGTTCTGTAGATTATTTCCACAAGGACACAGAAGATTTCCTGTTCGAACAATCCATTGCCCAGCCTGGTCCAACCGGAAAATACTGGATCAACCTGCCGGGTAATATCATCAATAAGGGTGTGGAAATTGCCCTGAATGGTGCCATCCTTCGTAAAAAGGACCTGAACTGGAACCTTGGCGTGGTGGCTACTTTCCAGCAGAATGAACTCACTAATTTTGGTGCCCAGATCATTGAAACAGGTTCCATCAGCGGACAGGGTGTATCTGGTACAACCAGCCAGCGCCTGGCCAACAACAGGCCTCTGAACGAATTCTATCTGAAAGAGTTTCTCGGATTGGATAAGACCACTGGTCAGAGCATCATCGGAAATGATGAAACACCAATTTATGCTGGTAGTCCCAACCCCAATATCGTTCTGGGTATCAGTACAGACCTGAATTACAAAAAATGGTCTTTCTTCATCAATTTCAACGGTGCATTCGGTCACATGATTTATAACAACACTGCCACCAGCGTACTTCCGATCGGTAACCTCGGTACCAGGAATATTGCGAAGAACCTCATAGGCGGTGATATCCAGGAAAGCCGTTCCAATCCGGTGGCTGCCTCAACCCGTTACCTCGAGAAAGGCGATTATATGAAGCTGGCCAATCTTACCCTGAACTATAACCTGGGTAAAATTGGAAACACTTTCAGGAATGTGAATATTTCCTTCACTGGACAGAACCTGCTGATTTTCACCAATTATTCTGGTTTTGATCCTGAAGTGAACACGGATAAGTCTATTGATGGTGTGCCTTCTTTTGGAATTGAGTACACTCCTTATCCATCAGCCAGAACCTTCATGCTCGGATTGAACTTTACTTTATAATGGAAAAAGCTGCAATATGAAACTTAAAAATATTTTGCTATTAACAACGATTTCTTCCACCATGCTCTTCTCCTGCTCCAAGCTGGAGGAAGAATTCGATGACAGCCTTAGCGCTGTAGAAGAAGAATCCATTGACCCTCAGTCAATTCTCCAGGGTGCATACAACGCCCTCAATACCCCCTTCCAGGACCAGAGTCGTTTCTGGGCTGCCCAGGAACACACTTCTGATGCGGCCCTCGGTCCAACCCGCGGTGGAGACTGGGATGATAACGGGGTGTGGCGCGTGCTGCACAACCACAAGTGGAATGCAGACCATGCCTTCCTTCGGGATACCTATCGCGAACTGCTGCAGGCGCAGTATTTTGCCACCAACGTACTTCAGTTGAATTCCTCTTCTGCCCAGCAGAAAGCGGAAGCCCGTTTTCTCCGCGCGCTCGCCATGTATTGTACGCTCGACGGCTGGGACCAGGTACCATTCAGGGAAGGTGACAATTTCAATGATGTAACCCTCCTGCCTGAAACCAAAAAAGGAGCTGAATGTGCAGACTTCCTGGTAAGTGAGCTGGATAAGGCCATACCTGACCTGCCTTCTTCTCCTATCGTCAAAGGAAACAAGGACGCGGCCAGGGCGCTTAAGATGAAGATCCTGATCAATAAGGGCGCATATGCCAACCGCCAGACACCGACATTCGACAATGCAGATATGGCGAAGGTGATTTCCCTGGCAGATGAGATCATCAACTCAGGTAAATACCAGTTGCAGGAAAATTATTTCGAAAACTTCGCACCCAATAACAGCACAATTTCCAAAGAGATCATTTATGCTCTGGAAAATACACCGGGTGTAAGGGGTGGTAACGTGCGTTCCCGCTGGTTTGCGCAACTGCACTACAACCAGAATCCCAGTGGATGGAATGGTTTTGCCACACTTTCCGACTTCTATGATAAGTTTGATGCCGCTGATAAGCGTCGTGAACAATCCTATCCCGGTATCACATCCGTTGGTGGGGTAAAAGTTGGCTTCCTTGTCGGACAGCAGTATGACCAGAATGGCAATGCACTGAAAGACCGTACCGGCGCACCACTTTCTTTTACCCGTGAAGTAAAACTTACGGAAACAGGTACCAACCTGGAAGTTACCGGTATCAGGGTTATCAAGTATCCGATTGACTATGTAAGCGGAGACCAGTCAAACAACGAATACGTGATCTTCCGTTATGCAGATGTATTGCTGATGAAAGCTGAAGCATTGCTTCGCTCCGGAAATGAACCTGCAGCGCGCGCAATCGTAAATGATATCAGGGCCAAGCGTGGTGTTGCTGCATTCGGTACCCTGAACGTGGATAACCTGCTGGATGAAAGGGGACGTGAACTGTACTGGGAAGGATGGCGTCGTAATGACCTGATCCGTTTTGGAAAATTCCTTCAGCCCTGGCAGGAAAAGCCAACAGATGATCCGAAATATCTCCTGTTTGCGATTCCGAACGAGCAGTTGGCTGTAAACCCCAACCTCACTCAGAATCCGGGCTATTAATATTTTTTGTTCCATAAAAATAAACGAGGTCATTTGAAAGAATGACCTCGTTTTGTTTGTAGATTGAATGCCGTATGCGTTGTGTTTGTACCTTTTTTATTATTGCGGTTTTGTTCGGGTCCTGCCAGCAGAAACCCGATGTGCCCCGGATGTTCGAACCCGTTACCAACTCCGGTATCAGCTTTGTCAATAAAGTCAGCAATACGACCGATTTCAACATATTCAGCTACAGGAATTTTTATAACGGCGGGGGTGTTGCCATTGGGGATATCAATAACGACGGACTTGCTGATGTTTTTTTTACCGCCAATATGGGCGCCAATAAACTGTACCTCAACAAAGGGAACTGGAAGTTTGAAGACATTTCCGAACAGGCAGGTATAACCGAAAAAGACAAATGGAGCACCGGGGTCGTGATGGTGGATATCAATAACGACGGCTGGCTTGATATATATGTGTGCAATGCCGGCTACCAGAAAGGGATGCGGCAGGAAAATGCACTGTTCATCAACCAGAAAAACGGTCGCTTCAGGGATGCTGCAAAGGAGTACGGACTGGCAAACGATGGTTACACCACCCAGGCTGCTTTTTTTGACTATGACCTCGACGGCGACCTTGACTGTTATATCCTCAATAACAGTTTTATCCCTGTAAATACCCTGAACTATTCCAACAAGCGCAACCTGCGTGCGAAAGACTGGCCTGTAGCAGATTTTCTGAAAGGTGGCGGATCCTACCTCCTGAGGAATGACAACGGGCGATTTACGGATGTCAGTGAAGAAGCCGGTATCTATGGCAGCCTTATCAGTTTTGGGCTGGGCATTACCGTTGGGGACGTGAATGGTGACCATTACCCGGATATTTATGTGTCCAATGATTTTTTTGAGCGTGACTACCTCTATATCAACAACCGTAAAGGAGGCTTTACTGAGGAACTCGAAAACTGGATGCAGCACATCAGCCATTCTTCCATGGGAGCCGATATGGCTGATATCAATAACGATGGTTACCCGGATATTTTCGTCACTGAAATGCTGCCTGATGATGAGGTGCGGCTTAAAACAACTACCTCGTTCGAACATATGGATGTACAGCGGTTGAAAGAACGGTCAGGATTCTACCACCAGTTCATGCAAAATACTTTACAGGTTAATAACCAGAACGGAAAGTTCATTGAGACCGCATTTTACAGCGGGGTGGCTGCTTCTGACTGGAGTTGGGGCGGACTGATTTTTGATGCAGATAATGATGGCCGGAGTGATCTGTATGTCAGCAATGGAATTTACAATGACGTGACCGACCAGGATTTCATTGATTTTTTTGCCAATGATATCATCCAGAATATGGTGCTTACCGGCCAGAAAGAGGATATCGAAGGAATCATCAATAAAATGCCGTCGCGCCCCATCCCAAATAAGATGTACCAAAATAAGGGTGATCTTCAATTCGGCGAGGTGGCAGAACAGTGGGGGCTTAGCCTGCCGAGCTTTTCAAACGGATCTGCTTATGGCGACCTCGACAATGACGGCGACCTTGACCTGGTTGTTAACAATATGAATGAAGAGGCTTTTGTGTTCAGGAATAATGCAGAAAGCCTGGCGAAGAATAATTATATCGCCATTCGCTTACAGGGTGACAGCCTCAATCCGTTTGCCATAGGAAGCACGGCCAGGGCTTATCAGGGCAATAAAATTATGACGAGGGAATTGTTCCCTTCCCGCGGCTTTCAATCCTCTGTTGATTACAAAATAACAATTGGGGTTGGCACCGCGCAGGTTGACTCCCTGGAAATCACCTGGCCCGACCGTACCAGGACCCTGGTGAAAAATCCCGCGATAAACCAGCTGCTTACCATTGAAAAAAATACCGCCGGTCAATTATTGCCCTTACCACATCCCCTTTCAAAAACATTGCTGACTGTAGCAAGGAACAAAGATTTCCATTCCCACCTGGAAGATGATTACGTTGATTTTTACAATGAAAGAAATATCCCATTCATGCTGTCAAGGGAAGGCCCGAAAGCAACGGTAGCTGATGTAAATGCAGATGGCAGGGAGGACGTTTATATTGGTGGCGCCAGTGGCCAGACCGGGAAACTCTATATCCAGGGGAAGAATGGATTCCGGGCGGTCACCATTTCCGGTTCAGAAAATTTCATAGAGACCGAAGAAACTGCTGTTCGTTTTTTTGATGCGGATGGTGACAGGGATATGGATCTTTACATCGGCGCAGGTGGCAACAACCGGGCGCCCAACAGTAAGGAACTGCAGCATCGGCTATACATCAATAACGGCAGCGGAGGTTTTACGCTGAAAGAAAATGCATTCCCCTCCAACAGTATGAATATATCAGTGGCCATTCCCCATGATGTGGATGGCGATGGTGATGAGGATCTTTTTGTTGGCAGCCGTTCCATCCCTTACCAGTATGGCATTACACCAAACAGTTATCTTTTTATCAATGACGGAAGGGGGACTTTTTCTGACCAGGCTTCCTCATGGAATCCTTCCCTTAAAACTGCCGGAATGATCACGGGCGCAGCCTGGGCGGATATCAACAAAGATGGTCGCAAGGACCTGGTGCTGGCGGGTGACTGGATGGCGCCCACTGTATATGCAGTTAAAAACGGCAGGATGGAATTGTTGAAAACCGGCATGGAAGAACTCAGCGGCTGGTGGCAATCCCTTTCTGTTTCGGATCTTGACAATGATGGTGATGATGATCTGGTGCTCGGAAATATTGGCCGTAATTTTTACCTGCGTCCGGATTCATCACACCCCGTCAGGCTATGGATCAGTGATTTTGATCTCAACGGTGTTAAGGATAAAGTGTTTACCAGGACCATTGATGGCAGGGATATGCCGGTATTCCTGAAACGGGAACTGACCGATCAGATACCTTCCCTGAAAAAACAGAACCTGCGCCATGAGCAGTATGCCACTAAATCAATCCAGGATCTGTTTGAAGCTGAGCTCATCCAGAAAGCCGAACTGAAAAATTTCAATTTCAGCCAGACCATTATTGCCATCAATGATGGGAAAGGCAGGTTTTCTGTTAAGCCCCTGCCTTACCAGGTGCAGCTCTCCTCTGTTAACGCCATCAGTACGCGGGATATTAACGGAGATGGATTTGCAGACCTGGTGATGGGAGGGAATAGCCATGCTTTACTTCCGCAGTTTTGCCGGCTTGATGGCAGTTATGGTGAGGTGTTGCTGAATGACGGCAAGGGCGGGTTTAAATGGATTTATCCGCATGCTTCCGGCCTTCAGGAAGATGGGGTGATAAAAGACATCGTTCCAATTCGCGTTGGGTCCACGCCATCCCTTTTGTTATTAAAGAATAATGCCAGTCCGGTCCTGGTAAAATATGGACCCGGTTTGGATAAATAGAATCTCCTGCTGATGAACCTTTCCCGCAAATATTGGGGCTTGCTTTTCCTGTTGCTTTCCGCCGGACTCTTTTCCTGCCGGCAACACAAGGCTGTTGCTCCCAGGTTTACCATGCTGGAATCTGGCAGAACAGGAATTGAATTTGCCAACCGCCTCAAGGCTACGCCTGATTTCAACATGTTCAATTACATGTATTTCTACAATGGGGCAGGAATAGGGGCCGGTGATTTTAACCAGGATGGACTGGTGGATCTTTTTTTCGCAGGCAACCAGGTCGGGAATAGCTTATATCTTAATAAAGGAAACCTGCAATTCCGTGATATCACCAGGGATTCAAGGATTCCGCAGGACGGCGGATGGTCTACCGGTATTTCAGTGGTTGACATAAACAACGATGGCCGGCTGGATCTGTATGTCTGCAGAGTGGGCTCCTTCGCAAATCTCAAAAGCCGGAATCAGTTGCTCATCAACACTGGTAATCATAACGGTGTGCCGCAGTTTTCAGACAGCGCTGCTGCATACGGTATTGATTTTTCCGGGTTCAGCACCCAGGCAGCTTTTATTGATCACGACCTCGACGGTGACCTCGATATGTACCTCATGAACCATTCCATTCATCACAATGGAACTTTCGGGGAGAGAAAGAAATTCCTGGGCACCAGTCACCCCCTGGCCGGTGACCGCTTTTTCCGCAATGACGGAAACAGGTTTGAAGATATTACCGCGCAGGCCGGCATCAACAGTTCCGCCATCGGGTATGGACTGGGCATTGCGGTGTCGGATATCAACTATGACGGTTACCCTGATATCTATATCGGGAACGATTTTCATGAAAACGATTATCTCTACATTAACCAGAGGGATGGCAGCTTCAGGGATGAACTAACGGAGAGGATCATGCATACTTCGCAGTTCTCGATGGGGGTGGATATCGCGGACATTAATAACGATGCGGCCCCGGAAATCATTAGTATGGATATGCTGCCCGATGACCCCTATATCCTGAAGCGGTCCCTGGGAGAGGATGAATACAATCTCTTCCAGATGAAAATCCGTTATGGTTACAATCACCAGTATGCGCGCAATAACCTTCAGCTAAATGATGGCAGGGGCAGGTTCAGGGAAACCGGATTATACAGTGGTGTGTCAGCCACAGACTGGTCCTGGGCGCCACTGTGGTTTGATTTCGATAATGATGGCAATAAGGACCTGTTTGTTTCCAACGGTATTCCCAAGAGGCTGAATGATATCGATTATGTAAATTATGTTTCTAACGAGGAGGTTCAAACGAAAATAAGGGAGGGCAGGATGGATGACAGGGAAATGAACCTGATTGAAAAATTTCCGCAGATCAAATTGCCCAACAGGTTTTTTCTCAACAGGGGAAGTGCATCTTTCGCAGACGGTGCAGATTCCGTCGAGAATAACCGGTCCACTTATTCCAACGGGGCTGTGTATGCAGACCTTGACAATGACGGGGATCTCGATATTGTGGTAAATAATATTGATGAGCCCGCCATGGTTTACCGCAACAATACCGCAGGTGACAGTACTGCCAACCGATACCTGCGGCTGGAATTGAAGGGCAGTGATAAAAACATCCGGGCTATTGGTGCAACAGCCATTGTTTACAGTGGAAATTCAGTCCATGTTTATGAGAAATACCCTGTAAGGGGATTCCAGTCGAGTATGGAAATACCCTTGCACATAGGGTTGAACAATGTAAGGGTTGACTCATTGCTGCTGGTCTGGCCCGACCGTACGTTTCAGCGTTTATCCATTGCTGATAGTTCCCGAAAAATAAGCCTGGATTACAGTCCGGGCCTGCCGGTTTTTAATAAGGAATCATTAAAGGTCTTCAGTGCAAGGGTTCAGCCGGCGGTGGATATCACCCGGGCAAGCGGGCTGGACTGGCTGCACCGGGAAAATCCTTTTGTTGAGTTCAACCGTGAACCCCTTATTCCCCGGATGATTTCAACTGAGGGGCCGGCACTGGCAGTAGCAGACATCAATCATGATGGATTGGAAGATGTCTTTATAGGTGCAGCGCGGAATGCCACCGGTGTTGTTTTTCTGCAGGAAGCTGATGGAAGATTCAGCCCAATACCACAGCCTGCACTGGCTTCCGACAGCGCGTATGAAGATGTGGATGCCTGCTGGATGGATGTCAATAAAGACAGTCATCCCGACCTGATAGTGGTAAGTGGCGGTAATGAATTTTATGGTACGGATTCCGTGCGGCAGCCAAGATTGTACCTGAATGACGGAAATGGGCGATTGCTGAAAAGGGCAGGAGCATTTCCGAAAATTTACCTGACGGGCTCGGTGGTTGCACCAAATGATGTGAACGGTGATGGATATCCGGATCTGTTTATCGGGGCAAGGTCCGTTCCCTTTGAATATGGAGCGACACCTGCTTCCTACCTGCTGATAAATGATGGAAAAGGAGGATTTGAAGATCATACCAGTAACCTTGCTCCCGGATTGTTACAGGCCGGATTGGTGAAACATGGGGAATGGGCTGACCTCAATGGTGACAAGGTACCGGAACTGTTGCTGGCAACTGAATGGAACCACCTGCAGGTATATGAAAAGAAGGCAGGGAAATATGTGCCGAGATCCCTGGGTAATGGCAAGGGCTGGTGGAATACCGTGCGGACTTTTGATGCGGATAATGATGGCGACCTGGACCTGCTTGCAGGAAACCTGGGACTTAACAGCCGCCTGAAGGCAAGTTCCGGAGAACCGGTTCGCTTATACTTTGGGGATTTTGATGGAAATGGGAAAAAAGAGCAGGTAATGACCTATTACCTGCATGGGAGAGAGTTGCCCTTTGCCAATAAAGCCGAACTGGAAAAACAGGTTCCCTTACTGAAGAAAAAATTCCTCTATGCGGAGGATTTTGCCAAAGCCACCCTGGAGGACTTGTTCGGCAAAACCGAGCTGGACAGAGCCATGCAATTTACTGCTGATAATTTTTCCAGCCAGGTGCTGATGAATGACGGTAAAGGAAATTTTACCGCGCGTACACTGCCATGGGAGGCGCAATTATCCACCCTTAATGCAGCCGCTTTTACTGATATAAACGGCGATGGGTTAACCGATATACTAACGGGGGGTAACTTTTTTGAAAACAATATCCAGATGGGCAGAAATGATGCTGATCCCGGTGCGGTACTGGTTAATCGAGGGAAGGGTGCGTTTGAATACCGTTTAATCGGTTTGCCGTTTCCTGTCGGTCAGGTCAGAAAAATTTCTCCGTTGAAATCAGTGGCGGCCGGGCAGGTATTTATCCTGGCGAGAAACAGCGACAGCCTGTTGGTTATTCAATTGGTAAAGAACTGAGGCGCAGGTTTAATATACCGGGTAACATACTTTTATTTCAACAATGTCATCGGGGGCAAATCCATACCCCGGTGTTTTAAAATCTTCAAAGGGGATAGCCATGCTGACCAGGGAATAATCGCGTTTGTATTGTTCAAGCGCCCTGAAGACTGCCGTTACGTTTTTATAAGCGCCTTTGTAATCAGCCACCAGGAGGTTTTTGCCCACAGGCATCATTTTTTTTGTAATGCCTTCTGCAGGATACAGGCTCACCGGGCTGTTGATGGCAATACTGGCGAAGATCTGTAATTCTTCCTCACCGGTCAGCTGGCTGTAAAAAATCCGCTTTCCATTCCAGGTGATGTGGTTGTTTCTCACAAAACTGATAAGCGAATCGAAAAGGATTTTTGTACCCTCCATTTTCTGGTCAGGCTTAACTGTACTGGTAGTGTACAGGTAAGAACTGTCTTTCACCATTTCCCTGCGGATGGTGTATCCATAAAAACGTTTGGTGTCGGTGGTAAATTCGCCCAGGTTTTTAATGCTGCGGATAGCGATCTCATCCAGGGGATCGGGGTCGATCATTCGTTGCCAGATGGTATTGGAAACAGGTAGTTTTACAATGCAACTGCGGCTGTTGGATGGGTCGGGCAGCACAGAAATTTTAAATCGTTTTGAATTGCCGTTTTCTGTCAGTTTTAGGATGGCATTGGCTGGTGTTGCGCTTTCAACGGTAAGTTCATGGTCGGTTGAGGAGATAGTGGGTTTGGGGTAAAATGATTTTTTTACCAGTTGGGTATCGTAACCGGCAAAAGGAAGAAACCACTTTCCCAGCTGAACCGGCAGCCTGAGCTGTTCCATGGTTTTATCCAGGGTATATGGAACCACCACCTTAGTGTTAAAGGTAATGGGAATGGTAACCGAGATCAGTAAAAGCGTACTCGCTATTCCCAATAATAAAATAATGACAAACTTCCTTCCCTTTAGCATATTTCCTGATTACATGATGGAGTGTTGGTAAATTTACTTACCAGACGACGAAAAATGAACTGTGCATGAAGAAACATTTTATTTCATTGCAACAGGCTTTTATTTTCTGGTCGTACCAGTGCCTTTCTTTGCGCAGCAGGCGGATCCCGGGGTGCCGGAAGCAGGTGGTATCGATTTGGCTTCCTGCTTTGGTGTGACGATTGCCAATGGGATGGGTGTAATGGTGTTAGGGTTGATACACAAAAATATATAGGTAAATGAGTAAAAAAGCATTCCTCTTTGATATGGATGGAACCATGATCGATAACATGTGGTACCACTTTAAAGCCTGGGAAAAAATGATGCTGGAACTGGGCGGCGGGTTGACCGGCGAAGCCCTGATCCCGCACTTGTATGGCAAGCCCCCGGAATTGCTGACACGTGTATATGGAAGCGGTAAGTTCACCCTCGATGAAATGAATGAAATCGGTGCACGTAAAGAAGGGTATTACCGTGAAATGTATGAGCCTTATGTCAAACTCCTGCCCGGCCTGGCAGATTTCCTTCGGGCCGCACGCGACAGGAATATCCGCCTGGGGGTTGGTACGGCTTCCAATATCCCGAATATTGACATGGTATTGCAAAAAACCGGTATCGCTGAATATTTTTCTTCGGTTGTCAGTGCAGATGATGTAGAAAGGAGTAAGCCGGATCCTGAAACCTGGCTGAAAGGTGCGCGGGAATTGGGTGTTCTCCCCGCAGATTGTATTGTGTTTGAAGATGTGCCAAAAGGTGTAGAGGCTGCCAGCCGGGCCGGTATGTCCTGCGTGGTGCTCACTACCAATCATACTTCGGAGGAATTCGAAGACTTCGACAATATTATCACAATAGTTCCGGATTTTACCGCACTTGACATAGACAAGCTTGCAGGGTTTTAGTAAATTAGAATCAACTGAATTACCATGATTCGTAAAATGTTAACCATCACCGCGCTGCTTGCAGCATTGACTGTAACAGCACAGGAAAGTTTCCCGCCGACTCCCGACATCATTTACGGTGAACTGTTCAGGGATGTACAGGAAGCCAGGATATTTCCTGATGGGAAAACATTTGTGGATTGTGTGCCAAAGCGGGAACCCGCGGAAATCGTCAAGGAATACCTGTCGATAAAGAACAATCCGGCTATTAAGTTTGCGCTGGAAATTTTTGTGGAACAGAATTTTCAACTGCCGGCAGCTTCCGGTGCGGGATATGTGACAAATACAGCGGAAGATATTTCAACACATATCCGGGGATTGTGGAAACAGCTTCGGAGGGAAGCAGACAAACCGGTAAAAGGTTCCTCCCTTCTGCCCTTGCCTCACCCCTACATCGTTCCGGGTGGAAGGTTCAGGGAGATATACTACTGGGATTCCTATTTCACTATGCTGGGTTTAAAGGAAAGCGGTGAGTTTGAAATGATCGGAAACATGGTCAGAAACTTTGCCTACCTCATAGATACCTACGGACATATTCCCAATGGTAACCGCAGTTATTACCTGAGCCGCTCACAACCACCATTTTTTTCCATGATGGTTGAATTGCTGGCAAGTGTGAAGGGAGATGATGTACTGAAACAATTCCTTCCTGCTATGGAAAAGGAATACCGGTACTGGATGAAGGGAGCGGAAACGCTAAAGCCGGGAACTGCAGCCGGCACAGTGGTAAAACTCAAAGACGGTGCCCTGCTGAACCGGTACTGGGATGAAAGCCAGCAGCCACGACAGGAAAGTTACAGGGAGGATGTTGAAACGGCTATGAAATCGAAGCGCAACAAAGTGCAGGTTTATCAGCACCTGAGAGCCGGCGCAGCAAGCGGGTGGGATTTCAGCAGCCGCTGGTTCGCCGATAATAAGACCATTCTTTCAATTGAGACAACTGATATCATTCCTGTTGACCTGAACAGCCTGCTTTACAATACAGAGATGATCCTTTCGAGGGCAAACATGGTGGCAGGGAATGATTCCGTTTCGCAGCAATATGCGAAACAGGCACAGTTGCGTCAGCAATCCATCGACCGTTATTGCTGGAATGCCGAACTGAAATTTTATACCGACTATAATTTCCGGAAGCAGAAGATGACGAATTCGGTTACACCTGCAGGTTTGTTTCCCTTTTGTTTCTTTCCACATCGCCAGGGTTACCTGAGCCTGATGGGAAGCCAGGCGGCCATTGTGGTGCAGGAAAAACTACTGAAGCCGGGAGGCCTGCAAAGCAGTGAATTCAACACAGGTGAACAATGGGACGCCCCTAATGGATGGGCCCCTTTGCAATGGATGGCCGTTATGGGCCTGGCACGCAGCGGGCAACTGGGACTTGCCAGGGAAATCGCACAACGCTGGTTATTATTGAATGAAAAGGTATACAGGGAAACAGGCAAGCTGATGGAGAAGTACAATGTTGCCGATCTCAGCAAACCAGCCGGTGGCGGGGAATACGCCGCACAGGATGGTTTTGGCTGGACCAACGGTGTTTACCTTGCACTGAAGTCCTGGTTGAAATAATGGTTATTTTTTTCTTACCACAATGGCACAGCCACCACCGGGCGCCATAGCAATTTTTATTTTTTTCCTGGCGGATATGTGCTGCTTTTTGATGGTATAGGCAGCCGGATTATTATTCCAGTCTGCATCAGCCGCATCTGCATAAATGGTGGCCTCGTACTGACTCTTCGGATCCAGGAAATTAAAATTCAGTTCCAGCCTGCGGCTGTTTTCATCAGTGACCAGGCCGATATACCAATCCTCCCTGGCTTTTGCTTTTCGGGCTATTGCCACATAGTCACCCGGTTCAGCAGCGAGGATCCTGGTATCATCCCAGTCAACGGGAACGTCTTTTATAAAATCGAAGGCATCGGGGTACAGGCTGTAATTCCCGGGCAGGTCACCTGCCATCATAAGCGGGGAATACATGGTTACGAATAAGGCCAGCTGTTTGGCAATGGTGGTCCTGATGCGGGTTTTTCGGGTGCTGTCGAACTGGTTCAGCCGGAAGCGGAAAAATCCGGGTGTGTAATCCATCGGACCTCCCATCATCCTGGTGAAAGGCAGAATGGTTTCATGTTCAGGCGTTAGTCCCAGCGCCGGGGCATTATTGAATTCATTTCCCCTGGCTGCTTCATTGGCCATCCAGTTCGGGTAAGTGCGGTGAAGTCCGGTGGGGCGAACCGATTCATGCGCATCCACCATGATCCGGTATTTTGCCGCTTTCTCTGCCACCCGCTGGTAATGGTTTACCATCCATTGCCCGTCGTGGTGTTCACCACGGGGAATTATCCTGCCTACATACCCGGTTTTTACCGTATTGATATCCAGTTGCCGCATCAGTCGGAATGCGGTGTCAAGATGTCTTTCATAATTGGTAACGGCACCTGATGTTTCATGGTGCATAATAAGCCGCACCCCTTTTTCCCGGGCATAGCTGGTCAGGTAGTTAATATCATAATCACTGTAAGGGGTAACAAAATCGAATACATCCTCTTTCCAGTTGCCGAACCAGTCCTCCCAGCCTTCATTCCAGCCTTCCACCAACACGCCGTCAAACCGATTTGCTGATGCAAAATCAATATAGTTTTTTACGTTGGCGGTATTGGCCCCATGTTTACCCCCTGCTTTCTGCCAGCTTGCTTTGCCCACATGCATTTCCCACCACATGCCAATAAATTTCTGCGGCCTGATCCAGGAAGGATCTTTGATAACCGAAGGTTCATTCAGGTTGAGTATCATTCTTGAGCTGAGTATCTCTCTTGCATCATCACTGATGATGATGGTCCTCCAGGGTGTTCTGAAAGGGGTTTGCAGGTAGGCTTTGTTGCCAACAGCATCCGGAACAAGGTGGCTGGTAAAAGAATAGTCATCTTCATTCAGTACCAGGTTCATGGCCGGATAATTCAACAAAGCCGCTTCATGAATATTTATATACAGCCCATTGTCGGTTTTCAACATCAGGGGCGTTTGTACGGCGCGGTTATGAAAGGGCGATTTTAATGCGATATCAGGTTCTTTGGCCGAGGCTTCAAATGCTGAGATTGCGTTCAACCTGGTAGTGTTATACAGGTATTCATTGCTGTCGTAATCGCCCGGAATCCAGAATGCCGTATGGTTTGCACCCAGGTGAAACCTGGTGTTTTCCTCGCCGATAATAAAATGTTCCAGGGCAGGCTGGACGGGAAATTCGTAACGAAACCCCACACCCTCATCGAATATCCGGAAGATGAGATTGATCCTGGTTCCTGAGCCGTTTTTATCCGTCAGTTTGTAAACCAGCTGTTTGTAGTTGTTGCGGATGGATTTTTCTTCCCCCCAGGCTGGTTCCCATGTTTCATTTACTGAAGCGGTATCAAATCCTGCACATTCAAATGCATTCAGTTCGATGGCAGGCTTTTTTAAGGAGAAGCCAATAGTGGATGGCGCCACTACTTCCCGGTCCTTATAGTGGACAGAATAACTCACCACCCCATTGGCGTTTATCATTAAATCCAGCCTGATAGCCGAATTTTGGGAATGGAGGACGATTCTTTCCTGCGACATTAATGCGCCGGAAAGAAGATTGCAACCCAGGAGGATCAGGAGTGTGTTCATTATTTGCATACTGCCAGTTGAAAATTATAAATGACCTTCCAGTCGCTTCGCGGCCGTTGCCAAAGCGTTGTCAATACAGGCATGCAAAGGCGCGTCCCGAAGCCAGGCATGGATGAATCCCGCCCAGAAGGAATCGCCTGCCCCGGTGCTGTCTTTTACCTGTACCGGTTTTGCTTTCGCATGCTGCCAGGCCTGTTGTTCTTTCCTGTACCAGACACCATCGGCACCACAGGTAAGGCAGGTGACGGAATTGTTGAACTGCTCCAGGAATTGCATGGCCCCGCCGGCGTCAAGTGGCTGCCCGGTAAATCTTTCCGCATCATCCAGACTGAATTTAAGAAGCGGATTCAGGCGGGTGATTTCATGGAAAACAGCTTTTGCATTGTTGCCGATTCCCCAGATCTTTTCCGCGTAATTCCAGTCTACACTAATCTGCCGGCCTTCATCTTTTGCTCTATGCATGGCCGTTAGAATGTTTGATTGCGCGGGTTCCCTGCTCAGCGCAAAGGCAGTGCTGTGAATGACGCTGCATTGGCTGATCAATTCTGTATCAACCGGTCTGATATGCTGGTCGGCACCACGATAGGGCAGGAAGTCCGGAGTGCCCTTGCTTTTTCCAACCAAAATGATGGTGGTGGCGTGATCGGGGACCTGCTGTACATGACTGGTGTCAATCCCTTTGGCATGCATGTCATCAAGGATGATTTTTGCCAGGCCGTCATTGCCCAATGCCGCTACCAGTTTTGCCGGTGTACCCAGTTGATTCAGGAACCGGCAGAAATTAGCCGGGCTGCCGCCGGGTTTCAGTTCGAGTTCCCTTGCCTGCGAAAGGTCATCTACAAAGGAAGTAGACACAGCGTCGATCAGGGCTTCTCCGATGGCCAGTACAAAAGGTGATTCCATAAACTATTCTAAGGTGAACAATCTTTTTCCTTCCAGGTAATTAATTGCCAGAATATGGCCTCCTGCACTCCAGGCGCAATGCGGCACGCCGATTGGCTGGCCCGTTTCCCCATGAAGGCATTCGTTGTATTCATGGTTGTTCAGACTGTTGGCTGTTTCTATTTTGGCAGTGATGTCGCGTGCCAGGGCGTTGCGGTTTTTTACACAAAGCGCAGCTGCCAGCCAGCCATTCCATACCGGCCATAAACCACCGTTGTGGAATTCCCCGGGCAGGTTACGGAAGGTAAAAGCGTAGTTGTGCTGCAGCTCCTGCATGTCGGGATCATCAAAGCCGATGTTCGGAAAAAAGGAGGGCAGCAGGTTCTGTTTTTTATGAAAGAATCCGGTCAGTAATTCGAGAAGGATATTGTCCTGCTCAGCATTACCGATGCCCAGCAACAGCGCGAGGATATTGGCCTGAAGGTCGAACTGTGAATATATGCGCGAGGGGTTGAATCCCATGAACCAGAAATCAAGGGGGGCATGTTCGAGCTGGTGTGCCAGGTTAGGTGCATAAAGCTTTTGAGCCTCCAGGCTGTTCCAGAAATTCGCTTGTACCACCGAAGTGATGACCGCTGCATTTTCCTTCCAGTCCTTCCTGTCAAAAACATCTCCCGCCAGCCGCAGCGCCCAGATCCTGAGCAACTGGTTGAACAGGATATAACCGTGCTGAATGTATTCATCTGCCCAGTCGCCGCTCTGGGGAACATAAATAAGATGTTTCCCGTTGAACTCCCAGGCATCCATAACCGAAAAACATTTTTCAACCTGGGTAAGGTATTTGAAGGCGAAATCGGATTCGTTTTGCATGAGGGCAAACTGGCAAAGCCCGATAACTGCCCAGCTGGGATTGTCGGCCCTGCCAACTGTACCTCCATAGCTGACACCACCGGAAGGGGTGACATTGGAAGGCATGAACCCGGTGCGGTGCTGGTGGGCAAAAATCGTCCTGATGGTAGCCCGGGCCGTGTCGATGAGTTCCGGTTCTCCGCTGAGCAGCGCCGCCAGACTGTTGATGGTGCCATCGCGGGTCCATATCCGCCTGTAATTGTCGTGCTCCTGCACACTGGCAACAAAGCCGAAACCGGTTGATGCCTTTTTCAGTAGATCTAACGAGGAAGTATATGCGCTAAAATTGATCATGGTATCTGTTTAATGTCCGCCTCCGGCAGGTACTACGGTTGATGAGGAACGTGTGCTTTTTACGCGAATGGTGGCAAGGGCCGCCAGCAGTAATAAGATGCCTGCGAAACTGATGGCGTTGGATGGATTGCTTCCGAGGAATGCTTTGTACACCCACCCAAAAGACAGTGTCTGCAGTATCATCGGGATCACGATCATCATGTTGATGATGCCCATATAAACGCCATAACGTTCCTTGGGAATGCTGCTTACCACCATGATATAGGGAACTCCCATCATGCTGGCCCAGGCAATGCCGAAACCGACCATGGGAGCGTACAGGAGGGAAGGGTTTGAAATATGCGGAAATACCAGCAGGGCTGCTGCGGCCATCAGCAGGCAAAGCACATGCACCATTTTGGCACTGAACCGGTTGGCCAGCCAAACCAGTCCGAACGCTGAAAGAAAGGTGACGATATTATAAAAGCCATTCACTTTTCCGGCCAGTACCACGGCTTCCTCATACAGGGGAGTGCTGGCATCGGTCTTGTAAATGGATTTGGCAATACTGAGTGATACAAACTGCCAGTAGCAGAACATGGCATACCACTGGAACAGGTAAACAAGGGACAGCTGCCACATCACCGAAGGCATTTCCCTGATGGCGTGGATGATCTCCTTCAGCGGTTCCATCACCCCGTTCTTTTTTGCCCGCAGGGCCTGCAATTCCTCAGGGCTGGGAGGAATTTCCGGTGTTTTGATCACTGACCATAGTACTGACAGTATGGAACAAACGCCGCCGACAAAAAAGGAACCATATACCCAGTAGGGAATTCCAGACGCTGCTTTTCCGTCGATCATTTCCTTGAAAAAACCAAGTGACAGGTTGGCAAGCGTAATGCCCAGTCCGGTGAAGAAACTCTGGGTCAGGAAGCCCATGGGTTGTTGCTGCTCATTCAGTTTATCGGCTATGAATGCCCGGTAAGGCTCCATGGCAGTATTGTTGGCCGCATCCAGTATCCACAGTAATCCTGCAGCCATCCATAATGCCCGGCTGAAGGGGAAAGCAAAAAGGCAAAGGCTGCAGAAGACGGCGCCGATCAGGAAGTAGGGCTTTCTTCTGCCCCAGCGGGGATGCCAGGTCCGGTCGCTCAGGGCCCCGATTACCGGCTGTATCAGCAGGCCGGTCATTGGTCCGGCCAGGTTCAGGATGGGTAGTTCTTCCGGCCGGGCATCGAGGAAGGTATACAGTGGATTGATAGCTGTCTGCTGCAAACCGAAACTGTACTGGATACCGAAAAAGCCAACATTCATATTGATGATCTGCCAGAAGGAAAGCCGGGGCTTGGGGAAATGCATAAGCGATCGTTGGTTTGGTGCTTAAAAATATGTATTCCGATGTGTATTCCTGCTGCTTTGAAAGGATTACACCGGGAAAATCTCCACAGCAAACCGTTGCGTTATATTTGCAGGTATGATTTCACCCCTGACAAGCCTGTTACAGCGTCATCAGCCGGGATTTTACCCGGTCATTTCATTCGACTCTTCGGCCGGGAAACTGGCCAGGCTCGACCTTTCCGAAGGTGGTGAACTTCCGGCAGGAATAGCGGCCGATGAAAACAGGTTTGTGGCATTCATGGATGAACTCAGGCAACAAAAACACGCTGATTTTCTCCTGGGCGGATATGATGAATTAAGGGGTATGTACCAGCGGAGTGAATTGTTCGACGGAGAAATGGAACCCCGTCGGCTTCACCTGGGAACCGATATCTGGGGGCCTGCAGGAACCCCGGTTTATGCGTTTATGGGTGGCATGGTTCACAGTACCGCATATAATGACCGCCTGGGTGATTATGGCGCCACAATGATAGTCCTGCACCAGTTGGAAGGCATCCCTTTTTATACCCTTTACGGCCATATTTCGCTTAATGATATCCGTCAGGTGGCTGCAGGCCAGTATATCAGCCGGGGCCAGGAAATAGCCCATTTCGGAATGCCCGCAGAAAATGGCCACTGGCCACCCCATCTGCATTTTCAGGTGATCTCTGATATGGGCCTCCGGGAAGGCGATTATCCGGGGGTATGCCGCCTCTCTGAGCGACATCAATGGCTGGAAAATTGCCCTGACCCTGACCTTATTCTTCAATTGAATAAATTCCTTCCTGCGGTTTGACCGCTGCATTAAAAAAATATGATTGTTATCAGGGTCACCCTTCCGGATAGCAATTTTCTTTAATTTGTGATAGCTCTGACAAAGGTCCTGATTGTAGCAACCTGCCCTGGGGAAACTACCTATTTATCACCTTTAAATCGGACTTTATGTCGTTCAACATTCTGGATGCGGTAAAAGGCTTTCTGACGCCTGACCTCATTGGTAAAGCAGCTAACTACCTCGGCGAATCAAATGAATCAGTTGGAAAAGCAATTGGTGGACTGGTTCCATCGGCATTGTTAGGTATTACTTCAAAAGCAGAGTCCGGCGGCGGCGATATGGTGCTTGATCTTGCCCGTAAGGCAATGGACAGCGGCATATTGGGAAACCTTTCCAATGCCTTCAGCACCGGTGGCGGCGGGATACCGGATTCTTCCCCGGGCCTGTTGCATGGCATATTCGGAGATAAAGTCGGCGGTATCGCCAATGCCATTGCACAGTTCGCCGGCATCAAAGGATCTTCTGCAGCCTCGTTGTTGGGATCCGTCCTGCCGCTTGCATTGGGCCTGCTGGGAAAACATGCCGGAGAAAACAACCTGTCTGGTTCCGGATTATTATCCATGCTCCGCGAACAGAAGCCCGGTCTGCTGAATGCTTTGCCCGGCGGTCTCAATATCGGCGGTTTGCTGGGTTTGGGTGCCGCCAAGCCCGGAGCTGCTCCCACTGCGCATGCTGTACATGAAGAGCCCAAAAGATCGGGTAGCTGGCTGATGCCCCTGTTGCTGGGTCTGGCGGCTGTGGCCCTGCTTTTGTACATCATGAAAGGATGCGGCGCTGACCATAAAGAAGAAGCGAAAGTGGAAGCACCGGTTGTTGCCGTTCCGGAACCCGCACCGGTAACCACTGCGCAGCCTGCACGTGAATCACTGAAAGTGAAACTGGCCGACGGTACAGAAATCAATGCCTACAAGGGTGGTATTGAAGACCAGCTGGTAGCCTGTCTGAACGATGCCGCCTGCGTGGCCGGACGGGATAAGTGGTTTGACTTCGACAATATTAATTTCGAAGTGGGCAGTGCGAGGCTTACTGCAGAAAGTATGGCCCAGGTGCAGAATATTGTGAGCATCCTGAAAGCATATCCCAAAGCAAGGATCAAGATCGGTGGTTATACTGACAAAACCGGTGATGCTGTAGCCAACAAAAAACTCAGCCAGGAAAGGGCAGATGCAGTGTTGGCGGCCATTACATCCGCCGGTGCCGCCGCAACCCAACTGGTGGGTGCAGAGGGGTATGGCGAGGAACTGGCCAAAGTTGCAGAAGAAGCATCGGACGAAGATCGGAGGGTTGACAGGAGGATTTCAGTTCAGCTGAGGGAAAAATAAGTGTCGGATAAATTTCCCGGATAAAAGGTGGCGCAAACCGCGCCACTTTTTTTGTACTTGTATGTACAATTAATGCCTGCGTCAGGAGGGAAGTTTGTCTGTAATGCGGTTTATGCTCTGGATGAGCCGGGCACTTTCTTCTTTGCCCAGGATGGCGGAATAGGTTTCATTGAATTCGGTCGCACAGGATTTCAGTTGCGGCCCCAGTTCCTTTCCTTTTGGGGTCGGATAAACATTGGTGATCTTCCCTTCAGAGGTCCGGACCACCAGTTTTTTTTCTTCCAGTTTTTCGATGAGCCTGGTAACGGTACTGGGACTGAGTTGCAGCTCTTCGGCCAGAACCCCGGGCTGCATGCCCGGTTCTTCCAGGACAATCATCAGCAGGTAGGCATGGCTGGGTGCCAATCCCAGTTTTTTCCAGCAGTCAATGGCCAGTTTTTCAATTTTTCTGGCCAGTGAACCGCTGGCAAAATACATGCATTTGTGGTACCTGCTCTCCGATGTTTTCATTCCTGCAAAATTGCACCGATTTATTTGTACATGCAATAAAATATATTTTATAATATTGATCCTGCCATGTTGAATCAGAATCTACATCCCGAAGAGAAGCCGCAGAATTCCGCGGAAAAGGAGTTTGAGAATGCGCTGCGACCCAAAGAGATCGACGATTTTGCCGGCCAGCCCCAGATCATCGAAAACCTGAAAATTTTTATCAAGGCAGCTAGAATCAGGGGAGAGGCGCTGGATCATGTACTGTTTCATGGTCCGCCCGGATTGGGAAAGACCACTCTTTCCAGAATCGTAGCCACCGAGATGGGTGTGCATATCAGGGAAACCTCGGGACCGGTTATTGAAAAGCCGGGAGATCTGGCGGGACTTCTCACCAACCTGGAGCCAAATGACGTACTGTTCATCGATGAGATCCATCGCCTGAGCACGGTGGTGGAGGAATACCTCTATGCTGCCATGGAAGATTACCGCATAGATATCATGATCGACAGCGGCCCGAATGCACGCAGCATACAGATCAACCTGAATCCTTTCACCCTGATTGGCGCTACCACCAGAAGTGGCCTGTTAACTGCCCCTTTGCTGTCGAGGTTTGCCATTAAATCGCGTCTTGAATATTATAATTCAACGGTCCTTGAAAAGATCATTATCCGTTCGGCCGGATTGCTGAATGCGCCCATTTCCAAAGAGGCGGCAGCCGAGATCTCGCGCCGCAGCAGGGGTACCCCGCGTATTGCCAACGGCCTTCTGCGCAGGGTTCGCGATTTTGCCATGGTACTGAACGATGGCCAGATAGATATCGGTATAACACGTCATGCGCTGACTGCCCTGAACGTGGATGAACATGGACTGGATGAGATGGACAACCGGATACTGTCTACCATCATAGAGAAATTCAAGGGAGGGCCGGTGGGCATCACCACCATTGCCACTGCTGTTGGGGAAGAGGCCGGAACCCTGGAAGAAGTATATGAACCATTCCTGATCCAGGAAGGATTTATCCAGCGCACACCCCGCGGCCGTGAAGTAACGGCGAAAGCCTATGAGCATTTGGGTAAAAGGCCTAGAAGGGAAGAAGGGCCGAATTTATTTGATGTCTGATTGTTTTGACTTAAATAAAAAAGCAACCGTTTCTGGCGGTTGCTTTTTTTTATTTTATGCCGTTGTCGGCACCACCAGCCTGAAACCGTTCCCATGTATGTTAACGATTTCGATGGTGTTATCTTCCTTGAGGTATTTACGGAGCTTGGCAATATAAACATCCATACTGCGGCCATTGAAATAAGTGTCACTGCCCCAGATTTTTTTCAGGGCCTGGTCACGCGGCAGGAGGTCATTCATGTGTTCGCAAAGCATTTTCAATAATTCATTCTCCTTGGGCGACAGGGTCTGTGTCTGGCCGTTATGACTCAGTTCACGCAGCTTTGGGTTGAAATGAAAACTCGCCAGGTCAAACTCCTTGTTTTCAGTTTCCTTGTTCAGTTCCTCGTTGCGCTTGAGGATTGCCTTGATCTTCATCAGCAATACTTCGCTGTCAAAAGGCTTGGTGATATAATCATCTGCCCCGAGCTTGTACCCCTGGATAATATCCTCCTTCATGGTTTTGGCGCTCAGAAAAAACAAGGGAATATCAGGGTCGATATCACGGATCTCTTCTGCCAGTGAAAAACCATCCATATTGGGCATCATCACATCAAGCAGGCAGAGGTCGAATTTTTCTCTCTGGAAAGCTGCCAGTCCCAGACGGCCATCCCTTTCCAGCACCACGTCAAAATCATTCAACTCCAGGTAATTTTTCAATACCAGTCCAAGGTTCTGATCGTCTTCGCACAACAGTATTTTCGCTTTCTTTTCTTCCATGGCTAATTTTTTATGGTGATAAAATAAAATTAAATCATTTCTACCCGCTTACCAAAGGGGGATAATGTTTTGTTAATACAGTAAAGGTTCCAGTCCATATTTTTGTGTTTTCAAAGATATCTTATGCTTATTACCCCAGACAGTAAACTCAAAAAGCTGATTGTCATCGGCGACAGGGTCCTGATCAGGCCCTCAAGACCCAATGAACAAACTGCCAGCGGACTTTATCTCCCGCCAGGCGTTCAGGAAAAAGAAAAAGTGCAGCAGGGTTATGTGATCAGAACCGGACCCGGATATGCCATTCCAGCTCCGCCCGAGGAAGAGTCCTGGAAACAAACCGAAGATCAGGTTAAATACATTCCCCTCCAGGCCCGCGAAGGAGACCTTGCCATCTTCCTGGTCAGCGGCGCTACAGAAGTGATGTATGAAGGCGAGAAATACTTTATCGTGCCCCAAAGTGCCATCCTTATGCTGGAACGCGAGGAAGATTTATAGCCGGATCAATAATTCCTTTATCTTTCTTACCAAACTTATCAGATGCCAGATACCAATAGTTTTATCGAAACCATTAAGAAGGGGTATACATTTAAAGGCGATGCCGCCAAAATAGGTGTCGGAATGCTGGATGGACATCCTGTTCCGGAAGCGGATATCCTGCTTCCGCTGAAAACCATGAACAGGCACGGGCTTATCGCCGGTGCCACAGGAACCGGTAAAACAAAAACCCTGCAGATACTTGCAGAAGTGCTGAGTGATAACAGTGTTCCGGTTTTGCTGATGGACATCAAGGGTGACCTGAGTGGCATCGCGGCGGCCGGTGTGGCAAATGATAAAATAAAGGAAAGATACCAGCACCTGAATTTGAATTACGAACCTGCGGCCTACCCCGTTGAACTCCTGTCGCTCAGCGATGAACCCGGAGTTCGCTTACGGGCCACCGTTAGTGAGTTCGGTCCTGTGCTGCTGAGTAAGATACTAGGGCTGAATGATACCCAGGCAGGATTGGTGGCCATGATCTTTAAATGGTGCGATGATACCCGGCTGCCATTGCTGGATCTGAAGGATTTTATCAAGGTTCTTCAATATATCAGTGCAGAAGGAAAGGCTGAGCTGGAGAAGGATTATGGCAAAATATCAACCACTTCAACCGGAACCATCCTGCGCAAGGTGATCGAACTGCAGCAACAGGGAGCCGATCAGTTTTTCGGAGAGAAAAGTTTTGAAGTGGATGACCTGATGAGGATTTCTGATGATGGCAGGGGAATGATTTCCATTTTAAGGGTCACTGATCTGCAGGACCGTCCCAAACTGTTTTCCACCTTTATGTTGCAACTGCTGGCCGAACTGTATGGCTCCAGCCCGGAAGAAGGGGATATGGACAAACCCAAACTGGTGCTCTTTATTGATGAAGCGCACCTGATTTTCCAGGAAGCCAGTGAGGCATTGCTGCAACAGATTGAAACAATCATCAAACTGATCCGTTCCAAAGGGATAGGTGTCTTTTTCTGTACCCAAAACCCCATGGATGTACCAAAGGATGTGTTGGGGCAACTGGGTCTTAAAGTACAACATGCGCTGCGGGCCTTTACCGCAGCGGACCGTAAAGTGATCAAACAGACTGCCGAGAATTATCCGGAAACGGAGTTTTATAAAACCGACGAATTGATCACACAACTGGGTATTGGTGAAGCGCTGGTGACGATGCTGAATGAAAAGGGCATTCCGACGCCGCTGGCCCATGTCTTGCTGATTTCCCCGAGAAGCCGGATGGATATCCTCACCGATCAGGAAATAAGCGGAATTATTGGTTCCAGTAAACTGGTTAAAAAGTATAACCAGGATATCGACAGTGAAAGTGCCCATGAGATGCTGACCGCAAAACTGGAGGAAGCAGCAGGCATTGCTGAAAAGGAAAAAGCTGAAAAAGAAGCGGCGAAGGCCGCTGCGCAGGCACAGAAGGAAACCGGTCGCCGTACAAAAGAAGATAAATCCGTCATAGAGGAAATGCTTGACAGTTCAGCGGCCCGCCAGGTTGGACGCACTGCCGCCAGCGTTATTACCCGGACCTTGCTGGGTGCGCTGGGACTGGGTGGCAGGAGCCGTAAGAAAAGCCTCTGGTAGCGGCATTCAGGGTTGGGGGTGATATTTATCACATCTATGAAACAGGAGAAATTATAATTTGCCGACATGCAGTTAAACCGACAGCTTCTACAACGATTTCGCCTTTGGTGGGTTCTGATACTTGTTTTTATGTCCATCAGCTTTCTGACCAGGCTGGCATTGTTGGTTTATTCGGCCGGGGATTTGTCCTGGTCGCCTGTTGATATTGTTTCCCCCTTCCTGATCGGGTTATTGTACGATGCCGTAGCTGCCTTGTATTTCAGCATTCCGATGTTGTTGGTGGTGGGACTGGTATCCCAGCGCTTTCTGAACAGCAGGCCCGGAAGGATATTTTCCCATACTTTTTTTATTCTCAACCTGCTGGTGTTGCTCTTCAATGCCTTGTCAGAATGGCTGTTCTGGAATGAGTTCGCGGTTCGCTATAACTTTATCGCGGTTGATTACCTTATTTACACCAATGAGGTTTGGAAAAATATCCAGCAATCCTATCCCTTGCCAGCCATCTTTTCGGGCCTGGCACTGATCACATTTTTATCCTGGTTCGCCATCAGGAAAACGATTCATTCAAAAAGTGCACCTGCCGGCATTTTCAGCCGACTTGGGTTTATAATGCTTGTTGTTGCGGCCGGACTGCTCAATTTCTTCCTGGTGGACGATGGATTCAGGAATTTTTCTGCCAATAAACTGAACAATGAACTGGCAGGGAACGGACTTTACCAGTTTGGGAATGCTTTCAGGAAGAACTCCATGCCTTACCTGGATTTCTATGCGAACCAGGATGAACATAAAGTGTTCAAAACCCTGCGCCAGTTGTTGCGTGAACCCGGTGCAAACTTTACCGGGAAAAGTGAAACAGACCTGACCCGGCACATTGAGCCTGCAGGGAAGCCGGAGAAATACAATGTAGTACTGATCAGTATTGAAAGCCTGAGTGCTGAATTCCTGGGTTATTTTGAAGAATACCACAATCGTCAGTATCCCGAGGTGATCAGGCAGGCCATGGGTTATATTCCCAAAATAACGCCCACACTGGATTCCCTTGTGAATGAGAGCATCTTCTTTACCAACCTGTATGCTTCGGGAACGCGCACCGTACGTGGACTTGAGGCCTTAAGTACCGGATTGCCGCCAACACCCGGACAATCGGTGGTTAAACGACTGCCGACCTCATCCGGACTGTTCACCATTGGTGAAGTGCTGAAGCAGAACGGGTATGATTGTAAATATGTCTATGGCGGGAACAGCTATTTTGACAATATGGGCGACTTCTTTGGAAAAAATGGTTATGAGGTAGTGGATGAAGATGCCATCCCGGCTGATTCCATACACCATGAAACAGCCTGGGGTGTATGTGATGAAGACCTTTATACCCAGGCCATCAAAGAAATGGATAAAAGTTATGGTGACGGGAAACCATTCTTTGAACATATCATGACCGTTTCCCATCACCGGCCATATACTTATCCCGAAGGTCGTGTGAGCATTCCGCCTTCCATGAAACTTCGCGAGGGAAGTTTGCAGTACACCGATTATGCCGTTGATAAATTCCTGAAAGAAGCCAAAAACAAACCCTGGTTTAAGCATACCGTTTTTGTAATAATTGCCGATCACTGCGCATCCAGCAGTGGCCGCACGGATATGCCGCTGAACCGTTACCATATTCCGGCCTGGATATTTGCACCGGGTATAGTAAAACCTCAGAAGTTTGAACGCCTCACCAGCCAGATCGATATCCCGCCTACAATCCTGGGATTGCTGAACCTGCCTTACGAATCGAAATTCTTCGGCTATGATATGTTCAGGCTGGAAAACGGAAGGGAGCGATTGCTGCTGGTCAATTACCAGGATATTGCTTATGTAAAGAATGGTAAAATGGTGGTACTGTCGCCCAGGAAAGAAGTGCGCATGTATGAGCCTGAATTCAGGACAGGGAATGTGAAGCCGATTCCAATGGATACCCAGATGAAGGAAGAAGCCATTTCATATTTTCAGGGAGCTGCCTGGATGCTGGACCATGGCTCATTTAAATTTTAGCTCCTGCGCTTCAATTCGCCCTCAATGCTGATGATGATTAATTGCTCTGCCTGAAGTAAGGTGACGGCTTTCCGGAAGGCCTCGTCATCACATGGATATGGCAGTTGCTTTTTGACTGACTCCGCAGAACGTGCTTTGTCATTTAATAACGCCAGTATATCCGTGCTTAACTGATGCGTGGATACCTGTTTCTTTTTTTGTTTCAGGCAGTTGTCACATATGCCGCAGGGTCGGATGTTTTCATCGCCAAAATATTTGCCGATGAAAGTACTCCGGCACTGATTACCCCTGATATAAGACTGGAATTGTTTTAGCCTCTCCCTGGCCAGTTCCTTGCGTTTATTGAATGCTGCCTGGTCTATCCTGATATTGGCCGCTTTTACCCTTTCGGTCAGCAGCAATAGCTGGGGCTGGTCCTTCAATGCTTCATACCGGATGATGCCGTAATAGTGCAGTTTTTGGAGATCAGTCCTGATGGCCTCCTTGTCTTTCCTGAGTAACCTTGCCAGGGATAATTCACTGATTATGGCAGGGTAGGAGAAAATCCCTTCATAATGACGGAGCATGGTTGTGATCAAAGGCTCGAGATCGGGATGCTGGGTTTCGATGGTTTCCAGCCAATGGCGGTCGCAGGTAAATTGTACCCTGGGTGGAATGAAGACCGATTCATTTAATGCGCAATATCCTTCGGCCTGCAAGGTCTGCAGGGCGTTGATGGCGGTTACACGGTCAAAATGGAAATTGTTGCAAAACAGGGTTAGATCAAAATCATAGGAATTCCCTTCCCCCATACCTGAGGGAATCTGGAGAAAATCGGCAACAGCCTGGTAAACATTCCTGATGGTTTCAAGGGTGGGGAATTTTTTTTCCAGCTGGCTTTGGAGTTCATCCAGTTCCTGCTGGTTGTACAGGAGTACAGCAAATGCCTTCTGTCTGTCGCGGCCAGCCCTGCCGGCTTCCTGGTAATAATTTTCCAGGCAGTCTGGAACATCATAGTGCACCACTGTCCTGACATCGGGCTTGTCGATGCCCATCCCGAAAGCATTGGTACTGACAATAACCCTGACCTGGTTACTGGTCCAGAGATGTTGTCTTTCATGCCGGTCTTCCTGATCAAGTCCCGCATGGTAATAGGTAGCCGGAATTCCTTTCTCCTGAAGGTGGCGGCATACATCCACCGTGCGTTTCCTGCTTTTACAATAAACAATGCCGCAGCCCGGCACCTGCTGCAGTATGGTGGTCAGTTTACTGAGTTTGTTGTCTTCCTCAAAGCAACTGTAGGAAAGTGCTTCCCTTTCGAAAGAACCCCTGATGATGGTGGGCTTACGGAGCTGTAATTGCTGCACAATATCAGCCTGTACCATCGGTGTGGCAGAGGCAGTTAATGCAAGGATGGGAACTTCGGGTAGTGATTCCCGTAAGCTTGCGATCTTCAGGTAACTTGGCCTGAAATCATAGCCCCATTGTGATACGCAATGTGCTTCATCAACAGCAACCAGGCTTATCGGTAAAGAGGGAAGAAAATCACGGAACAGCCTTGTCTGAATTCTTTCGGGTGAAACATAAAGCAGTTTTACCTTTTCATTGAGGGCCAGTTCCAGCGTTTTCATCACTTCCTTGTAGGGCATACCGGTATGAAGGGCCAGGGCTGATATTCCCTTTTTCCGGAGTTGCTGCACCTGGTCTTTCATGAGTGCGATCAACGGACTGATCACCAGGCAAATTCCATCCTTTGCCAGTGCCGGAACCTGGAAGCAAACTGATTTTCCGCTTCCGGTTGGAAGCAGTGCAAGGGTATCATTGCCGGCAAGGGCAGACAGTATGATGTCTTCCTGCAGCGGCCTGAATTCCTCATGCCCCCAGTATTCCTTCAGTATCCTTTTTATCAGCCCCTCCTCCATAAGTTTTAATTCAGCAGTACTCAGGTGGTTTTCTTCACAAACAGGCGCACAGAGTTGACCGCGAGGACAACATCACTTAGTCCCATCACAAGAGCACCGATGGTGGGCGTCAGCAAACCGAATGCAGCAACCGGTATGGCTACAATATTATAGGCAAATGCCCAGAATAGATTTTGCCTGATGGTGATGAGGGTATGTTTTCCCAGGCCAAGTGCCAGGGGCAGGTTCTTGAGTCCGTGATTCATCAAAACCACATCCGCGGTCTGCATGGCCACCTGCGATGCTTCGCTGAGTGATATGCCGATGGTTGCTTTGGCAAGCGCCGGTGCGTCATTGATGCCATCGCCAACCATGGCGGTTGGAGTCTCCCTGTTCAGGGATTCAATGATCTGTAATTTTTCTTCCGGAGATTTTTCTGCGATCACGGTATCAATGCCCAGTTCCTTCGCCATCTGGTCACATTTTGCCTGGCGGTCTCCGCTGAGTAAGATTGTTTTTACATTCCTGCTATGGAGATAGTTCACCACAGCCCTGGCTTCTTCCCTTATTTCATCTTTCACATCAATCCAGCCGATAAGCTGGTTGTTTCGAAGGATGTAAATATTGTGATGGTCCTCACTGGTATGCGCAGACGCAGTTGAATAGGATCCAGCCAGGTATTCGTCACCGTCCTTGCTGAGGCCGTACATGCCTTTTCCTTTTGCTTCCTCGATCCTGCTCCATCGCAGGGTATTGCTGGTAAGCCATTCTTTGGAAATGCTTTTTGCAATAGGGTGGTTGGAGAATTTCTCCAGTGAATAGGCGATCCTTTTAAATTCTTCTTCCTCCACACCGATGGCTTTAAATGCCGAGATGTTGAATTCGCCTGTGGTAAGTGTGCCGGTTTTATCAAACACCACCTGGCTGATGTTTTTGAATGCTTCCAGTGACCTGGCATTGCGGAAAAGGATGCCATTGCGGGCTGCGCGGCCGAGTCCTACAGCGATGGCGGCGGGAGTGGCCAGCCCCATTGCACAGGGGCAGGCAATCACGAGCACGGCGATGCTTCTCATCAGTGCATCCCTGAAAACATGTTCTGAACTGCCGGCCAGTGCGATATAGTTGCCAATGAAAGTCAGTACCGCTATACCTATGACGATCGGAACAAATATGGCACTGATTCTGTCGGCCATCTTCTGAACGGGAGGTTTGTCGCCCTGGGCTTTTTTCACCAGGTTAATGATATTGGCCAGCACAGATTGATCCGCCGATGCCATCACCTGTGCCTTCACCGTGCCTTCAATCAACAGGCTGCCGCCAATGAGTTTGTCCTTCTGCTTTTTTTCTACCGGCATACTTTCCCCCGTGATGATGGATTCGTTGACACTTGCAGTGCCCCAGAGGATCTTGCTGTCGGCCGGCACCTGTTCGCCGTTTTTGATGAGTATCAGGTCCCCGCTTTTGAGGATAATATTTTCAACCGGGAAAATGATCTCCTGGTGCTTGTCGTCAAAAGCGATCATATTGGCCATTACTTTTTGCGAACGGGCCAGTTTGTTTAGTTCCCGCTGGGTGCTTTGGATGGACATGTCTTCCAGGTAATTGCCCAGGAAGACCAGGGTGATAATGGCAGCCGCTGTTTCATAAAACAGGTACTGGTCCGCCTGACCCAGCAGCGTTCCTGCCAGGCTGTAAAAAAATGCGGCAGTTGCGCCGATGGTGATCAGTACATTCATGTTGGGCGCTCCTGAACCAATGCTTTTCCAGGCACTTTTACCAAAGAAGGACATCCCGATCAGGTAGACCGGCAGGCTCAGTGCAAATTGTACCCATGGGTTCATCAGCCAGTGGATATGTAATCCGGGTACCATGTGCAGCATCAGAAGGAGGGTGAAGGGGAGGCACCACCACATATAGCGCAGATACCGGTTCATGGTTTTTTTGGTGGTGTGGCCCTGGGCAGCCATCTTTTCGTTCACCACCGTATAGCCCAGTGATTCTATCCCTTTGGTCAGGTTTTTTTGTGTATTGTCGTTCAGTTCAACCACTTCGAAATGTACGTCGCCGTCGATCGGATTCACCTTTACGTTTTTCATCCCTTCTTTTTCAAGGTATTTGGTAACGCTAAGTGCGCAATTGGCACAGGACATCCCTTCCACTTTCCAGTTAATTGTTTCCATTTGCTTTTCCATTTGGTATGAACAGTTGCAAATACAAATTTACGAAAGCGCCGGGCACCGGCGGTGGCATTTGTTGGAGGAATTTGGAAACCAAGTTGCAATACGGTGAATGGTGAATGGTGAATGGTGAATGGTGAAAAATGTAAATTTGCAATATGCATTGGACCTTTTCACTAAATGAATTACCGGCAGTGGCGGAAGAAATCCTGAAAGCTATGGGCAATAACAGGGTGATCGCTTTGTCGGGGCCGATGGGGGCTGGTAAAACAACCCTGGTTCATGCTATTTGCGACCAGCTCGGTATAAAGGCTGCCGTTGGCAGTCCCACTTTTTCCATCATCAACGAATATCCGGCCAGTGACGGACCTGTTTACCATATTGACTGTTACAGGCTCAGGGATGAGGCCGAAGCCATAGATGCGGGCGTGGAAGATTGTTTGTTCAGCGGTCATTGGTGTTTTGTGGAATGGCCCGAAAAAATTCCCCACCTGTTTCCTGATAATACAGCCCGGCTGACCATTGTAGCCGGGGAACCAGGTCAGCGCACCATTGATTTGCAGGTCATGGCATCTGCACCAGCCCGATAAACCAGTTTTAATTGTAATTTACTATTCCTTAATCAACACATGGCCCAGCAAAAACCTTTCATCAGTCACTCCTTCAGTTACGAAACCCTCGAGGAAACCCTCGATGTAAAACCCATCGGGGCGCAATTACATATCGGGATACCAAAGGAAGTCGCCTTCCAGGAAAACCGGGTGGCACTTACCCCGGATGCTGTTGGGGTATTGGTAAGCAATGGCCACCATGTGGTGATAGAGCACAATGCCGGGGATGCAGCGCATTACCGCGACAAAGACTACAGTGAAGCCGGTGCTAAAATTGTGTATGAAAAGGCCGAGGTCTACCGAGCGCCCATACTGGTAAAAAGTGCGCCGGTAGTGGAAGAAGATATTCCCTTCCTGCAACCCAACCAGGTGATCATTTCGCCCATGCATATTACCCTGTTGAAGGCTGAATTGCTGGAGAAAATGATGGAAAAGAGGATCACTGCCATCTGCTTTGAGCAGTTAAAGGATGAAAGCGGTTCGCTGCCCATCGTACGCAGCATGAGTGAAATTGCTGGCAGTGCGGTGATGCTGATCGCAGGCCAGTACCTGGGTTCGGCCAACCATGGCAAGGGCGTTCTGCTGGGAGGTATTTCAGGCATCCCGCCATCCAAGGTGATCATTCTCGGCGCCGGGATTGTTGGTGAATATGCCGCAAGGGCAGCCATCGCGCTGGGGGCTTCCGTGAAAGTTTTTGACAACAATATATACCGGCTCAAACAACTTCAGAATAATATCGGTCACCGGCTCTGGACATCCGTGCTGGAACCCAAGATACTGGCCAAGCAGTTAAAGACCTGCGAGGTGGCAGTGGGCGCTATGGGCAGCAGTACCGGCCGTGCCCCCATTGTTGTTACGGAAGAAATGGTCAGCAATATGCGCCCCGGCAGTGTGATCATTGACGTTAGTATCGACTCCGGCGGCTGTTTCGAAACTTCCGAGATTACCAGTCATGAACAACCGATTTTCATGAAATATGGTGTGATCCATTATTGCGTGCCGAATATCCCGTCGGGCTTTGCCCGTACCGCCTCTCATGGTATCAGCAATGTGCTGATGCCTCTTCTGCTGGAAGCGGCTGATGAAGGTGGTATTGAAAACCTGATCTGGCAGAAGGTTTACCTGAGAAGCGGTATCTATCTCTTTAAGGGGGCGCTTACACATTTCCACCTCAGCCAGCGTTTCAACCTGAAATTTACCGATCTCAATTTGCTGATTGCAAGCAGGAGGTGAGGGTGGGGTTATTTGTAATCCTGGATGCGCAGGATCTCTTTGCAAAAACCATATTCCTGGGGATCATTGCTGCTGACAATCACGAGCCGGTTGTCGGCATAGGAGGATATCAACTCCTGGTAAATGGCTATTCCCGCAGCATCCAGGTTGGTGCAGGGCTCATCCAGTAACAGGAGGGAGGTATCCGAAAAAATAGCCTGTGCCAGTTTCAGCCTTTGCTTCATCCCCGAAGAGAAATAACGGATCTGCTTATGCGCAGCCTTATCCAGCCCCACTTCCGATAAAATGGCTTTAATGGGATGCCCGGGCAGCAGGGCCTTGAATCCCTGGTGAAACATCAGCAACTCTGTAGCTGTCATCTCTTCAATTAATTCCAGGTAGGGTGCCGCAATGGATAAATGACGGTAAACGGCGTCTGCTTCTATACTTGTTTCCCCGTGTGAATAGGAGATGGTTCCTTCAGAATGCATTACTGCACCGCCAATGACCTGGAGTAAGGTTGATTTGCCGGAGCCGTTGGGGCCGGTGATGGCATATGAATTACCGCTTTCGAACCGGTAACTCAGCTTGCGGAAGATCCAGTCGCGGTTGAAACGTTTGCCGGTGTCAGATAGAGATATCGTCATCCGTGCTGCCTTTGGTGAAGCGCTTGATGATACCCCTGCCGCTTTCCCTGACGAAGGTTACGATCTCATCCCGCTCGTCAGTAGCGCTGAATTCCTCTTCTATAAACTCGAGGGCCTGGGAAGTATTCATTCCCTTGTTGTAAAGAATGCGGTATATGTCGAGGATATGATTGATACGGTCTACGCTGAATCCCCTGCGCTTGAGGCCTACTGAATTCACCCCTGCGTAGGACAGGGGTGTGCGGGCTGCCTTGATATAGGGCGGTACATCCTTACTGACCAGTGAGCCTCCGCTTACGAAAGCGTGTTGCCCGATCTGAACAAACTGGTGTACGGCACTGACGCCACCAATAATGGCCCAGTCGCCCACCGTAACATGCCCTGCCATCTGTACATTATTACTCATGATGACATTATTGCCAACGATACAGTCATGTGCGAGGTGGCTGTAAGCCATGATCAGGCAGTTTTTACCCACCGCCGTGCGGCCCCGGTCCTTGGTTCCGCGGTTGATGGTTACAAATTCGCGGATAGTGGTGCCGTCTCCGATTTCAACCAGTGAATATTCACCCTCGAATTTCAGGTCCTGCGGAACGGCGGCGATTACCGCACCCGGAAAGATGCGGCAGTTCTTGCCGATTCGTGCGCCTTCCATGATGGTCACATTGCTGCCGATCCAGGTCCCTTCGCCAATTTCCACATCCTGGTGGATGACGGTAAATGGATCAACCTTTACATTGGTGGCAAGGCGGGCATTCGGGTGTATATAGGTATGTGGATGAATCATATTAAAAAAAACGTCAGATTTTTAATCTGACGTGCAAAAATAGGTGTAATTAGGGAATAATCAGGGAGCTTGTTAGTCACGCCTGACAACCTGTGCCACCATGTCCGCTTCTGCGCAAAGCTTGTTCCCGACATATACGGTTCCCCTCATTTCACAGATGCCGCGGCGGATTGGCTGTGTCAGTTCCATTTTCAGCAGCATGGTATCACCCGGAACGATCTTCTGCTTGAATTTGCAGTTGTCGATCTTCAGGAAATAGGTGTCATATGTGCCTTTGGGCATGGAATTGATGGCCAGGATACCGCCGGTTTGCGCCAGCGCCTCACAAAGGAGTACGCCCGGCATCACCGGGTTACCCGGGAAGTGGCCGGTGAAGAAAGGTTCGTTAAAGGTTACGTTTTTCACGCCCACAATGATCTTGTCACTCAGTTCAATGATTTTGTCCACCAGCAGGAAGGGATAACGGTGCGGCAGGGTCTGTTCGATCTGCTGTGCCGTATAAATGGGCGGCTGGGTGCAATCATACACCGGCACATCTTTCAGGTGACGGTTTTTCTTGATGTATTGCTTGATCTTTTTGGCAAACTCCACGTTGGTACTGTGTCCGGGCCTGTTGGCGATGATCCTTGCCTTTACCGGGTAACCAATGAGTGCGAGGTCACCCACCACGTCCAGCAGTTTGTGGCGGGCGGGTTCATTGGGGAATCGCAGTTCGAGGTTGTTCAGGTATCCTTCGTGTTTTACTTCGATTTTGTCGCGGCCGAATGATTTGGCCAGGCGGTGCATTTCGTCCAAGGTAACGGGTTTGTCCACCACCACAATGGCATTGTTGATATCGCCTCCCTTGATGAGATTGTGTTCCAGCAGCATTTCCAGCTCATGGAGGAATACGAAAGTGCGGCAGGGGGAGATCTCCTTTACGAAATCACGCATGTTCTTCAGTCCGGCATGCTGGGTTCCCAGTACAGGTGAATTGAAGTCGATCAGGGTGGTGATCTGGTAATCCACCGATGGCATGGCCACCATTTCAACCCTTTTTACATCATCGTAGTGGTAGATATTCTCGTCAATGCTGTACCAGGCTTTTGCCGCCTGCTGTTCCTGTACACCCACTTCCTGGAGCAATTCCACAAATGGCTGGGAACTGCCGTCCATGATGGGGGTTTCCGGGCCATTGATCTCGATAAGACAGTTGTCAACACCCATGCCTACCAGTGCAGCGAGCACATGTTCTACGGTGCTGACCTTCGCGCCGTTGTCTTCGATGGTGGTTCCACGGGAAGTATCGGTCACCAGGTCACAATCGGCCTTGATCACCGGGCGACCTGGCAGGTCAATGCGCTGAAACTGGATGCCGAATCCCGGAGTGGCCGGCCGGAACGTCATGTCAACTTTAACACCGGTATGTAATCCGGTTCCTGAAATACTGATTTCTGCCCCTACTGTGTGTTGTTTATCGGGATTGAAGGTTGCGTCCATGCTTGCAAATATATTGGTTTGTGGTTTGTAGTGCGAGCCACAAACGGTTAAATGGTTGTTCTTTCAGCCATTAATTGTTTGAGTTGATGTTCCAGTTCCAGGATCCTTCTTTCCAGTTCGGGAAGGTTGCGGCTCACAGCCTGGCTGCGCAGGGCGCTGGTATAATCAAAGGCCGGTGATCCGGTTACTGCGGTGTTCGGTTGTTTGATGGATTTGCTGACCCCGCTCTGGGCATTGATCTTGCTGCCATCTGCGATCGTGATATGTCCCACGATGCCGGCCTGTCCGCCAATCATAACATTGCTGCCGATTTTGGTGCTGCCACTGACGCCCGCCTGCGCGGCAATGACTGTGTTGTTGCCAACTTCCACATTATGGGCCACCTGGATGAGGTTGTCGAGCTTGGCACCTGACCGGATAATGGTAGAGCCGATGGTGGCACGGTCGATCGTGGCATTGGCGCCAATCTCTACCCCGTCTTCCACTACCACATTACCGATCTGGGGAACTTTTTTAAAACTGCCATCCGCCTGGGGCGCGAACCCAAAACCATCGCTGCCGATGACCGTACCGGCATGAATGGTTACTTTCCTGCCGATTTTGCAATCGTGGTATATTTTAACTCCGGGATGGATAATGCTGTTCTCACCCACGCTGGCATTATTGCCGATATAGGCATTCGGGAAAATTTTGGCGTTATCGGCAATGGTTACATTTTCACCGATATAGGCAAATGCGCCGATAAAGACCCCCTGGCCAATTGTTGCACTGGGTGATACATAGCTGGGCTCCTGCCGGCCAACCAGTTGCTGGGTTTTTAATTCCTGGTATTTGGACAATAAGGTTGCGAAGGCGGTATAAGCATCGGGAACCCTCACCAGTGCAGCCGATACCGGTTGTTTCAGTTCCAGGCTTTCGTTCACAATGACGATGGAAGCCGAAGTACTGTACAGGAAATCTTCGTATTTGGGATTGGCCAGAAAGGAAAGCTGTCCGGCAGCAGCTTCTTCAATTTTTCCGAATGAACCAACGGCGGCATTCGGATCCCCTTCTACTTTCCCATTGACCAGAAGAGCTATCTGCGAGGCAGTGAATTGCATATAAAATAATTGTTTAACAGGTCCTTCCCTGCAACAGTGCGGGTGCCGCTGCAGGATTCAGGTAGCAAAAGTAGTATTTTTTGACAGGGCGGGACAAATTGTGCTGGATGAGCGCATTGTCCACTTGTGAGATGTCTTTTACCGTACCGTCCTTGAACAGGATATTGATTCTTTCCTCATAAGGGTCGTAGGTGGTATTACTGGCTTCCCCGCTGAAAACCAGGCAGGCGGCATCTTCCACACCGATACCCGCCTGTTCGGCGAGGGCCCTGCGTTGCGCTGAAATGATTTCCTCGCTGACCGGCTCCGCCTGCAACTTTACCTTTAGCAGTTGCCTGTCCACCAGCATCCGGCAGAGGGCCGCCAAAACCTTGTCGGGATGACCGGTCCAGTCTTTGATCGCTCCCATCACATCGTAGTCATCGAGCTGGCAGAACTTGTCCAGATGCTGCGCGATGTCCACCGGTTCCTGTTGCTGCAGGAAATAATTCAGCACCCTGGAAGGCGCTGTTACGATTTCTCCCGACCGGATCAGGTGCCTGGCGCGGCGGATGATAGTCACCAGCATTTTTTCCGCGCAAAGCACGGTTTTATGCAGGTAAACCTGCCAGTACATGAGGCGGCGGGCCACCAGGAACTTCTCAATGGAATAAATTGCTTTTTCTTCCACCATCAGCTCTCCATCGTGCACGGTCAGCATTTTCAGGATGCGATCGTAGCCAATGACCCCTTCGGAAACACCGGTAAAAAAACTGTCCCGCGTGAGGTAATCCATCCTGTCCACATCCAGTTGCCCCGAAATAAGCTGGTGCAGGAAGGGCTTGTGGTATTTTCCGGTAAAGATGCAGATGGCCAGGTCAAGGGCGCCATCAAACTGCTGGTTAAGTTTCTGCATGATCAGCAGGCTTATCGATTCGTGGTGAACACCTTCAATCAGCGTTTGTTCAAGGGCGTGGGAATAGGGTCCATGCCCGATATCATGCAGCAGGATGGCAATCTTAACGGCTGTATCCTCCTCCGCCGTGATTTCCGCACCCTTGCTCCTCAGTTCATTCAGGGCATTACACATGAGATGGTAGGCGCCGAGGGAGTGATGGAGGCGGGTATGCACGGCACCAGGATAGACCAGTTGCGCAAAAGCCATCTGCTGAATGCGCCGCAGGCGCTGGTAGTAAGGATGACTGATCACCCTGAAAACCAGCGGGTGGTCAATGGTGATGAAACCATAAACCGGATCATTCACAATCTTCCTCGGAACGGGTGCAGTCATCGGTTTTTGCATTTTGTTAAATTCGGCAAATAGTAGCCGGCAAAAGTACGAAGCCGCTACAGATAAATTACATTTGAATCCATGCCATTAGCAACAATACTCTGGGTCGACGACGAAATGGAAAGCCTGCAGTCGCAGAAACTTTTCCTGGAAACAAAAGGTTATTCGGTTCACACCCTTACCAATGGGTTTGATGCCATCGAGTTTATCAAGTCACAGCTGGTGGACGTGGTGCTGCTGGATGAGACCATGCCAGGTATCACCGGCCTCGAGACGCTGGCCAAGATCAAGGAGATCAACCAGCAGATCCCGGTGGTGCTGATCACCAAAAATGAAACGGAAAACCTGATGGATGATGCCATCGGATCCCAGATCAGCGATTACCTGATCAAGCCGGTGAACCCCAACCAGGTGCTGCTGAGCCTGAAAAAAATCCTTGACAATAAGCGACTGGTGGCTGAGAAAACAACCTTCGCTTACCAGCAGCAATTCCGTAACCTCTTCATGGCGCTGAACAGTAATCCCGACTACAATGAGTGGATGGACATCTACAAAAAACTGATCTACTGGGAACTGGAGATGGAGAAAAGTGATAGTCCGGAAATGCAGGAAGTGCTGCAGTCCCAGAAAAAAGAGGCCAACAATGAGTTCTGCAAATTCGTTTCCAGAAATTACCTTGACTGGGTGAACCCGAAATCTTCGGATGCCCCGATCATGAGCAATACCCTTTTTAAGTTTAAGGTATTGCCGCATATTGAGCCGGGTGTGCCGACCTTTTTTATCCTGATAGACAATCTTCGATTCGACCAATGGAAGGCCATACAGCCTGTATTTTCGGAATATTTCCGGATTCTGGAGGAAGATAGTTTCTACAGTATCCTGCCAACAGCCACGCAGTATGCGCGGAATGCGATCTTCGCTGGACTGATGCCGCTGGAAATAGAGAAACAGTTTCCGCAGTTGTGGAAGAACGATGAGGAAGAAGGTGGAAAGAACCTGGAAGAGGAAATGTTTTTTAAGGGACAGCTCAAAAGGCTGAAGCGGGAGGATATCAAGTACTCCTATATTAAAGTGGTGAACCACCAGGCGGGAAACGAACTGGTGAGCAATATTCACAACCTGCTGGGGAATGATCTCAATATAATCGTTTACAATTTCGTGGATATGCTGAGCCATGCGCGCACGGAAATGGAAGTGCTGAAGGAACTGGCCAGCGATGAGATCAGTTACAGGAGTATTACGGTGAGCTGGTTTGAACATTCCCCGTTATTCCAGGCATTGAAAAAGATTGCTGATAAAAAGATCAATCTGGTTTTGGCAACAGACCATGGATCGGTGCGGGTCAATACGCCGCACAAGGTGGTGGGTGACAAGCAAACCACTACCAACCTGCGGTACAAGCATGGCCGCAACCTGAATTATGAGGCCCGTGATGTGCTGGCGGTTCGTGATCCGCGTGAGGCAGGCCTGCCGGTGCCAACCGTCAATTCCTCCTATATTTTTGCGAAGGAAGATGGGTATCTGTGTTATCCGAACAATTACAATCATTACGTGAACTATTATCGTAATACGTTTCAGCACGGAGGGATAAGTTTGGAGGAGATGATCGTGCCGGTGATAAAGATGTCAAGTAAATGAGCAGCCGGTATCAGGCAGCTAGTGGAGGGAGCGCGGACTGGCGGTTGTGGAAAATTGGTGATAACTGAGACGGGGAGGCCGGATTCGATTTGGTATTTTTGCACCGTCAATTGTTTTTTTACAATTGACCCATTGACCATGAAATACACGCAGGCAACGCTTAATAAGATTGAACAGGTGCTGGATGAAGCATCCTATATTGTGCGGTATGAACGGGGCACTTTCCAGAGTGGCTATTGTATCCTGGAACAGAAGAAAGTGGTTGTGTTGAATAAGTTTCTGCCACTGGAAGGACGGATCAATACCCTGGTGGATATTGTTCCCCAATTGCAGATCAACCCGGAGGATCTTTCGCCCGAGGCGCGCAAGACCTATAATGAAATCCTGGAGCGCGTAAGGTTGGCGGCAGAAGAAGATGCACGGGATGCAAACCGGCATAATACAGACGCTCCTTCATCAACTGATATACCTGCTGATCCCCAGTAACCCTGTTAATAATTTATCTGCATCCAGCACTCACCATAACATTTTTAGGAACCGGAACCAGCAGCGGAGTGCCTATGATTGCCTGCGAATGTGAAGTATGTACTTCTGCTGATCACCGCGACAATCGTCTTCGTTCAAGCATTCTCGTGAGGTCGGCCACCACCACCATTGTGGTTGATTCCACCCCTGATTTCCGTTATCAGATGTTGCGCGCAGGTGTGAAGCACCTTGATGCCATAGTGTTTACCCATCCGCACAAGGATCATATAGCCGGACTGGATGATGTGCGGGCCTATAATTTCTTTTCGCGGCAGCCCATGCATATTTATGCCAATGAGATGACGCAGATGGCCATCATCCGTGAGTTTCCCTATGCTTTTGCGGAAAGCAAATACCCGGGTGTGCCTGATATCCAGATACACCCGATTGACCTGGAACCCTTTATTATTGGTGATATTCCTGTTACGCCGATTCTGGTCTGGCATCTGCGAATGCCTGTATTGGGATTCCGGTTTGGTGATTTTACCTATATCACCGATGCAAACCGGATCGATGAGCCTGAAAAGGAAAAGATCCGCGGCAGCTCCCACATGGTCCTCAATGCCCTCCGGCATGAAAAGCATATTTCCCATTTTACGATTAGTGAAGCGGTTGAACTGGTCGGTGAACTCGGGGTGCCCAATGCCTGGTTTACACATATCAGCCACCAGCTGGGCCTGCACGAAATGATCGATGCCGGTCTTCCCGATGGAATGCATCTGGCCTACGATGGATTGGTTATCCCAATTCACCCGTCGGGTGGCACCCGACGGGTGGCACCCGACGGGTGAATTGGTCAGTCACTGGCTGGTTCCGGTACTCAAATTCCGTGAAAAAACGGTTGACGGGCATTTTTATGGAGTGTAGTTTACCTGCATGAAGAGTGGAAAATGGAAATCAGATGTCGCCGATTATTTCAGTTTCTCCAAAAGTGAGCGATGGGGCGTATTGGTATTGATTGCAATTGTATTGATCCTGTTTATTGCGCCCGATTACCTGCCTGATCAGCCTGCACCCGTCGAGGTCCCGGATAGTATGGTAAGCAGGTTGCTGTCAGACTGGGAAAAATCTGACAGCGTTTACTCACGCCGGTTCGGAAACGACCGGTCTTCCGGCAGTATCCGGTCTGATCGCTATTCCTCCTCCGGGGGCTACCAGCCGGATGGGAAGGTTTTTGATGCGGAGGGGGCACATCCCGCCAGAACTGAGGTGAAACGGTTTTATTTTGATCCCAATACCATCGGTGAGGAGGAAATGCGTGGCCTGGGCATACCAGCCAAAACGGCCGCTACTATTTCTAAATACCGTTCGAAGGGAGGGCGGTTCAGAATTCCCGAAGACCTGCAAAAAATTTACAGTCTACCGCCTGCTCTGGCGAATGAGCTGATACCCTGGGTGCGGATAGCTGCGGATAATCCGGTTGCGAAGGGGGGCAATAGTAGTAATGAAAGCAAATCGGTTGTTCCTGGCCGTGAGCAATTGCCTGGCGTGATTCATGCCGGTAAATCCCGGGAGGTAAATATTTCTCGGATTGTCATGAATCAGGCAGACAGCATGGCCTGGCTTGCCCTGCCCGGGATCGGACCGCGACTGGCCGGACGGATCATCGCATTCCGGGAGAAACTGGGTGGATTTTACAGTGCCAGCCAGGTGTCGGAAGTATATGGTTTGGCGGATTCGGTTTTTCAAAAGATACTGCCCATGCTTGACCCGGGTGATGGTGGCATCCGCCAGCTTGATATTAACACGGCTACAAAGGAAGAACTGGCGGCTCATCCATATATCAGGTGGCAGTTGGCTACCGCCATAATTCAGTACCGACAGGCGCACGGACCATTTGGAGCGGTGACCGACCTGCTTAAAATCCATCTTATCAGCGATGAGCAATTCCGGAAAATGGCCCCATATTGTAAAATACGCTAACTAACACTTGTTAGTATAAGAAAAATCGCTTTATATTGCAATGCAATTTGGATTGAAGAATTGCATTTAGGAAAGCAAATTATGAATTTTGAAACACCAGAATTAACCCTGCAGGTTGCGCAGACTGCAAGGGATTTCGCAAGGCAGCACATTCTTCCTCATGTGATGGAATGGGATGAGCGCCAGGAATTTCCGCTCGATGTATTCAGGCAGATGGGTGCATTGGGGTTGATGGGAGTGGTGGTTCCAGAGAAGTATGGAGGGGCGGGACTGGGTTACCTGGAATATGTGGCCATCATCCAGGAAATTGCCAGGGTTTGTGGCTCGATAGGATTGAGTCTTGCGGCGCATAATTCACTTTGTACGGGTCATATCCTGGCATTTGGATCGGAAGAACAGAAACTGCGATACCTCCCCAAACTCGCCACAGCAGAGTGGTTGGGGGCATGGGGGTTGACGGAAGCAAATACGGGCAGTGATGCCGGCAACATGAAAACAACTGCCATCAGGGATGGCAACGATTGGCTGCTTAACGGCACCAAGAACTGGATCACACATGGGAAAAGCGGCGATATTGCAGTGGTGATTGCCCGTACGGGTGAACCCCGGACGAAGAACAATGCCACTGCATTTATTGTCGAGCGCGGAACGCCTGGTTTCAGTGGAGGTAAAAAGGAGAATAAACTGGGCATGCGTGCCAGTGAAACCTCCGAAATGATTTTTGACAATTGCCGTATTCCGGATGCCAATCGCCTGGGTGAAGTGGGGGATGGGTTCAGGCAATCCATGAAAATATTGGATGGGGGCAGGATTTCTATTGCAGCATTATCAGTGGGAATTGCCAAGGGGGCCTGTGAAGCAGCCATACAATATTCAAAGGAACGGTACCAGTTTGACCAGCCGATCTCCAATTTCCAGGGAATATCCTTTAAGCTGGCGGATATGGCAACGGAGATTTTGGCTGCTGAACTGTTGACCAACCAGGCGGCGGACCTGAAAAACCGGGGCCTGAAAATGACTAAGGAAGCCGCGATGGCTAAATATTATGCCAGTGAAGTGGCGGTAAAAGTTGCCACCGATGCAGTGCAGGTTTTTGGTGGCTATGGATATACCAAGGATTTTCCGGTGGAGAAATTTTACCGCGACAGTAAACTCTGTACCATCGGCGAGGGAACATCCGAAATCCAGAAGATCGTCATCGCCCGTGAGGTTCTAAGCGTCTGACGCACGTCTGACGTACGTCAGACGCGCGTCAGACGGGTATTAAAAAGTCTCTTTCGTTTGCTTGCTATAATAAGGCTGTTTCATTCCTGAAACGGCTTTTTTTGTTTACAGGTGTCTGACATGTGGTGTCTGACATCATATGTCAGACACCTGCAGGTGCAACTAGTCGGTTTCTTCCAGCCAGAATATTTCTTCTACAGGTTTGCTGAAAACCCGGGCTATTTTCAGGGCCAGTACTGTGGAGGGGACATATTTGTTGGCTTCCATCGCATTAATGGTCTGCCGGCTGACGGAAACCATCCTGGCAAGGTCTTCCTGCGTAAGTTGCTTTATGGCTCTTTCCACCCTAATATTATTTTTCATCGGAAACGGTTGGTTTTGATTTGTACAGGAGATAATTGAACCGTGCAATGAAGATCACCAGCACAGTGAACATGTTGTAGATCATAACATTCATAAAAGCCAGCCCGTAAATAAACAGAAATCCCAGCAGAAGCAGCCCATAACTCAGGAGTACAGCCCACTGAAGAGAAGAAAGCCTGAGTCCGGAAATAAACTCGTCTTCCTCTTTTTCCTTTGAAAAGGAGACCAGGAGCCCGCCAACCAGAAACAAAGTTCCTACCAGGGTATTGGTAATATTGGTTCGGATGAACTGAAAACTTCGGTCTTTTTCAAAAATTGAGTCATCGATGATTGCAAATACCCTTCCACTGACCCAGTTGGCATCAAATTCCTGAAAGGCCAAAGCAATGCCTGCAATGGTAGCCGGTATAAATATCAGCCAGCCGATTTTCTTAAAACGTGCCGGAAGTAAGAGTTGGTTCGCCATAAAAAAATGTTTTAACGAATGTAAGAATAAAATGACAATATGTAAAATAGACTTTACATATTGTAACATAAAATTTACATTTCGAGGTCTCGGTTGGTATAATTTCAGGGCCCCGGACATTTATAGACACTCAATTAACTTCTGTATTTTCGCCCTCACCTTATTAATAAATATGGAATTAATTCATGTTGCCAGTGAAGTATTGGTCCTATTTATTTTACTGGTCATCCTGGGGAAAAAAGGGAAGCAGGTCCATGATAAAATATTAATTCTATGGCTGATCCTGATCCTGGTCAATACACAGGGCTTTAACCTGCAAACAGCAAATCCCTATCATTTTTTTATTGAATTTAGCAGCGCAGTTGTATTTCTGCATGGACCAATAATCTGGTTATACTTTTTAGCGCTCAGTTCGAAAAAATGGATTTTCAAAATTGAATACCTTCTTCACCTGCTTCCGTTTAGTATTAACCTCCTGCTAATTTTACCCGCATTGTTAGAGCAGAGACTGGCTTCCTTCACCGAAACTGAGCGAAATATATTGTTGGTGGCCAAGCTCACCAGTATTATCCTTTATACTGTCATCACTATCGTACATATTAACTGGTTCAAAAAAACGATCAGGGATTATTTCTCCAATACAGGTAAGAAAGAATTACAATGGCTGCAGCTGTTGCTTTATGGGGTTCTGATGGTTTGGGTATTGGCTGTAGTCAGTCAGCTGGTGGTTCATTTGAGTAATCAGCCGATCATGAAAAAAAATGAGGACCTGGTAGTAAACCTGGCTGTCAGCCTGCTGGTAATTTTTATCGGCTATTATGGGTTCAGGCAGGGGGCGGTCTTTCAAAATTTCCCTGTTCAGGCTGAAAAATACATAGTTGAAGATTCACAGTGCCAGGGACCGGAAATACCTGCGAGCCAGATTCCTGAAATGCAAAAGTGTTCCACTCCTGAAGGCCAAGTGCTTCCCGAACCGGAAAAACCGGGACAAAAAAATCCGGTAAAAAATAGTGGGGAGGCAGCCGCAAAACAGTCAGAGATTCCAGAACAAGAACGGGTAACTCCAAATGGGAGTGACCGCACAGTGAAATATAAGAAGTCCGGCCTTGATAAAGTAAAGCTGGAACATCTGGCCAGTTCTCTGAAGGTTTATATGGAACATGAACAGCCGTATCTTGAACCGGAACTAACCTTGTTGCAACTGGCCGGGGCTGTCAACCTGTCTGCGAACGATTTGTCACAGGTGATAAATGAACAATTTGGCGTAAACTTTTTTGATTTTATCAACAGCTACAGGGTTGAAGCTTTTAAAAAGTCCATTGCCAACGGTGAAATGAATAATAAAACAATGATCGGGATAGCCATGGAGGCTGGCTTTAATTCAAAAGCATCCTTTAACAGGGCATTTAAAAAAATGACCGGACAAACCCCCACGGAATATAGTTCGGGCCTTGAAATGGGATAAACCGGATCAATTTCCGGCTTTCTTTGTCTCAGCCTACCCGTTGCAACCTTTGCTGCAATCCGAAAAGCTATCCTTGCAGAAAAAAAGATGAAGAAGTTTTTCTTTGCAGCAATCATTTGCCTGGTAGTAGTTTTGTTCTACGACGGCTGTTCCTCTACCCCTCCCATATCCTATTCTGATGGGAAAAAAACAACCCGGTCCATTGCTGAAATGAAGTACCTGGATATCAACGGGTGGAAACAGTTTATCCTTGTCCGGGGTACGGATACTGTCAATAACCCCGTTTTGTTATTATTGCATGGGGGACCAGGTGCATCCACAACAGCCCTATCACGCCATTACAATTCGGCTTTGGAAAAAGATTTTACAGTGGTTTATTGGGACCAGCGTGGTGCCGGGAAATCGTACAGTAGTAAAATAGATACGTCAACTTTGCATGTAAAGCAACTGGTGGATGATGCCAGCGTGTTGATTGATTACCTGCGAAACCGGTTTAAAAAAGAAAAAATATTCATCATCGGGCATTCATGGGGTAGCAGGCTGGGGATGTACCTGGTCAGAGATTTTCCAGGGAGGATCAATGCCTTCATTGGGACTGGTCAGGAAGTGGCTCCATATGAGGGAGAACTTCAATCTTACGAATACACTTTAGAGCAGGCAAAGGCCAACCGGAATACTGAAGCTATTAAAGACATGGTCGAGATGGGTGAACCGCAAAACGGCAACTATTTATCCATGTATAAAACCGGTTTCTGGGGTACAGTAAAACAAAAAGACTGGTTGTTGGAATTCGGTGGTGAGCGATATGAAAAAACCTCTTATACCGACTGGCTTTTCCAGATGCTGCTAAGTGATGAATATAGCCTTGCGGACCTGGTAAACTGGGGCAGGGCATCTGCTGCAACTGCGGGAAAAATGGTTAGGGATCCTGATTTCAGTGATTTTGATTTCAGGCAGGACATTCCAACGGTTGAATTGCCGGTCTATTTCATATCAGGTTTACATGATTATAATACGCCATGGCCCCTGGTTAAACAGTATTGTGAACAATTGAAAGCTCCCGTTAAAGGATTTTATCTTTTTGAAAAATCCGGCCATAGCGTTCCTTTTGAAGAACCGGACAGGTTTAATGCTTTGGTGAGAAAACTGTTTTTACATGCGGGGCCGCAGAATAAATAATTGCAATCAATCCGGCTGAAAAAACAAAAGCCCCTCAACGGGGGCTTTTATTGAATAATTTGAAAAGAATCAATCCAGGAAATCGTCCTCCGGCTTATCCTTCGGACCGTATTTGTCAAACAGCCGGTCGATGGCGCCACCGAAAATGGGGAACTTTTCCCTGGCAAAATTCTTGACGATCTCAACCGCTTTATATGCCTGGGCTTCGGTTAATCCTTCGGCCATCAATTTGTCGATAAGTTCCTTCATGAACAGGTATGTTGTTTGATTAAGCTACTTTCAGCAAACTCATCTTGCTCTTGTCGAATTTCTTTTCAGCATATTCGAGGGTCAGATGGAATTTGGTTTCCTTGCTGGATGGCAGTTCAAACATGGCATCGGTGAGAATGCTTTCACAAATGGAACGCAGTCCGCGTGCCCCCAGTTTAAATTCCATAGCCTTGGAAACCATGAAATCGAGCACATCATTGTCGATGGTCAGTTCAATACCTTCTATCTCAAACAATTTCTTGTATTGTTTGATCAATGCATTTTTGGGTTCGGTAAGAATAGAGCGCAGGGTTTCAGCATCCAGAGGATTCAGGTAGGTAACTACCGGCAGACGTCCCAGCAGTTCAGGAATGAGGCCGAAATGCTTCAGGTCCTGGGCGTTCACATACTGCAGCAGATTTTTCTTTGCAGCTTCCTGTTGTTCTTTATTCACATTGAAACCAATGGCGTTGGTGTTGACCCTGCGGGCGATCAGTTTGTCCACCCCATCAAAAGCACCACCACAAATGAAAAGGATATTTTGTGTGTTGATCTTGATGAGTTTCTGTTCGGGATGTTTGCGTCCTCCCTGGGGTGGAACCAGTACATCGGTTCCTTCCAGCAGTTTCAGCAATCCCTGCTGCACACCTTCTCCACTTACATCACGGGTAATCGAAGGGTTATCTCCTTTCCGGGCGATCTTGTCAATTTCGTCGATGTAAACAATGCCTCGTTCTGCAGCGGTTACGTCATAGTTGCAAACCTGCAGCAGACGGGTAAGGATGCTTTCCACATCTTCGCCCACATAACCTGCTTCGGTAAAAACTGTAGCATCCACAATGGCAAAGGGAACGTTCAGGAGTTTGGCGATGGTTTTTGCCAGCAGGGTTTTACCGGTTCCGGTTTCACCCACCATTACGATATTGCTTTTTTCGATATCGATATCCCCTTCGGTAACTTTTTGCTGCAGTCGCTTGTAATGATTGTAGACAGCTACAGCCAAAACTTTCTTGGCATCATCCTGTCCGATAACATATTCATCCAGAAAGCGCTTGATTTCAATTGGTTTCTTGACAGTCAGTTTAAATCCGGATCCCGGTGTTTCATTCCGGGTCAATAATTCCTGTTCTATGATTTCACGAGCGTGCTCCACACAGTTCTCGCAGATATGTCCATCCTGGCCGGCGATCAGAATTTTGACCTCATCCCTGCTTCGGCCGCAAAATGAACAGTGTAAAGTGTTTTTTGCCATACTAGTTGCTTGATTGCAAAGGTATCTAATCCATTAGATTGATAAAGATAAAAAACCGCTCCGCAAGGACGGAACGGTTTTTTACCGTAATTTATTACAGTGATTTGACGGTAAAATGGCTTAAGTACCGTTAAATCTTGTCAATTGTACCATCCACGATGCCGTATTCAATGGCCTCTTTGGCATCCATCCAGTAATCGCGGTCGAAATCCTTCATGACCTGGGCTACTGTTTTACCACAATTGTCTGCCAGGATCTTTGCCCCCAGTTCTTTTACACGCCTGGTTTGTTTGGCCTGGATTTCGAGGTCAGCACTAACGCCCTGCATGTAGCCGCCCAGGCTTGGCTGGTGGATCATTACTTCACCATGGGGATAGATGAATCTCCTGCCTTTTTCACCGCCACTGAGCAGGATTGAACCCATGGAAGCGGCCAGTCCCATACAGATGGTGCTGATCGGGCTTTTAAGCAGTTTCATGGTATCATAGATGACCATTCCGCTGGTAACCACTCCGCCCGGACTATTGATATAGAATTTTATTTCATCGTGGTTGTCGGAGTCGAGCAGCAACATTTTGGTTACTACTTCTTTGGCTGACTTATCGTCAACCGGGCCCCAGAGGTACACGGCTCGCTGGTCGAAGAAATATTTTTCAAGGCGCTTATTGAGCATCATCAGCTCATCACGCTTGTCTTCCCTTTGTTTTTCTTCCTCGTCATCCATTTTGAAAGGACGGGTGTAACTATAGCTGTACATAGAATTAGTTTGTGATTTGTAGTGTTTACTAATCGCGGTGTTCCTTGCGGGGATTAACCAGCAGGACTTCGTCTACCAGTCCATATTCCCTGGCTTCCTGTGAAGTGAGCCAGTAATCGCGGTCGCAATCCTTTTCTACCTGCTTCAGGGGTTTGCCGGTATGGTGGGCGATGATTTCGTAGAGCTCTTTTTTGAGCTTTTTGATCTCATTCACGGTGATCTCGATGTCTGAAGCCTGTCCGCCTATGGCGCCGCTTGGCTGGTGCATCATGATGCGACTGTGTTTGAGGGCTGTGCGTTTTCCCTTTGTGCCTGCGCACATCAGTACCGCACCCATGGATGCGGCCATTCCGGTGCAGATGGTGGCCACATCGGGTGTGATGTATTGAATGGTGTCATACATGCCAAGGCCAGCATAAACACTGCCCCCAGGGCAGTTAATGTACATCTGGATATCACGGGTACGGTCAGTGCTTTCCAGGAAGAGTAACTGGGCGGTAACAATATTGGCTACTTCGTCATTGATGGGATAGCCCAGGAAGATGATTCGGTCCATCATCAACCGGCTGTACACATCCATCACTGCAATATTCATGGGGCGCTCCTCAATGATATTGGGAGTCAGATTGGTTACCTGGTGTTTCTGGTAATCGTGCAGGGTCAGGCTCGAGATGCCCCGGTGCTTGACTGCGTATTTTTCAAATTCTGAACTCATAGTATTCCGGGTTATTTTGATAAAAATAAGATAGAACTGTGGTGCAAATATCTTTCCAATTGAAAATCATTGCAAAAAGCGACAGTATGGCAGGAAATCGGTCAGTGGTCAATGGTGAATGGTGAAAAGAAAGGCCGGCAATTTTTGCCGGCCGGTCTTGAATACTTTCTGCTAAATACAGGGTGCTTCTTAATGGTGGTGCTGGTGTGCTGCCTGCAGTTTCTGAAAGTCTTCCAGGCTGATGGCTTTTTCATCTTTCTTCACCAGGCTTTCTCCCAATCCGAAAATCTTGTCGGTCTGGATGCGATGGAAACTGTCTTCCACAAATTTCCTGTCTTTCATCATACGCTCCACATAATCGTTCACCCATGGCTGTTCTGCATCAAGCTGTCCCATATTCATGTTGCCCATATAACTGAACAGTTGTGCCTTGGCGAATTCGCGGATATCTTCAGGTTTAACTTCCACATTGTGGTCTTTCACCAATTGATCCACAATCAGTGTCCATTTCAGGGAATTGGCGAATGAAGGGAATTCTTTTTCTGCTTCTTCGGCAGTTTTTGGTTTGTCGCCACCATTCTGCATCCAGCGCTTCAGGAAACTTTCCGGGAAACTGATATTGGTACTGTCGAGCAGGAAATGATAGATGGCATCATGGAGCTGGTTGCGGCTCTGGCTGTCGAGCTGCGCCTGGATGTCCTCCGCAATGGCAGCGCGGAATGCATTTTCATCGGCTATTTCCTTACCTGGGAACACAGCCTTGAAAAAGTTCTCATCCAGGGGCGATTTTTCTACCAGTCCAACTTTGGTGATGGCCATACTGAAATGCTTGTCAGCGGCAGTGGCATCATCTTTCGCAAGCCCCAGGTCGCTCATGATCCATTCCCTTTCCTTCGCATCAAATGCCTGGCTGAGCTGAATGGTAATGGTGTCGCCATTTTTCTTTCCGATCAGGCCCGGGCGGAAGCTTTCCGCGAAATATTTAACCAGCAGGGAATTGTCCTTACGAACACCGCCTTCCACTTCATTGCCATCGGCATCTACTTCTGTGAAGGTGACATTCAGGACATTCTCATCACCGGTTACCGTTTCCGGCTCGGTCATATTGCCATTGCGCAACTGCAGGCGCTCCACTTCTTCGTTCACCATCTCATCAGTAACAATGATCTTATGGAAAGGCAGTTTGGCGCTGGCCAGGTCTGCAACCTTGAAATCAGGCTTCAGGCCTACTTCAAAGGCAAATGCGTATTCGTCAGGATTATTGAAATCAAGCTGACGGCTGTCGTTTTCAGAAAGTGGCAGGGGCTGTGCAAAAATTTCCAGTTTTTCGTTGACCATGTAATCGTTCAACTGCTTTTCCACCGAACGCAGCACCTCGTCTGTAAATACAGACTGGCCGTGCATTTTACGGATCAGCCCGGCGGGAACCATTCCTTTGCGGAATCCTGGGATATTAGCCTGCTTGCTATAATTTTTCAAAGCTTTCTCGAAGGATGGCAGGTAATCTTCTTTTGCCACTTTAACGGTGATCTTGTCGTTCAAAAGACCGATATTTTCCCTCGTAACGGTTGCCATACAATGCTATTTTGATTTGATTCAATAAGGCATACGGAACCCCCGCAGCCTCAAAATGGGGGGCAAAGGTATGAAATAGTTTGAAGTTTGCGGTTGGAGGTTTGAAGTTTGTAGGAAGGGCGGGCCCTGAGCGAGGACCGGGCCCGAAACGGCATGAAAAAGCCGGCGTCCAGCGCCGGCATATATTTTTGATTTCCAATTAGTTCCCCTGACCAAATATTAGTCCTTGTCCTGCAATACCAGCAGCGGAATATCGGAGCGGTAGGCCATCTCGCGGGTATGACTACCGCTGAACAGGCGCTCCCACCAGCTGTGCTTATGGGCAACCATCACCAGTACCTGGCTGGGATTTTTCCGGAGAAACTGTTCAATGCCGCTTTCCACGGTAGTGTCTTCCACGGTAAAATATTCATGCTTCATTTCTTCCATCATGGGTTCCAGCCTCACCTTACCGGCAATCTGTTCTACGCTCAGTATTTCCCCGGGCCGCTGGATATTCACCACATTAATGGTCGCTTCCGGAGAATCATGCATCAATGCCTGGAGGGTGGCAAGGCAACGGGCACTCATGGTATAACTGAAATCTGTAGCATAGGTCAGTTTCATGACCGGTGCGAAAACGGTTTTCTCCGGGATGACCAGTACGGGAATATGTGATTTTCTGATGATAGCCGCGGTGGTACTGCCGATCAGCTTGTCAATGGCGCCACTTTCCCCCCTCATTCCCACCACAATTATGTCGGCCCCTATTTCTTTGGCCTGGAAGGTGACCTCATCTGCCGGCAAGCCGATATTTACCATTGTTTTGATGGAGACCCCCGTTTGTTCATGAAGGCTGTCTGCCAGTTCGCGGGTCATTTTCTCATTATCCTTCTGGAGTTCTTCCACCGACACCATTACATATGGTACTTCACTTACCGGGGTTGGTAACAGGTAGGCATGAAGCAGGGTCAATTCAGCGCCAATGGCTTTAGCCAGGTTGGCTGCATAAAGGGCCGCCGCTTTGGAAGAAACAGAAAAGTCGGTGGCTACCAGGAAAGATTTCATATAATGAGATTTTTATTGATATAAAAATAAGGTATCACGTTAATTGAACAACTGATTATTGTCATGGCAGGGGCTGAGATGGGAGGAGGAAATGAAAAACGGAAGAGCAGGTCTTCCGTTTTCGTTTGTGTGCGGGCGATAGGAGTCGAACCTACATGCCTCGCGGCGCCAGATCCTAAGTCTGGTGCGTCTGCCAGTTTCGCCACGCCCGCAAAAATGTAAAACACCCTTAAGGGGCAGCAAATGTATGCCTTTTCACGAAATATCGAAAACAACCTTCTTTTCTTTAAATTCGTCTTATTCCCGATATTGAGCGGGAACAAAGATTTGAATGGAAACTGTAGCAGCGATACCGAAATACAACCTTACCGAAGAACAGGAAAAGAAACTGATCCTCAGGGAATACCGCGCATTACTTCGTGCCCTGAAACCCAAATTGAAGCCGGGCGACAAGGAATTGGTGCGGATCGCTTTTGAAATGGCCGCCGATGCCCACAAGACCATGCGCCGGAAAAGCGGTGAACCCTATATCCTTCACCCCCTGGCCGTTGCCAGGATCTGTGTGGAAGAGATCGGTCTCGGTGTGCGCTCCACCATCTGTTCCCTGCTGCACGATACCGTAGAAGATACCGATATCACCCTGGATGATATTGAAAGACAGTTCGGGCAGGAAATCGCCCGCATAGTTGACGGCCTTACAAAAATTGCCAATGTCATCGATGTGAACGCCTCGCAGCAGGCCGAAAACTTCAAGAAGATCCTGCTGACCCTCACCGACGATCCCCGCGTGATACTGATCAAACTTTCCGACCGCCTGCATAATATGCGGACCCTGGAAAGCATGAAAAGGGAGAAACAACTGAAGATCGCTTCTGAAACCGTTTATGTGTATTCTCCCCTTGCCCACCGGATGGGACTCTACAACATCAAAACGGAAATGGAAGACCTGGCCATGAAATACATGGAGCCGGATACTTATAAGGAGATCGCGAGGAAACTGGCTGAGACCAAACGTGAAAGGACCCGGTATATCAACGAGTTTATCCGCCCCCTGCGCGATAAAATGGAGAAAGCAGATTTCAATTTCGAAATACATGGGCGACCCAAGAGCATCCATTCCATCTGGAACAAGATGAAAAAGAAGGGGGTCAGTTTTGAAGAAGTGTATGATCTGTTCGCCATAAGGGTAATACTGAACTCACCGCATGAAAGAGAGAAGGAAGACTGCTGGAAGGTTTATTCCATGGTAACAGATGAATATACCCCGTCGCCGGAACGCCTGCGCGACTGGCTGAGCAATCCCAAAAGCAACGGATATGAAGCATTGCATACAACGGTGATGGGGCCTCAGGGCAAATGGGTGGAAGTGCAGATCCGTACCAAAAGGATGAACGAGATCGCTGAAAAAGGAGTGGCAGCCCACTGGAAATACAAGGAAGGCGCCGCCGACGAAAGCCGCTTCGATAAATGGTTCCACCAGATCCGGGAAGTGTTGCAGACAGCAGACAACGATTCGGTAGATTTTCTGCAGGACTTCAAGACCAGTTTCCTGGCAGAAGAGATTTATGTATACACTCCCAAAGGCGACGTGAAGATGCTGCCGGTAGGATCCACCTCACTTGATTTCGCATTTTCCATCCACTCGGCCGTGGGCGCACATTGTATTGGTGCGAAGGTCAACCACAAACTGGTGCCGCTCAGTCACAAACTCAGGAGCGGCGACCAGATTGAAATCATCACTTCCAACAAACAAAAGCCATCAGAAGACTGGCTCAATTTTGTGGTTACCACCAAGGCGAAATCCAAGATCAAGGATGCACTGAAGGAAGAAAAACGGAAGATCGCCGAAGATGGTAAATATACAGTTCAGCGCAAACTGGAAAGCATGGGCGCCGGCTATAACAGCAATAATATTGAGATCCTGGCTGATTTTTATAAACAGCCTTCCACCCTTGATTTCTTTTACCAGATTGCCACAAAGGGAATTGACCTGAAAGAACTGAAAGATTTTCATGTGCTGGGTGACAAGCTGGAGGCGCCAAAACCACCAAAACCCATAAACGAAATCAGGCCTGAATCAGGTTCTAACGTTACCGACTACACGAAAAAAGATGCCGAGCTGATTATTTTCGGGGAGAGCAGCGACAAGATCATGTATAACCTGGCTAATTGCTGCAAACCAATTCCGGGCGATGATGTATTCGGGTTTGTAACCACCGGTAAAGGCCTTACCATCCATCGGACCAATTGTCCCAATGCGTCGAAACTGTTGGCCAATTACGGGCACCGGGTGGTTAAAACCAAGTGGGCCAAGAACAAGGAGATTTCCTTCCTCACCGGACTTAATATCATCGGACTTGATGATGTGGGAGTGGTGAACAAGATCACCAACCTGATATCAGGCGAAATGAAAATCAATATCAGCGCCCTGTCCATTGAGGCCAACGAGGGTATATTCAGGGGCTCCATTAAAGTGTTCGTGCATGACAAGGAGGAGCTGGATGAACTGGTGCACCGCCTTAAAAGCCTGAACGGAATCCATTCGGTTGACCGCTTCGACGCGGAACTTTCCTGAGAAATATATTAGGAAAAATCGTAAATTATTGGGTGTAACGGAACTTCCCGTTACAGATGGATTCTATTTGTCATTCAAAATTGCTTGCTATGAGAAAAATGCCTGGCTATATACTGCCCATGCTCCTGGCAGTATTATGCCCAATCCTCCTGTTCGCCCAGGTCATGGTGACCGGATCGGTGAACGACACCAAAAACAGTCCGGTTCCCGGCGCCTCAGTAAAACTCCGAAACACATTGCTGGGTACTGTCACGGATGCCACCGGGCGATTTGCACTGAATATCCCGGCCGCAACCGGTGAGCTTGAAATTTCATCCATCGGTTATAAAACCCAGGTGGTGAACCTGGCAACTGCCAACCTTTCTGCTCTTTCCATCCAGCTCAGCGAAGACATCGGCAGGCTCGATGAAGTGGTGGTTACGGGGCTTGCGACCAACGTGAAAAGGCGAAACCTTGCCAATGCAATTGCAACCGTCAGCAGCAAGGACCTGGCGGGCACAGCTCCGGCCCAGACGCTGGATGCCGCCCTGAATGGAAAAATCCCCGGAGCTTATATCAATTCCAATTCCGGTGCTCCGGGTGGTGGTATTTCTGTAAGGTTAAGAGGGGTTACTTCTATCTTCGGCAATACCCAGCCATTGTATGTGGTGGACGGCGTTTTTATTGACAACAGTTCCGTACCAGGTGGCCTGAATGTGGTTACTGCAGCGGGGGCTGCAGGTAATACCTCCAACCAGGATAACCCTTCCAGCCGGATCGCCGATCTGCGTCCCGAAGACATTGAAAGCATAGAAATACTGAAAGGCGCTTCTGCAGCTGCCATTTATGGTTCCAAAGCTGCTGCCGGCGTAGTGATCATTGCCACCAAGCGGGGCAAGCAGGGGAAGACCAGGTTTAATTTTTCCCAGGACCTTGGCTTCGTAAAAGCCCGGAAATTACTGGGTGCACGGGAATTTACAGAGGAGCGGGTGGCCAATTCTCCCCAGGGGTGGGACCTCGACGAATACAAAGCTGCCGTTGCTGCGGGCAGGATTTATGATTATGAAAAGGAGATCTATGGCGAAACAGGGTTAACCCGTAATTCGGCATTCAGCATGACAGGTGGCAGCGACAGAACCAGTTTCTATTTCGCGGCTGCACAAAAGAATGAAGAAGGTATCATCCAACGCACCGGCTACCGGAATAACAGTATCAGGCTTAACCTCGATCACAGGATTACCGACAATATCAAAATCGGTTTTTCATCCAACTACATCAATTCCTCCGCAGACAGGGGCCTGACCCAGAACGACAATGCGGGGGTTACCTTCGGCGTGGCGCTCTCCTCCACACCGGGCTTTACTGACCTGCACCCCGATGCCAACGGTAACTATCCGAGGAATCCATACGGTGCCTCCAATCCCATCGAAACCCGCGACCTGATGACCAATAATGAAAAGGTCAATCGTTTCGTTACCGGCATCAACCTGGATGCAATTCTGCTGAAGACAGACAAAACAACCACCCGGTTGATCGCAAGGGGTGGGGTGGATTATTACAACCTTAAAACAAATGCGCTTTTTCCCAGCTCCCTGCAATTTCAGCAGGTGGCAAAAGGCACGTCTATACAGGGTTTCGCTAATAACCTGAACACGAATTATATCCTTTCCCTGGTGAATAATTACAACCTGTCGGACAACCTGGCTTTCACCACCTCCATGGGACTGACCCAGGAAAAGCGCGATTTTGACAACCTGCTGAACGTTGCCACCCAGGTGATCTCGGGCCAGTCAAATGTTGACCAGGCAGGCTCCTTGTCGGCCAGCCAGTTCCGTAATAAAAACAAGGATGACGGGTTGTTCCTGCAGGAGGAAGTGACGCTTTATGATGCCATTACTGTGAATGCGGGAATGCGAATTGATAAATCCACCAACAATGGTGATCCTGATAAGTATTATGCCTATCCGAAAGCCAGCCTGTCATGGAATATCACACGGTTAGGCATGCCCGAAAATACATTTGTTGATAACCTGAAACTGCGGGTGGCCTATGGGGAGGCCGGAAACTTCCCCGCTTTCGGATCCAAGTTTTCCTCCCTGCTGGTTTCCAATATTGAAGGACTGCCCGGTTCATTGGTGAGTACGCAAAGGGGGAATTCACTGATAGAGCCCGAAAGGCAAACCGAATTGGAAGGAGGGTTTGACTTTACAATTTTAAACAACAGGCTCAGCCTTGAATTCAGTATGTACCGGAAAGTGGTGAAAGATTTCCTGTTGCAGCGCAGCATTTCCACTTCTTCCGGGTTCAGCACCGAATGGGTGAATGCCGGCGACCTTCGCAACAAGGGAATTGAGATCGGCCTGAATGCCCTGGTGTTGTCACAATCAACCATCAGGTGGAATTCAACCGTCAATTTCTGGAAGAACAGGTCCAAGGTAACCCGGCTGGATATACCACCAACAGTGCTGGGTGCTTTCGGAAATTCACTGGGCACCTTCAAGATCGAAGAGGGCGCATCCGCCACACAGATTGTCGGCATAGACCAGGGGGGCGTTAAAAAACTGGGTGACCAGGAACCGGATTTCCAGATGAACTTCTGGAATGAACTGGTTTTCTTTAAGAATCTCAGCCTGCGTTTCCTGCTGCACTGGAAAGAAGGCGGGGATAATATTAACCTCACAGAACTGCTGACTGACCTGGGTGGAACCAGTCCGGATTACGATGCGGATGACAATAAAAACGGAAAACCGGATGCTGAAGACAGGATTGATGCCCTCGGGTCCACTGCCACTATTTTTGTGCAGGATGCCAGTTACCTGAGACTGCGTGAAATCGCCCTCTATTATAATTTCAAAGTACCGGGAAACCTGATCAAAGGACTTCGGATCGGCGTGTCTGCCAATAATTTCTGGACCAGCACGAAGTACAAGAGCTACGACCCTGAGGTATCCAATTTCGGATCAGGATTCTCAACAGGTGTGGAAGTAATGCCCTTCCCTGCTTCCAAACGCGCGAGTCTCCATCTATCCATTGATTTTTAAAATGTCATCATCATGAAAAAGATAATTTTTGCAATTATATCCGGCCTCGCGGTGATGGTATTATCACCCTCCTGCAAAAAGGAAATCGGGAACCTGAATAATCCGACTATCGAGGATTTCCTGGAAAACGCAACCAAACCGGAATTGAACAACCTGGTTACAGGAATTGAATCGGGGATGAGGAATAACCTGGCCATGTACCTTGATGTGGTTGGTTTGATCGGGCGGGAAATGTACCGGTTTACGGCAGCAGATCCGCGCTATTTATCCGACCTGCTGGGCGCCAAAACCGCCACCCTTGACAACAATACCTTTTACCTGACCAATCCATGGGCTTCCCGCTACCGGGTGGTGAAGAATTGTAATATTCTCATTGAAGCCGCTACCAATTCAGGGTTGCTTACAGACGACGAAAAAAAGGGGTACACAGGTTTCGCCAAAACCATCAAGGCCTACCAGTTATTGCTGAACCTGAACCTTACCCATAGCAACGGAATCAGGGTGGAGGTGGCCGATCCGGATAACCTGGGCCCGGTACTGGCGTACAAGCCATCTCTTGCAGCCATCAAATCCCTGCTGGATGAAGGCCAAACGGAACTGGGCGGAGCTTCGGTGGCGTTTTCACTTACTTCAGGCTTTACCGGTTTTAACGACAATGCTTCACTGGTAGCATTCAACCGCGCCATATATGCACGGGTCGCTGCATACGACGAAGATTGGGCCGGGGTGCTGACTTCACTGGATAATTCATTTATGGATATGGATGCTGACCTGGGCCTGGGCATATACCATGTTTTTTCAACGGCTTCCGGCGACATACTTAATCCGGCATTTGTCAGGCAGAATGAAGCAGGTGAAGTGCGGGTGGCCCATCCATCCTATGCCACCGACCTGCAGCCGGGAGATGACCGGATCGGTAAAGCCACGCTCCGTAATTCCCCTGTAAGTTCCAGTGACCTGACCAGTAACCGGGATGTATGGGTTTATACGAGTGCCACGGCACCGGTGCCGCTCATCCGCAACGAGGAGTTGATCCTGTTATATGCTGAAGCGAAGATCCGGCAGGGAGCAGCAGGCTTCAATGATGCCGTTGAAGCGATCAACACCATCCGTAACGCGCATAATTTAACGCCTTATTCCGGCCCGCTCACTTCAACTGCTTTAATCGATGAAGTATTGTACAACAGGCGTTATTCCCTGTTTTTTGAAGGCCATCGCTGGGTTGATATGCGCAGGTATAACAGGCTTGCGCAATTGCCGAAGGACAGGGCGGAGGATGATGTTTGGGAGATGTTTCCGCTGCCGCTGACAGAATGATTCTTATACGCAACTGATCTGATAGGAAACCGGGACTGTTCAATTGAAACAGTCCCGGTTATTTTTTGTGACCTCCGGCACTTAACCAATTTCATTGAAGGAACTGATTTTTATCAGACTCTTCCTTGCTGATCTGTTCTAATTTTCAGGCCGGAAGTTTATATTTATCTCATTTTTATTTTAATGAACATTATATGAAAGAATCAATCGAAGCATTTATCACCTTCCTGTCGCAGCCATGGCCATGGTATGTCGCCGGCCCGCTGCTGGCATTGGTCATGTTCATCCTGCTTTACTTTGGGCATGAGTTCGGTATTTCAGAAAACCTGAGACTGATGTGTGCCGCGGATGGTGCAGACGAACTGAACGAGTTTTTTAAAATCGACTGGAAAAACGGAGGCTGGAACCTGATGGTTGCCCTTGGCGCCGTCATCGGCGGATATATGGTGTCGCATTATTTCCTGGGCAGCGAGGGCAATATTGCCCATGTAAGTGATGCCACCGTTGCCAGCCTGAATGAAATTGGCATCAATGTAAAGCAGGGCGAAGTGCCGATGGTGCCTGATTTTATTTCCTGGGAAGCCCTGCTGAACTGGCGCGGCTGGCTCATGATTGCAGGTGGCGGGTTCCTGGTTGGATTTGGTGCCCGTTATGCAGGCGGCTGTACATCCGGACATGCCATCAGCGGATTGTCTGCCCTCCAGGTGCCTTCGCTGATTGCGGTTATGGGTTTTTTTATCGGCGGACTTTTTGTGAACTACGCCATCATCCCTTTATTATTCCCCTGGACCCTTTAAAACTTATTTTATGAGAATGTCAAGATATATTTTGATTGGAATGCTGCTCGGATTCATTCTGTATAAGAGTGAGGCAGTGAGCTGGTACCGCATATTTGAAATGTTCCGCTTCCAGAGCTTCCACATGTATGGTGTCATTGGCTCTGCCGTCATTTCAGGAATCATCATTGTTCAGATCATCAAGCGCAGGCAGGTTCACAATGTGGAAGGCCAGCCTATCGTGATAAAAGACAAGAACAAAAGTATCCCCCGCTACCTGATTGGCGGCGCCATGTTCGGCACCGGCTGGGCCCTTGCAGGAGCCTGTCCCGCCCCCATGTTTATCCTGATGGGAGCCGGCTATTCCGTGTTTGTGGTGTACATGCTGGCTGCCATGACCGGTACTTTTGTCTATGGCTTACTGCGAAGTAAACTTCCGCATTAAATACAAGTAGCCTGTTTCAGGGAAAGCAGGCATTCAGCAGATCCGCGGCAGCTGTTCGCCGGTCAGGTAACTGACCACACGGCTGCCGCCAATCCTGCTCTCCATGATTACTTTACGGGGATGGTTAACCGAAACAACGCCGATCTCCGCTGCATTAACTCCCAGTTCATCTTCCTTCAGTGCCTGCAGGAAGGGGGCGGCTATATCTTCCGAAACGATCGCCAGGAAAATTCCTTCATTGGCAACATACAGCGGATCCAGTCCCAGCATTTCACAGGCTGCTTCCACCTGTTCTTCCACAGGCACCCTGGATTGAACCAGGTCAACACCCAGTTCAGTCAATTCTGCCACTTCATTCAGGACAGAGGCAACACCTCCACGTGTCGGATCACGCAGGAACTTAATTCCCTTCCCGAAACGGTTAACCAGTGTATAAACCGTATGGTTAAGTGCAACCGTATCTGAAATGATGCTGGTTTCAAATTCAAGTCCTTCCCGCACACTCATGATGGCCATGCCGTGGGTGGCAATATTCCCGGAAATAATAACGCGGTCGCCTGGCCGGATATGCTGGTGGTGGATGGCCGCCCCAGGGTGTACTGTGCCAATGCCTGAAGTATTGATGAACAGTTTATCTCCCTTTCCTTTTTCAACCACCTTGGTGTCGCCGGTTACAATTTTGACGCCGGCTTTATCAGCCGCTGTTTTGATGTCGGCCAGAATCTGCGAGAACTCGTCTGTTTTCAATCCTTCTTCCAGGATAAATGAAAGGGAGAGATATTGGGGTTGCGCACCGCACATGGCCAGGTCATTGACTGTTCCGTTGATGGCCAGGTCTCCAATGGATCCGCCGGGGAAAAAGATCGGGTGTACCACAAAACTATCGGTGCTGAAAGCAAGTTTGCCATCCATATGGAAACTGGCGCCATCATGCTGCTGGCCAAGGAATTCATTGCCCAGGATATCGAACACGCCTTTCTGCAGCAGCCGGTGGGTCAGCAGGCCACCGCTTCCGTGCCCGAGGGTGATGACATCAAAATCAAATTTCGGTAAGGGACAGGATAATTGCATTTGCGGGGCATTTATGGCAGTGGTGCTGCCAGGTTGGAGGAATAATGATAATAGGCGGCGCAGGCGCCTTCGCTGCTCACCATCGGGGCTCCCAGCGGATGTTCCGGTTTGCAGGCTGTTCCGAAATTCGGACATTGAAATGGTTTTTTCAATCCCCGCATGATCTCGCCACTGATACAGTTTTCATTTTCTGCCACAGCCGGCAGGTGCAGGTTGAATTTCAGCCGTGCATTATAGTTCCGGTACTGGTCATTCACCTCATATCCGCTGGCAGGTATATTGCCAATGCCTCTCCAGGCGCGGTCGCTGATCGTAAATACTTCCTGCATGGTGGCCTGTGCCATCCGGTTGCCTTCTCGCTGCACATAACGTGAATACTGGTTCTCCACCTTGAATTCGCCCTGTTCCAGTTGTATAACGGTCATGAGTATCCCCTGCAGCAGATCCACCGGTTCGAAGCCGGTGATTACTATCGGGGTCCTGTATTTTTCCGCAATCGGGTAGTATTCTTCCATCCCCATGATGGTGCACACATGTCCCGCAGCCAGGAATCCGTCAATTTTGTTTTCAGGGTCAGACAGCAGCGCCTCCATCGCCGGTGGCACCAGCACATGGGAGGCCAGGATGGAATAATTTTTTACGCCGGACTTGTGCGCGTGTACTACGCTTAATGCATTGGCCGGAGCAGTTGTTTCAAAGCCTACGGCAAAGAACACTACTTCTTTGTCGGGATTGGCAACGGCCAGTTGCACGGCTTCCAGGGGCGAGTAGAGAATACGTACATCGGCGCCAGCCGCTTTTGCTTCCAGCAGGCTTTCTTTTGATCCGGGTACCCGAAGCATGTCACCAAATGAACAGAGGATGGTATTGGGCTGGTGGGCCAGCCAGATGGCCTCATCAATTACACCCAGGCTGGTCACACAGACCGGGCAACCCGGGCCATGTACCATGGTAATCTTGTCCGGCAACATATTCAGCAACCCGTTTTTTACCAGGCTATGGGTTTGTCCGCCGCAGATTTCCATCAGCGTCCAGGGCCTGGTGGTTAGCTCCTGTAATTTGCCCAGGTATTCCTGCACCAGTTCGGGGTCGCGGTATTCGCTCAGGTATTTCATATTGCCTGGTTTATATTTTGGTTTCCTGTTGGGTGCCGCCTTCTGCCTGTAACTCATCCAGGTCGCCGATCTGCCGGAGGTACTCAAATGTTTGGTTGGCTTCTTCCTCATCTACCGTGCCGATGGCTACGCCTACGTGCACCAGCACATAATCGCCCACAGATGCATCGGGAACCATACAGAGGTTGACATCCTTCATGATGCCCCCGAACGATACTTTACCCTGTCGGAAGGTTTCATCCAACTGCCCGGTAATGGACACTATTTTTCCTGGAATGGCAAGGCACATGGTAGATCTGTTTTAATGGTTTCATGATTCGTAATGCAGGTATAGGCCAGTTGTCCAAACCCTATACATTCATCATTCGGGCTTAGCCGCTGGTGGAACAGCAGCCTGAAACGGCCATGCAATCCTGCTTTCAACCGGCTGACAAGAAAAGCGTTCTGAAATACACCGCCACTGAAGGCAATTGTTTTTACATCATAACGGATGGCGAGTTCCAGTACCAGCATGGCAAGGCTTTCAAATACACCTGCGGCAATCTGTTCTGAAGGTACACCCTTCTGCCGGTCCCTGATAATGGCGGAAAGCATTGGCTGCCACTCCAGCAGCCTCCCGTTTATCCTGATCGGATAGGTCGGTATTTCCTGTCCTTTGTGACGGAGGGCTTTCGCCTCCAGTTTCATGGCCGCTTCCCCTTCATACCGGTTGATGAAAGTGATGCCCAGTAATGCGCTGATGCCATCCAGCAGCCTGCCCATACTGGAACTTAGCAGGTCCGGTTCCTGCCTTAGTAATTTTTCATAATAATTCCGTTCCTGTTCACTGAACATGTTTTTCAGCAGGGCCGGTTGATCAGGATGTTTGCGTAACAAAGATGCCGCCGATAACCTTGGTTCGCGGTTCATCTTATCACCCAGTAATTGCGGAAAATAATCCAGGTGTGCTACGCGGCTGAAGCCGTCCTGTTCCAGCAGGAAAGCCTCCCCGCCCCATACCTGGCCGTCATCACCATAACCATTGCCATCCCAGATAATACCCAGTATGGGTTCCGGCGGTGAAAATATTCCGTACTCGGCGAGCAGGGCAGAAAAATGCGCCAGGTGGTGCTGCACTTCCTGCACCGGCGTATCATATTCGTCGGCAAGTTCCCTGCCCAGTGCCGCCACCTGGTAATGGGGATGCCGGTCCAGCAGTATCCTGTCTGGTGTGGCACCCATTATCTTCAGCAAATGATTCAGTGTATGGCGGTAACCCAACTGGCTCGCCCAGGATTGCTGGTCGCCCAGGTACTGGCTGATGTACAGGTTGTTCCGGAGGGCCAGGGCAAATGAACTTTTCAGTTCGGCGCCCATTGCCAGCTGGCATCCGTCCATCCGGAAAGGCGAGGGGAAATATCCCGGCGCCAGGCCTCTTGCCCGCCTCAGCCAGATCGGTTGCCCGCCGGAAGCGAACTGCACCACGCTGTCGTCTGCAGGCACCAGTATATTTCGGTTATAGCTTACCGTTATATCGGCAATATCCCTCAGTTCCCTGAAGGCGATTTCATCTTCATAGATTATGGGAGAACCGCTGAGATTGGCGCTGGTGGCAACCAGGGGCTTGTGGAAGTCCTGTGAAACCAGCAGCAGTAAAGGGGAATAGGGCAGGAGGACTCCGATCCCTGAAAGTCCGGGTGCAATGCTTTCAACGGCTATACCTGTTTGCGGAGTTTCCTTTAGCCGGCATATCACTACCGGCGCCACGGCAGATTCCAGTGCCGTTTTTTCATGTTCACCGATTTCGGCATCCTGTTCAGCCATTGCTAAGGAAGGGTATAGGACTGCAAAAGGTTTGGCCGGACGTTTTTTTCTGGCACGCAGGGTGGCGATGGCTGTTTCTGAAGTGGCATCGCACAACAGCAGGTAACCGCCGATGCCTTTTAATGCAACAATTTTTCCGGCCGACAGGTATTGTTCTATGATTTTCAAAACCTGTTCATTGCCGGTAGTTTCGGGAAACCCGGATAAGTCCGTTACCTGCAGGGTGATGGGGCAGTCGGGGCAGGACTGTGTCTGGCTGTGACACCTGTGATCATTGGGGTCGGAATATTCCAGCCGGCAGGCGGGGCAGGTTTCCATATCGGCCATGGAAGTGAGTTTGCGGTCATAAGGGAGTCCGGAAATAATGGTGTATCGCGGACCGCATGACAGGCAGGTGATGAAGGGGTAACGGTAACGCCTGTTCGAAGGATCCGATAATTCCTGTCTGCAGGAAGGACAAATGGCCCGGTCGGGCGGCAGCAGGAGGTCAATGGTATCATGCGCCGTGCTGTGCATGATGGTGAAACCATCGTACACGCGTTCACTCACCTGTTTCATCCGGTAACTGCTGACGATGGAACCTGCAGGTGAATTTTTGATGACCTCATCATAAAACGCGGCAGCCTTTTCTTTATCACAGTTTACTTCGATTTTGACGCCATCACCACTGTTCTGAACCCAACCAGTAACGCCATAATGCCTGGCTGTTTTGAGCACATGTGGCCGGAATCCGACTCCCTGTACCAGTCCTTTGATATGTAGCTGATAATTGGGCATTAGCCATGAATGGGTTATTGCCTGGGTCAGGTAATTGCTGACCCGGCAAGGGTTTTTGATTCCAGCCACTGGTACCATTTATCCAGTCCCTCGCCGGTGGTGCAACTGACTTCAATGATCTCGAGTTTCGGGTTTACCTGCCGCGCATATTCCTTCGCCTTTTCCAGGTTAAAGGGAACATAGGGGAGCAGGTCGGTTTTATTGATGATGCAAAGTGTTGAGCTGTGAAACATGTCGGGGTATTTGACAGGTTTGTCTTCCCCTTCCGTAACGCTCATCACCACCACTCTTTCGCTTTCGCCAAGGTCAAACATGGCAGGGCAAACCAGGTTGCCGACGTTCTCGATAAACAGTACGGATTCGTTCTCCGGTTTCATTCCCTGCACGGCGTGTAAAACCATGTGTGCATCCAGGTGACATCCTTTTCCGGTATTGATCTGGACCACTTTGGTTCCGGTGGCATGAATACGGTCAGCATCATGCGAAGTTTGCTGATCCCCTTCAATAACGCAGGATTTCATGCTGTCTTTCAGGTCGAGCAGGGTTTTTTCCAGCAGGGTGGTTTTGCCGGAACCGGGCGAACTGACGAGGTTGATGGCCAGGATGTTTTTGGCTTCAAAATAACCCCTGTTCCGCTGGGCGAGCAGGTTGTTCTGGTACAGGATATCCTGTTCCACATCTATTTTTACTCCGCCGGAACTGTGTTCACCGAAATGATCGTGTGAATGATGGTGATCGTGATCAGCAGTACCGCAACCGCAGGTGGCGCACATATTATTTTGTATTTATGATTAAACAACTATCAATGACCTGACCCTTAATTCCTTTCCGGAAACTATATCCAGCAGGTGGTTGCCGCAAACGGGGCAGGGGTCGTATAACTGCCGGATCGGAAAACTGGCGGAACAGTCGAGGCATACAGCCTTCCCCGGAATACGGTTGACCTGCCTGCGTGCGCCCTCAAGTAAGGTTTGTTTTGTTGCCTGCTGCCAGGCAAAATCAAAACTTGCCATTTCAACGCCGCTCAGTTCGCCGATATCGAGTTCCACTTCCTCTATGGCACTGCTGCTGGCATTTCTGGCATGGGTTTCAGCAATGTCAATGATGCTCATCACTATGGATAACTCGTGCATATCAGGCTTTGTCAGATTGTTTTTTCCGGGCGGGATTCAGGGCAACCAGGGCAACCAGGACAATTAGCAATAATGCCACTCCCAGGTGAACTGGTTCTGTAAAATAATGCTTGATGGTAAACCCATGGGTATGACCATGACCCTCATGCGCTGCCAGGAACAGGGGCGATGCCAGGATTGCAGCAACAGCCGCCAGGATGCCGGTAATTTTTTTCATGCTGTTTATTTTGATTCAAATTATCAACAGTTCCATCTCCGGAGGATGACGAGTATCAATCCTATTATTGAAATTTGTCATATTCCTGTAAAATTTTTAGGGGTAAAATTGGGTATTCATTTCTCCTAATTGAATTGCTCATGCCTACTCCAATTAAAGAAGCCCCAACTTATTATGATGAGGTAAGGCGAAAAGGTTATTCGCGCCGCGAATTCATGCAGTTCTGTACCATGCTGGCCGCCTATATGGGCCTGTCACAGGCAGGTATAGCCCAGATTGCCAAGGCCATGCAACAAAAGACCAGGCTGCCCGTCATCTGGTTACATTTCCAGGAATGCACCTGTTGCAGTGAGAGCTTTATCCGTTCATCGCATCCCATGGTTGCGGACATCCTTCTCGACCAGATCTCCCTGGATTATACGGAGACCCTGATGGCTGCTTCCGGTTTCCAGGCGGAGGAGGCCATGAAGAATACCATGACCAAATACAAGGGAGAATATATTCTCTGTGTGGAAGGCAGCGTTCCGACCGATGCAGACGGCGTGTACTGCATGATCGGCGGCAAGACATCCCTCCAGATTCTGGAAGAAGCGGCCGAGGGAGCAAAAGCAATTATCGCCTGGGGCAGTTGTGCCAGCAATGGTTGTGTACAGGCTGCCAAACCTAATCCTACTTCAGCCACCCCGATACATAAACTCGTACATGGAAAGCCCGTGATCAAAGTTCCGGGTTGCCCGCCGATTGGCGAGGTGATGGCCGGCGTAATTGTGCATGTGGTCACATTTGGCAAGATTCCCGAACTCGACGGAATGGGCCGGCCCAAGGCATTTTACAGCAAACGCGTTCACGATACCTGTTACCGCCGTCCATATTATGATGCCGGACTGTATGTGGAAAGTTTTGATGATGAGAATGCGAAAAAAGGCTACTGCCTGTATAAAGTTGGGTGCAAGGGACCTTCTACCTATAATGCCTGCGGTGTAACCAAGTGGAACAACGGAACCAGTTTCCCCATCCAGAGCGGACATGGTTGCTTTGGCTGCAGTGAAGCCAATTTCTGGGATAATGGCAGGATCTATGAACGTGCTTCGGCCTTCCCCGGATTCGGTATTGAATCAACAGCCGATACGGTGGGTAAGATAGCCCTGGGCGTAACGGCAGGTGCCATTGGCGCCCATGCCATCATGACCAATATCAGGAAACATAAAATGATTACCGACCTGGAAAAAGAAGGCCGGAAGAGTGAGCAGGATCTGGAGAATACCTAACGCAATAATATCACTGTTATGAGTAAGCGAATTGTCGTTGATCCGGTTACCCGGATAGAAGGACATCTAAGGGTAGAAGCCGAAATAGAAAACGGCAGGATCACGGAAGCCTACAGCAGCGGCACGATGGTGCGGTTGCTGGAAGAAATTTTAAGGGGAAGGGATCCGCGCGATGCATGGGCCTTTGTAGGCAGGGTTTGCGGGGTTTGTACCTCCGTGCATTCCCTCACATCAGTAAGATGTGTGGAAGACGCGCTGGGAATTAATATTCCGCCCAACGCAGAATGGGTGCGTAATATCATGTTCTGCACCCAGTACCTGCATGACCATGTGGTACATTTTTATCACCTGCATGCGATGGACTGGGTGGATGTGGTGAATGCGCTGAAAGCAGATCCGAAAAAAACATCCGAGCTGGCACAGAGCATATCACCATGGCCCAAGAGTTCGCCCGGTTATTTCAGCGACCTGCAGAAAAGGATCGGCAAATTCGTGGAAAGCGGCCAGCTGGGCATTTTCGCCAATGGCTACTGGGGTCACCCGGCCTACAAGCTGCCGGCAGAAGTGAACCTGATCGGTTTGGCTCACTACCTGGAAGCGCTTGAATGGCAGAAGGAGATCGTGAAAGTGCATGCCATCTTTGGCGGTAAAAACCCGCACCCCAACTACCTGGTGGGTGGAATGGCCTGTTCTATTTCGGTGGACGATGTAAGTGGCATAAATGCAGAAAGACTGGCGCATGTGAAACAACTGCTCGACCAGGCGAAGGTATTTGTGGAGCAGGTTTATATTCCGGACCTGATGGCTATTGCATCTTTCTATAAGGACTGGGGTAGCATTGGCGGCGGGCTTGGAAATTTCATGGTCTATGGCGACCTGGGCGAGAACGGTTACAAAGATGAAAAGTCCTACAAGTTTCCGTCTGGTGTGATACTGGATAAGGACATCAGCAAGGTACACGAGGTGGATCTTCGCAAGGACGATGAGATCCAGGAATTTATTTCACACAGCTGGTATGAATACAAGGATGGCGATAAGGTTGGCCTGCATCCCTGGAAAGGGGAAAGCAAGGTGAAATATTCAGGACCCAAGCCTCCTTTTGACTACCTGGATACCACCCAGAAATACAGTTACCTGAAAACACCCCGTTGGAATGGTCATGCTATGGAAGTAGGTCCGCTGGCAAGGGTGCTGGTTGGATATGCTAGGGGCCGGCAGGATTACCAGGAAGTGGTGAATAAAACCCTGAAGGACCTGGATATCCCTGTTACTGCCCTGTTTTCCACATTGGGACGTACCGCGGCGAGGGGATTGGAAACCATCCTGGTTGGCCAGTGGGCAATGGAGTTTTATGATAAACTCATCAACAGCATTAAGTCGGGTGATACCCGGATGGCAGACACCAGTAAATTTGATCCTTCCACCTGGCCTTCAAAGGCAGTGGGAGTAGGGCATTCGGAAGCACCCAGGGGAGCCCTGGCGCACTGGATCAATATCGATGACGGAAAGATTGCCAATTACCAGCTGGTGGTGCCCACCACCTGGAACGCCTCCCCGCGGGATGGGAATGGTAAACTGTCGGCTTATGAAGCGGCTTTGATCGATACGCCTGTGGCTGATATCAACCAGCCGGTTGAAATCCTGCGCACCATTCACTCCTTTGATCCCTGCCTTGCCTGTGCCGTACACCTGTATGATGAAAACGGAAAACATATCAACAGAATCAGTATTCTGGGCGATTGATTCATTCTCAAATCAACGGTTATGATACATCCTGACAGTGTCCATAAACTTCGCAGAGTATATGTCTGGGAACAGCCGGTAAGAATTTACCATTGGCTGAATGCCTTGTGTATTTTGGTTTTGATCGTAACCGGCTTTTACATCGGCGATCCCCTGGCCATCCTGTCTTCCAGGGAAGCATCCGCCCAATTCCTGATGGGCTGGATGAAACTGATCCATTTCATTGCGGCCTATATCTTTCTCTTCAATTTTATCTTCCGGATCTACTGGGGTTTTGTGGGTAATAAATATGCGTCCTGGAAGAATTTTATTCCTACCAACAAAAAGTTCTTCCGTGAAATCTGGCAGGTATTGAAGATGGATATCCTGATGATGAAAGGCAAAGAACACCTGAGCGTGGGACATAATGCCGTGGCCGGGATCAGTTATTTCCTGGTGTTCATCCTGTTTCTGTTACAGATACTGACAGGATTTGGTCTCTATGCCGCCACCAGTGATTTCTGGCTGGCGAAAATGTTCGCATGGGTGCCCTATCTGACTGGTGGTGATGCCTTGCTGAGACAGATCCACCATGCGGTGATGTGGCTGTTCATATTATTTACCGTGGTGCATGTGTACCTGGTTTTCTACCACGATTATGTGGAAGGCCGGGGTGAAATCAGCAGCATGGGCGGCGGCTGGAAGTTTATAGAAGAAGAAGTGTTCCAGGAAATGAAGCGGGAAGCTGCAGCCAAAAAAAAGAAGTCGCCGCAGACTGCAGGCGGAACCGGATTCAAGTCAGTTCCTGAATCTGCTTTAAAACCGGGAACAAAGTGAAAATATGAAAGCTGCGCATAGCATACTTGTATTGGGAATCGGCAATTACCTGATGGCCGATGAAGGCGTAGGCGTTCATATCGCCGAAGCATTATCCATGGAAACACTTCCGCCAGGCGTGGATGTGCTGGATGGTGGTACAGGAGGATTTCACTTACTGGAATACCTGCAGTCATATTCCACCATCATCATGATTGATGCCACGCTGGATAATAAACCACCGGGAACTATCAGGCTTATTAAGCCCAGATTTGCCGCGGATTTTCCCAGGGCCATGAGTACCCACGATATCGGGTTAAAAGACCTGGTCGGGGCTTTACAGCTTTTGGGTTCAGCACCCGATATACAGCTCTATGTAATCAGCATACCATCCATCCAGGAGCAGGGTGTTGAGCTAACGCCGATCATTAAACGAAAAATTCCTGCATTGCTGGATTTGATCCGGCAGCATATTCACCGGATACTGGTGGATAATAATGCAGTTCCTGTTATCGCCTGAATTTTATCCTGTCTTCATTCAGCGGCAGTGCCGCTTAGCATCTTCCGGAACAGGCGCCCCGCCTGTGTCTTATCATGATGCATCCTCTTCTTATCATGATTATCCGACAACTTATCGTGTCTGAGTTTACAACTTATCAAGGCCTTTTTTTCGTGATGAGTGGCATGCAACGTCAGCAACGTTAGAACTAAAATTGCGGTCAAATCCGCTTGTTAACACATTAACTGAATGTTTAGTTAAGCTTTTAGTTCTAAAATCAAAATTGAATTTCATGAGAAAAATCATGGGGAGATTTCTGCCGATCCTGATTGGATTGGCAATACCCGTACTGGCTGCTGCCCAGCAAACTGTAAAGGGCCGGGTTACAGACGCCACAGGTGCTCCGCTGCCTGGTGCTACGGTTATAGTCAGGGGCACCAAGATTTCCGCGCAAACAGATGCCAACGGAAATTTCAGCATCAACATGCCGGCCAATACCACAAGGCTTGAAGTTTCTTATGTGGGTTTCCTGGCCCAGACATTATCACCCAGGGCCGGTGACAATGTTATTGTATTAAAAGAAGATGATACCAACCTGAATGAAGTGGTGGTAACCGGCCTGGCAACATCCATTAAAAAATCAAATGCAGCCAACTCTGTGGCGCGTATCAGTGCAAAAGAACTGACCGGATCAACCCGTCCGCCTACACTCGATGGCGCCATTAGCGGTAAGGTTCCCGGAGCCCAGATATCAGCCAACTCAGGTGCACCGGGCGGTGGCGTGAGTATACGCTTAAGGGGTGTATCCACTGTTGCCGGATCATCCCAGCCTTTGTTTGTGGTGGATGGTGTGATTGTGAACAATGACCAGTTTGCCACAGGTACGGGTACCCGCGCATTTACAGGGGCTACCGGCCTGGATGCGGGTTCGCAGGACCAGGCACCCAACAGGATCGCCGACCTGAACCCTGCCGATATCGAAAGCATTGAAGTGCTGAAAGGACCTTCTGCCTCGGCCATTTACGGATCCCGTGCAGGTGCGGGGGTGATTGTGATCACGACAAAACGAGGTAAGTCGGGTAAAACGAGGATCAATGTGAACCAGGATTTTGGTTTTACAAAGGCCAGCAAATTCCTGGGTTCTTCTGACTGGACGCCTGAGAAAATTGCTACCTATGGCGGGGCTTACAATATTCCTGAAGAGGAAGCCCTGGAACTTTTAGATGCAGCTGATGGCAAGACCTGGGATTATGAAAAAATGATCTGGGGAAATACAGGTAAGATCAATAACACCAGCCTGAACCTTTCGGGTGGTAATGACCGTACCAAATACTACATTGCCGGATCCTACCAGAATGAAACCGGTATTCAGAAAAAGACCGGTTATACCCGTAAATCATTCCGTATGAACCTCGATCACAAGCTGAATGATTACATCGACTTTAAAGTGAGCAGTAATTTCATCAACTCCTGGGCCAGCCGTGGTTTCACCGGAAATGACAACAGGGGTGTGTCGCTGACTTATGCGATTCCATACATTCCGAATTTCATTGACATCAGCCGTCGCGCCGATGGTACCTATCCGACTATTCCGGGTCGTTCGCAGAACCCCATGGAAATCATTGACCGTGCTTCGAATATTGAAAAGACCAACCGTTTTCTGAATTCAGGTGAAATAAATGCCTACCTGTTTAAGGGTGAAAAATCAACCCTGAAAATGTCCCTGCGCGGGGGAGTTGACTACCTCGTTTCAGAGCCTACGGTGTATATGCCTGAAGACCTCCAGCTGATGGAAGAATCTGCACTCAAGGGCGCCATCCGCCAGACCACCAATAAGTCGAGGTACACTTATATGCAGGCCGGACTTAATTTCAATACCAATATTGGCAATAACCTGGATCTTACCACAGGTCTGGTTTTCCTGAGGGATGACCAGCGGACCGATCAGTCTTATATCCAGGGTGAAGGATTGCTTCCTGCACAAACCAATCCGAGCATAGCACAGCGTATTACTACCGGAAATATCATCAACAGGAGTTCCGTGGTAGCATTCGATGCCAGCCAGGAATTGAACTGGGATGATAAAGTGATTGGCCGGGTAGGTCTGCGTGCAGATAAGTCTACACTGTCTGGTTTGAATTATGACAAATATTACTATTATCCCCGTGCTGCTGTTGCAGTGAATATTGCCAATTTCGGTTTCTGGAAATCTGATGTGATCAACCAGGTGAAACCCCGTTTTGCTTTTGGTGAAGCATCCGGTTTTCCCTCATTTGATGCGGTTTACTCCAACCTGCTGGGTGTGAATTATGGCGGGGAACTGGGTTCTGTGACTCCAACCCTGTTGGGCCTTGGAGCACTTGATCCCGAGCGTGCCCAGGAAATTGAATTCGGGCTTGACCTTGGCTTCCTCAATAACAGGATCAGCCTGGAAGCTACTTACTACAATAAGAAAGTGAAGAATTTCCTTTTCCCCTACACGCTTTCTCCCGGTAGTGGTGTGAGTTCAATTAAGCTCTTCCCGGTGGGTGATATCATGAACAAAGGAATCGAGATCGGACTGAATGCACAGGTGATCAAAAGGAGTCAGTTGGAATGGACAACATCCGTTCAGTACTGGACAAACAAGTCTGAAGTTACCCGGCTGAACATTCCACCTTCCTATGTGGCCAATTCCGGATTCGGAACCTATGGACGGAAGCGCATCCAGCTGGGTACCTCCCCAACTGCATGGTGGGGTGTGGATGAGAATGGAAACACGATCAACTACAAAGATTACCAGCCTGATTTTCAGATGAGCTGGAACAACAACCTGCGTTTCGCCAAAAACTTTGAATTCAACATGCTGTGGCATACCAGCCAGGGTGGATACAATGCCTCCCTCACCCGCCTGCTGAAAGACGAAGGCGGTACTACGGAAGACTGGAGCACCGTGGGCAAATCAGGTGAACCGGTGGGGGTTGAACGCCAGGGATCCGAGATATATAATTTTGTTTTTGATGCAAGTTATATTCGCCTGCGCGAAGCCGGTTTGTATTATAATGTTCCTTCAGCTTTCCTGAAAGGCGCGTTCAAGAGTTTTGTTCAGAATGTACGTATCGGTTTGTCGGCACAGAACCTGCTCACCATCACCGATTATTACGGGTACGATCCAGAAGTGTCCAACTTCAATACCGGTAACGCCGGCGGTGCCCTCACCGGTGGTGTTGACCTGGCGCCGTTCCCGCTGGCAAAACGCTATTTCTTTCACCTGAATATTGGTCTCTAATTCACCTTTCAATTTGAATCTATGTTAAAGAAGTTTTATAAAGGCAGTGTGTTGTTGCTGTCTGTCATAACGGTCCTCGGCAGTTCCTGCACCAAAACAGATTATGTTCAAAACCCGAATGCTCCCACACAGGAATCGGTTTTGAGAGATGCTACCCGGGCACAGATCGGCCAGTTGGGTGTTGGTGTACAGTCCGTGATGCCGGACGGCGTGTTTTCTTTCCGTGCCTGGTCGGGCTCCATCGGTCGTGAGATCGTATACTTTGCCCAGACTGAAAGCCGTTACTACCGCGAGTTACAGGGAGAAATCCCACTCGATGCAGCCGGCATTATGTATGGCTGGTACCTGTCATTCAACCAAACCCGCCGTCGTGCGGAAATCATGCTGCAGTCGGCCCAGAATACTTCGGCGCTTTCCGACGCGGAAAAAGCCGCAGCAAAAGGGTTTGGCAAAACCGTACAGGCTTATGCCATGCTGAATTGCCTGAATATGATGGGCAACAATGGTATCCGTACCAGTTTCTCTGATCTGAGTTCAGAGGGCGATCTGCTGAAGCCTGGCTGCTTCAAGAACTATACGGAATCCCTTACCTACCTGAAAGGCCTTGCAGACGAAGGTCTGGCTGCATTGGAGCAGGCGGGTTCCGCTGCTTTCCCTTTCACAATGGTAACCGGTTGGGGTGACCTGTCAACTGTGGAGGGTTTCAAGAAATTCAACCGTGCGGTCGCAGCCCGTATCGCCATGTACCAGAAGGACTGGACCGGCCTGGAAACTGCATTGAATGCATCCTTTATGGATCTTGATGGCGACCTGCAGGCAGGGCCTGAGTTTATGTTCTCGAACGTTTCCGGCGATGTGACCAATCCCCTCTGGCGTTCATTTGACAATACCGGCACTCCGATGCTGGTGCAGTCAAAATTCATTCCTGAGGCTGAAACTGGCGACAAGCGTGTATTCGGAGCCAGTATGGCCGAGGGTGGTATTGCAAGGGTAAGGGAGCGTGAAGAAGCATCTGCTCCACCCGATTACCCCCTGATGAGCCATGAAGTACAGATGTATGCAACCAACACCTCGCCCATTAAGATCATCCGTAACGAGGAGCTGGTGCTGATGTATGCTGAAGCCAAATTGCAAAAAGACGACCTGTCCGGTGCGGTTGCTGCCCTTGATATCATCCGGGAGGGTAATGGTCTCCAGAAACTTGCCACTGCCAAACCTGCTGTCATCGGTGACAAGGCCAAACTCATCGATGAACTGTTGCAGCAGAGAAGGTATTCCCTTTTCATGGAGGGGCACCGTTGGTTTGATATGCGCCGCTATGACAAACTCAATACACTGCCACTCGACAAGGCAACCCACTCGGTATTTACCCAGTTCCTGGTTCCAAAGGCCGAATCGGATTGGGATAGTGTGAACCCCTGTCAGTAACCATATTTGTTTGGGGTTTAAACTTTGGCCAATTAGCTGAAATTCAGGGCGTCTCTTCGGGGGCGCCCTTTTTTGCTTTTTTTATTTGTCTTTGTTACACCTATTTTTGCTGGCTGATTCAATTCAGCAAGCATACAAAAAACAATCATGGTAGATGCAATTTTAGGCCTCCAGTGGGGCGACGAGGGTAAGGGTAAGATAGTAGATTATTTTGCCCCCCAATATGATATCATCGCCCGTTTCCAGGGCGGTCCCAATGCAGGTCATACCCTTTATGTCGGAGGGAAAAAAGTAGTTCTGCACCAGATCCCTTCCGGTGTTTTTCATGAAAATACAACCAACCTGATCGGAAACGGTGTGGTGCTGGATCCGGTAACCCTGAAAAGGGAATGCGAAACAGTAGCCGGTTTTGGTGTAGATGTAAGGAAAAACCTTTTCATTTCACAGCGTACTCACCTGATCCTGCCTACCCACCGTGCACTGGATAAGGCTTCAGAATTGCAGAAAGGAAATGACAAGATCGGTTCCACCCTGAAAGGGATCGGGCCTGCCTATATGGATAAAACCGGCCGTAATGGCCTTCGGGTGGGCGATCTGCTCGATAAAAGTTTTACCACTTCCTATATCCGGCTTCGGCTCAAGCACCAGCGCCTGCTCGATAATTTTAATTTCCAGGAAGATATCACTGCCTGGGAAGAAGAGTTTTTCGAGGCAATTGATTTCCTGCGCAGCCTGAATGTTGTCAATGGGGAGTATTTTATCAATGAAAAGATTTCTGCGGGTAAAAAAGTGCTGGCAGAAGGTGCACAAGGCAGTATGCTGGATATTGATTTCGGAACTTTCCCATTTGTAACTTCTTCGAACACAACTACATCCGGCGTTTGCAACGGTTTGGGTGTGGCTCCGCAGAAGATACGTGATGTGATGGGCGTAACCAAGGCCTATTGTACCCGTGTTGGTAGCGGACCATTTCCAACTGAGTTGGAAGATGAAACCGGCGAAGAACTTCGCAAACTGGGTAACGAATTCGGCGCCACTACGGGCCGTCCGCGCCGTTGCGGCTGGATCGACCTGGTGGCACTCAAATACGCCTGCATGATCAATGGTGTTACCAAAGTGATCATGACAAAAGCCGATGTGCTGGATAAATTCAAGGAATTGAGCGTTTGTACCGCCTATAATGTGGATGGGCAGGTTACCCCCTATGTTCCTTTCCAGATGACCCGTCACCAGATCGTTCCCGAATTGCAGGCATTTCCTGGCTGGAATACCGACACCACCCAGATTACTGATTATGCCGGATTGCCCGAAAAAATGAAAGAGTATGTTGGCTTCATCAATGAGTTCACCGGTGTTAAGGTGAGCCATATTTCCAATGGTCCCGGCCGCGACCAGATTGTAACGGTATAAGTGATTGAAGCCGGTTAAAAAAATTATTTAAAAATTTGGCCAATTAAAAAGAACGCTGAAATTTTACAACGTAATCCCTTTTGTGATATGGCTTCAAAATCTGATAAGGAAAAAAAGACGACCCCGAAGGCTGCTGATAGTTCAGATAAGCCTGTAAAGAAAGCATCTTCAAAATCCAAAAAGCAAATGGAAGATGAGGAGGATGATTTAGAGGATGATGAGGAAACCCCGAAAGCACCCGCAAAGAAATCCGCCAAGGCAACCAAATCAAAATCCGAAGATGAGGAAGAGGAGGAGGAAGATGTGGAGGAAGAAGATGATTGGGATAAAGTAGAAGAAGATGATAGCTGGGACCCTGATTTCGAAGAATTCGATCTTCCAAAATCAAAGACCAAGAAAAGTCCGGCCGGAGGCAGTAAAAAAGCAGGAAAAGACGAAGATGACCTTGGCCTTGATGAAGATTTTAAGGATATGGATCTCTTCAATGATACCGGCTTTGACGATGACGACGATGATTTCTGATGTCTACACAAGATAATGCTTCAGTGCGTTCCTTTACGGCATTTGCCCTCACTGTAACGCCTGTTCTAAAACAGCAAATGTTGAATTGGGCCAACCAGTTCAACATTTGTTGCTTTATGGACAATCATGGTTACCATGACAAGCATGGCAGCTATGAATGCCTGGTGGCTGCAGGTGCCTGGAAATGGGTGAAGGTCAATGCAGGGAACGCTTTCGGCCTGTTGAACGCATTTGCTTTTCAGCAGCGCGACTGGCTGTTCGGTCATTTTGGTTTTGACCTGAAACAGGAAACAGAGCAGGTGCCATCACGACTGCCTGATCCGCTTGGATTCCCCGACTGTTATTTTTTTGTACCCGAGCATCTGCTGCTTGTGAAAGGGAAGGAAGTTCTTGTCAGCAGCTATTCCCTTGATACCTCTGAGTTGATGCGGCTGGTGCTGGCTTCCCCGGCTGAAACAACTGGCACGACAGGAGCAACGCAGCCTGTGGAATTAACGCCTGCTTTTAAAAGGGAAGAATATGTCAGCAGGATAAACATCCTAAAAGCGCATATCCATAGGGGTGATTGTTATGAAATAAATTTTTGCCAGGAATTTTTTGCCGGGGAGGTAAGGATAAATCCTGTGGCAGTTTACCAGCGGCTGGCGGCCATCTCGCCCAATCCGTTTTCGGTTTATTACAGGATCAATGAGCTTTACCTTGCCTGCGCCAGTCCGGAACGATTTCTGAAAATCGAATCTGGCCGTGTGTGGTCGCAGCCGATAAAAGGAACCGCAGCGCGCAACCTGCAGGATCCTGCGGAAGATACCCGGCTGGCAGAGGGCCTGGTGTCCAGCCTTAAGGAACGTTCCGAAAATGTAATGGTGGTTGACCTGGTGAGAAATGACCTGTCGCGGATCTGTAAGGCCGGAACGGTGGAGGTAGAGGAATTGTTTGGCGTGTATAGTTTCCCCCAGGTTCACCAGATGATCTCTACGGTTACCGGGCTGCTGGCAGACGGGTTGAACTGGGTGGATGCGGTAAAAGCCTGTTTCCCGATGGGGTCCATGACAGGTGCGCCGAAGAAAAGGGTCCTTGAGCTGATTGAGCAATATGAGTTGGTGCGACGCGGTATTTTCTCCGGTGCAGTAGGGTATGTCAGTCCCACGGGAGATGCCGATTTCAATGTAGTGATCAGGAGCATCATGTATAATGAGTCCAAAAAATACCTGAATTGCCTGGTCGGATCGGGCATCACCTGGTATGCAGATGCAGCACTCGAGTATGAAGAATGCCTGTTAAAGGCTGCTGCCATCCGGGAAGCCCTGGGTAGTTAAAGAATGGTATTCAAAGCCGCTGAACTGCTCAGCAGTAACTGTACGGACTCCTGTAAAATATTGTATTTGTTGGCGTTGAAAAGTTCCATTTTTTCTCCTGGTAAATGCATTTCATACCCTGTGGCGGCAGTGGACATAACCCGATCAAAATCCGGATTGTACCTGTTGAATTCGCTGAGGTCCATCAGGATATGCTTGGCGATTACCACCGACTGGTATTTGCCCGAAATCTTCTGGCTTTTTGCCGATTGCTGCTCCTCCTGGGTTATTTTCCTGCTGAATGCATATAAGCTGGGGCCATAATGTTCCTTTACTTCAGCCTTTGTAAGTGTGGTCAGGCCACCCTGGCCCTCGAAAATATAGTGGGTGCCGATGAATTTTTTTACATGGTTACGGGTCTCGGTGGGCAGGAAATATTGAAGATCCCAGAAATTACGGCTACCGCTGCGCGCAATGGCTTTCTGTACATTGCCGGGACCGGCATTATAGGCGGCAATGGCCAGTAACCAGTCTCCGTAGATCCGGTAAAGTTCTTTCAGGTATCGGGCAGCGGCATGGGTACTTTTAACGTAATTGGTGCGTTCGTCAACAGCCTTGGTTACTTTGAGTCCATGTCTGATAGCCGTGGAACGCATAAACTGCCAGGGACCAACGGCTCCGGCCCAGGACACTGCGTTCGATTTGAGTTTTGATTCGATAACGGCCAGGTATTTCAGTTCCCTGGGCAGGCCATGCTGCACCATGATGGCATCCATCATATTAAAATAGGGCATAGCCCATCCTTTCATGGCAGTGAGGGATTTGGTATGACTTTCAATATACCCTTCCACAAAACTTACCGCCCTGGGATTCAGTCGGGGGGCTGATGATGCTACTGCGGCATCAGCTTCAAAAAGGTCCCTGATAACAGTGGGAGTGGTGATTTCTACTGATGAATCTGCAGCTGCTGGCGTAGTAGCCACGGGCATCGATTTTTCAACAGTTGTATCAGCTGAGATCCCGGGACCACTGACCGGCCTGTTTTCCTGGCCTACGGATAAGCCAAAAGACCCGGCGATAAAGGTCCCAATCAATAGAAATTGTTTCATGTTCCAGATTTAAATTCACAATCAAAACAGTTTCTCAGCAGATATTCTGGTTCATTTTCAAGGGGATGGATCAGGCTTTTTGCTGTGCCAGTAACTCTGAAACCTGCAGCAAAGATAGCTCTTCAAACCGGTTTGTCATAGCCTGGAGACCAAAAGGCATGCCATTACTGTGCCAAAAAATGGGGAGGGAGATCGCCGGAACACCTGTAAGGTTGGCGAAAACGGTGTAAATATCACCCAGGTACATGGCGATCGGATCTTCGGTTTTTTCGCCGAAACGGAAGGCCGGGGTGGGGGCCGTGGGGGAAAGAATAACGTCGAAGTCCTTGAAAATCAGTTGTGTTTGATCAACCAGGCGACGACGGACCTGCTGTGCGCGGGTGAAGTAAGCGTCATAGTATCCCGCACTTAGTACGAAGCTGCCGAGCATGATCCTGCGCTTTACTTCGGGGCCAAAACCCTCAGAGCGGTTATGTGCATAAAATTCTGCTAAATCTGAAAAGGCCTGCTTGCTCCGGTGTCCATAACGCACGCCGTCGAACCTGGAAAGGTTGGAGGAAGCCTCAGCGGTGGTCAGGATATAATAGGTCGGGACAATATATTTCATCAGGGGGAACTCGACCGGCTCAACAGTATGGCCGGCTTGCCGGAGCCTGTCGAAATAGCTGAGCAGGGCTGCCCTGATCTCAGGATCCAGCGAGGGGTGCTCTACGGCGTCCCTGAAATAGGCGAAACGGATGGGGGTTGCGGAGGGTTTTAAGTCCGATATATAGTCTGGCACTTGCCTGGGGGAAGCAGTGCTGTCGAATGGGTCGGCTCCTGAAATAACCTGTAAAACCGATGCCACATCCGGTACATTTTTACCGAAGATTCCTACCTGGTCGAAAGAAGATGCATAAGCGATCAACCCATACCTGGATACGCGTCCATAACTGGGTTTAAGCCCGATGATGCCGCAGAAATCGGCAGGTTGGCGTACTGATCCGCCCGTATCACTTCCGAGGCTTACCATGCAGAGTCCTGCCTGAACAGCTACGGCAGATCCACCTGAAGATCCACCTGGTACCCGTGAATTGTCGAGTGCGTTCAGGGTTGGGCCGTAGGCAGAGTTTTCATTGGAGGAGCCCATGGCGAATTCGTCGCAATTCAGGCGGCCTATGATGATGGCGCCTGCATCCAGCAATTTCCTGATAGCTGTGGCGGAATAAGGGGCGGTAAATTCTTCCAGCATCCTGGATGCAGCGGAAACCTTATGTCCCTCGTAGCAGAGTACATCCTTGATACCAATGATCACTCCGTGCAAAGGCAGAAGGGGTTGGCCGGATCTGATGGCTTTATCCAGCTCGCCTGCCTGGCGGCGGGCATCGGATTCAAACACTTCCACAAAGGCGTTGAGATGTTTCTCAGCGGCGATTCGTTGCAAATAAAACTCCACTACTGCAGCGCAGGTAGTGGAGTTTTGTTTCAATTCTTTATGATAGTCTGCTATCGATTCGTATACAAACAAAGCCAATCTGGTTTCTATGGTTCAACGCTTGCGGTAAGTCCGGGGGCATTATTGCTGGGAAGTGGGGGTCTTCTCCTTCTCTTTCATGCCCTGCTCAATTTCATCTTTCACATTGTTCTTGGCATCCTGGAATTCACGGATACCACGGCCCAGGCCACGCATCAGTTCGGGAATCTTTCTGCCACCAAATAATAACAGCACTACCAGGATGATCAGGATCCACTCACTTCCACCCGGCATGGAGATCAGTAATAAAGGATTAGCTACTAACATGCTAAATTGATTTTTGTAGTTTGTAAAGATACGGGATTATTGGAGCAAACGATTCAAAGCAATTTCACAATTCTGCAACCCGGGTATGAATATTTCCCCCACAAAAAAGCCACCCTCAGGGTGGCTTTTTTGTGGATTATTTTGCAGCAACTGCCATTTTCTTTTCCTTGATACGTGCGCTCTTTCCGCTGCGTTCGCGCAGGAAGTAAAGTTTCGCGCGGCGAACCTTGCCTACTTTGTTCATCACTATAGAGTCAATGTTCGGGCTGAACAGGGGGAAGGTCCTTTCCACACCCACACCGTCAGAGATCTTACGAACGGTAAAGGTTTGGGTGCTACCCTGTCCCTGGCGCTTAATTACATCGCCTTTGAAACTCTGGATACGCTCCTTGTTTCCTTCTACAATCTTATAGTTAACGGTAACGTTGTCACCGGCTTTGAACTTCGGGAATTCTCTTTTCTGCGTTAACTGCTCGTGAACAAATGCTACTGCGTTCATGACATTCTAATTTTATCGGACGGCAAAGGTAGGAGTTAATATTGAATCTCCAAAAGAAAATAGAAAAAAGGTGAAAAAGCCAGGGACTATCTCGCCACGTTCACAGCCCTCTTTTCCCTGATCACGGTTACCCTGATCTGGCCGGGGAAAGTCATTTCCGTCTGGATTTTCTGTGCTATTTCAAAACTCAGGCGGTCACTGTCTGCATCCGTAACCTTGTCTGCTTCCACGATTACCCTCAGCTCACGTCCGGCCTGGATAGCATAGGCTTTTTCCACTCCCTGGTAGGCCATCGCCATATTTTCCAGGTCCTTGATCCTTTGCAGGTATTGCTGCATGATCTCACGACGTGCTCCGGGACGGGCGCCGCTGATGGCGTCACAGGCCTGAACGATCGGAGAGATCACATACTGCATTTCCATCTCATCATGGTGGGCTCCGATAGCGTTTACCACGGCAGGGTTCTCCCCATATTTTTCCGCCAGTTTAGCGCCCAGCAGGGCATGGCTCAGTTCTGATTCCTCATCAGGAACTTTACCAATATCGTGCAGGAGTCCGGCGCGTTTGGCCAGTTTGGGGTTCATGCCCAGTTCAGATGCCATGATACCACAGAGGTTGGCTACTTCACGGCTGTGCATCAGCAGGTTCTGGCCGTAAGAAGAACGGAACCTCATTTTACCTACAATCCGTACCAACTCCTTGTGAAGGCCATGGATACCGAGTTCAATCACTGTCCTTTCACCAATTTCCATCACCTGCTCCTCAATCTGGCGACGGGTTTTCTCCACCACTTCCTCAATACGGGCCGGGTGGATACGTCCGTCGGTTACCAGGCGCTGGAGGCTGAGACGGGCAATTTCCCGGCGCAGGGGATCAAAGGATGAAAGAATGATGGCTTCCGGGGTATCGTCCACAATCAGGTCCACACCGGTAGCCGCTTCAATGGCCCGGATATTACGTCCCTCACGGCCGATGATCTGGCCCTTGATCTCATCGCTCTCCAGGTTGAATACAGTGATGGAGTTTTCAATTGCCTGCTCCGCGGCTGTACGCTGGATGGTCTGGATGATGATCTTACGCGCTTCCTTATTGGCTTTTTGTTTGGCGTCGTCGATGATTTCCTGCTGAACTGCGATGGCCTGGGTGTGTGCTTCCTGTTTCAGGCTTTCTACCAGCTGGTTCCTGGCTTCATCAGCGGTTAATCCGGCGATCTTTTCCAGGCGGCGGATATGTTCTTCCTGGTGTTTTTCCAGCTCGGTACGCTTGATATTCACCAGTTCAATCTGGCGGTTCAGGTTTTCCTTGATGGCTTCATTCTCTTTGATCTGCTTGTCGAGGTTACCCTCTTTCTGGTTGATTGTCTGCTCTTTCTGCTTAATCCGGTTTTCAGAATCACCCAGTTTCCGGTTCCTGTCCAGCACTTCCTTGTCGTGCTCTGCTTTTAACTGCACGAATTTTTCCTTGGCTTCGAGAAGTTTTTCCTTTTTAAGGGTTTCTGCCTGTGACTGAGCGTCTTTCAGAATTTGCTTTGCATGCAGTTCTGCTTCATTGATCTTTTGCTGCGTGTTGGCCTTGAAAATGAATTTTCCCGCCACTATACCGGCTGCCAGCCCTGTAATAGCTGCGATTAATATCATTATGGTTTCGTTCATTTAGTGTTTGTTTTTAAGCTGTTTACAATCGTACTTTTATTCTGCACATACTTCATAACTGGTTGAGTAAGATGCTAATTTGCGAAAATACGAATTCATTGGATAAATGGTATGGGTCATTTCCGCCATGAACTGTAATTTGCCCTAAAGAATGTGTGATATGAAAATAATAACCGGATCCTTATTCTGCCTCCTCCCTTTATTGGGGTTGGCCCAGGAAAAAAAATTTAACCTCCAGGGGAGTTTTCAGAGAATAAGCCTGCCCGGTGATAAGCTTTATCTCCAATACCGAAGCTCAGGTGCCTGGGTGCGCGACAGTACAATGATCACCAATGGGAACTACTTTTTTGAGGGGACGCTGAAGGAACCCGAATTGGCCAGCCTGGTGCTGGCAAACCCAAAAGCGGCACCCGGAACCCGTCCGCTGAACGTTTCGGTTTTCCTGGAACCATCCGATATAAGGGTTTTACACAGCGATACATTTACCAATATAACGGTGTATGGCTCACTGGCTCATAACGATTACCAGGATATCCAGCAACAGGGGAAAACCTATATTACCCGCCTGGAAGAAATGTACGATGCTTATAGCAAAGCCAGGAAAGCGGGCGATACCGCATCCCTGAATACACTCGAAAACCAGATTGAAAAAGTTTCTGCCGAGCACCGGGCAAATGTATTTGGCCGGTTTGTTAAAAATAACCCGGCTTCCCCTGCGGCGGTGTATGCCCTGCGCCAGTTTGCCGGGTATGATATCAACCCCGATGAAGTGGTGCCGCTTCTCAGGCTGCTGGACCCGGTGCTGAAATCCTACCCGTCCGCAGTTGAACTGGAAGACAAAGTGAATATTGCCAAAAAAACGGCGGTCGGGCAGATGGCCATGGAATTTGTACAAAATGACACTTCCGGTAATCCAATTGCCCTGTCCTCTTTCCGGGGCAAATACCTGCTCATCGATTTCTGGGCGAGCTGGTGCGGTCCCTGCCGCCAGGAAAACCCGAATCTGGTAAAAGCTTATGACACTTATAAGGACAAAGGATTCACTGTCCTGGGGGTTTCACTTGACCGGCCTAACGCCAGGGATAAATGGATCAAGGCAATCAAGGACGATAAGCTGGGATGGACCCAGGTGTCAGACCTGCAGTTCTGGGATAATGCCGTGGCCAAACAATATGGTATTGGTGCAATCCCGCAGAATCTCCTGCTGGACCCGACGGGCAGGATCATTGCCCGCAACCTGCGTGGCAATGAACTTCAGGAAAAATTAGCGGAATTGTTTTAGGGTTTAAGCCGTCTGACGTTTGGGTCGGGTAAGGTGTCTGACATTTGGATTCGCGGTATTCTGTCATGCTAAATGTCAGACACCTCAAGACCCGATCAGGTGTCTGACGTTTAGGATTACTGAATTCGACGATCTCAAACGTCAGACACCTGTGAACCCAACTTATCGATCATTGTTTCCAACTGGGACAGCTTTTCCTCCACGGCCCGGGTTTCCAGGCCTTCCTGCGTCTGTTGGCTCTTTTCGGTGGCATACCATACCAATACCATCGCGATATAGTCCTGCATGTCCTTTGCCGAGAACTGTGTCTTGAATTCGATCACTTTGTCATTGATCACTTTAATGGTATTACGCACCGCTTCTTCATCCTGGGGACGGATCCTGATGCGGTAACTGCGGTCGCCGATCACAATATTAACCGGTATAAGTTGTTCAGCCATTATGATTGGGTTCAGCTGTGTTGATGGTGTTCCGACTATATTATTCGTTCAGTAAGGCGATGCATTTGTCGATTTCCCGCAGGTATTGATTGATCCTTTTCTCAAGTGCCTGGCGATCCGCTTCGTTCATCTGTGCCGGCCGGGTGGCTTTCACCAGTTCCAGTTGCCGTTCCAGTTCTTCCAGCCTGAATTGCTGCAGCCGGTCCTTCTCCTCGAATTGCTGTTGTTGCTGCACCAGCCTTTCATTGTCACGCTGAAGCTGCAGGTATTGTCTTTGCAAACCCTGCAACTTTTCCTGTATCCGGCTAATATGGTTCAGCAATTCCTGCATATCATTATAACACTAAGGCTTTGTTCTTCATTTCCTGATTTCCGCACCTGCCTCTTTTTCCAGCGCACCGATTAGCTTCTGCATCATGGCCTCAATCTCTTTGTCGGTCATGGTTTTTTCTTCATCAAGGAAGGTGAAACTTACCGCCACAGATTTTTTATCAGCCCCCAGTTTGTCACTTTCAAAGAGATCAAAAAGTGACATGCCCGAGAGTTTGCTGACCGCAGCCTTGCCGACAGCAGATTCAATGGCAGCATAGGGCAGGTTTTTGGCGACAACCATTGCCAGGTCGCGCTGTACCGGTATCTGTCTGGGAAGTTCCCTGAAACGAATTTTATTCTTGGTGGCCAATGCAACAATCATTGACCAGTCCAGGTCGGCAAAAAATACATCCTGCCTGATATCAAACTGCCCGGCCTTGGATTTCGAAACCCGGCCTGCAATGCCTATCTGGTCGCGGCCTGCGAAGATGGCGAGCGACTGGGTGAGCCCTTCACCTGCCGCCGCTTCCCAGCGGAGTGCAGGCAGACCGGCTGCCTGGCCGATTTTTTCAACCACACCTTTCAGCACGAAGAAGTCGCCATCGCTTCCCCTGGACCGCCAGGAGGCAGGACTGAACTGCCCGCTCAGGTAAATGCAGCAATGCGGTTGCTCTTCGTAGTTACCTACAGCCTTGCTGTGATAGGTTTTCCCCCATTCAAAAAGCCTGAGGTCCGTATTCTTACGGTTAAGATTATACGCAATTACCTGGAGGCCCGTTTCCAGCATGGTCGGACGAAGCACGTCCAGTTCAACGCTCAGGTTGTTGAGCATTTTGACGGCGCCCTGCAATTGATCCTCCTTGAAAAATGCACTGTTGGTGATCGAATTGGTCAGTATCTCACGGAATCCTGAACCGGCCAGGTATTGGGCAATCTTTTCGCGAAGCCTGCCTTCCCTGTCATCCTCCACTGATGGCGTGATGGTAATGGCAGAGGGGATATCCACATTGTCGAGGCCATCTATCCGCAACACTTCTTCCACGATATCAGCAGGTATGGAAATGTCCGGCTTGCTGAAAGGAACCGATACCCAAAGCTCGTCGATTCCGTCTTTCATCACCTCAAAGCCAAGGGCTTCAAGGATCTTTTTCACGGTATCGGGATGGTAATTTTTGCCACTCAGTTTTTTAAGGTAGTGATACTTGATCGCCACCTGTTTTTTATCAGCAGGCTGGGGATATACATCAATGATTTCTGAGGCAATGGTGCCACCGGCAAGCTCTTTTATGAGCAGTGCGGCCCTTTTCAGAACGTTGACAGTCTGGGAAATGTCTACCCCCTTTTCAAAGCGGGCCGCGGCATCGGTACGCAGGCCGTGACGGAAAGATGTTTTACGGATGGAAGCCGGCTGGAACCAGGCGCTTTCCAGGAGAATGCGGGTAGTCTTTTCCGTTACACCGCTTTTTGCCCCGCCAAAAACACCGGCAATGCACATGCCTTCCTGCTCATTACAGATCATCAGGTCTTCCGCGGCAAGTTTCCTTTCTTTCTCATCAAGTGTGATGAAGGCAGTCTGGTCTGCAAGTGTCTGTACAATCACTTTATTGCCGGTGATGGCATCGGCATCAAAAGCATGCAGGGGCTGGCCGGTCTCGTGCAATACAAAATTGGTGATGTCCACAATATTGTTGATGGGTCTCACCCCGATTGCCAGTAATTTATCCTTAAGCCACTGCGGTGATTCTGCTATAGTTATACCGGTCATGCTTACCCCGGAATAGCGCTGGCAGGCTTCGGTGTTTTTGATGGTCACTGAAATGGGGAGCGACTGTTCCTGTACCTTGAAAGCATTGACAGATGGCGATTTGACCCGCAATTCTTTTTTATCGTGGTGGGTGAGATAGGCGCATACGTCGCGGGCTACACCCAAATGGCTCATAGCGTCCATACGGTTGGGCGTAAGGCCTATTTCAAATATGATATCATTATATAGCGGGAAAAGGCTGGCGGCCGAAGTTCCGGTTTTAAGGTCGGGGGATAAAACCATAATGCCGCTGTGGTCGTCGCTCAGGCCAATTTCATCTTCCGCGCAGATCATGCCATGGCTCTCCACGCCACGAATTTTGGCAACCTTCATGGTAAGCGGATCGCCTGATTTCGGGTAGATGGTGGTTCCTGCCGGTGCTACCACCACTTTTTGTCCGGCAGCCACATTGGCTGCACCGCATACAATCTGCAGGGGGGAACCACTTCCTGTGTCAACCGTGGTCAATTTTAATTTATCTGCATTGGGGTGTTGCCCGCAGGTCAGAACTTCGCCGATCACCAATCCTTTGAGACTTCCTTTCACAGATTCATAAGTTTCCATGCTTTCCACTTCCAGACCGATGGCAGTGAGAATTCTGGATAATCTTTCCGGTTCAACGGTAACGGGTAAATATTCGCTCAGCCAATTGTACGAAATCGTCATGTATCCTATTATATTTATATATGTAGAACGGGGCCATGTTCCGGCCTCCGGTGAACGCAAATATAACAGTTTGTGCAGGCATGTACAGTTTATGCGCCTGCGCAGTTTTAAAAAAGCCCCGATAATGTAGTTTCGGTTTAAAGATCAGTACATGAAAATTCTTTGCTGGATTAGCATGCTGGCCATGATGGCAGGCATCGGTAGCTGCATGGTGGAAGAACCGGGCAGGGAACCGCTGAAAGACCTCAGTGAACAGATGGATGTACTGGCCATCCTGCAGGAAACCGTGGGGCAGGATATTCTGAAAGGCGATTGGGATGGCGCTTTGCAAATGGCCAGGGGCATGGATTCTGTTTTTGGTATTTGCAATGCAAGTTTTGACCGGCACCAGCGGCTGAAGGAACCTTTCCGTGATTTCTATGAAAAAAAGATGGAAAAAGCCATGGGACAACTGATCAGAAGCCTTAAACGACGCGACAGCCTCGGGTCGGTCAACCGGTATGAGTACCTGGTGAAAAGGTGTAACAGCTGTCACAATGAAAATGAAGTGGCAGAAAGGGCCCATTTATAATATTGCCCGGCCCGTGAAACGGCAGTGAAACAGGGACTTCCCAAAAAAAGGTGTTTTAACGGTGTTTTCCTGCAGGGATATAAGTCGCTGCAGTGCTGCGTTTGCGGGCCCGCAGAAAAAACAGACTTCAACGGAAACCCCTGTTCAGGGCGGATTTGATCAGGTTATTTCCTGTTCCTTACACAGCATTATCGCTGTCAATGCCATAATGGTGGTAGTTATTAACAACCAACAAACAGGCACTAAATCTTTGTTCACAGCCGGTGTGTATTTCTTTGGCAAAAACAAGGAAAACTTTTTTAAATTGTGGATATCCCAGATTTATTTTGGGGATAAGCCACCAATCGCTGTGGAAAACCATCTGTATTACTTAAGCATAACTAAACGGTTTAAAAAATTTTTTTAGAAGTTGGAGGGGGGTATATATTCGCCGTCCCGACTCAGGGTGATAACACCCGGTTAATAATTTCTTAATGTTCCGGTAACGCAGAATAGTTCAGATGGATCTTACAAATATCAATAAAGACCGAAAAAACAGACGGAAAGGTACCCTTGATCTGAGCACCATGGTCTATGGTAAAGTACCCCCCCAGGCCAAAGACCTGGAGGAAGCTGTACTGGGCGCCATCATGCTGGAAAAAGGGGCTTTTGATACTGTGGTGGAAATCCTGAAGCCGGAGTGCTTTTATACGGATGCACACCAGCGGATTTTTAAAGCCATGCAGGGGCTTTCACAGAAAAGCCAGCCTATCGATATCCTCACCGTAGTGGAAGAATTGCGCAAAAGGGAGGAACTCGAAATGGTGGGTGGACCATATTATGTTACGAAACTGACCAATACGGTCGTTTCTTCCGCCAATATTGACGCCCATGCCCGCATCATCCTCCAGAAATTTATCCAGCGTGAGCTGATAAAGATCAGTGGCGAAGTGATCAGTGATGCTTACGAGGACTCCACAGATGTTTTTGACCTGCTCGACCAGGCCGAAAGCAAATTGTTCGAAATCACCAATAATCACCTCCGCAAAGATTACAGCTCCATTGATTCCGTATTGGTGCAGGCTGTGCAAAGGATCGAAGACCTGAGGAACCAGACAGAAGATATTTCGGGTGTGCCTTCCGGTTTCCCCAGTATTGATAAAGTAACCTACGGCTGGCAGAAGACCGACCTGATCATCCTGGCAGCCCGCCCTGCAGTAGGTAAAACAGCTTTCGCCCTTAACCTGGCGCGTAATGCAGCGTTGAGTCCTACCCGACCTACAGCGGTGGCAGTATTCAGCCTTGAAATGAGTGCCGGACAGCTGGTTCAGCGTATCCTGTCTGCTGAATCTGAGATCTGGCTCGAAAAGATCAGCCGGGGTAAGATGGAGCAGCATGAAATGGAACAGTTGTACAAAAGAGGCATCAATCGGCTTTCCGAAGCTAAAATTTTCATCGACGACACCGCAGCCCTGAACATTTTTGAACTGAGGGCAAAATGTCGCCGCCTGAAGAATAAACATGACCTCGGCCTGATCATCATCGACTACCTGCAGCTGATGAGTGGCGCCGGCGGTAATACCAACCGTGAACAGGAAATCAGCCAGATATCCCGATCACTGAAACAGTTGGCAAAAGAACTTGAAGTGCCCATCATTGCACTTTCGCAGTTAAGCCGGGCCGTAGAAACCCGTAAAGAGGGCAATAAAATGCCGCAGCTGAGTGACCTTCGTGAATCGGGTGCCATCGAACAGGATGCTGATATGGTAATGTTTATCTATCGTCCTGAATACTATGACGTGAACTCCAACGAACATGGCGAAAGCGTAAAAGGGGAAACCCATGTGCGAATAGCCAAGCACCGTAACGGTTCACTGGAGACCATCAAACTCAGGGCCCAGTTGCATATCCAGAAATTTGTAGACGAAGGCGTGGAAGGGGAAATACCTGCTGCCGGCGGATTGCCGGGAGCCTGGAAGCCTATCGCCCCCGGTGGTGGCGGACCTTCGGACGGTGGCGGTTATCGCCAGATCGGCAGCCGGATGAACGATGTGCCTTTCGACGATGACGAAACTCCGTTCTGATGTCGCTTCCCTACTTTTATTTACCTCATTATGATGGCAGCGAGGCCATCCTGCTGGACGAGCCTGCTTCGCGGCATATGATTTCTGTCCTGCGGATGGAGGAAGGGGAGCAGTTGCACCTGACCGACGGGAAAGGTCATTTGCTGCGCTGTACCATTACTGATGCACACAAGAAAAGGGCTGCCGTCAGGGTTGTTGAAAAACGATTTGAGCCGCCTAAAACGGCTGCCGTTACCATTGCCATTTCACTTATAAAGAATGTATCGCGACTGGAATGGTTCCTTGAAAAAGCGACCGAGGTGGGTGTTGCGGAAATCATTCCACTGCTTTGCCACCGGACCGAAAAACAACATTTTCGTTATGACCGCATGCAGCAGATACTGGTGAGCGCCATGTTGCAAAGCCAGCAGGTGTGGTTGCCGGTATTGCAGGAGCCCAATGTTTTTTCCAGCCTGGTGCAGCAATCCGGTTTTGATCAGAAATGGATCGCACACTGCCTTGAAACCGATCGCAGGTCATTGCGGCTGCAAGGACCTGCTACCGGTAAACAGGTATTGCTGATCGGGCCTGAAGGAGATTTTACCCCGGAAGAAATTGAGCTGGCCATTTCAAATGGTTATGTGCCGGTGACACTGGGAAATGCCCGCCTGCGAACTGAAACTGCCGGACTTGTGGGCGCCACCCTGCTCTGTATTTCCTGAGTTTACCGCGCTAAGCACTGGCTTTATCCCATCGCGCCATCATCCCGTCGTGCCGTCATCCCATCCTGCCTTCTTCCTAACGCGCCATATCATCATAATGATCGGGATGCGATTGAGCAACAGTTGCTTTTTCTATCTGCGGTTCACGGAGTTCAACAGGCTTTGGTACCACTTTTTTGCGCATGGCCATGTTCAGCATTTCAACGCCAACGGAGAAGGCCATGCCGAAATAGATGTAGTTCTTGAGATGTAACGCATGGGCCGCCTCACTGTCCCATCCTTCAATAACCAGGCTGAGTCCGATCATGACCAGGAAGGATAGCGCCAGCATTTTAAGAGTCGGGTGTTTATGGATAAATCCGGAAATATTGGGACTGAAGAGGAACATCACGATCATGGCGATGACCACGGCAGCGATCATAATTTCCACGTGCTTGGCAGTACCACCCGCCGTGATGATGCTGTCAAATGAAAACACGGCATCCAGCAGCATGATCTGCGCCAAAGCCTGGCCAAAACTGATGCCTGCTGCATTTTTGGGGTCTGCATTGGGGTCATCGCCTTCCAGTTTGTGGTGGATTTCCTTCACTGATTTGTAAATCAGGAACAATCCCCCGGCCAACATCACAATGCTGGCAAGATCAAAACCCTTGTCGCCGATACTGAAAAGATATTTTCCTTTCTGGCTGAGCAACCAGCCCAGCGCCATCAGCAGCAGGCTTCTGACGATAATTCCTGATATCATCCAGAAGCGCCGGGCTTTTTTCTGGTCTTTGATATCCGTCAGGCGGTTCATGATGATGCTTACGAAAATCACATTATCGATTCCGAGCACCACTTCCAGAATCACAAGGATGACGAAACTGATGATACTTTCACTTGTAAATAAGTGTTCCATAAAAAAATTATTGTTAGTGGTTGGTGGTTAAACTCAGAGTGATTTACAAATGTTTTTTGCAATAGTAGGACCTACATAAATAAATCCGGTCCATACCTGTACCAGGGATGCTCCGGCTGACAGTTTTTCGCGTGCATCTTCGCCGGTAAAAATTCCGCCACTGGCAATAATGGGAATAGCTCCTCCTGAACGGCGGCGGATATAATCCACTATTTCGGTTGCCCGTGTACGTAAGGGAGATCCGCTCAGTCCGCCCGCCCCGATCTTTTCCAGTTCCTTTGCGGACGTCTGCAGATCTGCGCGGCTGATGGTGGTATTGCTGGCCACAAGCCCGTCCAGCCTGATTTCGAGTGCCAGGTCAATCACATCATCGATTTGTTCTGTGGTGAGGTCGGGGGCGATCTTCAGTAACAGGGGTTTTGGCCTCGGCTGTTGCTGGTTGATGGTCTGCAGGTGCGACAGTATCTTGTGCAGGGCGTCTTTCTCCTGCAGGGCCCGCAGTCCCGGCGTGTTGGGGGAACTCACATTTACCACGAAATAATCCACCACATCAAAGAGTTCACGGAAACAGATCTCATAATCCTTCCATGCTTCTTCATTGGGTGTTACCTTGTTTTTACCAATATTGCCGCCAATGATCAGTTTCGGTTGTCCGTTTCTGTTATCAGGATGGGCCAGTTTCCAGTTTTTGAGTCTTTCCGCAACCACTTTTACCCCGTCATTATTGAATCCCATCCGGTTGATCAGGGCCTTGTCTTTAGGAAGACGGAAAAGGCGTGGCTTTTCATTGCCGGGCTGGGGTTTGGGCGTTACCGTTCCGATCTCCACAAAACCAAAACCCAGGGCTTCGAGTTCACGGAGATATCGGGCATTTTTATCAAAACCGGCTGCAAGTCCCACTGCATTTTTAAAATCCAGTCCGAATGCCTGCACCGGCCGGCTTTCAGTCGCGGTAAAAGTCCTGGCGATGTATTTTCTGATGGCGGGTACAGAACAGGCAAGCTGCAGACTGTTCATTGAAAAATAATGGGCCGATTCAGCCGGCAAACGGAAAAGTAGATTGCGTAATAGGGAATACATGTGCCTTTTATTTGTATGATTCCAGCTTTTCGATAAGAGCCTTATCCAGCAGCTGCATCATCATGGGGTCGTCTTTTTTTATATTTACAAATGTCCATTTTTCTTTTGGTTCATCCCGGAGCGCGGCCATGGATGTCAGCTGGTAAATATTAAAAAGCTTATCTGTTTCGTTGTACCATACATTTTTCTGGCCAAATTGTGTGCGGAAAGCAGTCAGGGCTGAATTCACCTGCTCCTGGTCCATATTCAGCTGTTTTTTGAATTGCATCCGCATTACCATGGAATAGTCGATCCGCGAATACATGCCATTATTAAGTGCAAACACGGGGTGGATCTTAACCACTGCCAGTGAGTCCATCGTTATTTTTATTTCCTCATTGTCAAAGCTGTTTTTCATGGCTTCTATGATGGTTTCTTTCGGAGCCAGTTCAAACAGTTTGGGATAGGTATAGTCAATCACTTTGGGAATATCGAGTACGCTGTTTGCTTTCATGAATTCATCCAGGCGTTGCACCAGTGCGGCACTGTCGGCAGCGGTTTGGGAGTGGGCAGTAACAGCGCAGATCATCCAGGCTAATACGAATAAGGTCTTCTTCATTAACTTTTTATCAAAAAAAAACCTTTGGCCGGGGATTGCAAAAAATTATTTTTCATGGAATAGGAGAAAACTTAAATTTGATTCAGAAAGTTGTCTATGCAACTAAATAAATGCAGTGTGAAGAAACGGCAGGAGTGGTTGGGGGATGATTGCACATATAAAACATATTCATATGCAGGATGCTTACATTGTTGCGGGGTTCCGCACGGCTGTTACCAAATCAAAAAGGGGAGGCTTCCGTTTTGTACGTCCGGATGACCTCGCAGTGGATGTTATTAAAGGTTTGATGGCCTCCGTGCCGCAACTCGATCCGTCGAGGGTGGATGACCTGATTGTGGGCAATGCTGTTCCTGAAGCTGAGCAGGGCTTGCAGGTAGGTCGCATGATCTCGGTAAGGGCCCTGGGTATTGAAGTGCCGGGCATGACGGTTAACCGGTATTGTGCAAGTGGCCTTGAAACCATCGCCATCGCTTCGGCAAAAATACGCAGTGGCCTGGCAGAATGCATTGTGGCGGGTGGTGTGGAAAGCATGAGTATGGTGCCTACAGTTGGTTGGAAAACGGTTCCGGCCTACAGTGTGGCCAGCGAAACCCCTGACTATTACCTTGGCATGGGATTAACAGCCGAAGCGGTGGCGAAGGAATATGGCATCAGCCGTGAGGCGCAGGATGAGTTTTCCTACAACAGTCACCAGAAAGCCATTCGTGCCATTGAACAGGGGTATTTCAAACCCGGTATTCTTCCGGTTAAAGTGGAGCAGGTATATCTTGATGATAAAGGCAAAAAACAAAAAAAGGAATACCTCGTAGAAACAGATGAAGGTCCGCGTGCTGATACCAGCCTGGAAGCGCTTGCCAAACTGAAGCCTGCATTCGCGGCAGGTGGTGTGGTAACGGCGGGCAACTCATCACAGACCAGTGATGGCGCTGCTTTTGTGGTGGTGATGAGTGAAACCATGGTAAAGGAACTCGGGCTTCAACCGATGGCCAGGCTGGTAAGTTGTGCAAGTGCGGGTGTGCATCCCCGTATTATGGGCATAGGACCGGTAGCTGCCATTCCCAAAGCGCTGAAGCAGGCTGGAATGAGCCTGTCACAAATTGACCTGGTGGAATTGAATGAGGCTTTTGCATCCCAGGCGCTGGCTGTAATCAGGGAAGCCGGACTTAATCCGGAACTGGTAAATATCAATGGGGGAGCTATTGCCCTTGGCCATCCGCTGGGATGCACCGGTGCCAAGCTGACCATTCAGATTACCCAGGATATGAAACGACTCGGTAAAAAATATGGTTTGGTAACGGCATGTGTGGGCGGTGGACAGGGTATTGCCGGCATTATTGAAAATCTGTAAAACTGCAACAAGGTAAGTTTGAAACGCTGTGTGGTGGCACAGCGTTTTTTATTTAATGAAACATTAAAAAATAGTTTCTTTGTAAATCCCGAATATTCAATGGGAATTTATGTACCAAAATGAGCTGTGAAGTATGATAAGGGTTTTTATCACCGATGATCATGAGATGTACCTGGAAGGAATCTCCCTTTTATTGCAAAAACAGGAAAAGGTTGAAGTAACCGGTTCAAGTCTAAGCGCAAAGGATTTGCTCAACAGGTTACCTGAACTTTCCCCGGATGATGTGTTACTGCTGGATGTCAACCTTCCGGATATGGAGGAGGAGGAACTGATTCGCAGGATCAGGGCCATCCGGCCAATGCAGCGCGTCATTTACCTCACACTGATGAGGGGCACCCGGTATGTTCACAAGTTGATGAAGTATCGCATCCAGGGATATATTCTCAAAAATGCAACAGTGGAAGAACTGGTAACAGCCATTGAAACTGTAGGGGCCGGAAAGAACTATTTCAGCAGGGAAATTGATATCCTGCATGAAGGGGATTTTCGCAATACCCTCACTATTGAGGACAGGAAAGTGGATGAGATATTGTCAAAGCGTGAAATTGAAGTGCTGAAACTGGTATGCCGCGAATTCAGTAATGCCGAAATCGCCCAAAAACTGTTTTTAAGTGTAAGTACGATTGAAACCCACCGGAAGAACCTGATTGCAAAACTCGGTGTACAGAATACGGTTGGATTGGTGAAGTTTGCTCTCAGGAATAACCTGATTGATTGAAATACATCCTGATTATAGCATTTGCCTTTTGCCAGGTGAGTGTATCCATTGCCCAGAAACCGGATACCAATTACCTGAAAAGTCTGTATGACCATTCATTGGAATTTTCGGAAGAGAAGCTGGATTCTCTCCTGATCAATGCTGCCTTTATTGAACAACAGTCGGACCAGCTGGACTTCAGGAAAGGCAGGATCCTGGCCCTGCGATTAAAGGGCATACACAGCGAGTTTTCCGGAGATTATGATGAGGCCATCCGCTATTACCTGGCAACCCTGGCCGAATCAAGGAGCAGTGGACAAATAGAATATGAAATTGCCGCGCTGAGTGACCTGGCAATTGTGTACTCTGAAATAAAACAGCCGGCAAAAGCAAAGGAAGTTTACCTGCGGTCACTTCGCCTGTCTGAATTGCAGGGCGAAGTATCTTCCCTTATTTCCGCCTATAGCAACCTGGGTGCCTTATACAATATGCTGAACCAGACCGATACAGCACTTATTTACCTGAACCGGGCGCTGAAATTAAGCAACCAGTATAAGCGGACAGAAAGCCTCCCCGTCATTTACAATAACCTGGGCAACGTATATTTTAAGGAAAATAATTTTCAGAAGGCCAGGGAATATTTTAACATCAACAAGCAGGTTCATGAGTCATCATCAGACACCGCCAGCCTTTGGACGGATTACCTGAACCTGGGTGATGTGTTTCTCGAACAGGGACATTATGATTCCGCGAAATGGTATACGGATGCTGCCTTACAGGTTGCCCTCAGGCTCGGATCAAAAAGTAAAGAGGCGGAAACCTATGCACTGATTTCCAAATTCCACGAAAAACAGGGCCAGTACAGGCGAGCTTTCGAATACCAGCGAAAATGGTACCGCCTGGATACCGCCATGGTTAATGAGTCGTCTGGCAGAACGATTGCAGAAATGCAGGAAAGGTTCAATGCCCGCGATCGCGAAAAACAGAACCGGCTGCTGGAGGCTTCCGTGGAAAAAGGGCGCCTTCAGAACCGTAACCTGAAGCTACTGGTCATCGCGGCAGGTATCATCGGTTTACTTGTCGGCATCTTGTTACTGGTGTACCGAAACTCAAACCTCAGGCTGAAAAAAGTTAATGATATTATTGGCCGTCAGAAAGAAAAGCTGGCTATCCTGAACCAGGAAAAAAATTCACTGATCAGTATCGTTTCCCATGATCTGAGTACCCCCTTTATTACCATTGATACCTGGAGCCGCCTGCTGGAGCAGGATCAACCGCTTTCAGCCGGACAGCAAAAATCATTGGAAAAGATCAGGGGCGCAGCCCTGAATGGCGAAAAACTGATCCGCCAGATCCTGGAAATCGAAAGGCTGGGCACCAGCCTGGAGAAACTGGAAATGGAAGAGCTTAACCTGGGCGATTTTGCGGCACATGTTGCAGGGGAACACCAGGCGGCGGCTGCCGCAAAGGATATCCGCCTTCATGTTACCTTGATGAAGGAGCCGGTATTCCTGATGACTGACCAGGCTTTGATCCGGAGGATTCTGGATAACCTGCTTTCCAATGCTATAAAATTCACCCCAGCTGGCAGGGAGGTAAGGGTTTCGGTTACTGATAAGGGTGATTTTGCAGAACTTGCAGTGGAAGATGAAGGACCGGGCATCCCAGAAGAAGAGCAACAGCTTCTCTTCACCAAATATGCCCAACTGACCAACCGGCCCACAGCAGGGGAAGGCTCTACCGGCCTGGGACTGGCCATTGTGAACCGGCTGGTTACAGAACTCAACGGGTCAATCACCTGTACCAGCGAAACCGGAAAAGGCTGCCGTTTTACCGTGAGGTTTAAAAAATAAAAGCAGCATTGTTGCAAAAACAGGCTAGCATCCCCCTATATTTGCATCGTTGTTTCAAAAAGGCAAAAAAATGACCAGAATTTACTACTTCCTTATTGTGCTGCTTTTCAGTGTGGGTACTGCCCGTTCACAGCAATCAAAAAACTCGCTTTCGGGCAGGGTGACTGATAGTCAAACCGGTCTGCCGCTGGCTGGTGCTTCCGTCTGGGTGGTGGACCTGAAAACAGGCACTTCCACCAATGCGAAAGGCGAATACCGGCTGAATAATTTATCTGAAGGGCAGCACCTGGTAGAGCTGTCCTATGTCGGTTATGCATCCCTGTCTGAATTTGTGGTCATCAAACCAGGGGCAATAAAGGATTTTCAACTAAGCCCTTCCGTGGTTGAAAACGATGAGGTGGTGGTAACGGGAATCAGTACAGCCATGCAGGCCCGGCGTAACCCCACACCTGTTACCGTGGTCAGGAAAGAGGAATTGGTTAGATCTGTTTCCAGCAACCTGGTGGATGCCCTGAGTAATAAACCAGGCGTTTCCCAGGTGTCAACCGGACCGGCAATTTCCAAGCCTGTTATCCGGGGATTGGGTTTCAACCGGGTGATCGTTCTGAATGATGGCATCCGGCAGGAGGGCCAGCAATGGGGGGAAGAGCATGGCCTGGAGATCGATGAATTAAGTGTGCAGAAAGTGGAGATACTGAAAGGACCGGCTTCGTTGATGTATGGCAGTGATGCCATGGCTGGTGTGATCAATATCCTTACGAATGTGCCGGTGCAGGAAGGCAGGATGAAAGGTTCTTTTGTTTCCAATTACCAGACCAATAACCGGCTCCGTTCCTTTCACATGAACCTTGGTGCCAATAACAAAGGTTTTAACTGGAATGCATACGGTTCCTACAAAGCAGCAACCGACTATAAAAATAAGTACGACGGCCGGGTCTTTAATTCAAGGTTTAATGAGAAGAATTTTGGCGGTTACCTTGGTTACAATGGCAACTGGGGTTACAGCCACCTGGTCATCAGCAATTTTAACCAGCAACTCGGTGTGGTGGAGGGTGAGAGAAATGAAACCGGGGAGTTCATCAAACTTTTACCCGGTGGGGGAGAAGGCGTTCCCGATGCGGCTGATTTCAGGAGTATCAAACCACATGTTCCGATGCAGGAGATAAAACATTTCAAGGTGGCATCGGATAACAGCTTCCAGATCGGTGCCGGCCGGATCACACTGAATATCGGTTACCAGCGGAACCAGCGTATGGAGTTTGCCAACCCCGATGATTATAAGGACAGGGAACTATACTTTGACCTGAATACATTCACCTATTCAACAGCTTTCCACTTCAGGGAGAAAAACAAATGGCGTGTAACGGTTGGCGTTAACGGGTTGTCCCAGGCAAATCAGAATAAGGGGGAAGAAGCGCTGATCCCTGAATACAATATGTTTGATGCGGGTGTTTTCGGATATGTACAGAAATCAGTGGAGAAACTGACTTTCAGTGGCGGACTGCGTTTCGATAACCGCCATATCCGTTCAAAGTTCATGGAGGAGGATGGGGAGGAAAAGTTTGCGGCCTTTTCACGGAATTTTTCCAATCTTTCCGGCAGTGCCGGCATTAGTTACCTGCCAACCCCGGCCATATCGCTCAAGTTTAATCTTTCCAGGGGTTTCCGGGCGCCAAGTATACCGGAACTGGCTTCCAACGGTACGCATGAAGGAACCAACCGGTACGAATATGGCAACAGGAACCTGCAGTCCGAAAGCAGCTGGCAGGCAGACCTTGGATCGGAATTTAATTCTGATCACCTTTCCCTTTCAGCAAGCCTGTTCCTGAACAGCATCAATAATTATATCTATTACAGCAGGATCCCTGCCGTTAACGGGGGCGATTCACTGGTGGATGGCAATACTGCTTTCCGCTTCAACCAGCAGGATGCCAGCCTCGCGGGATTTGAAGTGGTGGTGGATATCCATCCCCACCCACTTGACTGGCTCCATTTCGAAAATTCATTTTCGTATGTGCGTGGCCGTTTTAGTGACGGGGTCGAAGGAAACAGGAATATTCCTTTTATCCCGGCTGGCAGATGGCTGTCTGAGCTGAGGGGCGATTTCCTGAAAGAAGGAAAAACATTCCGTAATCTTTCCCTCAGGTTCCAGCTCGACAATACCCTGGCACAGAAGAAGATCTTTGATGTATTTAACACTGAAACCATAACTGCAGCTTATACCCTGCTGAATGCAGGTCTGAGCGCTGATCTTTTCGCGGGTAAGAAAAACTTCGCAAGCATTTATTTCAATGTGATGAATATCGGAGATGTGGCCTACCAGAATCATCTCAGTCGCCTGAAATATACTGCTGAAAACCTGGTGACAGGCCGCACGGGTGTATTTGCCATGGGGCGTAATTTCAATATCAAGTTATTGATCCCGCTGGATTTCTCAATCGGCAAAAAATAAATCAGGCCGGGCTGACCAGGGCTTTTCTTTCACCGATCTGCTGGCGCCACATGGCATAGTAGAGACCCTTCTCCTCCAGCAAAGCCTGGTGGGTACCGGTCTCTGCTATTTCTCCTTTCTCAAGGACATAGATCCGGTCAGCGTGCATGATAGTGCTTAATCTATGCGCGATCATGATGGTGATCTGTTCCCGCTGCGAGGATATCTGCCTGATGGTGCGTGTGATCTCTTCCTCGGTCAGGGAGTCCAGGGCAGAGGTGGCTTCATCAAAAATCAGGAGATTGGGATGGCGCAGTAATGATCGCGCAATAGACAGTCGTTGTTTTTCCCCTCCGCTGAGTTTCAGGCCGCTTTCCCCAATCACCGAGTCGAGTCCTTTTTCTGCTTTGCCAAGCAGGTTCTGGCAACTGGCTTTGTACAGGGCGTCCAGCACTTCTTCATCAGAAGCATTGGGTTGTACAAACAGCAGGTTTTCACGGATGGTTCCGGAGAATAATTGGGTGTCCTGTGTTACGAACCCGATCTGTTTGCGCAGTTCCTCATAATCAATATCATTCTCATTAATACCATTGTAGGATATACTTCCTTCCTGTGGACGATAGAGTCCCACCAGTAATTTCACCAGGGTAGTTTTTCCGGCTCCGGATGGCCCCACGAAAGCGATTGTTTCTCCCTTCTTCACCTCAAAGCTCATCTGCTGGATGGCGTAATGCCTGGTGGATTTGTGTTTGAAGCTTACATCCCTGAAGCTCAGGTGGTGAATGGCGGATAGTTCAATCGGGTTGGCCGGGCGTGGTTCGGGTTGTTTCTGCATCAGGTTTTTAAAATTGTTCAGCGATGCTTCCGCTTCCCGGTAGGAGAGGATGATATTGCCGATTTCCTGCAGGGGCCCGAAAACAAAGAAGGAAAATATCTGCATCGTCACCAGTTCTTCCGGTTTCATGGTTTCGCGGTAGATCAGCCAGAGCAGAAGGAACAGGATCACCTGCCTCAGCGTATTCACGAATGTTCCCTGAACGAAACTCAGACTCCTGACACGTTTTACCTTGGTCAATTCGAGCCCCAGTATCTTATAGGTATTCCGGTTCAGTCGCTGCACTTCCTGGTTGGTAAGACCAAGGCTCTTGATCAGTTCGATGTTGCGGAGTGATTCAGTGGTGCTGCCAGCCAGTGAAGTGGTTTGTGATACAATGTTTTTCTGGATGGTCTTGATCCGCTTGCTCAGGAAATTGGTCAGTACGGTCAGCAAAAATATTCCGCCGAAATATACCAGTGGCAGCGACCAGTGAATGGTGAATGCATAGGCCGCCACAAACAAAACGCCTATAAGGACACCGAATAATATATTGATGAAATTGGAGATGAATTTTTCAGTATCGGTTTCAACTTTCTGGAGGATGCTGAGTGTTTCACCACTTCGCTGGTCTTCAAATTCATGAAAGGGCAGTTTCATGGCGTGTTGTAGTCCGTCTGTAAAAACCTTGGCCCCGAATTTTTGTGTGATCACGTTAAAAAAATAATCCTGGAATGCCTTCGCAATCCGGCTGACCATGGCTACGGTGATGGATAGCAGTACCAGCCAGCCGACAGCTCTTCCGAATTCGGGCCAGGTGTATTTCTTGTGGTCAAAAGCGATTTTTGTCATCCTCCCGAAGATGATCGGATCAATAAGCGAAAAGCCGGTATTGATTCCGGCCAGTAATAAGGTGAGTAATACCAGCCATTTATATGGCTTAAGGTATTGCAGTAGAATTTTCATAATTATGCGTTCATGCTAAAATTAGGATAAAACCAACCAAAAGGGATACCTGTCATTACCTGCTTACTCTATTTTTGCCGAAATTCCACGGATGCTGAATTACCTTATCCTGAAAGATGCGAATGCCGGTCGGCTCAGTAAAAAAGAAGCAGGCTATTATATTGCCCTGGTTATCTTCTTTATAACCCTGTTTATGGGTGGTAATCCGGTGATCAATAACATCGCTATCGGATTATTGTTCGTTTATACCTGGACCATCAACAGCCTGAAAGACAAATGGGAAATCCTTCGTGCTGAAAGGTCCATCTGGCTGATGATTGGTTTCTTTCTGTTGCATCTTGTAAGCCTGGCCTGGACAGGCAATAAAGCGGAGGCAGGCGTCATGCTTGGGCTCAGAAGCCCATTGATCATTTTCCCTTTATCTTTAGGGTTAACCCGTATCAGCCAATTCCTGCGGGAAAGGGCACTGGTTGCTTTTGTTATGATAACCACCATGGTGGCTCTGTTATGCCTGGGAGATGCAGTTTTGAACTGGAAAAGAACCGGAGACAGCGGATTTATGTACAATGATTCCCTGAGTGGGTTGGTAGAAATTCAGTCTATATACCTGGCAATGATGGTAAACATTGCATTGTTCAGCATTGCCTGGCTGATTACGCGGGATGGCATGCCATCTGCGGTAAGGTCCTGGCTGTATCTGAGCCTTGTCGTATTACTACCCTTCCATTTTTTACTGGCCAGCCGCATGGCTATACTTATCCTGTATACTGCCGCAGCCATATTTCTGGCCTGGAAAATTGTCAGCAGGCGGCTGGTGCTGGAAGGTGTAACCCTGGTGATGGGGCTGGTAGTGGTTGGTTTCCTGCTCCTGAAATTTTCGCCTAAAACGTTTAACCGTTTCCGTGAGCTAGGTTATACCGGTTATGATATCAGGAGTGAGGCAAGGGAAAGTCATTATAACAGCGAACTGACAGCAGACCAGTGGAATGGCGCCAACATCAGGCTGGCGGTCTGGGATTGCGGTATAGAACTGGCGAAAAATAATATGCTGCTGGGAACGGGGTTGGGCGACAAAATGGATGAGTTGATGAAAGTGTATGAGACGAAAGGTTTCAGTTTTGGTGTGAAGGCCAACAGGAACCTGCACAATAATTACCTGGATGCCTGGGTGACGTTTGGGCTGGCCGGGTTGGTGCTGATGGTTTTTGGCTGGATTTTATTACCGATGCGGAGGGCCTTGCGTGCAGGCAATTTCTGGGGTGCCATTGTAATTGCATCCTTTGCGCTGTCATTTATCAGTGAATCTTATTTTGACCGAAGTATCGGAGTAATAACGACCTGTTTTTTTATTTGTTTTGTGGGGGCTGCAGCCGCCGGCCAAAAGAAAGCAGCCTGAAACCGCAGTTGCCATGTTTTATTCATTGTCCCGGATATGCAATTAATTTGGATCAGAAATTATCTGCGAGGTAGAGTTCAATTGCCTTGTCAGTATTGCCAAAATATTCCAGTTTCCCGTGTTTCATATAGGCGGTTCGGGTGCAGTATTTCTGGATGACATCCATACTGTGACTAATCAGCACGACAGTTTTACCTTCAATCCAGCTGCTTTCAAAAACCTTAATGGCTTTTTCCTGGAATTTCATGTCGCCAACGGCAAAAATTTCATCCAGGAACATAATGTCTGCCCCCGCATTAACGGCGATGGAGAAACTTAATCTTGCCACCATGCCGGAAGAAAAGTACTTGATCTTGGTGTCAACAAATTCTTCCAGTTCGGCAAATGAAACTATCTGGTCAAATATGGCATCTATTTCTTTGATTTTTAAACCAAGCACCGATGCTGAGATATAAATGTTTTCCCTCGCGGTCAGTTCATGACTCATGCCAACGCCCAGGTTCATCAGCAGTGTGCTCCCATTGATCTTAAGGTGTCCGGTGTCTGTTTTGTATACTCCTGCGAGGATTCTGGTCAGGGTTGATTTCCCGCTCCCGTTTCTTCCTATTATGCCAACGCATTCCCCTTTTTTTACTTCGAAGTTCATCTTTTTAACAGCTTCAACGGCTTTGTTACGGGGTGGATTGAAAATATTAAAGAGCCGGTGTTTTACGGTATTATGGCTGTCTTCAGTGATATGAAATGTCTTGCTGATATTTTTTGCGTGAATTGCTGACATGGTTGTGTGTTTAAAGGTATTCAGATGCTTTTGCACCCAGTTTGTTCAGGAGGAGTGCCCCTGCCAGTAATAAAAGGATCGCATAGATGTAATTGAATCCGAACATGGTCCAATCTGGCCATTCGTTGTACAACGCCACTTTTCGGATATTGATGATAATGCCGGAAATGGGATTGAGATACGCAAGGGATGGCAATGCCTGCATGAAGGTGTCCAGTTTGAAAAGGATGGGGGATAGCCAGAAACCAACCCCGATAACCACTGTCCAGATTTGTGCGATGTCCTTGGCAACAACATAAATGCTTGAAAGTATCAGGGATAAAGCCAGTGAAAGCAGTATCAGGTTCAGGAAGATCGGAATCATCAGCAGCGCTTTTGAGGTGATTGGTATTTCAGTACCCGAAATGAATGTATAATATACAAGGAAGATAACTGAGTTGAAGACCAGCCCGATACAATTGCTTAAAATGGTTGACAGGTAAATCTCCATTTTATTCATATTGGTATACTCGTAAAGGTATTTTTTTGTTTTCAGGATCTGGATGGTTCCGGAAGTGCTTTCAACAAAAAAGTTCCAGCAGATAAGTGCGATGAACAGGAATGAAACAAAATTGGGGATACCCTGTTTCATAATCACCTCAAATGCCACATAGTAAATAAGGATTTCTGAAAGTGGTTTGATCAGTGCCCAAAGGAGCCCCAGTTTGTTCTCGTAGTACCTGAGTTTGAATTCAATTTTTGCCATCAGCCAGATTCTTTCCAGCTTGTTTGATTGCCTGAACCAATCGTTCATTAATTTGATCATGGTAAAGTTCTATTTTATCCGCCTGTAAATGGGCACCAGCAGTTTTCGGGCCAGGGGATTGGATTTTAGTTTTTGGGTAAATGAATTAGATAGCAGTTTATTTAATAATTGCGTTTCGGGTACCGGAATCGTGGGATTGTCGTATTGGTATCCGGGTCCGTTCGCATTCAGCAGATTGGAAACCTCACTTCCATATTGATTGAAAAGTTGTTTGTGTTTATTGGCAATCAGCTGATACAGATATTGTTTCTTTTCCCTGTTAAAATGCCTGGACATCGAATTGTTTCTAACCCTGTAAAGGAACAGGGCTTCGGGTATCACTACTCCCCGGAATCCCCTTTCCAACATTCCCAGCATGCTGTCATAATCTTCCATGCCAAAAATCATGGCCGGGTCATTCTGGCCGGCAGCCAGGTAGCACTCCTTTTTTACCACCATGCAACTGGTGTTCATCATATTGTGAATGAGGGCAAGTGGTGGTTCCGGATTGAAAGATGGCCAGTAACCTTTTACTGTTCCGAAATATTTTGCCCAGCAACTGACAAAATGCACGTTCCTGTATTGCTCCAGAATCTTAATGGCTTTGTTGTAATAATCCGGCATAATCATATCATCTGGATCCAGGAAGGCCAATACCGATTCCTTTGCATGCAGTGCACCTGTATTTCTTGCCACTGCCAATCCGCAGTTTTCCTGCCTGATAATCCTGACTATAGGGAAACGTGATTTTATTTCATTCAGTTTCAGGATCGATATTTCCTCGAAACTGCCATCGTCCACAATAAGAATTTCTCCCACCCGTGAACCGTTTCCGATGATGGATGAAATGCATTCTTCCAGGTATTTACCCATATTGAAATAGGGGACAATAACCGAGCAACGAGCGTTTTCGTGTAAGCATGCCTTGTTCTGGTAATTGCCTGCATGCTGCAAAACCGGCCGGATAAACGGGAATCCAGTTTTTTCCTTAACACCAATAGAATCGATCAGGTCTGTTTTTTGCTTCAGAATGGTTTGGCTGGCAGTAGCGGTTTCAATGGTGTCCCTTGCTTTTTGAGATATCCTTATTCTGTCGCTTTTCTGCAGGTTGGAGATTTCACCGAATGCAGCATAGAAGGATTCGGGTTTTGCCAGATCGAACAGGAATCCATTTTCTCCATGCTCAATCAGCTCAGCATGTCCTCCGGATCTCGCAGCCAAAATGATTTTCCCATCCGCCATTAGTTCCAGTGCTGCATATGGCAGGTTGTCAAATCTGGAGGGTATAACAACCGCTTCAAATTCGGCCAGGTGTTTGGAAATTGAATCGTGGTTAATATTGCCCGCCAGTCTCAATTGTCCGTTTTCGATCTGTGGTCTATACATCCGGCGAATAATATTTCCCATCAGGTCGCCTTCGGGGTAATAATAATAATCCAGCCCGCCAATGATGGTCAGGGAAAACTCAGGGATTTCTGTCCATATTTTTTTTGTGAGTGCCAGCAGTTCAAAAATTCCTTTCAGGGGGGCGGCCTTGCCATAAAACGCCCATTGCTTCATTTTTCTAACCACTGATTCAACGGGTTTGGTGGCAGGGGTATATGGATTTCTGACGAGATGTATTTTATTTGTCAACTCAGGATATGACTGAAGGATTTCCAACTGTACATGAGTGCTGGGTGCAATCAGCAAGTCTGCTGCCTGTAGACAGAATTTTTCCATTTCCTGAAGCCAGAAATAGGGTAACCGGTAATATGGATGGTGGTTATAACGGAGACAAATAAAGGAAGGGGCATGAATGGTTATTAAAATTCTCAGGCTTTTGAAGTTGTCATACTTCAGATACCTGAATAATAACAGGAAATAAGCCAGGCCATTATATTCCTGCGATTCAATAATGTACGGGGCACCTTCTTCCACTACCCGATCCGAAATCGTTTTTGCAATGGCATAGCTGGTAACTGTTTCGTAGCCGAGGTAGTTGCTTTCCGGGTACAACTGGGGATTAAATTGAATGATCCGCCGACCTGAATCTTCAAATGTAATGTCACAATAGCCGGCGTTCCTGTTGGGCAGGAAAATAGTAACGGAAAAACCTGCTTCTTCCAGCATGCTGGCAGTTTGCTGGCAATAGGTTGAAATGCCTCCGCCGGTTACCGGGGGATATTCAGAACTCAGGAGCCAATATTTTTTTCCAGGTTGTTTCATGTCAGCGGAAAAGATTGCCTGCTTTTTGAATGGCTTTCGTGATCTTAAGGCGGGACTTTCTGTAATTCTGAACCATCCTTTCGATAACCGGGGTATTTTTCCTATACCATTCGTAATGTAATTGTTGTTCCACGTACATGAGTCTGTTCAGCACAGCAGCGTTGGCAGCAGGGGTATTATAATTTTCCGGTAGCACTGTCTCTGAAAGAGCGGTCAGTTGCTGGTCCATGTCATCAATCATCAGCTGCAAATCAAAATATTCTTCAATCCGCCTTCGGCCGGACAGTCCCATCTCCGCTGCCAATTGCCGGTTGTCGAGTAATTTTTTTAATGCATTGGTATAGCGTATTATTTCATCTTTTCGCTCCCCCTGGCTGATAAGAAATCCGCAACTGGCTGTCACCAATTCTTTCTGACCTCCCGTATCGGCGGCAACGATGGCAAGCTCCTTTGCCATGGCTTCAAAAATGGAAAGAGCAATTCCTTCATAGGCGGAAGGAAGGAAAAAAATATCGGCTGCATCCATCCATTGTTTGACTGTTTCATTGGATTGACTACCGAGATAAAGGATGTTATCTCTTGCCGGTGATTGTGCAATGGCAGATTTCAGTTTTTGTTTGTCGGGGCCATCTCCGATTATCACCATCCTGAAATCACGGTGATGGTGAAATAAATTTGAAATGATATCAATCATGACCAGTGGTTGTTTCTGGTCTGTAAGCCTGGCCACATACAGAATAATCGGGGTGCTTTCCTGGATGCCTTCCTTCAGCTTTAGTTTTCTTCCGGCCTGGTGGTTGCGGCGAATTGATTTTGTATCGATATTGGTATGCCGTACAAATATTTTATCCGCATTGGCACCTCTTTGAACACACCATTGCTTTAATTGTTCCGAGCTGGTAAAACTTCGGTCCAACAAGTGGTGGAAGGTTGTTGAAAACATTGGGTAACCGCCATTGTACCATCCGGGGTCCTCGCAGTGGGTATAATCCACCACCCTGATTTTTGGAAATACAGATCTAAGCCAGGGACTGGCATAATATGCGTACATGGAATTCGAAATAAACACTATACCAGGTTTGCGAAGTCTGATAATATTTTCCAGGGACTGAATAAAATTCCATTCTGCTGAGTAGTGATGCAGGTAAAATATGTCTGTGGTAATGGCTTCAAAATGATGTTGCCATTTATTTTCGCCTTTAAGTGTACAGACGATGCTGATTTTCCAGCCTTTTTTCTTCAAGCCGGTTAACAGGTCAAGATTGAATTTATCAGCACCCCCTATTTCAAGCCATGGGCATATGAAGAGTATATGCCTGTTCTGGTAAATGGATGAATCAGTAAAGTTGTTTTCAGTCTTCAGTCCGTAGGATTCTAAATGGATAAAGGGGAACCCCTGTTTCCTTAAAGTACTGCCATACCGATCGTTAAGCTGCCGTTTTATCTTTTTAAGTTTCTCTTTGGATTCAAATGCTTGCCAGCGATTGCCATTGACCCTGCGATACCTGAAAAGGAATTCCGGAACGGTGATGCCCCAGAAGCCTTTGCTGGCCGCGTGTAGCCAGAAGTCCCAGTCTTCGCTGCCATGCCGCATGGTTTCGTCGAAATGGATTTCCCTGAATACCTCCCTGCGTGCGAGAAAGCAACTGGTATTTCGGTTTTCTTCCAGAAAGACGGCCCCTTCATGAAACCCGCCTTTCCACCAATAGCTTATCTCCCCGAATCCCTCCACCCAGGAATTTACAAAAGAAGCCTTTGGGTTGATTTCGATGGTAAGCAGGAATTTTTCAAGGGCTGTTGGCTGCAGTAAATCATCACCGTCTATGAAAAAGAGGTATTTGCCCCTTGCAGCCTGAATACCCGCATTCCGTGCAGCCGGCAGGCCTTTGTTTTCAGGCAGGTGAATTATCCGGATGCGGGGATTCGATTGCTGTAATTTTCCTAGCAGTTCCAGTGCATTTTCTTCAGTTGAGCCATCGTTCACGATTACATACTCAAAATTCTGGCAGGTCTGTCTTTGTAAGGATTCATATGTTTCCCAGAGAAGCTCTGTTGGGTTAAAAACAGGTATGATTACCGAAACAGGAATTTGATCATTCATTGTGTATTACTTGGATGCTGGTCATTTTAGTGAGGTAATACCCCCTATCCATTCCTTTTGTTTTGGAATTATATCGGAGTTCACCAGCAGTAACCTGTTAGCTTTTTCGCAACTGGCACGGGAATTATTGGTGCCAGCAAAACCTGGGTTCTAGCCACTATAAACTACCTTGAATGGAATGAGGTAAACCGGGTATGCCTGTATAAAGGGTGTTAGTATCTGTTCATAAAGGAGTTGGTAGTTGCTTTTATTTTTAAGTTGAAATAGGCGTCAGCTTTAAAAAAATCAGAATCTTCTTCTGATTTTTTCCATAATTGTTCCCAGGAAACTTCTTTCTTCATATGTTCTTTTATACCAGTCAAGGTCTTGCTGCAGTTTTGATAAATCTCCTAATAGTTTATTGATCAATTGACGGTTCCCATCGCTGACTTTCTGGTATTCATTCAACTGTTCCATATGCCGATGCGTTTCCTGTTGATGCTCTTCAATAGATTTTTGCAGGCGGAGAATAGTGTCTGCCTGTTGATCGATCAAATCCTGCTTGTGTCTGATCTCCTCTTCTATGAACCTTGTTATATGTTCTAACTGTTCCTGCATGTTTATATACCTGGCAAAAAACGGCGTTGCTTTAGCAGTATAATATTTATTGCACGATACCACTGATCGGCGATTTGTAATAGCATTTATATTGGATATAACTTGTATGCATATTGAAATCCTCATCACAATAACTGGCAGAATGGTTGCCCATTATTTCCAGCATATCGTTGTTGTTATAATATTGAAGAATTTTAATAATGGCCTCATCCGAAGTGTTATAAAGATTGCCATTGAGTCCGTTTTTAACAAGGTCCCGGTTGCCGACACAATCTGTTAGCAATACAGGTTTCTTCAGGGCTAATGCTTCAATAACAGCAAAAGGCAAGCCTTCGAACCGGGCCGTTGACAGGTAGAGGTCCGCAGATACCACAATATCATGAACGGTTTCATGAGATAACCAACCTGTTATTGAAATATTTTTATTGTAGAGCAATTGTTTGTCGGGGCCGTCGCCTATCCAGATAAACTCAAACTGGGTAAAATCGCGAAAATATTCTGCGATCTGGTTGAATAATTCAGGATGTTTCTGGTCTATTATACGGCCGCTTGTAACGATCCTGAATTGTCCCGGCAATTTTGTGGAATTTGCAGGTTTCCGGGTGGTGAATGCTGCCGTCTCTATTCCATTATTTACAAAGCTGGCGTTGATGCCAAGTTTTTTATAGGCATCCATTTCGGATTCTGAACTACATACGACCCTTCCGCCCAGGAGATCACCAAACTTTTCAAGTTGCTTGTATATAAAGTTTGATAACCCACTGGTGCCAACCAGAAACGGAGCGCCATTCGGTGTGTAGATGACATTTTTTATATTCAGGACATTACAAACTGCCCTGCCGATAAAGCCGCTTTTGGATGAATGCAGGTGCACTGCATCCACAAGGTTTTTTCTTTTTAGTCGCCTGAGGATGGTATATAATTCGAAAAAAGCTGCGCTGTCTTTCTGAAAACTGATACTGCGCTGGGCGGAACGCCAGCGGATAAAGCGAACATTGGACTGACGGAATTGCTGCTTAACCTGGATAAACGGAGTAACTTCTGCCCGTTCACCATGGATGATGATGTGAACATCCTCACTCATTGTTTCTACCAGGGTTTTTACAAAAACCGCAATTCCGGAAGCAAATGGTTCAACAACATGAACAATTTTCATACGACCATGATCCTAATTTTGGGCTTTCTGTTGCATACGGCTGAAAATAAATTTATAAGCCATGATCCAGCCGGTGGGCATTCCCATCATCAGTTTAAGTTTTAGAACGCCCAGTCTTTTCAGAAAAGCATTTTCACCATAATCGCTGACCACCAGGCTCCTGCTCCTCAATTGCTCTTTCCTTCTGCCAAATGACAGGCCGGCCATATTGATTCTGCAATTCACGAGCGCTTGCGGAAGTATGGATGCCCTGCCTTTCTTTAAAATGGCATAAGCCAGCGCATAATCTTCCGCGTTTGGATATTGGTTCGGATACTGCCTGATGGTATCCTTTAATTCATACCGCCACATCAGCGTAGGATGAATAAAGAGGTTCCTGAAATACATGCCAAGTCTGATTTCCCGGTCATTTACAGGTGTCCTGTATAAAAACTGTTTATTGTTTTCGTGGTCAGTAAAATAACACCAGCTTCCCAGCATATCCGTATCCGGGTGGGTATCAAGGTAATTAACCTGTTGCTGGAATCGTTGCGGCATGCAGGTGTCGCCACAGTCAAGCCTCGCAATATATTTTGTTATCAGGTTACTGTAGATAAAGTCCAGCCCGGTATTGAGTGCATGTATGATACCCTGGTTGAACTGCAGTGTTTCCAGGTGCACATGTTGAGAATGGCAAAACGATTTTATCTGGGAAAGCTGAAGTGGCAATTTGCTGCCATCGTCGACTACAACAATACCATAGCTCCACGGATCGTAATGAATACTGCTCAGCGCAGCTTTTAACCCGGACAGGTCATTGTAATATGGAATAAGGACAATAAAGTCCAATGGTTTTTCAGACGATAGCATAGAACGGTTCTTATTACACAGTAACAGGCTTCCGGCGAAAGTCGATATTTCAAATAGCCTTTACATCCTTTTTTTTACAGGTTGTTTTACACATTGATAAATGGTAGGAAGGATAGTGACAGATGGGGCGCAACGTTTCAGCGAATACATTTGTCTGCTTTATCTATTTCATTTTGCATGACTACCTTATCCATTTTACCCAAACGCTTTTTTGATATTGTTTTTTCACTGTTCATTTTATTGGCAGTCCTTAGCTGGCTGGTGCCTCTTGTTTATTTATTTAATGTGTTCACGCTTGCCGGGCCTGTATTTTTCACCCAGCGCCGTGTTGGCAGGAACGGCAGGGTTTTCAATATCATTAAATTCAGGACCATGTGTCCAAATGAACAGGCAGACCAGCTTCCTGCCCAGGTTTTTGATGCCAGAATTACTCCGCCGGGCAAATGGCTAAGGTCAACCGGATTGGATGAGTTGCCGCAATTCTTTAACGTTTTGTTGGGAGACATGAGTGTGGTGGGACCACGTCCCCACATGCTGAGTGATGATAAGAAATTTTCTTCCCATATCCGCGACTATCATTTGCGGCATGAGGTAAAGCCGGGTATTACCGGCCTGGCACAGGCAAATGGATACAGGGGCATCGTTAATGGATTTGATGATATTTATTTCCGGCATAAATGGGATATGTATTATATCAGGAATCTTTCCTTCTGGCTGGATCTGAAAATTATATTTCTGACGGCGGCCGGAATGTTTTCTTCATTTTTTGTCATACGCCCCAATTATCGCGGTCAAGGCTCCTGTACTGAATAGCTTCTGCAAGGTGTTCGGGCAGAATATTTGATCTGCCCGACAGATCTGCAATCGTCCTGCTTACTTTCAGGATCCTTTCATAAGCCCTTGCTGACAGGTGAAGTTTTTCCATGGCAGTTTTTAGTAATTGCCGGCTGCTGTTATCCAACTGACAGACATCTTTCAGCAACTGGTTGTTCATCTGCGCATTGCTGTAAATACCATCGAGGCCGGAAAATCTTTTTTCCTGGGCCAGCCTTGCGTTCATCACCCTGCCGCGTACGGTTAGGGAGGTTTCCTGCTGGTGGTGGGCCTGCAGGTCTGTATAAGCAACGGGGGTAACTTCCACCTGCAGGTCGATCCTGTCCAGTAACGGACCCGATACCCTGTTCAGGTATTTCATCACAGCCCCCGGCGGGCAACTGCAATCTTTGTCGGGATGATTAAAATATCCGCATGGGCAGGGATTCATGGAAGCGATCAGCATGAAACTGGCAGGAAAATCCAGTGCCAATCTCGCCCTTGAAATCGTTAACTTTCTTTCCTCCATCGGTTGACGCATCACTTCCAATACCGTTCGGTTGAATTCAGGCAATTCATCCAGGAACAGTACGCCGTTGTGGGCAAGTGATATTTCCCCGGGCTGAGGAATGCTGCCACCTCCTGCCATTGCCATATGTGAAATGGTATGATGCGGACTGCGGAACGGACGTTTGTTGATAAGAGAGGAATGGGCGGGAAGTTTTCCCGCGACGCTGTGTATGCGTGTGGTTTCCAAAGCTTCTTCCAGGGATAGGGGAGGCAGGATGGAAGGCAGTCTTTTGGCCAGCATCGTTTTGCCGGAACCTGGTGGGCCGATCAGTATGGCATTGTGTCCGCCTGCCGCAGCAATTTCCAGGGCACGCTTGATATGCTCCTGTCCCTTTACATCTGAAAAATCAGGCTCGTCCTGCTGTTGCGCCTGCAGGAAAATATCCCGTGCATTTACCACCACAGGCTGCACTGTTGCGGGCTGTTCCATCAATCTTACTACTTCTGTCAGGTGTTGCACACCATAAACAGCGAGTCCGTTCACAACCGCCGCTTCATTGGCGTTGGGGGATGGCAATACAAGACCTTTAAAACCCTGGTTACGGGTCGTGATTGCAATGGGCAAAGCGCCTTTGATTGGCTGGATGGATCCATTGAGACCAAGCTCCCCCATTAAAACAAAATTATCCATGGACGACAGATTGATCAACTGGTCGGTGGCAGCAAGGATGCCAATGGCGATGGGCAGGTCAAATGCCGATCCCGTTTTCCGGATGTCTGCGGGTGCCAGGCTGACAATCACTTTGGTCCGCGGCATGAAAAAGCCATTCGACTTGATGGCGCTTTCCACCCGCAGCATACTTTCCTTCACTGCATTATCCGGAAGTCCCACCATAAAGGTGCTGGTACCCAGTGTAACATTCACTTCAATGGAAATGGTGACTGCATCAATTCCATACACGGCACTGCCAAATGTCTTTACTAACATGGCAACAAATTAGTATGGTACAACGGACAGAAAAACCGTTCTTTAACGGTAATTGATCAGGAATCCAGGTGAACAGGCCTTGCCTGGATTTTTTGCAGCAGCTCTACAACCTTTTCTTTTTTTAGAATGAGATATCCAAGGCGATCGTTACTGATTCCTTCCTTCAACTGGTAGCTGAATTCAAGCTGGTCTTCCTTCACTTCTGTTTCAAAATACCGGAATATAATATTCGGGTAAACTTCCAGGTCCTTGCCGATCTCATACAAATGTGTTGACAATATGAACAGTGAATGGTTGATCCTTATCAGTCCTTCAATAACGGTGAGGGAACATTTCATGGCATCCTGCACATTGGTGCCTTTGAACAGTTCATCAATGAGTACCAGCCATTTCCTGCCATCATTGATCTTAAGGATGGTATTCTTGATCCGCTGGACCTCATTGAAGAAATAGCTTTCTCCCTTAATGATATTGTCGGTTACATTGATATTGCTAAGAATACCTTCGAATAAGGATAAACGTAAGCTTTGAGCCGGAACGCCCATCCCCAGGTGTGCCAGGTACACGGCAGCACCAACAGATTTGATGAAAGTGCTTTTACCGGCCATATTGGCCCCGGTGAGAAACAGGAAATTGTGTTGTTCGTCCAGCACGATATTATAGGCAACCGGGTTGGGCAACAGGATATGATATAGGCCTCCTGCCCTTATAAATGGTTGTTCACTTTCCACGAATTCGGGGAACTGCAGGTTGAATTTTTTCATGGCCACTGCCATTCCATACCAGGCGTCGAGCCGGCCGTAACAATCGATCAGTTCTTCATGCGCGGTTTTGAAACGGTTGCGCAGGTAATGACCGAAATAAATAATCTGTGAGTTCGAAAAGGGTTTTCCTTTTGGGTGGTCGGCCAGTTCCTGTAACTGTTCGGGACTGGTGAGGGATTGAATCCTGTCTGTAACCATGCGCAGGTCCCGGGGCAATTCTTCCTGTTCCAGCAAACCGGTAATAAGTTTTAGTCCTCGCAGCAAATCTGCAAAATGTGTGAGGCTGAACCGGATGATCGCAAAGTCGGGTCCATGGAATAATTTGAAACTAAGCGCACTGAGGAAACTATGGTCCAGGGGGATATTGTCCATCTGGGCACTATAGTACTTTTCGGTTACCATCAGGGTACCGTTGGTGATATCTTCAGGCCATTGATCGAGCTTTTGTCCGATCAGGCGGATGACCTGCTGGGTCTGTTCAATTTTTTGCAGATCCCTGAATGGCTCGGAAAACATATGGCGGAGCCATTCCTTTCCTTCGAGGGTGCGGGTAAAATTAAGCCGGTGGAAAATAGAGAATTCTTCTTCCGGATGGAAGATGTTCAGGTCGAGAAGGGAGGTTTTATCTATATCCATGGCATTAATTTAAGGTATTCCCGTGAACATATCCTATCGGTCAAACCGGAGTCGCGCTCCCTTAACAGATTCATCAAATACCCCGTTTCCATAAACCATGTGCCCGTTTACAAAAGTATGGGTGATGGCAGCCGGTAGTGTGACTCCTTCCAGCGGGCTCCAGCCGCACTTGTAAAGGATATTTTCCTTAGAGATTTTTGTTGTCCGCCGACGGTCAACCAGTACCAGGTCGGCATGATATCCCTCCCTGATAAAGCCTCTTTCGCGGATCCTGAAACAGCGGGCCACGGCATGGCTCATTTTCTCCACCATTTTCTCCATGCTGATCCTGCCTTCTTCCACATAGTGCAGCATCATTAGCAGCGAATGCTGTACCAGGGGCAGTCCCGCATGCGCAAGCAAATAATCCGCCGGCTTTTCTTCCATGGTGTGGGGAGCATGGTCGGTGGCAATGATGTCAAGCCGGTCGTCGAGCAGTGCCTGCCAGAGTGCAGTGCGGTTATGCGGTGCCTTGATGGCCGGGTTGCATTTTATCAGGTTGCCCAACTGCGCATAATCATCACTGGTAAAATGAAGATGGTGAACACAAACTTCCGCGGTTATGCGCTTTTCTTCCAGTGGCAGCATGTTGGTGAACAGTTGCAGCTCCCTCTCGGTGGAGATATGCAGTATATGCAGCCGGCTGTTGAATTTCTTGGCCAGCTGAACGGCATAGAAGGAGGATTCAAAACATTCTTCCTCATTCCTGATGATGGGATGGTCGGCAGCGGTAAGGGTTTTGCCGCTTGCCTTCAGCGTTTCGAGGTTGTGGCGTATCATGCGCTCGTTTTCGCAATGGGTGGCAATAAGCAGTTCCGTTCCGCCAAAGATTTTTTCAAGCGAAAGCGGATTGTCGACCAGAAGGCCGCCAGTGGAGGATCCCATAAAGATCTTGACTCCGCATACACTGTCTTTCTTGTCATTTGTCTTCAGCACTTCTTCAATGTTATCATTGGATGTGCCCATGAAAAAAGAATAGTTGGCCAGGGAACTGGCGGCGCCAATATCATATTTATGTTCCAGCAGTTCCTGGGTGAAAACAGGCGGAACTGTATTGGGCATCTCCATGAAACTGGTAACCCCGCCGGCAACAGCAGCTTTTGATTCGGTATATATTGTGGCTTTATGGGTGAGACCCGGTTCCCGGAAATGAACCTGGTCATCAATTACACCGGGCAGGAGGTATTGCCCCTCTCCGTTGATCTCCTTCACATTGCCTGTGGCATTGATATTGCTGTCAATCTTTTCGATGCGACCTCCGGAAATGAGAAGATCAGCTGTATAAACCTTTCCTTCATTTACTATTTGCGTATTCTTTATCAGGTATTTTTGCATAATTTGTCAATTGCCCATTAAACAATAATATCCATGCAAGTTATAAAAAGACTGCTGTACACTGGCTGCCTGTTGATTCCCGCTACCCTCTTTTCCCAATCTACGCTGCTTCCCCAGGGTTATAAACACCAGCAACTGATGGATCGCCTGGAGATCAGGTTCCGCGACAGCGCCCTGTCTTTCCAGCAAATGAAACCTTTTGACCGGAGAGGCTGGGTAACGGTGCTGGAATCAACCCCGGCCGAAGAATTATCGGTTGTGGATGCCCATAACCTGCAAAGTGCCCTGATGAATAACCAGGAATGGGTGAGCGGCTCAAAGGAATCATTTCTCAGCAAAAAAGCCATCTTCAATACATTTTATAAGACAAAATCTGACTTTGCGCTCGTGGATGTAAAGGATTTTTTCCTCAGCATCAACCCGGTTTTGCAGTTTTCGGTGTCTAAGGAATCCGATACCGATGAAACCCTGTTCCAGAATACCAAGGGTGTGAGGGGAAGGGGCATGATCGCCAAAAAGATCGGGTTCGATTTTTACCTTACTGACAACCAGGAGCGCGCCCCCTGGTTTGTCAGGCAGTTTGAAGACAGTTTCCTGTCCGTGCCCGGCGCAGGTTTTTATAAGCCTTTTAAAAATACAGCGTATGATTATTTTGATGCGCGCGGGTCTGTTTTCTTCAACGTAACCAAATACATCAATGTCCAGTTTGGGTATGATAAAAACTTTATAGGGAATGGGTATCGCAGTCTTTTCCTGAGTGATTTTGGCAATAACTACCTCTTCCTGAAACTGAATACCCGGATCTGGAAACTCAATTACCAGAATATTTTCATGGAGCTGACCCCGCAGGAACCGAAAAATGTGGATGACCATTTGCTGGGAAAAAAATATGCGGCCATGCACCACCTGAGCCTGCAGGCAACCAAATGGCTGAATATCGGTTTTTTTGAATCGGTTGTGTTTGGCCGTAAGAACAAGTTTGAGTTTACCTACCTGGTGCCGGTGATCTTCCTGCGTTCCCTGGAACAGCAGAACGGCAGTGCCGATAATGCCAATGTGGGCATCGATTTCAAGGCCAACGTGGCAAAGAAATTCCAGTTTTATGGCCAGATGCTTTTCGATGAATTCAAGCTGAGCGAAATGAAAGGCGGCAGGAAATGGTGGGGCAACAAATATGCACTGCAACTGGGTGGCAAGTACATTGATGTATTTGGTATCAAAAACCTCGATATCCAGGGTGAACTCAACTGGGTAAGGCCATTCATGTACAGCTTCAGGGATTCGGTGGCCAATTATACCCATTATAACCAGCCCCTGGCCCACCCGCGCGGAGCCAATTTTACAGAAGCCATCGGAATCGCCCGTTACCAGCCAATTCCCAAACTGACCATCCAGGGAAAACTGATTGTCTGGAAACAGGGACTGGATTCGGCGGGTAGCAATTTCGGCAGTAATATTTTCAGCCTCTATGGCACCCGTCCGCGTGATTATGGCTGGAACATCGGTGAAGGCCGAAAGTCAACCGGTGTGAACGCCTCTCTGTGGGTTGGTTATGAATTGAAGGAAAACCTCTTTATTGACGGTTCGCTGATGCTTCGTAAATATGATGTGCCTGATGACGCTGCTTTAACCCGCAACAGTTCCATGTTCACCCTGGGATTGCGCATGAACATGTTCAGGCGGGAATATGATTATTAAAACATCCACCATACAACTGCTGCGGCTGCCTTTTTCGTTTTTCCTGCTGCCGGTTTACCTTTTTGCACTGGGCCAGACGGTTCAGACAGATTGGTGGATGGCCCTGCTGGTATTCCTGATCCTCCACCTGCTGGTCTATCCTGCCAGCAATGGGTATAACAGTTACATGGACAGGGACCAGACCCCGGTTGGGGGGCTGCGACATCCCCTGCAACCCACCCGGCAATTGTGGAGCCTGGTGCTTGGAATGGATATCCTGGCTGTATTGCTGGGATGGCTGGTGAGCGGATGGTTTGCCCTTGGTGTGCTGATGTACATACTTGCTTCCAGGGCATACAGCAGCAGGCAGATCAGGCTGAAAAAATATCCCCTGACAGGATTTCTGGTGGTGGTAGTTTGTCAGGGGGCACTGGTGTTCTGGCTGACCTACCACGGGGTGGACCCCCGTCAGCCGCTGGAAGTGCCGGTTACCGGATGCCTGGCCAGCAGCCTGCTGATCGCCGGCGCTTATCCCTTAACACAGGTTTACCAGCACCAGGCCGATGCAGCAGATGGTGTTCGTACCATCAGCATGATGGCTGGTACCAGGGGAACATTTATTTTATCCGCTTTGTTGTTTAATATGGCATTCCTGGTGCTGGGACTTCATTTTGGATTACAACTTGAATTGGACCGTTTTGGTGTATTGCTGTTCTGTTTTATGCCGGTACTGGTTTATTTTGTCCTGTGGACAGCGAAAGTGTGGAAAGACCCGGCTGAAGCCAGCTTTGACAACCTGATGCGGATGAACCTGCTTTCTTCCGCCTGTTCCGTTATCGGGTTTGGAATACTTGTTATCTGGAAACTATTTGACTAGGATACGCGCCATAGGAACCGCTTTGCCTGCTTACCGACATGCGCAGGCAGATATCCTGCAGTTCATGCAGCAGGTGTATGATATGCCCGCCCCGGAGAATCGCAAACTCCGTTTTCTTTACCAGCAGAGTGGTATCGGGAACCGCTATTCGGTGATTCCTGATTACAGCAGGCCGTGGAGTGACTGGAAGTTTTACCCTGCTTCTGAATCGCTGGAACCCTTTCCCAGCCTTGAGTTGCGGATGTTGTGGTACCAGCGCCATGCACCGGTGCTGTCTGTTGATGCCATCAGGAACTGTTTGTCGCTGGCCCAGGCCGGCAAATCAGAAATCACCCATCTTATAACTGTCAGTTGCACCGGAATGAGTGCCCCGGGATTGGATCTGCAGGTGATGGAACTGATGGAACTACCGCGGATGCTTAATCGCAGTTCAGTTAATTTTATGGGATGTTACGCGGCCATACATGCCCTTAAACAGGCTGATGCCATTTGCAGGGCAGACCCCTCAGCGCAGGTGCTGGTCGTATGCACTGAGTTATGTACCCTTCATTTCCAGAAAACACCCAGTGCCGATAATATTGCAGCTTCCCTGCTCTTTGGCGATGGCGCTGCAGCAGTTCTTTTAAGCGGTGATGACCGGCACAGGGGCGCAGGACTCCGCGGATTTTATTCGGAAGTCATACCATCCGGTAAACGCGACATGAGCTGGGAGCTTTCTTCCACGGGATTCCTGATGACCCTGAGCGGGTATATTCCGGACCTGATTGAAACAGATTTCCAGCCATTGGTGAACCGGGCTCTGGAGCGCTACGGGCTGGCGAAGGGATCGGTGAACGGCTGGTGCATACACCCGGGAGGCAGGAGAATACTGCATGCGGTTGAAAAAAGTCTTGGTCTGCCGGAATCTTCCCTTGCAGAAGCTTACAAAGTGCTGAAGCAATTCGGGAATATGTCTTCCCCTACCATTCTGTTTGTGTTGAAAGCCATGCTGGAGGCCGGGACTGATGGCAATATTATCGGGGCTGCCTTCGGCCCCGGACTTACCATGGAAACCTGCTGGCTGGAGGCCGGACAATCATGAACTGGCGGCAACGGTCATATGAAAAAGAACTGCTCGACGACCAATCCATTCCTTTTGAGGAGATCCGGGTCAATATGAAAGAACTTGATACCATCAATCACTGGCTCGGCGGACATGCTATAACGATTCAGGGTATGCGAAAATTAGTCGGCCTGGAGGCGAAGCGGTCTGGCAGAACATCCATCAGTGTATGTGAGATAGGCTGCGGGGGAGGTGATAACCTGCGGGTAATCCGCGATTGGGCCCGGAAACAAGGCATTAGGGTGGAACTGACCGGCATAGATATCAATCCTTCCTGCATCCGTTTTGCTGCCGGAAGGCTGCCGGAAGCCCGGTTTATTGAAAGCGATTACCGGTTGGTAAATTTTGAAGAGAACCCCGATATTATTTTTTCTTCACTCTTCTGCCATCATTTCAATGAGGAAGAACTGGTGGATCAGTTGAAATGGATGCGCGCCCGGAGCAGGACCGGCTTTTTTATCAATGACCTTCACCGGCACCGGCTGGCCTGGCTATCGATAAAAATCCTTACAGGTTTTTTGTCACGCTCCCGCCTGGTTAAAAATGATGCGCCTTTATCTGTTCAGCGCGGTTTTTCAAGGGCCGAACTGAATGCGTTGTTATTACGGTCAGGAATAAACGAATATTATATTCATTGGAAATGGGCTTTCAGGTGGCTCGTAACAGTACCCTGCTGATTATGCAAACAAAAAACCAGATATACGATGTGGCTGTTGCGGGCGGAGGTCTTGCAGGACTGGCATCGTCCATATTGCTGGCCAGGGCAGGACACAAGGTAGTGCTGCTGGAAAAGAATCACTATCCCTTCCACCGGGTGTGTGGTGAATACATCAGTGAAGAAAGCCGGCCCTTCCTTGTTTCACTGGGCCTTGCTTTCGGGGAACTGAAACTGCCTGAAATAAGAAGACTGGTTGTAACTGCACCGGATGGCAGTAAACTCGAAACTGCCCTTGACCCCGGCGGATTCGGTATCAGCCGCTTCCTGCTCGACGCCACGCTTGCATCGCTGGCCAGGAGTGCAGGGGTTGTTCTGATGGAAGGCACCAGGGTAACAGATATCTACAGTGAAGACGGTCTGATGAAAATTCGGTTACCCCTGCAGGTGATAACATCAAAAGTGGCGGTGGGGAGCTATGGTAAGCGGAGTAATCTCGACCTGAAATGGAACAGGGATTTCGTTCGCCAGAAGCCGTGTAAACTGAATAACCTGCTGGGAGTGAAATACCATATCCGCACTGACCTGCCGGCGGATACCATTTCCCTGCACAATTTTAAGGATGGTTACTGTGGTGTAAGCAGGATTGAAAACGACCTGTATTGTCTTTGTTACCTCACCAATGCAAATAACCTGGGACTGAGCAATAATTCGATCCGCCTGATGGAAGAACGTATATTGGGTCGTAATCCGGTTCTTGACCAGCTGTTGCGATCGGCTGAAAGAACCTGGCCTGAACCGGTAAGCATTTCACAAGTGTCTTTTGCTGCCAAGTCGCAGGTGGAGGATCATGTACTGATGGTTGGAGATGCCGCAGGAATGATAACCCCGCTCTGTGGCAACGGAATGAGTATGGCCCTGCATGGAAGTAAGTTGCTGGCTGAACAGGTAACAGCCTTTTTGTCCGGACGCATCCCCCGGCAGGAAATGGAAAATAACTACCAGCGGAACTGGCGGTTGCAGTTTGGTTCCCGGTTAAGGGCGGGACGTATGATACAGCGTTTTTTCGGTGATCCTTTGCTGACTAAATTGCTGATCACTGCAGGCAGGAATTCGCCATCCCTTACCCAATGGCTGATCCGGCAGACCCGGGGTGAACAATTTTAACGTATGAAACTTTGGAGATTTTATTTATTGATAATACTGCTGAATGGAAGCGGTTTCCCGGTTCAGGCACAGGACTACCATGCGATCCAGGGGTCTAATCATGCCGGTTCACTGGGGGTGCATAATAATCCGGCCTCCATTTTAAATACACCCTATCCCTGGGATATTACCGTTGCCGGGATTCAGGCGAAGTACCAGACCAATGCCATCAGCGTGGTGGATTATTCACTTTTGTCTTCTCCATACAATTCAAAATTCATTATCGGCAGCGGCTATGACAAACGGTTTGGCAACGCCCAGTTCAATCTTAACCTGCTGAACGGCAGAATGGCCCTGGGCCGGAAAAAAGGTATAGCTTTTGGTGCCAGCCTGAAATCATTTTCAAACATTAAAAGCGGTCCCTACAATTTTATTGATACCATCGGGAATATTCACCAGTTCTTTTCCATTAATCCGGGCAGTGAACCATTTAATGCCAGAGTTCGCAGCAGTACGGTTTTTGAAATGTATGGCGCGTACGCACAGACCATCTGGGATAATGCAGGAACAAGACTCAACGCCGGACTAACAGTGAAGGTTAACCGTGGATTGTCCGGTGCCCGGGCAGATGTTGCGGATGTTACGAGGAATAAGAAAATGGTGAACGGCGAGGAGGAGCATGTGCTGACGGGTGGTAGTTTTAGCTACGGGTATTCTTCCAATTATGACAGGTGGGATGACAACAGGACAAATGCTGGTAACCTGCGTGATTTTTTGCACACAACAAGGGCCGGGTTTTCATTTGATGCGGGATTTGAATTAATCGTCAAGCCACCCGGGGAACCCGGATATATGGAGGAGGAGGAAAGCTGGTACGACTATGAGTGGAAACTGGGTGTTTCGGTGGTGGACATCGGCTGGGGGCAATACCGTTATGGGCTCGAAAGTCGCAGGGGGATCGTGCCTGAGGGGGGCGTGACCGGTTCTGAAATGGACAATACACTTGGCGAAGGCATAGATGGGCTGGCAGCACTGAATGATTCCCTTTCGACCATGTTCCCATTGGCGGGAACCGGCAGCGATTTCAGGATTTTTTCTCCCGGCAGGATGGTGCTGAATGCGGACCGTTATTTATACGGTGCCTGGTACCTGAATGCTGAAATGAGTATTAACCTGGTTGGCCTGCTGGGGGACCAGCGCCTGTATGTTAAGAACATGAACCTGCTGCGGCTTACACCCCGGTGGGAGCTGCGTCGCTGGGGAGTTTACCTGCCCCTGCTTTTAAATACCGAAAAACAGTTCTGGGTGGGTGCGGGTTTCAAGGCAGGTCCGCTGTTGCTGGGTTTTCATAATCTGGGCAACCTGTTTGGTAAAAATAAAATGGCCAGTGGCGGCGGTTATTTAGCCCTGGTCATCAGGCCGGGAAAAGCTGTAACAGGTGCTGCACGCTGGAAGAAAACGGATTGTTATGCCTATTGAACAGGTAATTACAATAAGTATTGAAAATTTGAAATTGCAGGTTAGATTGCAGCAGGAAAACTGAAGAAAAGCGGTAACTGGTTATACAATCCGGGGGCGCTGGTTGCCGGATGGGTAATCAATAAAAACATTGCATGGTACACCATAAAAAAACACTGGTACTTGGTGCTTCGGCTAACCCATCCCGTTATAGTTATCTGGCGATTAAAAGCCTTCGGTTCAAGGGGCACCCCGTGGAAGCCATTGGCCTTAAGAATGCCGAAGTGGAGGGTGTAGAGATCCGTACCGGAAAACCTCTTCTGGAGGACATCGATACCATTACGCTGTACCTGTCTGCGGAACGTCAGCGTGAGTATTATGATTATATCCTTTCCCTCAAACCCAGAAGGATCATTTTTAATCCGGGTGCCGAAAATGATGAATTATACGACCTGGCCCAGGCAAACCATATCTACCCCCAGGAAGCTTGCACGCTGGTGATGCTGAGTACGGGGCAATACTGATGGTGAATGGTGAATGGTGAATGGGGTTATTTAATTTCCATATAACAGTGAGGGCGGGTGTTGTATGTTAGTTTTTTGGTAAATTACAAAAACCCGTTTTTATGTTATGGAGAAAATTTAATGGCGACGCGATCGAAGACCCGATCCGTGACGCCGTAGAAAGAGCCATCAAACGTGAAACTGAAAATGGCTACCACCTGAAAGTTTGTATCGGCACCGATTCACAGGTGAAAGGCGTGGAAACGGAATTCGCCACCGTAATCGTATTTCTCAGGGAAGGTCATGGCGGATTCATGTTCATCCAGAATGAAAAAACCCGCCAGAAGTTTTCCATCAAGGAGCGGATGCTGGTGGAAGTGGCCCGAAGCATCGAAATTGCCTATGAACTGTGCAATCTTTTCACCGAGTACAATGTTGACATGGAAGTGCATGCCGACATCAATACCAATCCGCAGTTCAAAAGTAACGACGCGCTGAAAGAGGCTATGGGCTATATCCTGGGTATGGGATTTGCCTTTAAAGCCAAGCCGGAAGCTTTTGCCAGCAGCAGCTGCGCCAATAAGGTGGTCAACTAGGCCGATTGCAGCTTTTGCTTCTATGTCAAGGTGGTGCCACCGCACTGCTCAGGACCTCATCTCCCCCTGAAGTTCCTCTCTAAACGGTTTATTCGCTTGTTTGCTGGTTCAGCTCACTGATAATATTCAGGATTTTGTCGCGCCCCGTTTGCTTGATGGCGCTGGTTACCACATGGGCAGGAAGAAATTGCCAGGTCTCGCGCATGGCATCCAGGAATGACCGGATGTTTTTGGCCACTGTCCGCTGGTTCTCCTTGTCGGATTTGGTGAAGACCATGGTAAAAGGGATTTCCCACTCACCCAGCTGGTTTACGAATTCGAGGTCAAGCTCCTGCGGCTCGTGGCGGCTGTCGATCAGCACAAAGACCATCACCAGGTTCTCCCGTTTCCTTAAATAATTTTCAATCATCTTTTCCCACTGGCGGCGCTGGTTCAGTGAAACCTTCGCAAAGCCGTAACCGGGAAGGTCTACCAGGTACCACTGGCTGAAATCCTTCATCCCTTCCTTTGAAGTGCTGGTGATCTCAAAATGGTTGATCAACTGGGTTTTTCCCGGCGAACCGGAGGTCTTCGCCAGTTTCTGGTTCTTGCACAACATGTTGATCAGGGAGGACTTGCCCACATTGGAACGCCCGATGAATGCGTATTCCGGTCGGTCGGCTTTGGGGCATTTGTCCACCTCGGGACTACTGATCAGGTAAACTGCTTTTGAGATATGCATGGAGCAAAGATAGGGAGTCGTGACTTCGGTCTTTTTCCTTAATTTCGGCCCTCAATAAGCAAACGAAAACAAAACACATAAGTCAAATGGCAGAAGTGATATTGATGCCCCGTTTGAGCGACACAATGACCGAAGGAGTGATCGCAGCCTGGCACAAGAAGGTGGGTGAACCGGTGAAGAAGGGGGAATTGCTGGCAGAAGTTGAAACGGATAAGGCTACCATGGAACTGGAAAGTTACAAAGATGGTACCCTGCTGCATATAGGTATTGATAAAGGGGGAAAACTGCAGGTGAACGACCTGCTGGCGATTATTGGTGAACCCGGCGAGGATATTGCTTCCCTGGTGGCCGGTAATACCGGTGCTGCAGCAGCAACCACTGCTGCGCCAGCTGCCGGTTCCGCCCCTGTACCTGCTTCTGCACCTGCTTCTGCACCTGCTTCCGCTCCTGCCCAGACAGGACTGGATCTCTCCAAAGTGGAAGAAGTGATATTGATGCCCCGTCTGAGCGATACCATGACCGAAGGCGTGATTGCTGCCTGGCACAAAAAGGTGGGCGATACCGTTAGCAAGGGCGAATTACTGGCCGAGGTAGAGACCGACAAGGCTACCATGGAGCTGGAGAGTTATAAGAACGGAACACTATTATATATTGGCGCTGAAACCGGAACCAAAGTGCCGGTGAATTCACTGCTCTGTGTGATCGGGGAACCGGGAAAGGTTGATCTCGATGCCATCAGGGCTGCCGCCAGTGGCGGACCGGTGGTTGCCGGTGCAACTGCTGCCGCACAGGAAACCAGCGCTCCGGCTGTCGCTGCTGCTGAGGTTGGTTCATCTACCGAAAACGGCCGCATTAAAGCTTCTCCGCTGGCCCGTAAAATTGCTGCCGAGAAAGGCATCAGTCTCAACCAGGTGCAGGGAAGCGGTGATGGCGGACGTATTGTGAAATCCGATATTGAATCCTTCAAAGGTGCCGCGGCACCGGCTCCTGCCAAAGCAGCTGCTCCTGCTGCCAGCGCACCTGCCGCAATTATGCCATCTGCACCGGCCGGTACTGTGTCTTTCGACGAACGTCCGGTTTCCCAGATGCGCAAGACCATTGCGCGTAGGCTGGCAGAAAGCAAGTTCACCGCTCCGCATTTTTACCTGACCATGTCCATCGACATGGATAAGGCTGTTGCGAGCAGAACCCAGATCAACGAACTTTCTCCTGTCAAAATATCCTTTAATGATATGGTGCTGAAGGCTGTGGCCATCGCGCTGAAGCAGCACCCCACTGTTAACAGCAGCTGGCTGGGAGATACCATCCGCACCAACCACCATGTAAATGTAGGGGTAGCGGTTGCTGTGGAAGAAGGATTGCTGGTGCCGGTGGTGCGTTTTGCAGATACCAAAGGGCTTGCACAGATTGCAGTGGAGGTGAAAGATTTTGCCGGTCGCGCAAAGGCCAAAAAGTTACAGCCTTCAGATTGGGAAGGCAGTACGTTTACCATCAGTAACCTGGGGATGTTTGGCATCGATGAATTCACTGCCATCATCAACCCGCCCGATAGCTGTATCCTGGCGGTAGGCGCCATCCAGCAGGTTCCTGTGGTTAAAAATGGCCAGGTGGTTCCGGGCAATATCATGAAAGTGACGCTGAGCTGCGACCACCGGGTGGTGGACGGTGCCAGCGGAGCTGCTTTCCTGCAGACCGTGAAAAGCCTGCTGGAAGAACCCCTGAGAATGCTGGTTTAAACGCTACGCGTCTGACGCGCGTCTGACGTACGTCAGACGCACGTCAGACGCGTACAATATCAACCCGCCTGGATGGCGGGTTTTTTTATGGCTGAACGGAAAATGGTAAAAGCGAGCACACCAAGGGCAGCGGTCATCATGGCCGGCAATACCAGGGAGGCCGGCTTTATGGTCTGAGGCCGCGCCATACCAGGATCCAGCATTTCGGTAAGACTGCCGGAATCAAATAAACGGCCGATTCCTGCTGCATCTATGCAGGACTGGTCTTCTTCATTTCCCGACACATAAATAATATTCCTTCCAGACAACCCATAACGGTTGGCTATATACGTAAACATATGGCATTTCTGGTAGCTGTCCCCGTCTGAATCGTTGATAAACCAGGGGGCGGCATGCCATTCCCCGGTAATGATCCCGTCCTCTACCTTCAGATGGTTGGAGAGTACGAAATCGAGACCCAGTGTGTTTTTAAGGTGGTTGGCAACACAGGAGAAATTTTCAGCAACCAGTCCAACTGCATAACCACTTTTTTTCAGATTGGTTACCAGGCTTCGAATACCCGAAACCAGTGGCATGTCATCAGAAATTTCAAGGAGGTCGGGCATGCTGGTGCCTGCAAACAGGGCGGCAATGGCTTGCTGCCTTTCCGCAGGTTCCGTATAAAACTTGTTAATGGCTTCCAGACCATCCGCCAGCCCCAGTTTTTGGGCGGCTTCCTCAGGAAAGCTACCCTGCAATACCACCCGGTCCATTTCCAGCAACACCATTTTTTCCATCTTATCGATTGACTCACGGATGGAAGACTCCATCTGCCGGCTTATCAGGTCGATCTGACCAATGGTAGCGAGGTTCTGTACCCCAAGGGCATCGGCCTTGTTCAGGATTGTACGGGATACCTCCCTGGACATTTTGCCCAACTGTTCCAGGCTTTGCATGGCATTTTTCACCTGCCCGATATTCACCTCGCGGATCCTTGCCTGCAAACGGTGCATGTCGATCAGCAGACCGATATCCACCCCATAATCTTTTTCAAAATTCACTTTTTCAAGTAAGGATTTTTTCCCTGCGATCATTCCGCTTAAGGGTTGTTCCAGCCAGGCGAGGTCGGGAAACAGGATACTCAGCAAGGGTTTTGCTACCAGTTGGGTAACCCTTCCGGCCTGCCTTTTAAAGGTCGATTTTACAAAATCAGCTTCTTCATTAAGAATGGGGCCGGCCAGCAGATCCACCACATTGGGTGGGTAGGTGGTGATATCGCCATCCAGGTAAACAAGGGTATCGAATTTGGCAGCCAGCAGTCCCTCCCGCATAGACAGGCCCTTTCCCCGTTTACTGCTGGTGACAATGCGGACCGACTCCTTCATGGCCTCTTCAATGGTATTATCGGTAGAGTTGTCGTCCACCACAATTATCTCCACCGGCAGGGCCGTCTGGCGGACATTACGGATGACCTTCCGTATAGTAGCACCTTCGTTCAGTACTGGTATGATAACAGATACCATAGGCTGGATTTTTTTGGTGGATAGATGGTTTCTTTAAAGGTATCATCATTCGAAGGGATCCCGGCAGGGCAGGACCCCAGAAACCCTGTTTTAATGAAATTTTCATATCTGACCGGCATTAGACCCTGTGGCTCCATTTTAATTTGTAGATTGTATAGGTGAAAAAATGATTATATGAAACTGACTGTTATTTGTAGTGTTGTCATGGTTTTTATACTGGCAGCCTGCGGCTCTTCCGGGAATATCAGCAAAAGATATACCTACGAGGATAAAGAAGTGTTTAACCTGATCGCAAGGTTGGAGAAGAACCCTTCCGATCGGGAAGCCTCGCGCCTGCTGCCAGAATCTTACAATGCTGCCATTCAGAAAAGAAAGGAGATCACCAACCAGCTGAACCAGTCAGCCGGAACAGGAGATAAATACATGGAAATGGCAGGTGAGTGGGAAGTGTTGTTGCAGATGTATAAGCGAATCAGGGCATCACCGGCTGCGAGCAAGGCTTTGCCGGACCCATGGGATCCATCGCGTGCTATCGATAATGCCAGAAAACTGGCGGCAGATGAATACTATGATGCGGGTATGGTCTATATGGGTTACAATACACGTCAGCAGGCCCAGCAGGCGTATGATTATTTTGAAAAGGCTTCCAGGGCCTATCCGGGGTATAAGGATGTGGACAGGTTGTTGCAGGCAGCGGCCGCCCGGGCCACAATCAGGGTTTTGGTGAACCCGGTGAATTATAATCGTTTCGGGTGGAGTTACTGGGGATTCAGGAACGACTGGCTGCAACAGGAGATGGTGCGTGACCTGAACGCGCGTTCCTACAAAAATGTAAGGTTTTACACTGATTGGGAACTGCGGTCGCAGCAGCTTGTGCCGGATAGGATTGTTGACCTTGATTTTACGGAATTGTTTGTTGACCAGGTTCATTCTGATAGCCGGACCTACAGGCGTTCGAAGGAAATTGAGACCGGCAGAACCAAATCGGTTCCCCCGAAACCCATATACCAGACCGTATATGCAACAGTATATGTTAACCGGCGGTATATGTCCAGTTACGCCACCCTTGAATGCCGGATCTATGACCGGGAGACCAACCGGAATATGTTGTATGACCGCTTTCCGGACAGGTTCGACTGGAAACAGGAAACAGCCAGGTATACGGGCGACAGGCGGGCTTTAACGCCGGGTGACCTTGCGCTGATCAATAACCGGTATGACGATTATCCACCCGGCCGGGAGCAGATCGTGGAAAGGCTGGTACGAAATACCTACAATCAATTATTGAACCGGATACAGAGCGGCGTCAGTTTTTGATGGGGTAACCGGATTTGGTTCATTGCACCCCGCGGCGGTACACCCATTGCCTTTTTTGCGATGGTGGAGGGGGAGGAGCACCTCTGTCAAATAATTTGATGAGCAGGAACCCGGCAGCAAATCCCCCGATATGGGCTGCATAAGCGACATTGTCCTGCTGACCGCCCAATGAACCAAATCCGCTCACAACCTGCAGCGCAATCCACATGCCCAGGGCCACCCAACTGGGGATGGCGACGATGAACCAGCCCAGTAAGGCATTTACCCGCCTGGTTGGGTAGAGTAACAGGTATCCTCCCATTACTCCGGAAATGGCGCCGGATGCGCCCAGACTGGGTACCAGCGGATCGGAACCAGTGAATTGGGTAAAGAGTATATGGCTTAAGGAGGCAATGGTACCGGTGAGCAGGTAAAAGAACAGGTACCTCAAATGTCCCAGTCGGTTTTCCAGGTTATCGCCAAATATCCAGAGGTACAGCATATTGCCACCCAGGTGGGCGATACTGCCATGCATGAACATGGACGTGAGCAGGGTGAACAGTACCGGTATGGGGGTGGGCCCCAGCCCGGGCAACTCGAATACCTGGCCGGTTGCAAGGTCGCGAACCATCTGGCCTTCCGTGATGATATCCCTGTTGGTCAGAATTTCTGCGGGAACGGTGGAAAACGCATAAGTAAAGGCGGTGTCGGATCCCATTCCCTGGAGAAAGACGAATACAAGAATATTAATGGCTATCAAAGCCCAGGTGAAATAGGGGGTTATATGCCTGTCGCTGTTATCGTCGCTGATCGGAAAAAGCATAAGGTTGATTTACGGGTGGTAGAAAGGAAAACCGTTGGTTGGGCCAACGGTTGCATTCCTCTATAGAGATACATGCTATACCAGTAAAATTTGATAGCAACAATATAAACCATCTGCCTGAAACCATAAAAAATATTCACCCGTCGGGTCGCACCCGTCGGGTCGCACCCGTCGGGTGCCACCCGACGGGTGAAGACAACCGAAAAAAAATTAACCTTCGAAAATGATGGAGAAGATGATCTGGCGGCTTTGGACACGATCAATTACATTGGAGAATTTCAGGTTTTCATCGCGTGCGTGCACATTGCTGATGCCATTGCTGATCTTGATTTCGGGTGAAAAGATGAACATTTTGTTATAGAAATTGAATCCTATTCCGGCTTCAATACCAAAATCAGATTTCCTGAGTTTTACAAAGTTTTCCGCATTGCGCGAATTGGCTTTGGATGAGAGGTCGGTTTCATATTTGACTCCACCCATCATGTATACCCGAAAATTACCGATCCGGTCAGATTTCAGTTTCAGTTGAACGGGAACTCCCAGTAAAATGGATTCTACATTCTGGTCCATCACCGGTTTTTCATCATTGCCGCCATCGGCATATTTCAACTGGTAGTTGATCGATTTGTTTACAAATAGCAATTGCGGGAAAACAACCCTGGCCTCGAAGCGGTTGCTGATCCGGAAAGTGTGCATCCCACCGATTCCGAAACCGAAACTATTATTGGGATTGGTGACCATCACGCTGTCGGATTGAAGGAACCTGGGGTGCTGACTGATCTGGAAACGGTTGGAGGTTCCCATTATCACAATTCCGATATGGTACCATTTGTCATCATTGTCCGGCATGTTAAGGGTATTTCTCAACTGGGCAGTAGCTCCGGTCGAAATACCCAGAAACAGGGCGCAAACCATCAGTGAATAAACAAATTGCCTGGCTAACTTATTGCCAAAAAGATTGATTTGAAACATAAGTAGATGTACGTCAATAGGCTACACTTTTTTTCTGATGGTTTTAAGCTGGCCGGTCATACTGGTTGGCCATACTGGTTGCGCCCGTCAGTACGCTGTCCAATCAAATTAACGGCCAAACTTTAGAATAATTGTAAAAACCCCCGATTATAACAAGGGTTTAGTACCGGTGTAAATCGTACTGATTCCCAGGCTGAGCCGCTCAAGCCCTGTGTCGGTATAGCCGGTCTGGCCCAGGATATCGGTGAAATCCTGTCCTTCGGGAAAAGCTTTGACCGAATCGTTCAGGTACTGGTAGGCGTCTTTGTTTTTGGAAAACAACTTGCCAATTCCCGGCGTAACAATGTTCATGTAAAATGTATAGAGCGATTTAAACCAGGTGGCTTTGGGTTTTGAGAACTCCAGTACCACCAGTTTTCCGCCGGGTTTCAGCACCCGGAGCATTTCCGAAAGGCCTTTATGGAGGTGTTCAAAATTCCTGACCCCGAATGCTACCGTAACAGCGTCAAAACTATTGTCCGGGAAGGGGAGGTTTTCGCTGTCAGCCTGCATCAGTTCGATGCGGTCAGCCAGTCCCGCCCTGGCAATCTTTTTCCGGCCAAAATCCAGCATGCCGGCGGAAATATCTATGCCGGTTATTTTATCCGGATTCAGGTATTTCATGGTCATAAGTGCCACGTCTCCCGTACCTGTTGCCACATCCAGCACCTGTCTGGGTTTCAGTGATTTCAATTTCCCAATGGCTTTCTTTCTCCAGTAAACATCAATGCCTCCGCTGAGAAAACGGTTCAGGAAATCGTACCGGAACGCTATCTGGTCGAACATATCGGCCACCTGCTCCTTTTTACTCCTTTTTTCATCACCAAAGGGCACAATGGTATCGTGGGGAAGAGGATTGCTCATGGGGCGCGAAGTTAACCCCTTTCTATATCGGAAGGGCAGCCTGTTTTATTTTCCGGATCTAATTTCTATCTTTTGCCCATCAAAAGTTGCTATGCAGGAGATACAAACCAGCAAAGGTTTTAAAAGGGAAGTGGTTCGGGTTGCCGGAAGAATTGCACAGTTCATCCTGGTGTATTTTGGAATGGTGCTGATTGGCATACTGCTGGCTGCGGCCTGTGTGACGGGGGGCATCCTGCTGATCGCTGCCATGCCTAATGGGGTGGTGATCATGGTCAGCCTGGGCATCATCGGCCTGGGACTGATGGTGCTTATTTTCCTGCTTAAGTTTTTATTCGCCGTCAGCCGGCAGGATCGTTCGGGTTATATCCGGGTCACGGAAGCGGAGCAGCCGGAATTATACGCCTGTATCCGGGAACTGACCGCCGGGGCCGGCACCCCCTTGCCCAAGCACATCTATTTTTCGCCGGAAGTAAATGCCAGCGTGTTTTATGATTCCGGCTTCTGGAGCATGTTCCTGCCGGTGAGAAAGAACCTGGTGATCGGGCTGGGACTGGTTAACAGCCTGAATGTGGGTGAATTCAAAGCGGTGCTGGCCCATGAGTTCGGTCATTTTTCCCAGCGCAGCATGAAACTGGGGAGTTTTGTTTACCAGGTTAACCGGGTTATCCATAACATGTTGTACGAGAATTCGGGATACGCCAGGTTTCTGTCCGGTTGGGCAAGGATCAGCAGCTATTTCGCTTTTTTCGCCGGCATAACGGTGAAGATTATCGAGTATATCCAGTGGGAACTGAAGCAGGTGTATTCCAAAGTAAACAAAACCTATATGGGATTGTCCCGCGAAATGGAATTTCATGCAGATGCCGTAGCCGCTTCAGTAGCCGGTGGCAATAATCTCGCAACAGCGCTGCGCCGCATAGAACTGGCGGATTCCTGTTACAGCTCGGTGCTGAACACCTGTGATGACTGGCTGAAGCGTAACATGGTCTGTGATAATTTCTATCCTTCACATCGCTTCATGATCCTGGAAACGGCCGCATTTTACGAATTGCCTGTAAGCGACGGATTGCCGGCGGTTCCTGCGGACCATCCCCTCTACCAGCAGTTTACGAGGGTGAGTGTCAAAGACCAGTGGGCCTCACATCCACCAATAGACGAACGCGAACTGGCCCTGCATGACCTGGGAATGGATATGGAGACCGACCTGCGGGAAGCCTGGTCGCTCCTGCACAATCCGGTTGCGGTTCAGCAGGCTATGACGGAACTGGTATATAAAAATGCCGGCGTGGACCAGGCAGATAAGACCATGGGAGATGAAAAGGCTTTTGCGGAACAATACAGGTCAGATAAAATCACCTATTCATTTCCGTTAGAGTACGCAGGATGTTACGACGGGCGCCGCCTGAGTGACCTCGATATTGATGTTCTGCTGGCGGATGAACAGGGCAGGCAATATGCCGGGGCCGATTGGGCCTCCTGGTGCAATGCAGACCAGGCCAATATTTTGAAACGCATATCGGCAGCAGAAATGGACAAGACCTTGCTGAATGCCATTGTAAACAAGGACGTTGATACCAGCAGTTTTGATTTTGCGGGAAGAAAGTACCCGTCGGGTGAAGCGCAGGAACTGGCTGAAAAACTGGATCGTGAAATGGAAGCCTGGCAATTGCAACTGGTGGATTTTGATCAGCGGATGTTCCTGGCTGCATACTATCACGATAACAGTGGTTCAGGGGAAGATCTGGCCAGGCTGTACAGGTCTTACCTTGGAAAAAGATCCGGGGCCGACCGATTCTATGAGGCATCCGTAAAGGTGACTGAATTACTGGGCCCGGTTTTGTCTGGTGAAACCATCGGACTGGAGGAGGCAGGGCAAATGATCGATACCCTGAAAAAGGAGCATGAACCATTTTTCAAAGAATCATTCGCGGCCTTTTTCAAAGAAAACCTGTTTGACTTTAACGCCGAACTAAGAGAGAAGGTAATGCTTTTCCTAGGTGCTGATTTTTTGTATTTCGACGGTAAGGAGTTTTTTAATTCCGAACTGGATACCCTCCTTATACTGATGCGCGATACCTATGAATTACTGGGGGAGCGCCTTTTTGTACAATACCGCGAGTTGCTGAAATACCAGGCTGCTATCCTTAATAATCAAGTTCCAGTTTCAGCCGGTCTTTCAGTTCTTTCACCAGCGGGTATTGTTCCACCATCTGTTGAAAACGTTCCTTTGAATTGAGCGGGATCTCCACACTCATGGTGAAGTCATCCCTCTGCTCCACGATCACACTGAAGGTGAGGTAACGGTTGTGAAATCTTTGCTGCATGAATTCGGATAGTGGTATCCGTTCGCTGTCAATGAATTTCTGCTGCAGGTTGTTGGGGGTTACAACTGTAAAAGTCTGCCTGTCGACCACCCTGAGTTCCGCCAGTTCAAAACTTTGCGCTGCAGGGTTGCGGTTGGCTTTCAGTTGTTCCACGAACTCCTGCCATGCCAGCTTCAGGACTTCATCAGTCAGGAAAATTGTTGGAATTACCGTACTGTTCTGGGCAGAGGAACTCACCTGTTGCCTCAGTTTCTCGAGCGATCCCAGTTTGGGGGTGGAAGGTTTTGCTTTCCCGGTAACGATGTTTTCTTCTATCATCAGGACCGGGCCTTTTGTTTTGGCTGGCGAAGCAGATGGTGCGGGTGGGGCAGGTGGCTGTGGCAGTGGCTGTGGCAGTGATTGATGCAATGGCTGATGCAATGGCTGCTGCGGCTGGTTCGGCTGCTGTGGCTTTGGTGCCAGCCCGACTTGTCCGGCAGGTGGCATCCGGTCGGAGCCGGACAGCTGTTGTAATGACTCAGGATGTGCTATGGGCTGCAACACCCTGAAATTCATGGGCCTTGTTTCAGTCAGTTTTTTTTTACCGGTATCGGACACCAGTTCAATGGCCTGCTGCAGGTAACACAGCTTGATCAGTGCCAGTTCTACGTGCAGCCTTTTATTGCGTGCTCCCTTATAATTGATTTCGGCTTCCGCCAGGACATTGAGTGCGCTCACCAGGTAACCTGCGCTGAGCTGGCTGGCCATCTCCACATAGCGGTTGCGGAAACTTTCTACCACATCGACCAGCACGGCCACTTTCGCGTCCTTGCTCAGCAGCAGGTTGCGAATGAAGTCGGCAAATCCGTTCAGTACCAGGTCGCCTTCAAATCCTTTCCGGTTAATATCTTCATATAACAGCATGGCACCGGCGAGATCCTGTTTCAGCATGCAGTCCATCATCCTGAAATAATAATCGGCGTCCAGGATATTCAGGTGCTCCAGTGTATTTTGGTAGGATAGTTCACCGTTGGTGAAGCTTACGATCTTGTCGAGGATGCTGAGGGCATCGCGCATACAGCCTTCGCTTTTCTGGGCGATGACCTGCAGGGCGGCTTTGTCGGCATGAATGGATTCCTTCTCACAGATTTCTTCCAGGTGTTCAACCGTATCGTTGGTGGTTATGCGTTTGAAATCGAAGATCTGGCAACGCGATAATATGGTTGGCAGGATTTTGTGTTTCTCCGTGGTGGCAAGGATGAAAATGGCATAAGGTGGCGGCTCCTCCAGGGTTTTCAGGAAGGCGTTGAAGGCACTTGTACTGAGCATGTGCACCTCATCCACAATATATACCTTGTATTTACCGGCCTGGGGAGCAAAGCGGACCTGTTCCACCAGCGACCGGATATCATCCACAGAGTTATTACTGGCAGCATCCAGTTCATGGATATTCAGTGAGCTGCCTTCGTTGAAGGAAACGCAGGACTGGCAGGTATTGCAGGCTTCGCCGTCGGCGCCGGGATGTTCGCAGTTGATGGTCTTGGCCAGGATGCGTGCACAGGTTGTTTTACCCACCCCGCGCGGTCCGCAAAACAGAAACGCATGTGCCAGCTGCTGGTTCCGGATGGCATTCTTCAGGGTGGTGGTAATATGCGATTGTCCCACCACAGTTGAAAAATTCTGCGGACGGTACTTCCTGGCTGAAACGATGAACTGCTCCATAGGCGGCTAAATTAAGTAAATGTTTTGATCCTCCTCCCGGTGCTTCACCCGTCGGGT
>NZ_MBUA01000012.1:0-57805 GCF_014332695.1 Flavihumibacter stibioxidans | reverse complement strand
ACCCGACGGGTGAAAAGAACTGGCGGGTGGGGAAATGTATCAGAGCATCGGGTGGCGGTTAAACGGGCGGTTGCGGTCAAAGAGGTAGCGGAACGTGGTAAGGATCCGGCTTCTTTCCTGGGTCAGGCTTTCGGCCACAGCAATCATTTTGGGATTGAAATCACCGATCCACTGCATCTCATATTCTTCATAATGCAGTTTGTGCTGGATTACCCTGGCTGATTCCACGATCAGGTAGCTGTCCACCCCCTTGCCCTGCCATTCGGGTACCACTCCGAAAACCAGGCCCACAAATCGTTTATTGGTTTTGGTTGCCTTGACCCACAGAAACAGTAATTTCTGCAACCACCCGAATTTACCGTTGAGGTATTTGAACCACTGGTTCAGGTCGGGCAGGTTGATGAATATAGCGATGGGTTCTTCGTTGTAATAGGCGAACCAGACAATCCGCTCATCCATCACCGGCTTCATCTGGGTGAAAATGCGTTTGCACTGACCCAGGCTCAGTTCCTTATTGCCGGCATGCCCGGCCCAGGCTTTGTTGTAAACGGTATGGAAATCCCGGGCGAATTTATCCAGCTGGTTTTTCCGGATATGCCGGGCAGTAAAAGCCGGATCCGCTGATACCGCCTTGTGCCGTTCAAAAAACTTTGGCTGCAGCGTTTCATTGGGGTGCATCCCGAAGCAGATCTGGTTGAAAAATAACCGGAAACCATAGTTTACAAAAAGTTCCCTGTAATAGGGCAGGTTATAATTCATGCAATACAGGGGCGATTGAAACCCTTCCGTTACAAGTCCCCACCACTTGTCACGTTCCCCGAAATTGATGGGGCCATCCATGGCTTCCATACCCTGTTCGCTTAGCCATTGCCGTGAAGTATCGAAAAGCAGGTTGGCCGCGGCCTGGTCGTTGATGCATTCAAAAAAACCGATTCCGCCCACCGGCAGGTCATCCCCCTTGTTCCGGTACTTTTCGTTCACAAATGCGGCAATCCTTCCGATGGCCTGGCGCTTGTCGTTGAAGAGTATCCAGCGGATAGCTTTTCCATGGCGGAATGCCTTGTTTTTTTCAGGATTAAACACATCTTCAATATCCTTGTCAAGGGGACGGATCCATTCAGGATTGTTTTTATAAATGTCAACCGGCGTTGTAAGGAAAATGGCTGCCTGTGCCGGAGTCTGTACTGCTTCAATTGTCATCATCGGAATAACAGGGGATCTGTGGTGTTGAAATAGGTTGGAGGTTTAATCTATAAACGGGTGTCGTTTAAATGGTTTGCTTTGGTCAAACTGGTACCTCCAGGTCGCCAGGCGCCTGCTTTCCGTAGCGCCGAGATTGCGGGAGATGTTCAGCATTTTCTTGTTGAAATCCCCCTGCCACATCAGTTCCAGCTCCTTATAAATGCCTCTTTTTTTGATCACTTTTTCCGCTTCCACGATCATGAAATAATCGATTCCGGTTCCCTGGAATTCGGGAACGATGCCGTAAATAATGCCTATGAACCGATTGCATACACCACGGCGGAGAAGCCAGAGGAACCGGAGCTTTTCCATCCATCCGAAACGGCCTTTAAAATACCGGAAGATCTGGTTGAGGTCGGGAATATTGATCCACATGGCAACAGGTTCGTTGTTGTGATAGGTGATCCACGCGAGTGATTCATCCAGTACCGGTTTCATGCTGCGGAAAAGTTTGATGGCCTGCTGCCCGCTCATCTCCTTATTGCCTTCATGTTTGGCCCAGGCCTTGTTATAAACCGTACAGAAATCAATGGCGTATTTATCGAGGTCTTTATTTCTTACCATGCGCGCCTCAAAGGAAGGGTTACCCGCGAACTTCCTGTGGGCTTCGTAAAATTTCGGTTGCAGCTGGTTGGCGTCACCCGCCACATCCATCCGCCAGCATATCTGGTAATAGAATACATCGAACCCATAATTTCTGAAGAGTTCTTTATAGTAAGGCGGATTGTAATTCATGCCATAGGGCGGCGGCTGGAAACCTTCCACCAGCAGTCCCCACCATTTATCGCGCTCCCCGAAATTGATGGGCCCGTCCATTGCCACCATGCCTTTTTCGGCCAGCCAGTTGCGGGCGGTATCGAAAAGCAGGTTGGCGGCTTCCTGCTGATTGATGCAGTCGAAAAAGCCGATCCCGCCGACAGGGCCTTCGTCTCCCTTCGACCTGTATTTTTTATGGGTGAAAGCAGCGATGCGGCCAATAAACCGGCCACTGTTATCCTGCAGTAGCCAGCGCCGGCATTCGCCGAAGCGGAATGATTTGTTTTTTTCGCGATCGAAGACTTCGTTGATATCCTTTTCGAGCGGCCTGATAAAATCTGGGTTGCCCTGGTTCATTTCCACCTGTACCCGGAGGAAATGCCGGGCGTCTTGCTCATTGGCTACCGGAATTACCTGCATTATGCCTTGTTTTGTTCCTGTCCTAAAAACGGCAAGTTAAACCGAACCGGTCTATTTTTCTTTCTTTTTACCACGGGAGAGGTGGTTTGGAACTCCCAATAGTAGATTTTTAATAATATGATGAACCAGGATATCAGCAGCGGACCAAATATCAGTCCCGGCAACTGGAAAAACTTCAATCCCATAATCACACCCAGTACGGTTACCACAGGATGGGTGTCGGCCATTCTTTTGGCCAGCAGGAAGCGAACCACGTTATCGGCGGAACCCAGTATGATGGCACCCCAGCCAACCAGGAATACTCCCTGCCAGAGATGACTGGTAGCCATCAGGTAGATGGAAGCCGGCAACCACACCAAGGCGCAACCGACGATGGGAATGATGGAGGCGAAACCGGTAATGATGGCCCAGAAACCGGCTTCCGGAAGGTTTACTACTTTATAGGCAGCATAGGCCGTGAGCCCCTGCACGATTGCAATCAGGGGAACACCCACTGCATTGCTGAAGGTCTGTGCGACCAGTTCCCTGCCGAAGAGTTCGATCCTGGCCCTTGGAAAGGGAAGATAGAACACCGTAGCGGCTTCCATCCGGTTAACATTCATCAGCATGAAATAGAGGAAAAAATACATCATGGTGATGGTGCTGAATAAATTCAGGCTGTTGTTTAGCACCAGGGTCATTATATTGGTGGCCTGCTCCTGGATCTTTTCCATATTGCCGGGCGAGAGTACGCGAAAGCTGAACCTGGTGCTGATTTGCTGGTCGAAGCTTTGAAGTGTGTTCAGCACCAGCTCGGGCCTTTCCACAAAGCCGCCTATTTTATTGTAGACCATGGTGATGAAAAGTGTCGAGGGCGCCAGTATAATCAGGAAACTCAGGGCAATGATGAATACGGCTGCCACCGACTTCCCCCAGTTTTTCTTTTTGATCAGGAATTCCATCAGGGGCTTGCTGATCACATAGAACATGATGGCTGCAAGGAATGCCGTGAAAAATTCAATCAGGCTGTACAGTAGAAAGAGGGCGAACAGCACGATGATACCCAGAAAGAAGTATTTGTTGATTTTGTGGTCGCTTTTTATTTCCATGGTTCAGGTTACTTATTTCCGGTGGGATGGTGTAATTTTATTAAACAAGTTACTCTCTAAAAAAATCATGCCATGAACGATCAGTCAAAATTTTTAGCCGGTCTTTTACTGGGGGCCGCTGCCGGTGCAGCCATTGCCTACCTGATGACCACTGATAAAGGAAAGGAAATGATGGAAGATTTTAAAACGGCTGCATCAGAAGCAGGAGATGACCTGAAGGATACGGTGAAGAAGTTTGAAACCGAAATCGAGTCGGCAGTGGAGAAAGGGAAAAAATGGGCGAGTGATTTCCAGGACAAGGCAACTGATTTAACCACCTGATAAATGATCGGTATGAGCGAGCAAAGCTATGCCAGGACCAGACAAGAGGAAGGCACGGAGAAAGAACAGGAACCTGGATATTTTGAGAAAACAGAACATTTGCTGCAGCAGTATGTGAACAACCGGATCACCCTGCTGAAACTGAAGGGCGCGGAAAAAGGGTCAAGGCTCATGTCCCTGGCCGTGATGTTTGTGCTGGTGCTGTTGCTGGTGTTCTTTGTATTGGTGTTCATCAGCATTATGGGCGGATATTATTTTGCAGAACTTACCGGAAGCCTTTTTAAAGGCTTTGGAATAATTACCGGCATATACCTTGTTTTGCTCATTTTGGTGCTGGTGTTTCGCAAACGCTACCTCGAGCCGTTTGTAGCCAATAAAGTCATTAGTATATTTTTTGAAAAAACTGCAGCAGATGAAGAACCGGAAATCGGCCAACAAGACTGATCTCTCCTTTATCCGGAATACGGAGGATCTGCGGGCTGAAGCCCGTCGGCTAAAACTTGAAATCCGATTGCAGGAGATTGAACTCCGGCGGTCATTAAAGTCATTGCCGGGAGAAGCCGTTAAAGCGGGTGTCGGAAAAATATTGCCTTCCAGGCTAACCGGCTCCCTGGCAGGCCCACTGGCTGGTGTAGCCATTACTGCGGGTTCGGCTATACTTGGGGGTTATCTCACCAAAAAAGCAGGTGCAGTCCTTGCCGGCAAGGCTGGTGCTTCGCTTGCAAAGACCGGTATCCTGGCTGCTGTTCCGGCTTTGTTGCAATTATTTTTAAAAAAGAGAAAAGCGGGCAGTTCCGATAAACCGGACAAGTCCTGATGTCCTTCCGGGGGCAGTGTCCAGGTTGCCTTCAGGGAGTAGCTGACCTGAACATTTTTGCTGCCATCTTTTTATCGTGCCCATACAGGTCATCCCGGAAATTCAGGTTCCCCTGCTGGTCCACCCAGGCAGTGAAATAACCAATGAATACAGGGATGTCCTTCTTCACATTTACAAACCTTTCCTTTCCGGCATACATCGCCGCGATGATATTGTCGGTGGTCCAGGAATTTTCTCCACTCAGAATCCATTCCGCCAGTTTCAGCGGTTCTTCCACCCTGATGCAGCCATGGCTGAATGCCCTTTTACTTTCATTGAACAGGCTTTTCGAAGGGGTGTCATGCAGGTAAATGTTATAGTTGTTCGGAAACAGGAATTTGACCAGTCCAAGTGAATTCTTGGGTCCGGGCCTCTGGCGTACCTGGCCGTTACCGAACCATTCCATGTCGTGGCGTTCCAGGTAATTCGGATTGCGCCTGATGGCGGGCAGGATCTCTTTTTTCAGGATTCCGGGTGGCACATTCCAGTAGGGACTGAACACTACATATTTCAGTTTGCCGGTAAAGATCACGGTATTGTTCTGGGAGGTTCCCACGACCACATTCATGCTGAAGGCCTGTTTGCCATTTTCTATTACATGCAGCCTGAATTCCGGGATGTTGACCAGCAGGAAATTACCTGAAGGTTCAGCCGGAACCCAGCGGATCCTTTCCATGTTTACCAGGATCTGGTGAATGCGCTGGCGGATGGGAGTACTCATTTCCCGCAGGGTGGCGCCTCCGATCACGCCATCCTCTTTTAGTCCATACCGAAACTGGAAATGTTTGACCGCGGCTTCCAGTTCCGGTGTAAACAGGTTGGAACTGTCGGCTAGGGGCAGGTCACCGGTCAGGGCCAGGCGTTTTTTGACCTGAAGGATCACCATTCCGGTATCGCCGGTTACCAGTTTTTTCTTTTTGGCGACCAGCGGGTCCCAGGCTCCCTGGCGTTCGATCTCGTAATAGCGCTTTAACTGCTCCCGCAATAGTCCGTATTGCTTATTTACCGGTTCATACCGGTCAATATCCTTTCCCTTAACCCTTACCAGGGTGTCGAGCATGCTGAGCAGGTCCACCCTTTTACGGGGTATGAACCATTCCAGGTCGCGGGCATTCAGACGCCGGTCGCCCATATAAGCTTTGTTGGCATACCGGAAGAATTGCCCGGTCAGGCCCCATTCCACCAGCAGGCGGGCGGAGTCGGGAATGGCTTTCGGGCCATAGGAATTCACTGAATCGGCCCAGCGTTGCAGGTAGGGGTTGAAAATACTGCTGTCGCCGCTGTAGGCAAGGTAGTTTTGCTGGAGGTTCCAGAAATGTCCGGCCTGTTCTGCTATGCCGGTAGAATCGAACCAGGCATACTGGTAGTTTCTCTGGTTATAGAAATTGCGGAAAAGGGCTTTGGCGGTATCGGGCATGGAACGTCCGGCCAGCCAGGTTTCCAGGGAAGTACTGTCGAAAAACAGGGTGGAAAAGGAATTGGTGTCGGAAATAGCCGTATCCCGGGCTATCTTTGCCATCTTGTGGCCGTTGGAACTGGACTGTTTACAGGCAGCGAAAGCAAGGCAAAGGGCAAGGAAAAAGGACAATGGTTTCATGTAAAATGATTCGGTTGTCAAAAATATCAAATCTGTGCGGCAAGATTCCATTCAAAATCCTTTTGGAATTGATGGATATTAGCAGGCAACCCTTACCTTTGCGGCAAAATTCGAAAACCTCACCTAAAAAGGTCTTCATATATGTCAACGAAAGGAAAGATCAAACAAATTATCGGCGCCGTACTGGACGTGCAGTTCGATGGCAAACTGCCTGAAATTCTCAACGCCCTTGAAATCAGGCGCCCCAATGGCGATTCCCTGGTTCTGGAGGTACAACAACACCTGGGTGAAGACAGTGTCCGCTGTATCGCCATGGATGGTACTGAAGGCCTGGTTCGCGGAATGGAAGTAGTTGACACCGGTAAGCCCATCGCCATGCCGATCGGAGATGGCATCTATGGCCGTCTGTTCAACGTAACCGGAGACCCGATCGACGGATTGCCTGCTATCGATAAGAGCAATGGCCGTCCCATCCACAATAAACCACCATTATTTGAAAACCTGAGTACTTCAACTGAAATCCTTTTCACCGGTATCAAGGTTATTGACCTGATCGAACCTTATGCAAAAGGTGGAAAGATCGGTCTGTTCGGTGGTGCGGGTGTTGGTAAAACCGTATTGATCCAGGAGCTGATCAACAATATCGCCAAAGGCCACGGTGGTCTGTCGGTATTCGCCGGTGTGGGTGAGCGTACCCGTGAAGGAAATGACCTGATGCGTGAAATGATCGAAGCAGGTATCATGAAATATGGCGATGCCTTCAAACACAGCATGGAAGAAGGCGGATGGGACCTTGAAAAAGTGAACATGGAAGACCTGAAGGATTCCAAAGCAACTTTTGTATTCGGACAGATGAACGAACCCCCCGGAGCCCGTGCCCGTGTGGCCCTGAGTGGTCTGACCATTGCGGAATATTTCCGCGACGGCGACGGTACCGGAAAAGGTAAGGACATCCTGTTCTTCGTGGATAATATCTTCCGTTTCACCCAGGCTGGTTCCGAAGTATCGGCCCTGCTGGGACGAATGCCCTCAGCGGTGGGTTACCAGCCTACCCTGGCAACAGAAATGGGTCTGATGCAGGAAAGGATCACGTCTACCAAAAACGGTTCCATTACTTCCGTACAGGCGGTATATGTACCGGCGGATGACCTGACCGACCCCGCACCGGCTACCACCTTCGCCCACCTTGATGCCACTACGGTATTGAGCCGTAAAATCGCTGACCTTGGTATCTACCCCGCGGTGGATCCACTGGATTCAACCTCCAGGATCCTGACCCCGCAGGTAGTTGGTGACGCGCATTACGATACTGCCAACCGCGTAAAACTGATCCTCCAGCGTTATAAGGAACTGCAGGATATCATCGCGATCCTCGGTATGGACGAATTGAGTGATGAAGACAAGATGACCGTACAGCGCGCCCGTAAAGTGCAGCGTTTCCTGAGCCAGCCTTTCTTTGTGGCTGAACAGTTCACCGGCCTGAAAGGTGTGTTTGTAAGCATTGAAGATACCATCCGCGGATTCAACATGATCATGGACGGCGAAGTGGATGACTATCCTGAAGCGGCATTCAACCTGGTAGGAACCATTGAAGACGCAATCGAAAAGGGTAAGAAACTGCTGGCACAGGCGCAGGGATAATATTTGTCATTTCAAAACGATTTCATGAATCTCGAAATACTGACTCCCGAACGTAAGCTTTACAGCGGTGATGTATATGGTGTACAATTGCCAGGTGTGGATGGCCTGTTTGAAGTGCTGGAAAAACACGCCCCGATGGTAAGCGCCCTGAAGGCCGGCCGGCTGAAAGTGCTGAAAGGAAAAAACCAGAACGAATCAGACCTTTATAATATCCAGGGCGGATTTGTAGAAGTGTTCCACAATAAAGTAACCGTTTTGGTGGAAGGTGCTGTCCCTGTGAACGATTAAAACTCCAGTCTTTGAAAATAACTATCCCGCAGTTTGTAAGTCTGCGGGATTTTTTTTGCCCTGACCGTAAGATTTCGGGTATCCATTGCAGCTATATGCCGTATTTTTCTCTCTAAAGAAAAATGGCTCCCATGAAAAAATGGATGATAACCCATGCCCGGGTTCAGGTTGTGTTTGTTGCCGGTATATTGATGATGTTGGCCTGGCGTCCGGTAATGGCGCAGACACCGCCATCAGCCCGGGTTTCAGCCACCCAGGCGAAAAGAGTTCAGGTGGAAACAAAAATCTCCTCAGTAACCGTATTTATGAGTGGTGCGGAACTGAAGCGGACCGGAAATGCATCGATCCCGGCAGGCCGATCGGAACTGGTAATGGCGGGCGTTTCAACGGATATTGAACAGCAGAGCGTACAGGTGGGCCTGGAAGGAGACCTGACCATTTTGTCGGTGGGCGTACGCAAGAATTTTCTGAACGAGGAGGAGGTGAAAGAAGACATCAAAGCCCTTAATAAACAAATGGAAGGGATAGACGAAAAGCTTGGCCGCCAGAAGAAAAGCCTCGAAATATACAGACAGGAAGAAGCCATGCTGGTGCGCAACCAGGAACTTAAAACCGGTAATCTTGCCCTCAAACCAGCCGACCTGAAAGCGGCGCTGGACTTCCAGAAATCCAGGCTGGAAGAGACTTATGCGCGACAACTGGAAATTGAAAAATCGATGAAGGAACTGGAACTGGAGAAGACAAAGATCCGGCTGCACCTGGGCGAACTGAACGACCGGAAGAACCTGTCCGTGAATGAGATCTATGCACTTGTTGAGGCAGATAAACCGGTTCAGTCGCGCGTGGAAGCCAGCTACCTGGTAAACAAGGCGGGCTGGTTCCCCACCTATAATGTAAGTGTGAAGGATATCTCGTCGCCGATGCAGATGCAGTTCAATGCCAATGTTTTTCAGTCTTCGGGTGAGGTCTGGAAGGAGGTGAAGATATCCCTGTCATCCGGCAACCCCCGCGAAAACAATGCAAGGCCGGAACTGGAACCCTGGTACCTGCGGTATGTGGACCGGAGCATATCTTACTCGCAGCTGCCCAGCTTCACCGGTGGAAATATGATTATGGGCAGGGTGGTGGATGAGAAAGGCGTACCTGTATCCAACGCCAGTATCCAGGTCAAAGGCACTTCCCAGGGTGTGGTAACTGACGCGAACGGTGTGTACCGGCTGAATAACGCGGCTCCGGGAGCAGTACTTGTTGCTTCTTTTATAGGGTACCAGTCTAAAGAGTTTGCTGCATTGAAAGGCTTTACCACCGTTGAACTGTTGGAATCCTCCGGGAATCTGCAGGAAGTGGTGGTTGCCGGATATGGCCTGAGTGGAAGGGTGGCAGGTGTTGCCGTGGAGGACGACCGGAAACAGCGAAAAGTGACATTGAATACAACCACCAAGCCCATAGGTGTTTCTACCGTTTACCAGCCGATCAGTACCCGCTATGATATTAAGGAAATATATACCATCAGCAACGACGGCAAAGTGAATATGATCGATATCAAACGGATAAGCATAAACGCAGATTATGAATATTATACAGCACCGAAACTGGATCCTTCCGCATATCTGACAGCCAGGATTTTAGACTGGCAATCGCTGGACCTGCTGGCAGGTGAAGTGAATCTTTTTTTTGAAGGAACCTTTCTTGGTAAGTCATTTATTGACCCGGCAACAGCTGGTGACACCATGAGTCTTTCACTCGGAAAAGATAAGGGCGTGGTGGTGAAACGTACGATGGTAAAGGATTTCAGCTCACGCCGGTTCATTGGTGCCAATAAGACGGAGACCCGTGATTTTGAAATCTCCATCCGCAATAACAAAACGCAGGCGGTGAAAATCATTGTGGAAGACCAGTTCCCGATTTCTACCATGAAGGAGATCGAGGTGGATCGCAGGGAACATGACGGGGGAAGGCTGAATGAAGAAACACAGGTAGTAACCTGGGAAGTGAATATTGTTCCAAAAGAGGAAAAAAAGCATAGGATAAAATACACGGTGAAATATCCGAAAGACAAGATCCTGCAGCTGGATTAGACAGGTTCGCCTCCTGTTATGCAGGGGCGTGATTTAACGACAATATTTACCGTTAAAACACGCTGGCAGGCGTTGGCCACAGTTGTTATCATTGTGGTAGAAATCGCGGGTGACAGTACGGTTGGTGAGATTGGTAGCAGGGTAGGGAACCGATAACTGTCATCGCTGCGATTCGCTCAGGGTAGTAAGTGGAACAAAAGACCGGGCTCCGGATGGATGCACCGGTTTTTTGTTTTACCTCCTATGGGGTAAGTGAGTTACATGGTTAATTGAGCTGCGGATCGATGGGGTAATTGATCAGTTGGCCATATTCGCCGCCCAGGTCAATCAGGGCGTCTTTCCAGATGGCGTTCATGTCCTTGTGGAAGATCAGTTTACGGTTACCTTTTGACGTGATCCAGGATTTTTCTTTCAGTTCGCCCTGGAGCTGGCCTTCTGACCAGCCTGAATATCCGATGAAAAACCTGATATTGGCGGCTTCAATCTCACCCGCCTTCAACAGCGCAACGGCTGTTTCGAAATCCCCGCCCCAGAATATACCGTCGATTACCTCAAACCCTCCCGGGATCTTTTCCGGGTAACGATGCAGGAAATGAATGGTATCCACCTGTACGGGGCCTCCATAATAGACGGGCAGGGGCATGCCTTCTGCACTGGCCATCAATTGATCAAGTGTATATTCATACTGCCTGTTAAGCACAAATCCAAAACTCCCTTCATCCTGGTGTTCACAAAGAAGTACAACTGTTCGCATGAAATTAGGGTCCTTGAGGAAGGGGTCAGCGATCAGCAATACGCCTGGTGCAGGTATTATTTGCGTCATAGCATTAATTTATAGAATATTGGGGAAAATGACAAGAATTGTTTACCCGGCGGTTACGAGGCGGCAGCTGCCGGTGATAAACTCCTGTTAATTTGGGTGTAAGGCGCCGGGCAGGGTATTTTTAAACGATAACCAAAGCTATTTTTGCTCTGATGAAGCGGATATTTCCACTTATTATTTTACTGGTAACATTGTCTCTGGTTGGTATCATCGTGATCCAGGTTTCCTGGTTCCGTAGCATGCTGCTGGTGAAGGAAGAACAGCTGGCGGACAGGATTATCAAGGCAATGGGTATGACAGGGGAGGAACTGATGGCCCAGAAAGGAACATTGCCCTCGCTTAAGAATAAGCGCGCACGTCCCAATCTTACCTGGCCTTCAGACCAACTGATGATGGAGTTGATGAAGCCATCCACCATTTCCGAAAAGTTTACCACGTTTGAGGTGCAGGAAAAGCTTCGCAAGAACTTTAACGCCCACGGCCTGAAAGACACGCCCTTTGAATTTGTGATCACATCTGATGCCGGTTTTCTTGCTTATGATGAACTTCGGTCAAAAGGTTTTGACTCGGTGGTGGAAGATACCGTCCGCAACCGCAGTTACGTGTATCTGCTGCAGGTTCCCGGTGGCAGTAATCTTGAAGGGCTGGTACCTGAAGAAGCGATGGTGGTAGTGGTTCCCAATGTGAAACATATTGTGTTTCGTGAATTACGCTGGATGCTTGGCGGTGCAATCCTCTTCACACTTATCTTACTGGCAGCGTTTTATGTTACCGTCAGTGCATTGCTCCGGCAAAAGAAACTGAGTGAAATCAAGAATGATTTCATCAATAACATGACGCACGAATTCAAAACGCCGCTGGCCACCATTTCGCTGGCGGTGGATGCCTTGCGCACAGAAAAAGTTTCCGCCGACAAAGAGAAGATGCAGTATTTCACCGGGATCATCAAAGAGGAAAACAAACGGATGAACAAGCAGGTGGAAACCATTCTGCAGGCCGCATTGATGGACAGGCAGGAGATTCAGCTGAATAAACGACCGGTGCATGTACATGCCATCATTGAACAGGTGCTGGAAAATTTTGAACTTCAATTACAGAGCCGCAACGGTCATGCCGATGTGCAGTTCAATGCCAAGGACGATGAGATCATGGCAGATGAAGTTCACTTTACCAACCTGATCAATAACCTGGTCGATAATGCGGTGAAATATTCCAAAGACAATCTGCAGTTGAAAATCTGCACCAACTCCACCGGTAAAGGCTTACAAATCAAAATTGAGGACAACGGCATCGGTATGACCAAGGAAAGCGTTAAACGCATTTTTGAAAAATTCTACCGCGTGCATACCGGTAATCTCCATAATGTAAAAGGTTTTGGTCTCGGGCTGAGCTACGTGAAAACCATTGTAGACGCCCACCATGGTAAAATCAAGGTGGACAGTACGCTGGGTAAGGGCACTTCCTTTACCATAGAAATGCCCTATGCAAAATAGCGTTCCATTTTCCATTCTCGACCTGGCACCCGTACTGCGGGGAAAATCCATTGCGGAAACTTACCAGAACAGCCTGGAACTGGCGCTGCATGCCGAAAAGTGGGGGTATCAACGGTATTGGTTAGCCGAACATCACAATATGGAAAGTGTGGCCAGTGCGGCCACATCTGTTTTGATAGGATTTATTGCAGGCGGTACCCGTTCCATCAGGGTTGGCTCCGGGGGCATCATGCTGCCCAATCACGCTCCCCTGGTGGTGGCGGAGCAATTCGGCACCCTGGCCACCTTATATCCGGGTAGAATTGACCTGGGACTTGGCCGGGCACCTGGTACCGACCAGGTGACGGCGGCTGCCCTGCGGCGTGACCGCTTCGGTGCCGGTATGGATTTTCCGGAAAACCTGCATGAACTGCAAACCTACCTGTCGGCTGATAATAAATCGGGGCGTGTGCGGGCGCTGCCGGGTGAAGGGCTTGAAATCCCGCTCTGGATACTCGGCTCCAGCACCGACAGCGCTGTACTGGCCGCCCGGCTGGGTTTGCCATATGCATTTGCCAGTCATTTCGCACCCGCTTACCTGCTGCCCGCCATCCGGATCTATCGTGATAATTTCCGACCCTCAGCGCAGTTACGTGAACCCTATGTAATGGCAGGAGTAAATGTGATTGCGGCGGATGAATCTGCTGAAGCCAGCCGGCTGGCCACCAGTTTTTATCAGCTGGCGCTGGGCATCATAAGAGGACAAACCGGTCCTGTAAGTCCGCCGGTGGACAGTATGTCCGGCCTCTGGACTCCACAGGAGGAAGCTGCGGTTAAACACATGATGCATTATTCGTTTATTGGTAACCGTGAGCAGGTGGAAAAAGGCCTGGATGGTTTCCTGGCTGAGACCCGGGCCGATGAATTGATGGTGGTCACTTACGTGTATGATCAGTCTGCCCGTTTGCGTTCCTATGAAATATTATCCTCCCTTAGCCAGAGCAGGGATCCATCTCCATAGCTCAGGAAGCGGAACCCGTTATGCATCGCATATTCATATACGTTCTTCCAGTCATCTCCAATCATCGCAGCCACCAGCAGTAACAAGGTCGATTGCGGCTGATGGAAATTGGTGACCAGGGCTTTAACCATTTTGATGGGATAACCCGGGGCAATCAGGATCTGCGTTTTACAGATGATTCTATTTGCCTGCCTGTTTTCCATCCAGTCTGAAAGGTGTTTCAAAGCTGTTTCAACGGGAATGTCTAACCGAAGAAGACTGTCGTACACTTCCCACTGGCGGATTTCCAGTTCCTGCAGGCTGGCGGAAGGATTCAGTGAAGCTTTAACGCCCATCCAGTAGAGAGTTTCCAGTGTGCGCAGGGAAGTTGTTCCCACTGCGATGATGCGGTTTTGGTGCCGGATCAGTTGCCTGATGGTGGCCTGGTCCACATCAATAAATTCCGCGTGCATGTCGTGTCCTTCTATGCGTTCCGATTTAACCGGTTTGAAAGTGCCGGCGCCGACATGCAGGGTAACAAATGCCGTTTCAATATTTTTTAGCTTCAGGTCTTCGAAAATGGCCGGCGTGAAATGGAGTCCCGCAGTGGGTGCAGCAACCGATCCTTCCTGTTCGGCGTAGATGGTCTGGTAGCGCTGGGTGTCGGTTTCGTCGGCTTCCCTTTTTATGTAGGGCGGGATGGGAATCCTGCCGGCGAGCTGCAATATTTCCGCGAAACTTTTTTGTGCAGGACTCCACTCGAAGCGGATGGTAAAGCCGTCGGTGTGGCGGCTTTCCATGGCCGCTGTCAACAGGATTTTCTCTGTGCCCGCATCCAGTTGTTTTTCCAGTATCAGTCCGGGTTTCCACTTGCCGGCACCGCCCACCAGGCAGGTCCAGCTCACGCCCCCGGCTTGTCCCATAGCGGTGGTGATATCCGGGTAGCGGGTATCAGGTTCCAGGCAGAATATTTCTATGGCGCCACCGGTAGGTTTGGTGAACAGGAGCCTGGCCTGCACTACGCGGGTATTATTGAAAACCAGCAGTGCTCCGGGCGGCAGTTGATCGGCGATATGTTTATAGGTCGATTCACTGATGGCCCCTCCCTTATAAACCAGCAGTCTGGAATCATCACGCTGTTCGAGGGGGTGGGCGGCGATCCGCTCTTCAGGGAGGTCATAGGTAAAATCGGCAATTGCTATTGAACGGGGATTATTGATAGCCATAAGTCGGCAAATTTACTACATGCGTCTGACGTGCGTCTGACATACGTCAGACGCACGTCAGACGCGAAAAAGGGTTATCCACAGTAATTCACATCTAATTCACAGTTGATTCAGAATGTTATGCACATTTTCGGCTCAAACGTAGATCCACTATGGGTTTGAACGTAGTTCTCCCATGTGGAAAAAATAAAGCTTCCAAAATCTTTATCGAAAGTGGGAAAAAGTGTTATTTTGTGGTAATAAATGTCAATCAGGGGTCAGAATAGGGAAAATGAAAGGTTTTTTAGGCGAATACGAAGCAACGCTGGACGCCAAAGGGCGATTCCTGCTCCCGGCCGGGCTGAAAAAACAGCTGCCTGAAGGGGATATGCAATTCGTCATCAACAGGGGCTTTGAGAAATGTCTCACCCTGTACCCGATGAAAAGCTGGGAACCCATATATGCGGAAATCAGCAAACTGAATGATTTTGACCCCAAAGTACGTGAATTCAGGAGGTATTTCATGAACGGAGCCACGGAAGTGGAACCAGATACAGCTGGACGGGTACTGCTGCCACCCAACCTGAAGGAATATGCCGGACTGACAAAAGATATCGTTCTGGTGTCCGCATTTGATAAGATAGAGATCTGGGATGTGGCGCAGTATAAAAAGCTCTTTGATTCTTTCTCATCTGACAGTTTCAGCAACCTGGCACAACAGGTGATGGCTAAAGTCAATGAAACCGGCAGTTGATCATGGCGGCAGAGAAACATATAAGTGACGCAGGGAAGGCAGCCGATGGTGGAAATGATTATCATGTTCCGGTCTTGCTGAAGGAGTGCCTGGATGGACTGGCGATCAGGCCGGATGGAATATATGTGGATTGCACATTCGGGGGAGGAGGGCATTCAAGGGCTATCCTCCAGCAATTGGGTCCGGCCGGTAAACTGGTGGCTTTTGACCAGGACGCAGATGCGAAGCGAAACCTTCCCGATGACAAACGGGTATTGTTCGTGCCGCATAATTTCAGACACCTGCAGCGGTTCCTGCGCCTGCACCGGATTGAAAAGGTGGATGGGGTACTGGCCGACCTGGGGGTAAGCAGTCACCAGTTTGATGAAGCGGACAGAGGATTTTCGATTCGCTTCGACGCAGACCTGGATATGCGGATGGACCAGCGTGGCGAACTGAAAGCTTCGGATATACTAGCCAGTTATACTGAATCGAAACTGCACAAATTGTTTGAGCAGTACGGGGAAGTGACCAATGCGAAAACACTGGCAAGGACAATAGTTGAGCAGAGAGGGAAAGTGGCGATGAATACGATCAGTCAGTTTAAGGCTGCTGTTCAGGGGGTGGTAAAAGGAAATCCCAATAAATATTTCGCCCAGGTTTTCCAGGCCTTGAGGATAGAAGTGAATGATGAACTGGGCGCACTGAAAGAAATGCTGCAGCAATTGCCACAGGTATTGCAACCAGGAGGAAGGGCAGTGATCATTACCTTCCATTCACTGGAAGACAGGCTGGTGAAAAATTTTTTTAAGAACGGAACATTTGAACAGGAGGAAGAGCATCCGTTTGAAAACAGGAAAACCGTTTCAGAGCTGAAAGTGATAACGAAGAAGCCGGTGCTGCCGTCAAATGCTGAAATGAAAAGGAACCCGAGGGCGCGGAGCGCAAAGCTGAGAATAGCAGAGAGATGAATCTCAATATAGGTGAAATGTTAATGTCCTGATGAATTACCACTGAATTGTATGGAGCAGGTAAATGCCAAAAAAGAAAAACGTTTCAGGATCAACTACCAGCTGATCGTAAAGAACCTGCCTTTCTTTTTATTCCTCAGTGTGCTGGCCGTGGTTTATATCTATAATGGACATTATTCTGATAAGATCATAAAATCTATCAGCAGAACAAATAAAGAATTACGTGAGCTGCAGTTTGAATATAAAACGATGAAGAGTGAGGTGATGTTTCGCAGCAAGCAGACCGAACTGGCGAAGGCGGTTGAACCAATGGGGTTGAAGGAACTGGTGACCCCGCCGGTGGTGCTGAAAGACAGTACCAGAAATAATTAATCACAGAACCTAATATCCGGCTGACTTGGAAGTTAAACGCGACATACTGTGGAGAGTGTACCTGTGTTTTATTGGTATCGTTGTGTTGTCCGTAATGGTATTGGGAAAAGCTCTTTACATACAGAATGCGGAAGGTGAGTATTGGCGTAGCAAAAGCGACAGCCTGCATACAAAAATTATCAACCTGGATGCAGATCGTGGTACCATCTTCAGTGAAGACGGCAGCATGCTCAGCACTTCAATTCCTTTCTTCAATATCTATATTGATTTTGGCGCAGAGGGACTGAGGGATAAGAATGGCAAACGCTTCCGGGAAAACCTGGATTCACTTAGTTATTCGCTGGCAAAACTGTTTGGTGACAGGTCTGCCTACGAGTATAAAAAAATACTCCAGGCAGGCTTCAGGAAAAAGGACCGTTATTTCCAGCTGAAGAAAAACATCGACTTCCAGCAGTACAAGCAGCTTCGCGAGTTTCCATTGGTCAGGCTCGGCAGGAATAAAAGCGGCTTTATCGCCGAAGTGAAAAGCAAACGCCTGAATCCATTCGGCCTCCTGGCTAACAGGACAATCGGACTGGCCCGCGAAAACTCACAGAATGTAGGACTCGAGAGAACCTACGACAGCCTGCTAAAAGGAGAAACGGGAAAAAGACTGGTTCGTTTTATTGCAGGAGGTGTGGCGGTTCCGGTTGAAGGTTACGAAGTGGAACCTGAAAACGGGAAAGACTTAATTACCACCCTGGACGTAAATATCCAGGATATCGCTGAGAATGCCTTGCTGAAGATGATGATTGAAAATGAGGCGGCGAACGGCACCTGCATCGTGATGGAAGTGGCTACCGGAAAGATTAAAGCGATAGCCAACCTTGGAAAGAGATCAGATGGCGAATATTGGGAAGACCTGAATTATGCCATACGTGCCTCAGAGCCCGGGTCCACCTTCAAACTGGCTACCATGCTGGCAGTGCTGGAAGATCAGAAAGCCCATATCGGTAATCATGTGAACCTGGAAAATGGTGTCTGGAAAGTGAACGGCAGGACGGTGTACGACAGTGAAAGGCATAAGCGGACGGATGTAACACTGCAGCAGGCTTTCGAACTGAGCAGTAATGTGGGGATGGCCAAACTGGCAATGACTTATTACGCAAAGAACCCGATGCAATATATTGATCACCTCAAACGGTTACGCTTACACGAAATATCAGGAATTGACCTGGTAGGCGAAACCAACCCGGTGATCAAGACCCCCAAATCAAAGACCTGGAGTGCAACCTCCCTGCCATGGATGTCGTTCGGATATGAAGTGCTGGTTAGTCCATTGCAGACACTGATGTTGTACAATGCAGTGGCTAATAACGGGAAGATGATGCGTCCTTACCTGGTAGAGGAAATAAGGCAGGATGGCATCACGCAGACAACCCGCCAGCCTGAAGTGATGGTGGAAAATATCTGCAGTGAAGCGACTTTGAAACAACTGAAAACCTGTCTGGAAGGTGTGGTGACCAACGGTACCGGCAAGAGCCTGCAATCACCCTTTTATCGCATTGCAGGTAAAACAGGCACAGCGCTGGTCGCAAATGGTAACAGGGGATATTCTGATCATATTTACCAGTCTTCCTTCGCCGGATATTTTCCGGCCGATAATCCGAAATACAGCCTGATTGTGGTGATCAAGAACAAACCATTCGCTGCAAAGTATTATGGTGGTGTGGTTGCCGGACCTGTTTTCAGGGAAATCGCGGATAAGCTCTTTGCCTTGCATGCCCAGGAAGTGCCCGCTCAAACGGTTTCACTTCCGGCAAAGGATAGTACACCCTTCCACTATGCAGGCGAATCCAGGGACCTGAAGACTGTATTTGATTTTGTGAATTGGAGCTATCGCGATAGTTCCACTGAGAGCCGGTGGGCAGGCATGGCTAGTGATACAGATTATAAAGCGGTACTGAAAGAGAAACCGACAGGTAAGCAACTGATGCCGGACCTCTCCGGAATGGGACTTAAAGATGCTTTGTTCCTGCTGGAAGACATGAATATGAAAGTGATGGTGAAAGGAAAGGGAAAGGTGAAGTTCCAGTCGGTTGAACCCGGTAAACAGATAACGAACCGTTCAATAGTAATTGAGTTGAATTGATGTTGATACTACAGGACATACTCTACCAGGTGAAGATCCGTTCGGTGAACGGTAACATTCAGGCGCCGGTTAATGACCTGCAGATTGATTCGAGGAAAATTGGGAAAAGTTCCTGTTTTATTGCGATCAGGGGTGTGCAGGCTGATGGACATGCATTCATTGGGAAAGCGATTGAATCAGGTGCTGCCACAATCATTTGCGAAGAATTGCCCGATGTCCTGGCCGATGGAATTTGTTATGTGCAGGTGGAGAACAGCGCGGAAGCTGCAGGTACGATGGCAGCCAATTTTTATGGCCAGCCTTCAATGAAACTGAAATTGATCGGTGTTACAGGTACCAATGGTAAAACGACCGTTGCTACATTATTATACAAGCTCTTTACAGCGTTGGGATATGATTGCGGATTGCTGAGCACGGTTCAGAACATGATTGCCGGCCGGCAGATAGAAGCAACACATACCACACCGGATGCGATCAGCATCAATGCCCTGCTCAGGAATATGGTGGACGCCGGCTGCAGTTATGCCTTCATGGAGGTTAGCTCACATGCTGTGCACCAGCACCGGATCGCCGGCCTGCATTTCGCCGGAGGTATATTCACCAATATCTCGCATGATCACCTTGATTACCACAAAACATTTGATGAGTATATCAGGGTCAAGAAAGCGTTTTTTGACGGATTGGCCGCATCGGCCTTTGCCATCAGCAATCTTGATGATAAACGCGGATCTGTTATGCTGCAAAATACTGCAGCAGTGAAATATTTCTACAGCCTTCGCTCGCTTGCAGAATTCAAAGGCAAGATCCTGGAAAATGGACTGACCGGACTGGTAATGACTGTTAATGACCAGGAGGTTCATTTCAGGCTGATTGGCGAATTCAATGCCTATAACCTGCTGGCAGTTTACGGCGCGGCCACCTGCCTGGGGGAAGACAGGCACGAAGTGCTGAGATGCCTGAGTGTGCTGAGCGGAGCCGAAGGCAGGTTCGAATACCTGGTATCTCCAGTAGATAAGATCATTGGTATTGTGGATTATGCGCACACGCCTGATGCTTTGGAAAATGTTTTAAAAACCATCCATCAGTTGCGCAAGGGAGATGAGCGGGTGATAACGGTGGTGGGTTGCGGCGGAGACCGCGACAAAACAAAAAGACCGGTGATGGGACAGGCAGCGTGCGACCTCAGTGATAAGGCCATTTTTACTTCGGATAACCCCCGCAGCGAGGACCCGCAGGAGATACTGAAGGACATGGAAGCCGGGCTGACCACCGCTGCTAGAAGAAAGTATATTTCGGTTGTTGATCGCCGTGAAGCAATAAAGACCGCTTTCAGTCTGGCTAATCCGGGTGATATTATCCTGATCGCAGGAAAGGGCCATGAGAAATACCAGGAAATAAAAGGGGTGAAACACCACTTTGATGATAAAGAGGAGATGGAAAGGATAATGGAGGAACAAGGCAGGTAAGAAATAAATAAATGAAAATATTGGAGTCAGAGTTATATCCGGCTCCTGCATTCTTAGGACGGTTACATTTAAACAAAGGCTGCCCGGCTGGACACCGGGTGGCAAGTCAGTAACAAAAAAACCATCATGCTGTACCACTTAATTGATTGGTTAAAGGAAATGGACATCCGAATCCCGGGAAGTGCTCTGTTGCAATTCATCACTTCCCGGGTGTTACTGGCCGTGATCCTGTCACTGGTTATTACCACCGTATTTGGAAAAAAACTGATCAATTACCTGCGTAACAGACAGGTAGGAGAAAGTGTACGCGACCTGGGTTTACAGGGTGAACAACAGAAGAAGGGAACACCGACAATGGGCGGGCTCATCATCATCCTGGCCATCCTGTTGCCTACCTTGTTGCTGGCAGATCTTACAAAAGCATACGTACGACTGATGATACTCAGTACCATCTGGCTTGGTATCATTGGTTTCATTGATGACTACCTGAAACTCAGGGCTAAAAAAATAGCCCAGAAACAGGGAACGACTTATAAAAAAGGAGATAAGGACGGACTGGCAGGATGGTTCAAGATCCTGGGGCAGGTTGGATTGGGGCTGATCATCGGATTGACACTTCTGTTCAATGAGAATACCAAGGCCTGGCGCGAATATGTAGGAACTCCCGACAAAAAAGAGGGCGTTAAGGTTGTTAAGTTCCAGGAAAAGGAACGCTATTTTGTGGAAGCCAATGAACCCGTTACAACGATCCCATTCGTGCGAACACATGAATTCAACTACTCAAAATTATTGCCGGAGGCACTGAGAGGATTTACATCAGTTCTTTACATAATGATCGTGATTTTCATCGTTACCGCCGTGTCAAATGGCGCCAATATAACTGATGGACTGGATGGCCTGGCAACAGGTGTGAGTGCGGTGATTGGTGTTTGTCTGGGTGTATTTGCCTATGCCAGCGGTAACCTGCTGCTGGCTGATTACCTGAATATCATGTATATCCCTAACCTGGGTGAACTGTCGGTTTTCATTGGGGCCATGATCGGGGCCTGCGTTGGATTTCTGTGGTACAATGCTTACCCGGCACAGGTATTCATGGGTGATACCGGCAGCCTTACGCTGGGCGGAATCATCGCTGCACTTGCAATCATTGTCAGGAAAGAATTGCTGATACCGATTTTCTGCGGTGTCTTCCTGGTGGAAAACCTCAGTGTGATGCTGCAGGTAAGTTATTTCAAGTATACCAAAAAGAAATATGGTGAGGGTAGAAGGATATTCCTGATGAGTCCCCTTCATCACCACTACCAGAAACTTGGATACCATGAAAGTAAGATAGTGACGAGGTTCTGGATCGTAACCATACTGTGCGTGATCTTCGCCATCGTGACCCTGAAGATCCGTTGATTATTAAGTACCGAAAAACCAACCGACGGAGTATCGAATTTGTGGTGCAGTGAATCCAATACTAATGAAGAACCCCCAATCCGTGGAAAACCTTTTATTAAGATGAAAGACCTGGTGATCATATTAGGGGCCGGCGAAAGCGGCGTTGGTGCAGCAATTCTCGCGAAACAAAAAGGGTTTTCCTGTTTTGTAAGTGATGCAGGCTCCATCAAGCCGGTGCATCGGGAAGAATTGAACGCCCTGGGTATTGATTGGGAAGAGGGGAAGCACGACGAAGTGAAAATCCTGTCAGCTTCACTGGTGATCAAGAGTCCGGGCATTCCTGAGAAGAATGAACTGGTAAGGAAAATCAGGGGAAAAGGCATCCCGGTAATCAGCGAAATTGAATGGGCTTACAGGTTCACCGGAGACAGTAAAGTGATTGCCATTACAGGTAGCAATGGTAAAACCACCACCACAGCACTTACGTATCATATATGTAAACAGGCGGGATTGGATTGTGCGCTGGTGGGAAATATAGGTTACAGTTTTGCCAGGCAGGTGGCTATTGATCCAAAACCCTGGTATGTGGCCGAGATCAGCAGTTTTCAGTTGGATGATATCGTGCAATTCAGGCCGCATGTGGCCATCCTTACCAATATCACGGAGGACCACCTTGACAGGTACGACTACCAGTTCCGGAATTATATCAACAGCAAGTTCCGGATTGCAATGAACCAGCAGGCATCGGATTATTTCATTTACTGTGCAGATGATGAAGTAACCGTTCAGTATATAAATGAATTTAACATTCTATCTAACCCATTACCATTCAGTATGAGAAAAGAATTGCTCCAGGGCGCGTTTATCAAAGACCAGGAAATGAACGTGGTAACAGCCGATGAAAAATTTCAGATGAGCATCTATGATTTTGCGCTCAAGGGGAAACATAACCAGTATAATACTATGGCAGCAGGGTTGGCAGCATCCGTTATCGGATTAAGGAAAGATAAGATAAGGGATGCGATCCAGTCTTTTGAAGCGCTGGAACACCGCATGGAACATGTGGCCAATGTAAGAGGTGTTGAATTCATCAACGACAGCAAGGCAACTAACGTGAACAGTACCTGGTATGCGCTGGAAAGCATGACCCGCCCTGTAATCCTGATCCTGGGAGGTGTTGATAAAGGCAATGATTATTCCCTCCTGCTCGACCTGGTAAAGGAAAAAGTAAAAGCGATTGTCTGCATGGGAACTGACAATCTGAAGATCCATGAAGCTTTTGGTAAGGATGTTGCTGTAATGGTTAATACAGGAAGCGCGGCCGAAGCAGTTCATTCCGCTTTCAAACTGGCAGATAAGGGAGATGTGGTTTTGCTGAGTCCGGCATGCGCCAGTTTTGATCTGTTCAAGAATTATGAAGACAGGGGAAAACAATTTAAAGATGCCGTAAAAGCATTATAACCTGTCATTGACCCATTGACCCATTGACTCTCATGAATCAGTTACTTAACAAAACCCGCGGCGACAAAGTGATCTGGACACTCGTAGTGATCCTGGCCCTGATGTCATTGCTGGTGGTGTACAGTTCTACCGGTTCACTGGCATATAAAATGTATAAAGGAAATACAGAAGTGTACCTGTTCAAACAGGTGGCCTTCATCAGCATCGGTATCATGCTGATCTATTTCTTCCACATGGTCAATTACACGATCTATTCAAAAGTGTCACAGGTTTTGTTCTGGCTGGTAATTCCCCTGCTCCTCTACACCCTGTTTTTCGGGGTGAAACTGAACGAGGGAAGTCGCTGGATCAGGCTGCCGATCATCAACCTTACCTTCCAGACCTCCGACCTGGCGAAACTGGCATTGTTCATGTACATCAGCAGGCTGCTCAGTAAAAAGCAGGATACCATAAAAGATTTCAGGAAAGGTTTTGTTCCGGTTATCGTGCCCGTGGCCGTTACCTGCGCGCTGATTGCGCCAGCCAATCTTTCCACCGCACTGCTGGTGGGCGCCACCAGCATGCTGCTGCTCTTTATCGGCCGGGTGAGCGGAAAACACCTGGTGCTGACCGGACTGGTAGCCATGATTCCGGTAGTGATGCTGGTACTGGCAGCAGTTTACCAGCACAGTAACGGAAACGGCATCAAATCCAAATCAGAGAACCGTTCTCGCTTAACCGCACGCGTTAGTACCTGGGTGAACCGCGTGGAAACTTTCATGTATGGTGGTGCCGGCGAAGACAATGATGATAACTACCAGGTGAACCAGGCCAAGATCGCCATTGCGAAAGGCGGACTGATGGGCCTTGGTCCGGGTAATAGTGAACAAAGGAATTTTCTGCCGCACCCGTATTCGGATTTTATCTATGCCATCATCATTGAAGAGTATGGAATTGTAGGAGGTGCTGTGGTGATGTTTGTTTATCTCATTTTTCTTTTCCGAAGTATTCAGTTGTTCAGGAAATGTCCCTATGCATTCGGTGCATTCCTGGCACTGGCACTGAGTTTTACGCTGGTGATACAAGCCATGGCCAATATGGCGGTAAACGTAAACCTCTTTCCGGTTACAGGCGTTACGCTTCCGCTGGTGAGTATGGGAGGTAGTTCTTTCCTGTTCACCTGTATTGCCATCGGGATCATTTTGAGTGTATCAAGATATGTAGAAAAGAATGCGAATGATGGCGAGGAAGAACCGGTAAATGTGGAGGCTGCAAATGGGTAAAAGAATTGTCATAGCAGGAGGTGGTACGGGAGGACATATCTTTCCCGCCATCGCTATTGCCAACGCTTTAAAAAAGCTGGATCCCACAGTTGAGATATTGTTCATTGGAGCCAGGGGGAAGATGGAAATGGAAAAAGTGCCCCAGGCAGGATACCAGATTGAAGGACTTGATATTGCAGGATTCAACCGCAGTTCTTTGATTAAAAATATTTCACTGCCTTTTAAGCTGGTGAAAAGTTTTTTCCAGGTGCGAAGCATTTTCAAACGCTTTCGCCCCGATGCGGCCATTGGTGTGGGCGGGTATTCCAGTTTTCCGGTCCTGCGCCTGGCACAGCAGAAAGGAATTCCTACTTACCTGCATGAGTCAAATTCCTTTGCGGGTAAGAGTAATCAGTTGCTTGGAAAGAACGCCACCAGAATCTTCGTGGCCACCGATGGCATGGAGAAATTTTTCCCGGCAGAAAAGATCCTGGTGACAGGTAATCCGGTGCGTGCCAATATCGTGAACAGTACGGTCAGCCGCGAAGAAGCTATAAGTTTTTTTGGACTGGACCCTGCAAAAACCACCATCCTTTCGATAGGCGGAAGCCTGGGTGCCAAAAGTATCAACGAGGCGGTGGAAGCCGGTTTGCCGATGCTGGAGCAAAACGGATTACAGCTGGTATGGCAGACAGGAAAGCCATTTGCGGAAAGAGGTAAACAGGCCGCCCGGGGAAAGACGGGGTTTTGGGTAGATGAATTTATCTCACAGATGGACTATGCCTATGCTGCCGCAGATATCATTATTTCAAGGGCAGGCGCCATGGCCATCGCTGAAATATGTGTGGTGAAAAAGCCTGCCGTGCTGGTGCCATATCCTTTTGCGGCAGAGGATCACCAAACCATCAATGCCGGCAGGCTGGTGGAGAAAGGCGCAGCCCTGATGGTGAAAGACGCCGCAGCAAAAACTGACCTGGTCAATACAGTGGTGGCACTGGCAAAAAATGAAGCGCAGCAGCAGGAACTGAAAAATAAAATTGCATCACTTGCCGTAACCAATGCGGATGAAGTGATTGCGAAAAACATTATATAAACAGAAGAATTGTTATCAGTAAAAGACATACAAACAGTTTATTTCATCGGAATAGGTGGAATCGGGATGAGTGCCCTGGCGCGCTATTTCCATTCACTTGGAAAGCATGTAAGCGGTTATGATAAAACACCCACACCGCTGACGCGCCAGCTGGAGGAGGAGGGGATATCCATCCATTACGAAGAGAACCTGGAACTGATTCCCCGCCAGGCAGAACTGGTGGTTTTTACACCCGCGGTTCCTGCCACACATGCAGAACTGGTGTTTTACCGGGAAGGTGGTTATACTGTAATGAAACGGAGTGAGGTGCTGGGTGTCATCAGCAATAGTTCTTTTAACATCTGCATAGGTGGTACGCACGGAAAAACTACCACCACAAGCATGACAGCCCATTTGCTGAGACATTCGGGTTATGGCTGTAATGCTTTCCTGGGTGGTATCGCGGTGAATTACCAGACAAATTTCTGGAGCGATTCGCGCAATGTGGCCGTGATAGAGGCCGATGAGTATGATCGCAGCTTTTTAAGGTTGTATCCCGACATTGCCGTGATTACCTCCATGGATCCGGATCACCTTGATATCTATGGAACCGAAGAAGCCTTGCAGGAAGCTTTTGTTGATTTCAGCAAAAGACTGAAGCCGGGCGGAACACTTTTCAGTAAACACGGGTTGCCAAAAGCTATGGCCCTGAAAGCTGACCATCATTTTACCTACAGTCTTCAGAACGACGCGGCAGATGTGTATGCCACAGATATTACCATGCACGATGGCAGTTATCATTTTTCAGTGGTAGTTGCAGGTGAACGACTCGATGGCTTTGTGTTACATATGGGTGGCATGCATAATGTGGAGAATGCTGTAGTATCCATTGCCATTGCAAACCAGCTGGGCATAAGCCTGGAAAAAATCAGGGCTGCAGTAGAAGCATTCAGAGGGGTGAAGCGCCGGTTTGAATATGTGATAAAAAACCGCGAAATGGTTTTTGTAGATGATTATGCGCACCATCCGGAAGAACTGCGTGCCCTGATCAATGGCGCAAAGACATTGTTCCCCGGCAGGAAGTGCACCGTGATTTTCCAGCCACACCTTTATTCGCGAACCCGCGACCTTGCTGCCGGGTTTTCAGAAAGCCTTAACCTGGCAGATGAAGTAATCCTGCTGCCCGTTTATCCGGCGCGTGAACTTCCGATAGAGGGCGTAAGCAGTGAGCTGATCAGTGCTGCAATGGAACCGGGCAAAGTGGTTGTGGTGGAAAAGGATCACCTGCTGAATTATCTGCGTGAAAATTATATTCCCGCTGTCAACCAGGAGTTTGGGGCTTTGCTGATAACCGCTGGTGCAGGCGATATAGATACCCTTGTGAATCCGGTTAAAATGTTGCTGGAATCAAAATGAGTATGAGAAAGATCAGTACCAGGAAAGTTGTTGCAGCCTTTATTTGGCTGATGGCGGGCGCGGGTTTGCTCGTGGTGCTGATCGCTGCCATCAATCGTTCGGATGATGCAAATTGTAAAGGAGTGGAGATTGAGATCAGCGGTACGAAAGATTATATGTTCATTGATAAGTCAGATGTGCTGGAGGCGATCGGGGCTAAAGGAAAAAACCCTTTCAGGGGTAAGCCGGTGGCTTCTTTCAATCTCAGAAGTATGGAGACAAAGCTGGCAAAGAACAGCTGGGTGCAGGACGCGGAGCTGTTTTTCGATAAAGACAGGGTGTTACAGGTGCGTATCCGGGAGCGGGAACCAATGGTGCGAATTTTTACCGTTAGCGGAAATTCATGGTACCTCGATAGCGCAGGAAAATACCTGCCGCTGTCTCCGGGTAAAGCGGCGGTTAAACTGCCTGTTTTTACCGGTATGCCGGAAAGATTAAAGCCCTCCGGTAAAAGCGACAGCGCCCTGCTGGCACAGATCAGGGGAATTGCAGATTTTTTGCAGGAAGATCCTTTCTGGAATGCCCAGGTTTCGCAGGTGGTGGTGGGGGCAGACAGGCAGTTCGAACTGGTGCCGCTGGTTGGCAATCATTCCATCGTTTTCGGAGATGGTAATGACTATGAAAAAAAGTTCAGGAGACTGGCTGTTTTTTACCGTGAAGTGCTTGCCAGGACAGGCTTTGATTATTATGACACCATCAATGTGCAATACGATAAACAGGTGGTGGCGGTGAAGGGTTCGGCAATATCCACATCGGTGGATAAAAAAATAGTGACGGGCAATCCGACTGCGGCATCTTTACCGGTTATTAGTAAGGAGCAAATTCCTGCATCAGCTCCATCCGTCCGATCCCAACCCGAAAGAAAGACTGCGCTGGTACCTAAGGCATTGATGAAGAAACCAAATAAGGGAAACAACTAAAAACAATATATGAATAACGAACAACCCATTATTGTTGGGCTCGATATTGGCACAACGAAGATCGCTGCCATTGCGGGTCGCAAAAATGAGTTTGGAAAACTGGAGATCCTGGGGTTTGGTCGTGCCAACAGCAACGGCGTAAAACATGGCCAGGTGCTGAACATCGATGAAACCATCAAGGCAATAGCCTGTGCCCTGGAGAACTGTTATGCATCCAATCCGGACATAGAAATCAGCGAAGTATATGTTGGTATTGCCGGGCATCATATCAAGAGTCTTCAGACCAGGGGTGATATCGTGCGTCAGTCCAATGATGAAGAAATTTCACAGCGTGAAATTGACCAGTTGATCGCTGACCAGTACAAAACCTATATACCTGCAGGTGACCAGATCATTGATGTGATCCCGCAGGAATTTACTGTAGATAATTTCCAGAACATTCCTAATCCCATCGGTTACGGCGGGGTGAAAGTGGGCGCCAATTTCCATATTATCACCGGTGATAAGAATGCCATCCGCAACATCAACCGGGCTGTGGAGAAAAGCGGACTGCATACCAAGGACCTGGTGTTGCAGCCACTCGCATCAGCTGCAGCGGTAATGGGGCAGGAAGATATTGAAGCGGGGGTGGCCATTGTGGACATCGGTGGTGGTACAACCGACCTGGCCGTCTTTTATGAAGGCATCCTGAAACATACGGCTGTTATTCCTTTTGGGGGCGAGAATATCACCAATGATATTAAAACCGGCCTTGGAGTATTGAAGACACAGGCGGAGCAGATGAAAGTGCAGTTTGGCTCTGCCCTGGCAAATGAAGCCAAGGCAAATGCTTTCATAACTATCCCGGGTATGCGCGGATTACCTCCCAAGGAGATCAGCGTGAAGAACCTGGCCAATATCATCCAGGCCCGCATGAGCGAGATCATGGATTTTGTTACCTATCATCTCAAACAGGTGGGAATGGACAGTCGCATGCTCAATGGTGGTATCGTGCTGACCGGTGGTGGTTCACAGTTGAAGCACCTCATCCAGCTGACTGAATATGTTACCGGACTGAATGCAAGGATTGGTTACCCGAATGAGCACCTGGCTTCAGGTCATATTGATGAACTGACCAAGCCCATGTACTCTACCTGCATCGGTTTAATCCTGAAAGGATATGACGATTATGAGCGTAACCGCAAACAGTTTGAAAAGAAATTCAGGGCTGTTGAAATTCCGACAGAGCTGAAAAAGGGAGCCGTGGAAGAGAAGCCTGCCGTGGTTTCCGTTCCTGAGGAATCAGTACAGGTTGAAAGCCGTAAAACGGAACTCGGCATCAACCGTTTCTGGAGCAAGTTCAAGGACAACCTGATCGACCTGTTCAAGGAAGAGGAAGACAAGCATTTATAGGAGACGACTACTAACCCATTATTCTTTATCTAACCAGCTGGCAACAGCAATTCGAAAACAATTGTGATATGATACACTTTGATTTACCGAAGGAGAAATCATCCATCATTAAGGTGATTGGTGTAGGTGGTGGTGGCAGCAATGCTGTTAACCACATGTTCAGTCAAAGTATTGACGGGGTGAACTTTATTATTTGTAATACAGATGCACAGGCCATTGCATTGAGCCAGGTGCCGAATAAAATACAGCTTGGTCCGCATCTTACCCAGGGACTTGGTGCGGGTGCAAATCCCGAGATCGGAAAGCAGGCAACTGAAGAGAGCCTGGAAGAAATTAAACGCATTCTCGAAGTGAATACCAAGATGGCATTCATCACTGCAGGTATGGGTGGCGGAACCGGAACCGGTGGGGCACCGATCATTTCCAAAATATGCAAGGAACTGGGAATCCTCACTGTGGGAATCGTTACCACTCCCTTTAGCTATGAAGGAAGAAAACGCCAGTTGCAGGCGGAAGAAGGTATCATGCAACTGAAATCCTATGTGGATACCTTGCTGGTGATCAGCAATGATAAACTGCGGCACCAGTATGGTAACCTGAAAATGAAGGAAGCTTTTGCAAAGGCAGATAACGTGCTGGCAACTGCTGCCAAATGTATCACGGATGTGATCAGCAGCACAGGCCAGATCAACGTTGACTTTGCAGATGTATGCACGGTAATGCGTAATGGAGGTGTGGCGATCCTTGGTAATGCTGCAGCTTCGGGTGAAAACCGCGCCCAGCAGGCGATTGAAGATGCGCTTAACAGCCCGCTGCTGAACGATAATGATATCCGCGGTGCTCGCTGGATCCTCATCAATATCAACTCCGCAGAAGGTCAGCATGAATTCACTATGGATGAAGTTGATATTATCCAGAATTACCTCTTGAGCCAGGCCGGCGAGGAAACCGATGTGATCCTTGGACTTGGTTATGACAATACCCTTGAAGACAAGATCGGCATCACACTTATTGCCACGGGATTTGAATACAAGGACCCGTTCAACAAGCGACAGGCACAAAAACCGGAGGCGAAGAAAGATGAAAAGATTGTGATGACCCTGGGTGGCAGGAATGAAGAGGCGCGGATTTATGACCAGTCGGTTTTGCCTTTCCTGGTGGATGACCAGCGGCCTTCACAGCCAACGGCTGCGGCCCCTGTTCAGGTACAGGCTGCCGCGCAAAAGGTTGCAGGCCCAACCATGACAGTAGTGCCACCGACTGCAGCATCCGCTGCTGCCAATACCGAACTCCCTGCAGAGATGCAGCCAAGGCTTGTGGAAGAAACACCTGCAATTACTTATGATCATCCGGTTGTGACATTTACGGATGAGTATGACCGTAATATTACTGTTGATAACTCGAATTCATCTGATCAGGGGCAACCCTTAGCTTCGCAAAGCTTACCTGCAGAACAGAAAGAAGAAAGGATTGAATTGAAACTTACAGAAACGAATTCTCCGGTGTCTGCAGCATCCGGGGGGTACTTGGCCAAGCCATCCAATATTTATGCAGAACCGGCAAAAGGGCCGGAGAACAAATCCAGCCAGGAAAACAGGACTCCTGTGAACGAACCCATCAATCAGCAGTTGCCGGCAATGCCACAGAAAGAAGAATCTTCTTTCGATATGCAATTGGTGATCAAAGATGCAAATCCTGCGGCGGATCAGCCTGGGGCACCATCAACTCAACCTTCGTATTATTCTCCTGCTGAGGAACCGGCGATGCTGGACGAAGTAGAAGAACAAAAAAGGAAAGCAGCTGAGAGAATTCAGAAATTACGTAATCTGTCTTTCAACATCAATGCAGCCGACCCCAACAATGAGTTCGACACTGTGCCGGCCTATATCCGCCGCAACCTTGAACTTTACAACACTGTTTCACCTGCTGAGAATTTCTACAGCAATTACACGGTGAAAACAGATGAACACAACAATACCCAGATCAGTACGATCAACACCTTCCTCGATGGTAAAAAGCCTGACTAGGAAACTGTATTCACGTTCTGTGAAAACGATTTTGTTTTTAGTTGTTTATCCTGCTAAGGATAGTCGGCCCTTCGTATTTGCGAGGGGCCTTTTTTAAAGTTTTGTAATATAGTTATGCAAACAGTACTCATCTCCGGTGGAACCGGAACGGTTGGTAAGGCTTTGACCAGTTACCTATTGGACAAAGGTTATAAGGTTATTGTGCTTACACGCGATCCGTCACGCTTTCAGGCTATGGGTCATCTCAGTTATGCTGCCTGGGATGTGAAGAAGCAATCAATAGATAGTAGTGCCATTACTGATACGGACCATATCATTCACCTGGCCGGGGCAGGCGTGGCAGATAAGCGTTGGTCCGCTGCGCGAAAAAAAGAAATCCGCGACAGCCGGGTAATGGGCGGGGAATTGATTTGCAAGGCCTTGAGGGAAATTCCCAACAAAGTTCAAACCGTGGTCAGTTCTTCGGCAATCGGCTGGTATGGTCCTGACCCACAGGTTCCTAATAGCAATCCCTTTACCGAGGTGGATCCGGCACACGAGAGTTTCCTTGGGTCAACCTGTCGTGAATGGGAACAGGGCATTATACCGGTGCAGGAACTTGGTAAACGACTGGTGATTCTTCGCACAGGAATTGTATTGTCTGCAGAAGGGGGCGCATTGGCGGAATTTATGAAACCATTGAAATTCGGAATTGCTGCCATCCTCAGTACCGGAAACCAGGTCGTCAGCTGGATCCATATCAATGACCTGGTGAGGATGTATGTTTCAGCTTTTGAAAAGGCAGCCTGGTCAGGTGTGTACAACGCAGTTGCTCCACATCCCGTCAATAATAAAACACTTACCCTTACACTGGCTAAACAATTGAAGGGAAAGGCTTTCATGCCCGTGCATGTGCCTGCTTTCGTCCTGAAGATTGTGTTGGGCGAGATGAGTATCGAAGTGTTGAAAAGCGCTACGGTCAGTTCATCAAAAATCCAGCGGGCGGGTTTCCAGTTCGCATATCCTACCATCGAAAGCGCCCTTGAACAATTGGTCTGAAATTATTTCCGGATCTTTACCACCTTGGTATTGGTCCAGGTGTCGTGCCATGGCGTACCTCCCAGTGCGCTGAATGCTTCAAATGGCACCAGGCGTGAAAGGCTTCTCATTAAAGCATCCTTAAAACTGATGCGGCTTCCGTCTTCCCGGATAACCCTGGTGCCTGTTACATATTTGCCCGGGCTGCGGCCCCTGGTCAGGCCCTCAGCAATCGAATAGAATAATGCGTAAAGTAAAAAACCGCTAAAAAAATCAATTAGCTGTGACATCCCGCTGTCCCTAACAAGAAAACTTGTATCATGATTGCCTGCCATCAACACTATCCCCAATAATATTCCGAGAATATAGGAACTGGCATACAGCGCAATCGTATCAATAATGAAATTGGTGAAACGCTGGCCTGTGCCGGCCGGTTCCTGTTCAAGTTCCAGTTCAACATCATTGAGAAGATCAGTTGCAGGGGTATTTGATTCCATTGGAGAAATTTTGTTTTGTTATATTAAGATATGCTTTCCGTTCATTGCAAGCATTCAAAGATCCCGTCTTTATATATAAGGTAATTGATTCCCCAGGTCAGGAGCACCAGTATTATTGTGTATATGATATGCGGCTGAACTGCGTCCAGGGATGCCTGGTAGGCCTTCTCATCGAAACGGCCCATGAATGCCGGCGGCGGTATCATGCGATCTGATAATTCCAATGGCAGGAAGCGGCCAAGATCATTTTTCAGGAATTTATATTTAAGCAGGTTGACAGCTATCGGCTCTGCAATCATTGAATAAAACAGGAATATTGCAAGGGCGATAAAAGACTTTCGCACCAGTAGCCCGACCAGGAAGGCAATTGACAACTGGGCAAATGTCTGCAGGGCGAAAAGCGGAATATAATAGGCAAGGGACCAACGATCGGTTACATCGGCTTCCGTATTGGTGTAGCCGATGATATAAGCTACGATGGCATAAAGGGCGGTTACCATCAATACCACCAGCAATACATCGATCAGCTTTGCCAGCATGAAATCCTGCCTGCTCCAGCCATCAATAATGTTCTGGCGGCTGGTTTTGTAGGTGTACTCATTGGTGATCAGCATGATAACCAGTACTGCCGGGATGAACACAAACAGGGATGTCAGGTATGCACTGCTTCGCCACACTTCAGGAAAGGAAAAAGGGTTGCCCAGGAACATGGTTACAATCTTACCGGTGGCGTCCTCTTTTTTTGAAAGGGAATCATAGGTATTCAGAAATATGTAGTTGATGCCCGGATAAGAGAGCAGGCATAATCCGGTCAGCAGCCAGAATGCAGGATACTTTCGCAGCTTGAGCCATTCTGTTTTAAGGAGTGATATCATGTGTATTAATTACTGGTCAGTTCAAAAAATCTGGTTTCCAATCTTTTCTTTCTAAGGGCAATATGCTGCAGGGTGAGCCCATGTTCAAAGCAATAGCGATTAATTCCGCCGGGGTCCGCCGTACCTTTTTCGCAGTGCAGGACAAGTAACTTACCCTCTGGCCTGTAGCTTATCACACCCGGGTAAGATTGTAAAAGCGTTTGTAGGTCAGCGTTGTTGTCAGCGCTTAATTCCACGAGTTCCTCGTCTGCCAGGACCTCGTCCACCGGGCCGGTTGTTATGATTTTGCCGGTTTTAAGTATGGCTACATGGGTGCAGATTTTCTCCACTTCATCCAGCAGGTGACTGGCCATAATGATGGTATGCCCCTGTTTGTTCAGTGTTTTGATCAGTTCCCTGATCTCTGCAATTCCTACGGGGTCAAGTCCATTGGTGGGCTCATCCAGAACCAGTACCCGCGGCGCTCCCAGGAGGGCGGCGGCAATGGCAAGGCGTTGTTTCATGCCCAGGCTGTAAGTGCTGAAGCGGCTGTTGCGGCGTTCGTAGAGGTTTACCGAACGAAGTGTGTGTGCTATATCCTGAACATCTCCCCGTCCACTGATGCTACTGGTGATCTTTAAGTTGTTTACTGCCGAGAGGTAATGGTAGAAATTGGGTGTTTCGAGCAGTGATCCGATCCTCTTTCGCTGCTCTTTCGAGGGTGGTTGTCCGAACCATAGGTACCGGCCGCTGTCTGCTGCCAGTACATCCAGGATGATACTGAGCAGGGTGGTTTTGCCACTGCCGTTAGGTCCAAGAATTCCAAAGACCGTACCTTCAGGCACTGTTAAACTCACCCCCTGAAGGGCTTTTACCTTACCATAAGATTTGGAGATATTGTCCAGCCTGAGTACATCCATGACAGTCAATTTTTGGATAAGATAATCCAAGCCTCACTATTCCGGAAATTATTTGCTGGAATACCATTAACTCTTGCCGGGAAAGAAAGAAAAAGGCCGGCCCCAGGTGGGACCGGCCGGCTCATGTGTGGTTATATAAAGTTTTTAGGTGTCTGACATGTTCCAGGTGTCTGACACTTTGGAAGTGTCAGACACCTGGAACATGTCAGACACCTAATTAATTCCTTACGGGTTTGCCTGATTTCAATACGCTCTGGATGCGTTCCAGGGTTTTCTTTTCGCCGGTGAGCGAAAGGAATGCTTCTCTTTCAAGGTCCAGCAGGTATTGTTCACTTACCAGGGTGGGTTCGCTGAGATCGCCGCCGCACATGACATAAGCGAGTTTGCGGGCTACCAGCGCATCGTGATCGGTGGCATAATTGGCCCTCCACATTCCGTTAATTCCGGTCAGCAGGGTGCCCAGGCCTGAACGGCCCAGTACCTTTACATCGGTTCTTGGTACGGGAGTGACATAACCACTGTCGTAGATTTCGATCACCGATTTTTTGGCCTCGCTGATCCTGCGGCCCTGGTTCATCACCACTTCGTCTAACCCTTTACGTAAGATGCCCAACTCATAGGCTTCCTGCGCGGATGTAGCAACTTTCGCCGTGGCGATGGTAAGGAATCGGTTTTTCAGGGTAATATTTTCGGGTTCGTCTTCATGCATTTCATCGGCCGCCCGCATCGCGAATTCCTTGGTGCCGCCGCCGCCGGGAATCAGCCCCACACCCAGTTCCACCAGCCCGATATAGGTTTCCGCCGCAGCACATACCTTGTCGGCATGTAAACTCAACTCACAGGCTCCGCCCAATGTCAGCGCATGCGGCGCCACCACCACAGGAACGGATGAGTAACGAGCCCGCATCATGGTCTGCTGGAATTGCCTGATGGCCATATCAAGCTCATCAAATTCCTGGTCCACCGCATACATAAAGATCATGCCCACATTGGCCCCCGCACTGAAATTAGGGGTGTCATTGGCAATCACCAGTCCCTTGTATTTTTCTTCGGCAAGTGATATTGATTTTTGAATGGCTTCCAGCACTTCACCGCCAATACTTCCCATTTTCGTATTCCATTCCAGTCCCAGTACATCATCTCCCAGGTGATAAGCCCTGCAGGCACTGTTCTTCCAGACGGTCTGTCCCGCGAAATTCTTCATCACAATAAAGGCATCACCACCGGGAATTGCCTTATAGGATTTCGTACTCACGTCATAGTATAAACGCTTTCCGTTTTCCACCTTGTAAAAACTTTTTGCACCGGATGCGATCATCTCATCCACCCAGGGGGCAACGGCATAACCGGCTTCCTTCATTTTGGACAGGGTCTTTTCCACACCCAGTACATCCCAGCTTTCAAAGGCTCCTATCTCCCAGCCGAAACCCGCCATCATGGCGTCATCCACGCGATAGATCTCATCCGAAATTTCCGGAATGCGGTGGGAGATATAGGAGAACAATCCATAGTGGAACAGCCTGTAAAACTCACCGGCTTTGTCGGTTCCCTGCACCAGCATGCTCAGCCGGGTGCGCAGGTCATCAACAGGTTTGGCCGCCTCCAGGGTGGCGAATTTTGGTCGCTGCCGCGGTCCGTATTCCATGGTCGACAGGTTCAGGGTGAGTATCTCTTTCTCACCTCCGGTACCTTTTGTTTTCTTAAAAAATCCCTGGCCTGTTTTATCGCCCAGCCAGTTTCCTTCCACCATTTTTCCCAGCCAGGCCGGAATGGCAAATGCGGCGCGCTGTTCGTCAGCGGGACAATTATCCGCTACGCCATTGGCTACTTTTACCAGGGTATCAATGCCCACTACGTCCGCAGTGCGGAAGGTGGCTGATTTCGGACGGCCAATGACCGGTCCGGTCAGCGCATCCACTTCGTCTATGGTGAGTCCCAGTTTTTCTACCAGTCCGAATATGGCCATAATGCCGTACACCCCAATCCTGTTGGCAATAAACGCCGGCGTGTCTTTACAAAGCACGGTCGTTTTACCCAATTGCAGGCTGCCGAAATCCATCAGGAAATCAACCACTTCACTACTGGTCTCCGGGGTAGGGATGATTTCCAGCAAACGCAGGTAGCGCGGCGGATTGAAGAAGTGTGTTCCGCAGAAATGTTTTTTAAAATCCTCACTGCGTCCTTCCGCCATCAGGTGGATCGGAATGCCCGAAGTATTGGAAGTGATCAGGGTTCCGGGCTTGCGGTACTGCTCTACCTGGTCGAATATGATTTTCTTGATATCGAGTCTTTCCACCACCACTTCAATGATCCAGTCGTATCCCGCAATCTCCTTCATGTTGTCGGTGAAATTGCCGGTGCGAATCCTTTTTGCCACATCCTTTGTATATACGGGAGATGGATTGCTTTTGAGCGCGGCCTGCAGCGCATCGTTCACCAGTTTGTTGCGGGCGCCGGCATCCGTACTGTCCGCTGCCTCCTTAGGTACCATGTCAAGCAGTAAAACCGGCAGCCCGGCTCCGGCAATGTGACAGGCAATCCTTGAACCCATTACACCACTTCCAAGTACGGCAACTTTTTTGATCGTTCTTTTCATATAACAAGTCTGTTTGTGTGGTTAGCCTAAGGCAAGAAAAAATAGTTAGCTAAACAACTAATTAGGTCGAAGTTATGATTTTCACCGGAATCTTGTTTTAAATTTTAAATTAATTCAGGCTAAAATTTTGATCCCTTAATTTGGACTTATGTCAGCGGAAGATGCCAGGAAAATATTCGAAGCAGGCTGCGATGCAGTGAAGCCCGGCCGCTTTATGCCCCGGTTTATCCGGCGTTCCGGCACCGGATTCCGGTTGGGCGAACAGGTGTACGAACGAAGTGTTTTTCATAAAATCTACCTGCTGTCCATGGGCAAGGCCTCGGTAGCCATGGCCCTGGAATTACAGGCGGTGATGGGCGACCTGGTTGATGAGGGAATTGTGGTGACGAAGGCCGGACATGTATTACCCGGACTGCAATGGCCGGTGATCGAAGCGGGGCATCCCGTGCCGGATGGAGAAAGCATCCGGGCGGGAAAAGCAATAACGGAAATGGTTTCGAAAGCGGGGGAGAAGGACCTGCTGATAGTGCTGGTTTCCGGAGGGGCTTCAGCCCTGGTGGCGGATCTGCCGGAAAAGAGCAGCCTGGATATGCTGCAGGACTTGTTCAAAAGCCTGCTACACTGTGGTGCTTCTATTGAAGAGATGAATACCGTGCGGAAACATTTTTCACGCATCAAGGGCGGACAACTTGCCAGGCTGGCATTTCCGGCAAGGATCCACCAGTTCGTCTTAAGTGATGTGCCGGGCGATGACCTGTCTGTGATTGCAAGCGGCCCATTTTATCCCGATGGTACCGGTTTTGCGGATTGCAATCGCATTCTTCAGAAGTATGCCCTTGCGGAACAACTTGCACTGCCCCTGAAACAATCGCTGGAAGCGGGTTTGCAAAACAAGATCCCCGATACACCCAAACCGGGTGATCCGATATTTGAAAATATCTTTCATCACCTGGTGGCCACCAATGCCATTGCTATGCAGGCCGCTGCAGCGCAGGCATCAGCATTGGGCTATCACGTAGAACAGATCGGAAAACAATTATCCGGTGAAATCTCGCAAACTGCGGTTAGCCTTCTCCGTGATATCATGATTAAAGAACACTCCGCACCCACCTGTTATATTGCCGGTGGGGAAACAACCGTTACGATAAAAAATGATACCGCCGGAAAAGGTGGCCGCAACCAGGAGTTTGTGCTGAGCGCGCTTCAGTTTTTACTCCGGGAGGAATATGAGGGCCGTCTGGTTGGATGGCCTGTTGTGTTAAGTGGTGGGACTGATGGCAGCGATGGTCCCACGGATGCAACAGGTGCAGTCCTGGATGGCAACCTTGTCAAAACAATGAAATCCCTGCAACTTGATCCGGCACCCTTCCTCGCAGCGCACGATGCCTGGCATTTTTTTCACGCCACCGGCGGATTGATCGTTACCGGTCCCACGCAAACCAACGTGATGGACCTGGTTGTCATACTCATTCACACCACCAGGTAAAGCAGCATGGAACTGAGCAGTACAGTTAATCCCATCAGCCCGGTGGTGATGCTGTAGTAGCGGAATAAATCGTGCACGGGAATTCTGGCATACTGGTGGATGACCCAGAAATAACTGTCGTTGGCATGGCTTACGGTCATCGCGCCACCGCCAATAGAAAGTAATACCAGTGCGGTTTGTGGCGGATCCAGGTGGAATGGCCCGAGCAGGGGAAACAACATGGATGAACTGATGATCAATGCCGCAGTGGAGGAGCCCTGTGCTGATTTCAGCAGGGCCGCCAGCGCAAATGAAAAAGGGAAAATGATCAGGGTGCTGATCTGCTGGTCCCGCACAAATTCTTCCATCATCTGTTGCAGGCTGGTGGCTTTCAATATAGCACCAAATGCGCCGCCGGCTGTGGTGATCAGTATGATGGGCCCCGATTGTACCAGTGACTGGTTGATCCATCCCGTCCATTCGGCGCGCCGCTTTATTGCGGTTAAAAGCAATGCCAGCATCGAGCTGATGAACAAGGCAAATACTGGATGACCTCCGGCCGTAATCAGTAACAAGGGAAGCAGTAAAGGGATGATTGCGCGCCAGATATTTATGGTGCCTTTTGCCGTCGGTTCCGGCCGGGTGGCGGGTTCGCCGGTAAGAATTTCTCCCTTATATTTTCCAACCATCCACCAGGCGATGAATAATGCGGGGATCACCGCAATGAGTCCGAATAAAATAACCCAGCCCAGGTGTTCCGCCAGTCCGAGGTTTCCAGCCGCTGCCATAGGGCCGGGAGTAGGAGGTACCAGTACATGCGAAGAGTAAAGTCCGGATGCCAGGGCCAGTTGCATGCTGCCCGGAGCAAGGGCCGCTTCGGCAGACATATTGCTTACCAGCCTGGTGAGAATGATAAAACCTGCATCGCAAAATACCGGGATACCCACCAGCATGCCGATGATACCGGTGGCCTGTAATAAATAGCGCTTATGCAGTTTTTTGACGGCGATATTGGCCAGTGCCTGGGCCGCTCCCGATTTTTCCAGTGTTTCGCCCAATAACGTACCGAACACGATCAGAAATCCGATGCTGCTGAAAACCGCGCCGGCGCCACTTAAGAGGGTATCCAGAGTTTTGCGTACAGGCATTCCCGTTATTAGCCCGCAGGCGGCACCAGCCACCAGCAGCACGATCATCGGGTGCCATTTAAGAACAGCGCAGCCTATGATGATGAATAGGAGCGATGCAAGTATGACCAGCAGCAATGCTATCCCTGTCATTTGGTTTTTTTCTTTTTGGGTGGTTTCTCGATGCCCAGGTTGGTGAACAATCCGCTCAGGGCGATTTTACCCCAATAGTTGAAAATGGATTTGTTGCGCAGGCGCTCCCGATACAGTTCGCTGCTTCTTTTCTTCTTATTGGGAACAACGGTATTGGCCAGGAAACTCATGAAGCCCCGTTTTTGCCCATCTTCTTGCAGCAGGTGTATTTTGAGGTCGCGGTATTCTGAACTGATCCTTCCGGATGCCGATAAATCATTGGCAGATACTTTCATCCAAACGGTGTCTGCCTGTCCGGATTTGATCCTGACGTTCACCAATGGCTGCAGCAGGGGCGACAGGGCATCCAGGTTCATCCTGCCAACAGTGGACAATATTTCAAATCCCTGGAGGCTGTCGCTGTACGACTGGCTGAATAAAAATTTCATCGGACCGGCACCCATGAGTTTCGTATTTAAACTGATCCTAAGACTGTCGCCGGCGCCAATGGCGGCATTGCCCGCATGCAGGATATTACCATTCATTTCTGTAAACCATATCCTGCTTTCCGCGCCATTTTTTTCGTTGATTTCATGATAGCGAATCCTGGCATGGGAGAGATCAATTTCTTCCAGCATGAAAGAAAAAGGCAGTTGCTGCAAACTTTTAATCAGCATCGGCCGGTAGGTAACGGTGTCATCTGTTATTCTTTTATCCCTTTCTACCAGCAGGTCCATGTCCGACAGGTTTAACCGGCCGGCATGCCAGTAAGACCGGGGACCCGATGACCGGTATTCAAACTCCCGCAACCTTCCCGCACCTGTGCCCAGGGTGATATAATCTTTTTCAAAAGCCAGGGACCTGAAGAAGCTGTCACGTGATAATCTGGCAGTCCAGCTGAGGCTGTCGAACTGAAGTGATTTGTCCGCCGCATCCATGCTGATCCGGTACAGGTTGAATTGCCGGGTATCATTTTCCTGCTCAATTTTTTCTGCCTGGAAATTTACCTGGGGAAGGATCGTAAACAGCTTTGCCATGGAATCTTTCGAACTGTTCAGTTGGAAGGGTTTTTGCAGGCGGGCATTGACCCCCAGCAGTGAGACCCGCCTCCCCGAATCAATATAATGTATGTGGGCACTCCTGGTTTCCAATGCCAGTACACTGGTTTCAAAAGCCTCTCCAAGGCCATATTCAATCTTTCCTGTATGCAGGGTGAGAGAGGGCAGGTGAAGTTTCAGTTTGGCGGTTTTCCTTTCTATGGTCACCTGGTCGAGGCGGATGGCATCGGTTATAAAGCGGTCATCCTTTATTTCAATGGCTGCTGTTGATATCTTTCCTCCGCGGGCGCTGAACAGGGACTCGCGGCCTTCCAGGCTTTCGCGGCTGACCATCACCGTTGGATCAACCAGGTTGATGGCGGGCAGCAGGGTGCTTGTCTCTTCGCCCGTGTCTTCTTCAGGTGCATCGGATCGCTTCAGCAACACATCTATAATTGGTTGTTGCAAATCTATCTGCCGGATCATTGAAAACTTTATGCCCGGTCCACTGATGCGATGGTCCATCCGTATCCCTTCCATCCTTGCTTTTAGCTGGAATCTTTTATCGTTGATTTCCCAGTCTCCCCTGCCCAGGACCAGCTGCTGGTCGCCGGTGATCCGGAAACTTTCTGCAGACCCATTGACCTCAGCATGCTTTACCCTGATTTGTCCGCCATTTGCCATCAGGCCACTCCATGACCAGTTGTCGTTTTCATTTTTTAAACCATCGACCGACAGGGTGTCGATACTGGTACTCATCAGCCAGTTGTTCCCGCCAATCCTGAGTTGAAGCGGGCCGGAGCGGATATTCTTCACGATGGTCGGTGGCAAGTCTGTGGCTCCGGAACCCGTGCCGGATGAGGTTCCCGGACCATTGGTAATATTTATTTCAAGTGATCCGCTGCCGACCTCCAATGTGTTCATCCAGTCATTTTTTCTGCCGGTGAAAATACTGGCGAGATTAATATCCCCGGCCTTGAGCTGCCTGAGGTCGAACCGGATCCTGCCGTCTTCACTGAAGCCTCCGGTTGAATCCGCAGAGAAGGTTTGGTTGCTGAAGGAAACATTGCTGCAATCTATCCACCAGCCGGGAATGCGTAATGCCAGGCGGGGCAGCATAAAGGAATTCTCGCCCCTGAAAAGGGAATCCAGGTCCCTTGCCCTGAGCAGGTAACGGCTTGGGATAACCGCAAAAAATGAATCCGTCTGAACCAGCGGAACCTGTTGCCCGGATTGTGTAACGGAAACATCCGCATCCAGTATTCGGATGGTGCCGATATCAAGCTTGCGAGCGATGTTGCGTTGTATCCTTTGCCAGGGGAAACGCCGGGCACTCTTCCTTTTCGGCGGCAGATTGAGACGTATCACCGGTGCGCCAAGTACCAGCTCTTCCGCCTTCAGCCGCCCGTTCAGCAGGGCCGGTATGGACAGGTTTACCAGTACCAGTTGTTTTACATCAATACTGTTTTCACCATACCAGCTTCCTTTCGGTGAGTGCAGGAAATAATCGGTGAGTATGAGATTGTTTTTATTGATATTGATCTCCCCGAAACCCACCTGGAAATTCTTTGTTCCGCCCGATTCCACATAGGCCCTCACTTTCAGTTCGAGCTCCTGCAGTTCTATTTTGTTGGGAAGGTCCTTGTCTACCAGCAGTTCGCTTACATTGAAATTTTCACCTTCAATGCGAAGGTTCTCCCGGCCTCTTCGGGTATGCGTTACCGTTGTAAACTCGATTTCTTTGATAGCCAGGTTTTTTACCAGGATGGGACCGATAATATCCAGCAAATTGCCTTCATTCCTTAACCTCAGGCTGTCCATGGTTTTACGGAACCTGAAATCATTGCTGGAGAAATAGCCTTTCGATGCCTTGAGCTCGCCCAGTTCGACCACTCCTTCCGTGAGTAATTTGTTCCAGTTCAGGGAGTCCAGTTCAATGTTTTCCAGCCTGAGACCCGATTGGTCTCCCTGTTCAGTAAGGGACTTGTGAAATCCGAAACCTGCCAGCTCAAATTTCCGGGTACGGGTATCCCATAAAAGTTTGTCGAGGTTAACCCTGATGGTGGTGTCGGGGTATTCGATTACCGGCTGGCGAAGCTGGAAACGGAGGGCAACCTGGTTGTCCCTGTTCCAGTTGCTGATTTTTTTGAGCAGGTGCAGGTCATCGATGGCAAGGTCTATGTTGTTGAGGAAGTAACGGTTCCGGTTATTGCCCATTTCGGGATAATAGGCAACGGAGCCGTCCCTGATCAGGCACTTTTTTACTTCCAGGGATTGCAGCACTTCAAAAAATATGGACTGGACCCTGGCAACCTGCTGGTGAAGGGGCACCAGCTCTCTCGGTTTGAGGCTGTCTTTTTTGTACACATGCAGCGCCAGTGCCGGCTTCACGATGGTAAAGCTTTTTACCCTCAGCTGATTCAGAAAGAGCAATCTTAAAACATCTTCCAGGTTAAGCACCAGGGAGTCGGCCCTGAGCTCAAAATCGGTATCGTCCACACCCGGCTTCCTGGGATAGATATGAATATGACGGGCCCTTACCACCATTTGGGTGGGATCTACCCGGATGGTACTGGCATTGAAGCCATAGGTGCCATTGGAAAGGGTTTCAACCAGCTGCTTTACTGCCGCCACTGAACGCAGCCGGACAAACAGTCCGACTGAGAGGATAAGTGCCAGGAATATCGCACCGATCGTTATGAGCACCCACTGTTTCCGCGAAGGCCTGGTCATGGTGTACAAAATAATCAAAAAAAAGGAGGTTGCCGAACCACTGGTCAACAACCTCCTTGTGTATGCGAAAAAATCTGTGTATTAACTTACCCCCGATCCGGCATTGATCATGCTTTCCGGACGCACAAAGTGCAGCTTGCCCGCCGCGTCTTCGGCCATCAGGATCATGCCATTGCTTTCAATGCCCCGCATCTTTCTCGGGGCAAGGTTGGTTACCACTACTACCTGTTTGCCCACAATTTCATCGGGACTGAAGTGAAGGGCTATGCCGCTGACGATGGTGCGGGTTTCAAAACCCATATCCACCGAAAGTTTCAGCAGCTTATCTGCTTTCTCCACTTTTTCTGCTGCCAGTATGGTACCCACACGGAGGTCTATTTTTGCGAAATCATCAAACTGGATGGTGGGCTTGATGGCTGTGTGGCCGGGTGCGTCTGTTACCGGCGCAATTGCTGGTTCTGCCGTTGTTGCAGCGGCCTCGCCGGGCACTGGCAGGCTGTTGTTCTTTAATTTGTCGATTTGTTCCTGTATTTCCATGTCTTCAATTTTTCTGAATAATAATTCCGGCGCACGAAGGCTGTAACCCACACTCAGCAGTTTCATGCTGCCTGCATTTTCCCAGTCGAGCATTTTTTCCACCACCTTCATCAGGTAAATCATCTTCCGGGCGGCATTCGGCAGAAACGGATTGATCAGTATGGCCAGGTTGGCACAGAGCTGCAGGCAGATGTGCATACAGTTGTCAATCTCCCGCTGGAAAGCTGCAGATTGTTCCGGCGTGGCATCTGCCGCGTCCTTCTTTTTCGCCTTGATCCAGGGTTCCTTTTCCTGCATGTATTTATTGCCCTTCCTGGCCAGGTCGATCACTTCAAACTGCGCCTCACGGAACTTGTATCCTTCCAGCAGGTTCTCAATCCTGGCTTTGGCCTTTTTGATCTCATCCATCATCTCGTGGTCTTTTTCATCCAGGAGCTCATTGTGCAATGGTGGCACTTTTCCGTGGGTCAGTTTGTGCATCAGTACAAAAGCACGGTTCACAAAATTTCCGAAAATGGCTACCAGCTCATTGTTCACTGCATCCTGAAAGCCTTTCCAGGTAAACTCGCTGTCCTTGGTTTCGGGTGCGATCTGGGTCAGGTAATACCGGAGCGCGTCAACCAGTTGCGGACCGCCGTTTTCCCTGTTCACGAAATCGTCAATAAAGTCCTGCATATCGAGTTTCCAGTTGCGGCTGGTACTCATCTTGTCGCCTTCGAGATTCAGGAACTCGTTGCTGGGCACATTGTCGGGCAGGATATTGCCATGCAGTTTCAGCATCACCGGGAAGATGATGGCATGAAAAACTATATTGTCCTTGCCGATAAAATGTACCAGTTTGGTTTCCTTGTCGTACCAGTAAGGTTCCCAGTCTTTCCCGTTGTTGATGGCCCATTGTTTGGTGGCGCTGATATAACCGATGGGGGCATCGAACCATACATACAGTACTTTCCCTTCCGCTTCGGGCAGGGGCACTTTAATGCCCCAGTCGAGGTCGCGCGTTACGGCACGGGCCTGCAGGCCGCCGTCAATCCAGCTCTTGCACTGTCCCACCACATTGGCACGCCAGTCGTCTTTGTGATCTTCGAGTATCCATTGGCGTAAGAATTCCTCGTGGCGGTTCAACGGCAGGTACCAGTGGGTGGTTTTTTTCTTCACCGGCGGATGGCCGCTGAGGGTGCTTACGGGGTTGATGAGTTCATCGGGACTCAGACTGGTTCCGCATTTTTCGCACTGGTCGCCGTAGGCGCTGTCATACCCGCAATTGGGACAGGTTCCCTTGATATAACGGTCTGCAAGAAAGGTTTTGGCCTGCTCGTCAAAATATTGCTCGGTCTCCTTTGTTTCCAGCTCCCCTGCATCGTTCAGCATGGTAAAGAATTCCCGCGATGTTTCGTGGTGCACCGGAGAACTGGTGCGGTCGTATATGTCAAATGAAATGCTGAGGTCGGCAAAATTCTGTTTGATGATCCCGTGGTATTTGTCAATGATGGCCTGCGGGGTGGTGCCTTCCTTCATGGCCTGGATGGGAATGGCAGTGCCGTGCTCGTCACTGCCGCAAACGAACACCACGTCGCGTTTCTGCGCACGCAGGTAACGGACATAGATATCTGCCGGCAGGTACGCACCTGCCAGGTGGCCGATATGTTTCAATCCGTTCGCATAGGGCAGGGCAGCGGTGATCAGGTATCTTTTGGGTAAATGCATGCTTGTTTTGTTTAATATGTCCGGACAAACCGGCTGGTGGAGGGCAAAAATACGGAAAGGAATACCGCGCAGGGCCGGCAACAGGTCCATTTTTTTGCAGCGCCAAATGAAAAATTATTTTATGTTAGCGCAGGGAGTTAAAAAATCATGGCGTTTAAGGAAGAAATAAGGGACTTGTTTGCCAGGGGCCATGAACGGTACCTGAGAAATGTTTCGGTTGACTGTATCATTTTCGGGTTCCACGACAGCGCGCTGAAAGTATTGCTGCTGAAAGCCAATTATGCCGATGGCTGGGCCCTTCCCGGGGGATTTATCGGCAGGGAGGAAGGGATGGACGAAGCTGCCATCCGGGTACTGCAACAGCGGACGCATCTGGGTGATATTTACCTGCAGCAGTTCAGGGTTTTTGGCCAGTCCGGCAGGCCTACGCAAAAGATGAACCATGAAAAACTGAAGACCCTGGGTATAAAATCCGAGGGTAGCTGGATGTTCGACCGATTCATTACCATCGGGTATTATGCCCTGGTGGATTTTAACAAGGTGAACCCCACTCCTGATGAATTTTCCATCGCATGCGAATGGTTTAATGTGTACGAGCTGCCACCAATGATGATGGACCATGCCGATCTGATAGCTGATGCCTTGTCTTTTTTACGTCACCAGTTGAATTACCGGCCAATCGGCAATAACCTGCTGCCTGAAAAATTCACCATGCCCGAATTACAGAAATTATATGAAACCATCCTGGGACGAAAACTTGACCGCAGGAATTTCCAGCGAAAGATACTGGGGGTGGGCATTCTGAAAAGGCTGGAAGAAAGAAAACCCGGAGTGGCCCATAAGGCGCCATATTATTATAAGTTTGATTTGCGCAAATACCAGAAGGCACTCGAGGCAGGGATGGGATTCCAGATTCAATAATTTTAAGGGTCAACCATATATATGCAGCGGAAGGATTTCATAAAACAGGGGCTGGCTGTTTCTCTTGGCCTGCCGCTTGCGGGTGCAGTACCTGCAACAGGAAACCGGCTGCCTGCGGAAGAGGAGAGCCTGCTCATTAAAATTCCGCCCTGCCTGAACCCCGGCGATACCATTGGGATCACTTCGCCAGCCGGTTATATCACTGCGGAAGAGATCCGCCCAGCAGTGGAACAGATGGAGTCCTGGGGACTTCGCATAAGGATCGGCGATACCATCGGTAAGCGCGACGGCACTTTTGGCGGAACCGATGCCGAGCGGGCTGCTGACCTGCAGAAAATGCTGGATGACAGGACCATAAAAGCAGTCATGTGCGCAAGGGGAGGGTATGGCATGGTGCGCATCATCGACCAGGTGGACTTCGGTCATTTCCGGCGCCATCCCAAATGGCTGATAGGGTTCAGCGATGTGACCGTGTTGCACGCCCACCTCAGCCGGCATGCCAGGGTGGCATCCATCCATTCCAAAATGTGCAACAGTTTTCCCGATGACTGGACAAAGGCCGACGCCCTCCAACAGGAAACCATACTGTCTATCCGCAATATGTTGTTCGGCGAAAAAATGCGGTTTGAAATTCCATCACATGCTGAAAATCGGTCAGGCCTTGCCGTTGGGGAACTGATCGGCGGTAACTGCAAAACAATTGAATCCATAACCGGCTCGGCTTCCGATATAAAAACCGGCGGAAAGATCCTTTTCCTGGAAGATACCGGCGAATACCTGTACAGCATTGACCGCATGTTCTGGAACCTGAAACGGAGCGGGAAACTGGAGAACCTTGCCGGACTGGTAATAGGTGGTTTCAAGATAAAGCCGGCCGAAAATCCGGAAGAAGAATTCAATAAAAACCTTTACCAGATTGTGCTGGAGAAAATCAGCGATTGTAATTATCCTGTCTGTTTTGACTTCCCGGTGGGTCACCAGAAAAATAATTACGCGCTTAAATGCGGTGCCAATGTAAGGCTCTCTGTCAGCGGGGCAACCACTGTGCTGGAAGAGATCCATTGATATTTTTCTTAACTTACCATCATGTTAAGTTTTCTTATCTGGATCATTGTTTTCATATTGTGCTGGCCACTTGCCATCCTGGCCCTGATCCTTTATCCCGTCTTCTGGCTGCTATTGTTGCCTTTCCGCCTCCTGGGCATTGCGGTGGATGGAGTGTTTGAACTTGTCAAGGCAATTATCATGCTGCCTTCCCGCATATTAAAAAAGATCTGAACGGTTTTTTCCACAGGGTATTTGAAAATCCGGATGAGGGTATTATTTTGTCGGTCTTATTTACCGTATCATGAAAAACACCCTTCTCGCCCTTTTTACTTTTTTGACATGCATCAGCGCACTTCACGCACAGGAAAAAGACAGTTTACAAATTAAGATTGACTCCATTGAAAACTCTTTTGTGTACAAGACAGGGAGTATTGAACTGGAAAGCGGCAATGCCAAACTGGATGTGCCGGCAGGTTTCCGTTTCCTGGATAAAGAACAAAGCAATTATGTGCTCACCAACCTCTGGGGTAACCCCGAAGATGCCAACATACTTGGCATGCTGGTTCCCGAGAACAGGGGCGTGTTGCAGGAAAACAGCTGGGCCTTTACCATCAGTTATGACAATATGGGCTTTGTGAAAGATGAGGATGCAAAAGATATTAATTACGATGACTTGTTGAAGGAGCAGCAAAAGGATGTGAAGGAAAGCAATCCTGACAGAATCAAAGAGGGATATGAATCCATCCAGCTGATTAATTGGGCATCTGCACCGTATTACGATGAAAATAAAAAGATACTGCACTGGGCCAAGGAACTGCAATTCGGTGAAGACAGTCTGCATACACTCAATTACAATCTCCGGATTCTTGGACGTAAAGGCATATTCCTGTTGAATGCCGTGGCAACCATGGACGAGCTGCCTGCAGTGAAACAGCATTTAGACAAGGTGATCAACAGTGTCAGTTTTCATGACGGACATAAATATGCCGATTTTAATCCCGATGGGGATGAGGTGGCTGCCTGGACTGTGGGTGGACTGGTGGCTGGGAAAGTGCTGGCAAAAGCCGGATTTTTTGCCATCCTGCTGAAATTCTGGAAACTCATCGCTTTGGGCATTGCCGGTGGTGGAGCTGCCATCTGGAAGCGTTTTAAGGGGCGTAAAAAAGAAGAGAACCCGTTCGTCAATCAACATACAGAGGCGTAAAAAACCTTTGTATTTTTGCAATATGTCAATCAGTTCCTTAAAAGATATGGAGGCGATGAAGGCTGTCAGTACGGCTGTAGCCATTACGCTCAGGAAAATGCGTGAGTATGCGAGACCTGGTATGAATTGTTTTGAACTTGATGAGTATGGCGGCGAACTGCTGCGGAGTTTCGGGGCAGGGCCGGCACCCAAAATTACCTATGGTTTCCCTGGTAATACCTGCATCAGCCTGAACCATGAAATAGCGCATGGTATTCCTTCAAAGGATAAACTGCTCAGGGCCGGTGACCTGGTCAATATTGATGTGTCTGCGGAACTGAATGGTTACTGGTCAGATAATGGAGGCTCTTTTGTGCTGGGCGATGACCTGCACGGGCACGAGCCACTGGTAAACGCTTCTAAGGATATTTTAAGGAAAGCTTTGATGGCGATAAGGCCGGACATGCGTATCGCCGAACTGGGAAGGATCATTGAGTTTTCCGCCAGGCAGCAGGGTTTCAGGGTGATACGAAACCTTACCGGGCATGGCATCGGTAAAAGCCTGCATGAATATCCCGGTTCCATCGCGAATTATTATGATCGGTATAACCGGGGAAGGTTCCGCAGGAATATGGTGGTGGCCATCGAAACATTCATCTCCACCGGCGCATCCAATGCGAAGGAAACCAATGATGGCTGGACCCTGGTAACAGGCGACGACAGTTTTGTGGCCCAGCATGAGCACACTATTGTGGTAATGGATGGCGGTCCGGTAATCCTGACCTCGGCCAATGAAATCTGGAATTAAGCCTACCTTCTTCTTTGCATCCTTTTTCCCATGCGCTGGATCAGGGTGTCGAGTCTAACCTGCTGGCTGCTGTCACAAAAGCTCCGGAGTTGCCTGAAATGCTCATAGTTGTTGAGCGATAACTGCTGTTCGTACCCGGCCATTTTCATTGTGGTGGCGCGAATGGATGAATCGGGTTGCGGCTCCATCCGCAGGTAGCTGTATAACTGTTCCCTGCTTACTTTAATGGAGTCGTACAGGGGGCGGTTTTTTTCGCGGGTGCTTTCCCAGAGCAGCTTGAAAGCGGCAGCCTGTTTTTCATCCAGCTTTAACTCGCGTGCCATGAAATCCACCGGTGATCGCTCTGTGCGTGAAGCACCTGAACTTTTTGCCTGTTTTTTTCCTCCGGTCATATAGAGCGCCAGTAATGCCAGGTTGCTTACGAGCAATACCCCGATGATGATCAGTAAGGTTTTATTGTTGATGCGGTTCATGGAAGGGTAGCGTTTTGTTCCAGCATGGATGTTTTATCAAATCTGTATTCCTGTGCCAGTGCTGTCAGTTGATCGGAATTGTCTTCGGCAGCCGGAGCGGGATTTCTCAGCACGATCAGCGCATTGGCTGCCAGCAGCAGCAGTACCAGGCTGAAGGCAACTGCAGGGCGTGATAAAAATGCTGCGATGCCTGCCCATACACTGCGGTCTTCTTCGAGCCTGGCGCGGATCCTTGTATACAGGTGCGGCCCGGCGCTCGCGCGGGTGATGCCGTCGAGACTGTTGATTATTTCATCAGCAGGGTTGCTCATGTGATCTGTTTGTTTCATGTTCCTTTATTTTCTTCATGGTGTGTGGTCAATATTTTTCGCAGATTGGCCTTGCCCCGGTGAAGGAGCGATTCAACTGCACTGGCCGACAACTCCATCACTACTGCGATCTCTGCAATCGTGAGTCCCTCCAGCTTTTGCAAACTGAAAGCCACCTGCTGGCTGTCGGGCAGTTGCCGAATGGCCCTGAACAGCCGGGCGGCCTCCTGTTTTTTTTCCAGTTGTACGCCCGGGTGGTGAAAATCGGGTGCGTCTGATTCGAGGCTGCCATCCTGCCCCCAGATAGAGCGCACAAAAGCGAACCGCTTTTTCCTTTTCCTGCTTCGCAGCAGGTCGAGTGATTTGTTCACCGCAATCCGGTACAACCAGGTGGTTAAACCCGCTTCCGACCGATATCCGTCCAAAGAGCGCCAGGCCGTTACAAATACTTCCTGGGTGATGTCTTCTGCGTCTTCTGCCTGCTGTAATAATCCCAGTGCCGTATTGTATATCCGGTCTTTCCAGCCCTCCACCAACTGGCGGAAAGCGGCTTCTTCTCTCTGTTGCAGTCTTTCAATTAGTTCTGATTCATTCACCGAATGCCTGTTATGGGTAGATGCCGCTAATTTACCGGATTAACCGGTTCTTTTTCTACTCAATGCCAGGTTCGCCTGAACCCATGGGCATGAAGCCCTGTCCACCTGGTCCGCCTGGTCCACCCGGTCCGCCTGGCCTGCCACCCCCCGGTCCCCATGGACCCTGCATTCTTCTCTCCTGTGGTGCCGGAGCCTTGCCGAAATTCTTGATCTTGTAGGTGAAGGTCAGCATGAAAAACTGGGTCAGCACCTGGGTCTGGTTGTCTTCAATATAGTTGGCCGCAATGGTTCTGCTGATGCTGCGGTTCTGCTTTAAGAGGTCAAACACAGAGAGGCGTAGTTCTCCTTTCTGGTCTTTCAGGAATTTTTTCCCGATAGCCATATTCCATAACCAGAAGTTTTGGTTGAAGGCCGCGGTCAGTCCCCGGTACAACTGGTTGTTGACGTCGGTCTGGTACATCCAGCCGTTCTTGCTGAGCAGGTTTAAACCGAGTCCTGCACTCTGGCTGAAATAGTTGTTATTGAGAGATTGCTGGAAGCTGTTTTTCACCGTACTGTAGTTGGCGTTGTAGTTGATATTGAAGTCAACGTACTCGCTGATATTACTGGCCAGGTTCATGCCGCCGCTCCAGGTGGTGCTGTTGGCCACATTGGTCACATTGTTGATGATACCAGGTGTGCGGCTTAAAGTGTTGCCCGCATTCAGGGTAAGGTTCGACTTGATGGGTTTGATGGTCATTGAATAAGTTAGCATCAGGTTGGTGTTCCAGTAACCGTTCAGGTTTACGGGTTTGGACAGTTGTGCTCCTTTATAAAGGGTCACCGTTGAGGTAAGCGCCGAATCCTGACGGGGGGTGAAAGTGGCGTTGGTAATGAAATTATCGGTCTGGGTGGCAAAGATGTTGATGAAGAAGCTGTGGCCTTTTCGGCTATTGGTGTACGTGAAACGACCGCCCAGCCGGTTGGATACCGACTGGTCCAGTTCAGGGTTTCCTGTAGTCAGGTATAGCGGGTTGGTGTTGTTGATAACATTCTGTAACTGGTTTACGGAAGGGTTGCCGGTACTGCTGCGGTAGAACAGGCGAACATTGCTCATGGCATTGAATTTCCACCAGATCATTGCATTGGGCAGGAGGTTGCTGAAGGTCTTTTTCAGGGTTCCGGTCTTTGGATAGGTCTGGTCGTTTTTCAGGGTGGCCTGCTGCCCGTCCACCCCAAAGGAAATGTTCTTGTCGCGGTCGCCTAAACGATAGGAGATGCCCGCCCGCTGGGTGGTGGTCTGGTTGCGGAATACATTCGAAAGACTGGTGTCCAGCAGGCTGTATTTGCCGGTATTGCCCTCAAATTTCCAGGTACGCTGGTCTGCATCGTTATTGCTGTAGGATGGATTGTAGCTGAACTGCAACATGCCTTTTTTACCTACCGGTTCCGTATAGTTGATATTGGCTGAGAGATTATATCCCCTTGTTTCTGATAACTGCTGCTGCAGGGTTGAATCTATGACCGGTACACCTGTCTTGAAAAAAGTGGTGATGGCGCTTACGTCCTGCGTGGAATTTCGGTTATTGATGCCTGTTGTAAGCCCGATTGAATAGGATCTTCTCCTGTTGGCTTTGAATGCGTGCCTGAACAGCAGGGTATTGTTGAAATTATATCCGTCGCCTTTGGTACGGTTAAAGTTTTCGGTAGCGCTTGTCGGACTGCCATCTTCCAGTGACTGGCGACCTGAAGTACTGCTGATATTATTATTCTGCTGGTAATTGAAACTGGGAATGATCATCAGCGTGTTGAGGGAATCGATCTTGTATTCCATCCTCATATTTACCCGGTGGCTGGTGTTCTTGCGATTGCTTTCTGACAGTTCCCGGTAAAAAGTACTGGAATCGGGGGTGATCAGTTGTTCGCGGTTGGAACTGGAATTGTTATCGTTATTACTGTTGTTGAAAAAATAACTGCCGCTGACATTGAAATTTTTTCCCCAGAGGTCGCTGAAGTTAATGCCCAGTGCATTGGTCTTTGAAATACCACTCTGGTTTTGCACCTGGAAGTTTCCGCCGCCGCCACGGCCTGCGCCACCGCCCCTGCCGCTGCCACCGGAAGACAATCCCAGTATATCGGATCCCGCAAAATTCTGCTGGTTGATATTGTTGAACAGTCCCACTACGGAAATGCGCCTGTTTTTATTGAAAAAGTTTACCGAGCCGCCGCCCTGGTACCGGTCGTCGGTTCCGTAACCGCCATACACCCGGCCGAACTGGCCATTCCGGCGGTCTTCCCTTGTAACGATATTGATGGCTTTATAACCCTGTCCGTCGTCCACGCCGGTCAGTTGCGCCTGGTCGCTGAGGCGGTCGAATACCTGGATCTTATCCACTACTTCGGCAGGCAGGTTGCGAAGGGCGGCCGTGGCATCGTCGCCAAAAAATTCCCGGCCATCCACTGTCACTTTTTTCACCTGTTCGCCCTGGGCTTTCACCTGGCCGTTTTCAATGGCTACTCCCGGCATCTTTTTAACCAGGTCTTCCACATTGGCATCGGGATTCACTTTGAAGGCACTGGCATTAAATTGAACCGTATCGCCCTTTTGCTGGGCCGGGGGAGTGGTGGCTTTCACGATCACTTCTTCCAGGGTGCCGCCTTTTTTCATGGCAAATGCGCCCAGGTTGGTGGTGCCGCCGGAGAGGGTAAGGGTTTTTTCGATGGCTTCATATCCTACGAAGGAAATGGAGATTTTATAGGAGCCGTCGGGGATATCGTTAAAGGTGAATTCGCCCATTTTTCCGGAAACGGCATTTCTGCTGAAGTCGCTGTTTTTCAATGAAACCGTAGCGCCGGCGAGGCTGGTATTGGCGGAACTGTCTTTGATGCGTCCCTTCACAATGTTCTGTGATAAGGCGGTGAAACTTAATAAAATACCGGTCACTAGGAAAGTCAGAATCTTCATAAAATATACTTGTCTGACATCTTAGACGCCAGGCCGGCGGTAATCCTTCGGTGGGTGAAAAAGAAGTTTAGGGGGTGCGGCTGATAATGGATCTGGAAGTTCCCATGCAGGCTGGTTGAATACATATTACATTTATGATGACCTGGGTTTTTGCGATGTGTTATTCAACCCGCTGGGGTCGAATTGGTAAGTGCTATGAATATACAGGCACTGAGTTTACTAATATGTTAAGGACGGTGACTGATAATTTTTCTTCAACGGATCAGGGTAAGTTCGCTGATTTTAAGGATGGTAACAACGGAACATCTGACGATTATACTTATGATAATAATGGGAATATGATTTCTGATTTAAACAAACAAATTTCCACTATTACATACAATCAATTCAATTTGCCAACACTAATAACTTTAACTGGGAAAGGGACAATAGCATATGAATATGATGGTAATGGGAATAAAATATCTAAAACAGTTACTGATAATACGGTTTCACCTGCCAAGGTAACTACAACTTTATATTCTTCGGGATTCGTTTACGAAAATAATATTTTGCAGTTTATTGCTCATGAGGAAGGTAGAATTAGATATACGCCGACTGAAGGGTCTGTTGCTGCAAAATTTGATTACGATTATTTTATCAAGGATCATTTGGGAAATGTTCGTATGGTACTTACGGACGAAAGTTCAATCAAGTACTATCCAGCATCTACACTTGAAGGAACCTATACTGCACCTGGTGTTACTCCGGTAGCTAATAGTATGATTAATCAGGAATTGAAGTTTTACAATATTGATTATTCAAAGGTGGTTTCGGAAAGCAGCATTCCTTCATGGGGTACCGAATCAACTGCAAACACTAAACTATATTATAATAATAATGGTAATCCGCCTCAGAATACCAGTTATCCAACTGGTACGGCACCAACACAGACAGATGGCAGTAATAAGTTGTACAAATTGAATGCAAACAGTAATAAGACGGGCCTTCAATTTATGATTAAAGTGATGGCAGGTGATAAGGTCGATATTTTTGGAAAGTCCTATTATTTGAATACTACCGAAGTAAACAACTCTAATAGCACCGCCTTGGATATTACGACCTTACTTGCAGGTCTTTTGGCCGCACCAGGAAGTGTTGCGGGCGGCAAGGGAATAACGAGTACACAACTAAATACTTTAAATACCGGTCTAATACCTCAAAGCTTTATTAGGGGTGCAAACAATGAATCTGGTGCATCTGTGCCCAAGGCTTACATTAATTACATTTTTTTTGACGATCAGTTTAAATTCGTATCCGGTAATTTCAGCAGGGTAGGGTCTAGTGGCCAGGTGAAAAGGCATTGGGACACAGATGGGCAGCTTCAGATGGAAATTCCACGGAAGCTGACCAGCTTATTCCGGGTCTGAATGACCACTATTAATCAGGTACAAATTTCGAATCAATTCTTTTATGGCAGCGATTTTGTCTGAATTGATTTCTGTGATCAATTATTGACGGAAAATAGTGATTATACAGAGCGGAATTTCCAATTGTTTAGGGGAACTACAGGAAAAGAAGTTGGTTCAACCGTACTATTTTTAACTGACGATGCTGCTGTTGCAGCAACATATGTAAAAAGTGGAGGGCAGGTAATGCAATACGAGATGTCACAATTTTCCTTGAAAGCACTCCAAGCAACTTCTGAGTTAGAGTTAAAGACAGGGATTCATGGCATGGAGGGTAAAGTGAGTACAGAGTTTATGTTTAAGGGGAAAGAACTTATCGAAGCAGTTAATTCCCTTGCCACGCCACTAAAAAAATAGACAATGAAAAAATTTTGCTGCGATACATTTAGATTTAGATACGAAGGGGCCAAGGAGATGGGGTTGAATTTTAGGATAATTAAGCTAAGTCAGCCTTTCATTGAACGTTCGAAGTATAAAGGGAATATTTATCGTTATCTAATAACCGAAGGTTATCAGGTTTTAGACAGCAACATAAAAATTATATTTATTGAATATTGCCCTCACTGTGGCAGAGAGTTGCGAAAGCTGTATAATTCTGATCTGTATGTGAATGAACTAGATCATGAATTTTAATGATTATAGATGCTCCAAATAATAGCGACAAAATTTAGCTGTAATAAAAAAGCTGCTGGATATATCCAGCAGCTTTTTTATTGTGCGTAAGCTTTTCTGGCTTTTGCGTCGCGCAGGAAACTGTCGATGATATTGTAGATAACGGACCTGGTAAAGGTGTCAAGCGCTTCGATGTCTTCAAGTCGTTTAACGGTGTCTTTATCCTAGGTGGCGCGGTTTCCTTCTCCGAGTAAATAATCGACGGGCACATCAAAGACCTGGGCAATTTTAAAGGTCATCTCAACTGACCTCCTCCCATATTTAGGACGGATATAAACTTGTGTTTTTAGGAGACAATTCCTTTTCTATGTTCCAAACAAAGCAATACTCTCTACTTCTGCAAAATGCTTGTCCGTTGTAAAAAGCTGAAGATTGTATTGCTGTGCAATGGCTGCTATCCAGATATCATTTTCAGGTATGGGTTTCCCCTTTTTCATCAACGCCGCTTTTATACTACCATAAATATCCGCTGTCTTTGAGTCCGGCTGCAAAACAATACAGTTATTTATAAAAAGCTGCATCCGGTTGATATGCTTCACAGGTTCAGCAGACCTATACGCACCATAAAATAATTCCCCGATTACAGTCAATGGTACATACACTTCTGAGACAGCATCCAATTGTGCCGATACAACATTGTTTTCTCTAAACGTATGGATAATTACGCTGGTATCCGGCAGGCATTTACTTCCAGTCATCAGGATGAATTTGTTCGCAGCCTTCTTCTATTGTTTTTCCAATTCATCTGCTTCTTCCTTAGTCCACATGCCGGCAAATGAAGTGAAGCTCTTACGGCCAATAACATGCAATTTGCTTTTGGCTATCACCGTTTCCACCGCTGCCAGTACAGCATCATTTTCGATCTTTAATATCTCCTCTATGAGATGTAGTTTTTTCGCTTCACCAAACATAGCCAATTGTTTAATACTCAAATTTACTCGATTTTACCATTCTTCCGCCCCTTTCTGTAATACCCATCCCATGATCTCTCAATTCCCGCTGTAACTGTTCCCCACTTCTGCGCAAATTTACCCCTGCTAATGGCCATTTAAATATTGGGCGGTAACCGAAACATTTACCGACTCCAGCGCCGTAAAAGAATATCATTTCACCTTGTACTACTATGACCAGGCGGGCAACCTGGTGAAGACCGTATCTCCGGCTGGGGTTCAGCCCATTTATCGAAACTCCTGGCTTGATAGCACCCGGAATTTCAGGAAGCTCGGCAACCCCCTGCCAATGGTTCATAAGCTGGTAACTAGGTACAGCTATAACAGCCTCAACCAGGTGGTGCTTCAAAAAACACCCGATGCCGGCATGAGTAAATTCTGGTATGATCGCCTGGGCAGGCTGGCCATCAGCCAAAATGCCC
>NZ_MBUA01000011.1 GCF_014332695.1 Flavihumibacter stibioxidans | reverse complement strand
CGTTGGCTGCAATTTTAACAAACATAAAAATGAAACAAATAATTCAATGGATTGGACACTAGTTATAATTCAGGGAATTGTTATCGCCGGCTTCACCAGTTGGATAAACTACTTAGTAGGAAGATGGCAAAAAAAGCTTGATTTTCATTATGACTATAAAAAGTATATACTGGAAAAAAGGAAGGATGCGTACTCTTCAATAGAAAAGGCTTTTAACGAACTCAGGAATATCGAAAAAAATTATAACGTAGCGGACATTTCCCAGTCAAACAAAATTCTGAGACGAGTTATTGAATCGACCCAATCATCAATCTGGGCAACTCCAGAACTATTAATTAAGCTCAAAGACTTGCAAATGTTTTTTGCAGAACTCCTTGTTTTTAACAACATGAGTTCGTTTGAAGAGGGCCAAGAAATGACCCCAACAGACATTAAAAGGTTTTGGGACACTTTCCGAAAAAAACACTCAAAATATCAAGAGCATTTAAATGGACTAGAGACGGTCTTTTTTTCTGACCTAATGAACTTAAATGATATTGATAAGTTCATTAAAGTGCGATCAACCTGGAAGGGGTTTTCTATCGATCCTAATATAACTCAATAAAAACTGCAGCCAACAAGGGCATTTGGCTTACCAGGGCGGGACAATGGAACTTCAGCAGTAGAACAATGATGAGCATTGGCCCGGGCTTGTCACGGTTTCAATTAGGCTTTTGGTTATAAATATGGACATTAGTAAATAATATATCGGCTGAGCCGGGCTGGACGTTAGTAATGGCCCTGGCAAACCAAATCCCTAATCGTTAGTGGCAACCCAATTACGACCGTAGAGAATTCAAAATTATTTAGACAATGAAGAAAAATTTTAGAATACTGTCTTGTTTGACTTTAATTTTTCTTATTCAGACATCTTGCAATAACAATGCAACTAAGGACAATAGTCATGCTAATAATGGTAGTAATATTAAATTGACTGAAAAACCAGTCGGTGAAAGCGGCTACGTCATATCAGTTCCGATTGATTATTCCATCACGACATCAAACGGACCAGATTTTTCGGTATATTATTTTTCACCAACAGACACAACCGTTAAGGGTAAATTATCTGGTGGACTATATTTTGGAAACTTTCCCCATGAATTTGACGCAGATAATGACAGTTGCAAAACAGAGACATTAATGGGAAAAATTCTTAACACCTTACAGGAGTGGATGGTATTTAATTGTCAAGAAGAATATTCAATTCAAACAATTGCTGACAATAAAAAGGGAGAAGGTTGGAATCAACGAATTCATGCTTTTGGACACTCAAAAAGTAGAGACGAATTACAAACGATATTAGACATTTACTCGACATTAAGGAAGAAATGACGATAGCTTCAAGCAATGGAATGGCTGCCACTAACAAGGGCATTTGAATTACCAGGGCGGGACAATTGAACTTCAGCTGTAGATCATTGATGAGCATTGGCCCAGGCTTGTCACGATTTCAATTAGGCTTTTGATTATAAATATGGGCTTTTGATAATAATTAATCGGCTGAGCCGGGCGGGACGATAGTAATGGCCCTGGCAATACAAATACTTTAACGTTATACGAAACGGTATTGCTGTCAATCGGAAAGAACAGCAAGAGCAACACCTAGCCCTCAAAGGTTGTAGCAATGAATGGCTAACAGGCTGTGGGTGCGGGGGTTTCAGGTTATATATATCAAAGCCAATAGCAAGGTGGGCGACCTTATGTAAAAACATCCGTTGAATTGTATAGGCTACAATGTGCACGATACCCCCGGCTGCAAACTGCCAGATAAAAGTGTTACACCGCCTGTTGTATGTTTGGCTTGTCTACGGATCGGTAAGGTGGGCAACATAAAAGTAGATACATTACCAGGACACAAAACCACCGCGTTACTGGGGTGCAACTACCAGCGATGGTGTATGGTGGGGTGCAAAAGTACAAGTGAGAATATGAATATTGAAAAGCCGCAGTTACTCTAATGTTTGCAGCGTTACGCTTAAATGAAGCTCTGATGTATTGTTATATATGCTGAATGATTATGGGCAATAATCGTCGTTGGCCGTTCGTATAACAGTGGTATTTGTGTTACCAGGGCGGGACAATGGAGCTTCAGCATTAGATCATTGATGAGCATCGGCCCTGGCTGGTCACGGTTTCAATTGGGCTTTTGGAAATGAAAATGAACTTTTGTAAATATATTTATGGCTGAGCCGGGCGGGACGTTAGTAATGGCCCTGGCAATACAAATACCTGAACGTTATACGAAACGGTATTGCTGTCAATTGGAATGAACAGCAAGAGCATCACCTAGCCCTCAAAGGTTGTAGCAATGAATGGCTAACAGGCTGTGGGTGGGGGGGGATCAGGTTGTATATATCAAAGCCAATAGCAAGGTGGGCGACCTTATGTAAAAACATCCGTTGAATTGTATTGGTTACAATGTGCACGATACCCCCGGATGCAAACTGCCAGATAAAAGCATTACACCGCCTGTTGTATGTTCGGCTTGTCTTCGGATCGGTAAGGTGGGCAACATAAAAGTAGATAAATTACCAGGACACAAAACCACCGCGTTACTGGGGTGCAACTACCAGCGATGGTGTATGGTGGGGTGCAAAAGTATAAGTGAGAATATGAATATTGAAAAGCCGCAGTTATTCTAATGTTTGCAGCATTACGATTAAATGAAGCTCTGATGTATTGTTTTATATGCTGAATGAATATGGGCAATAATCTTCGTTGGCCGTTCGTATAACAGTGGTATTTGAATTACCAGGGCGGGACAATGGAGCTTCAGCAGTAGATCATTGATGAGCATCGGCCCAGGCTGGTCACGGTTTCAATTTAGCTTTTGATAATAAATATGGGCTTTTGATTATAATTTATCGACTGAGCCAGGCGGGACGTTAGTAATGGCCCTGGCAATACAAATACCTGTACGTTGGCTGCTATTTAGACAGACCACAATAATTTGAAATCATTTTAAGACCATCAAAACTTTTAAATCACCAATGCGACTTACAAAGACTGAAATGTTTACAATGCTTTCCTTAGTTGCACCTTATTTTTTTGCATTATTATTTTTCAGACACACAGACATTTTTACTTTTTTAGGGCTTATAGGATTTTGTGCATTATTTATTATCGGCTGTTTGATAATTCTTCTATTGACAAAACAGACAAAATTTAGAAAGTTATATTACTTTATTGCAACTGCCATTAGTGTGACAATATTTTTAACTTGTAGAGATGGGCTTATTAATACAGCTGACAAAATATTCTTTTCAATTCACAAATCTCGAATGACTGAAACTGTTGTAGCAATTGAAAAGGCACGACAAGAAAATAAACAAATTGAAATTCCGCAATTAAGCTTTGCTGCTGTTGACACACTTGAAAGTGGAGAAGTAATTTTTACATTAGACGGAATGCTTGATAACTGTGTAGGAATTGCATATTCAAAAGACAATACTAACCCAGGATATACTAACTGTGGACGAATTATAGAATGGAAAAAAATTGACGATCATTGGTATTTGTGGTACACAACGTAGAATAAAACAGCAGCCAACATATGGTTTTGTGCAAGTTGGGCTAGACGGAATTCGCCATCAACTTTTGTACTACTATTTAACTTAAGTTCCAGCTCGACAGAACGCTATTGAGCAAAAGAATAAATCATCAACTTTTACCTACACATTTGGCTGACGTTTACAAGCAGACGGAACTCGAAATCCCCAACCTGCACAAAGCCTCGAACGTT
>NZ_MBUA01000010.1 GCF_014332695.1 Flavihumibacter stibioxidans | reverse complement strand
AACAACTAAGCTTCGTCGGGTGCGAAGCGCCAACGATGAAGCGGATGTTGCACGGAACCTTGGTAGCCGGGCTATTACTTATGGGGTTTGAATAGTAGAAGTTACTGGTTTAAGAAATGAAAACCGGAGGATTAAACTGATCTGGAGTTGCATGATGGATTTACTCCCTTCAAAAGGATAGCTAATTTTATTCCGGATCAGGATTTTCTATTGATTCTCCTGGCAATCATGCAATGTTTTCATAGGTAATGGATATAAAATTCCCAGGCCTGTTCGGCAATCAGCTTTCAAAGGGTCGTCTTTACATTTGATGTTACCTGGTTCAATATTGCAATAGGTGGTCCCCGATGATCAAAATCCATCACGTGTTGCATGCGGCCTTTTTTGCAACAGGGACAGCTGGCTTCAATTGGTACGGATAGTTCTGCAGTAGGTTGCTCTTTTTTGTTGCGGTTCTGCTTCGGAGTTAATTGTTCCCGGATCGTTGGAAGTGATGTCTGCTTTACCGCATTACTCAACATCCCATAATGCCGAATCCGCACAAATCCTTTAGGCAGGATGTGCAGCGCAAAGCGCCGGATAAATTCTACTGCAGATAAACACATTTCTTTTTTAGTACCTGCCTGTCGGTAATCCTTGTAGGTAAACTGAACAGTTTGATCATTGACTGCCGTGATGCGATGATTGCTGATCGCAATCTTATGCGTATAGCGTCCCAGGTATTCAATCACCTGGTCAGGTCCACCGAAAGGACGTTTGGCATACACTACCCAGGGGGTAGCAAAAAGCTGGTTGAAAAATTCCGGTGGCTGCTCCGGAAACGCTTTTCGCAAGGCTGCTGCATACCGGGCCCGGAATACCGCACTCAGGGCTTTTACCGGATAGAGGAACTTGCCTTTGCAGCGGGTGCTTTTCCAATGGCCCGTAGAAGTGATACCCCCACCCGGAACGATACAATGCAGGTGCGGATGCAGGGTGAGTGTTTGTCCCCAGGTATGCAGGATGCTGATCATACCGGTTTGAGCACCAAGGTGTTTTGGATCCGATGCAAAAGATTGAATCGTACTCCAAACGGTTGAGAATAGCAAACCATAAACAACAGCCGGTTTATGCAACGCCAGTTGATTGATCGCCTCCGGTAATGTAAACACCACATGATAGTACGGAACAGGCAATAGTTCTTCCTGCCGGGCCGCCATCCAGGCTTCCCGCTGCTGTCCCTGGCACTTGGGACAGTGGCGATTGCGGCAACTGTTATAGCTGATACGCAGGTGCCCGCAACTATCGCACTGATCAATATGCCCGCCCAGTGCTGCCGTTCTGCAGCGCCGGATCGCATGCAGGGTGCGCCACTGCCAACTGTTTAAGGATAGTTGCTCATTTGCTCGCTCCCAGTGCAGGTTCAGAATAGTGGCCAGTTCAAAAGCCGGTTGCACGGTTTACCTGCCGTAAAGCTGATCCAGCACGCTGAGGGGTGGTCGATCAACGGGTTGCGCAACATGTAAATAAATCATCGTGGTATCGATGCTCTCATGGCCCAAGAGTTTTTGGATGGTCATGATATCGATGCCAGCTTCCAATAAATGCGTGGCATAGGTATGACGAAGGGTATGAACCGATACTTCTTTTTTAATGCCTGCCTGTTTGACTGCCTGGGTAACGGCCCACTGCACACCACGTTGGGAATAGCGGCTGTCAAAATCGCCTCCTTTGCGGCCTTCAATTGAAGGATCGCCTTTGCCATTGAAGAGCCACTTAACAGGACCTTCGGCATCGATGTATTTTTGAAGTCCGGCTGCCAGTACCGAGCCAATAGGAACATAGCGATCTTTCTTGCCCTTGCTTTGCCGGATGTGCAACATGCGGCGGTTCAGATCAATGTCTTTGAGTTGCAGGCTACGCACTTCCATACAGCGAAGGCCACAGTCATACAGTAGAGCGATCAGGATCCGGTGCTTAAGCAAAGTAGGTGTGTGCAGCAGCCGTTTTACTTCTTCCCGGCTCAGAATTACCGGAAGTTTTTCTTCCCGTTGAATGGCAGGCAGGGCAATGCGTTTGTCATCCAGTCCTTCCAGCCGGAATACAAACCGAAGGCCATACACAGTGTGTTTGAAATAGGATTCCGAAGGCGTGTTGTGTTGTTGCTGCAGGAGATACAGGTAATCTTCAATCTGATCTTCATCGAGTTCAGTAGGCAGCGTGTTGAAATGTAAGGCCATCTGTGCCAGGTGCCGGGCGTAATTGTTGAGGGTGCTTTCGCTTCTGCCGGATGTCTTCATGCGACGCTTGAGCCGCTTGAATAAATCATGAAAACCAGTTACATTAGCACATGCCTGGGCAACCAGTGTAGAGGGACGCGGAGAACGGTTTGTAGTAGTCATAAATTTTGATTTTTGTTATATCAAAAAGCTACAAACTGGATATTCCACCCAAGCTGACCACTTTATTCCGGGGCAAAATGAGCACTAAAAGTTACTGTCACTTTAGTGTTTAAAAAGTTACTCGATTTATTAGTCAAAAATGCCAATGATTTATTGGTGTTTTATTCGGTTATACCAGCAGTTAAGTTAGGTCTTTTTTTTCGCAGTGATTCTCCTTTGAGTTCCAAACGATGCGCATCATGTATGATCCGATCCATGATGGCATCCGCTATGGTTTGTTCACCAATCACCTCATACCATTTGTTGACCGGCACCTGTGCTGTGAACAGGGTGGAGTGTTTGCCATGGCGGTCTTCAATGATGTCCATCAGTATGGCCCGGTTCTGCGCATCCAGCGGTTGCATCCCAAAGTCATCCAATATCAACAGGTCCTGTTTTTCTATTTTGGCTATTTCTTTTAAATAGGTGCCGTCCGCTTTTCCCATTTTTAACCGGGAGAACAGCTTGGTGCAATGCTCGTATTGCACTTTATAGCCCAGTGAACAGGCCTGGTGACCCAAGGCTGACGCAATAAAACTTTTTCCTATTCCGGTACTGCCGGTTATAAGCAGGTTTTCTTTTTTCTTGATAAAATCACAATCGGCCAGTCGCAGCAACTGATTTTTATGGAGCTCCCGTTCATTGGTAAAGCTGATTTGCTCAATCGATGCCTTGTAACGGAACCTCGCTCGCAGCACACTCCTGTCCAGTTTTCTATTGTAGCGATCGTCCCATTCCGAACTAACCATTAGGCCAACCAGTTCATCAGGCGTGTAGCGGACGGCTGTATCGGTTTCAAGATTGGTCTGGAAGGCACGTAACATGCCAAAAAGTTTCATGGTTCTCATTTTTTCGATGGTTTGCTCATTCATTGGTGTTGTTTTTATTGATAATAATGATTGCCCCGGATGTTGTCATGGCTGGGCATGGGGGTAGATTGGGACTCTTCCGGATCCGTCAGATCCAGCCCTTTTTGTAAGATATCTTCAATCGCCCGATAGGAGTAAAGGCCATACGCATGCCCTCGCTGGCAGGCCCGGATCAGCCGTTCGTGTCCAATCCGCTTCCCAAAAGAGAGGATGCCATTACAAATTTTATAGGCTTGTTCCGGATGTCGTTTTTTCAACAGCACCTGACTAATGTAGTGCTCCACTTCGGGTGCAATCACGCGGGCGAGGCTTAAAAAATAATCCGGATTCCAGGCGACCTGTACCTGATGCTGACTGGCCATATGACTACCCTCCGTACTGTAATTGTGTGCACTGCGCACCCGGCGGTGCGTGGCAATGCGTTCGTATTTGTAATAAATCTCCACCTCAGAGACACTGAAGAGTATACGTACCTTTTTACTGATATATCCATACGGCACACTGTAGTAGTGCTTATCCACGCTCAGGCAAACATGGCCATTTTTCATAACCGTGGCATGAACGGACCGGCGTAGTTCATAGGGTTTGGCCGGAAGGGGCTGCAGGGCGATCTTTTCCAGTTCATCGAACTGCTCGCGGCGACTGTAGGAACGGCCTTTAAACGGAGTGTTGTTGTGCTGCTCCAACAATAACAGGACCTGCTCATTCAATCGTTCCAGTGTCGTAGCGGGCCCCTCCGACAGCGCCACAAAAACGCGGCTGTACATGATTTTTACAGCCCCCTCTACCAGGGATTTGTCTTTGGGTTTGTAGGCCCGGGCCGGGAGCGGCGTCATCCCATAGTGATCGGCAAAGGCTTCAAAATTTTCGTTTAATGTCGGTTCGTACCGGCTGCTTTTGACAACCGCCGATTTTAGGTTATCCGGAACAATGGCATTGGGGGAGCCCCCAAAATAATGGAGGGCATGCTCACAGCAACCGATAAAGTCCTCTACCCGCTGCGACATGACAGCTTCCATATAGGTAAGCTGGCTGGCACCCAGTATGGCTACAAAGACCTCGGCTTCCTGCAGTTCACCGGTCGCTTCATCCAGAACAGGTAGTTTTTCCCCGGTAAAGTCAACATAGACCTTGTCACCCGCGGTATGCTCCATGTGCATGCTGGGCTGTACACGGCGCTTCCATAAATGATAATGACGGTAAAATGCAGTGTGCCCAAAGCCTGCAGGATGCTCCCGGCGGTAAAGTTCCCATAACCGCAGTAGTGTCATCCCTCGTTGCCGTAAGCGTTTGTCGTTGTCCCTAAAGAAGGCGAGCAGTTCCTTGAGCCTGGTATCCGGAACAACCTCCGGTTCCTTGCAGAATAGTTCGTCTAAATCCTTATCGGACAAGCGGCTGAGCTCTTCCCAGGAAGTGGAAAGCGCATCGACTATGTCCAGGTATTTTTTTACCGTATTACGGGATACACCGGTTAATTTGTTTATCTGCAGTTTATTGTGGCCCTGAAATGAAAGTTTTAGTACTTGACGAAGTTTACTCATCTTAATCGGGTTGTTTGGCATTGTAACTGGTATGAACAGCGAGAATAAGCCATTCAACCAGCATCCTAACTAAACCGATGAACGTACCATAAACAACTAAATGAAGTGCTCAGTTTGACGCGGAAAAGTAGTGGTCAATTTGCCCCGGAATTCAGTGGTCAATTTGCTCCGGAAACCAGTGATCAGTTTGGCGCGGAAAAAAGTGCTCAGGTTACGCGGAATTTCCAGT
>NZ_MBUA01000009.1 GCF_014332695.1 Flavihumibacter stibioxidans | reverse complement strand
GCAGTTGCGCGGCAACAGCTCCGTAGGTGACACACTCCGTCAGGCCGGCGTATTGGAGTCAAAAATTGTGTGGTCATATTATTCAATACATGAAATTGGGTAGTAAGGGTTGGTCGTCTGTCGTTGCTTAGTTTGTCGATAGGTATTTGTACTAAATTATTTTCTGCAGTTCGTGAAAAGGAGTGGGCCGGGTGGGACGCCAACTCATTCAGTGATGAAAATAAGTCACCCTGGCCCGGAGAAACAATTGCTTCGAGTTCAGTAAAAAATATCTCTCTGTTGGTTCCCGTAATATCGTGGAGTTGATTTGTCGTCGCTAAAATGAATAGTCCAGAGGGTCTATTCAAAAGTATGATTGTAAGCCGGCCTGAGAAACCGGCATCATGTTGAAAGTATCCGGGCGTCAGTTAACATGGTATTTCCGCAAGGCGGGCGGGACCGGTGGAATTCGGCGATAGAATATGAATCAGCACTGGGCCAGGCTTGTCACGGTTTCAATATAGCTTTGGAATAAGACATTGAACAAATAATCAATAATCAGGCGGCTGGCCCAGCGGGACATCAGCTATGGCCCGCCCTGACGTAAATACCTGAACGTTAACTGACACCCTCCACTTGCCACTCCGACTGTTGGAGCTGGTTTAGAACCATCGGGCAGTTGCGCGGCAACAGCTCTGTAGGTGACACAGTCTGTCAGGCCGGCAAATTGGAGTCAAGATAATTGGTGGTCATAAAACCCGGTACTCAAAATTGTTTAATAAGGGTTGGTCAACAGAGGTCGCTTTTGTTTGTCGATAGCTATTTGTTCTCCAATTGTATTCTGCAGTTCTTGAAAAGGAGTGGGCCGGGCGGGACATATACTGATTCAGTAATAGAAATTGATCAACCTGGCCCGGATACACAAATGCTTCGAGTTCAGTTGATAATAGCTCTCTGTTGGTGTCCGTAATATCGTCGAGTTGTTTTGTCGTCGATAAAATGAATAGCACAGAGTATCTAATCAAGGAGTAAGGTGCAAAGCCGGCCTGAGAAACCGGCAACCTGCTGAAAGAAACCGGGCGTCAGTTAACAGGGTATTTCCGCAAGGCGGGCGGGACCGGTGGAATTCAGCGGTGGAATATGAATCAACACTGGGCCAGGCTTGTCACGGTTTCAATATAGCTTTGGAATAAACAATTGAACTTTAAATAAATAATCAGGCGGCTGGCCCAGCGGGACATCAACTATGGCCCGCCTTTGCGTAAATACCTGAACGTTGTGTGAAATACAGTTAAACTGTCTGACTAATTATGAACTTTATATTTGAATTAGATAAAAGAAATTACATAAAAAGACGCGAATCTTTTGATCTAGAATATAAACAGTCATTTCAAGGAGGAGATAACTTAATAAAGTATGCCAAGTCATTAGTTGGAATGGCAAATAATAAAGGTGGTCAAATAATATTTGGTATTCAAGATTCTCCGCACACTCCAATTGGTATTTCAACCAAGAAGTGGATTGAAATTGACCCTAGAAAAATTGATAGAATAATAAGAGAATATTTTTCTCAAGAAATTGAATGGAGTCAACAAATATTAGAATTTGATGGAAAGGAATTTGGCCAATTAGCAGTATTTGAATCGGAAAATAAGCCAATTATTTGTTCTAAAAACAAAGATAATTTATTGAGAGAAGGAGCTATTTACTATCGTTATAGAGCAGAGACAAAAGAAATTGAATTTGCAGAACTTAAAAATTTGCTTGACAAAGAAAAAGAAAAGGAAAAATTAATGTGGATGCAACATATCCAAAAAATAGCTCAAATTGGTCCGAATAACGTAAGCCTTTTTGACACATATAAAGGTGAAATAAGTGTCGGAAACGGTAAAATATTACTTGATAAAAGTATTGTTGATAAATTAAACTTTATCCAAAAAGGAAAGTTTGTTGAAAGTGAAGAAGAAGGCTTACCAACTTTAAGATTAGTTGGAGATATTGAAGGATTAGTAGATCCAAGTATAGTAGTTGAATCTGATAAGTTATATCCTCTACTCGCCAAAGACATAAAAGATAGGTTGAATTTAAATCCACATGATCTTCAATGTATAATATGGAAACTAGAAATTAAAGGAGATAAAAGGTACCATACTGAAATAAGACTAGGAGAAAAATCAAATCCAATTCATAAATATTCAGAAGCTTTAGTGCCTGTCATTAATAGATTACTTAAAAAGGGTGACTTTTTGAGAAATTGTAAATCAGATTATTCGAAATTTCAAAAAGAACAACAAAAACTTAAAAAGAAAAAATAAAGTACTTCACACAACAATAATATTGGCTAAAGCAGGGCGGGACGAAGGAACTTCATCAGTAGATCAATGATGGGCAGCGGCCCAGACTTGTCACGATTTCTATTAGGCTATTGTAATTATAAATGAACATTTGTACATAAATAAATCGGTTGGCCGGGCGGGACGTTAGTAATGGCCCTGCCTTCGCCAATACTTGAACGTTAGCGGCTAGCAAATACAGACATCGTGAAACTGACAAAGATTACAGATATTGGTGGGACAGCAAACTTTGACGTTGGACAAAGAGAAATTTTAATTTGCAGTTGGAACAACGGAGCAAATCCAGATTTCTATGCCTTTGACAATTCAAAAATGGTAAGACAAGTTGACGAAGAATATTTTGCAAAAGCAATTGCTGGAGAAACTTATAAAAAGATAGAACATGTTCTGCCTGGCAAAGTCCATCATTACAGAATTACAAAAAGAAAAAATGGAGACATTTATTTTTGCACATATCAAGAAGGGACAATTTATGGCTTTGATAGTTTGGGAAATTTAATTTTGAATTGGAACATTGAAGTTGGAGAAGGACATCCAATCTATGACATCAAATATCAAGAACCTGACTATTTATGGCTTGCTTTTCCGACAGGACAAACTGTTGCGCAAGTGAGCTTAACCGACAAACAAGAAGTGTTTAAAATTGGCGAATATAGTTGGGACGACAATTGTGAGCCATTGAGTTATCCCGAAAGTATTTTTATTAAGGACAATAATTTGTTTATACCAAATATGGGAAACAACAAACTATTTAAAGTTGACACACAGACTAAAAAGATGGATTTAATAATGACCTTTCAAGAAAGAATATGGCAGTATGAAGAAACTCCGATTGGAACTTTTATAGTAACAGACACCGGAATATATGAACTTGAAAACGACACAAATTAAATTGCCAGCCGCTAACAAAAGTATTGGCTAAAGCAGGGCGGGACGACGAAACTTCAACAGTAGATCATTGATGAGCATATGTCCAGACTGGTCACGATTTCAATTGGGCTTTTGGTTATAAATATGAACTTTTGTAAATAATATATCTGTTGGCCGGGCGGGACGTTATTAATGACCCTGCCTTCGCCAATACGTCAACGTTAGCGGTCATTGTAGAACGACCCTCAAAAGAAATACAAACTAAATGTGGAATTACAACAAACTGACATAATAAAAATTGAAGTTAGAGAAATAGAATGGCAAGGACCATTTTCGTGGACAGGTTACGAAAATCTGAATAACCTTGACCCAATTCCTGACACAGAAGGTATCTATCTTTGGACATTTCGATATAAAAACGGCTACTTGATTTATTGTGCAGGAATAACAAATTCAACTAAAAAAAGATTTAGACAACATACATTAGAATATCAAAGTGGTAACTATACTGTGTTTAACGTAAATGAAGCAGAACAAGGTAGACGAGTAGAAATTTGGCACGGTTGGTCATACGCAAGGACACATCGAGAAGAATTTAACGACCGAAAAGAAGAAATTTTAAGTGCCGTAGAAGAACAGTTAAAATCGTTTAGGGTTTTTGTTGCTCAAATTCCTGACAAAAGGGAGAGAGCACGATTTGAAGCAGCAATAATGAACAGCATATATAGCTCGACAGAACCTTGGGCAGAATTAGCAGACAGAGGAATGGCATTGAGTAAACGAAGAGAAGACGAGTTGCTAATCGTTATAAAAAATATAAGCGACAGTAAAATTTATGGACTACCAGAAACATTAGAAATATAGAAATTAAAACAACGAACCGCTAACAAGGGCATTTGACTTACCAGGGCGGGACGTTGGAACTTCAACTGTAGATCATTTATGAGCATCGGCCCGAACTTGTCACGGTTTCAATTGGGCTTTTGGTTATAAATATGAACATTTGTAAATAAATAAATCGGCTGAGCCGGGCGGGACGTTAGTAATGGCCCTGGCAAGCCAAATCCCGAAACGTTATGCGAAATGGCTTCGCACTTTGCACACACTCTGTAATGCCATATTGGTGAAACAGTCTGGGCGTGTCGGGGTCTTAGGTTGTAAATTGCAAAACAAATAGCCAGGTGGGCAGCATTCGGTTTAACATTGCTATCGAACTTATAACAGTATCGGGCGCACGATACCCCCGGATGGAAAGTGCCTGACTGTTGTGTTACACCGCGTGTTGAGTGTGCAGCATTTCCGTGGTTAGGCAAGGTGGGCGATTAGGAAACAGAGACAATCAATAGGACACAAAAACACCGCACTCCGCTACTGCCATACCAAAGCGCGGTGTAAGGTTGGGTGCAAAAGAGCTGGAAACAAAACTTTGGACAATAGCTCCTGCAGTTACTCTGGAAGTGCAAAGGTTACAACTGGGGTGAATCTCTGATGAATTGTTCAGCAGGCTGTTAGTGTATAGGCAGGGTCCAGTAACCATTCGCATAACACGTGTATTTGAATTACCAGGGCGGTACATTGGAACTTCGGCTGTAGATCAATGATGAGCAGCGGTCCAGGCTTGTCACGGTTTCAATTGAGCTTTTGGTTATAAATATGGACTTTAGTAAATAATATATCGGCTGAGCCGGGCGGGACGTTAGTAATGGCCCTGGCAATACAAATACGTCAACGTTAACTGACACCCTCCACTTGTCACTCCGACTGTTGGAGCAGGTTTAGAATCACCGGGCAGTTGCGCGGCAACAGCTCTGTAGGTGACACACTCTGTCAGGCCGGCAAATTGGAGTCAAAATAATTGGCGGTCATTTAACCCGGTACTCAAAATTGTGTAGTAAGGGTTGGTCAACAGAGGTCGCTTTAGTTTGTGGATAGGTATTTGTACTCCAATTATTTTCTGCAGTTCGGTTAGGGAAGTGGGCCGGGCGGGACACATACTGATTCAGTAATAGAAATTGATCAACCTGGCCCGGATACACAAATGCTTCGAGTTAAGTTGAAAATAGCTCTCTGTTGGTGTCCGTAATATCGTCGAGTTGTTTGGTGGTGGTTAAAATGAATAGCACAGAAGATCTAAACAAAGAGTAAGGTGCAAAGCCGGCCTGAGAAA
>NZ_MBUA01000008.1 GCF_014332695.1 Flavihumibacter stibioxidans | reverse complement strand
ACTGGAAATTCCGCGTAACCTGAGCACTTTTTTCCGCGCCAAACTGATCACTGGTTTCCGGAGCAAATTGACCACTGAATTCCGGGGCAAATTGACCACTACTTTTCCGCGTCAAACTGAGCACTTCATTTAGTTGTTTATGGTACGTTCATCGGTTTAGTTAGGATGCTGGTTGAATGGCTTATTCTCGCTGTTCATACCAGTTACAATGCCAAACAACCCGATTAAGATGAGTAAACTTCGTCAAGTACTAAAACTTTCATTTCAGGGCCACAATAAACTGCAGATAAACAAATTAACCGGTGTATCCCGTAATACGGTAAAAAAATACCTGGACATAGTCGATGCGCTTTCCACTTCCTGGGAAGAGCTCAGCCGCTTGTCCGATAAGGATTTAGACGAACTATTCTGCAAGGAACCGGAGGTTGTTCCGGATACCAGGCTCAAGGAACTGCTCGCCTTCTTTAGGGACAACGACAAACGCTTACGGCAACGAGGGATGACACTACTGCGGTTATGGGAACTTTACCGCCGGGAGCATCCTGCAGGCTTTGGGCACACTGCATTTTACCGTCATTATCATTTATGGAAGCGCCGTGTACAGCCCAGCATGCACATGGAGCATACCGCGGGTGACAAGGTCTATGTTGACTTTACCGGGGAAAAACTACCTGTTCTGGATGAAGCGACCGGTGAACTGCAGGAAGCCGAGGTCTTTGTAGCCATACTGGGTGCCAGCCAGCTTACCTATATGGAAGCTGTCATGTCGCAGCGGGTAGAGGACTTTATCGGTTGCTGTGAGCATGCCCTCCATTATTTTGGGGGCTCCCCCAATGCCATTGTTCCGGATAACCTAAAATCGGCGGTTGTCAAAAGCAGCCGGTACGAACCGACATTAAACGAAAATTTTGAAGCCTTTGCCGATCACTATGGGATGACGCCGCTCCCGGCCCGGGCCTACAAACCCAAAGACAAATCCCTGGTAGAGGGGGCTGTAAAAATCATGTACAGCCGCGTTTTTGTGGCGCTGTCGGAGGGGCCCGCTACGACACTGGAACGATTGAATGAGCAGGTCCTGTTATTGTTGGAGCAGCACAACAACACTCCGTTTAAAGGCCGTTCCTACAGTCGCCGCGAGCAGTTCGATGAACTGGAAAAGATCGCCCTGCAGCCCCTTCCGGCCAAACCCTATGAACTACGCCGGTCCGTTCATGCCACGGTTATGAAAAATGGCCATGTTTGCCTGAGCGTGGATAAGCACTACTACAGTGTGCCGTATGGATATATCAGTAAAAAGGTACGTATACTCTTCAGTGTCTCTGAGGTGGAGATTTATTACAAATACGAACGCATTGCCACGCACCGCCGGGTGCGCAGTGCACACAATTACAGTACGGAGGGTAGTCATATGGCCAGTCAGCATCAGGTACAGGTCGCCTGGAATCCGGATTATTTTTTAAGCCTCGCCCGCGTGATTGCACCCGAAGTGGAGCACTACATTAGTCAGGTGCTGTTGAAAAAACGACATCCGGAACAAGCCTATAAAATTTGTAATGGCATCCTCTCTTTTGGGAAGCGGATTGGACACGAACGGCTGATCCGGGCCTGCCAGCGAGGGCATGCGTATGGCCTTTACTCCTATCGGGCGATTGAAGATATCTTACAAAAAGGGCTGGATCTGACGGATCCGGAAGAGTCCCAATCTACCCCCATGCCCAGCCATGACAACATCCGGGGCAATCATTATTATCAATAAAAACAACACCAATGAATGAGCAAACCATCGAAAAAATGAGAACCATGAAACTTTTTGGCATGTTACGTGCCTTCCAGACCAATCTTGAAACCGATACAGCCGTCCGCTACACGCCTGATGAACTGGTTGGCCTAATGGTTAGTTCGGAATGGGACGATCGCTACAATAGAAAACTGGACAGGAGTGTGCTGCGAGCGAGGTTCCGTTACAAGGCATCGATTGAGCAAATCAGCTTTACCAATGAACGGGAGCTCCATAAAAATCAGTTGCTGCGACTGGCCGATTGTGATTTTATCAAGAAAAAAGAAAACCTGCTTATAACCGGCAGTACCGGAATAGGAAAAAGTTTTATTGCGTCAGCCTTGGGTCACCAGGCCTGTTCACTGGGCTATAAAGTGCAATACGAGCATTGCACCAAGCTGTTCTCCCGGTTAAAAATGGGAAAAGCGGACGGCACCTATTTAAAAGAAATAGCCAAAATAGAAAAACAGGACCTGTTGATATTGGATGACTTTGGGATGCAACCGCTGGATGCGCAGAACCGGGCCATACTGATGGACATCATTGAAGACCGCCATGGCAAACACTCCACCCTGTTCACAGCACAGGTGCCGGTCAACAAATGGTATGAGGTGATTGGTGAACAAACCATAGCGGATGCCATCCTGGATCGGATCATACATGATGCGCATCGTTTGGAGCTCAAAGGAGAATCACTGCGAAAAAAAAGACCTAACTTAACTGCTGGTATAACTGAATAAAACACCAATAAATCATTGGCATTTTTGACTAATAAATCGAGTAACTTATTAAACACTAAAGTGACAGTAACTTTTAGTGCTCAGTTTGCTCCGGAATAAAGTGGTCAGCTTGGGTGGAATATCCAATTATCAGCCTGATATGCATATTTTCAGGGCATCACAAGGGTCAGATAGTTGCACCCAGGGTAGGTGACAGGAGTTTACACCTAATTACTGCTACACCTGTTCTTGCTGCCCACGTTTCACAGCCGGATAACCTTACACCCGGTCGGGTGCGGTGTTATTGTATCCAGGTGATCCGTACACCGACTGATCGCCCACCTTACCATTCCAAAAGTATGCTCCACCTTCAACAGGCGGTGTTACACCCAAATCAGGCTGCCTGGAGCTGGGGGTACCGTTGAGGGGGTAATGCCTCTGGATCGAAAGAACTGTTACACCCAAAGCTGCCCACTTTACCATCTGGTGTGATGCTGGCAATCTGAAGCTTAGCATCTGGTGAATTTCAGATGGCGTACTATTTTTCCAGAATGATCCCACCCTGCCGGTGCCGAGATCGAGGCCATTTCGCATAACGTTGGGGCTTGCTGCTGTGCTGGTATTTTATAATGTCCAGCCCGGAGCCGCAGCCGATTGAAAAACTGATGATGAAGATAACAACAAAAGCTGATAGAATTCCGTCGGCTGGATATGGGCTGATAGCGATATGAAGATGAGTTTATATTCGTCAGCCAGCATAGCAGCAAACCTCGCTGTTAGCTGCATACCCTTCGTCACTACGAACAGCAGGATGTTCCCAATTGCATTGGTGGACATTTTACTGTCCCGTAACTACAATAAACACAACAGTCACCTTCTTTTGGTTTAAGTCGTGTCTTGCAATTTGAACACTCATAAAAATATTGGCAAGCATCTGTTGGCATTGTTTCTTCTTGTCTGTGTCCACAAACAGGGCAAGTAATAACAGATTGAAGTATGATAGTTTTTTCCATTAGTTGTTGATTACTGATTGAGAAGTTACTTTATAGCCAGTTTTATTAATGACGGATACAAGGCTGTCAACGGAAGTTTTACTGTTGTCAAACTTAACAAGGCTGCTGCCTTTTTCATAAGAAGTATTGAACTCAATCACTCCCGATGTTTTTGAAAGTTCGCTGTTTATATGTTCTGTACAGCCTTCGCAGGTCATACCTTTTATTTTAAATTCTGCAGTCTGTATATTGCTTTTATCAACAATAATAACTTTTGCTTCCTGAGGCTTTGGATAAAATATTTTTGCGTAATAAGGAAATGCAATTAACAATCCTGCAACTACTGTAACGATAGCTAAAAATGCTTTTGATTGCCAAAATGATTTTTTATTGTCTGCCTCACAGTCGCAGTCAATTTGTTTTTGCGGTTTGAGTTTTTGATACCAGGCAAATGCAAAAACTGCAATTGTCAAACCGATTAAATATGGACGATACGGTTCAATCCACGAAAACGAGGAAGCAAGTCCACTTGCACCACCTAAGAAAGCCAAAACTGGTGTTATGCAACAAAGGGAAGCCGCAACTGCTGTCAACAGACCTGCAACCCAACCTTTACTATTTTTTGTTGTCGTTGTCATACTGTCGCCAAATTTTGTTGATTAATAAATTTAAAAAACGGTCTTAAAGTTTTTAGATGTTCGCTGCGTAAAGAATAGAAAATAGTTTGCCCTGCTTTTCTGGCTTCAATGATGTTACCGTCTTTTAGTTTGCGAAGATGTTGAGAAATGGCAGGAATACTCATTCCCAAAATATCGCTAAGGTCGCAAGGGCAAAGTTCATTTTCCTCTTCAAGCAGAAACAGTATTTTCAGTCGCACTTCGTTGCCTGCTAAAGCAAGAACCTGTCCCAACTGCAAAAATGATTTTGAGTTAGACTTTAATTTTTCTCGGCAGCTTTTAATTTGTTCTATGTCTGCCTGTAACCTTATGCAAGTGTCGTTTGCCATTGTCAAATTTGTTTGTCGGGTCAAATGTAGCAAAGATTACTTATTTAAGCAAATACTTAAATACAAAGACATCAGCAACGTTACAAGATGGTTTTGAAGTGTCGCAAAAAATGTCCGATTGAGTTAACGGGAAGTGTCCTACAGGGTTGCAGCTAACGGCCAGGTATTGCCGATGGTGGGGAATTCTACATTCGTCCGCCGAAACTGCTGCCTGGCTTTTTGATAAAGTTAAATATTAAGAACTAAAGCCGGGCTTTGCAGGTCAAGCACCGAACCGCAGCACAGCAGAATTACCGCTGCTGATTGCTCCAATGTCAAGCCCCACTATTGGCAATACCATGTTAGCAGCTTGCCCTTGTCCTCAAACCCTTGTCTATTGATGGTAGAAGCCGCCTTCACCTAAAGCAGACCAGTACGCAAATTTTATAAACTTATTAATTCTTTTTTCCTCTGGAATAATCAATAGTCTGCTTGGCATAATCCTGTCAGGTTTAAGAACGTTACTGCACAAATGAGCCAACATATTTTCAAATATTGTTACTAAGTTGTCTTTAACTACAGGTAAAAATGATGCTAATGCAATTCTGTCTAACTTACTAGTGAGATATTCAATTTCAATAGTAGGTGTCAAGATGTCTAAATTTTGCTGTAATTCAAAATCTTTAATTTGAGTTTCTGTTCTTCTATGGTCTAAGCAATTCCGAATATTTCTGGTCAACTCGATGAAAGGAACAATGCCCTTTAAAAATTCAATAAATTGAACTTTGTCGCTATGGTTCTGCTCTATATACTCCAAAAACTTTCCGTAGTATGATTGTTTGCTAAAGTCAGGGAAAAATAATCTAACGATTTCAATTTGAGCTTGTGAAACATGGTCTACTTTTTGAAAAATAGTTTTACATCTTGTTTTAATATCAGTTATAGAAGGCACTGCATGGTCAAGTTTTTTTTGTTTCCTTTCCTCGTACTCGTCGCTTGCCTTTTTTTCTGCTGCTAAATAATCAGTAATTTCCCCATCTAAGGCAGCTAATTCCTGAATTACTTCTAAGGAAAGAGATAAGGCAACGTTTACGTCAAACGGTATTGTAAAATATTCAGGTTTAAATAATCGTCTTGCAGTTAAGAATGTTCTTGAAAACATTTCAGATGTTGTCCCTAATGGAAGAATTAATTTCTGTGTGCTTGGTGGTAAGTCTGGATTTTCACGATTAGGGTCAATGTCGTCAGCAAACCTTAATTCATAGATTGCCTTTTCTTTTATAACCAACATTCTTCCACCTAAATTGTACATCTCCAAAATTGCACCATCGTCCTCAGTGCCAATGTTAACACTGCCACCTCTTTCTCGTTTTATGTCTACTGGTCTTTTGTCGCTCATGTTTTTATGGAATGAAGTGTGTCAATAGGGTAGCTGCTAACGTTCAGGTATTTACGTCAGGGCGGGCCATAGCTGATGTCCCGCTGGGCCAGTCGCCTGATTATTAATTATTAGTTCAATGTCTTATTCCAAAGCTATATTGAAACCGTGACAAGCCTGGCCCAGTGTCGATTATTATTCTAAAGCTGAATTACACCGGTCCCGCCCGCCTTGCGGAAATACCATGTTAACTGCCGTACCTATTTCCCGGATAAATATTCAGATAAAGTGATAATCTTAGTTTTACCGATACGTTTCAGCACTAACAAATCTTGATCACCCGTCAATAAATAATCAGCTTTTGAACTTGTTGCCAACGCGAGTAAAAAATCATCTTTGGGATCCCTGCAAATTTCATCTACGATTAACACTTCGAAGAAGATTGCATAGTCTTGTATTGCGAGAAGAAGATCATGGATGTCTTCAGAACTAATATACTTTCGGAATTTTGGACGGCGGGCTACTTCAACAAATTCACCAAGAAGTTCCTCGCTAAATACAAGCTTAACTTGACCAGATATCAAAATTTTGTCAAGCTTAGAAAATGTCCTTTTGATTAGAAAACTTAACCAAAGATTGGTATCAACAATTATTAATTCAACCTTTTTTGGCATATCGTTTGGCTCTGACGATTTCAACTTCTTTGGTTATATCCTCCATCGACAATTCAGCTTTTTTGGTGCGAATCCGTTTAACAACTGCCAAAAATGGATTTTCAGATGATTCCCTTATTGATATAAGTTTCAATTCAGCCAAATCCTGCAATAACTTCTTGGCCTTTGGATTTAATATTTCAATATTTAAAGATGACATATAACAAATATACAAAAGATTTGAACTGTAACCGTGGGATACCGTATGGCAGTTAACGTTCAAGTATTGGCGAAGGCAGGGCCATTACTAACGTCCCGCCCGGCCAACAGATTAATTATTGACAAATGTTCATTTATAATTACAATAGCCTAATAGAAATCGTGACAAGTTTGAGCCAATGCCCATCACTGATCTAATGATGAAGTTCCGACGTCCCGCCCTGCTTTTGCCAATATTTTTGTTGGGCGTAGTCTGGTTAGATTCGTCCATTCATATAAATATTTCTTTAACCTCCTGAATAAAATCTAACCTACTTTGTCCTAAGTTTTTAACCTTCCCTGTCAACGCATGTTTTAAGTCGGTGTAATTTCCATGGTAAAATTCTGAAAGCTTAATAACTTTTCTACCATTCTTCATTAGATATAAATATTCGTACTTGTCGTATCTGGAAGGCAAAATAGCTGTTTCAATTCCGTCAAACTGAGAGAGGATGTAGTACTTTTTGCTGCCAAAGCCTAAATATTTTGATACTGCTATTTGTTCGCCTTCTATTTCCGCTTTGATGAGCTTTGTGCGTAACTCACCGAAGACTAACCAAATCCATATGAATATAAATAAAGTGAGAAATACGAACACCCCAATTGTTGGCATATCGGCTCTTCTTAATATTGTATCAACGATAACCACTAATATTCCTGTTACTATAAACAACATCCCAACTGGAAGAAATGCCCAAAATTTAAATTTTGAAATTATTGACATAGGGTACAATGATTACGCCCAACGTTGACGTATTTGTGTTGCCAGGGCCATTACTAACGTCCAGCACGGCTCAGCCGATTTATTATTTACTAATGTTCATGTTTATTTTCAAAAGCCCAATTGAAAACGTGACAAGCCTAGACATATGCTCATCATTGATCTACTGTTGAAGTTTCAATGTCCCGCCCTGGTAAGTCAAATGCCCTTGTTATGCGAATGGTTACTGGGCCCTGCCTATGCATTAACAGCCTGCTGAACGATTCTTCAGAGATTCACCCCAATTGTAAACTTTGCACCTCTAGAGTAACTGCAGAAGCTATTGTCCAAAGATTTTTTTCCAGCTCTTTTGCACCCCACCTTACACCGCGCCTTAGTATTGCAGTAGCGGAGTGCGGTGTTTTTGTGTCCTATTGGTTGTCTCTGTTTCCTAATCGCCCACCTTACCTAACCACGGAAATGCTGCACACTCAACACGCGGTGTAACACAACAGGCAGACACTTTCCATCCGGGGGTATCGTGCAGCCGATAATGTTATAAGTTCGATAGCAATGTTAAACC
>NZ_MBUA01000007.1 GCF_014332695.1 Flavihumibacter stibioxidans | reverse complement strand
AACAACTAAGCTTCGTCGGGTGCGAAGCGCCAACGATGAAGCGGATGTTGCACGGAACCTTGGTAGCCGGGCTATTACTTATGGGGTTTGAATAGTAGAAGTTACTGGTTTAAGAAATGAAAACCGGAGGATTAAACTGATCTGGAGTTGCATGATGGATTTACTCCCTTCAAAAGGATAGCTAATTTTATTCCGGATCAGGATTTTCTATTGATTCTCCTGGCAATCATGCAATGTTTTCATAGGTAATGGATATAAAATTCCCAGGCCTGTTCGGCAATCAGCTTTCAAAGGGTCGTCTTTACATTTGATGTTACCTGGTTCAATATTGCAATAGGTGGTCCCCGATGATCAAAATCCATCACGTGTTGCATGCGGCCTTTTTTGCAACAGGGACAGCTGGCTTCAATTGGTACGGATAGTTCTGCAGTAGGTTGCTCTTTTTTGTTGCGGTTCTGCTTCGGAGTTAATTGTTCCCGGATCGTTGGAAGTGATGTCTGCTTTACCGCATTACTCAACATCCCATAATGCCGAATCCGCACAAATCCTTTAGGCAGGATGTGCAGCGCAAAGCGCCGGATAAATTCTACTGCAGATAAACACATTTCTTTTTTAGTACCTGCCTGTCGGTAATCCTTGTAGGTAAACTGAACAGTTTGATCATTGACTGCCGTGATGCGATGATTGCTGATCGCAATCTTATGCGTATAGCGTCCCAGGTATTCAATCACCTGGTCAGGTCCACCGAAAGGACGTTTGGCATACACTACCCAGGGGGTAGCAAAAAGCTGGTTGAAAAATTCCGGTGGCTGCTCCGGAAACGCTTTTCGCAAGGCTGCTGCATACCGGGCCCGGAATACCGCACTCAGGGCTTTTACCGGATAGAGGAACTTGCCTTTGCAGCGGGTGCTTTTCCAATGGCCCGTAGAAGTGATACCCCCACCCGGAACGATACAATGCAGGTGCGGATGCAGGGTGAGTGTTTGTCCCCAGGTATGCAGGATGCTGATCATACCGGTTTGAGCACCAAGGTGTTTTGGATCCGATGCAAAAGATTGAATCGTACTCCAAACGGTTGAGAATAGCAAACCATAAACAACAGCCGGTTTATGCAACGCCAGTTGATTGATCGCCTCCGGTAATGTAAACACCACATGATAGTACGGAACAGGCAATAGTTCTTCCTGCCGGGCCGCCATCCAGGCTTCCCGCTGCTGTCCCTGGCACTTGGGACAGTGGCGATTGCGGCAACTGTTATAGCTGATACGCAGGTGCCCGCAACTATCGCACTGATCAATATGCCCGCCCAGTGCTGCCGTTCTGCAGCGCCGGATCGCATGCAGGGTGCGCCACTGCCAACTGTTTAAGGATAGTTGCTCATTTGCTCGCTCCCAGTGCAGGTTCAGAATAGTGGCCAGTTCAAAAGCCGGTTGCACGGTTTACCTGCCGTAAAGCTGATCCAGCACGCTGAGGGGTGGTCGATCAACGGGTTGCGCAACATGTAAATAAATCATCGTGGTATCGATGCTCTCATGGCCCAAGAGTTTTTGGATGGTCATGATATCGATGCCAGCTTCCAATAAATGCGTGGCATAGGTATGACGAAGGGTATGAACCGATACTTCTTTTTTAATGCCTGCCTGTTTGACTGCCTGGGTAACGGCCCACTGCACACCACGTTGGGAATAGCGGCTGTCAAAATCGCCTCCTTTGCGGCCTTCAATTGAAGGATCGCCTTTGCCATTGAAGAGCCACTTAACAGGACCTTCGGCATCGATGTATTTTTGAAGTCCGGCTGCCAGTACCGAGCCAATAGGAACATAGCGATCTTTCTTGCCCTTGCTTTGCCGGATGTGCAACATGCGGCGGTTCAGATCAATGTCTTTGAGTTGCAGGCTACGCACTTCCATACAGCGAAGGCCACAGTCATACAGTAGAGCGATCAGGATCCGGTGCTTAAGCAAAGTAGGTGTGTGCAGCAGCCGTTTTACTTCTTCCCGGCTCAGAATTACCGGAAGTTTTTCTTCCCGTTGAATGGCAGGCAGGGCAATGCGTTTGTCATCCAGTCCTTCCAGCCGGAATACAAACCGAAGGCCATACACAGTGTGTTTGAAATAGGATTCCGAAGGCGTGTTGTGTTGTTGCTGCAGGAGATACAGGTAATCTTCAATCTGATCTTCATCGAGTTCAGTAGGCAGCGTGTTGAAATGTAAGGCCATCTGTGCCAGGTGCCGGGCGTAATTGTTGAGGGTGCTTTCGCTTCTGCCGGATGTCTTCATGCGACGCTTGAGCCGCTTGAATAAATCATGAAAACCAGTTACATTAGCACATGCCTGGGCAACCAGTGTAGAGGGACGCGGAGAACGGTTTGTAGTAGTCATAAATTTTGATTTTTGTTATATCAAAAAGCTACAAACCGTTCCCCGAATTTGAGTAGGAAAGGCTACCGAAGGTTTAGTGCAACATGGTATTTCAGCAATAGCGGTTGAAGAACATGTTTTGATCTGCAATAATTCTAATCTACTTTAGTAATAAATTTTAGCTGACGGATCACGGAATTCCGCTACTGCAGAAATACCTGGAACGTTGGTTGCAATTGTAACAAGAAACTTCATTATGACAGATAATATTCTGCAAGACTTAACTTTTTACGACTACTCCGATATAGAAATAGAATACACGATCAAGACCAAAGTCTATAGCATCTTTCAGTTAACCGACATATTAAATATTGACCCAACACGTGGTTTTAGTGTTAACGAAAACTATGAAAGCAAACAATTTAACACAAACACAAAACAAGTTGAAAAGACGGATCGACAAAGACCCTACACTCTTTGGGTCATAAACACCAAAAGTTTGACTCAGAGCAATAGATTTGAAGAACATGCAGACCAACTGCTCAACTTATTGAATCCTCAACTAGATAACATCAAAAAGTTTATAGCTGACAAAGACAGTTTTGAGATTATTGCTTTCATTTATATGACTTTTAATAAAGAAGAACATTTTGGGTTTGGTTCGAAATCAACATTGTTCAGACAATTTATTGACATATCACATTATATAGAATGGAGGATAAAATAACAACTGCAACCAACATGGGTTTGCAGCCATGCTGGCTTGACGGAATAAATATCAGCTGTGTATCTCTGTCAGCCTTTGTCCCGGCATGATTTTTCACTATCAGCTTTTAGTTATTATCTTGAACTTTAAATTATTAATCGGCTTCAGTTCCGGGCTGAATGTTATAAAATACCAGCACGGCAGCAAGCCCTAACACGTTGGTGGCAATTCGCAGACAGCTTCAAATTCAATGAGAAAAACAATAGCAATCATACTTTCACTCTTTGTGACATTGACAACATTCGGACAAGTAAAAATGCGCCCACTTGAAGAACTAATAAATAACGAAGACCCAGGTTGGTCATTAGTGAAAGAATGGATAAAGACCGCCAAGAACAAGGTTGAAATACTGACTGTTGATACAACAAAAGCGAAGGAAGCATTATTTAAAACACAAGTGACTACACGTTCACCTATGGGTTCAGTAGTCTTTATGACAGGAGGACTGCTAATAGATAATGGTTGGATAAGAATTCTTGGTTCAGGTCATGCAAGACTTCCAAGAACACTTCCTGATTGGAATAAAGGGAAATCTTTTCAGGAATTCGGAGAAGCGCCCAATTTTCTACTTATAGCTGATGACGCTATTGGTGGCTTCTTCCTGTTAAACGGTGGAGGACTTGGAAAAGATTTAGGAAACGTATATTACTTATCACCAGATAATTTGAAGTATGAACCGCTTGACTTGACCTATACAGATTTCTTGAATTTTTGCTTCAATAATAATCTTGACAAATTCTACAAAGGATATCGGTGGACAAATTGGAAGGAAGAAGTAAAAACTTTAAGTGGTGATAAGACTTTTAACTTCTTTCCGCCTTTGTGGACAAAAGAAGGCAAAGACATGAAAAAAGTTTCACGACGAGCTATACCTATAGAGGAACAATACAATTTCAGTCTTGATATGAGAAAGCAACTTGGAATTCAAAAATAAGAACTGCCACCAACAAAAATATTGGCTAAAGCAGGGCGGGACGTCGGAACTTCATCATTAGATCATTGATGGGCATAGGTTCAAACTTGTCACGATTTCTATAAGGCTATTGGAATTATAAATGAACATTTGTAAATAAATAAATCAGTTGGCCGAGCGGGACGTTAGTAATGGCCCTGCCTTCGCCAATACCTGAACGTTGGCTGCTATACAAAAAGACCTCTCTATGCAAAAGTTCATAACGACATTTTCACTTTGCTTTATATTGACACAATCCTTTTGTCAGACACAACGTAAGGTTTCTACATACCTACAGGGACAATATAATAAAACCATTTACGACAGGACAATTGGTAACAATCCATGGGGAATGGGTTTAGGACTTCAACTATTCTTAACTAATAATTCAAAGCTTAAACCGACAATTGACTTAACTGCGGACGCTTACCTTGAAGATGATAAAGTTTTTAGGATGAATTCTGATGGAACTGAAATTGTTGATATTGGCGGAATGGTAAACGTGTTTGCAGGAGCATCATTTTATCCGACTAAGACAATGTATTTATCGCTTGTATCTGGACCCAGCTTTGTGAGTGGACAGACTTTATTAGCAATGAAGCCATCGTTTGGTTTTTACTTTTCTGAAAAACAAAGATGGACAGGCAAGGTTTCTTATATAAACGTTTTTAATCGTGACAAGAAAACTAAAGAAGATTTTGGCTCAATAAGTTTATCACTTGGTGTCAAGCTGTTTTGACCAGTACAGCAGCCAACACTGCATTGGCGTTATGGCGGCTGAAGTAATTAAATTCAGCATTTTATTAAATAATCAACTTCAGTTTTGGCTTGACGTTATTAATTAAGCTTTTGAATTTACACTCAACACTATATCTTTAATCAGCATTGGTTCCGGCGCGAAGAAATTCTATTATCGCCACAAACGCCAATGCTTCAACGTTGCCTGCAATTTAATGACACACCCTGCACTTCCCATAATAATCGGATTAGTATGCACTTCTTTTTTCCTTTTTCTCCTGATAAATGGGTTTAGGCATAGGAGCGTTAATTCCATTATGTATTCAATTGGTTTTTTATTGTTGGCTATTTTCTCTTTTTTTTGGTTGTCATTTATTGCTATTGGTAAAGCGTATAAAATGGTAAATGATATATTACCTGATAGTATTGGCATATTAAAGCCTCGAAATCCGGTCGATGCATATCTATCGATATTTGGACCCGCCAATGAAACTTGTGTTAAGACGCTTAATTTTACGGATCAAATTGTGCCAAGACTTGACTGTTGTATTTGGATTGAGTTCAAAACGTGCCCAAAGGAAATTGAAAGAATCATTTCATTAAATAGCTATAAAGTTTCTGAACATGCATCGTTAGACACATTAAATTACTTGCCCACATATACACCTAGACCGTATTGGTGGCAACTCCAAACTCTTGGACAAAATGTAATTGTGTTTCGCGATGATTCGAAGTTGCCGAATCATGATAAAATATTAATCATTTCTACTGACAGCTCACATGGTTTCTATTGTGATATGTTGGATTGACGAAAAACTGCAGGCAACAAGGGCATTTTGCTTACCAGGGCGGGACGTTGGAACTTCAGCAGTAGATCATTGATGAGCATATGTCCAGGCTTGTCACGGTTTCAATTGGGCTTTTGGTTATAAATATGGACATTAGTAAATAATAAATCGGCTGAGCCGGGCTGGACGTTAGTAATGGCCCTGGCAAGCCAAATCCCTAATCGTTATGCGAAATGGCTTCGCTATCATGCTCACAACCTGTCGAACAATATTGGTGCAGCCGACTGAAAGTGCAGGGGTCTTTGGATGTAAATTGCAAAACAAACCGCCAGGTGGGCAGCATTCGGTTTAACATTGCTATCGAACTTATAACATTATCGGCTGCACGATACCCCCGGATGGAAAGTGCCTGACTGTTGTGTTACACCGCGTGTTGAGTGTGCAGCNTAGGAAACAGAGACAACCAATAGGACACAAAAACACCGCACTCCGCTACTGCAATACTAAGGCGCGGTGTAAGGTGGGGTGCAAAAGAGCTGGAAAAAAATCTTTGGACAATAGCTTCTGCAGTTACTCTAGAGGTGCAAAGTTTACAATTGGGGTGAATCTCTGAAGAATCGTTCAGCAGGCTGTTAATGCATAGGCAGGGCCCAGTAACCATTCGCATAACAAGGGCATTTGGCTTACCAGGGCGGGACATTGGAACTTCAGCTGTAGATCATTGATGAGCTTCGGCACTGGCTTGTCACGATTTCAATTTAGCTTTTGGTTATAAATATGAACTTTTGTAAATAGATATATCGGCTGAGCCGGGCGGGACGTTAGTAATTGCCCTGGCAAGCCAAATCCCGAAACGTTGGCGGTCATTGTAGACAGACCTTTCAAAATTGACACGAACTATTTAATCACAGTGTGGAACTACGACAAATTGACACATCAATAATTGAAGTTAGAGAAATAGAGTGGCAAGGACCATTTGCTTGGACTGGTTACGAAGCTAAAAACGGTCTTGATAAAATGCCTGACACAGAAGGCATTTATCTTTGGACATTTCAATACAAGGATGGCTACTTAGTTTACTGTGCAGGGATAACAAAGTCTACGCAAAAGAGATTTCGACAGCATACCTTGGAATATAAAAGTGGTAATTATACCGTGTTTAATGTAGGTGAAGCAGTGAAAGGTAAACGAGTAGAAATTTGGCATGGCTGGTCATACGCAAGAACTCACCGTGAAGAATTTACTGCAAGAAAGGAGGAAATTTTAAACGCAGTAGAAGAACAATTAAAATCATTCCGAGTGTTTGTTGCCCAAGTTTCTGATAAAAGAGAAAGGACACGATTTGAAGCTGCAATAATGCACAATATATATAACTCAAAAGAACATTGGGCAGGCTTGGCAGACAGAGGAATGGCATTAAGTAAAAGAAAAAAAGATGAAGTGCCTATCGTTATTAAAAACAGAAGTAACGTTAAACTTTACGGACTACCAGAAATATTTGATATATAGAAGTGAAAACAACGAACCGCCAACAAAAGGTTTGCCGCAAGGCTGGCGGACGAAGTAACAATCGGCAGTTGTACAACTATCAACTAATATCTGGCAAGACCGAATTTTATTTGGCTTTTAGTTGCTAACTTCAACTTTAGTTTTTAAATCGGCTTCAGTTGCCGGGCAGACACAGCAACAATTCCAGCCCTGCGGCAAGCCTCGAACGTTATGCGAAATGGCCTCGCTACATTGCACCCAATCTGTAATGCACTATTGGTGCAGCAGACTGTAAGTGCGGGGGTCTTGTTTGCAAGCTGAAAAACAAATAGTAAGGTGGGCAGCATTCGGTTTAACATTGCTATTGAACTACACACAGTATCGGCTGCACGATACCCCTGGAGGCAAAGTGCCCAACTGTTGTGTTACACCGCGTGTTGAGTGTGCTGCATTTCCGTGGTTAGGTAAGGTGGGCGATTAGGAAACAGAGACAACCAATAGGACACAAAAACACCGCACTCCGCTACTGCAATACCAAAGCGCGGTGTAAGGTGGGTTGCAAAATAGCTGAAAACAAACCTTTGGACAATAGCTCCTGGAGTTACTCTGGAGGTGCTAAGGTTGCAACTGGGGTGAAGCTCTGGCGAATTGTTCAGCAGGCTGTTAATGTATAGGCAGGGTCCAGTAACCATTCGCATAACATGCGTATTGGCAAAAGGCAGGGCGGGACATCAAAGGCCATCGACATTGGAACTATGATCGGCAGCGGATCAGGCTTGTCACGTTTTCAATTGGGCTTTTGAAAATAAACATGAACATTTGTAAATAAATAATCGGCTGGGCCGGGCGGGACGTTAGTAATGGCCCTGCTTTCGCCAATCCGTAACCGTTAGCCGAACAGGCGGAATCTATCGCAATGGGTGATTCAGCAAAATATAGTAAGACCTTTCCCTGGGTGTATACACCAAATTCATGGTTGCAGCAGCAAGGTATGTGGTAAGAGGGGCAACTTTTGGTTTAGGGTCATGTGCAATTGTATCATTGTTCAGGTGCACGGTACCCCTGGGTGCAGGTGCAAAACGAATGGTAAAGTGGGGTACAAAACAGCAGGACACAATTTCCGGATGAAACGCCGCATAACTAGTATGCAGCAGTCATGTGGTATTGTAACACCGCATGCTGTTAGTGTAAGGTGTTAAGGAAGGGTAAAGTGGGCAATAAACGTGGTGCTGTATTTTGGTCGAACACAAACACCGCACTCCAAGTATGTAATATTACACGAATCTGCAAAGTGGGGTGCCTGAAAAACGGCAAATATGGTTTTGGTACCGGGCACCTGTAAGCTGGCAAATGATCAGCAACCAGTATTGGGGAGCATACTCTGAATAAAACTTGGACATGCTGCTGCTCATACCAAGTGGAAGGAATATTGAGGATCAGCCTGATCGGCTAACAGTGGTATTTGAATTACCAGGGCGGGACAATTGAACTTCAGCTGTAGATCATTGATGAGCATTGGCCCAGGCTTGTCACGATTTCAATTGGGCTTTTGGTTATAAATATGGACATTAGTAAATAATATATCGGCCGCGCCGGGCGGGACGTTAGTAATGGCCCTGGCAATACAAATACCTGAACGTTATAGGGCATTATAAAACGACAACAATTTATGGCAGAATTTACAGACTCAGACATTCTTATTGGAGTAAACGACTCTTTCTCTGTACTACATAGAGTGCATGACAACCAAGTTCATGGAAAAAAGACAATAGACCAAATTCTACTTGAAACAAACGAAAAGAGAAAATGGACGGTGCTTAATCCAGGCATTCGAATGGCTCAATCATATATTTACTTTGTATTTGGACAAGAAAAAAAACTTTTCTCAAAATTGAGCGAGGACATTGAAAAACTCTTACTTGAGAAATTCAACTTTGTGAATAACGATAGACAGAAAAAAAAGGATGAATCCGATATTGAGGCGACATTACGGCATCTTCGTAATTCAATAGCACATGCAAAATATACTTTCAAAATGCTTAATCAATCAGTTAATCATTCACGTGAAATAGAAATTGTTTTCGAAGATTTTGAATATGACAATAAAAAGAAGGAGAAGAAATATTACTGCAGGTTTAAAATAAACTATTATGAATTTGAATATTTAGTTGAACAATTGGGAAGTCACGCTTATATTAACGCCCTATAACAAAAATATTGGCAAAAGCAGGGCGGGACGACGGAACTTTATCAGTAGATCAATGATGGGCAGCGGCCCAAACTTGTCACGATTTCTATTAGGCTATTGGAATTATAAATGAACATTTGTTAATAAATAAATCGGTTGGCTTGGCGGGACGTTAGTAATGGCCCTGCCTTCGCCAATACTTGAACGTTATGCGAAATGGCTTCGCACTTTGCACACACCCTGCGAAGACATATTGGTGAAACGGTCTGGGCGTGTCGGGGTTCTTGGTTGTCAGTTGTAAAACAAACCGCCAGGTGGGCAGCATTCGGTTTAACATTGCTATCGAACTTATAACATTATCGGCTGCACGATACCCCCGGATGGAAAGTGTCTGCCTGTTGTGTTACACCGCGTGTTGAGTGTGCAGCATTTCCGTGGTTAGGTAAGGTGGGCGATTAGGAAACAGAGACAACCAATAGGACACAAAAACACCGCACTCCGCTACTGCAATACTAAGGCGCGGTGTAAGGTGGGGTGCAAAAGAGCTGGAAAAAAATCTTTGGACAATAGCTTCTGCAGTTACTCTAGAGGTGCAAAGTTTACAATTGGGGTGAATCTCTGAAGAATCGTTCAGCAGGCTGTTAATGCATAGGCAGGGCCCAGTAACCATTCGCATAACAAGGGCATTTG
>NZ_MBUA01000006.1 GCF_014332695.1 Flavihumibacter stibioxidans | reverse complement strand
CGTTGGCTGCTATTTAGACAGACCACAATAATTTGAAATCATTTTAAGACCATCAAAACTTTTAAATCACCAATGCGACTTACAAAGACTGAAATGTTTACAATGCTTTCCTTAGTTGCACCTTATTTTTTTGCATTATTATTTTTCAGACACACAGACATTTTTACTTTTTTAGGGCTTATAGGATTTTGTGCATTATTTATTATCGGCTGTTTGATAATTCTTCTATTGACAAAACAGACAAAATTTAGAAAGTTATATTACTTTATTGCAACTGCCATTAGTGTGACAATATTTTTAACTTGTAGAGATGGGCTTATTAATACAGCTGACAAAATATTCTTTTCAATTCACAAATCTCGAATGACTGAAACTGTTGTAGCAATTGAAAAGGCACGACAAGAAAATAAACAAATTGAAATTCCGCAATTAAGCTTTGCTGCTGTTGACACACTTGAAAGTGGAGAAGTAATTTTTACATTAGACGGAATGCTTGATAACTGTGTAGGAATTGCATATTCAAAAGACAATACTAACCCAGGATATACTAACTGTGGACGAATTATAGAATGGAAAAAAATTGACGATCATTGGTATTTGTGGTACACAACGTAGAATAAAACAGCAGCCAACATATGGTTTTGTGCAAGTTGGGCTAGACGGAATTCGCCATCAACTTTTGTACTACTATTTAACTTAAGTTCCAGCTCGACAGAACGCTATTGAGCAAAAGAATAAATCATCAACTTTTACCTACACATTTGGCTGACGTTTACAAGCAGACGGAACTCGAAATCCCCAACCTGCACAAAGCCTCGAACGTTGTGTGCCATTATTCAAACTCTCTCCAAGCGAGAAAAATGAATAAACTTTCCTTCAAAATATTGCCAAGTCCCGAAACAAATGACCACGAGGTCAGAATTTTAATAGACAATGAAGATATTTTAGGCAGTGACTATTTAGGTATTGATCCGTCAATATTTTTCAACCAAGACAATTTAGATAAAAATGGAGAATTAATGATTGCACGATGCTGTTGCGGTGTCGATGAATGTTGCGATTATCCTATAATTGTTACAATTACTGAAAATGTAACTTGGACAGACAAATATGGACTAAATCTATCGTTTGATAAAGAAGAATATCTCAATTTAATAAATAGGTCTAGAACTGACTACAGTTGGGAAGATATTAAACGAAGAGTAGAACGCTTAACAAGTGATGTACTAAAACATTCAAAGACAAAATACAATTATCAATTTAAGTGGGCCTCAGCAAGAATAAACGACAAACAAATCACTCAATGTTATAGTAACAACGATGATCAATTATTATTCAACTTGTTTTGGGACGGACATAGCGAAAAGAATGTAATCCAAAATGCCGAACTGTTTTTAAATGAAAAATTGTGACACCCCGCAACGGCACACAACAAAACTATTGGCAAAAGCAGGGCGGGACATTGAGACATCAACAAAGTATCAATAATGAGCATTGGCCCAAACTTGTCACTATTTCTATTTGGCTTTAAGAATTATAAATGAACATTTGTAAATTAATATTTCGGTTAGCCGGGCGGGACGTTAGTAATGCCCCTGCCTTCGCCAATACTTGAACGTTAGGCGCAATTAATTCAGCCGCAAAATATGCTAAGAAGAAAGGACATAATATTTCTATTAATTTCAATATCATTAGGAATATGCGGACTCTTTTACCTTTCAGGATTGACACTAATTTTGTTAATCATATATGTTTGGGGCCTATTTTTCGGTATTGGTTTCATGCTAAGTTCAATTTATTTAGGTCGTAAGGCTTTAAAACTTGGCATTTACTTGATAATTCCAATAATGACAAACTTCATATCAAAAGAGGTTTTACTGAATTACAGGCAAATGAAAGCAACAAAACTAATTTCACAATTAGATTCCTACTATTTAAAAAACGGTAATTATCCGAAAAAAATAGATTCAACATTTGAAATAAGAAATTCTTGGTTAAGCTATTCCTCTACAAGCGATAATCAAACATTTAGTATTTCATTTTTTATTGGCGGACTTACTGAATATCAATACGACAGTAAACGCGACTCTTGGTTTACTATAAACTAGAACTAGCATCATTTTGCGCCTAACAGGCGGTTTGGCAATATGGCGGGGCGACGAATATTCAATCAACTTTCACTCCATATTCAACATTAATTCCAACTATAGAATAAAACTTAGCATTGGAATTAAAAATGAACATTTAATTATTAAATCAGCAACGGTTCGGCCCGACGGTTTTCAAATACCGCCCTATCGCCAAGCCGTAAACGTTACATGCCATACCCGTGCGACCAGTCATAATATGCATCATTCTAATCTTGACAACAACTGTCACTTCATGCTTTCGTGAGACATACCACACATTGCAAAGAAGTGAAATAACCATAAATGATAGCTACGAAATAAAAAGTCTGACGGGTTGCTGCGGTTGTAATGCCATTCTATACAATGTAATTAGAGACAACCGAATCATTGAACAGTTTGTTGTAGAAACTAAGTGTGTATTATTTGAACCGACAAAACATCTTTTTACATTAGACAAAAAAGGACGAGTACTGAAAATGAAATCTTTTGTAGCTGTAACAGATAGTTCTTTTACGCTACCAGCGACAGACGTTGATAAAAAGATATTCCTTAGACTAGACAGTATTTACAAAGACTGGACAAGCATTAATAAAAGGCAGATAAAATTTGCGGATTTAACAGGTTTCAAGGAAAATGGACAAACACATATGCCTTTAGGTGTAAAGATTGCGAAAGGTTCTACAAAATAGTACGGCATGTAACAAAGGGTTTGGCGTCAGTGGGGCGCGACGAACAAACAATTAGCTTTTACTATAAATCAACATTTGATCTGGCTACTGAATCAAATTCAGATTAAGAATCGTAATTCAACATTAATTCAAATATGGGCAATAGTCCAGGCGGGACATTAAAAACTCCCCCCACCGAACGCCAAGCCCTAAACGTTGTACGTCACCCTACTGGGACACATCATTCCAGTTTGACACGACTTAAAACTTTGCAATGCTGCCCTACGCAATTTTAGCACATGGCAAGGCACACAAAACCCGGACACAAATGCCAACCTTGCCAAGAGCTAAAAATGCCAACGCACTGCCCCACCCGCCGGGGCGACAACATGTTATCATCTGCACACGTAACACCATCACCCCAATTAAACTATACCTATTGCAACGGCCTTTATATGGAATCCCAAACGCAACTTTATGTAACTTCAACTTTTCTATCAAGCCTCAATAACATATATGTTCGATTTTAGATTACAGGTTTTTAACACCGTTGCCAAACGCCTCAGCTTTACTAAAGCTGCAGAAGAGTTATTTATCACCCAACCGGCAGTTACCAAACACATACAGGAAATTGAACATCATTTTAAAGTAAAATTGTTTGAACGCAATGGCACTAAAATAAAATTGACAACAGCAGGTCAAACTCTTTTGCAGCACACCAAACAGCTATTTGATGTGTACCGAAACCTTGAGTTTGAATTGAACACATTTACTCAGAAGTATTCCGGAAAGCTAAGTATTGGTGCAAGCACCACTGTAGCACAGTATGTGTTGCCGCCGGTACTCGCTGCTTTCTACAAAAAATTTAGCAATATAAAAGTTGTATTAAGTATTAACAACACAGGGCAAATTGAACAGGCTTTAGAAAACAAACAGATTGACTTAGGAATTATTGAAGGCCAATCAAAAAATAATTTGTTCAAATACACAGAATTTGTAAAAGATGAATTAGTCTTAGTTGCTAACATGAATCATCCAATAGCAAGAAAAGGAGTGATTAAACCCGATGAATTACTAAAAATTCCATTGCTGTTAAGAGAGCCAGGCTCTGGCACACTGGAAGTTATTGCACATGCGTTGAAACCATTTGGGATTAAAATTTCCCAATTGCAAAACGAAATGGAACTGGGCAGTACAGAAAGCATGAAGCTGTATTTATTAAATTCCAATGCTATGGCCTTTCTTTCCATACATGCAATTTTAAAGGAATTACAAAACAAGGAATGCTGTATTATTGATGTAAAAGGACTAAATATTGAACGCCATTTTTATTTTATCCAGCAGCATGGGCAGGCAGAGGCACTGCCAGACCTTTTCATGAAATTTGCCCGGCACTATAACTTCAGGTAATGATACATTATCAATAGCAATTTCTCTTCCGCATATAATCTAATGAGCTTTGTGTTTTCAAAAAACAAAGTAATCATTATGGAAGAAATAACTGCACTGCCAACTAAACAAAAACCTGCAAAAAAATTATTAGACCGTAGCATTACCACCAGGGAACTGATATTTTTACTTGCTCTTGTATTTTGTATATCGCCCCTCATTTCGCCGCCTGTTGCCTTGTTAATGGGTTTGGTAATAGCCCAGTTTATCGGTCATCCTTATTTACACCTTAATCATAAAGCTACTCATATTTTATTACAGGTATCTGTAGTGGGTTTAGGGTTTGGCATGAACGTAACTAGTGCAGTGAAAGCCGGTAAAGAAGGAATTATTTTTACCATTGTATCTATCATTGGCACATTGGTAATAGGTTTTTTATTGGGCAAGTTTTTAAAAATAGAAAAGAAAACTTCTTACCTCATAAGTGCCGGTACAGCAATATGCGGCGGTAGTGCAATAGCCGCTGTTTCTCCCGTTATTAAAGCACAGGAAAAGCAAATTTCAGTAGCCCTCGGTACCATCTTTATTTTAAATTCTATTGCATTATTTCTTTTTCCTGCAATAGGCTATGCAATCAATTTGTCACAAACGCAGTTTGGTTTGTGGAGTGCTATTGCCATACACGATACAAGCTCAGTGGTAGGGGCGGCAAGCAAATATGGCACACATGCCCTGGAAGTGGCAACTACCGTAAAGTTAGCAAGGGCACTATGGATAATCCCTGTTGCATTCTTGTCAACTTTCATCTTCAAGAATAAAGGAAGCAAAGTTAAAATCCCCTATTTCATTGGCTTGTTTGTTTTGGCAATGATTGTAAATACTTATGTGCCTTTTGTAAATCAATACAGCCACTACTTAACCGATTTTGCCAAAGCAGGTTTAACGGTAACATTATTTCTTATTGGTTGCGGGCTAAATAGGAAACTATTGTTAAGCGTAGGCTTCAGGCCGTTGATACAAGGGGTAATACTTTGGATACTTATATCTGCTGCTGCGTTGTGGGCAGTAACCTCTTTAGCCTAGCACTCTTATTACTTGTGGTTATGGCTCATTAATTTGTATGATTTCTCCCGGCTTCATTAACAACTGACCTTTACATCGTTAATCAAAAGCAAACAAAATGAAAAAAAATCAACTGGCAAACACAACTGAAAATACAGTTACTGCCAATGCGATACTAAATAAAAAAGCATGGATTAAAAGAGACATCGTTTTAAATGTAGGCTTCCAGGAAAGTATGATAAGAGGGTTCATCACCATCTTTATTCCCTGGCCCCTGCTCGCAATAAACCACAACCTGCTCATTTATGCTGCACCGGTAATGTTCTATTTGTTTGTAACAGCCTTAACGCATTTCTGCTTTATCCGCTATGCATGGCAGCATTGGATAAAACATATGAAAACGGCGGCCATTTGCAATTTTGCTACTGACCTGAACATCCCTGTTGAAGCCGTTTAAAATTATTGTTATGAAAGTACATTGGTTTCCCATAATGCTGTTTATTATCATTGCTATTGTTGTAGCGAATGAAAGTATTTCAGGCTATCAAAAAAGAAAAGAGGCAGACAAAGCCTTTGCAGCTTATATCGCTTCTGAACCGGTGGATACCGTATGGAGAGGATGGAATAAATATCAAATTCCTGTTTGGACAGATAATGGTAAGTTAATTTGGTATGGTCACGAACTTATATCCAACACTTCTTATTATTTGGGTACTAAAGGGATCGTTGCTCAAATTACCAATGGTATGAACTGCCAGAATTGTCACTTAGATGGGGGCACCATTCCTTTCGGAAATAATTTTGGTAAAGTGTATGCAACCTATCCGCAGTTTAGGGCAAGAAATAATGGTATGCAAAGTATTTACGACCGGGTTAACGATTGTTTTGAACGAAGCCTCAACGGAAAGAAAATGGACAGCACAACTAAAGAAATGCAGGCCATATATGCTTACATGAAATGGTTAGGTGATGATGTGCCAAAAGGTGTTGCCAGAGGTGGCACCAGTCTGATGAAACTAAAATATCTTGACAGAGCCGCCGACCCTGCTAAAGGTTTACAGGTATATACAGCCAACTGCCAGAGCTGCCATGGTGCCAATGGCGAAGGGCAACTGAACATGGATGGAACAGGCTATAGCTATCCGCCACTTTGGGGTAAACATAGTTACAACGATGGTGCAGGCTTGTACCGCCTCAGTAGTTTTGCCGGATTTGTAAAAAACAACATGCCATTCGGTACAGAATACCACAATCCAAAACTAACTGATGAAGAAGCCTGGGACGTAGCCGCATTTGTAAACAGTCAGCCACGGCCACATAAAGACCAAAGTGCAGACTGGAAAAATATTGTTAAAAAGCCTATTGATTTTCCTTTTGGCCCCTATATAGACAGTTTCAGTGAGCATCAACACAAGTATGGCCCTTTTAAACCAATAAGCGATGCACAAAAAACAAAAAAATAGTTTAGTTACCAGCGGCGATAGCTTAGGTTTAGCATCGTTGCGTCGCAATCAGTTCAACTGCTGTACTACTATTAAACTTTTTTAAACAATAAATATAAACGTATGAAACAATTATCAATTTTGGCACTAAGCCTTGTACTGCTCACAACAGCAATAACAGCACAAACAACCAGCAAAGCATTAGAAAGAAATGCTGCATTTACCGGAGCAACCACCACAAAAAAAATGTATCATGCCATTTACCAGTTAGATGTAAATGACCCTAAGATTATTGAGAAGGCCATCCGTAATATTAATAATGCACTAACCGACCCACGGCTGGCAGGTAAAATAGAAATTGAGCTAATTGCATTTGGCGGTGGCACGGATGCTTACATGAAAGGCAGCAAATATGAAGAAGACCTGAAAGCATTGATAGAAAAAGGAGTAATCGTATCTCAATGCAACAATACACTAAAAGAAAGAAAAATAAACCGTGACCAATTGTACAACTTTATTGCCATTGTGCCCAGCGGTAATGGTGAACTCATCATCAGGCAGGCAGAAGGCTGGAGTGTAATAAAACCATGATACATGTTTTATACTGCCGAATAGCACTACAACTGTACAAGTGTGCGACGCAACAACAGCCTAATAGTTGTACCTCAGCTTATTTCAAAAAAATAAAAAAAATGAAAAAAGTATCTATAACCATCTTAATGAGCTTTATTACCATGATTACAACGTATGCACAGGAACACCGCTTTGACCCACCCTGGAACATCCCACCACAAAGTGCCGTAATGTTTACCGTGCCAGGTGTAGATAATGTTCCGGATTTATTTGGCAATATTAACGACCCTCAATTAGTAGTATTCTTTGCAGGTAACCAGTTTATGTGCATTGATGATATAATTGCGGCTTTTAAAAAACAGTATCCGCAGTACCAACGCATTTTTGCAGAAACACTGCCGCCCGGTATTTTAGCAAATCAAATTGAAGGTGGAAGCATAACAATAGGGAACATGCGTATTACATTAAAGCCCGATGTTTATACAGCCGGTAAAACACGGATTTTGCAAATGACCAATTTGTTTACCGATACCGTTGCGTATGCCTATAACAAACTGGCCATTATGGTACACAAAGGCAATCCAAAAAATATCAGGAGCCTGAAAGATTTAGCAGGGAAAGATGTAAAAATAAGTATGCCCAACCCGGCCTGGGAAGGTATTGGCAGGCGTATAGAAGAGGCTTATGTAAAAGCTGGTGGTGAAAAACTAAAAAATACGATTATGGAAACAAAAGTAAAAGACAGCAGTACGTATTTAACTCAAATTCACCACCGACAATCCCCAATGCGTATTTTATACCAACAAAGCGATGCAGCACCTGTATGGTATAGTGAAGCATATTATCAGCAAATGATTAACCACCCGGTTGAGATGATTACTATACCCGATAAAGAAAACATCAGTGCAACTTATATGGCGGGTTTAATGAAAGCTGCACCACATCCGCAGGCTGCAAAAGATTTTATGCAATTTCTTATCAGTGAAACGGCTAAAAATATTTATCAAAAATATGGTTTTACAACCAATTAAAAAGTTGATGATGAAAAAAATACTATACACATGTATGGCAATACTCATAGTGCCTGCCATAGCAAATGCGCAAACAGATACTCTGTATGTATATGGACCCGGTGGTCCATTTGCACCCATTAATGAATGTGCCCAGCTATTTGGAAAAAAACACAACATTGTGGTAAAAGTTACTGCCGGGCCGGAGGCGAACTGGATAGGTGATGCGTTAAGCAATGCTGATATTATTTTTGGCGGGGCAGAATATATGCTTACTTCTTTTGCCCTGAAACATCCGGGAATGATTGACAGCAGCACAAGAACAGAACTTTACAAACGTGGGGCAGCCATTCTTGTACGGCCTGGCAATCCAAAGCACATAAAGAACCTTGCAGACCTTACTAAAAAAGGTATTCGCATTTTAGACGTAAATGGTGCTGGCCAGTTTGGCTTGTGGGAAGACCTTGCTGGAAAACAAAACCTGATTGAAGAAATTCAGAGAAACATAAAAACATCTTTTGAAAACACAGCATTGGGTATTTCCGCATGGAAAGCAGACACTACTTATGATGCCTGGATAACTTATGCTTCCTGGCATTACCGATTAAAAGATATAACGCAACTGGTAAAAATTCCAACGGCTATAAATGTTTATAGAGGTACACCAATCGCTATTACAAACAGGTCTGCTCACAAAGATTTATCGGAGCTATTTATAAATTTCATGCTTTCAAATGATGGACACATTATTTTTAAAAAGTGGGGATGGGAATAATAACTAAAATTGGTTGAATACATGAGTTTTAACGACAGATTCCCAACGCACCAAGGCAGGCACATTTGCAAGGCGCACAAAGCCGAGACACAAAAGCCAACCTTGCAAAAGAGCCTGCCTTGTTCCTATGCTTCTTCGGACACACCCTACTTCGGTTGACACAAACGTTATAATGACACACCCGACAGAAGGCGAACGTACAACATGGGGCTTTGTGCAATAGCGGGGCGACGAAACGCAGCATCAACTTTTTGTTCGCTATTGTGCGGCATATCCAGCTTGTCAGAACGCTGTTGGTCAGCAGTAGTAAACATCAACAAAAACAACTATTTTCATCTTCAGTTCGGGGCTTGACGGAACACGGAATACCGCTCCTGCACAAAGCCCTGTTCGTTGGTGGCAATTAAAATTGACACACCCTAATATGCAAAGCGAAAAAAGACAGCATCTATTCAGAAAATGCTTATGAGACTTTCGACATTTTTACTTCTTTTCAATTGTTTAAACTCGTTTGCACAAACAAATAATTACCAAAACTTACTTGACACCGCTATAGGAGGACACGGAAGTCTGTTTCTTTATTCGAAACCCTTAAAAGTAACACGACTTGACATAAAAGAATTGTGGTTTTATTTTGAAAATGCAAGAGAGTATTCTAATCAAAAGCTGGACACAGTAATGTTCTCTCAAATTATTCAAAATTCTTTAGTTGCGGACACAACTTTATGGTCAGACAATGAACTACCGAAATTTATATTAATTAATGATAGAGCAGCGACCGTTTCCAAAAGGTACGTAGTTGAGAAATTCAAATTGACTGACAAAAAGCAAATCAAATATTTCACCAAATACGTAAACAAATTTAACACAACAGATATTTCAGACCGAGTTATTTGCTACTATTCAAGACCGATTTTTGACAATACAAAAACATTCGCAATAGTTCAGTGGGACAACGGACACAGTTATCTTGGCGGTGGCGGTGGCATTATGCTTTATCAACAGCAAAGCGACAAGACCTGGAAAGAACATTGTGTGATACTTAACTGGCGATATTAACTGCCACCAACA
>NZ_MBUA01000005.1 GCF_014332695.1 Flavihumibacter stibioxidans | reverse complement strand
CAGGTATTTACGTCAGGGCGGGCCATAGCTGATGTCCCGCTGGGCCAGCCGCCTGATTATTGATTATTTGTTCAATGTCTTATTCCAAAGCTATATTGAAACCGTGACAAGCCTGGCCCAGTGCTGATTCATATTCTATCGCCGAATTCCACCGGTCCCGCCCGCCTTGCGGAAATACCATGTTAACTGACGCCCGGATACTTTCAACATGATGCCGGTTTCTCAGGCCGGCTTACAATCATACTTTTGAATAGACCCTCTGGACTATTCATTTTAGCGACGACAAATCAACTCCACGATATTACGGGAACCAACAGAGAGATATTTTTTACTGAACTCGAAGCAATTGTTTCTCCGGGCCAGGGTGACTTATTTTCATCACTGAATGAGTTGGCGTCCCACCCGGCCCACTCCTTTTCACGAACTGCAGAAAATAATTTAGTACAAATACCTATCGACAAACTAAGCAACGACAGACGACCAACCCTTACTACCCAATTTCATGTATTGAATAATATGACCACACAATTTTTGACTCCAATACGCCGGCCTGACGGAGTGTGTCACCTACGGAGCTGTTGCCGCGCAACTGCCCGACGGTTCTAAACCTGTTCCAACAACCGGAGTGACAAGTGGAGGGTGTCAGTTAACGTTTAGGGATTTGGCTTGCCAGGGCCATTACTAACGTCCCGCTCGGCCAACCGATATATTAATTACAAAAGTTCATATTTTTAACCAAATGCCCAATTGAAACCGTGACCAGCCCGGGCCGATGCTCATCAATGATCTACAGCTGAAGTTCTAACATCCCGCCCTGGTAAGCCAAATGCCCTTGTTAGCGGTTCGTTGATTAATCGTCAATCTAAATCGTTTGTATATGCAATAATTTCTTAGTTAAATCAAGATCAGTTGAGTTGTCACTATTAACTATCAAAAAATATTTTGTCTGCCAACTTTGAGTTTTCTCCGATTGCTTATTTGTCACAATGTTCCAAGGTGGATAAACCCTAATGCCACGTTTTCCATATTTACCATTGCTTGTAATTATTCCTTTGTTCACCAAAACCGATTTCGGGAAAATAAACTGTCCAAAGTTATCTCCACTTCTGGATGTGATAATAATAAAATCTATGTCGTCCGTAATGTCAAACGGCTCCGTTACTCCGTCTTTGTTCCTTTTCCAAATGGTTACAAATTGTCCTGCTTTTTTCGGTGTAATTTTAGAACCTCGATGTTCAATTTTTTGTCCGGCAATTTCAAAACTACAAGCACCATATTCAATACCCTCTGAATTCAGTTTTAGGTTTGTTAGATTTAAACCACATTTGTCATAAACCAATTTTTGTAAAAGATTTAGTTCAGAATAAAGTGTTTCTTCATTTGTCATAGTTTCAGTTTATCGTCTTGGTTACGGTATCGTTCTACAATGACCGCTAACGTTGACGTATTTGTGTTGCCAGGGCCATTACTAATGTCCCGCCCGGCTCAGCCGATATATTATTTCCTAATGTCCATATTTTTAATCAAAAGCCCAATTGAAACCGTGACAAGCTTGGGCCGATGCTCATCAATGATTTGCAGCTGAAGTTCCAATGTCCCGCCCTGGTAACACAAATACTTTTGTTGGTGGCTGGCGTTTTGCTCTATTAGTCGTTTTCAAATTTCTTTTTGTCCACTTGCGTTGGTTTATATAAACTTTCTAAAATCCTCCTGTTTCTCTTATTCATTAATTCCAATGTATGCTCTTTGTATTGCTTATACTCGTCAATAGTCAGTGGTAAAGGTGTCCTATTAAAATTGTCAAATGTTAAAGAAAACTCCACTTGTTTTTGTTGGTCAATAAAGTCTTGTAAATAAAAGTAGTCAATATAGCCGCTGAAATCAATAAACAAGTCAAAGAAGTCTTTGTAGTTTGTTAAGGTCTTAGAAAGTGGACTTTCTTCGTTTTGGTAAAAACGTCTAATACATTCTAATGTCAAATCAAACCTGTCACAAATTAATCTACTTACACCCCTGGCTTGATTAATTGTTAAGCCATTCTTTTTATGGGCAGGGAAGAGAATATGTCCACCAACTGTTCGTACCTTAAGTTTAAGTTCTTCTCGTTCCATATCTGAAAGCCACCCGACAAACTTATTGCCATATTTTCCGTCATAATGCGGACACATCCTGTCACTAGACAAATTCATACACAAATTATTTTTTATTAGCAACCTTCCATAACGGTCACCCATAATTTCCATCGAAAAGGTTTTCCCATTTGGCAAATCTCTGCTCCATAGTAATTTGTGTGCTTCATATAGTTTTTTACTGTCAGTATCAGGGTCGCCACATTTGCTGTCCTGTCGAAAGTCAAAATCTATATCAATTATAGTCATTTGTAAACGATGGGGGGTGAGGCTTAGTTTTTTATTGTAATGTCGGTATTTACGCTTGCCACCAACGTTAAAGCATTGGCGATGTGGCGGTATTCAGTGATATGTCTGCCTGGTACCGCTGCTGGTTAAAGATACAAAAGCTCATTGTTTCTTCTACTGCTTGGCGTTATTCGTCTGCCGAAACCGAAGCTGATTAGCGAACCGAAAGCTGAGTATATATTCGTCGCCCCGCCATATTGCCAATGCAATGTTATGTGCCGTGTTTTAAGAATTATTTTTTTGTTTGAATCAAATTACTTTAATTGCATACTATAAATAGCAAGACAGAGTCCTAAAATGGTTGTACACAATAAAATTGAGATTTTCAAAGGTGACGTTAAAAGTCATTATGATAAGTGGCTGGAGCCAACTGTAATTATTTCCGATGGGCCCTACGGTATTGGCGGTTTCCCAGGAGATCCATTGAATGTTAATGTACTTAAAGAATGGTATTTGCCCCATTTCAAAAAGTGGAATGAAAAAGCAACACCTAATACCACTTTGTGGTTTTGGAACACAGAGCTTGGTTGGGCAACTGTTCATAATACACTTATCGAAAGTGGTTGGGACTTTGTTAATTGCCATATATGGGATAAGGGTAAAGAACATATAGCTGGAAATACTAACACTAAGACTTTACGAAAACTTCCTGTTGTTACTGAAGTCTGTGTCCAATATGTTAAACGGGCTGAATTCATAGTTGATGAAAACAAAATGTCAATCCAACAATGGCTAAGGCACGAATGGTCGAGAACAGGCTTGCCATTTTCAAAAACCAACGATGCATGTGGTGTAAAAAATGCAGCTACAAGAAAATATTTTACCTCTTGCCATCTTTGGTACTTTCCGCCTGTAGATGCATTTGTCAAAATAGTTGATTACGCTAACAACCATGGGAATAAAAAGGGGAGGCCTTTTTTTTCGATAAATGGAAAAGAGCCATTGACTGCAGCGGAATGGGAAAAAATGCGATCAAAATTTTCTTGCCCGTTTGGGGTAACCAATGTATGGAGGAAACCACCATTAAATGGGAAAGAAAGGCTAAAAATAAACGGTAAAGCATTGCATCTGAATCAAAAACCTCTCGATTTAATGGAACTTATTATTTCAACTTCATCAACAGAAGGTGATATTATTTGGGAGCCATTTGGCGGACTTTTCTCTGCATCTATTGCTGCGGCTAACTTAAATCGAAAAGCCTATGGAGCAGAAATAACATCAGATGTTTTTGACTTAGGTAAGAAAAGAATTACTGAGTATTTTAAATGACACTTACAAAAGTTTATTTAAATATTCGGTTATGTCCTTTTCTTCATCTGCAATTATTTTAGACCATTCCTTAATTGAATATCCATGAATTTCTAATTCCAGAATTTTGTTTTTGAATTCTTCAAGATCGCCATGTTGAATTCTATCAATCTTGGCAAAGTTTGTGTCTAATCGGTAGTTATATTTTCCCATTAATTGTTTCAATTTTGCCTGATATTCTGCATCATGACTAAATTGTTTAGAATCCTTTCCCCAACCCTTGACTTCTTCTTCGGCTACTTTAAATTCTTCCGTTGAACCTTGAAACTTGTAGCCATTTGTATTCGTCTGTTGAAGATTTTGAGTACGACCACTTGTATCTTCTGGTTCAAAAACAAGATAGTCCGGAGGATTGTGATAATGATTATCTCGTGCCTCAGCCAAACTTTTAGCAGTACCAACCCATATGCCAATAAGTCTTGGTTTGCCATAAATGATAAATTCAGGAAGCCAAGCAACTAACGCAACATTTGTTTGTTCTTCATTAAAGAATTTTACGGAGTCTTTAAATCTTGCAGTGATCTCGGTAGCTAATGGGAACCATGTTTTTATTTCAATACCAGGAATTGGTTCAACTGTACCTTTAAATATTGTGTCAGGGAACCCTGGATCCTGCCTAACCCAAAGACCTTCGTTTTCCCAATCTAGCTTGTTTAAGATTTGGCAAACATTGTATTCAATCATATTCCCAACTAGTGGGGATAGCTTTGAAATTACTTTAGATAAATGAGTTGCGTATTCTAGGTCTTCAGGTTTAAATACTTCCAGAACGGGAATTGTCGATCCTGTGAGGGACTCTAAATAATTACTTGCTTTTTCCAAAATTTCATTACTTGTCATCAGGTAGTAGTTTAGTTATGCCAATTCCAAGAGCTTTTGCAACCTTGTTCGCATTAATTAATGTAATATTCTTTTCTGCTCGTTCAATCATTCCAATATAAGTTCTATGCAAACCTGAAAGTTCAGCAAGTTGCTCTTGAGATATTCCTTGTTCCAGCCTAAAATCCCTGACATTTTTGCCAAAAACTTTGAGGATTTCATTGTTTTTTGTCATTGTTCAAAGCTAATATTACTTTTTCATAGTCAGATTTTATGTCTATTGTTCCATTAAAAGAAGGGCTCTTTTAACATGGCACATAACGTTGACGTATTTGTATTGCCAGGGCCATTACTAACGTCCCGCCCGGCTCTGATGATCTATTATTTACTAATGTCAATATTTATAACCAAAAGCCCAATTGAAACCGTGACCAGCCCGGGCCAATGCTCATCATTGATCTACAGCTGAAGTTCAATTGTCCCGCCCTGGTAATACAAATACACATGTTAGCGGTCGTTTTCTTTACTTATTAACAGAATAATTAAGCTCAGTAACTCCAGAATTAAACTGTTTTGAAGAAATTAAACTAAGCATAGTCTTTTGTCCATTGTCCGGAAATAAACGAATGCCAGCTCCAAGAATAATAGGATTAACAAATAACCAGTACCCATCAATAAGATTCATTTCAATAAGAGAGTGAGTTGCTCTTGGACTACCAAAAAAGCAGGATTTCACTACCTGGTTTTCTTTTGATATCAAATATCCAATCTGAAATGTTATCGCTAATAACTTTTGTATGCGCCAATTTCACCCCACTCATGGTCTTTGATAAAACAATCTTGCGAGCATTATTATACCATCGCGAATGTTTAATGTCATGTTTTGACGCATCTGGCGCTTTACCTGCATGAGGCCAATAACTCTCCATCATTTGATAAGTTACACGACCATACAATGCTGTGTCAGTTGTGCTTATTCGATTCCCAATAAAATCAAATATTTCTTCATCGACCTTAATCCAGTCCATTTGCCCGTCAGGTCCTGCAACAAAACCGTCAAGCGAAATATGCATAAATGATATAATACTTCTCATGATGATGTTATTAATCGATGTTGATTTCTTGAATCTGTTTTTTACAATGACCGCTAACGTTTCGGGATTTGGCTTGCCAGGGCCATTACTAACGTCCCGCCCGGCTCAGCCGATTTATTAATTTACAAAAGTTCATGTCTATTTTCATAAGCCCAATTGAAACCGTGACAAGTTCGGGCCGATGCTCATCAATGATCTACAGCTGAAGTTCCAACGTCCCGCCCTGGTATGCCAAATGCCCTTGTTGTACGCCGCTAGGTATTACAGGTTTATGTCATCATAATATGTCAAAAACCACTTACCTCCGATTTTCCTAAAACGACGTTCTATTTTGAAACCGCTGTTTTCAATCCAGTACTTTTCTGTAACAGTTGTATCAGTCCTTTCAAAGTTATGTTCATATTCTTCAGTGTCAACTGTTTCCTTAACGGCCTCTTTTAAAAATTGCCAATTCTTAACTGTCCAATTATAGCTGTTTTCGCCATCAGCAAATCGTCCACCTATTGGAAAGTCAATTCTGGATATTTGGAACTTCGAATCTTCATGGAAACGTTGGTTAAACGTATCAAATGCTTCTGATGTATCTGAAATAAGAGGTGTTCCGACTTTTCCAATAGCGACGGATTTATTTTGTTCGTTATTTTCGTCACAGGAAAGAAAGATCGTTAATAAAAGTGGTAGTAGTTTGTAGGGTCTCATAAAGTGGCGTACAACGGTTACGGATTGGCGAAAGCAGGGCCATTACTAACGTCCCGCCCGGCCCAGCCGATATATTTATTTACAAATGTTCATGTTTATTTTTAAAAGCCCAATTGAAAACGTGACAAGCCTGATCCGCTGCCGATCATAGTTCCAATGTCGATGGCCTTTGATGTCCCGCCCTGCCTTTTGCCAATACGCGTGTTATGCGAATGGTTACTGGACCCTGCCTATATATTAACAACCTGCTGAATGATTCTTCAGAGCTTCACCCCAGTTGTAACATTCACACCTCCAGGGTAACTGCAGGAGCTATTGTCCAAAAGGTTTGTTTCCGGCTATTTTGCACCCCACCTTACACCGCGCCTTAGTATTGAAGTAGCGGAGTGCGGTGTTTTTGTGTTCTATTGGTTGTCTCTGTTTCCTAATCGCCCACCTTACCTAACCACGGGAAGGCTGCACACTCAACACGCGGTGTAACACAATAGTCAGGCACTTTGCCTTCGGGGGTATCGTGCAGCCGATACTGTTATAAGTTCGATAGCAATGCTAAACCGAATACTGCCCACCTGGCTTCTTGTTTTGCAACTTACAACCAAAGACCCCGACACGCCCAGACTGCTGCACCAATATTGCATTAAAGGTGGTGTCCTATGTAGCGAGGCCATTTCGCATAACGGGCAGGTATTGCCGATGGTGGGGAATTTTATATTCGTCCGCCCGGAACCGCTGCCTGGCTTTTTGATAAATTTAAATATTAAGAACTAAAGCTGGGCTTTATCCGTCGAGCCCCGATCTACAGTACATAAGAATTACCGCTGCTGATTGCTCCAATGTCCAGCCCCACTATTGGCAATACCAATGTTGTGCGTTCGCCTTGGTTAAGTTTACTCGATAGTTACAATTCAGGCGGAAGAAAGAACTCAGAAACATCGTCTACAGAAATGATTTCAATTTTCTTTTCCCGCCAGTCTGGAAGAATTGATAAAAATCTAGACTTAATATTTTCTGGAACGCAGTCTTGAATATATATCTTTTTTAGATTAGTCATTGCTCTAATAATTTTTCTGTCAACTTCTCTATTAAAGAATGGAAACGAGTATCCAACAACAACTAAAATTTCTGTCTCGTTATAATTTTCTATGACTTTGTTTACATTTTCCCAATCATGGTACCACGCAAAATTAAGGCTTACACGACCCTGATAAACTCGTAATCTTTGTTTAATATGAAGGAAAGCATATTGCAAGGGGAAATCCAAATCTTCTTTAACAAACGTGTCACTTAAGATGTTTTTCACAAGTGGAAAGGAATCTCTAAACTGTCCTAGGATGTTACTTGAACCGTTCAACTTAACAGAAGTAAATTTATCTTTCTTAAAGTCGCTTCGGTCTGAATTAAATAAGTAAAAACTTAAATCTAAACTTCCTCTATTTATTATCTTTTCATGGGCTGCTTCCATCTGTAAGTCATAGTTCCATGAAAGAAATTTTAAATTGTCTGGGAAGCTATAGGAATGGGAATTTAATATCGAAACTAAAAATGTGTCGTATCGTGGGTCAAGTCCAGATATTTTTTGTTCAATGTTAAAGTAGAGTGCTAGTGAAAATATTAGTTCGTTAATTTCTTGAGATTGTCCGCTAATGTTAAGTTTTTTTGCATAAGTGTCGACTGTTGAATGATTGCTAGATTGTAAGAAAAGTTTGTCTAACAGGTCAAGCACATACTGTTTTGCTTCAGCTTTTTTAAATGTATAATCTTTCGTCGGTGAAAATGTCTCATCAGGTTCATAAATACATTGTTTGTCAATATAATCTCTTACAAATTTTATCCTTTCAGGTAATTTTTTTATTGTAGGTAATACTTGTGCACTTGCACCAGCTCCAAACAGATATGAAATTTTAGGCAAATTAGTTTCTGACATATGGACGATTCTTCAATGAGTGAGTTGTAAAGGTGACGCACAACGTTTCGGGATTTGGCTTGCCAGGGCCATTACTAACGTCCCGCCCGGCCAACCGATATATTTTATTACAAATGTTCATACTTATAACCAAAAGCCCATTTGAAACCGTGACAAGTTCGGGCCGATGCTCATCATTGAACTACTGCTGAAGTTCCAACGTCCCGCCCTGGTAAGCCAAATGCCTTTGTTGTGCGTTCGCCCTTCTTCTTTTTAGGTAAATTAAAATTCAACAATCAAAGGCACGTGGTCACTGTACTTTGTCCATGCTTCATAAGTGCCTACTTCTACGTTTTTCACTTTATCAATAAGGTTCTTCGATGCAAAGCAATAGTCAATGTGATATGGTCGTTCAGCCTTTCTGTGCATGAACAGCGTACTGTGTCTTTCCTTTCCCTGTGTCTGATTATGAAAGTGATGATAAGTGCTCCAAATGTTTTTCGTCTCTAAAAGTTCTAAAAGATTCGTGTGATTATAAAAACGTTTTGGCTTGTCCCAAATTGAGTTGCTGTTGAAGTCACCTACAAGAATTACGTTGTCACTATTTAGTATGTCATTATAAAAATGAACTGCGTTCCAAATCTGTTCCGTGTAGCAGTCATGATATTCTGGTTTCTGTGCCCAAATAGCAAAAACTGTCCAACTGGTTTCGTCGTTAAAAATGTTCAGCGGTACAATGAATTTAAAGTCTGGATTATGGTCAAGCAATTTGATTTTTAAATCACCAAATGCGAATACTCCAAGTCCTTTGTTTTTACTTTTTCCGTACCAAAATGTGTCAGTCGGTTTTAGCATATCAGCCTTAAAAACAATTTTGTCTGGATGTTCGCATTCTGGAACAATAAGAATGTCTGGCTGATGCGTCAAAATGATATCAGCCTTTTTTCTAAACGCCATGTTACAGTTCCACGTAATGATTTTCATTTCTTAGGGTGTCCAATAGGGTGACGCACAACGGCCACAGCTTTGCGTTCGGCAGGGCATTTGGAAAACGTCCAGCCCGTAACTGCAGCCCATGTAAGTTAGTAAGGTTGAAAATATATTCTGTCGCTCATCCGTGTTCGGTCAGCTGAATATGTAGCTGATAGTAGTACTACCGATGAGGATTTATTCGTCGCCCCCTGCTGACGCAAAACTGAATGTTGTGCGGTCGCTTTTAATCCGTGTTCCAATATGCTGTTTCTGCTTCGTCTCCAGGTCCGAAAACGTCTATCCAAGGGTTTTCATCTCTGTCGTAGCGTGGGTCGCCCGCCATATATGGTTCGTCATAGTCGTAATAATCATTTTCGTGGTAACTATCATCATAGTCGTCATAATCTCCATGATGTCTTGACTGCTGTTGAGAGTATGTGCTTTTTCCGCTTACGTCATAGTTTTCATTTGGAAAAAGGCTGGAAAACTCTTCCCAATTCATGTTGCTAACACTTAATGAAAGGATTTCAGACGGCGAAATGGCTTTTGTGATATTTGTAAAATTCTTTTCCCGTGTTACATAAGAACCGATAATCATTTTATTCGGTCTATCGTCTGGGTTTGTCGCATAAGAAATATATATGTCAATTTCAGTGTCAAATAATTCCTTAAATAAATAGGTAAAGAAATAAATCACTTTTATGTCAACGCTACATCCAATACACACATTTATTTCCTCTGGTTCTGTGTTGTCAGGAGTATAAATCTCTGTGTCAACGTTTAATACCTTAAGAGCATACGCAATCTTTTCACTGTTATAAAGAAGTGAATTCAATTTGAATGAATGTGCCTTGAAGTCTAAGTCTCCCAAATTTTGAAGGCAGTCTGAAACAAAAGCTATGCTTTTTAGTGTTGATATTTGGTCTTTGCTTAGCATTACATGATGTTTTTTGTAAGATACAATAAAGCAGCAAAAGCTACAATCCTCCTTAAAGGCAGGGTCTCAATAAAGTGCCGCACAACGGTTACGGATTGGCGAAAGCAGGGCCATTACTAACGTCCCGCCCGGCCCAGCCGATTATTTATTTACAAATGTTCATACTTATTTTCAAAAGCCCAATTGAAAACGTGACAAGCCTGATCCGCTGCCGATCATAGTTCCAATGTCGATGGCCTTTGATGTCCCGCCCTGCCTTTTGCCAATACGCATGTTATGCGAATGGTTACTGGACCCTGCCTATACATTAACAGCCTGCTGAACAATTCTTCAGAGCTTCACCCTAATTGTAACCTTTGCACCTCCAGGGTAACTGCAGGAGCTATTGTCCAAAAGGTTTGTTTCCGGCTCTTTTGCACCCCACCTTACACCGAGCCTTAGTATTGCAGTAGCGGAGTGCGGTGTTTTAGTGTCCTATTATTTGTCTCTGTCTCCTAATCGCCCACCTTGCCTAACCACGTAAATGCTGCACACTCAGCACGCGGTGTAACACAACAGTCAGGCACTTTCCATCCGGGGGTATCGTACAGCAGAACCTGCTTTCGTTTCAAAGGGACTGCTACTTCGAATACTGCCCACCTGGATGGTGGTTTTGCAACTTACACTTTAAGACCCCCGCACTTTCAGACCGCTCCACCAATATTGCATTACAGGTTGGGTGCAGAGTAGCGAGGCCATTTCGCATAACGATTAGGGATTTGGTTTG
>NZ_MBUA01000004.1 GCF_014332695.1 Flavihumibacter stibioxidans | reverse complement strand
GTTTGTAGCTTTTTGATATAACAAAAATCAAAATTTATGACTACTACAAACCGTTCTCCGCGTCCCTCTACACTGGTTGCCCAGGCATGTGCTAATGTAACTGGTTTTCATGATTTATTCAAGCGGCTCAAGCGTCGCATGAAGACATCCGGCAGAAGCGAAAGCACCCTCAACAATTACGCCCGGCACCTGGCACAGATGGCCTTACATTTCAACACGCTGCCTACTGAACTCGATGAAGATCAGATTGAAGATTACCTGTATCTCCTGCAGCAACAACACAACACGCCTTCGGAATCCTATTTCAAACACACTGTGTATGGCCTTCGGTTTGTATTCCGGCTGGAAGGACTGGATGACAAACGCATTGCCCTGCCTGCCATTCAACGGGAAGAAAAACTTCCGGTAATTCTGAGCCGGGAAGAAGTAAAACGGCTGCTGCACACACCTACTTTGCTTAAGCACCGGATCCTGATCGCTCTACTGTATGACTGTGGCCTTCGCTGTATGGAAGTGCGTAGCCTGCAACTCAAAGACATTGATCTGAACCGCCGCATGTTGCACATCCGGCAAAGCAAGGGCAAGAAAGATCGCTATGTTCCTATTGGCTCGGTACTGGCAGCCGGACTTCAAAAATACATCGATGCCGAAGGTCCTGTTAAGTGGCTCTTCAATGGCAAAGGCGATCCTTCAATTGAAGGCCGCAAAGGAGGCGATTTTGACAGCCGCTATTCCCAACGTGGTGTGCAGTGGGCCGTTACCCAGGCAGTCAAACAGGCAGGCATTAAAAAAGAAGTATCGGTTCATACCCTTCGTCATACCTATGCCACGCATTTATTGGAAGCTGGCATCGATATCATGACCATCCAAAAACTCTTGGGCCATGAGAGCATCGATACCACGATGATTTATTTACATGTTGCGCAACCCGTTGATCGACCACCCCTCAGCGTGCTGGATCAGCTTTACGGCAGGTAAACCGTGCAACCGGCTTTTGAACTGGCCACTATTCTGAACCTGCACTGGGAGCGAGCAAATGAGCAACTATCCTTAAACAGTTGGCAGTGGCGCACCCTGCATGCGATCCGGCGCTGCAGAACGGCAGCACTGGGCGGGCATATTGATCAGTGCGATAGTTGCGGGCACCTGCGTATCAGCTATAACAGTTGCCGCAATCGCCACTGTCCCAAGTGCCAGGGACAGCAGCGGGAAGCCTGGATGGCGGCCCGGCAGGAAGAACTATTGCCTGTTCCGTACTATCATGTGGTGTTTACATTACCGGAGGCGATCAATCAACTGGCGTTGCATAAACCGGCTGTTGTTTATGGTTTGCTATTCTCAACCGTTTGGAGTACGATTCAATCTTTTGCATCGGATCCAAAACACCTTGGTGCTCAAACCGGTATGATCAGCATCCTGCATACCTGGGGACAAACACTCACCCTGCATCCGCACCTGCATTGTATCGTTCCGGGTGGGGGTATCACTTCTACGGGCCATTGGAAAAGCACCCGCTGCAAAGGCAAGTTCCTCTATCCGGTAAAAGCCCTGAGTGCGGTATTCCGGGCCCGGTATGCAGCAGCCTTGCGAAAAGCGTTTCCGGAGCAGCCACCGGAATTTTTCAACCAGCTTTTTGCTACCCCCTGGGTAGTGTATGCCAAACGTCCTTTCGGTGGACCTGACCAGGTGATTGAATACCTGGGACGCTATACGCATAAGATTGCGATCAGCAATCATCGCATCACGGCAGTCAATGATCAAACTGTTCAGTTTACCTACAAGGATTACCGACAGGCAGGTACTAAAAAAGAAATGTGTTTATCTGCAGTAGAATTTATCCGGCGCTTTGCGCTGCACATCCTGCCTAAAGGATTTGTGCGGATTCGGCATTATGGGATGTTGAGTAATGCGGTAAAGCAGACATCACTTCCAACGATCCGGGAACAATTAACTCCGAAGCAGAACCGCAACAAAAAAGAGCAACCTACTGCAGAACTATCCGTACCAATTGAAGCCAGCTGTCCCTGTTGCAAAAAAGGCCGCATGCAACACGTGATGGATTTTGATCATCGGGGACCACCTATTGCAATATTGAACCAGGTAACATCAAATGTAAAGACGACCCTTTGAAAGCTGATTGCCGAACAGGCCTGGGAATTTTATATCCATTACCTATGAAAACATTGCATGATTGCCAGGAGAATCAATAGAAAATCCTGATCCGGAATAAAATTAGCTATCCTTTTGAAGGGAGTAAATCCATCATGCAACTCCAGATCAGTTTAATCCTCCGGTTTTCATTTCTTAAACCAGTAACTTCTACTATTCAAACCCCATAAGTAATAGCCCGGCTACCAAGGTTCCGTGCAACATCCGCTTCATCGTTGGCGCTTCGCACCCGACGAAGCTTAGTTGTTGTACGCAGCGGTGTTCATTTTAGATAGAATAAAACTGAAAGGTTGAAAAATTTATTCTTTGTCTTAGCATAGCTTGGGTCTTTAATTATGTTCATGAAACCGTGGATGTATCGAGAATTTATGTCAATTTTGTTCGATAAACCATATCCTACTAAAATATTCCCTGCTGCATCTATAGACTTGTAACTTGTGATATCAAAATTCCTGTTTTCAAAACCTGAGAGTTTGGAAAATACTTTAAGTCCGACGCTTGGACCTGCTCCGAAATAGAGTTTGTTAAATGAGTATTGAAGTGTCAATGGCAATTCTATATACCCTAACTTTTCATCTGTTTCATAGCTTTTTCCGTCAGAAGCCACTAACGTCATGCTTGAACCAATTACAGAAAAAGCTGGTTCGGCAGACAGGGAAAAATTCTTCGACAACATTGTCTTGTAGAAAACTCCGAATTGATAGCCAATCAATGTTTCAGTATTTTGTTCACTGGTCGGCACTTGCGGGATTGACATTGTTTTCGTTTGATTTGCCAAGTTGAAACCTGCTTTCAGACCAATCCGAGATTGACTTTTTGCACCATAAACAAAGAGCAAAAGTCCAAATACTAAAAGTGATGTCTTTTTCATAAGCGAGTAGTTGCGTACAACGTTTAGGGATTTGGCTTGCCAGGGCCATTACTAACGTCCCGCCCGGCCTACCGATAAATTTATTTCAAAAGTTCATAATTATAACCAAAAGCCCAATTGAAACCGTGACAAGTTCGGACTAATGCTCATCAATGATCTACTGTTGAAGTTCCAACGTCCCGCCCTGGTAAGCCAAATGCCCTTGTTACCTGCATGTGCTTTGTCACTTGATAGGTGTCAGGTCAATGTAGTCACCGCTATCATGTCCAACAGCAACGAAAATTTCGCTCTTATTTTTTAGAAATAATTGCTTGTCAACCTTTGTTCTGAAGATTCCGTCAAACGTAAAAGCACAATAAGCAAGTGGCAATATCCAGTCGAAGAACTCATAATTTTCGTCGTCTGTTCTTGCAATGTCGTTAATTTGCTGAAGCACTCCTGGTTGTGCATACCTGTTTTCAGGAAAATACGCAGGGTCACAAGCCCAATCAATATCATCTTTATCGTAAGTGTCTGCACCTGAGAAGTAGATAGTGGGAATTTCCTTATCGTTGTCAGCAAATTTTAGAATGCCAATCCAAAAGGCAACAATACTATCAGGGATGGGATTGAGATTTACGAGTTGTTGAAGCCAGTTAACGATTTCTGCCTGTTCGGCTTCAATATCCAATTGCCGCAATGATGTCCAGTATGATTTTGGAGCTACTTGCTCATGAAAATCTATAAACTTATTCCATGCATCTTTTACGTTTGTCCTTAAAGCAAGGATTGTCGTCAAAATGTCCCATGATTGCTCGTGTTGAAAGTCCATATCATTGTTGCTAAATTTTCTCTGCCTTTACGCTTGGTGGTTGTATCCGCAGCATTGCAGGTAACGGTTTGGGTATTGCCGAAGTGGCGGATTTTTAGCACTAAAGTTCAATAGTAGCACAACAGTTGAACCTTTCACAAATGTTTCATAGAAGCACTTCTGCCGCCATTTTGGCAATACCTTGTTAGCTGTTCGCCCTTCTTCACAATATGTTGGTTTTCTGTTCATTTTAGTGTCTTTTGGTGCGTTTGGAAAGCAAGCTCTTTTGCAATTTTAGGTCTGTGTGTTGGCTTGTGCAAATGGCAAATGTGCTTGCTTTAGCGTGGGCTTTCTTTTGGGTTTATAAATATTGATATTAAAAGTCCAATTCCTACAACTATGTCAACTATGTTCCAAATCTCTCTGCCAAGTGCAATTTTGATAAACGGTTGAAATAACAAAGCCAGTCCACAGTAAATAATCATTTCTGTTTGTCTGCCTTGTTCGTGTGCTTGATATGCTAAAATTCCAAATCCAATTAGTCCTGCGAATCTTACAAACTGATAAAAGCCATAAGGAAAGTCTACCAAACAGACGAAGAATAAAATTGCTAAACTTATTTTTATTATTTTGTCCATTAGTTTTTTACTACAATAATTTGTGCAGGTCTGATAAGTTCTTTTCCTCTGATATATCCGTTTCTGATAACAGAAATTATTTCATCATTTTTTCTATTGCTGTCTACTTCAGTTTCTACAACTTCGCAAAGTCCAACAATTAAGCGATTATCAGGAAATTCAATTTTTGTAATACCGTGTTTTTGTAATAGGCTCAAAAGTTTCTTTTGTATGGTTCTGTATCGGCTTGTTGTTTTGTTTACTTCGTCTATTTTGTTGTATTCTTTTTCAATAATGCTTTCTTCAATTCGTTCAAAAGAGTCAATGATGTCAATAATATTCAATGAAATATCTTTGAGCAAATCGTGTTTTTCGTTTTCCTTTTTCTCAAGTTCATTCTTTAAAAGATTCGTTGATTTCAAATTTTGAACTATTAGCTGTTCAAGTTCGGTTACAGATTCTTTCATTGCTTTTTATTTTAATGAATCAAATGCGTTTGCATTCAAAACATCTGTATTTATTTCTTTATGTGTCAATGTGCTTTGAATAGTTTGTATTCGCTTGGCTTTTATTTTGGCAGGAAACTTAAAATCAGCAGCTAATCTTTTTGCAGGGTCAAGTAATTGTTTTGCTGCGACTGCTATTTCCTGCAAAGAGAATTCCTTTTTCTTCATTGCAAACATTTGAGCCTTCATAATTTCAGCCTTGTCTGCATCTTGGCTTAAGTCTAATATCTTATATGGATTTTTCATTGTTCAAATATTTTAAAATGGTAAATCATCTTCTAAATTCAACTGTTGACGTAGTTTCCTTAACTTATCTAAACGATTTTCCGATTCCTGTTCGTTACCTAATTCTTTCAAATATGTTAATACTTTTTTCATCTTTAACCCTTGTGAATTTAGAGATGGTCCTGATAATATTGAAGCAAAGGAATTGTCGTCAAATAGTGATATATCCGCTCCTGCTTGTTTGAGTTGATGCAAAATTTCTTGTCTTGCGGTGCTTAATTCGTTGCTGTTTTGTTTATACGTTTGCGACATATTGTTTTTAACCCAATCAAGAATGGTGTAAATCTCTGTTGTTTTTCTTGTTCGGTCGTTCAGCATATCCATAAGATTAAATCTTATCAAAGTGATAAAATTCTTAACGACTCTCGGATTATGAGGCGAACGCAAATAAGCTCCTTTCATCAAAGACAACGCTTTGAAGTTGTCTATTTCGTTTTCATTGACTTTGGAAATACAATAGTTTGCTACATAGTTGGAATATTGATGTTTCAGTTTTTCATTTTGACTTGAAAACGAAAAACATTCTTCCATTACGGAGATTAGTTTTTCATTTTCATCATCATCTGAAATTTTGTTTGCTATTGCATTGAAGATTTTGTCCTCTACCGAGCTACTAATGTTATCAAATTTTTCAATCCATTGTTTGTTGTCTTTTGTGTTTAAACTCGTTAGAGCAACCAAATTTTCATTATTTATTGCAGTAATTACTCTATCAACCAAATCGTTAGCGAAAAAGTATTGGTAAACAACTGATGAATTTGAATTTTTAATATACGGAACACCTGCCTCCAAAGCATTTTCGTTAGAATAATTGTGATAATCGTTGTCCAATTCTTCTATTATCTCATTGTTTATTCCGTTTGATTTTGCAAAATATGGCGTAGCAAAAAAGATGTCATTTTCAACTACTTCAATTACGTTTTCTATTGCTTCTTTCTCGCTGTCGTAAAAATCATTTACTAATTTGGATAAGTTGGCATCTTGAATTTCTTTATGGATAATGGCTTCAAATTGTTGCAAAAGTTCTTTTTGTGTTGCACCTATTGAAATATTGGTTTCAGAAATCTCATCATAATTTACGTTATCAGGTATTTCATCGTGCTGTGAATAATTTGAACCGATTGCTTCTGCGAGTGAAAATGTATAATTATCGTCCCAAGTAGTGTCGTCTAATGATTTTAAAATTACTTTATCAGAGAATACAGAAGTGAGCCAACCTGAAATAACAATTTGATAATTTCTTTCCGTCAATAATCCTTTTGCTGTATATCCATAGCAACAAATGCCTAAGTTTTTCAGCAATTCGGGACTTTCCCAAAATTTCGGGAATTTATGAATAATCGTTATTGCGTTTCCATATTGCTCTGCCGAAATGTAATGCGTAAGCAAACGGTTAAATAACGTTGGTTTTATGGCTGATATTCTTTCAGAAAGTTGCTCGTCAAATACTTTTACTTCAATGGCTGATGTATCAAGACTGTCGTAAAGTTTTTTCAGTTCTTCGGTTGATAATGAGTTTTTGTATAATGCTTCTATAGAAGTATTGATTTCTTCAACTTTTTTGACAGCATTATTATTCTTTTCGGCTTGTAAAATTTCATTCAGTTTGTCTATGTCCGAAGATTGAAAATTCAAATGTGATGAAATGATTTTTTCGGCTTCCGAAAATTCTTTGTTCTTTAAAAGTTGAATAGCATACCTGTAGTATAATTCTCTCTGAAAGTTCTTATCTGATTTTTCAATTTCAGAAACATTATTCAGATTGATTTTGTCGTTTCGTTTGAGTTGGCAAATTATAATTCTTGCAATAGAATTGTTTTGAATAGTCTTGTTGCCCGATTTTTCAGCATAATCTTTGGCTGTGTTGTACTGCTGAATTGCTTCCGATAATTTTTCTGATTTTTCTTTATCGGTTGCTTTTTTGAAATGGCTATCCGCTAAATAGTAAAAGTGATTTTTCTTTAATGAAGCAAAGTCTGTTTCAGAACCTTTTTTATTGGCGGTGTCAATAAATTTGATGTTTTGGTTTAGTTTGTCAATATCGCCTTTGGCTTCTTCGTATTGAATTTTAGCAATTTCAAAAAGTGCTTTGGTTTCAACGCTTTCAAACTTTGTAACTGAAGCTGAATTGATTATCCTTTTTCTTAATGCAGTAACCTCGTTGAAATACCTTACCTTATCGGACTTGCCCGAAGCCTGTTTACCCAAATTCAATTTACACTCTGCAAGTTTTGCAGGTGCGTCAACGTGCTTTTCAAAAATATCATTCAGAATATTAATTGCGTCATTGTAATTTTGGGCATTGAAAAGGTTTTGAGCTTTTTCAAATTTAGTGTTGGGCAAAGACTGATAAATGAAATACCCGACAACTGCAATTATGACTAAAACGATGATTACTTCCATTATTCCTGTAAAATTTTAATGGTCAATATTTGCCCAACTTTTAAAGTATAAGGCTGTTCTAAGTTGTTGTCTGTCTCAATTTGTGTGTATTTGCTTCCGTCATTGTAAAAGAACTGTGCAATTTTGTACGGATAATCGCCTTTCTTTACAACATATTTTATCGTTGCTTCTTGTTTTTCAGCGATTGGTTGTATTTCTTCTTTTGTTTCTTTTGCAACATCAACGATTTGCATTTTTGAAATGCTGTCGTTCAAAACAACATTTTTTGCAATCAATTCTTTTTTGTCCGAATTTGATTTTAGAAACAGTCCTAAAAATACGATTGACAGCAACGAAACACCAATAATGAGGTAAGTCCCGATTTTTGATTTATTCGGTTTTGAAATAGAATTTAAAAGCATAAAAGCCTTTAAATCTGAATTGCATTGCGGACAAACCACATTGTTTTTTGTGTAGTCGGGCAAACCCGCTTTGTTGCAGATTGGACAGTTGTAATTCATAAAATTTTACTTATCTTCCTAAATGAATACTTCCTCCTAAATCTAAACCACCAGAACTATATCTATCCCGTAATTCAATCGCTTCATCAAGCAAAGCAAAGGCTTGGTCTTTTCTTCGGTTTCTGAAATGATTTACAATTTGGTCGTGCATTTGCAACAATCTGTGTCCATCACTCGGATTTTCTTTTGCGGCACTTTCAGACGACATTTTTACGGTAAACAATGTTATCAAAATTGGGTATTCATCTGTAATCGCTTTTAACTTCTGCATTGATTGGATTTTCAATAATGGGTCATCATCATTCTTTGCTTGTGATAACAATGTTCTCATTCTGTTGCTGTCATCTGTTCCAATCAAATCGGGATATTCTCCTATTAAAATAGTTGCAAACAGCATCGCTAATTGGTCTTCATCAACATTATCCGTAACTCTTTCGGCTTGCTCAAATGATGTGAAAATGGTTGTTCCAATTTCGTCCCATTTTTCTGAATCGTAGTTGTCAATTCCAAGACTGTTGATTTGTTCAATTTCTTTTTTAGCCGATTTAAAAAAATAATCTCTTTGTGCTTCTGTAAAATTACTGCTCAATATTTTTTCCAAAGAGTTTGACAAAAAGTCAAGTGTTTTGGAATCTTTGTTTCCTCTTGCAAGAACGATTTTTTTACTCTTTGCTTTGTTTGTTTTTGGATAGGCTTTTACTTCAAATACTTCATCAATCCCCAAAGTGAAATCCAAAACTATATCGCTCCCTGTAGGCAAATCTTCTTCAATGGTAAAAAATCCCATTGTTTGTTTTTCTTTTTCTCCACCTTCTACATCAGCGTAAATTCCAACTTTGACAACTTTCTGATTATTGACTGTTGTTTTGTAGTTTCTCAAAACATTGCAAGGCAAAGGCATTTGTTTTTCAATGATTTTATCATAGTCGTCTTTCAACTCAATAAAATAATTGTGGTTGGTGCTGTACGATATTTCAGCAACAGCAATTTCTCCATTAACAGGCGGTTCGTATTCATCGCCTAATCTGTGCGATAAAATTCCTGCACCTTCCGCAATGGCAAGCATCGGTTTTTCGGAAACTTTTACTTTATTGTTTCCGTATTTTTGGGAAAGCATTTCTTTAACCAACGGAATACAGGAAGTTCCGCCAACCAACAAAATATTATCTATCATTGAAATGTCGTAACCGACTTCTTTAAGCAAGGTTTCAATGAGTTCAATGCTTCTTTCTACGAAAGGTTTTGCCAACTTTTCAAATTCATCTCTTGTAATGGTAAGGTCAAAATCAATCCATTCTCCGTTTTCATCTTCAAAGCCGTCCATTATCAGTTGAGCATTTGTTGCTGAACTAAGTTGTATTTTAATGTTTTCTACGTTATCTCTGAATTGTGCGTCAAATTGGAATCTTTTTTTCTGGTCTAAATTTTCAATTAAAGTATCAATGTCATAAATGTTGTAGTCCTGCGAAATTCTTTTGAGTATATACGTTTGCAATGCTCTGTCTAAATCATCGCCACCAAGCCAACGGTCGCCACCTGTACCGGCTTCCATATATTGTCCGTCCACAATGTTTAGAATGGATAGGTCAAAAGTTCCGCCACCAAAATCATAAATCAAAACCGTTTTTGCATCACCCGCTTTCAAATTGTCCACACCGTAAGCAATGGCGGCAGCCGTTGGTTCGGCTAATAATTTTTGAACTTTTAAACCTGCAAGTTGTGCTGCAATTCGTGTAGCATTTTTCTGTTTTTCCGTAAAATATGCAGGAACAGTAATTACAGCGTGTGTAACTTCATCACCTAATTTTTCTTCTGCATCGGTTTTGAGTTTCTTTAAAATCTCTGCACTCAACTGTTCAGGTGTATATTGTTTACCGCCAAGAATAACTGCAACAGCATCGTCAGTTCCGCCTTTCAATGATGTAATTCCATATTTGTAATACGGACTTTCAATCATATCCTGCACCATTTTATCTTTGATAGCACCACCCATTAGTCTTTTTACAGAAAGGATAGTGTTTATTGGGTCAGTTTTTAATAATTGATAGGCTGTTCTACCAACTAAGATTTCTTCCTTTCTAAGTCCGATACAAGAACGTGTCAGCTCTTCGTTTTCTTTGTTTCTGATAATTTTTACACCTGTGTCCTTAAATGCAATTACTGAATTGCTTGTCCCAAGGTCTATGCCGATTGCTTTTTTCATATTATGCTTTAATATCGTTTATTGTCAAATTTGTTTTAGGGTTGTTCTCGTGCGGTTGGGGCAAAAGCAAATGTGCTGCAAAGCATTGGATTTGTGCGGTGGGTTGCAGCTCTTTTGTTTTTGCCGAAGCGTTGGCTTGTTTGGTCATTCGTTCGTCTGTTTAATTTATGGATTGTCGCTGGTTTAGGGTGACAGCTAACGTTTCGGTATTTGTATTGCCAGGGCCATTACTAACGTCCCGCCCGGCTCAGCCGATCTTTTATTTACTAATGTCCATATTTATAACCAAAAGCTCGATTGAAACCGTGACAAGCCTGGGCCGATGCTCATCAATGATCTAATGCTGAAGCTCCATTGTCCCGCCCTGGTAATACAAATACCACTGTTATACGAACGGTCAACGACGATTATTGCCCATATTCATTCAGCATATATAACAATACATCAGAGCTTCATTTAATCGTAACGCTGCAAACATTAGAGTAACTGCGGCTGTTCAATATTCATATTCTTACTTATAATTATGCACCCCACCATACACCATCACTATCAGTTGCATCCCCGTAACGCGGTGGTATTGTGTCCTGGTAATGTATCTACTTTTTTGCTGCCCACCTTACCGAGCCGAAGACAAGTCGAACATACAACAGGCGGTGTAACACTTTTATGTGGCAGTTTGCAGCCGGGGGTATCGTGCACATTGTAACCTATACAATTCAACGGATGTTTTCACATAAGGTCGCCCACCTTGCTATTGGCTTTGACATATACAACCTGAATCTCCCGCACCCACAACCTGTTAGCCATTCATTGCTACAACCTATGAGGGCTAACTGATGCTCTTGCTGTTCATTCCAATTGACAGCAAT
>NZ_MBUA01000003.1:10000-12631 GCF_014332695.1 Flavihumibacter stibioxidans | reverse complement strand
AAGGCTCTTTATAATAAATATGGCACCTACCTACTCTCCCGCCTGGTATAGCAGTACCATCGGCCATGAGGGGCTTAACTTCTCTGTTCGGTATGGGAAGAGGTGAACACCCTCGGCATAAGCACCATAAGACATTGGTGGAATGATCCACTTCAATAAGATAACATATTGGGAAGTTGCAATTTCACGGGTATGTAATATTTCCTAATCCATATAGAATTAAAAAATTAAAGCTTACGGGCAATTAGTACTACTCGGCTTTGATGTTACCACCTTTACACCTGTAGCCTATCAACGTCATAGTCTCTGACGACCCTTAAAAGAAAACTCATCTTAAGGTAGGTTTCACGCTTAGATGCTTTCAGCGTTTATCCTTTCCGTACATAGCTACTCGGCATTGCACCTGGCGGCACAACCGATACACCAGCGGTACGTACGACCCGGTCCTCTCGTACTAAGGTCATGTCCTCTCAATTTTCTAACGCCCATCACAGATAGGGACCGAACTGTCTTGCGACGTTCTGAACCCAGTTCACGTGCCACTTTAATCGGCGAACAGCCGAACCCTTGGGACCTTCTCCAGCCCCAGGATGTGACGAACCGACATCGAGGTGCCAAACCTCACCGTCGATATGAGCTCTTGGGTGAGATCAGCCTGTTATCCCCAGAGTACCTTTTATCCTTTGAGCGATGGCCCTTCCATACAGAACCACCGGATCACTTTAGCCTGCTTTCGCACCTGATCGACTTGTATGTCTCACAGTCAAGCACCCTTATACTAATGCGCTCTGCGTACGATTACCAACCGTACTGAGGGTACCTTTGCGAGCCTCCGTTACTTTTTAGGAGGCGACCACCCCAGTCAAACTACCCACCATGCAATGTCCCCCTTCAGGGGTTAGGTTCTAAGCAACAAGAGGTTGGTATTTCAACGATGACTCCACAATGCCTGGCGACACTGCTTCATAGTCTCCCAACTATCCTACACACTTGGTGCTCAAAATCAATGCAAAGTTGTAGTGAAGGTTCATGGGGTCTTTCCGTCCCGTGACGGGTAACCGGCATCTTCACCGATACTACAATTTCACCGGGCTCGTGGAGGAGACAGTGTTCAACTCATTAGACCATTCGTGCAGGTCGGAACTTACCCGACAAGGAATTTCGCTACCTTAGGACCGTTATAGTTACGGCCGCCGTTTACTGGGGCTTCAGTCAGAAGCTTTGGATTACTCCGAACATCCTTCCTTAACCTTCCAGCACCGGGCAGGTATCAGGCTCTATACGTCATCTTACGATTTTGCAGGGCCCTGTGTTTTTGTTAAACAGTTGGTTGAACCATTTTACTGAGACCGCATCGCTGCGGTACGCTTTATCCCGAAGTTACAGCGTCAATTTGCCTAGTTCCTTCTCCACGGCTCACCCGAGCGCCTTAGAATATTCATCTCGACTACCTGTGTCGGTTTACGGTACGGGCGGCATTAGCCTATCCTTAGAGGTTTTTCTCGGTGCTATGATTAGGGTCACTATCTATCCAGCCGAAGCTTTCTAGTACTATCACCTTCGACATCCCGTGCGGATTTGCCTACACAGGATATATCTACGGGCTTTAACGCAGTATTCCGTAACTGCGCGGACCTTTCACTAACACGTCACCCCATCGAAACTAATGCCGGTACTGGAATATTAACCAGTTTTCCATCAGCTGCCCCTTTCGGGTTTGCCTAAGGACCCGACTAACCCTGATCCGATTAACGTTGATCAGGAACCCTTAGTCTTACGGCGAACAAGTTTTTCACTTGTTTTATCGTTACTTATGCCTACATTTTCTTTTCCAACCGCTCCAGCATGCATCACCACACACCTTCAACGCAGATTGGAATGCTCCCCTACCACTCCATACAAGTATGGAATTTAGAACTTCGGTTCGTAGTTTGATGCCCGATCATTTTCCGTGCAGAGTCTCTCGACCAGTGAGCTGTTACGCACTCTTTAAATGAATGGCTGCTTCCAAGCCAACATCCTGGCTGTTTTAGAAACTCCACCTCGTTTGTTCAACTTAACTACGTATTAGGGACCTTAGTTGCTAATCTGGGTTATTTCCCTCTCGGCCATGGACCTTAGCGCCCACAGCCTCACTGCCGCAGATATTTATTAGCATTCGGAGTTTGTCAGGGTTTGGTAGGCGGTGAAGCCCCCTAGCCCAATCAGTAGCTCTACCTCTAATAAACTTCTATATGCGACGCTGTTCCTAAAAACATTTCGGGGAGAACGAGCTATCTCTCAGTTTGATTGGCCTTTCACCCCTATCCACAGGTCATCCCATAACTTTTCAACGTTAATGAGTTCGGTCCTCCAGTGTGTGTTACCACACCTTCAACCTGCCCATGGATAGATCACAAAGTTTCGCGTCTACCCCCACTGACTAAAGCGCCCTATTTGGACTCGCTTTCGCTACGGCTCCGTTACTTAAGAACTTAACCTCGCCAGTGAGGAGTAACTCGTAGGCTCATTATGCAAAAGGCACGCCGTCACACCTTACGATGCTCCGACCGCTTGTAGGCACACGGTTTCAGGTACTATTTCACTCCCTTATTCAGGGTGCTTTTCACCTTTCCCTTACGGTACTGGTTC
>NZ_MBUA01000003.1:2500-5000 GCF_014332695.1 Flavihumibacter stibioxidans | reverse complement strand
GTACATAGCTACTCGGCATTGCACCTGGCGGCACAACCGATACACCAGCGGTACGTACGACCCGGTCCTCTCGTACTAAGGTCATGTCCTCTCAATTTTCTAACGCCCATCACAGATAGGGACCGAACTGTCTTGCGACGTTCTGAACCCAGTTCACGTGCCACTTTAATCGGCGAACAGCCGAACCCTTGGGACCTTCTCCAGCCCCAGGATGTGACGAACCGACATCGAGGTGCCAAACCTCACCGTCGATATGAGCTCTTGGGTGAGATCAGCCTGTTATCCCCAGAGTACCTTTTATCCTTTGAGCGATGGCCCTTCCATACAGAACCACCGGATCACTTTAGCCTGCTTTCGCACCTGATCGACTTGTATGTCTCACAGTCAAGCACCCTTATACTAATGCGCTCTGCGTACGATTACCAACCGTACTGAGGGTACCTTTGCGAGCCTCCGTTACTTTTTAGGAGGCGACCACCCCAGTCAAACTACCCACCATGCAATGTCCCCCTTCAGGGGTTAGGTTCTAAGCAACAAGAGGTTGGTATTTCAACGATGACTCCACAATGCCTGGCGACACTGCTTCATAGTCTCCCAACTATCCTACACACTTGGTGCTCAAAATCAATGCAAAGTTGTAGTGAAGGTTCATGGGGTCTTTCCGTCCCGTGACGGGTAACCGGCATCTTCACCGATACTACAATTTCACCGGGCTCGTGGAGGAGACAGTGTTCAACTCATTAGACCATTCGTGCAGGTCGGAACTTACCCGACAAGGAATTTCGCTACCTTAGGACCGTTATAGTTACGGCCGCCGTTTACTGGGGCTTCAGTCAGAAGCTTTGGATTACTCCGAACATCCTTCCTTAACCTTCCAGCACCGGGCAGGTATCAGGCTCTATACGTCATCTTACGATTTTGCAGGGCCCTGTGTTTTTGTTAAACAGTTGGTTGAACCATTTTACTGAGACCGCATCGCTGCGGTACGCTTTATCCCGAAGTTACAGCGTCAATTTGCCTAGTTCCTTCTCCACGGCTCACCCGAGCGCCTTAGAATATTCATCTCGACTACCTGTGTCGGTTTACGGTACGGGCGGCATTAGCCTATCCTTAGAGGTTTTTCTCGGTGCTATGATTAGGGTCACTATCTATCCAGCCGAAGCTTTCTAGTACTATCACCTTCGACATCCCGTGCGGATTTGCCTACACAGGATATATCTACGGGCTTTAACGCAGTATTCCGTAACTGCGCGGACCTTTCACTAACACGTCACCCCATCGAAACTAATGCCGGTACTGGAATATTAACCAGTTTTCCATCAGCTGCCCCTTTCGGGTTTGCCTAAGGACCCGACTAACCCTGATCCGATTAACGTTGATCAGGAACCCTTAGTCTTACGGCGAACAAGTTTTTCACTTGTTTTATCGTTACTTATGCCTACATTTTCTTTTCCAACCGCTCCAGCATGCATCACCACACACCTTCAACGCAGATTGGAATGCTCCCCTACCACTCCATACAAGTATGGAATTTAGAACTTCGGTTCGTAGTTTGATGCCCGATCATTTTCCGTGCAGAGTCTCTCGACCAGTGAGCTGTTACGCACTCTTTAAATGAATGGCTGCTTCCAAGCCAACATCCTGGCTGTTTTAGAAACTCCACCTCGTTTGTTCAACTTAACTACGTATTAGGGACCTTAGTTGCTAATCTGGGTTATTTCCCTCTCGGCCATGGACCTTAGCGCCCACAGCCTCACTGCCGCAGATATTTATTAGCATTCGGAGTTTGTCAGGGTTTGGTAGGCGGTGAAGCCCCCTAGCCCAATCAGTAGCTCTACCTCTAATAAACTTCTATATGCGACGCTGTTCCTAAAAACATTTCGGGGAGAACGAGCTATCTCTCAGTTTGATTGGCCTTTCACCCCTATCCACAGGTCATCCCATAACTTTTCAACGTTAATGAGTTCGGTCCTCCAGTGTGTGTTACCACACCTTCAACCTGCCCATGGATAGATCACAAAGTTTCGCGTCTACCCCCACTGACTAAAGCGCCCTATTTGGACTCGCTTTCGCTACGGCTCCGTTACTTAAGAACTTAACCTCGCCAGTGAGGAGTAACTCGTAGGCTCATTATGCAAAAGGCACGCCGTCACACCTTACGATGCTCCGACCGCTTGTAGGCACACGGTTTCAGGTACTATTTCACTCCCTTATTCAGGGTGCTTTTCACCTTTCCCTTACGGTACTGGTTCACTATCGGTGTCTGAAGAGTATTTAGCCTTACCGGATGGTGCCGGCAGATTCACGCAGGATTCCTCCGGTCCCGCGCTACTCAGGATACTGCTCGTCCCTCATTATTTGCTCCTACGTGGCTTTCACACGCTTTGGCCCAACTTTCCAGATGGTTCAGATTGAAATGAGTTTCTAAATGCAGTCCTACAACCCCCGTGGAGCACGCCCCACAGGTTTGGGCTCTTCCCTTTTCGCTCGCCACTACTCA
>NZ_MBUA01000002.1 GCF_014332695.1 Flavihumibacter stibioxidans | reverse complement strand
GCGGGAGGCCTTGTACCAGTATTATGCCCATGGCCCCCTGGCCCGAACCACGCTTGGTAAGTTAAATGTACAGGGACTGGATTATATCTACACCCTGCAGGGCTGGCTCAAGGGCGTCAACCCGGCAATGGGCGGCAGCCTTACTAACGGCACGGATACCACAGAGCCCAGGCCCATCGCCCAGGATGTATTCGGCTTCAGCCTGCACTATTACAAAAACGATTACAAAGCGATCTGGTTTACTCCGCAGTCCAGCTCCGTACTGGGTGCACTGACCACGAATGCCAAACCATTATACAATGGAAACATTGCGGCCATGGCGGTTAATATTCCCCAACTGGGTAATACCAAGGTGTACAACTATAAGTACGACCAGTTGAACCGCCTGGTTTCACTGGATATGTACAATGGCCTGAACCCCTCCGCCGGCAGCTTCACCCCGGCCGGCACCACCGAATACCGGGAGCGGATCAGCTATGACCCCAATGGTAATATCCTGACCTACCAGCGCAACGGCGATGCCGCCCGCTTAACCATGGATAACCTGACCTATTCCTATACAGCAGGCACCAACCGCCTGCACAAGGTAACGGACGCGGCGGCCGATGCCGGCGCGGGCAGCTATGCCAATTACAATGACCTCCGGACAGGCCAGGCCAACAATAACTACGGCTATGATTCGATCGGCAACCTGATACGCGACACCAGGGATTCCATTTCCAATATCAGCTGGACGGTTTATGGCAAGATAGCCAGCATCACAAAGAATGAGCAGTTCATCCGCTACACCTATGATGCCGCGGGTAACCGGATCAGCAAGCAAACCGCCACCGACACTACATTTTATGTGCGGGATGCCACGGGTAATGTAATGAGTGTTTACCTAAAACCTGCCGGCGGCAGTTTACGGCAGGAAGAGGTTCATCTATACGGCAGCAGTCGATTGGGTATTGCCACCCGTCACCTGGCTTCGGATACCAGCATCAATCTGGCAGCTGGTTTTGGAACGATAAAAGGCGTTAAATTTACCCGAGGCGAAAAGCTCTTTGAATTAAGCAACCACCTGGGCAATGTGCTGGTGACCATCTCCGACCGCATGATCCAGCAAAAGCAGACCGGCGACACCGTTCGCTATTACCAGGCCGATGTGGTATCCGCCAATGACTATTATCCCTTCGGTATGCTGATGCCGGGCAGGAAGTTTTCTGCAGGGGTGTATCGTTATGGGTTTAATGGGAAGGAAAATGACAATGAGGTGAAGGGCGTTGGAAACCAGCAGGATTATGGGATGAGGATTTATGATACGAGGTTGGGACGGTTCTTGAGTGTTGATCCGATTACAATGCAATACCCAATGCTTACTCCATATCAATTTGCGAGTAATACTCCTATTCAGGCAATAGATTTCGACGGGTTAGAGGCGGTGGTCACAACATTTTATTATCAAAGCCAGAAAGACGCGAAGGTTAAAGTGGTTAACTCTAATATTGTTGTAAATAACACAAAGCCGAGGTCGGAAACTATTATGATAAACCTTGATGGTCGGAATTATATGGCTAATAGCTACATGACTTTACAAGGTCGAGATGATAAATATAAATTTAATGGAGATTTTAGAGACATTCGGGATTTGTCAACGGAAGATATTGCTGGGATAAGAGGATACGCAGATGTGGTCTTTGATGTTATTTATGGTAAGAATTTTAAAGAGCATGCCGTCCTGTACGAATCAGGAGCTGGACCTTTAAAAAATTCAAATGGTTTATTGGATTTTAAAAATAGTCTTTACGCGTTGTTCAATTTTAAACCTGATGAGCTAATCGGAATTGATGGAGTCGCTTACAATGCTAATGAAGCCGGAAATTATTTATGGGGTATGGTGTTACATGAAGCGGGAATAGTGTTAAATGCTAAAACAATTGCAGAACTTGGTACTAAAGGAAGGAATGATGAGCCTCATGAACAAAAGGCAATTCAGGCAGGAATTGACAAGGCAAATAGTTTCAAAAAAGGTGATGGCCAAAGATGGAGATTGAAAGCATTTGAATTTTATAGAGAAGAGTATTACAATGCTGAAGAGGGTGTGCCATATAAGCCATCAGACAACTTAGGGATTTTTAAACAAAATAGAGAAAATGAAAAGACCAAAGAATAGATTTATCTCAATTGTGTTGATGTTTTGTGTTGTGATATTTTTTTCATGTAAAATGGACGATAACTCTGTTGAAAAGGCATTGATATCTGATTTTCCTATTACTAAGCCTTATTTAGATACAGTGATTAAATATGTAGTTAATAAGTACTATGATAGTGAGAGTACGAAAAGTTACAATAGGTTGCAATTCATTTTAGGCGAAAAGGCATATCATAATGGAAGTATTTTTTCCGATATGATTATTTCGAATTTCCTAAGGCAGACTTCCGTTGTTGACATTTCATTTGAAAAAGGTTCTTTTTGCCTAGATAAATATGCATATGATTTCGTGAGGTTTAAATTAAAGGCTGAGGGGAACTTTCAATATTATTACGTATATGAATTTTGTCCACTTCATCAGAATGCAGTAAGTACTCCAAATTTCAAATCGATTCCCATAGATCAAAAGTGGTCACTTCAGATCGAGAAAAACTGACCAAATACTATTATATAGTTCTTTCAATTTAATAATGTTGTTATGGATATGGGTTTAATGGAAAGGAAAATGACAACGAGGTGAAGGGGGCGGGGAATCAGCAGGATTATGGGATGAGGATTTATGATCCGAGGATCGCGAAGTTTTTAAGTGTGGATCCGATTACAAAATCTTATCCGGAGTTAACGCCATATCAATTTGCAAGTAACAATCCCATTTTTAATATTGACATAGATGGGTTGGAAGGATTAGGTTCTCCGATGGTTGGCGTATGGAGTCCTTCTACCAAAAAATATATGATCCAAGGGGACGTAAATGATGATATGGTTGTTGATGCATCAGAACGAGAAGCTTGGAACAAAGCAATGGATGTATGGTTAGCTACAGGAGGTGTAATATTAACTGGTGGAAGGACTGCTCCGCTTTTAAAACAGGCATTTTGGGGGAGTATTGCAAATCCTGAAACCGCAGGGACAATAGGAGTCTCTATTTTTACGGCAGTTACAGGTTATGAGGGGCCGGATGTGCCAGGACCAGGTGATGAAGCAGGAAGAGTATTAAATAAGGCGTCAAAAAAAATATTCACCTCCATTAAGCCAATATTAGAAAGGCGAAAAGAACTTGCAAAAGCTTGGGGGATTGCAGAGAAGTATATAGAATATTCAAAACAAGTATTTTGAACTACTCCCCATTATTTAGACAATTTTTACTGCCGGTTTAGAGATAATTATCAGCGTTTTAAAAATTGATGATTGCCTTTTTTCTTTTACTAATATAGTACTCCTGCGGCAATCATCGGTTTTTGAAATGCAAGCCCGCCCGGCAGGGCCATTGGCATGTTCAGGCTGCCGCCTTTAAATAAATGTTTTCCGGTGTTTCATTGTTTAATGACTGGTGCCTCCTTTCACCATTGTAAAAAGTAAAATATTTTTGAAGGCCCTGGTAAAGCGAAAGTCCGTCTTCATAAGCATGCAGGTAAACATGTTCATACTTTACGGTGCGCCAAAGCCGTTCAATGAAAATATTGTCAATGGCTCGGCATTTGCCATCCATACTGATTTGTATGCCGTTTTCTTTAAGCAGGTTTACATATACTTCACTCGTAAACTGGCTGCCCTGATCACTGTTGATGATGGCTGGCTTGCCCTGAAGGTGGATGGCATGGTTCACTATTTCAGTACACCATTCGGCAGTCATGGAATTACTTACCCCCCAATGGACCACATAGCGGGTATAGATATCGATCACTGCACACAGGTACATGAATCCCTTCTTCATCGGGATATAGGTAATGTCAATGGCCCAGACCTGGTTCTTTCTTTCAATCGGGAGACCTTTTAACAGGTAAGGGTATTTGTAGGCAGCAGGATCAATGCGGGTAGTGCGCGGCGTGGGATACAGTGTTTGCCAGCCCTGCAGCTTCATCAGCCTGCGCATCCGCTTAGGATTAATTTTATAACCAGCCAGGATTAATAACACCAATAACCGCTTCAGGCCATAAAAAGGGGTGTCCAGGTATTGCTCATTCAGTCAGCGCATAATTGCCAGGTTTTCTTCACTTTCTTTCACCGGTTCATAATACAGCCCGCTGCGGCTTACCTGCAGCAATTCGCACTGTTTGGCAATGCTTAATTCGGGATGATTTTTATCTATCAGCATACGGCGTTCAGCCAAAGACTTTACAATAACTATTTTTTAGAAAATCGTTAGCGACTTTCAACTCACCGATCTGCGCATAAAGGGCCTGAATTAACTGCTCTTTGTCCTCAGCGTCCGGGTGGCCTTCCTTCTCAAAAACTACCGGGGAGTTTTGTAAAAATTCTTTCTTCCAGGTAATGATCAGGGTGGGATGGAGGTCATATTTTTTAGACAATGCCTCAATGGTTTGCCTTTCCTTGATCGCTTCAATACAGACCTTACTTTTAAACTCTGCCGTAAATTTTTGGTGGCTGGTTTTACTCATTTTTGTTACAGGTTTACGTTGACAAATTTACTTTAATCACCTGTCCAAAGAATGGGGAGTATTATATTTACTCAGGAATTGGATGAAGGAATGGAACTGATTCAATTTAGAAGAAAGGGAACAGAAGGTACAATCGGTGATTATTTTGCCCTTCCTGGAACAACTCCTGAACAAATTGGTATGAAAACAAGTGATATTGTAGAAACTCTACCAGTTAGAGTTATTATTAGAACAAAAGCCCTTCTCTCAACACACAAAAAGGATATGCCGTATTATAAAGACGAAACTACTATTTTGGAGGGTGGAGGTCTTCAGATATTCAGTAAGGAATTAAAGCATAATGTTGAAATTGTAAAAAAAACTGTTACTAATGGAACTAATTGATATCGTTAATAATCTGAGGAAAAGAGTGTGTGAATACAGACTTTTAAAGATGGGTGTTAAAGAAATTAGTACTGATTTAAATGCTGTTGACATAGTTCTGGCTTTGGTTGATTTAGCGATTAAAGATAAAAGGGCTATTAAAAAGGAGGAGGAGAATTGGTTTAGGGCTGGGTTGTACCTTTCGTATGTTTTTAGCGGTAGCGAATGGGAAGACATCCCAGAAGAATTTGAAAAGATAGTATATGCAACAGAGAAATTAAATTACTTTAGACCTCAGACTGCAAATTCCACGTAAGCTGACCACTTTATTCCGGGTCTGAATGACCACTAATAGTCAGGTGCAAATTTCGAATCAATTCTATTACGGCAGCGATTTGTCTGCATTGGATTCTATGGTCAATAATTGACGGAAAATAGTGGTTATTCTGAGCAGAATTTCCAAGCGGACAGGTAATTTTAAAAAAGGTGCAGTTGACTGCCACCGCTGAAACTACAGGTGCAGGTAGTAATCATTCCGGGTGGTTGTGTACTTATTATATTTATGACGATTTAAATAATCTCCGCGCAGTAATACAGCCCGAAGGTGTGAAGTTATTGGATGGCAATAGCTGGACCAATTGCAATCCGATCAGTACCGTCCATTATCCTCAACTATTAAGCGATCAAACCTTTCGGTATGAATACGATCATCGTAACCGGATGATTATGAAAAAGGTCCCGGGTGCAGGTGATGTCTATATGGTGTATGATCCATGGGACAGGCTGGTTTTATCGCAGGATGCCAACATGAGAGTCAATTCTCAATACATGTTGACCAAATATGACGCATTAAACAGGCCAGTTTTGACTGGGATCTATACTTACTCTGGTACCATACAGCAAGCCAGGATTCTGGCGAAAGACGCTACTAGTTTTCGCCATGAGGAAAGGGCAACAGGTGGCAATGGAACCGGGTACACATCAAGATGTTGGCCTGAAACCAATTATGATATCCTGTCGGTTACATATTACGATGATTATGATTGGTATGGGAATCCTTTCTCAGCAGGCAGGAATGAGGATTACGATGGCGTATTCATGACCGCATCCAATGATACTTACCCATATCCGCAGCCTTTGACGCAAAGCTTCGCCACAAAGGGATTTGTTACGGGCGGTATGGTACGGGTGTTAGGCACTTCACAGTTTTTGCATACCATCAACTCCTACGATGATAAAGGAAGGGTCATTCAGGTAAGGAGTAAAAATATAACTGACGGGGTTGATGTAGTTACCACACAATACGATTTTTCCGGAAAGCCTTTAATTCAATACCAGGTCAGTCCGAAAAATTTCACTACCGCCAAAACTGAATATGTACTAACCAAATTAGATTATGATGATTTAGGGAGGGTTTTGATCATTAAAAAGACAGTATCAAGTAAAATCGGGGGTAGTACATGGGTTTATTCACCTGAGGTGGAAGTGGTTAAAAACGAATATGATAAACTTGGCCAGTTGAAGAAAAAAGAGATAGGTAAGAAACGTAACACTTCAAATCCGGCACAATATACTACCACGCCCATTGAAACCCTTACCTATGATTACAATATCCGGGGATGGTTACTGGGGATGAACAGGGAGTATACCCGAAACACCACAAATACCAACTACTTTGGATTTGACCTGGGTTATGACAAAACCAGTAACAATCTTATTGGTAATAAAAGCTATTCAAAAGCACAGTTTAACGGGAATATTGGCGGGATGCTGTGGAAAAGTAAAGGGGATGGGGAGATCCGGCGATATGATTTTGATTACGATGCCGCAAATCGTTTGCTGCGGGCTGATTTTACCCAATACACCGGTGCTGATTTTAACCAGACTGCCAATTTGAACTTCAATGTGAAAATGGGCGATGGTTTGAATACTGAAACTGCTTATGATGCCAACGGCAACATAAAGCGCATGCAGCAGTGGGGATTAAAATTAACAGCCAGCGAACAAATTGATGACCTGCGGTATACGTATGAGGCCGGAACAAATAAACTGCAAAATGTAATTGATTTTAATGATGTGCCCGATACCAGGCTGGGCGATTTTAGGACGAGTGCAAACCATCCGCAGAAAACAAACAAATCGAACTATGTGGGCAGCGGCACGGGGAACGTTAATGATATCGTAGATTATGTATATGATGCCAATGGCAACCTCAGGAAGGATCTAAACAAGGATATGGGCAATGGGTCAAACGATGGCATTGTATATAACCATTTGAACCTGCCGGCGGTGATCACGATGAGAAAAGCCGATGGAAGTATAAAGGGAACAATTACGTATACTTATGATGCGGCGGGTAATAAGTTGAAAAAGGTTGTCAATGAGTATCCTTCCTCCACCAATGGAAACATCAGCACAACAAGGGAAACCCTATATATTGGCGGGTTTGTATATGAAAGTTTATCAGACACAAATCCCAATACCACGGATTACAATAACAAGCTTCAGTTTGGAGGGCAGGAAGAAGGTCGGATAAGGGCGTTGTATAAGGATCAGAATGATCCGAATTTACTCACGGGCTTCGCCTACGATTATATGTTGAAGGATCACCTTGGGAATGTACGTATGGTGCTTACCGATGAGCTGGAACAAGGCTCTGATCTGGCATCGATGGAATCGGAAAATGCTGATAAGGAAGATGCTGTGTTTTCCAACATCGGGAACACCCGGGTGGATAAACCCGCAGGATACCCGGTTGACAATTACACAAATCCTAATGCTAAAGTATCAAAAGTTATAGGAAATGGTCAGCGTATAGGTCCGGGTGTGCTGCTTAAAGTGATGGCTGGTGATAAATTTAGCCTGCGTGTTTCCAGTTGGTACAAAACGAATGGCACGACACCTCCTGCGCCGATTACAGATTTTATCAATGACCTGGTGTTCATGATGGCGGCACATGTGGGTAATAAAGCTACTAAGGGTACTATGGCTGAGTTGCAGAATAGTGGTGTTTTTACGCCAGGGGCAGCAAGTTTTCTAAACACACAGAACAGCTATAATACTACCCGTCCGAAAGCCTTTATTAATTGGGTGTTGTTTGACGAGCAGCTAAAGATTGCGAAAGATGCCAGTGGTAATATCATAGCCAGTGGGTACAGTGGATACGAACAGGTGCCGGCAGAATCGGTATATAACAATGGTTCAGCCAATCCCAATGTTTACGAGCACATCAGGACAAATTTGCCTGTTAATAAAAGCGGTTATTTGTATATTTACGTAAACAATGAAACGCCGGATATCGGCGTGTTCTTTGACAACCTGCATGTAACGCATATAAAAGGGCCGGTGTTGGAGGAGACGCATTATTATCCGTTTGGACTGACAATTGCTGGCATTAGTTCCAAAGCCATGGGCAAACTGGATAACAAGTATGAATACAACGGCAAGGAGAAACAAGAGAAGGAATTTAGTGATGGCAGTGGCCTTGAAATGTATGACTACGGCGCACGGATGTATGACCAGCAGATCGGCAGGTGGCATGCCCTTGATCCTTTAGCAGATAAATATCATCCGGTTTCTCCCTACATATATGCCTTAAACAATCCAATAATTTATGTTGATCCAAATGGAATGGATATTGAGTTAAGAGGAAGTACTCAGGATATTATATACTTTCTGATGAGCTTAAGTAGTGTTACAAGCCACAACCTCACTTATAAGAATGGTAAAGTTGCAATAGCTTCCGCCAAGGGTGACAATGAGAAGGCTGCCAATATCAGCACTGAGCTTGATAACCTTGTTTACGATCTGATTGACGGTGACATGAAGGGTCACAAAGTGTTTTTCGATTTGATTTCAAAAGAGACTAAAAACAGTAAGTTGAATAGCGATGATGTATTTTTTGACGACTATCATACAGGAGTATTTGATGTATCAGATTTAAGAGATTTAAATGGGAATCCGGATAAAGATGTCTTAGCAGCATCAACATTTGCTCATGTCTTAAAAGAACGTAGCTATAGTAAAGACTATAAAGGAATAATTGGTAAAAGGAATTTTATAAAGAATCACACGAATTTGTTAATTCAACAGGAATACAACATGGCACATCTAGCTGCAAATATATTTGAATCGGCTGTCGTTGGTAGTTATTTTGTCAAGTCAGATGGTACGCCAGTTAAGCTTGAAACTGCATACGCTACGGGTGGTGAACCAAGAGAGTCCGGATATATAACTACAACAATTAACTACGGTCCCGCTTTAAGAGCGGAGTATACATATCCATCGTCTAAGCAAAATGCGTCAAATGCCAAACTAATAATTGCTCCAATATTTAAGAAAAAATGAAAATATTCTTTTTAATCAGCGCAATACTTTTGTGTTACGTTTGTAGTAGTCAAGACGCCATAGATAAGACAGAAATAAAATCGAAAGACACTACGATTGTTGGTATGGTGATTGACCAAGATTCTGTATTTTTCAAACAACGATATACACGTTCAGAACCTGCTCATTATTTTGGTGTTCATCATGTCAAGATTGGTTTATTTGTCATAAGTCGTAATCAGATTACAGATACTTTGGTTATTGCCTATGTTTTCAACTACTTTACTGAAGTAAAGCAATATTTTCGAAAATTTGGATTGAAAAAAGGAGACAAATACGTGTTTGCCGTAAGTGAATTTAATCCATGTCAATGTGATTTTCCAAAACTGCAAGGCATTTGTGGGGATGATGGTTTTTTTCTGACTGACAGGAGTCAGTTGATCAAGCGGTACAAAAAAATTCATCGAATTATCTTTGCAACGAAATGGCGACTTGACAGTAAAAAACGTAAGAATATTTAGGAAATTCAGTATTAGAGGAAACGCATTATTATCCGTTCGGGTTAACAATGAGTGGGATAAACAGTAAGGCAATGAACTTCGGAAGCCCTGAGAATAAGAAAGGGTATAATGGAAATGAAATACAGAACAAGGAATTTTCTGACGGAAGTGGATTAGATATGTATGATTTTAATGCATGTACTTATGACCAACAAATAGGAAGGTTCATACAGATTGATCCTGAAAGCGAAGAGGCCGACCAAGAAAGTTGGAGTCCATTTCATTTTGGTTATAATAACCCGATAAGATACGGTGATCCTGATGGAAGAATTCCGATACCCTTAATTGTTATTGGTGTAAAATTTCTTGTTGGTGCAGCAGTTGAATATGGCTCGCAGGTATACGATAATTATAAGGAAGGTAAAAGGGGTGGAGATATGTGGAAGCCTCAAGGTGCTGGAGGAGTTGGAAAAATAGTATTAAACGGTGCAACAAGTACAGTTGACCCTTCGGGTGGTCTTGGTAAGAAAATTGTAATTGGAACTGCAACCAATGTAGTGGAATCTGTTGGAGGGCAAATTCTTGATGGGAAAAAGGTTGACCCAGGCCAAACTGTTAAAGATGTCATAGTTAGTACCGTAGCAGGGAATGCAAAAGTAGATGGCTCTAAGACTGTAAGTAGCTTGGAGAAAAAAGCTGATAAGTTAGAACGTGTTGCAAAGAATAGTCCAAGTGCTAGAAATGGTGTGCAAGCTGCAGAGGCTAGAAATGCAGCTAATAATGCAAATATTAGAAATGAGGCTGCAGGTACAGCAACTACGGAGACTACCGAGAGCACAATAAACAAGAAGACAAGTAATCTTAGTTTTAGTTCTGGTGGTAATGGGGGGTTCTACAATCCCAATGCTCCGAGACAAGATAATACTTATATTAAGAAGCCAGTTTTATTACCCATACGTCAATAGTTATATCCTATGAAAAAAGTAAAGTATGGGATAGTGCTTATTGCTTTTGTTTTGTTGGTAATGTGGGGTGTTTCTTCGATTGGGAAAACCATTTTTATAAAGTATACTGGCGAAAAGATAGAGGCTATTGTTAGTAAGATACCGTCATCATGTGATAGGTACAACCATATAAATGTTTTATTTAATGGCGAGGATTATGAAGTAAGTATAAGCAGAACAGATTGTCGGGAAAGCTTCTATAAAATAGGCCAAAAAGTAACATTACTAAAGAACAAAAAATACAAAGAACTCGTATGGCCAGAAAGTCAACCCGAATTGTTACCTATCTTAATTATAGCTGTTTTTGTTTTGGCTTATATCAGTATGAAAGGACGGCATAGAAAATAAATTGTATTGTAACATCAAAGCTGGAAATTCCACGGAAGCTGAGCACTTTATTCCGGGTCTGAATGACCACTATTAGTCAGGTCCAAATTTCGAATCAATTCACGTACGGCAGCGATTTGTCTGCATTGGTTTCTATGGTCAATTATTGACGGAAAATAGTGATTATGCAGAGCGGAATTTCCAGTCAGGGCATGACCCAGAAGATAGAGAAAAGGCAGGGTATGTAATTGGAAAGCAAGATATTGGCAATATACTTTCTCAATTAGCTAAAGACCCAACAACAGGGAAGTACACAGAAACGATACAAATTTATACGCATAGCCGAGGAGCAGCATTTAGTGCGGGATACATTAAAGCCATACTTGAATATGTAAAGGCACATCCAGAAGAATTTTCAGACCCAAACAAGGTAATTGACTTAGTTTATAATATGGCTCCGCATCAATCTAATTCTATTAATGAGCCTAGCGGCCTTAATGCTTATTCTCATGACCATACTAAAGACTGGTTATCTGGTAATGACATGAAAGGATTAAAGGGAGCTTTTACAAGTAACGAAAATTCTCTTGGTGCAATGGGTTCCCATAGTACATCTTCTTTTGTTAATGATATCACAGCGTTCCTAAAAGCTTTTCAGTCAAGTAATGGTAACAGTCAACAATTAATAGATGATTTTATCAAGCTGATGCAAAATCAGTATGGCGTAAATGTAACTAACCTACAATGAAAAATATAATACTTAAAATAGCATTAGTAAATGTCTTGATTGCAATTTTACTTTTGATATTATTTTACTTTAGTGCTTTTTTATCTGGCTATGGCTCAAATGCTAGTTATTTGCCTCAGGAGAAAAAACTATTTGTAAAATTTATAATATTCCACTTTGTACCTGCTGTTTTTTTTCTTTATAGATATAAGCAGTTTAATCTTGCAGGGATATGTACTATGATATTGACTATAGCAGTCATGTACCTACTTGCAGCATGGCAGTTTGAATATTTTAGCTGATAAAATATGAATTAAAATAAGCCCCGGTTTAATCGGGACTTTTGTATTTTATTTAGTAGCAAGAATTTTTGCAAATCCGTTTTAAGTTGTCATACGCTTCGATGTCTTCAAGTCGTTTAACGGTGTCTTTATCCTAGGTGGCGCGGTTTCCTTCTCCGAGTAAATAATCGACGGGCACATCAAAGACCTGGGCAATTTTAAAGGTCATCTCAACTGACCTCCTCCCATATTTAGGACGGATATAAACTTGTGTTTTTAGGAGACAATTCCTTTTCTATGTTCCAAACAAAGCAATACTCTCTACTTCTGCAAAATGCTTGTCCGTTGTAAAAAGCTGAAGATTGTATTGCTGTGCAATGGCTGCTATCCAGATATCATTTTCAGGTATGGGTTTCCCCTTTTTCATCAACGCCGCTTTTATACTACCATAAATATCCGCTGTCTTTGAGTCCGGCTGCAAAACAATACAGTTATTTATAAAAAGCTGCATCCGGTTGATATGCTTCACAGGTTCAGCAGACCTATACGCACCATAAAATAATTCCCCGATTACAGTCAATGGTACATACACTTCTGAGACAGCATCCAATTGTGCCGATACAACATTGTTTTCTCTAAACGTATGGATAATTACGCTGGTATCCGGCAGGCATTTACTTCCAGTCATCAGGATGAATTTGTTCGCAGCCTTCTTCTATTGTTTTTCCAATTCATCTGCTTCTTCCTTAGTCCACATGCCGGCAAATGAAGTGAAGCTCTTACGGCCAATAACATGCAATTTGCTTTTGGCTATCACCGTTTCCACCGCTGCCAGTACAGCATCATTTTCGATCTTTAATATCTCCTCTATGAGATGTAGTTTTTTCGCTTCACCAAACATAGCCAATTGTTTAATACTCAAATTTACTCGATTTTACCATTCTTCCGCCCCTTTCTGTAATACCCATCCCATGATCTCTCAATTCCCGCTGTAACTGTTCCCCACTTCTGCGCAAATTTACCCCTGCTAATGGCCATTTAAATATTGGGCGGTAACCGAAACATTTACCGACTCCAGCGCCGTAAAAGAATATCATTTCACCTTGTACTACTATGACCAGGCGGGCAACCTGGTGAAGACCGTATCTCCGGCTGGGGTTCAGCCCATTTATCGAAACTCCTGGCTTGATAGCACCCGGAATTTCAGGAAGCTCGGCAACCCCCTGCCAATGGTTCATAAGCTGGTAACTAGGTACAGCTATAACAGCCTCAACCAGGTGGTGCTTCAAAAAACACCCGATGCCGGCATGAGTAAATTCTGGTATGATCGCCTGGGCAGGCTGGCCATCAGCCAAAATGCCC
>NZ_MBUA01000001.1:0-1570000 GCF_014332695.1 Flavihumibacter stibioxidans | reverse complement strand
ACACTGGAGGACCGAACTCATTAACGTTGAAAAGTTATGGGATGACCTGTGGATAGGGGTGAAAGGCCAATCAAACTGAGAGATAGCTCGTTCTCCCCGAAATGTTTTTAGGAACAGCGTCGCATATAGAAGTTTATTAGAGGTAGAGCTACTGATTGGGCTAGGGGGCTTCACCGCCTACCAAACCCTGACAAACTCCGAATGCTAATAAATATCTGCGGCAGTGAGGCTGTGGGCGCTAAGGTCCATGGCCGAGAGGGAAATAACCCAGATTAGCAACTAAGGTCCCTAATACGTAGTTAAGTTGAACAAACGAGGTGGAGTTTCTAAAACAGCCAGGATGTTGGCTTGGAAGCAGCCATTCATTTAAAGAGTGCGTAACAGCTCACTGGTCGAGAGACTCTGCACGGAAAATGATCGGGCATCAAACTACGAACCGAAGTTCTAAATTCCATACTTGTATGGAGTGGTAGGGGAGCATTCCAATCTGCGTTGAAGGTGTGTGGTGATGCATGCTGGAGCGGTTGGAAAAGAAAATGTAGGCATAAGTAACGATAAAACAAGTGAAAAACTTGTTCGCCGTAAGACTAAGGGTTCCTGATCAACGTTAATCGGATCAGGGTTAGTCGGGTCCTTAGGCAAACCCGAAAGGGGCAGCTGATGGAAAACTGGTTAATATTCCAGTACCGGCATTAGTTTCGATGGGGTGACGTGTTAGTGAAAGGTCCGCGCAGTTACGGAATACTGCGTTAAAGCCCGTAGATATATCCTGTGTAGGCAAATCCGCACGGGATGTCGAAGGTGATAGTACTAGAAAGCTTCGGCTGGATAGATAGTGACCCTAATCATAGCACCGAGAAAAACCTCTAAGGATAGGCTAATGCCGCCCGTACCGTAAACCGACACAGGTAGTCGAGATGAATATTCTAAGGCGCTCGGGTGAGCCGTGGAGAAGGAACTAGGCAAATTGACGCTGTAACTTCGGGATAAAGCGTACCGCAGCGATGCGGTCTCAGTAAAATGGTTCAACCAACTGTTTAACAAAAACACAGGGCCCTGCAAAATCGTAAGATGACGTATAGAGCCTGATACCTGCCCGGTGCTGGAAGGTTAAGGAAGGATGTTCGGAGTAATCCAAAGCTTCTGACTGAAGCCCCAGTAAACGGCGGCCGTAACTATAACGGTCCTAAGGTAGCGAAATTCCTTGTCGGGTAAGTTCCGACCTGCACGAATGGTCTAATGAGTTGAACACTGTCTCCTCCACGAGCCCGGTGAAATTGTAGTATCGGTGAAGATGCCGGTTACCCGTCACGGGACGGAAAGACCCCATGAACCTTCACTACAACTTTGCATTGATTTTGAGCACCAAGTGTGTAGGATAGTTGGGAGACTATGAAGCAGTGTCGCCAGGCATTGTGGAGTCATCGTTGAAATACCAACCTCTTGTTGCTTAGAACCTAACCCCTGAAGGGGGACATTGCATGGTGGGTAGTTTGACTGGGGTGGTCGCCTCCTAAAAAGTAACGGAGGCTCGCAAAGGTACCCTCAGTACGGTTGGTAATCGTACGCAGAGCGCATTAGTATAAGGGTGCTTGACTGTGAGACATACAAGTCGATCAGGTGCGAAAGCAGGCTAAAGTGATCCGGTGGTTCTGTATGGAAGGGCCATCGCTCAAAGGATAAAAGGTACTCTGGGGATAACAGGCTGATCTCACCCAAGAGCTCATATCGACGGTGAGGTTTGGCACCTCGATGTCGGTTCGTCACATCCTGGGGCTGGAGAAGGTCCCAAGGGTTCGGCTGTTCGCCGATTAAAGTGGCACGTGAACTGGGTTCAGAACGTCGCAAGACAGTTCGGTCCCTATCTGTGATGGGCGTTAGAAAATTGAGAGGACATGACCTTAGTACGAGAGGACCGGGTCGTACGTACCGCTGGTGTATCGGTTGTGCCGCCAGGTGCAATGCCGAGTAGCTATGTACGGAAAGGATAAACGCTGAAAGCATCTAAGCGTGAAACCTACCTTAAGATGAGTTTTCTTTTAAGGGTCGTCAGAGACTATGACGTTGATAGGCTACAGGTGTAAAGGTGGTAACATCAAAGCCGAGTAGTACTAATTGCCCGTAAGCTTTAATTTTTTAATTCTATATGGATTAGGAAATATTACATACCCGTGAAATTGCAACTTCCCAATATGTTATCTTATTGAAGTGGATCATTCCACCAATGTCTTATGGTGCTTATGCCGAGGGTGTTCACCTCTTCCCATACCGAACAGAGAAGTTAAGCCCCTCATGGCCGATGGTACTGCTATACCAGGCGGGAGAGTAGGTAGGTGCCATATTTATTATAAAGAGCCTTTCAGGAAACTGAAAGGCTTTTTTATTGCACATACCCCTACCCCGCGCTAACTAATACCCTCAGATTTCCCCCACCCAAATTCTGTTGAAAGAAGGTTTCGCCTATTCCCCTCCCGAAATAGAAACCCACCCGTAACTGTTAAGCCCGCTAATAGACTCAAAAAAAGACCCGAAAGCAGTGCATACACAGCCTCCGGGTCATGACTATTGAAGTTGGATTTCAATACTATTTCTTCGCAATGCGGTAGAGCTTTCCACCATCCGTAACAGCATATAGTGCCCCATCCTTGCCCATGGTGATGTCGCGGAAACGTTCGCCTTCATTGGCGAGTAATCGCTCTTCTCCCACCACCTTGTTGTTTTCAATGACGATACGCGCTATATGTGTGCTGCTTAGCCCGCCGATGAACAGGTTGTTCTTCCACTCAGGCATAATATCGCTGGAATAAAAACAAATTCCGCTCGGCGATAAAACCGGATCCCAGTAATACACAGGTTGCTCCAAACCTTCTTTTTGTGTCTGGCTGTCGCCCACAGCTTCACCACTGTATTCAATGCCGTAAGTAATGGTTGGCCAGCCATAGTTCTTGCCCGGAACAATCCGGTTGAGTTCATCGCCACCTTTAGGACCAAATTCAGTTTCCCAGAGTTCACCTGTTACAGGATGAAGCGCCAGTCCCTGCGGGTTGCGATGGCCTAAGGAATATATCTCCGCCCTGGCGTCAGCCTGCCCTTCGAAAGGATTTCCAGGCGCAGGTTTGCCATCAGTGGTAATGCGGAAGGTCTTACCCAGGCTGGTGTTCAACTGCTGAACCAGGGGCCTGTTCTCTTTATCGCCACGGTCACCGGTACCGAAAATGAGATGGCCGGTCTTATCAAACAATACCCTGCCACCAAAGTGCGCACCTCCTTGTTTTGCCGGAGTGGCCCGGTAGATCACGGTTGCGTTCTCAATTTTTTTCTCATCGGCAGACAGCTTTCCTTTCGCGATGGAGGTGTGGGTTCCTTCGGCGACCTTTTCTGAAAACGCCCAGTAAACCATCCGGTTATTGGAGAAATCAGGATCAATGGTTAGTCCCAGTAAACCTCCCTGTCCATTTGCGTTCACCGCAGGCAGTCCGGTGATGGGCTCCCCAACCTGGCCATCAGTGGTCGCAATGCGCATGGTGCCGGTTTTCTGGGTCATCAGTAACCTGCCGTCGGGCAGGCTGGTGATTCCCCAGGGCTTATCCAGGGAGCTGAATAAAACCTTGTGTTCATAAGGGGTGGTGGTTTTTACACCTGCAATACGGGTCTGCCCTTCAAATGCGGGTTTGTAGTTACTGTTGGGGGCTTTGGTTTCCACCGGGTCGCCCGCTCCGCTGGTGTCTGTTACTGCTTGCTGGTTATTACTGGTAGTTTGCGTGCTGCAGGATGCGAACGCCACAGCCAGAAAAGCTCCGATAATAGGCAGAAATTTAGGCATCATGATTATTTTAGTTGTCTGGTTATTACAAAAATGTAAACCTAACAATTAATATAACCGGATGTTTCCCGCCGTGTTAAATTTTGTAAGTGAATCCTAAGCGATGAATTTCCTTGCCGTATTGACCATGAGCCTGGATTCAAGGAAGGTGGCAACTTCGGCTATCACTTTATTGTCGCGGGGGATAGCTTTCCCCGTCTGCCTGGGGTAGAGGCAGATGCCGGTATAAATATTGTAATGCAGGCAAAGGGGATGGCCTTTGTAGCTGAAATCCCAGGTCAGGGAATCAAAATCGTCCAGTTTCCCGGAGAAACTGATTTTTAATCCATCGGTAAGGAGGTTGGCCACTTCATAAAAACGTTTCAGGCCGCCGTCCTCATCGATGATAGCCTCGGTAAAGCCGTCGTGGGTGTGTAGTACGGGACACATATGATAGGGTTTAGGTGACGGAGGACTAAGCCTTGAATTTCTTTGTTTTCGGCAATTTCTCTCCGCTCAGGATCCGCTCAGCACCCACGTTTTTCCCGTTGGACGGACATCCTGATTTCGATGTTTTGCAGGATGTCATCATCAGCAGCATTCCCACAGCAAAAAGGAGGGAACCGTAACGAAACAATTTCATAAGGCTTTTCTTTTTATAACGTAAACCCTCTGAAAAAAGTATGCCGGTTATTTTACCTGGTCCCTGAACCAGCCGGAATAGCGGATATAATTATTGGCAATCCGGTCAATTTCACCGTGGATCAGTTCCTGGGAGATGTCTTTTACCTTTTTGGCAGGAACTCCGGCATAGATACTGCCCGGCTCACAAACAGTTCCTTCCAGCACCACTGCCCCGGCAGCAATAATGGTATTGCTGTTGACCACCGCGTTGTCCATGATGATGGAACCCATACCTATCAATACATTGTCGTGCAGGGTGCAGCCATGTACAATGGCATTGTGTCCAATGGAAACATTGTGGCCGATGGTCACTTTGGTTTTCTGGAATGTGGCGTGGATCACCGCCCCATCCTGGATATTCACTTTATTACCCATGCGTATGCTGTTCACATCACCCCGCACCACCGCATTGAACCAGATACTGCATTGGTTGCCCATGACAACATCTCCTACAATAGTAGCGTTGGGCGCAATGAAACAATCTTCCCCGAACTGGGGGTAAACTCCGTTGACGTGAAGAATAACAGGCATACGGTGAATGGTGAATGGTGAATGGTGAATGGTGAATTTCAGGACAAATATCAGCATCTTTGCTTACAAAGAATGTTATGAATCAGCGGCAGTTATTTTTACAACATGTAGCCCAGACATCGCCGGCTCCGCTGGCCCTGGAAATTGTCAAAGCAAGGGGTGTTATCCTGGAAGATGCCGCCGGAAAGGAATATATTGACCTCATTGCGGGTATCAGCGTTTGTAATGTTGGCCACTGCCACCCGAAAGTGGTAAAAGCCATCAAAGCCCAGGCGGAGCAATACCTTCACCTGCTGGTGTATGGAGAATTTGTTGAATCTCCCCAGGTGCAGTATGCGAAAATGCTGGCCGACCACCTTCCCGAATCGCTGAACAGTATCTATTTCACCAATTCCGGTGCGGAAGCTACGGAAGGGGCCATGAAGCTAGCCAAACGGGTAACCGGTCGTACCAATATCATTGCCTTCGAGCAATCCTACCATGGATCTACTCAGGGCGCACTCAGTATCCTGGGCGATGAATACTGGCGAAATGCCTACCGGCCGCTCTTACCCGGTATCCTTCACCTGCCTTATAATGACAATGCCGTCCTTGAACATATCACCACCGATACTGCCTGTGTGATACTGGAAACCATACAGGCAGAAAGGGGAGTACACGCCCCATTAAATTCGTGGTTAACGGCCTTGCGTAACCGCTGCACGGAAACCGGCACACTGCTGGTGATGGATGAGATCCAGACAGGATTTGGCCGCACAGGCCATCTCTGGGGATTTGAAGCATTCGGCATTGTCCCGGATATTATATTGCTGGGAAAGGCACTGGGCGGCGGTATGCCCCTGGGCGCTTTTGTCGCCCGTAAAGAACTGATGGATTGTTTCACCGCCAACCCTGTATTGGGACATATCACCACTTTTGGCGGCCACCCGGTTAGTTGTGCCGCGGGGATGGCCGCAATGAAGGTATTGCTGAAAGAAAAACTTATCCAAAAAGTCGCTGAGAAAGAAGCCCTTTTCCGACAATTGCTCCACCATCCCGCCATAAAGGCCATAAGATCCAGAGGCCTGCTGATGGCAGTTGAGTTTGACAGCTTTGAAACCAATAAAAAGGTGATCGACCGTTGTATTGAAAAAGGGTTGTTGACTGACTGGTTCCTTTTTGGCGCCAACAGCATGCGGATCGCTCCCCCGCTGACCATCACCAAAAAAGAAATCAGGAAAGCCTGTGAGATCATTCTTTCCGCGATTGATGAGATCATAGTTGAATAATCCCCGGGCTTTGTATATTTTGGATTCGCTAAATACTACTTATGCCCGTTCGCCGTACTGTCCTTATCCTTGTTCTCCTGGTACTACTCCAGCCTTTATTCCTGCAAGCCCAGGAACCGATTGCCAATACCATGCTCTGGCGGATCACAGGAAAAAACCTGTCCGCCCCTTCCTATCTCTTTGGCACCATGCACCTGCAGGACAGGCGCCTGTTCCAGTTTGGGGATTCGGTATATGCCGGCATCCGCAACACCCAGGGCTTCGCTGCAGAACTTGACCTGGAACAACTGGGCAATGCAGTTATTGAAAGCATGATGCAGGAAAGGGAAAACGGTAAAGGACAACTGCTCAGCGAAATGTTGTCAGCAGAGCAGAAGAAAAAATACGCCGCAGCACTGGAGAAAAAGTTTAGGAAAAAATATGACAGGATCACCTACGGCGAGTTGAAATCCAGATCGGATGGCTGGATGTATTCCCTGAAGAAGAAAGATGATATGTCCACTTTTATGGATGCCTGGTTGTTTGATTTCGCAAGGCGCGAAGGCAAATGGGTGGGCGGACTGGAAGACATGGAAGACCAGATGAGTATTGCCAGGTCCAACCTGGCCACACAAATTGAACAGGTGCTGCAACCCGAAAAGGAAAAACAGCAGTTCCTGGATAAGTTCATCCGGATATATGCAGATGGGAAACTCAGTCAGCTCAATGACATTGTGCAGGAAACAAGCGGTTACCTTGGCGCTTATAAAATCAACCAGCGAAACTTCAAGATGGCACAGCGTATTGACAGCCTGTCCGCCATCCGGACCGGCTTTTATGCAGTGGGCGCCGCTCACCTTCCGGGTGATTCAGGGGTGATCAAATTGCTCCGGAAACAGGGTTATCAGGTGGAGCCGGTATATTCTACAGCCCGGTTGGACCCCGACAAGCAACTGCCGGCCGAAAGGCTCCTGGACTGGCAAAAAGTACAGGACCCCGACAGCAGTTACAGCGTGTGGATGCCAGGAAAACCATCCCTCCTGAATAAAATCGAAAACCTGCAGGCGGCACAAATCTATTTTGACTTCTTTACCATGTCGGCATATTTCACTGCCACCGTCGACCTGCCGGGAGTAAGCGAAAACCAGATCGATTCAATAGCATCCTCTTTGGGAAAGATGTACAAAGAGAAGGGAAAATTGCTGGCAGATTCAGTGAGGAAATTTAGTGAGTTCAGTGCGCGCTATATCCAGATGGTGGTTGCTGAAGGGAAGGGATTCATGACCATTCATTCCATGCCCGGAAAGATGGTGATGAATATGATTTTCTCCCAGGACAAAAACCTGGCGGAAGGCAAGGATGCAGAAAGGTTTTTTTCTTCAATGACAATCAACAGGCGGGAAACCGCGAAAGGGATCCGCGAATGGCGGTATAACAGGGAGGAACAATCGCTGATATCATTTGAAGTGCCGGTCGAACTGAAGAGGGAAGTATCACTGTCGGATTCAGTATGGAAGGAACTTTCTTTCAGTGGGCTGGACGTGCTGAAGCAAATCTATTACATGGTGAAAGTGTATGAAAGCCAGCCGGGGTATTTCTCGAGTCTTGATTCCGGTTATTTTGAAAATGTTATCTCCCAGGCAGTCGCAAATGGTGATTCGAGGCTGATCAGTCGGCGTAATTTCAAGATGGATGGCTTCCCGGCGGCGGAAGCATTATTGGGCATGCGTGTAGATGGAGATACCGTGCATTCCCATTTTAGTTTGCTGAATCGGGGAAACAGGCGCTACCTGTTTGTATCCAGTTATGCGCCCGGGGATAGTCGTAAAGAGGATGCGCAACGATTCCTGCACAGTGTCCGCCTCCTGCCATACAGGGAACCCCGCAATAAAGTAGTACAGATCACTGCTGCCAATTTCACCACAAGTTCACCTGCTCTCTTTGTGGCAGATGGTGTGGCATTGGAAAATGGCAACAGGAAATTCATGATGTATGATTCCGTGAGTGCCGTTTCTGCACATGTGGATATTGAACCACTCTCTAAATATTACTGGTCTGAATCAGACAGCAGTTTCCTTCGCGAGCAGACACAGCTATATGTGACCAGTGAAGACAGCCTGCTTACCTACAAAACTTCCCGGTCGAACGGCAAAATGGTGGCCGACGCAGTAATCCGGCATGGCGAAACGCATAACCTGAAAAGGGTGAGGCTGTTTGCAAATGGGGATACCGTATATGCCATGTATGCTTTCCTTCCCGCGGAGATCATGAACAGCCAGTCTTACAGGGAATTATTCGATGGTTTCAGGGTGATAGGGGAGGTGAAAAAACATTCCTATACGGAATCAAAAGCCAGGCTGCTGCTGGCCGACCTGCTATTGCCTGATTCCATTATTTTTTCCGAAGCGTCCGAAGCCCTGAGCCGGGTGCATTTCGGGAAAGAGGATATCCCCTTCCTGCAAAAAGCAATTCTTTATCCCTATGCGGATTTCAGTCCCAACCGCTATTGCACACACGATGAACTGATCCAGGTATTGCTCGATGCCAGGGATCCTTCCACCACCGGGTTTATTCCCGGCGCCTTTCTTTCCCTGAAGGAAAGAAACAGTGAATTGCAATACCCGTTGTTGTCGGTATTAACCAGGACGCAAACAAGGGAATCCTTTGAAACATTGAAAGCGCTGCTTAAAAAGGGACTGCCTACTTCCGGATATGCCAATATCCTGAATCCATCCATCACCGACAGCCTTGAACTGACCGGAATTTTATTACCCGAACTGCTGGATTATTGCAGTGACAGCCTGTTTGTCAGGATGATGCCCGATGTACTGCTGAAATTGTATGATTCAGCGAAAATATCCAGGGCGCAACTGGATAGCGTTCTGCCATATATGCTTGCCCTCGGAAAAAATTATGCCGATTCAATGAAAGCAGATACGGCCTATTTCCCGAATGGGTTCAACCGGTTCTGTAATTTACTCGCCCTCTATAATGATAAGGCAAGCCTGAACATGTTGCGCGGATTCGCTGAAAGTTCCAATATTGATGTGGTCAACGCGGTTGTAACGGCCATGCTCGCCCGCAAACTGGTTCCGGATGAATCCTGGCGACTGAGGCTTGCGAAAGATGATTACTACAGGATGCACCTGTACCAGGATTTGATGGAGAAGGACAAATTATCCCTGTTCCCGAACAGTTATGCCAGGCAGCCGCAACTGGCTGCCAGCCATTTGTTCAATACCATCTGGGAAGACTATGATATCAGGACGGTGACATTTTTGTCGGAACAGAAGCATTTGATTGATGGTGAAAACAAACGCTTCTACCTGTTCAGGGTGGTTGTTGGTAACGGTGATGAACAAATGAATGTGCTGGGGGTTGCCGGTCCTTATGAACCATCCGGAAAAGTCTCGAATTCAATTGGTTCCCTTACCGGATTACATACCGAAGCTGTGCTGGAAGAAAAAAAGGTTTTGGAGCAGTTCAGGGATTTCCTCAATCAATCTCAACAATAACCTCTACTTCCACGGCAATATTATTGGGAAGGGAAATCATGCCAACAGCAGAACGGGCATGTTTTCCCTTTTCGCCGAACACGGCTACCATCAGGTCTGAATATCCGTTCATCACTTTGGGCTGGTCTGTGAAATGGCTTTCGGAACCGACCATACCCAGCACTTTTACTATGCGTTTAACCCGACCCAGGTCGCCCAGGTAATCTTTCAGTACTGCCAGGTGATTAATGGCTACCAGGCGCGCTGCTTCATAGCCCTGTTCAATATTCAGGTCTTTTCCCAGCTTACCTGTTATATCAGTGCCATCAGGCCTGGAAGGGCCTTTGCCCGACAGGAAAAGCAGGTTGCCGCTTTGTACCACATTCACATAGTTGGCAACCGGTTTCTTTACTGCAGGTAAGGTAATGCCAAGGGATGATAATTTTGATTCCGGTGACTGTGCGCCGGCGAGGTTGAACGAGAAGAGGAGGGCGAAAAGGAGGAGGGGCTTCATGATGGTGAATGGTGAATGGTGAATGGGTTATTGCAAGGCGTTAAAGGTGAGGGCGGCGATAATGGCGCCGAGGATGGGACCCACAATGGGCACCCAGGCATAGGCCCAGTCGCTGCTGCCTTTTTTACCTATAGGCAAAACGGTATGCGCAATCCTTGGTCCCAGGTCACGTGCCGGATTGATGGCGTACCCGGTAGGTCCACCCAATGATAAACCGACAGCCAGCACCAGGAAAGCTACAGGTAATGCTTCCAGTGCGCCGTGGTTATCGGAAGGAGAAATGATCATCAGTACCAGGAACAGGAAGATAGCAGTGGCAACTGTTTCCGTTACCAGGTTGAATACCGGGTTGCGGATGGCCGGAATGGTGCTGAAGATGGCCAGTTTGGCGGTAGTATCTTCTGTAACATCGAAATGGTTGCGGTAGGTCAGCCACATCAGTACCGATCCGGAAAACCCACCGGCAACCTGTGCCAATATGTAATAGGGAACATCAGCCCAGCTGAATTTGCCGGTTAAGGCAAGACAGATGGATACCGCAGGGTTCAGGTGGGCGCCGCTGTATTTTGACACAGCATAAACCCCTACAAAAACCGCCATGGACCAGCCGAAGGAAATCACGATCCAGCCGCTGTTTTGTCCTTTTGATTTATTCAGTAATACGTTGGCTACCACGCCATTTCCAAAAGCTATCAGTATGGCCGTTCCGATAAATTCTGCAAGGTAAGGATGCATCCTGGTTAGATTTAATTAGATGATTTATAGGGTAAATAGTTGACGGCAATGGCGGTAAATATGTCTACCTGGTCCTGTTCCCATGCCGTATCGCGGTGAAGCTCACTGGCAAGTATATGCGCTACTGCAGGTGCTGATTCAATGGCGGCCCGGGCATCCAGCAAAAGTGCGCGGGTTCGGCGGGACAAGGCATCGTCTACGGTCATACACATTTCCTCCCTTGCTGCCCAGATGATCTCAGCTTTATTGTATGGCAGGTTCGGATGGATCTTTTCGGACCATTCGGGATTTTCCTTTTCCAGTGCCCTGATCTTTTCCAGGTCGGTTCCGTAGTAGTACCCATGCTCTGCATAATCCTTCACTTCCTTTGCCCCGTGAATGGAAAGCAGGGGAGTGGTGCATGGCTTATCGGGCAATAGTTTTTGCCGGATGGCCACATTCAGCGCATCTTCCGCCATCTTGCGGTAGGTGGTCCATTTGCCACCGGTGATACTGACGAGCCCGCTTTCACTCACCTCAATAAAATGATCGCGTGATAACGCAGCCGTACTGCCGGCTGATCCTTTCACCAGGGGACGAAGCCCTGAGAAAACGGATTTTACATCCTCGCGTTTCGGATCCCCGGCCAGGTATACACGAATATTTTCCAGTATGAATGTGATCTCTTCCTCTTTTGGAACAGGCTCCTCAGTTGGCTGTGACACCGGAATATCGGTTGTGCCAATAATAAGTTTCTGGTGCCAGGGTACGGCAAACAACACCCTGCCGTCAGACGTTTCCGGTATCAGGATGGCTGTATCGCCGGGAAGGAATTTCTGGTCTACCACCAGGTGGGTGCCCTGGCTTAATGATAATACCGGTGCCTTTGCCGGGTCATCGGCATGACGCAGCCTGTCCGTGAATATACCGGTAGCGTTGATGACAACAGCCGCATTGATCGTGTATACCTCACCGTTAAGCATATCCGAGGCTTCCACACCGGTGATTTTGTCATTTTCCTTCAGCAGCCTGTTCACTTTCACATAGTTGACTACCACACCATTCTGTTCTGCCGCTGTTTGTGCCAGGTTGATGGCCAGCCTTGCATCGTCAAATTGTCCGTCCTGGTACAGTACCCCTCCCCTTAAACCCTCCGGGTCCAGTGTGGGAGCACGTTCCAGGGTTTCCTCACGGGAAAGGAAAACCGAAGATCCCAGCCCCAGGTCGCCAGCCATCCAGTCATAGATTTTCAGTCCGATCCCATAAAAAGGGCCTTCCCACCATTTGTAATTGGGCAACAGGAAGGATTGGTTTTTCACCAGGTGGGGGGCATTGCGACGAAGTAAACCTCTTTCGCGCAGGGCTTCCATTACCAGTTTCACATTTCCCTGCTGGAGGTAACGCACTCCGCCGTGTACCAGTTTTGTGGACCGCGATGATGTGCCCTTTGCAAAATCAAATTGTTCCAGCAGCACCGTTTTGTATCCCCGTGATGCCGCATCAATGGCAATGCCTAATCCTGTTGCGCCGCCGCCTACAATGCATACATCCCACCGGGATGTGCTTTTCAACGCACTGATCATTTGTTCTCTCTTCATCTCTTATTTTCTGGTTCTCTTTTTCAGTTCACCCTTTCACTATACTCCGCTGCACCATCGTTATTCTCCATCCACCGCACCAACACTATTCTGCATCCGCCCAGGCAATACTTGCTTTCACTGCCCGGTTCCAGCCTTTGATATAGGGGGCCATTTCATCTGCAGTGTGCTGCGGGAAAAAATGTTTGGCGGCCTTCCATTGCTGCTGTATGTCTGCGATACTTTCCCAGTAGCCAACCCCCAGTCCGGCCAGGTAGGCTGCTCCCAGGGCGGTGGTTTCATATACTTCCGGCCTTACTACAGGAACCTGCAATACGTCGCACTGAAACTGCATCAGCAGGTTATTGATGGTGGCGCCGCCATCCACCCGTAATTCCCTGATGGGAAGTCCGGCATCCGATTCCATTGCTTTCAGTACATCCCTGGTCTGGTAGGCGATGCTTTCCAGGCATGCCCTTGCAATATGCGCCTTGGTGGTACCTCTTGTCAGGCCAAACACCGCTCCCCTTGCATGCTGGTTCCAGTGGGGTGCTCCCAGGCCTGCAAATGCGGGCACCATATATACGCCATCGGTGTCCTTTACTTTTGAAGCCAGTTCTTCAATATCAGCGGAGGAGCGGATCAGGTGCAGTCCATCTCTTAACCACTGTACCACGGCGCCGCCAATGAAGATGCTGCCTTCCACGGCATATTCCACCCGGTTATTGATTTTCCAGGCTACGGTGGTCAGCAGGTTATTGGCCGAATGAACGATTTTATCGCCGGTATGCATCAGCATAAAGCAGCCGGTACCATAAGTATTTTTTACCATGCCAGGCGAAGTACACTGTTGTCCAAAGAGGGCGGCCTGCTGGTCGCCTGCGATGCCTGCCAGTGGAATATTGGCGCTTTTTACCACCGATTCACTCACCGCATAGACCCGGCTGCTGGGAATGATTTCAGGCAGCACAGATGCAGGTATGTCAAATAGTTTCAACAGGTCAGTATCCCACTCACAGGTTTCAATATTCATGAGCATGGTACGGGACGCATTGGACACGTCGGTCACATGTACCTTACCGTTAGTAAGTTTCCAGGAAAGCCAGCAGTCGATGGTGCCGAATGCCAGTTCGCCTTTGACCGCTTTCTCGCGGGCGCCGCTGACATTATCGAGTATCCATTTCAGTTTGGTGGCGGAGAAATAGGCATCCGGCACCAGTCCGGTTTTTTGCTGGATCATGGGTGCCAGTCCATCGGCTTTTAACCTGTCACAAAACGATGCGGTGCGCCGGTCCTGCCATACAATAGCATTGTATATCGGGCGTGAGGTATTCCTGTCCCATACCACCGTCGTTTCTCGCTGGTTGGTGATACCCATTGCCGCAATATCGGAAGTGGTGATGGAAGCTTTGGCCATCGTTTCTGCCAGCACGGAAAACTGTGAAGCCCAGATTTCTTCGGCATCATGTTCCACCCAGCCGGGATGGGGGTAGAGCTGGGTAAACTCCTTTTGTGCTACATGGCAAATCTGCCCGTACTTGTCAAAAAGAATGGCCCTGGAACTTGTTGTACCCTGGTCAAGGGCGAGAATATATTTTTCCGACATGCAATCTGTTTTTGGCTTTTTAAGATAAGCAAAAAACAGTTGGATATCAGAATGCCAGCCGGAAACTTCCGAAAATACCAAAACGGCTTACCCGGTCAACAGGCAGCGGGCGCGGAGCAAGCCTCCAGACAAAATCCAGCCTGAATACCTTGAAGATATTGTCCACACCGGTTCCCAGCTCGAGGTACAGTTTGCCGTCGAGGTCCTTGAACTGGTTATAGGGGTTGTCAAAGTTCAGCGTTTTGTTGGCTTCGGTTATGGCTCCCGTTATACCCTTGGCGCTCCAGAACTGCCGGAACTTCAATTTGCGCGTTAAGGGGATATACTTGAACAGGCCGTTGCCGATATTATGCTCGAGGTTGAATCCCGCATAACGGTCACTGATATACTCAAAACGCTGCATCAGGTTGAAGGCGTATTTGTTGTAATAATAGATCTCGTTACCCGGCATCACATTCAGCATCATATAAGGCAATGTGCCATAGGTTTTACCACCGAAGAAATTGTAATACAGGCTTCCGAAGGGCGCGATCTTCATATAGTCGGAGATGCTGCCGTAGATCTTGTCATAATTGTAATCGCTGTTAAAAACGCCGGCAAATCCCCTTGCGTACATGAATTCAAGTATCGGGTAGGAACTTCCCAGGCTGAAGCGGTTGAAATTGGTTTCCAGGAATCTTTCATTGTAACCGAAGCGTACGCGAACCCCCATTTCAAAATTGGTGAGGGCAGCACCCTTGTCACCATTGCGCAGGAATATTTCTTTTGGCGGAAGGTTTTTCAAGGGATCAAAGCTCTTGTGGATGCCGGTGAAAGTAGCCGATATCCCCGGGTTCCATTCCCTGAAATATTCCAGCTTGGCTTCCTTGATCTGCATGAACTTGATGGGTATGCCTGATTTGCGGATGGCCAGCGCGAAGATATTATCGGTGCTGATCTCATCATAATACACCTGGCCGTTATCAAGGTCTTTTGTATAACTACCATGAATATACGAACGGGGATGGCGGCTGAACAGGTATTTTCCTTCCAGCTTGTATTTGAAAGCGCGGTCGCCGAAGCCGTAAGCCAGGTAGCCGTGCAGGTATAGGTCCTTGTTGAATTTCGGGTTAGTGCCCAGGTCAAACCGCATCCGGAATCCTTCCCAGGAATTTCCGGTGAACCAGTTGTACCAGGGGCCGATCTCATAATTGCCTACATTGCGATAGCCTGTGGCAAGGAAGTTGAGGGTGTTTACATATTTGTTGAACAGGGGCATTTTTTGCAGGGTGTCAATCATGGAATAAATGGCCTGTTCATTTTTGCTCAGGGATTCATGCCTGGTTCCCACCCAGAAACTGTCTGCTTTCTGCAAAGCCCCATCGGCGAAAAGTATTTCCGACTGTACTTTGTTTTTGGCAATGGAATCGCGGATAAATGGTTCGTTGACGATCACATCCCTGTATGTGGATGTTTTACGACCGATGGCGCCCAGCCTGTTTTTCCCGATGGGGGCAACATCCACCACAAACTTGTCCTTTGACAGGAACCAGGTGGTATCATTGATCAGTTTGTATTCCTGTATCAGGCTGAGCTTTTCCACGAAATTGATGTTTGCCTCCTTGCTCAGGTTCAGGGTCATTTTTTGGATGGCCCAGGTGGGATCATGTACCCAGGCATCGCCTTCAAAAGTATTCTCACCCTTTCTCCGTGCCGTAAACAGGAAATGGATGAGCCGCTGACCGGCCACATACTGGGTGTCGAGTACCTGGTATTTATAATAGGCAGGGCCATTGTCGCTGATGGGACTCACAAACTGTTTGTCGAAGACAGGAATGTAATTGTTGTAAACATTGACGTTTTGTTCGGTTCCCCCCAACAGTTTGGTGACACTTTCATTGTCCACCCCCATGGCTTTCACCGCCTTGATCGTTTCACGCGTGCGCCTGGGTGATTTCTGGTAATAATAATCGGAAATGGTTTCCGTCAGGTAAACAGGAAGAAAGGGCTGCCCTTCTGTGGTGTCCACATTATCAAAAATAAAACTGAATGGGCGGAGGGGGCCCATCTCTTTCATTTTTTCCTTGTTGAACCGGTTGATGTCCAGTTCCAGTTTGTTATACAATTCGTAGGTAAAGGAATTGAAACGGTAGCGGTCGTTGAAGGGTTTCCTTTTGTTGATCCGCTTCCACATCAGGTAACCGCGGTCGATCTTGGTCTTCACAATTACCTCACTGGTAAGTTTACCTCTCTCCATTCCAATGACAATATCGATCGACTGGCCACCGTCTTTAGAAAGCCTGGCGGCAATATCGGGACTGATGGCAAATCTCACATCCTGGTAACCTACATAGGTAACTTCCAGGGTATCAGTAGGCCAGTTATTAAAATAAAACGTAAAAGTGCCGGCAGAATCCGACAGCCGCCCGTGTTGCGACTGGATGAATTTCAGCGAGGCGAAGGGAATGCGTTCATCACTAAGCCTATCCTTCACATATCCCCGGATGGTTTTGCTTTGGGCATGGGCGAATAAGGTTATCAGCAGCGTAAGCATTACCCCGATGGCGCGCTGGCATTTGGGTCTCAAGTCCATAGAGCCGCAAATTTAGTATATGTCCAATAACGATGGGATTACTTTAACACTTGTATAAACAATGAAAATTTTGTTATGTGAAAGCTTCTTCATTACTTTGAATTACAAAGTGCTTTTATGTCAACTGAACTTTCAGGCCTCAGCGCCTTGCAGGATATCCGGAAAATGATGGAAAAAAGCAGCCGTTTCATCAGCCTGAGCGGCTGGAGCGGGGTAGGTGCAGGCGCCTGCGCGCTGGCAGGTGCATGGCTGGCCAGCAACAGGATTGGGGAATATTATTCCGTCGATTACGGTTCGGCCGCTCCCTGCATCGACTGCCTGAAATCGGACCTGGTGAAGATTGCTGGCGGGGTTTTCATTGTGGCGGTGCTGATCGCCTTCCTTTTTACCTATGCCAGGAGCCGCAGGGAAGGAGTTGCCATCTGGGGCAATACCGCCCGCAGGCTGATGTGGAATACCCTGCTGCCAATGGCCGCGGGAGGTATATTTATCCTGCGCCTGATGGAATTGAAGCAATATACCCTGGTTGCCCCGGCTTCACTGATCTTTTATGGCCTGGCACTGGTAAATGGCAGTCGCTTTACCCTTGGAGAAATTAAATGGCTGGGTTATGCCCAGATTCTTACAGGCATCATAAGTTTGTGGATCCCGCGTTCCGGCCTGCCAGCATGGGCATTCGGTTTTGGCATACTGCACATTGTATATGGATTTGCCATGTGGTGGAAATATGAGCGCAATAAATCCTGAAACATCATGATCAATCCAATCGGACAACTAAATAAAATCTTTGACAGCCGGATAAGACTGGGCATCATGAGTTCCCTGATGGTCAACGAAAGCCTCAGTTTCAATGAACTGAAGGAACTGATCGAAGTGACCGACGGTAACCTGGCCACCCATTTGAAAACACTGGAAGAAAATGGTTTTATCAAGGTGCAGAAGGGATTTGTGGGGCGAAAGACCAATACTTCCTATTCGGTGACCAAAGCAGGAGTGAAGGCCTTCAAACTGCACCTGGAAGCGCTCGAAAAAATGATCCGCTCTATCAACTGATTTTTTTTGCCTTTATACTTTGAAATAAAAAGTGCTTTGTAAATATGGAACCTGTTAACTCGAGGCTGATGGCCTTCAAAATCTGGGTATTTACCCTGTTGGCTTTCGGACTGATCAGTACGGTGGTGGCGGTTTTTATGTGGGACTGGTCAGATATGATCCTGGTCATTCCCGTTACGATTGCTGCAGCCATGGGTAGCCTTCCCATACTGGTATTGCTGTTTTTTCTCCTGCCATTCCTTTCCCGGCTGTCAACAGATTACCGCGGGAAAACCACCAGGCTTTATGGAATCATTTTCCTGGTAATTACCGGTTATGGGCTGGTGGCCGGACTGGTTTCCGTGCCATTTTATGACGGCAACTGGCTCACCGAATTTTTAGGGTGGTGGGCCGGTGGCACTGCCTTCCTTTCGGCCTCAGCTTTCGTCGGGTTCTGGTCTGTACGCAAAGAGACAGCCATCTACTTCGAAAAACCTGTTTCCGCCATCGCGCATTCTAATCAATCAATCATAATCATGGAACAAGTAACCAACAACCCACATCCCGACCCCATTAGCCGTACTTCCAATGCCATTCTTTATAAAGGCATCATTACCGGCGTACTCATTCTGCTCATGATGATTCCGGCCCTCTTCATCAACAACCTGGTGGGTGAACGAAAAGAAAGACAACAACAGGTAGTGCAAGAGGTCAGCAGTAAATGGGGAAGCGGCCAGACCCTTTCCGGATTTTTCCTGGTACTCCCTTATGAGGTCATTCATACCGATGCGGCCGGCAAGCAAACTACGGAGAGAAAAGAACTGACGATCTTACCCGAGACCCAGCAGGTGAACAGTATTATGTTTCCCGAGGTTCGTCCCCGTTCTATTTACAAGGTATTGTTATACAAAACCACCGTTAACTATGACGGCCGCTTTGTGATCAGGCTGCCAAGGGAGATTGATCCCGCCTCGGTGAAATGGCAGGAAAGCAGGATCTGTGCAGGTCTCACGGATATCAAGGGCATTGAAGAAAAGATCATGGTGAACCTGGATGGTTCATCCATTGAGCTGTCGCCCGGATTACCAAATAAAGTCATTACCGATAACGGCTTATCCGCTCCTCTTGAATTGCTGCCCGAAAAACTGAACCAATCCATTGCCTTCCGTTCGCAGATCAAACTGAAGGGCAGTGAAAAACTGCATTTTATTCCACTTGCCGGTAACAGCCTTTTTTCTATCCGTTCCTCCTGGCAGAACCCTTCTTTTGATGGCAATTACCTGCCTGGAGAAAGGGTCGTGAACGACAGTGGCTTCACCGCGAGCTGGTCTTTCAATAAAGCCAACCTTCCTTTCGGGACATTGTTGCTGGACAAGGGTTTTGAGGAAAAAGGATTTGCATTTGGTGTCACCATGCTGCAACCTGCTGACCAGTATTCGAAAACTGAAAGGAGTACGAAATATGCCATCCTGTTTATCGGGCTTACCTTTTCGCTGTTTTTTATCATTGAGCTGATGCAGAAAAATCCGGTGCATCCTGTCCAGTACGTACTGATCGGAATTGCATTATCTGTTTTTTATACCTTGTTGCTTTCCTTCAGTGAATTCATTGCTTTCGATTATGCATATGGGTTAGCAGCTACCGCTACCATCACGCTGATAACACTTTATGCAAAAGGGCATTTCGGGTTATGGAAAACGGCGCTCATCTTTGGGGCTGTGCTGAGTTGCCTGTATGCTTTCACTTTTGTGCTGGTTCGCCTCGAAGATACCGCCTTGCTGATCGGTAGCATTGGCCTCTTCCTGGTACTGGCCCTGGTAATGTATGGAAGCCGCAAAGTTCAGTGGTACGGAAAGCCGGTTCCTGCCGCATAAAAAAAGCGGGTGTATCCATTTCGGATACACCCGCTTTTATATAAAATGATTCCTTTAAAAATCAACACCCAGTGCAAAATGCCAGATAGGCCTGCCCTTGAAGAAGCCATTCATTTCCCAACCGGTATCGAGGCGCATGAAATAACCCAGCAGGGTGCTGCGCGCGCCAAATCCGTATCCTCCTACGAATGGTCCCACACCACCTGCCTTGATCTTTACCAGCACATTTCCTTCCTGGTAAACTTTCGACGGCCTTGCCATTCCATTGTATTTACCATTCCAGGCAGTACCGAGGTCGGTGAACTGGACAAGCTGGAAATTGCGGAGAAAGGCATTGTTGATGGGGCGTTTCAGCAAGGTGGTGAATACCGGCAGACGGAATTCACTGTTGATCACCATGGCATTGTTGCCATTGGTAATATTCTGGCGGTGCCCCCTCATGTTAACAGCCAGTGCCTGGAAAGCATAAGTCGGGTCCTGCGGTTGTACTTCGGTGTTAGCCTTCGGGAAAAGCCATCCATCTTGTCCGCCCAGGTAATACAATATCTTCTGGTCACCCCAGGAGAAATCTGCTGCCACCCGGCCGGCCCAGATGAAATTCTGGAGGATGGGATAGTAATACCGCGCATCCCAGCCAACATTAAAGGTGTTCCTTCCGGCAGTGGTCTGTAATTTGTTTACCTGGGTATTCAGGTCCATATAGACTTTGTACCGGAGACCATTCCAGATATTGGTGGCTTTCATGATGGCATTGTCGTGCACGTATTCAACCCGCAGCAAACCATAGCTCTTCTTCTCATCTTCCACTTCAATGGTGTTGGGATCCGAGATGGCTTTGGTTACCACTTTGTCGGTCCTCAGGCCAAGGTTGATGCGCACGCTTCTCACTTTATCAAACGGGTACTTGATGCCTGCCTGGTACAAATTGGTGTAGAGTTTGGCAGGGATCAGGAATCCGACACCAATGTCTCTTCCGCCCACATCGGTGCGGCGGTAATACATGGCGGTATAATCGATCCTGCGTTTCATGTAATCAAAACGCGCCAGGTATTCAGAGCCCGAATTGAACAATGACTGGGAACCCGGAATAAAGATATTAGGGCTTCCGAGATTGATCGGTACACCCTGGCCGGCTGTATTGATCAATGGTGAACGGAACATGCCGGTAAAGCGAAGGTCTTCCAGCATGTCATACACCGTTACCTTGAACATTCCGTTAAATCCGTTATTGGCACTGTTGGTAACAGGCAGCGAACCGGTAAATGGCTCGTAGCGGGTAACCAGCACATCGTTGTTGAAGAGCGAACCGGTTACCTGGTCAACAGAAAACTTCAGGCGGTAATCAAACCGGCCCGCTTTTTTCAGGATGGAGGGCTGGCTTTCTGTTTGTTGTTCTTTCCTGATCCTTTCAACCGCCGCGGAGTCGGCTTTGTCTTCCTCAAACTCTGATTCAAATTCAACTTTTTTGCCGCTTGTATCTGTTGGCTGTTCAGGTTGCCGGAATTGAATGGCTGCCCCTGCCGCTATCCTTTGCTCATCAATCGTTCTCTTCCTGAAATCGGTTGGCCGCGGATTGATATTCCGTTTCCTCAGGGTGTTTTCATCCACTTTCAGTTTGTAGAGAAACTTCAGTTCTCCTTCCTGCCTGACTTCACTTACCTGGTCTTTATCGCCCGCAGCTTTTGTTTCCACCAGTCCGCTCTGGTAATTGGTTAACGGGAACACATATGCGGAATCATTGGTGATGGAAAAAGTGAAGATGGTATCGGGCTCCGTTTTGTCATAGACCTTCAGGAGTGAATCAATCTCTTTGTATTCGGGATTGCGCAACACATCATCCCCAATCCGGTAGATGGTATCCACACCGGCCCTTTCAGTGGTGAAGAATCCGGCAAACCGGTTGTTGATACCGTTTTCATCAGCCGCAAATGTAAAGTGTGATACGTTATACTGCGCAGGGTACCTGGCGTTTCCATATTTCAGGTTGCTCATTTGCGAGATCTGCTTGAATTCGCTCTTATTGAAATTATCAACCAGGAAAATATTATAGCGATGGTTGGATGGCAGGATAGTATCTCCGGATACAGCGGTTGCGGATGGCCTGTTGGATGCATACAGGATGCCCATCTTGTTTGGAAATGCCACGAAGGATGGATCAAGGTCGTCATATATATCATTCGTGATCTGTTCCACACGCTCGCGGTCGATCTTGAAGGTGAAAATATCTGACTGCCCGTTTTTAACCCCACTCAATAAAAGTGTGTTATCGTCCGTCATAAACTTTATATCCTGGATTTGTTCAAACTGGTCGAGCACCAGTTTATCGCGTTTGATCCGGGAGAATATGTCGTAGGTAAACATCCTCAGTTTTCCTTCACTGCTGTACACCACCAGTAATTTGTTGCCCTTGCCATTCCAGGCCAGCAATGGGTAATGCGGGTCCTGTTTGGCTTCCAGGTTGCGGACACCGTTTTTCAGGAGCACTTTGCTGGTTACATAATCTTCATAAAAGAGAACGGTCTGTAATCCTTTTTTATACTGAACCACTGCATAGGCCTGGCTACGTGGAGCCGGGTTGGGGGTGAAATTGTAGAAGTCCTTATTCTTGTCCACTTCCTCCACCACTGACATAGACCCTTTGGGGTTGTTGCGGCGGCCGCGGATATCCTTATAATACTTGTCTTCATTGTAGGTCATAAAATCTGACAGGACTTCCTTGAATTTCTTTTTGGCGATCCGGTTGGAAGCGCCGTTCAGGTTGCGGTACAGCCTTGCCAGGTAAAGGAAATACTTGGTGTTTTCCTTCTTGTAGGTCTCTTCGACATAACGCCAGAATGAATGGCCTGCCAGCATGGGCTGGTCATAGGCAAACTGGTAAAAATTCCGGTATTTGCCTGAGAGCATCGCAGATTTCAACTGGTTGTCAAGGTCGGTGCTCCAGTTTTCTGCAGCATAAGCCACAAATCCGTCGGTCAGCCATTTGGGAAGGTCCAGCAAGGCCTGGTTGGCGGCAAATTCGCCCAGGTCATCCCCGAAAAGGATATTATCCAGCAGGATGCGGGCAATTCCCTGCCTTACCTGGATGCGTAAGTTCCGATGGTCGCTGTTATAATAAACCACCACTTTATTGTTCACCAGCTTGGTGTTGCCACCATTGATCTGCCAGTCTGTGGTCAACCCGATATTGGTTTGCTGCAGGTCGTTGAAATTGTTGTAGAGGACGATGTTGGCCCGGCGCTGCAAGCCGTATTCCATAAAGGTTTCAAGGTCGGGCAATTCAATTTCCGCCATCTGTGCAACTGATTTTGCGAGTGGCTCGCCATTCTGGCTGTAGTAGGTATTGAAATTATCTGTCTGGTAATATTGCCATTTGAACTTCCTGTACTGGACCCGGTTTTTCCCAAATTCCACCGTATTCACCTGGGCATTTACCAGGGAGGGGGTAATCATCAGGAAAAGGATAAAAATCAGGGTAAGCTTGGTACACACGCGCAAAAACAAATGATTCTTCGGAAATTGCATATCCAGTGATTGTGGTTTAAAATTATGATATTCAGGGTTAACCCGGAAATCCCCCCCAAATAATAGAGCTATGTTAACAATCCATTTATTCGAGTTCAGTCCCATAATGGAAAATTCCTATGTTTTGTTCAACGAATCGGGCGACTGCATGATCATTGATCCGGGTTGTTACGACCAGCGCGAGGAGCAGCAGTTAAAGGCTTTCATCGACCAGCATAAACTGACTCCCCGCCTCTTACTGAATACCCACTGCCATCTTGACCATGTGTTCGGCAACGATTTTGTTCACCGTACATGGAAACTTGAGCTGCATATTCACCCCACGGAAAAGCTGGTGCTGGACTTTGCCCCCGATTCGGGCAAACGCTGGAACCTTCCTTTCCGCAATTACGACGGTCCATTACATTATATACGTGGCGGAGATACCATAAGGTTGGGTACAGACGAATTAAAAGTGATCGAGGCTCCCGGGCACTCACCCGGCCATGTCTGCTTTTATTCTGAGTCCCAGCAATTTGTCATTGGCGGCGATGTCCTGTTCCGGCGAAGCATTGGGCGCACCGATCTTCCGGGTGGCAACCATTCCCAGTTGCTGAACAGCATTCGCACCCAATTGTTCACCCTGCCGGATGCGGTGAGGGTTTACCCGGGTCATGGGGAAAGCACAACGATAGGGTTTGAAAAGAAGAACAATCCTTTTTTGAATGGGGGGGATAGGTGAGGAGGTGAGGAGGTTATACAAATTTGCTGAGAAGAGGGATTTTCGACAGTTCCTTTTTTTCCACCTTTGCTACAAACATTGCGAAACCCGCCAGCAGCAGGGTACCGGTCAGCACACTGAACCAGAGCGGGGAATAAAAATAGAGTACCAGGCGGTGAAACGCATAAACCAGGCTCACCAGCACCAGATAGGAGATCAGTTTTTTACGCGCATAGGGGACAGGGTAATATTTCTGTCCCATTACGTAGCTGATCACCATCATCAGCAGGTAGCAGGCGAAGGTGGCGAGGGCCGCGCCGAGGTAATGCAGGCGCGGGATCAGCAGGATATTCAGTACGATGGTCAGGACTGCGCCGGCAATGGTGATATAGGCTCCGTACATGTTCCTTCCCGTTAGTTTATACCAGATGCTGAGGTTGTAATAAATTCCCAGGAAAATATTACCCATGGCAAGTATGGGTACAATGTACATGCCTTCGGCCCAGGCATCGGATTTTACGGTGATGATCCATTCCAGCACATCCAGGTAGAGCCCGATGAAGAGAAACATAAAACAGCAGGCCAGCACGAAGAATTTCATGACACGGGCATATGATTTCTGTGCACCTTCCTGTTTCGACTGGTTAAAGAAATAAGGTTCGGCTGCCATCCGGAAGGCCTGGATCAGGATACTCATCATCACGGCCAGCCGGTACACATTGGCAAAAATTCCCAGTTCATGTTTGGCCTGTTCTGCCGGGAGGTCCACCACATGCTGGTAGATCAGGCGGCTGAGCACATCATTTACCATGCCGCCGAAACCAACTATCACCAATGGATAGCTGTAGTGCATCACCTCCCGGAATAGTTTGCTATCAAATTCCCAGTTCAGCTCCTTCCATTCAGGGGCCAGCATCGCAAAAGTGGCGATACTTCCCAGCAGGTTACCCACCAGGTACCAGCCAATCCCGATATCGAAACGTTGAAAGAGTCTCAGCGGACTGTCGGGGTGGTTGGAAATATATGCCGGCAGTACTCCCACAAAAAAGAGCACGATCAGCAGGTTGATCAGGATGCCGCTGATCCGCACGAATGCATACCGGCGGGGGCGATTTTCCTGTCTCAGTTTGGCAAAAGGCAGTGTGGCCAGGGTGTCGAACAGCAGGATGCCGCACATCCAGGTAATGTATTCGGGATGAGCTTCCAGTCCGGCTGCAGCGGCAATGGTACCACGACTGAAAAATAATAATGCAGTAAAAGCCAGGCTGCTGATGAACAGTGAGACCGATAATGTGTTATATAAATGGTGTTTGTCCTTATCCTGGGAAAACCGGAAGTAAGCCGTTTCCATTCCATAAGTAAACAAAACATTCAGGAATGGGATCATCGCATATACCTGGGTGATATCAGCAGTAACGGATGGCTTTTCAAAAAGGAAGGGAAGCGCCATATTCATCAGGTAGCCGAGGAATCGGGCTACAATGGTGGGTACACCATACCACAAGGTTTGTCCGGCCAGTTTTTTGATCTCACTCAAAGGATGCTCAGAATTTGGGCAAAAATAGTTGTAAATCAACTGACGAAATGGATTTTATAACTTTGTCACTGAAATAAAACCATGAATATGAAAAGAGGATTAGGATTATTACTGGCAGTATCTCTTGCATTTGCAGTGCAGGCCCAGCAACCCATGGAGGGTATTGCGGAGTTCCAGAAAAAGAATATGCCGGCAGCAGTATTGGAATTGCCTTACCCGCCTGATGTAGTGGAGAAGGCAATGGAAGAAAAATTCAAGACCATGGGCTTCAAACCTGCAAAGGCGAAAGATTACCAGTTATACCGGAATGTGCCTTTGGGCGATGGCGGAAATTTATATGATGTGTATGTAAAAGTTGACCGCAAAAGCAGAAAGGAAAAAGCTGCATCACTGGTGCAGATGATCATGGCAAAACCCAATGAAATGCTTTCATCGAGGGCCGCTGATGAACGCACCGGTATCGAAGACGGCAAAACCTATCTCGCGGGCGTTACTCCCTTCGTTGCGGATTATAACCTGAACCTCGAGATCCTGGCTCAGGAAAGCCTGATTGACAAGATGGAGAAAAAACATACCAGCATGCTCGATGAAGGAGCGGACCTGGCAAAGAGAAAAGTTCAGATAGAAGAAAAAATTGCTGAGAATTCCAATGCTGTTAAACAGCATGCGCTGGACCTGGAGAAGGCCAGGCAGGCGCTGCAGGCAATCAGGGCACGAAAACTGGCTCACTGAAAATCATGGCTGCCCAAGCCTTGGATTATTGATAAAAGCAGAATCGGTCAGGGTTTTAAAGAACTCTGTCAACAATCCCCTTTCAACAGAAGAAAGGGGAATTGTTTTATTATAATGTTCATACACATCTGAAATATCCCAGAGGCGGCCATCGTGCATATAGGGGAAGCTCACCATGATATTCCGCAGGCTTGGGACTTTGAATTTGAGCGAATCAGCGGAACTACCGGTGATGCGCATACGCCCAACATCATTCAGTCCGGGGTTCAACGGTAATCCGTTGCTTTCATAGGCGAGATTGGTGAACAGCGGTTCGGCGTGGCAACTGTTGCATTTCTTCTGCAGGAATACCTGGTAGCCCGCCGCTTCATTTACATTGAAAACATCTTTACCTTGTTTTACCCTGTCGTATTTTGAACTCGCCGAAACCAACATCAGCATATACTGGGAAAGCGCTTTTGTCAGGCGTGCAGTATTGATCTCCGGCGTTCCGAATGCTTTTGCGAATCCCTGCTGGTAAGCAGGATCAGCCGATAATTTTTCAATTACTGAAGGGATGGTTTCCGCCATTTCATTGGGTGCCGTGAGTGGCGCCAGTGGCTGCAGGTCGAGGTGGTTGATACCGCCATCATGATGGAATTCACTGTGCCAGGCCAGGTTGAAGAGTGCGGGGGCATTGCGCAGGGTGAACTGGTTATTGAAACCATGGCTGAGGTCATGTTCGAAAGTGGCAAATGCCGCGAATGGCTGGTGACAACTGGCGCAGGGGAAATTGCCATCCTTTGAAAGGCGGCCATCAAAAAATAATTTTCTTCCCAGTTCAAAGCCTTCATTGGTAAGCGGATTCGATGCAAAATCATAACTGGTTTCCGGCCATCCTGCCGGCATCGGGAAATCCAGTGCAGTCGGGGATTTCGGGCTATCCTCCTTGTTGCATCCCGTACCCGTTGTTATTGTTGACAGGAAAACGGCAAGAAATAATATGTAAATAGTGCCGGTCTTCATCGGATACTGTAATCAACTATTTCAAATGCACCGGCAAAATTGAGGGATATATTCATGGCCAATTCCCCCGGCGTCATGACCACGGCATTTTCGGCTATGCGTAAGGGAAAGTGGGCATCGAAAAAACTGTTCATGTCGTAAGCTATGTCCACATGCAGGGTCTGGTCTTTGCCCAGTATCCATTTATCCGTACCGGTGAGTTGGGCAACCATGGGCCGGATGGCACTGAAGGGATTTTTAAACCCGCCGACATGGTATTCGAACTTGCCATTGGGCTGGCTTGATGCGGTTGAATTGCCTTCGATCTTGGTAAAAATATAACCGGAGTTCCAGGTCCAGAACATTCCCCTGGCAGGATCCAGCACGCCCGATTGCACCCCGCTCACATTCAGTGCGCTGTCAACCCCCAGGATGAATGCCAGTGCATCATAAATACCTGGCTCAACGGGCATGGCAATTTGCATGGAATTCTGATCAGCGAGATCTGGCAGGTAATAGGGTTCGCCTTCAACCGCCTTTTGAAGTCCGCTTTGCTGGTCGCCCAGGCTGAAACGCCCGGCATAGAATCGAAAGATGGATAAGCTATAAGTTTCCCCGAATGGGTTGGTATAGGGTTGGTTCAGTTGCAGCGGCTGCCCATTAATGACCGGTATAAAGCGGATTTCAAGGGTGGCCCTGGGGGGACTCTCCACACTGTTTTCTTTTTGGCACCCGCTCAGGATAAAGAGTACGGCCAGGAGTACGGTAAGCGCTTTATAACTATTTTCGGTTTTCACAGCTGAAAGTTACAAAAATATGCGGGTTGTCATACAGAGGGTAAGCGAGGCCTCCGTCAGCATCGGCGGTAATATTAAATCGGCCATAGGGCAGGGGTTACTGGTATTGGTAGGCATCGAAGATGCCGATACGGAGGAAGATCTCTGCTGGCTCAGCGGGAAGATCGTCCAGATGCGGATTTTTAATGATGAAGCGGGTGTCATGAATCTTTCCCTGAAGGATATCGGGGGTGATTTACTGGTGGTAAGCCAGTTTACACTGCATGCAAGCACCAAAAAGGGGAACCGCCCTTCCTATATCAAAGCGAGCAAACCTCCGGTAGCCATTCCCTTGTATGAGCGATTCGTGGCCCGGTTGACCGAAGACCTCGGGAAGGTGGTTGGTACAGGTGAATTCGGCGCAGATATGCAGGTTTCCCTGCTTAATGATGGCCCGGTGACCATAGTGATGGACACGAAGGATCGTGATTGGTGAAGGGTAAAAAAAACTATTATATGTCTGATATTTCGATTCGGGAGGCCCAGGCCCAGGTGGATACCTGGATCAAAACCGTTGGGGTCCGCTATTTCAATGAACTTACCAACCTGGGCATTTTAATGGAGGAGGTGGGGGAACTGAGCCGCCTGATGGTCAGGCAATACGGTGAACAATCCTTTAAGGAATCGGACAAAGGCCGGGACCTGGCGGATGAAATGGCGGACGTTCTTTGGGTCCTGATCTGCCTGGCCAACCAGACCGGGGTAGACCTTACCCGGGCCCTGGAGAAGAACTTTGAAAAGAAGCACATCCGGGATGCCGAAAGGCACAGAGGGAATGATAAATTGTAATTTTCCCAATATCTTTGCCGCCTTATGGCGAACGATAACAATAAATTTCAGGCAATTATATCGCATTGTAAAGAATACGGCTTCATATTCCCTTCAAGTGAAATATACGACGGTCTGAGTGCCGTGTACGACTACGGTCAGTACGGCAGTGAGTTGAAAAAGAACATCCGCGATTACTGGTGGAAATGGATGACCCAGCTCCACGAAAACATTGTTGGAATCGATGCCGCCATTTTCATGCATCCCACCACCTGGAAGGCCAGCGGTCACGTGGATAATTTCAGCGATCCGATGATCGATAACAAAGACAGCAAAAAGCGCTACCGGGTGGATCACCTGATCGAAGCCCATGCAGATGCCCTGCCCAAAGAACAGGGGGAGGCCTTGCTGGCAGAAATGGATCAATTGCTGGCAAAAGAAGATTTCGCGGGTTTGAAGACCCTGATCGAGAATAATAAGATTAAGTGCAGCGTCAGCGGTACCTGCAACTGGACCGATGTGCGGCAATTTAACCTCATGTTTGCCACTGAATTCGGCGCGGTGAGCGGCGAGGGCGATGATAACATGGTTTACCTGAGGCCCGAAACCGCCCAGGGTATTTTCGTCAACTTCCTGAATGTCCAGAAGACCGGCCGGATGAAGATCCCGTTTGGTATTGCCCAGGTGGGAAAAGCTTTCCGGAACGAGATCGTTGCCCGCCAGTTCATTTTCCGGATGAGGGAGTTTGAACAGATGGAAATGCAGTTTTTTATCCGTCCCGGCACACAAAAAGAGTGGTATGAATATTGGAAGGAGGAAAGGATGAAATGGCACCTCAGCCTGGGTATTCCGGCCGACAGGTACCGTTTCCATGACCACGTGAAGCTGGCACACTATGCCGATGCCGCCTGCGATATCGAATACGATTTCCCGATCGGTTTCAAAGAAGTGGAAGGCATTCATTCCCGTACTGATTTCGACCTGCGCAACCACCAGGAGTACAGCAAGAAGAAAATGCAGTATTTTGACAATGATCCGGGCCCTGATGGCAAACCATACGGCAACTATATTCCGTATGTAATTGAAACATCCATCGGACTGGACCGTACCGTGATGATGGTATTGAGTGAAGCTTATGAGGAGCAGGATCTCAGCACGGCGGAAAAGGCTGATAGCCGCGTGGTGCTTAAGTTTCCGCCGAAATTGAGCCCGGTCAAGCTGGCCATCCTGCCCCTGATGAAAAAGGATGGCCTGCCGGAAATTGCCCGGGACCTGATGAATGAGTGCAAAGCCTCCTTCAGGTGTTTTTATGAGGAAAAAGATACAATAGGAAAGCGATACAGAAGACAGGATGCTATTGGCACGCCGTTTTGCGTAACCATCGACCACCAGACCAAGGAGGATGGTACGGTAACAATCAGGCACCGCGACAGCATGGTTCAACAGAGGATTCTTTTGAAAGATGTGAAAGAAATGGTTGAAAAAGCCATTCAGGAATAATATATTTGTTAGAACCCTAAACCAATGGCTCCCCAAAAGGGGCCTGCTGTATGAATATGCAAATCACAGTACACCTTGGATTGCTTGCTTTGGTTATGCTCTGTGCCTTTGTCGCAGGATTACTTTTCCGCGTATTGCAGGTGAAAGCGCTCCGTCGCCAGATACTTGAACTGGAAAGTGAAAAAATGCAGGATCATGCCGAAATCCTTCAACTCCAGAAAAAAATAGCAGACCAGCAACAAAGCCGTTCCAACCCGCCCGCAGCAACTCCGGTTGTACCACTGATTGAAAAAGAATCAGGACAGCCGGACAATGGAAAAAACAAGCGGGCCTCCCAATAATCCGGCACAGTTTCCCGTTAATCAATTCAATTTTCCACTGCAGGCAATATAAATGAAATTGGTTCGTTAATGATTCAAACCAATTTCTATGATGTATGCCAACATCAATATAGCCGTACTGCTTTGGACCCTGCTTGCATTTGCCATTGGTGCTGTTGGCGGATTTGCCATGAGGTCGCACCAGCTTTTAAAATCACGTAAAAGGATTTTGGAATTAGAGACGGAGATGGTTGAAAACCACGCCGAGATACTTCGCTTGCACAAGATTCAGTCTGGCAGAAAGGAACAATCCGAAAAAGTACCGGTGATCAGCCTGACCCTGGGCGAATCGTCCTCCGCACAGGTGAAAGCCAAAGCCAAAGGATAATCATCACCCGTATAATTCGAGGTGTATATCTTTTTTATCAAAGCCCAGCGCCAGAATGCGTTGTTTGGCTTCGTCGATCATATTTTTCCAGCCACATAAGTAGAAATATGCCGGATTCAATGGCTGGCCTGTCTTATTCCTGATATCATTGCAAACATCTTCGTACACAGAATGTACATATCCGGTCAGGATACCATCCCTCGCTTCTTCCCTTGAATAGGTCGGCAAAAACCTGAACCAGGGAGCTTTTTCCTGCAAATCCTTCAATTCATTGGCATACAGGCAGTCGCATTCCTTCCTGCTTCCGAAAATGAGGTATACATTCTTATGCGGAATATTATTCCTCATGATATGGTGGGCCATCGACCGGAAAGGGGCTATACCGGTACCGGTACAGATAAGGAACAGGTCCTTTTCAATAGTTTCCGGCAGGGTGAATACCCCCTGGGGACCCCGGAGTGTCAGTTCACTGCCCACCTTCATTTCAGTGAACAGGTATTTGGTTCCGAGTCCGCCTTCCAGCTGAACTATGATTAATTCAAAAACATTCGACCCATCGGGCCAGGATGAAATGGAATAGCTTCGCCAGCGCTTGTTTTTTGCTTCATGAATGGGCAGGTCCAGGGTTACAAACTGTCCGGGTTTAAAATCAAACCGGTCCAGTTCCGGTACCTCGATCCAGAACCTTCTGGTGGTAGGGGTTTCATCAACTATCTGAATGATTTTTCCGGTTCGCCACGGTTGCAGCATGGGTGGTTTTTGTGTGGGAAGTTAGTGAATATTAAGGCATGGCGAGAAAGGGGGAGGGAAGTGATGAGCAGGGATTAAGGGGGAACCACTATTTTTATTATAAAAGCGGGAATGAAAATATTCAATGCGGTAATGATCGGGGTTTTCGTTTTATCAGCGGCCCTGCAGTACAATGATCCTGATCCCCTGGTATGGATGGCCATCTACCTTTTCGGCGCCCTGCTTTGCGTACAGGCACTGAAGAATCGTTTTAATTCCTATCTCTACCTGGCTGGTTTTACGGTTTATCTGTTGTACGCTACCTACCTGCTTTTTGCCGGCGATGGTGTACTGAGCTGGCTCCGGGAACATGATGCGGAGAATATCGTTCAAAGTATGAAGGCCACCAAACCCTGGATTGAACAAACCCGCGAGTTCGGAGGCCTCCTGATTTTGTTGGCTGCACTTGGGATTAACTGGTTCTTGTTTAGGAGGAAGGGCAGGGGGTGAATTTATTCGGTGGAAATTCACCCGTCGGGTGGACATCTGTCGCGATTCGTCTTTGCCACCCGGACGGGAGAATTTCTCCCTATTTTTTCAAAAACTTACGGACAAACTGCTGCTTATAATCGCCGCTGGTAATGGTCAGTACATAAGTTCCCCTGGCAAGATGACCCAGGTTGAGGTTTCCGTTCTGGTAGCCGGTTTCATTGCGATAAACCAGCTGACCATTCAGGCTGTGAACCTGAACCACCAGTTTTTTCACCTCAAACATGTTACCGATCCGGTACTGAAGCTGCCCGTCTGTAATGCCCGGCCAGGAGTTCTGGATAAAATTCTTGTCATTTCTCACCGGATCATTCACCCCGGTATTCAGGTTGGGCGTAAAATTCGGTTGCGGTATGGTGGTATAAAACATGCCATTACCGTGGGTTCCCACCAGCAGGGTATTGTCCTGGGGCCGGTAGGCAAGGGAGGTTACCACGGCGTAATTCAATGTACGTCCGCCTTCCCTTTTCCAGGTGATCGGCTTGCCTGCCGCCAGCGTGTCCTTAACACCCAAAGTGCTATATAAACCAACCGAAGTGCCTACATAATATTCAGTAAAAGCCTTGCCGGTTCCATCTTTCCGCGCAACGATGGCACAGCTACGTATAGACGGCAGGGTTAGATTCCCCTCGATCAGGGTCCAGGTCGGATTAGCGGATTTCGCATTGGTGGTCCACCAGATATTGAAATCCCGCCTGGTGCCTCCGGTGCCTGTGGTGACGGTATAGTTGGAATAAACCACCATCACTTCATTGTCATCATTGGGGTTAATGGCGATCCCTGACACGTTCACCCGGGGACTTGGAGAAATCAGGGTATTGGTAATGATCGTATTGATCTGGGGGGGCGTGATGTCAACCGGTTGGGTAGCCGCCGCCGCATTGCGCGGATCGTTCAGCCTGAACACTCTGCCCTCGGTTGTTCCGATATACATGGCATGGGTGGACAGGTAGGGCCCCCGGCTTAGCTCAATGGCCCTGATACCAATATCATCACCGCCAGGATCCGCAGGGTTCACGGCACCAGCCACACCGGTGAGTTCCGTCCAGCCAGTGGTAGCGGTGACCGTTGTGGCATTGGTTGTCCTGAATACCCGGTTAAAGTTGACATAATACAGATCTTCCGGATTGTCGGCATCAAACCCGAAATAGGTTACAAACTCGCCTTCCCCGGAACTGGAATTGGGGGTAAGGTTGGTTGGTTTGATGGATGTGGCGTTACCCGGCGTCAACCTTGCCAGGCTGCCCAGCTGGCTGCTCACAAAGAGGGTATAATTGTCGAAGCTGATGAATTTTCCGATCGCTGCTGCACCGCCATCACCTGATCCCGCCCTGGTATGGTCATTGCCTGATTCCGCCTTCAGGTAACTACCATTATCCTGCATGCCCCCGATGAAATTGTAAGGCTGGGTTCCCGAAGCACGATGCTCTAGTCGTACATGGTAATATTGGGCTGTCTGGTAACCCTGTACCATGGTCCATTTTACCGGCTCAGTGGCAGTGGTGGTGGCGGTGATATCTGTGGTCAGGTGCAATCCGCCATCTGTGGCACACAATGCCCTGTTGGGATTGGAAGGATCAAATACCAGGTTGTGGACATCCGCATGGTGGTTGTCATACTGCAGAATATTGAATGTGGTGGAACCTGGTCCCCAGTATTTGTAACCGCCAATCCAGCTGGTGCCGGATGTATTGGTAAATCCATTGTTCGACCGGTAGAGGTTCGTGCCCCCCACAAAAACCATATTCGGATTATCGGGTTTCACTACCACCATCATGTCATAACCTCCCTGGACGGCGAGCGGATCGATGCCGTCTTTCTGCCCGTTAAAATCAGGCATATTGGCCGAAAGATTGGTATAGGTCGATGCACCGAAATCAAATTTGAAAAGATCCGCCTCCGGGGTACCTGTGCTCCCTTCCTGTGATAGGCCGTTTTCATAATAGGCATACAGGATATTATTATTGGAAGGTGCCAGTGCCAGTAAAATCCGCCTGGAATCTGTGGAAATACCGCCACTGGAGGTATAGGAATTTGCCCTCCAGCCGGGAATAGAATCAGCGTTCAGGGTCTGCCCGCCTGCGAAACGCGTCCAGGAATTCAGGTTTCCGGTTTCTGAAAACCATAATCCCCTCCGGTCCTTATCCGGAAATCCCCCGTTTACAGCGAGGTAAATCCGGCCGCTGTTGGTACAGGCAATGTCCAGTTGCCCGTTATCGGCAAAGGAACCCTGGGTGCCAATGAAAACATTTGAAAAAGTAGTGCCGTTATCAGTGCTTCTCAGCAGCCTGCGGTGTCCGGCAACATAAACATGCCCGGTTATCGGGTGGACAAGTATTTTATGGACAAAATCAAAGGCATCATCGAAGGTCTCCAGTTCCCCGGCGAAAGTGCTGCTCACCCGATTCCAGGTAAGTCCGTTATCGGTTGATTTCATCAGGCCATACCCATAATAAAAAGCACCACCGGCGGACGGGGTTGCTGAGTTTCCTATTGGCTCACCACCGCCGGCATACCAGGTATTTTCATTGCCGGCACGGGGGTCCTGGGCTATAGCGGATACATTGTGGATCTCGTTTTGCGGGGTTACCAGTGTCCAGGAAGTACCACCGTCGGCAGAGCGGAACAGGCCTCCGCTCACGGCGCCGGCGAGGATGACCCTGTTGGAGCCGGTACCAAATCTTTTATCAAATGCCACAGCCCGGGTGCGGCCACCGAAACTGAAAGGGCCCGCGGCTGTATAACTGTTATCTGCAAAAGGAGAGAGGAAGAGATCCTGTGACCTTTCCTTTTCCGGTATACGTCTTGCCTGCTGCAATTCCATTTCATGGATGCCACCGGGAATCAGCCCTGTTCCGCCATCCTTAACCATATCGTATTCATAGCGCATCCGCTGTTCCGCGAACATGGCTTTTTCCTCCATGGTTTTTTTCTTCTTCTTACCTCCCCCCATGAAAAGCTCATTTCCGGAGGCGTCGGGACCCTGGTACAGCAGGTAGCCGGCCAGCATTACGCTTATGGCAGAAAGGGATACAGTCAGGAATGTTTTATTCATACGGGGCATATATTAAAGAAAACGAAAGAGAGGGGATACTGGTTGGCACAAGATAGAAAAAAATCTACCTTCTGCATTCTGCTTATCTTTGCAATCCGGACCCGACAGGTCCGGTTTTGTGTACATGAACCTGGAACATTTACTGGAGCAGTATGGCAAGGACCCCCGCCTTTTTCAACTGGCGGACAGGCTCACCATGTCCGTACCCCAGCACCTGGTGCTGAAAAATCTTTCCGGCAGCTCCCCGGAATTCCTCGTAACTGCGCTCTTCAAAAACAAAATAACCGAACAGGTGAACCATGTGGTCATCCTCAACGATGCCGAAGAAGCCGCTTATTTCCATAATACCCTTGAAAACCTGACGGGGGCCCTGGACCTGTTTTATTTCCCGGCCTCTTTCCGGAATAAAAAGAACTTCCGGCTGCTCAACAGCAGCCATGTGATGCTACGAACCGAAACCCTCACCCGCCTCAGCGCCGGGGGGAACAAAAAGATCGTGGTAACCTACCCGGAAGCCCTCTTTGAAAAAGTGGTGCCACCCGAAACCCTCAGCGGAAATATTATCCGGATCAAGGTCAATGATACCCTCGACACCGTAAAACTATACGAACAACTCACCAATGCCGGATTCACCCGCACTGATTTTGTGTACGAACCAGGACAGTTTGCGGTCAGGGGCGGCATCCTGGATATCTATTCCTTCGGCAACGAAAAGCCCTACCGGGTGGAACTTTTTGGTAATGAGGTGGACAGCATCCGCCTTTTTGACCCTGAATCGCAGCTCAGTGAACGCAAACTTCTGCAGGTAAGCATTATTCCGAACCTGCAGTCCGAAATGCCCGAAAAGGCCACGGTTACCCTCTTAGACTTCCTTCCCGGCAATACCGTTGCATGGATGAATGACTGGCAGTTTGTAAAAGAGCGCATAGTGATCCAGGAAGAAGACCTGGATCTCTACCTCGACCGTAATGAAGGCGTGGTGTTCAGGGAAGAAGAGGAAGAAGATAAACTGGTAAAGAAAACGATCCGGCGGGATGAGTTTATCAGTGCAGCGGACCTCGAAGCGCAACTCAGACAGCACCATGTGATCGAACTGGAAGGGCATGCATCCTTCCCGGGGGGGCTGTGCACCGAGATCAGTTTTCACACCAAACCACAGCCATCTTTCAACCGGCAGTTTGAACTGCTGATCCGGGACTTCCAGCAGTGGGCTAAAAAAGGATTCAGCCTCTATCTTTTTGCCGAGAATCCGAAACAGCTTGAAAGGCTGCACAGTGTTTTCGAAGACCTGAAAGCGGAAATACCTTTTACACCCATACCCGCAGCCATCCACGGCGGGTTCATTGATGAGGATCTCAAAATAGTCTGTTATACTGATCACCAGATCTTCCAGCGGTACCACAAATACAAGGTAAAGCAGGCCTATAACAAGAACAAGGCCCTTACCCTGCGAACCCTGCGTGAACTGCAGCCCGGCGATTTTGTATCGCATATTGATCACGGTGTAGGCGTGTTCAGCGGCCTCCAGAAACTGGAAGTGAACGGCAAATTGCAGGAAGCCGTGCGGATCATTTATAAGGACAGCGATATCCTGTATGTGAACATCAACTCGCTGCATAAGATATCCAAGTACACCGGGAAGGAAGGAACGGTTCCCAAAGTGAACAAACTGGGAAGCGATGCCTGGGCCAAACTGAAGGAGAAGACGAAAACAAAGGTGAAGGAAATTGCCTTTGACCTGATCAAACTTTATGCGCAAAGGAAGTCCCAGCAAGGATTTCAGCATACTCCGGATACCTATCTCCAGACCGAGCTGGAAGCATCCTTTATATACGAGGATACCCCTGACCAGAGCAAGGCCACCGCCGATGTGAAAAAGGATATGGAATCGCCCTCGCCCATGGACCGGCTGGTCTGCGGCGATGTGGGCTTCGGAAAAACGGAAGTGGCCATCCGTGCGGCATTTAAAACCGTGGTGGACGGCAAGCAGGCGGCGGTACTGGTTCCCACCACCATCCTGGCATTCCAGCATTACAAGACCTTTAAGGACAGGTTGAAGGATTTTCCTGTAACTGTGGATTATATCAACCGGTTCAAGAGCGCCAAAGAGAAGAAGGAAACACTTAAGAAACTTGAAGAAGGCAAGATCGATATCATCATCGGTACGCACGGTTTGCTGGGCAAGGAGGTGAAGTACAAAGACCTGGGAATCCTCATCATCGATGAAGAGCAGAAGTTCGGGGTGGCGCACAAGGAGAAGATCAAAACCCTGCGGACAAATGTGGACTGCCTTACGCTAACGGCAACGCCTATCCCAAGAACCCTGCAGTTCAGCCTGATGGGCGCGCGAGACCTCAGTATCATCAATACCCCGCCTCCCAACCGTCAGCCGATACAGACCGAAGTGCAGGTGTACAATGAGGACTTTATCCGCGATGCCATTTACTATGAAACAGAGCGCGGAGGGCAGGTGTTCTTCATCCACAACCGCATCAACGGGCTGGCGGAAATGGCCGCAATTATCCAGGGGCACTGCCCTGACCTTTCTATCGGTTATGCCCATGGGCAGATGGAGGGGCATGTACTGGAAGAGCGGATCATGGATTTTATCGACAAAAAATACGATGTGCTGGTATGTACCAATATTGTGGAAAGCGGTGTGGACATCCCGAATGTGAACACGATCATTGTAAACAACGCGCACCAGTTCGGATTGAGTGACCTGCACCAGTTGCGTGGCAGGGTGGGCCGGAGCAACAGGAAGGCATTCTGTTACCTGCTGGCACCTCCGATGAGCACCCTGCCTTCGGACTCAAAGAAGCGTTTGCAGACCCTTGAGCAGCACAGTGAACTGGGCAGTGGTTTCCAGATTGCAATGCGGGACCTTGACATAAGGGGCGCGGGCAATATGCTGGGAGGGGAGCAGAGCGGGTTCATGGCAGAGATCGGCTTTGAAATGTACCAGAAAATCCTGGATGAAGCCATCCGCGAACTGAAGCGCACCTCCTTCCGCGAACTGTTCAGGGAGGAGATCGCGAAACAGGAAGACTATGTGCAGGATTGTACCATCGATACTGACCTGGAGATACTGATCCCCGACAGTTATGTGGAAAGCATAACGGAGAGGCTCAGCCTTTACCAGCGGCTCGATAACTGCGAAACCGAAGAAGAGTTGCGGGCCTTCCATACAGAGATGCATGACCGTTTTGGCGTGATCCCGCAACAGGTGGAAGACCTGTTCGATGCGGTGCGGGTGCGCAGGCTGGGGGTGGACCTTGGCTTTGAGAAATTGTTGCTGCGCGATGAAACCCTGAAATGTTTCTTCGTGAACAAACATGACTCGCCTTACTTCGAGTCTGACCTTTTCCGTGATATTTTATCTTACCTGCAAACCCATGTCAACAATGCAAGGCTTAAGCAGACCGGTAAAAACTTTTTACTGGTGGCAGACAAAATGAAGGACATGAAAACTATCCTTGCGTTCCTGCAGCGGATGCACGGGGTGGTGGTTGGTAAGGAAGTGAAAGCGGAAGTTTCCTAACGCAACCTTTTTTCCATTACATAATGCGGAATGGTCACTTCTTCGAATTCCTCGCTGCAAACATTATAGCCCAGGTGTTCGTAGAAACCCACTGCTGTTTTGCGGGCATGCATGGTCAGTTTGCGGTATCCGCGGTCGCGTGCGATGTTTTCGGCGAAGTTCATCAGCGCCCTGCCGATACCCTTTCCCTGCAGGGTATTGCTGACGGCCATCTGTCGCAGGCGTACCGTTCCGGGCTCTTCCTGCACCAGCATGCAGCAGCCCAGCATTTTTTCGTCCTCAAAGGCGGCGATAAGGATTTCCTCCTTTTCTTTCTCCAGTTCTTCGTGGGAAAAGCTGAGTCCCAGCGGTTTCCTTAAAACTTCATTGCGTAAAGAAACCATCTGTTGATACTCCGGGGAACCGTGATCTATCAGTTTTAAGGCCATCAGTATAGTATTTGGTTGTTTGGGATGGTCAATTTACGAAAATCATCCGCACAGCAATCGTTTGCAGCCTTTTTTGCTTACAATTGTTAGTAGTAAAGGAATTTTATATGTGTATAGGCGGTAAGAATAAAAAAAGTGTCAAAAATTGTTATTTACTCAAAAAGTATATTTTTGCACCCGTAACTAAACTTTACTACAATGTCAGACATCGCAACAAGAGTTAAAAAGATCATTGTTGACAAATTAGGAGTAGACGAGGCGGAAGTAACCAACGAAGCTTCTTTCACCAATGATCTGGGAGCTGACTCTCTGGATACAGTAGAACTGATCATGGAATTCGAAAAGGAATTCAATATCTCTATCCCGGATGAGCAGGCTGAAACTATCACTACTGTTGGCCAGGCTGTTGCTTATTTAGAAGAGCACGCTAAGTAAACGGGCTACCGTTACAGGCATATTTAATCCGCCTCTCGAAAGCTTTAAATGCTCAGAAGGCGGATTATTCACGTTTAAAATCCGGCAAACTACATGGAACTGAAAAGAGTTGTAGTAACAGGTATGGGTGCTCTTACTCCGGTGGGTAATACCCTGGAAGAGTACTGGAACGGGCTGATTAATGGCGTTCCCGGTGCAGCTAATATTACTTCCTTCGACGCGTCTAAATTCAAAACAAGATTCGCCTGCGAGGTAAAGAACTTTGATGCAACCCAGTACCTCGACAGAAAAGAAGCAAGAAAAATAGACAGGTTCACCCAATTTGCCCTGGTGGTTTCTGATGAAGCCATGGCAGATGCCGGTTTGAATAAGGAAAATATCAATCCCGATCGTATCGGGGTGGTATTTGGAAGCGGAATTGGCGGACTGATCACCTTCCAGCATGAGGTGATGGAATTTGCCAAAGGTGATGGCACCCCGCGTTTCAATCCTTTTTTCATTCCGAAAATGATCCTGGATATTGCTGCCGGCCAGATTTCCATGCGCCACAACCTCCGCGGCCCCAATTTCGCGGTGGTCAGCGCCTGTGCCAGTAGTACCAATGCCATCATCGAAGCGGTGAACCTGATCCGCCTGGGTAAGGCTGATATCATCGTCAGCGGTGGCAGCGAAGCCGTGATCAGCGAAGCCGGAGTGGGTGGTTTCAATGCCATGAAGGCCATGAGCGAACGCAACGACGATCCGCAAACCGCCAGCCGCCCTTACGACAAGGACCGTGATGGTTTCGTGATGGGGGAAGCTGCCGGTATCCTCATCCTGGAGGAACTGGAACATGCCAAAGCCCGTGGCGCCAAAATCTATTGCGAGATCGCCGGCGGTGGCGCCACTGCCGACGCGCATCATATCACCGCCCCGCATCCCGAAGGACTGGGTGCCCGCAACGTAATGCTGGCGGCCCTGGAAGACGCAGGAATGCAACCATCCGATATTGATTATATCAATACCCATGGTACCTCCACCCCCCTGGGGGATGTCGCCGAAGTGAAAGCCATCATGAATGTTTTTGGGGACCATGCATATAACCTGAATATTTCCGCCACCAAATCCATGACCGGGCACTGCCTCGGCGCGGCAGGCGTTATTGAGGCCATCGCATCCATTAAGGCGGTTATTCACGACCTGGTGCCTCCCACCATTAATCATTTTACTGACGATCCGGACCTGGATCCAAGGCTCAATTTTACTTTCAATAAAGCACAGCAAAGAACCGTAAGGGCTGCACTTAGTAACACTTTTGGTTTCGGCGGCCATAATGCCTGCGTTATTGTGAAGAAATTTGAAGGTTGATCATCTTTTCTGATGCCAATCGCTTAACTTGATTCAGGTAATCAACCAATTAATCTGTGGGTTTATTTGACAGTATTCTAAAAGGTTCACCCGAAACAGCTGCCTTCAAAAAACAATTGAAGAATGTGCTGGGCTTTGCCCCGGGTAATACCGAACTGTACAAAACAGCCCTCACTCATCGCTCTGTCAGGGACTCGGCAGCAGATAATAACGAGCGGCTCGAATACCTGGGAGATGCCATCCTGAGCGGCATCGTGGCCGACTACCTGTTCAAGAAATACCCCTACCGCGAAGAAGGATTCCTCACCGAAATGCGCAGCAAGATGGTGAACCGGAACACCCTCAATGAGGTGGCCATCAAAATGGGATTGAAAAAGATCGTGTACTTCAATAAGTTTGATAACTCGTTGAAAGTGAGCCAAATCTTTGGTAATACCCTGGAAGCACTGGTGGGCGCGGTTTACCTCGATAAAGGCTATAAAAAAACACGCACCTGGGTACTTGAAAGGCTGATCCAGCCTTATATGTTCATGGACGACCTGGAAAACCTGGAGATCAACCACAAGAACAAATTATACGGCTGGGCCAATAAAAACGGCAAGAACCTGGAATTCGAAACCCTGGAGGAAAAATTTGAAGGGGGAAGGCGCCTGTTCACGGTGGGCGCAGTGGTCGACGGCCAACTTTTGGCCCAGGGAAAAGCCTACAATAAAAAGGACGCCAGCCAGATTGCTGCCCAGGCCGCGGTGGAAAAGCTGGGGCTGGGAAACAGTGAAGGGTGAAGGGTGAAAGGTGAATGGTGTCAGGTGCGGTTCTCCATGCAGAGTTCTATCAGCACGCCATTGGTGCCTTTGGGGTGCAGGAAACAAACCAGTTTATTATCAGCTCCCCTTTTTGGAGCAGGGTTCAATAACTCAAAACCCTCTTCCTGCAAGCGTTTCATCTCGGCTTCGATATCTTCCACATCAAAGGCAATATGGTGGATTCCCTCGCCTTTTTTGTCGATGTACCGGGCGATCACTCCCTCCGGATCAGTACTTTCCAGCAACTCAATCTTGTTCTCCCCAGTGGCAAAAAAAGCCGTTTTTACCTTTTCCATTTCCACTTCCTCAGTTTTGTAGCAGGGGGTATTAAGTAATTTCTCATACAGTGGGATGGCTGTTGACAGGCTCCTGACGGCAATTCCGATGTGTTCGATTTTACGCATGCAGCGAAGATAATGAGAAGAATGAACCGGGCTGCTCATGGAAGGGCCGGAGTACGGATTGAGGGGTATCTGAACTGATTTGGCTAATTTTGTGTTGTATGGATATGCTCAAACTGCCGGTTTACTGCGACTACAACGCCACCACACCCTGTGACCCGAGGGTGGTGGAAGCCATGTTGCCTTATTTCACGGAACAATTTGGCAATGCCGCCAGTAAAACCCATTCTTTCGGGTGGATTGCAGAAGAAGCGGTTGACCTTGCCCGTGAGCAGGTGGCCAGGCTGGTAGGGGCAGAACCTTCAGAAATTGTATTCACTTCCGGTGCCACCGAAAGCGATAACCTGGCTATCAAAGGCGTTTTCGATATGTATGCCGGCAAGGGCAATCATATTATTACCTGCGTTACCGAACACAAAGCCGTACTGGATACCTGCCGGCATATTGAAAAAATGGGTGGGGAGGTCACCTGGCTTCCGGTAAACAGTGAGGGACTTATAGACCTTTCCCAACTGGAGGCGGCCATCAAATCCACTACCATCCTCATTTCACTCATGTATGCCAACAATGAAACGGGCGTAGTGCAGCAGGTTCCTGAAATCGGCGCGATCGCCAAAAAGCATGGAGTGCTGTTTTTTTCTGATGCCACCCAGGCCGTGGGAAAAATTCCGGTGGATGTGAAAAGGGATGGAATTGACCTGATGGCTTTTTCAGCGCATAAACTCTATGGGCCGAAAGGTGTTGGTGCCTTGTATGTGCGCAGGAAAAACCCCCGAGTAAGGCTTACCGCACAACTGGATGGCGGCGGCCATGAACGTGGAATGCGCTCTGGCACCCTGAATGTGCCGGGTATTGTGGGGTTTGGTAAAGCCTGTGAGATCTGCCGGAACGAAATGGAAACAGAATCCCGCCGAATCTCAGGCTGGAGGAATAAACTGGAAGCCTCCCTCACCGATTTACCCGATGTGCTTGTTAACGGCAATACCCAAAACCGCCTGCCCAATGTGTCCAATCTTTCCTTTGCAGAAGTGGACGGGGAGGGGCTGATGCTTGGCTTCAATAAAAATATTGCCGTCTCATCCGGATCTGCCTGCACTTCTGCCTCTATGGAGCCATCGCATGTGCTGAAGGCCATGGGCATCAGTGATGAGCTTGCCTTTGCTTCCCTGCGCTTCAGCCTTGGCCGGTTTTCGACCGAAGAACAAATAGATTATATACTGCAACAGGTGAAGGCAACCGTAGATCGGCTAAGGCAATTAAAACCCGCCGGTATATGAATAGCCGGCCAGGGAGCCACCATTTACCAACCATACATAACAAATAATAGAACTATATGATACATGTCAGTGATAAAGCCCGGGAGAAAGTGATGACCTTGCTGAAGGAAGCCGATAAAGACAATAGCGGTGATTATTTCCTTCGTGTTTCCGTCGTAGGCGGAGGATGTTCGGGCCTGAGTTATAAACTTGATTTCGACAATAAAAGCCAGCCGGCCGACCAGGTGTTTGAAGACAATGGCATTAAAGTGGTCACCGACCTGAAGAGTTTTTTATACCTGGTTGATACCACCCTCGAATTTTCAGAAGGACTGAATGGTAAGGGGTTTTATTTCAACAATCCCAATGCAAGCCGCACCTGCGGTTGCGGTGAAAGCTTTGCGGTGTAGGGAAGCCGGTATGCGGAGTCTCACCCGTCTGACGTGATCCCCCCGTCTGACGGATCCCCCCGTCTGACGTTTAGCATTGCTGTAAACCGTGGATCCAAACGTCAGACGGGTTTCCCGCGAACGGATCCACCCGTCTGACGTGATCCCCCCGTCTGACGTTTAGCATTGCTGGAAAACGTGGATCCAAACGTCAGACGGGTTTCCCATGAACCCAAACGTCAGACGGGGTTTTCCGCCGGGTTGCAAAACAACAAATCCCGCCAGGCGGCGGGATTTGTTTTGCAGTTGGTTTTGGTTACTACCGAATCAAATTCGTTAAGTAGGGGGCGAATTTAAAAGAATCTGATTTATCATCCAACAAATTCACTGAATCTGTAAAGGGCATCGTGAGAAAACTTATTTTTGGTGCTATGTGGTCTATCTGTAAAAAAGAGTTTCGCCAGTTCTTCGGAAGTCTGACCGGACTGGTTGCCATTGTGGTCTTTCTATTACTGAATGGGCTCTTCCTGTTCGTATTCCCCGACTCCAGTATCCTTGATTATGGTTATGCCAGCCTGGAAAAATTTTTTGAACTGGCGCCATGGATCCTGCTCTTCCTCGTGCCCGCAGTTACCATGCGAAGCTGGGCCGATGAATTCAGGGCAGGCACTTTTGAAATCCTGAAAACAAAACCCCTGTCACCCGCCAAACTGGTTGCCGGCAAATACCTGGGAGCCTATTTAATTGTCGCCATTGCCATCCTGCCTACCATCCTGTATGCAGTAAGCGTGCAGGCACTGGCCCAGGATAAAGGAATTGATGTGGGCGGAACCACCGGGTCATATATCGGTCTCTTCCTGCTCGCGGCTGTGTTCACCGCTATAGGAACCTGGTGCAGCAGCCTCAGCTCCAACAGCGTGGTAGCATTCCTCCTCAGCGCCTTCATGTGTTTCCTGCTCTATACCGGGTTCAGCGCTGTCAGCAAACTGCCTGTGTTACAGGGAAATGCCGATTATCTCCTGGAATTGATGGGAATCGATTTCCATTATAAAAGTATCAGCAGGGGCGTGGTTGACAGCCGCGACATAGTTTATTTCGGAAGCATCATCGCTTTCTTTTTATTGATCACCAACAGAAAAATTGCGCTGAGCTGATTGACCTATGAAAAAATTACCGCATTCAAAATATTATTGGATCGTCCTGCTTGTACTTGTACTGCTGATCAACTGGATCGCAGGCCTGGTCCCCTTCCGCGCCGACCTTACCGCCGAAGGACGTTATACTTTGTCCAAACCTGCCAGGCAACTGCTGACCGGTTTGAATGAACCTGTTAGTGTGGATGTATTGCTCAGCGGTGAAATGCCCGCCGGCTTCCGGAAACTGGCCAACAGCACCAACGATCTCCTGCAGGAATTCAAATCTGCCGGGAAAACCAATTTCCGTTTCAGGTTCATCAAACCGGGGGAGGGACTGAATGATTCGTCAAAAGCTATCCTCTATGATTCACTGGCAAACCTGGGACTGAACCCTACTAACATTAAAGCACAAACGAAAGAAGGCGAAGGCCAGGAAGAAAGACTGGTTTTCCCCGGGGCGGTTATTACGCACAAAGGCCGTACAACAGCTATTGACCTGCTCCAGGGTGTCAGCTCTGAAGGCGGACTCGAATCACTCAATAAAGCAGAAGCCCTGCTTGAGTACAAATTCGCCAATGCCATCCGCCAACTGAACCAGGATACAGTTCCGCTGATTGGTTACCTCGTGGGCAATGGTGAGCCTGAATCCTACCAGGTGTACGACCTGATTGAAAATGTGCTGAAGAAGAATTACGCATTTCGCATACTCCCGATCGACAGTGTTCCCATCATACCACCCGTTTTTGACGCCCTCATCGTTGCCAAGCCGTCCATCGCTTTCGGTGATGACCAGAAACTGAAAATTGACCAGTACGTGATGCAGGGTGGCAAAATGCTGTGGATGATAGATAATTTGTATGCCGAAATGGACAGCCTGCAAAGATCACAGGCTGATTTTATCGCTTTTGACAGGGGACTGCAATTGGAAGACCTGCTGTTCAAATATGGCGTGAGGATCAACCAGGACCTGCTCCAGGACCTCAACGCCGACAAGATCCCTTCGGTGATAGGAAGCGTTGGGGGAAAACCGCAAATCCAATTATTGCCCTGGCCCTATTTCCCATTGCTTAGCAATTACAGCGGGCACCCGGTTGCCAAAAACATGGACTATGTATTATCCCAGTTCCCGAATTCCATCGACACGGTGGAAGCTAAGGGAATCCGTAAAAATATTTTACTGTCCAGTTCCATTGACACCAGGTTGCTGGCAACACCCGCCAGGGTAAGCTGGCAGAGCATCGAAACAGAGGATGACCTGAAAACATTCAACCAGGGAAACAAACCCGTGGCCGTCTTGCTGGAAGGAAGCTTCAGCTCCCTCTACGCCAACCGTGCTACGGCAGAAGAAAGGGCGGCATTGCAGGCGGCAGGCCAGCCTTTCAACACCTCCTCTCCCGAAAATAAAATGATCGTCATTGCCGATGGCGATATCGCACTGAATGCAGTAACCCAGAACGAAGGTCCCCTGCCAATGGGTATGAACTCCTATACCAAGTACCAGTATGCCAACCGCGATTTTATCCAGAATTGCATTGAATACCTGGTGGATGAATCCGGTATCCTGGAAACCAGGGGCAAAGACTTTACCCTTCGCCTGCTGGATAAAAAGAAAATGGAAGCAGCAAAAACAAAATGGCAACTGATCAATATACTGGTTCCCGTTTTACTGATCATATTGTTTGGCCTGGTTTACCAGTGGTGGAGAAAACACCGGTACCAGGGGAAAACAGAGAAATAGCAACCTGAGAGATAGAGAAATAGAGAAATAAAAACAGACATGACACCTGAACAAATTACTTACCTGGTCTTTGGAATTGTAGTATTGGTCGCCCTGGTTTTTGACCTGGGACTGATGAGTAAAAAGTCGGCAGAGATCACCATGAAAAAAGCACTGGTGCAAACCATCTTCTGGGTATCGCTGGCACTGGCATTTTTCGTATTCATCTGGTTTGAGGATGGCCGTACACCCGCCATTGAATACCTGAGCGCCTACCTGATGGAATGGTCACTCAGCATCGACAATATCTTTGTTTTCATCCTGATATTTTCCTTCTTCGGCGTGAAGCAGCAATACGTACCACGCGCTTTGCTGATCGGTATCATCCTGGCTATCCTGTTCCGGATTATTTTCATATCGGTAGGCATCGTGCTGATTGAACGCTTCCACTGGCTGCTCTATGTTTTTGGGGCCCTGCTGCTCTATACCGGCATTAAGATGTTCACCGCCAAACATGATGAGGAAACTGATATGTCTCAAAATGTGGTGTATAAATTCCTGCAACGGATATTACCGCTGGTTTCGCATGATGGTGAGGGTAAGTATGTAATCCGCCAGGATGGTAAAAGGTATTATACAAGCATGTTTGTGGTGATCATCATGCTGGCCACAACCGATATCATTTTCGCGCTGGATTCCATTCCGGCCGTATTTGCCATTTCCCAGAACAGGATGGTGGTGTACACTTCCAATATTTTTGCGGTACTTGGCTTGCGCTCGCTCTTCTTCCTGCTGAAGGGGGCCGTAAACAAATTCGCTTACCTGCAGCAGGGCATTGCCATTGTACTGGTGTTCATCGGACTGAAAATGCTGGCGGAAATATTTCATTTCAAAGTGCCGGTGTATGTATCGCTACTGGTGATCGTTGCCTGTATCTCTGCCTCCATCGTTTACTCTGTTAGTGTTGCCAATGCCGCAGAGAAAAAAGAACTGGCGAAAAGGGATACTGACCTACATTAAAAACTGTGCAGTATACAATTTCCGATATTGCCGGAATGATCAATGCACGATGGGTGCAGCAGGGAGCCACCGGTTCGGTTGCCCATTTGCTGATCGACAGCAGGAAATTATTATTCCCGCCAACGACCCTGTTCTTTGCCCTGGTAACGGCAAGCCGTGATGGCCACCAGTTCATAGGTAAACTCTACCAGCAGGGAGTCAGGCATTTTGTTGTCAGTGAAAAACAGGATTTCACTTCCTTTCCGGAGGCTGATTTTTTATTGGTGGCTGATACCCTGAAAGCATTGCAGTTGCTGGCTTCCCGGCACCGTTCGAATTTTTCGATTCCTGTTATCGGCATTACAGGCAGCAACGGCAAGACGACGGTGAAGGAATGGTTGCACCAGTTGTTGGAACCAGACCGGCAGGTCATCAGGAGTCCGCGCAGTTATAATTCCCAGATCGGTGTGCCGCTCAGCGTATGGCTGATGGAACCGCAGCATGAGCTGGCTGTTTTTGAAGCAGGTATTTCCCGCTGTGGCGAGATGGATGCCCTGGAAGCAATCATCCGGCCCACCATCGGCATCTTTACCAATCTTGGTTCCGCCCACAATGAAGGCTTTGCTTCCATGGAAGAAAAGCTGCAGGAAAAATGGAAACTGTTTGCCCATGCAGACATCGTCATATACAAACGTGATGCAGGATTAGTGGACGAGATGATTGCCCGACGCGGAGCCATCTCGCCAGCATTGTTCGGCTGGAGCTTTGATGGGGATGGCGATATGGTGGTGCAGGTTTCTGCGAAGCAGGAAACACATACTCTTTGCCAGGTCCTTACGGCAGGGGACAGGTTTGAACTGAAGATTCCCTTTACGGATGAAGCTTCCATAGAAAACGCACTCACCTGCTGTGCCACACTGGTTTATCTTGGAATGCCCGCTGACACCATACAATCCAGGATCGGGCAGTTACACCGGATGGCGATGCGGCTCGAACTGAAGGAAGGCATCAATCAATGTTCGGTTATTAATGACAGTTATTCCGCGGACCTCAGTTCACTTGCTATCGCACTTGATTTCCTTTCCCAGCAACAACAGCACATACACAAGACCGTTATACTGTCCGATATTCCGGAAGCCGGGCTCAGTCCCGCTGAATTATACGAAAGGATTGGCGCTTTGCTGAAGCATCATGGAGTGGGGCGTTTACTGGCCATCGGCCCTGTGATCAGCGAATACCAGCAGGTTATTGAAAAATACGGCCTGCCGGTTGTATCGTTTTTAAGCACTGAAAACTTCCTGCAGCATTTCGATGAGCTTAGCTTCCAGGATGAGACCATCCTCGTGAAAGGTGCCCGTAGATTCGGTTTTGAAGCCATATCGGCCCAGCTCGAAATGCAGGTACACCAGACCGTTATGGAGATCAACCTGAATGCGATGCTGAATAACCTCAGGCAATACCAGCAGTTGTTACAGGGGGGCACCAGGCTGATGGCCATGGTGAAAGCTTTTTCCTATGGCAGCGGAAGCTTTGAAATTGCCAACCTGTTGCAGTTCCATGGGGTCGACTACCTTGCCGTTGCCTATACAGACGAAGGCGTGGCCCTCCGGAAAGCCGGCATCCATCTTCCCATCCTGGTGATGAACGCAGACCCGGCAGGATTTGACGCGCTGGTCAGCAATAACCTGGAGCCGGTGATTTATTCCCTCAGGCTGTACCGCCGCTTTGAAGCGTTTATCCGCCAGGAAGGCATCCCCTTGTATCCCGTACACCTCGAAATGGAAACGGGTATGAACCGCCTGGGCTTTTCCCGGCAGGATATTCCTGAATTGCTGCAATTGCTGCCCGGTGCCGTTTTTAAGGTGCAGTCAGTTTTCAGCCATCTTGCCGCCAGTGAAGACCCCGCACAGGACGGTTTTACGCGTGAACAGGCAGGCCGCTTCCAGGAATACTGCGACCAGATTGCAGGCATCCTGCCTTACCCGTTCCTGCGGCATATTGAAAATACGGCAGCCATTTTCCGGCATCCGCAATGGCAGTTCGATATGGTCAGGCTGGGTATCGGGCTTTATGGAATGGATGCGGCAGCCAGCGGAAAACTCAGGCTGGAGGAAGTTTCCACCCTGAAGACCACCATCGCCCAGATAAAATCCCTTGAGCCGGGAGAATCAGTTGGGTATGGCCGGCGCGGAAAAATTACGGAACCCACGGTCACCGCTACCGTTAGGATTGGATATGCCGATGGGTATCCCCGCATCCTGGGGAATGGCCGCGGTAAAATGCTGGTGGCAAACCACCTTGCACCGGTTATCGGAAGCATCTGTATGGACATGACGATGATCGATATAACAGGCATCCCTGGAGTGAAAGAAGGCGATGAGGTAGTGGTATTCGGGAGGGAGCTATCGGTGAATGCGGTGGCGGAATGGGCTGGCACAATTCCCTATGAAATGTTAACAGGCATTTCACAGCGGGTAAAAAGAATTTATTACCAGGACTAGAACCGGGGCCAACGGTTATCTTTGTCCCTTTACAAGAAGCTATGGCAAAGGCGAGAAATTTAATTTTATTGATTGTTTTGATCCTGGTGGCAGACCAGGTACTGAAGATTTGGGTGAAGACAAATATGCCCCTTAGTTATCATTGGGATACGAGTCATCATCCCCTGACAGCCTATGACAGGGGTATCAGGCCTTTTGGTGAAGACGCGGAATGGGCCCAGATTTATTTTGTGGAGAACGAGGGCATGGCCTGGGGATGGAAGTTCGGCGGTGAGATCGGCAAAATGTCCCTGACTCTGTTCCGCATGGTGGCCGTTCTTTTTGGCGTGTGGTATATCAGGGAGATCATGAAGAAGAAACAGCATCCGGGGTTTATTGTATGTGTGGGACTCATATTCGCGGGGGCATTGGGGAACCTGATTGACAGCATGTTTTACGGACTCATTTTTGATGAAAGCACCTATACTTCCGTTGCGAAAATCTTCCCCGATAAAGGTTATGCGGGCTTCCTTCACGGCAAGGTGGTGGATATGTTTTACTTCCCCATCATCCGGTCTCATTATCCCGAATGGATGCCATTTGTAGGGGGCGATGAGTTCGAATTTTTCAGTCCGGTTTTCAATATTGCAGACGCATCCATTTCTGTTGGTGTGATCACCCTTTTGATATTCCAGAAGCGGTTCCTGCAAACCGAAACGCCTGAAGTAAAAAAATCAATTGAAACCAGTACCAGGGTGAATGACGATGTTCAGGTATCCTGATTCAAATCTTTTTGTATGAAAAAGTTTATTCGATCCGGATGGTTGTGGGTGGTGGTGAGCATGTTTACACTGGTTGCCTGTACCAAGGAGAAAAGTCTTGAAATGTCTGATCCGGCTGCCAGCCAGGAAAATACCTGGCGGTTCACGGAAGGGAATACACTTTACAGTGGTGTCATAGACACCGTGATCATTGAAGAAATAAATGGTTTGCAGATCATGGGCATTGAGGGAATGACGCTCGATGGTGTCGGGTCACTGGGTCTGGCGATCGGAGGTGCCGTTTTGCAGGCGGGTGATTACCTGGCGCCATTTTCTGCCATGATATACCTGGAGGAAGGCCTGACAGTATATGAATCCACTCCCGACCCGTCGGCTTTCAAAATCACCATTTCCCGCCTGGACGCTGAAAAAGTAATCGGTACATTCTCTGGCAAGGCCCTCGATTCAACCGGCGCCGAAAGGACAATCACCTCCGGCTCCTTCTCCGCCACCCGCTAACCCCCCTTCACCATTCACCCTTCACCATTCACCAAAAATCCCCTCCCAGGAAAAGGAGGGGAGCTAAACCCTATATTCGAAATTGACAACATTTCCTTTTAACCAAGCCTCTTGGTTTTTCGATGGATATTGGTCGTCAAATCAATATAAGGTACGGACCAAAACAGAACTTGAATTCGTTTATTGGTTAGTCTTTAATACTTTCTTTTGTTGTATCTGGTCGTTATACCTTGCCACGAGAATATAGGTTCCTGCCGGCATTGAGCCTGTTTCAGTAAAACTTACCTGATGGTTACCTGCTGTAACCCTCGCTGAAATCTGTTTTTGCACTTTACCATAAAGGTCAAACAGGAACAGGTTAATCTCGCCACCCGCCGGCATTGTCAGTTCTACCGGAAGATGGTTCTGAAACGGATTCTGAAGAGCTTTTATTGTGAAGGACCGGCGATTATTTTCTGGCTTCACCAGCAGCACCTCCGAAAATTTGAATTTATCATTCTGCACCATTCTGATCCGGTAGTACATTTCTTTCTGTATGTTGCCGGGGTCCAGCAGGGAATAGTCGTTCCGGTTTGATATCGCTTTTGCCGGCAAAGTTTGAATTCTTTGCCAGTTCAGCCTGTCCGGACTTTTTTCGATGATATAGTTCATACCGCGTACTTCATTGACCGAGGTCCAGCGAAGTGAAACCCCTGCGGAAACCAGTTGCGCTTTAAACTGCACCAGGTCTGCATCCAGCACCTCGCCGCAATTGTTTACCATCACCACCACATTTGTATTGGCAAGGAAGGAGCATTCATCACCCTGCAGATTGCCTGCCGTGGTGGCTACCCTCAGCCGGATAATATCCCCATGGGAGGAAGAATCGCCTATAAATCCGGGGTAATCTACTGTATACATATACTGCCCGTTTGTCAGAACCGGACTTCCGACGGCCGCGGCACTTTTTACCCAGGTTGCACCACTATCGGTACTTCTTTCCCACTGGTAATGGGTATAGTTGGAAAAATAACTCTGGATATCCGCTGAAAACTGGATGGGATTACCATAGCAGACAACGGCATTGCCATAAGGTTTCATAACCAGGTTTGGCTGGCAGGTTGCAAGGGAAATATCGTCCATTACCCAATCGTTGCCCCCGCCTCCCTGTGCATTGTTGCGGATGGACAAGGTGACAGCAGACTGGTTGGCACCTGTGGTAAATGTGAATCCTTTTTTCACCCAGTTGCCACTGGGGTCGTATGCAATTTCACCTGTGCTGTAGCGGTCAAGTCCATCCAGTACAAAAGTGAGGTTGGGTAATACCCCGGGTTGGTTGGTCGCCTGCAGGTTTGCTGTAGCACCGCAGGTGGGACAGATATTCCTGAACCAGGCCGAAAACTCGTAAGTGGTATTTGCGCATAGTCCGGTGATCGTTTGCTTATAAGCTTCCGATGTTACATAATCAGCATTCACCATCAGCATATAACCGCTTGTGGTGGTGCCGGACGGAGGTGGGTTGCTTGCCGAAGTACTCTGCCCTGTGTGGTCGCCAATTATATCCCACTGGCCATTGAACATGCGGTTATTACAATTGTCATTTGCAATGGGTGTACCGGTACAGTTGGGCACACGTTGTGCATTGGTATTGGTTCCGGAGCGGGGACTGGTATTGTTTACAATGGCATATGATCCGTCATCTACTGAAACAGAGGGGCTCACATTATTTATATAAGTATAGTTGGGATTACTGTATTCGGGTGCGGTAGAGCGGTTTAAACCTGAACCCGTTCCGAAACTTCCCCCGAATTCACCCAGGAAGTTTGTTCCTGTGGCATTGGCACAAAGTGATTCATTCCTTGAAATAAGTATTTTAAAATTAGGGACCTGCATAAACCTTGGGCTACTGGTGGAGGTGGACATGGTATAGTACAATCTGCCGCCCCCCAGGGAAATGGTATCGCTGTAGTTCCCGGTTACCCTTACACGAAATGATGTGGAAAAGAGATGACCTGTCCACCACTTGGGCTGGTCACCGGCCCCTGAACTGGCAAGGTTAATTTGGCCGCCGCCTGTTAAGGGGGTGATATTGGTATTGGTAGCATTACCCGCACCGGTTCCGATATTGATGCGTATATTATAATAGGTGCTGGTGGGTGTGGGTGCCACATAAATGGCAGCATCATCCCCGCTGGCGAGTGTATATTTTCTGTGGGTAAGTCCCTCGTTGGTGATGATCCTTATTGAATCAGTGGAACTGGTAAGCATCTGGGTATTGGTGGGCACATAATCAAAATAGCGGACATTGTACACCCTTCTGTTGCCGCTGGGATTGAATCCCCAGGGAAATAAAACGCTGTACCTGATTTCCAGGATATCTCCCGGCTCAACTGTGCCGCCAACAGTTTTTTTGGTGAGGTTTACATAACTATAACCATATTTCTGTGCCAGGGCAGAACCGTTGCCCAACAGCAAAAGGATGAACAGCAGGGTAAAGACTCTCAATAAACAGGCCGGCGGGTAGAAATTTTTCATGACATTGGAAGGATTTCTGGGAACACATATAAAAAAAGCCAATAAGCGAGTTATAAACGCTTATTGGCTTTCGAAATTGTCGGGTGGCTTAATAAGGCAAAAAAATCACCATTTCCCCCTAAGTTTTATGGACGTTCAGGATAATTTGCCAACCATATTGGCTGGAATTACCCATTGGTCAAACTCTTCCGGTGTGAGGTAACCCAGTTTTACCGCCATTTCTTTCAGGGTAGTTCCTTCCTTATGTGCTTTCTGTGCTATTTCTGCTGCCTTGTAATAACCGATTTTTGGATTGAGTGCAGTAACCAGCATCAGCGAATTGTCCACATGCTTCTGGATATTGGCTTCAATAGGTTCAATACCTACGGCACATTTATCATTGAAGCTTACACATCCTTCGCCGATCAGCCTCGCACTGTGCAGGAAGTTATAGATCATCATCGGTTTGAAGACATTCAGCTCAAAATGCCCGGTTGCCCCACCGATATTGATGGCAACATCGTTACCCATCACCTGTGCGGAGATCATGGTGAGGGCTTCACACTGGGTGGGGTTTACTTTTCCGGGCATGATGGATGAGCCGGGTTCGTTATCGGGAATGAAAAGTTCGCCGATGCCGGAACGCGGACCGCTGGACAGCATACGGATATCATTGGCGATCTTCATCAGGCTGACGGCCACTGTTTTGAGGGCGCCATGTGATTCCACGATGGCATCGTGTGCTGCAAGGGCCTCAAATTTGTTTTCGGCAGTGATGAATGGAAGTCCGGTCAGTGCTGCAATGTGAGCGGCAACATTTTCCGAATACGCAGGCGGGGTGTTGATACCCGTACCAACCGCGGTACCGCCAAGTGCCAGTTCGGCAAGATGCGGTAATGTATTCTTTATGGCTTTAAGGCCATGATCTAACTGCGATACATATCCGCTGAATTCCTGTCCTACGGTGAGCGGTGTGGCATCCATAAAGTGGGTGCGGCCGATCTTCACCACATGCATGAACTGCCTGCTTTTTTCCGCCAGGGTATTGCGCAGTTTCTCGATACCGGGGATGGTTACTTCCTGCAGCATTTTGTAGGCTGCTATGTGCATGGCCGTTGGGAAGGTATCGTTGGAAGACTGTGATTTATTGACATCGTCATTGGGGTGCAGGAATTTTTCTTTGTCGCCCAGTGTGCCGCCGTTGAGCACATGACCGCGGTAAGCCACAACTTCGTTCACGTTCATATTGCTTTGTGTACCGGAACCGGTTTGCCAAACCACCAGCGGGAAATACGCGTCCAGCTTGCCTTCCAGGATCTCATCACAAACGCGACCGATCATGTCGCATTTTTCTTTTGGCAGCACACCGGCATCGTAATTCGTGAGGGCCGCGGCTTTTTTCAGGTAAGCAAAAGCCCGGATGATCTCTTTTGGCATCTTGTTAGTGTCCTGCGCAATTTTAAAATTATCGATGCTGCGCTGGGTCTGGGCACCATAAAATGCATCAATGGGCACTTTTACTTCGCCCATTGTATCTTTTTCTATTCTGTATTCCATGTGGCTATTATTGTGATTGATTAATAGGTCGCAAAATTAGTTTGCCTTCCTTATTTCCCGTGGAAATAGGCAGGCCTTTTCTCAATGAAAGCCCTGGCGCCTTCCTTGGCATCCTCGGTGTCAAAAAGTTCTCCAAAGGCGGCAGCTTCGCGTTGCAGTCCGTCCGGGTGCCCGATTGCTGCCATATTGGTGAGCTCAATTATTCTGGAAATGGCGATAGGGGCCTTCGAAGTAATCGTAGTAATCAATTCGGTTGCTTTGGGCATGAGTTCTTCAGGGCTTGTAACATAGTTTACCAGTCCGAGCCTGAGGGCTTCCTGGGCACTGATCATGGCGCCTGTCATCATCAGTTCCATTGCCTTGCCCTTGCCGATAAGTTGTGTAAGCCTTTGTGTACCGCCATAACCAGGGATCAGTCCGAGGTTCACTTCGGGCTGGCCGAATTTGGCATTGTCGGATGCAATCCTGAAATGGCAGGCCATCGCCAGTTCGCAACCACCACCCAGTGCAAAACCGTTCACGGCCGCAATGATGGGCTTGGAACTGTTTTCGATAGCGGAAAAAACCAGGTCCTGGCCTTTCATTGCCAGTTCCCTGCCGCCTTTACCATCGAGTTCAAGAAACTCACTGATATCGGCGCCTGCCACAAAACTTTTCGGGCCAACTCCGGTAATGATGGCTGCCCACATTTCAGGGTGTTTGTTGAAGGAATGAAGGGCCTTGCCAAGTTCTTCGATGACCGTCTTGTTGAGGGCATTCAGTTTATCCGGACGGTTGATGGTGATCGTTAGTACGTGGTCGTGGAGTTCGGTAAAAATGGTCTGGTACATATTCTTGAGTTTATTCACCCGTCGGGTGCCACCCGACGGGTGAACGTCCAACGGGACCACCGAAGTGGCGGTTAAGGTTAAAAATTTCTGTGTTCTTTTACCCAGTTGGAAATGTAGGCGGCGATTTCCTGCGTGGCAGTGCCCGGCGCGAAAAGCTTTCCCACACCCATTTCGTACAGTTCATTCATGTCGTCTTCAGGTATAATGCCTCCGCCGGTCAGCAGCACATCGTCCATCCTTTTTTCCTTCATCAACTGGATGATCTTAGGGAAAACCGTCATGTGCGCACCACTGAGGATACTGATGCCGATGGCATCCACGTCTTCCTGTAAGGCAGCGTTGACAACCATTTCAGGGGTCTGGCGCAGTCCGGTATAAATTACTTCCATGCCGGCATCGCGCATGGCGGTGGCAATAACTTTGGCACCGCGGTCGTGGCCGTCCAGGCCCACTTTGGCTACCAATATTCGTATGGGGCGATTGATTGTAGTCATATGGCGGGGTAAAGATAGGAATTGGCGGGTAGTGAGAGCTGAGAAGTGACAGGTCGTGGGATGATTTTTATCCGCCCGCAAACCTTCACCCGTCGGGTGCCACCCGTCGGGTGCCACCCGACGGGTGAAGGGCAGGGTCCGGAAGGAAGGCGGCAACCAGGGCACTGCCTGCTGCCAGCAGGAAAAAGAGCAGGCTTGCCGTAACTGCGGTGGATGCTGCCAGCCCCAGCCAGCCGGATCCGGTAGCAAATACCCATTCGCGGATACCTATCCCGCCAATGCTGACAGGAACAGCAGATAACACCGATCCCAAATAAAACAGTAATGCATAGGATAACCATTGATGAACAGGGGTTGACATGCTTTGCAGGATGCAGAAAAACGAGGCAAGCTGCAAAAACTGGATAAGTACTGAAAGGCCGGCACCCGTCACTGCCGCAAGGCTGAATTCAGCCATATACCTTCTTATTAACCAGGCTGCCAGGACTGTTACGGCGATAATAATTAACACAGTCCCAGTCCATAACAGCCATGTGTACCTGATTTCCAGTACCCGGATCAGGAGCAGGGCGATCAATATGACCAATACCATTAATCCCGTTGCACGATCGAGAAATGTGGCAGTAATCAGTGACCGGTTGGAGACAGTGGAAACCCTTTTCAACCGGATCACTTTGTAAGCATCGCCACTGATACCACCCGGAAGGAACAACCCGTAGAACATGGCCTTATAATAAAGCAGGAGGTTGGACTGGAAGGAGATGTTCACCCTGATGGCATGATAAAAATGCTGCAGGCGCCGCGCGCTGGTGAATTGGGAAAGATTGTACAGCAGCAGTGCCGGAATCAGCCAAACCGCATGGATGGAACGCCAGGCCTGCAGCAGATCCTGCAGGCTCAGCTTCCTGAAAACGAGGTAGAAAGCTAAAACTATAACAGTAATTCGTACGATGAGCAGTATCACCTTTTTCATATGCTACCTTTTTTGGGCAGTATGATATCGCGGACCCGGTATGGCTGTTTTTGCTGCGACTCGTAATAGGTACGCATCATGATTTCTGCCAGTATCCCGGTCAGGACGAGTTGCAATCCAGCCAGCAGGAATATTATACCCACCAGGAGCAAAGGTCTCTGGGCGATTTGCTCACCCTGTAATTTCCGTACCAGCAGGAACCCATTGATAACAGCGCCTGCCATGAAAATCAGGATGCCTGCCGGCCCGAAAATATGCATAGGTCGCTGAAAGTATTTTTTCATGAACAGGACGAAAAAAAGGTCGCTGATCACAAGTATCGTTCGCCCGATACCATATTTGGAACTGCCATGAATCCTGGGATGATGACGCACTTCCATTTCGGTCATCCTGGCGCCCTGCAGCGCAGCCAGCACCGGAATAAAGCGATGCATATCGCCATAAAGTCCAAGACTCTGTGCAATCTCATTCCTGAAAACCTTCAGCGTACAACCATAATCGTGCAACATCACTTTCGTACTGTTCCGGATGATCAGGTTGGCGATCCTGCTGGGTATCTTCCTCAGTATGAAACCATCCTGCCTGTTTTTGCGGACGCCTGCCACCAGGTCCCACTGACCATCCTTTGCCAATTGCAACATGGCCGGGATATCGGCAGGATCATTCTGCAGGTCACCGTCAAGAGTGGCAATGAAATCACCTTCAGCCACATTGATACCTGCCGCCATTGCCAGCGACTGCCCGTAATTCTTTCGAAGCGCCAGCACCCTGGTATTACCGCGGATATTTTCTCTTAATTGCCTTAGCGTTCCATCTATGGAGCCGTCATCTACAATAACAACTTCATAATCAAAGCCGTCCATGGCTGTTTCCACCGCTTTCAAAAGCGGTACAATATTATCCGCTTCATTGTAGACCGCGATTACCAGGGTTATTTCCATCAGTTTGTATTTTTTCCGTTTGCCTGTATATAAAGGATGTCCGGCTGCTGAACAGATCTTTTGCCTGCGCGATTATTTCAAGCGGAGGCCTCCATTCCTCGATGGCCGACTGTTTCGCTTTTTCAATTACCACAGTGCCGGGTTGCTGCTGCAAAATATTCAACAGACTGTCCTTTTCTTTTACAAGGGAAATGGGTGCATTTCGGTAAAATACAAATGCATCGTTCAGGTCGTCAAAAGCAATAACTGATGGTGCATCGCGTATGATGTTCTTTAATCGGTATACAGATCCCGTCCTGTCCATTGAGGGAAATACCAGGCCAAAAAAAACCAATACCTGCCCCATGCTGATGACTGCCAGGGCTTGCAGTGCTTTAAAGGTTTGACTTTTATCCAGCAATATCCATGCTGCGATAGCTGCAATCGGGTAAAGGAGGAAAAGCAAGGGAGTGTATTCCGGTATAGCCATCCCTTCTTTTTCGAACAGGATATAAGCCGTAACTGGTATCGCCATAGTTATGATGGCAAGAATGATTCGTTCAGCCCTGAAGATACTGCCTTCCACACGGCTGAGATTCACACCCATGATTATTGCCAGGAATGGATAGGCCGGACTGGTATAATTGATGAGTTTGGTGCTGGAGACCGAATACAGCAGAACGATGCAGGCAGCTGACACCAGCAACAACCACTGGCTTTTGTCCCTTCTAAAGTCTTTCATAACGGTAATGATCACCCGCGGCAGAAAAAGGGAAAAAGGAAATAAGCCCCCCAGCAAAAAAAGTAAAGGCATAAAGAAAGGTCCCTTATGTCCTTCCGTAGGTTGTTTGAACCTGCCGATATTATGTTCCAGGAAAAAACCTCTGGTCCATTCGCCGTTAGAATGCTTGTGTGCAAGCAGGTACCAGGGCAGTGCAACAGCCGCAATGACCAGGATGCCGGCAATTGGTTGCAGGCCCCGGATACTGGTTGCATTCAGGTCTTTATTACTGAGCAGGTAAACAAAAATGGTGAAAGCCGGCAATAACAAACCAACCGGGCCTTTGGCGAGGATGGCAAAGCCCAGGAACAGGTGCATGGCATAGATCCATTTCCTGTTGCCGGAAACATATCCTTCATGGAAGGCCAGCAATGCCAGCAGGTGTGTCAGGATGAGATAGGGGTCCGGCGTGGCCAGCCTGAATTGCAGACATACATGCAGGGAGGATAATAAAATCAGCGCAGATAAAATTGCGGCTTTGTTTCCATAATGTTTGCGGGTCCAGACGTAAACTGCAGCAACTACCAGTATGCCACAGATGGCAGAAAAAAACCTGGCGGCTACTTCTGATTTTCCCGCAACGGAATAGGCCGCCATCATTGCATAATAATGAAGCGGTGGTTTATCGGTGCGGATCTTACCATTGAAAACGGGAACGATGTATTGATGATTCCGCATCATTTCTGCCGCGCATTCCGCATTACGGGCCTCAGCCACCTGGAACACAGTGGTGGAGCCAAGTCGCAAAAACAATAATAGTATGGCCGCAAAAAGAATGAGCCATATACTATTAAATTTTTCCATTTGCGGTAGTTATCAGGCGTGGGTGAGTAAACGGGATTGATCTTCTTTCCATTTCACAAAACGGGCTATCCCTTCTTCAAACAGAACGCCTGGCTTGTACCCCAGGAGCATGCCTGCCTTGCTGATATCAGCATAAGTGGTATTCACATCACCCGCCTGCATGGGCAACCACTCGATTATGGCTTTTTTGTTCATCGCTTTTTCAATAGTGCTGACCAGTGTCAGAAGTGAAATGGTGCGGTGATCGCCCAGGTTGATCACCTCTGATCCGCCCTGGTATTCCAGCGCTGCCAGGATTCCGGCAACAATATCTGTAACGAAAGTATAGTCGCGGCTGGAACTGCCATCCCCATATAACTGAATCGGTTCTCCCTTGCTGATCTTATCGTAGAAGCGATGGATGGCAAGGTCTGGTCGCTGCCGGGGTCCATACACGGTAAAAAGCCTCAGGGCAATGAAACGGATGCCGTGAAGATGTGTGTACACATCCCCCAGTTCTTCCGCTGCCAGTTTGGTGGCTGCATAGGGGCTGATGGGATGGTGTTCGGGATTGTCTTCCCGCCAGGGCAGGGCCGGATTATTGCCATATACGCTGCTGGAGGAAGCAAATATGAACTGGGTAATATGCTGTAATCTGGCGAATTCCAGCAGGTGCAGGGTGCCGATAAGGTTACACTCATAATAGGATTCAGCATACTGGATACTGGGTCGCACACCCGCCCGGCCTGCCAGGTGAATGATGGCATCAATGCCCGCGCCTTCCAGCAGTGATGCCAGCTCTGCCGGACTCGTATCTGCCAGGTCAAGCCGAAGTAGTTGAAAAGAAGGATTTTTCCTTGCCCCGGAAATATTTTCTTCCTTAATGGCGGCATTATAAAAAGGATCAAAATTATCAATGCAGATAACTTCTTTTCCGTTCGCCAGTAACGCGTCCGCTACATGGCTGCCGATAAAACCGGCGCCTCCCGTCAACAGGATCTTTTGATAAGGCATTTCCTGAAATTTCAGTAGTGGTATTCACTGAATGATCGGATTTTATCAAAATGGCAGCTATTAAATTTACAACAATCCTGTTATTTCAAAAGAAGCTTTTCATCCGCCCGCAACCCTTCACCCGTCGGGTGGCACCCGACGGGTGAAGGGTTGCGGGCGGATGAAGGATTACACCACCGAAGGCATGGATGCAATCCTGGTGAGGGTTTCAGCTTTGCCGACGGTGGCTGCGATGTCAAATACTGCGGGACCGAACTTGCCACCCACCAGCATGATGCGGAAGGGCAGTTGCAATTCGCCCACCTTGATGCCCCTTGCCACCGCCAGGTCCTTGAATGCGGTTTCAATGGCCGGCGCGGACCAGTCTTCCAGGTCCTTCAGTACCCCTTGCACTTCAGCAAAGAAGTTTTCCTTGTCGCTGTTCCACTTTGCCCTGATGCTGTCAATATCGTGCGAAACCGGTGTCCTGAAAAAGAATCCCGCCTGTTCTGCAAAATCGCCCAGCAGGGTACAGCGTTCCTTCACCATATTGATCACCGTCTCAAGGTAACGGTCATCTGTAACCGTAATTCCGCCGGATTCCATTACCCGTTTTACGTCGGGTAACAATCTTTCTGCCGACGCCTGTTTGATCCACTCGTGGTTAAACCATTTGGCCTTTTCGAAATCGAATTTCGCACCGCCCTTATGCACACGGTCCATGGAGAAACGTTCAATGAGTTCCTGCATGGAGAATATCTCCTGACCGCTGCCGTCGTTCCAGCCCAGCATGGCCAGCATGTTCACGAAAGCTTCCGGCAGGAAGCCCCTTTCGCGGAAGCCCTGGGTGAATTCAGTGGTGCGGGGATCGGTCCAGTTCATGGCAAATACCGGGAATCCAAGGCGGTCGCCGTCGCGCTTGCTGAGTTTGCCATTGCCATCGGGTTTCAGGATCAGGGGCAGGTGGGCCCATTGCGGCATGGATTCCTGCAGTCCCAGGTATTTCCACAGCAGGAGGTGCACCGGCGCACTGGGCAGCCATTCTTCCCCCCGGAAAGCGTGGGTGATATTCATCAGGTAGTCGTCCACCACCACGGCCAGGTGGTAGGTAGGCATACCGTCATTTTTCAATAGAACCTTATCGTCTACAGTGGAGGTGTTAAAACTCACTTCCCCCCGGATCATATCGGTGAAACTAACCGTTTCATTGTCTGGCATTTTGATGCGGATCACATAAGGCATGCCTTCAGAGAGCAGCCGTCGCACTTCATCATCGCCCATGGTGAGGGAATTGCGCATTTTCATCCGCAGCCGGTGGTCATACTGGGGGGATGGGTTTTCGGCGGTTTTGAACACCGAACGCATTTCTTCCAGTTCCTCCGGGGTGTCGAAGGCGTAGTAGGCATTGCCCTGGGCAACCAGTTTGTCCGCATACTCACGGTATCCTTCCTTGCGCTCGCTCTGGCGGTAGGGGCCGCAGGGGCCGCCCACAGCGGGACTCTCATCCGGTTCCATACCGCACCAGCGCAGGGTTTCCATGATATACTCCTCGGCACCCGGCACAAACCGGCTGCTATCGGTATCCTCTATGCGAAGAATGAAATCCCCGCCGTGGTGACGGGCAAACAGGTAATTGTATAAAACCGTGCGCACTCCGCCCAGGTGGAGACCACCGGTGGGACTGGGGGCAAATCGAACGCGTACTTTGTTTGACATGGCGCAAAGATAAAAGAGGTTTAAGGTAATTTCGCTTTATGTATTATTGGTCGACGGCAAATAAATTGTTGCGGGTACTGTATCCCAACTGGCATTGGCAGGTGAAGACAAAGGAGAAAAAAATCTACCTAAGTTTTGATGACGGGCCGCATCCTGACATCACGCCCTGGGTCCTGCAGCAATTAAAGCAATACGATGCAAAGGCGACATTCTTTTGTATCGGGAAAAATGTGGCTGCATACCCAGCTGTGTATGAACAGATTCTTGCCGGCGGACATACAACAGGCAATCACACCATGCACCACCTGAATGGCTGGAGATCGGCCACAGCGGCATACTTCAGCGATATCCTCGAAGCCGGGAAATATATCGACAGCAAACTGTTCAGGCCCCCTTATGGAAAGCTCACCCGGTTCCAGGGAAGGGCCTTGCGTGAGGCCGGTTATGAACTGGTTATGTGGACCATCCTGAGCGGTGATTTTGACCTCAAATTAACACCTGAAAAATGCTGGGAAATGGTGCAGGAAAATGCCGGGAAAGGAGCCATCATTGTGTTCCATGATTCTGAGAAAGCATGGGATCGTCTGAGCTATTCCCTGCCCCTGGTGCTTGAAAAATTTTCCCACATGGGATACACATTTGAGTCCCTTAATATGGATAGTTTCAAATAAAACAGGGGGAAATAAATGGGGAAATCTCTAATATGAAAAATTGGTGACTTCTGTAAAAAAAGTTGGGCCTGGGTAGAAACCCTGGCCCGTTTTTAATCCGTACCCTATGAAAACTGATTTAAAGGTAAAATATTTTTTTAATTACTTCAAAGTAATTTCTCTGGAAACCCCATTTACCGTGAGTGTTGCCTTATTGTCGCAATCGCCTGTGCCAAAGTCAATAATTCCCTCGGGGCCATCGTTGCGCTGAATGGCTTGTTTACCCTTCACGATCCAGCGGCAGTTGAAGCGTTTTACGAGGGGCTCCACATTAGTGCTGGTCCAGGTTCCGGTGCGGTCACCGATGGTCACCGTGCCGCTGCCATTTCCAACGATGGTGAAAACGTCGTCGGAAGCCAGCCAGGGTGTACCCCAGCCATCTGTCTGGGTAATGGTACGGGTGCGGTTCCAGGTCCAGGTATTACCATTCGGCCTCGTAAGCTTGCCATTGGTAACTTTGGTCTCAAAGGTGAACTGGGTGGATGTGCTCTTGTTTTCCACCCGGTGCTGTCCTTCTACCTTAATACCATTTACGGAATAGCCTTCAAAGCTGGTTTCTGCCACAGATCCGGGCCTGATCAACGGGCCGGTGTAAACCGTAATGATCTTTCCCATCCGTATGCGGCCATCGCGACCGGTACAGCCTGTGGTGCCAAAATCGATGGTCACTTTCAGCGGGAAGGTGTCCGGTGCGGCGAGGAAATCGAAGTTCAGGGTAAAGCAGGTGGATTGCAATGTGCCGGGCTGGTCGGACTGGTTGGCCTGGAATTCGCCTGTGCCGCCGATTCCAACGGTGGCATTTACACCCATCACGTTGTTAAATACATCATCGAAGATGATTTCGCCTTCTGCTTCGGATTCAGCGGAGGCGGTGGTCATTGCTACCTGCTCGGCTGAAACGATGGTCTTTTCATCATTGTTTTTGCTACAGGAGGCCAGGAACAGTCCTGTGCCAATCAGTAAGGCGGCTGCCATGCGGCCAAATGATACTGTCATTTTCATAAGTAATAATTTGTGGTGGTCAATTTTATTGTGTGGATATGACCGGGTTGCATCCAAAACGTTTAAAATAGTTTTAAATTTTATTGAACTTTGTTAAATGATCCTCATCGATACCCATTGCCATTTATACGTGGAAGAATTCCGGAACGACATTGCAGAAGTACTCGAAAAAGCCCGTGGGGCGGGCGTTAAGCGGTTTTATCTGCCGGCTATTGACAGTTCGGAACACGAAGCCATGTTGTCCCTGGAAGCTGCTTATCCGGGTGAATGCCTGTCTATGATGGGACTGCATCCCTGTTATGTGAAGGAGAATTACGAAGAAGAATTACGACTGGTGGAAGACTGGCTGGCAAAAAGAAAATTTGCGGCGGTAGGGGAGATTGGACTTGATTTTTACTGGGACCGCACTTATGAGGTACAGCAGTATGAAGTATTCCGCCGGCAGATTGAACTGGCCAAACATTATCGCCTGCCCATCGCCATTCATTCACGCAATTCCACCCAGGAATGCATCAATGAAGTAAAGGCTGCGCAGGATGGTAACCTGAGGGGTGTGTTTCATTGTTTCAGCGGCAGTTATGAACTGGCCCGTGAGGTGGTGAAAACCGGACTCTACCTGGGCATCGGCGGGGTGGTCACTTACAAGAATGCAGGCCTGCCGGCCGTGCTGGAAAAGCTGGGCCTGGAAAATATTGTGCTGGAAACCGACGCGCCCTACCTGACCCCGGTTCCCTTCCGGGGTAAGCGGAACGAAAGCAGTTACCTGGTATATGTGGTGGAGAAACTGGCGGAGATCTACAAGGTCTCGCCGGAAGAAGTGGCTGCCGTCACCACTGCCAATGCGGAAAAACTTTTTGCCGCTGCCTCCTGAACAAATTAACACACTGTATGAGAAAAGCCAGCCGCAAGTCGCGCCCCACCATAAAATCCTCTCCAGACCAGGAAGGGACTCTTCATCACAGGTCTGCTGCCACAAGCAAATCTGCTGCCACAACCAAATCTGCTGCCACCGGCAAATCTGCTGCCAACCGCAGGACTGCCATTCCCCGCATCCTGATCATTTACACCGGCGGAACGGTGGGAATGGTAATGGATGCCGCCACAGGGGCACTGAAACCAATCGGGTTCAAAGAGATCCGCGACAATATCCCCGAGATCGTGAAACTTGGTTACGAGGTGGAAGTGCATGCATTCAACCCGCCGATGGATTCCTCCAATATGCATCCCGATGTGTGGGTGGAACTGGCGGGGATCATTGAAAAGAATTACGAGGCGTATGATGGGTTTGTGATCCTGCACGGTTCGGATACCATGGCTTTTACGGCATCGGCCCTGAGTTTCCTGCTGGAGAACCTGTCCAAGCCCGTGATTTTAACAGGCTCGCAATTGCCCATTGGGGAGATCAGGACCGACGCGAAGGAGAACATCATCACGGCCCTGGAAATAGCTGCGGCGCGCAAGGGGGGGAAGGCCCTGGTACCCGAGGTATGTATTTATTTCGATTACCAGTTATTCCGGGGAAACCGGTCCAAGAAATATAACGCAGAGAAATTTGAGGCTTTTTATTCCATGAATTACCCGCCCCTGGCCGAAGCGGGGATTACCATCAAATACCAGCGGCAGTTCATCTTAAAGCATCCGGAAGCGGGCCTGAAAGTCCACCGCAGGATGGACCCCTCGGTGGGGGTATTAAAGGTATTTCCGGGAATTACGCCGGCCACGGTGGAAGCGGTGTTGGGTACCCCGGGCATCCGCGCAGTGATCCTGGAAACCTTTGGCAGCGGCAATGCCACCACGGTGCCTTGGTTCCTGGCGGCTTTGCGGGCTGCGATCAAAAGAGGGGTGCTGGTCATCGACATTACGCAGTGTGACGGCGGGGCGGTGGAACTGGGCCGCTATGAGACCAGTATTGACCTGAAGGAGATGGGTGTGGTGAGTGGGCACGACATGACTTTCGAAGCCACCCTGGCCAAGCTGATGTTCCTGCTGGCGCAGAAGCATTCGCGGGTGCGGCTGAAGGAATTATTGGAAACTTCCCTGCGTGGGGAGTTGACGATTGGTTGAGATTCCCCTATATTTGCGTCCCGTTTGAGAAGATCCACCCGTCGGGTGGCACCCGACGGGTGATCCGCTCGCCGGGTCGGGTGAAAAAAACTGGAGAGATGTCCGAGTGGTTGAAGGAGCACGCCTGGAAAGTGTGTATACCTCTAAAGGGTATCGCGGGTTCGAATCCCGCTCTCTCCGCCTCCTGTCGCAACAGCGACCTTTGCCAGCCAACGTGTTAAGCGTTGGCTGGCTTTTTTCTGTCACTGAACATTTTTCGGGACGTTGCGGGAGTACATGTTTCGTAAACCACCTCAAAACTATTTACCTGTAAAAAAGCTGAACAGTAATGGGTGTTGACCTGATTTTATGTCGAAAATCAGATGATTATTCGACATGAGCGACTCCGATAAAAACTACCGTTTAATGAACTTACAGTATTGCCACCACCTGGTATCGATTTGAAATAATTTACCGTCACCGATTGATTGGTTAGCTTTAAAGGGCAACATGAATAAGAAAATATTTTTGGTGACAGGCTTCCTGGTTACCATCTTACTGTTAAGGATAAACGCTTTTTCCCAGGCTGCCACCACGCCATCCGTAAAGGGCAGGGTCGTTGACGCCATTTCTTTATCCCCCCTGTCACATGCCAGCATCAGGATAATAAAACCCGATGGAAACAAACTGGTGAATGGTGGTCTGTCAAATGATTCGGGATACTTTTCCGTACAACTGCCAACAGGAAAATATTTCGCTGAGATTGAGTTCATGGGTTACACTAAGTTCCGGTCAAAGGAATTCAGCCTGGCCACCACAGGAACGGTCCATGACCTGGGAACCATCTCCCTGCAACCCATATCCGGCATACTGGATGAGGTCATTGTCCAGGCGGAAAAAAGCTCCATGCAGCTTTCGCTGGATAAGAAAGTATTCAACGTGGGAAAGGACCTTGCGAACGCAGGGGGAACCGCTTCGGATATCCTCACCAATATTCCCTCCGTTTCCGTAGATGCCGAGGGCGGCGTAAAACTGCGAGGCAGCGATAATGTAAGGATACTGATCGATGGGAAACCATCCGGAATGGTGAGCATCAAGGGCGGCAGTGGCTTGCAGCAATTGCAGGCGAGCATGGTGGAACGGGTGGAGATCATCACCAATCCATCTGCCCGTTATGAGGCCGAAGGCATGGCCGGCATCATCAATATCGTACTTAAAAAGGAAACCAAACAGGGATTCAATGGAACGGTGGAACTGGTGACGGGAACTCCCACCAACCTGGGAGCTGCCTTCAACCTGAACTACCGCCACCGGAAAATCAATTTCTTCCTTAACTATGGCATTGCCTATCGCAAACAACCCTACCGGGGATCACAATACCAGGAAGTGTATGGCACAGATACGGTTTCGATTTTAAAGCAAACCAATAACGGAACCTTCACCGGGTTTAACAATAATATCCGGGGCGGGCTGGATTATTATTTCACAGAAAAAAGCATCTTAACTGCCTCCTACCTTAATCGAAGGAGCAAGGGTAACCGCCTGACCAACATCCGTTATGAAGATTACCTGAACAGCCTGTCTGATCTGAAAGGCATCAGTTTGCGCACACAGGATGAAGATGAGACTGAGCCCAACTCGGAATACAGTTTGAATTTTAAACAGACGCTTCCCGGCAAGGGACATGAACTGGTGGCAGAACTGAAATACCTGAATTATTGGGAAAATTCCGACCAGCTATTTACGCAAAGATTTTTCCAGCCCAACGGAACGGAGAATGCCGGCAAGGCGCTCCTGGAGAAATCGCTGAACGATGAGTATGAGGACCAATGGTTATTCCAGGTGGACTATACCAAGCCGATAGCGGCCGAAGGAAAGTTTGAAACCGGCTTCAGGAGCAGCTTTCGGGATATGGTCAATGACTACCTCGTAACGCGCCAGGGTTCCGGCGGCAGTTTTGAACCGGTACCGGGACTGGATAATATCTTTGATTACAATGAAAACATACTGGCAGCATACGGCATACTCGGCAACAAGACAAAGCGGTTGTCCTACCAGGGTGGATTAAGGGCTGAGTGGACCGATGTAACCACCACCTTGAGGAAAACGGCCGAGGTGAACCCTAGAAAGTATATGAATGTTTTCCCGAGCGCGCATTTAAGTGTTGATCTGGAAAAGGAGAACGCGATCCAGTTCAGTTACAGCAGAAGGGTCCGGAGACCTTTTTACAATGATTTGAGTCCCTATGTTACCTTTTCCGACAGCCGGAATTTTTTCAGTGGCAATCCCGACCTGGACCCTGAATATTCCAACCTCATGGAACTGGGGCATTTGAAAACATTCGACAAAGGAAGTTTCACTTCGGCTATCTATTACCGTAATACGAAGGATAAAATAGACCGGATCCGCACGGTGGATGCGGAAGGCAATGCCATCACGAAGCCGCAGAACCTGCAATCGGAAAATGCTATGGGACTTGAGTTCACGGGTGGGTATAATCCCAGGCAATGGTGGAAGATGGACCTCAACCTGAATTTCTTTTATTCCGATATCGATGGTACCAACCTGCTACCGGATTTCAGGGCATCCACCTATAGCTGGTTTGCCCGCCAGACTTCCAGGTTTATCCTGCCACGCAACCTGGATATACAGGTAAGGACAAATTACGAAGCACCGCAGAAAACAGTGCAGGGCAGGAGGAAGGGAATGTTCTTTGCGGATATTTCCTTTAGTAAGGATATACTGAAAGAAAGGGGGACCATCAACCTGAATATCATGGATGTTTTTAATTCCCGCCGCACCCGTACAGTCAACAGGGGCGATAACTTTTACACCGAGGGGGATTTTCAGTTCAGGCGGCGTCAGCTCAACCTGAGCTTCAGTTACCGCATACGGCAGACCAAGCAGGCCGCTAAAGCAAGGAAAACAGAATTGCCGGAATAGTGTTTCCTGAGCTCTGGTGACTATGATACTCAGATTTATCTAATGCGGGCGGTTCTTTGTAACCGTCTCTTTTACTTTAAATCGATTAATTTAGGATGAGGTTCGCTTGTACGGCTTACAGTAGGAGCCTGTTTTTTATTTGATCCAGAAACCCTGCTTTATATGTCTTACTCAATGGAATACGTTCCGACCTGTTTTTTAGTAAGATAGCATTGTTCTCCACGTGCGCTATTTTATAGGAGTCGATAATATAGGATTTATGAATTCGAATAAATCGGCTGGAACGCAATCTTTGCTCAAAGTCCCTTAGGGATGAATATACCATTGTTTTACTATGCCCTCTATGAATAGCAATATAATTGCTGCGTGCTTCAACAAAATCAATGTCAGCCAAACTTATCCGGATTAACTTACCCTTGTGTTCTGTTTTCACAAAAATGTAATCATCTGATATGTCAATGTTTTTAATTTCAGTTCTTTCTTTGCTTTTGATCCTATTTATGGCTTTCACAAATCGGCTAAAAGCAATCGGCTTCATTAAATAGTCTACTGCATCAAGATCATAACTGGTTACTGCGAATTCTGAAAATGCTGTACAAAATATGACCTGTACGGTTGAGCCCAGAATTTTTATAACTTCAATCCCGACTGGAAATTCCAATGAAGCTGACCACCTTATTCCGTAGCAAACTGACCACTAATTGTTACTATCACTTTAGTGTTGAAAAAGTTACTATATTTTATGTTGGTCTTTAATAATATCCATCATCATGGCCCGGTTTTGTGCATCAAGTGTGATGAGATTGACGCGGTAAAGTAGTGGTTGTTTTTGCCCCGGAAACTAATGCTCAGTTTGGAGCGGAAAATAGTGATCAGGTTGCGCGGAATTTCCAGTTATTGTCACCTTTGCATTTCCTTTGCCTGTATTCCTGTCCAGGTTGACCCAGCCTGTGGCCTCTGCCGGTACCGTAATTTTCCAGTCTGTATTGGAACTGATCTCCAGCTCCCTGCTGCCACCATCGGTTAAAACCTGTATACTGGTACTGGTCATGGTTAGTGTCGGTATAAAAACCGGATCCTTTTTACAGGACGAAATAAAGAGGATGAGGGCCAGGCCCAGCATGGAGGTGAGTTGCTTCATAAAATCGGTATTTATCGTATAAAATTATCATGGCAAAGGTGGAAATAGTATGCCTCAGATTTATACAATGCAATACCTGAAAGCCGGAGTCAGTAATAATACTTACACCGGCTTTCCGCTGCCGGTCAACTGTATATTTTGCCGCTGAACTCCAGGCCGCTGGCCTGTGCCTCTGCAGATGCGGAAAACACCTTGCGGTACTGGCTGGGTTGCATGCTCCTGACTTTCAGGAATTGCTTGTTGAAGTTTGCCAGTGTATTGTAGCCGTTTTCATATGCAATCTCAGAAATGCTTTTCTGCGTATCGATCAGTTGCTGGCAGGCCTTGCCGATCCGCACTTCATTCAGGAATTCGATATAGGTTTTTTTGGTGCTCTTGCGGAAATAATTGCAGAATGCAGGTACACTCATGCCCGCATAGGACGCGATCTCGTCCAGGGTAATATTCTGCGCATAATGGTCAATGGTATACTGGAATATGAGGTCAATCCTGGCCTGTTGTTTCACTTGCAGGGCGCCCATTTCATGGGTGGACAATTCCTCGTATTCTTTTGCGGAGGCAATGCACTGAAGGCATTGCCATAACAGGATGATGCGGTTAAAACCGTTGGTAAATTCCAGCTCACGAAGGAGCGGGGTGATTTTTTCAATGGTACTGCCTTTCAGTTTTAATCCGACCGATGCATGCCCAAACAACCTGTTTATGTCCCTGCTCTCGGGCATTTCCAACAACTGGTCGCCCCAGCAGTTCGGCAGGAATTGTATGACCATGGCACTGGTGACCAGGTCAGGATCAGCTTTCTGGAAAGTATGCGGCAGGTTGCTGCCAAGGAAATAGATGTCGCCGGTGGCAAATTCACCCACATGATTGCCCACAAAGGCATTACCTTCCCCTTCAGTAAAAAGTATCAGCTCCAACTCCGGATGCTGGTGCCAGGGCACTTCAAAATGGGGCGTACGGTAGGAGCGGGCCACAAAAGAATGGTCGCGCCCGGTTGGCAGTTTTTCAATCAGTGGTTTCATATTGCAACAATCTTAACCCGTAAAGGAGATCAAAATAAGAATTATTATTAAAATAGTTTTATAAATAAACAAAAAAGTGATAAGAATCTTCTTATCTGCTGGTTAATTTAGATTCCTGAAAGCATACCATTCAACGATTTTGCCATGTTACTCCTCGGAATAGATATCGGTACTTCCTCTATCAAGGTTTCCGTAGTGGATGCCGCCACGCAGCAATGCCTCGCCACAGTGCAATATCCCGATAAGGAAACCCCTATCAGTTCACCGCAACCCGGCTGGGCAGAGCAGTCTCCCGAACTATGGTGGCAGCATGTGCAGGACGCCATCAAAAAAGCGAACGCAACAAAAGCATATGACCCCGCAGAGGTAGGCGCCATCGGCATTGCCTACCAGATGCACGGACTGGTGGTAACCGACCGGGACTATATGGTGCTGCGGCCATCGATCATCTGGTGCGACAGCAGGGCCGTGCCTTACGGTGAGGCTGCCAATGAGGCCCTGGGGGTGGACTACTGCCTGCAGCACCTGCTTAATTCACCGGGAAACTTTACCGCTTCCAAGCTGGCCTGGGTCAAAGAAAATGAACCGGCAGTATATGCCCGCATAGCACATGTGATGCTTCCGGGAGATTATATCGCATTTCGGTTGACCGGCACCGTTACTACTACGGCATCGGGATTATCGGAAGGTGTATTCTGGGATTTTACCCGCAATGAACTGAGCGGTGATGTGCTGGATTATTTCGGATTTGACCGAGGGTTTTTCAATAAGCTCCAGGATGTTTTCTCTGTACATGGCCGGCTGGACAGGCAAATTGCCGAAAACCTGTCGCTTCGTGTGGGCATTCCCGTTAGTTACAAAGCCGGCGATCAGCCCAACAATGCCCTTAGCCTGGGTGTGACGGAACCCGGAGAAGTGGCAGCCACGGCGGGAACTTCCGGCGTAATTTATGCTGTCAGCGATAAACCCGGTTTTGATCCGCAATCGAGGGTCAACAGTTTTGCGCACGTCAACCATACCAAAGACCAGACGCGAACCGGTGTGCTGTTGTGCATCAACGGCACGGGCATTTTATACAACTGGGCCAAACAGCAAATAGGAGGCGGCGCCGGTTATGAGCAGCTCAATGAACTGGCGGCCACGGTATCACCCGGCAGCGATGGGGTTACCGTATTGCCCTTTGGAAACGGGGCGGAACGCATGCTGGGAAACCGTTCCACCGGGGTACAATTCAGCGGAATAGACCTGAACCATCACAGGCAGGCGCACCTGTTCCGCGCACTGCAGGAAGGCATCGCTTTCGCGTTCCGTTACGGACTCGATATCATGCGCAGCAATGGCCTGGAGCCGCTGTCTATCCGTGCAGGCCGCGCCAACCTCTTCCAGAGTGAGATCTTCCTGCAATCCTTTGTGTCCGCAACAGGCGTGCCCGTAACGCTATATCCTTCCGATGGCAGTGTGGGCGCGGCTTTGGGGGCAGGCATAGGAGCGGGATATTATAAGGATGTGAAGGACGCTTTCAGTTTGCAGCAGGCCATCCGCACTTTAACACCAGACGAATGCCCATCCCTCGAAGAGGCCTACCAGGGCTGGCTGCAACAACTGAACAAACAACTCTAAACCGACATCAAACCTAAAACTTCAAACCTAAAACAATCGTAAGCATGGCAAACGAATATTTCAAAAACATTGGTCCCATTCAATATGAGGGACCCCAAACCGATAACCCGCTTGCTTTCCGCTGGTACAACGAAAACCACGTAGTGGCCGGCAAGACCATGAAGGAACACCTGCGTTTCGCCTGCGCCTACTGGCATTCTTTCTGTGGCAACGGTGGTGATCCCTTTGGTGAACCCACCCATATCTTCGGATGGAATGAGATCGCTGACCCGGTTGATCGTGCAAAAGCCAAAATGGACGCCGCTTTTGAATTCATGAACAAACTGAACATGCCTTTTTATTGTTTCCACGATGTGGATGTGGTGGATTTTACCAATGATGTGGCCGACAACGAACGCCGCCTGCAGGCCATCACCGCCTATGCGAAACAATACCAGCAATCCACCGGTATTCAGTTGCTCTGGGGTACTGCCAACCTCTTTTCCAACCGCCGATATATGAACGGAGCCGCCACCAATCCTGATTTCCAGGTGCTGGCTCATGCAGGCGCGCAGGTGAAAGCGGCACTGGATGCCACCATCGAACTGGGTGGACAGAACTATGTGTTCTGGGGTGGCCGTGAGGGTTATATGAGCTTACTGAATACCGACATGAAGCGCGAGAAAGAGCATATGGCGCGTTTCCTGCATATGGCGAAGGACTATGCCCGCAAGAACGGGTTCAAGGGTAAGTTCTTCATCGAACCCAAACCCTGCGAGCCCTCCAAGCACCAGTATGATTACGATTCCGAGACCGTGATCGGTTTCCTGCGCCAGTTCGACCTGCTGAACGATTTCTCCCTGAACATCGAAGTGAACCATGCCACACTGGCCGGACATACCTTCCAGCACGAACTGCAGGTGGCTGCAGACGCGGGTATCCTGGGCAGCATCGATGCCAACCGCGGCGATTACCAGAATGGGTGGGATACCGACCAGTTCCCCAATAACATCAATGAATTGTCAGAAGCCATGCTGGTGATCCTGGAAGCCGGTGGATTCGGTGGCGGCGGCATCAACTTCGATGCCAAGATCCGGCGCAATTCCACCGACCCCGAAGACCTGTTCCACGCGCATATCGGCGGCATGGATACCTTCGCCCGTGCCCTGATCGTGGCCGATGCGGTATTACAGCAGTCCGACTACAAAGCGTTCAGGCAAGACCGCTATGCATCCTTTGACAGCGGAAAAGGAAAGGAATTTGAAGAAGGCCGGCTGGGTCTTGAAGACCTGCGCGCCCTGGCTATTGAAGGGGGGGAACCTGCGGTAAGAAGCGGCCGCCAGGAGTACCTGGAAAACCTCATCAATCGTTTTATCTGATACCGGCAATTCATTCGCCGGATCAACGGCAGCCTGCCTGTGGAAACAGTCGCGGGCGGCAAAAATCAGCCACAAAAAAAGGGGGCCTACCAGCCCCCTTTATGTTCGTTTACGATTCTTTCCAGTGTGGACTTATCGATTTCTTTTTCTTTCCAGCGGGGTTCAAATTTCACGAACCAGCTCAGCCATATAGAGCGGGATAACCGCATGAATACCGGCTGCAGCACAATCATCAACACGGCATTGAGAATGCCCCAGTATAATACACGAAGGTCACCATCTTCCAGGGAAAATCCGATCAGCACCCACCAGGCAATAAAAGTGGCCACTGAGAACGCCACCGTCAGTGCATAACTCACATAGGCTGTTCCATAATAAAAACCAACCTCGATTTCTGTGGGTTGCCCGCAAACGGGGCATTGGTCGTTCATCTTTAGTATCTTTCCGAAAGCATAAGGATTGGAAGCTTCAAAAATCCTGCCCTCCCGGCAGCGGGGGCAACGATTGGTGAGTACGGCTCCCAGGTAGCTGGGAAGTTTTTTATGTTCAGACATTAATCAACTGATTTTGAACAAAATTACCATAAACATGCCGGAATAAAATGTGATCATTATCACCCCGCATGGTCTGTTAAAATTGAGTAATATGTCGCAGGTACATTCACCATCAAGGTGGGCTGCTGCCGCTATTGCAGAACTGGAGAAGATGCGCATCACCATGCAAACTGATCCAGGGGAAGAAATCATTCACCAGTTCAGGGTGCTCTATAAAAAGACCAGGGCCCTGTACCGGATGGCCGGAATGATGAGTACCGGCAAGGCATTCCGCCTGAAGAAAGCCTGGAAACAGGTGTACCAGGGCGCAGGCACGGTAAGGGATACCCAGCTGCTGCATAAACTGGTAATAACCCAGATGGGAGAGGGGCCCCTGGCAGTTCTGCTCCGCTCGCAACTGGCGACACACCAGGATTCTTTCAACGCCATCCTCCAGCAATCAGACCCGGGTAAGGAACATTTTGACCAATGGAAGAAAGCAGATGACTACGACGGATATTTCCGTACGATATCTGCAGAACTGCGTACGTACTACCGTCAACCCTTATACGATGAGGAATTACATGTCATCAGGAAACTGCTGAAAGATATTCTGTATAACCAGGCCTGGGTCACCAAAATGGGACAGTCGCAAACAGTGTTTATTTCACAGTTACCTATAACCGAAATCGATTCCCTTCAGAAATTGCTGGGGGATTACCAGGATAATGTGGTGCAATCTGCCATAGTGCGCCGGCTGGCAGTTCTTCCGGCGGTGAGGCAGGAGGCAGCCAGGCTTGAAGCCTGGATCAGCGGAAGTTTCCGTAACCAGGTGGACTTGCGCAGCCAGGCCGAATCAGCCCTGGAGAACTTTTTCCATCTGCATGCTCCTCGAGCCCTTGACCAGTAAATGGGTATCCAGGAACCCCTGTTGTTTCAGCCAGTCGCGCGCGGCAAGGCTGTTCTCCAGTTGTATATAGGGGTGTTCAATTTTTGCGAAATCGCCCCCCACCAGTACCACGGCTTTCCAGGGGTATTGGCCAATCAGTGCTACAATCCCCCTGTGTTCATCCAGGCTTTCCTTACCCAGTTCGGCCATGGCTCCGAGCATCAGCACTTTCTGGCGGGCAGGCAGCCTGGCGAAATTTTCAATAGCCGCCCGCATGCTGCTGGGGTTGGCATTATACGCGTCCAGCACAATGTGGTTGCCGTCTTTCTCCACCAGTTGAGAGCGGCTGTTTTCCGGCGCATAGGCTTCGATGGCGGACCGTATGAGTTGCTCATTCACCCCGAAGCATTTTCCGACAGCCACTGCCGCCAGCACATTGGGCAGGTTGTAATCGCCCACCAGCTGGGTATGGATGATGCCGGTATCGGCTCCCCTGTTCAGTTTTACATGCAGGAAGGCTTCTGTCCCGGTGCTGCCCGAAGCAATGGCTTCGCCGACTATATCGCCTTCCTTCGTGCCATAGCGGATCACGGTTTCGATGCCCTGTGACATCCTGCGCAGGTATTCATCATCCCACATTACAAATGCAGTGGCCTCGTGTGCCCGGAGCCAGTCAAACAGCTCCCCTTTGCCCTTGCGAACACCTTCCACGCCGCCAAAGCCCTCGAGGTGGGCCTTGCCCAGGTTGGTGATCAGCCCGTGCGTCGGCTCCGTGTATTTGCAATAACCTTCAATTTCTTTCTGGTGGTTGGCACCCATTTCAATAACGGCCATCTGCGCATCGGGTCTCACTTTTAAGAGGGTCAGCGGGATGCCGATATGATTGTTCAGGTTGCCTTCGGTTGTGTATGTCCGGTAGGTAGTGGAGAGCACCGCGTGTACCAGTTCCTTGGTGGTTGTTTTTCCATTACTTCCGGTGATGGCGATAAAGGGAATACTGAACTGGCGGCGGTGGTGCAGGGCCAGTTGCTGCAGTGCGCTGAGCACATCATCAACCAGCAGGGTGCGATCCCCCGTAACATAAGCAGCTTCATCAATCACCGCATAGGACGCACCTGCATCCAGTGCCGATTGGGCAAAGGCATTTCCATTGAAATTATCACCTTTCAGTGCAAAGAAAATATCACCCTGCTTCAACTTGCGGGTATCAGTCTGTACGGAAGGGTGGGCAAGGTAAATCTGGTAGAGTTCGGCGGTAGTCATAGGGCAAATATAATGAGGACCAGGTACCAAAGAAAAAGCCACCTCATGGGTGGCTTTTTCAAGGCTATCTTTTCCGCTTATCTTTTCTTGCGGGTATTTTGTCTTCTTTGCTTGTAGTTGATACCGGTCTTGCGGCCGTTACCTTCCGGACTTCCTACGCGGTCCATCGCGCAACGGAAACCTACAGTGCTGCTGGCCTGGTCTTCTTCAAGGAAGCGGCGGGTGCCGGGGCTCAGCCAGTAGGCGCGGTCGTTCCAGCTACCACCCTTGATCACGCGGCTCTTGTCGCTGATCAGGGTAGTTACACCGTAACCATAAGTTACACCCTGCAGCAGTGAGTCACCATCGAGGTAGTTGATCACATCGGCTTTCTGGTAGTTGCGGCGGTTCTTGCTTTCATCGTCGGTCATCATACGGTATTTGATGCGGCCCAGGCTATCCCTTTCAGGCTTTCCGGAAGTGCGGTCAACAGTCTCGTATTTGTTACCACGGTATGGAGATACATCATCAAAGTCGTTCAGTGAAAGCGGACGGTATACATCACCGGTCCATTCGTTCACGTTACCACTCATATTGTAGATGCCGAAACCATTAGGGAAGAAGGATTGAACTGGTGCAGTGTAAACGGCACGGTCGTTCAGGCCACCGGCAACACCCATGTTATCGCCTGATCCGCGCTTGAAGTTGGCCAGGAAAGTTCCCTGCCAGCTGCCCTTGCGGGTATCGCGCAAACCATTAACGTTATTGCTCCAGGAATAAACCTGCTTGTTGGTTACCAGTTCCTCACCACGCTTGCCTTCTTTTTTAGACGGCATGGGGTTCTGGTTCACATAACCCAGTGCTGCATATTCCCACTCTGCTTCTGTCGGCAGGCGGTAGGCAGGCAACAGGATACCATCTTCGAAAGTAACCTGGGTACGGGGGGTACCATTCGGGTTCTTCAATGTATTCTTCTTTGACTTGGCGGCTTTACCGGGGGTAGCCTGGAATTCGCCGGTCAGGTATGATTTTGTATTGAAATTCTCTTCAGCGATACCGCTGATGTTCTTCAGGCTCTTATCGTTAATGAAACCTCTTTTGATCAGTTCCAGCTCATTCACCCGGTCTGTTCTCCAGAGACAGAAGTCATTGGCCTGCTTCCAGGTTACACCCACCACAGGATAATAGTTATAGGAAGGGTGACGGAAATAATATTCTACGAGTGGCTCATTGTAAGCCAGCTCGCTGCGCCATACCAGCGTATCGGGCAGAGCGCCGTTGCGGATGGCTTCATGCTCATCGCCATCAAATACGGTATTGATCCAGTAGAGATACTCGCGGTAGTGAACGTTGGCCACCTCAGTCTGGTCGATATAGAATGAGTTTACGGTAACACGGCGGGGAACGTTGTTCCAGTCGCCCATTACATCTTCTTCAGTTGCACCCATGGTAAAGGTACCACCCTGAACAAATACAAGTCCGGGACCGGTCCTTTGCTCTTTTTCTTTGGAAACCTGGTAACCACCCTGGTTTTTGTCGTTATAATTCCAACCGGTTACGTCGGATTTCTCGGATTTTTTGCCGAAGAGCTTCCCGTTCTTACAGGATGCCACCATAACGGCGCAGGATACTAGGATCGTGAGGTTTTTCCAGTTCATATTGATAGCCATTTAAGCTGGGTTTTAGACAGTAATAACGGAAGGCTTTTCCGTTTATTGTGTGTTCATCCAAATGCTGAGCGCGAATATAATCAGATTACCTGATCAATACCCTTGCCAAAATCTTAAAACGCTTAGGGTTTATGCTATTTTTGACAATAGTATGTACAGCCTTTTCCGCTTTATTCTTTTAACTGTTTTCTTTTGCCAGGCTTCGGTTCTGGTGGCCCAGCGGAGTTATTCCGGTCATTCAGTCCTGGCATCCGGCAAATGGTACAGGTTAGGTATTCCTGCCGCGGGTATATACAAAATTGATGCCGCTAATCTCCCTGCCATGGGATTTGCCCTCCCGCTGCCCGCCGACGCGGTGAAATTGTTCGGCCGGCCCGCAGGCATTCCCGCAGAAGCACTCTCATCCCCCTACAGTGATGACCTGACCGAATTGGCGGTAACTGTTTTTGACGGGGGGGATGGCCAGCTCCAGGCGGGGGATTACCTGGTTTTTTATGCACCCGGACCGCATTGGTGGGAAAAGGATCCCGCCACGCAGACTGTCCGCCATCGGCTGAACCCCTACACCGATACCGCTTATATCTACCTTACCACCGGTACTGCCGGGAAAAGAGTGGCCAGGGTGGCAGAACCCTCACCGGCTACCGATACGATCACCCGCTACCAGTTTCGTGATTGGTATGAAAAGGATCTCTACAACCTCCTGTCCAGCGGAAAAGAATGGTATGGGGAAAGGTTTCTGGCGGAAAACAGCAGTCCGGTTACTATCGCTGCCAGCATTCCCCAGCCCGTGGAGGGAAGCAGTGCGCGGCTGTTCTCCACCGTTGCCGCCCGTTCGGTCGGGAACAACGCAGAGTTTGATCTCCAGCTCAATGGAGCCCCACTTGCCAGTCATACCATTGCGCCGGTCAGCAGCTCCAGCCTCGACCTCTTCGCCCGCGAAAACCGGCTGGAAGCAAGTTTCCCTGCTACCCAGACCATCAACCTGACCTATCGTTTCATCTCGGCCAATTCCTCCGCCATTGGCTGGATCAACCGGTTCGAACTGCTGGCCGACTGCCATCTTAGAATGACTGCCGGCAGGAACCTGGACTTCCGCACGGAAGCCAATGCCGGACCCGGTAAAATTGCCCGTTACCAGTTGCAGGAAGCCGGTTCCGCCACACGGGTCTGGCGGGTATCGGACCCGCTGAATCCCGTGGAAATGGCCACCAGCCTCCACGGCAGCCTGCTCAGCTTTAACGACCGGCACGAAAAGGCCGAAGAATACATAGCATTTACCGCAGATGCGGCAGAATTGTCCGCCCCATTGCCACTGGGCCCGGTAGCCAACCAGGACCTCCATGCCGAAGCTATTCCGGGTATGATCATCGTAACCACCGAAACCCTGCTTCCGGCGGCGGAAAGACTGGCCGACTGGCACCGGGTGCGCGATGGACTCAACAGCCTGGTGCTGACATCCCAACAGGTCTACCACGAATTCTCTGGCGGCCAGCCCGACCCTACCGCCATCCGCGACCTGGTGAAGATGTTTTATGACCGTGCCGGCGCCGATACCGGCAAACGGCCCCGCTACCTGTTACTTTTTGGGGATGCTTCCTTTGACAGCAAAAACCGGGTGGCGCCCGGCCAGAACGGGGTGCCATCCTACCAGAGTACCTTCTCCCTGGATCCCCTGGTTACCTATGTGAGCGACGATTATTTCGGGTTGCTCGACGATTGGGAGGACATCAATTCAGAACTGGTGCAGAACCGGGTTGATATCGGCATCGGCCGCATACCCGTAGCTACTGTGGCCGCGGCCAATGACTATATAGATAAGATCGTCCTATACCATCAGCCGGCTTCCCGCGGAAGCTGGCGCAATGAACTCAGTTTTATTGCGGATGATGAGGATTTCAACCTTCACCTGAATGATGCCGAAGACATCAGCGCCACGGCTGCTGCGGCCAGTGAGCTTTTCCTGCAGCAGAAGATCTACCTCGATGCGTTTCAGCAGGAAAGCGATGCTGCCGGCAGCCGCTACCCCGAAGTGAACCGCTTTATCAAGGACCAGATGCAAAAAGGGACCCTGCTCTGGAATTACAGTGGCCATGGCGGTTTTCGCCGGTTGGCGGAGGAAGTGGTGCTGGATAAGGATATTGCGGATGGCTGGCAGCAGAATGGACGACTGCCGCTTTTTATCACCGCAACCTGCGATTTCGCGCCGTTTGATAATCCGGCTATTGAATCGTTGGGAGAATACCTGTTGACCAAACCCGCTGCGGGGGCCATTGCGCTGATGACCACTACGCGGCTGGTATTTGCCTACAGCAACCGGATCATGAATGCCAATTACCTGGCCATGGCCCTGAAACGCCAGCCCGACGGGCGTTACCGGAGCCTGGGCGAGGCCGTCCGGGATGCCAAGAATGCTACCGCGGATGTGTCGGGTGATGTGTTCAATAACCGCAAGTTCACCCTGCTGGGCGATCCGGCTATTACCCTGGCATTTCCCCGGCACCAGGTGCATACCACCCATATCAACGGGAAACCGGTGGAAGAGGGGATGGATACCCTGCGGGCCCTGCAGGAGATTACCGTAAGGGGGCAGGTCACGGACCGAAGCGGACAGGTTTTGTCCGGCTTTAACGGTATCGTATACCCGCAGGTGCTGGACCAGCCTTATGAACGCAGGACCCTTGGCAATGACGCCGGCAGCCAGGTGACGGGTTTCAGGGTGCAGGACAGGTTTATCTTCAAGGGAAAGGCCACCGTGGAGAACGGGCAGTTCAGTTTTTCTTTTGTGATCCCCAAAGATATCAGCTACACGGCAGGGGAGATCAGGATAGTATATTATGCCATGGACAGCCTCAGTGACGCCCATGGCGCAACCGGCAGGCTGGTGGTGGCAGGATCGGCGCCGCCGCCGGCAGATCTGGAGGGGCCAGCCATCAGGGCCTGGCTGAATGATACCAGTTTCCGGGACGGCGGGCTGGTTAACGACCAACCATTATTAATAATAAGGTTAACGGATACCTCAGGCATCAATGTGTTGGGCAATGGCATCGGCCATGATATCACAGCGATCCTGGATGAGGCCACCGGCAGCCCGCAGGTATTGAATGCTTTTTTTGAAGCGGATACCGATACTTACCGGAGCGGGATGGTAAAGTTCCGCCTGCCGGCACTCGAAGACGGGGAGCACCGGATGAGGATCAAAGCCTGGGACCAGGTGAATAACAGTAATGAGATCAGCCTGGTTTTTATGGTCAGGAATAGCAGGGTGCTGGTGGTAAAATCTGCAGGTGCCTGGCCCAATCCATCCCGTGCCGGGGTCAGGTTTGTATTCGACCACAACCGCGTGGATGAGCCGTTGCAGGCAATATTAGAGCTGTTTTCTATGGAAGGGAAACCGGTAAAAAAAATATCCGGTACAATAATTGCCTCCGGTAATCGTTCGTACCTGGAGTGGAATGGGAAAGATGACCGTGGCCACCCGGTACCGCCGGGAATGTATGTTTACAGGATTTTAATCAGAACCCGCGATGGCCGGGAGGCTGTGATCGTGAAAAAACTGATTAGATTATAAAGCTTAGATTTAATTATTATTTTAGCCGCTTATAGAGAAAAATTTACCCAACGCTTTTACTGAAACGACCAGGCAACCCTGCGCCTACCAATGGGTAAATATTTTATTCCACTAGGCCTGAACCCGGCCGTTTCCCGAATTAAAACTTGAAAGAAACAATCAAATGAGACAAAAGTCCCTAAAACTGGCTTTAGCGCTAATGGTAAGTGGCATCGCTTTTCAGGATGCCGGTGCACAGGAACGAATCAATGTGGTGACCTCTGCTGTTCCCTTTTTAAGAATTTCCCCCGAAGCCCGTGCCGGTGGTATGGGTGAAACCGGTATCGCCACCAGCGCGGATGTAAATTCCGCTTTCTGGAACCTGGCCAAAACACCTTTTAATGAGAGCAAATCAGGGGTATCCCTCACCTATACGCCCTGGCTGAAGCGGCTTGGACTGAACGATGTGTTCCTGGGTTCTTTCACCGGGTATTACAAGCTGGATGATGAACAGGCCCTGAGTGCCAGCCTGCGTTATTTTAACCTCGGTAGCATTCAGTTTACAGATAATGCGGGTAACCTGTTTTCTGAAGGAAGGCCCCGCGAATGGGGACTGGACCTGGGTTATTCCCGGAAGTTGTCCGATAAAGTAGGTCTGGGTATTGCGTTGCGTTATATCTATTCCAACCTGGCTGCGGGCCAGACCATCGATGGAAATACCTATAAGGCAGGTAATGCCGTAGCCGGTGACCTGAGCTTTTATTACAATGGTACCAACGAAAACGGTGACGGTTTCAGCGGCGGTGCCACCATCACCAACCTGGGTTCCAAGATCGGTTATACTTCAGATGCCACACAGAAAGACTTTATTCCCGCCAACCTAGGCCTGGGTGGAGCTTATTCCAAGGTGTTCGATGAGGACAACAAAATCACTTTCGCTCTTGATATCAACAAACTCCTGGTGCCCACCGCACCGGAATATAATAATGACCCTGCCCTGTCACAGGAAGAAAGGGATGCTATCAATGCTGATATCAACCGCAAGTACCGCGACCAGAGCGTTGTGAGCAGCTGGTTCAAATCTTTCGGCGATGCGCCGGATGGCTTCAGTGAAGAGCTGAAGGAGTTCACGGTGTCTGCGGGTGCGGAATACTGGTACCAGAACCAGTTTGCACTGCGGGCGGGTTATTTCTTCGAAGACAAGACCAAGGGTAACCGGAAATACTTTACCGTAGGTGCCGGTATCAAATACAATGTATTCGGACTGAATTTTTCCTACATCGTACCTTCCGGAACTGGTGTGAACCAGAATCCCCTTTCCAATACCCTGCGCTTCAGCCTTCTGTTTGACCTGGGTAGCGTGGCCGAAGGAGAATAAGATATTTTTTCATTCTTTTAGGGAAACGTCCTGCATCTTTGCGGGACGTTTGCCGTTGGTGAAGGGTGAAGGGTGAACGGTGAATAACAAACCACAAATTTCTATTATGTATCGAATAGGTTTTGGGATAGACTTTCACCAGTTGGTGGAGGGACGTGATCTTGTCATAGGAGGGGTAACCATTCCGCACCACAAGGGCGCTTTGGGGCATAGCGATGCGGATGTGCTGTTGCATGCCATTTGTGATGCCCTGCTGGGAGCCCTGGCGCTGGGAGATATCGGTATGCATTTCCCCAATACAGATCCGGCTTTTAAGGATATTGACAGCAAGATCCTGCTGGTAAAATGTTTTGAACTGATCCGGGAGAAAGGATACAGGGTGGTAAATGTGGACAGCTCGCTTTGCCTGGAAGCTCCCAAGATCAAAAAGTATTCGGGCCAGATGCGGGAAGTCATTGCCTCCTGCCTCGACCTGACCATTGATGATGTTTCCGTAAAAGCCACCACCACCGAAACCATGGGTTTTGTGGGCAGGGAAGAAGGTCTGGTGGCCTACGCAAACGTATTGCTGGCGAAGTAGATTTCTCCCGTCTGGTGGGAGATTTCTCCCGTCTGGGTGGCCACCGCGAACCCACCGAAAGCCACCCGACGGGTGAAATCAGAATCACCCGACGGGTAGGATATTTCTCCCGTCCGGGTGGCCACCGCGAACTCATCGAAAACCACCCGACGGGTGAAATGATCAAAATAAACCACACAAATGCCAATAACCGTCAACATCAAAAACCTCTCCCCCTTCGATTTGCCATCCTATGCAACAGCAGGGTCGGCGGGAATGGACCTCAGGGCGAATATTGAAATGCCGCTGGAATTGCAGCCCATGCAGAGAACGCTGGTACCCACCGGGCTGTTTATTGAGTTGCCCCTGGGATATGAAGCACAGATCCGCCCCCGGAGCGGACTGGCCATTAAGCAGGGAATTACCTGCCTCAATACGCCAGGTACGATCGATGCCGATTACAGGGGAGAAATTAAAGTCATCCTCATTAATCTGTCGCAGGAATTGCAGGTCATACATCCGGGAGACCGTATTGCGCAGATGGTAGTGCAAAAAGTGGAACAGGTCCGCTGGGAACTGGTCGATTTATTATCAACAACAGAACGGGATGCCGGTGGATTCGGCCATACCGGAAAAGCATAGTTCATGAAGCAGTTAGTTTATTTATTGGTTTTGCTCTTTAGTATCGGGGTCATTGGTTGCCGGTCTACCAAAAAATTAAATACGGCTATCGCAAAAAAAGATTCCGTTGTCACCACAGTACTGGCAGATGCCCACGCAGATTCCATGAATTATATCAGGGACGTGTTCAGCAAACTGGAGAAAAACAGGATCGACTACAAAACCTTCTCCGCCAAAATGAAAGTGGAGTACTGGGATAAGGATGGCAAAGGCCCGGAACTGATGGTTTTTGTGCGGATGCAGAAAGACAGCCTGATCTGGTTATCGGTGAATGCCACGGTCTTCAGTTATGAGGCCTTCAGGATACTCATCACCCCCGACAGTGTTAAACTGATCAACAAAAAGGACAAGGTGGTGCAATTCAGATCGGTGAAATACCTGGAAGAAATGGCCAAAATACCTTTCGACTTTAAAAATGTCCAGGAGATGATCATCGGGAATCCGCTTTTCCTGGACTCAAATATTGTTTCCTATAAAAAAGGTCCCAACAGCATCAGCCTGCTGAGCATCGGCGAACTTTTCAAAAACCTGCTGACAATGGGTAATGAAAACTATCTCCTGCAGCATATTAAACTGGACGATGTGGATGTCATCCGGAACCGGACCTGCGACATGACTTTCAGCAATTATGATGGTTCTGCCGGAATACCATTTTCTACTTTCAGGAAGATCAGTTTTACAGAGAAATCGAAAATTGACGTGCAAATGGAGTTCAAACAGTTCAGCTTTAACGAAAGTTTAGCCTACCCGTTTAGTATTCCGAAAAATTATAGCATCCAATAAGCGTTACTGGTTTTATATTTGAAACATTCCTCATCAATTGAAAGGCATGATAAAAAAAATTCTGATCCTCGCTATTATGATCGTAACTGCGGCAGGCAGTTTCGCGCAAAACCAGAGCAGTGCGGATTTGAAGAAAAAACAGGCCGAAATACAGAAAGAGATTGATGCCCTCCGCCAGCAACTGGATGAAACCAAAAAGTATAAAAGGCAGAGCCTGAGCCAGTTGAACCTGGTGCAAAAAAAATTGCGCCTGCGGGAAGCCCAGATCCGGAATATTAACGACCAGATCAACCTGATCCAGACCAATATCAATGCGAGCTGGAGGGATATTGTAAAGCTTCGCAGCGAACTCGATACACTGAAACTGCAATACGAAAAGAGCGTGGTGTATGCCTACAAGAACCGCAGCAATTACGATTTCCTGAATTTTATATTTTCTGCCGGCAGTTTCAATGATGCCCTGAAACGGATGTCCTACCTGAAATCCTACCGGGCCTACCGGGAGCAACAGGCCACCAATATCATGAACACGCAGGTGCAACTGGAGCAGAAGATCGCCTCCCTGAACCAGAATAAGGCGCAGAAGAGCCAGGTGTTGCAGGAGCAGAACAAGCAATTCAAAGTGCTTGCCGATGAAAAAAAGGAAAAGGATGCGGTGGTGAACAAAATCAAGAGCCAGGAGAAGGAACTTCTAAAGGATATGGCTGCCAAAAGGAAGCAGGACAATGCGCTGAAAAATTCCATCAGGGCGGCCATCAGAAGGGAAGTGGAAGCAGAAAAAAGGCGTGTGGCGGCAATAGAAAAGGAAAGGAAGAGAAAGGAAGACGAGGCCCGGAAAGCCGATGCTGCCATTGCGAAAAAAGCAACTGAAAATAATGCGGCAGCCGGCAAACCCGCTGCGCCCGTTGCCAGCAAGCCTGTGGAAAAACCTGCTGCCGAACCAGCCAAACCCCTTGGCTTATTCGACAGCCGGGAGGAAGTAAAACTGGTTTCGGATAATTTTGAAAAGAACAAGGGCAACCTTCCCTGGCCCGTCAACGCGGGCAGGATCTCCATGAAATTCGGCCGCAACAAATACGAAGGACTGGCCATCGACTACGACAATGAAGGGATTACCATTGAAGCAGAAGCCAACAGTACCATCAAAGCGGTTTTTGATGGAGAAGTGTCTGCTGTATTCTCCATCGGACCAGTGCAGGCCATCATCATCAAGCATGGAAAATACTTCACGATCTACAGTAACCTCTCCAGTGTCAGTGTAAGTAAAGGCCAGCAGGTAAAGGCCGGACAATCCCTGGGTCGCCTGGATGAAAAGGATGCGGGTCGTGGGGAACTTGAATTCCAGATCACCAACGAGAAGAATGTTTACCTCAATCCGGAAACCTGGTTAAGGTAAGTCAGAGGAACCTGTCATAGAGTTTTTCGTACATCGGTACAATATAATGGATGTCAAACCTGTCGCTCTGGGCCATGGCATTGTGTTTGAAGCGAGCCAGGAGTTCTTCATTGGAAAGCAGTTCGATGGCGTTCTTACTCATGTCGGCCACATCACCCACATTACTGAGATAGCCGGTTACACCATGGACATTGATTTCGGGTAATCCCCCCGCATTGGTACTCACAACCGGAACACCGGCGGCCATTGCCTCCAGGGCAACCAGTCCGAAACTTTCATAATCGGATGTCAGCAGGAAAAGGTCGCCGATGGCAAATATATCTTCCATCTGTTCCTGTTTTCCCACAAAGCGGATATGGTCGCAGATATTGAGTTCGCGGCCAAGGCTTTCGGCTGCAGGGCGTTCGGGGCCGTCTCCCACAAACAATAATTTACTGGGAACCTGCTTCACCACGTTGGCGAATATGCGCACTACGTCTTCGATCCGCTTCACTTTCCTGAAGTTGGACGCGTGCAGTAAAATCCTTTCCCCATTTGGCGCAATCACGCGGCGGAATGCATCGATCCCTTTTTTACGGAACCTTCCTACATCCACAAAGTTGTGTATCACTTCTATTTCCTTTTCGATCTTGAACCATTTGTAGGTTTCAGACCGGAGGTTGTCAGACACTGCCGTGATGGCATCACTCTCGTTGATGGAGAATGTAACCACCGGCGCATAAGTCTTATCACGGCCCACCAGGGTGATATCCGTACCATGGAGGGTTGTTATTACCGGAATATCAATACCGGTTTTCTTTAAGATCTGTTTGGCCATATAGGCCGCAGACGCATGCGGGATGGCATAATGCACATGCAGCAGGTCCAGCTTATTGTTGCTGATCACATCCACCATGGTGCTTGCCAGGGCGGTTTCGTATGGAGGGTAATCAAATAAGGGATAGGTAGGAACCCTTACTTCATGGTAAAAGATATTTGCGTTGAATTCATTCAGGCGAACGGGTTGCTGGTAGGTGATAAAATGAACCTGGTGTCCTTTATCGGCCAGTGCCTTTCCCAGTTCTGTTGCAAGTACACCGCTACCCCCAAAAGTCGGGTAACAAACAATTCCTATGCGCATAATTGAAAAACTTGATTGTGAAGGTAAAGGAATAAAATGTTTAGCTAATTTTAAAAAAACACCTACATGAAACTAATTGTTGTGATGGTCTCCATGATCGGCCTGCAGTCGGCATTGCTTCCCGTACAGGCGCAAACAGCAGCGCCTGCAGGATCCACTGCCGGGGCTTTCCAGGCCGACTCTGTCTTTTTCCGTAAAATGGCTGATAATGTTTTGAGCTCTCCGGCTGCTTATGAAAACCTGAGGGTATTGTGTAAAACCGTTGGTCCACGCCTGGCCGGTTCACCGGGAATGTATAAATCCGAGGCCTGGGGTGAAAAGGCAATGAAAGAGGCCGGCTCCGATAAGGTTTGGCTGCAGGAATGCATGGTGCCGCATTGGGAACGCGGTGGAACAGACGAAGCCTGGTATTCCTACAAAGACGAAAAAGGCAAAACACAAAAGATAAAACTGGATGTTCTTGCCCTGGGTAATTCCATGGGAACCGGTTCATCGGGTGTAACGAAGAAAGCTGTCCTGGTCAACGATTTTGATGACCTGGAAGCAAAAAAGGACCAGGTAAAGGATGCTATCGTAATCTTTAATAATCATTTCAATCCACGTAACCTGTCAGTCGGACAATCCTATGGTGAGTCCGGTTCCTACCGCAGGTCGGGTCCAAGCAGGGCTGCCAAATATGGTGCAGCAGCCATTATGATCAGGTCTGTTACGGCGGCCCAGGACAATCATCCGCATACAGGTGCCACTTCTTACGATACCGCCTACCCGAAAATTCCTGCTGCGGCCATCGGGCTGAAAGATGCAGACAAACTGATTTCGTTGCTGAAGAGCGGCGCCCAGGTGTCTTTGTATTATAAGAGCAACGCTAAATTCTACCCCGATGCGAAAGGACACAATGTCATCGGAGAACTGACGGGAACTGAGTTTCCGGAAAAGATCATCACTGTAGGTGGTCACCTGGACAGCTGGGATCCTGCTGAAGGTGCGCACGATGACGGAACAGGCTGCGTCCAATCCATCGAAGTGCTTCGGGCTTTGAAGGCAATGGGATATAAGCCCAGGCATACCATCCGTGCCGTGCTTTTTGCCAATGAGGAGAACGGACTTCGCGGCGGGAACAAATACGCACAGGAAGCAAAGGCTAAAAATGAGCAGCATGTATTTGCACTGGAAAGTGATGCCGGCGGTTTTACTCCCCGCGGTTTCGGCTTTACCCTGGATAAGCAGAAGCTGGAAAATATCCGTCAATGGCTGCCCCTATTTGTACCATATGGCGTTTACCAGTTCAGCAATGGCGGCGGCGGCGCCGATATTGGCCCCCTGAACCGACTGATGGGTACGCCGGTGGCCGGACTAAGCCCTGATGGTTCCCGTTATTTTGACCTTCACCATGCCCCCAATGACGTTTTTGAGAATGTAAACAAGCGCGAACTGGATATGGGTGCCCTGAATATGGCGCTGTTGATTTATATGATCGATAAATACGGATTATGATTATTTTCACTATACCATTAAACTAATACTATGGGAAGATTTTTATCGATTCTCGTCATTTCCCTGCTTGTGATCGGGGCGGCGGCATTTTACTGGCGCTTCTATTACGTGTTTGGCGAAGGAGTGAAGGCCGGTGAGCTGAACTTTGTGGTGAGAAAGGGTTATATATTCAAAACCTATGAGGGAAAGCTGATCCAGAGCGGATTTCGGGGCGGACTGGGAAGTGCCATCCAATCCAATGAATTTGAGTTTTCCATTGTGGACAAAAACATTGCTGAGACCCTGATGAGCAACAGCGGCAAGGAATTCGAACTGCATTATAAAGAGTTTTTCGGAGCCCTTCCCTGGCGCGGAAATACCAAATACATCGTGGACAGCATCATGTCGATGAAAGGAGAACCGGGGGAGAAAGTTATTTCTCCGAAGGCCGCCCATTGACCATTGACTTATTGACCATTCACCAGGAATATCGCCGGACGTTTATGAATGTCCGGCTTATTTTTTTGCCAGTCGCGGATGCTGCGGGTCCTGATAAATTCCTGCGGGCCGGTCAGGTCCACGGCTATGCATAAACGTGAGGTTGGCTTCAGTTGGGTAACCAGCGCTTCAATGAGCTGGTTATTGCGGTAGGGCGTTTCAATAAAGATCTGTGTACCTCCAGTGCGGGAAGATTCGGCTTCAAGGTCCTTCAGCATTTTGTTGCGCTGCGCGGCATCAATGGGTAGGTAGCCGTTGAAACGGAATTCCTGCCCGTTCATGCCACTGGCCATCAGGGCCAGCAGGATGGAACTCGGCCCCACCAGCGGTTTCACCGATGCGCCCATTTCCTGCGCCGTAGCCACCAACAACTGCCCGGGATCTGCTACACCCGGACAACCCGCTTCGCTGATGATACCAATGGTCTTGCCCCTTTGTAATTGCTGCCTGAAATGGTCGCGCACTTCCTGTTCCGCCTTGTGGATGGTAAACCACTCGTAATTGTCGATCACCATCTCCTTCCAGAGCAGCTTCAGGTAGCGCCGGGCACTGCGTTCGTTCTCCACGAAGAATACCTGGCATTCTTTTACTGCATCCAGCACATAGGGCGGAATTGTCTGCAGATTATTTTCATCAAGGAAAGTTGGAATCAGGTAAACTGATCCCAGTGCGCTGCTGGCCATGGTGATTAATTTTTAAGTTGACGCAGACTGAGGGTGGCTGCCACCACCGCATAGGTGGGCGCCAGTATCCAGCCAATTACCGGAACGGCATGCATCAGGTAAAACAACAATCCGTTCCCGATAGCAAGCCCTTTGTGGTCACTGATGAAGCGGACGCTTTCTGCAGGCGACATTTTTCTTCTCTCACAACTATAGTCCATCATGGAAAACCCATAATAGTAACATTCGGTGAAAAGCGATAACATGGGGCTGATCCAACCCAGGACCGGGATAAAGGAAAGTATCAGGATCGATATGGTGTACACTGTTTGCCAGAGCATGTTGCGCAGGGCCAGCCTGATACCGCGCACAATATCCTTCATCAGTTGCGGAAAGCTGAAAGGGAAATCACGCCCTTCGAGGATGGATTCTGTTTTTTCACTCAGATAGGCAAGAATAGGCGATCCTATGATGAGAAAAAGATATTTGAACAGCGAGAAATAAAAGAATACCAGCAGTAATCTTACCATGATATTGCCCATCATGAAAATAAAACTGAGCAGGGGGCTTTTCTGCTGCTGCAGCCAGTTGTCGATTCCAATCAGGTTGCTGAGGTAGTTAACCGCCGAATTGCTGGAAATAAGGAAGAAATACATGCCCGCCATGAAGAGGAGCATATAAATGATACCTGGTATGATAATCCAGCGCCAGAGATTGTGCTGGCGGATAAACTGGTGTGCCTTGAAATAGGATTCAATGGCTATGATGATCTCTTTGAGCAATAGTAATGATGTTTGAGCGCCTAAATTTATTACTTTGAGCCTAGACAGCCGGAATAAAGATGACAAAGTTACCGCTTTCCTTTTTTGAAGGGGCTGATGTGGTGGAGATGGCCCGACTGCTGATTGGTAAAATCCTTTAAATCATGTACCGAAGGGGAGGAACTGCGTATGTGTATCTCTGTTATGGGATACATCATTTGTTCAATATCGTTACCAATGTGGAGTACCTCCGGCGCGAGTGTCAGCAGTTAGAATTTCGGGCAGGGAATGTCCTTCCCCCCGTCTGACGGACGTTTGATATAGATCAGTGAAATTTCAATGCCGCCGCGTTTTTGGGATGCGGTCTTAAGGCTGCTGGTATTCATATCGTAGGTGGCGCCTAAACGGAAATCCGCCCATTCAAAGCCGAGATAGGGGATCAGGGCATCACCCATACGCATCCAGGAACCTGCATAAAAGCTGGTCGGGCGGTCAAAATCATCATTCAGGTTAAAGGCGATGGCGCCGCCGACAACGGTTTCAAATGCACCTGCCTGCCTGCTGTGCTGTGCGGATAAATGCAGGGTGGTGGTTTGTCCGACAGGAAGATATCCCCCGCCGTGAACACTTACCCTGGGTTGCAGGGTATAAAATCCGTTGGTGAAATTCTCCTTTGGCCGGTTGATATGGTACACAGATGCGCCAACATAAAAATTATCATCACCATTCGTGGAACCACTGTAAAGCACACCGGCATTCACACCAAGATAACTGACATTGATCCGGCTGCCATCAATCGCTTCGCCGCTGGGATTGGTCCAGGTGCCGTCCAGGGCCAGTTCGCTTTCGAAATTCAGTTGTGATCCGTCCAGTCTTTTATTGGAATAAACACCCTGGAATCCCAGTCCGAGCTGGTGAAATCCGTCCTCATCAAGGGCTTTATGGTAGGCAGTTGAAAAAGCCAGGTAATTGGCGGTGAGAATACCGTTTGCGGTGCGATCGGTCATCGCCATACCACCAATGCCCCAGGTATCCATGTTATTGAGACGGCCCTTCATAAGAGGGGCGTCGAGGGAAATAGTTGAGGTAACAAAAGCCTTACTGATGGCAGGCCACTGGTCGCGGTAATTTCCGGCCACACGAAGTTGTCCGTTGAACTTACCGGTATAGGCCGGGTTCAGCGTTAGGGGAGAGGCGAAAAACTGCGAGAAATGCGGGTCTTGTGCGAGTACAGGTGCTGCACAGGTTCCCATCAATAATAATATACCAGTAAGAATTTTCAACATAGGTCCGGTAAAATATAAAAAAATGCCGAATGGCAAGGCTTAAAATCTGCCGTCAGGCCTGTTGTTTACTACCAAATGCCAGGTCCCCGGCATCCCCGAGCCCCGGAACGATATATCCTTTGGCAGTTAATTCTTCGTCAATGGCCCCGCACCAGATCTTTACATTTGGTTCACTGCGGTGAACATACTCAATTCCTACCGTACATGCAATAGCGCAAACAATATGTATTTCCCTGGGTTTGCCCTCTTCGCGGAGGAACTGGATGGTTTTTACAAGTGATGCCCCCGTGGCCAGCATGGGGTCGGCAATGATCAGAATGCGGTCTTCGAGGTCGGGGCAGGAAATATATTCCATACTGATCTCGAAACTGCCATCCGGGTGGTGCTTGCGATAGGCGGAAATAAAGGCATTGTCAGCTTTGTCGAAATAATTAAGCAGTCCCGCGTGTAAGGGCATCCCTGCCCGCAGGATAGTGGCCAGTACGGGTTGATATTGCAGCAATTTACTGTTGGAAGTCCCCAGCGGTGTCTGGGTTTCCACCTGTTCAAAGGGCAGGGTCCTGCTGATTTCATAAGCCGCCACTTCGCCAATGCGCTCCAGGTTGCGACGGAAACGCATCCGGTCATTCTGTACATCAACATTCCTGATCTCGCTGATCCAGTCGCTTAACAGCGAATAATGCTTGCTTAAATTTACCACCATGATTCCAATTTTTCTGCGGAAAGCATTCGTTGTAATTTGCACCCGCCCAACAAATCTAAACTGCAGGCAGTTATAACAAAAACATTTTTTCCCATGGTGTATAAAGCAATAGGACTGATGAGTGGCAGTTCGCTCGACGGATTGGATATTGCCTATGTTCATTTCCTGGAAACCGGTGGCAAGTGGTCGATGGAAATCAAGCAGGCAGACTGTTATCCCTACAGTGAAGAATGGGAAGCCAGGCTGCGGGATGCTGTTAACCTTCCGGCCCTGGATTATATGCTCTTACATGCCGATTACGGTCATTATATCGGTCAGGAAGTGAATCGCTTTATCTCCGAATACCAACTGGAACATAAGGTCGACATGATCGCTTCCCACGGCCATACTACTTTTCATATGCCGCTGCGGAGCATGACAGGCCAGCTGGGCGACGGCGCGGCTATTGCAGCCGAAACAGGACTGCCGGTCATAAGTGACCTGCGGGCACTGGATGTTGCTTTTGGCGGACAGGGTGCACCCATCGTTCCCATCGGGGAAAAACTGCTGCTGGGCGATTATGGATTCCTGTTGAATATCGGGGGAATCGCCAACCTTTCCTTCCGCAACAACGGCCAATATTACGCCTACGATGTTTGTCCGGCCAACCGCGTATTGAACATGCTTGCCGCAAAAGAAAAACTGGCTTTTGATGAGGGTGGAAAACTGGCATCCTCCGGAAAACTGTATGAGCCCCTGCTGGCAGACCTCGGGCGGCTTGACTATTACAGTATGGACTACCCGAAAAGCCTGGCCAATGATTTTGGAACCGACCTGGTTTACCCCATGGTAAATGAACTTAACCTGCCAACAGCTGATGCGCTGCGAACTTTTACTGAACATATTGCCATGCAACTGGCATCGGATATCGAAAGGATTTCTGCCCGCGAAGGCATCAGCCCGGCCGGACAAAAGCTGCTGGTAACCGGTGGCGGCGCACTGAATGATTTCCTGGTGGGCCGGATCCGGGAATTATTGCAGCCGCTGGGCCTGGAAGTGGAAGTGCCGGACCGCCAGTTGGTGGAATACAAGGAGGCCGTGATCATGGCCCTGATAGGGGTTCTCCGCTGGCGCGAGGAATATAATGTGCTTTCTTCCGTAACCGGTGCCCGCCGCGACAGCATTGGCGGCGCCATGTGGCTGGGAACAGAAGCGTAGAGAGATCACCGTTAGTATTTACATCCCCAGCACCGTCCTTAATCTCGGATATCCCGTCTTGCTTACCGGCAATTGTTTGCCGTTACGAAGCACAGCCGTATAGGTTTCCTTGTCGTGGGCGTGCAGTTGCGTGATCTCCCTGACATTTACGATATAGGAGCGGTGAATCCGGACAAATGCCTGTGCCGGCAACTGTTTTTCCAGCGATGCCATGGTGCGGTTCTTCAGGTACTGTCCCGCCGCTGTGATGACCTTTACATAATCATCGGCAGCTTCCAGGAAATGGATGTCCTCAATCGGGATGATCTTGATATTCCCGTTGTCCTTGATGACGATCCGGTTCTGCTGTTGCGGCGAAAGGGCCGTGGATTCCAGCAGGGAAGAAAGGGAAGAAGAAGAGGGAGAAGAAAGGCCGGAAATTGCATTGGACTGGCCAGCAAGACCACCGGTAAATTTGGCGAGGGCCTTATTGAACCGGTCCTGCGAAAATGGCTTCAGCAGGTAATCCACCGCGTGATGGTCAAATGCCTTGATTGCATACTCATCAAAGGCGGTGGTGAATATGATGGCGGGTGGGTGCTCCACCAGCTCCAGCATTTCGAAACCATTGATCTTCGGCATCTGGATGTCGAGAAATAAGAGGTCGGGCTTTTGTTGCTGGATGGCTTTGAATCCTTCAAACCCATCGTGGCAAATATTCACTACTTCAACCTGCGGCCAGGAGGCGAGGTATTCCTGCACGATCTGGCAGGCCAATGGTTCATCATCAATTATTATTGCTTTCAACATAGTTCTGGGGAATCTTTACGGTGGTGATAAACAGGTTGCCTGAAGTGCTGGTTGTCAACAGGTCTGACCGCCCGAACAGGAGATACAACCTGCGCTGGAGGCCGTTCAGGCCAAAACCTGTGCCCTTGTTTACCTGGCTGGTTTGCGGGTCAAAAGGATTGGAAACGGAAATATCCAGGTAGCCGCCAAAGCAGTCAGCCTTCATCCGGATGGTCACTTCACCGATGGTATCGTAAAGGCCGAACTTGATGGCGTTCTCCACCAAAGGTTGTAGCAAAAGCGGCGGAATGACGGCATGGGCACAGCTTTCATCGGTTTCCAGTACGGTGTTAAGCCGGTGGCCGAAACGGAATTTTTCGATCTGCAGGTAGCGGCCTATTTGTTCCATTTCTTCGGTCAGGGGTACCAGTTGGTTATCCCTGGTGTTGATCGTAGCGCGTAAAAAAGAGGAAAGCTGCTCAATCATCCGGCGGGCTTCCTGGGGTCTGCTGACCACCAGTGCATTGATTGAGTTCAGGCTGTTGAACAGGAAGTGGGGCTGTAGTTGCTGGCGCAGTTTGAAAAGTTCTGCTTCCCTTGCCAGCGCCATGGTTTCCTCGCGGCGGTTTTTGGTTTCACGCTCCCTTCCCAGCATATTCCACAGCAGGTTCAATACCAGGATCCACCCGGTCATCAGCATGGAGAACACCATCCTGATAAAGGTGCTCTTGTTCAGGAAAATCGTGTATTCCTTATCGTTAGTAAGAATGTTTTTCAGGATCAGCTGTGCGATGATGACAAGTAATATGGCGAAGACCATGGCTACGGAAAAAGTGAACCAGAATCGCGAAGCGGGCGGCTGGTAATACTGGAAGATCTGCATGATGGTCAGGTTCGCCAATACCAGCAGGGCGGTATTTACCAGCGAATCGGTCAGGCTTACCTGCAGTGAAAAGCCCATTGACCAGATGCTGAAGAAATTAAGTTGCCACAGCATGAATATGAAAATGCCCGTGAGCACTTTCAGGGTGGTGTTATTGAAAGGTATGGTAGGCATGTGGCAGGTGTTGGTGGAGTTGTTTTACCCTGTTGCCAATCATTTTGCGGTAACCGTCGGGATGATCAATCTCCTTGATACAGCTATATAATTCGGCGCCATGTTGCATCGGCTGGAGTTGCAGTAGTTCTGACACGCCGAGGAATTTCCATTGAACCATTTGCCGGTGGTGGTTTTCAAAAGAAAGCGCCTCTGCCTGCCCGATTCCCGAGGCGGTAGTCAGTGCCTCCCGGTGGTCAGGAGCCGATATAAGCCGGATCTGTTCATCAAATTGCGGGCAATGCGCACCATCGCCGCAGACGATCTCGTAAACGATTTTTGCAATGAACCAGTGCATGGTGGGTGAGTTGGAAGGTTAATGGTTGGTTGCAGTGGCGGAGCCGGATCAGTGGCTGAACCGGATCAGTGGCTTTCGATCTGTATGCCGCCAAATACTGCGTTGGCCTCCAGGTAAAGGACCTTGTCGGAATAGATGGTGTGGCGTGGCCGCTTGTCTTCAATACCACCGAGTACGGCGTTGGATTCGAATTTGACCTGCCAGTGGGAGGGTACAACCAGTTTTATGCTTCCGAATACGGCATTCAGTTCAAGATGGGGCGGCTGCTGGAAATCCGTTTGCAGCAGGTTGATTTCAGCACTGCCGAAGACCGCGGAGACCTCACCTCCGGAAAAATTTTTGGTGACCAGGATTTTACGCACATTGCCGAAGACAGCGGTTTCATTGAGGCCGTCAATGCCGGTGTAGCTGGCGGAATGGCCGGCAGCAGAAGTTCCGGTACTGCCAAACCCGCCGGTAGCATCTTCCTGTCCTGATTGCCAGGTTTCGGTTGTGCCTGCCTGTTGGCTATACTGTTGGTCTGCCTGTTGACCATACTGTTGGCCTGCCTGCGGACCATTTTCCGTACGGGGTGTAAACCAGTCTCCCCTGTTGCGGAATGGCCGGAAGATCAGCAGTATGCCACCAACCACTAAAAGGGCAGGCCAGAAATATTCACGCGGGAAAAATCCGGGCAGGATATCATCCAGCAAAAAGAACAGTCCGATGAGTAATGGAACAAACCATCCTGACCTGCGAAAGCCGGTGCTGATGCCCACTACCAGTCCCACAGTAATGAGTATCATGGGCCAGCTTAACACCCAGGATGGAATCCCGAGTCCGGCCCGGCTGGCAATGATCAATCCGCCCACGACCACCAGTACGATCCCGAAAATGGACGAACTGTTTTTATTCATGCATTGCCTGTTGCGGCCCTGCCTGCGAAATTCCCGCCGGCCCGAACCTGCTCCGTAACTTTTATTTTCCTCTTGTATATTTTGTGCATCCATGACGCTGAATTTTTACCAAAAGTAGGGGCATCCAACACCTGCCGCAAGTATAGTTAGGCGAAGGCCCCGGGCTTCCCGGTAAACAGGGGGTAATTGTCGGTAAAAATTCCGGTTGAGGCGTCAGGCACTTACTGCGTTATCATAATGTAGTCTCCCTGAGGCGTTTCTCAATGGCAGTGCCATCGATCAGGGCCCTGTGTTCTATGATCAGGCCTGATTCGAGCCTGAAATACCGGAAGCCCCGGGCGACCAGGCTGATACCGGTAGCGGGCAATCCCCTCCATTCCCCGATATGTGTCATTTTCATGGTGAGCTGAATCACAGACCTGTTTGCTTCCGTGACCTGTTCTTCAATGACCGAATAATGCTCAAAGGATTTACTGGTGGTGTTGATCCAGTCCTGCAATCCCTGCCAGCCTGGCTGCAATCCTGGCGGTAAGGACAAATCAGCAAAGTCCGGATGCAGGAATCGCCCCAACTGGTTAAATTCACGCCTGTTCCAGATTGTATCCATAAAATCCCGTACAATGCCCGCGTTCAAAGAATAGTTTTCCATTTGAAAATGTTTGTAAATGAGTAATGCCTGCAAAACTCTACAAACATTTCAGGTGGCACCTGCGTCAAATGTCACAAAACCGGGGGGCGCTGTTTCCGGATGCGGCTGAGTGTTTCCCGGGATAATCCCAGCCAGGAGGCAAGCTGGGTCTGCGATACCCGCTGCAGTATGTCCGGGTGATGTTTTTCAATATGGCGGTAGCGTTCCGCCGGCGTTTGTAACCTGAACATATTATTGAGGTCTTCCTGTTCTGCCAGCAGCAGTTCCAGCAGGCTTCGGCCGAACTGCGCTATGTCATTGGCGGTCTGGTACAGATCCAGCAGGCAGTTTTTGTCTATGGAAAAAATCTCACCCGCCTCCATTGCCCGCATATTGATGTCTGTGGGTTCACCGGATCGCAGGCTTCTTAAATTCGTAAGGAAATTATTCTCCATAGTAAACCGAAGGTTGATGTCCTTTCCATCCTTATTGAAGTAGGTTTTTACAAGTCCCTGGTTTACATAGAACACTTCTTTGCAGACCTGCCCCTCTCTTAACAGCCAGTCGTTTTTGCGGAGTTGGATCCTTTTCATGTTACCCAGTAAAAGGGAAATGCTGCTGTCGCTTACAGGGTGGATGGCCCTGATTTTTTGTATCAATAAACTGGTTGACCGGGCATCCATATTCTCAGCTTTCGAATTGGAAACTCGTTCCGTTAAACAATCCTTTGTCGCTTAGTTTCAATTCCGGAATTACCAGCAGGGCCATAAACGACAGGGTCATGAAAGGCGCCACCAGCGTTGATCCCAGCGATTTGGCCATGGCATCAATTTTCGTATAGGAAGCAGCCACTTCATATCCGTCGTCGGTACTCATGAGTCCGGCAACCGGTAAGGGCAATACTGCCGACTGGTCTGGTCCCACGCAACTGATGCCACCCTTTTCGGCGATGACCAGGTTCACTGCTTCACACAGACTTTCATCATCTGCCCCAACTGCAATGATATTGTGTGAGTCATGGGCTACAGAGGAGGCGATGGCTCCTTTTTTAAGTCCGAAGTTTTTTATGAAACAGAGGGCTGCCGGAGCGGGGGAATAGCGGTTAATCACACAGAGTTTCAGCAGGTCCTTTTTGGGATTCGAATGAAAGGCTTCCTCCTTTACCACCAGGTCTTCGGTTTTTAGCGGGATGGCATGGGTGATCAGCTGGCCTTCCAGGGCTTCAATTGCAGGCTGCGGACTGCGGTCTGCCGGTATCCTGAAATCCGCCACTGTCCTTGGTTCGCAGGAGAACCGGTTGATAGTTCCGGCCTGGATATGTGGTATCAGGGACTTTCCGTTCCGGGCAACCATCTCACCGTTCACCCAGGTTTCGCGCACATCAAAATGTTCCAGGTCACCGAGTAAAATAAAATCCGCGGAATCACCTTCGCGCAGCCAACCGACATCCATTTTATAATGCAGCACAGGATTCAGGCAGGCAGCTTTCAGCACGTTAAAAACATCCACTTCATGTGCCACTGCCCTGGCGCATAACTGGTTGATATGTCCGGCTACCAGGCTGTCGGGATGTTTGTCATCGGAGCAGAACATCATGTGGTCGGGGTATTCATGCAGCAGTCCGATCAGTGCTTCGAAATTCCTGGCTGCACTTCCTTCGCGGATCAGGATCTTCATGCCATGCTGCAGTTTTTCACGGGCTTCTTCGGGTGTAAAACATTCATGGTCGGTGCTGATGCCGGCAGCAATATAAGCGGCTGCATCTGCACCCCTTAAACCAGGTGCATGCCCATCAACGGGCTTGTCCAGTTGCCGGGCGGCGGCGATCTTCTGCATGACCTCATCGTCGCCATGGAGCACGCCGGGAAAATTCATCATCTCACTCAAATAATAAATATCATCCCTTTGCAAGAGGCGGCGAACGCCTTCCGCGTCTATAGAGGCCCCGGCCGTTTCAAAGCTGGTGGCCGGTACGCAGCTTGGCGCACCGAAATGAAATTTAAAGGGAACCGACCTGCCGTTTTCAATCATGTATTCAACGCCTTCAATGCCGCAGACATTGGCAATTTCATGCGGGTCGCTGATGGTGCCGGTTGTTCCGTGAACCACCGCCAGTCGCGCAAAGGCCGAAGGCACCAGCATCGAACTCTCGATGTGCACATGGGCATCAATGAATCCGGGGGTGATATAAGGCGCAGCGGTATTGATTCCCTCCGAAAGTTTTTTCACCGCCGTTATACGGGAACCTGCCAGGTGCAGTTCACCAAAGTAGATATTCCGGTCTGCGATATCAACAATATTGCCCTGGATGATTTTTTCCATATTCGGTTTGTTATCAATGCAATATACCCAAGAACCACTAAAAGGCGGAAAAAGCGCCGCTTACCTGTAATGATTTGGCTGAAAGCGCATCTAATAGCAATAATTGACCATACATTTGACTATAAAATCAATCATTATGCCGAAAGGAATCGCTGTAACCATTTTCACCTGCCTGGTCCTTGGGTTTTTAACAGTACAGGCCCAGACGGTGGAGGAAATTATCAGCAATTATGAAAACGCGATGGGAGGAAAGGAAAAACTGAAATCGATCAGGTCGGTGTACATGGAAGGCGTTTCGGTTATGCAGAACGGTAATGAGATCAATTCAAAAATGACCAAAGTGAACAGGGAACTGTTGCGTACCGAGATCAATTTCGGGATGGGAAGTTTTTCGATGTTGCTGACCGACAAGGAGGGATGGGCCTCCAATCCCCGCAATGGCGGTAAGTTTGAGCCAATTCCCGAGCAAAGGGTGAAAGCTGCCCAGGCTGAGCTCGACTGTGCGGGACCGTTAGTTGACTATGCTGCCAAGGGACATAAGGCAGAATTGCTTGGCAAGGAATCCGTTGAAGGGAAGGAATGTTATAAGATCAAACTCATCCTCAATACCGGCAGTGATATTACCTACTTTATCGACCCTGCTACCTGGTATATTGTTCGTGATGTAAGGACCGGGGGCTTAATGGGCGGTCGCATGGGCGGCGGTCCCGGCGGTCCCGGACAGGGTGCCCAGGCCGGACAGGCACGCCGTGGCGGCAGTGGGCCGGGCGGTGCGGGCGGCGCTGAGGTCGTTACCGATTATTCCGATTATGCCAAGAATGCAGACGGATTTATTTTTCCTTTTTCCGTAAAACGCAACGGAATGGGAGGAAATACCATCTATGAAAAGATCGAGGTGAATAAGCCGGTAGATCCCAAACTGTACAAACCTGAATAAACACACACAAATACCATTAAACCACACAATTAAAACCAATGAAGTCAGTTAAACTCGCCATTTTAGGCGCTGCCCTGCTGGGCGGCATCAGTTCTTATGCACAAACAGCCGATGAGGTGGTTGACAAACACATCGAAGCCATCGGCGGAAAGGAAAACTGGAGGAAAGTGAAATCAGTTGTGTCCGAAGGCCTGATCTCCTTCCAGGGCATTGATATCAACGTGGTAGTTACTGCGGTACACAATACCGGTTCCCGCCAGGACCTTACCATCATGGGTCAGAGTAACTATGTAATCATGACACCCACCGAAGGCTGGATGTATATGCCGGTTCAGGGAAAAACAACCGTTGAGCCAATGACGGAGGAGCAGGTAAAAAAAGGCGCCGACGAACTGGATACCCAGGGCGCGCTGGTTGATTACAAGGCAAAGGGACATGCCGTTGAATACCTGGGCAAGGAAGATGTGGAAGGTACGGAATGCCACAAGGTGAAAATGGTTTTGAAAGGAGGAAAGGAAACAACCTATTTCATTGATCCTGCCAGTTATCTTCTGCTCAAATCAACCTCCAAACAATCTATAAATGGGCAGGAATTTGAAATGACCACCAGTTACAGCAATTACCAGAAACTGCCCGAAGGCATATCCATTCCCATGACGGTGAATATACCGCTGGGTGGCCCCGGCATGAATGCCGATATGGTCCTGAGCAAGGTGGAGATCAACAAGACCGTTTCACCGGAAGTATTTAAACCGGCAAAATAATTACTGCAAAATCAAGAGCCCGGAACCTGTTCCGGGCTTATTTCTTTCTGACCAAAACTACACTTAGATGAAAAGTTTTCAGTTGCGCCCGGTTGTCATACTGGTTGCAGGAATACTCGCGGGCATCACTGCTGTGGCCCAAACAACTGTATCATCCGCTACATTCGGTACCATGGAAGCCCGCTGGCTGGGGCCTGGCACCATGAGTGGAAGGATCACGTCCATCGAAGGCGTGAATGCCGACGGCAAAACACTTTATGTAGGAACAGCCGGCGGAGGTATCTGGAAATCTACCAATGCCGGGGCCTCTTTCAAACCCATATTCGATAAATTCTGCCAGAGCATTGGGGCCATCGCTATCGACCAGCAAAATCCCCGGACTGTTTTTGCGGGAACCGGGGAAAGCAATATGCGCAATTCCGTTTCCATCGGCAACGGCCTTTATCGCAGTACAGATGCGGGTGATAACTGGACCAGGGTGGGACTGGACAGTACCGAGCACATTGCCAAAATTGTAATCGATCCGAAGAATTCAAAAAACATTTATGTCGCGGCGCCGGGTCCGCTTTGGGGTGAGAGCAAACACCGCGGACTGTATAAATCTGTGGACGGGGGCAAGACCTGGGATAAAATCCTGTTTATTTCTGAAAAAGCAGGCTGTGCGGATGTATCCGTTGACCCCAATAATCCGGATATCGTTTATGCCACCACCTGGGAGTTCCGTCGCCTGCCTTACCTGTTTAATTCCGGTGGCCCCGGATCCGGCATCTTTAAAAGTCTTGATGGCGGTAAAACCTGGAAGGAGCTTACGAATGGTTTGCCGTCAAAGCCCTTTGGCCGAACAGCCCTGGCCCTGGCGCCCAGTGCCCCGAATAACCTGATCGCCATCGTGGAAGCGGCGGAAACCAAACTCTATATCTCTGCAGATGGCGGTGAAAACTGGAAACAGCAGAGTGCCACCATGAATGTGGTATCACGACCGTTTTATTTCAGCACCCTGGTAGTGGATCCGAAAGAAGCCAAAAGGGTTTATCGGCCTGCTTACAGTTTTTCGTACAGCGATGATGGCGGGTATTCCTTTGCCGACGCCAGTAATGAAGGCGGATGGGTTCATTCCGATCACCATGCCCTTTGGATCAACCCGGCCAATACCAACCAGATGTACCTGGGTACAGACGGCGGCATGTATGTCAGTCTCGACCGTGGTGCGACTTTCATCTTCCTCAGCAATCTTCCGGTTGGTCAGTTCTATCATGTGGCTGTAGACAACCAGCAGCCCTACCGCATTTATGGCGGACTGCAGGATAATGGCAGTTGGGTGGCACCCTCTGCAAAGCCAGGCGGGGTGGGCAACGGCGACTGGCAGGCGATCTATGGCGGCGACGGATTCTGGACCGTTCCTGATCCTGCTGATCCGAATATTGCCTATGCCGAAGCACAGGGAGGAACCATGGGTCGGGTTAACCTGAAGACATTCAAAAGTGTAAACATCAAACCACAGGCAGGTGCCAACGAAGCCAAACTTCGTTGGAACTGGAATACGCCCATCCATGTTGGCGCTGCCAATCCGGGTAACCTTTACACCGGTGCGCAATATCTCTTCAGGAGCACCGACAAGGGAACCAACTGGACCCGTATTTCACCCGACCTCACAACCAATGATAAAAAGAAACAGGAGCAGGAGAACAGCGGCGGACTAAGTGCCGATAACACTTCTGCAGAAAATCATACCACTATTTTCACGATAGCGGAATCACCACTTGACGAAAAACTCATCTGGGTGGGAACCGATGACGGCAACCTGCAATACACTACCGACGGGGGGGAAACCTGGACCAATGTAGCGGCTTACATCGCGCTCAGCGGTGTACCGCCACAGACCTGGGTAAGCAGCGTGGAGCCATCCCGCTTTGATCGAAATACTGTATACGCCAGCTTTGACAACCACATGTACGGCGACCACAAAACCTATGTGGCAAAATCCACCGATATGGGCAAAACCTGGACCATGTTCAACAGCAGTGAATTCACCGGTTTTGCACACAAGGTGAAGGAAGACCTGGTGAACCGCGAACTATTGTTCCTGGGAACTGAGATGGGTTTGTTTGCTTCGGTTAATGGTGGTCGTGAGTGGTTCCGGATGAAGAATAATATCCCGGATTATTCATTGGTCAGGGACATCGTAATACATCCTGAAACGCATGATCTGGTGATCGGAACCCATGGAAGAGGCGTTATTGTGGTGGATGACATCAGTCCGATGCGGGCACTTACCCCCGATATTTTAAATAAAGAAGTACATATTTTCGACAGCAAGCCCATTGCCATCAATACAGGCAAATACGGCAGTGGCGGCTTTCCCGCAACTGGTGGCTGGGTTACAAACAATGCCGCCGGTATTCCACCGATACAGTATTACCTGAAAGACAGGGTGATGAGCGGAGATGTGAAACTGGAGATCTATGATGCTGCCGGAACACTGGTACAAAGCATACCCGGTACCAAAAGGAAGGGCATCAACAAAGTTGCCTGGAATTTAAGAATGACACCCAATAAGGCAGTGGCGGGAGGCGTGAAAATGGATTATGGCGCTTATACGGCACCGTTGGTATTGCCTGGTACATATACCATGAAATTAAAAGTGGGTAATAAGGAATATACTGACCGGCTTGTGTTGGTGCATGACAGCTCCAACCATTCCTTCACTATGGCTGACAGGGAGGCCCAGCACAAAGCAGCCATGGAACTGTACGGCATGCAGCAGGAACTGAACGGATTGATCAGTGCAGTTAATGATGAACAGAAATTACTGCGCGACAATGAGCCCAGGCTGAAGAGCGGGAAAGTTAAAAAGCAGTTGAAGGCCTATGAATCGGAACTGGAGAAACTCAGGGCAGGATTACTGGCCACCAAACAGAAATCCATTTTCGCCGACGAGGAGCAACTGAGGGAAAGGCTGGGCGAAATTTATATGGCCATTTGCACCCAGGAAGCCGGTCCCAGCAACCTGCAACTGGAAAGAATCGGCGTGGTGAAACAACAGGTCAGGGATGCGCAGGCAACACATGCTGCTATTGGTAAACAATATGCTGACAAGGTAAGAGCAGCCATGGTGAAGGAAGGTGTGAAGGTGGAAGCAAAAAAAGGGAAAGAGTAAGGCGAGGTGCCTGAGGTGGCTTTTTTATTATCTTCATAGGACTAACACTTATAAGCATATGCGAAAGTTACTCTTGGTAGCACTGTTGCTGCCGGCCCTGGGCATGGTGGCACAAAAAAAGAAGCAGGCCCCGGCTTCTGCTCCGGCCATTTCCACCACCGATTCACTGCTTTTTTCCCAGACAGGTTACCGGCTGATCGGGCCCTGGCGCGGGGGAAGATCGGCTGCTGTAGCAGGATCCTATAAAAACCGCCAGACCTTCTATATGGGGGCAACTGGCGGAGGCGTCTGGAAAACAACAGATGGCGGCAACAACTGGAAAAATATCTCGGATAAATATTTTGGCGGTACCATGGGAGCGGTTGCTGTGGCTCCATCGGATGAGAATGTGATTTATGTGGGCGAAGGGGAGAACACCATGCGCGGAAATGTGGCCGAAGGCCTGGGTGGCATGTGGCGGAGCGATGACGCGGGCCGCACCTGGCGCAATATCGGGCTGAAAGACGGCAGGCATATTATCCGCGTGGTGATCCATCCGCGAAATCCTGATATTGTATGGGTGGCAGTGATGGGTCACCTGTTCGGACCCAATGAAGAACGCGGGGTGTACAAAACCGTTGACGGCGGCAAGACCTGGAAAAGGACACTGTTTGTGAACAACCAGACCGGGGCATCTGACCTGGTAATGGAACCCGGCAATCCGCAGGTCTTTTATGCCGGAACATGGCGACTGATCCGCACGCCCCATAGCCTGGAAAGCGGCGGTGAAGGCAGCGGACTCTGGAAGAGCACCGACGGAGGCGAAACCTGGAAGAATATTACTGCGGCGAAAGGACTGCCATCTGGTGTTTGGGGTATTGTGGGCGTAGCTGTTGCGCCATCCAACCCTGATAAAGTATATGCCATAATGGAGAATGCTAACGGCGGACTGTATGCGAGCCAGGATGCGGGTAAAAGCTGGACATTGCAGAGCAGTGACAACAATATCCGCCAGCGCGCCTGGTATTATACCAAGGTGTTTGTGGATCCGAAAAATGAGAACCTGGTTTACGCACCCAATGTAGGATTCATGGTAAGCCGTGATGGCGGTAAGACCTTCCAGGGTGTGGGCACCCCCCACAGCGACCACCATGATCTCTGGATCGATCCGGAAGACGGACGGCGCATGATCGTAGCCGATGATGGCGGCGCACAGGTGAGTTATGACGGAGGTAACAGTTGGAGTACCATGCACAACCAGCCTACATCGCAGATCTACCGGGTAAGCACGGATAACAGTTTCCCTTATCGCATCCTGGGTGCACAGCAGGATAACTCTACTTTCCGGATCAAACACAGGACTTATGGTGCTGCCATTACCGACCGCGACTGGGAGGAAACGGCAGGTTCGGAAAGCGGTTATGTCGTAGCCGATCCGCTGAATCCGGATATCGTTTACGGCGGAAACTACGGCGGTTACCTGTCGAGGTTAGATCACCGGACCGGCGAGAACCGCGCTATTTCGGTTTGGCCTGACAACCCGATGGGTGCAGGTGCCGATGTATTGAAGTATCGTTTCCAGTGGAATTTCCCGATCTTCTTTTCCCCGCATAACCCTAAACGTTTGTATTGCGCAGGCAATGCTTTGTTTGTTACTGAAAATGAGGGTGCCAGTTGGGAACAGATCTCACCGGACCTGACCACCAATGATAAAAGCAAACAGGGACCCAGTGGCGGCCCTATCACCAAGGATAACACTTCCGTTGAATACTATTGTACCATTTTCACGGCTGCTGAAAGTGCACTGGAAAAAGACCTGCTCTGGACAGGTTCCGATGATGGCCTGGTGCATATTAGCAGGGATGGTGGCAAGAACTGGGACAATGTAACACCTGCCAATGCACCGAAGTGGATCATGTGGAATGCCATTGAAACCCATCCGTCGAAAAAAGGAGTGGCGTACATAACCGGCACCCGCTACAAACTCGATGACTTCACTCCCTATATTTATAAGACCACGGATTATGGCAAGAGCTGGACATTAATTACGCGCGGTATTGACAACCGTCATTTCACCCGTGTAATGCGCGCGGACCACAAACGCGATGGGTTGCTGTATGCGGGAACGGAGTATGGCATGTACATCAGTTACGACGATGGCGCCAACTGGAGGCCCTTCCAGCTGAACCTGCCGGTAGTGCCCATTACGGATCTTACCATTAAGGAGAATGATCTCATTGCAGCCACCCAGGGGCGTGCTTTCTGGATGATTGATGATCTAACCATGGTGCAGCAGTATGATGCATCACTGGTGAATAAGAGACTGCATGTGTACCCTGTGAACGATGCGTGGCGTATGGTATCCGGCGGCGGGCGCCGCCGATTCCGCGGTGCTGCTCCCGTTAATGCCGGCGCCAATCCTCCCTCGGGTGTGGTAATCAATTTCCTGGCGTCCGGGATGCCGGTGGCCGATACATCAGGCGCTTCCCTAACGATCTTCGACAAAGACAAAAAGCTGGTGAAGGAATTTTCAACCAAATCAAAAGAGAATAAACTGGAGCTCGAAGCAGGCCTGAACCAGTTCGTGTGGGATCTTCAGTATCCCGCAGGTGAGCGAATAGATGGTATGATCCTTTGGAATGGTGTTCCGGGTTCCATAACTGCTGCTCCCGGAAATTATTTTGCCAGGATAAGGGTTGGCAAGGATTCCGCAGAAGTGCCTTTTGTATTAAAGGCTGATCCCAATTATAAGATAACACAGTCCGACTACGAAGCCCAGTTCAGTTTCCTGCGTGAGGTACAGGGCAAATTCAATGATGTGCAGAAAGGCATTAAGGATATCCGTTCCCTGAGAACACAGTTAACCGATTTTGTGACCAGGCAGGGTAAGGATTGTCCGAAGGAAGTGAAGGCTTTGGCAGACAGCATTAAGAAGCAGCTGACATCTACTGAGGAAGCATTGTACCAGACAAAGGCTAAGAGTTTCCAGGATGTGCTGAATTTTCCCATCCGTTTAAATGATAAACTGGCGGGTGTATTCAATACTGCCAATAGTGGCAATATGGCGCCAAGTAAGCAGTCCCGCGAAGTGTATGCGGAACTGGCCAGGCAATGTGATGCAGAATTGGCAAGGCTGAAAAAGATCAGAACCGAAGACCTTGATACCTTCAACAAGCTGGTGAGGGAGAAGTCCCTGCCGGTGATCAGGGTTAATGGTGAATAGTCAAGAGTGAATGGGCTCCGGGGAACCGGAGCCCTAATTGCTTTAATTTTTACGAGATGAAAAAATATCTGCTGGGTTTGTTTTCTTTCGGTATGATCTTGTTCCAGCCATCCTGTAAACAGGTTGCTGATGATACATGGATGCTGACAGGATTTGTAAAAGATGATACGGTAAATCCCTGCCTTGTTCCCAATAATGATAGTTTTCCTGACCCCATCTGGAAGAAGACCATTCCCTGGGAGAACAAAGATGTGTTCAACCCCGCTGCCGTGGTAAAAGATGGCAAAGTGTACCTCCTGTATCGTGCGGAAGATACCATTGGCCGGTTTGCGGGCACTTCGCGCATAGGGCTTGCCGAGAGTACTGATGGATTGCATTTTACCCGCCGGGAGACCCCGGTTTTGTTTCCGGCGGAGGACGAATACAAACAGTATGAATGGGAAGGCGGTTGTGAAGACCCGAGGATCGTGGAAGATGAAACCGGTCGCTATTTCATGACCTACACAACTTATGATGGCAGCACTGCCCGCCTCTTTATTGCCAGTTCAACGGACCTTGTCAACTGGACCAAACATGGTTCTGTATTTAAGAATGCAGAAGGAGGGAAGTATGTCAACCTTTGGTCTAAGTCAGGCGCCATCATAACAAAGCAGGAAGGAGACAGGCTGGTGGCCACAAAAATCAACGGCAAATACTGGATGTACTGGGGTGATTCGAATATCTACGCCGCAACTTCAGACAACCTGACCGACTGGGTGCCCGTGCCGGAAACAGATCCTGCCAGGAAACAATATGATTCCACCAATAAGCACGAAGCATTTAAAATTGTTTTCGCCCCACGCAAAGGGAAATTTGACAGTGATCTGGTGGAACCGGGTCCCCCGGCTATGCTGACTGAAAAGGGAATCATCTTCCTCTACAATAGCAGGAACAGCCCGAAACATGGTGATACCTCCCTGCCGGCCGGAACCTATGCTGCCGGCCAGGTTTTGCTGGACCCGAATGAACCCATGAAGGTAATTGACCGCTCAGAAAATTATTTTTTCAAACCCGACCGTCCTTTTGAAATCACCGGCCAGGTCAACAATGTCTGTTTCCTGGAAGGGCTGGTTCCATTCAAAGGCAGGTGGTTCCTGTATTACGGCACAGCAGATTCGAAGATAGCTGTCGCAGTCAGGTGATTCACCCTTTCAATTTCGGGCACTGTTAAAACGGTAATTTTTTTTGGCAGGTTTATTTTTTTTGATATATTTGATATATCAATTATTGAAATGTCAAGCAAAGTTCCTGTAGCCGGTAAATTAAATGATGTCATTTTTTATAGTATCGACAAGGCCATCCGTACCTATCGGCAGTATGCCCAGAAGCAGCTCAGGGACCATGGTTTTGATATTACCATCGACCAGTGGCTGGTGATGAAGGCTTTACTGGAGAATCCCGGAATAAAGCAACAGGATCTTGCCGGGATGGTGTTCAAGGACAATGCATCTGTAACCCGTATCATTGAGTTGCTGGTTAAAGCCGGCTACCTGGAGAGAACAGTTCACCAGACAGACAGGCGGATGGCAAAGCTAACGGTAACGGATAAGGGAAAAGGAACACTTCGGGACATGCAGCCGGTGGTTAACAATAACCGAAAAAGGGCTTTAAAAAACATTGATGAGGATACCATCCTGCTGGCCAAAAATATGCTCGACCAGGTTACCGAAAACTGCAAACATTAAACCGAAACATTAAACCTATTCCAATGCTTCGCCTTTTTTCCATACAGCTTTTATTACTCCTGTGTAGCGTCTTTTCAGGAGGCTCCATCCCATTAATGGAAAGAAGAAGCCTGGATCTGAAACTTGTTGTGAAATGCGAATCCCAACAGGCTCCGCAGGAGGCTGTTCCTGCCAAAAAGAGCGAGACCGAACCTGAAGTCCTGACCGGCTCCCCTCTGGGCAGCATGGTATTGGATATACTTTAATCCACCTGCAACTGCAGGAATTTTCAGTACGGGGAAATATAAAATGCAAATGGCTGGGATATTCACCCAGCCATTTTGTTGTGCTATCGTGACCTTGAAATATCTGTCAGAAAGAATAGTTAATTCCCAGCATGACCAGGTCGGTACTCATCTTATAAGAAACATTGCTGTTCGGGATCGCACCGTAAGGGTTGGATGAACTGATCATCATTGGGTGGAGTAATGGACCACTTGTTTCCCCTGAGCTGGTACCATGGTGGTAGGCGGCATTGAGGGTGAAGCGGTCGGAGATCTCATAGCCAAATCCAAACTGGAAGGCGTGTTTAATAACGGCGGTTGCCGGGGTTGAGAAGAAAGCCAGTTCTTCCTTGATCGGGTTGGAGCTGAATGTATAACCCGCCCTCAGTGGGAACTTGCTGATTCCCTTATATTGGATGCCGGCTGATACAATTGAAATATTTTCCCAGCCAAATCCTTTTACAGAAGCTGTTTGTGTCCAGCCCTTTTCAGAGAATCCATCTGTGTTTTTGTAGTCGACATACCGGTAGTCCACTGCCACATCAAACATATCTTTGGAGTAACCTACACCTACTGATAATATAGCCGGATAATTCATTTTGAATTTTACATTGGGCGCCCTGCTTCCATCCAGGTAAGTGTTTTCAAAATCCATTTCACCAAAGAACTGCTGTGTTTTATAGGAAGCACCCAGTTTCAGTCCCATTCCCGAATTATAGAATACGCCCACCTGACTGCCAAATCCGAGTGCACCTGCTTTATCGCTGATGGGATAGCCCTTTTCAGGATCAGGTGATGCCAGGGGATTGGGTTCAAGTTCAAGTGCACCATAGTTAAAAGTGGGTGCGATACCGATGGAAAACTTGTCTGAAACTTCGTAAGCATAGGTAAAGCCCACCTGCATCAGCATGTAGTCGGACTGAAGCCGGCCAAAACCACCGTATTGCTGTGGCATATTGATCGGGTTGTTCATGTTTTCAGGGAAGGTTACCCCAAATCCACTGATACCGAAAGCTGACACGCCAAATGTATGCTTGCTGTTTTCTTTACCCCATACCATAGCGAGTGCAGGCATCACAGACACACCGCGGTCATCCTTTGTAACTCCGCTGAAGGGGCCTTCTTCGGTAGGTACTGTGGATGATAATTCCGGAGAAGAAAAGAACAAACCAGCATTGGCGGAGAATATTTTTTTGTTAAAGGCTGATATTCCTGCGGGGTTCCAGTTCAACGCACCATTGATATCAAGTGGCTGACCTGTGGCAGCACCGCCCATAGACATGTTATGGGCACCAATTCCCTGCATGATATGGCCCACCTGGGAAAAAAGCAGTACGGGTAAAAAAGCCAGCACTGATAGTGATAATAACTTTTTCATAATCGTCGAGTTTTAGGAAACTGTCCTTTAATTAACAGCTTGTTAAAGCTAATAATCAACCCAAAGGGCCTGTGTGACCCAAATCACATATAAGCATAATCATCATGCGTTATGACCATTAACAGTGGTTATCACAACGAAAATCATGTGTGTAATTGCGGGTAATTAGATATTATCTCAGGTAAACCGCTTCAAACCTGGCAAGAGGCGCCATTTTTGCACGGTTCAGCACCAGTTTGTCGCCATCCAGGTTATAATTATCCGCCATTTCCAGTACTTTTTTCAGCTGGTCCTCTACCGTCATATCAGGACAGGCCATCAGGGTTCCGGCCATCTGGCCGAAACTGATCCTGTTTTCCGGCATTAGTTCATAAGTACCCATGAGGGAATTACAGCCACCATGTGCATTTACGCGGTTTCCCTCCGTACGCAGGATCAGGTGAGGTTCCCGCGCCATAGTGGCTGATTTCGTAACGGGTTTGCCCATCAGTTCGGTAAGCTTCCAGTATTTTTCTGTGAGTCCGTTCAACTGTTTCATGAGCAAATATTTTTCGGCGAGTTGGCCGGTTATTTTATTCCCGTCCCCATCGAGATGAACCAGTTTGTTTTCGCCCACCTGGTAGATACCGGGTTTGTCACCCGACAGGGTTATCCGACTTCCTTCTTTATTCCAGCTGAAAGTGCCGGAGCCGGAATACACTTTGTCCGATTTTCCCAGGTACTTCCTTTTAAGGGTGTAGGTTTTGTCGGGGTTGAGCTGGACCAGGGTTTCAATTCCATCGCAATCTGCACAGGGCAGGATGCCGGAATAAGTTCCGCTCCAGTCAAGGGATGTCATACTATTGTCCCCTGTGACAGCGGGCGTGTGGGTTGTTTTACATCCGGTAAAGACCAGCACTGCCTGGCTGATCGCTGTGAATAAAAGAGTTTTCTTCATTACGCTTAGGTTTAATGATGAACTGGTGTTGAGTTGGGAACGCAACATTAAATAAAACTACCATTTGCGAAGAAGGTTTAAAAACCGGAATCATTTTTTTTCATTAAATTAGTGGAGCTACCCGCAACTTTCCTCAACGATTTATTTATCAGGCGCACCCATAGTGCCATGTTATGCCATATCGTGAATCATTAGTAACACGATAACCAAAACATGAAATATGGATCGCCGACAATTACTGAAATCAGGTTTTTATTCCTTAGGCGCAGCAGCCGGACTGTCTTCCCTTCCACTGGGTGCATTTGCTGACATGACGCCGGCGCCGGATAAACAGGGTCGAATAACAAGGAGCCCCCTTGTTCGTGAGATTTTGCCAGCCCGGCCGCCATTTTCTTCCATGGTGGCTGAACTGAAAGCAAAACTCAACGCCAATGAAAATCCCTATGGCCCTTCCTATTCCGCACAACAGGCGGTCATCCATTCTGTTGGACGGGGCAACCGCTATGCCTGGAAAGAACTTTTCGACCTGATCAATAAAATTGCGGGAAAAGAAGGTATACCGGCCAATCATATCATGATGGGACCAGGCTCGTCCGATTTGCTCGAAAAAGTCGCAATGGTTTGTTTTCAGAAGGGTGGAAATATTGTGTCCGCAGATCCCACCTATATGTCACTGGTTAATGTGGCGAAGGCGGTGGGCGCCGGCTGGAAGGCTATCCCCTGCAAATCCGACTGGTCACATGATCTTTCAGCCATGGAAGCTGCCATCGACGCCAATACCAGGCTGGTCTATATCTGTAATCCCAATAACCCGACGGGTGCAGTTACTTCAGGAAAGGAGTTGTATGATTTCTGCTCCAGGGTATCTGAAAAAGTACCGGTATTCATTGACGAAGCATATATGGAGCTGGCAGATGCAGGAGCTACTGAAAGCATGGTGACACTGCTGGCAAAGAACAAAAATGTAATCATTGCCCGTACCTTTTCCAAGGTCATGGGATTGGCGGGTATACGTGTGGGGTATATAGCGGCACTGCCTTCATTTCTTGAATCCATTGACCAGATTACCCGCGGAGGGATGGGTATTGCGTACACCTCCATATTCGCTGCAAGTGCAAGCCTGGATGATGGCGCATTTCAGTCCATGACAATAGAAAGAAACCTGGCCACTAAAAATTGGCTTTATGCTGAACTGGATAAACTTGGGTACCAGTATATTAACTCTCATACAAATTTTGTGCTTTTCCCTATCCGCAAGCCAGGCAAGACTTTCCTTGAGTTGATGACAGCCGGTGGAGTCGGGGTCCGGGCTTTTGAAATCAAAAACAAGCCCTGGTGCCGGGTAAGCATTGGCACCATGGAGGAAATGCAATTATTTGTCAATACCCTGAAATCCATCAGCTGATGAATCCGGCTTTGCAAAAAACGATGACACTGTTGTTACTGATTGCACTTGGCATGCTGTTACGCACCCGTATCTGGAAACAGGAAGCGTTGGGCGGCTTAAAGGAAATTATTCTCTCTGTTGCACTTCCTTCCACCATTTTTATCGCGCTCATGAAAATTGAAATGGACAGCACACTGCTGGTGGTGCCACTGCTGATGCTGCTGTTCAATCTTTTATTGTATTACCTCGTACCATTGGCCTTTCCTTTATTTGGGTTGGAAAAAAACAGTGCCGACAGCCGGACGCTGATGATGCTGGTTCCGTCATTGGCGCCCGGACTGTCCTGTTTTCCCTTTATTGCAGAATTCCTTGGTGAACAGCCACTGGCCATTGCAGCCCTTGCAGATGTTGGGAATAAATTCTTCGTGCTCATCTTTCTCTATATCATGGCCCTGAATATGTTCCTCGGAAATGGAGCCAGGGAGCCGGTTAATTTCACCGGTAAAATCCGCAGTCTGTTGCTGAGCCTGCTTAAGGAGCCGGTTAATATGCTGATTTTGCTGGCAGTTATTCTTTTGTTATCGGGTATCCGTTTCAATACCCTGCCCTCCCCGTTTGCTGAACTCGCCGATAAAACCAGCGCTCTTATGACCCCGCTGGTACTGATTTTCATCGGACTGGCCGTACAATGGAAGGAAAGCAGGAAAAAACTGGTGGTGTCCATACTCCTGTTGAGGGCCGGTATTACCATGTTGTTCAGTGCATTCATCATTTCGGTTATGCATCTCAGTGATACATCCATGATTTTGCTGGCTGTAGTGGTTCCGCTTAGCTCTGCCAGTTTCTGGCCGCTTGCGCATATTACGGTATTCCACCAGCGCGAAGACCAATCAGGCCTGCCCGTGGAAAGCAGGAGTTTTGACCCCGAACTGGCGGTACTGGTGCTGGCATTCTCCCTTCCATTATCCACCGGCATCATCCTTGGAATTTTATCTTCAGGGGAGGTTTTCACCAGGCCGCTTGTGCTGGTGTTAAGCGGTGGCATCCTTGTACTGGCCGGGGCCATACCTCATATCCGACTGCGTCTGGTTCACCGGTATCCTAAAACCTCCTAGTATGTTGTTGCGGAAGCTTTGCACACCTGCAGATTACTCGTACCTCAACGCATCAATGGGGTCAAGGGAAGCTGCCTTGATGGCAGGATAATATCCGAAAAATACTCCCGTGAATACACAGACGAAGAAGGATATCACCATGGATGATTCGCTGATGATGGTGGGCCAGTTAAGGAAACGCGAAACAAACCAGGAGGCTGTTACTCCCAGGAGTACCCCAATCAATCCACCGGTGATGCTGATGATGATGGCTTCGGTAAGGAACTGCAATAATATATCCCTGCCTTTGGCGCCGATAGACATGCGAAGCCCTATTTCCCTGGTTCTTTCGGTTACGGATACGTACATGATATTCATGATTCCAATACCCCCGATCACCAGCGAAATGGCTGCAACCGCCGTCAGCAGTGTCGTCATCATATTGCTGGTGGAACTCATGTTGCTGATCAGTTCGGCCTGGGTGCGAACATCAAAATCATTTGCCTGTCCCGTTCTCAATTTGTGACTTGCCCTCATGGTCCTGATTATATCATCCGTCACCAAATTGGAAAGATCTTCACTGACAGCAGATACATAAATATTCTGCAAATAAATGGTGGCGGAGATCCGCTTCATGATGGTGGTATAGGGCGCAACGATGATATCATCCTGGTCCTGGCCAAATGTGTTCTGTCCCTTTGCCGCCAGTACGCCGATGACCTGGAAAGGGATTTTCCCAAACCGGATGATTTGTCCTACCGGATTTTCTCCAGCCTCAAAAAGATTCTTCACGACTGTCTGCCCGATGACGCAAACTTTCGCGAAGGATTTGATATGCTCCTCATTAAAATTGGAGCCACTGGCTATTTCCAGTTTTCTGATGGATAAATAGTCCGGCCCCACGCCCTGTATGGAAGTCGGCCAGTTTTTAGATCCCCGGATGGCCTGTCCGCCACTTGCTAATCCGGGTGATAGGGCAGAAATGTTTTTTACTTCCTCACCAATTTTTTCAACATCGTTCAATGTCAGGGTCTGGATATTGGAAGAGCCCATCCTCACCCCACCCGGCATGGGAATATTGCTGTAAGGCCTGATGGTGATCATATTGGTACCCATGCTGGAGAACGTGGATTCAATACTTTTTTTGGAGCCTTCGCCGATAGACATCATGGTGATTACAGCGCCCACTCCAATGATGATTCCCAGCATGGTCAGGAAGGCCCGGAGTTTGTTTCTCCGGAGTGCCCTGAGGGCTATTTTTAACAGGTTGATGAAGCTCATGGTTCAGGTTTTAAAAATCATCTGCCTTGGGTATGGATGCCAATGCCTCCTTCGCTGACCTGATATTGGGATTTTGGGCATCCCGCAGCAACCTGCCATCGCGCAGGGTAAGCGTGCGGCCGCTGAAGGCTGCTATGTCTGGTTCATGTGTCACTACCAGGATGGTTTTCTGCTGGTCCTGGTTCAGTTCCTGTATCAGGGTCATGATCTCATAGGATGTGCGCGTATCGAGGTTGCCTGTGGGCTCATCGGCCAGGATCAGTACCGGTTCATTGACCAGCGCACGCGCGATGGCAACCCTTTGCTGCTGGCCACCTGATAATTGGTTTGGGCGGTGCTCGTACCGGTCGGCAAGTTTTACCTTCTCCAGTGCATTCATCGCCCGATCGCGTCTTTCCGATTGTGAAATACCTTTCTGGTATAACAATGGCAATTCCACATTTTCCAAAGCACTGGTTCGGGGTAAAAGATTAAAGGACTGAAAGACGAATCCGATCTTACGGTTCCTCAGGGAAGCCAGTTCGTTTTTGTCCATGGATTTCACATTGGTGCCATCCAGCAGGTATTCGCCTTCCGTGGCTTTGTCCAGGCATCCGATAATATTCAGCAAGGTTGATTTTCCTGATCCGCTGCTACCCATGATCGTTATGAATTCACCCGGCTGCACACTGAAGCTGACGCCCTTTAACGCCTTTACTACCTGCGGACCAAAGATGAAGTCCCGCCTGATATTTTCCATATGTACGATCGCTGACATGCTTATCTTCTTCTCATGGTGGGTAAAAACGGACTTCTCTCAGTATCCTGAACGGTAACACCGGACCCCGACACAATACCGGTTAAAATGTTGTCATTTTCATTCAATCCGCTGACCACTTCGATCCTGGTATTGTCACTGATTCCTGTAATGATCTTCTTTTCCCTGATTAACAAATTGTCCAGCACCCATACAAAATAATCGGTGCGGGCCCTTTTTCCGCTGAATGGAATGATGCTATATTTTTTCTCCAGCAAGGCGCTGTCCGGTTTAAATTTCAGTGCCGGTAAGGGTACGGTCAGCACATTCTCGGCTTCCTCCGTGAAGATGGTAATGGTGGCCGTCATTCCCGGCTTCAGCTTCAATTGGTCATTGTTGGTCTGGATGATCGTCGTATAGGTGACAACGTTAGCAGCGATGGTTGGCTGCAATCTGATTTCTGAAACGGTGCCATTGAAGACATCATTGATGTGGGCGTCTACGGTAAAAGTGACCCGTTCGCCGGGTTTCACTTTGCCGATATCGGCTTCATCCACTTTTGCCTGGGCCTGCATTTTGGTAATGTCTTTTGCCAGGCTGAACAATGTCGGTGTATTAAAACTGGCAGCAACGGTTTGTCCTACATTTATGTTCCTGTTCAGGACGACCCCATTGATAGGTGAATAGATTCTGGTGAAGCTCAGGTTCTTCTGTGCTGCATTCAACTGCGCCCTGGTGCTGGTAATAACGGCTTCGGCATTTCTGAGGCTGTTCTCAGCGAGGTCATAAGCAGCCCGACTGATAGACCCCACGTCATACAATTGTTTCTGGCGCCCGAAATTTATTTTCTGGTAGTCGAGATTGCTTCTGGCCAGGGCAAGATTGCCTTTGATCTGGTCAACGGTCGCCTGCATGAGTGTTGGATCAAGTTCTGCCAGCAACTGGCCAACTTTCACAATGGCATTATAATCGGTATAGATGTGTTTAATAATGCCGCTGATCTGGGTGCCCACCGCAACCGTATCAACAGGTTGAATGGTGCCGGTGGAAGTTACAATATTGGCGATGGAAGATCTTTTGACTTTTTCTGTTACCAGTGAATAGGAGTTTTTTTTCTCCGCCCTGCCAAAATAGAAATATGCACCGGCAGCCCCAAGTATTAAAAGGCCCGCGATCAGCAATATGATATGTTTCTTTTTCATCTGCCTGAATTATTCTGGTTATTCAATCGGCCGGCATAAAAATTCAGGATCTTATATGCCAGTATGGCCCTGAACCGGGACTGGGTAAATGATTGCAGTGCCTGCACGTAAAGGTTCCTTTGCTGCACGAATTCAGTGATATTGGCCGCACCAAGCCTCAGTTCCTCTGTTGAAATTTTATATACCTCTTCGTAATTTGTGAATTGTCTTTCTGCCGCCAGGTATTCTGCCATCGCATTCTGATAGTTTATGTATGCCTGTTCCACTGCCTGCGATAACAAAGTGTTGGTGTTCACAAGGCTTAGCTCTGCCTGCTGTCTGGCTATTTTTGTCCTTGCCATATTGGTTTCATTCAGTTTCCTGCTGAAGAGAGGGAAACTAACGGTGATGCCCAGGTTCTGATAAAAATTATTTCCCAACTGGGTGAATGTGCCCTTGTTTATACTGTTTCTCATCCCCGTGCTGATGCCTGCTCCTGCAGATACGGATGGAAGGTATCCCGCTTTTGCAATTTTTATATCCAGTTCAGCACCCTGGATAAAAAGCCGGCTGTTCCTGATCTCCGGCCTGGTATTCCTGGCATCGGAAAGAAATTCATTTAATGGCGGCAACAATCTAAGTGGTACATCCAGCGTACCGGGTGCAATATCAAAACTGTCTTCGGCCGGTAGCTGGAGTAATTGTTTCAGGACGATCTTATTGGATCTGCTGGCATTCCCCGCATTGGTAAGCGCAAACTGGTCATTAGCCAATTGCGATTCAAATTGTATCAATTGTTTCCTGGAAATGGCCCCTGCATTGAATTGCAGCCTGGCCTGGTCCGTCTGGGTTTTACTGGTTTCAAGCAGGCTTTCCATATACAGTATGGTTTCCCTGGCGAGCAGGATATTTGTGTAAGCACCGATAATATCCAGGAAGAGATTGTTATTTTCTACTTCGATATCCAGTCCGGCCATCTCCAGATTCAGGTTCTGACGCCTGATATTATTTTTCAGGACTCCGCCATTGTATAAGGTCATTTGTGAATTCAGTCCAAGGGAACCACTGGTGTTGATGGCCTTTGAACCCTGGTTGGAGGTTTTTGTATAATGGGATAAATCATACCCGGCTCCTGCATACAAATCAGGCAGCATCATCGCTTTTGATTGCACCAGGTCCTGCTCCACTACCTGTTTCCGGAGCCTCAGGTTTTTGAGTGCAATATTGTTGTTTTCTGCGTAAACGATGCATTCATCCAGTGTCCATAGTTTACCCGTGGGCTGCTGTGCCCGGGCTGAAAGGCCAACTGCCGTCATTGCAAAAATGACTGGCATTAAAACTGATAGGAACCGCATATAATACCCTATTGCAATAAATTTACCTGAAATGCCCGGTTTCTTTCCTGACCTGGGTCAGGGTATAGTATGAGGTCAGTGGAGGATGGTTTTGTTTTGTTATTTTCAGGTAAAAATTTTCATGACCCTGATCCTGTATTGCCTGCTGCCATTTTTTGCTTTCTCCCAAGCGACAGTCCTCAGGGTAACTGATCTCAGGTGCGAAAACAGGAGAGGTCCGATCGGCGTGGATGAACAACATCCTGTATTGGACTGGAAACTGGTAACCGTGGATGATTTTACCAGGGGTAAATACCAGACTGCCTACCGTGTGCAGGTTGCTTCAGCCAAAGAACTGCTGCTAAACGGCCAGGCAGATATCTGGGACAGCCATAAACAACCCTGGCAGCCGGGAAGGCAGGTTTTTTATAACGGCAAAGTCCTTCGGTCGGGTCAAACGGTTTGGTGGCGGGTGAAAGCCTGGGATGAAAAGGATATCCCAACAGGCTGGAGTGAACCGGATTCCTGGTCGATGGGACTGCTTCATCCCGGAGACTGGAAGGGAAGGTGGATCAGGGATTCCGGGCCGCAGCCGCAGACAGACAGCGCCATGTATGCAGACAATCCGGCACCCGTTTTCAGAAAGGAATTCACCCCCGTGAAAAAAATCAGCAAAGCCACTTTGCACGTCAGCGGAGCAGGTTATTATGAAGCCTTCATAAATGGTGCAAGGGTCGGTAACCGTGTGCTGGATCCCGGCCAGACCGACTATTCAAAAAGGGTTCTGTACAGTAGTTATGAGGTAACTGAGCTGGTGGGAACCGATAAAAACTGTATTGGAATTATGCTGGGCAATGGCTGGTACAATCCTTTGCCCCTAAGAATGTGGGGACGGTTTAACCTGCGGGAGGCATTGACCACAGGAACCCCTTCATTCCTGTTGCAGCTTGATATGGTGTATGCAGATGGTTCCGTCGAATCTGTTGTGTCTGATGAAACATGGAAGGTTATGGATGGTCCCGTCACCAGGAACAGCGTTTACCTGGGAGAACATCATGATAACCGCAAATCCCTGCCGGGCTGGAACAAAACCGGTTTCAATGATATTGGCTGGAGAAAGGTTGCAAGGGCAAAAGCACCTGGGGGTATACTGCAATCGCAGTTCCAGCCTCCGGTTGTCATCAAGGATACGCTTCGTCCTGTATGGGTTAAAAAACAAAAAGACGGCCGCTACCTGGTTGATTTCGGCAGGAATTTCGGCGGGGTTGTACGGATGCTGGCAAAGGCGCCGGCAGGAACAAAGATCAGTGTCCGTTATGGTGAATTACTGTATCCCGATGGATTCCTGAATGTAATGACCAGTGCGGCCGGACAGGTTAAAAGAAAGGGGATGGGCGGACCTGGTGCACCTGACACGGCTTACCAGGCAGATCAATTTTTTTGTTCCGGTAAAGGAGAGGAATTTTTTCAACCCCTGTTTACTTATCACGGCTTCCGTTATGCGGAGATCAGCGGCTATGCCGGTGAACTGAAAGCAGAAGATATTTCCGGACTGGTCATGCAGGCCGACCTGCCCAATGCCGGTGAATTCACCTGTTCCGATACGGTCATTAATAATATCCAGCAGGTCTGCAGGAATACTTTCCTGAGCAATGTTTTCAGCGTGCAGTCAGATTGCCCGCACCGCGAGAAATTCGGTTATGGCGGTGATATCGTTGGCGTGCATGAAGCCTTCCTGAACAATTTTGACATGCAGGGCTTTTACGCGAAAACGGTGCTGGACTTTGCGGATGCCGCGCGGAGCGATGGCGGACTAACGGAAACAGCACCTTACGTGGGCATTGCAGATGCCGGACTGGGAAATGGTTCGGGACCAATTGAATGGGGTTCCGTTCATCCGGTTTTACTGTACCGTATGTACCAGTATTATGGTGACCGGCGTTTGCTGGAAAGACAGTATCCTGTTGCAAAAAACTGGATCAGGTATTTGCAGGGAAAAGCAAAAGAAAACATCATTGACACCACACTGGGTGATCACGAAAGCATTGATCCGAAGGATATTGCTGTGAGCGGAACATCTTTTTACTATTACAATGTTTTACTACTGGCAAGAATGGCGGGGATCCTCGGCCTTGCTGAGGATGCTGATTATTACAACAGACTGGCGGATCGGGTTAAGGTTAGCTTTGTGGAGAAATTTGTTGATACTGTTTCAGGTAAGGTGGGGTTGGGAACACAATCAACCCAGGCGCATGCATTGTATTTTGGGTTGGTACCTGAAAAGGCTATACCTGCAGCAGTTCAATGGCTGGTATCACAGGTGGCCAATACCCATTCGGAACACATTGCAACCGGGATATTCGGAACCAAATATGTTCCCGAGGTACTAAGCCGGTATGGGTATGCTGATCTTGCTTACCGGCTGGTCACCAGGCGCGGCTTTCCCGGCTGGGTGCATATGCTGGAAAACGGGGCTACCACTTTATGGGAACATTGGGAATACAGTGATAATACCTATTCACACAATCATCCTATGTTCGGGGTGGTGAGTGAATGGTTTTACCGCTGGCTCGCGGGTATCCGCCCTGCTGAAGATGCGGTGGGGTATGATAAAATAATCATACAACCCCAGTTTGGCAGCCTGTCACAGGCATCTGCCGGTTTTCTTTCAAAGCATGGCATGGTCAGCAGCAGCTGGAAAAAAGAGGGGGAGAAACTGACCCTGGATCTTGAAATACCAGTCAATACAACTGCGGATATCGTATTGCCGGTTTCCTCACTTGCAAGTATAACCGAAAACGGCCAACCCTTGCAGGAATCGGCCGGTGTTGTGATCGTGAAAAACGAAGGGGGCTTTTTACACCTGAGGGCAGGGTCGGGGAAATACCATTTTGAATGGTAGCCGGGTTCGTTTTTAAAAACTTGCCGTTTGATTTTCCCTGCGTAAATTGAACATTACAATTGTTTGTTATGGATCGCAGGGAATTTATTTGCAACACTACATTAACACTGGCCGGAATTACGGTTGCCCCAATGGGCGGCTTACTGGCCGGTGAAACCATCGGGCATGGAAACAAACGCTACAGGCTTGACACCCAATGGAGCCAGGCTGATGTGGCCCGATATCCGGTAAAGGATTGCCATGAGATGGTACAGGACCGTAAGGGCAGGATCATCCTGCTGACAAATGAAACCAGGAACAATGTGTTGATTTATGATAAAGCCGGCAGGCTGATATCCACCTGGGGAACTCAGTATCCCGGCGCCCATGGACTCACGCTTTTTGATGAAGGAGGAACGGATACACTGTTTATCTGCGACAATAACCGTCACCAGGTGATCAAAACCACGGTTGATGGCCGTGAGCTGATGGTGCTGGATTATCCTGCCGCGTCCGGGCTCTATGCCAAAGCGGAAGAATATGTTCCTACTGAAACCGCCATCGCACCCAATGGTGATATTTATGTGGCCGATGGATACGGAAAGGATTATATCCACCGCTACGATGCCAAAGGAAATTATAAGGGATATTTTGGTGGCAGGGGCGAAACGGCGGCCCACCTGAAAAATGCACATGGGGTAACACTTGATACCCGCGATCCAAAGCGAGTATGCCTCATCGTTAGTTCCAGGGAGGAAAATGCATTCAAGCGCTATGACCTGGAAGGGAACCATCTTGACACCATCGCTCTTCCCGGTGCATGGGTTTGCCGGCCGGTTATAAGGGGCGAGTACCTGTATGCGGCAGTGCTGCAGTCCAGCGACCGTCCCTGGAAGTCTTCCGGATTTGTAACCATACTTGACAAAGATAACCGCGTGATATCCAATCCGGGTGGTACCGGGCCGGTTTACAGGGATGGTGTTCTTCAGCCTATGACACAGTCATCTGCGGTGTTCCAATATCCGCACGATGTATGCATCGACGACGAGGAAAATATGTATGTGGCGCAATGGAATTCGGGGAAAGTGTATCCTTATAAGTTGAACCTGGTCACCGGCTAGTTGCCTGTGGTGTGCGGCCTAATTTTTATTGATGGCCTCATGGATAGATTGCAACAGGGAATGCTGATCCCTGCTGTCCTGCCTCAGTTCCCAGATCATGATACCGGCGGCACCGGACTGTTTTGCAAATTGTAGTTTTCGTTGAATGGTAGGGATGCCATTGTAATAGATCCTGCCGCCATCAGCCAGTATAATACTGTCTGAATGAATGGCGTCGGGGTATTGAAGCCGGAGATTGCGCCAGGCAATGCTTTCCGGAGCTGACCCGCCGAATCCATAACCGTAAAACGGAACGCCTATCAGTAACCTGGAGGCTGGAATATTCCTGTCTGAATTGAAATAACGGAAATCTGACTCCGCCATGCTGAAGGGAGAATGGGGACCGGGTTTGGCAGGATTCCATGGCCCGGTTTTGTCGTAGGACATGATATTGATGAAGTCATACAGACGTAGGGTACTGTCCTGGATTTTATGGCTATTCCAGCTGGCCAGGGCCGCAGTCATCTGAAGCCCCTTTGAACGCAGCATCGCCGAAAGATCAAACACAAACGGGGCATACTCTTCATTGATGAGATCATTTTCCAGGTCCACATCCACTCCGTCAAAACCATTTTGAACGGCATAAGCTGTTAGGTGTTCAATAAACGATTTACGCTGTTCAGCTTTCATCAGTGCTGCCAGGTGCCTGGGTGGACTGCCGCCGCCAATTGACATCCAGACCCTTACTTTTTTCGAGTGAGCCTGGCGGATGAGTTCTGCCAATTGCGGATCGGTGGGTATAATGCCATTGGTATCGGGATTGAAAAATGCCAGGTTCAGGTCGGTGATCCTGTCCAGGTCAACAGATTGAAAGGCAAGGCTCCAGTTTTTGGAACCATTCAGGTAACCCAGGATCCGAATCCCGGGAGCGCCTGTAACCGAAGCCGGTGAAGCTTTACGGTGACAACCAGTCATAAGTGCCGGCATGAGTAGTATTATCAGGTAGCGGGCAATCTTTGCAATGTGTGGTGCAATCGGCATAGTACTAAATGTCGCATAAAATATAATGCCATTGAAAAAAGAAACCCGGATCGGCTGATCCGGGTTATACCACAATTGAGTCTTAAAAACTAAAAACAGACTTAAATATTTTTCAGGACTTCTTCTCCCATGGCCGCTGTTCCGAGGATCTTGTCGGCCGGAGTGTTGGCATCGGCAATATCGCCGGTGCGGAATCCTGCTTTCAGGACCTTGTCCACCGCATTGATCACCGTTTCTGATTCCGCTTTCATGCCGAAGGAGATATCCAGCAGCAGCGCAGCAGATAATATGGAAGCCAGGGGGTTGGCCACACCCTTACCAGTAATGTCGTGGGCGGAACCATGGATCGGTTCGTAAACGCCTGTGCCGTCGCCAATGGAAGCACTGGCCAGCATACCCATTGAACCGGCAATTTGTGAAGCTTCATCTGTTAGGATATCACCAAACAGATTAGCTGTAACCACCACATCGAAGCGACGCGGGTCCTTGATCAGTAACATGGCAGTAGCATCTACAAACTGGTGCTCTACTTCCACATCCGGATATTCGAGGGCAACTTTCTGTACCACTTCCCTCCAGAGCCTGGAGGTTTCAATAACGTTGGCTTTGTCAACTGAACAGAGTTTTTTCCGGCGGGTGCGGGCAGCATCAAATGCCTTGCGTGCGATGCGCTCCACTTCAAAACGGCTGTATTCGGCGATGTCATAAGCGGTATCACCATTGTTCTTGCGGCCCTTCTCGCCAAAATAGATATCGCCGGTAAGTTCACGGAAGAAAAGGATATCCGCGCCTTTCAGGATTTCCGGCTTGATGCTGGAAGCGCCCAGCAGTTCATCGAATAATTTGATGGGACGGATGTTGGCATAAAGTCCCAGTTCCTTGCGCATCTTCAGCAACCCTTGTTCAGGCCTTACTTTGGCTGAAGGATCATTGTCATATTTTGGGTGACCAACTGCACCGAAGAGCACAGCGTCTGAATTGCGCATTTTTTCCAGTGATTCATCCGGCAGGGGAGAACCGGTGGCTTCGATGGCCACGTGGCCGATCAGGGCTTCATCATACGTGAATGTATGGCCGAATTTCTCTGCGATCTTGTCCAGCACTTTTTTGCCTACTGCTGTTACTTCCTGTCCGATTCCATCACCAGGAACAATCAAAATTTGTTTTGTTGCCATTCAGGTTAATTGTATAGGGAGATAATTTGATTTATGGACCGCTAAATTAATTTATCCATGGGGAATGGTGTTCAGCATTTTCTGGGTGGCTTTAATGGCCGATACCGTCTGGTCGCTGTCCAGTCCCCTGGTCTTGAATTCCTTGTGGTTCAGGCGCCAGGTAATGATGGTTTCACAAAGTGCATCCGTTTTTCCTCCGGGCGGAATTCGCACCGCATAATCCGTCAGCACAGGCAGTTCCTGTTTTTTTGCTTTATAAACTTTTTTCAGTGCATTCATGAACGCATCATACTGGCCGTCGCCCTGCGCATGCTCTTCAAAGGTTTCTCCCTCGATGGATACCTGGATGGTGGCTGAGGGATTCAGGTTCTTTGAATGGGTCAGCACATAGTTTTCGATCTTCACTTTATCCTGGATGGTATTGCTGTCAAGTACATCCGAAATGATATAGGGAAGGTCTGCCTGGGTCACCACTTCCTTGCGGTCGCCCAGTTCGATGATGCGCTGGGTCACTTTTTTCAGGTCAGCGTCTGATAGTTGTATGCCAAGTTGGGCCAGGTTGTTTTCGATATTGGCCTTGCCGCTGGTTTTACCCAGGGCGTATTTGCGCTGGCGACCGAAACGCTCGGGCATCAGGTCGCTGAAATACAGTTTGTTCTTTTTGTCGCCGTCGGCATGGATGCCCGCGGTTTGGGTGAACACATTTTCGCCCACCACCGGTTTGTTGACCGGAATGCGGAAACCGGAAAAGGTTTCCACCAGTTTGCTCACGCTGTAAAGTGATTTTTCCACCACATGTGTTTTCACATTTGGCATGAAATCATTCAGTACGGCAATGGCACTTGCAAGCGGCGCATTGCCGGCTCTTTCGCCCATGCCATTTACGGTCAGGTGCAAACCGTGTGCGCCTGCCTTCACGCCTTCCAGTACGTTGGCGGTGCCCAGGTCATAATCATTGTGGGCATGGAAATCGAAATGTATGCCTGGATAACGCTGAACAATAGACGAAACAAATTCAAAGACCTCAGCCGGGGTCAGGATACCCAATGTATCCGGAAGCATGATCCGCTTCAATGGCTGGGTAACCAGGAAGTCGAGGTATTGGAAAACGTACTCGCGGGAATGCCGCATGCCATTACTCCAGTCTTCGAGATAAATATTTGCCTCCAGTCCCTTTTTCTTTGCCAGCTCCAGCACGGCGGCCACATCGGCGAAGTGTTCTTCGGGTTTTTTCTTTAACTGGTGAGTCAGGTGGTTAAGTGAACCTTTGGTAAGCAGGTTCATCACCCTGGCACCGGCTTCCAGCATCCATTTGACGGATACATCACCATCCACAAATGTGAGTACTTCCACCCTGTTCAGCAGCCCGTTTGCCTTTGCCCATTTGGTGATTTTCTTAACCGCATCAAATTCCCCTTCAGATACACGGGCAGAGGCAATTTCAATCCGGTCCACTTTCACTTCGGTTAAGAGAAGCTGGGCGATGGTCAGTTTTTCTGAGGCAGAAAAAGACACTCCGCTGGTTTGTTCACCATCGCGGAGTGTGGTGTCCATTATTTCAATGGTTCTTTTGGTCTGGGGCATGTTGCTTGCTTGCTGCTTGCTGTTAATATTGGCTGGTAGACACAAATGCCCGGATATCATCCTTCATCGATTGCAGATAATCGATGTCGTCATATCCATTTATCATATTGTGTTTTTTATAGCCATTGATATCGAAGGATTCCTTTTCACCTGTTGCCAGGATGGTGATGGTTTGTTCCGGCAGGTTAATCTCCAGTTGGGCATTGGGATCGGCTTCAATGGCGCTGAAGATTTTATCAAGAAAAACCGCGCTCACCTGTACAGGCAGGATGCCCACGTTCAGCGAGTTGTTTTTGAAGATATCCGCGAAAAAGCTCGATACCACGCAACGGAATCCATAATCATAAATAGCCCAGGCCGCGTGTTCGCGACTGCTGCCGCTGCCGAAGTTTTTCCCCGCTACCAGGATCTTGCCGGAGTAAATATTATTATTCAGGACAAAATCTTTTTTCGGTGTATCGTCACCGTTATAGCGCCAGTCGCGGAACAGGTTGTCGCCAAAGCCCTTTCTCTGGGTGGCTTTCAGGAAACGTGCCGGAATGATCTGGTCTGTATCCACGTTCTCGATTGGCATCGGAACGGCGGAAGATGTGAGGATGGTGAATTTATCGTAAGCCATGACAAATAGGTTGTTGTTGGTTATAGTAATGTTCTTGGGTCTGTAACCACACCGGTTACTGCGGCGGCAGCGGCTACCAGCGGACTGGCCAGCATGGTGCGGGCACCGGGGCCCTGCCTTCCTTCGAAGTTGCGGTTGCTGGTGCTGACCGCATATTTTCCTGCCGGGATCTTATCATCGTTCATGGCCAGGCAGGCACTGCAGCCGGGCTGGCGCAACTGGAAACCGGCTTCAGTCAGGATGTCCAGGATGCCTTCATCTTTGATCTGCTGTTCTACAATATGTGATCCGGGAACGACCCAGGCTGTAACATGGTCTGCTTTCTTACGGCCTTTCACGATGGAGGCAAATGCACGGAAATCTTCAATGCGTCCGTTGGTACAGCTTCCGATGAATACATAATCCACTTTCTTGCCCAGCATGGCATCATCTTCGTGGAAGCCCATGTAGTTGAGCGATTTTTCATAGCTGGCCTTTCCACTGCCCGCTTCCTGCGAAACCGGGATATGATGGCTGATTCCAATACCCATTCCCGGGTTGGTGCCAAAGGTGATCATCGGTTCAATGTCGGCAGCATCGTAATTATATTCAATATCGAACTGCGCACCTTCATCTGTTTTGAGCGTTTTCCAATACGCCAGGGCCTTGTCCCAGGCTTCGCCCTTCGGCGCCTTCTCGCGGCCCTTAATATAATTGAAAGTGGTTTCGTCGGGGGCAATCATGCCTCCGCGTGCACCCATCTCGATGCTCATATTACAAACCGTCATCCGGCCTTCCATGCTCATGTTCTCAAACACTTCCCCGGCATATTCCACGAAATAACCGGTGGCTCCGGCTGCTGTCAGTTTTGAAATGATATAGAGTACCACATCCTTTGGCAACACCGCCTTACCCAGTTTGCCATTGACATTGATGCGCATTTTCCTGGGCTTGGGCTGCATGATGCACTGCGAGGAGAGCACCATTTCCACTTCAGATGTTCCAATACCAAACGCTATCGCCCCGAAAGCGCCATGGGTGGATGTATGGGAGTCGCCACAAACAATGGTCATCCCCGGCAGGGTGATACCGTTCTCCGGTCCTACCACGTGTACAATTCCATTCTTTGGATTGCCCAGCCCCCAATGCGAAATACCATATTTGGCAGTATTCGTTTCCAGCGCTTTCAACTGTTTGGCGGAAAGCGGGTCCTGCACCGGCAGGTGCTGGTTAATAGTGGGCGTATTGTGATCGGCGGTCGCAAAAGTCTTCTCCGGAAACATCACTGTGAGCCCGCGCGTTTCCAGTCCCAGGAAAGCAACCGGACTGGTTACTTCGTGAATGAAATGGCGGTCGATGAAAAATACATCCGGACCATCATCGATCTTTCGAACCACATGTGCGTCCCACACTTTATCAAAAAGGGTGCTGGGGTTATTGCTCATTTTATACGTTTTATAATAGAAATGCAAATTTCTTAAAAAATGAGCAAAAACGGGCGATTTATTTTGACTATTGTTTATTTATTTGGACGATTGCTTGAAATTATTCTTATAAAAAGCTAACTATCATTTGTTTTTATCGTCAGGCTTCAGGGTGATACCGCCATACTATACAGCAGTCCGGTAGCCACATAGTTGGTGCCGGACCAGGCGATGCTCCGGAAAGGGTAATAGGCGTTGCCTTCATAAGTGCGGTTCCAGTTAAGTCCGTCTGCCGAAGTGTAAATCCCGTTCCCCGCACCTGCATAAATATTCCCGGTGTGGGTCATCCTGTTGATTAATAAGCTGGCCGGCATATTGTTGACTGTCCAGTTGATACCATCCGGAGACCGGGCGATAAAGCCATAGCCGGTTACCAGGAACTGGTTCTGCGCCCAGATGATATCGTATGCCAGTTGTAATGTGGTGTCCGGGAGAGGGGTTTCCTTCCAGAACATTCCGTCAGGGGAACTCAGGGCGACGAGGCGACCCGCTGCTTTTCCTACGGCTACCAATAAACTGCCCGATGAGGCAATGGCATTCAGCTCTCCATTTACCGATGAGTATGCATTGCGTGTCCAGTGAATGCCATCAGGGGAGTTCATGATCACTGCACTTCGGTCTGCATGGTTGCTGCCAACGGCAACAAATGTGGTGTCAAAGGAAACAACATCGGTGAGTGGGGTGGTATTGGTCGGTTCTGCAGCATGGATAAACCAGTTGATGCCGTCGGGTGAACTGAGGATAGATCCGTTATCACCCACGGCAACAAACCGGGAACCCGACCCGGCGATGGCTGTTAACCGGTTATTCATGCCCGTTGGCTGCAGGCTCCAGGTGTTTCCCATCTCCGAAAGTAAAACCGCGCCGGCATTGCCAACTGCTATATACTTGTTGTCAAACCAGCCAATATCATTCATGATGGAAGGGGCGTTGATGCCCACTGTCCACCAACTGGTGGCGGATTCATCAATGATAACCCGGAGGGTTCCGCTTAGTTTGTTGGATACATTTCCCTTGCCATCTATTGCCCAGATTTCGAATGGTAAATCAAGCGCATCATCCGGACGGGTGAATTCAAAAAATCCGGTCACGGTTCCACTGGTTTGGGTGGCACCCTGCACAGTAACGGTAAGATCAAATCCAGGGCTGACACTGGTAATGCGTATTTTGGCTAATCCATCCTGTGCATTGGTATAATTAATGGTTCCGGTAACGGTAAAATTGGGTTCGTACAATTTAACCGGAATTTTTTCCGGCTCGTAATGGAGGTTGGAAATGGTCAGTTTGAGAACGGGCGGTGGCGGCGGGGGAGGTGTTGGACTATCACTGCTTTTGCTGCAACTGGCAAACAGGATTATCAGGCCTGCTGACATCATCCTTAGCACCTTTTTCATAAAAAGGTATTTAGAAGCAGTAAGGTACATCCGGCCAGGATGCCATCAAATGACTTGGGTCAGCGGCACTTATGATATGGGGCCTTGTTATCCGGCGGTGGTTATTTTCAATAAAAAACCTGAACCGGTTAAGGTCCAGGTTATAGTGGATATTGTTGTTTTCAGAAATATGGATTTAGCGACCAGTTTTTCTTTTAGGCTTATTTTTTCCGAACATCATCGGCTGGTGGCTCAGGACCAGGGAAACCTGGAAGCGGCCAAGCTGGTCTTCAGGGGCATTGTTCAGCACCTGGTTGTCATTGCTTTTCCAGTCCCTGCTGTCAAAGCTTCCCACATAACCTGCCTGTACGCCGATAGATCCGCCATGATCCTTAGGGCCTGTGAGGGATACTCCCATCCCGAGCCTGTAGGTGAAAAAAGAATTCCTTAAAGCCAATGGACGGATAGCGTTCTGCACGGTTGGTGATCCCACCACATCATCAAAATCCACCCCGGAATTATCAGTATAAAACCGGGCCTGGTAAAATTCATAACCGATACCGGCAAGGGGGTATAACATTACCTTTTCACTTTTGATCAGGTCATACCCTATATCGGCGCCAAGGCCAATAAATCTTACGGTGCTGCTTTTTTTATCCCGGTCGCCACTCATGCTGCTGCCAAGCATGACACTGGAAGCGGAAATGAGGCGGTCCCTTTCCTTCAGCCAGCCCAGTTGTATGGTGGCGGAATAGTCCTTCAGTTCTTCGTATTGTGAAAAATTGGCCATCCTTTCTTTGAGTCCGTCAAATTCCTGGAAGCCGACTCCAATGCCAAAAGTGGATTGGGGCATCATGAACTGGTACTTGCGGTTTTGCGCAAAAACGCTGGAGGAAACGGCAAGCAGCAATAACAGCGTCAGAGTTCTCATACTATCAAGATTTATTTAATGTAACAATCAGGTTTTTATTATGTTGCCTCCGGGCTCATCAATCTTTCCTGTTTAACACATTTTTACAGATATTTAAGAAAAAATGCCAAAAACCAAAGTTGCGCTCCTCGGCGCCGGATTTATAGCCGATATTCATTTCGAAAGCTATCACCGTTTTATTCCGGAGGCGGAAGTGGTGGCCGTTTATGCCCGCAATGCCGATAAGGCAAAAGCATTCGCTTCAAAGCACAATATCCCCGCCTGGTTTGATGACCTCGATGCCATTATCAATGAGTCCGGCTGTGAAGTGGTGGATATCTGCCTGCCCAATTTTCTGCATGCCACCGCTACCCTCAAAGCTGCCGCAGCAGGTAAGCATATCATTATAGAAAAACCACTTGCCGTTACACTGGAGGAAGCCGACTCAATGATCGATGCCTGCAAAAAAGCCGGCGTAAAACTCATGTACGCAGAAGAACTTTGTTTTGCCCCAAAATACGAGCGGGTAAGAAAGATGGTAAACGATGGAGGCGTGGGTAGTATCTACATGCTCAAGCAGGGGGAAAAGCATTCCGGACCGCATTCCGACTGGTTCTATAATAAGGAACTTTCCGGAGGTGGAGTGCTGATGGATATGGGTTGCCATGCCGTGGAATGGTTCCGGTGGATGCTTAACAACAATAAGGCAGTAAGCGTATATGCAACCATGTCAACCGTGTTGCACAAAGACCGCACGGATTGCGAGGATAATTCGGTGGTGATCATAGAATTTGAGAACGGTGTTACAGCCATAGCAGAGAACAGCTGGGCCAAACACGGTGGCATGGACGATCGATGCGAAGTGTATGGAACCGGCGGTGTGGTATATGCCGACCTCTTCATGGGTAATGCGGCAGTATCCTACAGTAAACACGGTTATGATTATGCGATGGAAAAGGCCGACACCACAGTTGGCTGGAGTTTTACCATTTTTGAAGAAGTGTTCAACCAGGGATATCCGCATGAGCTGAAGCATTTTATTGAATGCGTACAGCAGGATAAAAAACCCCTGGTAACTGGTGAGGATGGCAGGGCGGTGCTGGAAATCATTTATGCAGCTTATGCTTCCGCCGGGCTTGGGAAAAAAATAATGCTTCCTTTCCATGCTACGGTTTCAAAGCCGATTGACCTCTGGCTGGAACAAAAAACAAAATAAACTTTTACCTTATTTACATGCAGGTTTATATTACAGATACTTACGAGGATATGTCGGCACTTGCCGCCGGCCACCTGAAATCATTTATGTCGCAACGCAGTTCCCCATTGCTTTGTGTTGCTTCGGGCGACAGCCCTGCCGGTTTGTACAGGAACCTGGTAAAAGGTGTTCGGAATGATGGCTGGGAATCAGATCACTGGAAATATGTCGGGCTGGATGAATGGATCGGCATGAACGGCAGTGATGAAGGTTCCTGCAGGTACCATCTCGACCAGCAACTTTTTACTCCACTGGCTGTTGCCCCGGAAAGGATCTGTTTTTTTAATGGCAGGGCAGCCGATCCGGCACAGGAATGCACGGCGGTGGAATCATTTATCTCCCAACATAATGGAATTGATGTGGCGATACTGGGACTGGGTTTAAATGGCCATATCGGCATGAATGAACCCGGTTCTGATCCGAACTCACGGTCCCATATAGCCGAACTGGATCCGCTTACCATACAAACCGCCCAAAAATATTTCAGCAGTGCCCGGGAAATAACCGGCGGACTTACGCTGGGTATGGCTACGATCCTGGAAGCAAGGACCATTTTCCTGCTGGTAAGTGGCGAGCGTAAAGCCCCTGTGGTGAAGCAAATGCTGGAAGGTCCGCTGACGACCTCATTGCCTGCCAGTTTCCTGCGGAATCATTCGGGAGCGAGGATATACCTGGACAGGGATGCAGCTTCACTATTAAAAACAATTTAAGCGGATGCCAGGCGATATACATGTAGGGGTTGACCTGGGTGGCACCCAGGTTCGGGCCGGTTTGGTGGAACAGGATAACATTCACCGGATGGTATCCCTGCCCGCCAATGGCAGGGGCACATCAGATGAGGTGCTGCAGCAATTGTTTTCTGTAATTGACCAGGTTATTACAAATGAAACCCGTTCCATCGGAATCGGTGTTCCAGGCCTTGTAGATATTCAGGATGGAGTCGTGTACGACCTGGTGTTCATACCATCCTGGAAGGATATACCACTGGGTCAGATCATCCGGGAAAGGTATGGCCTGCCGGTTTGCATAAACAATGATGCCAACTGTTTTGCCCTGGGAGAGTGGAAGGCAGGAAAGGGGCGGGGCCGCGATAACCTGGCCGGATTGACACTTGGTACCGGCATGGGTACTGGCATCGTGATCAATAATAAACTGCACTCAGGTAAACACTGCGGTGCGGGTGAATTCGGGATGATCGACTACCTGGGACATAACCTTGAATATTATACCAGCGGACAATTCTTTGAACATGTTTACCGGGTAAATGGTAAAATCGTTTTTGAACGGGCTACGAATGGCGACCAGGCGGCAATTGATATGTACAAACAGTTCGGCACGCACCTTGGCAATGCGATTAAGTTTGTGCTGTATGCGCTGGATGTTGAACTGATCGTACTCGGTGGATCGGTGAGCGCCGCATGGCAATGGTTTCATGAATCCATGTGGCAAAGCATTAAAGGATTCGCGTATAAAAAATACCTGGAAGACCTTTCCATTGAAGTTTCTGAACTTGAAAACGGCGGGATCATCGGCGCCGCGGCGCTTTACAATGATTCCATCAAATAGTTAATCAACACACCATGAGAATAATTTTTTTACTCCTCCTCCTGCCGGTACAATTACTGGCACAGCGTTTTACCAGTGCAGAAATTTCACGCTGGGAAAAACAGTCCACACAGGTTAAGATCATCCGTGATAACATGGGCATTCCTCATATCTATGGCAAATCAGATGCCGATGCAGTTTTCGGCCTGATGTATGCGCAATGCGAAGATGATTTTTCCCGCGTAGAGCGTAACTATATTGAAAAACTGGGCAGGATGGCCGAGATTAAGGGAAAGGATGCCTTATATGAAGACCTGCTGATCCGGCTGGTCATCGATTCATCAGATGCCATACGCGATTACCAGCGGGCACCGGCCTGGCTGAAAAAATTGTGTAATGCCTTTGCCGACGGGATTAATTTTTATCTGTCGCGCCATCCGGAAAAGAAACCTGCGCTGCTGGCACGATTCCAGCCATGGTATCCCCTGTTGTGGACGGATGGCAGTATTGGCGCCATCAGTACTGCTGATATCACCATGACCGAACTGAAGGAATTCTATTGCTGTGCGGCGCCCCTGGCAAAAAATGTTTCGCAGCCTGCAGCTTTTGAAGAGCCATTGCCAACCGGCTCCAATGGTTTTGCATTTGCCCCTTCGATTACAGAATCGGGAAATGCTATATTGTATATCAATCCGCACGTTACTTTTTATTTCAGGCCTGAAGTGCATATGGTAAGTGAAGAAGGCCTGAACGCCTATGGGGCAGTAACCTGGGGACAGTTTTTTATTTACCAGGGTTTTAATGAACGATGCGGCTGGATGCATACTTCCAGTTATGTGGATGCGGCGGACAGTTATATTGAGAAGATCAGGATCAATGGCGATAAATGGACCTACCAGTATGATGGCCGTGACCTGCCGGTTAAATCCAAACCAGTTCAGTTGAAATATATCAGTGATAAAGGTGTGGAATCAACCACCATACAGGCCAGGTACACCCATCATGGGCCGGTTATGGCCCAGCGGAATGGCCAATACCTCAGCATGAAAGCGGATAACAGGCTGATGGAAGGATTGGTACAGTGCTGGCAGCGCACCAAGGCAAGGGATTTGAAATCATTTGAGAAAACCCTTGACTTGAAGGGCAATATTTCCAATAATACTGTTTATGCCGATGCTGCGGGAAATATCGCCTACTGGCATGGAAACCGCGTTCCGCATCGCGATCCGAAAATTGACTGGAGCAAACCGGTAGATGGAAGTACCAGCGCTACGGAATGGAAGGGACTGCACCCCATCAGCAAAACACTGCATGTCATCAACCCTTCCAATGGCTGGCTGCAGAATTGCAATTCAACACCCTTCAGGGTGGCGGGAGACAATAGTCCCGCTCCTTCAGGCTTTCCTGCCTATATGGCTCCCGATGGGGAGAATTTTCGTGGTATCAATGCCGTTAGGGTATTGCAGTCGGGAAAATCCTACAACCTTGATAAAGTAATTAGTGCAGGATATGATTCGCGCCTGGCAGCATTTGAAATCCTGGTGCCCGCACTGGTGGATGCATTTGAAAAAAATATTCCACCTTCTGACAGCCTGTTTGCCTGGCTTGCCGGACCGGTTGCCGTACTGAAAAACTGGGACTACCGTAGCAGCGAATCTTCTGTTGCCACCACACTTGCGGTGGAGTGGGGACAAAAGTTGCTGCCGCTCATCCTTCGCACAAAGGCAATTGATGATGAGGAACTGGACCAGGTGGAGAAAACAAAACAATTTGTAAAAACAGCCAATCCGGAATCTATACTGCAACCATTGGTTCAAACCGTAAGAGAGCTTCAGGGGAAATACGGACGCTGGCAATTACCATGGGGTGAGATCAACAGGATCCAGCGGATATCACCCGCAATTGATATGCAGTTTGATGACAACCGGCCAAGTTATCCGGTAGGATTTGCATCAGGCACCTGGGGCATGCTGCCTTCCTATAACAGCAGGACTTTCACGGGAACCAGTAAACGATACGGCGTTCATGGAAACAGTTTTGTATGTGCAGTTGAATTTGGGAAACGTGTCAAGGCCAAAGCTTTACTTGCAGGCGGACAAAGCGGCGATCCGGCTTCCAGTCATTTCGACGACCAGGTGGAAGCTTACAGTAAGGGAAAGTTCAGGGATGTCCTCTTTTATAAAGAAGACGTAATGAAACATATCGAAAGGGAATACCACCCGGGTCAGTAATGGTTTAATGGAAAAAAATTAAGACCAGCAGGCAAATCGCCTGCTGGTCTTTTTTTCGGAGGATAAGGGCAGTGATGCTTAAAAATTCTTGGACTTCAGGATATAGGACAAAGGGAAGTGTGTGATCTCTCCATCTTCGTTCTTATATCCCATTCCTTCCATTTTAACGATGCCATAAACAGGGCTGATATAATAATCAAAAAAGTATTCCGTGTACGCCGAATTGGTCTGGCGCACTTTGATGCAATTGGTGAAATTACCTGCGGGCGTACTGGCAAATGCATCAATGGCCATGACTTTATTGGTCACCGTAACAGTTTTTTCGTAAGTGTCGTCAAATGCTGTTTCGCCCCAGCTATCACCAGGTTTGCTGTTTGTTTTGCACAGCAGAAACTTCATCGTACCGGAAGGCCCGTCAGTGAAATTGGAAAATGCCCCGTTAGCTTCATGCCAGTAGATTTCGAAATCTGCCCCCATAAACCAGTTCACTTTATAGTAGCCATTTGCTTCCTTCGACAGGATTTTGTACTTCACAATGCTTTCGGCATCCACTGCCTTGTAATCATAAATCCACTCATTGCCTTGTTTCAGGAAGGGGAAACCATTACTTTGCCCGGGATTTGATGGGTTGTTATCATTTTTTTTGCAGGACAAAAGTCCGACAGCCAGCAAAATGGCGAAAAATGGGAATAAGGTTTTAATTGTTTTCATGTTTCAGGTTTAATGATTGAGATCAATATTATGATGGCAAAACTAAATATGGGCAACTCCTGTTTTTTCAAATTATATACTGAATTAAATACTTAAGTAGTACTACGTATCCGTGTACGTGAAGGAAATAAACAACCATGCACAGCAAAAAGAAAATCCTGGCAATTCCCGGTACAGTTAAGGAAAACTCCACCCATAAGAGTTTTATCCGGGCAATGGCTGATCTCTCAAAAGACAGTCTTGATATTGAACTATATGATGGATTAGGGGGACTGCCCCCTTTCAATCCGGATATTGAAGATGCGAATGCATCCGGCTCTGTAGCAGCATTCCGCAATAAGCTAAAAGCTGCCGATGGCATTATCATCTGCACTCCGGAATATGCCCATGGTGTTCCGGGTGTTCTTAAAAATGCGATCGACTGGACTGTCGGTTCAGGTGAATTTTACCAGAAGCCGACCCTGTTGGTAACAGCTTCCACAGATGGACGGTTTGGCCACCAGGCAATGCTTGAAATATTAAGAGTGATAGCAACAAAAAGGATTGATGAACTGCAGTTGCTGGTCCCCTTCATAAAGACCAAAATAAATTCCGGGGGCATCATTACTGATGAAACTACGCTGTTGGCACTGAAGGAGGTATTGGCAAAATATCTGGTGGTATTAAATGAAGTGTCCCTTAAGTCATAACAGTACGTCAGAATGGTTATTTTTATAGGCAATGGAGCAGTTAGAAAAATATTTTACAGAAATAGGTCCCGTTTGGTCGGCCCTGATTGCCACGACTTTTACCTGGTTGATTACCGCCCTTGGCGCTTCACTGGTGTTTTTCTTTAAAGAGGTTCGCCGCAGTATTTTTGATGCCATGCTGGGGTTTACCGGTGGTGTGATGGTTGCTGCCAGTTTCTGGTCACTATTGGCGCCCAGCATTGAACATTCAGAAAAAATGTATCCGGATTTTCCCTGGATGCCAGCGGCAGTGGGCTTTCTGGCCGGTGCGCTGTTTATTTTCAGCCTGGATAAATTCATGCCCCACCTGCATATCAACTTTGGCGATGATGAAAGCGAAGGCATGAAAACCAAATGGCACAAAACCACCCTGCTGATGCTGGCAATCACCTTGCACAATATCCCGGAAGGATTGGCTGTAGGCGTTATGTTTGGCGCTGCTTCCATCGGTGTGGGAGGTGAGCAGATGATTCCTGCCGCCATCGCTCTTGCCATAGGAATTGGTTTGCAGAACTTCCCTGAAGGAATGGCAGTTTCAATGCCCCTCCGCAGGCACGGGGTCAGCCGTTTTAAAAGTTTCTGGTTCGGTCAGTTATCCGCTATTGTGGAACCGGTTGCCGGAGTGCTGGGAGCCTACGCAGTCATCCATATGCAACCGGTTTTGCCCTATGCGCTGGCCTTTGCCGCAGGTGCCATGATCTATGTGGTGGTGGAAGAAGTAATTCCTGAAACCCAGCGGGATAAATACACCGATGTTTCCGTACTCGGCTTTATCGGTGGTTTCGTGGTGATGATGGTGCTGGATGTGGCTTTGGGGTGATTAAGTAACTCTTGTCACAGAATTTCAGGGTATGTTTGACCAATTTTACCAGCTATATTATACAAATTATGCTCATGAACCTTATAAAGAAATACTGGTTACCGGCAGCAGGGGCTGTGGTTGGTGGTTTGACAGGTTACCTCTATTACAAATATGTCGGTTGCGTTACCGGTACCTGCGCCATTACATCCAAACCCGTGAACAGCACACTTTATTTTGCTGTATTGGGAGCTATGCTCTTCAGCATGTTCCAGCGTACCGAAAAGAAAAAACCTGTTGAATAATTCATCCCTTAAATAACTACTATGCTGCGTTCATTAATTTTAGCCGCCATTACACTGTTGACTGTATCTTTTGCTGCCAGCGCACAATCATCACCATCACAGGAAAGCCAGGTGGGCTCAGCCCAAAAACACCGGATCGTGATGCAGCTCAGCGGTAATGATACTTTGTTGTGGAAAGGCCTGATGAATAACCTGAAAAATCTCAAGGCCGGCTGGGGCGATAATGTTGAAATTGAAGTGGTAACACATGGTCCCGGAATCCAGATGCTGATGAAAGCGAACACCACCCAGCAGGAAAAAATTGCCCATTTCAAAAAGATGGGTGTTGTGTTTGTGGTGTGTGAAAACACCATGCGCGAAAAAAATGTTACAAAAGATCAGCTGATCCCTGAGGCAGGTACTGTGAAAATGGGAGTAGGGGAAGTAGTGATGAAACAGGAACAGGGTTGGTCTTATATCAAGGTCGGATTTTAATCCGGAAAAATCTTTGCCATGAAATTATTCCGCATCCTGCTGGCAGGATTGCTGTTACCTTTTGCAGCCATCCCGCAGCAAAATAGTTTTCCATTCAGTATAAGACTGGAAGAAGTTGTTGTCGAAAATTTCAATGGTCTTCATTCCTATGCCTGGGCCAGGGATGGGAAGAGAATATTACTGGCAGGTGGCCGAACAGACGGGCTGCACAGACGGCAGCCTTTTGCTGCTTTCAGGCCGGAACAGAATAATTCCCTGCTGATAGTGCTGGACCTGGCAGGTCAAAAGATATATTCAAGGCCGCTCAGTGGTCTTCCCACAGCAATTGCAGAACAACTTCAGAGCACCAATATGCAATTCCTTCAGGAAGGGAATGAGCTTTTCCTGACCGGAGGTTATGGGTACAGTGCCAGTTCCGGGGACCATATCACTTATCCCTTTCTGCAAATTATCCGGGTCAGGGAAACCATCAATGCCATCATAAACGGAGAGGACCCGGTAACATTTATCAATCAGATCAGGGATGAACGCATGGCTGTAGCAGGTGGGCGAATGGCCATGATGGAAGGCAGAATTTACCTGGTGGGTGGCCACCGCTTCGATGGTCGATACAACCCGCATGGACCCGATCATGGCCCGGGTTTTTCACAACAATACACCAACCAGGTAAGAAGTTTCGGGATTGACAGAAAGGGTGCTGCTCCTTATGTAGTAAATTATGATGCGGTTACGGATTCCCTGCTGCTGCACCGTCGCGATTTTAACCTGCTACCCTATACAGATGCACTGGGAAGGAATATGCTGACCATTTATTCAGGTGTTTTTCAGTATGACCAGGATATACCCTATACCAGCCTGATAGATATCGGCAATGGTTCTGTGAGGGAATTAGCCGGATTTGAACAGAAATTCAATCATTATCATACCGCAACCCTTACCATTTTAGATGTCGGGCAAAAACAATCATTCAATATATTTTTTGGCGGACTGTCACTCCATCGCGTGCTGCCCGATGGTAAAATTGAAAAGGACGAAGAAGTGCCCTTTGTTGATCATATCAGCGTAGTGGAACGTGCAAAGGGGAAGGCCTCAGAATATATTTTACCATTGCGCATGCCCGGATTGCTGGGCACTTCCGCCGAATTTATACCCGTTTCCGGTTATCTTTATACTTCAAACGGAATGCTGAAAGCGGAAAGCATCGGCCGGAAGGAACTGCTTGCCGGCTATATCATCGGTGGCATTGAAAGTACCGCGCCAAATGTTTTTTTCAGCCAGGGTAATAACCTGAGCAAAGCAAGTACAAAAATCTTTAAGGTGTTCATTGCTTTGGGCAAATGACGATGTTTCGGCCTAATTTTAGCCCGTGGCATCGACTTTATTAATCAGCATTGCAGTTGTTCTAAGAATTGTGTCCAACCCATTGGGTAATGTATTCCAGAAACAACTGACAGAAAGCAGGAACCATCCGCTCCTGGTCAATTTTCTGACTTATTTTTTTCTTGGCCTTGCCTGTTTGTTTTTTCTGCCTGCAATAGAATGGTCCCAGCTGCCGGTCGGGTTTTGGTGGTTTTCCATAGCCGGCGGAATTGCAGGTGCCCTTGGGAACGCATTCCTGGTGAAGGCACTGCAAACCGGGGACCTCTCGGTACTGGGGCCCATCAATGCATATAAATCGGTTGTAGGTTTGGTCGTTGCGGTTTTCTTACTCGGTGAAATACCTTCTTTATGGGGCATACTTGGTATAGCAATGATCATCAGCGGAAGCTATTTTGTGCTGGATACCCTGGAGGAGAAATTCAGCTGGGCCTTGCTGAAAAGGAAGGAAATTCAATACCGGATCTGGGCCATGGTTCTTACCGCTATTGAAGCAGTAATCATCAAGAAAATCATCCGGCATTCGAACCCTGAGATCGCATTTGTTATGTGGTGCTGGTTCGGCACTCTCTTCGCCTTTGTATTGATGATCGCCTACAGGCTGCGAATCGTGAAGGAGCTATCCAGTATTAAACCCCGCCATTTATCCAGGTATCTGTTGCTCATACTATGTATCGGCACCATGCAACTCACCACCAACTATGTTCTGGATAATATACCGGTAGGATATGCATTGTCTCTTTTTCAGTTATCCACCATCGTTAGTATCCTGCTCGGTTACAAAATTTTCAGGGAGAAGGATATCAGGAAAAAACTGCTTGGTGCAGTGATCATGATATCCGGATCAGTTATCATCATTCTCATGAAATGATCAGCGTAATCTCGGGTCGTTAAAGGTATCACCCTGACGTATATCACCTGTTTCATAACCTTTCCTGAACCAATACATCCTTTGTTCGGAAGTGCCATGGGTAAAGGATTCCGGAACAGTATATCCCTGGGCCTGTTTTTGAAGACGATCGTCCCCGATAGCATTGGCTGCATTCATTGCTTCTTCTATATCATCCGGGTCGAGCAGGTTCTTGTTGGCGGTATGATTGGCCCATACGCCGGCGAGGAAATCTGCCTGCAGTTCAAGCATAACTGAGTAACGGTTGTATTCTTCCTGGCTGATACGCTGCCTCAGTTGGGCCAGTTTCCCGGTAGTGCCCAGCAGGGTCTGGATATGATGCCCAACTTCATGTGCCACTACATAAGCCATGGCAAAATCCCCGGGAGCGCCAAAACGCTGTGACAACTCATCGTAGAAAGACAGGTCAATGTATAATTTATGATCCCCAGGGCAGTAGAAAGGACCGCTGGCGGCGCTGGCTGATCCGCAGGCAGACTGAACTGCCCCGGTGAACAGCACCAGCGTAGGCTCTTCATATTGTGCGCCGCTCTCTGCAAAAACCTTGTTCCAGACATCTTCGGTTTCAGCAAGCACCACTTTTACAAAACCAGCAAGCTGGTCTTCCCTTGCTTTTTGCTCCTGTGTCATCGGGGCGCCGCTGCCGGTAGGGGACTGAAGCTGTGATACGTCCACATCACCACCTAAAAAAAGGTTGATCAGCAAAACCACCACACCAATAATGCCACCTCCGATGGCAATGGGTCCACCCATACTACGACGGTCTTCTACATTTCCGCTTTCGCGCCTTCCTGTCCAACGCATAATATTCCAATTTGATATAAAACTAAAAAATTAAGCCATCCGGCACATCATTATTTGCCTGTATTTTTGATGAAACTAGTATGCCTTTCCTGTTTTAAATCAGAATCTTATGCCTGATATTTATTTTGAAGATAAAATCTTTGAAAGGGTTGATTTTTCTGGCAATCCCTTTGAAGCGGGTGAATATGAATCCTGCAGTTTCCGTCATTGCATTTTTTCAGACACCAGCCTGGCCGGCGCGGAATTTTCTGATTGCGTTTTTGAGGGTTGCCACCTTGGTAATACCAAACTGACCAGAACAACATTTAACGGGGTAATATTCCGCAACTGCAAGATACAGGGTGTATTCTTCGAAGACTGCAATGAATTCCTGTTTGAAGTCCAATTTGAAAATTGCCAGATCAGCTACACCTCCTTTATAGGACGTGTATTAAAAAAGCAAAAGTTCAGGAACTGCAAATTACTGGAAGTGGATTTTTCAGGTGCCGACCTTACGGAAGCATCTTTTGAGAACTGCGAATTGCCCGGCACCAAATTTGACAATACCGTGCTGTTCAAAACTGATTTCCGCTCCGCGGTTAATTTCTCTATCGACCCGACGAATAATAAAATCAAAAAAGCCAGGTTCTCACAGGCAGGGCTACCCGGATTGCTGGAAAAATATGAGCTGGACATCCAACCCTGACCAGCCCGCCGCATTGCCTGTATTTGTCTATTTTTACGCCCCGCAATTAAATACTATGATCCGATTGAAAGTTTTATTGTTTTCGCTGCTGTGTGCCATCACCCCTTATGTGTGGGCGCAGGCTTCCATTAACCCGATCGATTATGTCAATCCACTGATGGGTACACAGTCGCTTTACAGTTTATCTAACGGTAATACCTATCCGGCTATAGCCCGCCCCTGGGGAATGAATTTCTGGACTCCCCAGACGGGCAAAATGGGCGATGGCTGGGCCTATACCTATACCGCTGACAGGATCCGTGGTTTCAAGCAAACCCACCAGCCATCGCCATGGATGAATGACTATGGCCAGTTTTCCATTATGCCCGTAACCGGTAAGCTGGTATTTGACCAGGACAAAAGAGCCAGCTGGTTTTCGCACAAGGCTGAAACCGTAAAGCCTCATTATTACAGTGTTTACCTGGCTGATTTTGATGTGACCACCGAGATCACCGCAACCGAAAGGGCCGCGCAATTCAGGTTCACCTTTCCCCAACAGGATAGTTCATTTGTGGTGATTGATGCTTTTGATAAAGGATCCTATGTGAAAATCATCCCTTCGGAGAATAAGATCATTGGTTATACAACCCGCCACAGCGGCGGCGTACCAGCCAATTTCAAAAATTATTTTGTACTTGTTTTTGATAAATCATTTTCAATTGCACATACATGGCATGATTCCGTGCTGGTGAAAAACCAGCTCGAAATGCAGGCCGGTCATGCAGGCGCGGTGGTAGGATTTAAAACCGGAAAGGGTGAAAAAGTACAGGTAAAAATTGCCTCCTCTTTTATCAGCGCAGAACAGGCCCAGCTTAATCTTGACCGTGAGATCGGCGCTAACGGTTTTGATCAGACGATGAAGGCTTCCGGAGTCGCGTGGAATGAGGTGCTGGGTCGGTTAAAGGCCGAAGGCGGTACCGATGAACAGTTGCGTACATTCTATTCCTGCCTCTATCGTACCGTATGTTTTCCGCAAAAGCACTATGAGCTGGATGCGGCAGGAAAAGTGGTGCATTATAGTCCTTATAACGGCCAGGTACTTCCCGGTTATATGTATGCCGGAACAGGTTTCTGGGATACTTTCCGTGCGCTTTATCCCATGCTGAACCTGCTTTATCCTTCCATCAACAAGGAAATGCAGGAAGCGCTGATAAACGATTACAAGGAGGGTGGCTTCCTGCCCGAATGGTCGAGCCCCGGCTTCCGCAATGTGATGGTGGGTAACAATTCCGCCTCTGTGGTGGCCGATGCTTACCTGAAAGGACTGAGGGGTTATGATATCAATATTCTTTACGAGGCACTTCTTCATGGCGCCAATAATGAAGGACCCATGGACGCCGTAGGTCGCCGGGGCGTGAAATATTATAATGAACTGGGCTATGTTCCCTATGATGTTAAGATCAATGAAAATGCCGCACGTACACTGGAGTATGCCTATGATGATTTTACCATCTGGCAACTGGCCAAAGCCCTGAACCGCCCTAAAGAGGAGATTGCGCTCTTTGAAAAACGCATGCTGAACTACCGCAATCTTTTCGACCCTGAAACAAAATTGATGCGGGGGAAGAAGGCTGATGGCAGTTTCCAGTCGCCCTTCAATCCTTTGAAATGGGGCGATGCCTTCACGGAAGGCAATAGCTGGCATTATAGCTGGAGTGTATTCCATGATGTGCAGGGATTGATCAACCTGATGGGTGGCAGGAAAACATTTGTGCAGATGCTTGATTCCGTGTTTGTGATGCCACCTGCTTTTGATGACAGCTACTATGGTTTTCCGATCCATGAGATCAGGGAGATGCAAATCATGAACATGGGGCAATACGCGCATGGCAACCAACCCATTCAGCATATGATCTACCTGTACAATTATGCAGGGCAGCCATGGAAAACGCAATACTGGACCAGGGAAGTGATCAATCGCATGTACAAACCCACACCCGACGGGTATTGCGGTGATGAAGACAACGGGCAGACATCGGCCTGGTATGTTTTCTCCGCGATGGGTTTTTACCCTGTTTGTCCGGGCACCGACGAGTACGTACTGGGCGCACCGCTCTTTAAGAAAATGACGGTTCAGCTGGAGAATGGGAAACAGCTTGAAATCCGGGCCCCGGCCAATTCTTCCTCCAATAAATATGTAAGTGAACTGAAATGGAACGGCCAGGTTCATTCCAAAAATTATGTCAGGCATTCAGAAATTCTGAAAGGTGGGCAGCTATTGTTTAATATGACTGGCACACCCGATAAAAAAAGGGGAACCCATCCCTCGGCCTATCCTTATTCCTATTCCAACAAAAAATAATCATGGCAACACGCAGATCTTTCATCAAAAATACAGGCGTTTTATCAGCCGGAGTTTTCCTGCAGCCATCAGGGCTTTTTGCTGCCGGCAGCAACCAGTTTGAAAGTAAGCGCCCACCCCTGGCCGAAAGAAAATTTTCGAGTGATGCGGTGGAAGCCACCATCGTCCGTATCCGGAAGCAGATCGCCGATCCTGAACTGGCATGGCTATTCGGGAATTGTTTCCCTAATACACTGGACACCACGGTAGAGTTTGAAATGATCAATGGCAAGCCCGATACTTATGTGATCACAGGAGATATTGATGCCATGTGGCTTCGCGATAGTACAGCCCAGGTATGGCCCTATCTTCCGCTGGTTAAGGAGGATAAAAAACTGCAAGCATTGATAGCCGGGGTGATCAACCGCCAGAAGCATTGTATCCTGCTCGATCCCTATGCCAACGCTTTTTACAAGGATGAAAACAAGGAGAGTGAATGGAAGAGCGACATCACCAAAATGAAACCCGGTATCCATGAACGTAAATGGGAGATCGACAGTCTTTGTTATCCTGTAAGACTGGCTTATAATTACTGGAAGATAACCGGGGATGTTTCCGTCTTTGATGCCGAATGGATCCGCAGCATTGAATTGACAGTTCAGACATTTAAAGAACAGCAGCGTAAACAGGGGGATGGTCCTTACACGTTCCAGCGGACCACATCCTGGGCTACAGATGGTGTGCCTCTCAGCGGTTATGGATACCCGGTAAATCCTGTGGGGCTTATCTGTTCGACTTTCCGGCCGAGTGACGATTCCACCCTGTTCCAGTTTCTGGTTCCATCCAATTTCTTCGCGGTTGTCAGCCTGCGTCAGGCAGCTGAGATCCTTGGGGCCATTCATTCCGGCAGCAAACTGATAAGCGAATGCCGGGCGCTGGCGGACGAGGTTGAAAAGGCGCTGCGCCAGCATGCCATCACCATACATCCCAAATATGGAAGGGTATATGCATTTGAAGTGAACGGTTTCGGAAGTTACCACCTGATGGATGATGCCAACGTGCCCAGCCTTTTATCCCTTCCTTACCTCAATGCGGTGAAGGCTAACGATCCAGTATATGCGAATACACGTCGCTATATCCTGTCTGCAGATAACCCGTTCTTTTTTGTAGGGAAAGCGGCTGAAGGTATCGGCGGACCGCATGGTGGAATGAATACTGTCTGGCCACTGGGCATTACCATGCGTGGGCTCACATCCGGCAATCCGGCAGAAGTAAAAAAATGCCTGCGGATGCTGAAGGCGACTCATGCAGGCACAGGGTTCATGCACGAAGCATTTCACAAGGATGATCCGTCAAAATTCACCCGCAAGTGGTTTGCCTGGGCCAATACCTTGTTCGGGGAATTCGTGCTGCACACGCACCAGAGGTATCCGCAGCTTTTGGCTGCGACGCTTTAAAAATGGATCTCCTCGATGGTTCGGTTGAGCCGGCTGCGTTCGGCAGCAAAGGACATAAGATGACTTTCAACGGAAGCTTCGATGGTGGAGCTCAGCAGCGTTTTGTCCTGCTGCCCTACTGCCTGTACCCAATCGCGCACCAGCGGATGGTCGCCACCTCCGTGCGCATCGGTCTTCATTGACCAGGATGTTTGTTTGCGTGTTTTGAAGTCGGTCATCACAAAGGTTTCCATATCACCGATGATATCACCTTTAGACCCCATTATGCGTGTCCTGCGGCCTTCGTAGGACACATGTGCTTCCATGGAAAAGGCGGCCGTAACACCATTCTCAAATAGAATATTGACGGTGAGGTGATCGGGCTGGTCATTATCCATACGGTACACACAGCGGCCATAATCGGTGGTCTTCAACTGCTCGAGGATCAGTTTGTCCCAGTCGGATTTATCTTCCGGCAGGTCAAATACATAGAGTCGCTTCCTGTCGCGATAGTAGATCTGGAGGGCAGAGTAAGGACAACTGCTTTCCACCTGGCAGCCATCGGTACACCTTTCCGTGCTGCCTTCGGGCGCGTTGGCGTTGGTAAACCAGCGAAGATTTCCAAAGCAATGCACATCATGCACTTTGCTGCCAACCAGCCAGCGGATGATATCTGTATCGTGGCTCGACTTGGCCAGTATAATGGGAGCTGCGGAATTACTGTTTCTCCATTTGCCACGTACATAGGAATGACTCATGTGCACGTGTTCAATGGGTTCCATATGGTGTATGCTGATGATATCGCCAATCAATCCTGCATCCAGGATCGCTTTCAGTTCCCTGAAATAGGGCGAATAACGGAGCACATGGCAAACGCCTACAATGCGGTTTGTCTCTGTTGCTTTTTTAAGTATCTGGCGACACTCGGCTTCTGTTGGTGCTATGGGTTTTTCCAGCAGCACATCGTAACCGGCATCCAGAGCAGCGAGGCAGGGCTGTGTATGTAACTGGTCGGGAGTGGCTATTATGACGGCATCGGCAAATTTTTCCTTGAAGAATACATGCGTCCAGTCGTTGAAACACATATTGTCGGGTATGCCATAGGCTTTGGCGGCCCGGCGTCTTCTTTCCGGATTGTTATCTGCAACGGCAACGATCTTTAACTCATCGGGGAATTTAAGGGAATAGGAGGCGTATTTATTTCCACGGTGCCCCGCACCGATTAGTATAACCTTCACCGGCTGCGCCAGTTGTTTATGAGCTGGATTGTAGAACAGATCGTCTTCGAGTCCGAACAGGGTGGCAAATTCTTTCCATCGCAATACAGCTTTGTCTTTTACGATATTGAATGATCTTAACAAGAACCGGGCTGCAATAAATTGGCGTAACGACATCTCCTTTACAGAATTTAAATAAATTTAGCTTAAAAATAAACGTGTCCAATAGTTATGCCATTCAACAGCCGACAAAGGCTGATTACCCTGAAATAACGGAAGTTTGGGAAGCCTCTGTAAGGGCAACACATCATTTTTTGCCCGAGTCCGATATCGAATATTTCCGCCCGTTAATACTTAATGAATACCTGAATGCCGTGAGCCTGCATTGTATACGAAACGAAGAAGGACGGATACTGGGCTTTCTGGGTGTTGCCGACAGGAAGATCGAAATGCTTTTCATTCATCCTGGTTCCAGGGGCAGGGGAATTGGAAAGCAATTACTGCAATTTGCAGTGGAGCAACTGGGTGCATTTCGCCTGGATGTTAATGAACAAAATGAACAGGCGGTTGGGTTTTACGGGAAAATGGGCTTTGTTGTTATAGGCAGGTCGCCAGTGGATGGGATGGGTAAACCTTATCCCCTGCTGCACATGGAATATGCGCCGGTCGGATAACCCAACAACCTTGTAAAATAATCCCGCCATTATTCCTCCTGCAGGTCGGGGCGGCGTTCGCGGGTTCTTTGCAGGGCCTGTTCATAACGCCATTCTTCCACCTTTTTAAGGTCCCCGCTCAGCAGGATTTCGGGTACCTTCCACCCCCGGAAATCGGCCGGACGGGTATATACCGGCGGTGCCAGCAGGTCATCCTGGAAGGAATCGGTCAGTGCGGAGGTTTCATCATTCAGAACACCGGGAATTAAGCGGCCAATGGCATCCACTATTACGGCTGCTGCCAGCTCGCCCCCACTGAGTACGTAATCACCAATGGACAGTTCCATGGTCACATAATGGTCGCGGATCCGCTGGTCAATACCCTTGTAATGCCCGCAGATGATGAGCAGGTTTTCCGACAACGAAAGCCTGTTGGCGGTCTTTTGCTCAAATCTTTCCCCGTCGGGGGTCATATAAATAACCTGGTCATATTTCCTGTCGGCAGACAACTGGTCAATGGCTTTGGCCAGGGGTTCGCACATCATCACCATGCCGGCCCCCCCGCCATACTGGTAATCATCCACCTGTCCATACTCGTTAACAGCCCATTGGCGCAGGTGGTGTACATAAACTTCCAGCAATCCCTTGGTTTGCGCCCGTTTCATGATAGAATGGCCCAGAGGGCTTTCCAGCAGCTCTGGGACAACAGAAATTATGTCAATTCGCATAAAGGCAAAGATATTGGTTACATTTAGGAAATCTTTGGCAACTAATTTGCGTTATCAGATAATATGCGCTATTTATCAAGCTTTGCCATCCTTTTTTTACTGGCGGTGGCCTGCCAGCAATCTGATCCGGAAACCCCCAGGATCAGGCTCACTTACAGTGATACCTTATACTACAAAAATCAATTGAGTAATGTTTTTACAGATCCGGCTACCAAACCGGCTGAAGCGGGATATTTCAAGGCCATTCCGCTGGGACTTGCCATCGACAGCCTGACCGGAAGGGTCAATGTCAATAACAGTGAAGCAGGACTCAGGTATAAAATCTATTATATAAGTGCAGACCAGTCAAGGGTCCTGGATAGTGCAAAGCTGATTGTTTCGGGTATTGATTACCGTGACAGCATATACAGCCTTGCCGATACCGGACCTGTAGCCCTTCCGATTTATAATGCAAACCCTACGCTGTCTTTGCCCTGTGATGATGATGATTCTGACGATGACAATGGAAATGGCGATACAGATGATGATGATTGTGAATTTGACGAGAAGGATACTGATGATGACGGTGACGATGAGGTTCCGGGGGTGAACCCATCCGGTTGCAAGGTGGATGTTGACAATGGTGCCATTGACCTCGCGGGTAGTATTGATGCAGGTTTATTGGGAGCCATTCCCGTCAACGGCGCTACCGCTGATTTTCAGTTCTTTTACCGGCTGACGGATGCGAGTAGCCGAAACTTACAGGCCATTACGGTCAGGTTTTATTATTTCAATACACGCGCCGATATTCCGGCGGAATTACTGGCTGAACTGAATAACCGTGACAGCCAGGCACGTGATGTGATCCTTCGGAACCGCGACAGGGCTTTAACCATGGCGCCTGAAATAACCGGTAGCGCGTATATGCGGGCTGTATCCGAAACAAAAGCCCGTCCCAAGCGGCCACCCATCATCATCATAGTGGGCAGGTAAGCAAGCCTTATTTTGTAGATTTGGGCATACGCTGATATATGCCTGTAAAAGCCATATCGACTTTTTCCGTTCTGTTGCTGCTTACCTTCTGGATCGCATTTTCGCAGGATGCCGACCGGCTGGCCAGGGCAGCCAGGTTATTTGACCTCGCTGAGAGACAATACAACAGCGAAGCGCCAACCCCAGCTTCAGACAGCCTCGCCCTGCGGTATTATAAAGAGACCATAGCTGCCTATCTTGAAACGGGGGATTTGCCTGTAAACGCCATCAATTCGTTCATCAGAAGGGGGAATATTTTACAGGGACAAAGAAAATATGGTGAAGCAATCCCTGAATATCATACGGCAATAAGACTCTCCCGGGGAAAAAAGGATATGCCGCAACAGTTCTACCTGGCCCATCTTTACCTTGGAACCAATTATTATTATTCCTTTAAAATTGATAGTGCACGTTATTACCTGGAAGCAGCATCTGACCTGGTAAGTACCAATGCCGGGCTTCCGGAACAGGATGTGTTATTCAATTCACTCGGGGCATTGTACCTGCAAAGCGCCAATTACGAACAGGCCAGGAATTATTTCAGTAAAGCCTTGTTGCTGCTCGATCCTTCGGTACCCGAATACAGGGAAACTTCCAGCGGTTTCCTGAACAATATCGCTTACTGCATGATGCTGCTGGATGATCACCAGGGTGCATTCAGCATCTATCACAATTTACTGGCTGACCCCTACCTCCGTAACAGGGTTATGCAGAATATTGGTCATACTCATTTTGACCAGGGCAATTATGACAGTGCCATGTTCTATTTTAAAAGAGTTACACCAAGAGATAACAGCGCTACTGTTCGAATGTTGCAGGAAATGGCGAGGGTAAATATTGCTGCAAGGCAATTCCCGTCTGCATTGCAACTGATTGATTCTTCCATTTCACTCAACCGCCGGATCAATGGCGCTGCAAGGGACTATGGGGTGGCCCAACTATTGAAAGCAGTTGTCGCAAGGGAACTGGGTGGTGCGGGCAAGGCCCTGAATTTTATTGAAGAAGGGCTTTCAGGTGTCAACGAAATCAATGCCCCGGTGACTTTGTTTGAATTGCTGGAACTGAAAGCAGACCTGTTGGTGGAGCAGTTTAATGCAATGGGTTCAGTTGCATTATTGCAGGAGTCTGTAAAAAACTACATTGCCGCCATACGGGTTGCCAATTTTATCCGTAGCAATTTTGATAATGATGAGGCGAAGCTTTTTTTCAACCGCGACCAGCGTGCCATTTATCAACGTGCGGCATTCACCGTTTACCGTTTATTTGAGAAAACCAAAGACAAAAATATCCTTGAGGAGTATCTTTTTGTGGAGGAAAGCCTGAAAGGGAATGTCCTGGGTGATAACCTGCGGAAGAACAGGTTCAGGATGGCTTCAACTGTTGAACCCGGACTCCTTAAGCAGGAGAATGAACTCAAGCAGTCACTTGCCTATTATACAACACTGGTGAACGCTGCTTCTGATACCGCGCTCAAACATGAACTGGAGCAGGAAAGAGTTAACGCAGTGGTGGCTTTGTCGCGCCTTCAGAAGAAGTTTGAGAAGTATCCCGGGTATAAGCTCTATTCATCGGGAAATCTACAGGATGGTCATTTGCTTTCGGGTATGATGAAATCAATGGGAAAAGACAATGCCATCATCAGTTACCTTGCTTTGGATTCCCTTTTCCTTTGCCTGGCTGTCAGCCATGAATCAGCCGGCCTGTTCAAAATAGATGGCGACAGCCTGGTAAAACATGAAATAAGGCAGTTTGTCAGCGCCCTTCATGACCGGAAGGAGGGAAGTCGTTATAACGGTTACCAGTATGGGAAAAGTATATACCAAAAACTGGTGGACCCCGCCTGGCAGTTTTGCGGAAAACAGAAACGCTGGACCATCATTACAGATGGCATCCTTCATTATATTCCATTTGAAGCAATTCCCGTGAGCGGGGATCCGGGTGATTACCTGGTGAAGCACAAGGAACTGGGTTATCATTATTCATTCTCACTCCTGAATTCAAACAAAGCACCACAACTGCTTTCTTTTTCCGATAGCTCCTGGAAAACCCTGGCCCCGTTTGCCATCCGGGATTCGAATATAATGCGAACCGGCCTTCCTGTGCTCAGCTTTTCAAATGAAGAGGCTACCGGTAAGGATATGGTTGTGTTTAAGGGTGCTGCAGCAGCAAAAAATATCTTCCTTTCGCAGGCGCATTCAGCCCGTGTGTTACATATTGCCACCCATGCCACAGCAAATGAAGACAGCCCGAATGGTGCCTGGATTAATTTTTATCCCACCAATCCTGATTCCGTTATGGGTTATCGTATGTTCCTGCAGGAAGTGTACCCATTGAACCTGCAACATACCGAACTGGTCATATTGAGCGCCTGTGAAACAGCCATGGGCGAGTTGTCGGTCGGGGAAGGATTACTGAGTCTGTCGAGGGGGTTTTTATATGCTGGCGCCAAAGGAGTCGTTGCATCCCTTTGGTTGTCTGAAGACAAGGTAACGGCCTACCTGATCAGTCACCTGCACCGGGAACTGGAAAAGGGGAAACCTGTTGAACTTGCCCTGCAATCTGCCAAGATTGCTTTTCTCGAAGATGAATCTGTTCCGGCATCTTTCAAGAGCCCGAATTACTGGTCGCACCTTGTTTATATCGGTGGTGCAACCCCCGCTGACCAGCGGCCATCCCGTCATTGGCTTATTGCCGGTGTTGTTCTGCTAGTTTCAGCAATTGCTTTAGTTGTCCTGCGGAGACTTTTTCGTGGTAGGTATGTTCCTGGTCGGCCTCAACAAGGCTGAGTAATTCATAGGCTTTCCTGTACTGGCCCGTTTTGATTGTTGCCAGTCCGCCATAATATTCTGCTTCATCCCTGAAGAGTATTTCAGTTCCTGCACCTGATCCAGCCAGTATCTTATCAAAATTTCCGGCGGCCTCAACATATTGCTGCAGTTTCATGTAACTGATCCCGGCAAGGAAATGATCCTTGTTGCCTGCCATTGTAAGTTTTGTATATGCATGGATAAGTTCTTCATACCTGCCTTCAGCATACAACCGCTCCATTTCGGTGGTGGTATTTTCAGAGCGGAATGTACTGAGTTGGTAATCGCTGTATATGTTTTCATACAGTCGTTCAGGTGAAACAGCACGTGCCTGGTATAACAGGAATGCGCCTGCAATCACCACCAGCATCGCAGCCACGGAAAGGAATTTGCGCCAGGGGAAGTGCAGCAGCTTTCCGGTTTTTTTCTGGATGGAGGTTTTTTCTTCCAGGAACTGCCGGTGTATTGACTGCACCTGATCCAGTACAGATGCCCTTTGCAGGAATACTATGGCAGACTGGTGCCGGGAAACCAGGCGGTCAATCTCTTCGGATGTGTATCCGGGTAACCTGTTCTGCCATTCTGAGGCCGGGAACTCTCCCTTGAAATATTCATCCAGTAATAATTCGATGGGTAAATCATTTGTCATAAGGATCGATGTTTTGCAGTTTGGTAATCAGGGTTGGATGTTTCTCAAGTAATTCCTTGAGGCTTTTCATGCATTTGGATTTTTTATTCCTGAGCGCCTGTTCACTTGCGAATCCGGAACTGTCCAGCAATTCACGCATGGATAGTTTTTCATAATAGAATCCTACCAGGATTTTTTTACAGATATCACCAATGGCATTGAACAGTTTCATCCATACGGCCTGCAATTCCCGGTGAAATAAACCTTGTTCCAGATCTTCCCTGACGGGTTCCGAATAGCTATATACCTTCTGTCTTTTTGTTCTTCTCTCCCTGCTCCTGATTTCTTCGAGCCAAAGATTTTTGGCAATACCGAACAGGTAATTTTTTATACTGCCCTCACCTTTATACCGGTCAGATTTTACCATGTCTATGAACACCAGGATGGTTTCCTGGAACAGGTCGGCGGCATCATCCTGGCTGGCCCCTTTTGTCCTCAGGAATGTCGATAACAGGTCGAAATAATCATTGTACAACTGGCGCACAGGCTGATTGATATCTGCCTTTTTAAGAGCTGCAAGCAAGGAGTAGTCCGGTGTCCTGTCCCTGTTTTCATTAATTAAATTGCCGCTGTTCATCAGATTGTAATCTGTTGGTGGTGAATAAAAAATCCTTCAAACGCTTTTTTTCAACCTCGCTGATGCCAGTCCAGAAAGTTTCCGGAATTACCAGGGAAGAAGAAGGTTGCAATAGTGCCCTGATCAATACATAACACCTGAGCTGGTAAGTTGAACAATTTTTTACACTTAAACCAGGTTTTTGTTTGAGTAATTGCCTGGAATCCCCTCCATCATCCAGCAATTGTTCGAGGTATTGCAGGATCTGGTGCCTCATTTTCTCGTTTTTGAAGGGAGCGATGGCCTCATACAGGTTCCTGCCATACAAGGGAAGGTCAGGGTTGGCAATGGCTGCGGGTAAATTTTCTTTCCTTTTTTCGGGTGTTGCCAGTATTGGCAGGATATGGTCAAGGCTGTTCCTGGCCTGGGCGGTTAACCTCGGCAACTGGCCAATGCGTCTTAGCGGCGGAATCAGCATAAGGACCAGCAGGATATAGGAAAAGAGGTCTGGGGCTGTCAAATCTGAATAGGAGGGATGGCTGGCAATGATCCAGAGCAATCCGCCCAGGCATACATACATGAGTACGGGAAATACCGCCTGTTGAAAACTGTTCCGGAGGAAATAGGGATCAGACTCCGACAACAACTGCCTGCCCAGTTTCCTGTATCGCTTCAGTTCAATGGCCCTGCGGTTTAATCCGGCTATTGCTGAACGGTTAAGCAGTGCGGTGCCCGCAAAGCGGAACAATATTGTCCTGTTTTTACGATAAAGTTTAAATGAGGTTTTCAAGTGGCCTGCCTGCAGGTACTGGAAGCTTAGAAACAGGAAGAAGCAAAGCAGGATATAGTTGGCAAGGGCGCTGTCTATATGGTATAAAAAGGTAAAGGAAAGGACCAGCAACAAAATATCGCGGGTGCCGGCCAGCACGACCTTGCTGAAGAATATTTCAACGGACCGCGGTTCATTGGCAAACCGGAATATATTCCGGTCCGCCGATTGGCTGCCCGCGCCGGAAATTTTACCCGAGAGACTGTGATCGAATAGTTTTTCCCTGATTCGGAGGCCAAGGGTTTTTGTTAGCCGCAGGCTGTAATATTTTTCGGTCCAGGAGAGTGCCAGTTTGAACAACAACAGGAGCAGGAAGAATGTAAAGAACCCTTTCAGTGAAAGTTCGGGTATGCCTAGCCGTTGAAGGATCCTTCCTTTGCCTGCGCCTGAATGGAAGACCAGTTCATAGTAGATGCCAAGGCTCAATGGCAGCAACAGGGTGGTGAAACTATGTAATAGTCCCACCAGCACGGTTGCTGCCGTCTGCCACAGGAATGGTTTGCCTGTGGTGGCGATGAGCATTCTGGCCTTGAAGGTTTTCATCAGGATGCGAATTGTAAAGCCGGCCGGTTCATAAGTTGCAGAGGTAAGCCATCCTGCAGTTGCTGCAGGGTTAATACGGGGCAATCAACCAGTTCCTGGACTTCCCTGACCAGCAGCGGGCTGGCCGTCAGTGTGCCACAGATGGCAAAGGGAAATATCTGCATTGATGCAAGCACCTGCAGTCCATGCAAGGCACTCAGGCTGTCACCGCAGGAAAAGATCACTTCATCTATTGATTGCATGAATGCCTGGTTTTTGAGCAGCATGGCCGTTTCCCGTTGTAATATGCCATCTGCAATTTCCATCACGATATAATCCGGATTTGCTGACATGGTTTTCTGAACGAGGGTTTCGTGGAGATCAAGTAACTCCTGTTCTGTGGCATAATAGGTGGAAGGAAAGCCCAGGTCTCCAAAGTCCACGGCCATCAAGGCTCCCATATCATAAACCATATCGCGGTCCTTTGTATATATGGTTCCGGTGAGTTTGATGAAAGCTGTTTTGTTACCTGCCAGCCGGAGGCCTCTTACCAGGTAGGCAGCCGTGGTGGTTTTTCCGCTGTCCATTGCGGAACCAATGGATAAAATGATTTTAGCGGATCCCTTACGGCAACCATTAAATGTAGTCATCTGGCTGCTGTACATTTCCTTGGTATTCACGATCTGGCCATTGGGTTTTGTTACAAAACCAATGAGGCGCAGGGTGGTAGGACCCATTTTTTCGAACTTGCTGTGTGTGCTGTGTACAATGCCTACCGTTCCGCCGGCACCAAGGATGTGGTATTCATCCTGTGGCGAATCAGGGATATACCCTTCAAACTGGGAGGTGGCATATCTGGTTCCAAATGCAGCCATGATAATATCGCCGGGAAGTATCAGGCAATTCCGGCCGGTTTCGCCCTGCACCTGTTTATGTTTCCCAATGGTCAGCACTTCGAAAAGCGCTACATCACCAGCTTCGGGTTGATAATGCATGGCAATGGATGCATCTGCTGTAGTGTAGTGTACATCCCTGCAAACAAAGGTTTTTTTGATCCTCTTTTCCATAAAATATTATTTTACCAGTTCATCAATATCAAGATTCAGACTCAGGCCTATTACATTGTAGTTATCAAAGGGACGGACTGTCCTGGTCTTTGTTAGGTTGGGAACATTCATCCTGCGGGTTTCTCCTGTGAGCAAATTGAATTCCCGCTGCATCATGAAATACAGGTTGACCCTGAAGAGATCACTGATCTTACTGTTGGCATTCAACTGGATGCGATGCCGGTGGAACCCGTCAGGAGTCTGGCGGGCCAGAAGCTTACCGTCCTGATCATAATAGGATATCGTGTCACCGCCGATATTATAAAACAGCCTGTAGGATACAGATGGTGAAAGGTTCAGGAAATCGAGCCTTTTTCGCGGACTGAGCCTTGTCCCCAGGATGATTCTCTGCCTGAACCTGGTTTCTGCGGCAGAATTGGTTTCAACCTGCAGCGAATTGTTCCAGTTTAGTTTCTTTGCTATCCTGGTGGTATGGTCTCCTTTAAGAAATATGCGGGTACGGGTTCCTGATGCGGAGGAAGGTATTGTCATCCATTGTACACCCCCGCTGATGCCAACTCTTTTGGTTATATCATAGCTGGTTCTGATGCTGATCTGGTTGAAACTGTTTTTGTAGTTATTGCTGATTTCATAGGATCGGAGATGTCCTGCCGACAGGCTCCAGTCCCTGGTTAGTGAATAGGATGCATTGGCCGACAGCCAGTTTCTCCAGGTGATTCCCTGGGAAAATCCTGCATGCGATATCAGAAGGAGAATAAAAACTGAAAACAATTTGTACCGGTTTCCCATAAGTGGCTTTTCGTAATACTTGCCAACAGGAAACAAAGTGTAACCACTGATGCAAAAAAAATTATTGCCTTATGATCCGGCCATCCTCCATTTCGATGATCCGGCTGGTCCTGGCGGCAAATTCGGGGTCATGGGTTACTATCAACAGGCTTTGCCCCAACTCCGCTGATAACTGGTTGAAGATATCAAAAACGATTTCACTGTTTTTTTTGTCGAGATTTCCGGTGGGCTCGTCCCCCATAATAATGTGCGGCTCATTGATCAGGGCCCTTGCGATGGCCACCCGCTGTTTTTCTCCCCCGGATAACTGGTTAGGCTTTTTATTGGAGAGTTTCTGTATGCCAAGTATTTTCATTAACTCCATCGCGCGGTTTTCCAGTTCCCCTAATGATTTTTTATTGAGTTTCTGCCCTGGCAATATTATGTTCTGTAAAACACTGAACTCATTCAGCAGGTAATGGAACTGAAATACAAATCCAATTTTTTCATTTCTCACGCTGGCGAGTTCATGATCCTTTCTGCCAGTCATTCTTTCTCCATCAATCAGAAGTTCTCCCTGGTAATCGGTGTCCATAGTTGACAGGATATATAGCAGGGTTGATTTGCCGCAGCCTGATTTCCCAATCACTGAAACGAATTCACCTTTGTTGACGGAAAAGCTGATATCATTCAGCACATTGATCGCTACCGGGTCTTTGAACTGTTTACAGATTTGTTTTGCTTCAAGTATGGGCAGACTCATATCATTTTCCTCTGATGATGATAACCGGGTCCACTTTACTTGCCTTCCTTGCGGGAAAGAATCCCGCAAAATAAGTGGTGACTAAAGAAAAAACTGCACCAATAAAATAGAATACCGGGTTATAATTAATGGGATAAGTGTTAACAGCCGGGGCAGCCGAAGAATGGAATGGTACCTGGTCCAGCAGCAATGATACCAGGAATCCAAACAATAAGCCTAAGGCTCCGCCAAACAATCCGATGCCCAGCGCTATGACCATGAAAATCAGTTTAACGTCCTTTCCGGAGAACCCGGTTGCCTTAAGGATGGCAATGGAATCCATTTTGTCATAGATCATCATATTCAGGATATTGTAAATGCCAAAACCTGCTACGATCAGGAGAGTAATACCAACAGCATAGGAAATGACGCTTCTTGCACTGCTGCCGGTTTCAAACTGGGCATTGGCAGTCTTGAAGTCTTCTGCATCTGTTTCATAATTATTCGCATACTCACCCGCTATTGCCGCGGCCTGGTTCACATCCTTTAATTTAACCAGGATATCTGTGATATAATTATTGGGCTTGCCAAGTATTTTCTGAACGGTCTGAATTGATGCAAAACTTTGGGTTTTGTCAAGACTCTGCACCCCGGACTGGTAATAGCCGGCTACTTTCAGCCGGAACCTTTCGCCCTGTGCATTCGTAACCTGGACAATGTCCCCGATGTCTGCAAGTAATTTTTCTGCCAGTCCCTTTCCCAGTATAATGGTATTGGCAACATTTTTCAGGTCTGAAGTATTTCCAGTTATTACATAATCATTGAAATAAAACAACCTGATCTCCGCTTCCACATCAATACCATATACAACACCGGTGATATCAATATTTCCCTCATTGAAAAATACCTGTGAAGTGATCTTGGGCGCCAGGCCCAGTACGCGGTCATCACGGCGTATGTTCTGCATGATGGTGGCACTGTTGTAAATCTGTTCGCGGCTGTTACCCGATTTTACCGAACTGATAAAATTGTAATGCCGGTTGTATTGAGAGGAAAGATTTACCGGCTGGTTGGGATTGGCCCTCACTTCCCTGTATAACCGTACATGGGGGGTGCGGTTCATCAGCAAACTGTCCAGCAGAATGTTTAGTCCGGTCATAAAACCCAGCAGGGCAATGAACATGGTAATGCTAAAGGTGACGCCCACTGCTGCCACCATCGTTTGCTTCCATCTGGCAAGCAGTAAAGCTCTGGCAATACTTATGTTAAGTTTTACACTCATTTCCCTGGCATCAATATTTTGTCAGTGGGTTTCAGGCCGCTGGTGATCTCAACCTTATGGTAATCCTTTAACCCGGTTACCACTTTTTTCCTTTCCTTGTTTTCCATCAGGACAAAACTATCTTCCACGAGGTAGTTGCGGGGGATGGTGATGGCGCTGTCTTTTTTACTGATGATGATATTTGCTTCCAGTGACAGGTTTGGAAACAGCAATTCCGGTTTCCTGGTGAAAATGGCTTCCACAATAAAGGTTCGTGACCTATCATCCATCAGCGGATTGATCTTCTCTACCACGGCTTCAAAAACCTGTCCCCTGTAACTGTCGAGGGTTAGCAATACCTGCTGGCCGGTTTTGATCCTGGCAATATCATATTCATCAACTTCCAGTTCGATTATAAAGGTATTGGCATCTCCGATTACGGCAACCGGGTTTTGGAGGTCCACTGATTCACCTTTTTCTTTCAGGATGCGGTAAACTCTTCCATCCGATTCACTCCGGATGATAAAATCATCCTGCTGGCTCGCGCTGATCTGCAGGCTTTTCTTTGACTGGCGGGAAGCAAAATCCAGTTGCCTTCTCAGTTCGTTATACCTCAATACGGCCATCTCATGGTTGGCCCTTGAATTTTGCAAGGACAGCTCTCTTTGTTCCAGGTCATTCCTGGTGCCGATTCCCTGCGACCAAAGGTTCTTTTGCCGATGGTATAAAACTGAGTCATTGTTCAACTTGTTTTGTGCCAGGTCTATGGAAGCCCTTAATTCCTTCAACCTGCCGGTATTATTACGCAGGTCCGCATACTCTGCGGCGATTCTCGCATTCTCTGTATTGAGCCTGGCTGTTTCGTTCAGGATGCGCAGCAGTGGCGCACCTTTCTTAACCGTGTCGCCCTCCTTAGCCATCACTTCCTTAATGATTCCGTTCACTGTTGAATACAACAGGTATTGGCCCTTACTTTTTACTGTTCCCGAAGCATATACTGATTCGGTAATAGATTCGATGGCGGGATTAATTTTTTCCGTTTTTTCCCGGCAGGAATGAAGGCCTGCCAGCAACGGAAATATGCACAGGAATGTTATTCTTGTAATTGACATGGGCTGACTACTTATAATTGCCAGGTAGTGTTTAAAATTAGTGCTAGTTTGGCAATTAGCAGTGTAGGATTTGCCCGCCCCCTTTCTTTGTTAAAGGCTTTCTGAATGAATCAGGTATTGTGTGGAATATTGCCTGCCGCAGGTAATCCGAACCACGTATGCGCCCGCAGCCAGGTCACTCATGCCGAGGTCCATTTGTACGCCTTCGGGCTGGTCTGCTATTTTCTTTACCAGCTCACCCTTATCATTGTATATCTCCACAAAGATTTGTTTTTGCTGCCAGCCGAGTGGTGTCATCAAAATGGTGGCACCGGTGGCGGGATCAATACTGATCTCTGTTTTTACAAAATCATCTTTTTTATTTAATGCCACCATCTTCACGGATGAGTATTCAAATTCACCTTCCATATTCCTGGTACGGAGGCGATAAAATACTGCGCCCATCGTCGTTGCATTTTTTGCTTCGTCGGTAAAATGGAAAAGCCCGTTGCTGCCCATGTCGGATTTTTTGAAGCGGCCTGCCTCCCGGAAGATCTCTCCATCCAGGCTGCGTTCTACTGTAATGTCCCGGATATTTTCCACACGGGGACATGACCAGGCTAACTCAATCATGTCCAGTTGCATCCTTGCCTGGAATCCGACGATCCGGGGCATATACACTTTCGTAAAATCAGGGCTGCTGTTTTTCAGTTCGATGGTGTAACGACTGTTACCGGCCCATTCATTGTTGCCCCTGTTGACACCAATCTTCACCCGGATGGTTGAAATATTCCTGTTTACCAGGCTGAGCTTTTCTGTATTCCTGCTCTTGCTTTGATTATTGAATTCCTTACCCCATTTATTTTCGGCAAGGTAACCATTGGCTGTGGCGGATACCATTAGCTGGGTGATTTCAGTTTCATACACCACCTGGCTGTTGCGACCAAGATTACACTCTGCGAACTCGTGCGCCTTACCATAATTGTTTAGTCCCGATACGGAGGTGGTGATTTCCGGCAGGTTAAATGCTGCAGCCCCATCTGTATTATTATGTGGAACAAAGTTGAAGGAAAACTCAATCCAGGAAGGGCCATTGATGGACTGGTATTCCACTTCAGGCTGGAAAGTGGAAAGATTGGTGGAGGAGTTATGATTGAGTTGTTTTAATACAACCCCAGGGGTAATGTTTTCGATTTTGACAATGCAATCTGCCTCAGCATTTCCAAAAGCATTTTTGGTAACAGAAGCAAAGTGGTAGATGGCGCCTTTCTGACCGGCTGAACCGCTGATCAATTTATAGTTGGTGAAACTGATTTCCTGGGCGGAAATTGAAGTGGCAGAGAAAACAGAAATAACAAGAACCAGCAATAAAGAAATAATCGTTTTCATAAAAAGGGGTATAGGAATTAATTAATTCCTCATAGGTATTGTATCAGATGCGCTGGCTTTCTAAGGATAGTGGATCATTAAATTGATAGAACAAAGATTACTTGCGATTTCGGAAAATACAAGTAGTCGTGTGGTTTTTTCGATGAATGGAAGCATTTTTCCTGTATTTATACCCATATAGGCCATAATTGCCAGGAATATTCGTAAAAGCACGAATGATGTCCCGTAGTTTTCAGATTATTTTGCATCATTTCCTTATCCAGGTCCGCCATTTTTAAAAATTAACGGAACTACCCTAACTTTCAGCCATGTTCAAGGAGAACCCTTTACCGATAATTCTTTTCAGTTTCGCCGTTATCCTGGCAACGGCTGTAATGCAATACCAGCAACCTGATTATAGTTTTTTTGACGGGGGCTATATCATTGCCATCCTGCTGACCATTTTCCTGAAGGATGACCTTCATACCAGGATCTTCGGATTTACGGGCCTTGCTTTGACGGTGATCTCCATATCATACCCCAATTCGAGCCTTACAACCACCCAGGTGTTGTTGCAACACCTTTTTTCTGCGGTGGTGATCATTATGACAATGGTCCTGGTGATTTACCTGAAAAGGCTTTACCGCAGCCTTGAAAAAGAGGAACAGCAGGTTACGGCCCTGTTTGAATATGCCACCGAAGGAATTGTTCTGACCAACGGGAAAGGCCAGATCATTCTGGTTAACCCGGAAGCGGAAAGGTTATTTGGCTATGAAAAAGCTGAATTGCTTGGGCAAAAGATCGAAATGCTGATACCTCATCGTTATTTGGAGAACCACCACAGATACAGGGAGGAGTTTTACCATGCACCCGGTAACAGGCGGATGGGGCAGGGGCGTGACCTATTTGCCAGGAAAAAAGACAATTCCGAATTTCCGGTGGAAATCAGCCTGAGTTATTTCAGTGATAAAAAAGGTCAGTATGTCATCGCTTTTATCATCGATATTACCCAGCGGAAAGAAGCCGAGCAGAAACTGTTGCAACAGAAAGAGCAGCTGGAAAAGGTGACAAACGATGTACGGAAGCTTAACGCCGATCTTGAAACAAAAGTGGAGGAAAGGACCCTTATCCTGAAAGAAGCCCTTCAGGAACTGGAGCGATCCCAGCATGAACTGGAAGATGCACTGAGTAAGGAAAAGGAATTGAGCGAAATCAAGTCGAGGTTTGTATCGATGGCTTCCCATGAATTCAGAACACCACTGAGTACCATACTGTCCTCTGCCACCCTGATCGGGCGGTACCAGAAAACAGATGAACAGCCTCAACGTGAAAAACATATCCGAAGGGTAAAGGATGCTGTAAAACATCTGAATGACCTGCTCGAGGATTTTCTTTCTTTCGGCAAACTGGAGGAGGGCAAGGTGGAGACCCAGATTACCAATATTGATATCCATGAGCTGGTGCAGGAAGTGGAAGAAGAAATGAAGCCAATGCTGAAGGACAGGCAGGAATTTATTACCCGTTACGAAGGGTCGGCAATGTGCACAACAGACAAGAGGCTGATCAAACACACCCTGATCAACCTGTTCAGTAATGCCATCAAGTTTTCGGAAACAGGGAAGCCGGTGAGGGTAACGGTTGTAACGGCTGACGGAGAGCTGCGGATAGTGGTTCAAGATGAAGGAATCGGTATCGCTAAAGAAGACCAGGAATATCTTTTTGAAAGCTTTTTCAGGGCGAAGAATGCCTTTAATATACAGGGAACCGGTTTGGGGTTACATATTGTTAAACGCTATATCGGCCTGCTGAACGGGACAATTCATTTTGAAAGTGAGCTGAATATGGGTACAACGGTTACTGTTGTCATACCCTGCAGGAAATAGCCCTTCCCGAACCATCCTGTCCGCGGGCGTGTTATTTATTCAAAAGGTAAGGTATGGCCAGAAGCGTAATAGTAACAATAACTGCCACCGTTTACCTGCTGGTGTATATAGTACTGCATGCCCTGGATATCAGGTTTGGCTGGATCCTGTTCCTTTTTTCATTTTCCCCCGCGATTATGGTCTGGCTGGTATTAAGTATCCTTTCGGATCATTCGGTCCACATGAGGGAACTGGAAGATGAGGAAGAATGGGGCTATGCAGACAGGCCCGGCAGGGAAGGGCTGGGTGTTTTCTGATCAATGGCAGGATACTGCCTGTCCCCGGGCAGACTCAAGAACAGGGCTGATATAGGGAATTCCCAGATTCAGTCCGCGTAGGATCAGCAATATGCCCATAACGGCGATCACATAAGGAGTCAGTTGCCTGATGCGGTTGCGCAGGGAAATGCTTGCGAGGTGGCCAAAAAGGCTGAGTGCCAGCATGGCGGGTAAGGTGCCGGAACCAAATGCTGCCATGAACAAAACCCCGTCCGCCACATTATTTGTACTCAGGGCGCCTGCGATGGCCAGGTAAACCATGCCACAGGGAAGCAGGCCATTGGCCATCCCCAGCAGGCCAAAAGAAGCAGGACGGCCATCCTTCAATAATTGTCCCATCCATCCCTGAACCTTGAATTGAAGTTTTGAAAAGATGGTTGGCTGTATTTTACTACGGTCATTCAGGTACTGTATCAGCAGCAATAAAACCAGTATGCCCAACCCGATAGAGAACCAGCGCTGGAATCCCGCCAGGTAAACCTGCCTGCCCATGAGTCCAAAAATGGCTCCCAGGATAGAGTAGGTCAGTATCCTTCCAAGATGGTAGCTTAATACGGCAAACTTTCGCTGAACTGTACCCAGGTGCTGCACAGGCAATGCGAATGCTATAGGTCCGCACATGCCTACGCAATGGAAACTGCTGATCAGTCCAAGGCTTAATCCTGCTATGAAAAAATCCCAACTCATTACTCTACCCTCAGGTAAACTTCATTATAGTATTTTTTCTCCCCGGCAGTCCAGTTGACCCTCACTTTATAACCTGCAGGTACAACCGCTTTGCCTATTTCAAAAGCCTGTTTTCCCTGGCTGTCTGTCTGCAGGGCAATCTTCCGGTCCTTCCTGGAGTCTGCAGCGCAATAAAAATATACTTCACCTGAAACCGCCTGTCCCGTCATCTCACCTGGCAGTTGAAGAACCACCTGTCCATCAGACTGGGCCACGCTGAGTCTGGAGTTCAGCTGATTGGCATTTCGGGAAGCATCAATCACTTCCTGGTAAGCCAGCTCATCCTTGTAATAGTCCTTTGACACAAGTTCAAATTCAGTGTTCAGGCTCATGTACACCAGGGTGCCCATCAGGGCTCCGAATGCCAGGAAAACCAATATCAGTTTATGTCCGAAATTCATTGTCATTTGATTATTCTGCTACAGGTCCAAGGAAATTTGTTTTCACACGGTCAATTCTGTGTTCGCCTTCATACAGGCCAAGTTGCAGGGTTGTTTTGCGGTCCAGGATGGATTTTCTTGGCAATACGATAAAGAAAGAGCCGGACCCCTGTCCTTCCTGTTTTACATGAATGGGGCCGTTACCAATGATTTCGACCTTGCCGTCTCCCCTTTCCAGCCGCACGGTTAAAGGTATGTCTTTCATTGTTTTATTAACCACCTTGATGTTATAGAGGTTGGATACGCTGTCTGTGCCCCTTTCCTGAAACAGCATGCCGGGTGTACGCATAATGGTGGCATCCACATCTTTCCTCGTGATCAGCAGGGTGGACAGGATTACCACCAGTACCAGCAGCAGTGCTGTGTACAATTTCATCCGGGTGGTGTATTTCAGGTGCTCGCGATTCTCAATTCCGTTTTCGGAAGCATACCGGATCAATCCGCGCGGCCGTCCTACTTTATCCATGATATTATCACAGGCATCAATACACGCAGTACAGTTTACACATTCTAGCTGTGTGCCGTTTCGTATATCTATCCCTGTTGGACAAACTTTCACGCACTGCAGGCAGTCGATACAGTCGCCGAGGTGCTGGCTTTCCTTGTCCTTGACCTTTCCCCTGGGTTCACCGCGTTTGTAATCATAGGCAACGATCATTGAGTTGCGGTCCAGCAGCACGCCCTGGAGGCGGCCGTAAGGACAGACAACGGTGCAGACCTGTTCCCTGAAGAAAGCATATACGGCATAAAAAACACCGGAAAAAACCATCAGTGAAAGCAGGCCGACAAAATGTTCGCTTACGGGCTCAGTAATGATCTTCCAGAGATCCTTTACCCCGATGATATAGGCAAGGAAATAATTCGCAATGATGAATGAAAGGAGATAAAATACGACGTGTTTTGTTGTCTTTTTAAGGATTTTATTTGTATCCCAGGGAGCTTTGGCAAGCAATCGCTGTTCATTTGCATCCCCTTCGATGAAGTATTCAATTTTCCGGAAGACCATCTCCATGAAAACTGTCTGCGGGCAGACCCAGCCGCAGAACAGTCGTCCGAATGCTGCCGTGAACAGCACAATGAAAATCACAAAGGACACCATTGCCAGCCCGAAAATGAAGAAATCCTGCGGCCAGAATACCTTTCCGAAAATAATGAACTTCGCCTCGGGGATATTAAAGAGGAAAAGCGGCCTTCCATTAACAAAAATGAATGGCAGGGTGAGGAAGATCAGGAAGAAAATCCAGCTCACATATTTTCGCATATTGGTAAACCTGCCCCTGGGTTTTTGTGCGAAAACCCATTTGCGTTTGCCTTTTGCGTCAACTGTCGCGATCCTGTCGCGGAAACTTTCTTCTATGGTTTCTATGTCCTCTTTTGCCATTCTGTTTTTCTTTTCAGATAATTATTGAGCAGCTTTTGTTACCATGGCCGAATCGCCGGGCGCAGTTGCAGCTGAATCCGCTGCGGGTTTTGCTGCCGGAGCAGCTTCCTCAGTATAGGGTTCGCCTTGTTTTTCCTTGGGGTTCGGTGGATTGGTGCCATGAATTGATTTGATGAAACTCGCCACCTGCGCAATTTTAACCGGGCTCAGGTCTTCCTGCCAGGCACGCATTCCTTTTTCCGGAACACCATACTTGATGGTTTTGAAAATATCATTGATTTTACCGCCGTGTAACCAGTAATCATCGGTAAGGTTGGGGCCAACGGTTCCTTCACCCAGTTTGCCATGACAGGCAGCACAGTTGGTGATGTAAGTAGCCTGACCCGCTGCAATGCCGGAAGCATCCAGCATTACAACCGTATTTTCATCCACATTGCTGGCAGATTTTTTCAGGAACTCTTCCTTCTCTTTATCCGCTTTCGCCATGGCTATCTGGAATTCTTCTTTTGAAGAGGGCCCTGTATGTGAAACATGGAATCTCCACAGGTAAACAGCTGCAAATAGGATGCAGAGATAAAATCCATAGAGCCACCATGGCGGCAATTTGTTGTCCAGCTCTCGGATACCATCGTAATCATGTCCCAGGTCGATATCGGCTTCCTGTTCAACAGGCCTGAATTTGTTGAGCTTTGTCCACCAGTTCTCTTTGGGTGCTTTTGCTGCCGCGGCGATTGCTTCGGCTGATTTTGCTTTCTCAGCCCTGATCAGCAATTGCAGGTTATAGAGCAAATAAAGGATAGCAATTACTTCGAGGAAAAGGACTCCCGTAAGGAAATAAAAAGTTGTTTTGTCGAGTCCGCCGATGGTAGTGGAAACCGCCGCGCCTGCTTCTGCTGCATCCTGTGCCATTGCCGGAGATCCGAGGAGAGAGAGTAATACCAGCAACATGGCTGCAGATCCGACGCCTGCCCTTTCCTTTTTATACTTGGTAATAAATACATCCGCGGCGCCATTCACTACCCATGCCAGTAATACCACTACTATTGCCAGTACAGCGATCATGATTATCAGGGTGAGCGCTAAAGGATTTTCCAGGCTGCTGACAGGGGGAGGTCCCGCTGCGCCTTTTGCCCACACGGGTAAGCAGGAGGTCAGCAGCACCACCAGCAGCGTGGCTACTCTTCCCATAACAGGAAACAAGGCCTTCAATTTATTGCTGAAAAACATACAGGTTGTTTTATTGGTTAGTCTAGTTGTTCTTATCTAAAGGAATCCGGCTGATTTCATCAATGAGGTTCTTATCGGCTTTAAATGCCCAGATAGTTACCAGCAGGAAAAAGACGGAAAAAATCAGGAGTGATCCCAGTCCGTAAATACTGATGCCGGAAATTGATTCGAGATAGTTTATAAACTTCATACAATGAGTTTGATGTTTTTCATTATTTCTCCGCTGTCTGCGCACTCTTGATATCCTTGCCCAAACGCTGCAGATAAGCGATCAGTGCAACGATCTCGTCGTGCTTTCCAACTTCTATTTTTTCCATTTTCAGGTTTATCCGGATGCCATTGGCCTGGTTGTTCAGATCCTTGTTGGCTTTCTCCGCATATCCCTCCTCGTAAGGCACGCCCAATGTCTGCATGGCCCGGATCATTTTCGGTGTCAGTGTGGTGTCGATTTTGTCTTCGAAGAGCCAGCCATAGGATGGCATGATTGAACCCGGACTCATACTCTGCGGATCAAGCATGTGGTTATAATGCCAGCTGTCGGGATACTTGCCGCCTTCGCGTGCCAGGTCCGGACCTGTTCTTTTTGATCCCCACTGGAAGGGGTGATCATACACAAATTCGCCGGCTTTGGAGTATTCCCCATAACGGGCAACCTCATCACGGAAGGGACGGATCATTTGTGAGTGACAGGTATAACAACCTTCCCGCACATAAATATCACGGCCGTGTAATTCAAGCGGGGTATAGGGTTTCACACTGCTGATGGTAGGCACGTTGCTCTTCACCAGGAAAGTTGGTACGAATTCAAGTATGCCCCCGATGGCAACTGCAATAAAACTGAATAACAGCATCTGCATGGGCCTTTTCTCGATCCAGCGGTGCCAGTGTTCCTTGCCATGTGTTTTGATCTCAGTGGGTAGCGGAGCAGCTTCCACTTCTTCATTGGCCACGAAAGATCCTGACTTCATGGTCTTAACAAGGTTGTACAACATAATGAATGCACCGGTCAGGTAAAGCGTGCCACCAATACTACGGGAAACATACATCGGAATGATATGCGTAACGGTTTCCAGGAACTGGAATTTCAGTTGCCCTTCCTCGGTGAATTGCTTCCACATCATACTCTGGGTAAATCCGGCCCAGTACAGGGGAATGGCATATAAAACAATACCAATGGTTCCGATCCAGAAGTGGGTGCCAGCCAGTTTTTTGGAATAGAGCTGTGTGTTCCACATCCTTGGGATCAACCAGTAGAGTACGCCGAAAGTGAGGAAACCATTCCAGCCCAGGGCGCCAACGTGTACGTGTGCAATAATCCAGTCACTGAAGTGGGCGATGGCGTTTACACTCTTCAGACTCAGCATGGGACCTTCAAAGGTGGACATACCATAACAGGTTACAGCCACCACCAGGAATTTCAGCACGGGCTCTTCCCTTACCTTATCCCAGGCGCCGCGCAGTGTGAACAATCCGTTCAGCATACCGCCCCATGACGGAGCAATCAGCATGACGGAGAACACCACACCGAGAGACTGCGCCCAGTCGGGAAGCGCGGTGTACAGCAGGTGGTGAGGACCTGCCCAGATATAAATAAATATCAGCGCCCAGAAGTGGATGATGGAAAGGCGGTAGGAATATACCGGCCTGTTGGCCGCCTTGGGAAGAAAGTAATACATGAGTCCCAGATAGGGCGTGGTCAGGAAGAAGGCCACCGCATTGTGACCATACCACCACTGCACTAGGGCATCCTGCACACCGGCGTACCAGCTGTAGCTTTTCCACATGCTGATGGGTAATTCAAAGCTGTTCACAATATGCAGCATCGCTACGGTAACCCAGGTTGCTATATAAAACCAGATGGCTACATAAATATGGCTTTCCCTTCGCTTCAGGATGGTGCCGAACATGTTGATACCAAAGATCACCCAAACCAGGGTGATGGCGATATCCAGCGGCCATTCAAGTTCCGCATATTCCTTACCGCTGGTATAACCCGCCCAGAGGGTGATTGCTGCCGCAGCGATGATGCTCTGCCATCCCCAGAAATGGATCTTGCTCATCAGGTCGCTGAACATTCGGGCCTTACAAAGGCGCTGGAGGGAATAATAAACTCCCATGAAAATACCATTACCAACAAAGGCGAAAATCACGGCGTTGGTGTGAACCGGTCGCATCCGGCCAAAAGTGGTCGGAGCATAATTAAGGTTGAGCTGGGGGTAATATAACGCAATGGCGGCCCAAAGTCCGGCCGTCATGCCAATAATACCCCAGAAAATGGTAGCAAAGGCAAACCACTTAACGACTTTGTTGTCGTAACTGAACTTTTCAATCTGCATATTGGTGCTTGTTTATCTGGTTATTTGTCGGATTTATCATTAGAAGGTTTGTCGTCAAAAAGGATTCTGACGGGCGGGGAGAACTCATCATCGTACTGGCCGTTTTTTACACTCCAGATGAAACCACCCAGGAAAAGCGCCGCTACGGCAATGCTGGCAATCAGTAACAGAACGATTACACCCATAAAGTGCTAAATTTTTGTAAATGTATTTTCAGGGGCCATGACTGTATTATGACCATACTCACATTTTTCAATGATTTTCATCACTAAAGTTTCAACCACCGGGCTGCCAGGTTGCTGCTGCCGAAGGTCAGCAGGATGATACTGATCGAACTGGATGGCATCAGCACGGCTGCAATCAGGGGTGATAAAGTGCCCTGGACCGCGAAATACAGGCCAACAATGTTGTAGGCAATGCTCATCACAAAACTGGCCAGCACGATCTGTTTGTTGGCTTTTGCCAGCCTTATGAACCGGTGCAGCTTTGCCAGGGCCCCCGATTCCAGTATGCCGTCACTGGCAGGGGTAAACGAATTGGTATCCTCCGCTATGGCAATGCCCATATTACTTTCCTGCATGGCAATGGCGTCGTTGAGTCCGTCACCGACCATCATCACTTTTTTGCCCGCGGACTGCATTTTTCTTACATATTCCAGTTTGTCATGGGGCTGCTGGTTGAACAGCAGGGTGGTGTTTTTGCCGGCCAGGTGCTGCAGGGTCTGGCGTTCCGCCGCATTATCGCCCGAGATAACTGCCAGTCCATATTCTGACTGCAGGTCGTTCAACAGGTCGTTCACCTCGTTCCTGTAGTGATTGCGGAAACTGAAATGTCCGAGCAGGCTGCCATTCCGGGAAACATACACCCGGGTTCCTTCAGCTCCGGCCGCTTTGCCCGTTATGAAAGGAAGAGAACCCAATGCAAAAGATTCCCCGTTTATCTGCCCGCTGATCCCTTTCCCTGTTTGCTCCTCAAAGGCCGATACGGTCAGCTGGTTGCGACCAAGATGCCTGACCAGGGCTTTGCTTAAAGGATGGCTGCTCTGGGACGATAAGGCTGAAATGGCCTGAAGGTCTGATTTGTGAAGCGATTCGCCTTCATATACAACATCATGCCGGTGGGTGGTGGTGAGGGTGCCGGTCTTGTCGAAAACAATGTGGTCTATGGCTGCCATCTCTTCAATGGACTGGGCATTTCGGAGATAAAGTTTATTCCGGCCCAGGATCCGCAGGATATTTCCATTGGTGAAGGTGTTGGATAACAGTAAGGCGCATGGACAGGCGATGATCAGGATGGCCGTTACTGCCGGCCAGATCCTGGTGATATCGTTCACCCACCAGTAAACAGCGGTAAGGATGGCCACTGTTAATACTATATAGGTGAAATACCGGCTCAGCAGGTGCACAAAGGAAACTCCCTTCTCTTCAGGAACTTCTTTTTCCTGCTGGTTCCAGAGGCGGGTCAGGTAGCTTTGTGAAACTTCCTTTACTACCAGCAGTTCCATATTGCCACCGGTCTGCTTGCCACCGGCGTATATGATCTCACCCACCTCTTTCAAAACCGGAAGCGATTCGCCCGTTACAAAACTGTAATCAATGAAGGCCTTGCCCCGGGTGAGGATGCCATCAGCAGGAACGAGTTCTTCATGATGGATCATCAGGGTATCCCCGGCCTTGATGTCGGGAAGGGCGGTAGGTATTTCCTTTTCCTCCTTCAAAACGGTCACGGCAATGGGGAAATAGGAAGTGTAATCGCGCTCAAATGAAAGCTGCTGGTAGGTTTTGTCCTGTAATACCCGCCCGATCAGCATGAAGAAAACAATGCCTGCGAAAGAATCGAAATAGCCGGATCCGGTATTGGTCAGCACTTCAAACACACTGCGGAAAAATGTTACCCAGATGGCCAGCACTATGGGGGCATCAATATTCAGGAACCGGTGTTTCAGGCTTTTCCAGGCCGATTCATAAAACGGCTGTGCGCTGAATAACAGCACCGGCAGTGATAAGATTAGATTCAGGTAGCGGAATGCATTCTGAAGGTTTTTCTCGGCTTCTTCCAGGCCCAGGTATTCCGGAAAACTCATCAGCATGATATTGGCAAAACAGAATCCGGCCACCCCCAGCTGGTAGATCATGGTTCGGGGCAGGCGGGGCTTTTTAGCCTTCAGGTTATTGAGCGAGATATAGGGTTCATAACCGATGCTGGTAAGCAGTTCGGCCACTTCCCTGAGAGATATTTTTTTGTGGTTGAAGATTACGTCGGTTTCCTTCCGGGTGAAATTGACCGTTGTTCTCACAATACCCGGATGAATCCTGTGCAGGTTTTCTACCAGGTAGAGGCAGGAACTGCAGTGGATATGGGGAAGGTAAAATGTGATATGTGTCTGCTCTTCATTACGGAAACTGATCAGTTGCTGCGCAATTCCGGGGTCTTCCAGGAAGGCAAATTTATCCTTACGCACTGCGATACGCTGACTCTGTCCCGGGTTGTTGTTCAGGTCATAATAATCGCAAAGCCCATGCTCATTGAGCAGCTGGTACACCATTTTGCAGCCTTCACAGCAAAAGTTTTTTTCTTCGAGTACGATTTTTCCCTCCTGGCAGTCTTCTCCGCAATGGTAACAGGTGGTTTGTTTTTTAACCTCTACAGACACCAATTTTAATTTGATGCTAAACTACTGTTTAAGCGGGTTTGCCGGGAGTGATGAACCTCAAGTTGGGAACTGATTTTTCTCAATGCCGGCATTTTCGTTTATTTGAGGGTCCCAAATAAACAAATCCTGGATGAAACGCATTCTTATTATTGATGACCATAACGAGATCCGCGACAATATCGCGGAGATCCTGACCCTTGGCGGTTACCATGCTTTTACGGCTGAAAATGGCAAAAAGGGGGTGGAACTGGCGCTTCAGGAGAAGCCCGACCTGGTGGTCTGCGATATCATGATGCCCGAACTCGATGGGTACGGAGTGTTGCACCTGCTGCGTAAAAATCCGGATACGGAACATATTCCTTTTATTTTCCTGACGGCCAAAGTAGAAAGAAGCGATTTTCGCAAGGGCATGGAAATGGGGGCAGATGACTTCATCACCAAGCCATTTGACGATATCGAACTGCTGAATGCCATCGAAATCAGGTTGAAAAAACAGGATATTCTCCAGCATAAATATGGTGGCGATGACAAGGGTATCAGCGACCTGATGCAGGACCTGCAGCAATCCGGACTGATCAGCATGGATCCCGAGCAGTATGAGTCAGACTTTTTATCCAAGCGCCAGCAGGTTTATACAGAAGGAAAGCGGCCTAAGTTTTTATTCTACCTCAAAACCGGCAAGGTAAAAGCCTATCGTCTGCATGAGGACGGCAAGGAATATATTACGAATTTATATAGCCCGGGGGATTATATCGGTTATGTGGCACTGTTAGAAAACAGCACCTATGAGGATACTGCAGAAGTGCTGGAAGATGCCGAACTGGCCATGATTCCCAAGGAAGAGTTCCTCCAGGCTGTGTATAATGACATGGGTATTGCGGGGAAATTCATCAAGCTGATTACACATAATGTAAAGGAAAAGGAAGACCGTTTGCTGCACCTGGCCTATGATTCCCTTCGCAAAAGGGTGGCAAAGGCGCTGGTGGACATCCAGCATAAGTTTAATGGGGGAGAGGATCCGAAGCCGATTGATATTTCCAGGGAAGACATTGCCCAGTTTGTGGGTACGGCTACCGAATCGCTGATCCGGACCCTGAGCGATTTTAAATCAGAGAAACTCATTGAAATAAAAGAAGGCAAGATCCGGATAACAGATCTTGCCAAACTCAGCAACCTTTTGTATTGATAATCCTAGTCTTCGTCCCGCTTTAGCTCGTAATCATCAGCGGGCTGGGGAGCTTTTTCAACCGGACTGGAAATTTCCCTGCCATGGTCATTTTGCTGGCCAAGGGTCCATTTATCCGTCATGGTTGTTTCCAGCCAGAGATTACCCGATTTTCTGAAGACCTGTACGGAAAGTCCAAACCGGTTCCACAGGCTCTGTTCCAGTTCAGACACCGTCAGGCTAGGGTCAATTGGCAGCTCTCCTTCCGTTTTTATGGTGCGGGCATCGCCCACGGTAAGGTTGTGAGAGAACATTCTCTGTGCGGGAGATGGTTTTTCCACCCCATGCATTCTTTTAAAGAATTCAATTTTCAGGAAAGGGAAAAGGTCGTTAAAATCCTTTTGCACTTCCCGCAGGTAACGGTTTTCTGTTATATTGATTGTCATACTGGTTGCATTAATATATGAATACATCGCTTTCTCCTTCTTCAATCGTTAATGAGCTTCTGGGTATGATGATGATCAGTTCGCCGTCTTTATAAAATGCCTGTGCCATTGCGGTATCTGCATCTTCGGGTAATAAAAAACTGCGCTGCCACTCTGAAAAATTATACTCGCAGGAAGCCCTGTCTGTTAAATTATTTTGTTCTTCTTTTTTGCCGCTGACCGCCAGATCCTTCCCCTTTACATGGATCCGGAAGCACTCACGCCCAAGACCGGGAACAGCCAGTTTTATGGTGTATGCCCCCTGGGTTCCTGTCACATTGGCTGCGGGAACCCATTTTGTCTGACGTTTACGCAATCCCTGTATTGCTTCCACTCCGAAAAGTGGTTGCCGGATGCGGTGAGTCCTTTTCGTAACTGCTGCGGCCATAAACAATCGTTTTAAAGGATCCTTGAAAAATATTTTCAATACAAATCTATCGTGTGGGGGAAGTGAAATAAATGACTTGTGGGGGGTGGCTGAATGACTTTTATCAGTGGTAAATATAGTTTGTCACCCGCCGGGTGTGGCAAATCCGCCGGGTATGAGCGGACGGAGAGGCGGCACGCTCTCAATAGATAAGATGGGCGGAAGGCGGCTGGGTCAGGGGGTATCTGTGAAATCGTCGAGATCGCGACGGTCTTTTTTGGTTGGACGCCCTACTTTGCTCAGGCGTTTGCCGGTGTGGAAGCTGGCTGCCTGAAACTGGATGCGATCCAGTTCTTCCTGCGGGGTGTGATCTTCGTAATATTTGATGGCTTCACTATATTGAACCCTGGTTGCCAGCAGTCCGGTTACTTTGATCAGCCATTTGCGGGCTTCGGTTTTTACCTCGTATTCATCTCCAACGACCACATTTCTGGATGCTTTTACAGCAGTTCCATTCAATTTCACCCTTCCTTTGTCAATAGCTTCAGCAGCCAGGCTGCGGGTTTTGAACAGCCTGATGGACCATAGGTATTTATCGATGCGGAGTTTTTCTGTGGACATGCTGCAAAGATAGGCGTCTGACGCGCGTCTGACGTACGTCAGACGCGCGTCAGACGCATTAAATTCCTTCGGCGAAAAACTTGTGGAAATATGGGATGGTCTCAATTCCCTTGTAGTAGTTCACCAGGTCGTATTTTTCGTTGGGTGAATGCAGGTTGTCGCTATCCAGACCGAAGCCCATAAACACGATCTTGAGTCCCAGTTCCTTTTCAAACAGCGCGCTGATTGGTATACTGCCTCCGCCCCTGACGGGGATCGGTTTTTTACCGAAGGTCTCTTCAATGGCGCGCGCCGCAGCTTTGTAGCCATCAGAATCGATCGGGGTCATATAAGGCTCGCCGCCATGGTGCAGTTCCGCTTTCAGTGAAATGTAATCAGGGGCAATCTTATGCAGGTGATCTATCAGCAGTTTGGTAATCTTATCACTCTGCTGGTCGGGCACCAGCCTGCAGGAGATTTTCGCGAAGGCTTTTGATGGCAGCACGGTCTTGGCGCCTTCGCCGGTATATCCGCCCCAGATTCCGTTGAGTTCAAGTGTGGGACGAATACCGGTGCGCTCATTGGTGGTATAACCTTTCTCACCCCAGAGAGATTTCACGCCAAGGTCTGCCATGTATTCCGACTCATCATAAGGAGCTTCCGCCATCAGCTGCCTTTCTTCGGGCGTAACTTCTGCCACATCATCGTAAAATCCGGGAATAGTGATATGGTTGTTTTCGTCGTGCAGGGATGCGATCATTTGTGCCAGGATAGTAATGGGATTGGCAACGGCCCCGCCATACACACCACTGTGCAGGTCGCGGTTCGGACCGGTTACTTCCACTTCGATATAAGACAGCCCTCTCACACCGATATCAATGGATGGGGTATCCATACTGATCATGGCAGTGTCACTGATCAATATGACATCGGCATCCAGCAGGGCTTTATTTGCTTTCACGAAATTGGCCAGGTTAGGGGAGCCTACTTCTTCTTCGCCTTCGATCAGGAATTTCATATTGGTGGGCAATTCACCTGACTGCACCATGGTTTCCATTGCTTTTACGTGCATGTAAAACTGTCCCTTGTCGTCACAGGCGCCCCGGGCGAAGATCTTTCCGTCTTTGATTACCGGGTCAAAAGGCCCGCTGTGCCAGAGTTCCAGCGGATCGGGCGGCTGTACATCGTAATGACCATATACCAGTACAGTCGGCTTCGAAGGGTCTGTGATCAGCTCACCATACACGATGGGATGCCCGGGTGTTTCATAGATGGTTGCCCCGGTGGCGCCTGCGGCCAGCAGGCTGTCGCGTACTGCTTCCGCGCATTTTATCATATCTCCCTTGTGTTCACTGCGCGCACTTACGCTTGGTATTCTCAGCAGGTCGAGCAATTCGTTCAGGAACCTTTCCTTATGCTGTTCCTGGTATTCTTTCCATGCATTCATGTTCATGTATTTAGCGCCACGAAATTAGGCGGTTTTATTTAATGCACCGGTACCCTCAGGCAACTGGTGTTTTATATTGGTCATGATATTTTCTACCGTCCATTCGATTCGCTTTTCAAAAGGGTGCTTTCTGGCAACGCAATCCATTTTGGCACAGATGGCGCAGGAAAAGTCGAGGCAGCCATCGGTGTGAACAAATAATTCGATGCTGTCGCCGAATTCCTGCCTGATCCGCAGATGCAGGGCATCCACTTCCCTATGGGCCTCGTGAACATTCAGGTACCAGGGAACGGTGAGGTGGCAGTCCACATGCAGCACACTACCGTATTTGATCACCCGAAGATTGTGGAGGTCGATCCAGTTGGCAGGACGGTCCTGGTTAAGTTTCAGGACCATTTGTTGCAGTAGTTCCAGATCGGTTTCATCCATGATACCTGCCAGTGATGCCCTTAGTATTTTATAACCGGTGAACATGATGATGAAGCTGAAAACCATGGCCACTATACTGTCGATTATACTGATGCCGGTGAAATAGATCAGTGCAACCCCTACCAGTATGCCGATGGTGGAGTAGGTGTCTGACTGCAAGTGCCGGCCGCTGGCCACCAGGGCCAGTGATTTGTTTTTGGTACCCCTGCGAATGGCGATATATCCCATTAAATAATTTAGCGCACCCGCAATAGCAACCAGTATCATACCATTGTCAAGCTGTTTTAATTCGTGGGGATGGATGAAACTATTGATGCTTTCATATATGATGAAAAGTCCGGCGATGATGATAAGTGTACCCTCAACCGCAGCTGAAATAAATTCTGCTTTGCCATGTCCATAGGGATGGTCCGTATCGCGGGGCTTGGAGGCAACATACAGGCTGTATAGCCCTATGAATCCGGAAACTACGTTCACCGTACTTTCCAGCGCATCGGTCAGGATGGCCACGGAATGGGTAATATAATATGCGAGAATCTTTACAGCAAACAATAAGACCGCAACAATTACCACCCATTTCTGTACCCCAAAGTTTTCCTTTTGCTGTTGCATTATTTCATGGCTGTATCATAGCGCTGGCTGATATAATCCCAGTTTACCAGGTTCCACCAATTGTCCACATAATCGGCGCGCTTGTTCTGGTATTTCAGGTAATAGGCATGCTCCCATACATCAATGCCAAGGATGGGAGTACCTTTTGTACCGGCAACATCCATCAGGGGATTGTCCTGGTTGGGGGTGGAAGTAACCACAAGCTGCTTATCACTCATGAGTACCAGCCATGCCCAGCCGCTGCCAAACCGGTTCTTGGCAGCATCGGCAAACACATTTTTAAAATTCCCGAATGAATTGAATTTTGTTTCAATAGCTGTCAGAAGGGCACCTTCGGGTTTGTTATCCGTGCGGGAAGCGCGCATGCTCTGCCAGAATAACTCATGGTTGTAATGGCCGCCGGCATTGTTGCGGAGCTTCGCGGAAAATTTGGAAATGCGTCCGAATATATCTTCCAGGGGTTTACTGCGATCCACACCTTCAGCCACTGCTGCTTCATTGAGGTTTTTCGCATAGGCGGCAGCGTGTTTGGTATAATGGATCTCCATGGTTGTGGCATCGATATACGGCTCCAGCGCCTTGTAATCGTAGGGGAGCGGCTTCTGGTCAAATCCTGTATGGAACGGGCTGCTGCCGGGTTTGGTGCTGCGGCAGGAGGTAAGGATACTGCTGCCTATCATAGTGCTGCCAATTCCTAAAGCAATGGATGCCTTGGTGCCGTTTGCCAGGAAACTACGCCTTGATTGTTGTTTCATTTTCATACAAGAGGTTTTAATAAAATTATTGCGGTTGTGCCTCACCGCGATTTTTTCTCAGCCGTTCCAGCATTGGGCGGATACGGCGAAAGGCCCTGTAATAAAATTCTTTATTGAATAATTGAGAGTCGTGCATGGCTTTGTATATCAGGAAAACCCCAATAGGAACCAGGATGTAAGTAGCCAGCCACATTCCCCATCCGGCGGGCATTACATCTTCCTTCACAAACTTTTTACCAAAGTTGTTCAGCAGAAAAAAGACCACAAAAAAGATCACCGCGAAAACAAGCGGCGTTCCCAGTCCCCCCTTGCGGATGATGGAACCAAGCGGTGCCCCTATGAAAAACAATACAAGACAGGCAACCGACATGGTGAATTTTTCATGCCAGGCAATCTTGTGAAAACGCAGGCTTTTTGAGCGTGCTTCAAATTCAGATTTATTGATTTCCAGGGTACTTTTAATGATGGACAACTGTGATAAAACCCTTTCATTGGTTTGTGAGAAAACACTGTCGGGGATAATATCATTCATGGAATCAGGCCGGGCTGTTTTTCCCACGGCTATATCCAGGCTGTCTATTTGCCTGGTAAATGCCACATAGGGCCCCAGCTCTGTGGTCAGTTTTTTTCTGAAATTATCGTGTATACGTTCCAGTGAGTCGATGGTAACAGTGAGCTGCCGCACGCTGAGCATCTGGTAATTGTCCTTGAACAGGCTGTCTTCCGTTTTACCCAGCTGCAGGGAACTGAGGTCAAATACTTTTTTGAATTCCTTGAAGCCAAGCCTGATGAACTCAGTGTTCATATTCATTCGGGAACCTCTTTCAGTATAACGCCAGCCATCTATGAGCTTGAATTCCAGGAAGCGCTTGTCATCGGAGACCTTCATCACGCCTTTATTGGCAATAATGATATTGTCCTGCAGGTTATAATCTTTTTCAAAGATGATGATCTCGCGTAGGGTGGAATCATCATCTTCCTTTTTGCCAACCTTGATGGCATAACCCGGGATGTTGGTATAAAAAGAGCCTTCACGCAGGTCAAATGCCGGCTTTTTGTTGATGATATCGTATTTCAACCGGCCCAGTTTAAGGTTGGAAACGGGTAAAATATAATTATTGAAGAGGAATGCCACACCGCTCAGGAGGATGGCTACGACCAGGATAGGACGCATGAAACGAAGCAGGGGGATGCCGGCCGATTTAATGGCCACCAGTTCAAAAGTTTCACCCAGGTTACCAAAGGTCATGATGGAAGAAAGCAGCACGGCCAGGGGAAGGGCAAGCGGAACCACCGTTGCACCCACATATACAATGGCCTGCCCGATAGTACCCAGGTCGAGTCCCTTGCCGACAAAATCATCAATGTACAGCCAAAAAAATTGAAGCACCAGCACAAAGAGGGTGATAAAAAAAGTGGCTATGAAGGGCCCGATAAACGCCTTTAAAATGAGCTTGTCAAGTTTTTTTATCACAGTGAAGCGGAATGATTTCTGAATAACTTTGATCAATGAGTGGCGTAAAAATACAGCTTTCCCCAAAGGAAATAGAAATGGCTTCCGATCCCGGACTGATTTTAACGAAGAACAGGATAATGGAAGGCGTTATGGAGTTATTTGGTGAGGCTGCTGGTTACGCAACTGCCTATGCACAAAGCCATAAAAGCCGGCTTCCGCCTGAGGTGTTTGCACATCCGCCAAAAATTTCCCGGGGAGAACAGTATCGTCATTTTCCCTGGATGATGCTCGATTATCCGCGGGTATTCGATCCGCCCGCAACTTTGGCCATCCGTCATTTTTTCTGGTGGGGACATCATTTTTCAGTGTCCCTGCAGGTTAGCGGAATATTTAAAGAAATGGTGGTAGATCGGAAAGGTTTGTGGCCCGATGATGCCTATATCTGCGTTCATCCATCACCGTGGGAACATCACTTCGGTACTGATAATTACACTCTTTTAAAAGAGCTCAGTACCCAAGAACTTGATGAAATGTTGCAGCAAAAGGATTTCCTGAAGCTTGCGCTTTCACTACCTGTCAGCCAGTGGATCGAAGCGCCGGCTTTCCTGCAACGGTGTTACAGGAGCTGGATGGACCTGCTTATGCGTTAGTTGCCGAGACGATGGAACAGGTCTTTCACCTGGTAACCCCAGAGCTGGCTCTGGTCCTTGATCTCTTTTTTGTCGGCAAAATCATTGATGACCAGTATGGTTTGGTTGGTAACCTCTGATTTTTCAATCCTGAATTCAAAAAATTCGTCTTTCGGTGCATGCAACCAGTGAAAACGAATAAAGCTGTTCTCCTCACTTTCCAAAACCTCCGCTTTATCTATTGAACCATTCCAGGAAAAACTGAAAACCTGGTCTCTTTCGTCCACTTTATCGGCAAACCACTCCTGCAATCCTGCCGGGGTGCTCAGGAATTCATATAAAATCGATGGCGAACACCTTACGGGATACTCCAGTGTATACATTTGTTTCTTACTCATCTCCAATTCATGTCTGTCTTAAGGAATACAATCAATGCAATAATAGAAAATATAATGACGCTGCAAAATAATAGTCCAAGTATTTTTTGTTAAAGGGAAAGAGGGTGAAATCTGAACAGAAATACCGTGAAAACACTGAAAAGCAATGTATTACGTCTGGTTTATTTGGAAAAAGTATACCGGTATGTTAAATTGCTGGCCGGCCATTGACGAAACAGCCCGGGATTTTAATGCAAGAAAATTCTCATTTGTTCGTTTTGCATGGACTGAACCTTGAATTCTTAGAAAAAAATAAACCTCTAAAGCCACACCTATGAGTATGCGTCAACTCAAGATCACCAAATCCATCACCAACCGGGAGTCCCAGAGCCTGGAAAAATACCTGCAGGAAATCGGCAAGGTAGAACTGATCGGCCCCGAGGAGGAGGTTCGCCTCGCCCGCCTGATCAAACAGGGCGATCAGCGGGCACTCGATCGGCTGACCCGCGCCAACCTCCGTTTCGTGGTTTCGGTTTCCAAGCAGTATCAAAACCAGGGATTATCGCTGCCCGACCTGATCAATGAGGGAAACCTCGGACTGATCAAAGCGGCCCAGCGTTTCGATGAGACCCGCGGCTTCAAGTTCATTTCCTATGCGGTTTGGTGGATCCGGCAGAGCATACTGCAGGCATTGGCCGAGCAGAGCAGAATCGTAAGGTTACCCCTGAATAAAGTGGGATTAACGAATAAAATACAAAAGGCTTTTACCCAGTTGGAACAGGAGTTTGAACGCGAACCTTCCCCGGAAGAAGTGGCCGAATTGCTGGATCTCGAGACCGAAGAGGTCTTTGCCTCCATGGGGGTGTCTTCCCGCCATATTAGTATGGATACACCTTTGTCGGAAGGAGAGGAGAATACCATGATGGATGTGCTGGAAAACCCCAACGCAGAGAGAACCGATAAGGGAATTGAACATGATGAGAGCCTGAAGCAGGAAATCAGCCGATCCATGCAGGTGCTGACGGAAAGGCAGAAAGAAGTGATCTGTTATTTCTTTGGCCTGGGGGTAGATCACCCTATGAGCCTGGAGGATATTGGAGAAAAATTTAATCTGACCCGGGAAAGGGTTCGCCAGATCAAAGATAAAGCCATCACCAAACTGAAAACCAATTCAAGATCGCAACAGTTGCGTACTTACCTGGGTGTGTAATCAATCACATCGAGTATATTTGCAATCCATTTTAAGGTGAACATGTTTGTTCACCTTATTTTTTGGGTAAAAATCGCAATGGTATGTTTGAATCATTAAGTGAAAGGCTTGAATCGGCCTTTAAGCAGATAAAAGGGGAAGGCCGGATTACGGAACTGAACGTTGCCGCCACGGTGAAGGATATCCGCCGAGCGCTGGTGGATGCGGACGTGAACTACAAGATCGCAAAGGAATTTACCGATAAGATCAGGGAGAAGGCCATGGGGGAAAAGGTGCTCACAGCGGTGAGTCCCGGCCAGTTGATGGTAAAGATCGTGAAGGATGAACTGGTGGAACTGATGGGGGGTACCGAATCGGAACTCAATGCCAAGGGGAATCCGGCGGTCATTCTGATTGCGGGATTACAGGGTTCAGGTAAGACCACCTTCAGCGGCAAACTGGCCAATTACCTGAAGGGTAAAAAATATTCACCCATGCTGGTGGCAGCAGATATTTACCGCCCGGCGGCCATTGACCAGCTAAAGGTGCTGGGTGGACAGATCGGCGTGGATGTATACAGCGAGCCTGAGAATAAGAATGCAGTAGAGATCGCAAAAAATGCAGTTGCACAGGCGCGCAGCCTGAATAAAAATGTGGTAATCATCGATACGGCCGGCCGTCTCGCCATTGATGAGGCGATGATGACGGAAGTTACCAATGTGAAGAATGCCGTGAACCCGCAGGAGATCCTGTTCGTGGTGGATTCCATGACCGGACAGGATGCAGTCAATACGGCCAGGGCTTTCAACGAGCGGCTTGATTTTACCGGTGTGGTACTGACCAAGCTGGATGGTGATACCCGCGGTGGCGCGGCACTTTCGATCAAATACACTGTGAACAAGCCGATCAAGTTTGTGAGTTCCGGTGAAAAACTTGATACCCTGGATGTGTTTTATCCCGAGCGGATGGCACAACGGATTCTGGGTATGGGAGATATCACTACGTTGGTGGAACGTGCCCAGGCCCAGTTTGATGAGGTTCAGGCGAAGAAACTCGAGAAAAAGATCCGGAAAAACCAGTTCGATTTCGAGGATTTCAAACAGCAGCTGGATCAGATTAAGAAAATGGGTAATATAAAGGATTTGCTGGGAATGATCCCCGGTGTGGGCAAGGCGATCAAGGACATTGACATCAGCGATGATGCTTTCAAGGGCATTGAAGCGATGATCAATTCTATGACGCCGTTTGAGCGTGCAAATCCGGATACCATTGACCAGAGCCGCCGGAAGCGGATTGCGAAGGGGTGTGGAAAGGATATTGCTGATGTGAACGCGTTCATGAAGCAGTTCGAGCAGATGAAGGATATGATGAAAATGATGAATAAGATGCCGATGGGGGGGAAAATGCCCGGACTGGGAGGTGGATTTGGCCGCCGCTAAAGCTTTGCAATAACTTAATAATTATTAAGTTTGTGGAAATAAATAGGATTGCTACTTTTGCACTCCTTATCAACGTTAACCCTATTTGTTCACGCATTTAAATTTTTATTTACGATGCCAGTTAAAATGAGATTGCAGCGTCACGGCTCCAAGAAAAGGCCATTCTACTTTATCGTAGTGGCGGACGCCCGTGCACCGAGGGATGGTAAATTCATCCAGAAGATCGGTACTTACAACCCCCTGACAGTTCCGGCCAGTATTCAGTTAGACCGCCAGCGCGCGCTGGATTGGCTGCACAAAGGTGCAGAGCCTACTGACACTGTTCGTCGTATCCTGTCTTTCAAGGGCGTATTGTACCTGAAACACCTGCTGCGCGGCGTGAAACTGGGCTTGTTCGATGAAGTTACTGCTATGCAGAAGTTTGAAGTATGGCACAAAGAACACGAAGCTCAGATCAAGAAGCGAAGCGATGAGAACCGTCAGCAGCGCCAGCAGCGTCGTTATCCGACAGCGCCCCGCAGGCCGCAGCCCCGTCAGGAAGGTGGTGCTGAGTAATTGATTGATTCGATTAACTCGGAATAAAGATCCCGGTACATCAGTGCCGGGATTTTTTTTAGGGATATAGGTGCAGGTATTTAGGTGTCTGACATGTGGTGTCTGACATCTATGGTTTCTGAATCCGGTAATCTAAGATGTCAGACACTACATGTCAGACACCACATGTCAGACACCTTTTGTAATTTTGTCGAGATGAACTACAACAGCATTGGAAAGATTGCCGCCGCACATGGTGTGAATGGTGAACTTATATTAAAGCATGCTCTGGGAAAGAAAACATCTCTCAAAGGATTGGAAACGATTTTCATCGAGGCACATAAGGGTGAGTTCCTGCCATATTTTGTGCACTCATCCCGCATGAAAACAGAGACGGAAGTTTACCTTCAGTTAGAAGGCGTCGCCACCCGCGAACAGGCGCAAAAACTGGTATCAAAAGAGGTTTGGCTGGCCGAACAAGATTTCCAGCTTTATGCCGCAAAAACTGCATCCATCTCCCTGCTTGGATTCCATATTATCACAGACGGTAAAGATTTAGGTGAAATACTGGAAGTGATTGAGCAACCCCACCAGGTATTGTGCCGCATAGACCTGAATGGGAAGGAAGCCCTGATACCCGTACACCAGGGTTCACTGGTGAGCATGGACCAGCAAAAAAAGCAGGTTGTGCTTGATTTGCCGGAGGGATTACTGGAGATTTATGCGTGAGGGTCCAACCTCATAGCGTTAACGTTACCGGATACCGCTCCAGTAAATTTTCGATTTGCACCCAATGCCTGTTATTGTGCGCAACGATAAAGGCAAATACGTCCCCAAGTTTCAATTTGATAAATGGTGCTATCGAAATGGGTACCCTGATCTTGTTAAGGTTTACATTTTCTGACCGCTCAATCAGTAAACCAAGTTTGCGCTGCCATTGAAGAAACTCGCTGATAACCAGCCTGCCATCCAGTTCGGGAGACGGTGAATGGTTTTTCATCGCCTTCATTTTGTTTGCCACCCGGCCGTTCCTTGGTTGCATTGTACGGGTGAAATAATTCCCCAGAAACCCCGGCTTGAAATACTGATTCGGGCCGGTGGCTGATTTTTCAAGTAAAGTTTCGATCCTGGGTAGGTAATAACGGTAATAGGTATTGAGGTGTTCCAGCACCTGGAGGGTGTTCCACCTCCCCATGCCATCATTCATTTCAAGTAATTCCATCGGGGTGTGATTTCCGATGTTTTCGATTTGGTCCAGCAGGAAAAGGCTTTTTGCCCTGAGTTTGCTGAGTAACTCCGAACTGTTGATTGGTTTCATTTCTTATTATTTACTGACAAAACTATTCTGCCGCCAATAAACAATTCTTGGTCCACACCAAGATTTCCTTCTACCCTGCTCTTCTCAGCCCTCACTCTATCCTTACACTCCCCAGCAACTTGCTGAACGTAGTGGCATCAATGCCCAGGTAGGATGCCAGGTATTTATGGGGTACGATCTGCAGGATGTGAGGACTTCTTTTTAGCAGGGTCCGGAATTTTTCCTCTGCGCTGTAAACCATCAGTTCGATCTGCCTTTCCAGGATACCACTGGTGGTAATACACAATGAACGGTAGACCAGTTCTGCAATGGCCGGATGGCTGCGCCTGCAATGTTCCACCTGCTGCCAGGAGGCCCTGAGGAAACTGCTGCTGGTTAATGCCTCCAGGTAATATTTTGATGGTTGCTGTAAAAGGAAGGAATCAATGATGCCCGAAAAGGAGTTGGGATAGGTGAACACGATAGTGGCTTCTTTTGTGTCATGTAGGTGAAATCCGCGCTGGACACCTTCTGTAACCCAGTATAAATATTTCTCCACTTCACCTGCTGCTGTAATTACTGATTTTCGTTTATGGGTTACAGGTAGCCATATTTTACTGAACGCCTCCCATGCTTCATTGTCTAAGGGATATACAGCTGTTAACTGCCGGCGCATGGCCTCTAATGGATCTATTGCCTGAATCATTTGATTTCTGATTGTATAAAATCAGCTGCCAGTTTCAGCCTGAAATATAAATTACTCAGCATAAGGGCTGTATTGTTTCGCAGGTTTTTTACCGTTCCGCCATTCATCCTTTGCAATGTCCGCAACTCTTCGATCTTTTCATCGATCTTGTCAAACAATTCTTCGAGGCTCCACCCCTGGTAGCGACGGTTCCTTTCATCCAGGATATGGTAGGGTTCAATTTTTCCTGCTTTGAGTTTATTGAATTTGAAATTGGCAGTGATGGCCGATTTGTAGGCATCATTTGTCAGGTGGCCAATCAGGGTATCTTCCGGGAAACTGTTCAGGTACCCGTTTTTGAAGACGTTCAGGTTATGCTGAAGTTCGCGCAATACCTGTTTTTTCTGCACATCATTAGTGGCTGATTTCGTTTGTAAAAAACTGATCAGCTTTTCCAGAGGCCCAAGCCCCGCTTTTAACCATTCCATCCCTTAAAAATAAGTTTTTCACCCGTCGGGTGGCACCCGACGGGTGAAAACTGGCTGAACTAGACAATTACTTCTTAATTATTTGATTTTCAATAGTAATATTTCGCACCCGTCGGGTGCCACCCGACGGGTGAAATGAGTATTTTTGGAAATGCCGGAGCCGCAGAGATTGATCGCGCATTTTGACCTGGATGCATTTTTTGTATCAGTAGAGTGTCTGAATGACCCTTCATTAAAAGGAATCCCCCTGGTTATAGGCGGACAGGGAGACCGCTCGGTAGTGGCCGCCTGTAGTTATGAGGCCCGGAAATATGGTATCCACTCGGCCATGCCTATGCGCACGGCCCAAAAAATGTGCCCGCACCTCAAGATCGTCAGCGGCACAAGAAGCGAATACAGCAAATATTCACGCATTGTCACCGAACTCATTGCCGGAACTGCCCCGGTTTTCGAAAAGGCTTCCATCGATGAATTTTATATAGACCTTACAGGCATGGACCGATTCTTCAAACCCCTTGCCTGGACACAGGAACTAAGGCAAAAGATCATCGATACCACCAGACTCCCGATCTCCTTCGGTATGGGAGCAAACAAAATGATCGCTAAAATTGCGACAGATGAAGCCAAACCCAATGGCTGGCTTTTTGTGGAACCGGGTACAGAAACCGAATTCCTCGACCCGATGAAGGTGAACAAAATACCAGGAGTGGGAGAACAGACCTACCGCGACCTCCTTCAATTGGGTATTGAAACCATCCGGGAACTCAGGCTGGCCAATCCGGATTTGCTGGCCCGGTATCTTGGAAAATATGGAACAGAACTCTGGAAAAAGGCACATGGTATCCATACAGGCGGTGTTACACCTTACCAGGAAGCCAAATCGGTTTCCACGGAAACAACCTATGACCAGGATATTTCTGACCCCGAATTCCTGTTGCGTGAACTGGTCCGGATGACAGAAAAACTGGCCTTCGAACTGCGGCAGGATAACAAAATGTCGGGCTGCATAGCAGTAAAAATCCGCTATCCCGACTTCGAAACCACTTCCCGGCAAACCTCCATTCCCTACACATTTTATGATGATGAACTGCTGCCCCAGGCAAAAATGATTTTTCAACAGCTTTACCGGAAAGGAAAGGCTGTAAGACTGCTGGGGGTGAAACTAAGTGAACTGACCGCGGAAGCCAGGCAATCCAACCTGTTCCAGGATGTCAACCGGAAAGCTGAATTATACAAAGCGATCGATTCGGTAAAGAATCAGTTTGGCAGGACCGCAATCAATAAAGCAGGCGGGCTAAATAATATGTAATTCCTATCGGAATAATAGGAAATTAATTATCTTAGCCCCCATCCTTAAAATTTCAGCTTATGAGTTTACATCTTGGCGATATAGCGCCAAATTTCAAAACGATTACCACTGAAGGGGAAATCGATTTCCATGAATACCTCGGCAACAGTTGGGGCGTTTTATTTTCTCACCCGGCAGACTATACGCCCGTTTGTACAACCGAACTGGGAAAAACCGCCCTGCTGAAACAGGAGTTTGAAAAACGTAATGTCAAAGTTCTTGCCCTGAGTGTTGATCCGCTCGATAAGCACCTGGACTGGCGTAATGATATCAACCAAACCCAGCACTGCACAGTGGATTTCCCGATCATTGCGGATGAAAACAGGGAAGTTGCCAATCTGTATGACATGATCCACCCAAAAGCTTCGGAGACTTTCACAGTCCGTTCATTGTTTGTTATCGGACCTGATAAAAAGATCAAACTTATGATTACCTACCCGGCATCAACCGGCCGTAATTTCTATGAAGTATTGCGGGTGATTGATTCCCTCCAGCTGACGGCCAACTACAGCGTTGCTACTCCGGCCGACTGGAAGTCAGGGGATGATGTAATCGTGGCACTTTCTGTTAATACCGAAGAGGCCATTAAAAAATTCCCCAAAGGTGTAAATGTGGTGAAACCTTACCTGCGATTTACACCCCAGCCAGATACCGTGTAAAGCACACAAATGAACAAACAGTCAGTTTAAATAAAAAATCCCGGTGAGCCTGTCACCGGGATTTTTTTGTAAGTTACAACCTTCAAAACACCCCAGGCTGTATGAAAAAACTCTGTATCGTAGCCCTCCTGGCAGGCAGTTCCCTGCTTGGTCATGCCCAAAAAACCTTTTTACATTGCGGGCAGCTGGTAGACGTGAAAGCCGGCAAAATCCTGACATCCATGACCATCATTGTGGATGGAAAAACAATTTCAGATGTTCGTAACGGTTATGTACAACCGACGCCAACAGATAAACTCATTGACCTTAAAAACCGAACGGTGATGCCCGGGCTCATTGATATGCACGTACACCTGGAAGGAGAAACAAAAAAGGGCGGCGCTGCAGACAGGTTTATCCAGAATCCTGCCGACATAGCGTTTGAATCACTCAATTATGCAAAGCGCACCTTACTGACTGGTTTTACCACGGTTCGCGACCTGGGTGGAAGCGGTGTTAATATTGCCTTACGCAATGCCATCGCAAAAGGCCAGGTAGCCGGACCAAGAATATTTACATCCGGTAAATCGATCGCTACAACAGGTGGTCATGCGGATCCCACAAACGGATTCAGGAAAGACCTTATGGGGGATCCCGGTCCGCGGGAAGGAGTGATCAATGGAAGCGCTGATGCCTACCAGGCGGTTCGGCAGCGGTATAAAGAGGGTTCCGACTGTATCAAAATTACCGCTACCGGCGGCGTGCTCAGTCAGGCAAAGGATGGTTCCAATGCCCAGTTTACGGAAGAAGAGGTAAAAGCGATTGTTGGCGCTGCTAAGGACTATGGTTTCAAGGTTGCGGCCCATGCGCATGGAGCGGAAGGCATCAAGAGGGCCGTCCGCGGCGGGGTAAATTCCATTGAACATGGTACCTTCCTCGATGATGAAGGCATCTCCCTGATGAAACAATACGGCACCTGGTTGGTTCCTACCATTACTGCAGGAAAATCTACGGCCGACAGTGCAAAGATTCCGGGTTATTATACAGATATCGTAACCCCCAAGGCCCTGGCTACCGGCCCGCAGATCCAGGCAACATTTGCCAAAGCATTTAAAGCCGGAGTGAAAATTGCTTTCGGTACGGATGCAGGCGTTTTTGCGCACGGTAAGAACTGGATGGAATTTGTGTATATGCATGAAGCAGGCATGCCCGTAATCGAAGCTATCCAGTCCGCCACTGTTGGCGCAGCAGAATTACTGGGTGCCAGTGAGCAGCTGGGTTCCATTGAAAAAGGTAAGCTGGCAGATATCATCGCCGTAGAAGGTGATCCTGTTAAGGACGTGAAAGCAATGGGCCGTGTAAGCTTCGTTATGAAGGAAGGCAAAGTATTCAAACCGGAATAAGGGGGTGTCTACATACTTTAGATGGAGAATATTCGTATATATACATAGAAATTTCCCGATATGAAAAAGTGTAACCTTCTCCCGGTCCTGGCGTCTGTCATGCTGCTGGCATCCTGTGACCAGAGTTTACCCCGCACGGATCTGTCTGCAAGCGGCCAGTATTTCCCGGGACTAAGGGGAACGGCACCCGTATCGGGCGGACAATTAAACCCTGCACATGGCATGCCGGGGCATCGTTGTGATATTGCTGTCGGGGCGCCACTTGCCAATGCGGGGGTAGCTCCCCTTCAATCAGGTTCATCCCTTCAATCAGGCCCCTCCCTTCAATCAGGTTCATCCCTGTCTTCAACCGGTATGAATAATCTTCCGGCAGTTAGTGCTCCAAACCTGGCCTCACTGGTGAATAAACCATTGAACCCGGCAGGTCAATCACTGCCTGTGATGCAGCAGCCAACAACTCCCGTTCCGGTTTCAGCAGTTTCACAGGGCCTTAACCCAAAACATGGAGAACCCGGCCATCGCTGCGATATCGCGGTAGGTGCACCTCTCAATAGCGCAGCTTCAAGCACCAACACAACCACAACTGCTAACCCTGTTGCCATACCAGCGAACAATTCCATTACATTAAACCAGAATAATAGTGCCGGTATCAAAACTTCAGCGGGATTGAATCCAAAACACGGGGAACCCGGGCATCGGTGTGATATTGCCGTGGGTGCACCGCTCAATTCAAAACCTGTTGGCTCTAACCCGCCGGTTAAACCTGCTCTCACCCCGGCAACTGCCAATCCGGGCAGTTCATCCAATCTGACCACCTCTCCTGCGCCACTTGCTTTGATATCTGATACTGTGGTTGCCAATACAAATTTCCAACCCAATACAACTTCTTCAACCACCGGATTGAACCCGAAACACGGAGAACCAGGTCATCGTTGTGATATCGCGGTAGGCGCACCCCTCAACAGTAAAACCAATCAATAATCATCCCCGGAAACCCTAAACCGGAAAGTTTTTTCTGCCACCTGTTTAGCTGATTGCGTTTAATGACATTGTCCGGATGCCTGCGCCATCTAAATAAAACATGTACGCAATCGATTGATATTGCCCGCTATCCCGTTTTACCTATTTTGTTATTCAAATTGTATGATTCATTCATTAAATTGAGCGAATGAAATACCTATATATCGCATTGCTTGCACTCGTAACGACCGCCGGCTTACAGGCGCAGAAAACCAAATCACTTTTTAATGGCAAAAACCTGAAAGGGTGGACCGTTCATGGTACCGAAAAATGGTATGTGGAGAACGGCGAACTTGTTTGTGAAAGCGGGCCGGACAAACAGTACGGTTATCTTTCCACGAAAAAGCCCTACAAAAATTTTGAGCTGAACGTTGAATTCAAACTGGAAGCAAACGGAAACAGCGGCATCTTCATCCGTTCCGGAATCGAAGGCACCAAGATCAGCGGCTGGCAGGTGGAAGTGGCCCCCAAGGGTAAACATTCCGGAGGAATTTATGAGTCTTACGGACGCGGCTGGCTCATCAAACCACAACCCGAGGACGAACAGTGGCTCGATATGGATGGCTGGAATAAAATGCGCATCCTGGTGGTAAACGATGTAGTGACTACCTGGCTGAACGGTCACCAGATCGTTGAGTTGAAGGATGAGAAGATCGGCGCCGGTAACGGCTTTATCGCCCTGCAGATCCATGATGGGGGCGGCATCAAAGTGCGCTGGAAAAACATCCGCATCCAGGAAAAGAAATAACACACAATACCAAAATCAACACCGTCAACATCTCAAATCAACACCATGAGTAAAAATTCAGGTGCTTCCAGAAGAAGTTTTATCAGGAATATTGCAGCCGCTACTGCCGCAGTAGCCACAGGTGGCCAGGTACTGGCTGCCGGCAACCGGGATACCCCCTTTCAAATACTCAAAAGCAGGGCAGGCTTTGAGGCCAACGACCAGATTAATATCGCCCTGATTGGAGCCGGGGGTATGGGGGTTCAGGACACCATCACTGCCCTCCAGGTTCCGGGAGTGAAACTGGTTGCGGTTTGCGACCTCTACGATGGCCGGTTGAAGGAAGCCAAACAGAGATGGGGTACAGATATTTTCACCACCCGCAGCTATAAGGAAATCCTGAACAGGAAAGATATTGATGCGGTGATCATTGCCACTCCGGATCACTGGCACCAGCAGATATCCATCGATTCACTGCGCGCCGGTAAACATGTTTATTGCGAAAAGCCGATGGTGCACAGCATTGGCGAAGGACCAGCTGTGATCAAGGCCCAGCAGGAATCAGGAAAGATTTTCCAGGTGGGCAGCCAGGGCGTATCATCCCTCGGAAATGAAAAGGCAAAGGAATTACTTAAAGATGGCGCCATCGGCCAGTTGAACTATGCCGAAGGTTTCTGGGCCAGGCATTCTCCAACAGGCGCATGGCAATATCCCATTCCTGAGGATGCTTCCCCTTCCACCGTTGATTGGGAAACATTTATCAGCAATACAACCAAACGTCCCTTCGACAAAACCCGTTTCTTCCGCTGGAGAAATTACACCGATTATGGTACCGGAATGTCGGGCGACCTGTTTGTACATCTTTTCTCAAGCCTGCACTTTATCACCGACTCTTTTGGACCCAATAAGGTTTACTCTTCGGGTGGACTGCGTTACTGGAAGGATGGCCGTGAGGTTCCTGATGTATTGCTGGGGACATTCGATTACGGTGAAAGCAAGGCCCATCCTGCCTTCAACCTGTCGCTCCGTTGCAATTTCGTGGATGGAACCAGTGGTACCACTTTCCTGAAACTCGTGGGCAGTGAAGGTTCCATGGACATCACCTGGGATGACGTAACCGTGAAGCGCAACAAGGAAGTAGCTTCCGATGATCCATTCTTCATTGAACAAATGAAAAAAGCCGGCACACCTGTTTCCGGACGCAAAAGGATACTGCCTCCCCAGGAGTTTACCTTCCGTGCAGAAAAGGGCTACAAGGGCGGTCCCTATGATCATTTTGTCAATTTCTTCGATGCCATCCGTAAGGGGAAGGGTGGGAAAGTGGTGGAGGATGCCGTTTTCGGCTACCGTGCCGCTGCGCCTGCGCTGCTCTGTAACGACAGCTACCGCGAAGACAAAGCAATGCTCTGGAACCCCGAGAAAATGGAACTGGTAAAAAAATAAAAAATCCCTCAGGCGTCTGACGCACGTCTGACGTACGTCAGACGTGCGTCAGACGCCTTGTTTTTCGAGTTGTTGCAATGTGGCCCGCAAATCCTTTGGCAACGGGGCTTCCAGGATTATTTGTTTTCCCTGGATATCAGAAAAACGCAATTCCCGCGCATGCAGTGCCAGCCTGTTCAGCAAGGGCTTTTCCTCCAGTACATCTTTACCAAGCTTGAATTTCTTCTTGATGGATGATAATAAAACCGGCTTGCCGTCCCCATAAAGCGGATCGCATACGATGGGATGACCATAATGTTTCATGTGTACCCTGATCTGGTGCGTGCGGCCGGTCAGGATCTTGAATTCCATCCAGCTATACATAGAAAAGGACTGCAGGCACCTGAATGCTGTAACGGAGGGCTTACCCTTCCTGACAACCGTCATCAATCCCTTTTTGGCCGGATGTTCACCAATCGGTTCATCAATCACACCTTCTTCATCATACACTTTCCCAAGGACCAGGCCATTGTAAAATTTTTCCGTAGTCCTGGATTCAAATTGTTGTGACAGGTACCTGTGACTGGACTCATTCTTGGCGAAAACAATTACACCGCTTGTTTCCTTATCAAGCCTGTGTACAGTATATATCGAACCAAAACGATTCAGAAGATGATCCTTTAATGAGGGCTCTGATTGCTCGCGGTCGGGTATGGAGAGCAGGCCAGCTGGTTTGTTGATCGCCACCAGGTCATCAGTTTCCAGTAATATTTCCAATGGATGTTTCATTCTTCGGTTAATGCTAAACGTTAATCAGGCGGAGTTTACTGCTGTTTTTTTTCCTTTTTGCCATCTTTGGAGAAATGCTTCAGGATACGAACTTCCTTTTCAGCCAGGAAACGCCATTTGCCCCTGTTTACGTTCTTTTTGGTTAGGCCGGCATACATCACGCGGTCAAGGCCGCGAACATCATATTTCAGGTGTTCGAAGATGCGGCGTACGATGCGGTTTCTGCCACTGTGGATCTCGATACCGATAACGCTTTTGTCTTTCGGGTCGGCATATCCCAGCGCATCGGGTGCAACAAAACCATCTTCCAGGGTAATACCGTTTATGATGGTCTCAAAATCTGTTTTGGTAAGGGGGCGATCCAGTTTTACCTCATAAACTTTCTTCACCTGGTTTTTTGGGTGGGAAAGTGTTTGCGCCAGTTCGCCATCATTGGTCAGCAGCAACACACCGCTTGTGTTGCGGTCGAGTCGCCCGATCGGGTATACCCGCTCGTTAGTGGCCGCTTTGATCAGGTCCAGTACTGTTTTCCGCCCCTGGGGGTCATCCGTTGTAGTGAGATAATCCTTGGGTTTGTTGAGCAGGATATAGACGAGGTTTTTAGAAATGGAGATGCGTTTGCCCTTCAGTTTTACTTCGTCTTTTTCAGTCACCTTGAATCCGGGTTCTGTGATGGTCTGCCCATTCACCGTAATGCCACCTTCTTTTACCAGCATGGCGGCATCACGCCTGGCACAGATACCGCAATGGGCGATGAATTTATTCAATGGCATAACTGAACCGGTGTGGTTGCCGGAAAGCTGGCTGGCTGGTTGTTGGGCATGCGCCGGGGATGGTTGTTTGTGTGCGGCGTCAGGGGATTTAGCGCCAGCGGATTTGGCTGCAGGCCGCGTATCGGTCCGCCCTGTTGCAGCGCCTGTCTTTTTGATACCAGGTCTGACCGGCCGGCCGGAAGCTGCGGGAAATCCCTTTTTACCACCTGCAGGCCTGGCTTCAAGATCGGAGCGTTTGATATGACCCTTAGGGGTTTCCGATTGTTCAGAACGGGTTTTTCTTTTCTCTTCAAAACGCTGGTTGATTCCTTCTTCGCGCTCTTTTTTTTCAACTCTTCTTTCTTTTTTGTACTGCTCTTTTACGGTACCGGCCTTCTTCTTGTTCGCGAATTTCTCGAACCCATGGGTCTTTTTCATGCGTATGTATTTTACTGTTTTTCAACAGGGATGGCGGCAAAAATACAAAAGACAGCCGGGATAGCTGTCTTTTGATAGTTTATAGGGTATTATTTAACGATTGATCACCGGGAGTTACCAGGGCGGCGTTTTTCAGCCCTTTGTTTCATCATCTCCTTTTGTTCAGGTGTCAATATGGCCTTCATGTTTTCACGGTGAGCCTGGCGAAGGGCCTGCAGTTTCTGTTGTTGCTGGGCTCCGGCCAGTTTTTCATTGGCGCGGATCACATCGGATTGCTGCCTGAATTCCTTGTTCAGCTGCTCCATACGGGCAACCTGCTCATCGGTCAAATTGAGGTTCTTTTTCATCCGGTCCATTCCGGCCTTGGCGCGTTCAGCCCGCATTTGCATGCGTTCGGCCTTCTTTTTCTGTAATTGCTGTGTTTGCTCCGGTGTAAGTACGGCCATCATTTCCGCCTTGTGTTTGTTCCGGAGTTCCTTCATTTTGAGTTGCTGGGCTTCTGTCAGGTTCAGGTCATTCATCCACCCCGATTGCCTGCCGCCATCGCGAAAATGTTTTTTCATGGGGCCTCCCTGATGCATCCTTTGTCCCTTTGTAAACCTGTCTGTCTTTTTTATGGTGGTACTGTCCTGGGCCATAGCCATCTGCAAGCTCATTCCCAATACCAAAACCGTCAGTATTCTTTTCATTGCTTTGCGTTTAATATATAGACCGTACCACAAACGCAAAGTTTAATCTGCCAGATCTTAACTGCCGAAATAAAACTGCCCCTGCCAGGCTGCAGCTGCCACAAACCCGCACGCGCTAATCCAATATTGCCATCCTCACTTGTTCGCCAGTTGTCCGCATGCCGCATCAATATCCTTTCCGCGGCTCCGGCGCAAACGTACGTTCACCCTGTGTTTTTCGAGGTAATGCATGAACTGCATGGTTTTTTCCTCGTCCGGTTTTTCAAATGATGCGAGGTCAATGGGATTGTATTCGATAATGTTGACCAGGTCAGCCGGCACCTGGCGATAGATTTTCACCAGTTCTTCTGCATCTTTTAAGGAATCGTTAAAGTCTTTGAAAAGTATGTATTCAAACGTGATCTCATTGCCAGTCTGCTGGTAGAAATAATTGAGAGCATCGATCAGCGATTTGATATTATTGGTGTCATTGATCGGCATGATCTCATGACGTTTGGCGTCATTGGCCGCATGCAAAGACAGGGCCAGCTTGAACCTCACTTTGTCATCCCCCAGTTGCCTGATCATTTTGGCCACACCGGCAGTGGATACGGTGATCCTCCTGGGACTCATGCCCAGGCCTTCCGGTGAACTGATCATTTCAATGGCCTTGAGTACATTCTTGTAATTGAGCAAGGGTTCGCCCATGCCCATGAAAACGATATTGGTCAGTTTCTTTCCGTAGCTCTTTTCACACTGTTCATTGATGAGGGCCACTTCATCGAAGATCTCATCAAATTCCAGGTTGCGTTTCCGGTCCATATATCCAGTAGCGCAGAATTTACAGCTCAGGGAACAACCTATCTGTGAGGACACACAGGCGGTTTTCCGGTCATCGGTGGGAATAAGTACCCCTTCCACGAGGTGTCCGTCAACGGTGCGGAACCTGCTTTTTATCGTGCCATCCGCACTGTTCTGGGTAAGGTCAGCCGTCAGTGCGGGCAAAGAAAAATTCTCTGCCAGCTTGGTCCGCAGTTCCTTACTGAGGTTGGTCATATCCTCAAAACGCCTTGCCTGCCTGGTCCAGAGCCATTCGTACACCTGCTTTGCGCGGAATTTTTTCTCTCCCAGCTGCTCAAAATACTGCTCCAGTTCTTCCTTCGACAAATGCCGGATGTTTTTATGTGCCTGTTTTAACATGCCGCAAAGATAACTATAGTTTGAAGTTTGAGGTGCGGGTTGGCCGGACCAGGGCTAAGACTGCTTAAATTATCGGGTTGGTTGCATTCGTCCTTATTTCACTTTACCCTTCAGGAATAGCTGTCTACCTTTCTGACTCACCAAAACCTTATACTATGTTACCTACAAGAAAATGGCCGGTCATGCTACTGGCAGTGATGGTTGTGATCAGTTCCTGCGGATTGGCAGGCGTAGCCGACAGGCTCGAGTACGACTTTGACGAAGGGAACACAAAATATCGGCTGGTAATGGCAATTCCCGATGGTTTCAGGTCCGAATTGCATACGCGTGATGAACAGGGCAATTCTGTCCGGACTTTTCGTTACCATGACGGATCGAGGCTTTACATCGCCTGCAGGGAACAGTCCGATAAGCCTGCGCTGGCCATTGATAAAAATCAGGAAGCAATGGATCTTCTAACCAATTCGGTTGGTCCGCTGGGGGAAGGAACCAACCCCGATGGAACCCGCTGGAGAAGGACAAAAAAAGGCGGTTTTATCCTCGGGTATGATTTTGCCGATCCCGAAAAGGCAAAGCAGTATGATAAAGCCATCCTGTCCATGCGGATCAGGAAATAAATCCACCATCAATTCAAAGCCGGTTCAGTCCGGCTTTTTTCTGCTTTGGCAAGAAATTTATTCCCTTTGGCGGGATTAGGTTCCGGGGTATGATTGCTTTACTTATATTCGAAAAAATTATTGTATGAAGCAAGTCCTGTTATGTTTTCTTTTTGCTTTGGGTATGGCAATGACGGCACATTCCCAAAAGGACAGCACCCACCGCGAATACCTTGGGACCTATCATTTCCCCTCCGGCAGTGTGGTTCCCCTTGTGCAGGTGACCGGCGACAGCCTGACTGCCCTTTCCATGTATTCTGAAGCAGGTACTTCGCCCATGAAATATGAAGGGGTAGACAGTTTTACCATTGTCAATTTCAATGGTACAGCGGCTTTCAGGCGCCATGATTCAACCAGGCAGGTCAACGGTATCCATATTGAAGCCATGGGATATGTGCTGGATGGCGAAAAGGTAAACGGCTCCACCACCTGGACCTGGCGGATAGCCATCAGGGATGAGCAACTGCTGACCCGTAAATAACCTGGTGTCTCCTAAGTGTCTGACATGTGGTGTCTGACATCTGCGATTGCCGTATTCAAAAATTATACATGTCAGACACCACATGTCAGACACCTGACACAATGGTCCGGAATGTCAGGTTCACCCTGGGAGCCCGCACTTTTTTTGATTTGGGCAGGCTGTGGAGCCAGTTTGTTTGTGTGGCATCCTTCATAACCAGCAGGCTGCCGTTCTCAAGTATCAAACCGGTCGTTTCTTTTGTCTGTTTGTGGCGGAAGGCAAATTTCCTTTCCGCGCCCAGGCTTAAGGAGGCGATCACCGTGTTTTCACCCAGGGACTTTTCATCATCACTGTGCCAGGCCATCCCTTCCTCACCATCGTGGTATAAGTTCAGGAGGCAGGAATTGAACCGGCAGCAACAGGTATTCTCCACCAATTGCTTTAGGAATTGAAGTTCTTCCGTCCAGCCCAACGCTTGTTTAGTAGTATTGGAGTAGGTATACGCATAAGCATCATCGCCATACCAGGCGACTTTTCTTTTTGTAATAATATGTCTTCCGAAAATGACCGCCTCATCGTTTTTCCAGGTGATGGAATCGAGCAGTTTTTGCAGGTAAAAACTGGCTTCTGATGGGTTCAGAACCCTGCCAAAATATTGAACAGTACCATCATAGGGCAGGAGGTTGATAGCAGGATCAGGGGGAAATAGTTCCATATTCAAGATTTTTTATGGGCCCGGCCGAAACAGTTACCAGGAAGGTACCAGATGGCGGGGCATATCGGAAAAACAGGTACAGATGGAGTAATGAAATTGTTTGTTGAGCCTGTTATCAGTCCTGCAATTCCGGCACCCGTGCGGCTTCCCAGCCGATGATGGCTGTTTTCCGGGTGCTGCCCCAATGGTACTGACCGAATTCTCCGCCAGACTGGATGACGCGGTGGCAGGGAATCAGGTAGGCGACCGGGTTATCACCGATTGCCGAACCAGCAGCGCGTGATGCTTTCGGTTTTTGAATCTGTCCCGCGATCTGGCTGTACGTGGCCAACCGGCCAGTCGGGATTTTTAATAATGTTTCCCAGACCTTCAGTTGAAATTCAGTTCCTTTCAGGTGAAGTTTGATATTTTCCATCCTGCTCCAGTCCTGCGAAAAAATCTGCAGGGCATGCTGCTGGTTCTGGTCGGTAGCCAGGCGGAAAGCCGCATTGGGGAAACAGGCTTGAAGCTTCAACAATGCATCCTGGTGATTATCCGCAAAAGCCAGGTGACAGATGCCTTTGGGAGTAGAGGCTATAATGGTGTCGCCAAAAGGAGTTGGGGCATAGCTGTAATGAATCGTGAGGTTGGCGCCACCGTTCTTGTATTCGCCCGGCGTCATTCCTTCAATGCTGATGAAAAGGTCATGCAGACGGCTGGTGCCCGATAACCCGGTTTCTGTGGCTGCATCAAACAGGCTGGCCCCGGTTTCTTTCAATAATTTCCTCGCATGTTCAACCGTTATGAATTGCAGGAATTTTTTGGGGCTCACGCCTGCCCATTCCGTGAAAATGCGCTGGAAGTGAAAGCTGCTCAGATGGATCTCGGCCGCCACATCTTCCAGCGTAGGCTGTTGCCTGAAGTTGTTCCTGATAAACGCGATGGCTGCTGCAATCCGTTCAAAATTATTGTCTGTCTGTGCGGTCATGGTGCCTTTTTTCTGCCCTCGAAATTAAACCCCGTCCCTGCGGTTTCCTACCCGAAACTTGCTGAGTTTTTTTACACCCGTCTGACGTGCGTCTGACGTACGTCAGACGCACGTCAGACGCCTAAAGCATGGGCCAGGTCCTTTTGAGCCACGGTATTCTGAGTGCCTTCCCGGAGGTGCCTGATCACACAGGTGCCATCTTCCAGCTCCTGGCTGCCCAGGATCACAGCAACGGGAATATTCTTTTTATCGGCGTACTTGAACTGCTTGTCAAATTTTGCCTGCTCATGGTACATCTCGCAACGCAGCCCCCTGCCCCGGAGTTCCTGCATCAGCAGGTAACCTGCCCTGCTTTCCTCTTCCCCGAGGTTGAAAAAAATTACCTGTGTTCCCGTATGAACGGCAGCAGGGAAGAGCTGAAGTTCTTCCATTACATCATAGATGCGGTCCACCCCAAAACTGATGCCCACTCCAGGTACATTCGGCACCCCAAACAATCCGGTGAGGTCATCGTACCTGCCACCGCCACCAATGCTGCCCATCTGCACGCCGGTTGCTTTGATTTCAAAAATTATTCCCGTGTAATAGTTCAGACCCCGGGCCAGGGTAAAATCACAGACAAGGTTTGATGTCTGGGGGGTGAGTCCTGAACCCGAGTCAACGAGGTTCAGCACATATCTTAATTCCTTCAAACCCTCCCGGGCAGGGGCCAGGTGGCCAAGCAGGGTTTCAATCTGGTGCAGCTTCTCGGAGTTGGTGCCGCTGACCGCCAGGTATTGCTCAATACTGCTGATCTGGGGGGATGACAAACCGCGGCCGGCCAGCTCCTCCTTTACCTTATCCAGCCCGATTTTGTCGAGCTTGTCAATGGCAGTGGTAATGTCCGTCATTTTATCAGGACCGCCGCAGTGTTCAGCAAGCGCCGCCAGAATTTTCCGGTTGTTCAGCCTTATCTCAACGGGAATGCCTAAACGCTGGAATACTTCCGCATAAATTGAGGTGAGCTCAACTTCGTTCAGCAGGGAGTTGCTGCCCACCACGTCGGCATCGCACTGATAGAATTCGCGGTAACGGCCTTTCTGTGGCCTGTCTGCCCGCCATACGGGCTGCACCTGGTAGCGTTTGAACGGTAGCGTTAGTTGCCCGTGGTTCATGGCAACATATCTTGCAAAAGGAATGGTGAGGTCATAGCGCAGTGCCCTTTCCGTCAGGTTTTTATCATTTTTCCCCTGCAGCACATTTTCAAAGGCGGCTTTTGCCTTGTCAATATTTTTCGGATCGTTCAAGCCATTGTTGAGGATCTTGAATATCAGTTTATCGCCTTCTTCGCCGTATTTACCCATCAGGGTATCGAGGTTTTCCATGGCCGGAGTTTCCAGTGGCTGGAATCCGTAGAGTTCAAATACCTTCCTGATGGTGTCGAAAATATAGGTACGCTTGCGCACAGTATCGGGACTGAAATCGCGTGTACCGGATGGGAGGGAGGGTTTGGCCATATATGAGTTTGTTTTTTGTAGTTGGGCGTTCTAAGTTTCTATTAGTCTATTTCTCCAGTTCTCTTTCTAAAAAAGCATCGCAGGCTTTGGAGATCATATCGTACACTTCGTGGTAGCCTGGTTCTGGTCCGTACCAGGGATCGGGTACATCCAGATCGGTTCCCGGCTGAACTGTATTCATCAGCAGGTCTGCCTTTCCCGTATCAAACCGGTTCCCGCCTATCCGCCGCATTTCATCCATCACATCACCTGCCATGGCAAAAATCCGGTCAAACCGGTCGAAGTCCGCCGCCACAAACCTGCGGGCGCGTTGTCTGCTGATGTCAATTCCATTGATCCGTGCTACTTTCTGCGATAAATGGTGGGGTGCTTCTCCCACGTGGTACCCGTTTGTGCCGGCACTGTCCACTGTCCAGTTAAGTCCCGCTTCCGCTATTTTCTGCTGCAGTATCCCTTCCGCCAGCGGGCTTCTGCAGATATTGCCCAGGCAAACCATCAAAATCTTCATGGCCGCAAAAATAGGATAGTTTGTTTTATGGATTTGTTCCGGCCCCGGCATCTCAGTAAAAGGAACACAGCTGCGTTTAATCATCCCATTTAGTAACAAAACTTCAATTTTATGAAGCCTTCTACTATTTTGCGTAGTGACGCACTGGACATACTTTTCGAAAACCGGAACAAGCAATACGGGGCTTATGCGCTCCGGAGGAATTACCCAAGACACCTGTATTACGGGCTTGGGGGAATGATTTTGCTGGTGATATTATCCATCCTTATCTCCCGGAACAGTGGTCCCGGCCCCAACCTGAACGGGGGCATTGTATCGATTTTTACCATTCCGGATACCCTGGAGCCGATACCACCTCCTGCTGAGCCAACCCCGCCGCCACCGCCTACCCCGGCTGAGCCTCCCAGGGTGGCACAGGAAAAACACACGACCATAATAGTGGTTCCCGACAAGCTTTCCGAGCCCATACCTGAACAAACGCGGATTGACAGTGCAGCAATCGGCCCGGTAAGCCTGACAGGAACCAAAGATGACGGTATTACAGGCCCGTCACCGGCCGCAGGCAGCAGCACCGGCCCCGCCGCCCCCATTCCACCCCCGGCAGAAAAGGAACCCGAAATTCTTGAAACTGCTTCCGTTATGCCATCCTTTCCCGGAGGTGCAGGCGCCCTGCAGCGATGGCTGTCCCGCCAGCTCAGGCCACAGGATGAGCAGGATTCCGGTGAAAGGATCAGGGTTGTAGTGCGTTTTGTGGTGAACGATGAGGGTGAAATCGACCAGGTTCAGCTGTCCCAGCCTGCCGGGGATCCCTATGACCGGGAAGTGTTAAGGGTCATTAAGAAAATGCCCCGGTGGGAGCCCGGTCAGCAAAAGGGGAGGCCGGTATCGGTATGGTTTACAATCCCCGTGATATTTGTAACACCGGAACAGTAGATTTTTTCCTAACTTGCCCAACCCGGACCAAACAAAACAACAATGGCCCAAGAACAACAGGATAACAGAAGAAAGCAATATAGTATGATGCGTTCCATACTGGATTACGGCATGGGGGCATTGATCCTGCTATTCGGGTTTTTCTTTCTTTTCTCTGAAAAACTGGGTTTTGATTTTGAGATGGAACCCATATTCAAATACTTTTTCGCAGGTCTCTGTATAGTGTACGGAGGCTGGAGGATCTACCGGGGGTATCAAAAGAATTATTATTCCGAATAAGATTAACGACAGCGTTTATGTATAAGCGTTTGAAACTGCTAACCATTGCTGCCTTCAGCCTGTTGATGTTCAGCCATTGCAATAACCAGGAAGTGGTGTATCGCAACGATACACTCAGCAGTGGCACCATTCATATCAGTGTGGACGAGTCTTTCAGGCCGGTAATTGATTCGCAGATCAAGGTTTTTGAAGCATCATTCCCGAAAGCAAGGATCATTGCGCATTACAAGCCAGAGGCTGAATGCCTGAAAGATCTGCTGGTGGACAGCATCAGGATGGTAATAGTTACCCGCCAGCTGATGCCGGTGGAAGAGCAGCGGCTGAAGGATACCCTCCGGTTCATTCCTGTGCAGGCAAAAATTGCTTTTGATGCGGTGGCACTGGTAGTGAATACACAATCCAAAGATTCCGTTTTTGATATCACTGATGTGAGGTCCATGCTGAAGGGAACCAGTGGGTATAAATTGCGCCCGGTGATGGATGGCCTCACGGCAACCAGTACGGTCCGGTATGCGCTGGATTCACTCCTGAAAGGGCAGCCCCTGGGCAAGGATGTTACCGCAGCCACCTCCAGTGCGGGTGTAATTGAATATGTCGCCAATAATAAGGATGCGGTCGGTTTTGTAGGAGTGAGCTGGATCGGGAACCCCAATGACCCCGATTTTTTAAGTTTTAATAAAAACGTAACGATCGCTTCCATCCGCTGTGGAATCTGCCCGGAGGAAACCTATGTGAAGCCTTACCAGGGTAATATTGCGACCCGCAGGTACCCTTTGGTACGGGGATTGCATTATATTTTAAAGGAAAATTATGAAGGACTGGGTAGCGGTTTCGCGAATTTTCTCATCTATGAAAGAGGTCAACTGATTTTCCGGCGCGCATACCTGTGGCCTGCAAGAATGCAGTTTGAGGTAAGAAACGCAGGAATCAGTGAGTAAACGAATCCATATTTTAATATTTTTACAACTCGACTAAAAACAGCAACCGAATGAAGAAATACCTCTACAGCCTGGTTTTGGCGGCAGTATTAGGTGGTAATGCCCTGAACGCGCAGAGCGTTGACCAGGGAAAAAAGTTTTATTACTACGAACGATTTAACAGTGCCAAAGAAACATTAGAAAAGGTTTTGGCCGCCAATCCCAATGACATTAATGCCATTTACTGGCTGGGACAAACCCTGATTGAACAGAAAGATGTGGAGGGTGCCCGTTCACTTTACCAGAAAGCATTGGCAACCAATGGCAATGCCCCACTGTTACTTGTCGGAACAGGACATATTGAATTGCTCGATGGCAAAAAGGATGAAGCCCGTCAACGTTTCGAAACCGCCATCAGCCTGACCAAAGGCAAAGACGTTGAAATTTTCAATGCTATTGGCAAATCTATGGTGGATGCCAAGGACGGTGATGCCGATTATGTGATCGAAAAACTTACTCCTGTAACCCAGCAAAAGAAGTTCAACAGTCCGGAAACATGGATCACTATCGGTGACGCCTACCGTAAAAAAGTGGATGGCGGAAATGCCGTACAGTCTTACCAGCGTGCACTGGAACTGAACCCCGGTTATGCCGCTGCCAAAAATCGCATCGCAAAAATCTACCTTACCCAGCAGAACACGGAGATTTTCCTGCCTGCATTTGAAGATGCGGTAAGAATTGATCCCAACTATGCCCCTGCGATCTATGAACTTTATTTTTACTATTTTAACCGCGATATCAACAAGGCTAAGGATTATTATGACAAATACCTGGCTGTTTCTGATCCTTCCCCTGAGAACGATTATGAAAAAACCGCCATTCTCTTTGCTTCCCGCCGTTATGATGAAGCCATCAGCACTGCCAATGGATTCATCAGTTCACTGGGCGACAAAGCCGACCCGCGTTATTACAAACTGGTGGCGTATAGCTATGATGAGAAAAAGGATTCTGTAAGTGCAAAAAAATTCCTGGATGAGTATTTTGCCAGGCAGAAGGAAGACAAATTTGTCCCCAAGGATTATGAGTTCCGTGCCATCCTGCTGAGCAGGTTCCCCGGTAACGAAGCCGAAGCAATGGCAAGCTATGATAAAGCCATAGCCAGTGATACTGCCATGGAATCAAAGCTGGAACTGATGACCAATGCCGCGGCCCTGGCAAAGAAAAGCGGTAACCGACTGGGTGAGGCTAAGTATCTCGGCCAGTTGTATGCAACCAAAAAGACTCCGAATAATGTAGACCTGTATAACTGGGGATTTGCCAATTACCAGGCTGCCAACTATCCGACCGCCGATTCCATTTTTGCGGTTTATGCCGAAAAGTATCCCAATGAGATCTTCGGTTATCTCTGGAGGGCGCGTGCCAACCAGGCCATGGATACCAGCATGACCGCGGGTCTTGCGGTACCACATTATGAAAAACTTGGTGAGATGGCCCGTACACTGGATGCAGTGAAATATAAAGGACAGGCTGTTTCTTCTTATTTCTACCTGGTTCAGTATTATAATGATATCAAGAAGGATAAGGATAAAGCCCTTGAGTATATTGACAAGGTTCTGGAAGTGGACCCCACTAATGAAACCGCAGTGAAGATCAAGGAAGTGCTCAGTAAAGCGCCTGCCAAAAAAACCAGTTCCTCCGGTGCCACGCCGAAAAAGCCGGCCGAGTCGAGTGGTAATTAGTATACCGATAAATGATGAATTAATAGTATAGGAAAGAGTCCCCGCCCCAGGCGGGGACTCTTTTTTTAACGCGGCATCCGATAAAACGCCTCTAACGAACTTATTTTCAATGTTGCGCGTTTTATTTGGCAGGCTATCTTATTTTTGCCACCACAACAATTAAGGCATGAATCTTTTCTTGTTACAAAATGCGGTAGCTGCAAGTACCGCTGTTGACTACCTACCCATCGCATTACAAATTATCTGTGCGGCCGGATTCGTTGGCCTTACCCTGGGTATTTCACCCTTCCTGGGCCCGAACCGGAAGACTGCTGAAAAACTGGAAACATTTGAAAGTGGCATCCATGCAGTGGGAAACGCCCGCCAGCCTGTAGCCATCAAATATTTCCTGGTGGCCGTTCTTTTCGTACTCTTTGATGTGGAAGTTATCTTTTTCTACCCCTATGCCGTGAATTTCAGGGAACTGGGCTGGAATGGTTTTTGGGCCGTTCTGATGTTTGTCGGCTTCTTTATCTCCGGGTTTTATTATATCCTCAAGAAGGGTGCATTGCAGTGGGAAGATTAATATTAAAGTAATTTATTATGGCACGTCCTGTTCAATATAATGTAAAGAATGAAGGTGGTAAGATCATTATCACCGACGAAATGCCTGAAGGTTATGGCGGGGAAGGGTTTTTTGCAACCACCCTGGACCAGGTGGTAGGCTGGGGCCGGAAGAACTCCCTCTGGCCAATGCCATTTGCCACTTCCTGTTGCGGCATTGAATTCATGGCCACCAGTGCGTCGCACTACGATATCGGCCGCTTCGGCTCCGAAAGGTTTGCACACACGCCCCGCCAGTGTGATCTGCTGCTGGTAATGGGAACCATCGCCAAGAAAATGGGACCCATTGTGAAACAGGTTTATCTCCAGATGTCAGAGCCCCGCTGGGTAATTGCCGTTGGCGCCTGTGCGTCCTCAGGCGGCATCTTTGATACCTACAGTGTGTTGCAGGGTATTGACCAGATTATTCCGGTGGATGTTTATGTGCCCGGATGCCCTCCGCGCCCTGAAGCCATCCTGGACGGTTTGATGAAGTGCCAGGACCTGGTAGGACAGGAGAGCCTTCGCAGAAGGAACAGTGACCGCTATAAGGCATTGTTGAACAGTTACGGTATTGAATAACAAACAGTAAGAATCAGTCTTATGGCTTTGACGAATGAATATATCAGGGAAAGGCTCACAGAGAAGTTTGGCGATGTCATCACCAATATCGAAGAGCCGGCGGGAATGCTGACTTTCGAGGTTCCTAAAGATATGAACCTGAAGGTGATGCAGTTCCTGTATGATGATACCGAACTCAGGTTCCGCTTTCTTACTGATCTGTGCGGTGTACATTATCCGGACCAGAAAGGCAGGGAACTGGCTGTTGTGTATCATATGCATAACCTGGTGGACAATGTCCGGCTGAGGATGAAAGTGTTTTCAGATATCAGCGACCCCGATGTTTTTACCGCAACCAGCCTCTTTGAATCAGCCAACTGGCAGGAAAGAGAGACCTATGACTTTTACGGTATCAACTTTGTCGGGCATCCTAACCTGAAACGAATCCTGAATGTGGATGAAATGGACTATTTCCCCATGAGAAAGGAATACCCGCTGGAAGACCAATCGCGCATAGATAAAGACGATGAGATGTTTGGCCGCGGCGGCTCGGTATCTTAACCAAAACCATCAACTACAACACACAAACGAGACAGTAATGTCTGAAATCATACACCAACAACCGCACCACATCAGCCTTCCGGAAGGTTCCATCGGGAAACAGACCACCACACTGAACCTGGGCCCCACTCACCCCGCCACACACGGAGTATTCCAGAATATACTGGAGGTGGACGGAGAAAGAATCGTTTCTTCCGAACAGACAGTGGGTTATATCCACAGGGCATTTGAGAAGATTGCGGAAAGAAGGCCTTTATACCAGATCACCCCCCTTACAGACAGGTTGAATTATTGCTCATCACCCATCAACAATATGGGATGGCACCTCACCTGCGAGAAACTCCTGGGGGTTTCCACTCCCAAGCGGGTAGATTACCTCAGGGTGATCATCATGGAATTGTCGAGGATCGCCGACCACCTGATCTGTAATTCCATTGTGGGGGTGGACAGTGGTGCATTCAGTGGCTTCCTCTATGTAATGCAGTACCGTGAACTGATCTATGAAATCTTTGAAGAGGTTTGCGGAAGCAGGCTTACCACCAATATCGGCCGCATCGGCGGATTCGAGAGGAATTTCTCCAACGCTGCCTTTGAAAAGATCGAAAAATTCCTGAAAGAATACCCCGTAACCCTGAAAGAATTTGAGAACCTGTTCAACCGCAACAGGATCTTTATGGAACGCACCATGGGTACCGGTGGAATCTCCGCGGAGAGAGCACTGAATTACGGCTTCACCGGTCCCAACCTGCGGGCTGCAGGCGTGGATTACGACGTAAGGGTGGCATCCCCATATTGTTCCTACCAGGATTTTGAGTTTGATATCCCCGTAGGCAGTACCGGCGATAACTACGACCGTTTCATGGTACGCAACCAGGAAATGTGGCAGAGCCTGAGCATCATTGAACAGGCTTTCAGGAAAGTGCAGGAATTCAAAGGCACTGATGCCGATGTGTACCATGCCGATGTGCCGGAATATTACCTCCCCAAAAAAGAGGACGTTTATACCAAAATGGAAGCCCTGATCTGGCACTTCAAAATCATTATGGGTGAAATCGATATGCCTAAGGGTGAAGTGTACCATTCTGTGGAAGGCGGTAACGGTGAACTCGGGTTTTACCTGATCAGTGATGGCGGCCGTGCCCCGTTCAGGCTGCATTTCAGGAGACCCTGCTTTATTTACTACCAGGCATATTCAGAACTGACCAAAGGAGCTTTGCTAAGTGATGCAGTGATTACCATGAGCAGCCTGAACCTGATCGCCGGGGAAATGGACGCGTAAAAACATTCACCATTCACCATTCACTATTGACCATTTATTTGATATGATACAATTTTCAGAACAGAAACTGGCTAAGGTGCAAGAGATCATCGCAAGGTATCCGCAGGGAAAACAAAAGAGCGCGCTGATCCCGGTGTTGCACCTCGCGCAGGAAGAATATGGCTGGTTGAGTGCGGAAACAATGGACTATGTGGCATCCCTGCTGCAGATCGAACCTATTGAAGTGTATGAAGTGGCCACCTTCTACAGCATGTTCAATCTGAAACCGGTTGGCAAATTCCTGTTCGAAGTTTGCCAGACAGGTCCCTGCATGATCAGTGGCAGCGATGATATTGTTGATTATATAAAACAGCGTTTAGGCATCAGTGTTGGTGAAACAACACCAGATGGAATGTTTACGCTCAAAACCGTTGAGTGCCTGGGTGCCTGCGGTTATGCACCGATGATGCAGCTGGGCAAACATTACAAGGAACATCTGACGAAAGAGAGGGTTGACACAATTATAGAAGAGTGCAGGAAGAATGCTGGCGTACTGAACTGAGTTATATGAGAACCGCCCTCCTTATAATTGCGCTTTTTTGGGCAGGATCACTGTTCGCGCAGGATACCGTCACGCTGAAAAAAGCAATGCTGGACCTGAATGAAGCATTGCTGAAACAGGACTCTGCCACCGTCAGAAAACTATTGCACGGTAAATGCAGTTACGGGCATTCGAACGCATGGATCGAGTCAAAAAAGGAAGTGATTGCCGATATGTTCAACGGAGTGCTGCGATACAACAGCATCAAACAGGGGGTAATGGACATAAAGATGGAAGATAAAACGGGAATTGTGCGCACAGACTGGGAAGTGAATGTTACCCGAAATGGTCAGGTATATGATTTCAAGCTCCATGTTCTGCTGGTTTGGATATGGAAGAAAAAAAAGGGCTGGCAACTGATTGCCCGGCAAAGTACCAGGATATGAAGCCGGCATAAAAAAGGACTTTTGAATTTATTATCAATATGGGAGTGAAATTACTTTTAGAAAAAGCACATGTGGAGGGCATCCGCCATTACGATGTTTACCGTCGTGAAGGTGGATACCGTGCTGTTGAAAAGGCTTTGAAAACCATGAGCCCCGATGCCATTACCGAGGAAGTCAAGAAAAGTGGTCTCCGTGGTCGGGGTGGTGCCGGCTTCCCTGCCGGTATGAAATGGAGCTTCCTGGCAAAACCAGAGGGCGTTCCCCGCCACCTGGTCTGCAATGCCGATGAATCTGAGCCGGGAACTTTCAAGGACCGCTACCTGATGGAATTCCTTCCGCACCTGCTGATTGAAGGACTGATCATTGCTTCCTATGCACTTGGATCAAACGCAACCTATATCTATATCCGTGGTGAATATGCATGGATTCCCGATATTCTCGAAAGAGCCATCGCCGAAGCCAAAGCCAATGGCTGGCTGGGAAAAAATATCCTGGGAACAGGCTTTGACTGTGAGATCTATGTACAGCGTGGTGCCGGTGCGTATATCTGTGGCGAAGAAACAGCCCTGATCGAATCACTCGAAGGCAAACGCGGAAATCCGAGGATTAAACCACCCTTCCCCGCCGTAAAAGGAGTCTGGGACCGCCCGACGGTGGTGAATAATGTGGAGACCCTTGCAGCTGTTGGACCAATTATCAATATCGGCGGAGAAGAATATGCCAAGATCGGCGTTGGCCGCTCAACCGGCACCAAGCTGATCTCTGCCTGCGGAAATATCAACAAACCGGGAGTTTACGAAATTGACATGACCATCTCTGTGGAAGAGTTTATCTACAGCGATGAATATTGCGGTGGCATCAAAAACGGGAAAAAGCTGAAAGCCTGTATTCCCGGCGGATCTTCCGTTCCGATCCTGCCTGCCAACCTGCTGTTGAAAACAGCAAAGGGTGATACCCGGCTGATGAACTATGAAAGCCTTGCCGATGGAGGATTTGCTACTGGTTCCAGCATGGGATCCGGCGGATTTATTGTGCTGGACGAAGACCAGTGCGTAGTGAAGCACACGTACACCCTGGCGCGGTTCTACCGTCACGAAAGCTGTGGACAGTGTTCTCCCTGCCGCGAAGGAACCGGCTGGATGGAAAAGATCCTGAAGAATATTGAAATGGGAAAAGGTAAGATGAGTGATATCGACCTGCTCTGGGATATCCAGCGCAAGATCGAGGGCAATACGATTTGCCCGCTTGGTGATGCGGCCGCTTGGCCCGTTGCTGCAGCCATCCGCCATTTCCGTGATGAGTTTGAATGGCATATCAATAACCCGCAGGAATGCCTCACCCGTAACTACGGACTGGCACATTACGCGGATCCGATTCATGTGCCCACAACGGCTTAGAACCCATTGACCTATTGACTTTATACATATGTCCGAAGAGAAAAAATTATTCAAAGTAACCATCGACAACATCACTGTTGACGTGGAACCGGGTACCACCATCCTGAATGCTGCACGCATGATTGGGGGTGATGTTACTCCTCCTGCGATGTGTTATTACAGCAAACTGAAAAACAGTGGCGGTAAATGCCGTACCTGCCTGGTGGAAGTGGCTGCAGGATCCACTGCAGATCCGCGACCCATGCCTAAACTGGTTGCCAGCTGCCGTACTACTGTGATGGATGGCATGATCGTGAAGAATATCACCAGCGATCGCGTGCTCGATGCACGGGCGGGCATAACCGAATTCCTGCTGCTGAACCACCCGCTGGATTGCCCTATCTGCGACCAGGCAGGTGAGTGCCATCTCCAGGACCTCAGCTATGAACATGGTAAGGAAGGCACCCGCTTCGAATTCCAGAAAAGGATTTTTAAAAAGCACGACCTCGGTGAATATATACAGTTGCACATGACGCGCTGCATCCTATGCTACCGTTGTGTTTTTGTGGCCGACCAGCTGACGGAAAAACGTGTTCACGGCGTGCTGGACCGCGGCGATCATGCAGAGATTGCTACCTATATCAGCAAATCCCTCGACAATGATTTCATCGGAAACGTAATTGATGTCTGCCCGGTGGGCGCACTTACCGATAAGACCTTCCGTTTCAAGAACAGGGTATGGTTCACCAAACCGGTGGATGCCCACCGCAACTGCTCCAAATGCTGTGGTGAAGTACAGCTCTGGATGCGCGGTGATGAAGTGTTCCGCGTAACCGCCCGCAAGGACGAATGGGGCGAAGTGAAAGACGCTTCGGATGGCCGTCCGGGATGGATCTGTAACGAATGCCGCTTTGATAAGAAGGACATAAAAGACTGGACCATTGATGGACCCTCAAAAATCAACCGTCACTCTGTTATTTCACAGGGACATTATGTTGGCGTGAAAAAGCCAACCGATTTCCTGCCTGAAGTGATGGGCGGAAGGGGACCAAAACTGCTGATGGACATTCATAAAGTAAGCGAAGTGAACCGTCCGGAGATTGAACTGTCAAAGATCGAAGGACCGGCACACAGTGATGACTTTAAAGGATCTAAATAGTGATGGACGGAAGTAAGAACGGAGCATAATTTTAAAAAGTTTGAATACATCAATATGATTAATCTGGCAATTGACCTGGCTTTTATACTGGAGAAACTGGTATTGATAGCCGTGATCATCGTCATCTCCCTGCTGGTCGCATTGTATACCACTTTCGGTGAGCGCAAGGTGGCAGGCTATATCCAGGACCGCTATGGCCCCAACAGGGCGGGTCCCGGTGGAATATTCCAGCCCTTTGCCGATGGTATCAAATTATTCATGAAGGAGGATGTGATCCCCAGTTCTTCCAACAGGTTCCTGTTCATCCTGGGTCCCGGCATCGCCATGACCATGGCCATGCTGACAAGTGCGGTAATTCCCTGGGGGAACGAAATCACCATCGCCGGCCGTACCATCTCCCTGCAGATAGCAGACATCAATATCGGCATCCTCTATGTATTTGGTGTGGTGAGCATGGGCGTTTACGGTATCATGATCGGCGGATGGGCTTCCAACAACAAGTTCTCCCTGCTGGCCGCATTGCGCGGTGCATCGCAGATGATCTCCTATGAACTGGCAATGGGACTGTCAATCATTGCATTGCTGATGCTTACCGGTTCATTAAGCCTGAAAACAATTGTTGACCAGCAATCCACGGGATGGTGGAATTTCTTCTACCAGCCTCTCGGATTCCTGATCTTCCTGATCTGTGCCTTCGCAGAATGTAACCGCACGCCATTTGACCTTCCTGAAGCAGAAAGCGAACTGAACCAGGGTTACCACCAGGAATATTCTTCCATGAAACTCGGGTTCTACCTGTTCGCAGAATATGTGAACATGTTTATCAGCAGTGCACTGATGTCAACCCTTTATTTCGGCGGATATGATATCCCATTTGTAAATGATGCAAGCATGGGCCAGAGCATCGGTACCAACTGGCTGGCTGTTTTGCAGGCCGTATCATTGTTTGCCAAAGTCGGTTTCTTCCTGTTCTTCTTTATGTGGGTAAGGTGGACCATCCCGCGATTCAGGTATGACCAGCTGATGAAACTGGGTTGGAAAGGATTGATCCCCCTGGCATTGTTCAACATGGTGATCACAGGATTGATTGTATTGATAAAAGAAAACGGATGGCCATTCTGAGTTGGTTCAACTTGGAGAGAAATCCGGATTAAAATAATTTTGCGAACCGCTGTTCGAATATGCAAACACTAACCAACAGAGCGAAACCAGTAGACCGCCGCCCGATGACGGTACTGGAGAAGTTATACCTTCCCGCCATTGCCAAGGGCATGGGTATTACACTGAAACACTTTTTCAAGAAAAAGGTAACCATACAGTATCCGGAAGAGAAGAGGCCCTTCAGCCCGGTATTCCGTGGCCTGCATATCCTGAACCGTGATGAGGAAGGCCGTGAACGCTGCACAGCCTGCGGACTCTGTGCCGTTGCCTGTCCGGCTGAAGCCATTACCATGGAAGCCGCAGAAAGGATGGAAGGGGAGGAGAACCTGTACCGTGAAGAAAAATATGCAGCGAAATATGAGATCAATATGCTGCGCTGTATTTTCTGCGGACTCTGTGAGGAAGCCTGTCCGAAAGACGCTATTTACCTTAGTGAAACATTTGCCCCTGCCAACTTCAAACGCGAGGGATTTATTTATGGCAAGAATGACCTCCTGATTCCAGATCCGAAAAAAGAACCTGAACAGTACCAGAAAGCGTTGGGATCACGCGTCAAAAAAAGCTAACAATCATCATGAGTATTACACAAATATTATTCTGGTTCCTGACTGTAATGGCAATTGGAAGCGCCCTGATGGTGATCACCAGCAGGAACCCGGTTTACAGCGTTCTATTCCTGATTGCTACTTTCTTTGCTATTTCAGGACACTATATTCTGCTGAATGCGCAATTCCTCGCCATCGTAAACCTGATCGTATATGCGGGTGCCATCATGGTACTCTTCCTTTTCGTGATCATGCTGATGAACCTGAATACCGAAACGGAACCGCAGAAGAACAAGTGGTTGAAGTTTGCCGGCACGATCGCGGGCGGATGCCTGTTGCTGGTAATGGTGGCTGCCCTCAGGGACGCCGACACCAAAACAACCACCGCTTTGATGAAGGAAGGCGATATCGGCCTGGTGCAGAATCTTGGTAAGACCTTATTCAAAGAATACGTAGTGCCTTTTGAAATCAGCAGCGTTTTGTTCCTGAGTGCCATGGTAGGCGCCGTTGTTCTGGGAAAGAAGGACTAATTGACCCATTGACCCATTGACTAATTCATTATAAAGATGCCAATTAACTCATACATATTCGTTGCCATTGCCCTTTTTTCGATTGGGGTGATCGGCGTGCTGACCCGCAGGAATGCGATCATCATTTTCATGTGCATCGAACTGATGCTGAATGCGGTGAACCTCCTGCTGGTGGCCTTTTCAAAAATGCACCTCGCCGATGCGGCCAATCCGGCCCTGAAAGTTGCCACCAATGGTGCCGACGGACAGTTATTCGTTTTCTTCATCATGGTAGTGGCTGCGGCAGAGGTTACTGTCGGACTTGCCATCATCGTAATGATGTACCGGAATACCCATTCAGTTGACGTGAATTTCCTGAACAGATTGAAAAACTAATATGAACAATATCATTGACTACGTTTGGCTGGTTCCTATGTTCCCACTGGTGGGCTTTCTGCTGAACGGCTTGCTCAGAAACAGTTTGTCGAAGCCACTGGCCGGTATCATTGGTTCGGGCTCCATCCTTGCTTCCTTCATTGTGAGTGTGATGATTTTCATGCAGGTAAAATCCGGTTCCACCGGAGTGGTCACCCTGTTTGATTTCATCTCCTTCGGGAAGACATCGATCCCCTTTGCCTTCCAGGTTGACCAGCTCAGCAGCCTTTTCCTGCTGATCATTACCGGCATCGGTTTCCTGATCCATGTATATTCGACCGCGTATATGAACACGGAGAGTGATTCACACTACGCACGCTATTTCGCATACCTGAACCTGTTCGTATTCTCCATGCTGCTGCTGGTGCTGGGATCCAATTACGTGATCATGTTCATCGGCTGGGAAGGTGTGGGTCTCTGTTCTTACCTGCTGATCGGGTACTGGTTCAAAAACATTGATTATACCAGTGCCGCCAATAAAGCATTTATCATGAACCGTATCGGTGATGCGGCCTTCCTGCTGGCTTTATTCTGGCTCCTCTCCAAACTCGGAACGGTTACCTATGCCGACGTATTCGCCAAAGCGGGTGAACTGTCTGCCAGGGATATCACCATCATCACAATATTGCTGTTCATCGGTGCAACCGGAAAGAGTGCCCAGATTCCCCTGTACACCTGGTTACCCGACGCGATGGCAGGCCCCACGCCTGTATCTGCGCTGATCCATGCCGCTACGATGGTCACTGCAGGTATCTACATGATCGCCCGCAGCAATATCCTTTACACCATGGCGCCCACCACGCAGACCGTGATTACCATTATTGGTACGGCCACTGCCTTGCTGGCAGCCACCATCGCGCTCAAACAAAACGATATCAAAAAAGTGCTGGCTTATTCTACGGTTAGCCAGCTGGGTTATATGTTTATTGCCCTGGGTGTGGGTGCTTACACCGGTGCCGTATTCCATGTCATGACGCATGCCTTCTTCAAGGCCCTGCTATTCCTTGGTGCGGGTTCGGTTATACATGCCATGCACCATGAACAGGATATCAGAAATATGGGCGGACTGAGTAAATACATGAAAACCACCCACCTTACTTTTTTGGTAGGATGCCTCGCCATTGCAGGTATCATTCCATTCTCCGGATTTTTCTCCAAGGATGAGATACTGGCTGCCGCTTTTGCCAAAAGCCCCGCGATCTGGGCACTTGGAGCGCTCGGCGCCCTGATGACGGCATTCTATATGTTCCGGCTTTATTCCATGACATTCCTTGGCAAGTTCAGGGGAACCCATGAACAGGAACACCATCTTCATGAGTCGCCCGCCGCAATGACCATTCCCCTGGTGATCCTGGCCCTTCTGAGCCTTGCAGGTGGTTTGGTAGGGATTCCCGAAGTGCTGGTGCACAATGCCCATTCACTGAACCAGTTCCTGTCGCCGGTTTTCGCCGGTTCAGCTAAACTGGCTGAGCCCCATCACATCGACCACAGCACGGAACTGATGCTGATGTTTGGCCTGATGGCAGTGATTGTGGTGGTTATTTTCCTGGCCGTTGGCAGGTTCAAAAAATACGAAAAGACTGATGCGGAAACCTCCGGCCTTGCGAAACTGCTGGAGAACAAATGGTATGTGGATGAACTGTATGATGCCATCATCGTGCGTCCTGTGAATGCGTTCGGAAAATTGCTGGGAAAACTTGATAAATACGGTATTGACTGGGTGGTGAACGGTGTAGGTAAGAGTGTACAGTATGCAAGTCGCCAGGTAAGGTTATTGCAAAGCGGCCAGGTAGGTAGTTATGTGTTGCTGATGGTTATCGGCATCATCCTGCTTTTCGCCCTGCAGATTTTCCTGAAGAAATAATTGATCAACTGAAAGAAACGAGATTCAAATAATGGTACCAGTTTTACTGATCTTGATTCCCCTGATAACCGGAGCAGCTTTGTTTGCGATCCGGCAGGAAGCAATGGCAAAATCAATTGCCCTTTTGGCCTCCCTTGTTTCGCTCGCTGTGATGCTGGCAGGAATGAGTGTGTGGAACGATGCAGCGCACCTGACCTATAACCAGTCCTGGATCGGTGCACTCAACAGCCGCTTCCATTTCGCACTGGATGGTATGAGCCAGTTGCTTTGCCTGCTCACCACACTGAGTTTTCCGATCATTTTTTATTCAACCTGGAACAATCAATACCCCGACCACAACCGTTTCCTGGGACTGATGCTGTTGTCACAGGCCGGCCTGCTGGGAGTATTCATGTCCATGGATGCCATGCTCTTCTATTTCTTCTGGGAACTGGCACTGATCCCGCTTTACTTCCTCAGCTCCCGCTGGGGTGGGGAAAAGCGGATACAGGTTACCATCAAATTCTTTGTGTATACTTTCCTGGGATCCCTGTTCATGCTGATCGGACTCATCATGCTTTACTTTAAGGCAGGCGGATCATTTGCATGGGCAGACTTTGTCAAACTGAATATGGCACCCCGGGAGGAAATGGCTATTTTCCTGATGCTGGCCCTGGCCTTCGCCATCAAGATGCCTCTCTTCCCTTTCCATACCTGGCAACCCGATACTTATGAACAATCACCCACACCGGTTACGATGATCCTCAGTGCCATCATGGCCAAGATGGGTATATTCGGACTGCTGCGCTGGCTGGCGCCTGTGGTGCCTGCCGCCACCTACCAGTGGGGTGATAATTTCGCTACCCTTGCCGTAGTGGGCATGTTGTATGCCTCCTTCATCGCCATGCGCCAGGATGACCTGAAAAAACTGGTTGCCTATTCTTCCATTGCCCACATAGGACTGATGATCCTGGCAGTATTTGCGCCAAGCTACAGTGGCCTGCAGGGTGTAATGATCCAGATGTTCAACCATGGTATCAATATCCTGGGAATGTGGATCGTGGTGAATGTGATTGAACAGAAATTCGGAACCAGGAAGATCAGCGAACTGGGCGGGCTTGCGCAGAAAGCACCTGTTTTAACCATCCTGCTCGTGATCGTGGCACTGGCCAATATCGCCATGCCGCTGACCAACGCCTTTATCGGTGAATTCATGATGTTCAACGGGGTGCTTGGATCCACTGCAACCAATTTCGGGGTTGCCTACGCAGTGGCCGGTATCATCACCATCATCCTGGGTGCTGTGTACACGCTGAAAATGATCCAGAAAGTATTTTACGGTGAAACCAATGCACTGACTGCGAACGCTACGGATATTTCCTTTAATGTTCAACTGTCGCTGGCCATCATCGTGGTAGCCATACTGCTGATCGGCTTATTTCCTAATCCCATGTTGTCACTGACCAGTGACCTCTCAGAGCAGATACTGGGCAGGATGAATTTAAAATAACAGCAAACGACCTGAAATAGTATGAACGCAATAATTCTTTCCGCAATATTAGGTGTAGTGCTGATGTTCAGTGGCATCTTCGTATCCAACAAGGTGATGCTCAAAAACATCGCTATCGCAGGGATGGTTTTGCTGCTGGCAGTAAATATCATTGAGATGAACGGCTTCAGGGTATTCGATGTGAATACACGGAATATGCTCCAGTTCAACCGGTTCGGCCTGCTCTTCAACAGCATTGCATTTGCAGCAACCCTCCTGTATTTTCTCCTCTCTGCAAGAGATATTACCAGGGTAGGCATCAACGTGGCCGAATACTTTGCACTTATATTTTTCATTCTCTGCGGCGTGGCGCTGGTCTCGTCATTCAACTCACTGTTGATGCTCTTCCTGGGAATTGAGATCATCTCGATTCCCCTGTACATTCTAACGGGAAGCGACAAGCGAAATCTTAAGAGCAACGAAGCCGCCCTTAAATACTTCCTGATGGGAACCTTCTCCACCGGTATCATGCTGATGGGTATTGCCCTGATTTATGGTGCAAAGGGAAGTTTCAGCCTCGATACGATCGCGGCTACCATCAACCAGGGAAGGGATGCCTGGTTTTATGCCGGCTTATTGCTGCTCCTGATCAGCATGGCTTTCAAGGTATCAGTGGCGCCTTTCCATTTCTGGACGCCCGATGTGTATGATGGCGCGCCGACTGTGTTCACTTCCTTCATGGCAACTATTGTAAAAGCCGCCGTGTTCATCGGCTTGGTCAGGTTATTCGATATTATTTTCGCAACCAGCGGAACCGACTGGAAACTCATGGTTGCCGTGCTGACAGCCGCAACGCTGCTGGTCGGAAACATCACGGCTATATTCCAGCAGAGCGTGAAGCGTATGCTGGCCTATTCCTCCATTGCACAGGCCGGTTTTATGATGTTTGCATTGTTCAGCATCAATTCCTATTCAAAGGAAGGCATTATCCTTTATGCACTTGGTTACAGCCTGGCAACAGTAGGCATTTTTGCCGTGCTGGTAAAAATGAAGGATTATACTTTTGAAGGATTCAATGGCCTGGCCCGCACCCAGCCCGTGCTGGCAGCCACCACCACGGTGTTCCTGTTGTCGCTGGCCGGCATACCGCTGACCATCGGTTTTTTTGCAAAATATTTTATGCTGGCATCGGCCGTTAAAAGCGGCTCGCATTTGTGGCTGGTATTCTTTGCTATCCTCATGGCTGTAGTCAGCGTGTACTATTATTTCCGCGTCATTCAATCCATGTACTTCAAGGAGGGCGCTGCCGAAACTGAGCCTGTTAGTTCCGGCTTCCGCTGGTTGCTGATTGGTGTGGCCGCGGTCATTATCCTGCTGGGTATTTTCCCGAATATGGTGCTGCAGTACCTGTATTTCTAGGTGCCGGGCATAAGACCAGCGGCCCTGCCGATACAGTTTTTTTCCGTGGCTGAGGAGGTGTCTGACATCATATGTCAGACACCTTTCTTATTTTCACTGCATGAACTTCTCCGATACGCTTTCGCTGTCTTTCAGGACCATACGTTCCAATGGATTGAGGACCGGTATTACTGTATCCATCATTGCCCTGGGTATTGCTGCCCTGATTGGTATCAACACCGCTATACAGGCCATCTCGCAGAAGTTCATGGAAAGTTTTTCCAGCATGGGAGCCAATGGATTCAGCATCCGCTACCGGTCGGCATTCCGGTTCGACAGGGGAGAACTGAAAAAGGAACAGAAAAACGGCAGGAAACTTAAGAAATCCAGCACCAACAAGCCGATTACCCGGGAGCAGGCAGAGGCTTTCAAGGAACGATACGATTATCCCGCCAAAGTGGCTTTGTCGCTGGGTGGTGGGAACAACAATACCGTTGCGTTTGAAAATAAAAAGACCAATCCGACTGTGTGGGTGAATGGCGGCGATGAGAACTATCTCGATATGAATGGCTTTGTAATTGCTGCAGGCCGTAACCTGAATGAACTGGATGTAAGCACCGGCAGGAATGTCTGCCTGATCGGAAAGGATGTGGCGGATAAATTATTCGGTTCGGGGAACCCCGAACGGCCGCTGGAAAAGATTATCCGGATTAATAATATCCCCTTCAGGGTAGTAGGCACCCTTGAACCGAAGGGGTCTACTTTTGGCCGCAGCCTCGATAATAATATCATTACCACTTATAATTCCGTCCGTCGATTTTTCACCAGCAGTGCGAATTCTTCCTTCCTGATAGGGGTAAAAGCACCGGATCTCATCAATATTGAAACGGCTATCGGTGAGGCGGAAGGGGTTTTCAGGGTGATCCGGAAAAACGAGATCAAGGAGGAGAGCAATTTCCTGATCGATAAAAGTGATGCTTTTGCAGAGATGGCCATGAAGCAGATCGGCTGGCTGACAGCTTCGGCGGTCGTGATCGGCTTTATTACCCTCATGGGTGCAGCCATCGGCCTCATGAATATCATGCTGGTGGCGGTAACCGAAAGGACCAAGGAAGTGGGATTGATCAAGGCTATCGGAGGCAGGCAGAGTAATGTAAGATGGCAGTTCCTGCTGGAGGCTATCCTCATCAGCATGATCGGCGCCATCATTGGAATTGTGCTGGGGGTACTGCTGGGAAACATTGTGAGCATGCTGATGAAAACCGGCTTTGTGGTTCCCTGGTTGTGGGTTTTCCTGGGGGTGCTGATTTGTTCAATTGTGGGGCTGGCGGCTGGGTCCTATCCTGCCTATAAGGCAAGCCGGCTGAACCCGATAGAGGCGCTTCGATATGAATAATTGTTGCCTATCTGATATTAGAAAGGGGATGCCAGTGCTGGCATCCCCTTTCTAATTATGCAACCGAACTTTTATTTCACACTAAGACCATCGCTGATCCTGTCAATCAGATCCTGCAAATGGTATTTGCTGGCTGCATCAGGATAACTGGCCATGGCAGCGCGGATATCTGCCTGAATAGCCCTGAGGGTGCCTTTGGCAAAAGATATGGCATCGCTGTTGCGGCTGATAGCTGGTGCGAAGCTGATAAAGATACCTGAGGAGAGGCTTGCCGGGGCAGCACTGGGTGGCTTTACAAAGGCCAGTAATCTCTCCACCATGTTCTTCTGCAGGTTCCTCCTGTAAATATCAATTGGCCTGCGGGTGCTGATCTCGGTAAAGATATTCCTGCGCAGGTCGGTCATTAATTCATTCAGGGTATAGGTTTTATTGCCCAGTTCAGCTTCTGCGTTCAGCAGCTTGTTGATGGTTCCGGCACTCAATACCCTGGCCAGGGCGGCATCCTGCACGCGGTTTACCACCGATACGCTGGTATTACCGGTTTTGGCAAAGATCTGCTGGTCCAACAGCCAGGTGGGGGTAGTGAATACCTGTTTGTTCAGGAAATCCATTGCTTCCTTCTGGGTTTCACGTGATACGTATTCGTACACGGGACCAGCCTGCTCAACGGTCTTGGGGGTTTCGGTAATACCGGCAATATTCTTGCTCACATGCCCGATATATCGGCCGAACTGGGTCAGCACTTCGTTGTAGAGTTTTCCCAGGTTGGAGAAATCCTCGTTTGGTTCGCGGGTCCAGGCTGCCAGGTTGGGAACAATACGCTGCAGGTTTTTCACACCGTAAGCGCTGGCCTTCATGGAATTATCACCCAGGTCCTCGTTTTGTGAACGGGGGTCGTCGCCATTGGTTTCGCGTCCGAACCAGTGCCTTTTATTCTTGAGCTTTTCGATAGTGAGGGCATTCAGGATGGGAACTTCATCGTCGGCAGTTTTTGCGTCCGGAAGCCATTTGTATCCCCATTCGATGGCCCACTTATCATAGTCGCCGATGCGCGGGAAGAGGCCTGCTTCTCCTACATTGTCCTCCGGCTGTGCCACATAATTGAAACGGGCATAGTCCATGATGGAAGGAGTGTGGCCATTTTCTTCCAGCCATTTTTTATCCCGCAGTTTTTCAACCGGAACGGTGGAAGAAGAACCGAAATTGTGGCGGAGGCCAAGCGTATGTCCCACTTCATGGGAGGACACGAAACGGATCAGTTCCCCCATCAGTTTATCGTCAAAATTCATGGTGCGGGCACGCGGGTCATTGGGTGCAGCCTGAACGAAATACCAGTTACGGAGCAGTTCCATAACGTTGTGGTACCAGTTGATATGGCTTTCCAGGATCTCTCCGCTGCGGGGATCGTTTTCATTGGGACCGCTGGCGTTTGGCACATCGGAGGGCTTGTACACAATGGCGGAATAGCGGGCATCTTCGAGGCTCCACTCGGGATCATTGACTGGTGCTTCCTTCGCCATGATCGCGTTTTTGAAACCGGCTTTTTCAAAAGCAGCCTGCCAGTCGTTTACACCCTGGATCAGGTAAGGAACCCATTTCTTCGGGGTGGCCGGGTCGATGTAATAGATTATGGGTTTTTTAGGCTCCACCAGTTCACCCCGCCTGTATTTTTCGATATCAGCATCTTTGGGTTCCAGCTTCCAGCGGTTCACCATTTGTACGGTTTCCACTCCCTGCGGATTTTTGCTGAAATCCACATAGCGTCGGGTGAAATAGCCCACCCTTTCGTCGTAGTAGCGGGGCTTCATCGGGGTAACCGGCAACAGGAGCATTGAACTGTTGATCTCCACGGTATAGGCACCACCCTGCGGCGCTGCAGGCATGCCTGGGACAGGCGCACCCGTGGCTGCCGCCCTGGAATAGGTTTTTACCGTTTTGACCTCCGTATTCAGCGGGAAAGACTTCACGGTATTGATATAGGACTTGTCTGCCTGAATGGAACCAATCCGGAAGGCCCTTTTGCGGCTGGGATCGAAATTGAGGACATCGTTGTCGCTGTTCAGGAAACTGGTTACGTCTATAACCACTCCGGTTGAATCCTTACCCAGGGAGGCAATATCAAAGCTCTGTGCGATGGCCTGGATATTTGAGTTCACCACCGCCCTGAACATAGGCTGGGTGGAGTCGCCGGCCATTTCTTCAAAAGAAACCACGCGCAGGAATACCTTGTTGGAAGGGCCCTTTTCAAACCTGATCACATTGTCACCGATCTTGTCGCCCGCATACCCGAAAAAGAAGTTGCGCATGCCGGCGGCCGCCTTGGACAAGCGGTTGATTACCAGGATATCACGACCGAGGATGGAATCTTCAATTTCAAAAAAGTATTTTTCTTCCACCTTGTGCACCTTAAAAAGACCGTCATCGGTAACAGCTTTGGACGTGATGACTTCTTTGTATGGTTTTGGGCCGGTGCTGCGGGCAGGGGCGGCGGGTGCGGCGGCATTTGCATTGGCGGGGGGACCAGCCTGGGGCCTTTGCTGGCTGAAAGCGCTGAGCTGCAAAGCCATGCCTAAAAATAAAACCGGGAGCATTTTGCCCGGTAAAGGGTTTTTAACCATGTGTGTAAAAGTTTAAGATAATTTGAGGCTATAAAATATCTGCCATTATAACACAAAAGTTTGACAATGGATTAAGCTTTTATAAAATCGGCAGAACCGGATGGAACAGCGGTTTGAACCAATCCGGCCGCATTTTTTTTTAATTTGTACCGGATTCGGATATTTATTGTCCTAATTTGATTTTTTTAAACTTTTTTTATTTAGACTTGTGTCCCCAATACGCTTTGGGTCAATTCAAGAACATTTTTTATACCTGTTTACAAAAAACTAAAAACAAACGATTATGGCAGAGACTAAACCAACTGCAACTGCGAAAGCAGCAACATCTGTTCAAGCTAAAAAGAGAAGCAACGCGATTTCCTGGATTGCCCCTTTATTGTGTGTAGTAGGAGGTTATGTGATCTGGAGATTTGTAGCCGGTGCAGACAGCGGTTTCACCAACCCCGATCCCAATGGCGGATTCTGGCCTAACCACCAGGGACCTATTGGTAACTTCAACAAAATGTATGAAGGTGGTATCGTAGTACCTATCCTGATTGCAAACTTCCTGGTTGTACTGGTATTCGTTATTGAAAGGTTCCTGACCATCAGCAAAGCTACCGGTACAGGCAACAATGATGAGTTCATCCGTAAGGTACAGTATCACCTGGCTAACAAGAATGTTGACGCTGCTCTTTCTGAGTGCGACAAGCAGAAAGGTTCAGTTGGTAATGTAATGAAGGCAGGCCTTCGCAAGTACAAGGAAATGATCACCGACACTGAACTGGAAACTGAGCAGAAAGTTGCCTCTATCCAGAAAGAAGTGGAGGAAGCTACCTCACTGGAACTGCCGATGCTGGAAAAGAACCTGGTGTTCCTGTCTACCATCGCTTCCGTAGCTACCCTGCTGGGTCTGTTCGGAACCGTATTGGGTATGATCCGTTCCTTCTCCAAACTGGGTGATGAAGGTGGTGGTGACGCTGCCCGCGAACTGTCAAAAGGTATCTCTGAAGCCCTTTATAACACAGCCCTGGGTATCGGTACTTCTGCTGTTGCGATCATCATGTACAACGTATTCACAACCAAGATCGACGGTATCACATACGGTATTGATGAGTCTGGTTTCACTTTGACGCAGAGCTTCGCATCCCTCTACAAGTAAGAGTTGGGATATGAAAGGGGAGAAGGACTATTTAAAAATAGTTTTATGGAAATTCTCCCGGACTGAATCTAAATGTGAAACTGAACAATTAATCAAACATGCCAAAAGTTAAAGTACCACGGAAGAGTACGAACATCGACATGACTGCGATGTGTGATGTGGCATTCCTGCTGTTGTCATTTTTCATCCTGACAACCAAGTTCAAGCCATCTGAAACACTGGCTGTTCAAACGCCGAGTTCGGTAGCTTCCAAAGTGGCTCCCCAAAAGGACGTGGCCCTGGTGACCATTGACAAGGACGGAAAGGTTTTCCTTTCTTTCTCTGATGATGCACCCAAGAAAGAAGTGTTCGAAGCGCTGAATACAAACCGTAACCTCGGATTGTCAGATGCCGAAATGAGCGCTCTTGCCAAAGGACCATTCATCGGGGTGCCCATGAGCCAGCTGAAATCACTGGCTGCACAGCCCGCTGACAACTGGCCTAAAATGACCATGCCCGGTATTCCTGTACTGGATTCCGCCAACAACGAAATGACAGACTGGATGAGGGCAGTAAAATCCGGGTTCCAGGGTATCAAAATGAACCTGCTGGTTAAAGGAGATAATACTTCTAAATATCCTTCTTTCAAAGGCGTTATCGATGCCTTTAAGAAGAATGACGAGCAGAAATTCCAGATGGTAACCAACCCGGAAGGCGTTCCTGAAGGAACTGAGTTGTACCGCAAAAACATAAGCGGTGCTGCAAAAGCGGAAGAATAATTAATTAAAAACTAAATTTTTGCGAAATGGCAGAAATGGATACCTCGTCAGGCGGGGGACATAAAAAAGGGCCTGGCGTTAAAAAAGGGAAAAAGCTGTCTACCCGTGTGGATCTGACCCCCATGGTGGACCTGGGTTTTCTGCTGATCACCTTCTTCATCTTTACCACTACCATGAGCCAGCCAACCGCCATGCGGTTGAACCTGCCCAAGGACACGGAAAAACCTGAAGAGCAAAACAAAGCCAAGGAGTCCGGAGCTTTGACACTGATGATGTCCAAAAACGACGTGGTTTACTACTACGAAGGAATGCTGGCACCAGATGCGTCAAACTTTAAGACCACTACCTTTAAGGAAGTTCGTGAAGTGATTCTGACCAAGAAGAAGTCCACGGATCCTGATGACTTTGTTGTGGTGATCAAGCCGACCAAAGAATGCACCTACAAGAATACAGTTGATATCCTGGATGAGATGACTATCAACGACGTAAAGCGTTACGCACTGGTGGACATTGCAGAAGTGGAGCAGCAACTGATTAATATGACTGAAGGCGCTAATCCGCAATAATCACAGCAGGTTTGTGGAAAACCTAAATAATTGCATCTTATTCAAAAAAGCGAACAATGGACGTAAATAAAATCTTAAGTGCTGATGTGCTGGACATCATTTTTGATGGCCGGAACAAGGACTATGGTGCTTATGAATTACGCAAGACCTATGGCAAGCGTATGACTGTTGCACTGGTGGGTACTGCTGTTCTGCTCGTTTTGCTTCTGCTCGGTAGCATCCTTGCCAACAAACTCAAGGACAGGAATAACAAAACCGAGATGATCGTCCAGGACGTTCAACTGGAAGAAGTAAAGCGTGAGGAGCCTAAGAATGAACCGCCGCCTCCGCCGCCTCCGCCAAAGCCGGAGCCTCCCAAAGTGGAAATGGCTAAATTCACTCCCCCAAAAATCGTAAAGGATGAGGAAGTGAAGGAAGACGAAAAACCACCTGAAGTAGAAAAGCTGGAGGAAACCAAAATTGGTACCATCAACCAGGAAGGTATCAAGGACGAAGGAATCGTTGCACCACCTGCATCTGATGAAGGTAAGGGTGTGGTAGAAGCTCCCAAGAAAGTGGAAGAAGACTGGGATAAAACCTTTACCAAGGTGGAAATCGAGTCTGACTACCCCGGTGGAAGCAGCGCCTGGCAGCGTTACCTGAACAAGAGCCTCCGTTACCCACAGGACGCCATCGATAATGAGGTTCAGGGTACAGTAGTGGTTCAGTTCATCGTGGACAAAGAAGGAAACGTGAGTGAAGTGGAAGCCATCAGCGGCGCCTCTGAACTCCGCGACGAAGCGGTTCGCGTAATTAAAAAGTCTGGTAAGTGGACCCCCGCCGTGCAGAACGGTCGCCAGGTGAAATCTTACAAGAAGCAGCCGATCACCTTCCGTCTCGAAATCGAATAAACAGGTTTCTGATCATAGAAATTTACCTCCCCCTGCGAACAGCAGGGGGATTTTTTTGTAATAATGATTCATTCCCTTCATCTCCCTTAATTATTTTTCGATGCTAAATTTTGAATTCAACAATCCAACCAAAATACTCTTCGGCAAGGGACAAATTGCAAAATTGTCTGCCGAAATACCCGCCGGCGCCAAAGTGATGCTGCTCTACGGTGGCGGCAGTATCAAAACCAATGGAATCTACGACCAGGTGAAAACTGCCCTGCAAGGCTTCCAGGTGACCGAATTTGGGGGTATACCTGCCAATCCTGAATATGCAGTGCTGATGCAGGCGTTGGCCCGCATTAAGGCTGAAAACATCGATTTTCTGCTGGCAGTGGGCGGGGGCTCTGTTATCGATGGGGTCAAGTTCCTCTCTTCCGCCGCCCTCTATGATGGTGATACGCCCTGGGATATACTCGCGAAGAGCATCCGTACCTTTAAAGGCATGCCCTTCGGTACCGTGTTGACCCTGCCTGCCACCGGTTCAGAAATGAATTCCGGTTCCGTCATCTCCCGGGCTGAAACCGGCGAAAAGCTGGCCATGGGCGGTCCCGGTTTGTTCCCGGTTTTTTCCATCCTTGATCCCGAAGTGGTTCGTTCCATTCCGCAACGACAACTGGCCAATGGCATTACGGACGCCTATTCGCATGTACTGGAACAATACCTGACCTATCCGGCCGGCGCCCTGCTGCAGGATCGTTTTGCAGAAAGCATCCTGCAGACCCTGATCGAAGTGGCACCGCGTATTATGAAAGACCCATCCGATTACGAAGCGGCATCGAATTTCATGTGGAGCTGTACCATGGCACTGAACGGACTGATCCAGAAAGGGGTTCCCACCGACTGGGCGGTACATGCCATGGGGCATGAACTGACCGCTATGTACGGCATCGACCATGCGCGTACCCTGGCCATCATCACACCCGGACATTTCCGGTTTAATTTTGACCGCAAAAAAGCCAAACTGGCGCAATATGCGGAACGAGTGTGGGGTGTGGTGGAAGGCAGCGAAGAGAAAAAAGCCCTGGCCGCCATTGAAAAGACCGAGGAATTTTTCCAGTCCATGGGCATTGCCACCCGTCTGTCGGCCTATACTGCCGACTTTGAGGGAACCGCGGAAAAAATCGCCGATCGTTTTACCGCGCGTAACTGGACCAAACTGGGTGAGCACAAAGACCTGGGCCCGGAGCAAGTGAAACAGATTGTGGCGATGAATTATTGAGGCGGGCTATAACTGCCGGGCGGAGGCGGTATGCCGCTATCCACCTAAATTTGCCGAATGAAATACAGCAATCCCCAGTGGGATGATAACATCGTGGCCCTGGCCACCCCGCCGGGAGTGGGAGCTATTGGCGTGATCAGGCTTAGCGGACCGCTGGCCATTGAGATCGTGAACGGCTTGTTCCCCTCCAAAGACCTGGCTGCCCAGGCTTCCCATACCGCCCATGTAGGATTGCTGAAAGAAGGCGGGCATGCCATTGATGAAGTGGTGGTAACCCTTTTCAAAGCCCCGCGTTCCTATACCGGTGAAAACGTGGTGGAGATTTCCGGGCATGGTTCACCCTATGTGTTGCAGCAGATTATTGATGCCTGTATCCGCGGTGGTGCGCGGCTGGCGAGGCCGGGGGAATTCACGCAGCGGGCCTTCCTGCAGGGCAAGCTCGACCTGGCGCAGGCCGAAGCCGTGGCGGACCTGATTGCCGCTAATACGGCTGCTTCCCAGAAGAATGCCCTGCATAATATCAGGGGCGGCTTTTCAGCCGAGCTGAAAGCCCTGCGCGAACAACTCATCACTTTTTCGGCACTGATAGAACTGGAACTCGATTTCTCCCAGGAAGATGTGGAGTTTGCCGACCGCTCGCAGTTGTACCACCTGGTAAGCGGCGCCATTGAACGCGTCAGCAAATTGGCGCATTCCTTTCAGTTGGGCAATGTGATCAAGAACGGGGTCAGTGTGGCCATTGTGGGCAAACCCAATGCCGGCAAGAGCACCCTGCTGAATACCCTGCTCAATGAGAACCGTGCCATTGTAAGTGAAATCGCCGGCACCACCCGCGACACCATTGAAGAGTTACTGAACATCGACGGAATACTGTTCCGCTTTATTGATACTGCCGGCATCCGCGAGCACACCACCGATGCCATTGAAAGCATCGGGGTGGAGCGCAGCCTGGAAAAAATGCGCCAGGCCGATGTGGTCCTCTACCTCTTTGATGCCACTGCCATGCCGCCGGCGGAGTTGCTGGCCAACAAGGAGGAATTCGACCGCAACGGTTTCCGTTACCTGATGGTGGGCAACCAGGTGGACAAAGGCGAAGAAGCGGTTATGCGGGAGCGTTATGCCGCCTCCACCCCGCTTATTTTCATTTCGGCAAAGCAGGGCATTCACATTGAAGTATTAAAGGAGCGGCTGGTGGATATGGTCCTGCAGGGGCAGGTCTCCACTGAAGACACCATCGTCACCAATGCCCGCCACTACCATGCCCTGCAGGAAATGTTATCCTCCCTGCAGGACATCCGCTCCGGCCTCGACAACAAGATACCCGGCGACCTGCTGGCCCTCGACATCCGCCGCAGCCTGCACTACCTCGGCGAGATTACGGGTGAAGTGAGTAACGAGGATTTGCTGGATTATATATTCAGTAAGTTTTGTATTGGAAAGTAATTTGTTTTCCGATTTCTTCTAAGTGCTTGTTTATCTTGTGTTTTAGCCCTTTTTTCCTTCCTTTATTTGTTGCCAAACTACTTTTTTTTGCTTATATTTGTTGCCAGATTGTTGCCCTAAAAAGTTGCTCTTGTTGTTGGGCAACAAGTTGGAGAGTAAATGTCACACATAGACAGACTCTGTCACTTCAAGGCACTAAAAGACAAATAAAGGCACATGGCAAGCAACATAGAAATCACCAAAAAATGCCTTTACTGCGGTAAGGAGTACACGGCCAAAACGCTAACCACAAGGTATTGCGGCCACACCTGCAACAGTCGCCACTATAAGCAACTGAAGCGGGAAGAAAAGTTGAACAACTTCAAAGAAGCTCAGGCGAAGCCCGAGCAACAGCCGCAGCAATCATTTGACATTGCATTACAGCAAAAAGAGTTTCTCAGCATTGATGAAGCTGCAAAACTTATTGGTGCAAGCCGCAGAACAATACACCGCCTTATATCCGGCAACAAACTCCAAGTTGGAAAGGTTGGCAGCCGTACCATCATCACACGAAAGGCAATTGATAATCTCTTTAATACACAAGCCGTATGAAAGTAACACTCAGACAACGCACCAAAGGCGATAAGGTCAGCCTTTACCTTGATTACTACCACAAGGGAAAAAGGGAGTATGAATATCTGGAACTGTACTTGTTTCCAGATCCGGAGAAAGGCAAGCTCACAAAGGAGCAGAAAGAATCCAACAAGGAAACCAATGCACTGGCTGAAAGCATCCGTTCAAAGCGGCAGATAGAAATACAGAACGGTATTTATGGCTTTCAGGATCAGAGCAAGTTAAAAGGCAGCTTCCTGCGTTATGTGGAGTACTTAGCAGAGAAACGGAAAAGCAGCCAGGGCAATTATGATAATTGGGATAGTGCTTTGAAGCACCTCAAAAAGTATGTGAAGTTTGACGTTTCATTTGGGCAGGTAGATAAGAACTGGTTGGATGGTTTCAGGGAATACTTGATGAAGGAAGCAAAGACCCCAAGCAAGCAGCCACTATCCCAAAATTCACAAAGCAGCTACTTCAACAAAATCAGGGCAGCATTAAAGCAAGCTTACAAAGAAGGCATCATCAAGCAGAACCCTGCCGACCTTGTGGACGGCATCAAACCCGGTGAACCTGAAAGAGAATTTCTCACCTATGAAGAACTGCAAGCAGTTGCAAAAGCTGAATGTGAAATACCATTATTAAAAACCGCTTTCCTTTTCAGTGCAATGACTGGCCTCCGCTGGTCAGACGTTCAGAAATTAGTTTGGTCAGAAGTACAGCATAGCAAAGAAGTTGGTTATTACATACGCTTCCGGCAGAAGAAAACCAAAGGAGCAGAAACATTGCCAATATCAGAGCAAGCCTTCGGCTTATTGGGTGAAAGAGGAAACCCGGAGGACCGTGTTTTCATCGGCTTAAAATACAGTGCATGGCATAACCTCAAATTGCAACAGTGGGTAATGCGGGGCGGTGTAACAAAAACAATCACCTTCCATTGTGCAAGGCACACCTACGCCACATTACAATTAACTTTAGGAACGGACATTTACACCGTATCAAAATTATTAGGTCACAAGGATTTAAAAACAACGCAGATATATGCAAAGATTATTGACGACAAGAAGAAGGTAGCTGCTAATAAAATTGTACTCGACTTATGAACAATGAACTAAATCTATATCACAAAATTTTGTTCTTGGAGCTTCGCCCCTGGACTAACGGAGAAGTTGCAGAAACCAAATACAAAGAACTGATGCAAGGCATCAGCAAAGAGCATTTTACATTTCAGCCACTTTATGAAGTTGATTTCCCAAAACCATTAACTGCAAAGCGGAAGTACTACTTTTCAATAATAGAGAATGAAGCAACAAGCTACCTCAACAACTTTCAGCAAATCATTGCCGGTGCATTGAATGAAAAAGAAAAACAGTATTGGGTGCATACCACACTAACAAAAGTCCTATCACAAAAGCTGAAAGAAGTAAGCAAGGTAATTGATGATAACCAATACTTTTTTCAGCAGCTTTCAGCAGCTTCAAAAGCCTCCACACCTGAAAGCAAAATTCAAGATGAAGCGTACATTCTCCAATACCTCAAATATCAACTCATAAGAATTTACTTGGAGATTCAGGAAACATTCTCCAGCTACTTAAAAGAAGAAGCCATATCAGAAGAAGAATTGCATCAGCAATATTTTTCGGAGCAAGCTCCTTCAAAATCTTTCATTATAGAAGCCGTAAAACTCAAATTGCCTTTACCTGCTTCGCAGGTTACGGCCAAGCCTCAGACTATCCAGTTTGCAGCAAAAGGATTTGATTTTCGTACTGAGAAAAAAGGCATCATTCCTTATGATGCTATCATCAAAGATTCAGGCAGGTTCTCCCGATTTGAGGAGGAACTTTTCTCACATGAATTGATTGATGAAAACTACAACTTCAAAAACCAGCACGGCCAAATACAAGAACTGGCGGCCATATTCCAAACCCTGATTAAGAAGGGCTACTTCAACAAGCGGCAGTTCCCAAAGAACAAGGAGATAAAACCTGTTGATATTCGCAAGTTTTTAGATCACCGCTACAACTCCAATACAGATAAACAATTCCGTACCTGGGCGAATAAGCCTGATGAATTGGCTGATTTTGTAAGCAGTAAGTATTGGATTGACAAATTACCGACTTCCTGAATTGCGGTAATTTGCTGTCAATTTACCATTTCAAATTTCCACTCTTTTTCTGAAACCCTTTACTGGCAAGGCTTTTAGCCTTGTCCAAATTTCCATTTTCAAGACTACCAAAGCCTTATTCTGAGCTTTGTATCGTCATCGGGAATCGGTGATGACTTTTGGCCAGAAGTCCATTTCTAACAATTAATAAGTAAGACAATGGACGAAATATTAAAGCGTCTTGAAAAGATTGAAAAGCTCATTGAGAGCCAGAACTTGGTACGCAAGGACGTACTGAATTTTAACGAGTGTTGCGACTACTTGGAGTTGTCGCAGTCACACCTGTACAAGCTAACCAGTACCGGGGCTATACCGCATTACAAGCCCAACGGGAAGAAAATCTATTTCAGAAGGGCGGAACTGGATGAATGGTTGCTTCGCAACCGCACCACTACGCAGGATGAAATAGAAAGCAAGGCAGCAGATTATCTCATCAAAAAAGGGAGGATTCAGCTATGACAGAAGTTATGAATCTGCTCCTGCAACTCTCCCAGGACTTTGAGGTAATCAGGGCTTATGTGTTGGCACTAAAGAAATCCAAGTTGGAGAACTTCAAAGAAACATGGATTGATGGCCAAGACGTAATGCACACCATGCACATTAGCAAGCGTACCCTTCAATCCCTTCGGGATAACGGAACGCTTCCATACAGCCGCATCAATGGCAAGTTTTACTACAAGGTTGAGGACATAGAAAACCTGTTGCAATCCAATTACTCACAATCTAAATCAACAGGTGATGGAAATAAGTAAAACAGCCATTTTGGATAAAACACACTACGGGCTTAGAATCTATTCCCATGTGTTGAGGCAGTACTATCCGGGGCAAACAGTCCTTTCCCTTTCGGGAAGGGACTGCCAACCCACTAAGAACCCTTTCAATGACGACAAGCCAACATTGAAAATTCAGATAGTAAATAATTGTGCAGAGCATTACGATTTAGAGAACAGCATCAGCAAAGGCGATGCCTTTGACTTCGCTGCATTGCATTACAAATTGCAAGGCGATGAATTGTGCCAAAAGCTGAATGAAGAACTCTATTTGCGTATCGGAAAGCAAAAAGGCTTTTACAATGAAAATATCATTGCTCCGGTTGCTCCGCAACCTCAGCTTGTAAAAGTGCCAATCCCTGCTTTCAGTTATTTCAAAGCACCAGTAACAAATACGGTTCCATTCAAAGAAATCAATTTGTTGCAAGTGTACCACTTGCTTAAAGGCAATCAATTTGCTCAGTGTACAAGTACACTTCGCAGCATTACCGATAAGCAAGAGGCAAGAAAATACAAAGCATCGGTATTTGATTATGTGACCTTTTCAGGCACATTCTCAAAACGCAATGACAAGTCATTACTCAGGCACTCAGGCTTAATCACAATTGACTTTGATCACATTGGCAATGTATCTGAATTGAAAGACCGGCTACTGAAGGATGAATACTTTGAAACAGAATTATTGTTTGTTTCTCCTTCCGGTGACGGCCTAAAGTGGGTAATACCAATTGACTTGACAAAGGCAAAGCATCACGATTATTTCAAGGCCATTGCCAACTATATCAAGCACACTTACCAGTTGGAAGTTGACCAATCAGGTAAGGACGTTTCAAGAGCCTGCTTCTTAGCAGAGGATGCAGGTGCATTTATCAATCCCAAATACTTATAATCAATGGAGAAATCGCTTTGCGATTCCATCTGTCCTTAGAAAAAAAATAATAGACACTCAGATGAAAAAGATATTCAATCCGTTGGATTGGTTGGAGCAACCAAACCAACAACAAATAAATACTGAACCGCAGAAAGTAGAAGCCAATACCGATGCAGCAGAAACCGACCTTGGGAGGTTCCCGCTGGCCACTGAAAATAATAATGCCGCAGCGGAAATTGAAAAAATCATTCAGCAAATCGAAGCGAAGCAAATTGACATTGCAACCGCTTACAGCGATTGGCGGGATATTGGATTTGCTTTTGCAGATGCCTTTGGTGAATCAGGCAGAGAATATTTTCATCGCATCAGTAAGTTTTATGCTGATTACTCAGCAACCGAATGTGATACCCAATACACCAATTGCCTAAAGGCAAATGGTCACGGTGTTACGTTGAAAACATTCTTCTTTCATGCAAAGCAAGCAGGTGTAAACATTGCGGTTTCACCGCAATACACCGAGCAGGAAAAAGTACAGTTACCAACTTTTCCTGAATCTATCTATCCTCAGCTTCCTGAGTTTCTGCAAAAGGTTGTCAAGATTGCTTCATTCAATGAAGAACGAGACATTCTTTTGTTAGGCACTATCGTTTCACTCAGTGCCTGTTTTCAGAAGCTATACGGCATCTACGATGGCAAAAAGGTTTTCTCAAATCTGTACATTTTCATCACGGCTCAGGCATCAGCAGGTAAAGGCAGGTTGGTACACTGCAAACAACTGGTAAAGCCCATTCATAAACATTTAAGGGAGCAAGCCAAATTGATGAAGCAGCAGCATGAATTGGAAATGATGGAGTACAACGAAATGAAAGGCAAAGATGCAAGTGCAGAGAAGCCCAACAAGCCGCCTGAAAAAATGTTGTTCATCCCGGCCAACAATAGCACAACAGGAGTATTCCAATTACTGTTCGACAACGAAGGCAGAGGCTTAATGTTTGAAACAGAAGGCGACACCCTGGCACAAGCATTCAAAACGGATTACGGCAATTACAGCGATGGTTTCCGAAAGGCATTTCACCACGAAACAATATCGTACTACCGCAGAACAGACAGAGAGTATGTTGATATTGAAAGTCCATGCCTTTCAGGCATGTTCACCGGAACACCCAAGCAAGTATCTGCCCTTATCCCGAATGCTGAAAACGGCTTATTCAGCCGTTTCATTTTCTATTTCATGAACATTCAGCCGGTATGGAAAAATGTATTCGCCAATTCGTCTGATAATGGCTTAGACGATTACTTTGACCAGTTAGGCAATGACTTTTTTGGTTTGTACCAAACCCTGATGGCAAACCCTGAAATACAGTTCTGCCTTACGGCAGAGCAGCAGGAGCAGTTCAACGCCTTCTTTGAGCAAATCCAAAACACCTACCTCAGCTTGCAGGGGCTTGACTACATGGCAACAATCAGGCGTTTGGGGTTGATTGCTTTCCGTATTGCCATGATCCTATCCGCTTTGCGGATTATGGAACATGGAGATTTGCCGGAACGCATCATTTGTAAGGAAAGAGACTTTCAAACTACGTTGGAAATGGTCCGGGTATTGGTGAAACATGCCAGTAAGGTATTTTCTGAACTACCCCAGGATTCACCAATGCCCAAGCGTAAAAACCAAAAGGAACGGTATCTGGATGCCCTACCTGCCAGCTTCAACAGGCAGGAGTACCTGAGAATTGCCGCCTCTATGTCCATACCCGATAAAACAGCCGAGGGCTACATTACCGACTTCTGCAAACGGGGGCTGATACATAGGGAAAAGCAAGACCATTACCTGAATCCCAACGGTAAGCCTGCTCATCCGCAAGGTGAGGAAACTCAGGATGTAAGGGAAATCAAGAAAGGGTAAGCCAATGCTTGCCCTTTCGCAGATTCGGGCAGGCCCGTTCAAACTGCTTGTATGCTGCCCAATCTAAGGGCAGTTAGCCCTTAGCTTCCTCCGTTTCCTCAAAATCCTGAAAACCCAAAATCCCGCCAGAATGAAACAAAGGAAAAAAAGAGAAAACATTTGCAAAAAGTAGCGGATTTCACTACCTTTCGCAAAAAATTACTCTCTTGGAAGATTCAAGGCAACATCAGCGTGCAGAAGATTGGGTAAACCACCTGCTGGCTAAGGGTAAATATGCTTTTGCCCTGCACCAGTTCCGTGCGGATTTTCCTGAGCAGTCAGATACGGCCAATAAGTTTGCCTTGAAAAGGCTGGTAGATAAAGAGCAGATTATTTCCATCCACAAAGGGTATTACCTCATCATACCGCCCCAATACAGGTCAAAGGGAATCCTTCCCCCCACCTTGTTTTTAGATGCGTTTATGAAGGAATTGGACCGGTCTTATTACCTGGCTTTGTTAAACGCAGCCGCCTATCATGGAGCATCGCACCAGCAGCCACAAGAGTTTTTTGTGGTTACCGGTTTTCCTGTGCTGCGGCCAATGCAGAAAAAAGGGCTGAAGCTGAACTACATCAGCAAAAGGGAAATACCTGCAACACTGTTAGACACCCGGAAAACCGAGGCCGGATACTTAAAAATTTCAAACCCTGCCTTAACCGCCACCGATCTGATACAGTACGCCAAACGGGTAGGCGGCATCAACAGGGTTGCCACGGTGTTGGCTGAATTAGCCGAAAGTATTCAACCCAATGCATTTGATGCCAATCTGCTGCAGCATGTTCCGGTAACTGCCTTGCAGCGGTTGGGCTATCTGCTGGATAAAGTATTTGACAATAAGCCGCTGGCCAACGCCTTATACATGGCCTTGAAAAAGAACAATGCCCCATTGTTTAGGATACCGCTGAAAGCCTCAGCTCCGGCCAAAGGTTTTGCATCAGACGAAAGATGGAAAGTAATAATCAACGAAAAAATAGAATTGTAATATGATAAAGGACAGCATACAACAAAACGAAAACACCACACCCAACAGCAGGCAACTGGCAGTGCTAAAAGAACATTTTCCAAGCTGCTTTAAATCGGATGGCAGTTTTGATGTGGAGCGATTCAAAGCCGAAATAGCTGGTACAACCAATGTGGTACAGGAAGGGTATGAACTGAAGTTTTTGGGTAAGAGCTATGCCAAGTTGCTGGCCAGTACCGAAGCTACCACTGTTATACAGCCCAATGAAGCCCATAACAGCCTGCCCGAAAACGCCAACAGCGAAAACATTTACATCAGTGGCGATAACCTGGATGGATTGAAGCATTTGTTGAAATCATATAACGGGGCTATTAAATGCATTTATATAGACCCGCCTTACAATACGGGCAGTGATGGCTTTGTATATGCCGATAACTTTAACTACACCAAAGATACCCTACAAGAAAAACTAAGTGTGAGCGAAGATGAGGCTGAACGTATTTTAGACCTTACCAAGCGGGGTTCTGCCTCTCACAGTGCATGGCTCATGTTTATGTACAGCCGCCTGCTGCTGGCAAGGGATTTATTGAAAGATGATGGTGTGATTTTTATTTCTATTGATGACAATGAGCAGGCAAACCTGAAACTGCTATGTGATGATGTATTTGGTGAGGAAAATTTTGTAGCGAATGTGATTTGGCAAAAATCAAAGAAAGGTGATGCGAAACTTATTGCAACAACTCATGAGTACATGCTTTTCTACGCAAGATCAAAGAGTGCGATTTTAGAAAAAGGTGTTTGGCGAATTAAAAAGCCAGGTGTTGATGAGGTTCTTGACTTTTATTCCGAACTAGTTATAAAGTATCAATCAGATCATGACGTCATTTCAAAAGAAATGCAGAAATGGTATTCATCATTACCAAAGTCTGATGTAAGGACAAATCACAAACATTACAAGTATTCAGATGGCAGAGGGTTGTATTTCGCAGCAGATTTTGCAGGTCCAGATGATGGAAGAGAATCACGGCCCAGATATGACATAATTCATCCTATAACAGGTAAGCCCTGCAAGAAGCCTTCTACCGGTTGGCGTTGGGATGAAGACCGTACAAAGAAGGCTCTTGCTGAAGAACCACCACTTATACATTTTGGACCAGATGAAACAACAATTCCATGCAGAAAAAGTTACCTGAAGTTTATTGATAGCGAACCTGCCTCAACCGTATTCTACAAGGATGGAAGAACAGCGACTTTATCCGTAGAGAGTTTAACTGCCAGTGGTGTATTCAGCTTTCCGAAAGATGTAGATATAATAGCTGGTTATCTAAATTTGATTGGTAGTTCCGATTCTATTGTTCTTGACTTCTTTTCTGGCTCTGCTTCCACTGCTCATGCCGTGTTGCAGGCAAATTTGGAACATGGTTCAAAAATGAAATTTATATCTGTACAGCTACCGGAGCAACTTGACTCATCCAATTCATCTCAAAAAGCTGCCTATGAATTCCTCAAAGAAAACCACCTGCCCACCACCTTAGATTACATAGGCATTGAACGAATCAAACGGGCAGGCGCCAAGATAAAAGAGGAAAACCCGGATAAGGAATTGGATTTGGGTTTCAAACATTACATCCTGCAAGAGCCTAACCAAAACACGTTAGACAAGTTGGATAGTTTTGACAAGGCAGGTATGTTGGCAGATACCACCATCATGGAAGAATTTGGCAAGCCCACCATTTTGGCCACCTGGCTCAATGCAGATGGTTATGGCCTTACGGCACAGGCAGCAGCCATTGATCTGGCCGGGTACACAGCTTACTATTGTCAAAAGCATTTGTATTTAATTGACCCGGGCTTTACACTGGAAAGCATGAAAGCCCTGTTAAGCAAGTACGATGCGGAAGGACATTTCAATCCGGAAAACATGGTATTGTTTGGCTATAGCTTCCCGGATTGGAGCATCAATGAAATGATAGAGAAAAACCTTCGCATCCTCAACGATGGAGAGAAGAATTTAAAAATCAACTTTACCGTAAGATACTAACAGCTATGGAACTGATATTAAAAAATGATTTGCCCCACCAGGTAAAAGCATACACGGCCATAGCCAATGTACTCAGTAACGATTTAATACAGAAGAACAGTCTATATTATCAAAACCCTACGCTGTTGTTAGACAGGCAGGCATTGATGACCAATTTGGCCATAGTTCAAAAAGACAATAACATACCGGCTGAGTACAAAGCATTCAATGAAATAGGCAGCTACCTCAATCTGGATATTAAAATGGAAACCGGCACAGGTAAAACCTATGTGTACACGGCTGCCATGTTTGAGCTGCACAAACGCTATGGAATCAACAAATTTATTGTGGCAGTGCCCACACTGGCCATTAAAGCAGGTGCTAAACAGTTTATGCAGGATGGCTATACCAAGCGGCATTTCAAAGATCAATGTGGCTACGGTACAGAATTAGATGTATTGGTGCTGGAAGCTACCAAAAAGAAAAAGGGAAAAAATTACTTCCCCGGAGTGGTGAGAGAGTTTGTTGCAGGCAGTAGCCAGAATACCAATAAAATCTATGTATTGCTCACCAATATGAGTTTGTTGGGCGGCACTTCCAAATTGCTTACAGATAGTTACGACTATGGTGTAGAAGGTTTTTATAAACCCATTGAAGGGATTAAAGCTACCAAGCCATTTGTGATTATTGACGAACCGCATCGTTTTAGTAAAACTCAAAAGGCATACGAATTTATTGAGAAAAATATTTGTCCGCAGGCCATCATTCGTTTCGGAGCAACCTTCCCTGAAATAGAAACCGGAAGGGGAAGGAATAAGATAAAAAGGAAAGATTATCACAACCTTTTGTATGATTTGAACTCGTTTCAGGCATTTAACCAAAACCTGATTAAGGGCATTGCCAAAGAGCACTTTGAGCCGGTAAGCCAAAGGCAGGATAAGGTTAAGATCATGAGTATTCAAAGTAAAACAGCAGTAAAGTTTAATTTGATCCAACAAGGCGGCCCAACCAAATCATTTGAGTTAAAAAAGGGTGATTCTCTGGGCTTGATAGCTACTGAATTAGAAGGTATTATTATTGAAGGTATTTCTACCAGCACGGTTGAATTGTCAAACGGTCAGGTAAAGTCTACCGGTGAAGAATTTAGTACAGATATTTATTCTACCTCCTACCAGGAAAGCATGATTCGGCTGGCGCTGGAACGCCATTTTGAAACGGAACGCATCAATTTTACCAGGAACAATAAAATAAAAACTTTAGCCCTGTTTTTTATAGATGATATTTATTCGTACAGGGTAAATGAAGGTCAGGATAAGCAGCCTTATCTGAAAGAAACCTTTGAGCGTTTGCTGTTAGAGAAAATTAATGCCGTACTACCTACGCTGAATGAGCAGGAACAGGAATACAAAGACTACTTACAAGCATCAAAAGCAGATTTGAATGCTACGCATGCAGGATATTTTTCGCAGGACAACAGCAGTTCTGATGAGGCTATAGCCCAGGAGGTTCAGGAAATATTGTATGAGAAGAAGAAACTGCTTGCTATTAAAGATGAACAAGGTAAGTTTAATACACGTAGGTTCCTTTTTTCTAAGTGGACATTAAAAGAAGGATGGGATAATCCAAATGTATTCACCATTGCCAAACTAAGAAGCAGCGGCAGCGAAAACAGCAAAATACAGGAAGTAGGAAGGGGTTTGCGTTTGCCGGTAGATGAGTATGGCAACCGTATTTCTAATGAAGAATTTAAGTTGAATTATGTCATTGATTTCACGGAAGCAGACTTTGCAGAGGAATTAGTAAAAGAAATTAATGGTGATTTACCACAGGGCTTTACAATCACTGATGAAAAGTTAGCTGAGGTAGCTGCCAAACGGAATATGGATGTTGATGATTTGTTTGTTGAGTTACTCAGCAAGAAATTTATTGACCGCAATAAGAACATTAAAGCCGAGAATATTGATTCATTCTTTGAAGCATACCCTGAGTTTACCGTAGGCTTACAGCAAGGCAAGGTTGAAGACCGCAACAAAAAGAAGGAACGGAAAATTAAAATCAGAAAAGCGGTTTACGATGAATTAAAAACCTTGTGGGAAGAAATAAACAGCAAGTATATTTTGCACTACGAGAGAGTTGAACAGAATGATTTCCTCTTTAATGAGTTATTGGGGTTACTCAAAAACGGTGTATTCTCAGATACTTATATAACTAGCAGGCGGGAAGAATTGAATACAACCGGCTCACGGGCTACAGTGAATGAAGACTCAGGGGTACAGTTTAAGATAAGCAAGCCATTGCCGTATAATGAGTTCTTAAAGCGTATCAGCCGCCAAACAAATCTGTCCATTCAACTGCTTCATACTGTTTTAACGGAGTATGCAAAAGAAAACAACATTTTGCCCGATAGAATCAATGAGCAAAGTGCTGCCAACTTTGTAAAACTGTTTCATGATTGGAAGGTAGAGAAATTGAGTGGCAGGTTCAGTTATTCAAAAGCAAACCTTCCCGTGAAGGCAACTGCACTCACTTTTTCAGATGGTACGCCCAAATCCGAAATTACACAAGGGGTAATAGGAACAAAATTCATTGAAGGCACTCCATCTGAAAAATATCTGTATGATGTATATGCTTTCGATTCTCCTTTAGAAAAAGACAATTTGCTGGTAGATGGTATTCAGGAAATTATTGTGTACGGTAAAATTCCAAAAAGCAGCATTGCTATACCTACTATCACAGGTCAGTCATACAGCCCGGATTTTATGTATGTAATCAAAAAGGATAATGGCGAAAAGATTCTGAACGTAATTGTTGAAACAAAAGATGTAGAGAATCAAACCTCTCTCAGAGGTATTGAACAGGCGAAAATAGATTGTGCAAAGGTGTTCTTTACCCAATTAACTATTGATGGGTATAAAGTGGAGTTTCAAACCCAATTAAATAACAAAAAAATCAGGCAGATAATTGATGAGGTTCTTCAGTAATCATTTTTGTAATAACCAAACATGACATAGATATGGCTCTATACATAAATCACACCGGCAAACTCAAGGAGGTAAAAGAAAAGCCCTTCAAATTGGAAAAAGACATCCAGAAAGTGTTTGAAGCCAATCTGTATGAAATTATGGGCTTGGAATTGGTGAAGAGTGAGTTTACTATCAAAAACAAGCGTATAGATACGTTGGCTTATGATACACAGGCTTCCGCCTTCATTATCATTGAGTACAAGCGGGACAAGAATATCAGTGTGGTGGATCAGGGTTTTACCTACCTGAGCCTGATGTTGGAAAACAAAGCGGATTTTATTGTGGAGTACAACGAAAGTCTGAAACGCAACCTGAAACGGGAGGATGTGGATTGGAGCCAAACAAGGGTAGCTTTTGTATCTACAAACTTTACCGACAACCAGGTGCAGGCAACAAACTTCAAAGACATTGCCATTGAATTATGGGAGGTGAAGCAGTTTGAGAATGATACCATCATGATCAATCCCATCAAGAAATCAAATGCGGCTGAAAGTATCAAGCCATTAACCCAGAATAAGGAAGCCCTGAAAAAGGTAACCGAAGAAATTAAGGTGTACACAGAAGAAGAGCATCTGTCAAAAACCAGCGAAGCCATTGCCGAATTGTATGAGAAATTCAGGCAGGGAATATTGCAGTTGGCTGATGAAATTGAGATCAAGCCCAAGAAGATGGAAATTGGTTTCAGAAAAGACAGCAAAGTGTTTGCAGATATATGCATTCTGAAAAACTCGCTGAAAATATGGATTAACCTAAAGAAGGGAAAATTAGATGACCCCAAGCAGCTGGCAGAAGATGTTTCAGAGAAGGGGCATTGGGGCAATGGTGATTATCAAATTCAGGTGGATACAGATAAAGACCTGGAGTATATCATGAGCTTGATTAAACAATCTATAAAACAATAATGAAAACGGTCGAATATGCAAGAACAAAACCTATTCTTCAATATACTCACTTTTGACTGGCCAAAGCAGCCGGTTACTTTTTATTTTCATGAAGAAGAACAGGATAAGTTTCCACGTATTCACAGGTCATTATTCCCTAAGCAAATAGCCGACATTTTCCCGCAGGTCGCTACAAACCCGGTCAAAGAGTTTATCTCATGTGCCTTCACAGGTGAAGCCGAGGGCTTCACACCGTTGGATATAGATTTTAAAACGGACAATCCCGACCTCATTAAGCGGTTTTACAACAAGCAGATTGGTTATTACTTCCGTAAAGTAAGGGATAAGATTGTAAAGGTCGGTTTCATCAAAGAGAATCAAATTTGGATGCCTGTGCCAAAGGAATCGAACGCACAATACAGCGTGTATGATAAATATACCCTCAAGGTCCAGCTTTGCACCGTATCAGGCTTTCCGGAGATTCACCTGTCTTATGATGGCAAATCAAGAGTGAGCAAAAAAAGCATTGCCGTGTTGATACAGGATATTGCTCCCGAAAACTTTAATTGGGTGCTGTACGAGAACCAGCTTTGGAAGTACGAAACGCTGGACAAGAAAGAAGATATTGATTACAAAAAGGCATACCCTGTTTTAGGCAGAAGATTAAAAACAGCGATGGGCTTTCCTGCGGAAGCCCCGCCCCGTCATAACAGGTACACCGAATACCTCAGGAACATCGAAAAATTCTACAAGGACTATTTAGATACCGATTCGTTCCGGGATTTTATACCACTGCATACCACAGGCTTTTTGCCCGTAAACACCACAAGGTTAAACTACACTTCACCCGATAGCAACAAGTTGGCATTTGGCACAGGTCAGGATATTGTGCCGTTTAACGGAGTGAAAACCTATGGCCCATTTAAAAAAGCTCCTTACAATAAGGTGCATTTGTTTTTTATTGTCCATCGGGATGATATAGAAACGGCCAAAAGATTGAAAACCTATTTCCAGTCAGGGCTCAAATTCTTCAAAGGCTTATTTGACTTCTCCAAAGTGCTGTTTCACACCAGTGAAGGATTCAGCATAGCCTTTACTGACAAAGAGAATCCCATTGCCGAAATTGAGCAGAAGCTATCGCAGCGTACCATCGACCCAGATGTAAAATACATTGCCATTTACATTACTCCATACAACAAGTACGAAGCCGACCTGCAGAAAAGAGAGATATACTACAAAGTGAAAGAACTGTTGCTGAAGCGGAGAATTACTTCCCAGTGCATAGAGGCAAATAAGGTAATTGAGCAAGGCGAAAACTATGTGTACAGCCTGCCAAACATTGCTGTCGCAATATTGGCCAAGTTAGACGGCATTCCCTGGCGTTTGAACACTCCCATCAGGAATGAGTTGATTGTAGGAGTGGGTGCATTCAAGCATATAGCAACGGATGTTCAATACATAGGCTCAGCCTTCAGTTTCAACAATACAGGCGGGTTCAATCGCTTTGAGTACTTCATGAAGCATGAAGTAGATGTACTGGCAGGTTCTATTTCCAGAGCCATCAGGGATTACGCAACAGTCAACAACAGCCCCGACAGGCTAATCATTCATTTCTACAAAACCATGAATGAGAAGGAGCTTGAACCCATTGAAAGGGCATTGGCCGATTTAGGGCTGGATATACCGGTGTTTGTAGTCACCATCAACAAAACAGAATCCGAAGACATCGTTTTGTTTGACAGGAACTGGCCGGAGTTAATGCCCATGAGTGGCACGTATGTGCATATAGGAGAGAACAGGTATTTGCTTTGCAACAATACCCGTTACTCAGCCGCTGGCTTCAATAAGAATGATGGCTTCCCCTTCCCGATTAAGTTAAAAATTGATTGCACCGACAAAACACAATTAACAGAAACCAAAGTGGTAAAAGAACTCATAGACCAGGTATATCAATTCAGCCGCATGTACTGGAAATCAGTGCGGCAGCAAAACCTTCCGGTAACCATCAAATACCCCGAAATGGTGGCCCAGATAGCCCCCCATTTTGATGGTGATGAAATACCTCAGTACGGAAAGGATAATCTTTGGTTTTTGTAAATTCAAATATTGTTCGTACTTTTGCGAATAACTATTTACAATGCCGGTAGCTACAAAAGCAAACTATTTTACGAAAGAACAGGAACAGGCAGCCCGTTTTGCCAAGGCATTAGGGCATCCTGTAAGGATTGCTATTCTGCAACTGCTGAATTCACAGGCTTGTTGTTTTCATGGCGATATGGCCGATGAACTACCCATAGCTAAATCAACCTTATCGCAACATCTCAACGAGCTGAAGGATGCCGGTTTGATACAGGGAAATATCACTCCGCCTACCGTTAAATATTGCATCAATAGGGAAAATTGGGACATTGCTAAAAAACTATTGAACGAAGTACTGGAGTAAAAAAATTTACACATGATGTTCGTCATTTTGCGAACTACGAACAATTGATAACTTTGCACAAATAAAAAGAAGTATGAAAACGATAAAAGTATTAGGCCCCGGTTGCCCCAAATGCAAAACCACCTACAACAATGTGTTGGAGGCCGTAAAGCAAACAGGTGTGGAAGCTGAGGTGGTAAAGATTGAGGACATTGAAGAAATGATGAAATACAATGTGCTCACCACACCGGTGCTGATGATAGACGATGTGGCTAAAGTAAAAGGCCGTATTGCAGATGTGAACGAGATAAAAGCATTGCTCACTCAATAATAGGTATAATATGAAAACCTATGTAAGCTATGTGATACAGGACGATAAAGGGCACGTACACAAAGCAGATGTAGTAGAAACACAAAGCCCGCCTTATACTTTCAATTCCGATCCGCAGGTAGCTGCCGTGATGGAATGGGCCGAAGAAAAAAAGAAAGCATTACCGCAAAATCAGGAATTGATTATAACCGGCATGTACAAAGTTTAAAACCACTTACAATAAATACTACCAATGGAGACAAAACAAACACTGGTCAATGAAATCTGCCCCACCACTACCCAGGCATGGGTAAAGAGAGGTGCATTACTGGTTGATGTTCGTGAAAAAGACGAAGTAGAACAACTGGCTTATGATGTACCCAATTTGGTACACATTCCCCTCAGCGAATTTGAAATCCGATACAAAGAACTGCCTTTTGACAGGGAAATGGTTATCGTTTGCCGTGGCGGTGGCCGCAGCTTGCGGGCTGCCGGTTTCTTAATCAATAATGGTTACGACCCGCTGAAAGTGGTGAATATGAAGCACGGTATTATCCGTTGGGTGCAAAAAGGTTTTCCAACAAAAGGCGATACCACAACCGTTACAGGAAGCAATACTTCTACCGGTTGCTGTGGCAGCACTGCACCGAAAAAGGAAACCAATTCATGCTGCGATAGCAGCCCAAATTCAGATGGAAGCAAATGTTGTTAATTAAGCAGAATTAAATAAATCATGATGGAGAAAATTAACCCCTTCCCCAGGAAGAATATACCGGCCTATATGGCCGTAATGGGTGCTATGCTACTGGTTAGCATTGTGCTGTGGGCGGTTTACATCTATATTAAAACCGGTGTAATTAGCTTATCTCAATTTTCAACCTACGCCACCGAGCTACTCTTCAGTATAATGATGGTAATGAGTGGAATGATGATCATGTTTATTGCTTCTTTACTCAATCTGCGAAAAATGAAAAAAGGCTGGGAAGCAATGGCGGAGGGTAAGCGGGAAGTGAAAATTCCCGAAGTGTGGTGCCCGGTTCTTACCTCGGCAAAGGAAGCTGCTGAAAAATTTATTCAAACAAAATAAAATCCCATAGATGTTCGACTGGTTACAATCATTCTCCGACTGGCTAATATATTCCGTTTTTGGCATTGAAAATCATAGCAAATTGGGGGATACGCTTAATTTTTTTGTATTTGATACCATCAAGATTTTTATCCTGCTTGCAGGAGTTACCCTTTTAATGGGCATTATTAACTCTTATTTTCCCATTGATAAGGTTCGTGCTTTTTTAACCAAACGTAAATGGTACGGCCTGGATTATTTCGTAGCCTCCTTCTTTGGAACCATTACGCCATTTTGCTCCTGTTCCTCGGTGCCATTATTTGTAGGCTTTGTTAAAGGCGGCATTCCGCTTGGCGTAACATTGGCATTTTTAATTTCTTCTCCATTGGTGGATGCTGTAACAGTAGCTATATTTTTTGGCATGTTCGGATTGAGGATTACCCTTATTTATGTGATAAGCGGCATCGTTTTATCAATGATTGCCGGATACATATTGAGTAAGATGAAATTAGAATCGTTGCTCACCGATTGGGTAAAAGAATTGCTCAAAAACAAACAGGTAGTCGATAGGAATTTTGAGGAGAAACCTCCTAATTTCTTTCAACGAATACCGGCAATACTTAAAGAAGCCGGAGGTATTATTCAAGGTGTTTCATTGTACATATTAATTGGTATTGCAGTTGGTGGTTTAATGCATGGCTACATCCCTACAGGATTTTTTGAGGGGTACATCAGTAAGGACAATCCATTTGCAGTTCCCATTGCAGTAATTATAGGCGTACCAATGTACAGTAATACAGCAGGTATTTTACCCATCATGCAGGTATTGGTAGAAAAGGGAATACCGATGGGAACGGTCATTGCATTTTCCATGGCAGTGGTTGGCCTGTCAGTACCGGAAGGGCTATTACTTAAAAAAATAATGACAACAAAAATGCTGATGATATTCTTTGCAGTAGTTACTGTTTGTATCATCATATCGGGTTACTTATTCAACAACATTCTATAAATCAATTTTCATGAAGCAAATAGCATTCATTCTGATGGCCGTTTTCGCAACAATGACCATTACAAAAACAAATGCACAAACCGGAAAGCAAACTGCTGCTGCCATCATTCAGGTCATACAGTTCCACTCAGAGCATCGTTGTGTTACATGCATGAAAATTGAAACGCTCACAAAAGCCACTTTGGCAAAATCATTTCCATCCATCCCATTTAAACTCTACAATGTGGATGATAAGGCAAATGTAAAATTTGCAGAACAATTTGAAGCCACCGGCACTGCTCTGTTCTTGTACAACCCTAAAACAGGAAAGAAAAAAGACCTTACTGATTTTGCATTTATGAAAGCAGGCGATGAAATGAAGTTTGAGGCAGAACTGAAAAAGTATATAGAAGACTTTATAAAAGGTTAATATGGATTGGTTAAACGAACTGGCTCAAAACAGGGAAGCTCCCTTATTGGCAGCATTTGCATTGGGCCTGCTTACAGCAATTAGCCCATGCCCGCTGGCAACCAATATAACAGCTACAGCTTACATAGCTAAAACAATCACCAGCAGGAAGAAAGTTTTATTGAGTGGTTTATTATACACATTGGGCAGAATGTTTTCTTACACCACACTGGGAGCCATCATTTATTTTGGAGCCAGTAAATTCCAGGTGGCAAAATTATTCCAGGGTAATGGTGAGAAATTTATTGGTCCGATAATGATCATTATTGGTTTAATCATGCTGGGTGTTATCAAACTCAACTTTCTTTCCCAGGGCAATTTAACCGACAGGCTTTCAGAAAAATTTAAAGATAAGGGATTGCTGGGCTCTTTCTTGTTGGGTGTTGTTTTTGCATTGGCATTTTGCCCCTATAGTGGTGCATTGTTTTTTGCCATGTTAATACCAATGACTTTATCAGCTTCGGCTGGTATAGGATTGCCTGTTGTATTTTCTATTGGCACAGGTTTGCCGGTTATCTTCTTTGCCTTTGTAATTGCATTCAGTATGGAAAAATTAGGTATGTATTTTAAGGCTATTTCCAAATTAGAGAAAGTTATGAGGATTGCGGCAGGTATCACCTTTATAATAACAGGTTTGTATTATCTGAATATTTATCTCAAAATAATTTAACCGTGACTATTACAGAATCATACCTGCAAACATGGGTAGAAGCCCGTACAAGGTTTACCAATTTATTGAAAGATATAAAGGAAGAAGATTTGAAAAAGAAATTGGCGAACACTAAAAACAGTGCAGGGTTCCTTATTCGCCACATTGGCGATGTAGAATTATTATTTGCCAAGAATGTATTTGGTGCAACCGAAATTAAAGTGCAAGCTAAAACGGTAATAGCACAACACGATACAGGTGAATGGACAAACATTGTTGAGTTACTGGAATACGAGCAATATGCTTTTGATAATTTGAAAGCAATCATTGAGAAGCAAAGTGATGGAGATTGGCAGCAATCAATAACCACCAAAGAGTTTGGCACAAAAACGAAAGCTGAAGCCATAGGCAGAATTATTTCTCACACTGCTTATCATGCCGGGCAATTATCCCTGACATTGAAATACGCATAGAATTAATAACCCCTTTAATACAACAGCATGAAAAATAATACTAACAGCACTTTCAAAAGAATCACTTACAGCATGTCAGGCGTTGTGCTGATCTTTATTCTACTCATTACCATTCATCCAGAAAGCATTTTTGCACAAAAGTATAACGCAGTTGCTACAGTTGCTGTTTTACAGGATACTTCAGATTACAAAGTAACTTTTATTGAATTGGGTTCTGTTAAATGTATTCCCTGCAAAGAAATGCAGCCGGTGATGAGGTCAATTGAAAGGAAATATGGCAACCAGGTGAAAGTTATTTTTCATGATGTGTGGACTGCAGCAGGCAAAGAAGCTGCCAAACAATTTGTTTTCGATGTAATTCCAACACAAATATTTTTAGATAAGTCTGGGAAAGAATATTTTAGGCACGAAGGGTTTTTTCCTGAAATGGAATTGATTAAAATATTAAAAATAAAAGGTGTCAAGTAAATTCAATGAAGCACATTTCAATAATACTTGGGTTACTGTTGGTACAAAACCTTTTTGCTCAAACCCATGAACTTAAAGTATTAGATACCGACTTTTCCAAAGGTAGATTAACACATCAGCAAACAATTACCCTGGATGATGCTGCTAAATTTCACGGTCATTTATGCGATGGTTTGGCAGTTGGCTTTTTAGGATTGAGAGAAGCGATGTATAAAATATATCCCGATAGTATAATTGACAGAACAAATACAAGAATCATCAGTAAGTCTTCCCCCTGCCTTACCGATGTAGCCATTTATTTAACAGGAGGTCGCTACCAGTTCAATAGCTTTTACGTTTCAGACAGCATCCCTTACATGTACCTTGTACAACGTATAGACAATGGAAAAACGGTTGGCGTAAACCTGAAGCACGGTATTAAACCTGCTATCATTGATAGCCTGGGCAATTTGGCCAATGCCGGTAAATTGGATGCTTGTGGATTAGACACCTTACAGCAAATGGAAAATCTCTTTTTGCAACAGATTTTGGTAGCTAACCCACAACAGTTCTTTTTAGTAAAGGATATTGGCATGTATGAATGGAGGCCCATCCTAAGCAATACCTTCCTCAAAACTGATATTATTAATAAAGGCGTGAAAAATTGTTTGCCCGTTAAAAATTAACATCGTAATATTGCGATACGTATGGGACTTACCAAGTCAGAAATATTTACAGCAAAGCAAAACAAGATAGCTACCATGCTAAAGGCATTGGCCCATCCTGCACGTATAGCCATTATTCAACAACTTACCAGGTCCGAACATTGTATTTGCAGTGATTTGGTAGAAGATTTGGGCTTGGCACAACCTACCATCTCTCAACACCTGAAAGAGTTGAAGAACATCGGTATTATAAAAGGTTGTGTGGAAGGGAAAAGCATCAGCTATTGCATTGATCAAAAAGTGTGGTTGCAGGTAAAGCAAGAGTTTGATGGGCTATTTGCCACGAAGGGAGAACCCATAGGGTAAATATTTTTTTGTTCTAACGTATCGTAATATTGCAATAACACAATCAATAATAGTATGTCAGCAAACAATTGTACTCCGGCACAGGAAAGAAAAAAGCTCAGTTTTTTAGACCGGTATCTTACCCTGTGGATATTCATGGCAATGGCAGCAGGTGTTGCTATTGGTTATTTCATTCCCTCGTCAGCCGATTTTATTAACTCCTTTTCCTCCGGTACTACAAATATTCCGTTGGCTATTGGCCTGATCCTGATGATGTACCCACCTTTCACAAAAGTGAAATACGAAAAATTGAAAGTTGTTTTTAAGAACACAAAAATTTTGGGTGTGTCTCTCTTACTGAACTGGATAATTGGTCCGATACTGATGTTTATTCTGGCCATCGTTTTTTTAAATGGCTACCCTGAATATATGGTGGGCTTAATTTTAATTGGTCTGGCTCGCTGTATTGCTATGGTGATTGTGTGGAATGAATTGGCAGAAGGTAGCAGAGAGTACGCAGCTGGTTTGGTAGCATTAAACAGTATATTCCAGGTGTTATTGTTCAGTGTATATGCCTATGTTTTTATTACTGTTCTTCCTCCATTGTTTGGCTTTACAGGTTCAGTTGTAAATATTACCATTGGTCAGATTGCTGAAAGTGTAGCCATTTATCTTGGTGTTCCTTTTGCCGCTGGCTTTCTTACAAGATTTGTTTTGTTGAAAATAAAAGGAGAGGAGTGGTATCAAAACCGTTTTATACCATTCGTGTCACCCATTACCTTAATTGCATTATTGTTCACCATTGTAGTAATGTTCAGCCTAAAAGGTGAGTTGATTGTACAGATTCCCCTTGATGTAGTGCGTATTGCAATTCCTTTGGTCATCTACTTTGCTATCATGTTTTTGGTCAGCTTTTTTATTGGCAAGAAAATGGGGGCTGATTATTCTACGAATGCCTCTATTGCTTTCACTGCTGCAGGCAACAATTTTGAATTAGCCATTGCAGTAGCCATTGGGGTATTTGGTATCAATAGCGGTCAGGCTTTCGCAGGTGTTATCGGACCATTGGTAGAAGTGCCTGCACTCATTGCATTGGTAAATGTGGCCTTTTGGCTCCGTAAAAAGTATTACACAAAATCAATAACCGCATAAAATTGAACGTATATGAAAATTGCATTATTCTCCGACATACATGCCAACCTCCCTGCATTGGAGGCATTCTTTGCCGACCTTGAAACCCGTAAGCCCGATGCAGTGTACTGTTTGGGCGATTTGGTAGGCTACAACATTTGGCCAAACGAAGTCATAAATGAAATCCGTAAAAGAGGTATTCCAACTATTGCTGGTAATTATGACCAGGGCATTGGTTTAATGAGTGATGAATGCGGATGTGCTTACAAAACCGAACCCGAAAAGGATATGGGAAAAATATCCATTTCTTATACCAATCATTTGGTGAAGCCCGAGGAACGTAAGTATCTGAGAACATTGCCTTCTCACATCAGAGTAGAGTACCAATTAAACAATGATAAGTTGATCCTTCTCCTGGTGCATGGCAGCCCAAGAAAAATAAATGAATACTTGTTTGAGGACAGGGACGAAAAAAGTTTACTCCGCATCATGGAGCAGGCAGATGCAGACATCATGTGTTTTGGTCATACCCACAAACCATATCATCGTACATTAAATTCAGGGGTAGATCGTCAAAATCATTTTCGTCATGCAATAAATATAGGCTCGGTTGGCAAACCCAAAGACGGCAACCCACAGGGTGGCTATGTAATGATTACTATTCATGACAACAGCAGCATAACAGACAAGGACAGTATTGACGTAGAGTTTATTCGCTTTGCCTATGATGTAGAAAAAGCAGCAAAGGCAGTTGAAGAAAGTCCCTTGCCAAATGAATATGCCGATATGCTTAGAAAAGCCTATTAGGGAAACATGCGGGTATCATTAGCTATATGCTGTTGTGCTTTCGCACTATTTGCATCCTGTACAAAAGATGCAACCAGAAAGCCATTCACATATATCAATGTCCGATTTGTAGAATATGATGAATATGTATTTATGGAAACGGTGGAAGGCAATTGGGATATTAATACTAAAGTGGCGAATCTAACAGGCGTAGGGTACCAAAACCAACGTTTTCTGCTTTATCTCCCAAATTTGAGAGATACTGGGTTTTATCCAAATCCAACAATTTCCAATTGTTCATATAATGACGGTATTGATTTCATGCCTTTTAAAATAACAGGCGGCTTTATCAGAATTGCACGGTTTGATTCAGTATCAGTAAGTGGCAATTTTCAAATATCAATGCAAGACGATTTTAATGGTGCAGTAATTCGCACTGTAGTCGGTGAGTTCGGTATAAATACACAGTAAATTAAAATACAATGATAATACCCGAGAATCTCAAATTTTCCAAAGAACATACCTGGTTACTGCTCAACGGCAACATGGGTACGGTAGGTATTACAGATTTTGCTCAAGGCGAATTGGGAGAAATTGTTTATACATATTTACCCAATATTGGCAAGTCATTTAGCCAGAATGAAGCATTTGGTTCTGTCGAAGCAATAAAAACGGTCAGTGATTTGTTTATGCCGGTTTCAGGTATCATTGTCGAAGTAAATGCTGCATTAAAAGATGAACCTACATTGGTAAATACTGACCCTTATAATGGAGGTTGGCTGATAAAGATTTCAATTACAAACCCTGAAGAAATCAGCAACTTGCTAACTGCAGCTGCTTATCAAAGTCTGACTGTTTCATAATTTCATGTTCATGTGGTCATTCGTATTTCGGTCGGGTTATACTCTTCATTCTTGTGCATAATGCAAGGGTGGTTTTGCTGCATTCTCTAATGCAGTAAAAAGCGGTGTTCGTTCCTCACGAAATGCTTTAGCATTCACGAATACCATTGAAAGGAAAATGAAAAGCGGCATGAGTAATTTAATGAACCCACCCGGCCAACGCACAAGCACGGCTAATGCAGTGGCTAACCCTCAATGCCAACCCTTCCACTGCATCTATGGTGTTGCCGCCATTTTTAACTGTCATACTTTTTGTGGCTATGCTCCCCACGCTTTTGGCACATTGCCTGTTCCGCTTCGCTACACAGCCAAAGAGCCAAGCCAACCCAAGCATAGCAACAAAAAGACGCTTCACTCCAACCACCACCACCGTTCCGCTTATGCCAGTATAAAAATTGGCGGAAGCATACTTAAACATAATGCGGTCTTATGTGTTCGCTTCGCACAGCCACCCCACGCTTATGCAAGCATCCCAACGCAGTGGCTGTCACATAAGTCGCCATTATGTTAAGTAGCCAACACCATAGCACTTTTTATCAAAAGTGTAGCCGTGCTTTTTGCCAACGCACCCCACCCGAAGAACCCCTACACCCCGCCACCCTTTCAGCGGTGCAGAATAAATAAAGCATGATTTGTTTTATGGCCATGTGCTTGCGGTCAGTTCATTCTCTTCGCCTCCATTTCGTTCAGGCGTTCCGTTCATTCCGCTTCTCTTCATTCACTACACTATCCTTCACTTCATTTCGTCTACGTTCATTTCACTCACCTCAGCACCGCACGGCAAAAGCAATTCCTTCTCTGCGTTTCGCAAAACAACCGCACTGGCTTTCCGTGTCATGGCATTTGCTTAACCCAAGCTGCAATGGCTTTTGTTTTTGGATAATTTACAAAAGCCCCCAATGCTTCTAAGCAAATTGCTCATGCCACTCCAAGCCGCCAACCCGGTTTGCTTCACTCCGTTGCGTCATTGCATTTGCCTTTGACCCACCGCACATTTTAAAGCTGTATGCTTTATTTTTTCTGCGACTTGTTTACCCCATTGCCGACCCACTAAAAGCCGTATCCTTCAAACCAAGTATCTACCTCCTGAATGGATCTGAGTAATACTTCATCCTCAATTGGAAATCCTTCAATCTGATTGGTGATTTTAATTAAATGACCTTCATTGATTTGGTCTTGCATAGTCCTTTTTAATTCCTCAAAAATGTGAGGTTGTCCGTTCTCCAATGGAGTTAGGATTGATTGTTTGTTGTAATTGTAAACCATAGATATAATGTTGTTTATTATAAATATGTCGGAATTGAGGAAAAATCACTTTTTATCAAAAAATATTTTGGAGGCCCACTTTTAAAAAATAAAAAAGGCAGCAAAGTTAGGGCGGCACACACAAGCCCACGCTGATAAAAAACCAAAAGACTACGGCATAAACACAAGGCCAACGCACAAGGCTATCATTTATTCCGTTTCCTTTTGGTTTTTTGCCCTTGCCGCCCTGTCAAGAGGCTTTCTTTTTTCTTTTTTTTTCCGGTTTTTTTTCTGTTTTCTTTTAAAAATGTGTGCGAAGCGTAGCGGAGCAAAATTTTAAATCCCTACGTGTATGCAGTCAGCAAAAATTCAAACGTACAGCCCCAAAAATGAAGTTCCGCAGCACTCATTTTTCATTCTCTGCAAAGGCTTAAATAGTGGTAAGCCTCTGGAGCAACCAACCGCCAACTGTTTTGTAATGTCATGCGAAAGCGAAGAAGAAATGAAGCGTTACTATTGGCTTTGTTTCGGTTTATGGCAGTCTAAAGCCTTTCACCCTCACTTGTGCGGCTCAGTCATTTCATTTTTACGCATCAATGATTTTAGAAAGATTTTTGCAGAGGCAGCAGCCCAGGCAATCGGCAACGAACCAAAGGAGCAAAAAATGGTTTCCGACCTTCAAAAGTTGCAGCAGCTTGAAAAGCTATACAAGCAAAACTTGCTTCTTATAGCTGATGCAAAAAGGGCAGTGTTTTACAAGTTCATGCGGAGGCGTTAATCGCTTCCGCCTGTTTCGCCTTTATCCCGACCATGAAGCAAGGATGAAGGCAAGATGATTCGCCTCTTAGCGTAAAATATTGGCAGCTATGCCAACAAAAAAGCCCCGGATGAACCGAGGCTTTTTCAATGGAGCAGATAATTCAATCCTTAGAAAATCTCCTGAATCTTCAACGCATTACCTGAGTTGAACAGGTAATAGTTGGAACCAACTTGCTGATAGAACTCGATTCCGATACACTGCAACACACTTGCATCAGCCGTAAGGGTTGGAGAACCCGGCAGGGTAGCAGTTACAACAGTTGACGTTGCAACTGGTGAGAACAAATCAATGTAGCCGGAATACTGAACGTCTGAAAGTTCATTATTGGCTGCGTCAATCGGTTCGTAAACTCCAGTAGTGTCATTGTACTCAAAATCCGATACACAAGCCAGAGCATGGATTAAGCGAAAATGAGTAGCACCAGCAGGAGCATTCACCAAGTTTGCAGGGTTGAAAGCTGGAACGGTTAAAGTACCGCTGTCACGACCTGGAGTGTGGGACAGAGTGAACGGAGCAACAAACACACCTTCCAAGCTCACGTTTTTGTCAAACGCAAATCCGTTCAGGTACTGGCTTTGCTGCGAAATCAGAATTGCACGGTAACCCCTTGCTTCAGTCTGATCTTCCAGATTGATTTTTTTCATTATCGCAGTGAGGCGACCTGTCATTTGAGGGTCACTCATTTGCTTAATGATTTGAGAGAGAGCAACCCGAACAGATTTACCGGCTGTTGCACAGCCTCCGAACTCGTTCATGTTTTCACGAGTACGTTCAAATTCGGGAGCAGTTAAGATTTGGTCACCATTGGGACCGCCTACAAGTCCTGCAAAGTCGCCTTGCAGTCCTTTGATTTTGAAATGTCGTACACCGCCCATTGTGCCGGAGTAACGAACGAGACCAGTTTGTCTTGCCATTTTGCTATTTTTTTAAGAGTTTGAAAATTCAAATATCTTTAGCAAATTTACATTCTATTACATTGATTTACAGCTGTTTACGCAGTGCAAAATGGTGCAATTCAAAGCATACGGACAAGCAATAATCAAAACACACCTCAAAATCACTAAAGTGGTTGATGGGGATGGCTTGTTTGTAGTGAACCCTTTCAACAAACAGGAAGAAGAAATTCGTTTCCTGGGCATTGATGCACCTGAAATAAGAAGGTCTAAAAAGCTGCAACAGGATGAAAGAGAAACACACTTACCCGGCCAGCTTCTCTTATTGTTGGGTAAGAAGTCAAAAGATTTTCTGAACTCAATTGCACCAGTTGGAACGTCTGTTACTATCCAACTTGAGAAGCCTCATAGCATTGATTCTTTTGGCCGTACACTGGCTTATGTGTTTCTTCCTGATGGTACTTGCTTAAATGAATTGATGATTAAGGAGGGCTTTGCAAAGCCTTACAGCAGGTATTATTGTGAAGCGTTAGCAGATTTTCAGCAAATCAATATATTTGCGAAGTCGAATCAAAAAGGACTGTACCAAACAGTCAACGACTTTTAATCAGAAGCACTATTTTGTTACCAGTTTTCCCTTGTTTCACTCAACTTTGTTGCCTATTTGTTGCCCAATCGGCCGAAAGCCTTGATACACAAGGGTACTATACTTTTTGTATCGGAAAGTGACTTGCACAAATCTGCCACCGTTGAGACTTTTGAAAATCTGAAAGCAGGAACTATAAAAAAGTGTAGCCAAAAAACACTGTTTATATTGCAAATCAATTACTTATAGTCCAATAACTACGACTCTTGTCTAGTCGTAGCTTTACTCCAATCGCTATAAAGTAAAGTTATAGCTTAACTAAATACTTATATAAGTAAAGTATTAGCTTTACATTTGTCCTGTCAAAGTCAATCTATAACTTTACTTTATGGGCAAGAAATCACTTCAACTTCAACAGCTCAACAGCAAAATGCTGGGCTTTGCCACACTCAAACAGGTGGCCATTCCACCCATCGGATGGATAAAAGCCATCCGCACCGCCATTGGCATGTCTATGCAGCAACTGGGCAATAAGTTGAATGTTTCCAGGCAGGGGGTGCTTGATATAGAAAAGCGGGAAAAAGACGGGTCCATTACCATCAAATCCCTCAGGGAAATTGCCCGTGCTATGGATATGCAATTGGTGTATGGCTTTGTACCCAATGACGGATCACTCGATGCCCTTATTGAAAAACGGGCAACCGAACTGGCTACGCAAATTGTGATGCGCACCGCCAATACCATGAAACTCGAAGACCAGGCCAATTCCAAAAAGCGGATTGAAACGGCCATAAAGGAAAGGGCAGCAGCCATTAAATACGAAATGCCTAAAATCTTATGGGATTAGATGTAGGTTACATAGATGGACAAACTCCCATAGATGAAGAAGAGAAAGTTGGGCTGCTCATTTCTACCATCGCCACCCGTGGCGAGTTAGATGAATTTGAGCAGCAAAACATTGAACAGGCCGTGCAGTGGACACTAGGCCGTTCCTTCAAGCCGGATACCGTTTTCACCGAAGAGTTTATCCGAACGGTACATAAACGGATGTATGGCGATGTATGGGCATGGGCAGGTGAGTTTCGCAAAACCAACAAGAACATTGGCATAGACAAATGGCAAATACCCACCGAGCTTAGGTACCTGCTGGATGATACCCGGTTTTGGCACGAAAACAATACCTACCCGCCTGATGAAATTGCCGTGCGGTTCAAGCACCGCATTGTGAGCATTCATTGCTTTCCCAATGGCAACGGCAGGCATAGCCGCCTGATGGCCGATATCATCATTGAGAAAATTTACAAGCTGCCGGTATTCACCTGGGGTGCTGCCAATCTCTCCTGCGAAGGGGATTCCCGTGCAGCATACCTCCGGGCCGTGAAAGCTGCCGACAAAGGCGATTACAGTTTGCTCCTGGCCTTTGCCCGTTCCTGATACATCCTTTCATCACAGCCCACCAGGCTACACCGGAGGCTTTTATGTCTTTTCCATCCTCCCCTTTGGAGGAGTGTCTTAAGCCCATAATAAACTGGACAGGGCAGGAGTGGTGGTAACCAAGCTGGTAACGTAGTCGGCTCTTCCAAAATAGATTGGGTTTAATAAAGATTAGTAGTTGATAACCAGAGTTTTATGGTTATTGCTACCTGGGCTGGGGATATGGGTGAAGAAATCATTGCCCAAAGCCTGGATATGCGATTAACTAAGCTTCTTTCACCATTACAGGCTTAGATTGCATAATAGAAATTCATGAGTATGTGTAAAATGTAATTGTTTTTCAGTATTCGTAAATGTTTTTCATATATTTGAGATAATTAATATTCAGGTAAATAGATGGATCGTAATCGAATTTCACAAATTATAACCGTTTTTCAGGAGAGAACTGCGCCTGAAGAAGGGTATTTGGTGGGTTATGGCGCATTATACCTCGCTTTTGATTTACAAGTTCCGCTACCGGATATCCTGGCATTGATAAGCCTGAAACACAAACAATATACAACGGAAGAATGGCGCGTGTTTACGCCCAGGTATATGCCCGAAGATTCATTCATGGGGCACCTGACTTTTGCTTTAAAGTATGAAGGAATCAACCTCGGCCTGCTGAAAAAAGTCTTTGGGAAAAAGACCCCGGAGGATATGATTCAAATGATCACTGAAGAACCTACCGGTCAATACAGCCGGAGAATATGGTTTTTGTATGAATGGCTGATGGGGGTACAACTGGATGTGCCAGACCTGACTACAGGAAATTATGTGGATCTGGTTGATGAAACTATTCAATTCGCTTCCCATGCAACTGAAATCTCCAAAAGGCATCGGATAAGGAATAACCTTCCGGGTGTAAAGGATTTTTGCCCTATGGTTATGAAATCACCTTTGATGAAAGCGTATCTGGACCGCGATTTATCCCAACAAATAAAGAAGATTATAGGTAAGATCCATCCTGATGTGATGGCAAGGACAGCCGCTTTTTTATTATTAAAGGATTCTAAAGCATCCTACGCTATCGAGGGTGAAAGACCACCCCAAAACAGGGCACAACGCTGGGGGAGGGCAATTGGTCAGGCTGGCCAAAAGCAAATTTCCAGGGAGGAGTTGATAAGACTGCAACAAATGGTGATAGATAATCCAAGGTTTACTAAAATGGGATTTCGTGAGCAGGAAGGCTTTGTCGGGGAGCATGACAGGCGCAATGGAACACCCATCCCGGATCATATTGCTGCCAGATGGAAAGATCTGACATCCCTTATGGATGGACTGATCGCTACCAATCAAAAAATGGAAAACGATAAATCCTTTGATGCGGTATTGGCTGCAGCTATGATTGCATTCGGCTTTGTTTTCATCCATCCTTTTGTGGACGGCAACGGCAGAATTCACCGCTACCTGATTCATCATGTATTATTAAGGAAGGAGTATGTTTCCAAAGGAATAATTTTTCCTGTTTCTGCTATTATCCTTGAGCGACTCGAGGAATACCGCAGGGTATTGGAAAGCTTTTCAACACCAAGGCTTGATTTGATTGAATGGAAAGCAGCAGAAAACAATAATGTTGAAGTGCTGAATGATACAATTGATTTATACCGGTATTTCGATGCCACGAAACAAGTTGAGTTTTTGTATGGTTGTGTTCAACAAACGATCGAAAAAACCATTCCCGAAGAAGTAGCTTATCTGGAAAAATATGATCTGATGAAAGATTACCTGGATAATCTTTTCGAAATGCCAGACAACATGGTGGCGCTACTTGTACGTTTCCTGGAGCAGGGAAAAGGAATGTTATCAAACAGGGCAAAAGCCAGGGAATTTAAGGAATTGACAGAGGAGGAGGTGGCAGCAATTGAAAACAAATACCAGGAAATATTCCAGTAATGGTGGCCAGGCATTTGTAATAATCTGTAATCTGAAACGTACCCGAACGGGGTTATAATAATTTATTTTCGGTAACAATGTACCCGAAAGGGTATATTCTAAATGGCTGGAAGAAAAAATACACCCGAAAGGGTGTAAAATTGAAAGTTTAAATTAATTTCACACCTAAAAGGGTATAAAATGAGCCTTGCAGACTTTGTAAAAGAGAAACGCAAAACGGTGAAACTCACCCAGCCGGAACTGGCCGAAAAGGCAGGAGTGGGTTTGCGATTCATTCGGGAACTGGAGCAGGGCAAGCAAAGTTTGCGGTTAGACAAAGTGAACCAGGTGTTGCAACTCTTCGGCTACGAAGTAGGGGCCATACCAGGGAAACGCAGCCCGGATTCCTGATTCCAGATTCACTGGTCCCCGATTTTAAAACTCCTGATTCAATATAGTGCGCAAAGCTGCCATTAAAATAGAAGACCAATTAGCCGGATGGCTTACACAGGATGAGCAGGGTTACCATTTTGTTTACGACAAAGCGTATGCAGCCCTGCCCAATGCCCGTCCGGTTAGTCTCACCCTGCCGGTACGGGAAACTCCCTTTATATCAAATGTATTGTTTCCGTTTTTTGATGGCCTGATACCCGAAGGGTGGTTGCTGGATATAGCCGAAAAAAACTGGAAACTGAATCCCAGAGACCGGTTCGGCTTATTGCTGGCCTGTTGTAAAGATTGTATAGGCGCAGTGAGTGTAGAAGAAATAAAAGAGGAGGAAAAGCCATGAGTAACTGTTTATTTTGTTATCAGCCATTGATCAATAATGAGCAGGATTTTCATGCATCCTGCTCAAAGAAAATATTTGGTCAGCCAACCCCTCCTGTGTTGCCTTACTCAGAAGAAGACCTGGAGCCACTCGCCAATAAAGTGATACAAAGCCAGACTGCTGTTACTGGTGTGCAGGCCAAACTATCATTGCACATAACAGGTAGTAATAAAGAAGGTAAAGAAAGAAGATTCACTATTGTGGGCTTATGGGGTGGCTATATTTTAAAACCGCCTACAGACTTATATCCGCAGTTGCCGGAGGTGGAAGATCTTACCATGCATCTGGCGCAATTGGCTAAAATAAAAACAGCGCCACATAGTTTGATACGCCTGAAGTCCGGTAATCTGGCCTATATAACCAAACGGATTGACCGAACGAAAAAGGGAAAGCTTTCCATGGAAGACATGTGCCAACTGACTGAACGGCTTACCGAAGACAAGTACCAAGGCAGCTACGAACAGATTGGTAAAGCCATTCAGAAATATTCCGCTACTCCGGGTCTGGATGTGGTGAACTTTTTTGAGATGGTACTCTTCTCTTTCCTGACCGGCAATGCCGATATGCATTTGAAGAATTTCTCCTTGTTGGAGCAACCAACTCTTGGAATGACACTGTCGCCAGCCTATGATTTGGTTAATACAGCCCTGGTAAATCCTGCCGATGAAGAAGAACTGGCGTTGAACCTGAACGGAAGAAAAAGGAAGATAAAAAAACTGGATTTTATTGCTGCCTTGAACACCCTGAAGGTGGAAGAAAAGCAACAGCAAAACATTTTTAAAAAGATGGCAAACGCAATGCCCAAATGGATAGAGCAGATAGACCTCAGTTTTATGACCGAAGACTTTAAAGAAAAGTATAAAGCAATCATCCATGAAAGGATGAACCGGATTCAATAACTCATGATTCAAACGGGCTTTGACAAAAACATAAAACCCCGGGGAAACCCGGGGTTTTACCTCTAACCCAACTTACCGTCGCTTTACTGAACGATCAGTTTCTTGCTGCTGCGGCTGGAGCCCTGCATCAGGGTGACGAAGAACAAGCCTTTACCCAGCCTTTTATCCAGGGTTACCTGGCGACTGCTGCCCTGGCCGAGGTTTTGTGCATATACCACCCGGCCAGTAGCGTCCGTAATCTGAATAAACACCTGACTGCGGCCATACTTTATGGCAGGTAATGACAGTGTTACCGGAGCGCCGGACATTACCGGGTTCGGATATATTTCAAATCCCTGCAATCCATTGTCGGCCAACTGGCTGTTCATAGCCACCGCTGTTTCCTCCTGCGGGGTGACCATGGCACTCGCCATCGGCTCGGCTTCCCTCAGCACGATCTTATCGATAAAGGGCACATCCGTACCCACAGGCCTGAATTCTATCACATTATTGCCCTGCAGGAAATTCACTTCAACGGTTTTGACCCTGGTCGTTCCACCTTCATAACACCAGTTGCCGGTAGCCGCGAAGGTTTGCACAGGAAGTTCCTGGCCATTGACGGAAAAGCTCATGTTCCTGTCCACCTTGGAGATATAATGCACATCCACCAGGTAACCTTTACCCTCAGGAGCCAGGAGGTTGTTATAACGGAGACCATTACCCGCATTGGAACCCATATTCACCAGGGCACCATTGGAAGCGGTGGCACAGTTTACCAGGCTGTTGGTGCCAAGGAACTCTGCTGTTTCAGCTTCCAGCGACAACCCATTGAGGGTCGCCTTTTCCAGTTTGATCTTGTCAATGAAGGGCGCATCACCACTGAAGGGTGTGATATCAATGGTATTGATGCCGCGCTTCAACACCACATCCACTTCATATATGGCCGGCCTGCCCGCATTAAAACACCAGGCCCCGGATACCGGCGGATTCTGCCTGCCGAGTATCGTACCATTGACGATCACCCTGAAACTCCTCAGCGCCGCACTCATATAGGAAACCTTCAGTTTATAAGGGCCTGCTTCTTCCGCTACGATCTCGCTGAACCGAACTCCATTCGTGTTCAGATTGAACATATTCACCTGTTTGCCATTGGATGAAGTGGCACAGTTCACGATCGTGGCTGCACCCAGTATGGTGGCATGCTCCGCTTCGAATTCCAGGTTCTTGGTGATCAGCAGCACATTGGGATCCACCGTTTCCGGCAGCTTGCCTTTGCTGGCCACTGCCAGGCGATCCACATTTATATGTCCGCTTGCTATGGCAATTTTCACCTGGTGTTGCCCCACCGCCAGGAAATGGGTAAAACTCCTGTCTTCCGCACCATAACTGTAATGGAATTTTTTCCAATACCATTCGTATATGTTGTTGCCGAGGTTATTCCACTTTTGGAAGGGCTCATCATCCACCGATATCCACAAACTGGTGGCCGATGGATGGAAGGCCTGGATCTTCGCCCAGATCTCGTATTCATCGGATTTGTCCACATTGATATTAAAGGTCAGCACCTTGTCGCCCCCTTCTGGTATTTCCGCAGATACCGCATTTTCCTCGCTGGCAGCGTAAGCGCCGCCAATGGCATTCAGGCTGGTTTCCGTTGTCCAGGAGATTCCCCTGGTGGCTGATTCGGCCTCCTGGAATCCTATGTAGTCGGTGGCTTCCAATCCCCATTTGAGCGTAGAGGGAATACAATACCCGGACTCTTTTACAAACTGGTCCAGGTTTTCCGGGCCACTGGTGATGGCCACCTGGTCGAGCAGGATATTGGCATTCGGGAATTCGATCGTCAACCGGTGTTTTCCATCCCCCAGGTCATAAAACCTGGGCACCTGGAACCATACAAAACTGCTGCTGGCGAATGGTGTGATCTGTTCCATCTCCCTTCCGTCTATCCTGATCCGGATGCTGCCGGTACCCACTGAAGCTGCGCGTATCCATGCCCGGTAGGTTCCCGCCCCGGCTAATTCAAATTCAAAATGTACCTGCCTGGCGAGTGCCGTGGCGCCGGAAAGGTTGGTATTTCCCTGTATGTACAATCCGTTGGAAGCGGCTGCCTGCTCCAGTATGTCCCACTGGTTGCCGATATATTTCCCACACTCTGCTTCATATACCAGGGTATTGGTTGGCCTGGAGACAAATGGCTGGTCCAATCCCCCCAGGTTATTGGCACATTCCAGGGTCGCTTCCGGAATCGAAGCAGTGGACACATGATTTTTATACAATTCGCCGATATTGGTCAGAGCGCCGTTTGCATCTAAATAATTGGCCGTTTCCACCCGGTTCTGCGCATACTGCGGATTGGGCTGGAAATAGGCATAACGCTCCACATAGTCCAGGCTTTCGAGATAGGGCAATGCCAACTGCAGGAATGCCGCCTGGATGGCGTTGCCCCGGTTGGGGTTCGCATTGAATTCGGTGATCCAGATGGGCAGTTTATAAATGCGGTGAACGTTTTCCAGGTAGGCTTTGAAACGGTTGAAGATCTGCTGCGGATCAGCATTTGGGCTGTTGGCCGGGTTGCTGCCCCAGTCGTACCAATGCACGGCTACAAAGTCAAAGCGCACATCTTTTTCTTTCGCCAGCCGGGAGAATTCCTGCAGCCATCCGGTTGGACCGTTTTCACGGGGTGCGGGTGTGCCGAGGCGAAGGCCCAGTGACATCAGGTTCTCATAATAGGCCACTGCCACTGCAGGCTGGCATAAATTATTGAACTTGCCCGACTGATCCTCACAGTTATCCGATTCATTGAAGCCCAGCACATGGGTGGTCTTTTTCTTCTGCATCATTTGATTAAGCGCAGATGGCAAAGCCCCGCTGGCCCCCCAGGCCATGGGTACATATTCGTAATTGGGTTGTGGGTTATTGGTGAAGTTCCAGTTGTAAAACCAACCGGCATCCAGTTGATTGTAAAACCCACCGGTTCCTTTTTTGGTTACCCAGTTCCAGGGTACCACCCTGATAAAACTGATATTGCCCTGCAGGGCCGGATCCATTGCATCCACTTCAAGGTCTGCCTCGGATGCTATATATACTTTGCTCTTGCCGGTACCATTGTTGTTGATGGCAAAAGTGGCCATGTACCCCCTTTTCAAAATAAAGGAACTGGTGGCATTGTCCATGCCTTCGGGTATGGAAGCACCGGTATAGATAATATCTTCCCGCAGTTCGGCTAAGGATCCCTGTTGTGCCGCGGCACTAAATATCTTCATGGCTGAAAACGAAGGGGAGATGGGCCTGATGACCGCTCCTTTTTGATAGTATTGATTGACGCGGAAATTATTGTCCAATACCCCGCTTACATGATTGATGAGGATATTGCCCAGCTTCGATGCCAATTCATCCGGGTTGTCCTGGTGCAGGTACACCCATGAAGCAGCATCCAGGAAATTCAGTGAAACCTGGCTGGTGAGATCCCCTTGCCGCAAGTGTACAGTGCTTTCATCGTACATAGTCACCACTCCCTGCGTGACTGTACCCTGGGTTACATTCAGTTGCGAATGGATCAGGGTAATACCTTTTTGCGCACAGTCAAACCGGATGGCGCCATTGGCGGTTAGGCTGGCTGATTCGACCCATAAATTATAACGGATCGGTGCACCAGGTTCAAGGGTGCCAGCCTTTGGATGGCGGTCTTTCTCCAGGTCCGGTTGATTGGGACAAATAACATACAGGTAGGAATTGGAGCCTGGCAGACAGGTTGGTTTTACCGGTTCACCATTAATGTTGGGACCCGATGGTTTTTCCACGGTGATCCGCCAGTTTTTTTCATTGAAGAAATCATTGTTCTGTTCCCCCGTCCAGTATAAATACCGGCCGGTGGTATCACAGGGATTTTCAGTGTCCTCCTGCGCATAGGCAGAAGTTCCCAGCGCACAGCACAAGACCAGTTGTAAAAAATGCACCCATTTTGCAGTTGTAGAGTTGTACATGGCAAGTAAGTTTTGATTTATTGTCCTTTTCAAAACTATTTTTTTGCTATTATTATGATGGGGACTATCAAATCATTAATGGGGTTGATTTGTCTTATCTGCACAATATCTTCTATGAAATGAAATGCCGAAGCGTTATATGCGGATAATGTTGTTTAAATATTTGACACATTTATCCCTCTTTCCTGAACAGGCAGTATCCGCGCCCGGGTTCTTGCCATCCTATATTTATGAGAATGATAAATGTCCATTTTATGCGAGCTGTCTTTTTTCTGATGTTACATGTGGGTTTGGTTGCCTGTAATAAATCAGCTGAAATTTCTGCGCAACCAGGCCAGGCTAATTATAAACTGGTATGGTCCGATGAGTTTAATACAGATGGTGCCCCTGATCCCTCAAAATGGAAATTCGAATCGGGATTTGTAAGAAATGAAGAAGCGCAATGGTATCAAAGTGAAAATGCGATCTGTGAAAGCGGCTTTCTGGTAATAACCGGCAAAAAGGAAAGAAAACCAAATCCAACCTATGTTTCCGGAAGCACCAACTGGAAAACAAAAAGAGAGTATATCGATTATACTTCCGCCAGTGTGGTCATGCAAAAACAGCATGCCTTTCAATATGGAAAGCTGGAAGTGCGCGCTAAAATTGATGCCCAAACCGGTTTGTGGCCCGCTATCTGGACACTCGGTACTTCCGGCGAATGGCCTTCCAATGGCGAAGTGGATGTAATGGAATATTACGATGATAAAATACTGGCAAATTATGCCTACGGAAGTGCAACCCCCTGGAAAGCCATATGGGACGGTGCTTCTAAGTCAGTGGCATCACTGGGAGGTGCATTATGGGCGAATCAGTTTCATGTGTGGACCCTGGAATGGGATGAAAGTTTCATGCACATTCTTGTAGATGGGCAACTGCTTAATTCAATTGATCTTAGCCAGACTTTTAATAAAAGCGATGGGAAGAACCCATTTCGCCAGCCCCATTACCTGTTGTTGAATCTGGCCATGGGTGGCATAAATGGCGGCAGCCTGGCGAATACCGTTCTGCCTTCTACCTATATGATTGATTATGTCAGGGTTTACCAGAAATTGTAATTATTCCATTGTATGCAAAAGTTTTTTTTCTTTTCCCTGACCCTTCTCTTATTATTTAACTACTCCTATTCGCAAACCCGTCTGCCGGCTTTTTTTGGGGATAATATGGTACTGCAACAGTTGCAGAAGGTATCTGTCTGGGGTACTGATCATCCCCGCACCAAAATACAGGTCTCAGGCAGCTGGGGGGAAAAATCAATGGTAACTGCTGATGATAGCGGACGCTGGAAACTAAAGTTACAGACACCCAAAGCAGGTGGCCCTTATACGGTGGTTATAAAGGGAAGCAAACAGCTGGTGTTAAAGAATGTGCTGATCGGTGAGGTATGGTTCTGCTCAGGCCAATCCAATATGGAGATGCCGCTAAAAGGCAATTTAAACCAGCCGGTCATAGGCAGCAATGAAAGCATACTGCATGCTGCTAATGACCAGATCCGATTCCTGCATACGCCCCGTTCTGTGAGCCTGACTCCCCTCTATGACGTCAAAACAGAGTGGAAGGCTGCAAGCCCTCTTACTGCCGGAAATTTTAGCGCAGTGGCCTATTTTTTTGCAAAAAAACTACAACAGGTATTGGGCGTACCAGTGGGAATCATTCAGTCGGCCTGGGGCGCTTCAGTGGTGGAAAGCTGGATGGATAAAGAATCGTTGTCAGCCTTCCACAACAAAATCATCCCGGATCAATTGCCGGTGAACAATCCCAACAAGACTCCTGCCATGTTGTACAATACAATGTTGCACCCTTATATCGGTTACACCATTAAGGGAGTACTTTGGTACCAGGGGGAAGGGAACCGCGAAAACGCACATGAATACCATGCCTTGTTTTCTTCCATGATCCACTCCTGGAGAAAACAATGGCAACAGGGAGAGTTCCCGTTTTATTTTGTACAGATCGCTCCTTTTGAACCCGGAACCCTGAATGCCGCATTTTTGCGGGAAGCACAATTGAATACCATGCTAACGGTGAACAATACCGGAATGGTAGTAACCCTGGATGTTGGGGAGCGTAAGGTGATCCATCCTGCCCAAAAAGAAGTGGTGGGAAACAGGCTGGCTTATTGGGCCCTCGCCCGGGATTATGGTTTGAAGGAGGTTGTGTATAGCGGTCCTGTTTACAAGAGTATGCAAACAGCAGACAACGGTAAATTACTATTGTCATTTGATTTTGCCGGGATGGGGTTAAATAGTTTCGGTAAGCCCCTGACCGGTTTTGAGATCGCCGGTGAGGATAAGGTTTTTCATCCCGCCCAGGCTGTTATTGTCAATGATAAGTCCGGCATGGTAAGGGTATGGAACGATAGTATTCCGAATCCGGTCAGCGTGCGGTACGCCTTTCATAACTGGGCGGAAGCAAGCCTTTTCAATACTGCAGGATTACCGGCATCCTCTTTCAGGACGGATAATTGGTAGTTTCCCCGCTGCTGCTGTTTTGAATAAATTACCCCCCTTTTATGAAAGTGTGGTTTCGCCTTGTTAGCGCCGTTACGGTTAGTTTTAGGTGATTAACCGCATTGAATGAAAATCAGGATTTTATTTTTCTTGTTGCTTTGCCTTGGCCTGGGTTATACAACGAAAGCCACCAACTATTATATCAACCCGGCTATTGGAAAGGATTCCAATGAGGGTACCAGTATGGCAAATCCCTGGAAGACCTTTTCAGCCCTGAAGACTGTTCAGTTAAAAGCGGGTGATTCGGTGTTGCTGGCAGCGGGACAAAAATTTTCCGGCATGCTGGCGCTGGTGGATCTGAAGGGAAGTTTACATCAACCCATTGTGGTGTGCAGTTATCCGGGCCGGGGAAAAAAAGAAAAACCGGTTATAGATGCGGGCAGCGACTTGCATGCCTTGCTGATTCGGAATTCCTCCTTCATACATGTGAGTGGCATCGATTTTACCGGCCTGATTCCTTATCAGAATGACAATGTTCCAGGGAATGTAAACATGCGTTGCGGCATCCTGGTGGAAGTGACAAAGGACGAAACCTATCAGCACATACAACTCTCGGAGCTGGTCATTCACGATGTGTATTATAATGCTCCGGGTTTTACCCGTTCGGCTGCCGAAACAAAATCGGCCAATGGTACCCAGAGTTATGGCTGGGGCATTCGCTTCATCAATAATACAAAAGCCGGCAGCCTTTCTGATATCCGGGTGCTGGGAGCGGAGATATACAACGTGAGCCACACCGGCCTGAAGTTTACGGCTAACGCCCATGGAATAAAGGATGTGGAGGTCGCTCGCTGTAAGATCTATCAGACCGGTGGTCCGGGCATGCAGATGTCCGGGGTAAGCAATGCGCATATCCATCATAATACCATTGACCATTCCGGTTCAAAAGCAGATAGCAGGAACTGGGGCAGGGGCAGCGGGCTGTGGACCTGGAGTTGTGCCAATATCCTGATCGAATACAACCGGTTTGAAAATGCGAATGGCCCGGGTGATTCCGCAGGCGTGCATATAGACTTTAATTGCAGCGATGTGATCATCCAGTATAACCTCAGCGCCAATAATGCCGGTGGCTTCTGCGAAATCCTGGGGAATAATTATAACTGCGCTTACCGGTATAATATAAGCATCAACGATGGATACAGGGTAAAGGGTGCCAATGGCGCTTTCCAGGAAGGAAAGGTTTTCTGGCTCAGCGGTTACCAGGGTAATGAAAAGAAAAATGCCGGTCCCTATAACAGTTATTTTTACAATAACAGCATTTATGTTTCCGCCAGCATCATTCCCAAAATGGCGGTGAGCAGCAGCTCCGATGGGGTGCTGATTGCCAATAATATTTTTTATTTCGAAGCCGCTGCCAAAACTGTCTCCGGCGACCAGAAAAAAATGGAGATCGATGCGGATGGTGTGCCGAACGTGGTTTTCAGGAACAATCTTTTCCTGCGTCCTGATAACTGGCCGGCTGATTTTTCCATCAGGGATATGGCGCCGGTTTATGGTGATCCAGGCTATAAAAACAAAGGGGGACTTGCACTGGCGGATTACCTTCCGCTCCATAAGGAATTGATACGTGACAAGGGTATTTCCATTCTGCCGATACCAAATGATACCATCGGTTTGCGGGTGGGACTATCAGTGAAGCAGGATATCCTAGGTAATCCCATTACCGGGCAACCCGATTTGGGAGCTATCGAAATCAAAGCGGGTGAATAATTCAAATGCAAAACAATGCTTGTAAATACAGGAAATTTTAAAAGGGGATGGATAGGGCTATCTGTAATAGTGCTTATTACCATATCACTGGCTTTCACCCACACTGCAGAAAAGCCGGTGGCGGATAAAACCGACCGACCCAATATCATCATCATCCTTACGGACGACCAGGGATATGGGGATGTGGGTTTTAATGGCTGTACCGATATACCCACTCCCAACATCGACCGGATCGCAAAAAATGGTGTGGTATTCAGTAACGGCTATGTGAGTTATGCGGTTTGTGCCCCCAGCCGTGCCGGTCTGATTACAGGCAGGTACCAGGATCGTTTTGGTTACAGCCGCAATCCGCTGTACAGGCCATTTGACGAATCCATCGGGCTTCCCCTGACAGAGCAGACCCTGCCGGAGATGCTGCAGAAAACTGGTTATGCAACCATGGGAATTGGTAAATGGCACCTGGGTGTGCACGAAAAATTCCGTCCCTGGAAAAGAGGCTTCAACGAGTTTTTTGGATTTCTCGGAGGCGGCCATCGGTACCTGCCGCATGAATATAACATCGCCGAACAGGATAGTGCAAAAAATGAAGGCCAGAGTTACCGGACCAAACTCATCCGGAATGAAAAAGTGGTGGAAGAGTCGGAATACCTGACGGATGCACTATCACGGGAGGCCGTTTCATTCATTGACCGAAACAGCCAACAACCGTTTTTTCTTTACCTGGCATATAATGCACCCCATTCTCCCCTGCAGGCCACACCAAAATACCTGGATCGTTTTGGACACATCAAAGATACCAAACGAAAAACCTATGCAGCCATGGTGAGTGCGGTGGATGATGGCGTTGGCAGGGTGCTGGACAAACTCCAGGAACTTCAGCTTACGGATAACACCATGGTGATTTTCCTTTCGGATAATGGGGGGCCTGAAAGTGATAATGCCAGCGATAACGGTCCGCTGCGCGCCGGTAAAGGCTCGCTGTTTGAAGGAGGAATCAGGGTTCCCTTTGCCATCCAATGGCCCCGGCAGATCAAAGTCAATAGCCGGTTTGACCAGCCCGTGATTTCCTTTGACATTTTTGCCACCATCGCTGCAAATGTAAAAGGGGCAGCACCTAAAAATAAACTGGATGGGGTGGATCTTTTACCCTACCTCCATGGAACAAAAAAGGGCGCTCCTCACGAGCATTTGTTCTGGCGGAATTATGATCAGAAAAACTTTGCAGTAGTTCATTCATCGGGTGTAAAGGAAGTTGTGTTGGCGGATACTGCTACCAGTTTGTATGACCTGAAAGCCGATATCGGGGAAACGGTCAATATTGCCGGCAAAGAGAAAAAGCTTTTACTAAGGTTCGAGCAGGAAAGAAAAAAATGGATATCCATTACCGTTCCCCCTGCTTTTTATGGATTAAACCAGGAGAAGCAATACGAAGAGCAAAAGAAATTGAAGAAGGATTACTAAGCATCTCAATGATATGATGATAGTTCAGTTTATACGAAACAAATATTGGTATGCCGGCATCCTGATGGCCATGGTTACCATAGCGGTACTGATACTCATTTCCGGGTTCAAAAAAAATACCGCTGACATAAAGCCCAATATCATTGTGATCCTGATCGATGATGCCGGTTATGCGGATTTCGGTTTTATGGGATCCAAAGACCTGCTTACCCCTAACCTGGACAAACTGGCGGCCCGGTCTGTTCGTTTTACTGATGCACATGTTACGGCCTCTGTATGCAGTCCTTCAAGAGCCGGATTATTATCCGGCAGGTATCAGCAGCGTTTTGGTTATGAGTGTAATGAAGGAGATGGATATACCGGCATGGATTCCAGTGTGGTCATTCTGCCCAAACTATTGCAGGAGCAGGGATATGCCACCGCCGCATTTGGAAAATGGCACCTGGGTTTTGACCCCGCTCAACATCCGCTTAAAAAGGGATTCGAATATTATTATGGTTTCCTGAGTGGCGGCAGGAGTTATTTCTACCAGCCTTCCAAAGATGACCGGGCCGGTGCTAGAAACAATATGAAGGAGAATTACCAGCAGGTAAAATTCGATGGATACCTTACGGATGTGTTGGGTGATAAGGCGGTGGATTATATCAGGCAACAGAAGGATAATCCGTTTTTTATGTATTGGGCTCCCAATGCAGTGCATACGCCCATGGAAGCCAGCCAGGCTGATATGGAAAAATTTGCCAATCATCCTCGCCAGAAACTGGCGGCCATGACCTATTCACTGGATCGTGCCATAGGTAAAATGATCGATGCGTTAAAACAACAGGGACTGTTTGAGAATACCCTGATTTTCTTCCTGAGTGATAATGGCGGAGCAAATAATAACCAGTCCGGAAATTTCCCATTGAAGGGATTTAAAGGGAATAAATATGAGGCAGGCCACCGGGTTCCTTTTCTGGTTAGCTGGCCAAAACATCTCAAAGGCGGCCAAAGTTTTTCTGGGCTCAGCTCCTCGCTGGATATTTTTCCTACAGCTCTTGAAGCGGCCGGAATAAAACCAGATACTACCCATGGTCTGGATGGCGTTAGCCTGTTGCCTTTTTTGAATGCAAAAAAATTTCAGCACCCTCATCAACAGTTGGTTTGGCGGAAAGATGCAGCAGCGGCTATCCGGTTTAACCAGTATAAGTTGATAAGGGTTGAAGGACTGGGCGAACGCCTCTATGATCTTAATAATGATCCCGGCGAAACAAAAGATATTCGCTTGCTGCAACCTGAATTATTCTCGTCGCTAAAATCGCAATTACTTATGTGGGAGCGGGATAAGATGAATCCGATCTGGACGGAAGGACCGGTTTGGGATACAATTACACTCATGATCCACGATGATTTAATGAATAACCGTAAGATCAGAGTCAGCAACCCGGATGAACTGAAGACATTCCGTTGAAGAATCAGCCATTTGGAATCTTTAAAATATTAAACAGATGTTTAAAGGAGAAAAGAATAAAAATATTAAAAAGAATAGCCAACAATTAAACATTAAACTTGCTTTAATATATTTCTTGCTGATTCTCCTGTTTGTTTCCATGATGATACTGTTATAGTGTTCTTTTGGGGACTTTTTAAATACTTTCTGGTAACATGGAATTCAGCTAAATTGTAGGTTAGTGGTCACGAATAATGTTGAAAGTTTTGTTGTCCTCCAAGAAAAAATATGCCTGCCTGCTGCTGCTGATCTGGATATCCGTAACCGGTTATTCGCAGCAGGCCAGTTCTTTTATTAGCATTTCGGATGAACTGGTTAATAATGAAGTTACTTCGATCATTCAGGATAAAAATGGGTTTATCTGGTTTGGTACCAGGGGCGGAATGCAGCGTTTTGATGGGTATGAGATGAAACTCCTCAAAAATGATTTTGGGAAAGGAGCCAATTTATTGAGCCAGTCCATAGAAGTGCTGCAGAGTGGAAAACAAAATAATATCTGGATTGGAACCAAATCCGGCGGGTTGAGTAGTTACGACCTGGAATCCGGAACAATTTCCAACCACATCAATCATAATACAAATGAAACCGGATTTAATGCCGATTATATTCTTTCGATATTGGATACCGATTCTGAAAAATTATTGATCGGCACATGGAAGGGGTTTCAATACCTGGATAAACGAACTGGGGAATTTAAAATTCTGAACAGCATATGGAAAACCTTTGACATTCAGCCCGATGGCAACACGGGGTACTGGCTGGCTACCAACAGTGGCCTGAAGCATCTTAATCAAAGCCTGGGGAATGATTATTCGTTTGACCTGGGAATCCCCAATATTAATATCACATCCATTGTAAATGATAAGGCAAACAATTGCCTTTGGTTGGGTAGCTGGGATAATGGACTTTTCCAGTTTAATACACAGACCAAGGCAGTAAAAAACTTCCGGCATCAGAAAAATAATAAAAACTCCCTAAGCTCCAATAATGCCTACCGTATTCTGCTGGACTCTAAGGGCATATTGTGGGTGGGAACCTGGGGTGGTGGTTTGAACCGTTTTGATCCGAAAACGGAATCCTTTGAAAGGATCAATTTAAATATCAAGGGCTTATATACCAGCGATAGCCGGATTATCCTTACGATAAAGGAAGATCCATCCGGATTATTATGGATCGGTACTGATGGTACGGGTGTTTTTAAATTTGACCTGAACCAAAAAAAGTTTAACAATATTGGGTATGAAAATCCAACAGGTTCGATTCTTGAATCTACCCATGTGCTTTCGGTTTATGTAGATCCTTTTAATAAGTTATGGCTGGGGACAAAAGGCGGTGGTATTCAATATTCAACCGATTGGAAAACATTTAACAGGATTAATGTAATCAACAAAGAGATTACTAACGCCCCCGCTATACCGTATGAGAGTCGTTCATTTATGCAGGATGGTGATTACTTATGGGTTGCAACCAACAAGGGGTTGATTCGTATTGTAAATAAAGGAGCAGATGTTTCCAACTATGATATTTATTTTCCCACTCCTCAAAAGGCAACTTCGTTTAGCGGGAAGAAGATTACTGCAATGGTAAAGGATTCCTCGGGCAGGATGTGGATCGGAACCCAGGAAAGCGGTCTAAGTTATATTTCCGGATTTGACGACAGGAATACCCCCGTCTTCAAAAACTATTTGCCGGCTTATGGTGTAAAGGGTGCATTGCAAAATGAAAGAGTGAGTTGTTTACTGGTAGATTCCAAAAAAAGACTTTGGGTTGGAACCTATAAAGGACTGCATCTTTATCAACCATCCAAAGACCAGTTCCAGGTTTTCACACAGACCGATGATTACAAAAATTCCCTAAGCAATAATACTATCCTATGTTTGGCGGAGGATAAGTTTGGAAATATCTGGGCAGGCACGCAAAATGGATTAAACCGGATCTCCGGTTTGGCGGATGACCATTTAATAGTGACTGCCTTTACCACCAGGGATGGCCTGCCAAGTGATTATATTCATGCCATAATACCCGATACTGCAGGCCGTATCTGGGCCAGTACCAATAAGGGCATTATAAGATTTAATCAGTCCAACAATTCCCTGGAAGTGTTTGATAAACGGGATGGTGTGCAGTCCGTGGTGTTTTCTGAGAACGCCGCATTTAAAGATGCAGCGGGTAGATTCTATTTTGGGGGACTCGAAGGGCTGACCTATTTTTTTCCGGACAGTATCAGGATCAACCGCTTTAATCCGCCGATCTATTTTACCAACCTGACTGTTAATAACCGTCCATATGAATATGGAACAGAATCTGCCGATGATAGTTCGATCCTGAATCAGCCCTTTTATGAAACGGAAAGTATCACCCTTAATTACAAGGAGAACATATTCTCAATTGAATTTGCCGCACTGGATTATCATGCGCCCGATAAGAATGAGTATATGTATAAACTGGAAGGGTTTAACAAAGATTGGGTGTATGCCGGAAAAAGCAGGATGGCATCTTTTACCAACCTCAAACCCGGAACATATAAATTGCAGGTTAAGGCTACCAACAGCGATAAGATATGGAATCCTGTGCCGCATGAATTAACGATCAACATATTGCCACCACCATGGAGAACCTGGTGGGCCTATAGTATTTATTTTGCTTTGTTTGTTTTCCTTCTCTGGCTGACACGTCACCTTGGTTTACGACAGGTGGCTTTAAAGAATCAGTTATCGCTTAGCAAACTGGAAAGGCAGCAGGAAAGCAAACTTGCCGATTTTAAGGAAAGGTTATTTACCAATATTTCACATGAATTCCGCACCCCTTTAACGCTGATCCTGGGCCCGCTGGACGACATGCTTCAGACAAAAAAAGTGGAGCCTCCTGTTGAAAAGAGCCTAAGACTCATTCAAAAACAATCCAGGCGCATGTTGCGCATGGTTAATCAGTTGCTGGACTTCCAGAAGGCTGAGGCCGGAAGTTTAAAACTTTCTTTGCAGCCCGGTGAACTGGTGTCTTTTTGCGAGGATATTTTTATGCTGTTTATGGACGAAGCGAAGAGGCGGCAGATTGACTATGCGTTTCAGGTGAAGGAAAAATTTCTCTCCTTTACATTTGACCATAACAAACTTGAGATCATTGTTTTTAATATACTGTCGAATGCATTTAAATTCACCCCTGATGGTGGAAAAATCATACTCAGCATTCGTAAGAATAAGGATCAGAGTTGTGAAATAAATGTCCAGGATACGGGCAGAGGTATTCCTGCCAATGAAATTGACCAGATATTCGATCGCTTTTTCCGTGGCAAGGAAATGGATGCAACAGCCATTTCCGGAACCGGCATCGGACTTTCCTTTGTAAAGGAACTGGTGGAATTGCATGGGGGATCCATTGTCGCAAAAAGTGATGGGATCAATGGCAGTTTGTTTACGATCAGTTTACCCTCCCTGGAACAGAATAGCCCAAATGGAAACCAACCTTATGAGGCCGTCCATTTCACCCATCCAAACAATGAAACAATTGTAAACCCTGAAAATATGTCTGAAGAAAACAGCGAGCTCAACCCGGAGCAGGATCAGCCTATCATCCTGGTAGTTGAAGATGATTCTGATATTCAACAGTACATTTTCGAGATTCTATCCCCCTCGTTTAAGGTACTGACGGCCATGAATGGAAAGGAAGGGGTGGAGAAAGCATTGGAAGCTATCCCGGACCTGATCGTTTCCGATATCATGATGCCTGAAATGGATGGCATTGAATTGTGCCGAACCTTGAAATCTAATAAAAACACCTCCCATGTACCGATTATCCTTTTAACAGCCTTGTCGGATATGGCACACCATGTACAAGGTATCAGGGAAGGAGCTGATGTGTATTTGCCGAAGCCGTTCAATTCCCAGTTATTGCTGGTTCATATCCACAACCTGATCAACAGCAGGAATATGTTGAAAGAGCTGTATGCAAAAAAAATCCTGCTGGGTTCGGGTAATTTTGAGATCAAGACTTTTGAGGAGGAGTTTTTGTATAAACTGATAAAATTGGTGGAAGAAAATATTTCCAACAGTGAATTCAATAATGATGAACTGGCCAACCTGATGTTCATGAGCAGGTCCACTTTTTATCGGAAACTTAAAGCCGTAACGGGCATGTCTGGCAATGAATTCATCCGGAACACCCGGTTGAATTATGCAGTTAAATTGCTGGAGAGCGGTAACTATTCCGTGACTGAGGCCGCTTATGAGGCGGGATTCAATGATATTAAATATTTCAGGAAGCGCTTTCAGGAGCAATTTGGTGTGTCCCCCTCAGATTATAAAAAGTAGGGTATATTTTCAATGCTACGGTTACCCCCCTTTTTTGGAAAGAATTAGTAATGATGTTATAATAATTTAGCTGGCAGGCCTTGCTGATTGGTTTCAAGAGCAGGCCGTTTGATTACTTGCGTCATATTAAAAAAAATGTATGAAAGGGAAATTCTTGAGGTTCTTGCTGGTGGCATTGGTATTTTCATTGGTCAGTTCTGCATCTGGGCAGGGAAACTCCCCCCGAAAACCTAATATCATACTCATCTACACGGATGATCTTGGTTATGGGGATGTAAGTGCTTACGGGTATTCCGCCATTGCCACGCCTAATATTGACCGATTGGCTAAAAACGGTGTCCGGTTCACTAATGCACATGCCACTTCGGCTACCTGTACCCCCTCCCGGTTTTCCTTGCTGACCGGGAAATATGCCTGGCGAAAAGAGGGGACCGGAATTGCACCCGGTGATGCCTCCCTGATTATCCCTGTTAAAACGACCACCTTGCCTGGCATGCTGCAAAAAGCAGGATACCATACTGCCGTTATTGGTAAATGGCACCTCGGACTGGGAGATGAAAAAGGGGCTGACTGGAATGGCAGGATCGCGCCAGGGCCATTGGAAATTGGCTTTAATTATTCTTTTCTGATCCCTGCTACCGGGGATCGTGTTCCCTGTGTGTTTGTGGAGAACCATCATGTAGTGAACCTTGACAAAAATGATCCCATTAAAGTCAGTTATACCGGACCGGTTGATCCCAATGCTCCGACCGGAAAAAAGAATCCTGAATTGCTCAAAATGCATCCTTCCCACGGGCATGATATGACAATTGTAAACGGCATCAGCCGTATCGGCTACATGACGGGCGGAAATACGGCGCTCTGGAAAGATGAGGATTTTGCAGATATGCTGGTGAAAAAGGCCAGGTCCTACATTGAAGAACAAAAGTCAAATCCATTCTTCCTGTATTTTTCTACGCATGATATCCATGTGCCAAGAGTTGCCCATGAACGTTTTGTGGGTAAGAGTGGCATGGGCCCCAGGGGAGATGTATTGCTGCAGCTGGATTGGACAGTTGGTCAGCTGGAGGAGATTTTGACAAAGAATGGTTTGTTGGAAAATACATTGATCATTTTTACCAGTGATAACGGGCAGGTGATCGATGATGGATACAAGGACGAAGCGGTGGAGAAGCTGGGGAACCATAAGCCGGGTGGAATTTTTCGCGGTGGCAAATACAGTGCTTTTGAAGCGGGTACCAGGGTTCCCTTTATCGTGAGCTGGAAGGGAAAAGTGATGCCTGGTAAAGTGAATGATGCCTTATTCAGCCAGGTCGATCTGTACGCATCACTGGCAAATTTAGCAGGTGTGGCAGTAGAGAACGGGCAAGCCCCCGACAGCGAAGATCATTTACCGGTATTGTTGAATAACAGCCGGAAACCAAGGTCATACCTCGTTGAACAATCCATCAACTCTACACTTTCACTACTGGTGGGAAATTGGAAATATATTGAACCTTCCAAAGGTCCTAAGGTGAATAAGGATACCAATACCGAATTGGGCAATCTGCCTCAGCCCCAATTGTATGATTTGAGCCTTGATCCGGGTGAAACAAAAAACCTGGCTGACCAAAATCCCGGTCGGGTTTCTGAAATGAGGCAATTGCTTGAGAAAATAAAAGGGAAATAAGATCATTGATTTTTCGGCTCAATAAATTTTTGTCTTCAGGTATGACCGGGAAAATTTCAAGTGAATGGCTTGCTGTCATTTTTTCGTTGGCTGTAATTATTTGCAGTTGCGACACTACAGGGTCAAAAGAACAGGTTCAAATTGAAAGTGAGCCGGCAATTTCCTGCATGAAAGTTCCACCCAGGTTTGGATCTGCGGCTGTTACTGGTCTTGCTGATTCTGCTGTTTATCGTGGCGATACTGCTGCAGGTATGGTTTTAATTCCCGGTGGTAGTTTTGACATGGGGGCTGATAATGAACAGGCATCACCGGATGAATATCCAAAGCATACAGTAAGGGTTGATGCGTTTTATATGGACATCACCGAAGTTACCAATGCGCAGTTTCAAAAATTTGTCGAGGCAACCGGATATATTACCACTGCTGAACGAATGCCCGATTGGGAAGAGTTAAAAAAAAACCTGCCACCCGGAACGCCAAAGCCGGCAGATAGTTTATTGGTAGCAGCATCCCTTGTTTTCAAACAAGGCTCCGGCCCGGTTGATTTAAATGATTATTCGCAATGGTGGAACTGGGTTTCAGGCGCTGATTGGAAACATCCTCAAGGCCCGGCTGGTAATATACTGGGAAAAGAAAATTTTCCGGTTGTTCACGTCAGCTGGGATGATGCAATGGCGTATTGCAGGTGGGCGGGTAAGCGTTTACCCACAGAAGCCGAGTGGGAGTATGCTGCCAGAGGCGGGCAGAAGAACGCTGTTTATCCCTGGGGTGATGAACATATAAATATGGGTGCTGCAAAAGCAAATAGCTGGGAAGGAAAGTTCCCTTATTTAAATGAAGTCAGGGATGGATATGTAAAATATGCCCCGGTAAAAACCTATCCAGCCAATGCGTATGGCCTTTTTGATATGGCCGGTAATGTATGGGAGTGGTGCAGTGATTGGTATAACGCTGACTACTATCAATCAGTAGCCAATGGCAAAAGTGTTAATCCAACCGGTCCCCAAAAAAGTTTCGACCCCCAGGATCCGTATACACCTAAAAAGGTTTTACGTGGTGGTAGTTATCTGTGCAACGACAGTTATTGCAGTGGATACCGGGTCGCGAGAAGAATGAAAAGCAGTCCCGATACCGGCCTGGAGCACACTGGTTTCAGATGTGTGAAAGATTTTGATGGGAAATAAAGAATTTATATAAGTCTAAGCCATGTTCAAATATATTGTCAGCTCAATCCTTTTCACAGGCACTTTGGTTACGACGACGGCGCAGGAAAAAAGCCAAAGACCGAATATTGTGGTCATTCTTGCCGATGATCTTGGCTGGGCGGATCTCAGTTCTTATGGCAGTACATTTTATGAAACACCCAATCTCGATCAATTGGCTTCTTCCGGCATTCGGTTTACGCATAGTTATGCCACATCACCTGTATGCAGCCCGACAAGGGCCAGTATGATGACAGGAAAATACCCTGTAAAAACCGGTGTTACTGATTGGATTCCCGGCAGACAGGCAGATGGTATTGTCAGGGCTTATGAAAAATTAACTCCCCCGCCTACTGCCAATCAATTACCGCTTGAAGAAAGGACCATCAGTGAATACGCTTTGGCCCAGGGATATAAAACTTTTTTCGCCGGTAAATGGCATTTGGGGGAAGAAGAAAAATTCTGGCCCGATAGCCAGGGATTTCAAATCAATAAAGGCGGCTGGAGTAAAGGTTCTCCAACCGGGCGAATAAACGACAGTGTGGGTGGTTTTTTTACTCCCTACAAAAACCCGACATTAAAGGATGGACCGGCCGGGGAATACCTTACAGACAGGTTGACCGACGAATGCCTTTCTTATATAGAGAGTCATACACACACTCCTTTCCTTTTAATGTATTCTTTATATGCAGTGCATAATCCAATGCAGGCTCCGAAAGCTTTAATCAATAAATATGAAGCCAAAAGAAGGACAATAGCTACTTCGGAAAAAGACAGATTTTTAAAAGACGAGGCATGGATGAAACATGAAACGGGTTGGAGGCGAAGAGTGCTGCAGGACAATCCTGTTTATGCAGCCATGCTTGAAAATATGGATTGGAATATCGGGCGTATACTGAATAAACTCAGGCAGTCTGGTCTGGATGATAATACATTGGTGATTTTCACTTCTGATAATGGTGGACTTAGCACTGCCGAAGGCAGTCCCACCACAAATGACCCGCTAAGGGCAGGGAAAGGCTGGCTTTACGAAGGTGGTATCAGGGTGCCACTGATCATGTACTGGAAGGGAAAGCTCACGGCCGGATCAATTTCAGATTTGCCTGTAAGTACTGCCGATTTATTTCCAACCATTGCAAAAGCAATTGATAATAATTATCAGGCGGACAGCAATATTGACGGTGAAAATATATTCGACCTGTTGAAATATCCTCAAGCCTCCCGGGATCGGAAACTGTTCTGGTATTATCCGCATTACAGTAACCAGGGCGGTAAGCCGGGTTCGGCTGTTCGCATAGGAAATTATAAGCTTATTTATAATTACGAGGATGGAAGTCTGGAACTTTATGATGTAGTGAACGACATTTCTGAAAGGAATAATCTGGCGGCCCCAAACCATCATATACTTAATAGACTGAAGAAGGAACTGCTTGTCTGGCTGGGGGAAACAGGTGCAATGATGCCTGATAATACTGCTGAATTTAAATCCCCGGTGAACTGATTACACCGCTTTTTTGAAGCGCTTACACACCATGCATGTGAAATTTAGTTGCTTACTTAGTTTACGCAATTCTTAAGTAACTAAAACTGAAACGATGCTTGTGTTAAAAAGGAATTTACCCTACCACTTTGGCTTATTCTGCTTAATGTTTTTATTGAGCCTCCCTTCATTTTCCCAAACAACGACTGTTAGTGGTACAGTTGTGAATGCGGGGGATAACACTCCTGTAGCAGGGGTATCTGTGGTACAGCAGGGTTCCGCCAATGGCACTTCAACCGACTCGAAAGGTTTCTTCACCCTGAATGTAGCAGGCAACAGTCCGGTGCTTGTTTTTAGTTATGTAGGGTTTAAAACCTATTCCCTGGAGTGGGATGGAACATCAGCAGTTGCCGTGAAGCTTGAACAGGATGTTTCAGCTTTACAGGATGTGGTTGTAGTGGGATATGGGGTGCAGAAAAAGATCAATCAAACCGGATCTACACAAACCGTAAAGTTTGATGATGCCGTAAACCAGCCGGTTACGAACTCCGGGCAGCTTATGTATGGAAAGTTCTCAGGCGTTCAACTTACACAGGGTAGCGGATTGCCTGGCGCTGATGCTTCCAGTATTGTAATCAGGGGTGTTGGTACCTTTGGTGCCACTACGCCGCTTGTTGTAATTGATAATATTCAATACAGCGGATTGGAGGCGTTTAATAATCTGTCCCCGGCCGACATCGAAACGATTTCCGTTTTAAAAGATGCATCAGCCAGTGCCATTTATGGTGCCCGGGGTGCCAATGGTGTTATTGTAGTGACAACAAAGAGGGGGAAAAGTGGCGCCATGAGTGTAGTTTATAATAACTACTTCGGCTTTCAGGAAGTAACGGTGGTGCCAAAATACCTTAACGCCGCTGATTATGCCCGGCTAAAAAATGAACGTGATATTAATGCAAATGGAGCAAATGCGCCTCTGCGTTATTCCGAAGAAGACATTCAATCCATTATTGATGGATCCAACCCGGATAAATACGCCAACACAAACTGGGCAAAAGAAATTCTCAGGAAAGCTCCCGTACAAAACCACTATCTGGCCTTTTCAGGTGGAAATGAAAAGACTACTTATCGCGTTTCAATGGGCTATCTGAACCAGGAAGCAATTGTGAGGGGCAAGTTTAAGTCTGAGCGATTCAATGTAAGTTTCAATATTAATTCGAATGTTAAAAAATGGCTGACGATCTCAAACGTTACCAATGCATTCTGGACAAAATTCAGAGGGCCATCCGGCGGTGCCGGTGCTATTACCGGTGAAACCGGAATCATTAACCAGTTTCAGCGATCAGCCCCTACTGTACCTGTGTATTATTCTAATGGTGAATATGGTGTGGTGGACGGCTCTTACCTTAAGGTGAATGCCAGCTTTCCTGTTACACATGCTATAAGAAGGGGATTCCTGGGTGATCATAAGAATGATAATATCAACATAGCTGATCGTTTTGGAGTGAAGGTTGATTTTACAAAAGACCTGTCTTTCGAAACCAGTGGTAGTTTGAATCTGTCGTATGATAATGTGTCAAATTTCAGTCCAACTGATAATACCTATGATTCAGAAGGCAATCTTGTCGGACAGAGTTTAGTCAATACACTCACCAATAGTACCAGCTTTAATTACCGGCTTTTAAATGAAAACATCCTAAGGTATTCCAGGAACATTAATAAGAAACACGATCTGTCCGTTCTCCTGGGCCATTCTGTACTCTATAACAGGAATGACGGGTTTTCCGGCTCCTTGCAGGGATTTCCCTCCAATTCAATCCAGGAGTTTGATGGGGGAGGAGTGTTGAATCCCAGTGTTTCCGGTGGTGCCAATGAAGAATCGGTACAATCCTTCTTTTCCCGGTTAAATTATGTTTATAATGGAAAGTACCTGTTTGAGTTTAATATCAGAAGGGATGGTTCTTCCAAATTCGGACCTTCTAACCGGTATGCAAATTTCCCATCTGCATCTGCAGGCTGGAGAATCAATGAAGAAAATTTCCTGAGCAATGTAAACTGGATATCCGATCTGAAACTTAGAGCAAGTTGGGGTATCACCGGTAATGATAATATCGGAAATTATATCTATGCACAAAATTATAATACCGGACTGGATTATTACCTGGGTACCAATACCATTGTGGGGGCTGTTGCACTTACCGGGCTTGCCAACCCAACCATAACCTGGGAAACAGTTGAGCAATATGACATCGGTGTGGACGCCAGCTTATTCCGTAACAGGTTATCCATTACTGCGGATTATTTTAAACGCACCAGTACTGATGTTCTATATGGCAATTTCCCCATCCCCAGAACCATTGGCGTAACCAACCTGGCTGCACAAAACGCTGCAAGCATGGTGAATGGCGGTTTGGAACTGGCAGTAAATTACAGGGGGAATATAAAAGCTGTTAACTACAGCATAGGCGGTAGCTTAAGCAAGTTTGATCTCAATGAGGTGACCGGACTGGGTGACAAAGGCCTGGAAACAATCACCGCTGAAAGTATTGTCAGAATTGGCGTTCCATTCAATTCCTATTTTGGATACCAGGTTCTGGGAATCTTTCAAACGGCAGATGAAGTAGCCAATGCACCTAAGCAGTTTGGCAGCGTCAGAACCGCTCCCGGAGATTTTCAGTATGCTGATTTATCCGGTCCTGCCGGTAAGCCAGATGGTGTGATAGATGCTTTCGACAGAACTGTTATAGGCAATCCTTTCCCTAAGATGATTTATAACTTCAACGGTTCTTTAAATTTTAAAGGCCTTGAGCTTAGTATTCTTTTTGAAGGAGTGAATGGTTTGGATCGCCTGCTGAACGATAATGGTCAACTGCCGTTTGAAGGCGACAGGAACAATTCCCTTTCCTATTGGATCAACCGATGGACTCCGGAAAAGCCTTCTACAACGCTGCCGCGTCTGGGTGGCCAGAATAATGCCGTTGTATCTGATTTCTATATTGAGGATGCATCTTATTTGAGACTTAAAAACCTGGAACTGGGATATACTGTACCTGCTTCCTTTACCCAGAGGTTCGGTTTATCAAAACTGAGAGTATTTGCCAGTGCACAGAACCTTTTGACCTTCACTAAAATGGAAAATTATGATCCGGAAAGGGCGAGAGGCGGAAATACTGATCAGTTGACACCGCTTTACAAAGTGTACACTTTTGGTTTAAACCTTAAATTTTAAGTAGCATGAAAAACATATTTATTATAGGGTTCCTATTTGTCTTATCAGGTTGTTCAAAAACTTATCTGGACCGAAACTCACTTACCCAGTTGGGAGAAGCCAGCTTCTGGAAAACTGAACAGGATGCAATTTTAGGTATTAATGGCATCTATGATGCATTGCAGGACCGGATTATGTATAGTGGCAGTTTAAATGGAACTGCCGGCATGCCCATGTATGATAATTTTGGCGACAATGCTTATAACGCTTATAAATTTGAGGGGCCCGGTAATTTCATGATCGCTAATATTGATCCATCCGGTGCTTTCTTCAGTGATTTGTGGACATCCCTTTACAAGGGTGTCGGCAGGGCCAATTTAGCCATTGAAAGTATTCAGAAAATGCCGGCATCTGCTATTTCCGATGCAAGCAAACAGGCATTATTGGGTCAGGCACTTTTCCTGAGGTCTTTGTTTTACATGCATCTGGCCGTATATTATGGAGATGTACCGCTCATTCTGAATGTTCAGAAACTGGAAGAGTCCTATGTTTCAAAGAATACTTACAAGGAAGTTTCGGACCAGGTCATCAAAGACCTGAAATCTTCCGCGGACATGCTTCCGGCCTCTTATCCTGCTGCACAATATGGATATGCAACAAAGGGTGCGGCTTTGGGTTTGCTGTCAAGGTTTTTATTATATAATAAAGATTACCAGGGCGTCCTGGATGCTACAAACGCCATCCTCACCCTTGGTTATACGCTTAACCCCAGCTATACACAACTGTTTACTGAGCAGGGTGAATTTTCAAAAGAGATTCTTTTTTCTGTGCGGTTTTCCCAGGATGTTTCCAATAATTCAGAAACATTTTCTTCCACATACCTGGCGCAGCCCAAAGTGGACCAGCAGCCCATGCCAAATATGGTCAATGATTATTATTGTACTGATGGACGACCCATTACTTCTTCTCCTTTGTATAACGCCAACACTCCGAAAGAAAACAGGGATCCCCGTTTAACTGCTTCTGTTTATTTCAGGAATGATATCTTCCTCACCGACATAAACAGGGTTTTTACAGGTAATACTGCCACCAAATTCGGACTTAAAAAATACATCAGGTCAAGTGCTTCAACTACAGGTATTTCTGTGTTTAACCCGGGTGGTCAGGACTTTATTGTAATACGTTACGCGGATGTTTTATTAATGCGTGCTGAAGCGCTGCTTGAGCTGAATCAATTAGACGAGGTTTATCCTTTGGTAAACCAGGTAAGGGCCAGGGTAAATATGCCGGCTATTGAGACGGTGGAAGGAACCGGGTTGAGCCAGGACGCTTTGAGAGAAATTGTAAGGCATGAAAGAAGGGTAGAGTTAGCTTTTGAGGGATTACGCTTTTTTGATTTGAAGCGATGGGGTGCAATGGAGGGGGCATTTCAGCGGGTTACGGCGGATAAAATTGCCGGTTATGGCGCATTTTACCAGGGTGAAAAATCCCAGATCTTCCCCATTCCGCAGAATGAGTTGAATGCCAATGCAAATCTGCTCCAAAATCCTGTTTGGCAATAATCTGACCAGGTTAAGGTGTTTTTTTCATAACGCTCCCGCCTAACATACAGAACTGGTTTATCAAACCAGTTCTGTATGTTAGGCGGGACTATTTAATGCTCCTGCGCTAATGCCAGGGTAAGATAGGAAAGTACCTGGTTTTGCGGGTGGTTAAAACAAAACCATCGCCAGCAGATTGTCATGGCAAAACAAAGGGGACCAGCCATAGGGCGCCATCCCTTTTCGATCTTATTTTATTTTGACCAGGTGGTAATACTGCCCGGCTCCATTATTGAGTTGTAATATCCTTCCCCCCCGAATTGCCTTGAAAGAGGCATCAAACCTATCCGTTTTGCCCTCATATCGGTTGGTGGCGGTAATGTTCCAGTTGCTTACTGAAAAATTTCCTTTGTACTCCTGCTGGAAAGTGTTCATATTACCAACTGCACCCGTTGCTCCATTGTGGATGCTGGAGTAGCTGCCGTTGCCGTTAAAATGAAAGGTGGAACTGGTGGCCGCCAGGGTCATGCCGGCATAGGATTCATAGCCGGCCGGACTTATATAATACCACTGTGCGGTGGAATTATTCCCATTCTGCCAGGTACCTGTTATGTCCTTGCCAGCTACTGCAAACTTGTTGTAGCGATTCATGGCGGTAAGATCTGATGCGAAACGATCGCTGCCTTTGGGAAACTGCCGCCGCATGGTTGCCTCATCCGGCGTACTGGCAATGGTTAGGTAGGCAGTATTGGGCGCAATTTCCAGTGTCATGGCTATAAAACAATTTTCACCGGTTTGCCGGTTTACGGCACGCCCTTCCACATAAGCGGGTTTGAAGGAGGACACAAATTCCCCGTTATCCTGGTATTGCCTGCTGATAATCGTAAAATATTTACTTACATACTGATCCCAGTAATAATCTCTTGCCATTATACCCGTACCGGTAAACTGGTCGGCGTTATAAGGCAGGGCATAGAGCAAATACACATTTGTTTTCCCTTTTGTTACCATTACCCAATCTTCCTGAACTGTACTTGTCCAGCCATCATCAAAATTACTGGTGGTAAAGGTGAAACCGGAGGATATTGCCGGGGGGGTGGGGGCGATCTTTACCAAGTCATCAGCGGTTTGATCCGATACCTTTCTGAATTCTATCGATTGACTGAATGCGTCCAGTTCCTGCTGGTAGGCAGTTGTATTGGTAAGTACCACCATGCTTAATTTGATGGCTTTATGACTACCTGTAATCAGCACGGCAGCTGAGTTCCGGTTGTTGAAGGTAAATGCCACCGTTCCTGATTTTACTTTCCAGCCATCGGGCATCTCGTTCTCCGCTGTTTCGATAGGTGTATTGGTTTTGTAGGGGACGGAAACGAGGGAACTCCATTCCGCCTCAAAATCCGCCTGCAAATTGCCGCTGCCCGGAATGCTCTTATAAACAATTATTTTGGCATAGTCGCCGTTGCGTTCGTCAATAATGGTATGGCTGACAGATCCATTGCCTGTTTCCCTTTTCCAGGAACCCGGAATCATATAGTTTACCAGGTCAAAACTTGCATTAGTCTGGCCGCTAGATGGCTTGCTGAGGACCAGCAGCGTTATCATGAACGGGGTGAGTAGAGAATATCTCATATCAGTTCTTTTTATCTGCAACTTTATTGTCTTTTATACACCTGCAGGAATAACCATTGTTTGCAAGTGTATAAATTCTTCCTACCGCGTTGGTATTATAGTGGGTGTGATGATTCCACAGATACAGCAATCCATAGCGGTCATCGTAAACAGTTGAAGACCAGAAATTCCCATATTGTCCCAGGTTCGTAAACTCGCCGTTGTCTGATCTGGAACCTGCCGGCATAAAGGCCAGGCCGGTTGAATTATTACCTGAAAAGCCTGATGCCTGCCAGCCCCCGGTTGATTTTAGTTTGTCTGCAATATTCCCTCTTTCACCGGTGCGTTCCAACTCCGCTGCCGGAATTCCCAGGTGCCGCTCCAATTCATTCCAGTCTTTATCCGAAGGAATCTTCCAGCCTTTCGGACAAAGCTTTCCACTTGCGGCAGCATAACCATTGTAGAGTTTTCCATAGAGGAGTTCATTCTCTTTCCTGTTGTCATAGATGGCATAAGCCCCCTTTTTGGTTTGCTTCCATTCATTATCATCCAATCTGCTGGCGATGGCGGTGGTGTCGCTGTATTGCGTGGTTCGCAGGTTTTGCTGCAGCCAGTATTGCTTCCCGATTTTTATAACGGTATATTTATTACTGTCGAGATCATAAACCGGCTCCAGGTTTCTGTCCGGTGCATTGGGTATTGTCTGCCCGCCAGCGGTATAATGCAGCGTAGCGGTGATGATGATCAGGATTGCGGTACGCATATTGATTATTTTTTGGTTTTCGCAATGGTACTTACGATTCCGGACGGGGTAAGTTTTCTTATGGCATAATTCCCGCCATCAAGAATGTAAATATTATCCTTGCTGTCGATCGCTATTCTAACCCGTGACGGAAAATCAAAAAGGGCATCCAGGGCATTACCATCTTTATATCCCTCTCTGGACCTCCCCCCCATATTAGATCCACAGGGTTGAATCTGGCTGGCACCGGCAATTGTTGTGACTTTATTATTGGCTACTTTGATTATCCGGTTCATGCGGTGATCCGCAAAAAACAATTCTCCTTTTTTATTAAAGACTATCGGTCCGGGTTGAACGAGTTCCGCCTTGCTGACATCTCCCTGGGAATATACAGGGCAAAAATCTCTTTTACCACATTGCCCGGCCACGACAACGACTTCACCTTCCGCAGTTATTTTTTTGATACACCTTTCTTTAACATTGCTTACGTACAGGTTCCCGACTGAATCTACTCCAATACCGTCCACCTGGTTTAGTTTTATCTTATCGCCATTTTTGTCATTGAAAGTGATAAGCTCACCTTCCGGGGTGAGTTTATGAAAGGAAGAGGTAGCAAGTTGGTTGATTCTTTCCTCTCCGTTCAGGCTTGCAGAAAAATAGATATTGTTTTTATTGTCAATGGCCATGAATTCGATTTGTCCCAATTCAATCGGTTTTTTGGCGGGTTCTGCCCAGGCATTGGAATATCTTTCTTCTGCGGCATGAATGGTGAATTTTCCTTCCGGTGTCAACTTCCAGATACTGTTCATATAGGGTTTAGTCATGTAGATATTGTCCTCGCTGTCTGCTACCATGATTTCACAGTCCGGGCTTACCGCCCCTCTGAACCCACTGGCAATATTTTCCGATACATACGAGGAAACCCCATCTGGCGTTATTTTCATCAGCATTCTCTCAAACTCTATATACAGGTTGTCTTTTGAATCAATTGCAATGGCTCTGGGATTCCATGGAAGTTCAATTGGTTTTGTTTGGGCAAAACTGCAATGCAGGGAAAGGGTAATGCTGAAAAAAACTAATGCAATCTTTTTCATTCTCGGTTTTTTATACTGACAAACTTCCATTATCTGTTGCATGCAGGCAATCCCGTAAAAAGGGGGTCTCCAATAAATTTTCGGAAAATTGAAATACCATCCCCTTTTTAGGGGATAGGAGCCCCGCATATTATAAATATTTTTGGTTCAGGGAAAGAGAAACCCTTAACTGAAACTTATTTATATGCGTACACTTATATGCATGTTAGCAGCCTTTTTTTGCCTGGGAACTGTTTATGCCCAGGTAAAGATCACTGTTAATCAACAGGCTGAGTTACAGCAAAGCATCAATGATTTAAAAAAAGAAATCAGGGATTTGGAGAATGATATAAAGGAAACAGAGAAGACAGATCCGGCAGAAGCGGCTTCCCTCAAAAAGCAACTCTCTGCTTTGAAGAATATGCTGGCAATGATTGACAATATAGGGAAACCGTCTGCACAATCCTCAAAAACACCGGTTACAAAGCTGCCGGCAGTTAAAGCCACTCCATCTCCGATAGTGCCTGTAATTGTTAAACAAACTGTTGTCATACCAACAGAGGCACAGGCAAAAGATAAGTTGCTTTGGTACACCGGAAAGAAAATAAATGACTCAACTCTTGTTACGGTTAAAGGACTGCTGGTTCAATATAACAAGAACAATAAGAATAGCAGCCTGGTTAAAATTCAGCCGCCTAAAAAGTCGGATCCTTTCGACAGAATTGCGCTGGAGTTAACAAAGCTGGAGCAAAGAAAGGAGGAACTGGCGGAAAAGTTTGATAAAATGAAGAACGGGTTTATGTTTTACCCTGATCTGAAAATAGCACTCGCCTTGTATGATGACCTGAACCAGCGACTTTCAGAGGTAGTTAAAAATACTATCGATTTGCCCGGGATGTTAATGCCGGTGGAAGAATCCGGGAATAGTTCTTCCCGCACCGGCGCCAGGGGCCCCTTCCTTGATTATTTTGACACCGACGCCGTACAGTCTCAAAATGAAATCTACCTGAAAGGGATGAACGAAACCATTGAGCAGCAATTGGCGTTGGCAAAGAAATTATATAATGAACTGCCTCCCATAAGTGATTTCCCGGCCCCTCCTGCACATGAGTTGGGTATGTGCGCAAATTGTGACCCTGAGTTAATAAAAAAACAGAAAAAACAGGATAGTATTTGGTTTGTAAATTATTGGGGAAAAGAGGAGCGGATATTACAGATAGTGCTGGGTGTTGAAAGGCAGAGGGCGCTCCTGGGAATATCCGAAAGTGATTTTAGTTCGGCTTCCCAGGTTTTAAAAAGAGGCGTAGAAAAAAGCCGGATACTGTTTGAAAAATACGGTACTGACCTCACGCGATCACAGGTGGTTATGCAGGTGGTCCTTGGGGTCGAAAGACAAAGGCAACTGCTTGGTTTTAATGATACCGATAATTTTAACGGAATGCTGTTGGTCATTAAAGGTATGGATGTATATGAAAAATATCTGTATGAACAGATGGAGGCAAAAAATCACGATTTCGTTTTGAATCTCGGATCTCACCTGGGTTTTCTGCGGCAGAAGGCATTGTTGGGGGCATCAGAAGAGAGGGATATGGATTTTGCCAGTTTAACGAAGCGGATTACGGACTATAACCGGTTTGAACTGATCATGGAGGTTGATTTTATTATGGAGGAACGTGATGGAAACAATGAACTGACATTTAAAGCGACCGGGGCGATGGCTACAAAAGGGAAAGTATATGGAAAATTTGTTCCCGTTGATTGCAGTTACAAAATGATCCCCTTTAATGTGGATTTGTCCGATACCAAACTGCAAGATGTTTACATCCCGTTCAGCGTTAAATCCGGGGTTAAAACTTTGATTGACGAAAACGGCAAGCTGGTCAATTATAACTATTCCGGTCCAGAATCTTTCTCCCTGGATTTCCCTGAATTCAAATTTGATTTCTGCTATAACAATAAACCGGATACGGCATGGTTGCTCACATTTATGGGGGACAGTGATCCTGGCGATATATCCGAAGGTATGAAGTATGATGTGTACAAAAACTATAAGAGCGATTTCCTGACTTTCGCAAATTTGGTTTTTGTAAGCAGGGATTTACAACCAAATGCAGAGGAGTTTACAGACCTTGGCCAGGATGTTTTCAAAACCATCGGTGGGTTTCAGCAAACCAATACCGGCAGTTCGATGGTTGAGAAACTAAAAAACCAGTATGAGGGTAAAATGAAAATGGATGAACATCGAAAGGGAATTCAGAACCTGGTGAATGATAAAAAATCCATGATATTGTTTACCGCCAATAACCGGTCCACTGTTGTTGCAGATCAGTTTACTGATACAAAGAGAAAACTGGAGGAGGAGGGGCTGGACCTAACCAGGGGGCTCATTCACCTTAGGTTGTTACATAGTCCTGTTCAATAGAATGTGATTGAAATATTGCCTTAAATTTAGAGAATGATGATTTATTGGCGGATTATATCGTTGGTAGCAGTAATATTTTTCTGCAGCAATTCCATTCGTGCACAGCAGGCCCTGGTGGATAGTGTCGGGAAAAGGCTTCAGCAGAATCTACCCGATTCTGCAAGGGCAAAGGATATGATTTACCATGCGATGTACATGGAGCCGGTGAATATGGAAAAGGCACACCAGCTTTACCGCTCTGCTGTTGAATTCTCAATATCCAAAAGGCTTTGGTATTATGCTGGTGTTGCCCTGCGGTATGAAGCAATACCTTTTTATATTCAGGGAAAAAGGCAACAGGAACTGGATAATTTACTGAAAGCGGAAAAACTTTTTTTGAAGTCCGGTCATCATAATGCAAAAAGCGAATTAGCTGCCACCTATGGGAATTTCTCCGATTATTACCGGGCTATTGAAAAATTTGATTCTGCTGTTTATTACAGCCTCTCCGCTATTCGCATCCAGGAGGAAATCAAGCTTAATAATAAACTGCTGATATACTATGTCAACATCGCAATGATTTACCAGCAGTTAAAATTAAAAGATAAACAGAAGGAATACGTGGATAAGGCTCTGAAGCTTGCGAGGCAGTTAAATGCAGCGCCCGGACTCTTCCTTGCCTGCATGCAGGCTACCCATTACTATACAGAAACCGGTGAGTACCTGAAAGCAAAAAATTATATTGACTCTGCCAGAATTTATTTTAATGATAATATGGATTTCAGCAGGAAACAGAGTTATTACCTTCTTGCTGCGGTTAGTTTTCAGAATCTGAATGCATATGACAGCGCAGCCTATTTTTATCAGCAGGCGCATGACCTGGCCAAAAAACACAATTCACGGTGGAATATGATAGATCCGCTGTTGCAGATGGGTAATATCAAAACAAAACAAACTGATTATGTAAATGCCGAAAAGTACCTGAAACAGGGAATTGAATATGCAGAAAAAGATTCTGCCAAAACCTTTCTTAAGGAGGGTTTTAAGTACCTGAGTGACTTGTATTTATCTACCGGCAGGTATGTGGAAGCTTTGGAGTCCTATAAAAAGTATACTGCCGTTAAGGATACCTTACTGAATGAGGAAAGAAGGAATTATATTCTCGATCTTGAAGAAAAGTATGAGGCTGAAAAAAAGGATGTTCAGTTACAATTGCAGCAGGCAGTCATAAAACAGCAAAGTAATCAGAATTATGCCTTGATGGCGGGAACCCTTGCATTGGGTATTATCCTGTTTTCCTCTTACCGGGTTTATGGGCAACGCCGGAAAATACAACAGCAGCGAATTCATGAGCTTGAGTCTGAGAAACAGCTTGCTGCTACCGAAGCTGTATTAAAAGGTGAGGAGCAGGAGCGTACGCGTCTTGCCAGGGACCTTCATGACGGCCTGGGTGGAATGTTGGCAGGGATAAAATATTCTTTTAATACCATGAAAGGAAATCTTGTTATGACGCCTGAGAATGCCCAGGCCTTTGAACGAAGCATGGATATGCTTGACAGTTCAATAAAAGAAATGCGCCGGGTGGCCCAGAATATGATGCCGGAAGTGTTACTCCGCTATGGGTTGGAAGCCGCTTTAAAAGATCATTTCACGGAGATAAACAAGAGTGGGATTATGAAAATTGTTCACCAAACAATCGGAGCGGAAAACCGCCAACTTGATCAAACTACCACATTTGCGCTTTACCGTATTATTCAGGAACTGATCAGTAATGCTATCAGGCATTCCGGAGCTTCAGATGTATTGGTTCAGACATTCTGGGAACCCGAAAAAATAATAGTAAATGTAGAAGATAATGGAAAAGGTTTTGATATTGCAGCACTGAAGGAGGCTGAGGGTATCGGCTGGAAGAATATTCGTTCCAGGGTTGATTTTCTGAAGGGGGCAATTGAAGTGCAATCAACTCCCGGCAGGGGAACCTTTGTTAACCTGGAATTTATAACGACCTGATATGATAAAAGTATTTATAACAGATGATCATTACATGGTGGTTGAGGGCATCCGCTCATTGCTGATGCATGATAAGGATATTGAGTTCATAGGATCTGCTTCCAATGCGGTTTCCTGTATGGCTTTTTTGAAGAACAGGCAGCCGGATGTGTTGTTGCTGGATATCAATTTGCCGGATGGTAACGGAATTGATCTTTGCAGGGAAATCAGGCAATTACACCCTTCTGTTTTCATATTAGGGTTGAGTACATTCAACCAGGCAAGTTATATCCGGGATATGATGGATAACGGTGCTTCGGGATATGTGTTGAAAAATGCCAATCAGCGCGAATTGGTGGAAGCCATTCATCTTGCTTCAATTGGTAAAACCTATATGGCTTCCGAAGCTGCAAAAACACTTCATGCGGCAGAACAACAAAAGAAAAATGACATCATTCTCGGGAGGCGAGAAAAAGAAATTCTCGAACTGATAAAAAACGGATTCACCAATACCGAAATGGCAGAGAAACTGAATATCAGTGTTAATACTGTGGATACCTACCGGAAAAGTCTTTTAGCCAAACTGAAGGCAAAAAATACAGCTGATCTTATCCGCATTGCTTTTTTACAAAAACTCATCAGTGTAGATTGATTCTTTACCTGCTGTTAGACACTTCCCCGGCACTGTACGGCCATTGTACCGGCAAATTGGTTTGTTCTATACAGATAATTGTTTGATTTGCGTAATAACTGAATCAATTAATTGTAGTTCTTTTGAATATAATTAATTCAGTCTATGGCAATCATCAACCTGAATGTAAACGGGAAAAAACATACGGTGGACGTAGATCCCAAAACCCCCATTCTGTGGGTATTACGGGATCATCTCAACCTGGTAGGTACCAAGTATGGATGTGGCGTTGCTGCATGTGGCGCCTGCACGATCCACCTCGACGGGTCGGCTATTCGATCCTGCCAGTTACCGGTATCAGCCGTTGGCAGCAAACAGATTACTACTATTGAGGGCCTGTCGGAAAATGGCGACCACCCGGTTCAGAAGGCCTGGCTGGAACATGATGTGAGCCAGTGTGGTTACTGCCAGGCCGGACAGATGATGAACGCTGCCGCCTTGTTGAAAAGGAATCCCAATCCAACCGATGCAGATATCGATGCTGCCATGAACGGCAATATCTGCCGCTGCGGCACCTACCTCCGGATTAAAGCGGCCATCAAAACAGCTGCAAAATTGTAATCACCTTAACCTTCCCTGTCATGACAGTAGTTAAAACATCCATCAATAGAAGAAAATTCCTGAAGGTTTCCTCCATGGCCGGTGGCGGTCTCTTGCTAAGCTTCAGCTGGCTGGCCGGATGGGCGCAGGAGCAGGCTGAGAATTTACCCCTGCCTAAAGAATGGTTTGAACTGAACAGCTATATCAAAATCGGTGCAGATGGCTCCATAACCCTGATGTCACCCAATCCGGAGTTCGGTTCCAATGTGAAAACATCTATGCCGATGATCCTGGCCGAAGAGCTGGACATCAACTGGAAGGACGTTACAGTGGAGCAGGCTGATTTTTATCCCGAACGCTTCGAACGCCAGTTCACCGGTGGCAGTCAGGCCATCCGCCAGGGATGGAAACACCTGCGTACCGCCGGCGCTACTGCAAGACGCCTGCTGATCAACGCAGCCGCCAAAACCTGGAATGTACCCGAAGCTGAGATTACCACCGAAGCCGGTAGCCTGATTCATCAATCCAGTGGCAAAAAAGCAGGCTACGGCGAAATGGCTTCCCTGGCTGCCACCCTGCCCGTGCCCAAGGAAGTGCTACTTAAAAATACCGGCAACTTCAAAATCATTGGCAGCTCCATTAAAAACGTGGAAGGAAAAAACATCGTCACCGGCAAGCCGCTCTTTGGCGTTGATATTCGGGAGGAAGGCATGCTCGTGGCCATGATCACCCATCCCCCCGCCTTTGGCCTGAAAGTGAAATCCGTCAACGATGCTGCCGCGAAATCCATGCCCGGTATCAAAGATGTATTCACCATCAAAACCCTGGCAGATGATTATGAAAGGAATGGTTTTGACACCACCTCCTTCACAGAACTGGTAGTGGTGGTAGGAAAGACCACCTGGGAAGTGATGAACGCCAAAAAAGCCCTTAAAATCGAATGGGAAAAAATTTCCGACTCCAATATCGTTGTAGCAGGATGGGGAGGGAAGCAAACCGTGAAAATACCGGCCGGACTCGAAAGTACGACCGGGCACCTGGCTCAAATGGCCGAGTTTTCCAAAAAACCGGGTAGAATTCTCCGTAAGGATGGTGATCCCGAAGGTGCATTCAGTAAAGCGGCCAAAATTCTCGAGCGTACCTATACCGCTCCCTTCCTGGCCCATAATTGCATGGAACCGGTTAACTGTTATGCACATGTAACAGCCGATGCCGCTGTAATCAACGGACCTATCCAGGCGCCCGAATTCATCCGCAACACATTGTCTGCCCGCCTCGGAATGGCAAAGGAAAAAATACATATCAAACTGGCCAGAATGGGTGGGGGCTTCGGACAGAGAGCCTATGGACACCATATGGTGGAAGCTGCAATCATTTCCCAGAAGATACAGGCCCCGGTGAAATTAATGTACACCAGGGAAGATGACATGACCTACGGTATTTATCGTCCAACCTATACCGCCACTTACCGGGCAGCACTGGATGCAAACAATAACCTGCTGGCTTTGCATGTGAAAGCCGGAGGTATCCCCGAAACACCCATCCATGCCGATCGCTTTCCGGCCGGTGCCATTGACAATTACCTGGCAGAGGGCTGGCAGATCGAGTCCAATATTACCATCGGTGCCTTCCGGGCACCCCGGTCCAATTTCATCGCCAGTGCCGAACAATCCTTTCTTGATGAACTGGCAGAAACCATGGGTAAGGATCCGCTCGATTTCAGGCTGGAACTGATGGAACGGGCCCGCACCAATCCCGTGGGTAAAAACAATGACTACGACGCCGAGCGTTATGCAGGTGTACTGAAACTGGTGAAAGAAAAATCGAAATGGAATGAAGCCAAACCAGGAGTGCACCGTGGGGTTTCGGCCTATTTCTGCCATAACTCCTATGTGGCGGAAGTGGTGGAACTGGAGATCCGCAATAAAAAGCCCATCGTTCATAATGTAGTGGCAGCAGTGGATTGCGGTATCGTGATCAATCCCGATGCCGCTATCAATATGGGAGAGGGAGGAATTGTGGACGGTATCGGAAATGCCCTCTATGGAGAACTGACTTTCAAAGAAGGCGTTCCGCAGAAAAACAATTTCAATACCTACCGCATGATCCGGCATGGCGAAGCGCCAAAGTCCATCGACATACATTTTGTGGATAATAAAAAAGATCCGACAGGCTTGGGCGAACCACTGTTCCCGCCCGTATTTGCTGCAGTCGCCAATGCCTTGTATAAAGCTACCGGCAAACGCTTCTATACACAGCCCTTTATGAAGGAATTGGAAAAATTGTCTTAAAGGAATTATCCCTACTGTCAGGGGCAGGTAAAATATCCCCAATAAAAGTATTTAATTACTTTTATTGGGGAATAGCTTTTACCTTTGTTGTATCGTATCATTTAAAAATCTGTATATGCTTACAACAGCCGCCGACAATTTCCTCAACGTAACCTTACTGGAACCCCGGCAAAAGCATCCGACCATCTTCCTGCGGTTTGATGCACTGGGAGAAGGGGAAAGCCTGACCATCCATAACGACCATGATCCCAAACCCCTGTACTACCAGTTGCTGGGTGAACGCGGTGATATTTTTACCTGGGAATACCTGGAGCAGGGACCTGAATGGTGGAAGGTCAGGATCTCCAAAAAAATCAGTGGACAACAGGACGAAACGCTTGGACAAATTGTTGCCCGGGATTTGCGGAAAGCACAGGTGTTTAAAAAACACGGAATAGATTTCTGCTGTGGTGGCAGGAAGACGGTTAAGGAGGCCTGTGCAGAAAAGGGGCTGGACATAACTAAAATAGAGCAGGAACTGCGGCAGGCAGATCAATTGCAGGCATCCCGCCCACTGCCATACGATGACTGGAACATCGACTTCCTGGCAGATTATATTACGAATACACATCATAGTTATGTGCGGAAGAACCTGCCTGATATTCGGGCTTACGCATCGAAAGTAAAACGCGTGCATGGCAATCGCCACCCTGAATTGCTGAAGGTTCATCAGTTGGTGGAGGAGATATTTACCGAGTTGAGCGCCCACCTGGTGAAAGAAGAAACTGTATTATTCCCCTATATCAAACAACTGGTAGCCGCTAACAATTACACCAGTGCCCTGCAGCCACCACATTTTGGAACGGTGCAGAACCCCATCCATGTAATGGAAGATGAGCATGAACTGGTTGGTAAGAACCTGGCCGCGATCAGGGAACTCACCCACGATTATCAACTTCCCGATGACGCCTGTGCCAGCTACAGTCTGCTGTACAGAATGCTGGCGGAATTTGAAGAGGATATTCACCTGCATGTTCACCTGGAGAACAATATCCTCTTCCCCAAAGCCCAGCAAATGGAGCAGGAATTGTTTTCCTGAATCTTTTCAGGGATATTTGGATGATTGGATCACGTTGGATGGGCGTGAATTTTTAAACGGACATTAAATGCTTAGTCTAACCTGCAAAACCGGTATCAAAGCCGTTATTTACCTGGCGTCAAAATTTGACTCCGGTGAAAAGGCCGGAATTATGGAGATCGCTGAATTCATCAATGCCAGCGAACATACAGTTGGTAAATTATTGCAAACCCTGGTGAAAGCCGCAGTAATCAACAGCGTCAAAGGACCCAATGGCGGATTTTACCTCACTGCAAAACAGCGGAACCAGCCAATCATGCACGTAATTGATGCCATTGACGGAAAAGAAGTTTTTGATGAATGCGGACTTGGCCTTAGTAAATGTTCTGCCACGCATCCCTGTCCCATTCACAATGATTATAAAATTGTCAGGGATCTTTTTCAGGATATGTGCCGGCAAAAACGGATCAGTGATTTATATGAACCGGTAAATGAGGGATTGGCATACCTGATAGGGTAGGCAGCGTCTTTATTTCAAGGTTTTGACTGCTCTCATGAGCCGGATTGACTTCTGTCATACAGTGCCATTTTCATTGAGTCTAACTTTAAGGAAGCCAATTATATAACACTAAATAAAGGTTATGAAAAAGGTTTCCTTTTTGATCCTGCTGGTGATAGTTTTATGCTCCCCTGCGGAGGCACAAATTCAAAATGATCAGCAAACTGCCGTAACACCAGAACTTACCGCATCATTTAATGCAGCGATGCGTTTGTCGGTAATGATGGATACCTCACTATCCAAATCAGATTACCTGCTGAAAAGCAAGAACCAGAAGACCGCAGCCTGGGTGATGCTGGGCGGAGGCACAGCCCTCTTTATTGCGGGGGTGTTGATTGGAAATGACACGGATGAGGGGGAATGGTTTGGCGATAACCTGGAGAAAGGGATTATAGTGGCTGGGGTGGGAGCAGGACTTGCATTGGGTAGCATTCCTTTTTTCATAAGTTCAGCCATGAATAAGCGACGGGCAGCCGGACTTAGTATTATTCACCAGAAAATAATGGTGCCTGACCAAAAGTCCTTCAAAGTTGCCAGGCAACCGGCTTTATCTTTGACTGTACGCCTGTAACTAATTGTAATGTCATTGAAAAAGTTTTTTTCAGTCGGTGAATACCTGTCTTCATTAACTGACCAGCAATTGCTGGTTGCTGAACAGGTACGCCAGGCCATCAGCCAGGCAGTTCCTGAAGCTGAGGAAACCATCAGTTATAATATGCCGGCATACAAGTTCAAAGGTGTGCTGGTTTATTTTGCTGCGTGGAAGAATCATCTCGGATACTACCCCCTTCCTTCGGGTATAGAAGCGTTTCGCGACCAGTTGAAGGAATACGAGGTTTCCAAAGGAGCCATCCAGTTTCCATACAGTCATCCCTTACCTCTTCAATTGATTGCAGACATTGCCAGGTTCCGTTTGGAGGAAAATCGCAGTAAGAAAAAATAAAGCGCTTACTGTTGTCTGTTAGGGTAACTGGTATCGCTGAAAGAACTCCCATAACAGGTCATTGGCACTGATCGCTGAGGAAGCCGGATCACCCATGGCACTACCGGGCAGCCCACCTGGATGGTGCCGTTAAAACGAAATTCCTTTGCTGCAGTCCTGAAGCTGAAAATTGACGCCGGGTTTAATTTGGGTACCCTGTTTTTCCTGGTTGATAGATGGTAAATGCGCAGTCTGTACTGCATTGAACCGGAAGGCGGTTTGATCTGGTTCTGTTGAAATCGAAGCTGTATTGAATAGCGTAACTTTAAAATATAAACCACTTCAATGATGAAAAAGCTCGACAATAAAGTTGCCCTGGTAACCGGGGCCGGATCCGGCCTGGGTAAAGCCATTTCCCTTTTATTTGCGGCGGAAGGAGCCAGGCTGGTGGCTTCTGATATCAATGAAACAAGCCTTGCAGCTTTGAAGGAAGAGGTTTCCGGAAACGGTGGTACGATCACCACCGTTGTGGCCAACATGGCTAAAGCAGAAGACATAGAAAATATGATTTCACTGGCAGTGAAAGAATATGGAACCCTTGATATCGTGGTTAACAACGCCGGCATCATGGATAATTTCAGCCCGGTTGCTGAAGTGGATGACCAGGTCTGGCAGCGGTTAATGGATGTCAACCTCACCGGACCTTTCAAAGCCATGCGGGCGTCACTTAAAATCATGCTGGCAAAACAGTCGGGTGTGATAGTAAACATAGCATCCATCGGCGGCTTGCAGGGAGCAAGGGCCGGGGCTGCTTATACCGCAAGTAAACATGCACTTATCGGCCTCACAAAAAATACCGGTTATATGTATGCGAAATCCGGCATCCGATGCAATGCGATCGCACCGGGCGCCATGGAAACCAATATCGGGTCCACCATCGATTACAGTAAGGTCACCCCTTTGATCAATGAACGGATCATGACAGGATTGTCGCTTAATCCGCGTTCTTCCAATCCCTCAGAGGTTGCCAGCGTGGCATTGTTCCTGGCTTCGGATGATGCCAGTTTTATCAATGGCACAACTGTGGTGGCTGATGGTGGCTGGACTGCATTTTGATGTCCCGATGATTTATTGGTATTTTGGTTTTTCTTCTTTCCATTTAAGTGTGGTGTAGTAAGCATCAGGGTTAAGGTCAGTAACATCAAAATATAATCCCGATGCAACGCCTGTTCTTGGAATGGTAGGCATTTCATCTGCCAGTATGGACGCGCCTGTTCCGGAACCTGAAAACCGGAGGAATATTTCCTCCTCGTGAAAACCCTGAAACAGGAGCGGCTCCATCACCACCTGTGTGCTCGTCATGCCCCGGCAGGGAACAAATGTTCGGGTGGAACGGAGCACCGCAGGGGATTCAAATCTTATCTTGAGTCTGACGCCCGTAGGTGTGAATTCGATTCTTCCACCCAATCCCTGGTGCGATGAATAGGGGACACGTGCCACCTCCACATCAGTAACTGCATCCCATTTTACCGTGTAGGTTCCGCAGGCTTCCAGGCTTACCGGGTTGGAGAAGCTGCCAGAAGAAATATTGATGAGTGCTTTAGAGGATTTATTAAGGTCTGAATAGGGGATCATGTTCTGCTCTCCTTCCTTTATGTATCCATTGGCATCCCCTCGCAAACGCAGCATCAGCGTGAATTTCCTGGTTAATGCACCACCCGGAGATTCTATTTTGGCATACTCCAGGTCAACCCTCCATTCATTGAGTATTTTGGTGTCTTTCTTTGCATTGGACTGAACTTCAACAGCCCCGGAGGAAAGCGGTCCCTGCGAATAAATATCACAGACAATGAGTTTGGGAGTCCAGTATATAATATTAAGCGGAGAGCCGTTGATCTTTACATGGCGCTTACCCGCGCCCGGATCATTCCCGAAATTACCATAGATCATCAGCCTGCTTTCGTATTGCGTTCCGGGGATATTCACTTCGGTTTCGTTCACCTGCAGGTAGTCGATGTGCAGGTCTGACAGGATTGTAATATTGGCCACCAGGTAAAATTTCCCAGGCCTGGGGAATTTGATCTCAGCCATCACCGCTTCGGGGTTTTGACTCGGCACCGCCGGAGGCGCTTTATAAGCTGCTCTTGCACCATTTCCCGACAGGCTGCCGGCGCCGTTGTATTGCCATCCCTTCACCGTTTCATCCACCACTTTGAAAGGATCGGTCATGGGGCTTCCATCCGGGTTGGGCAGGAGGATGTCCTCAGGATCTACAGTACCCATTACCGTTAGTTCCAGTGATTGTCCGGGTTCCAGCCGGGCGTCCGCAGGGCTGATATAAAGTGTCGGAAAAAATCCCCAGTCACTGAAATGCGTAGTCGAAACTTCCACGGTTCTGGTGTTTTTATCCAGCCTGGGTTCATGCACTGCACGCCAGGCTCCGGTGGTATCCTGGAAACCGATAGCCAGAAATTCAGGCAGGGTATTCCGGATTTCCTCCTCCTGGTATTTGAAGGAAATGGTTATCGGCCTGCTGAAATGGATAGTATGCGGTGTGATCCTGTATGCCTTGCCCAGGCCGAATTCCAGCTCCTTGCTGATGGGCTGCACGGTAATGGTTTCTTCTTCGGTGAGTGCGCCCGCCGGTATTTTTACCGTTATCCTGCCATCGCTGCTGCTGATGCTGCCGCCGGCGGAAGTGATTTTTTTACTGACAGCTGATCCGTCAGCTGTTCCGGGCTGGGTTACCAGCGGCGGCCTCTCCGCTGGTTTGCTCACATCCGATTTGGAACAGGAATAGAATACCAGGCACAGCAGGCTGCACCCTAACAAAACTTGTTTCATAAAAAAAGGTTTAACTGCTTAAGTAAAAGCAGGGGGTGAAATTAGCCGCCCATGCATGCAGTGGCAAGCATGTAATGTATTAACTGCGGATTTTGGCGTATGAATTCAGTGTTAACCCTCACCGAAATATTTACACAGGAATGCAACCCGGCGTGAATTGTTAAAGTCTATTTAACACAACCAACCAACTGTGAGAAAATGAACAACATATTCTGGCGGGTTACCGCCTTATTTCTGCATGCGATGGGAAATATCATTGCAGGGTCCTATCTTACCTCTTTTGACATAACAGGAAGCTGGTTATATGTCAGCATTTTTGTACTGGTGATGATTCTCCTGCTGTTCCTGTTTATCACACATCTTTTTTCTTTCATCAAATACATCAAAACCAACTCCAAATGATCAGTTTTATCATGTTTCTGGGAATTTTTCTGGTTACCGGTCTCATTCTGCAGGTCTTTAGAAAAAGTAATTATTTCAGCCCTGGCGGACAGTTCAGGGTAGCTGGTCTGGGAAAGCCTTTGCTGGCCCTCATTATATCCTTATTGCTGACAGTTATTAACCCCATCGATGTGGAGCGGATTGATGCCGGGCATGTAGGCATCAAGGTGAGTAATATCGGTGACAACAGGGGTGTTGGCAAATCGGAATATGTAACCGGCTGGGTATTTTATAATTCCTGGATATCCAGGATCTATGAGTTTCCCATCCACCAGCAGCATATTGATTTTGAAGAAGCGGATATTGTAACCAAGGGTGGCTTCAGGGCTACCATTAAACCTTCCTTCAACTATTCGATTAATGCGGGCAATGTGGCAGATATGTTCCAGAATCTTCGGGTAGGCATCCGAGAGATGGAGCAGGGATGGCTGAAAAATGCCATCGTCGGTTCGGTGAATGATGTGGCTAACCGCTATACGGTGGATTCGATTTTCAATCACAGGGAAGAGTTTGAATCCGCCATTGTGGCCGAATGTAATAAAAGGGTTTCGCAGTGGTTCAATGTTTCGCAACTGAGAACCAATATCGTTCCGCCAAAAGAAATATCTGAATCCATTGTGGCTAAAACAAGGGCCATTCAGGAAGTTCAGGTGGCGGAAAATCAGCGACAGGTGGCCATCGCCGAAGCGGAAAGGAAAATCGCTGAAGCGCGGGGTGATTCAGCCCAGGCAGTTATACAGGCTGCGGGTCGCGCGGAAGCCATCAAAAAGGAACAGCTTTCCCTTACTCCCCTGTATATTGAATATATCAAGATCCAGAAATGGTCTGGCCAGGTTCCCACCACGGTTGCCGGAGGAAACAGCGGTCTTCTGATACAATTGCCGAATTCGACGCAGAAGTGAGGAATCTTTATTAATATGCGGGTATGAAATTTTTCAGAATACTCCTGGTTGCCCTGTTCGTTTCGTTTACGGGTGCCAGTTATGCACAGGAGATGATCATCGGAACATATAATATCAGGTTTGACAATAAGCGGGACAGTGGCAACCTCTGGGTGGATCGTGCACCCATTGTCACTGCCCTGCTTCGTTTTCATGATTTTGATATTTTCGGCACACAGGAGGCACTGAAAAACCAGCTGGATGATATCAGTAATGCCCTTCCAGAATACAGTCGCTATGGCCTCGGTCGGGATGATGGCAGGGAGAAGGGTGAACATGCCGCGATATTTTATAAAAAGGCAACATTCAGGCTGCTGGATAAGGGCGATTTCTGGTTGTCGCAAAGCCCGGAGAAACCTTCACTCGGCTGGGATGCAACCTGCTGTAACCGGATCTGCTCCTGGGTTTACCTGCAGGATATTAAAAACGGGAAAAAGTTTTATGTTTTCAACGCGCATTATGATCACCAGGGAGTGGAAGCGCGTAAAGAAAGCAGCAAACTCGTCCTGGCAAAAATTTCATCCATTGCCGGCAGTAGCCCGGTCATTTTTATGGGCGACCTGAATGGAGGGCATGATAGCGATTGGTACCTGGAATTAGCCAACTCAAAATTGTTGAAAGACAGCTACGCCCAGGTGAAATATCCTTATGTCAATAATTCTTCCTTCAACGGTTTCGGATCAGTGAAAACCGGAAAGGAGATCATTGATCACGTATTTGTTACGACTCATTTCAGGGTCGCCAAATGGGGTTTGTTAACTGATACCTATAATGGAAAATTCCCCTCGGATCATTTTCCGGTTTATGTGAAAGTGAAACTGAAATAAACTCCTATCTGATCCATTCTTTTGGCGTCATGCCAAAATGTTTTTTGAAAGCCGCCGAAAAATGATGGGTATGCTGGTAACCTGCAATGTGTGCGGTTTCCGGAATGGTTGTATCTGTATTACGTAATAAATCAGCGGCATATTCCATTCGCTTTTCCTGCACAAAGCCGAATGCAGTTTTGCCAAATAAAAATTTGAATCCCCTTTTTAGCTTGAACTCGTTTAAGGTGCTGATGCGCACCAGTTGGTGTAGACTGAGTTCCTCCAGGAAATGACAGTCCAGGTAAGTCTTTAAAGCATAGAGTTTATCTATGTCATCCTTGCTGATTCCCTTTACCGGTGATGGCGATTCCATGGTTTGCCTGATGGATTCCAACTGGTAATATAACAGATCCAAAACCCTGGACTCCACCAGCAGGCGACTAATACCCTGGTTGCCTGCCTGGCGGATCTGCCTGATTTTTTCCTGTATGTAAGGCCCCTGTTCCTGCTGCCCTCCCACCCAGAAGGGTTCGTAATTTTCTATTTTCCGGGCGATGGATTCACCCCACCGGCCTTCATTCATTACCAGTTCTGCCAGTTTGCCTGCAGGCATCTTGATGGTTAGGCCTGTAACTGTAGTTCCCCTGTTTAACTGGTGCTCACATCCCTCCGGCCAGTATAGCAAGCCCCCGTTCATCAAATGTTGTTTTTCAACATCCGCAAGCCCTCCAACAGTTGACCGGATAAAGCCCTTTTCTGTAATGGAAAAAAATACCTCATCCGTCAGCCCCTGGCTTTTCACCCGGATATTTTCCGTGAGACTCCATTTCCAGTCGCTCACCAGGAGCCCTGGTAAATTGGTTGCGGCAGTTTCATATTGGCCGAACAGGTCATGGCATTGTTGATTGCTCACGCCGCCTGCCTGGGTATCCATTGCAATGCTTGCCACATCATGGTATGATAATTCCTTAATTGCCATAATTCGAAATGCAAAACTACCCGGATGCTTGTTCTGGTTGGCGCCGCTCATATAGAAATGAATCCATTTGGCGTAATAATGAATCCGTTTGGCGTTGCACTTTATCCCCGGATCATGAGAATTTTGCGCCTGCATTGATGTCAGATACCAATTAAACCATTAAACATTATCTATGATCCGGAAATTATTTTCGATCACTTTTCTGCTGGCTGCCGTACTGGTATCCTGTTCTAAAAGTGATTCTCCCAAAGTTTATCCCGATGGCAATGGCCAGGCCGCTAATCCCGTCAAACGGCCACATGGAAATCCTGTTGGAACTGCAGTTGTAAAAACGATTGGACCTGCCGGCGGTTCTATTCAGTCCGCAGACGGAGCGATCGGTGTTCAGGTTCCGGCAGGTGCCCTGAACGCGGCTGTCAGTTTTAGCATCCAGCAGGTGGAAAATACGCTGGAAGGCAGCAAGGGCAAGGCTTTTCGGTTGCTGCCTGAAGGCGCTGAATTCCTGAAGCCGGTAACCATTACCTATGCTTATGGCGAGCAGGAAATGAAGGGAACCATCCCCGATGCATTGTACCTCGCTTACCAGAACCAGGACGGGTATCATTATCTGGCATCCCAGACCGAACTCGATGAGCAGACAAACAAACTCACTGTTCAGACCACGCATTTCAGTGACTGGACCGTGGCAGAACTGATGATGGTGGTGGCCGATACAAACCAGGTGAAACCGGGTGGCGCGGCCAACCTTCGTCTCAAATGGCAATTGGGATCCCTGCTTGCGCCGCTGACGCAGGACCAGCCAATTGGTGACCTGGTGGATTACGATGGCTATGTGTCAAAAGTATCCTGGACACTATCCTCCGGCAAGGGCCATATCCAGCCCGATGGTATCGGTTGTGTCTATAAAGCACCAGGTCAGGTACCTGCTGAAAATCCTGCGGTGGTAAGTGTTTCCGTACCGTTTACACAATACAACAATAAGCGGAAAAGCCTGGCCATCCTGCTTACCTCCATCTATACCGTGCCGGATGAATATTTTATTCTTAGGGAAGATGGCATGACAACCATCAACAATCCCTTCGCAGATGGTGAAAGCTCACTTAGAATGGAGGTGGACAGCTTTTTTTATGTTACTACCAGTTTCCAGAGTGGAAGCGATATCCTGATCACCATTCCGGGCGGTGTGGCTGGTGGTGGATCCTACCCCTATGGAACAGGAGATAAACTGGCTTATGTGGATTTTTCCAACATTAATTCCGTGGATGACACTTACATTTCAGAAAAGCAGAACTGCGAAACCTGCGATATTGTTTATTCCGGCGGACATGTGAAGATCACCAAGTTTGCCGCTGAAATAGGTGACTACATGGAAGGTGAATTCACCGCAGAAGTCTGGCTCCTGGGCCACTACAGTCCACCCAAAAAGAATCTGTCAGGAAAATTCAGGGTAAAGAGAACTGTCTGACGCTGATAGCCTCCATGCCGGCAGGACTTGCATAAACCAATACTTAATTGTATTTTTTGGCAAATCCTTCCCGGCATGTTGAGGCATATTTCCCAGACGATGGGATGGCACCTGTTGGTGCAGCAATATGAAAAGCTACTTAGCTCCCGCATTAAGCCGGTGATCAGGTCTGTAATGCACAAACTGGAAGAACGCCAGGTACTTCAGAGATTATACAATTCAGGACTAAAATGGGAACACCGGCTGCTGATGGGTTCGCTGGTCATCATTTTTGGTATTGTATTACTCGCAGCCAAAATCTACCAGAACAACCTCATCAACCAGGCCACCCATGATCGGATTGAACTGTCACGGAAGGTCCTGTTTGAAACCGAACAGGTTTCCGCGGCTGTTAAAGACCTGGAACTGGGGGTGAGGGGCTATGTCATTACCGGAAATATTTCTTTCCTGGGACCATTTTATTCTACCCGGCAAACGATTTTTTCCAGGATCAACAGCCTGAAATTAATTTCTTCGGATAACACTGCCCAGCAGGCCAGGTTCGAAGCGCTGGTAAAGCACTTGAAACAGAACCTGGTTTACCTGGAAACGGCCATCAGCCTTACAGGCACCAGCAGGGCGGCAGCTCAAAAATATATCCTTGAAAAAACCGACTTCAGCAGGATCAAAACAATGGAAACTCTTATAGCTGATCTGAAGGCTGAAGAATACAGGAACCTGGCGAGGAGAAAGGAAAACAACGTATCAAGCAATGAAATTTATACCCGGTTAAACCTGATACTTGCAGCCACCCTGATCGGATTGATATTTATTGCCTACTATTTACTCTGGAGGAATATGAGGGCGGCGGCCAGGGCAAAAGACCGGCTTGAATCCAATAAACAATTGTTACAGTCTATTATCGACAATACTTCTTCCGCTATATATGTGAAGGATATATTCGGGCGCCTGACCATGATGAACAAGCAGTTCGCAAGGATTTACGGAAATCAGGGCGATGGTATGGACAGTTCCGCAGATGATCAAATACTGGAATCCGGTAAACTGCAGGAATCACAGGAGAATTTTCAGGTAGATGGCCGGTTGCACCATTTCTATTCCATCAGGTTTCCCCTGGTAAACCGTAACGGTGAGATATATGCGCTGGCTGGCATCTCAACAGATATCACCGGAATTATTTTACAGCAGCAGATAAGCAGGCAAAAGGAGATTATTGAGACCACCATTGAGGCAAGGCAAAGGGAAAGAAAGGAGATTGGCATGGAACTCCATGATAATATCAGCCAGTTGCTGGCATCTGCAAAAATGATGCTCGATACGGCGAGGTATAATGAAGCCAATAAAGAGGCACTGCTGGAGAAAGCCAGGAATGATGTCTATTCAGCGATCAGCGAAACGAGGAAATTATCACATGCACTGGTGCAGCCTGAACTGGAAGGTGAATCTCTTTCAGCAGCAATTTCAGGTCTTGCAGGTGGATTGCGTCTTTCCGGAAAGATGAAGGTAAAACTGAAAATTTCATCTAAAAAACAACTGGATGCCCTGGATGCAAAACAAAAACTGTGTATCTATCGGACGATCCAGGAACAGACCAGTAATATCATCAGGTATTCCAAAGCCGGCAATGTTCAGATCGACCTGCTTCTGGTCGCGGATAAGGTCCGTTTGACCATCAGTGACGATGGGGTGGGTTTTGATCATGATCGCAGGAATGACGGCATCGGTTTCAAAAATATTGCCAGCCGCCTGGAAACCCTTGGCGGATTCATGCAGGTACGCACTTCGCCCGGCAGGGGGTGCCAGCTAGCCGTTGAATTTCCGGTTGCCTGATACCCCGCGGTTTTTCATCCTTCATAAAAGCAGTTTTATCGTTCATTTTATACGGCCTGGTTGAAAAAACCTTGACACACTGCCCCGCAGGCTGCAATTTCGGGTCCTTAATTCCCAAAGATGAAATCGTTTAAAAACCTTGTCTGCCTGCTGGTATTGCAGTTGATTTTCGCCTCTGGCTTTTCTCAGGGCTCACCTGTTTTCAGTGCCACGCGCCTGAAACAGGATTATGAAATATTCGTACGTGCACTAAAGGAAGCACATCCCGGTCTGTACCGCTATACACCCAGGGAGCAAATGGACTCCCTGTTTGATCGGGCAGGCAGGTCGATTAATCAGGATATGGACGAGCAGTCTTTTTACCGTCTCCTGTACCCCCTGGTAACTGCCATTCATTGCGGGCATACCAAATTGCACAGGGATGGCAGGCCGGATGACCGCTATGCTTTCCTGAATGAGGGGCTGTTCCCGCTTAAGCTATACCTCTCTGATACAAAAGCGTATATGGCAGATAGTTATCTTCCTGAAAGCAGTATTCCGCAGGGTGCTGAAATTCTCAGTATCAACGGTGTGAAGATCTCCGTGGTGATTGAAACGCTTAAGAAATACATTACGGCTGATGCCTTCGGTATGTCTGCCCAGGAAGAAGAACTTAATCATTACTTCAATGGGTACTATGGAAATTTTATTGGCACTTCATCGACTTATAAAGTTTCGTTTATGCATAATGGCAGGAGAAAAACGGTATCCATGCCGTCGGTTACGCGTGAGACGATATTAGCCCGGGAGGAAAAAAACAAGCGCCCTGCTACAGAACCATTCCGGCTTGTTTTCCCCACCGCGGAAACAGCCATGCTCACCATTGAAAGGTTTTATGCAGACAAACAGGAACCTGGTTTCCATCGATTCATCGACAGCTGTTTCAGCCTGCTGAAAACAAAAGGTATTAAAAACCTGGTACTTGATCTTCGCAATAATGAAGGAGGAATAGAAGAGTGGGGAGGTTATTTGTATTCCTACCTTACCAATAAAGAGTTCCGATACTATGACAGGATCAGGGTTGCCAGGAAAGACAGTTTCAGTTTCCGGCAGTACGCCTGGCTGCCACCCCAGTACGATGCCGCAAGGGCATTGATTGTTGAAAAGGACGGCGAATACCTCTGGCCCATGCAGGAGTACCTGCAGGTAAAATCTTCCCAGCCCAATGCCTTCACCGGCAACACCTATATCCTTACCAATGGTTTCAGTTTTTCAGTAACTTCCGAATTCGCTTCTGTGATGCGTCATCAGGGGAAAGCTGTATTTATTGGTGAAGAAACCGGCGGTGCCGACCTGGTAAACAACAGTGGTGTGTTTGCCATTGTAACCCTGCCCAATAGCCGGCTTACGGTGGGAATACCGCTGTTTTCCTTCTATATGAATGCTCCGGGAGCAGTTGCCGGACGCGGCATTATACCTGATCATACAGTTAAACGATCCATCCGGGATATAGTGGAAAAAAGGGATACTGTATTGGACTATACGCTGAAGCTGATAGAATCAAATAAATAATATCATTGCAACCTTCCACTATGCAGGCCCCTGTAAGATTAAAGGATACATGGTTTCGGATTTTGGGAATCCCCTTCATTGCATTGATGTCGCATGTCATATTCTTCAATGAACAACATGGCCAGGATGAGAAATTCAGTTTCTGGCAGGTCTTCCTGATATCGCTGGCGGAGGGTGTGGTGCTATGGGAAACCAACCGGCTTGTACTCCTGTATTTTCATAGACGCTATCCTGCCCTGTACCAGTCAAGGCAGAGATTACTGGGCATTTTTGCCGGGTGTATGGCAGTTACCATCGTCGTGCGTTATCTCAATATCTGGATCTACGACAAGACTCTTTTCTGGGGCTATATTTTTCCACCGGAAGGATACTGGTATAATATCCTGATTGCCTTATTGTACGTGGTTATTGTGGCAGGCCTGTACGAAGGGATATTTTATTTTTACCAGTGGAAGAGCAGTTTCGCCGAAACGGAGGCATTAAAAAGGGAAAACCTACAGACCCAACTCGATTCTCTCAAAGCCCAGGTGAATCCGCATTTTCTTTTTAATAACCTTAGCTCCCTTTCCTCCCTTGTGATGGAAGACCAGAAAAAAGCTGTTGAATTTATTGGAGAACTGGCTTCTGTTTACAGGTATGTGCTACAATCCAATGATTCCAATCTGACCACGGTTTCAGCAGAACTTGAATTTATTCATCATTATTTTCATTTGCTGAAAACAAGGTTTGATGAAGGATTACAGTTGAACATCAACATTGGCAGTGATTACCTGGGCTATGGCCTGCCGCCGCTTACCCTTCAGTTGCTCGTGGAAAATGCTGTGAAGCATAATGTGATTTTACCTGAATCGCCACTGATCATAAAAATTTATACGGATGAAGCCGATAACCTTGTTGTGATCAATAACCTGCAAAAGAAATCTGCGGCCATTGAAACCGGAAAACTGGGACTCAGTAATATCATTGCGAAGTACCGGTTGATGGGGCACAGGGATGTAATGATCAAGCAGACGGAAGATGTTTTCCAGGTATTGGTACCATTAATAAAAATGGATTCAAATGAAACTACTGATAGTAGAAGATGAGAAATTGCTAGCCGGCCAGCTAACAAATATGGTTATGCGAATTGATCCGGCAGCGGAAGTTGTTGCGCGTACCAACAGTATCCGGTCAACTGTTCAATGGCTGCGTTCGAATGCAATGCCCGACCTTATCCTCATGGATATTGAACTGGCGGATGGCCAGTGCTTTGAAATTTTCAACCAGGTGCCCGTCAGCACCCCGGTAATCTTTACCACTGCATACGATGAATATACCCTTAAGGCATTCAAGGTAAACAGCATTGATTACCTGCTGAAACCAGTGAAGGAAGATGAACTGAACGCTGCCATCAATAAATTCAAAACCCTGCATTACACTTCCGCAGTACCGGATACTTCCGGCCAGATTAATTTACTGCTAAGCCAGCTTGGTAAAAATCAATCCGCGGGTTTCAGGGAACGTTTCCTGATCAGGCAGGGGCAAAAAATGATTTCCGTCAATACAGACCAGGTTGCCTTTTTCCTGGCGAGCAATAAACTGAATTTTATCATCACGAAGGAGAAACAGAAGTTCATGATCGATCATACGCTGGAAGAAGTGGAGCATATGGTTGATCCAAAAAAATTTTTCCGGGCCAACCGGCAGCTGATCCTTTCGCAGGATGTGGTAAAGGCCATTTACCCATGGTTCAAAGGGAAATTGAAAGTGGATGTCTCCGTCCCGGCAGAAGAGGATGTACTCATAAGCCGTGAAAAAGCCACGGCATTTAAGGAATGGATGGGAGGATAAATTTCGGAACAGATGGTTTTTATTTTTTAAATTGAAAACTATCTTTTATGCAGCAAACACCTTCAACCACCACCGGCAATCCGCATTTATCGAGAACTTTGGGGCCCTTTATGTTATGGGGCCTGGGCGTTGGGTATGTGATCTCCGGCATGTATTTCGGCTGGAACCTCGGACTTCCCGAGGGTGGTACGCTGGGACTTGCCATTGCCACTTTTTTCATCATCATCCTGTATACGACATTTACCTTCTCCTATACGGAACTGGCCTGTGCCATACCCCGTGCAGGCGGTGTGTTTGATTATGCCAACCGTGCGCTGGGAAGGAACAGCGGATTCATAGCCGGCATGGCACAGATCATTGAATTTGTGTTTGCGCCCCCGGCTATAGCAGCTGCGATCGGTGCGTATTTTCATATTTTCCTTCCGCAGGTTCCTGTGGTGGCTATTTCTATCTCAGCGTACATCTTATTTACTGCCCTTAACATTGCCGGTGTGAAGGCAGCTGCTATTTTTGAACTGGTGATCACCATCCTGGCGGTATTTGAGTTGCTCCTATTCGCAGGTATCACCTTGCCGCATTTCAAAGCTGAAAACCTGGCTATCAATGCATACCCCAACGGATACTCTGGTGTTTGGGCCTGCATTCCTTTCGCCATCTGGTTCTTCCTGGGGCTTGAAGGGGTTGCCAATGTGGCTGAAGAAACCATTAAACCTCAGCGGACCATCCTGATGGGATTCGGGTCTGCACTGGCAACACTCATTATTTTGTGCGTGTTGGTATTTGTTTCTGCAATAGGGGTCGGAGGCTGGGAAGCCATCGTTTATGCATCACCGGGAGCAGCTCCTTCTGATTCCCCGCTTCCGCTCGCAATGGCACAGATCACCGGTAATTCCGGCTGGGTTTATCACCTGCTAATCACCATCGGGTTAATGGGGCTGGTTGCTTCCTTTCATGGAATCATACTGGCTGCCGGCCGGGCCACATTTGAATTCGGACGCGTGGGCTATGTTTCGGCCGCGCTCGGTAAAGTGCATCCGAGGTTTAAAACACCGGCCAATGCGCTGATCGCTAATATGGTGGTGGGTATCCTCGCCCTGCTTTCTGGAAAAACCGCGGAAATTATCACCCTCGCCTGTTTCGGGGCTGTCAGCCTTTATATTATTTCAATGATCACGATGCTTGTGCTCAGGAAAAAGGAACCGGAACTGACTCGTCCGTTTAAAGTGCCGTTCTATCCCCTGTCTCCCCTGGTAGCGCTAAGCATTGCGCTGGTATCTATGATCGCAATGATAACATTGAACCCGGGTCTGTCACTCATTTATTTTGGTATATTGGCGCTAGCCTTTCTATGGTTTCATTTTATTGTAAAAAGCAAACTTGATGGTCAACAGAGAATCAATTCCGGAAATACTCAGCCTGCTGGAAGAACAACAGAAGGATAAGGTAAAACTTGCCATTACCGATATGGATGGTGTCCTTCGGGGAAAAATCATCAGTCTCGACAAATTCAGATCAGTTGCCGGCAACGGATTCGGATTCTGCAATGTGGTATTTGGCTGGGACGCGGGCGACCAGGCTTACGATAATGTTTCCTATACTGGCTGGCATAGCGGGTATCCAGATGCCAATGCCAGTGTTGACCTGGCCACCTTCCGCCAGATACCCTGGGAAGATGATTGTCCGTTGTTCCTGGCCGACTTCCAGGGGCATGATGGTAATCCGCTCTCCATTTGTCCCAGGAGCCTGCTGAAGAAAATTGAATCAGAGGCAGTCCAGGCCGGATTTTATGCTTCCTTTTCCCAGGAATTTGAGTGGTTCAATTATATCAACAATGTAAAGGAACTATATGAAACAAAGTTCCGTACAACGCAGCCGATAACCCCCGGCATGTTCGGCTATTCGGTATTGAGGGCCTCGCAGAACAGTGATTTTTTTCATGACATTTTCAACAGCATGAAAAAATTCGGTGTGCCCCTGGAAGGTCTCCATACCGAAACCGGACCGGGAGTATACGAAGCTGCCATCCATTATTCCCATATCATCGAAGCAGCCGACAGGGCTGTATTGTTTAAGGCGGGCGTGAAGGAGATCGCTCACCGGCATGGCTTTATGGCTACTTTTATGGCCAAGGTGAATGAACAGTTGCCGGGTTGCAGCGGACATGTTCACCAGAGTTTATGGGCAGCTGATAAATCCGTGAATCTTTTCTATGATGCAGCGGCCGAATACACCATGAGCGACCTGATGAAAAGTTATATCGCTGGCCAGTTGCATTGCCTGCCTTATATCCTCCCAATGTTTGCACCAACTGTTAACAGTTACAAAAGGCTGGTGGAAGGCGCCTGGGCACCTACTACCATCACCTGGGCGGTGGATAACCGAACAACTGCCCTGCGGGCCCTTCCGGGAAGTGCCACTTCAACAAGGTTGGAGACAAGGGTGGTGGGATCTGATTCAAACCCTTACCTGGCGATGGCTGCCTGCCTGGCCGCCGGTTTGTATGGTATCAGGAACAAGATGCAACTGTCCATTCCGCAAACCAAAGGCAGTGGGTATGCCGATACCTCAAACGGCGTACTGCCAAAGAACCTCTGGGAAGCCACCCAGGCAATGAAACATTCACCCCTGGCAAAGGAGTTATTCGGAAAGGAATTTGTAGAGCATTTTTCGGCTACCCGTGAGTGGGAGTGGAGACAATTTTCAAAAGTGGTGACCGACTGGGAATTACAACGTTATTTTGAGATCATCTAATCAACTATTTATGACCGACTTCAATATTATCCGTCAATACAATTTTCCAACTACCATTCGTTTTGGTGCGAATGTGATCGGTGAATTGCCGGGCCACCTTGCGGCAAACGGACTGAAACGCCCGCTCATTGTTACCGATCCGGTGGTTAAACAGCTTGGTTTTTTTGCTGCCATCCTGAAAAATCTGGATGCAGCCAATATTTCGGCAGAGGTGTTTGCTGAGATTCACAAGAACCCGGTAAAGTCAGATGTGCTCTCCGGAGGTGACCTGTATAAGGGAACGGACCGGGATTGTATTATCGGTATTGGCGGCGGCGCTGCCATGGACGTGGCCAGGGCCGTGGCTTTAAGGATTAACCATCACCGGGATCTGTTTGATTACGATGACCTGATCGGCGGCGACCAATACGTTACCGAAGATGTTCCCTATTTTATCACGGTACCAACCACCAGCGGAACCGGCAGTGAAGTTGGTCGAAGCGCCATCATTTCGGAAGATGACACACACCGGAAAAGAATTCTCTTTTCACCAAAACTGCTGGCAAAAATAGTATTTGCCGATCCGATGCTGACCATGGACCTGCCCCCGTTTGTAACTGCAGCAACAGGTATGGATGCACTTACCCATAATATGGAAGCGTTTATTGCCAAAGGGTTTCATCCGCTTGCCGAGGGAATTGCACTGGAGGGGATGAGACTCATCAATGAGTCCATTGAAACTGCCGTACATAAACCCGACCTGGAATCACGCAGTAAAATGATGATCGCCTCCCTGATGGGGGCTGTTGCTTTCCAGAAGGGGCTGGGGGTGGTGCATTCCCTGGCGCATCCCCTGTCATCCCTGCTCGATACGCACCATGGACTGGCCAATGCAGTTAACCTGCCTTATGGAATGCAGTTCAATTTGGGGGGATTCGAAGGTGCTTTCCGCCGGATGGCAAAGACGATGGAGTTGAAAGTTGAAACCGGTGAGGGATTGATTGAACATTTGTTTGCACTGAATAAATCGCTCGGCTTGCCAACCAGGCTGAGTGCCATCGGAGTTACGGAGAATGAGATTGAAACGCTCTCTGACCTCGCACTGGCAGATTTTTGTCATCCGAATAACCCTAAACCGGTAACCCGCGAAGACTTTAAAAAACTATACCTGCAGGCTTTATAACCAGCGCAATGAAAAAGAGGATCGGCATCAGTTACACCAGGACAAATTTTCAATATTACTGGGATTGGTTTACCCCGGATGATTTGCGGGATGACCTGGAACTGGTATTGTTGTCATTTGAAAAAAATAACCAGGTTGACATAGCAACCTGCGACGGCTTTGTACTTACCGGCGGCGTTGATATAGATCCTGCTGTTTACGGTGGAGAAACCGGATATGAGAACCAGCCTGAAACCTTTGAACCGGAAAGGGATCGTTTTGAGGCACTTATTTATCAATATTCACAGGAGCATCGCCTGCCCTTATTAGGTATTTGCCGCGGTTTACAACTGGTCAATGTGCTGGAAGGAGGAAAGCTGATTCAGGACCAGGGTGAAGCGAACCAGCAACACATGAAGATCGGTGATATTGATAACCTGCATCATGTGCAGGTGGAAAGGGACAGTCTCCTGTTTGAAATTGCAGGTATACCTGCCCGTGAAGTGAACAGCGCTCATCACCAGGTGATTGATGAAAATAAACTGGGGCGAAATCTTCGTGTCAATGCAAGATCCGGCGCCGGTGATAATACCATTGAAGGCATAGAGTTTGCCAATAAATCAGGCAGGGCTTTTATGCTTTGTGTGCAATGGCATCCTGAAAGAATGCCCGACCAGGAAAATGAACTGGCAAAAAATATTAAAAACAGATTTCTCGCTGAAATAAGAAAATGATCATGGAAACACTTAAGATTATTAACCCGGCAACAGAAGAGGTGATCCGGGAACTGGCGGCTGATTCGGTAGAATCGATCGGATATAAATTTGAACAGCTTAAGCATGGCCAGAAGGTTTGGGCTCAGGTACCCCTGGTGGATCGGATCGGCTGTATCGGCAGGTTCTATGATCTGTTGGATGAAAATAAGGATGAACTGGCGCGCACCCTTACCCTGGAAATGGGGAAGCCCCTGCAGCAATCCTATAATGAATTAAATGGCGCCCGGTCCCGTATTCGATTCTTCCTGGATCATTCAGAAAAATGGTTGTCAGAGGAGTGGATTACCAGCGTTGGGGGAACCAGGGAAAAGATTACGTATGAGCCGCTGGGCGTTATTGCCAATATTTCCGCATGGAACTATCCATACCTGGTGGGTGTCAATGTATTCATCCCCGGTCTCATCGGAGGCAATGCCGTACTGTACAAACCATCTGAATTTTCCACCCTTACCGGATTGCATATCCAGTCTCTTTTGTACCGGTCTGGTATACCCGAAAATTGTTTCCAGCTGATCATTGGCGGTGGTGCTGCCGGCAGCCTGTTGCTTGATCTGCCGATAGATGGTTGCTTTTTTACCGGCAGCTACAGAACGGGTATGGCTATTGCAAACAGGATGGCATCCAAACTTGTTCCCTGCCAGTTGGAACTGGGCGGCAAGGACCCACTTTATGTAATGGATGATGTGACTGACATTGACCAGGTGGCGGCGGCTGCCCTTGAAGGGGTGGTATATAATAATGGCCAGAGCTGTTGTGCCGTTGAAAGGATATATGTTCAGGAAGGGGTGTATGACCGCTTCCTGGAAAGCTTTACCGCCCAGGCAAAAAAACTCGTGATGGGCGATCCCCTTGATCCGGCATCTGAGCTCGGACCGCTCAGCAGGAAGCAGCAGGTGGAATTTTTGCAGGACCAGATCAATGATGCGGTGTCTAAAGGGGCAGTGCTGACAACAGGAGCCGGAAAGATTCCCGAAAAAGGATATTTCCTGGCGCCGGCGATCCTGTCAGGTACGGATCATTCGATGAAAGTAATGAAAGACGAATCCTTTGGACCTGTAATCGGGATTCAAAAAGTTAAGGATGATGCCGAAGCGGTAAAATTGATGCAGGATACTGAATACGGACTTACTGCCGCGGTATATTCTTCCAGTTTTGAAAGGGCGGAAGCTGTCATGAGGCAAATGAATACCGGAACTGTTTATTGGAACTGTTGTGACCGGGTTAGTGCGGGACTTCCCTGGTCGGGGCGTAAACATTCGGGACTCGGTTCCACGCTGTCCTATACCGGCATAAGGGCCTTTGTTCAACCAAAGGCCTGGCATATAAGGGGATAATATCGTAAAAAAGGCTATATTTGCGGCCTACACAAAGCAAAATAATTTGACAAACATTCAGATCGAACACTTTCTCGAGCGTAACAATGTTACTTCAAAGCCTGTACAGATCAGATTCAAGAATCGGAAAACACTGGTTGGATTGTTTATACAATCAAGGGATTTCAATGACCTGAAGTCTAAAAACTTCTGGCGTATTGTAAGTGAAACACGTTTTACCGACTTTAACAAATCCGGTGATATACAGCTCGGCCGTATATTTAATGGAATGGAAATTACCGGGTTGAGCGTGGTTTAAAAGAAGAAATTATCCCGCCTGGGTCTTTTGGATAAATTCCCGTAGTAAATTGTTAATGATGGATGAAAAACTCCTGTTTAACTGTTCTGACTGGAATAATGACTTGTATTGCGCTAACAGGGCCAGGGCTGTTTCCTCGAGATGGTGCCTTAGCAGGTAAGTGATTTGCCCTGGTAGTGGCTGAATTAAAATCTCCCAGGTACTTTCAGTAAATGGTACCTGCTGTGTTGTCGAAACCGACTTCTACACTTTAAATATCCCTTTTCATTAAAGTAGGTTCCATGCTGGAAATATTTCCGGAAGTATTCAAAATACTTCCGGAAATAAAATATTAACGGCGGGAACCGTAAAAAGAATTTCCTGTGGGTCTGTCTTCTCTTGGTTTTGCTTCGTTTACCTTGATGGACCTGCCTTCCATACTAACACCATTCAATTCGCGAATAGCATTTTCTGCGGAAGCCTGGTCAGGCATATCAACAAATCCAAAACCGCGGCTGCGATTTGTGACCTTATCCATAATGATGTTTACAGTGGTTACTTCACCATACGGAGCAAAAAGTTTTTTCAGGTCTTCATTTTGAACACCAAAGCCAAGGTTTGAAATGTAAATATTCATTTCTTTAATTTTTTTAGATTGAAAATGATCTGAGAAAAAAGCAGGAGGTAAATGAATGCTAAAAAAAAGAAATGATTCGCTTACAAGATGCTGATAGGCTCAAATAGTTATCTTAATGAAGGTAGCTTTAATAACTGGGATTGGTTATTATTTCTCAAATATTGCCCGAAATGTATGCCACGGCGTATTGGTTTCAGGCGCCTTACCCGATTGAATGGGTGCTTTGCCGTAAAAACCGTTAAAAAATGAGGAAACCGGCGACCAGATGGTTTCCATTACACCAAGGTACCTTTCTTTCAGTACTGGTGTGGCTGTTAGTCGGAACTGGTACATGTCCTGAACCTGTGTTTTTGCCACGCCGGGTTTATTCCAGGAACAGGTGATTACAGGAAATCCTTTCATCGCAAAATACACCGCGGTTTTATCTGCCCGCTCATAATGCCAGTCGCAGATAACCACATCCTTCGGGATCATGTCAATGGCGCGATAGGTATTGTTAAAACTGCCTTCCCACATTCCGATACCGGTTGTTTTTCCATCAATCAGCCTGTCGCCCCAGATCCAGAGTTTTCTTCCCTTAAGGGCGAGATGGTTGCGGATTTTTGTAAGTTCTCCCGCGAATAGTTCCGCTTTGTCCAAACCACCGCAGCGCGGGCATTTGGCCTCACCTATATAAAACACTTCATCCATTCCTGCGTGAAAGGCGGTTGATTCAAATACATCACAAATTTCATCCACCAGTTCAAATACAATTTTATGGACATCGGGGTGCAGGGGGCAATAGCTTTTGCAATAAAGGCCATCTTTATTGGGCCACGCATATTTTTCAGGCATTTCCACCCAGGGGGTTTCATCGAATTGGGGATATACGGAAAGTAGTTTTCCTGTGCGGCTTGCCCAGGATTGGTGCCCCAGTAAATTGATCTGCGGTATGATGGAAATACCTGCACCATGTGCTGCGGCCACCAGTTGTTTGGCCTGCTGACGGGTCAGGAAAGCTGTGTCTGCCAGTTCGGGGTGACTGCTGTACTGGTAACTGTAATCTACCCTCAGAATCAGGGTGTTGATTTTTCGGGGCGCCAGTTCCTGTTGTATGAAAACAATAAATGAATCCAGGTTCCTTGCCGTAGGTGCAGCAATGCTGAAAGCACGGACAGGGAAACTGTCTGTTAACCTTTCCTGTGCAGTAGCCGGGGAAAGAAGGAATCCTGCCAACACAATAACAAGCGAAACGATATTTTTATTCATAAATGTGCGGTTGTTTATCTGGTCACTTCATATTTGGCGGCCTGGCCGGGCTTGGGTAATGATTTCAGGATAAACTGCCTGATATGTTCGTTACTGGCAGAGAGGTCTTCCTTTCGCAGGTACATCATGTGCCCGCTTCGATAACCTTCCCAACTCATGCGGTCTTTCATTCTCCCTCCGGGATCCATTTGCCACATATTGTACTTCGCATTGAAATAATCGCAGGCGCCGTCATAATAGCCTGATTGCACCAATACATGAAGGTAGGGGTTGGCCGCCATCGCTTTGCGAAGATCTTCAGCGGTTTGGTCATTGCTGCGGTCCCAGGGATGCACGGGTCCGAACATATTGTATTTGAAATCGGTTCTGTATTTCAGTTCTTCCCTGAGGTACATGTTTATGGGAGGGGTAAAGGAGTGAAGCCAGGAACTCAGCTCAGCATTGAAGTCTGGCTTTTCCCCGGCGTCCTTCCTGTCAATACCAAGGTATCGCGAATCCAGCCTGCCAACAGTAAACCCTTTGTCGCGCAACAGTTCCTTCCAGAAAAAATTGATGGGCACATCCAGGTTATGTTGCAGAATCACATTCTCGGATAATCCTGAGTAACGAGCCATTTTAGCCGCGATTGGCTTTTTTTCTGCATCAGAAAGCATGCTGCCTTTGTTTATAGCCGGTATCAATTCGTTCATGGTAAAACTCTCCACTTCCGGCAACATGGCCACGAGATCTTTCTGCTGCAATTCAGTTGGAAGCTTTTTATGATACCAGGCTGTTGCAGCATAATAGGGAAGCCTTAGTGCCGCATCAGTCGCCACTCCTCTTTCAATTCCCAGGTCGGTAGGTGAAACCAGCACTACACCGTTCAGGTACATCCACTGCGATTCCTGGAGTTCACGGGCCAGCCCCGATACCCTGGTAGTTCCATAACTCTCACCAATCAGGTATTTGGGGGATGCCCACCTGTTATTTCTGGATACAAAAGTATTGATCCATTCAGCCAGGTATTTGATATCGGCCATCACACCAAAAAATTTTGATTTGGGTGTATCCTTGTCCGTAATCCTTGAAAAACCGGTATTGACAGGATCTACGTACACTATATCTGCCACATCAAGAATCGAATGCGGATTTTCCTTATATCCATAGGGTTGAACCGGATAACCCTCATCATCTATTTTTAAAATTCGCGGTCCGGTATAAGCAAGATGCATCCACACCGATGCAGAGCCCGGGCCTCCGTTAAAAGATATAACCAGCGGTCTTGATGCCCTGTCTTTTACATCCGTTCTTTCGTAATAGGTAAAAAACAGTCCGGCTATTGTTTTGCCATTTTCATCCCAAACCGGTAATGTGCCAGCCATTGCCTTGTAGGGGATCTTTTGTCCCCGGATGGTAACATCATGAATGGTAGTAACAGTACTGTCTGCCTTGAATACCTGGTCCGTTCCCGCAGTTTTCTGTTGGGCTGAAACCTGTACCAGAATACCGGCCATAACAAGAATGGTGCAAATGATTTTTTTCATGACTGTATTATTCCTATGAATATATGGTTAATTTTTTTTCTTTTTCCTTTTCACTTCGATAAATAATGGAATGTTCCGGCCGGTTTTTATCGATAGTTCAGGGCTTGGAAATCATTGGCTTTGATTTCTGAAATCCTTTGTGGGTAAGGATTTTGTGATTTCTTTAGCAGGTTTGCAATAAAAAGATCAGGCAAAATTTGTGTTGCATGGCCGTTTACGTCTTTATACTTTTGTTCTATCAACGATCGTTCCTGCACGGTTGCCCGCCTGAAATAAGATTCCCCGATTGCTCCATAGTGAATTTGCCGGTTGCTCCATTCCTGATTGTACGATTGCCCCACAAAGAAGTTAAATCAAAATTGTAACCTTAAAAAATGTATGTTATGAAAAATGTAAACACAAATCTGAAGTCTGTACTTTCAACTGTAATGGTAATCCTGGCCCTTTTCCTGGTGGCGGCACCTGCAATGGCTAACAATGACAAGAAAACTGAAGATAAGAAATCACTGATAGAAGTGAAATATATCGGAAGCAATCACCAGTCTCCCATTGTCGAAATCAATCTCGAGAATGAGAGCGGTGAAGAAATGATCGTTAGCATTAAGGATGTTGACGGTAACGTACTGTACAAAGAGTCTTTTTTTGATAAAAAGATTTCCAGGAAAGTACAGTTTGACAATTTCAGCCTTGATCCGATCCAGATCAAACTGACTGCATCTACAAAGGGGAAAAACTATTCTGAAAGTTTTCAGATCAACAGGAACCGCGTTGTTGTTGAAGAGGTTAAGATCGCAAAACTGTAAGCTGGAAAAAAATTGATTTTTGTAGCGCTGGTACTGCACCAAAAGGCAGTACCAGTTTTTTATTTCTTGCCCTGCAGGATTAAGTGTCATATTTAATCTTATTTTTAGAGGTATGAAAAAGCCTCTGATTGTTTTGCTGATTTCCATGGTTACCCTCAGTTCCATGGATTTGCGGGCACAATTGCGTCTACCCGCCATCCTTTCTTCCGGAATGGTTTTACAACAGAATGATTCCGTTGCTCTCTGGGGCTGGGCCGGACCAGGCGAAAAGGTATATGTAACCACCAGCTGGAATAAAAAAACAGATTCGGCGATTGTATCCAACCTGGCTACCTGGAAACTGAAATTGAAAACCCCGGCGGCCGGCGGCCCTTACACAATTGATATTTCCAGCCGGAATACAATTTCCCTTCAGGATGTTATGATCGGCGAGGTATGGATCTGTTCAGGCCAGTCCAACATGGAATGGAACTATCACAACGGCACTTCAGATATAGCTGCCGATTTCGCTTCTGCGAAGAACCCGAACATCCGTTTTTTTCATATCCCGCGAACTGGCGCTGACTATCCCCAGGACGACGTGAAGACTGCCTGGACCCACTGCGATTCCAATACCATCAAAACCTTCAGCTCGGTCGGATATTTTTTCGGTAAAAAATTGCAGCAGGACCTGAATGTTCCCATCGGGCTGATCAATGCCAGCTGGGGCGGAACGCCAGCTGAAACCTGGACTCCCGAACAAATCGTTCATGAAAATGCTGCACTGAAAGCTGCAGCATCCAAACTTAATACCTTTCCATGGTGGCCAAGCGCCGCAGGTAAAGCTTACAATGGCATGATTTCACCGGTAACTGATTTCAGTATTGCAGGCGCGATCTGGTACCAGGGTGAATCCAATACCACAACCTATGATACTTACCAGCAGCTTTTTACCTCTATGATCGATGCCTGGCGTGCAGTATGGAAAAGGGAGTTCCCTTTTTATTATGTCCAGATTGCTCCCTATAAATATGGCACCACCAATATAGGTGCCCTGCTGCAGGAAGCCCAGACCAGGAGTATGAGCCACCCAAAAACCGGCATGGTGGTCATTACCGACCTCGTAGATTCCGTAACCAATATTCATCCTTCCAGGAAGAAGCCGGTCGGAGAAAGGCTGGCAAACTGGGCATTGGCAGAAACCTACGGTAAAACCGGTCTTAGTTATATGAGTCCAGCCCTTACAGCATCCGTTCTACAGAAGGATAAAGTCCTGCTCCGGTTTGCAAATGCCATGAATGGTTTCACCGTAAACGGCCAGGCTGCTGAAGGATTCTTTGTATCTGCGGCGGGCCAGGAAAAATGGTATCCTGCAAAAGCTAAGATTCTGAACAATACCATTACCGTCTGGAGCCCGGAGCTGAAGAATCCATATTATGTCAGGTATGGTTTCGGAAATACACTGATAGGAAATGTTTCTTCAAAAGAGGGCCTACCCATCATTCCATTCCGGACCGATCAATTTGCAGTTGAACAGGTTCCCGTTAAATAACAAAATGAAATATTTCACCATGAAAAATCTGATTGCCCCGGCCATTTGCGCCTTGCTTATTCTACTTTTTCCTGCCACCCGTATGCAGGCCCAACAAACAGGAAAAAAAGCCATCTACCAGTTAAGTGTTTATCATTTTAAAAACAGCGACCAGGAAGCCAGGATCGATGATTACCTGCAGCATGCACTGCTGCCAGCCTTACACCGGACCGGCCATGGAACGGTTGGTGTGTTCAAGCCACTGGCAAATGATACCGCTGCAGACAAAACCATTTATGTGCTGGTAACCCACCCGTCCATAAACCATGCGCTTGATATCAAACAACGATTGAATAAAGACAGGGAATATCCGGCAAAGGCTGCGGCATTTGAAACTGCGCCACATGACAATCCACCTTTTGTTCGGGTTGAAAATATACTGATGGAAGCGTTCCGTTTTGCACGCCAGCCCAGCACACCGCAGCTATCCGGCAACAAAGCTGACCACATATTCGAACTGCGCAGTTATGAATCTGCCACAGAAAAACTTTACCAGAGTAAGGTTCACATGTTCAACGAAGGCGGAGAGATCACATTGTTCAAAAGACTAGGATTCAATGCAGTATTTTATGGTGAGGTAATTGCAGGAAGCCGTATGCCTAATTTCTGGTACATGACCAGCTTCAATAGCCTGGCGGATCGAAATGAACATTGGAAAACCTTCGGTAATGATCCTGAGTGGAAAGCCATGCTGGCCAAGCCTGAGTATAAGAACAATGTTTCCAGATCGGATATCATCCTGGCCCGGTCAGCTGGCTATTCAGATTTATAATTGAACTTTGTAGCTTATGCATTTTGAACTGTTCCCAAAGGACACCTATGTTTCCAGAAGAAGGAAGTTGTCAGAACTTGTCGGCTCAGGACTGATACTGCTGATGGGTAATGAAGACGCTGCCATGAATTATGCTGATAACTGTTATCCATTCAGGCAGGACAGTAGTTTTCTGTATTATTTTGGTCTTGATCTGACAGGGGTTGCCGGCATTATTGATGTCGATTCAGGCAGGGAGATATTATTCGGTGATGACCCCGGAATCGATTTTATTATCTGGACCGGCACTTTACCTACTATGGCTGAAATGGCTGGCGAGGTCGGTGTGATCACAACAAGGCCTTACGCAGATCTCGGTAAACTTCTCAGCGAGGCCGCTGGTTCAGGTCGCACCATTCATTATCTCCCGCCATACCGCAACGCCAACCTGTTGAAGCTCTCAGAATGGTTGCGACAGCCAGTGGCAGCCATAAAGGCAGGGCATTCACTTAGTCTTGTCAGGTCGGTTATCCATCAGCGTTCACATAAAGAACCCCGTGAGGTGGATGCCATTGAGAAAGCGGTATCCATTAGTGCCGATATGCATTTCACTGCCATGCACCAGGCAAGACCCGGCATGAAGGAATATGAACTGGCTTCAAAAGTGCAGGAAGTTTCCCATGCAGCCGGGGGTAGATTATCTTACCCGATTATCCTGACAGTAAATGGTCATATCCTTCATAATCATTATTATGGAAACACTCTGCTGGATGGACAAATGGTGCTGGTGGATGCCGGTGCAGAGGAGTCTATGCATTATGCTGGTGACCTCACCCGCACTTTCCCTGTGGGCAGGCGCTTCTCAAACCAGCAAAGGGAGATCTATGAAATTGTGCTGTCCTCCCTCGAAAAGGCAACTCAAATGCTGGCACCGGGCGTACGTTTCATAGATGTTCATGCCAGGGCCTGCGAAGAGTTATTAACCGGACTAAAAGCCATTGGTCTGTTTAAAGGTGATCCCGCAGAGGGCGTAGAGGCAGGTGCTCATACCCTGTTTTTCCAATGCGGACTGGGGCATATGATGGGGCTGGACGTACATGATATGGAAGACCTCGGCGAACAATATGTCGGTTACACAGAACAGTTAGGGAAACGTAAGGATTTTGGCTGGAAATCACTCCGCCTGGGACGTGAGCTTGAACCTGGTTATGTGCTGACCGTGGAACCTGGAATATATATGATACCGGAATTGATGGATCGCTGGAAAGCAGAAAACAAGCTGGCATCTTTCATCAATTATGATCAGCTGGAAGCCTACCGGAACTTCAGCGGAATCAGGATCGAAAACAATTTCCTGATCACAGAGGATGGATACCATCGGTTTGGAAAATACCTGCCTTCGGGAGTGGATGAAATTGAGGCCATCAGGGAAGAATACCTGGCAGGCATGGCATAAATCATGTTCCCAGCACAAGGATCGAAACAGCTGTACTATTGCCCTCTTCCTCTATCATTACTGTTTCCTGGTAGATGCAATAAGGTAATAGTGCTGCTATAAACTCTTTGGCCACCAATCTCTGCGGGGTACTCAGAATTATTTTTATATGTTTCTCCAGGAAGGCATGGATGACTTTGATCAGCTGTTCAAATTCACCGGTCTCATAGTTAACATCACTCATAATAACCAGATCAGGATCGGTTTCCGGCGGAATGGCATGCCAGTTGATCAGCATGATTTTACAATTGGTATAACGGTTCAGAATAGCCGAATGTCGGATGTAATCAAGAGCTTCGGCTAGGTAATCACTTGCAATCACCTCCCTGGCCTTGTCTGCGGCAACCAGTGACGGCAGTGCCAGTCCCGCTGCCAGCTCCAATACCCGCCTGTCCTTCACATATTCAGGGTTGGCTTCAATAAACCCTGCCAGGGCAATAGCTGACGGCCAGATCTTTGCCCAATAGGGGAAAGGGGTTTGGGCATCTTTTTCTACCTGCTGCCTGAATTGTTCCCTGATTTCCGGTTGGGCGGGAACCTGAATTTTAACCACACGGTCACCAAACCGGAACTCCCTTGTTTTTCCTGGTAAATCTTTCATTTTGTAAGCCTTTAGTAGGCAACCGAAATCTTTCTGTTGGTGGAAGCTCTTGCCTTCAATTCTGTTGGAAACACTTTTTTTTCAAATTCCGTAACCGGTCTTTTGCTTTCAATCAGTTGTATCAGTAATTCTGCGGCCGTTTTGCCCATTTCAAAAGCTGGTTGTTTGATGGTGGTGAGTGCGGGCTCAAATAATTCCGGTTCACTGAAATTGCTGAAACCTGCCATCCCAATATCCCCGGGAATCGATTTGCCCATTTTTTTCAGGATAGATAATGTGCCAAGGGTAAGCCTGTCCGAAGCGGCAAAAATGGCATCCGGCGGATTGCCGGAATCAAATAATTCACTGACGGCCGTTTCAATTTCTTCGAACAGCATACCCCCATGCTCACAGTATTTTATAAGTGATTCATCAATGGGCTGGCCTGCTTCTGAAAGTGCTTTTTTATAGCCGGCAATTCTTTCCTGCGTGATGGAAAGATGCGCCGGACTGGTAATTTGTGCGATTCTCCTGTAACCCTGGTGCAGTAAATGATTGGTTAGATCGTATGCGCCACCTTCATTATCAGCCTTTACCAGGTGGGTCTTGAAGTCTTCGGATACCCGGTCGAAAAATACTACGGGCAGGCCTTTGGCATGCAGTGCTGCAATATGCGAGCAATCAGAGGTTTCAGTGGACAATGAAATCAATAAGCCATCAATTGATCGCCAGGTCAGGTTTTCCAGGGCCTGTATTTCCCTTTCATAGGATTCATGACTCTGGGTTATGATTACCAGGTAATTCTTCGTATAGGCAACCGACTCAATTCCACTGATCACTTCTGCAAAAAAACTGTTCGGGATATTACACAGGACCACCCCTATACAACGGCTGTTTTTATTTTTCAGGCTTTGAGCCAGCAGGTTGGGGCGATAATTATGTTCGTTGGCATAAGCAATCACCTTGTTGCGCACCGGTTCGCTGATTTTATAGCTTCCTTTCAACGCGCGTGATACTGTAGAGTAGGACAAATCAAGCGCTTTGGCAATATCCTTTATGGTAATGTTCTGGATTTTCATGTTTGGGAACTAAGATAAGGCCAAAACATTTATGCACATAACTAACTGTAATTCAATTAAATAATGCCAGTGCTTTGAATGATATTTCCCCTTTTTTACAGTTTGTAGCGTTAATCTGTGCACACGTTTGCCCAGATAAATAGCAACACATTCCAGATTCCGTTACGGCAAATGGCTAGTTTTAAGTATAAAAATGTAAAAATGACACTTAATCTTTCCGTGTTGAAGACAACCGGAATGAACAGAGTTCGGAACAAGTGTTGATTTTTTAAACCAAAAACTGCTAACGATGATTTGCCCTCCATCTGCTAATGTATTAGCATGCCGAAAGGACGCCCTGCCTTTTCCTTTTGACAAATTCACCTTTCTAATTTTAATGTTAACCATTTTCCCTTTCCTGGCTGCTTTTTCCCAGGTTCAGGTAACGGGAAGAGTAGTAGCCGGCGACAGCAGCCTGGCAAACGTTTCCGTACAGGTTAAGGGATTCGCTACCGGCACAAAGACCGGCGAGGATGGAAGATTTTCCATCAGCGCACCTGCGGATGCCACCCTGGTTTTCAGCATGGTAGGTTATGCCTCCCGGGAAGTAAATCTGAATAACCGCACTAATATTGAAGTAAGCCTGCTTCCATCGGAAGTGCAAATGAGTGAAGTAATTGTAGTTGGTTATGGAACCCAGAAACGCTCTGATGTAACCGGCTCTGTTGCCTCTGTGCCCAAAGAACGATTTTCGCAATTGCCCGTGACTAACGTGATGCAGGCCATCCAGGGGGCTGTTGCCGGCGTAAACGTGTCGGTGAACTCTACGGTACCCGGCAGAACAGCAAATGTCCAGGTTCGTGGTGTCAACTCTATCGGTGCCAATAATTCCCCGCTGATTGTGGTGGATGGTATTCCCCTTGCTCCGGATGCCAGTACCAATGACATCAACGCAGCAGATATCGCCTCAATGGAAATCCTGAAAGACGCGTCAGCAGTAGCCATTTATGGTGTTCGCGGCTCCAATGGTGTTATCCTTATCACTACGAAAAGGGGCAATACAGGTAAACCCGTAATCCGTTACAATGCCTATACGGGTTTTGAAAAAATTATCAATACGCTCAACCCCAGCAGCCCGGAACGTTATGTTCAGAAATGGGCCGATTTCCGTAATCAGAACAATCTCAGTGATACCAGTATCCTGCCGAACCTGTATGAGCGGAATAATTATTATGCCGGTAAAACCACCGATTGGGTGGATGTTGTTACGCAAACGGGCACGCTCACTGATCACAACCTCAGCATTTCAGGTGGAACAAAAGATGCGAAATATTATATATCGGGTGAATACCTGAAGCAAAAAGGTGCTGTTAAAGGATATCAGTACCAGCGGATCAACCTTCGTTCAAACCTTGATGTGAATGTTACCGATTATCTTACTGTCGGCACTTCCCTTTTCTTCAATAACAATAATTCAGATGGTGGTCGCGCCAATTTTTACCTGGCAACCAATATGAGTCCCTATGCGCAGTTGTACGACGAGAATGGACGATATACCATCTACCCGATGTTCCCTGAATTGCTTTACCTGAACCCGATGCTGGGCCTCACGGCCGATCGCCTGGATCGCGGCCAGAATCTTACCGGTAGCGGTTATGCGGAACTGAAACCCGGCTTTCTGAAGGGACTTAAATACAGGCTCAATGCGTCTTATTCCTATGTTACCCGTCGCACTGGGGAATACGATGGCAGGAGTGTGAACAACCAGCTGGGAACCGGTGCTGTCAGCAATTCGGAATCAAAATACTGGATCATAGAAAATATTCTTTCCTACACAAAGGACTGGAATAACCATCATGTTGATTTTACCGGTTTATACAGTTCACAGGCCAAGGACTATTTCAGTTCCAATGCCCGCGCAACCGGGTTTATCAATGATGAATTATCCTACTATAATCTTGGTGCAGGAGCCACGCAATCCAATGGTTCCTTTTATGACCGCAAGACCAATCTGTCACAGATGGGACGGATCAACTATTCCTATGACAGCCGTTACCTGCTGACACTGACGGCCCGCAGGGACGGAGCTTCTGTTTTCGGCGCCAATACCACGAAGTATGGAGTGTTCCCCTCTGTGGCACTTGGTTGGAATATTCACAATGAAGCTTTCATGCGCAACGCTATGCTGTTGAACAGCCTCAAACTCCGGGCGTCCTATGGTAAAACCGGTAATGAAGCCATTTCCATCAATGGTACAGCCACTACCGCCGGCACCAACCGGTTTCCATTCAACGGCGTAAGTACCATTGGTGTGCTGGCAAGCAACCTTGGTAATGCCAACCTCCACTGGGAGGAAACAAAGGGAGCTAACCTCGGACTCGACTTTGCCCTGATGAAAAACAGGATTGCTGGTACGATTGATGTATTTCGCACCACCACAGATGATATCCTGCTGAGAAGGAATATTCCCATCATTACCGGCTATGGCAATATCCTTGATAACCTGGGTAAGACAAAGAATACAGGCATTGAACTGACCCTGAATACAGTGAACATCGCTTCAAAGAATTTCAAGTGGGAAACCTCGCTGAATTTCGCGTCCTATAAAAATACCATTGTAAGCCTTTATGGCAACTATGATTCCCTGGGCAATGAAATCAGCGATATCGGCCAGGGCCTTTTCATCGGCAAGTCCAGGTATGTGATCTATGACTATATCCTGGATGGTGTATGGCAGGAAGGCGAAGATCCTTCATCCGTTGACCCCACCGCCAAACCGGGTCACCTGAAGTTCAGGGATGTCAATGGAGATAAGAAAATTGACGCAAACGACCGTACGGTACTGGGTTCAAGGCTTCCCAAATGGACAGGCGGACTGACCAATACCTTCCATTATAAAAACTTCCACCTGAATATTTTTATCCAGACCTCACAAGGGGGCCTTCGGAACAACGTAAACCTCACTTTCGCCGATGAAGCGGGCAGGATCAATATTCCGAAAGAGATCGACTACTGGACGAGTTCCAACCCGATTAACGACAGGCCTTCCCTGAGTGCGCTGGCTGTATCAGCGAATCGCGGTTATGGTTACCCGAAAGATGCAAGTTATACCCGGATAAAAGACGTTACCCTTAGTTATACCATGCCCCAGTCGGTTCTCGACAAAGTGAGGCTGGCGGGGGTAACCCTCTACGCCAGCGGCAGGAACCTTTACACCTTCACGAACTGGCAGGGCTGGGATCCGGAGAATGATTTCACCTTCCGTGGTTCCGGAGACTGGGTGAACAACTATCCGCCTGTTCGTTCAATTGTATTCGGTGCCAATATCACACTTCGCTAATCCAACTAAATGCCATTAAAATGAAACGAACATTCAACATATTATCTGTCCTCCTCGGACTGGCCATTACATTCGCTGCCTGCTCTAAAAGTTTTCTTGATGAAGAAGTGTATTCATCCTATGCGCCTGAAACCCTGAAGGATTCGCTGGGTTTTGAAGCATCCATATCCGGACTTCATAACCACCTCAGCCAGTTCTTTACCACCAGTGACCAACAGGGATGGTTAAACGTATGGCAGGTGGGTACTGATATTGCCTATGCAGGTCAGCAGCAGGGTATCGAAGTGCCGTATTACAACTATGCCTTGCTGAACTCCAATGATGGTGCAGCTTCCTTTACCTGGAGCTGGGCCTTCAGGATGATCAACAATGCCAATATCATCATTAGAAACGTGGAAGATCCCACTGTTACCAGCCTTACCCAGGCAGGGAAGAACGCAGTGAACGGGGAAGCCCGGTTTTTCCGCGCATATGCCTATAATATCCTGGCTACCTGCTTTGGTGATGTTCCCCTGGTAAAGGAACCTCTAACCGCACCCAAAACTGACTTCGTTCGTGCGCCCCTCGCAGAGGTGAACGCACTGATTGAAGAAGATCTCAGATTTGCCGGTGAAAACCTGCCCGATGTGGACAATGTAAAAGGCAATTCAAAGGGCAAAATGTACAGCCGTGCCAACAAGGCAATGGCGCAGCAGTTGCTGGCCGAGGCTTACCTGCGCATGGGCAAAAATGACCTGGCTGAACAACAGGCACTGGCTGTTATCAATGACGGAAAATTCAGTCTTACTACCAGTCGCTTTGGCGTAAAGGCCAATCAGCCGGGTGATCCGTTCTCCGATATGTTTATCTACGGAAACCAGCGCAGGAGCCAGGGTAACCGCGAAGCAATTTGGGTAATGGAAATGGAGCATCCCGGAACCATTGTAGGCGGTATCACTAACAATCCACAGCAGAGAAGGGTATGGGGACCGTTTTTTGTGGGTGTCACCGGTATGAAACTCGCCGATTCAATTGGTGGCAGAGGACTTGGCCGTCTTCGGTTAAACAATCACGTTATATACGATGTGTACGAACAGGAGGATATGCGGAATTCACCCTACAATTTCAGGAGGCAGTTCTGGTACAACGATCCTTCCAAACCGGCTACCTATGGGAAACCAGTGCCTTATGCGGGTTTTGATACCATCTTCAGGATAGCCCCGCATACCACAAAATGGTACCAGTTTGATCCAAAGGATGAATTTGGTTTTGCCATGATCAAGGATATCCCGCTGATGCGCCTGGGGGAAACCTATCTCTTACTGGCTGAAGCACTGTTCAGGCAGGGCAGGCTGGCAGAAGCTGCAGAGGCACTCAACATTATCAGGGGAAGAAGTAACGCAAGCGCCATTACGGCATCTGATGTTACCCTGGATTTTATCCTCGATGAAAGAATCAGGGAACTGGTTGGGGAGGAAAACAGGCGCATGACACTGATGCGTACCGGAACCCTTGTTGATCGTGCGGTACGGTATAATTCTGTCAGTCCTGTTAACCAGCTGACCGGAATTGAAAACAAACACCTGCTGATGCCTGTTCCCCAGTCGGAGATTAATTTGAACAAGGATGCGGTACTGCAGCAGAACCCCGGATACTGATACGTTTCATGGAATACTTAATTTAGGAAATGAATAATAAAGTAGTAATTAGTGTTTATTTGACAATATGCCTTCTCGGCTGGTTACTTATGCCTGCCCAGGCACAGGTCCCCCGAAAATCCCGGACTGCCGCAGCAACTGCTTATTTGTTCGTGTATTTCACCGGACGGGATGAGTCAGTGTATTTTGCGACCAGCGAAGACGGCTATAATTACAAAGCCCTGAATAATAACCAGCGTATCATCTCCCCCGACAGCATCAGTTCAACGGGCGGTGTTCGCGATCCCCATATTCTCCGTTCACACGACGGCAGTAAATTTTTTATGGTTGCCACTGATATGAATGTGGCGAAAAATGGGTGGACGGCCAACCATGGTATGGTCCTGATGCAATCTTCCGATTTGCTCAACTGGTCTTCAACCCGGATTAATATCGTTACTACCTACAACCAGTTCCATGAGGTGAACCGGGTCTGGGCACCACAAACCATTTATGATCCCAGGGTTAGGAAGTACATGATCTACTGGTCCATGCGTTCTGGTAATGGGGCAGATAAGATCTATTATGCTTATGCCAATGATTCATTCACTGGCCTGGAAGCTGCACCGGAACTGTTGTTTGCCAACCCCGCCGGCGGAAGTTGTATTGATGGAGATATCATCCTGAAGGATGGGGTCTATCATTTATTCTATAAAACGGAAGGAGATGGTAATGGTATCAAACAGGCAACGTCAGGCAGTCTGACCGGACCGTTTAAACAGGAGGACCGCTACCTGCAGCAAACAAAAGATCCGGTAGAAGGCTCTTCAGTTTTCAAACTCAACGAGTCGGATAAATACATCATGATGTATGATGTGTACACCAAAGGCCGGTATGAGTTTACAGAATCTTCGAACCTCGTAGATTTCAAACTGTTGGGTAATAAAATATCCATGAATTTCAAGCCCCGCCATGGTACCATCCTGCCCATTTCAGGAAACGAATTGCATAGGTTGCAGGCCAGATGGCCGAGGTCAGGTAATCCTGTTTTGGGAGGTTTCTTTGCTGATCCGGAGATCCTCTATGCAGAGAAAACAGGTAAATACTATCTCTATCCTACCAGCAATGGTTTCAAAAACTGGTCCGGTGACAGGTTCAGGGTATTTTCCTCTGAGGATCTCATTAACTGGACAGATGGAGGTGAAATACTGAGTCTGCCGGCAGATGTTTCCTGGGCAAAAACCAATGCCTGGGCACCCTGTATTATTGAAAAGAAAATCAATGGTGCGTATAAATATTTCTATTATTTCACCGCCGGTAAAAAGATCGGTGTTGCCGTGGCCGATGATCCCCTTGGCCCATTCAGGGATTCCGGAAAGCCATTGCTGGACGCTCATCCGGAGGGAATCCGCCATGGGCAGGTGATTGATCCTGATGTGTTCACCGATCCCATTTCCGGAAAATCATATTTGTACTGGGGCAATGGATACATGGCAGGAGCAGAACTGAATGATGATATGGTTTCACTCAAACCAGGTTCAATAAAAATCCTGACTCCCGATTCGACCTACAATGAAGGCACTTATGTAATATTCCGAAACGGGAAGTATTATTTCATGTGGTCTGAAAATGATACCCGCAGCGAAGATTACCGGGTCAGGTATGCCATAGCTGACCAGCCCCTGGGCAGACTGACCGTTCCCGCCAATAACCTGGTGATCGCAAAACGGCCGGCAGCGGGCATTTATGGCACGGGTCATCATTCAGTGTTGCAGGTGCCGGGCAAAGATGAATGGTACATTGTTTATCATCGTTTTCAATACCCTGATGGTATCAAGATGGGAACTGCCGCAGGCTTCAACCGCGAGGTCTGTATAGATAAACTTGAATTCACTGCAGATGGCAGCATTCTTCCTGTGATACCAACCCATGAGGGCATTAAACCAATTGCCGGTTTCAAACCCGGACCTTCCCCTGCGCAAAAATCAGCCTCTTCCATTAAGGAGTCAAAGGCCGATGTCCTGAACATCATCACCAGGGTCAATGACCACTGGCAGGCGGCCAATCCGCAGCATGGCCGGGCTTTCTGGGATAATGCCGCATATCATACCGGTAACATGGAAGCCTTCTCGGTTACGAAAAACGAAAAATGGCGCCAATATTCCGAAGCCTGGGCCGAACACAATCAATGGAAAGGAGCCAGATCGGATGAAAGGTCAAACTGGAAATATAATTATGGGGAAACGGATGATCATGTTCTCTTTGGGGACTGGCAGATTTGTTTCCAGACCTATGCCGACCTCTACCAGTTACAGCCTGCAGACCATAAAATTGCCCGCGCCCGCGAAGTAATGGAATACCAGATGGGCACCGGTGCGAATGACTACTGGTGGTGGGCCGACGGTTTGTACATGGTGATGCCGGTTATGACAAAGTTGTACAGGATAACAGGTAACAAAACCTATCTGGATAAACTGTATGAATATTTTTCCTACGCCAATTCCATCATGTATGACAGGGAGGCTAAATTATACTACCGTGATGCGAAATATGTGTACCCAACACATAAATCCGTCAATGGAAAAAAAGATTTCTGGGCCCGGGGAGACGGCTGGGTTTTTGCAGGTCTGGCCAAAGTATTGAAAGACCTGCCCGAATCTGATTCACATCGGAAAGAGTACATAAAAAAGTACCGGGAGATGGCGAAGGCGCTGGTTAAGCTCCAGCAACCCGAAGGTTACTGGACCAGGAGCATGATGGATCCTCAACATGCACCGGGACCGGAAACCAGCGGCACTGCATTTTTCACCTATGGATTGTTCTGGGGAATCAACAATGGGTACCTAAGTAAAAAGGCTTACCTGCCTGCAGCCGTTAAGGCATGGAATTACCTGGTTAATACAGCCCTGCAGCCTTCAGGGAGAATCGGTTATATCCAACCGATAGGGGAAAAAGCCATTCCCGGCCAGGTGGTGGATGCCAACTCCACCTCCAATTTTGGCGTGGGTGCATTCCTTCTGGCAGCTTCAGAACTCACCAGGTTCCTGGATAAACAATAAGCCATGAAGCATCTGACCAATTCCCGAAATATGATGCGACTTTTTTTGCCTGCCATACTGGTTCTGGGTTCGGTAATGTCTTCTGCGCAGGAAGCGTACAAGCAACCCCATATACGGCTGGTCAATGTTTCGGAAGGATGGGCCGGTAATTCCGTGAACGCTGTAGTGTTCCGGAAAAATTCGGTTGTCAGTTGGCGTGACCTGCAGTTCATTGCATTTTATGACCAGGACCAGCAGGTGGTACTTGGTAAACGGACCCTGGGCTCCAATCAGTGGGAATTAAAATACACCGGTCTGAAAGGCAGGGCAACAGATGCCCATAATTCCATCAGCATCATGGTTGACGGAGACGGATACCTGCACCTCTCATGGGATCATCACAATAACGTACTTCATTATGCGAAAAGCCTGCAACCGCGAACACTGGAACTCGGAGCCGGACAGCCTATGACCGGCATCAAAGAGCAGTCGGTTTCCTATCCCGAATTTTTCCGCATGCCGGATGGTGATATTCTCTTTATGTACCGAAATGGCGAATCCGGCAGGGGCGACCTGGTTATCAACCGTTATATGCTAAAAGAAAAATCATGGCGGCAATTGCATTCGGGGCTGATAAGCGGCGAAGGGAAAAGAAATGCCTACTGGCAGGCCTGTGTGGACAAAAAAGGTACCATTCATATTTCATGGGTCTGGCGCGAGAGTCCGGATGTGGCCAGTAACCATGATCTCTGTTATGCCCGGTCAAAAGACGGAGGAATTACCTGGGAGAACTCCAGGGGCAACCCATATACGCTGCCGATAACAGCATCCGGCGCTGAATATGCTTTTCGTATTCCGCAAAACAGTGAACTCATCAACCAGACTTCCATGGCAGCAGATGAAAGGGGTCGGCCATATATCGCCACCTATTGGCGCGAAGCAGGCGATTCCATTCCAGATTACCACATTGTTTGCCTGGATGCAAAAAACAGATGGACCAGCACCCGCCTGGATTTCAGGCGTACGGCCTTCAGCCTGAGCGGGGCAGGAACCAAAAGCATTCCCATTTCCCGTCCCCAGATTGCCCTTGCAGGTGCCGGGAAACGGGCGCGGCTGGTCATGCTTTTCCGTGACAGGGAAAGGGGAAGCAGGGCTTCGGCAATAGTTGTTCAACAGTTGAGGAAAAAGCGCTGGAAACTTATTGACCTTAGCTCCGGGTCCCTGGGTGCATGGGAGCCATCATTTGATACCGAACTGTGGAAGGAAAAATATATCCTGCACTTATTTATCCAAAAGGTGGAACAAGCTGATGCGGAAGGCCTGGTTCAGGCAAAACCACAAATGGTGAGTGTGCTTGAATGGAAGCCGGAATGGTAAAAAAAATCAACCACATGAAACGGATTTTAATAGCTGTAGTCTTATTGCTGCCCGGGATTTTTTTGCAGGCACAAAACCAGGTATTCAGGATAGATAACCCCGATTTTAAGAAGAGTCCTTATACGGGCATGACCCGCCGGCATTGGAAGGACGCGGCCCTGTACATGCTAAAGGGCGCTTTCGGTTATATAAAGCAGATAGACGATCCCATGGTTTTTCCGAAACAGGCGGGTAAGAGTTATCCGCGTAATGAATCGCAAAAAACAACTGAAAAACTGGAGGGACTTAGCCGTACCTTATTCTTTGCTGCGCCGCTGTTAAGGGAGGATGGTGATTTTACCATTAACGGAATCAGCGTGGCAGCATATTATCGACATCATATTGCCGGCCTGGTTGATCCTGAAAGTGATTTATTTATCAGGCCCCGGGATAAAAATGGCGGTCCCAGCCAGACACTTGTTGAGTTTGGTGCATTGGCACTTTCACTTTCCATTGCCCCCGAGTTGTTATGGGACCCGCTTCCAAAAGCGCAGAAAGATGCCCTTGCGGAAACCATGATCAGTTATGGCGATGGACCCACCGTTCCCTCCAACTGGAAGTTCTTTAACATTTTCGTCCTGAGTTTTTTCCGTGACAAAGGATATACAGTCAACAATTCACTGCTGGAAGAATACCTGCAGAAATCACTTGACCATTACCGTGGTAATGGCTGGTACAATGACAACCCCGCTTATGACTATTACAGCATGTGGGCTTTCCAGATGTATGGCATCATGTGGTCCGAATTGTATGGAAAAAAATTTTTCCCTGAGCTGGCAGCCAGGTACACGGCCAATTTCAGGGAACTGGGCAAGAGTTATCCTTATATGTTTGGCCGTGATGGAAAAATGATCATGTGGGGTCGCAGTATGAGCTATCGCTTTGCTTCGATCATACCCTTTCCCCTGATGGGATACCTCGATCAACCGGGTGTTGATATGGGCTGGATGAGAAGGATTTCTTCCGGCGTGCTGCTACAGTTTTTACAGCATCCTGAATTTCTTCAGGACCAGGTTCCAACACTGGGTTTCTATGGTGCTTTTGAACCTGCGGTTCAGGGATATAGTTGCAGGGGAAGTGTTTACTGGATGGGAAAAGCATTTATGGCCTTATTGATTCCGGAGGAGAATCCGTTCTGGACCTCTGTTGAGAACGATGGTGCCTGGGAAACTGAGCTAAAGAAAGGAACGGTAGTCAACCGGTTCCAGCAGGGCTCCGATATACTGATCACTGATTATCCCAACAGCGGAGCTGCAGAAATCAGGGCCTGGTGTAATGTAAAAGTTACAGGCAACTGGGAGGATTTTCGGGGCAGTGAAAACTATAACCGCCTGTCTTATAACAGTGCTTTTCCCTGGCAGGCCGATGGGCAGGCTGGTGAAGTGGCCATGAACTATCTCATCAAAAACCAATCTGGTAAATGGGAACCATTGCGGTTGTACCAGTTCCGGAAATTTGAAGACGGTGTGTATTACCGGGACGTGAAGCTGGAAACCGATTCGTTGGTAAACCTTCGCCTGGCAGATATTCCCCTGGCAGATGGCATATTAAGGATCGACAGAAGTATGGGCCACCTGCCTGTTGAACTTCGTCTCGGGCATTATGCACAGCCCCGGAAAAACCAGGCCATCAGAAAAGAAAGCAGGAAAGTTAAAGGCTATGAAGTGCAGATCATTGACAACGGCATTTACCAACTGGCCATGATCCCTTTGATGGGTTGGAATTCAATGGAGACCATTACTTCCACCGGATTGCACCCCGATGCAGCGGAGAGTGCTGTTATCAATGTGGCAGGCAAAACAGTTCCTGGAATATCAGAAACCAACACCTATGCATCATTGATGTTGTGGAAGAAATCCGGGGAACCATTTACCACAGAAGAGTTAATGCCGGTGAAAAAACTGAAGCTGAATACCAAAGAACATTCGGTGCTGGTGACCTTCAGGAATGGCACCCAAAAACAACTTAGGTATAATTGAAATGTAAAGGGTATAATATACAGGTCTGTTGTATATTTAAAAAAGATTGCACCTGTAAAAAATATCCGAACATGCAAAGTATTGCCAGCAGCGATTCTCAGTCCAACAACTCCGGACGACCCATTTCCTGGTACGCACTGAGGGTGTCGCTCATTGCGGCTCTTGGTGGATTTTTATTCGGCTTTGAAACCGCGGTGATCTCCGGCGCGGAGAAAACCATTCAGCAATTGTGGTCACTCAGTTCCGGCTGGCAGGGCTTTACAGTTGCCTCCAGTCTGATCGGAACCGTAATTGGTTCATTGATCACAGGGGCGCCCGCACAGAAATTGGGCAGGAAAAAAGTGCTGGGAATTATTGCCATATTATACCTGCTTTCGGCAATAGGCTGCGCCCTCACTTCAGTTTGGTTGTTATTCGTAACCTTTCGTTTTATAGGCGGACTGGCAGTGGGCGCTTCTTCAGTGGTTGGGCCCATGTATATCTCAGAAGTGGCACCTGCGCATATGCGGGGACGTTTGGCTGGTTCCTTCCAGCTGAACATCGTATTTGGCATCTTCATTGCTTATCTGACTAATTTTCTTTTCCTCGGTACGGGAGAGGATTCCTGGCGCTGGATGCTGGGTATTATGGTGGTGCCTGCCGCCCTGTTCGCCTTCCTGCTGAGATCCATTCCGGAAAGCCCACGCTGGCTGGTCCTGAATAACCGGGATGAGGAAGCCAAAAGAATATTTGAAAAAACAGGTGACCTCGATGCACTGCAAAATATCAGGGAAGAACATTTGCTGGCAGCGGGCGGTATAAGGGAGAAACTGTTCAACGGGAAATACAACAAGCCTATTTTCTTTGCGGTGTTACTGGCCATGTTCAACCAACTGGCCGGCATCAACGCCATATTGTACTACGCGCCAAGAATTTTTGAAATGGCAGGTTTCGGACAGGAGCAGGCATTTCTGCAACCGGTATATATTGGTGCGGCAAACCTGCTTTTTACTCTTCTGGCTATGACAATGATAGACCGTTTCGGCAGGAAAAAACTATTGATCATTGGTTCTTTCGGCATGATCCTGTTCCTGGGACTTACCGCCAATGCATTCAGCGGCGATATATCAGGTAACAGTAATGTGTTGATTTACCTCATTGGCTTTATTGCTTTTTTCGCTTTTTCACAGGGTGCGGTCATCTGGGTATTCATATCCGAAATATTTCCCAACTCGGTTCGTTCACAGGGTGGCTCGCTTGGCAGCTTTACCCATTGGATCATGGCAGCCATTATTTCCTGGACCTTTCCGGTTATCGTGGAGGGCAGTGAAAAAGGTGGCTATTATTCTTTTCTTTTTTATACAGTCATGATGTTCCTCCACCTCATTTTTGTCTGGAAATTTCTGCCGGAAACAAAGGGGAAATCCCTGGAAGAGATTCAGAAAGAACTGGGGATAAAATGATTTTCATTTTTTACTCATGCCAACGTTTGCCCAGATAAACCAGTCCGGTACTGCTGTTCCGGAGCCCTGATTGAGTAGTTTGCAGGTAAAACCCGGTATATTAATATGGAGATAAGATTTCAAAACAGCCCTAAGGAAACCAGCGCTATGAATACCGCTTCACTCAGGGAAAATTTCCTGGTGCAGCACCTGGTAAAAGATGATAGCATTCAGTTGGTCTATTCACACTACGACAGGGTTATTATAGGTGGCGTAAAACCGGTGAACGAAAAACTGGTATTGCCCAATCACCCCGAACTGCGGGCGGATTTCTTTTTACAAAGAAGGGAAATCGGCATCATCAATGTTGGCGGTGCAGGATCCATCAGCGCGGATGGCGAAACTTTTGAGCTGAACAAACTCGATTGTCTTTACCTGGGCAAGGGCATGAAAGAAGTTTCTTTCTCCAGTAACAATGCCGATGATCCCGCCATTTATTATTTATTATCTGCCCCCGCACATATGAATTATCCGAACCGCCTTTTGAATAAGGAAGAGGCTTCTCCGGCGGTTATGGGAGCACAGGAAACCTCCAACCACAGGACTATTTACAAATACATTCATGATGCAGGTATCCAAAGCTGCCAGCTGGTCATGGGACTGACAGTGCTTTCAGAAGGCAGCGTTTGGAATACCATGCCTGCGCATACGCACACCCGCAGGATGGAAGCCTATTTTTATTTTGATGTAAAGCCCGATCAGCGGGTGGTTCATTTCATGGGTGAACCTAAGGAAACCAGGCATCTCATCACCAATAATCACGAGGCAATCATATCACCCCCCTGGTCCATTCACTCAGGATGCGGCACCGCTGATTATGCATTTATCTGGGGAATGGCGGGTGAGAATTATACGTATACTGATATGGACCCTGCGCCCATTACAGAATTACTGTAATGATCACGCACCAAAATGAAAACATGAAACGATTCTGCTGTATAAAAAAATGGGGGCACCTGCTTGCTCTCGGCCTGATTTGCTTTGCATCCTGTAAAACAATGCAAAAGCCTGTCCTTGAACTGGAAAACCCGGTCGGTACAGAAAGGCAGGATGAGTTGATCGTGCTGAGCAGGCAATCACTTGCAAAGAAACTGGGAAATATTCCTTCCGGAAAATTCGTTCAGCTTAACGCTGACGGACAACCGATCCTGATCCAGTATGATGATATGGACGGGGATGGCAATTGGGATGAAATGGCATTTCTGTATAGTTTCCTTCCCTCCCAAAAAAAATCTTTTCAACTGCAGCTAAGTGATGCGCCCGCAGCCATCAAGGCAGTGGTTAGGGCAAATGCCAGGCATCGCCGCAAAAATGCCGACAATAGTTTCGGGCCCGACCTGGCCGCTGATTCCATTCCCGCCGGCCAGCCTGCCACCGATTTCTCCAAACAGCCCCTGCCGCCGTTTCTTACTGAGGGCCCGGCCTGGGAAAATGATAAAGTTGGTTTCCGCCTCTATTTCGATGTCAGGAATGGAAAGGATATCTGGGGGAAAACAACTGCTGATATGGTTTTGGATACAGTGGGTATGAGCCCGGCATCCAATTATCACCAACAGGCTGGATGGGGAATGGATGTATTAAAAGTCGGGCCATCACTGGGCGCCGGGGCACTGGCATTGTATGTTCCTGGTATGAACGGAAAAGACAGCCTGGTGCGTGTAGGAGGCCGGCATATCGAAAAGGTAAGCTATAAAAAAGTTGTGGACGGTCCGGTTCGCGCCATTATCAACCTGACATACCATAACTGGAAAATTGCTGAAAACATGCCTCCATTGCAGCTTACGGAAACGATCAGTATCTGGGGCGGACAATATTTCTACGAAAGCACTGTCATAATAAGGGGTGCACCGGCCGATGCAAAACTGGTTACCGGTGTGGTGAACCTGCACCATGCTGAGCAACAGAATTTCGAAAGCGGCGGAGTAAAGGGATTGTATACCTGGCACAACCAGAGTGAAAACAAAGACAATCTTGGTATGGCCATATTGGCCGCATCTTCAGTGGTTGAAAAGTTCTCAGATGCATCCGGTGTGCATTCCGATATAAAGAATAGTTATCTTGCTGTAATGAACACCAATGCTTCATCGCCTGTTGGATTTCGCTTTTTTGCCGGCTGGGAAAAATCATCCCCGATGTTTAAGTCAGCAGAGGGCTTCAGGAATTTTTTAGAACATCAGGCAAACCTTTACCAACACCCCATCTTAATCAGGTAATGAATCCATCCATATTCTGTTTCGGTGAATTATTGCTGCGTATGTCGCCTGTATTGGACCGCCAGTGGATCAGGCAGGCATCCGTGCCCGTATTTGTAGGGGGGGCTGAACTGAATGCAGCCACTGCACTGGCCGGGTGGAATCATCCGGTTAAATATTGTACCGTGCTGCCTGCGAATTATCTTGCCGATGAGATACTGGCGGAAGTCAGGGATAAAGGAATTGATGTGTCGGCTGTACATCGCAGTGGTAACCGGATCGGTATTTATTATCTGCCCCAGGGGGCTGACCTCAAAAATGCAGGTGTTATTTACGATCGTGCACATTCCTCCTTCAGCGACCTGAAACCCGGAACCATTGACTGGCACCGGCACCTGCAAAACTGCTCCTGGTTTCATTTCAGCGCCATCAGTCCGGCTCTGAATGAAAATCTTGCAGGGGTCTGTAAAGAAGCTCTCCAGGCAGCAGCTGATCTTCGGTTAACCATTTCCGTAGATCTCAATTACAGGAACAAACTCTGGCAGTATGGAATGGATCCGATTCAGGTGATGCCTGACCTGGTTAGGTATTGCGACGGTATCATGGGTAATATCTGGGCAGCATCCTCCCTGCTCGGAATTCCGGTTGATGAAGATATTCACCATAGAGCGGCCAAATCAGACTACCTGGAGCATGCAGCAAAAACAGCGAAGCTGATAAAGGAACAATACCCTGTATGTAAATGGGTTGCCAATACTTTCCGGTTTGAAAATGCCGGTAAACTGCAGTATTACGCCACGCTAAATGCTGATGAAACTCAATATGTATCCCCTGAATTTTCAACTTCCTCTGTAGTAGACAAGGTTGGCAGCGGGGATTGTTTTATGGCCGGACTGATCCATGGGTTTACCAATGGGGAGCCCGGTCAGTCCATCATCAATTTCGCAGCCGCAGCCGCTTTTGGAAAACTTAGTGAAACCGGCGATGCCACCAGCCAAACCATCCAGCAAGTAAACAAAAACATTGCTTCCCATGCCTGAACAAACTGCCATTATAAAAGCCATTATCAGCCAGGGGATGTTGCCCCTGTTTTACCATGATGACCCTGTCAACTGCGAACAAACCGTTCAGGCACTCTACGACGGAGGCGTGCGTATTATAGAATTCACGAATCGCGGAGTCAATGCCCTTGCCAATTTCAGGCAATTGATAAAAACAAGGAATGAAAAATGGCCTGGATTGTTGCTGGCCATCGGAACCATCAAAACGCCGGCAGACGCAAGTAGTTTTATTGATGCAGGCGCGGATTTTATTATTTGTCCGGGTACTGTAAAAGAAGTGGGAGAAATTGTTCACCAGGTCGGCAAACTCTGGATCCCCGGCTGCATGACCGTTTCAGAAATCCTGCTGGCCCAGGCAACAGGCGCGAGGTTTATAAAGCTCTTTCCCGGAAATCTCCTGGGGCCTTCCTTTATGGCAGGGATCAGGGATATATTTCCCGAATTACATTTTATGCCAACCGGCGGGGTGGAACTGACCCCGGAAAACCTGCAGCAATGGTTTGGTTCCGGAGTGGCGGCCGTTGGGCTCGGCAGCAAATTTCTCTCCAAAGAGGTTCTGGAGAAAAAGGATTATCAATCCATCAAAGAACTATCGGTATCGGCACTGGCAATGATCGCCACCGTTAAACAATCCATCCGTTAACCCAATTCCCATGAAAGAAACAATCGGAAAATACAGGTGGACGGTTTGTGCACTGATCTTTTTTGCCACTACCATCAACTACCTCGACCGCGCGGTTATCAGCCTGTTGAAATCATCGCTGGAAAAAGAATTTAGCTGGACAGAAACAGATTATTCCAATATTGTAATCGCTTTCCAGCTGGCCTATGCCATTGGCCTGGTAATGGTAGGTCCACTGGTAGACAGGGTCGGTACCAAACTGGGCTATGCGCTGGCCATCATTGGCTGGAGCCTTGCCGCAGGCGGGCATGCGCTGGTGAAATCAACTTTCGGATTTATAGTGGCAAGGGCTGCTTTGGGAATTACTGAGGCAGGCAACTTTCCTGCAGCCATCAAAACAGTGGCCGAATGGTTTCCCAAAAAGGAACGGGCGCTGGCCACCGGCATTTTCAATTCAGGTACCAATGTGGGTGCCATCCTGGCGCCGATGACGGTTCCATTCATAGCCGCCGCATGGGGATGGCAGTGGGCTTTTATCATAACAGGTGCAACAGGGGTGATCTGGCTGGTATTCTGGCAGATATTTTATGAAACACCAGCAAAACATCTCCGGGTAACAAAGGAAGAACTGGCCTATATCAATAGCGATGAAACGGATAATGGACAGGCTGGCAGTTCGGAAACCAAACAAAAAATTTCCTGGTTCCGCCTGCTGGGTTTCCGACAAACCTGGGCATTTATACTGGGTAAATTCCTGACCGATCCGATTTGGTGGTTTTATCTTTTCTGGCTGCCATCATTCCTTAAAGCACAATACGGGCTGGATGGCACCGCCATTGCATTGCCGATAGCCCTGGTGTACACATTGTCCACTGTTGGCAGCATTGGCGGCGGCTGGTTGCCATTGAAACTGGTGAAAAAAGGCTGGCCTTTGTTCCGTTCCCGCAAAACCTCCATGTTTATCTACGCATTGGCGGCTTTGCCTGTCATATTTGCCCAATGGCTGGGAAGCCTGAATGTATGGATGGCTGTGGGCATCATCGGGCTGGCGGCAGCAGCCCACCAAGCTTGGAGCGCCAATATTTTTACGACAGTGTCTGACATGTTTCCCAAATCCACCGTGGCATCCGTTACCGGGCTGGGAGGGATGGCAGGTGCATTGGGAGGCATCCTGATCGCCAGGATGGCAGGAAATTTATTCGATTACTACAAGGCCCTCGGGGAGATCGAAACCGGCTATTTTATCATGTTCATCGTTTGCGGCTTTGCCTACCTGACTGCCTGGCTGATCATGCATTTCCTGGTTCCACGGATGAAAGAGATTGAAGTTTGATTATTTTAGGAGCCTAAATAGATTCCGATGAGTCAACCAATCTGGGGCATTGATCTGGGCGGTACCAAAATAGAAGGTGTTGTCCTGCCTTCCCTGCAGGATCCCCATCCGGTGATCAGGACCCGCATTCATACTGAAGCGGAAAAGGGTTACAGACATATCGTTTCACAGATAGCCAGGTTGGTGGATGAAATGAAATCGTCCACCGGGCTGCTCCCTGCTTCCATCGGTATCGGAACCCCCGGGGTGCTGGATCCGGTACTGCATACCATGAAGAACTGCAACAGTACAGCACTAAACGGTCAGCCCCTGCAAAAAGACCTTGAACAGGCCCTGGGCATCCCCGTTGTACTGGCAAACGATGCCAATTGTTTTGCCCTTGCGGAAACCCATTGGGGTATTGTGAAGGAAAAATTTCCGGGAGCTAAACTCGTTTTTGGCATCATCATGGGAACTGGTGTGGGAGGAGGAATAGTTTTTGACGGAAAGATCTGGAATGGCAAACACGGGATAGCCGGTGAATGGGGACATATTTTCCTGGATGATTCCGGCGGCCCCTGTTACTGCGGCCGGAAGGGCTGTGTGGAAACCATCCTTAGTGGTCCGGCATTGCAACGTTATTACAAACAGGTAGCGGGGCAAAACAGGAATCTTCGCGAGATCGTTGAACTCTATCAAGCCAATTCCGACGAACCTGCCAGGCTTACCATGGAGAGACTTCACTTTTATTTCGGCAAGGCTGTTTCAATCATCACCAACCTGCTTGATCCGGATGTGATTGTGGTAGGGGGAGGGGTGGGTAATATAGACACTATCTATTCCATGGGAATTGAATCCCTGTCGCACCATATTTTTAATAACCGCCTTGATGTGCCCGTGGTAAAACCTGTTTTGGGTGACAGCGCAGGTGTTTTTGGTGCAGCAGCTCTGGTGGCCGAATGAACATTTTAACTGAGATAATCTATTGGGCCAGCTTATTGGTGGTCGTTTACACCTATTTAGGGTATGGACTCCTGATGGCTGTCCTTGCCAGAAGGGTTTCAGGGAAAACGGTCCGGCTGCTTTCCGATCATGAATTAATGCCGGTTACAATCATTATCCCCGCCTATAATGAAGCAGCCGTGCTGGGATCGAAAATCAGGAACACCCTGGAACTCGGTTATCCATCCCATTTACTGCAGGTGCTGGTGGTGACGGATGGCTCTACCGATGGCAGCGATGCCATTGCCGGGGCCTTTCCACAGGTTGAACTGTTGCATTCACCGGAGCGGCTGGGTAAAGCCATGGCCATCAATAAGGCCATGGAGCTGGCGCGGAACCCTTATGTCATGATCACAGATGCCAATGCCATGTTGAATCCGGAAGGATTGAAATGGCTGGTATCGCATTATGCCGATGCTGATGTGGGTGGCGTTTCCGGCGAAAAAAGGGTATTGGCCGAAGGTGATGACAGCACAAGCGGTGCAGGTGAGGGACTGTACTGGAAATATGAATCCTTCCTCAAAAAAAATGATGCTATTGTAAATACGCTGGTTGGGGCAGCCGGCGAAATGTTTTCCTTCCGGCGCGAGTTGTTCAGCCCTTTGGAACCCGATACGATCCTGGATGATTTTGTTCTTTCGCTCCGGATCTGTGAACAGGGGTACCGGGTAGCATATGAACCACGGGCATGGGCTACTGAAGGCGGTTCTGTTTCCATCAGAGAGGAGCAGAAAAGAAAAATCAGGATCGCCGCCGGCGGATTTCAGGCAATGAGCCGGCTGAAATCCTTATATAACGTTCGCAAACACCCGCTGCTGGCATTTCAATATATCTCCCATCGGGTACTCCGCTGGACCCTAACCCCCTTATGCCTGTTTTTATTTGTCCTGGTAAACATTGTACTGGTTGTTCAGGATGGCGGAGACTGGTACAGGTTTACCCTTTTGGTACAGGTATTATTTTATTCGGCTGCTGTTATCGGCTGGCTTGGGGCGCGTATAAATACGAAGTGGCCCCTGGTTTTTATACCATACTATTTTCTGTTTATGAACTGGTCCGTACTGGCAGGCTGGCTGAAATACAGGCGTGGCGGGCAATCAGCCCAATGGGAGAAGGCCGGCAGGGGCATCAGCTAAGGTAATCCGGTAGTTTTTGGATTGTTTAAAAATTTCCGGGATTTGATTTCCTGAAATGGAAATTAGTATTACTTTTACCATAGGAATAGGTTCGAATAATCTTCCGAACAAATCCCAAAGAGTTTACCTTCCACAATCCTAAGAACGCGCCTTTAATTAGTAGTATTTTTCTGATAAGTTGCCGGTATTATTACCGGTAAAAGTTGATTGACCCGAATACCCTTGAAAGCCTAACCGTTCCAATTGAGCTCCTATTGAAAAATTGAGTTTACACAACTTAATTATTCAAGGATGAAAAGAAAAATACTAATCGTAACCGAAAGCAAGGCCATCAGGTTCCTACTGCAGACTGTGCTCCAAGACAATTTTACCGCGATTACTGCCTCTGAAGCTAGTGATGCAATGTTCTGGCTGGCAAAATCTGAAATGCCTGATGCTATTGTCATCGATCCAAATTTACCCGATACAGAACCGTGGGAACTGGTCGAATATTTCAAAACCAGTGGCCTGTACAAGCATATACCAATGGTAGTGATCTCTTCCAAGCCTGAAGAGGAAATTGCCAGTTATTGTACGCATTTTGGCGTGGAAGCAGCCTATCATAAGCCATTTAATCCTGTTGACCTTAAGAAAACCCTTGAAGGGCTCATCGCAATTCCGGTACCAGGCAACAAAAAGGTACTGAAAGCAGTATGATCACATGCCCGTAACCGTAAATCTTACCTGAATGGAACAAACTTTACAATTAACCGCTTACATACAGGAACCGCCAGTCTACCGGCGTTATTCTGTTTCAACTGAAACAGATAAAACTCCTGTTGTTCAGTTACATTCCCGCGAATTCTTTTACATAGGCAGGAATACAAAGAGTATTGATAACCTGGTTAATCTTTTTGAGGGAGGTTATGCAGCAGAAAATACGGCTAAGGCCCTCAACATCCTGGAAAGAATTGCAAAGCAGTCTAAAAGTATTCCGCAGGTTTTTATCATTGAATCAGGCATAGACCTGGATGAAGTGGCAAAACTGACTGCATTCCTTCGCGACTCTGAAAAATTCCGGACCATTCCTGTCATCATGGATATCAGCTGCAGTAATTCAGAAACTGCTGATCCATGCCTGCTGAAAAGATTGTTTGATGACGTTATTGATACCCGTCGTGCAGACAGCAAGTTGTTGCAAAGAATAGTTTTTCTCGAAAAAGTGAAGAAGAAAAATCTGCTGGGATCCAGGGCAAAAATGGAGCAATTGGCCGATCTCGCGAAAGAAAACCCTATAAAAACAGGCCGCAGGCTTTTTGATATTCTGGCTGCATTTGCTGCCATCATATTGCTTAGTCCATTGATGCTGCTGATTGCACTGGCCATCAAACTGGAGAGCAAAGGGCCGGTGTTTTATATTTCAAAAAGGGCCGGAAGGGGTTACAGGATCTTCAATTTTTACAAATTCAGGACCATGCAGTTTGATGCCGACAAACAGGTGGACCAGCTGAAGCATCTGAATGAATTTAATGAAGACCAGGGCCGGATATTTTTCAAAGTGACCAATGATCCCAGGGCTACCCGTATTGGCCGATTCCTTCGCAACTCAAGCCTGGACGAACTTCCCCAGTTTTTTAATGTACTGTTGGGGGATATGTCCATCGTGGGTAACAGGCCTCTTCCCCTCTATGAAGCTGCAATGCTGACAACGGATGAATGGTCGATGCGATTCATGGCACCAGCCGGTATAACAGGACTGTGGCAGATCAGGAAAAAAGACAGGCACTGCATGTCAGTTGAAGAACGGATAAACCTGGATCTTACCTATTCGAAAAAACAGAATTTTCTTTTTGATCTCTGGATTATTGCACATACTCCACCGGCTTTGATCCAGAAGTCAAATGTCCTGTAATGTAACTGAATTGTCATGAATCAAGCCGGCACTGCCGGCTTTCGGGTTATATTTTTCAAATACCATCTTTTTATTCTATTTTTCGCATGAAGTGGTAACATTCCTTTATATCGCCGGCCTTGTGCTGTTCATTTACCTGTTCTGCAGTATAACCTATCTGCTGGTAATAGCTATTGCCGGTTTGATGTACAAGGAAGACGCTCCGCCGCAAAGTCCGGTCTTTGCCCGTATCGCCATTCTCATACCTTCCTACCGCGACGACCATATTATTACGGCAACCGCAGCTGAAGCCCTGCACCACGATTACCCCGCAGATAAATTTGATGTAGTGGTGGTTGCTGATTCTCTCAACCATGCCACCATATATGCACTCCGTAACCAGGGGATCAGGGTTATAGAAGTGAATGCTCATATGAAATCCAGGTCTATAAACGCAGCACTCAGTACACTTCCCGATGATAAATATGACCTGGTGATGTTGCTGGATGCTGACAATATTATGAAACCCGGCTGCCTCAGGATGGTTAATAACTATTTTCAGGCAGGGCATATGGCTATTCAATGTCACCGAACAGCCAAGAATGAAAACAATAATGTAGCCTTGCTGGATGCCATCAGCGAAGAGATCAATAACCACCTGTTTCGCCTCGGACAACAATCCCTCGGATTTTCGGCCGCGCCTTCAGGGTCCGGGATGGCCTTTGAAATCCGCCTCCTGAAATCCATCTTTAACTGGAAACCGATTCTTGAAAACCCGGGTGAGGACCGCGAAATTGATATGCAGATGCTTAAACGCGGCATCAGGATGCATTTCATCCCTGATGCCTGGGTGCTTGATGAAAAAGTGGCCAGCCACGATGTATTCGAAAAGCAGCGGCTCCGTTGGCTGGAAGCCCAGTGGTATCACCTGCGGATGTTTTGGGAACCCGAAATGAAAGGAATCCGGAAAGACCGCCACTATTACAATAAGCTGGTGCAGAACATGCTGCTTCCCAGATCACTCTACCTGGTTGTTTTCAGTGCCATCACAGTCCTTGTGATTATCCGGTATCTTACAGGATGGGAGATGTTCTTTCCTGTTCCGGGATGGTGGCTGAGCCTCATGTTGTTTTTTCTGCTTACTCTTGCCATAGCCATGCCCTCCAGGTATTATAGCTCCCCAACCTTTAAAGCACTGCTCAGCCTTCCGACCCTGATGCTTTCCATGATCAAGGCACTGGTAAGGGTAAAAAAAGGACGGAAAGAATTTTTGCATACCCCCAAAACATTTACCGGAATGAAGCAATCGCAGGAATAGCCGTCGGGGCTTATTTTTGCTGCAAATATTTTCTCCATCAGTTTTGATGCCACCATATTATCCAGTCCCATTGAATTCCTGAAAGGTGTAGGACCGCTGCGTGCGGATATGCTTAAAAAGGAGCTTGGCATCTTTACTTTCAAGGACATTCTTGATCATTTTCCCCTCCGCCATATCGATAAAACCAAGGTGAATCCGATCAGTTCTGTAACGCCGGCATCGGATTATGTGCAGGTAGCCGGTACCGTTACCAATTCAGTTTTGATGGGCGAGAACAGGGGCAGGAGACTGGTTGCAACCATTAAGGATTCCAGTGGAGAGATGGAACTGGTATGGTTTCAGGGTATCAACTGGATCCAGAAAAGTCTGCAGGTTGGGCAAACCTACCTTGTCTACGGGAAGGCAGGTTTTTTCAATGGAATGCCCCAGATCACTCACCCGGAAATGGAAGTCTTTACGCCGGAAAAGTCAGGCGGAAAGGCTTTCCTGGAGCCGGTATATCCCAGTACGGAAAAGCTGAAGGCAAAATCCCTTGGTGGCCGCCAGATCGGAAAACTCACATTCAGCCTGCTTTCCTCCCTGAAGGAATCTGACCTCCCCGAGAACCTGCCAGCCTCATTTTTGCAGCATTATGGTTTCCCATCCAGGTTCAACGCCTATCAGCAAATTCATTTTCCATCTTCAGATAAACAGTACCGGCAGGCAATCAACCGGCTTAAATTTGAGGAGTTATTTATCGCGCAACTCAGGCTGGGCCTCATCAGGCTCGAGCGGCACAGGTATTCAAAAGGAGTGATTTTCAGCCAGGTGGGAGAATTGTTCAATAGTTTCTACCACCATCACCTGCCTTTTGAACTTACGGGCGCACAAAAAAGGGTATTGAAAGAAATCAGGCAGGACATGGGACAGGGCCGTCAGATGAACCGGTTGTTACAGGGCGATGTAGGAAGCGGTAAAACAATGGTAGCACTGCTCTCCATGTTACTGGCCGCCGACAATGGATTCCAGAGCTGCCTGATGGCGCCGACGGAAATTCTCGCCAACCAGCATTTCCAGGGTATTTCATCCCTGCTTTCCGAAATGCCGCTAAAAGTGGCCCTGCTTACAGGATCAACCCGGGCCGCCGGGAGGAGGAAAATCCTCGCAGCACTGGCCAATGGCGATATTCACCTGTTGATAGGTACCCACGCCCTCCTGGAGGATAAGGTGCAGTTCAATAACCTGGGACTGGCCATAATTGATGAGCAGCACCGCTTTGGGGTTGAACAACGCGCCAGGCTCTGGAAAAAGGCCGCCATCCCGCCACATATCCTTGTCATGACGGCAACGCCCATTCCCAGAACCCTGGCAATGACCGCATACGGCGACCTGGATTACAGTATTATTGACGAATTGCCTCCCGGCCGGCAACCGATTACCACTGTCCACCGTTATGAATATGCGCGGGCTACAGTCATGGATTTTATCCGTTCGGAAATAGATAAGGGCAGGCAGGCTTATATCATTTTTCCCCTCATCGAGGAATCTGAAAAACTGGACCTGGAAAACCTGATGCGGGGATACGAAAATGTAAAGGCTTTTTTCCCGGAACCGAAATACTGGATCAGTATGGTGCACGGCAAACAAGCCCCGGAGGTGAAGGAAACCAACATGCAACGATTTGTCAGCCACGATACTCAGATCATGGTATCTACAACGGTTATCGAAGTAGGGGTGAACGTGCCGAATGCGAGTGTAATGGTTATTGAAAGCGCGGAAAAATTCGGTTTATCGCAGTTACACCAGCTTCGGGGAAGGGTGGGAAGGGGCGCCGAAAAGAGTTTTTGCATATTATTAACAGGCACCCAGATAACCAATGAGGCCCGTGAACGGTTGAAAACAATGTGCGCCACCAATGATGGATTTGTGATCGCGGAAAAGGACCTCGAACTCAGGGGACCTGGTGATATTGAGGGTACCCGGCAGAGTGGAATGCTGAATTTTAAGCTGGCGGATATTGTGCAGGACAAACATTTACTCGATGCCGCAAAACAGGTGGCACAAACAATTATTGAGGCCGATCCGACCCTTCAGTCGGAGGAGAATAAACGGCTTAAAAACTTCCTGCAGGCACAGAAAGGAAAACTTGCCTGGAGCAAGATTTCGTAAGTTACAGGGGCTGGTATTATTCAGATATTTGACGTAAATTCAATAGACCTTGATGAAATATATCCACATATTCCTTTTGACCCTATGTTCTTTCGCGGCCTTGGCCCAGAAGAATACCAACAGCCTCGAGTTTATAGAAAACAAAGGCCAGTGGGACAAGCGGGTTACGTTTATGGGCGAACTCGGAAATGGCGCTTTCTTCCTTCGTAAAACAGGCTTTACCGTACTGCAGCACCATCCGGAGGATATGGTTAAATTATCGGGTACTGGTCACGGTCATGCGCATGATCAGGGCAGCCGTGGCACGGGTTCGGGAGGAGATAACAAGGCATCCGCAAGGGCCACAGTTCCTGTTCCCGGCGAAAACCTTCCAGGCGATATTGTCCTGCGTTCCCACGCTTATAATATGGATCTTGTAGGAATCAATCCTTCCATGACCATCGAACCGGGCAAACAACTTCCCGGGTATAATAACTATTTTATCGGTAACGATCCTTCAGCGCATGCTGGAGGAGTTCGGTTATTCGGTACTGTTACTTACAGAAATGTATACCCGAATATTGACCTTCGTTACTTCACGGATGAAGGAGCCATGAAATATGAGTTCGTCGTTCACCCGGGTGGAAATCCCTCCAGTATTGTAATGAACTATGAGGGCGTAAGCAAACTTTCCCTCAGCAGGGGAGAACTGGTTATTAATACCAGCGTGGGTAATGTCCGCGAAATGCCCCCCTACACTTACCAGGTAACTGCAAAAGGCAGGGCTGTCATCCAGTCCAGATACCAGGTGAAGGGAAATACCGTCCGCTTTGCCCTGGGGGAATATGACAAAACCACCACCCTGGTTATTGACCCCACGCTGATATTTTCGACCTTCACCGGCAGCCGTTCTGATAACTGGGGTTATACCGCAACTTATGGCCCGGATGGAAGTCTCTACAGCGGCGGTATTGTTTTTGGAAACGGTTTCCCCGTATCCATTGGCGCCTACCAGACTACCTTTAATGCCGAGAACGGCCAGAGCCCTTTTAATATGGGCATTATGAAGTTTGATCCTACGGGCACTCAACGTGTTTACGCTACCTATCTTGGTGGTAACGCCACTGATCAGCCGCATAGCCTCATCGTTGACGGGCAGGGCAACCTGGTAATTGCAGGCCGCTCCTCCTCCAGCGATTATCCAGCCCTGCAAACTTATGGAACACCCGGTGGCTGGGATATTGTGCTGACTAAACTGAATGCTGCAGGATCGGCACGTATCGGTTCAATCAGGATTTGCGGAAAAAGTGGGGACGGCATCAATACAGGCGACAGCCATACCGGTTCTCCCAGGGGATTGATCAACTTTTATGGTGATGATGCCCGCAGTGAAGTGATGCTGGACAATGCAGGCAATATCTACCTGGCTTCCTGTACCCAGTCCGATGATTTTTTCACCACCCCCAACGCCCCTTATAAAACATTAAAGGGCACACAGGATGCCGTTCTCATAAAAGCTACCCCCACATTGTCCAACCTGTTGATGTCAACCTATTTTGGCGGCAATAACCTTGATGCGGCCTTTGTGATCGGCATTAACCCCAATGGTGGTGATATCTGGATCTGTGGCTCCACCATGAGTGATGATTTTCCCGGTGATAAATCCGGAACATTGGGCCCGGTTTTCAATGGGGCCCGGACAGATGGATTTATTTCTATTTTTTCCAATGATGGTACCGTTCACAAGAAAACAACCTACGTAGGCACCAATGCCACGGATGCTATTCTGGGTTTTGAATTTGACCGGGATGGAGATCCATATGTCATGGGTGTCACCTATGGCACCTGGCAGCGTAAGAACGCCGCTTATGGAACCGATGGGGCCAAACAATTTGTCGGCAAACTGAAAACCGACCTTTCCGATTGGGTTTACACGACCACATACGGAACAACCGGCGCCTTGCCAAATATTTCACCGGTGGCATTCCTGGTAGACCGTTGTGAAAACATTTATGTATCAGGCTGGGGCGGAACCAACCTGGCACAATATCCCATGGAAGGCACTATGGGTATGCAGGTTACATCCGACGCCATTAAAAAAACCACCGATAATAACGATTTCTATTTCATTGTCATCAAACGTAATGCTTCTGAACTGCTGTATGCAACGTTTTTCGGACAAACAGGTAACTTCTCGGAACATGTAGATGGAGGTACCAGTCGTTTTGACCAGAATGGTGTAATCTACCAGGCTATGTGCGCCAACTGTTACAGTCCTTCACTCGGATCTCCGAGGCCAAGGTTTCCCATTACCCCTGGTGCCTGGTGTTGTTCGAGCGGCTACTCTGGCGCCGATGGTACTGATAACGGTGCAGAATGTAATCTCGCAGCGCTGAAGATCGCCTTTAATTTCGCAGGGGTGGGTGCAGGGGTGTCTGCTGCAATCAATGGCGTGTACGATACTTCCGGTTGTGTGCCATTGAAAGTTACCCTGTCTGATACAATCCGGAATGCCCAGAGTTATGAATGGAATTTTGGGGATGGAAGTCCGGACTTCCCTACCACCGGCTCTTCAGTTGATCATATCTTCAATGCTGTGGGTACCTACAGGGTAAGGCTGATCGCCATTGATTCAAATAGTTGTAATGTCCGCGATACCGCCTATATCAATATCAGAGTGAGGGCCGACGAAGCCAGGATCGATTTCAATGCTGTTAAATTGCTTCCCTGTGAGTCGCTGTCTTTCAGGTTTGACAACCTTTCTGTTCCACCTGCAGGCAAGCCCTTTACTGACTCCAGTTTTATCTGGGATTTTGGTGATGGCACACGGATGGTGGCAGGCACCAGTCCTGTTACGCATTCTTACCTGTCTGCCGGTACGTACCAGATCCGGCTGATCTTAAGGGATACCGTTTATTGCAATGAAGGCGATTCCCTGACCAGGGAATTCAACCTGAGCCCTCTGGTAAAAGCGCAATTCAGTTTACCCAATGGTTGTGTGCCCTATACTGCCGATATCAGTAATACATCCATTGCAGGCCAGACCTGGTTCTGGGATTTTGGCGACGGAACCACTTCCACGGAAAAACAACCTGTGAAAATATTCAATACCCCCGGCACCTACAGGGTGAAGCTGGTGGTAACCGATCCAAATACCTGTAATATTGTTGATTCTGCCTTCCAGGATGTACTGGTGCAGTCTGCGCCTGTAGCCGGTTTCAATGTAACTCCGGTAACGCCTGTGGAAAACACCCCCAACATTTTCACCAATACATCCTCTGCCGATGCGATTTCATTCGTGTGGAATTTCGGTGATGGAGAAGGTTTGGAAACCACCAGCAGGTTGCCCATCAGCCATCAATACAATAAAACCGGTATGTATGATGCCTGCCTGGTAGCCATTAACCAGGCTGGTTGTCCGGATACTCTTTGCCTGCCGGTGGAGGCTATTGTGGTTCCCAGGTTAGATGTGCCCAATGCCTTTACCCCACTTGGACCATCACCCAATAATGAGATATATGTGCGCGGCTTTGCCATCGGTAAAATGCGGTTTATGATTTTCAACCGGCTGGGTCAGAAAGTTTTTGAGTCCAATAGCATAAAATTGGGCTGGAATGGTAAGTTTAACGGTGTGGTACAGCCGATGGATGTGTATGCGTATGTGCTGGATGTTGAGTTCACAGACGGCAGCCGTACAACTAAAAAAGGAGATATTACTTTGATCCGATAACCATAAATGATCAGAAGATGAGACGATTTCAACAGGTGTGGAGGTTATGGATAGCCTGCTTGCTTACAATAACAGGCTCCGGTAGTCTGCTTGCGCAGGATCTGCGCTTTTCACAGTGGTTCAATTCGCCACTTACCACCAATCCTGCCAATACCGGATTTATTCCCGATGCAGATTACCGGATCGGGGCAAATTACCGCAGCCAGTGGGTGAATGTAATGGCCGTGCCTTATAAAACCATCAGTGTTTTCGGAGATGCCCAGGTATTCCGGGAAAAGATTGAAAGCGGATGGCTGGGGCTGGGAGGGGTCATCCTGCGGGATGTGGCCGGAAGCGGTAACCTGACGTCCACCAAGGCCTATGGCTCCATTGCATATCACCAGATGCTGGGTTATGCCAGCCTTTTGTCGGCAGGCTTTAATGTTGGCTGGGCAAATAAAAGAATTGATCCTACCAGGCTGAAGTTCCCGGACCAGTTCAATGAGTCAACCGGTTTTTTTGACGCCGGGGTTCCTACCAGTGTGGTGTTCAATTCTACCAGTATCAGCTATGTTGATATCCAGGCGGGCATGAACTACGCGTTTTTTCCAACTGATGAATTGTATGTAAACGGTGGTTTTTCAGTACACCATATCAATCGCCCCCGTGAAACTTTTTTTAGCGATAATTCTTTTGACAACCGCCTGTCCCCGCGGTATATCGGGTTTTTGAATGCCAGCGTAAAAATGAGTCCGCAGGTTATACTGAACCCAATGGCTTATTATACCAACCAGGCATCTGCTTCAGAACTGGTTGCCGGGGCAAGCGCCAATTATAACCTGAGTGGGGATGGCGAAACCCAATTGATTGGCGGTCTATATTATCGGGCGGGTGAATCTTTTATTCCGCTTGTAGGCTTTCAATGGAAAAACTTCCGGATGAGTTTTACCTATGACGTTACCACTTCATCGCTCTCAACCTATAATAATTCAAGGGGTGCTATTGAGTTCTCCCTGGTAAAACATGGTTTTTACAGTGAATACAATGGCAGCCAGCGACAGAGTCTTTGTCCCTCTTTTTAACAGGTGATAAATTTTCAACAGTACTGCACCAGTACATTTTTATGTCTTTTCTTCAGTATTTATCCGATTTTTACAGTTGGAGCAGTCGCTGTATTTAATTAAATCATGGCTATGAAAAGAATGATGTTTACCGGTCTGATGATGTTTTTTTGCCTTGCCGGCGTATTTGCGCAGGAAGAACCACCTGCAGAGGAAACCTCCAAAGGTTTTGATCGCAGCCGTTTGTTTATCGGGGGCAACTTCGGATTAAGTTTCGGGAATTACACTTTCATCAATATTTCTCCCCAGGTAGGTTACCGGTTCAATGATTTACTGGCCGCGGGCATTGGGATCAATGGGCAATACAACCAGATCAAATACAGGGATTTTAATAACGATGTAATTGAGAAGCAGAGTTATGGTGTAATGGGAATGAATATTTTTGGCCGTCTTTACCCTATCAGGCAGGGCTTTCTCCAGGTACAACCCGAGATGAATTATATCTGGGGTAATAGTAAAACCTACAACCCGGATTCAAAATCCTCCCTGAACGGGAAGATACTTCCATCATTCCTGGTTGGTGCGGGAGCTTTCTTTCCTGCAGGTCGTGCAGGTGGTTTTATTATCATGGCCCAGTATGACCTGCTGAATAAGGATGGTATGAATTCCGATCCCGGCACACCCTACGGCAAAAACGTCTTCATGAGCATCGGGTTCAACGTCGGCCTTTAGGAAAGGGAAAGGCGTCTGACGTTTGGAGTCCACGGTATTCAATGATACTAAACGTCAGACGCCTTGAATCCACCGGAATAGGCGTCTGACGTTTGGGGTCCACGGTATTCAATGATACTAAACGTCAGACGCCTATATCCCCAAACCTCAGACCCCTGGATGAACTCCACAGGTTCAGTGGATTTTATTGAACAACTCAACGGGATTCCGGCAGATGATGATGCGTTCGCTGATCGGTTCGTACAGAAAGTTTTCCTTTTCGGCCGTCCGCATAAACTGGATCAGCGCATCGTAATAGCCAGTCGAATTAAGCAGGTATATCTTCTTGTCATGAATCTTTAACTGGTTCCAGGTCAGCATCTCGAATAACTCATCCATGGTTCCGAAGCCACCCGGAAGAATGATAGCCGCATCGCTCATTTCATACATCATTTTTTTTCGGCTGTGCATGTCAGGTACCACCGCGAGTTCCGTTAATCCATCGTGCTGCTGTTCCCATTCAGTAAGGATTTTCGGAATAACCCCCATCACCTGGCCATCATGTTTCAGTACGGAATCTGCAATGGTTCCCATCAAGCCCTTTTTGCCTCCGCCATAGACCAGTTTAATTCCGAGCATGGCCAGTAATTTGCCTAGTTCTGCCGTGTGCTGGATAAAAATCGGGTTAACCCCGCTTTGCGATCCGCAAAAAACCGCTATTGCTTTTATGTTCATAGATAATTCTACTAAAGTAATCGTAATGATGGTTATTTTGTGGCAATTTTTAAAAAAACTTACCTGCATGTCGACAACACTGCTTTTCGGGATCATCATTGCCTATTTTGTTTTGCTGCTGGGAGTGGCCTATATCACTTCAAGGAATGCAACCAATGAAAGTTTTTTCATTGGCAATAAAAACTCCAACTGGATGCTGGTAGCATTCGGTATGATCGGCACCTCTCTGAGCGGTGTTACATTTGTATCCGTACCAGGTACAGTTGCTGCCAATGCTTTTACGTATATGCAGGTGGTGTTCGGATACCTGCTGGGTTATATTGTCATCGCCTACGTACTGCTTCCGCTCTATTACAAACTAAATCTTACCTCCATTTATGACTACCTGAAACAGCGTTTTGGGTTCACCGCCTACAAAACCGGTGCATTGTTTTTTATTATCTCCAGGACCATTGGGGCAACAGCGCGCCTTTACCTTGTGATCAACGTCATGCAGCTTTTCATCCTCGACGCACTGGGGGTTCCGTTTTTTGTAACTGCACTTGTCATTCTGCTCATGATCCTTCTCTATACTTTTGAAGGAGGGGTAAAAACCATTGTATATACCGATACCCTGCAGACCAGTTTCATGCTGCTGGGCCTGGTTGTTTGTGTTATTTTTATCATGAATAACCTTGGACTTGGATTTGGCGAAGCCATGCAGGCGCTTTCCGCCCAAGGGTATACCGACATCGTCAACAGCGATGCCAACAGCAAAGGCTTTTTCCTGAAACAGGTAATCGGCGGGGCTTTTATCACCATCGCCATGACTGGTCTCGACCAGGAAATGATGCAGAAAAATATCAGCGTTAAAACCCTGAAGGATTCCCAGAAGAATATTATGACCTTCAGCGTCATCATCGTTTTCGTTAATTTCCTCTTCCTCCTGTTGGGCGGATTGCTCTATCTTTTTGCCGCGAAAAATGGCATGGATGTGAAAGGCGATGACCTTTTCCCCGCAGTGGCCATGAACTACCTGCCCCCGGTTATTACCATCATTTTCATCATCGCCCTGATCTCTGCCCTCTTTCCCAGTGCAGATGGCGCCCTTACCGCCCTCACGTCCTCTTTCTGCATCGATATGCTCGGGATCAAACGCAACCCTAACCTGAGTGATACCCGGCAAAAGCGCATACGCATGACCGTTCACCTCACCTTCACCGTGGTGTTCATGATTTGTATCATGATATTCAAGATAATTGACAACAAGTCCATCATCGGCATCATCCTTGACCTGGCTGGCTATACCTATGGCCCGCTGCTCGGACTATTCGCTTTCGGTATCCTGACCAGGCGAAGTTTTAAAGATAATTTCATGGTTACCGTCATCGCACTGCTGTCTCCCCTGATCAGTTATGTAATCAGCCTTAACGCCGCTACCTGGCTTGGAGGCTTCCAGATCGGGATAGAATTACTGCTGATCAATGGGTTGATCACCTTCCTTGGCCTGTTAATCATATCAAAAAAACCAGCACAGGCATGAACTAATAGTAGAAAATTTACGTTTCTACAATAGAAACCACAAGATGCCATCCAAGGTTTATATGGATGGCATTCTTGTCTCCTAACCTTAAAAAGAAGACTATGAATGACACGATCCGAATGACCAAACAAAGGCGCTGGAGCGAATCTAAAGCCCATTCAAGCTGGCAGATTTTTAAAATTATGGCCGAATTTGTGGATGGATTTGAAGCCCTTGCCAAATTGGGACCCTGTATTTCTATTTTCGGCTCCGCCCGTACCCAGGCCGGTCACGATACTTACGAACTTACTGTCGATATCTCCAAAAGATTGGCTGAAGAGGGATTTGGTATTATTTCCGGCGGTGGGCCAGGCATCATGGAAGCTGCCAATAAAGGCGCCCAGCTGGGCGCCGGTAAATCGGTGGGACTCAACATTGAATTACCCTTCGAACAACATGCCAACCCTTATATTGACAGAGATGCCAACCTGAACTTTGAATACTTTTTCGTACGCAAAACCATGTTTACCAAATATTCCCAGGGTTTTGTGATGATGCCCGGTGGATTTGGAACAATGGATGAGTTTTTCGAAGTTGCCACATTGATTCAGACCGGCAAGATGTTACAGGTTCCGCTTATCCTGGTTGGCAAGGCTTATTGGGGCGGCCTCATGCAATGGCTTCAGCATACCATGCTGGTGGAGGAATATATCTCCGCCGAAGACCTTGAATTACTGAAAGTGGTGGATACTGCCGAAGAGGTGGCCGAACATGTACTCCATTTTTACAGCAAGCATCCCCTGCAACCGAATTTCTAGGATATTGCGGTGCTATGGGCAGGGAGGTGTAAATTTGCCGGAAATCTATGCTGTTGGAACCAATCAGTCCTGAAGTCAATGCCTATGCTGAAAAGTATAGTTCCCCGGAACCTCCGGAACTGCAGGAAATTGCTGCCGATACCACCCTGCACCACCCGCAATACCATATGCTGAGTGGTCATCTGCAGGGTAGATTTCTGTCCCTGATCAGCAAACTCCTGGCGCCGAAATACATCCTTGAAATCGGGACCTTTACCGGATACAGTGCTCTTTGCTTGTCAGAAGGCCTTGCAGAAGGTGGCGAACTTCATACTATAGAGTTAAGGGAGGCGGACGCAGCCACAGCCCAGGGATATTTTTCTCAGTCGCCCAGATCGAAACAGATCTTTTTGCACCTGGGTGAAGCGGCCAAAATCATCCCCACCCTTGACCGGGAGTGGGATCTCGTATTTATTGACGCAGATAAAACGGGATACCTGGATTACTATGAAATGGTATTACCCAGGCTCAGGAAAGGCGGACTGATCATGGCCGATAATGTCCTGTTTCACGGTCAGGTACTTGAAAATCCGGTTAAAGGGAAAAATGCCAGGGCAATCCAGGCATTTAATGAATGTATAAAAGATGATCCCAGGGTGGAAAAACTGATGTTAACCCTTCGGGATGGATTATTTTTATTGAGGAAAAAATGATAGGAATGATGCGTAAACTGTTTTTTATTCTATTGGCACTTGTTACCGGGAACCTTGTAATAGCCCAGCAGAATCCTGTTGTGCTGGAATACATCAATACCTATAAACAGCTGGCCATCGATGAAATGCAGCGCACCGGGGTGCCGGCAGCGATTAAACTGGCACAGGGGATTCATGAAACGGAAGCCGGGCGCAGTGAACTGGTAATGAAATCAAACAACCATTTTGGCATCAAGTGTAAAACGAGCTGGACAGGTGGGAAGGTTTACCATGATGATGATGCCAGGGGAGAATGTTTCAGGAGTTATCTGGCACCGGATGAATCCTACCGCGACCATTCCAATTTCCTGCGCTCAAACCAGCGTTATGGCTTTTTATTCCGGCTTGATCCAACCGATTATAAAGCATGGGCCTATGGACTGAAAAAAGCCGGCTACGCAACCAATATCAAATATTCCCAACTATTGATCAAGCTGATTGAGACTTATGACCTGCAGCAATACAGCCTGATTGCAATGGGAAAATTGCCCCCCACTTCCGACCTGCTGACGGGTATCAGGCCACCAGCAGAAACAGTGCCGGTTGACGCTACACCGCCAATCGTATATCCACAGGGAACATTTGAAATCAATGACACAAAAGTCGTTTTTGTAAAGGCAGGCACTTCCTTACTGGCCTTGGCCAATCAATACCAGATCAGCCTTTCCCGTCTGCTGGAGTTCAATGACATGACTCCCGATGAAGGTGATATCCTGGTAGAGGACCAGCTCGTTTTTCTCCATCGCAAAAGAAAAACGGGGACTGAGTTGTTTCATTATGTAAAAGCAGGTGAAACTCTTTACGGTATTGCCCAGGCACAGGGTATCAGGTATGAGAGCCTGCTTGAACTGAACCATTTGTCAGCAGGAATGGAACCTGCCGCCGGGGAAAGATTGTTCCTCAGGGAAAAATCCCCGTCGAGACCGGTCCTTGCCGGTTCAGTAATAACCGCCACCACGGTTTCCGGCACCCAGGCTGTTTTTACCACCCACATCGTCCGTAACAAGGAAACCCTTTACGGAATCAGTCGCAGGTATGGTGTAAGCCTCCATCAGCTAATCGAATGGAATAAGCTGAATGGCGCAGATTTAAGAACCGGGCAGGAATTAATTATTTATACCAACTGATATGTCAATCATCAAGGTCAGAGACAGGGAGTTTGAGCCATACTTAACTGCTGAGGAAATCAACGGACAAATACAGCGGCTGGCAGCAGAGATCAACCACGATTATGCCGGCAAAAGGCCCTTGTTCATTGCGATCCTGAATGGCTCTTTCATGTTCGCATCCGATCTTTTTAAGGCGATCAATATTGAAGCTGAGATTTGTTTCATTAAGCTTGCTTCCTACAAGGGTACCAAGTCAACCGGGCAGGTGGTAACTGCCATTGGCCTGGATACCGACATCCATGAACGTCATGTTATCATACTGGAAGATATTGTTGATACCGGCAAGACACTCAAAGAGTTCCTGCCGCAGTTAAATCACCAGCAACCGGCCTCCCTGGAACTGGCCGTCCTGCTGCATAAACCGGAAGCAACGGAATATCCAGTGCATATCAGGTACCTTGGTTTTTCCATACCGAATAAGTTTGTTTTGGGCTATGGACTTGATTTTGATGGCCTTGGCCGCAATATTCCCGAGATATACCATCTGAAGGGTGAATAGGACAAGCTGATTTTAATCAGGTTGCTTGACAGTCAGAAGATATTGATGTACCTTTCTGCAACGAAACACCCCCGTCCTGAAAACTGTAATTGCCATATTACTACTGGTATTGGCCTGCATACCTGTCAGCGCACAATATTATTTCCGCGGAGAAATCAAAGACGAAACACACAAACCTCTGGCGAATGTAAAGATGACTTTGCATTCCACCGGGTACCTGTATTATTCGGGTACATATGGTGGCTTTGGAATAACCTCACCTAATATCAGGGATTCCATCACGCTTCAACTGGATGGATACCAGCCTCGTACCGTGCCGCTTGATAGCCGCAGGGAGAATAATTATGTGATGAAGATGCTGGTAAAAAAGGCAGCAAGCAAAGAGAAGAGACTGATGTCCGTAACCCGCGACCTTCAGTTTGAGGAAAAGGTGAAATACTCCTTTGGCGGAGAAACCTATAGCAGCCTCCGGGAAAATGATTTCATGGATGCCAGCCGTTTTCCTTTCACCGATTTTGCCATCAATACCGACAAAGCCTCCTACAGCAATATCCGCCGTTTCCTGAACATGGGCACGGCTGTTCCGCCGGATGCCGTGCGCATTGAGGAAATGCTGAATTATTTTAACCTTGAACACCGGGCCCCGGACAATGGGGATGTTTTCAGGATTGAAACAAAACTCTCGGATTGTCCCTGGAAGCCGGGAAACCAGCTTTTTTTTATCAAGGCAAGTGCCAAAAAACTTGACCTTGAGTCGATCCCTCCCAGTAATCTTGTTTTCCTTATAGATGTTTCAGGTTCCATGGACATGCCCAACAGGCTGCCATTGCTGAAATCAGCCTTTAAGCTGATGGTTAATAACCTGAGGGCAATTGACACAGTTTCGATTGTGGTTTATGGTGGAACGGTTGGGGTGTGGATGACACCAACCTCTGGTGCAGAAAAGGAAAAAATTCATAAATCAATTGAGGAACTTTACCCGGGTGGCTCCACTGCCGGGGAATCAGGCATCCTTTCCGCTTACCGGCTGGCGCAGAGCCAGTTTATTCCCAATGGAAACAACCGTGTAATTTTGGCCACGGACGGAGATTTTAACGTTGGTCAAACCAGTGAAGAAGACCTCGAGAGGCTGATCATACAGCAAAGGCAAAAGGGCATCTACCTGACCTGCCTGGGTGTGGGGATGGGGAATTACAAAGATTCGAAACTGGAAGTACTGGCAAAAAAAGGGAATGGCAATTTTTCCTACATCGATGATGAGAAAGAGGCGGAAAAAGTACTGGTAAAAGAACTCACCCAAACCATGTATTCTGTTGCGGACGATGCTTTAATGCACGTTCATTTCCGCCCTGAAGCATTGAAATCTTACCGCCTGATTGGGTTCGACAATAAATATGCTGCCATCTCTGATACATCCAGCATACTGGAAGGCGGGGAAGTCGGTTCAGGGCATACGCTGATGGCAATTTTTGAACTCGAGTTGAAAGATACCACCCATACATCATCCTTAGCCATAGGAGATGTGGAGGTTAGTTATAAACTACCGGGGGATTCCATCTCCCGCAAGTTGATAGAAAAGATTACAGTAACGCCTGAGCAGTTTACCAGCTTACCACCCACCTACCAGTTTGCATCGGGGGTTGCATTGTTTGGTTCCCTGCTAAAGGAATCCAGATTTACAAAGAATTGCAGCTGGCAAAAGGTTTATACAATTGTTCATCCGGTAATAAAACCAGATGATTACCTCCAGGCCGAATTCCTTACTTTACTGGAAAAGGCAAAAAAGATTTATTATAAAGGAAAACCTTCCCGTTTAAGAAGCAGCAGCATGCGATAGGCTCAGTTCCTGCACTTTGGTTTCCGGATTTTCAACAAAATACATGTCGATCTCTCCAATGTTTTTCGCAAATATTTTTCCCCTGTACCTGCAGGAATAATGATCCTTTATGAGTTCGAAAACTTTTTCTGACACATTTACCTGGCCAGGTTCACCGTTGCTTTCCATCCTGCTGGCGATGTTAACGGTGCTTCCCCAGATATCATAAGCATACTTTTTCTTTCCTACCACCCCGGCTACCACAGGCCCGGTATGTATGCCAATGCGCAGTAACCATGGTTCCATGCCGGCATTCAACCTTTTTTCATTCCATTTATTCAGATAACTAAGGATGTCGAATGCTGCTTTTACCATATTTAACAGATGGTTCGGATCCGGCGAAGGGATACCGCCGGCACACATATAGGAATCTCCGATGGTTTTAATTTTTTCCAGATGATATTTTTCAATTATATCATCAAAAGCCACAAAACACTCATTCAATTCGGCCAGCAATTCCTGCGGCGATAACACATCAGCCATTTTTGTGAAGCTCTTGAAATCTGTAAACAGAACAGATGCCTGTTCAAAGTATCTTGGCGTAGCTACTCCTTCTTCCTTTAATTCATTAGCCACTTCAGCCGGCAAAATGTTCAGCAGGAGACGTTCAATTTCCGCATTCTTACGGTCCAGTATTTCATTGGTCTTTGCTTTCATCCTGTAGTTTCGGTAAATCATGGTGGCAATCGCTATGATTAAAGCAAGACCGATAAGGGAAGCATTTTTTGCATATTTCTGCCTGCTGATTTCCAGTTCCTTGTATTCTTTGTCTTTTGTCAGCAGATCTATCTGGCTCTGTTTTTTCTCAATTTCAAAATTGAAGATGAGCCTGGATAATTTTTTATCCGCATCCGTATTGTATAATGAATCTTTTATGCTGGCATATAACCCCTGGTATTTCAATGCGTTTGAAAAGTCTTTCCTTTTTTCAAAGGAAATTGCCAGCCCGTTATATGCTTTTTCCAGCAGGTTGAAAGCGCCTGTTTCCTTTGCATAGGCTTCCGCCTGCAAATAGGTGGCGATGGCGGTTTTGAAATGTTCCTGCATCCTGTATGTATTCGCAAGTCCCAGCAGTGACTCCGCCATCTCCAGTTTGGCATCCATCTTCCGGGTTATATTATAGGCCTGTAAATGATACCGAATGGCCGTTGAGAGTTCTTGCTTTTTTGAATACAGGTTACCAATATTATTCAGGGTATATGACAGGCTGATGCTGTCCTGGAAGGCATTAAGGGCCTTGTTGAAATAAAATAAAGCAGTCTGTTCGTCATTTTTTGCCGCATAGATTTCCCCCAGGTTGGTTGCGGCAGTGCCATAAGCGTCTTTATCACCCAGTTCTTCCATCATCGGCAATGCCTTAAGAAAATAATCCAGTGCTTTATCATGGGTTTCGGGATTATCATGATATACTGTCCCCAGGTTATTCAATGCAATGGCTTCCCTGAGTTTGATTTTATTTTCTTCGGCAACTTTAAGTGAACGCAGGTAGTAGTCCAGGGCTTTTACTTTGTCTCCCTGGTTATAATAGATCACTCCTATATTACTTAGGATGGTTGAAACGCCTGTTTTATCACCGATGTTATCGTATAGTTTTAGAGAACTCTCCCAGTAATCCACAGCTTCCACATAATTGCCCTGCATGTACCGGATATTGCCCATTGTTTTTACCGCCAGCGCCTGCCCACTTTTATAGCCTGTTGTACCTGACAGCGATGTCGCTTTTGCAGCATACAGAAAAGCCGAATCCAGCGAGGTTTGCATCAGGTCCTTGCTAATGTCCAGATAGGTGTTGACCTTACTGGAATCCTCTTTCTGACCCAGGGCAATGCTCTTCAGGCTGTCAGCAAAAGGCTGCTGCCCTCTTGCTGAATTAGTATTCAGCAAGAGGGGCAGCAGCAAAATTATAAGCAGATTCTTTATGTCATTTTTGTTTCGTTTAATCATAATGGATAAAAGGTTCAAAGAGTATGTGTAGCGTTAAAGTTTAGTGAGTCTGAATATTCTCTGCCCGGATCTTAACTGAACTTTTATGAGATACTGTCCGGCAGGCAGATGCCCGACATTCAATTGCCATTTGTGTTTACCAATACTGTTAACAGATGGCACATTGCGGGTTTGTCCGCTCATATGAATAATGTTCAATTGTTTTGCAGTAATTGTTTCATCCGTATCAAGTTCCAGAATCACCTGTTGTGAAACCGGGTTCGGGTATATCCTGTCTCGGCCAATGCTGATATCTTCTATTGGTGCAGCCATCAGTTCGCCATTGATCTCGCTCTTTCCTTTCCCGGTACACTTGGATGAAGTTGAGCTGGCTTCACTTGTTGCAGAAGCTTTCTGGTTCACTTCAAAACTCATTACCACCCAGGTAAGTTTGGTGCCGTTAAACAGGATTTCAAACTGACCTCCGCCTGGCAGGAAAAGTTCTGGTTGTGTTCCTGAATAGGCCCCTGGTGCAGCTATAATAGTGTTTTCCGCTCCAATTGGTACATAGATCGGGAAAGCATTGGCATTTTCGTATGCGAATTTTGCTTTGAATCCATATCCATTCACCGGTGTCCTTAATACTTCCACACATTGCAGTATCGGTTTAACCTTTTTGGTATTATTCCTGGCCGGGTTTACAAATAGTGAATCTTCCCCGTAGGAAATGGTAAAGCTTCCCGGTGCAGTGAGTACCATTGGTGTCTGCAGGGTTATCTTATAAATGCCAGGTGTACCGCCATCCGTGTAAGCACTACCAAATACCGGTGGAGTGCTGATCAGGTTATTCAGGTTTTGTAAGTCTGTCGCATTCAATCCCCTGAACTGGTAAGTATAAACCGGAACCGCTCCGCCTTCATTGATCACAATGCTGTCGGGGTCGACATGCACTGTCAATGGTGTTACAACCAGTGTGCCCGGGTCAATGTTCAGGGTGTAGTTGGAAGGATTGATAAGACTGATTCCTGTCGGAACTACCTTGAATGTGCCACCAGGTACAATACCGGTAACAGGCTGGTCATTATTGTCCAATACGGCAAAACCAATTTCACCGGTCAGCACGTTTTCCAGCCTGTCCTCAAACTGCAGCCACTGAACTGTCGTGTCGTAATTGTTATCAGTTGTACCGTAAGAATATGTCTTGTCAGACACACCGATGGTAAGCGGGGCTTTGCTGACAGTCAAAACTCCCGGTACATAGGTGACTTCATAGTCTTCGGAAAGCAGCGCAGCCGGAATGATCCGGTGCTCACCCGCCATAATACCGGTAATCAGGGCAATTGACCTGTATTCTGAAATTCCCTGTTCTGCCTGTTCTACGTCGGACTCATCCACAATGACAGCTACATTCGCTTTGTTGGAACCTCCTGAGCCTTCGCTTGACACAATGGGGGATGAATTGGTAAGCGTGCTGACAATGCCGCGGAGACTTACGATACCGCGAAGACTCACGATACCGCGAAGACTCACGATACCTCTGAGGTTGGAAATACCTTCAGCGGATTCCATTTCTATGATCTCATTCCCGCCGAGATATTGCGTGATGGAACCAGGCGCCAGGTCAAGAACCTGGGTGGTATCATATACCGGCTGGCCACTAACAATTCCCCTCAGGCTAACGATTCCCCTGAGGCTAACGATTCCCCTGAGACTAACAAGGAATCCCAGGTCATCCAGGTTGGCCAACTGGTCCGGCGTCAGCAAATTACCCTCTACCAGTGCGCTGGCATCATTCACCAGGTATGTTTCATGACTTGCCTTGAGGGCATTAAGGACATCCTGTTGTTGGTTCTCAGGAATATTATGGGTGCCCGGTACTAACTGATAAGTATACCCGAAATCGGCTATCTTCTGCCCATATACCAGGCTTTTAGAATCAACGGTAATGGTGACCGGTAGTTTTTGAACCCTCAGTGTACCATCGGGTGTTTCAGGCGATATAAATGTTCCATCTTCCGTTGTTGCAGGATACTGGTAGGTTTCGCTGAGGGCAACATCATTCGGATCGTTCATATCCAGCGGCTGCATCCTTGCCCTTATATAATACGGAGCATTGATGGGGGAGAACTGGGTTGCATTGGTGGTGAAAACAAGATTGTTCAGCCCAAGTTCTGCGGCAGTAATATTCAGGTCGCTGATATTTACCCCGTCTATTTTTATATCCGCACTAAAGGATTCAACCAGCACAGGCTCACCAAATTTTTTAACCTGGTTATTAATTTGTACAGTGATCTTCTTCCTTACGGCCCCTAAAATATTTATTGCATTGGAGAGACCGCCATCTGTACCACCCTCAAGAATAGGAGGGTTGTATGCCTGGAGAGTCTGGTTGTCATTGAATGCGCCAAGCGTTACCTGGATAGTATTGCTATTGACAAAATTGTAGGAAGATGCGGGCAGGGGTGTTTCCCTGAAATACACCTGGGTGGCAGGGTTGAAATATGCTCCGTTGATGGTAGCTGTAAAGCCATCCTGTCCTGGTTTCGGATCAGTGTCACCTGTTGGATAGTCAAGGTTGTTGATAACCGGAACAGGAGCGGCAAAAGTGCCAATGGCCCGTAATGGCTGGATCAGGCCGGCACCTGAAGTGTAATCAGTACCACCTGCATCAATATCCAGGGACGTACTCATTAACAGGCTTCTCATTTCGGCCGGAGACAATGGAACATTGTTGTAATATTTCTTCCTGGCTTCCTGCACGAGGGCGGCAGCGGCGGCGGCATGCGGCGCGGCTGCAGAGGTTCCGAAGAAATTGATGAATTGATCACCGTCAAAATTATTTGTACCCAGGTTAACGGTTGTATTCACGCCGTTAATGGCGCTGAATTCAGGTTTCTGCCGGATAGTTCCATTCACCGGCGTACCACCTTCTGAGGAGAAAATTTCAGTATTGATAGCGCCGCTTATACCTGGATTGTCTGGCTTGGTGTAACGTACGGCACCCACTGCCATTGCTCCTGCTGCATTTGACTGTCCAACGATCGTTGCATTGCCTTCATTGTATTCTTCAATAGTAGCTTCGCCCCTGAAAATGATGTATTTCAGGTTGATCGGAGCTGCTGAGGCATTTGGAGAACTTCCTGCCTTCACAATCAGGATATTGGTGTAGGTGGTAGTATTGGTATAAAATGGCACGACTTCTATTGGGTCTCCGCCCAGGTTATTGCGGTTGAAGCCAAACAATGTAACGCCATTGTCGTTGGTCAGATAGATATCAAAATCGTGCTGGGTTCCCTGTGCTTCAGGGCCAATGGAATACACATCGTCCTGCCATTGCAACACTATGGTATAGGTTCCCGGTACCAGTTTGATACGCTGGAACATATCCCCGGCACCACTGAAATCATGTGCCTGCCCGGTTATGCCGGAAGGTGCTGCCACAGGCCTGAATTCCCGCTGGTAGGATTTGTTGCCGTAATTGCCTGCTGCGGAGAAATAACTGACACCCTGTGCAGTAACCTGGTCCACAGCCTGCGCTACTTTACCATCCTTGAAGAATGGCTCGGTTATAAACGTAATATCATCCACCATTATATCGCACCCGGCATCATTTTTCAGGTCAAGAATGCCCTGGGCAAAATCACCCGGACTTACAAACCCCGTTCTGAAGGCCAATGCGGCACCTGGCGCCACATCGTGAATGATCTGTAGCATTGCCCGTCCTTCATCGCTTCTTGGCCCGTAAGGGTATTCTTTCAGCACCTGAACCGGTGTCGGGAAATTGCCGTTTGCCGTGCCGGGTAAATCGCCGTTCTGCACGTCTGTTGTGGCTGCTCCCAAAGTATTGTAGCTGTCTGATAAAACACCAATCTTCAGACCTGCCCCGGTAAGTGTATAAGCTTCCCTTACCTTGTTGGTGGCAATGGCACTGTCTCCCTGGCTTGTAGTCTGACCGAATCCGGCAATAGGTGGATATACAGGACGACAGAAATTGATCAGCAGATCATTATTGTCTTCATTAAATGTGTTCAGTTTTTTCAGGTTCCCAATGGGGATCCTGCCGGTGATGATCAGATTATTCAGGCCATTGGGGATGATATCCTGCAGGTCATATTGATTTCCGGTACCTGTCAGCAGGTTCAAGACCTGGTTCTTTTTCCCTTCGTACACGATGATTTCAATGTAGACCGCCCCATTCTGGATAAGGAATATTTTTTCTGTCTGGTTATCCAAAGTGGAATTGTCGGCAAGTGATTCCAGTTCTGCTCCAATGAGAGTGGTGACTTTTCCCTGTGCCGGTGGCTGGTAAAGCGGGCAGACAAGGGAATTGTCTTCAACAGTTACCAGGTCGCTGCTGCTGCACCTGCTTATAGGATCAGTTACTTTGAAAGTATATTCGCCGGTTGCAGTTACAGAAGTCGTTAGTGCATTGGAGATCACGGTTCCGCTGCTGTTGGTCCAGGCATATAGACCATTACTGATATTGGTGGAGCCGGAGAGTAATGCAGTGGGATTATTGCCGCAGGACAATGTCGTATTTCTTCCGGCGTTTGCCATTGGTGCATCCAGACAGGCTTCCAGGGGCAAATGGTAGAGGTCCACACTGCTGCCAATTGTAATTTTTTTTCCAGACCAGATGGCACCGGAGAGTTTGGAAACACTGGAGCCGGATCCGATCTGCACATTACCATAGGGAACATAAATGGTGCCGAACCATTCCGACACTTTCCCACCGGTACTGCCATTGGATTGCGACCAGGCTGTTGCCCGGTCTCTGGCGGTGGATCCTGTACCATGGGCTTCTGCATATATCCTGGATCCTGATCCGCCATTCACAATTTCAACCAGTAACTTGGAGAGGTCCACGTCACCATGTATCAGCAGCCTGAAGACCCCGGTTTCGGAACCTTTGAAATCAAATACGAATTTGTTGAAATTCCCGGTATTGGCGATACTGCTGAAAATATAGGTACCCGGCCCATCGAATGTAATGATCTTATTACCGTTCAGTACTATTTTGTTATAGGCCTTAGGGATAATAGATCGCGTTGTAGTAATATCTTCATTACCTGCTGCAGGCATTTGTAATGGAACCGGCAGGCTGGGTAATACAGGAAGTACGGGAGTACCTAATATTTCTCCTAAAGAGGGTGCCGGTCCGGAATAGGTGGTTCCTGCAGGGTGCGTTATTCTTCCATTTACAGAGCCGCCACCCACAGAAATATTGCCATTGCCATCTATGTTGCCAATAATCTGGGCATTGGAACCAATGCTGATAATGTTACCGGTTAGGTTTTCGAAGTTTTGAGCAGAAATATTACCAGTAATGGCATTGCTGTTGGTGAGATCAATCCTTCCGCCGGCATGGATATTACCATTGATAGTGGCCGATCCGGTCGTCCTGATAAGGCCGTAACCTCCTGTCTGACCGCTCCAGATTTTTGCGGCGGATCCGATATCGATACCACAACCTGTACAGCTGGTTGCTCCGCTGAAAAGCACGTAATCTTTCAGGTTGGTCTGACCCCATACAACAGTTCCAAATAATAACAGGAAGATTAGGCTCTGAATCTTAAAGAAACAGAAATGCGACGTACCTTTTAATTTCATAGTCAAAAGTTTAATAACACCAGGCAGTCAGATTAAATACTGAATGCCAGACATTTCAATAGGTAATAAAAATGATGGTTCCTGGTGGTACGTCTGTAACTAGGATAGGTGGATTTAAGGAAAGGTTTTCAGGGGAGGATGGAAGGGAATGATTAGGGAAAGATAAACAATTAATTTTTTACCAGCAACTGGGAAAAATACCCATTATCCTTTTAATTGTTTGATTGAACTGACTTTTCGTTTTGTGCCCTTAGCCGCTGGCAAAGGATTTTAATGAACCCCCTGGCTATTTCCGGCCTCGAGTCGATAAGTTCGTAAAATGGTTCCTGGTCAATTCTGAACAGGGTGCAGTCTGTTGCACAGGTAGCGCTTGCCGAGCGGGTTTCCGCATCCAGGAGTGACAATTCACCGAAAACTTCCTTTTCCCCCAGCACAGCCAGAATGGTATTATTTTTATGGATCCTTACTTTTCCCTGATGAATGATATACATGCAATCGCCAATTTCGCCTTCCGGGAAAACAAGTGAATCCTGCTCATATTCTTCCTCCTGCATCAGCGGGGCAAGATCCGCCAGGATATTTTCCGGGGTTTCACTGAATATTGACAAGGATTTCAAAATCAACACTTTTTCGATCAATAACAACCTGTCAGATGATTGATGTTGCATACTATTATTTTAAGCCATCGCATAACGGGCTGTTTCCTGCAATAACTGGTTTTCTGAATGAATATACTTTCTGAAATAAACATCATCCATCGCTACCCTGTATTTGCGTGATACATACAATGAACATGCTTTGGTCCAGTCCTGGTAAAGAATCGGTCTTTCAGACAATATACGCTTCATTATGTCATCAAGGGCATTGTATTCTTTTTCCTGGAAAAGGGATCTGAGCGCATGGCACCGTTCTTCAATTCCGGAATCTTCAAAAAGTATATTGAAATATTTACTTAGGTCTTTCCGTACAGTTACTTCAATGATTTCCATGGCATTGGCAATTGTATCCCGTTGATTGGCAAGAAGGCCGTTCCTGGATTTCCTTATTTTTTCCCTGTCGTACAAACAGCCGAAAAGACAGAGTAGTAATTCTCTGATTTCTGCCAGTTCTATTTGCACCGCATTATATAACAACTCCGCTGCCTGTCCTTTTTCCTTCAGCGCCATCTGCATGTAGAGCATCTCAACCCCGTACCGTAAATATGCCCTGGACAGGTCTTCCAGAATGGCACGGGTGGCAGGGGGCGCTTTAAATTTGCTTCTGTACAGAGCTTTGATGGTGGCAGGAAGGCTTACCGGCTGGGTTTTGACCAGCCTTTCAAGCACCATCCTGGATTCATTACCGCCGATTTTTCCGAGAAGCAGGATCATTTGTGAGGCAAGTGCCGGTGATGGGTGATGCTGATACAGGTATTGCTCAATATGCGGAACGGAATTCGATCCCGCACGCAGTAATGCTGAAATGATGGGTTTTTCATGTTTTGGCAGATGTGACAGGAGTGCCAGGAGGGAATCATTCGTGGCAGCTTTCCCGATGGCATCAATGGCTTTTCGTGAAAGCGATGGGATCAATTCGCCCCGGATGATTGTTGCATGTAAAGGATGATCGTATTCATTCCGAACCTCCTGCAGAATATCCAGTCCGGTTTCCTTATCCTGGATATGTTCAGATGAAAGCAAATTTCCCAGCTCGTCTTCGGCTATTTTTTTTATGCTTTCATGGGGGTTAGATAACATTCCGCATAAAGCAGCATTCCTGATTTCTTTGTCAGGGTGGCTCTTGTATCCTGAAACCAATGCCGGGCTTTCCGACAATTTGCAAAGGGCTGCAATAGCTTCCCTTGTGATCATTTTATTTTGTGATTTATCCAGCAGTGCCTCCAGTGGTTCTTTTAATTGCCTGATGTTTTTTTGGCTGATGAGCCGGATGGCTTCCAACCTGATTGCATCCGATTTGTGGGCTATGAAATGGCGCAGCAGGTCCGTTGATAAAGGGTTTTGCTTGCTTCCCACCATATTCAAAATACTTAATACTTCCTGGTCCGTTCCAAGCTGGATTTTTTCCTTGATTTTTTCAAGAGTCAGGTTGTCATTCAGCGAAAACTCTTCCTGGCTGAAATACCTGCTGGAAATGGTGGACACCAGCATGTTCAGGTATTCCTTGTTTACAAAAATGATCCCTATGATCCACCCAACTGCCAATATGATCAGTGTGTAGCTGATGGTCAATAAATTGATTTCCTGCTGGATCCTGAACAGGATAATAAGCAGGATGCCGCAAAACAGGGTGGCAAAGGGATCCATAATGCCTTTCACTATATTATGTGCCCGAAGCCTTTCCTGGGTGGGAAGCGGTTGCATAACGGTCAGCAATACCGGAGAATTGATGGCTGCTCTGAGTACATCTATTGCAATGGAGGATGCTCCGAAAAAATAAAACAGCATCTTTTCATCCGGATTCATACTGTTTTGAACAAGTGTAAGAACAACGAGCAGGAGTAATACAATCGGGGTGATGAACAGCGATGGCTGAACACCAAGAGATGTGGTGAGCCGGCCGGTGAATATGGTTTTGGTGATAAGTGCCGCAATCCTCAGGCCGGCCATAAACATGGCAATGAAACGGGCAAGGGAAACATCATCATGGTAAGCTTCTTTGACTTTTGCATAAAAGCCATAGTTGACCAATAAGATACAGGCTGATGCGAGCAGGGAAATAACTGCGATCCTGCGGACAATGATATTTGATGAAAACGTATTATAGAGGCTGCGGATAGGATGATTGGAAACATGAACCGCATGAGTCGCATGTGGATCTGTGAAATGCTGTTTCTCCGCTTTGGCTATACTTCTGAAAAGCGGTACGGAAATAACCATACTGATTACCCCGAGCAAAAGCAAATTCAGGGTTCCGGTATATGGAACAAAAACGAGTGCCAGTGTGTAGCCGATGAATTTGGCAGGAATATCCCCTGCACTGATGACCCCGAATAACCTTTTGCTTTGCCTGATATCGAAAATCCTGGCTGCGATGCCCCAGAATTCAAGGTTGTTGAGCAGGTACAATACATAAAACCATGAAAGGCTGAAAAAATAGAACCAATCGCCGGTAAAAATATTGCTCCCGACCCTGACCAGCAACATGCTGCCCGCCATTAACAGGATTATGCCTTCATTGAATTTTTTAAAGGAGATGCGGTGTTCCAGTACGGTATAGGCAAATCCTGCCAGCCATAGCAAACCTGATGAGAATACCATCACCCAGGGAAGTTCATGAATAGGGAACTTCTCCAGGAATCTGGCAAATTCAGCTGTAAAGAAGAATGAAATTCCGGCTCCCTGGAAAAACTGCAGCCAGAATAATTTTTTCACGATTGGCCATTCACTGCGGTGAACGTTTAGAAGATTCAACCAAAAACGGATGGAGTTCATTTCCGGCCAGGGGTTATAGAGGAGTTCATTTCGATTACTTTATCTCTCAGCAAATTAAGGTATTCCAATTTCCTGGGTTGCCTTAATGTTCGTGAACTTTTCGTGAAATACTGGTGCTTCTCAAAGAAACCGACCTGCAATGGATCCCATTCAGTTTCTTTTTTAATGATGCCATATACCAGAAATTCCCTCATCAGGTTGTTGCTGATGGGAGGAAAGTCATCCCTCCCCAGGTAATCAAGGTCGGCATCGCAGATCACTTCCTCCATTAAATTTGCCGGACTCTGCGGAATCCTGGTGGCCATGATCATTCCCTGTATTGCATCCAGGTCTGCGGCACTGAATGAATGTTTTTCAAGGTCTTCAAGCATGATCTCGCAGGACCTTGCCTCATGCCCACGATAAGTATCAAGGAAACCGGTGTCGTGGTATAAAGCAGCGATCCTGATCAGTAATAAAGACCTGGGATCGGTCAGATTTTCTTCATGAGCAATTCTTTCTGCCTGTTCCAGTACATCAAGGGTATGTGCAAGGTTGTGGTAGGTTAACTGTTTATCCAGGCCTGCAGTGAGGCGTTGAATAATGTTTTCTTTCAGTTTCAGGAAGCCTGATTCTGTCATGTTAACCATGTTTATTGTATGAACAGGTGATATTTCCGATTAGAAATATAATAAAAAAAGCCGCAGATGTTAAATTTGCGGCTTTTTATTTTCAGGAGAATATCTCCCTGACTTTATCGAAGAAACTTCTTTCATTCTTATCGGGATTAGGTTTGAAGTTGCCCGAATGCTGAAGTTTTTCCATCATCGTTTTTTCTTCACCTGTCAGGTGCTGCGGCGTCCATACATTCACGTGAATGAGCTGGTCGCCTTTTTCGTAACTGTTTACTGCAGGGAAACCCTTACCCTTTAAACGGAAGATCTTACCACTCTGGGTTCCGGCCGGGATTTTAATTTTTGCCCTTCCGTCAATGGTGGGCACTTCCAATTGAACGCCGAAAATGGCGTCCGGAATGGATATATGCAGGTCGAAGGCCACATTCAGGCCATCTCTTTGCAGTTCCTTGTGTTGTTCTTCTTCAATCAGCACAATCAGGTCGCCAGGCATTCCGCCTCTTTCCCCTGCATTTCCTTTTCCGCTTACATTCAGTTGCATTCCTTCCTGTACCCCGGCAGGAATATCAATGGTTACTGTTTCTTCACCATAAACCCGTCCTTCGCCCTTACATGATCCGCATTTTGCGGTAATAGTGGTGCCTTCTCCATTACAGGCAGGGCAGGTTGTTACCGTCTGCATCTGGCCTAGGAAGGTATTGGTTACTTTGCGTACCTGGCCGCTGCCACCGCAGGTTGAACAGGTCTGAACACTTCCTTTATCCTTGGCTCCGCTACCTGAACAGGTATTGCAGCTGACATATTTTTTTACCTTGATGCTCTTGGTTACTCCTTTTGCAATTTCTTCAAAACTGAGCTTCAGTTTAACGCGCAGGTTACTTCCGCGTACTCCCCTCATTCTCTGGCCGCCACGGGCCCTTCCGCCTGCCTGGCCGCCAAAAAAGGAGCCAAAAATATCATCACCGAAAATGTCACCGAACTGGCTGAAAATATCATCCATATTCATATTTCCGCCGCCTCCGAATCCTCCGCGTCCGCCGGATCCCATTCCGGCATGTCCGTAACGGTCGTATTGGGCCCTTTTGTCGGCATCACTCAATACCTCATAAGCTTCGGCAGCTTCCTTGAATTTTTCCTCTGCCGCTTTGTCGCCCGGGTTGCGGTCGGGATGATATTGCATGGCCACTTTACGATAAGCTTTTTTGATCTCATCGGCAGAAGCGCCCTTTGCCACCCCCAGTATTTCGTAGTAATCTCTTTTCGCTGACATCTTTTTTCTGGTGCTTTACTTTTTATTTTCCTACAACCACTTTTGCAAACCGGATGATCTTCTCATTCAGGAAGTATCCTTTCTCCACCTCATCGAGCACCTTGCCTTTCAGGTTCTCTGCCGGCGCGGGAATTTCAGTGATCGCTTCATGCCTGTCCGGGTCAAAATCTGTTCCTATGCTTTCCATTTGTTTAAGACCCTTTGACTGCAATATGTTCCTGAATTTATTGAATACGAGCTGTACGCCTTCTCTCAGGGCTTTTGCATCATCGCTGTTCTCCATTTGCTTCTGGGCGCGATCGGCATCATCCAGTACCTCCAGCAACTGGCCGATCACTTCCTTTCCTGCCGTCTGTATCAGTTCCAGTCTTTCCTTGGCAGTCCTTTTCCTGAAATTGTCAAATTCCGCCAGCTGACGAAGGTATTTATCCTTCATGTCGGCCAATTCCAGTTCCATTTTCTCCAGATCACTGGATTCCTTTACAGGCTCGTTCAAATGGGTGGTTCCTGGAACATCGCTGTCTGCATTAATGTCAATGTCTGTTGTAACTTTTTGATCTTTTTCTTCCATGACCGAACAAATTGGCAGCAAACCTAGTACTTTTTGCCATTTTTGACCGAGTCCTTATGGCCTGGTGCCGGGGTTTGCCTTATTTACAGATTTTTCTATAGGGTTCAATTTTTCTGCCAGAGGGGTGATTCTGGACAATTTGTCGCTTTCTGCTGCAGATTTCAGCCCTACCTTTGCGGGCATGACGCAAGTTTACCTGAAAAAGAAGATCAGCAGACGAATTGAAAACGGGCATCCCTGGGTTTTTGCCAACGAAGTGGGAAAAGTGGAAGGCCCCCTGGAAGGAGGTGATATTGTGGACCTCCTGACCCATGATGGAAAGTTTATCGGCAGGGGATATGCTAATCCCAAATCTCAGATATTGGTCAGGTTGCTTACCCGTAATAAGTCAGAACAGATTAATGAAGCGTTTTTCTACAATCGCATCAATACAGCCTGGCAGTACCGGATAAAGATCGGGTACCAGGAAAACTGCCGCCTGGTATTCGGTGAAGCTGATTTCCTGCCTGCCCTGATTATCGATAAGTTCAATGATTACTTTGTCCTCCAGACACTGGCACTTGGTATGGATAAATGGAAACCCGCCATTGTCAGCGCACTGGAAAAGATCTTCCAACCCAAAGGAATTTATGAAAGGAATGATGTGCCGGTGCGCGAACTGGAAGGCCTTCCGCAGCAGAAAGGATTCCTTTCTGCCCCGTTTGATACCCGCATCCTCATCAATGAAAACGGCCTGAAATTTAACGTGGATATCGAAAATGGCCAGAAAACCGGTTATTTCCTTGATCAGCAGGATAACCGCAGGGCTATTCAGCATATTGTAAAAGGTGCCGATGTATTGGGCGCCTTTACCTATACAGGTACATTTGAAATCCATGCTGCCCACTATGGTGCCAAATCAGTGCTGGGACTGGATATTTCAGCTTCTGCCGTTGAACAGGCAAACCAGAACGCTGCCTTGAACGGTTATGGGGATATCTGTCGTTTTACAGAAGTCAATGCATTCGATGTGTTGAAACTATGGGCAAAAGAGGGTCGCCAGTATGATGTGGTTATGCTGGATCCGCCTGCCTTCACCAAGAGCAGGGAAAATATTCAGAAAGCTATTACCGGTTACAAGGAAATCAATCTTCGGGGAATGAAGCTGGTTAAGCCTGGAGGATTCCTGGTGACTACTTCCTGCACCAACCTCGTCCAGCCTGACCTGTTCCTGGAAATAATCCAGATGGCGGCAAAAGACGCGAAAAGGACACTTCGCCAGGTTGTATACCAGACCCAGGCCAGTGACCATCCCATCCTTTGGGGCCTGGAAAATACACATTACCTGAAATTCCTGATTGTACAGGTGATTTGATTATTTCGCCACCTGGAACCTGCCGGATTGAACGATCCTTCCGGTTTTGTCGCGCAACTGGAAGATATAGATCCCGCGGAAATACTGGGAGAGGTCGATGGTTGTCCTGGGATTGATACTTTTTTGTTCAAATACTTTTTTCCCGAGGAAATTATAAACCTGGAAAGTATAATTCCGGTCGGCAGACCTGACAAAGTCAAATGTGATCTGGGTGACTGCAGGGTTTGGGTAAAACCTGATGACCGGAATATCAGATTCCTGCGGGGCTGACTGTGCCAGACCGCGGAAAGAGATAAACAGTAAAATTGATAAAGTATAAAATACTTTCATCGGCCATTTCAGGTTAAGGAGTACCCAACAAGGTATTCCAATTTTTTCAAAGTTACAATGCCCTTTCTGAAAATTAAAAACGGGACCCGGAAATTTCCGGGCCCCATGAAAATTCTAACAGAATATTCTGATTGAGCGCCATTTAATTCAAACCGGCAAGAGTTTTTTGGATGGCATCAAAATCGGGGAGGTCGGTTACCTTATTCAGGATTTCAGCATATCGCACAATCCCTTCTTTATCAATGATAAAAGCGGATCGTTTTGAAACCCCTTTCATGTCAAATACAAAGTCTTCCATCAGGGAATCGTAGGCTTTTGAGGCATCCTTGTTGAAATCACTGAGCAGGGGAAAATTGAGTCCCTGGTCTTCTCTGAATTTACCCAGTGTAAAAATTGAGTCCACACTGATTCCGAAAACCTGGGCATTTGTATTGTTGTATAATGCAATATTATCGCGCACATTACACAATTCTGTTGTACACACCCCGGTAAATGCCTGGGGAAAGAACAACAAAACCACGTTTTTCCCTTTTTGTTCGGAAAGGGTAATCTTGCTTTTATCTGAGGAAAACAAACTGAAATCAGGAGCTTTTTGTCCCACTTCTATTTTCATACGCATGTTTTTTTCGTACTAACAATCATGGGATGAAATGGTTATAAAAAAATCCCGGCTTATAACCGGGATTCTTGTTTTTCAGACAATAACCAATGGTTTTGCTGAGGGACAGATTAAAAACGGGGACAAAAGATTCTTTCCTTGGAGGAATTGTACCTGTTCAGGAAACCAATATAAGTAATTGATAGTTCAAAACCACCTCTTCCCTGGCTGGCCGTTTTCAGTTGGGATACATTCACATCATAGCTAAGGCCTATTGAGAAAGGGTTGTAATCAATTTTTATGGCAGGGATCAGCGCATCTTTCATGCGAAGAAAAGCCCCCATGTGGACGGTATAATCAGGGTTTTCGGGGTCGCCGAATTTATATCCGTACATGGCGCCTCCGATCACTTCTCCGGCTGCCCCTTGCTGTGAGTAATCGGCCTGCAGGTTGAAGAAGGCCTGTTCGTTTACTTCAAACTTTAATCCGCCGGAAAATACCCACTTGGGATTCAGGGCTGCATTGACATTACGGTAAAAGGAATTTCTCGGCCTGTTGAGGTGATGGTAAGCCACGCCGAGGAACAGGTTGTTTTTCTGGTCTGGTCCGAAACTGGTATTAAAACTTGCTCCGACACTTGCATCGAGATTGCTGTAATTGGAATTTATAAATGTTTCCCCGTCTGCAAGCGATGGGTTATAGGCCCCTCCTGCATACTGATTGTCTGTGGTTACCTTGGAGCGGTCAATTCTTTTTTGCGCCAGCCCGCCCATAAACCCTACTGACAGGTACATATTCCTTTCACTGCTGAGCGCTTTGTGATAGTTTAATGCGGGGTAAAGATGGGTTGAAGTGAGTGCTACCGTACCTGCCCGGTCATACAACATCTGCATTCCGGCAGTGATGAAATCATCTCCCCGGCCGATGGGCATTTTGTATTCCACATTGAGCGAACCACTTCTGTATGCGTTGGTAAAACTGTTCCATTGGTCGCGGTAAACAATCTGGGCCCTGATATCACCGGTAAAAATACCGGCCAGGGAAGGGTTCCTCAGCAAGGGCGCTTCATAGAACTGCGAGAAGTGAATGTCCTGCGCGTAGCCATTGCCCCTAAAAGCAAGCAATACCGGCAGGCAGATAATTATATGGATAAGGATTTTTTTCATGGTTACCTGATCAGGGTTACATTGCCTTTTAGGGGAATGATCTGGGCATTGTCGCAAATCACTTCAATGATATACACATAAGCATCTGATTCGGCCTGCTTTCCCCTTATCATTCCGTTCCAGCCGTCAACCTGTGAGTTGACGGGGAAGTTTTTTCTTTCAAATACCAGTTCACCCCAGCGGTTGTAGATCCGCATGGATTGTATTCTGTCGATTCCCTTTCCACGTGGGTAGAAAATATCATTTTGGCCATCATTATTCGGGCTGAATGTATTCGGAACAAAATAATTCCTGTTTTCACAGATCACCCTTACAATGATATGACTGGTGGCACGGCATCCGTTGGAATCGGTTACTGCTACCCGGTAGTTGGTCGTGAACTTTGGATTTGCAAATGGTGTTGGACAATCGGTACAGGAAAGCGCCGTAGACGGAGTCCACACCCAGGTTGTGACATTATTACTGTAAGTAACGGGCAATGTTGTGCCAAATCCAACAGGGATTATAACCTCGGGAACATTTTCAATTACAGGTAACGGCCATATGTCAACGAGTTTCGATGTGTCAGCGGAGCATCCGATCAGGTTGCTGGTAGTAAGCTGGATGGTGGCCTGTCCTGCGCTGGTATACCTGATAGTAGCATCCTTTTCAGTGGAGGTCTGCCCGTTGCCATAGTTCCAGTTCCAGATGGTCAGACTGTCAGGCACTACCGTTGAACCATTCTGCGTCATCAATTCATTAAGACAGATTTCATCCGGACCGGTTATAACGGGAAGGGGCGTACGGAAAACCCTTACAGTATCTGAATAGCTGTTTTCGCAGCCGGTGACAGTTGTAACGTGTTGGGTAACTATATAAGTGCCGGGAATGCTGAAATAGTGTGAAGGGTTCTTATCAGTACTGCCCGGCGAGCCATCCCCAAAATCCCATTGACGGGTACTTACAGGGTCGTTGCCAATACTAAAGTCTTTCATGGCAACCGTACCAGTGTCACAAAATCTTCTTTGGCTCATGTCAAAAAGCGGCAATACCCCTTTTACCCTTATAACCGGCCGGTTGCCGATGGCTACTTCGCATTCAAGGCTATCTACCAGTTTTACCCAGGGCCTGTAGACATTGGGGCGGTTATATAGGTGGGTAATGTTGGTGGCCTGGGATGAATCCACTGCGCCGTCATCAAATACCAGGTAGAATTTCGTGTTTGGAGGGGGGACGACAGTGAAATTCACTTTAATCTCGTTACATTCCTCGTTAGGTGAATATTCGAAAAATAAGGCGGAAAAAGGATTGTATACATTCACTTCTGCTGTTGCTGTATCTCGACATCCACCATATCCGATTGTGTGAAGCCGTACGGTATACTTACCATAGGTATTGTAAAAATAATTGGTATTCGGAAGGGTGGATGTGTTCCCATCTCCAAATTCCCAGTACAATGATTCATAATTTCTGGCTCCTGATATAAATCTCGTTTCCAGTGGCGGACAGATCGCCGATGAATCCACCATGGAGAATTCAGCCACAGGGGACATAATCCTGATATAATTCGTCCTGACCAGGGAGTCAGTACAACCAAAAGCGTCTTTAACAATCAGTTTGACAGTGTAAACCGAATCGGGACCATTATAGGTATGCACAGGCTCCTGCTGGGTGGAACCGCCACCATCACCAAAATCCCAGACATAGGTAAGATTATTCCCTGTGGATGAATCACGGAATTGCAATCCTATACCGGGACAAAAAAGTGTGTCTTCTGCACCAAAATTAGCCACAGGCCTGGTAATGGTTGCTATACCTACACGGGTTATGGTATCAATACATCCAAAATTGTCCCTCGCCCTGAGCTTTATATCAAAAACACCAGGACCAGAATAAACATGAGTGAACGGTGGCGCATTAAAGGTCTTATTGGTGCCATCACCAAAATTGAAAGTCCATTGGGTAATGGTGCCTGCCGGACTTGATTGGTCTGTAATATTGATCTCGCTGTTGGCGCAACCTCCGTTATTCACTACGGTAAAATCAGCTTCGGATCCGACAATATTGATGATGTCTGGAATGGCAGTTGTTATTGTACAGCCATTGATGTCCTCCATGGTAAGGGAAACATCATATTTTCCGTTAACGGCAAGGCTGGTATCGAGGGTCCTGCCCCCCTGGAATGGAGTACCTCCGTTAATCTGCCAGGTATAGGACCTGATATTCGCCGGACTGGTACCAGAGGCAGAAAGAGTGAAAATTTCATTCCGGCAAATATTCGGTTTGTTGATACTGAAAGTATTTATCAGTTCGAACAGGTTCAGCGTTTGGGACCTTGTATAACTACAGACACCATCCGTAGCGGTAAGCGTTACGGTATAGGTTCCATAAGCAGCATAAGTTATGGTTGGTGACTCAGTGGTTGCTGTCTGGCCATTTCCGAAATCCCACAGGTAAGATGTGGCTCCGTGTGTAGGATCGGTAATGGAATTATTCAGGAAAGATACCCTCAGCCGGTTGTTACAGTCAAATTCCGGGGTGAATAATGCAACAGGTGCTATGGTATAAACATAATCAGTTTTCACCAGTTGTTCAGTACAACCGTTATTGGATACGGTTAACGTAATGGTCATGAGGCCAGTATCCTGGAATTTGTATTTAGGGTTTTCCTCAGATGAACTGCCCCCGTCCCCAAAATCCCATTGCCAGTTGGTGGCCGGACTTGAATTGGATGTGAAAGTAACTTCTGTTCCGGCACAGGTCGTATCATTGTCAACCGTAAAATCAACAACAGGTTTGGTGCCGATATTCACTGCATTTACCAATGTAAGGGTATCTGTACAGCCGGTGTTGGTTGTCACTTTTAACTTCACTGTATAGTTACCAACTGCGCTGTAAGTATAAGTAGGTGTTGCTGAAGTGCTGATAGCACCGGGAATGCCAAAATCCCATTCATAGCTGGCTATCCCATCGATGCTTGTGTATGAAACGGTAGGATTGATTGTCTGTGGGGAACAACCTGACTGAGGTAATCCGTTTATCGACAATTCACCAGGCTCCTGGATCTTTACGATGGAAGTTTTTGTAATGCTTCCCGGGCAGTCGTCTGTTGTTTTAATCGTAAGTGTAACCGAATAGTTTCCCGGTGCCTGGTATGTATGGGAGGGGTTTTTTTCAGTTGAAGTACCACCATCTCCAAAATCCCATGACCAATTTGATGCATTAGCCGTCAGGTCCTGGAATTTTACTTCGTAGGGAGCTTTACACCCTAAAGCATTCGCAGAAGTAAAATTTACCACCGGAGGGCTGGTTACCTTGATGGTCTTGGTAAATGTGCCTGAACATTCGGCATACTTATTTACAAGTGTAACTGTATAGGTGCCCGGGTTTGTAAATGATTTTACAGGATTCAGGTCCTTTGAAGTCGTTCCATCGCCAAAATCCCAGCTGGCATTGGTTGGAACCGGATTGCCATTATTGGTAAAGGTGATCGCCTTACCCGGGCATACACTGTCCGGTGCATTAAAGCTGGTATTGTTTGATGAAAAAGTAATAGGCCGGGTAATACTGTCCCTGCAACCGTAACTGCTGGTTGCAACAAGCTTAACATTGAAGGTCCCCAATGTGGTATAAGTAGTGGACGGATTTTTATCCGTTGATGTATTTCCATTTCCCAGTGTCCACCGATAGGTCAGGTCTCCGGGACCTGTAGTCTGGTTGATAAAATTTACATCTATCGGTGCCGAACAACTGCCGGATCTTGAAAAATCAAAATTGGGTGTAACACCACCGATGACCCGTATGAAGCGGTTTTTGGCAACTTCAACTTCACATCCGTTTGCTGTTTTTACCCTCAGGGAAACATTATAATATCCGATGTTGGTAAATACATGCCTGGGGTTTTTCTGGGTGGAAGTGGTTCCATCGCCAAAATCCCAAAGCCAGGATGTGATAGTTCCGCCATTGACTGTGGTGAGGTCTGTAAACTGGATAGTGGCGGGAGTGCAGGCAACGTTAGAACTTGCAGAAAAATTAACCCTTGCCGAAGGATATACCGTAATATATTCTTCCCTGATCAGTTCATTAATTCCGGAAGAGTTCTTTACAACCAAACGTACTTTCCATTTGCCGGGAGTAGAAAAAGTGATGACCGGGTTTTGAAGGGTAGAAAATTGGTCAGTGCCAAATTCCCAAAACCATTCCGTTGGGTTATTTGTCGAAAGATCAGTGAATCTTACCGAAAGTGGGGCACAACCCTCTGTTTTGCTGGCCGAAAAATCAGCATTAGGCGCCTGGGCAGCCAAACGAAAACCTGTTATTAACAGGAAAAGGATTATAAATAGCGACTTTGTTTTCAACAAGCTGTTTTTTGTTTTTTCAGAAAGCAACCTGTTTTCAAAGGGGGATTGGATTCTAAACCATGTTCTATTCAGCATGAGCCTACTTCTTCTTCAGTTGTAACTGTTTATTTTGACCATCAACAGTTGTTTCCGCTTTCACATAGTCCCATGAACTATCCAGGATCTTCCAGAGTGCGTTCAACTTTTTAACGGGATCGGAAGCTGTCGGAAACTGTGATTGAATGGTCAATGCATCAGGGTCTCCTGCCCAGGTTCCCTTTTCTTCACTGGTGGAGGTGAATCCACTCACTTTACCATCCCGGTAAAACTGAAAAACATAGGGTGCAAATGAAGTCGTCAGGTCTGAACCGCCTTCTATAAACGAAGAAACGTACCATTGGCCATTTGTCATGGCATCAAGTACAATATCTGCTTTCTTATCCTCAATCGCCTTTTTGCATGATCCCAGCAGACAGATTGTTATGGTAAGCCAGAACAATTTTTTCATAATGCATCCCCCTCCGGTTGGAACGAATAAATAAAACGATATTTCTCTGTCACATATTGCATGAAATGGTCAATGTTTATTCCTTCCCCGGTCAGGTTTTTACATAATTCCTCGCTGGTATACTGCCTGCCGTACTGGTGTATTCTTCCCCGCAGCCATTCCAGCGCTATATTGAACTTTCCCTGTCTCGTTATTTCATCCATGTCCGGGAATTCTTTCTTTAATTGCCCGAAAAATTGTGCCGCATACAGGCTTCCCAGGCTATATGTGGGAAAATAGCCAAAACTTCCATGGCTCCAATGCACATCCTGGAGGCAACCCCTTCTGTCATCAGGCACCCTGATGCCCAGGTAATGGTTGTACCGCTCACCCCAGAATGCGGGTATATCCTTAACCGAAAGTTCACCCCCGATCAGGGCCTTTTCCAACTCATACCGGATGATCACATGGAAATGATAGGTAAGTTCGTCCGCCTCGGTCCTGATCAGCGACGGATAGACCTTATTGATGGCCCGGAAAAAATGTTCCGGACTGCTGTTCCCTAACTGGGAAGGAAAATATTTCTGAAGATGTGGTAAAAAATACTGGCACCAGGGCAGGCTTCTGCCAATATTATTTTCCCAGAACCGGCTTTGGGATTCATGAATTCCCAGCGATGCGGCTTCTCCGAGTGGCAATCCGTACTGACCGGCGGGTAGACCCTGTTCATAAAGGGCATGCCCCAGTTCATGGATTGTACTCCAGGTCATATTTCCCAGGTCCTGCTCATCAATGCGGGTGGTTATCCTTACATCCTGGCTGGAGAAATTTATGGTAAAAGGATGCTCGGCCTTGTCCTGCCTGCCTGCATCCAGATCATAACCCATTTTCTCCAGCAGATCCATACTGAATTGCCATTGGTCCTGTTCAGGAAAATACTGTTTCAGGAGCCGGTCGTCCACCTGCGGACAGGCTGCAATCTTATCCAGTAAAGCTTTTAGCGGTGGTTGAAGCGTGCCGAAAGTGTTGTCAAGTAATTCGGTTGTACAGCCGCGTTCATACTGGTTTAATAATGCATTGTACGGGTGTTTGTCGTATCCCAGCAGATCCGCCTCTTCTTTTTTGAGAGTAACAAGTTCTTCCAGTACCGGTGCGAAAATATTGAAATCATTGGCCTTCCTGGCATCCATCCAGGCATGGAAAGACCTTGATACGGTTTCGCTGATGGTTCTTACAAATGATGCGGGTACCCTTGCCTGTTGTTCAAAATCATAATGGCTTAGGTGAAGATTGGCTGATTGCTGAGGGGTGAGATCCGGTCTCTGCATTAATTCAGCCAGCAGTTCACCAAATGTGGAGGACGTGAACCTGCTGTGGGCCATCTCGCTTAATGTAGCTACCTGCCTGGATCTCGCAGCTGCACCGGATACCGGCATATATGTTTCCTGGTCCCATTGCAACAATGCCACAGCATAACGTATGTCGGCAATCTGCTGCAATTCCGCAACATATCTTTCATATAAGGTTTCAGTTGTAGCAGTTAAATCCATAGAACCGGAGTTTCCTGATGCAATCTAAGGATTCGGGCTTAAAGGCCATTGGCTTATTTAAGATATCAGGACCTGACAGTGGCCACCTGCCAATTCCCCAAATCAGGCTGGTTTGGCCTCTTGGGGTGAGGCGGTTTATTTAAAAAACCAGGGGAAGTACCTCTTTGTGATCAGAACCGGCGGTAAATTTTGAATCTCCACAGGTTATCTTTGTTTCATGATTATCAGTAATATAATTGCCGGGCTGGAAAGTTTTGCACCTCCCGTTTACCAGGAGTCATATGATAATGCGGGCCTGCTGACAGGCGAGCCGGGCTGGCATTGCTCGGGAATTGTGGTGGCACTGGATGCAACCGAAGCAGTGGTACTGGAAGCGAAAGCAAGGGGTGCCAACCTTATAGTAGCTCATCATCCCATTGTGTTCTCGGGCCTCAAAAAGATCAATGGAAAGAATTATGTTGAAAAAGCTGTGATAGCTGCCATAAAAAACGATATCGCGATTTATGCCATCCATACCAATCTCGACAATGTCATGGATGGAGTGAATGGCAGGATCGCGGACATACTTGGCCTGCTGAACCGCCGGGTTATGGCTCCCAGGCAAAACACCCTCAGAAAGCTGTACACTTTTGTGCCCCCGGCACACCTTGAACAGGTCCGCAGCGCACTTTTTGCCGCTGGTGGCGGCCAAATCGGGCAATACAGTGAATGCAGTTTTCAGTCAGAAGGAGAGGGGAGTTTCAGGGCAGGTGACCATGCCAATCCTTTTGTGGGGGAAATCGGGAAAAGACACCTGGAGCCGGAAGTAAAACTCGAAATGGTCTTCCCCGCTTATCTGGAACCAGCCATGATTGCTGCCCTTAAGTCAAGTCACCCGTATGAAGAAGTGGCTTATGACCTGATTTCACTGACCAATTCTTTTGATATGGTTGGGACAGGAATAATAGGGGAATTACCCGAACCTGTTGCCGAAACCGCATTTCTTGAGCGGTTGAAAAATGTTTTCAGGGTACCTGTTATCCGCCATACCCCTTTTACGGGAAAACCGGTCCAGCGGGTGGCTTTCTGTGGTGGTGCAGGTAGTTTCTTGGTTAACAACGCATTACAATTGAAAGCTGATATTTATATTACCGGTGACATGAAGTACCATGAGTTTTTTGATGCCAATGACAGGCTTGTTATTGCGGATGTTGGGCATTTTGAGAGCGAACAATACACCGTAGACCTGCTATATGATATTTTGGCAGAAAAATTTCCTACCTTTGCCGTCTTCAAAACGGGGGTGCGAACCAACCCGGTGAATTATTATATCTAATTACAAAAGCAAATATGGCAACTGTAAAAGACTTTTCGGTTGAAGAAAAACTGGTTTCACTGGTAACATTGCAGAAGATCGAATCCAAGATCGACGAATTCCAGATCCTGAAAGGGGAATTGCCGATGGAAGTGAGCGATCTGGAAGATGAGATCCAGGGCCTGCACGCTCGCCAGACCCGTATCGAAGAAGAGATCAATGGCATCAATGAATTCATCAACCAGAAGAAGGAAGCCATCAAGGAGTCAGAAGCGCTGATCAAGAAATACGAGAAGCAGAGCACCAATGTAAAGAACAGCCGCGAGTTTGAAGCCATCAACAAGGAAATTGAAATGCAGCAGCTTGAAGTTAAGCTGGCTGAAAAGCATATCAAGGATGCCAATGAAGAGATATCCGACAAAGTAGTTGGACTCGACAAGGCCAAGAAGACCATCGCCACCAAGGAAGGTGTGCTGAAGCATAAAAAGGATGAACTGGAAAAGATCATCGCAACTACTGAAGCTGAGGAAAAACATTTCAACAAAATGGCGGCTGATGCACGTGAAAAGGTTGATAGCCGTTTACTGCATTCCTATGACAGGATCCGTGGCAATTACCGCAACGGTTTGGCAGTAGTTCCTGTACTTCGTGATGCCTGCGGTGGTTGCTTTAATGCGATCCCCCCCCAGCGCCAGAGCGAGATCAAGCAGCGTAAGAAGATCATCGTTTGCGAGAACTGCGGCCGTATCCTGGTTGACAACGACCTGAACGACGGAGTGGAAGTGAAGTAGTGAATGGGTGAATGGGTGAATGGGTGAATGGTGAATGATGAAAGACTTTGTAATAGGAAGCTACCACCGGGTAGCTTTTTTTATTGACCCATTGCCCCATTGCCCCCGTTTTTTCCCTTAATTTATGCCCCTTCTGCCAAAGGCATTTTCCAATTGCATAAATTGCCCCCTCATATCAGAATATGTTGCAGGAACTGCATATACAAAATTATGCCATCATCGATGACCTGGTGATCCGCTTTGACGCGGGGCTCAATATCATTACAGGTGAAACAGGTGCAGGTAAATCCATCCTGATGGGTGCGCTTTCCCTGATCCTGGGCGAAAGGGCCGACAGCAGCATGGTGCTGAACAAGGATAAAAAATGTTTTGTAGAGGGTGTATTCCTCGTATCAAATAAACCGGGAGTGATCCATTTCCTGGAGGAGAATGATCTTGATATCAATGCCGAGTTGGTGATCCGCAGGGAAATTGCCGTAAATGGCAAATCAAGGGCATTCGTCAATGATACCCCGGTAACCCTGGGGCAATTACAGGCCCTTACCAGCCGGCTGGTGGACCTTCATCACCAGTTTGATACGCTGTCATTGGCCGATACGGGTTTCCAGCTGACTGTGGTTGACGCCATGTCGGGTAATGAGCACAATCTTGCCAGGTACCGTAAATCATTCCGCGCGTGGCAGGATACCCGGAGGGAACTAACAGTATTGCAGGAACGAAAAGATAACAGCAACCGTGAACAGGATTATCATCGCTTTTTGTATAACGAACTGGAAGAAGCCTCGTTTAAGCCCGATGAACTGGAAGGCCTGGAAGATGAACTTAAACTTCTGAACAGTGCGGAAGGAATCAAATCGGCACTGACAAATGTGTATGAACACCTGAAAGGCCAGGAAACACCCCTGGTGCAGGTTTTAAAGCAAATGCACCAGCAGCTTCAGCCATTTGTCAACCCATTGGCTGCTGTCGCGGATTTGTCTGCGAGGATTCAGGCCTGTTATATTGAACTGGCTGATATTGCTGAAGAAGCAGAGCACCAGGCTGATAAAATCAGTCACGATGCCGGGCGCATTGAAGAGATAAACGAAAGGTTGAATACGGGCTATCGCCTGCTGAAAAAGCATGGGGTTCAGACTACCCGCGAGTTACTGGCTCTTATGGATGAACTCTCGGTGAAACTGTTGGCAATTGAGCAACTGGATGATCAGATACTTGCCTTGCAGAAACAGCTTCAGGCCTCTGAAGCAGATATGTTGCGCCTGGCAGATTCTATCAGTGCTGCCAGGAAAAAACAGGTGCCCTCGCTGGAAAAGCAGGTGAACGAATTGCTCGCCAGGGTGGGAATGCCCAATGCAAGATTGAAAGTGCAGCTTGATCCTGCAGAACCCTCCATTAGTGGTACAGATGCCATTGATTTTCTGTTTGATGGTAATAAAAGCAATCAGTTTTCTTCACTCCGGAAGGTTGCCAGTGGAGGGGAACTCAGCAGACTGATGCTTTGTATAAAATCACTGGTGGCAGGAAAAATTGACCTGCCAACACTGATTTTTGATGAGATCGATACAGGTATATCGGGGGAGGCCAGCCGCCAGGTTGGGCTGATCATGAAAGAACTGGCCGCAGCAAGGCAGGTGATTTGTATTACGCACCAACCACAAATTGCAGGTAAAGCCGACCGTCACCTGTTTGTTTTCAAACAGGCTGCCGGGAAAACCATCAGTACCAATATACGTGAGTTGGACAGAGAGGAACGAATTACTGCTATTGCACAAATGCTGAGTGGTGAAAAACCAACTGCCGCCGCCATGGAAAATGCACGTGAAATGATAATGAAATAGTAGTTTTGCCCAACTTCTAACTTCAAAAATTTAACTTCAAACTTGTTATATGGCGTATAATTTATTGAAAGGAAAACGCGGAATCATTACCGGAGCACTTGACGAAAATTCCATTGCCTGGAAGGTTGCCGAAAAGGCCCATGAAGAAGGCGCGACTTTTGTGCTGACCAATGCGCCAATCGCGATGCGTATGGGTGAAATCAAGAAGCTGGCTGAAAAAACCGGTTCTGAAATCATTCCCGCCGATGCCACCAATATTGACGAACTGACCCACCTGTTTACCAAATCCCAGGAAGTTCTGGGTGGTAAAATTGATTTTATCCTGCATTCAATCGGGATGAGTGTGAACATCCGTAAAAACATCGCCTATCCCGAACTGAACTATGATTATTTCCAGAAAGGCATTGATGTATCAGCTATGTCGCTGCATAAAATGCTGAGTGTTGCCTGGAAACTTGATGCCATGAACGAGTGGGGCAGTGTTGTAGCCCTTACCTATATGGCGGCACAGCGTACCTATCCTTTCTATACCGATATGGCTGATATCAAAGCCATGCTTGAGTCCATTGCCCGCAGCTTTGGTTACCACTATGGGATGCAGAAAAAAGTGCGTATCAACACCCTGTCCCAGTCACCCACCAAAACCACGGCTGGCACCGGAATCAAGGGTTTCGGAGATTTCTACGATTATGCAAACGCCATTGCACCGCTCGGAAATGCAACTGCAGACGACTGTGCCAACTATTGCATTACACTGTTCTCTGACCTTACCCGCATGGTTACCATGCAGAATCTCTTCCACGATGGCGGTTATTCAACAACGGGAGTCAGCATGGAAGTGATGACCAAACTGGGGGTGGAATAGTGAATGGTGAATAGTGAATGATATAAAAAAAGCTACCAGAATGGTAGCTTTTAATATTTTCAGGGGGACTCCCTTCACGATTCACCTTTCACGATTCACCATTCTAGTATTCATCTTCATTGAAGAAGAAGTCTTCCTGAGAAGGGTAATCGGGCCAAATGTCGTCAATCCCCTCATAGATTTCACCTTCATCTTCCAGTTCCTGGAGGTTTTCTACCACTTCAATGGGGGCACCACTGCGGATAGCATAGTCGATCAGTTCATCTTTGGTGGCGGGCCAGGGAGCGTCTTCCAGATAGGATGCCAATTCTAGAGTCCAGAACATCTGTAGTGGTTTTAAATTTTCGGCAAATGTAGGGGTTAAAACGAAATTTCCAAATCCTTTCGGAATACAACGCTTAATATTGTTGCTTCGTATAAATATCTTAGAGCGAATTTTACTTGAATGCTGCAGGCTAGAAATATCCATAAGAAATATGGTGCCGTACAGGTACTGAAGGGGGTTGACATAGATATTAAACCCGGAGAAATTGTAAGTATTGTAGGTTCCTCCGGCGCTGGAAAGAGCACCCTGCTGCATATCCTGGGCACCCTTGACAAGCCGGACGAGGGCGAAATCACCCTGAATAACACAATGATAACCAATTTGAGCGACCGTCAAATTGCCGCATTCAGGAATCGGTATATCGGTTTTGTTTTCCAGTTTCACCATCTATTGCCGGAGTTTACTGCACTCGAAAATGTTTGTATCCCGGGCTGGATCGCAGACAGGCCCAAAAAAGAAGTGGAGGAAAGAGCGGAAAAATTGCTGAAGCACCTGGGATTGGGCCACCGGATTGATAACAAGCCCCAGGCACTGTCAGGCGGTGAACAGCAGCGGGTGGCTGTGGCCAGGGCCCTGATCAATGATCCCCGGATCGTCTTTGCCGATGAACCCACCGGAAACCTCGATTCTGCCAATGCCCGCGACCTCCACGATTTATTTTTCAGCCTCAGAAGTGAATTCAACCAAACCTTCCTGATCGTTACGCACAACGAAGAGCTCGCCCAAATGAGCGACAGGGTGCTGCATATGAAAGACGGGAAGATGATTGCAGGTATATGAATGCCGGTTAAACTCTCGGCTTCCACGGAATTTCTTCCACCCCAAGCAAATGGCCGGTATATCGGCTGAGTACGAATATATAGTCGCTCAGGCGGTTGAGATATTTGATTACAAGGGGTTCTACAAAAAGATTTTCCTGTTGCAGGTGAACACAATGTCTTTCCGCCCGGCGACAAACACAGCGGGCAATATGCAGGGAAGATACAGCCTGGTGCCCTCCTGGTAAGATGAAAAATCGCATCTGGGGCATTCCTTCATTCATTCGGTCGATTTCCTGTTCCAGCAAGGTGATATCAGACTCTTTCAGGTCGGGTATCTTCATCAGGGTTTCTTTCTCAGGATCACATGCCAGGGAAGAGCCAATGGTAAATAACCGGTCCTGAATCTCTCTCATCATCAGGCGCGATGCTTCATCTGTAAGCAGGTCATTACAAAAGCCAATATAGGAATTCAGCTCATCCACTGTGCCATAGGTCTCAATCCTGATATGGCTTTTGGGAACTTTTGTTCCGCCAATTAGTGAGGTTTTACCGGCATCACCGGTTTTTGTATAAATCTTAAGTGCCATAAGGTAGAAACTAATTGGTCATGCAACAATAAACTGAACTCATTGTTGCGTAAATGGCCTATTTCTTAGTGCATCCCGGCCAGGGAAGGCTGGGGATTGCGCTTATCCGTTTCAATCAGTCCGTCCCTCAGCCTTACAATCCGGTGGGCATGGTGGGCAATATCCTCTTCATGGGTAACCAGCACCACGGTATTTCCGGACGACTGGATTTTACCAAAAATGTCCATGATTTCCGCTGAAGTTTTGGAATCGAGGTTACCGGTGGGCTCATCTGCAAGGATGAGGGATGGGTTATTGACAAGGGCCCTGGCAATGGCTACCCGTTGGCACTGGCCACCACTCATTTCATTGGGCTTGTGATGGCTCCTGTCCGCCAGTCCCACTTTATTCAACACGTCCAGCGCTATTTCATTGCGTTGTTTTTTGGGCAGTCCGGCATACACGAGGGGAAGTGCAACGTTTTCGGCAGCCGTCAGCCTTGGTAACAGGTTGAACTGCTGGAAAACGAATCCGATCTCCTTATTCCTGACTGCCGCCAGTTCATCATCTACCATTGTGCTCACATCCTGCCCGTTCAGGATATACCTTCCCGAAGTGGGCGAATCGAGACATCCAAGGATATTCATCAGCGTACTCTTTCCCGAACCGGATGGTCCCATCAGGGCAACATATTCGTTTTTGAAAATGTCTAGCGAAATCCCTTTTAAGACCGGGATCGCCTGTTTGCCCATATAATAGCTCTTTTCAATGGATTCAAGGTGGATGATCGGTTGCGACATATTATTTTTTGATCACTTTAGGCACATAAAAATATTGCTGATCTGCGTCCGGCGCGATTTCGAGCGCGGTTTTCCGATCCATGGAACCTGAAATTTCATCGGCCCGCAACACATCCAGGTTTTCGGTCATATGCAAAAGGGGTTCTACACCCGCAGTGTCCAATTCCTGCAGTTGCTCCACAAAAGAAATCATCCGGGCCAGGTCATCCCTGATCTGGGCAGTGTCCTTTTCATCAAATTCCAGCCTGGCCAGGTTGGCAAGCTGTCCGATCATATCATTTGTCAGTTCCATGCTATGAACAAAAATAAGGTTCTTATCTTCGCCGCGCTATGGAAAATGGAAAAAAAGCGGTAGTAATGAGCGGAATCCGGAGCACCGGTTTCCTTCACCTCGGAAATTATTTCGGCGCCATCCGTAATTATGTACGGATGCAGGAGGAATATGAATGCTATTTTATGGTGGCGGACCTTCATACCCTGACCACCCATCCCGATACCAAAGAACTGAAATCGAATGTTCACCGGGTGCTGGCGGAAAACATCGCCTGCGGACTGGACCCCGAAAAAGTAGCGCTCTATTGCCAGAGCCATGTATATGAAACGGCTGAGTTATACCTGATCCTGAACATGCTGGCCTACAAGGGAGAACTGGAAAAAACCACCACATTTAAAGACAAGGCGAGATTACACCCCGATAATATCAACGCTGGTCTGCTGACCTACCCGGTGCTGATGGCAGCGGATATCCTTTTGCACCGCGCTTCCCTGGTTCCGGTAGGAAAAGACCAGGAACAGCACCTGGAAATGACCCGGAATTTTGGCAACCGCTTCAATCACCGCTACGGAGAAGTGTTTCCGGAAGCTTTCGCTTTCAACTTCGGGGAAGAACTGGTAAAAGTACCCAGTCTCGATGGAGCTGGTAAAATGAGCAAGAGTGAGAACCAATACGCCACCCTTTATCTCTCTGATGAAGATGACCTGATTCGCAAGAAAGTAATGAAGGCTAAAACCGATGCGGGGCCCACGGAACCCAATACACCCATGCCGGATTATATCGAGAATATTTTCCTGCTCATGAAACTGGTCAGCGCACCGGATGTGGTGGAGAAATTTACATCTGACTACAACAATGCTGCAATCCGCTATGGCGACATGAAAAAACAGCTGGCAGAAGATATGGTGAATTTCATCAGGCCGATCCGCGAGAAGACCGAGAGTATCCGGAATGATGAACAATACCTTCGCCGGATCATGGAAATGGGGGCCGAAAAAGCCCGGAAAAGTGCAGCTGCCACTATGGAAAAAGTTAGAGAAGCGATTGGACTGAAATACTATTAATTTCCCTATATTGAAAGACCTGCTAACAACAGGATAATTATCATGGCCAAAGGAAAAAAACCTAAGCATATTGCGGTTGCCGGGAATATCGGTGCTGGTAAGACCACCCTCACCGAAATGCTGAGCAAACACTATAAATGGATTCCACAGTTTGAAGATGTGGACCATAATCCCTACCTGAATGATTTCTATGAGGATATGCCCAGGTGGAGCTTCAACCTTCAAATCTATTTCCTGAACAGCCGTATCAACCAGATACTGGATATTCATCGTGGAACCGAAACCGTTATACAGGATCGCACCATTTACGAAGACGCACATATTTTCGCGCCCAACCTGCACGAAATGCAATTGATGAGCAAACGCGATTACGATAACTATTTCCTGTTTTTCCAGACATTGAAAACAATGGTGCAACCACCAGACCTGATGATCTACCTGCAGGCATCGGTACCCACACTTGTTGGCCAAATTCAAAAACGCGGCCGCGAATACGAAGAGAATATCAGGCTCGACTACCTCAAACGCCTGAACGACTTTTATAACAAGTGGATAGAAACCTATAAGGAAGGCCCTTTACTGGTTATTGACGTAGACAAAAACAAATTCGCAGAAAAAGACGAAGACCTCGGTGAGATCATCACCAAGGTCGACGCCCAGTTATACGGTTTGTTCTGATAGGTGATAGCAGGGAGTGTCTAATTCTTCAGGATAACTTTTTTGCCAGATCGCCCTGCCTGGTTAAATACCTTCAGGATGATTGTTCCTTTTTTCCGGAGCGGTTCAACATATTCCGGACTTGAAGCGTCAGGCTCTGATCCGTCAGTGGTATATCGGATGATGAGTCCGGGATACTGAACATTTGCCATCACCAGCCCGTTACGGCATTCAACCCCCGGTTCCGGAATTCTATACCTGAATCCTCCGCGATAATAATCCAGCCTGGCAAATTCTTTCAGCCCAATCTGGCTGGTAAATACTGACCAGGCCTGCCGGTATTCATTGCCCTGCAGTATGGAATCTTTTTGGCTGGTCCAGGCCGGATCTCCCGCCCAGGCCCTTTCTGCCAGTCCAAGCAGTTTGGGCAACAACAAATATTCAAAGCTTTCTTCTTTTGTAATTGTTTCCGACCACAAGGCGCCCTGTAATCCGACAATATGCTGCCTTGCGGAATGGTTCAGGGATTTCTTACCGTTAAATACATCCGGCGAAACTTTTCTGCCCAAATCATCTTCAACGGTGGTGAGGTAATAGTTGTAAGGAATGAAATAAAATGGTTTATCAATGTCCACAAATCCGCCCCAATTCATGCCATGTTCAAAAAAACTGGCATTACTGGCCATGTCGAAATACAGGTTGGTTACATTCGAAAGCACTACCCTGAATCCGGCATTTGCCATCCTGTAAGCAAGGTCTTCGGCACCGGTTCCTATAATATTATTCCAGACATCTACCTGGTATTTCCTATCTGCCACAGTACTGTCTACCACCCATTTCCTTTTTCCGATTCTTTTAAGTCCGATTTCTTCCCAGCCATAGAGCTTTATCGCATGGCTCTTTAATATCTCATTTACTTTGGAGAAATAATATTTCCACAGATCGTAGCTGTTTCCAATGCTCCTGTTTTCTTTCAGCAGTTGATGAACGGCTGGTGATTTCTCCCATACCCCTTCAGGCACCTCATCTCCTCCCATATGAATAGTTTCAATCGGTGCCGCTGCTTCCCGGTACATTTTTACAATCTCTCCTGTTACTTTGCTGATAAACCTGTAGGTAGAAGGAATGGCAGGGTTCATTACATTATCTCTCCATCCTTGTACCGACTGATAACTGGAACTGTCCGGGATGTCCCTTAACAGGTATTGTTCTGCTTCTTTCTTCATTCCCTGATTTATATATCTGTAGTATCTGGCATCCATGGATATGATCGCTGCTCTCGCATGACCCGGACTTTCAATTTCCGGAATCACTTTTATATGCCTTGCAGTTGCATATCGCAATATTTCAATAAAGTCCTTTCTGCTGTAGAATCCGGATCCAAAAGGATTTGTACTGTCGGGCCCGGAACCATAGGAGGGGGGCAGCATAGTGAATTTATCAGTGCTGTGTCCGCGCCTGGACCCCACTTCTGTGAGTTCGGGTAAGCCGGGAATTTCCAGTCTCCAGCCTTCGTCATCAATCAGGTGCAGGTGCAGCACGTTTAATTTGTACAACGCCAGCAGGTCCAATAATTTCAGGATTTTATCTTTTGACTGGAAGTTCCGCGCCACGTCCAGCAATAATGCCCTGTGACCGAATCTTGGAGCATCTTCTATATCCACTTCCGGAATTTCTATCAGGTTCTGGTGTTCTTTCCACACTTTGGCAGGGAACATTGACTTTAATGATTGAATCCCGTAAAAAATCCCTTCCGGTCCGGATGCGGAAATGTGTACGCCTGTTTTGTCTGCTTTCAGGTGATACCCGCCTTTCGGCTGGTTTCCTTTTCTTAAATATATTGCCGGTCCCGACCCGGTTTCCCTGACCCCGGGCACTGCCCCCAAAATCGATTGAAGGTCAGCAACAAGTAGCGCAGTTTCGTTGGAAAATTCTTGGGGAGATATTATCGGAATATTTCTGGTGATTGCAAAACTCCCATTTCCTTTGGTGTACTTAAGCGGAGTTGGAAATACCGGTGAAAGCTGGTTGTAGGAAACAGGTACCTGTTGTTCGTTTTTTCTGTAAGTGGCCTGCGCAATACTATACTCTGTACTGAAATTTTCCTTACTGATATTCTTTATCGGAATACCTTTTTCCGGTGAGGCATCAAATACGATATAAAATCCGGCCGGAAGTTCTGTATAGTTCCTTATGCCAGGAATACGGATCCTAATGGTACTTGCATGACCTGGATGGAGTACCGGGAATTTTTTCCCTGCCGTTAAGACAAAAAGATCACCGTTCACCTGCCTGAGGTGATAGGCAGCGGTATCGGGGCCGGCAAGGAAAGGCTTTTTGATGGAATTGAAATATATCTTCCAGCCAGACTGACGGAGTGCCTCAGTGCCGGTATTTCTCAGGTTGAACAGGGGATCAGGAACAGAATCCCTGTCATCAATGGTCCATTCACAGACCAGTCTGCTTTCTGCAATGACGGCTTTATGCTGGCCATTGGTTACTGATACAGAAAGACCGAAGTATATAACAGTAGTGTATAAACGCTTCAGGGTGAGTATTACAGGATTTGTCATGTACAAGAATAGTCAGTTTTGCATGCTCCGGCTTTCCCATAATCCTGAAATTGTGTAATCTGGTACTTATGGTGAATGAAACAGCTGCTTTACTTTAATGGTTATTAATTGAATTATTAATGTTTTCTGCATTGCTTTTCAATGTCAGTACATACTCTTTGGGGGAAAGTTTATATTGTTTGGCAAAACTCTTTGAGAAATAGGAGGGGGTGGCAAAACCAACTTCGTAAGCGATTTGGGTAATATTCATCCTGCCTTCCTGCAGTAATTTCAGGGCCTTCTTGAGTCGAAGGTTTTTGATAAAATCATGAACGCCCATGCCCGTGAGTGTTTTAAATTTTGAATAAAGAACTGTCCGGCTCATAGCAGCATGCTCGCTTAATTTTTTATAATCCAAATCAGTCTGGTCCAGGTTTTCTTCTATAAACAGGCTCATTTTTTCCAGGAATTCCTTGTCTGATTTATTAAAATCAATTTCATCCGGAATGAGCTGTTCAGTGACAATGAATTTGTTCCTGATCTTTTCCTGGTTTTTGATCCGGTTATAGATCACATTAAAGATGATCTGGCTGTTGACGGGTTTGGTGAGATAAATGTCTGCTCCAGCTTCATATCCCGACACCTGGCTTTTTTCGGTAGTTTCACCTGTAAGCATCAGTAAGGGAATATGACTTGTCAGTATATTGTTTTTCACCTGCTGGCAAAATTCGATTCCATTCATCACGGGCATGATCAGGTCACTGATGATCAGGTCGGGCTGGGAAGAGATCGCAATTTTTAACCCGTCCTGTCCGTTGGTGGCTTCATCAATTTCAAATACACTGGAAAGTAAAATTTTCAGGTAGTTTCTCACATCAGGGTTGTCGTCCACTATCAGTATCCTCTTACCCTTGAGTACCTTCCGCTGAAGTTCTGGCAACTGGAATTCAGTTTCCGGAATATTGGACTGTTGTTGTTGCGGAGCCCATTCTTCCGTGGTTTCTTTCTGCCTGGTCAGGATAGCTTCCGGGGGATTTACAATTCGTAAGGATTTTGGAAGCCTGATGGTAAATACAGAGCCTTTACCCGGCATGCTTTCAATGTCCAGGGAACCATGGTTCACCCTGATAAAGTCCATACTAATCTGCAGACCTAGTCCGGTTCCGGTTTCACCTGCCGTTCCTATCGATCCCTGGCTGCTGGCATTTTTAAGATTTTCAATCATTTGGGGCAGCATACCTACTCCGGTATCGCTGATGATGATGGCTATTTCATTCTCCCTCGCCTCAGATTTAATGACAATGCTGCCGGAAGCCGGGGTAAATTTAATGCTGTTACTTAAGATGTTTCTTATAACGGTATTGATCATCTGGTAATCTGCATATATAGTATGGGTGTTTTCGATATCCACCCGGCATTGTATGTTTTTATTCGTCATCTGAGCCTGCGCCAGGAAAATGTTTTTGAGTACCAGTTCGTGGATATTCAGGTCATCCGGTTTATAATAAAGGCTGTCAGACTGTGTCCTTGCCCAGTCCAGGAGGTTCATTACCAGGTTATGAACTGAGCCGGACGATTTGCTGATATTATTTATATAGTTTGATATCTCTTCCTGATTCAGGCTGGGTAGTCTTGATTTCAGTAAATCTGCCAGCCCGTTGATGGCAGCGATTGGATTTTTAAGGTCATGTGCCAGAATGGAAAAAAACCTGTCTTTCGTGTTGTTACTGGCTTCAAGTTTACTTACAGTCGTTTCGAGTTGCTGGTTCTGGGTAAGGATTTGCTCCTGCTGCTGTAATATTCGGTCCGTTTTCCTGACAATCTCCTTATTCACATTTTCAAGGTGCTCTTTTTGCTGGTTAATTTTTTCATTGCTTTCAAGCAAATAAACATTCGTTTCTGAAAGTTGCTTTGTCCTTAATTCCACCTTTTTTTCGAGTTGCCTGTTTCTTTTTTTAACCGAATTTATCCGGTAATGAAAGAATGCCGAAATACACCCTGCCAGTAGCAGTACCATGCCTATCTTAAATGCCCAGGTATTCCAGAAGGGTGGGGTGATGATCAATTCCACCTGCGTTGCTTTGTCAGACCATTTCTGGTCATTTTTTAACCCCTTTACTTTTAGCGTGTATTTGCCGGGATCCAGGTTGGTATAGGTAAGGCTGTTCCTGGTCCCGAGGTTCTGCCATTCATCATCGTAACCTTCCAACTTATAAGAATATTGCTTTTTCCCGGCATCTGTATAGTTCAGGGAGGCGAATTCAAACGAAAAAGATGATTGTTTGTAGGATAGAACAATTTTGTCGGTCATGGAAATGACCGATTTAAGGGGCGAGGGGTCTTCTTTATCTTTAGCCACCCTGATATCCTTATTGAATAACTGGAAATTGGTAAAGTAAAGTGGCGGATCATATGGTATGGCATTGATTTTATCCGGCGAAAAAACATTAAAACCGTTCCTCCCGCCAAAATATATCCTGCCTTCGTGATCCATACATCTGGCATACTTGAATTCATCCGCCTGCAGTCCGTCTGCGGTGGTAAAATTTTCGAAATGACCGGTTTGGATAGCCAGTTTACTTATTCCTTTATTGGTACTGATCCAAAGATTTCCTTCCCGATCTCCCAAAACAGCACCAATGGCATCATTGGCCAGGCCGTTCTCAGAGAAGTAGGTTTTATTTTGACGTGTTACCGGATCAAAACGATTCAATCCGGAGTTGGTGCCAATCCAGAGGAGACCATTCCCGTCTTCCCAAATGGAGGTAACGCTGTTATTACTTAGTTTTTCACTTCCTTTAGCATATGAACCTACGGTTGTGGTAAATACAGAAAAGCTTTGGTCCGCTTCATTGAATTTGTTCAGCCCTCCACCGTCGGTACCAATCCACAGATTTCCTTTCCGGTCCTCCTGTATCGACAGAATATGATTGCTGCTGATGTAGTTGCGGGGCCTGCTATCATTTTTAAACCGGATAAATTTTCCTGATTTACCGTCATACAGGTTCAACCCCTCCCCATAAGTGCCCACCCATATCCTGTTCCGGCTGTCCCTGAAAATGGTGAAGGCATAATTACTGCTCAGGCTTCCGGGATCAGATGGATCATGCCGGAAATGATTGAATCGGTTTGTTTCATAGTTAAATACCGTAATGCCATCCCCCCAGGTTCCCAGCCACAGATTTTTTTCAGAATCCTCAGCGATGCTCAATACATAATTGCCGCAGATACTTGATTTATTTCCCGGTTTGTGCCTGAAGGAACTGAAGTTACCGGTTACAGGGTTGAACAGGTTCAGCCCGCCGCCATCTGTTCCGATCCAGATCCTGTGTGCCTGGTCCTCATAAATAGTATTTACAATATTATTGGAGAGACTGTTTTTGTTTGAAAAATTTCTGTAATGAGTAAAGCGCACTTCATCAATACTTACCATTGATATTCCGGCATTAGAAGTGCCGATCCACATATTGCCCTTGGAATCGCGGCTGATACAATTTATGGTGTTGCTGCCAATGCTGGTGTTGTCATTGTCATAATGGAGATAGGGGATCGTAGTGCCGGAACCCGGATTGTATATTTGTAAACCGGCATTTTCAGTACCAATCCACAGGTTGCCGGTCTTATCTTCTTCAATACACAAAAGGAATTTGTGGACGGAACTATTCCTGTTATTTTCCAGGTTGATCTCCCTGAAACTCCCGCCTTTCCGGTCAAACTGGTTCAGCCCGCCTCCATAGGTGCCCACCCACATTGTTTTTTTGCTGTCCTCAAAAAGGAATTTGATGTGATCATCCGTAAGGCCGGCACCATTTCCTTGTTTTCTGCTGAATGATCGTGTGGGATTTCCTTTTTTATCCAGGACTATAATACCGTTATTCACTGTGCCAATCCAAATATTGCCGCTGAAATCTTCCGTGATCACAGAGACAGATGAACCAAAATTGTATTGACGATACAGGCCTGTGGATGGATTAACAACATACAGGCTGCTTTCACTGCTGCCTATCCATATATTCTCGTTTTTGTCCTTGAAAAGGCACAAAAGATACTTACTGATTTCTTTTCCCGGTGGTAATAAATCATTAACCTGCTGAAACTGGTCCTTGTTAAGGTCAAGTATGTTGACCCCTCCCTCAGTGGTGGCAATCCAGAGCAGTTTGTTGCTGTCTTGCTGCACCGCCATTACATTATTCCAGTTAATTGTATTCTTATTATGGAGGCTTCTCTTGAAAATGGTGAATTTATAGCCATCGTATTTACAGAGTCCTTCGCGCGTGCCAAACCACATAAACCCCTGGTTGTCTTCGTAAATATATTGGACAAGACTACCCGACAAACCATCGTTTGCACCAAGCTGCCTGAATTTCAACTGGTTCCACTGGCCTGAAACCGGTAAATGGAAAACTGCGAAGTAAAAGAAAAGAAGTAACCACCTGCGATTCATAGTGTGATTGCATTAGAAAGTTATGCTCGTCAGAAAGTTATCATTAATTCATAGATATTGACAATTCTCTTCGGAAATAAAAATTGACGGCAGGCCTTTTTGGGTAAATCCTTATATACAATAATACCATAATGTGCCGGTTCGAATTTTTATTCCATGTTCCTTCCTTAAGAGTTTTTCTGTAGAAAGTATCTCTGTTCATGTATGGGAAAAGGCCTGAAAGGCCGGATTAGTACAGGATTACCTGAAATCCGGACTATAGGAAACAGGAAGGGATTGCTTAAAAGGTAACCTTGTAAAATCATTTTAAGTGCAATACAAGTTTACCATCGACATGGATAAGAAACAAAAGTTGAAACCCATTTTATTGGTTCTGATAATGTTGGCGGGAACACTGGAAAGTCGGTCCCAAAGTTTTTTTGACGATTTCAATGGAAAAAAACTGGATCGCAAATACTGGAAGAAAGCAAATGCCAAATGGGGCGAGAACCTTTCAAAGGGAACACATGGCGGTGTTATACCTGAGAATGTATTTGTACAGGATGGCAACCTGGTTGTCCGTGCCCATGGTAATTATTACAAGGGACCAATTTGGGGGCACGGCGAGAAAAACAGGGTAGGTGGTGCTGTTTATTCCAAAAGGAAGTTTGCTTCCGGCAGTTATGAAGTAAGGGCCAAAATTTGTCCCCAGCCGGGTGCCCTTTCCGCATTCTGGACATACTATTATAAGAATGATACCGTAAATCATGAAATAGATTTTGAGTTTCCGGGAAGGAATCAGGCACCTAATGGACCGTCTGACTCTGACCTCAGTTGGGGCCTGATGACAAATTGGAGGGGGGTAAGCACAGAAAGGCACCGGAATGCTGATAAATATTTTGGTGACCAGGCCGACGGGCAATACCACCTCTACCGCTTTGAATGGCATACCGGTGGAGATTCGTCAAAACCCCGCATTGAATGGTATTTCGATAACAAACTCATGCATGCCACAGAGGAGATGGTTCCGGACAATGCATCGGCTTTCTGGATCGGAATCTGGTTCCCGCACTGGGTCGCTCGTCCGGATTTTGATACGGATTATATGTATGTGGACTGGATCAGGATAACAGAGTTCAATGAAAAGGGTGATCGGCGCCGCTAATGACCGGAATTTTAAAACCGCACACAATAAATGGATAGAAATATGATAAAATGTTACCACAAAAAAACCGGTCCTGCGGGCATGAATGCAGTGATTCGGCTATTATTGATACAGGCAGTACCTGTATTACTTTCCGGAAACCTACTGGCGAATGCGAGCAATACCAGTGAGGCCGAAGGGCCTGCCGGGGTTGGAGCTTACCAGCAGCAGGGCATTACGGGAACTGTTACCGGAGAAGGTAATCAGCCCCTGCAGGGAGTAACGGTGACGGTTAAGGGAACCAATATTAGTACCACCACAAATGAGGCCGGTACCTTCAGAATCAATGCAACTCCGGGGACAAAGATTGTATTTTCCATGGTCGGCTATTCATCCAGGGAAATTGCGGTCGGAAATCAGCGGAGCCTGAATATATCACTGGAAAGAGCGGTCACCCAATTGGATGATGTAATGGTCGTTGGATACGGCCTGAAAAAGAAAAGCCAGTTTACCGGCTCCGCTGTAACGCTGACATCTGAAGAGTTGAACAAGTCGTCTCTTTCAATGGCAAACATGCTTCAGGGAAGGGCGGCAGGTGTTCAGGTTACCCAAAATAATGGTACGCCGGGTGCGAGCCTTTCCATCCGGATCAGGGGTACCAACTCGCTTAATGCTAACAGTGAACCATTATACGTAATTGACGGATTTCCGGTGGCAGACCGTGTCGGCTATTCCCTGAACCCCGATGACGTTGCAACCATTACTATCCTGAAAGACGCTGCTTCCACGGCCATTTATGGTGCGAGAGGTGCAAATGGAGTAATCCTTATCACCACCAAAAGCGGATCGGCCAGAAAGAGTAACCTGAACTTTCACAGTTATACGGGCTTCCAGAAAGTGATCAGCCGCTATGAACTGATGAATGGCCATCAAAATGCACTGCGCATCAATGCAATTGCCCGGCAGGAAGGGAATACACCCCCCTATTCGGATGGAAGACTTGATTCATTGCAAAAAGGAATGCTGGGAACAGACTGGCAGAACGAGGTATTCCGCACCGCCCAGGTGCAGAGCCACAATATCAGCTTTGAAGGCGGAAGCGCTAAGACCAATATTTTTGCAAGTTTTGATTACCTGGACCAGGCCGGGGTGGTAGTGCATTCCAACTACAAGCGAATCGGTGCAAGGGTAAATATCAACCATACCGTGAATGATAAACTAAAAATGTCAGCACGCGTATTCGGTAATATGGGAATACAAAATGACCTCCCTCTTGCACCATCTACCATTAACGGTTTCCTGAAACAGGTATTGAAAGCCAATCCGGCTTCAACTTTTGACAGCGGTGTGCCTCCCACCAGGGATGCCCAGAACCCGCTCCACTTCTTTGAAGCAGAAGACAGGGAAAATTCAACCTTCAGAACCCAGGCTTATTACACACTGAATTATGAACTCATTAAGGGACTCTTTCTTCAGGCTGATGCCGGGGCAGATATGTCGCGCACTGAAGTAAACTATTTTGCACCTTCTACCGTTCCAAACGCCGTAGGTACAAAAGGCATAGCCTCTGTGACGAATCTGGATGAACGCGACCTGATCCTCAACCCCACTGCACATTATTCATTCAGGGTGGCGGAAAATAATTTCAAACTCATGGCAGGATACAACCTGCAGAATTTCACCTACAAGGAAGTGGGTACAACCGCCACCAGTTTCAGCAGTGATGAACTTGGCTATAATAATCTGGCCATGGCTCAGCAGTTCTCTGCATATTCCGGAAAAGCATTGGTTAAACGTAAAAGCTGGTTTGGAAGGATAGACTATGACTACAATAACAAATATATCTTTACCGGTACCTACCGCATCGATGGTTCTTCAGTTTTCGGAAATAATAATAAACTTGGATATTTCCCTTCTGCAGCGATAGCCTGGAACTTTTCCGAAGAAAATATGATTAAGGATATGGGCTTGTTCAGAACAGGTAAGCTGCGCGCCAGTTATGGTATTACAGGTAACGACAGGATCAATTCCGGTATCTCACTGGCAACATTTTCCGGTAATAATTCTACCAAGTATACATTTGACGGGGTATCTACTCTCAGCGGTCTTGCTATTACCAGGCTTTCCAACCCCGACCTGAAATGGGAGCAAACCAATTCCTTTAACCTCGGACTTGACCTGGGTTTCCTGAATGACCGGATTTTACTGCAGGCTGATTATTATACCAAAGTAACGAAGGACCTTCTGCTGGACAGAAGTATTTCTCCCTCCACCGGATTTGAAACCCGTTTCGGAAATTCAGGGGAAGTGTCCAATAAAGGTTTTGAACTCTTCCTGCAAACCACCAATATCCGTTCAAAAGGATTTACCTGGAAAAGTACGTTTTCCTATGCCAGGAATAATAACAAGGTCACATCACTCGGAACAAATAATTCGGATATATATGTAGGTTCATTCAAACCCGATGGAGCTGCAAGTTTTGAAACTCCTTTTATTATCCGTGTGGGTCAGCCTATCGGCTCAATATACGGTTATCTGTATGACGGTATCATTCAGGACAAAGATCCGGTTCTCACCACCACACACCCTAATGCCGAACCAGGCGATCCTAAGTTTGTCGATGTGAATGGCGATGGAATCGTAAGCGCGGAAGACAGAGTTGTCCTGGGCGTTGGCGTGCCAAAGGTCAACTATGGTTTCACCAATAGCTTCTCCTATAAGGGCTTTGAGCTGGATATTGTAATGCAGGGTCAGGCAGGCGGTAAACTGGTTAACATTCAAAAAGAGGATATGCTCAACCCGATTTCTTCTGGTAATGGTCTCGCTCAACTGGTAACCGATACCTGGTCAATGACAAATACCGGAGGATCTATTCCCGCCAAAGGCTTTTATGGCAACGCACATGGCGGCTGGGTGAATTCAAGATTTGTTGAAAGTTCTGATTTCCTCCGTATTAAAAATATCACCTTGGGATATACCATTCCAGAGCGGCTGACCAAACGAATTGGAGTTTCCGTTCTCCATCTGTATGTGAATGCACAGAATCCGATTACCTGGACCAAATATTCAGGAGTTGATCCTGAAGTTGGCAACCTGGTGAACAGTACATCTCAAAACCAGAATGTTGCCAGGGGATTGGATTTCAATGCTTATCCGGTAAATAAAATGATTCTTTTCGGTGCCAAATTAAACTTCTGATAGTTATGAAACGAACAATAAACAAAAACGTATTCTTTCTGGCTGCAATGCTAAGCACAACTTTTCTTTCCTGCGAAAAAGGCCTGGAAGAAGAAACCTTTTCAGTGCTGGATGCCAACACACTTTCCTTACCGGCCAACGGCGAACAGGCGGTCAGGGGAACCTATGCTGCATTAAAGGACAATGGCGGATATGGTTATTATGCGGGCTATCTGTACTGGTTATATGAATACCCTGGAGAAGTGGTGACTACAAGGGCCAATGCCAGACAGGGTGTGCAACTTGATCAGTTGACCTATGATGCCAATAACTCAACTATTAACGATGTCTGGACAAGTATATACAGGCTTGTTTCAAGAGCCAACGAGTCAGAGGAGATCATTAAGAAGATCAACTACAAAGAAAATGGCTCCTCAGAAGCACTCCAAAAACAACATCTCGGTGAAGTAAGATTTCTGCGGGCACTTGCCTATTTCGATGCCACTTCTTTATGGGGAAGTGTACCATTGCTGAATAAACCTTCTTCAGAATTTACGGAAGCAGATGAAAATCCGCCATTGACAGACCAGGCCGATATAGAAGCTGCCATGATTGCAGACCTCCAATACGCTGAAGCAAACCTTCCGGAATCATATCCGGGGTCGGAAGTTGCAAGGGCAACTGCAGGAGCTGCTAAATCATTGTTGGGCAGACTATATATGCGCCGGCTGGAATGGAAAAAGGCAGCAGATAAACTTGCTGAAGTAATGGGTAAAGGATATGATTTGCGCACGCCGGCTGAAGGCGGAATAGTCTCTTTGTTTTCCAGGGACAACCGTTCGGATAATGAATTCATTTTTGTATTGAAATCGTCCAATGAAACCAGTGCTTATGGTGTAAATTCCAATAGTTTCGGACAGAATTCAACACCCTGGGATTTCAACAGGGGATGGGGCAACTTCCCCCTGCATCTTTCCTTTTATTCAATCTTTAATCCGGAAGACTCACGCCGGAACCTGTTAACCGGAGTGTACAATACCATCTATGGCCAGGTGGTGGCTGTTCCAAAGGAATATGGCGGAATTGGCGAAGAGGCCGATAGGGATACTACCCTGGCTATTTTTGTGTACAACCTGAAATATCCGCATACCGGAAACTATAATTATTCCGGTTATAACAATGTTCCCATTATACGTTATGCAGATGTTCTGTTAATGCGGGCGGAAGCATTGAATGAATTGAACGGCATCAATCAGGAAAGCCTGGACCTGATCAACCAGATAAGGAGCAGAAGCGGTTTGCAAAATTATTCCCTCATTGATTTTTCTTCCAAGGATGCATTGAGGGATGCCATATTTGAGGAGAGAAATAAAGAGTTCTTTATGGAAGGCAGGAGAAGGGACGATCTTATCCGGTGGGGACTTGCGGCGAGCGGAGGATCCAATCCTCTCCTGAAGTTTAAAGAGAAAGTTGTTCCTGCACTCAAGAATCCGTCTACCTATTCTGATGCGGTCAACTATGCCTTATTTCCGTATCCACAGAAAGAAATTCAAAGTAATACATCCCTTGACCCAAGTATCAATAATGGGAGGGTGAAATAGTGAATACATTCTGGTTAAGGGTATATGTTGGTAAAAGATACCGTTTATGCCGGTATCTTTTACCAGTTTTTACTCGTGAGTTATGTTTATAAAATTTGTAAAGTGATAGTTGTGAAGAAATGGAAAAGTATTTTCTGGTTGCTGCTTTTAGTTGCGGCTTTGGGTATTGCAGGATTTCTGTTCAATGAAAAAATTCAGGATGTATTTGGCCACCTGAAAGTGAAGCATATTGAGCTGGTAAAATTACCATCCAATCGCCTGAGATTTGAAGTAAATGTTACAGCCAGTCAGACCTGCGATGCAGTCTTACAATACTGGGTTGCCGGTAGCAGTGATACCTTATACACGGAAGTATCAACCTCAAAACAAATACACAAACTGGTTATTACCAACACAGCAGCTAAAACGGAATACCAATTCCGGGTACGTGTAAAAAACAAGCGTGGGAATGCAATCAGTAAGCAGTACCCGCTGGAAACACAACCAATTTACCAGGCTACTCCATATTTTACCCTTGAAATTTCAGACAGCTCCATTAGCGGTGAGCTTAAGGATCAATATTTCATCACCCAGATCCTTTCAGAGCCCGGCTCAATCGTCATCATTGATAATAAAGGGGAAATTGTTTGGTATGAACCATTCCTGAAAGGAGTTAAAGTCAGCCATTGGACTAAAGACAAAACAATACTGGCGATTGTGGGTCCGGAAAAAATTCCTTCCTCCGGTGGTGATGAAATCATTGAAATGGGACTGGACGGTAAAATTATTACCCACCTGAAGAAGGGAGAGGGGGATATGGATAAACTGGTGCATCATGAAGTGAGGAAAGACAGGGATGGTAACATCTACGCGCTTACGTTTACAAAGAAAATTGCTGATTTGTCTTCTGTGAATGGATTGAAACAGGATACCTTGAATGGAGATGGTATTGTACTTTTTAATAAAGCCGGGAAAAAGATTTGGGAATGGTCCGTTCTGGATCACCTTGATCCCCTAAATGATCCGGAAATACTAAAACATAAAAAGGACTGGGTGCATGGAAATGCTGTGTTCAGGCTGGAGAACGGGAATTTCCTTATTTCTTTCAGGGATCTGAACCAGGTTTGGCTGGTAGAAAATAATACGGGTCGCGTAATCTGGAAGCTGGGCGAGAAAGGGGATTTTAAACTGGATGAAAAGTTGATTTTTAGTGCCCAGCATTATATTCATCCTACTCAGGACCAACATTACATGCTGCTAGATAATGGTGAACGAAACCGAATATCCAGGGCAATGATTTTCTCATTGGATACAAACTCGCGGGTTGCAAATCCGGTTAATATTGTTTCCCTGCCGGAGGAATATTATACCTCCGCAAAGGGTAGTGCCGCTCTCTTCGGAAACAGGCAGGACATGGTACTGTTTTGTTTGACTGATCCAAGAGCATTTCTGATTACAGATATGAAAGGTAAAATTTTGTGGAAGGTTCAGGTTGGCGGGGACCCTTACAGACTTGAGGCGATTTCCGGTTTTTCACCTAAAAATCCAGGATTCTGATGGAAGCAATCGGCGTTAATATGTTGGAAAAGCAGGGGGAAATGGCCATTAAACATAATAAGGATGTAAGCCTTAGTTATTTGTTTTTTACTTTTTTTAAGATTGGCCTGGTATCCTTTGGCGGACATATGGCTTTGATTTCTGTCATTCAGCGGGTCATGGTGGATAGAGACAGGACAATAGAAAATGATAAGATCATGGAATGCATAGGGGTGGCTAGTATAATGCCCGGCCCGCTTGCAGTTAACGTGGTCGGGCAGGCTGGCTATCATTTAAGAAAGACTTCCGGTGCACTCATTAGTACTTTTGCTATTATCCTTCCGGCCTTCCTGTTTATGATAGGGCTGACCTGGATGTATTTTAATAATTCACAGTCAGTAATTAGTGGGAATGCCATGACCTATGTTGGTTGTTCGGTTGGTGCCATCATCCTGGCTGCCGGTTGGCAAATGTTTAATAAGGAAATTGGCGGCAATTTTACAAAAAGAATTGTTTTTGCTGTTTCACTGGTTATCATGCTCTTTACCGGGAATTATATTGCAACAGTTCTTTTATTAATAGGTGGGGCGTTGGTGGGGGCTTTACTGGATATTCAGACTAATAATAATACCGCCGGTATGGCAGCTGCCTCAGGGTATGGTCCTGCTGACAAAGACCTGTTTGGTAATCAGATTTTCAACAAATTTATTTTGGTCTTATTATTCCTGAATCAGATGCTTTTCTTTGGTAATGCCACAAAGGCCATGGATACCGGATTGCTGAAATTAATGATGGTATTTGCAGGTATCAGTCTTTCTCTTTTTGGCGGTGGTTATGTGATGATCCCGATAATGGAAAGCCTTTTTGTAAATGAATTGCATTGGGTGAATAATAAGGAATTTGTGGATGCCATCGCATTTAGCCAGGCAACTCCCGGCCCGATACTGATCAGTGCTTCTTTCATTGGATATAAGGTGGCAGGGATAGTTGGTGCCATTCTGGCAACAATTTCAATATTCGCGCCTTCTGTTTTTCTTGTTATAGTGGTTTCAAAGTACCTGAACAGATTCAGGGAAAACAGACTGATGGTTAATTCACTGACAGGCGTCAAAGTGGTGGTGGTGGCATTGATCCTGGTTTCCGCACAAAAGATTTTGATCACTGGTGCCCTGAACTGGATTGCCGCCTTCATTTTTGGTGTATCATTCTTACTCAGTTTCAGGTATAAAATCAGTCCGGTATATATTATTCTGGGTTCCGTTTCAATTGGATTAGTATTAAATCAGTTTTAAAGTCATGGAAAATATTTCAGGCATACAAATTATTGGTACACAAAGATCAGGATCCAACCTGTTAAGGGTTATCCTGGATCAGTCAACAGAAATTGCCTCACCACATCCACCGCATATATTGGTAACATTCATGCCACTTATGCATTTGTACGGAGAGTTAAACGCTGCTTCATACAAACGCCTGGTTGATGATGTAGTGGATTATGTGTTGGCTAATCCCGTTCCCTGGGAAGGTGTTATTCCCGACAAGGATAAAATTATGCATGAATCCAGGCATTATTCACTATCGGAATTAAACCGGCTTATTTATGAAGCGGCAGCGCAGTCAAAAAAGTCTAAGTACTGGTGTTGCAAGAGTATGGCAAATGTTCACTACGCCAATGAACTGGAGGAAGCCGGCTTGAATCTGAAATATATTTTTCTGTATCGGGATGGTCGTGATGTTGCTGCCTCATTCAAGAAAGCCGTTGTCGGTGAAAAACATATCTACCATCTGGCAAAGCAATGGAAGCATGACCAGGATGCCTGCATTCGCCTGGGGGAAATGATGGGAGAAGACCGGTTTTACAGGTTAAACTATGAATCCCTTATTGCTGATCCGGAAAGATCGGTAAAGTCGCTTTGTGATTTTCTGGGAATTGAATATGCAGCATCGATGATGTCGTTCTATGAATCAAGAACTTCAAAACTTGCTGCGGAAGCTGGAGAAATGTGGAGCAACCTGAAAAAGCCGATTATAAAAGATAATACCGGAAAGTACATGCAAACATTTTCCGGGAACGATCTTCAGATATTTGAAGCAGTGGCTGGAGATGTGCTTAATAAACTGGGTTACAGGCTGGAAAGTGGTATCGATTTACAGGACAACGCAGGTCTGCAACAGGCGTTGCTCTCTGAAGAGAATTTGATGGAATACAACAGGATAAATGCCCTTCTGAAAAGAGAAACCATTCAACAGGCCAGCAAAGCAGACCTTGATAACAGGCGCCCTCAGGAGTTGGTTCTGGAAAGAATTAAGAATCGGGATTCCGTACTCTTTAATCAGGAAAATTAATATGCAACCGGAAATAGGACCAATACTTGATATAGCTGTGAAAGCAGGTGCTGCTGTGATGTGGGTTTATAATGATAATCCTGAACCTGACGTAACATTCAAAGAGGATGAGTCTCCACTTACGCTGGCCGATAAAATTTCTCATGAAATTATTGTTTTAGGGCTAACTGAATTATACCCGGGGGTTCCCATCTTGTCCGAGGAAGGGGCCGCTATTGATTTTGAAATAAGAAAGGAGTGGGAATATTATTGGTGTGTAGATCCGTTGGATGGCACCAAAGAATTTATAAACAGGAATGGGGAATTTACAGTAAATATTGCCCTTATACACAAAAATGTGCCTGTGCTTGGAGTCATTTTTGTGCCCTGTATGAACACACTTTATTTTGGTTCCGGTAAGGGAAGCTTTAAGCAGCGACTGGGTGAAAATCCTGTTCCGATTAAATCGGATTCTGATTCACGGGAATGGGTGTCTGTTGGGAGTAGATCGCACTCGGTTGCAAATGAATCAGATTTTCTGCAACAATACCCCATTGTAAGGCATGAGTCGGCTGGAAGCTCGATTAAATTCTGCCTGATTGCAGAAGGGAAAGCGCACATATATTACCGGAAGGGTCCAACCATGGAGTGGGATACTGCCGCAGGCCATGCCATTGCAGGGTTTAGCGGTGCAATTGTGGAAACCGATCAATTCCAGCCATTCCTGTATAACAAAGAAAACCTGAGAAATGGAGGTTTTGTTTGCCGGGTTAACAACTAATTTATAATTAATTGAAATTGTTATGAATAAACTTCCGGGACAAAATGGCATAGCTATCTGGCTTTTCGGTCTTTCTGGAGCAGGAAAGAGTACCATTGCAATACTACTTGAAAGAATGTTGGCTGAAAGAGGCATTTTCAGCATAAGACTGGATGGCGATGAACTTCGGGATGGTGTCAACAAAGGTCTTGGATTTAGCGATGATGACCGATCCGAGAATATCAGAAGGACCGCCGAAATTGCCCGGCTGCTTACCGGTAATAATGTAATTACCATTTGTTCCCTGATAACCCCGCTTGGCAGGCACAGGAAGATAGCCAGGGATATCCTTGGTGATAAAATATTTGAAGTATTTGTTGACTGTCCGCTGGAAGTATGTGCGAACAGGGATGTGAAGGGACTATATAAAAAGGCAAAGGCACAAATGATTGAAAAGTTTACCGGTTTTGATTCTTCTTTTGAAAAGCCGGATATTCCAACCTTTACAATTTCCACTCAGGGTTCAAAGGTGGAAGAATGTGCATCAGCAATTATTGAAAGCCTGATCTCCAGGATCAGAATCCCGCTTTTACCTCTTGCTGATGGGGATGAGTCTGTTATGTTAAGTGCTTGTATATAAGAAGTCGGGTAAAATCAATACACCAAAAGTCCAGTGCATATTGCTGCTATCACCAGGTTGTGATGGCAGCAATATTTTTTTTGCAGGTAATGTTACTTCAGTTTGTATTCCGGCGCGGTGAAAAGCTCTTCCAAAGTACCGTTAAAACACGGTACCACAGGATTTTACTGTTTTGTAGCTTAGTCTCAGAAACAGAAAGAACGCGTTCCGGGGAGTTTTGTACGGTAGGCCCGTTGCCGGCCAGCAGCGAAAGAAGCGTACGCAACATTTAAATGAAAGCAGTATGAGAAAGTTGGAATTTGAGGCGCAGGGTTTGATAAAACTGCTGCGTGGGAGTTTTTCAGGGAATTTTAAATTGTTGATGATTTTCCCACTGGTGCTGGTTTTAATTGGTGGATTGTATACCGGCTGCCGAAAATCAGAAGGTCCGGGACAGGAAGTGGTGATAGATGGCGAAGTCGCAAAGGCAAGAGCCTGGTTTTTAAAGGAAGTGGTTGATAAGGAAAGGAAGTTGCTTTCGCTTAATAAAATGCCGTCTGGGCAGGATTCGCTCAGGAAAATCTTTGCCAGGATGACCAGGGTTGAGAAAAAACTGAAATGGCAGGAAGCGAAATCCTATGCCAGGAATGATGTAAAGTTTGTTGTGGTGCCCCTTGATAATCTTGCGCAGCCTTTCAATAACAAAAAATATACGGCCGGCAGGTCTGTAGTTTTTTATGCCGATGAATCCGGAAAAATGGACATGCATGTTATTGAAATCCTGGGTAAAGAAGCTGCTGTCTACAACTTACAGGAGCTTTCCAGAACAGCGTTTGAAAACCGATATTTCAAAAAATCTGATGGATATGAACGGTTGACTGCTAACATTTTGTTCTACGATCGGAATTATGCGAATAATGGATCCTACCAACTGACAAACGGAGTATGGTCCGGAGGTAATTTTTTCCTGAGCTTTAAAAAAGCATTCACCGCACGCGACAGGATTATGGCCTCCTATTCCCAGGGCAGCAGTTGCGGCACCTGTACTAAAATGTTCCTGGTGGGCTTCTGGTATGATAAAGTAACCTTTGAAGTGGTTGATTACGAAATCCTGGCTGAATGGGATGAATGCTCTGAAGAGAACAAGGAACCTGAATATGGAGACGGTGTCACCCAAACCAATAGTACTGATTGCATGGAAGAGTGTATCAAAAACATTGAAAATTTGTCTGGTAGTTCTTCCACTGATAATTCAACAGTCAGTGTTACATTCCAGACCATTTCAAATATCCGGAAGTTTAAAAATATTAAATGGAAAATTCATAGGGGCTTTGGCTGGAATATATATTCCTATGAAAAAGGGGTTGTAAAATTGGTTGATCCCGCCACCAATAAATGGGTTTGGGAGTCACTTGAGCATGAGAGAATTGCTCTTGAAGGTTTTGCAATAGGTGGAACAGTAACCCCACAGGAAGGAAGTGCGACACCAAGTTTTACTCCCGGTACGCCAAACGTTTTATATGCCGGTATGCATTTGAAGTATTCAATAAAATTTACACCCTTATGTGGTGATTGCATTGGAATTGAAGAACTCATTAAACCATATGTGATCCCATATGAAGCCGGACAAATATGGAGTGCAAATCCTTAATAAATATTTAGTATGATCATCAGTTTTATCAACAACACCAGTAAGCATACACTTAGTGTATTGCTGGTGTTGTTTTTCTTTCATTCCGCATGTATGAGCCAGAAAGACGTGGGGCGTGTAACTGAAATCCGAATGGATATTCATTATCCTGTTTTGCCAATCGATGAGGATTCAATCAGGAATTTGTACGATACGGTTTGGATACAATACTGCGATAGTGAAATTTTATATTTCCTCCCGGCCTACCGGATAGAGGAAGTCGATGGGGAAGTGAAAAGCTTTTCCAGAGATTCAAATTATTTCTTTTTTCATAGAGACAGCGCTTATGGATATTTTATTAAGCATTTGGATAGTTCAGCAATTCCCCTGAAAGCAAAGGTGGATTCAATACTTAGAATAAGAGGGTTTCATAATGAATACACTACAAGGGGATTGAAATATATTGAGACAATCAGATATGCTGAGAAAAGATTTACGGAAAAGTATGTGTACGATGGTACAAACCCTAATGCATACGATTCTGTTTTTTATAGCTACGATGGGAGTTTTAATAAACTTCCTTATAGTTTTTCATTGGGTCTCGACAGCATTCGGGGTGCAAAAATGTATAAAGCTCAGGTGATTTTTAAGGAAAAGTTTCATAAAAATTATAATAAGGTATTGCCTAGAGTGGAATATTTGTTTCAATACTCCGGAACGGACAATTCAGATCCCACAACCTTTAATAAGGTTAGGGACTGGCTCAGGAAGAATGGCGTGGACCTTTGATCCATGTCATTGAATGTATTCATATGCCTTTAAAAACTGTTTATGTGGAGCAGGTTAGTGGGATCCTATCAGTTAATGTGTGCGTTTTATGTGTTGGCAATATTTCTGTTGCCCTGGCTGTATGAATGGCGCATGCAGGGTGGCCTGGTAAGGATGGATTATTACCTGCTCTGGGGCCTGGGTATTTTATCATGGTTGTTTACCTGGTTGAAAAATGTTCTACCCGAACCGAAGTATATCTTTCCTGTTTTACTACTCTTTGGTTACCTTTCATTTTCCGTTTTCAGGGTTTATCCTGATGACGGCAGCTTGCAGGTTCCCATTACCTTATTTTGTTGCCTGGGGATATTTAGTTTTCTATCCGCATTTCTGCCGAAAATTTCGTTCTGGCTTCAGTCGGTTTTAATTGCCTCATGTGCTGTCCAGGTTTTAATTGCTTTCGGTCAGTTATCGCAGCATGGCTCAAATACCATTCTTGTAAGGGGCCAGTTTTACAATTCTGGCTATTTGGGGAATTACCTTGCCGCGCTGGTTCCCTTGATTTTTTTCAATGCTTTCCGTAATGAAGGCAATGCCCGGATGACAAGGATTATTTGCCTGATGCTGTTGGCAGCAGGTGTTTTTTTATTGTTCCGGGTGGCTGCAAGGGCTGCTATTGTTGGCTCCTTATTCGGATGCCTGACCTCTGCAGTTTTCCTATATAAAAAGCGTTTCGGTTTTTCAATTACCAGACTGGTATTATTATTTAGTATACTTTTTCTGTTGACAGTTGGCATTAGCCTGCTGGTAAAAATAAATTCTGCCATGGGCAGACTGACAATTTATAAAATAAGTTGGCAGGTATTCAGGGATCATTTCCTTTTTGGCGTTGGACCCAACCGGTTTGCTGCGGTTTATAATAATTATCAAAGTAGTTATTTCCGGTATGGGCAAAAGCCTTTGGAAATAGAAATGCTCGCCACCAATACATTGGAAGCATTTAATATTCCAATGCAATTCCTGGTAGAATACGGGCTGGCCGGCCTTATCGTTTTAGCCGGTGTTGTATTTTTTATTCGCAGAAACCTGAAAAATGACAGCCTATTTTCAATCAGCCTTCAATCCGGTGCGGGTCATATCGGTTGCCTGGCCGCCATTTTTATTTCGGGTCTGTTTTCAAATCCAATCCATATAAGTCCGATTCAGTTATTGACTACCATTCACCTGGCGGCCATCTTCAGTTCCGGGGATACGTGTAATAAGCCGGTTCGGATGCCGGGATATGTAAGCGCATTATCGCTGGGAATGCTGTTATTATTGGTCGGTATCTATTCCTGCCGGCAACTGGATGCGGAATGGACCTGGCGAAAAGCTGCCCGCTCTGCCCTGTATGATGGGTTTGAAGAAGCAAAAGAAGGATACATGGCCGCCGCCAAAGCATTGGGGGCAAATGGTGCCTTTCTTTTTAATTACGGGGCAGAGGCTGCCATTGCCGGGGAGCTTTTAATTGCAAATGAATTTCTGGAAAAATCAAGAAGGTATTTGTCAGTCAACAATATATATGTCTACCTGGGCGATGTTTACCTGGAACAGGGCCTGTTTGAAAAGGCTGAGCAAAATTATTTACATGCCGTATTTATGGTGCCATCTGCTATTTATCCCAAATACAAACTGATAGAATGTTATAAAAGGATGGGAAATATTATCCTGGCCAGGAAATGGTCCGAACAACTGTTAAATTATCCGGTAAAGGTCAGGTCTGCTGTAGCAGATGAATTAAGGTCTGAAGTCAGGAACAACCTGGATAATTTATAAGGCCGCACGTATTATTCCGGATAGCCGGCATAGGGTTTCAGTTCTTCCAGCTCTTTTTCAATTTTGTCCTGCCAGTTTTTTTGTTCCGCAAGGTTCCTGGAATAATTTGTCTCGTTATCGTATAACTGCTGGAATGCTGCCTGGTCCTGACTGATCTGCTGGTAAATCTTTTGGACATCCCTGTCAACGGATGCGGCCCGGAACCTGTATTCACTTAAAGCCTTGTGTAATTTCCTGGTGAACAATTGCGAAATGTCAAAATGTCCCTGCTCGTGCGCAAGGATATGATTCGATTGAACCTTTGTCCAGGATTTTTGCGGGTAAAACACACACTGGATCTTATATGTCAGAGACTGGTCATCATAGCCAAAATTGATCAGGATGGAAGTACTGGTGAGGGCAGCATTGGAGGCAGCTGCAACAGGATTGCCCTTAAAATCATTCCAGTTTAAAATACGTCGGCTTCTCCAGTTGATATTTTCCCTTTCAGCTGAAATCTTTCTTCCGATTGTTTCAGGGGGGGCAATTGGTACGAAAGCAAAAAAGGCTGTGCCGGTTCTGATAAATGTAAATGCCCCCCTGCTATGGTTGCATTGACTTGCCCCTGCGTTTTCTGCTGTTGGATTAACAGTCGACCTGTTCGGTTCGGCTATTATTTTTGCAGCGGCTTGGGGCACCGGTAAAAAAAGGTTGAGCAGGAATATAAATTGTGTCAGCACCATAGTATGATTTTCCCTGACTACAAAGATGCAAATCCACGGCATTGGGTTTACAAAAGGATTGCTAAAATGGATACAAAAAAATTCCGCCCTGGGAACAGGGCGGACTTGCAAGCAACGTTGAGACCGAAATTTATGAACTAGACTTTTGGAGCTGCGGCCAATATCTCCGCACCTGCACCCGAAGCGTATTTTTCAAAGTTTTTGATAAACTGATTGGCAAGCTGCAGCGCCTGGTGGTCATAAGCGGCAGCATCTGACCAGGTGTTCCGCGGATTCAGTACTTCTGAAGGAACACCTTCGCAGGAAATTGGCATGGCCATTCCGAAAACCGGATGTGTTTCATAGGTGGCATTTTCCAGTTTGCCGGTCAGTGCAGCAGTGATCATGGCCCGGGTGTAACTGAGTTTCATCCTTTTTCCAATGCCGTAAGGACCACCTGTCCAGCCGGTATTGATCAGCCAGACCTTTACATCATGCTTTTTCATTTTCTCACCCAGCATTTCCGCGTAGCGGCCCGGATGCAAAGGGAGGAAAGGCGCACCAAAACAGGCACTGAAAGTTGATTTGGGTTCCGTCACCCCGGCTTCCGTTCCGGCAACCTTGGCTGTATAACCGGAAATGAACTGGTACATCGCCTGCTCCGGTGTGAGCCTTGAAATCGGCGGTAATACACCATAAGCATCGCAGGTCAGGAAAAAGATATTTTTTGGAATATTTCCTGTCGAAGGTTCCTTTGCATTGCTGATATAGTCCAGCGGATAGGATACCCTGGTATTCTCGGTAATGGAACCATCGTCAAAATTGATGGTATTGGTGCCTTCATGGAAAACAGTATTTTCCACCAGTGCCCCGGGGCGTATGGCATGAAATATTTCAGGTTCCTTTTCTTCAGTCAGGTTAATGCATTTGGCATAACAACCACCCTCAAAATTGAAAACATTGTCATCCGTCCAGCCATGCTCGTCATCACCGATCAGCATCCTGTTGGGGTCTGCACTGAGGGTTGTTTTGCCCGTACCACTGAGGCCGAAGAAAAGGGCCGTATCCCCATCAGGTCCCATATTAGCCGAGCAATGCATGCTCAGTACATTCTTCTGGTGGGGTAAAATGAAATTCAGGATGGTAAAAATTCCCTTCTTGGTCTCACCTGTGTATCCTGAACCTGCAATCAGCACGGTTTTATGTTTGAAAGAGATCACTGCTGCATTGTGCTGGCGGGTTCCGCATTCAGCCGGATTCAGTTTGAGTCCGGGTGCAGACAAAATGGTCCATTCCGGTTTGAATTGTTCCAGTTCTTCCTCAGTAGGGCGAAGGAACATATTATATGCAAAAAGGTTGATCCAGGGCTTCTCATTAACGATACGGATATTCACCCTGTAACGCGGGTCAGCACAGGCGTATGCGTCGCGTACCCATACTTCCGGAATCATCTCGAGGTAATCGGTGATCTTTTTCTTTATGGTAAAGAAGTGCTTCTCGTCTATGGCCAGGTTGAAATCATTCCAATGTACTGTATCGGCCGTTATTTCATCCTTTACAATGAATTTGTCCTTTGGGCTCCGACCGGTAAACTCCCCAGTCCGGATAACCAGCGCCCCTGAATCATTCAACACACCCTCACCCAGCCTCAGGGCATCCTGTATCAATTCATCGGGGGGTAATTGGTAAAACACATTTTCAGCGGTCCTGAGTCCGATTTTTACCAGATCTTCAACCGGCATCATAATCGTTGGAATTGACATAGCGGAATCATAGTTGTTTCGGGCAAATCTATGGGTTGCAATTATAGCCTCATAGTAATGTGTACCTGCTACACTATAGATAAAATTCAATACAATTTCAGTTATGTTGAATTTTTTTCTAATAATTGGCAAATATGATAGACAAAATAACAAACTAACGTTTGTTAGTTTAGATGACTGCTAATTTTTTGAAATTTGAATGTTCAAACAACCATTTCCCTGCAGTTCGAATTGTAATTTTTTTCCTTAAGGTCATCGGGGAGCATCTGCGGCAGCAGGATAATCCGGGCCGGCACTTATGCCTGCCTGTTGGTCGCAGTAGCTTAAATCACAATTCATCAAAAGAAAAGAGGCGTCATCGCTGCTCCGCTGAAAACTATCCTTATTTTTAGCCCCCTGAAACAAGATCTCATGAAATATCTACCACTTGACGCACGCATTTTCATCGACAACAGGAAGAAATTCACCAGGGAGATGGAAGCCGGTTCCATTGCCATCTTCAACAGCAATGATGAACTGCCTGCCAATGGAGATGCCATCCATAAATTCAAACAGAATGCTGACCTCTACTGGCTCACCGGCATCAACCAGGAAGACAGCATGCTTATTCTTTTTCCCGGCAATCCAGATCCCAAATTCCGCGAAGTGCTGGTGCTGGTTCGACCCAATGAACTAAAAGAAAAGTGGGACGGCCACCGCCTGCGCCGTGAAGAAGCCACCGCCATTTCCGGCATCAGTACAATTGTCTGGCTGGACAGCATTGACGGACTGCTGCAGCCCATGATACATCTGGCAGAAACGATTTACCTGAATACCAACGAGAATGACCGAAAATCCAACCTGGTACCGGTGCGCGATTACAGGTATGCCGAAGAAATGCGCCGTCGCTACCCGCTGCACCATTATAAACGCAGCGCCCGCATCATGAAATCGCTGCGTGCCATCAAATCGCCCCTGGAAGTGGCGGTGATGCAAACAGCCATGGACATCACCGAAAAAACCTTTCGCCGCCTGCTTGGCTTTATCCGTCCGGGCGTTATGGAATATGAAATAGAAGCCGAGATCTACCACGAATTTCTGCGCAACCGGGCTACAGGGCCTGCCTATGGCAGCATTATCGCCAGTGGCGACCGGGCACGGATCCTTCATTATGTCAGCAATAACCAGGAATGCAAAGACGGTGAAATGGTGCTGATGGATTTTGGGGCTGAATACGGTGGTTATTGCGCCGACCTCACCCGCACGGTTCCGGTGAACGGCAAATTCAGCAAACGCCAGAAGGAAGTCTACAATTCCTGCCTGCACCTCCACAACTATTGCAAGAGTATTCTGAGACCTGGTATTTCCATACTTGATTATACCGACAAAACAGGGGAGGAAGCCACCCGGCAATTCCTTAAAATCGGCCTGCTTAAAAAGGAGGATGTTAAAAATGAAGACCCCGAAAACCGGGCCTACCGCCGTTACCTTTATCATGGCATTTCACATCATCTGGGCATAGATGTGCATGACCTGGGTACAAGGAATGAACCCATCAGGGCCGGAATGGTCTTCACTATCGAGCCGGGTATCTATATCGAAGAAGAACAAATGGGCGTTCGCATCGAAAATAATTTCTGGATCACACGCACCGGGAACAAAGACCTGATGGCCAATATCCCTATTACTGCCGATGAGATCGAAAGATTGATGAAAAAACAAAAAAACTAACGATTAGTACTAACCGAATATGAAACAGATCCCTAATCTCTTTACCCTGCTGAACCTGGTATTTGGCTTTATGGCCATCATCGTGATCCTGCAAAACGGAATCACAATGGCAGCAGGCCCGGCAGGCGAATACCTCGTAGATATGCCCGAAAAGATCTGGCTGGCATCCCTTTTTATTGCCATCGCGGCCGTGGTGGACTTCCTGGACGGTTTCGTGGCCCGCCTGCTGAAGGCCGGCAGCGAAATGGGTAAACAACTCGACTCACTGGCCGATGTGGTTAGTTTTGGAGTGGCACCCGGCCTGATCATGTATCAGTTCCTGCGCCTTAGTTTCGCCCGTGAGGAAAATGGTCTCGACACCAGTATCCTCTGGTTACTGCCTGCAGTACTGATCCCCTGCGCCGCCGCCTACCGCCTGGCCCGGTTTAATATCGATCCCGCACAGTCTTATGGTTTTAAGGGGGTTCCGGTTCCGGCAGTGGGTCTCGTAGTAGCTTCCCTTCCCATGATCTACTGGTATACCGGCAGCGAAACCGTCCTTAGCCTGTTGCTGAATAAATGGATTTTATACGGCATCATATTATTGCTGAGTTTCCTCATGGTCAGCACCCTGCCGATCATGGCCCTGAAATTTAAAGACTATACACTTAAAAACAACCTGCCCAAACTCCTGTTGCTGGCAGTGGCCATCATTGCGGCCATTACCCTGAAATGGGCAGCTATGCCGGTCGTTTTCCTCGTGTATATTATTGTATCTTTGGCGCTCAAAAATCGTAACGAATGACTTTCTCAGTACAGGTAAAAGTAATGCCCCTGAAAGAATTGCTGGACCCGCAAGGAAAAGCTGTAATGGGCGGATTGGGTAATCTCGGCCTCAACGCCATCCATGATGTGCGCATCGGTAAAAATATCTCACTCCAGATTGAAGCAGCCTCAGAAGAAGAAGCCAGGCAAATTGCCGAGCAGGCAGCAAAGAAATTGCTGGCAAACCCGGTTATGGAGCAGTTTGAAATAAATATCAACTGATTTGCTCTATCTCGTGCCTTCTCCCATTGGTAACCTCCAGGACATGACCCTCCGTGGCCTGGAAGTGCTGCGCACGGTGGATGTGATCCTGGCTGAAGACACGCGTACTTCCTCCCGGCTCCTCAATCATTTCCAGATACAGAAACCCCTGACACCCTATCACCAGCACAATGAACACAAAGTGCTTCAACACCTGGTAGATCAACTGGTGGCCGGGAAAACCATGGCAGTGCTTACCGATGCCGGAACACCGGGTATATCGGATCCCGCTTTTCTGCTGGTCAGGGAGTGCATCCGTAATAGTGTAAAGGTGGAATGCCTTCCGGGAGCCACCGCCTTTGTACCTGCTCTCGTCAACAGCGGACTTCCTATCAACCGTTTCTGTTTTGAAGGGTTCCTTCCACTCAAAAAAGGAAGACAAACCCTGCTGAAAAAACTGGCCACGGAAGAAAGGACCATGGTTTTTTATGAATCGCCTATGCGCCTGGTAAAAACGCTGGAGGAGATGGCAACCTATTTTGGCCCGGACCGCCAATGTTGCGTAAGCCGCGAGCTCACTAAAATGTTCGAGGAAAACAAAAGGGGAAGCCTGACCGAAGTGGCTGCTTATTTCAGGGAAAAGCAGGTAAAAGGGGAGATCGTACTGGTGGTGGCCGGACAGGAGTCGTGATTTTATGATTTCTTTTTCAGCATGGTGCTGATATTTGCTGGAATTAACAATTACACTATGAGATCAGTGATTATTGCTTTGGTATTGGTTGTAACCGGACTTTTTCACCAGCATGGCTATGCGCAGATCAGGAAAATCCCGGCTGTAGTGACCGACGCCTTCAAATATAAATACCGCAACGCTGAAAGCGTTGAATGGAAGGATAAATTATCGCATTTTGTGGTTAGCTTCCACCTTGATGACGAAAGTTATGAAGCCAGTTTCAGGAACGATGGTACCTGGACCGGCTCCCAAAAACTAATCACCCGCGAAGACCTGCCGGAAGAAGTGCTGGACGGGCTCGACAAGAGCAAATACGCCGAATGGGAGATCGATAATTATTTTGAACTGATCTTCCCCGACGATCACCGCGAATACCGGCTCCTGGTTAGTAAGTCGGACCTGAATAAAAGGGACCTGACTTTTAATAAAAAGGGACGGTTGCTGAGGGATAAACTGACACTCTGACTGCTACCTGATAAATAAATGCACATAATTATGAGAAAAACTGGCTTATGGTTAGCTGGCTGTATATTGCTGGCCTCCCAATCGCTTTTTGCCCAGCCCGACCGCTGGCAGCAAAAGGTAAAATACCGGATGGATATCGATATGGATGTAAATACCAACCGATTCACCGGAAAACAGCAACTCGAGTATACCAACAATTCACCGGATACCCTTCACCGTGTATTTTACCATCTCTACTGGAATGCCTTCCAGCCTAACAGCATGATGGATACCCGCAGCCGTGAACTGGGTAAAATTGTTTACGGAAACAACCGTGCCGATTGGGATGGCAGGGTCCGCGACCGCATCCTGCACCTGAAGCCTGACGAAATAGGTTACCAGAAAGTGTTGTCACTGAAAATGAACGGGGTGGCCCAGGAATTTACCGTGCATGAGACCATCCTGGAAGTAAAGCTGAAAAAGCCCATCCTTCCCCGTTCAAAAGTGATTTTCAATATGGAGTTCGAAGCACAGGTTCCCCTGCAGGTTCGTCGCTCAGGTCGGGATAATCCATCCACAGGTGTTCGTTATTCCATGAGCCAGTGGTATCCCAAAATGGCAGAATACGATTATGAGGGATGGCATCCCACTCCTTATATCGCCCGCGAATTCTATGGCATCTGGGGCGATTTTGATGTTAAGATTTCCATTGACAGAAACTACGTGCTCGGCGGAACCGGTTACCTGCAGAATGCCCAGTCCATCGGACACGGTTATGAAGCTCCCGGCACCAAAGCCGCGGTACCGGCTACCAAAAAACTGACCTGGCATTTCACCGCGCCGCAGGTACATGATTTCATGTGGGCGGCAGATCCTGAATTTAAACATATTGTACGCCAGGTACCGGGTGGTCCTGCTATCCATGTATTGTACAATTATAAGGAAAACGACCCTAAAAATGATGCGGACTGGACCAGGGTTGCAGATGCGGCAGTTGATGTGCTGCCATACATCGAGAAAAATTTCGGCAGGTATCCTTACAAACAATATTCGTTTATCCATGGCGGAGATGGCGGCATGGAATACCCGATGGCCACCCTGTTGAGCGGTCCCAGCCTGGGTACGGCTTTCCATGAATGGATGCATTCATGGTACCAGATGATCCTTGGCACCAATGAAAGCCTCTATCCCTGGATGGACGAAGGCTTCACTTCCTATGCGGAAAGCCTGGTGAGCCGTTATTACCAGGACCTCAACAAGGACATGCCGGTACCTGCACCGGCAGGCGCAAGTACCGGACCCCGTAAATCCATCGTGGATCCGGCCATGCGCCAGAATCCCCATTTCAGCGCCTATCAGTCATATTTTGCCCTGGTTAAAAGCGGCAGGGAAGAACCTCTGACCACCCATGCCGATCACTTTGAAAGCAATTTTGCCTACAGCATCGCTTCCTACTCAAAAGGGGAAGTATTCCTGGAACAATTGGGCTATATCGTTGGTGCACCTGTTCGTGATAAAATCCTGCTGAATTACTATAACCAATGGAAATTCAAACACCCCAATGTGAATGATTTCATCCGGGTGGCTGAAAAGACAAGCGGCATGCAACTCGACTGGTACCGCGAATATTGGGTGAATACTACCAAAACCATTGATTATGGTATAGACAGCTTATATGAGCAGGGTGGTGCAACCCGCCTGCGGCTGAAAAGAAAGGGTAATATTCCGATGCCTGTTGACCTGCTCATCACCTATAAAGATGGTTCCAGGGAGCTTCATTATGTTCCCATGTACCTGATGTTTGGTGCGAAACCGCAGGAAGATGCCTCCGTAAACCGCAAAACCTACGAAGCCTGGAAATGGACGCATCCGACTTATGAAATCAGCACTGATAAAAAACTGCAGGATATAAAAAAGGTGGAAATTGATCCCAGTGGCCGCATGGCAGATATTAATCCGAAAGACAACATACTGGAACTAAACTGGTAAAACCAGAAACAGTCCTTGATATTAAAGCCGTTGCCTGGCAGCGGCTTTAATATTTTATTTCGGACAGCATCGGTTGTTCGGGTTTCAGAAATGGGAGGTAAGGAAAGGTTGAATGATTAATTGTATTTGCAGCATCCCAGAGAAGTACCAAAATTACAGTCGAATTTGTTCCGCCATATACCACAAAGTGGGTATTTTATCGACCGAAATACCTGTTTACGGCTTCAATACGGTTATTGACGTGTAATTTTTCATATATATGGTACACGTGTTTGCGAACAGTTTCCTGGCTGATGAATAATTGGGCTGAGATTTCCTTGTATAGCAACCCTTTCGACAGGAGTTCCAGTATCTCCAGTTCACGATTGGAAAGGGTGTTCAGTTTGCCTTCTGTTGAAAATGATACGGCATGGTCAGGAGTGGAATTTTTCTGTTGAAAAGCAGCCACCACTTTCCTGGCAATCTGGGTACTCATGGGGGCCCCGCCTTCAGATAATTCCCGGATCGCATCCAGTAATTTGGCAGGTGAGGTTTTTTTAAGGATGTACCCATTGGCACCGGCACTGAGTGCTTCGAAAATCTTCTCATCTTCCTCGTAAACCGTACACATCATGAATAGTATGTCCGGGTTTTCAGGCTTGAGCCTTCTTACACATTCAATTCCACTGATGCCGCCCAGGTTGATATCCATCAGCACCACATTGGGTTGAAGTACCGGCAGTTTCTGTAAAGCATCTTCCCCGCTGGAAAAACTTCCCAGCAGTTTATAGTCGTCAGACAAACGTACGATTTCCTCCAGGGCATGCCTGATATCTGCGGTATCATCAACTATGCATACTGTTATTGCCATCTGGCAAAGTTGAAGATTTTGCAGGGCCGGAGCAATACTACTTTGTGGTAGTTATACAAATTATCGGTGAACATACAACAGGTATTTTTCCCGGTAGTACTCCTCGGGGAAAAGGTCAAATACCTCTATCAAACTGGGTTTAACCCCGCTTTCTGAAATTTCCCTGGCCAGGTCGCCGCCTTTGAGGCAGATCAATCCCGATGCGGGGTATTCTTCTGTTGATGGCCTTTTGAGCAGTATAGGCCTGCTCCAGTTCCAGAGGTCTTTTAAAGGCGCTACTGCCCTTGAAACGGCATAGTCGAACTTACGGTCCCTGATTTCCTCCACCCGGGTGTGGCGTGTGGAAATATTATCGAGTCCGATTGCAGCAGCAACTTCCTTTACCACAGTCAGCTTTTTATTGATGCTGTCGGCAAGCAGGAATTCCACTTCCGGGAAAAATATTGCCAGCGGAATGCCGGGAAAGCCTCCACCCGTGCCGATATCAATGATACGGGCCCCCGGTGGGAAACTGAATGCCGCAGCTATAGCCAGTGAATGCAACACATGGTTCTCATACAAATGATCAATATCCTTTCGCGATATGACATTGATCTTGCTGTTCCAGTCCTTGTACAAGTCTTCCAGCGCCCTGAACTGGTCCAGTTGACGGGGCGTAAAATCACTGAAATACTTTTCTATCAGATCCAGTTTTGACGGGGTTTTCTCCATAATGCTGGTGCAAAGATGCAATAATATAGGAACATCCAGATATCCAGCAGCCACCACCAGGGCCAGAGGTCCTTTTCCCGGAGGCGTTGCATACATTTATAACTGATGATCCCCTGGGTTATGAAACGAAGGCCAAATACGGCCAATGCCAGCTTCCAGCTGAAAAATATCAGGCTGAGTACAAACAAGGGATAAAAGAGGAACTGGCTGCCTGAATACATCCCCAGTAGAAACTTGAATTTTCCACTGTAATATTTGCCTGTGGAATAATGCCTTTCTTTTTGCCGCATCCAGTCACCAAAGGTTTTCTTGGCTTCCGAAAGGGTGAAGGCTTCCGGATCTATCACCACCGCAGTGTTGTCTTTCCTCGCGATCTTATGGATAAACAGGTCGTCATCCCCGCCAGGCAAATGATTGATGGAAGAAAACCCCTTGTTTTCCAGGAAGAGTTGCCGCTTGTAGGAAAGATTTCTGCCCACCCCCATATAGGGCATTCCTGCAAGCGCATAGGAAAAGTATTGCAGTGCGGTATGATAGGTTTCAAAACGGATCAGCTTGTTGAGCAGTCCAGGCCTCTTCTGGTAAGCACCATAGCCCAGCACCACTTCTATTCCCGGCTGGTAGGCATCCTGCATTTTATACAACCAGTGTTCACTGGCAGGTACGCAATCCGCATCGGTCAGTAAAAGAATCTCGTGATTGGCTTCGCGGATCCCCATGGAGAGCGGGTATTTTTTTCCGGGAATTCCTTTGGCTTCGTGTTCGAGGTTTACGATCTCCAGTCCCTTGAAGGTTTTCCTGAATTCTTCCAGCAGGTAGCGGGTATCGTCCTGGCTGTTGTGATTAACCACCACCAGTTCATGAGTGCTCGGGTATTGCTGGAACAGCACGCCGGGAAGGTTACGGGCAAGGTTAGCCGCCTCATCGCGTGCGCAGATCACCACAGAAACAGGGTGTTGCTGGGACTGTTCTTTAGGTTTGGGTTTGAAAAAAGCCAGCCGGCTGAAAATTCCCCAGTAATAAATGAGTTGAATCAGGGTAACAAGGCAGAAAGCAATAAATGCGATCAGCCACCAATTGAGAGTAATCTGCGGTAAATCCATAAACTTCTACGGTTCGGTAAGGTTGTGCCGGGGGCGAAATTAAGGCAGTAAGCAGATACATATGTCCGAAAGATTTCACAAGTGGGGAAAAAAGCCACCTCTTGCATGGATAAGCGGCATTCGGCTTAACTTTGCCGGCTTATGCCATCACTCGAATTTTCATTGACAGCCACTGACCCGGGTTCCAAAGCCCGCGCAGGCGAAATGACCACTGATCACGGTAAGATCCAGACACCCATATTCATGCCCGTTGGCACGGTGGGCAGCGTGAAAGCCGTATCACAACAGCAGTTAAAGGAAGAAGTACAGGCCCAGATCATCCTGGGAAACACCTATCACCTCTACCTGCGGCCGGGACCAGAAGTGCTGGAAGCAGCAGGTGGCCTGCACCGGTTCAATGGCTGGGACCGTCCTATATTGACAGACAGCGGCGGGTACCAGGTTTTTTCGCTGGCGGGTAACCGAAAACTGACTGAACAGGGAGCTTTGTTTCAATCGCATATTGACGGATCAAAACATTTGTTTACACCCGAATCGGTGATGGATATCCAGCGGGTAATCGGGGCCGATATTATTATGGCTTTTGATGAGTGTCCGCCCTATCCCAGCGACTATGCTTATGCGAGAAAATCAATGGACCTCACACACCGCTGGCTCGATCGTTGTGTGACCCGGCTGTCGGAAACCCCGGATAAATACGGCTATACCCAGAATCTCTTCCCGATTGTTCAGGGCAGCACTTTTGCCGACCTGCGAAAGGCTTCCTGTGAGTACATCAGTTCCCGGGAAGCGGCAGGCAATGCAATCGGCGGACTCAGTGTGGGCGAGCCGGAAGAAATCATGTACGAGCTGACGGCCCTTTGCTGCGAAAACCTGCCGGAAGATAAGCCCAGATACCTGATGGGCGTGGGTACACCATGGAATATCCTCGAGAATATTTCCCTGGGAGTGGATATGTTCGATTGTGTGATGCCTACCCGGAATGGCCGCAATGCCATGTTGTTTACGAGCAGGGGTGTCATCAATATCGATAATAAGAAATGGGAAAAGGATTTTTCGCCCATCGATGATGGCATCGATTGTCATTTCAGCAATTTTTACAGCAAGGCCTATCTGCGTCACCTTGTAAAGGCGAAGGAAATACTGGGACTAACGATTGCCAGCGTGCACAACCTGGCATTTTATCTATGGCTGGTAAAAGAAGCACGAAGGCATATCCTTGCCGGTGATTTTAACCGCTGGAAGAACGAAATGGTGCCAGTGCTGAAAACGAGGTTATAAAACCCTTAACCAAAATTCACCTACTTTTGGAGGCTGCAAAAGGCAATTCATGAAGATCCTCGACTGGTACATCTTTAAAAAATTCATGGTCACTTTCGTTTTTACGATCCTTACCATAACGGTTATTGCAGTGGCCATTGATACCAGTGAAAAAACAGATGATTTTGTAAAATCCGGACTTTCATTCTGGGGTATTGTCACCAAGTATTATTTCGGGTTCATACCCTTTATCATTTCCATGATCTTTCCGTTGATCGTTTTCATAGCGGTTATATTTTTTACATCCAAAATGGCGGGAAGGTCCGAAACCGTGGCCATCCTGGCTTCAGGTATACCCTATAACCGGATGCTCCGGCCATACCTGGCCGGTGCATTACTGCTGGCAGCAATCATGTTGTGGGCCAATGCATTTATCATCCCGCGGGCCAATGAGATTCACGCCAGTTTTAAGTCAACCTATATCGACAGGAACAGTACCTACTATACCGGCCAGGGTGGAAGCCGCGATTATTATTTCAGGTCCGACAGCAACACTTTTGTTGGAATGAAATACTACGATACCGTCAATAAGGCTGCCAGCTCTTTTTTCCTGGAAAGGGTGAGTGGTAACAAAATGGTCTATAACCTCCGGTCAGATTATATACGCTGGGATACGGCATCCAAAAAATGGCGCGTCGAAAATGCATTCGAAAGAAAAATCATTGGATTGAAAGAGGTCGTGACCAAACGTGAATTCGTGGAATTAAACCTGAACATGAAGCCGGAGGAACTGCGCCGGGACGAATACCTTAAGGACAAACTCACAATCCCCGAATTGTATCATTTTATCAAAAGGGAAGAAAGCAGGGGTACGGAGGGACTGAATACCTATAAGGTAGAACTGCACCGGCGCTTTGCCACACCGGTATCCGTTATTATCCTCACCATCATGGGCGTTGCCGTTGCCGCCAGGAAGACAAGAGGCGGAAGCGGACTGCATATGGCATTTGGAATTGTAACCGCTGCATTGTTTGTAGTGATGGATAAATTCTCCACTGTGTTCTCTACCAAAGGAAGTTTTCCTCCTTTACTGGCTGCCTGGCTTCCCAATATCATCTTCGCCTGCGTAGCCCTTTGGCTGTATAAAAAAGCACCCAAGTAAATAATACCGCATTTAAATTGTTTTCTAATTAAACAGGAAGTAATAAATCTTTGTTGTACGACTGACAATAGCTAATTTTATCGGTTATAGCCAACCTGAAACCAGTTAGTCAGTTCACATATAAATTGTTCTTCATGGGAGTTTATAAAGAAAAATTCAAAGAAAAAGCGGATGCGGCTGCGGCCGAGATCAAGGACTTGCTTAAAGAGCATGGCAATAAAAAGATCGGTGAGGTTACGCTATCCCAGGTTTACCAGGGGATGCGGGGAATAACCGGACTTGTAACAGAAACTTCATTGCTTGACTCACAGGAAGGAATCCGCTTCCGTGGCTATTCCATTCCTGAGTTACAGGTGAGCCTGCCCAAAGCAAAAGGAGGCAGTGAACCTCTCCCTGAAGGCCTTTTCTACCTGATGCTTTTTAATGAATTGCCCGGGGAACAGGATGTGGCTGAGATGACATCCAAATGGCAGCGTCGTTCACATGTTCCAACCCATGTTTTTAATACTATTGACGCCCTTCCGCTGAATACCCATCCTATGACCATGTTTGTGGTAGGGGTGATGGCTCTCCAGACGGAAAGTAATTTCGCCAAGGAGTATGCCAGGGGAATGAACAAGAAGGACTATTGGGATTTCGCATTCGATGATGCCATGGACCTTATTGCCAGGCTGCCCAGGATTGCAGCGTATGTGTATCGCCGTAAGTACAAGAACAATGAACATATCCAGCCCAACGGATTGCTCGATTGGGCCGGTAACTTTGCCCATATGCTGGGCTTTGAGGATGAGACCTTCAAAGAGCTGATGCGTTTGTACATGACCATCCATGCCGACCATGAAGGTGGAAACGTATCCGCCCATACCACACATCTGGTTGGTTCAGCCCTGAGTGATCCCTACCTGAGTTTTGCTGCCGGTATGAACGGCCTTGCTGGTCCCCTCCACGGCCTGGCCAACCAGGAAGTGATCAAGTGGATTTTTGAAATGCAGGAAAGCCTGGGGACTGAAAATCCCAGTAAGGAGCAAATCGCCCAATACGTTCAGAATACCCTTTCTTCAGGAAAAGTGGTGCCTGGTTACGGACATGCGGTTTTACGTAAAACCGATCCACGATTTACGGCGCAGATGGAATTCGGCAAAAAGCATATGCCCGATGATCCTTTATGCCAGACTGTTTGGAATATCTACGACACTGTTCCGCCAATCCTGCAAAGCCTTGGTAAGATCAAGAACCCCTGGCCGAATGTGGATGCCCACAGTGGTGCCCTGCTGGTGCATTATGGCCTGAAGGAATATGAATTCTATACCGTAATGTTCTCTGTAAGCCGCGCGCTGGGAGTAATGGCCAGCCTGATCTGGGACCGTGCACTTGGTTTCCCGCTGGAAAGGCCGAAATCCATCACTACTGAGCTGGTGAAAAAGTGGCTGAAGGGGGAAGATGAGGTTTGGGGAGATTAAGACGGTGAATGGTGAATGGAAAAAGTTAAATCCGGCAGGCTTGCCGGATTTTTTTATTTAATATTTGGTTGATTGATGTTTAAACATTAAATTTGTATTCTAATTCAACACACACTAAAAAAATACAATTATGGCAACCTGGAACATTGACACAACCCATTCAGAAATTGCTTTTAAAGTAAAGCACCTGGTAATCTCTACTGTAACGGGAAAATTTACTGACTTTGAAGGAAGCGCAGAAGCCGAACAGGCTGATTTCAGCGATGCGAAAATTAGGTTTTCTGCCCGGATCGACAGCATCACAACAGGTAACGAACAACGCGATGGGCACCTGAAATCACCCGATTTCTTTGATGCAGCCGGTCATCCAACCATGGACTTTGTGTCCACTTCCATGGTTTCGAAAGGCGGATCCGATTATGTGCTGAAGGGGGACCTGACCATTCGTGGTACCACCAGACCGGTGGAGCTGGCTGTGGAATTCGGCGGTACCCAGCAGGATTTCTACGGCAATACTGTGGCTGGATTTGAACTGACCGGGAAAATCAACCGCCAGGATTTCGGTCTGGCCTGGAGTGCTGTTACCGAAGCTGGTGGAATTGTAGTTTCCGATGAAGTGAAACTGGCCATCAATGTAGAACTGATCAAAAAATAAGCAACTGTTTCTCCGGCAGCTGGAAATACGGAACCGTCCCTGAACAGGGGCGGTTTTTATTTTGCTGGTATTTTATTGAACTCTATATTTGCACTCCCAAACAGGGAAAAGTTCTTATCAAAAGGGGAATTAGCTCAGCTGGCTAGAGCGCTTGCATGGCATGCAAGAGGTCACCGGTTCGACTCCGGTATTCTCCACCATTACGGGTGAAACGATCATAGATTGTTTCACCCGTTTTTTTTGCCCCCTATCCATAAAGGATTCAATTAATAGCTGTCGTTCCAACTTCCCCGGGTGTCGCGATCTCTTTTCCCAGGTCCTTTTCCCAAAGAATATTGCCAAAATCACCTTTTTTTACGGACTTATGTATGACATAAGAAATATTTTTTTGTTGCTTATTTGTTGAGCCTGAATGAGTTTGAGGCTGAAAAAAATGCAACCTGATTAATATTTTAATAATTCTTTTGGTTTTTCCAAAGGAGTAGTTAATTTCATTATGTATTACATAATGCCAATAATAAAAAACTGCTTTTCATGAAATCTGCTTGCTGTAAAGTGGGAATCTTACTTACCTGCTTATTGCTTTCCCTTTCAACCTGGTCCCAGACCAGGAAAGTTTCCGGAAAAGTTCAGGCCGAAGAGGATAACAAACCTCTAGCCGGCGTGAACGTCCTGGTTAAAGGAAAATCCTCCGGAACACAAACCAATGTAAATGGTGAATTCAGCATTGAAGCATCTGAAACAGATGTGTTGTTGCTGTCTTATGCCGGTTATGAATCCCTGGAAATTCCGGTGGGTAATGCCTCAAACCTGGACATTTCCATGAAGGCCAATGCATCCAACCTCAGTGAAGTGGTGGTGACAGGCTATGGTACCCAGTCGAGACGTAACCTTTCAGGTTCGGTTTCTACAGTCAACAAAAAAATGATGGAGTCTGTTCCCCGTACCAACGCAGCAACCTTATTGCAGGGAGCTGTTGCCGGCGTGCGGGTTCAGCAAAATACCGGTCAGCCCGGTGCTTCACCTACAATCGTATTAAGGGGTGGAACCAATTTCGGCGGATCCGGCGCTCCTTTGTTTATTGTGGATGGTGTGATCGTTCCTTCCCTGTTCGGGATTAATACCGAAGACATCGAGTCCATAGATGTACTGAAGGATGCCGCTTCCCTGGCCATCTATGGTGCGCGTGCCGGTAACGGCGTAGTGCTGGTTACCACCAAAAAGGGAAAGAAGGGAAGAACACAGGTTTCCTATACTTTCCGCCATGCCAATAATTATATCCGCCGGAATGATCTCGAATTACTGAGTCCGGCTGATTATATTATCTGGAACCGGATCGGATTGGCCAACAGGTATGCCCTGGCACAGGCCGATGGCAATACCAGTGAAATGAACAATACCCGCAACCAGCTTACCGGTGGCTGGGGATTTGCGATGAATTCCAACTTTACCCGTCCCAATGGTTTGTATTCCACCCAACTGGTTACTGACAACAACCGTCAGTTGCTGAACGATCGCCAGTGGAACCTGCTGGTGGACAAAAACCCCTTTATTGCCGGCCAGATGGACAGTATTCTTTACCGGGCAACCAGCCAGCGCCAGTTGGAAGACCTGATCCTTCAGAAAAGCACTTTACAGGAACATTATGTGAATTTCTCGGGTGCCAGTGAAACCAGCAATTTTGCCCTTGGTATAGGCACTGTGAAAGATATAGGCATAGCCATCGGTTCCAACCTGAAACGCTACAACCTCAATTTCAACGGTGGACTCAATGTAAATAAAGACCTCAAGATTACTACCAATATAGCTGCTTACCATTATAAGGGTAATCCAACTTACCTGGCTGGCGATGAAGGAATTTTCCAGCGTTTTGCCGGTATCGCTCCAACCGTGCGCCTTACACATGATTCTTCCGGGGCCATTCTTCCGGGTGTTGACGGCTCAAACATGGGTAACCCCCTGTACCTAAAAGATAAGTTCATCCGCAACGAACAGGAACAGCGTTTCTCAGGCAGCATCAACCTCGAATACAATATCCTCAATGGTCTGAAATTTGTTTCATCCGCTTCAGGCTTCATGCGCTTTACCAACTTCCAGAATTTCAATAAATTATTTCAGTCAGGAACCTTCGGGGCAGTGAATTCAGCCAGGTCTGCTTCCTTCAGCAATGTGCGTACTTATCAATATTCCTACAACGCTTTCCTTAAATACGGCAAAAGCATTAACAAACATGATATTGACCTGCTGGGCGGTGCGGAATATTTCGATTACAAATCTTACCTCGAGTCAGGCTCCGGTATCGGTAGTGCTGCAGATAACCTGATGTACCTGGCTAACTCCATTTTTACCGAAACCAGGGCTTCTTCAGGAGTCGGTTCATGGAACCGTTTTGCATCCCTGATCGGCAGGGTGAACTACAATTACGATAACCGTTACTTGCTGAACCTGAATCTTCGTTATGATGGTACTTCCCAACTTACGAATGATGATTCGCGTTATACCTGGTTCCCGGGTGTTTCCTTCGGCTGGAATGTTCACAATGAAAAATTCCTGTACGATTCAAAAATCGGGAACATAGTTTCCACCCTGAAACCACGCATCAGCTGGGGACAGAATGGTACACTGGCTTCCGGAGATTTTGGTACGGTTCAGCAGTTTGTTAACCTGGGCCTTTACAATGGGGTAGGTGGATATGGACAAACGAGTTTTGTAAACCCCGATCTGCGCTGGGAAAAAACCACCACTTTTAACGTGGGCGTGGATATTGGTTTCCTGAAAGATCGCTTTACCCTGATTGCCGATTATTTCGTTAAGAATGTGTACGACAAACTGCAGGGAATTGCCATTCCATCCTGGACGGGTTTCAGTTCCTACCAGACCAACCTGGCCACCCTGCAGAACAGGGGTATTGAACTGGAATTGAAGGCAGCCGTTATCCGCCCTAAAAAAGCCAACGGTTTCAGCCTGGATGCGAGTGCCAATATCTACCATGTGAAAAGCTTCACTAAAAAGCTGCTTGATAATGGTCTCGAAAGAAACCGCCAGGGAGCTATCCGTGTTTGGGATGCCAAAAAAGGCAGCTATGAGTGGGTGGCCGGTTTGCAGGAAGGCTACCGGGTAGGGCTAGACGAAATATGGGCCCCCATTTTTGACGGACTGTACAGAACACAGGAAGACCTCAATGAAAAATCAAATCTTGCCAACCTCTTCCTGCCTACGAGGGATAAGAAAGTGAAACAACTGGGCGATGCCAGGTGGAGAGATATAGATGGTAACGATACACTTGACAACCGCGATTATGTTTTTGTTGGTCGCACTCTTCCTAAAGTAATGGGTGGTTTCTCACTGGCTGCCAACTGGAAAGGATTCAGCCTGTTTACACAGTTTGATTATGCGCTGGGTTTTGTGATCATGAACCAGATCCGCATGCGGGGCCTTAGCCAGGTTCAGGGTTCACAAAACAGTTCGGTGGATGTAAAGAACACCTGGACACCGGAAAACCCCAATGCTGCCTATCCCAGGTATATGTGGGCAAACTATGGCAGGAACTTTGAAACCGGTGCCGGTAGCGGTACTCCGGCTGCAAATTTCTTCGAAAAAGGTGATTACCTGGCCATGAGGGAAATTACCCTGAGCTACCAGGTACCGCCTGCCATCCTCACCAAATATCTCAATAACCGGGTGCGTGGTTTCAAAGCATATGTGGCAGGTTCAAACCTGTTGTACATCAGTAAATACTCCGGCACCTTCCCCGAAGTGGGCGGTTATGACAACGGTAAGTATCCCCTGCCCAGGGTGGTAACATTCGGCTTAAACATCACATTGTAAAAAATCGCTTAAAAGACTTATCATGACATTGAAACAATATATACTTGCCCTGGCATCATCGGCTGCCCTGCTGGGTATGGCCGGATGCAAAAAGCAACTGGAAGAAGTTAAACCTGAAACAACCCTGGACCCCACACAGGTGCTGGCCGATCCGTCATCTGCATTTGCCCTGTATAATGGGGTGTACAACACTTTCAGAGGTTACCAGAGCACTTTTTTTGTGCTGGGTGAAATGCGTTCAGAAACATGGGCAAATGGCCTCTTTACCGAATCAGGTGACGGTGGCCTGACACAGTTCTGGATGCACAACTTCAATGAAGCCAACGCACCTTATAATAACTGGGCCGGATTTTACGGGCTGCTGAGCAGGATTAATACCGTTATCAAATTGTTTCCCCAGGCGCCCCTTACCGAAGCCGATAAAAACCGGTATCGCGGTGAAATGTTTGGAATGCGTGCCTATGTATATTATACCATGCTCCGCACCTGGGGCGCTGTTCCATTGGCAACTGAACCGCTGGAAAAAATCGGTGAACTGTCGGCCCTTTACAAACATCGCACCAGTGCGGACAGTATTATGCTGCAGATCAGATCTGATATAGATTCATCCCTGGCATTGATCGGCCCCAACGTATCCTATTCCACTCCTTCCAACCCGAACAACAACAAAAGGGTCTACTGGAACCGGGCGGCCACCCTCACCCTTAAGGGCGATGCCTATATCTGGGCCGCAACCCATATGGGTGGTGGAAGCAGCGACCTGCAAACCGCCAAAACAGCCCTTGAAGAGGTGAAAAATAATACCGCTTTTTTTGCCCTGCAAAACAATTTCGGTGACGTGTTCGATCCACTGAAAAAGAACAACAACAGGGAAATTATTTTTGCCATCAATTTTGAAAAAGACCAGGCGGGATTGGGATCCTACGGCAATTTTACGGTTAACTCCACCCAGCGGGCGTCGCTGATTTTTGATCCGCCTCCCGGTGCACCAGTTTCCATTGTTTCTGTTTATCCATATGTTTCCGGCGCCAATCGCGTGGGTATGACAGCCGACCTGATCAATACCCTTACCACTTCCGTGCCGGCAGACAAAAGAATGGCCAGCACGTTCAGGACCATGCATAATAACAGTGCCCCTTATGCGCTGAGGGGTATCATGCTGACCAAATTCCTCGGACGCGCGGACCCGATCAGCTCATCCCAGATTTATGACAGCGATTTCCCGGTTTACAGGTATGCTGATGTTCTCCTGCTGCTGGCAGAAGCAAAGGCCAAACTGAATGAAGACCCATCCGAAGAAATAAATGCCATCCGCCTCAGGGCTTATGGTACCGGCTTTCTTCCAATGGTGAACGGGTCGCTCACAGAAAACCTGGATGCAATTCTCGAAGAATATAAACGCGAGTTTATTGGTGAAGGCAGGTACTGGTGGGCCATGCGTCGCGCGGGTGACAGTTTTGTGTATGCCAGGGTTAATCCCGGTTTCCTTGACCCTTCCGTAGCATACAAAATGTTATTACCAATTACCGTATCCATGCTCAACAGCGATCCTAAACTTTCGCAAACACCAGGATACAACTAAACCTTTCTCATAAAGCAAGTAGTCGTTTAGCAGCCGGGGGTAGTCTTGCCCCTGGCCTTTTATAAATTTGTTTAAATTACCAAGCAAGCATAAGCCAACAACAATGAACATCCAACATTTGAAAGGATTAATAGCCGCACCATTTACCCCGATGCATGCTGATGGAAGCCTTCATCCTGAGATCATTCCCGCTTACTACCAGATGCTAAAGGCAAATGGGGTCAGGGGCGCTTTTATCTGCGGTTCAACGGGAGAAGGGGTATCTATGACGGCAAAAGAAAAAGTGGTGATTATGGATGCCTGGGCATCCTGCGCAGGGCACGATAAAGAATTTACGGTGATGCCTTTACTGGGTGGAACCAGCCTGCAGGATTGCAGGGAACTGGCGCTTCATGCCAAAGAGGTAGGAATGGATGCCATTTCCTTTACAGCGCCTTTCTATTTTAAACCGGCCAATGTACAGATGCTGGCAAAAGTATGTATGGAACTGGCGTCGGTTGTGCCGGACATCCCTTTTTATTATTATCATATACCGGTTTTGACGGGTGTGAATTTCCCAATGATCGACCTCCTTCATGAACTCGATGGACATTTGCCAAATTTTGCCGGCATTAAATATACCCACGAAGATTTCATGGACTTCCTTTCCTGCCTGCGTTACAGCGGCGGAAAATTTGATATGCTCTGGGGAAGGGATGAGAATATGCTGGCTGCCTTATCATTGGGCGCAAATGGTGCAGTTGGCAGCACATTCAACTATGCTGCGCCACTCTATTATAAGCTGATCGACGCCTTTAACAGGGGCGACCTGGAAACTGCCAGGGAACTTCAGGAGCAATCCATTGAGATGATCCGCCTCCTGGGCAAATACGGTGGCATCGCAACCGGTAAGGCCTTTATGAAACTGATCGGGATCGATTGCGGAGAATTCCGCCTGCCCGTTAAAAATATGTCCCCGGAGGAATTTGAATTATTCAGGAATGATACCATACAACTACACTTTAACAGCTATTGCTCCAGGATACCAGCTGTTCTGAAAGCCTGAATAAAATGACACAGCTTCCTGCTATTGCAACCGCCACCATTATGCTTCTGAATATTTCCTGCTCAGACCAGCAGTCGCCTTTACTTTCCTTTCATTGGAAACAGGCCGCTGAATTGCCTATAATGAAAGAAGGCCACAGGTCAATCGGATTTGCCGGACCAGTGGCCGGTTTGCACCATGACAAACTAATATTTGCAGGTGGTGCTAATTTCCCAAAGGGAATGCCCTGGCTGGGTGGAGAGAAAAAATATTATGATGATATCTATGTTTTCGATAAAAACAATAACAATGACATCGTTCATTATGGTTCATTCAAACTTCCTTCCGCTATAGCCTACGCGGCTGTTTGTACCACACCCTTTGGGGTTCTTTATGCGGGAGGTGAAAATGAGCACGGCATTTCTGATAAAGTATATTTATTGCAGTGGGATATTACAACCGATGCTGCTGTAACAATGGAATTACCATCCCTGCCAACTGCAGTTACCAATGCTGCGGCAACCCTTTCAGGAAACACCATTTATATCGCCGGGGGTGAAATGCCATCAGGGCCATCATCACAATTCCTGTCACTTGACCTTGATGAACCTGCTGCCGGCTGGAAACAATTGCCGGCAATACCCAGGGCCGTATCCCATACGGTGCTTAATTCTATTGACCATAATGGCCGGAGACTTATTTTTTTAGCAGGGGGCAGAAGCCGTCAGGCTGACGGTATCAGCGAATTGTACCGGTCACTGTATGAATTTGACCTCCGGAAGAATCAATGGACAGAAAAAAAATCACTTCCCTATCCTTTATCAGCCGGAACAGGGCTGGCAATAGATTCTGATCATTTAGTGCTGTTTGGTGGTGATAAAGGAGAGGTGTTTCACCAGGTGGAAGAACTGATTGTTGCTATTGGAAAGGAGAAGGATGAGACAAAAAAAATGCAGCTCAATAATCAGAAAATGAATGTGCAGTCAAATCATCCCGGGTTCAGCCGGGAGGTTTTGATGTACAGTGTTAAGTCAGATGAATGGAGTAAAATCGATTCCATTCTTTTTGATTCACCAGTAACCACCACTGCCATTAAATGGGATGATGTCATCATTATACCCAGTGGTGAGATCAGGGCAGGTGTCCGGTCCCCTTTTATTTTATCAGCCAAAATTTCCACACCAGGCAAATGAAAAATTCAAAATCATATCCATGGGTTGTGGTGGGACTCTTGTGGGTGGTTGCCCTGCTGAACTATATGGACAGGCAGATGCTGTCGACCATGAAACCTTCCATGCAAATGGATATTGCAGAATTGCAATCCGCCACGCAGTTTGGATACCTGATGGCCATTTTTCTCTGGATCTACGGACTCATGAGCCCGGTTTCAGGGATCATCGCCGACAGGGTAAACCGCAAATGGCTGATCGTGGGCAGCCTGTTTGTGTGGAGTGGCGTTACCCTGGCCATGGGTTATGCAAAAACATTTGACCAGCTCTATTGGTTAAGGGCAGTAATGGGTGTAAGCGAGGCGTTGTATATTCCTGCCGGTCTATCGCTTATTGCCGATTATCACCGCGATAAAACCAGGTCACTGGCAGTTGGCATACACATGACCGGCTTATACATGGGACAGGCACTGGGCGGATTTGGTGCCACCATTGCCGCAGAATTTTCCTGGAACAAAGCTTTCGAAACATTTGGCCTTGTCGGGATTGTATATTCCCTGGTACTGGTGGCTTTCCTGAAAGAAAAAAGAAATTCTGTAACAACGACTGTATCCGCTGAAGAGTCGGTCAGGTCAAAACCTTCCCTCACCAAGGGGCTTGGAATTTTATTTACTAATATTTCCTTCTGGATCATTCTCTTTTATTTCGCCATCCCAAGTTTGCCTGGCTGGGGTGTTAAAAACTGGCTGCCTACACTGTTTTCAGAAAGCCTGGGAATTGAGATGTCTGCCGCAGGTCCGCTTTCTACTATTACCATTGCAGCCTCTTCATTTTTGGGAGTGATCTTCGGTGGGATATTATCGGATAAGTGGGTACAGAAGAATATCCGCGGAAGGGTCTACACCAGTGCAATCGGGCTGGGACTTACGATACCGGCATTATTGTTCATCGGATTTGGTCATTCTCTTTTCCATTTAGTGGGTGCTGCATTTTTATTCGGATTCGGGTTCGGTATGTTTGATGCCAACAATATGCCGATTCTTTGTCAGTTCGTTTCAGAAAAATACCGCGCCACTGCTTACGGCCTCCTGAATATGGTGGGTGTTTTCGCGGGAGCCGTCATTACCGATTGGCTTGGCAGGTCAACGGACGCGGGTAGCCTGGGAAATGATTTTGCCCTGATGGCGGGAATTGTTGCAGTGGCACTGGTTATTCAAATTGCCTTTTTAAGGCCGGTGACAAATGACTTTATTGATACTTAAATAACATTATAATGAAGAGTATGAAATTTAATATTCTTATCTGTGCGCTGATAATTAGTCTGAGCAGTTTTGACTGTTCCAGGAAGAGCCAGGCCCAGTCGCCATCAAATAGTATCGGGGCTGATTCTTATGCGCCTGAGCAACCGGTATTGAGGGGCCTGTCAATCAATCCTTTTCTGAGGGTGATTGTTTCCGTTCAGGCAGGCACATCGCCACAGCAGATCCGTAAAATGCATTGCACCTTAAATGCCGCATCACTGCCTGATATTCAGAAAGTGGAAGTTTACCGGTCTGCAAATGAATCATTTTCCAATACCAGCCTGTTGGCATCGGTCATACCTTCAGGCACTTCTTTTGATATTCCCGTTACGCTGGACCTTCAGCCCGGTATGCATTTTTTCTGGTTGAATGTTGTGCTGAAGAACGATGCTTCAATCGATAACAGGATCGAACTCCGCTGCACCAGCCTGGTGGATGCCGGCAATAAGGAGACAGCTGTAAAACAGGATAATTCGGTTTATGAAAAAAGGACTGGTGCAGTCATACGCAAGGCTGGTGATGATGGAGTGAACACCTACCGTATACCGGGGATCGTTCAAACAGACAGGGGAACACTTATTTCGGTTTATGATATCCGTTATAAAAACAGTGGAGACCTTCCGGGGAATATCGATGTCGGTTTGAGCCGCAGCACCGACAATGGCCAAACCTGGGAACCAATGAAAGTGATCATGGACATGGGGGCTCCGCATGAGAACAATGGGGTAGGGGATCCTTCTGTTTTATTTGATCCCGTTACTAAAAAACTCTGGGTTGCAGCCCTGTGGAGCAAGGGGAATCGTTCCATTGCAGGTTCCCTCCCGGGCTTGTCACCAGATACAACCGGGCAGTTCGTGCTGGTAAGCAGTGAAGATGACGGTCTGACCTGGTCTGCTCCCTATACTATTACACCCCAGGTAAAAAATCCCGGCTGGCATCTTTTTTTCAATGGTCCGGGAAATGGCATAGCCATGCAGGATGGTAAACTTGTTTTCGCCGCACAATACTGGGATGAGAAGAAAATGCCTTATTCCACTATTATTTACAGTGATGATAAAGGTGCATCCTGGAAGGGGAAAATTAACGGGCCGAAATCCAACACTACAGAAAGCCAGGTGGTGGAAACTTTGCCCGGAACACTGATGCTGAATATGCGTGATAACAGGGGTGGTTTCAGGAGTGTTGCCACCACCTCAGATATGGGCACTAACTGGAGTGAACACCAGACTTCATATAAAGCCTTGCCTGATCCGGTTTGCATGGGTAGCATCATTAAAGCAAAGGTGAATGTGAAAGGTACCATGAAGGATGTGCTTTTCTTCAGTAATCCGAATACATCATCCGGTCGCTATAATATTACGGTAAAAGCCAGTCTGGATATGGGTGAAACCTGGTTGCCGGCCAACCAGTTACTGGTAGATGAAAGGCAGTGTTACGGTTATTCCAGCCTGGTTAAACTGGATGACCATACTATCGGGATTTTATATGAAGGCACCCGCGATTTGTATTTTGTGAAACTGGCGGTTGGTGAAATCATTAAATAATGCAGGATGTATTCTGAAAAGGATTTAACAGCACTTAAGGACTTTTATACTGACCAGCTATTGAACAATACGGTGCCATTCTGGTTTCCGCGTTCCTTTGATGAAGAGCATGGCGGTTTCCTGTTGATGCGCGATGCGGATGGCGGCCTGATTGATGACGATAAAGCCGTATGGATACAGGGCCGGGCCACCTGGATGCTGGCTACCTTGTATAATACAGTGGAACAAAAACCTGAGTGGCTGGAAGGCGCCAGGTTAGGTTATGAGTTTTTGAACCGCCACTGTTTCGATAGCGACGGGCAGATGTTTTTTCACGTTACAAGGGATGGACAACCGATACGCAAGAGAAGGTATTTTTTCTCTGAGACATTCTATGTGATTGCCGCAGCTGCCTATGCAAAAGCCAGCGGTGATGAACAGGCAGCCGCTAATGCCAGGAGGGTTTTTGGTAAATGCATTGAATATGCCACCACCCCGGGATTGCTGTCCCCCAAATTCACGGCTACAAGGCCTTCCAAAGGTATTGGCGTGCCGATGATCATGATGAATACTGCCCAGCAATTACGGGAAACCATTGGTGATATACGTTGTGATGAATGGATATCCAGATGGATCACTGATATCGAAAGGTATTTTGTAAAGGATGATATCCGTTGTGTGATGGAGCAGGTGGCATCTGACGGCAGCATTATTGACCATATTGATGGCCGTACGCTGAACCCCGGTCATGCCATTGAAGGAGCCTGGTTCATCCTGCATGAAGCAAAATACAGAAACAATGATCCGCACCTCATTGATCTGGGCTGCCGGATGCTCGATTATATGTGGGAGCGGGGATGGGATAAAGAGTTTGGCGGAATTTTATATTTCAGGGATGTGTTTGACAGGCCGGTACAGGAGTACTGGCAGGATATGAAATTCTGGTGGCCGCACAACGAAACCATTATTGCTACCTTACTGGCCTTCCTGATGACCGGTAAATCGAAATATGCCGAATGGCATCAACTCGTACATGAATATGCGTACAGCCATTTCCCGGATAAGGAACAGGGCGAATGGTTTGGCTACCTGCATCGCGATGGCAGTATCGCCCAGACTGCCAAAGGAAACCTTTTCAAGGGTCCCTTTCACCTGCCCCGGCAGGAGTGGTATTGCATGAAGGCATTGGAAATCAAACCTGGCGTAATCAGCAAAAATTAGTCATTTGCCCGGCGTTTGGTTCAACAGGTTGGGATTCGCTAATTTGCTCAAATAATTACTTTATCCAGAAATTCAAATTCAACTGCCAATAGCCATAAGGTGTTTTGTCATCACCCCGCATGGGGAAATAGAGACTGCCGGAAGGTTCAATGGAAAACCTGCCAATCAGGTAAATGATGTGCAGATTTGCTTCAATATTGCTGATGCTGAATTCATTGTCCTCACTGAGTGTATATGTTTCCGTTGTGGTAGTGGTTGGTTCACCGCTGCCTCCCTGGCCCCGGCGCCCTTTGCCATAACCCATCTGCTGCACGGACCTGTTCTGTGAAATATAACTGGTGGTTCGAAGGTATTTGAAATACCGGTCTGTTCCCGCATTCACCTGTATGGTTGGAACGATTCCCAACATGGAATTACTTCCTTTGTCTTTTGGCTCTACCAGGATCAGTTTGCTCAATCCTGCAAATGCATTAAAATCACTTACACTTTCATCATTATTCTGTTCATCCTGTCCAAATCCAATATCAATACCGGCTCTGGGATCAACAATTTTTGTTTTCACCCTGATATGCGCATAGACCTCATTCTGTATGGGTGAATAAGGAACAGACGGATTATCATGCTGGATGTAACGGGTATAACTGATATATGGCAGTATTTTTCCGTCATAGCGGGCAAAATAGGGAGTGATTGTTGTCAGGAAAAAACCAGGATCGCTTCCTCCCGGCAGGGCATAGGACTTTAATTTTAGTCCCACACCGGATTTATGGTTGTAATCCAGGTAGGGTGATAAATAAACCGAGGTGCCTGTACTGTCTTTTGTGTTTGTATTGATATAGGGGGTGGTGCTGGTTTCCACACCGCCGATAAAACTGGTAAAACTGCCGGATTTACCAGTAACTTTTTTGGCATTTTCATCCTGCGCCCAGGCGGGGCTGGCCAAAATGAACAGGATGAGTGTTAATAGTTGTTTCATACTATTTTATTGGTGCTTGAAAGCTAGTCATTCCAGCATGAAATTATACTGATATAATACTTACGAATGAATGATATAGATCAGGGTTGTGAGTGACTATGATTACAGTATTCAGATCATGTCTCCATTACTTTTATGGTGTTAAATGATTTTATAACCAGTCAAAATATGAGCAATGAAAAAGTACTTGATCATGCTGCTTTCTCTGTTCCTAGCAACCAGTTTTACATTGTTGGCCCAGGATCAGGATAGAACGCAGGATCGTTTGCAGGACCGTAAACAGGACAGGATTCACCAGGAAGATCACCTGAGACTGCTGGATGGGGTATTATATCAGTACAAACTGGGTGTTCAGGAAAAAGTGCAGGCACAGATCAGGTTAAACAATGGTGCCATGGTTAATCCGGATGGTTCCTACCAACTCCAGAACCAGGAACGCCTTCAACTCAGGAATGGGGAATGTCTGGATATGGATGGTAACCGATATATGAACCAGAACCGGTTTAACAACCGGAAAATGATGACCCAGAAACAGATTAACAGGGCCCAGGCTTCTGTAAACCGGGAAATGAACAGGAATACCAACCGGAATATGGAAAGCAATCGTAAAATGAACCAGAGCACCAGGAAACGTGGTGGTGGTGGCCGACCGAATTAGGGATGGACATTGGTTTTGAAAAAAGATCGCCCTTCGGGGCGATCTTTTTTTTGGCAGAAGTTGAACCTGCATGACCGGAGTTTCTGAAGCAGGTAACCAGGGATTAAACCTACAGGAGGTATCTGCCGATTTCTTCCCAGCTGAACACGCGGGTATGCCTTCCGGGGTCTGCCAACTGGTTATGCGGCTGGTTGTACAGAAAGGTCTGGCCTTCAAAATGGTCGAGATTTTTAAAATGATCATCCACCATAATATCAGCTTTGATAATGGTTTTCCATCCGCAGAAAACCATTTGCTGCCAGCCCAGGAAAGGGAAGTATTCGTTCAGCCATGCCTGCTTTTCAGCCAGGCTTTGTGGAAATTCTGTTGCCGCTGATACGATAAAGAGTTCATATTTATTGTTCAACGCTTTCATTATTTCCTGGCTACCATTTATGACGGGTATATCCCTGAAGAAACCAGGGGTTAGGATATGTTTCCTGATAAACGGAAAAGCGGCGGCTTCACTTATTCCGATGCTTTCTTCCCGGGATTTCAATATCCCGGTTTCGCGTCTATGGTATTCAATAAATTGGGCGTAGGAATCGGCTATTACCCCATCCATATCAATGGCGATTCTTTTCATAGCTGACAAAATACGGATTACCCATTTTTTTTACTGCTTTTTTTTCAGTTTTTTAATGTGATGAATTTTTCGAACAGCGAAGCAGGTTCTTGCCGTTCATCACAACTACATATTCATGTGGCTGGAATCATTATCTGCCCGGATTATGTTTGTAAAAAAATATGCGACACCTTATCCTTTTTGTAACCATGCTGGTTTGCAGTCTCCAGCTTTCTGCACAGGCAGACCGGAAGATGGCCAATGAGATAGCGACCCAGATTAATTCCGGCATACCGGAAAGACTGTTTGAACTTTTTGACAGTACGTTCAAAACCCAATTCCCTCTGGCTGAAGTTAAAAATGCAGTTCCTTCCCTGCAGAATGCCTTCGGTAAATTTGAGGGAGTTGAAAAACTAAAGGAAAGAAATGGTGAATACCTGTACAAACTGAATGGCAGTAAGTCAGCCATCAATATGTTGTTCAGGTTTAATACCGGCGGCCTTGCCATGCTGCTGTTTACCAACGATGATCCCTTATTTGATATTAAAAAAAGACATGCCTGGTTTACTGATAATACTTTACAAACGAATACGGACAGGGTAGTGGATTCGGTAGTTAAATCTGTGCTGGTAAGGTCCAATACAGCCGGGCTGAGCATCGGCGTCATTCAAAATGGCCGCCAGACTATTTACAATTATGGTGAAACTGCCTGGGGAAGTGGCCGGATGCCCCGGTCTGCTTCTGTTTATGAGATAGGTTCCATTTCCAAAACCTTCACCGGTACGGTAGTGGCGCATTTTATTCGCACCGGAAAAATTAATCCCGATGATGCCGTTAACAAATATTTACCCGACAGCATCAGGCCTGTCATGTGGAACAATGAACCCTTGCTCGTCAGGCACATTATCGGGCATGCAGCCGGTATGCCGCATGAAAATATGAAACAGGATGGGGCACCGGTTTCAGATGATCCTGACAACCGGATGAAGTATTTTGGGTCAAAGCATTTGCTTGCCATGCTGAACGACTGGCAGCCCTTTGAGCAACCGGGACAGAAATTCCGGTATTCCAATTATGGTTATTCTTTACTGGGCTATATCTGCGAACGGATCTCTGGTCAAACCATCAGCCAGCTCTTCCAGGAAATCATTTTCAAGCCATTGGGAATGAAGAACACAGCCCTGATTGGCGAGAAACCTTTCGGTGATATGGTGCCTTCCATGATCGATGGAAAGCAGGTCAAAAACACTCCTGTAATAGCATATGCTCCGGCTGGAGGTATCCAAAGTACTATTTCAGATATGTTGCGTTATGCAGCCATTCAGTTAAATCCCGGCGAATCTGAAACCGGCAGGGATGTGTCCGCCTCCCACGAGCCTTCAGTCCAGACAGAAATGAAAATGGCTACAGGATGGTTTTACGATACTAATGAAAAGGGGAAATTCTTTTTTCATTCGGGCGGAACCTCCGGATTTACGAGCCGGATGATTTTCCAGCCAGTCACTCAAACGGCTGTTGTAGTATTGAGCAATTGCCGAAATGGGGATACTAATGAGATTGGTGATATAATTTTCCAAAAATTAAATCGATAATTGCATAAAACTTCAAGTATGCAATTATCGATGGTAAGAGGCGGGTTGCTTGTTTTGATGATTTCAGGGATTGTTGCCTGTGGTAATAATTCAAATACCGCAGATCAGAAGGCAACAGGACATCAGCATGAGGCTGTTGCTGCGGACAGTGTGGCGCCTGCAGCGCCGGCCAGCCTGAAAGATGCGAAACTGAACGACCTGTATTTAGCCTACCTGGACCTGAAAACGGCCCTGGTGAACGGAGACAGTGCTTCCGCTTCCAGTGCCGCCAGGTCCATTGAAACTGCCGGCACATCCATGGCTAATAAGGATGTAGCTGCACTGGCCGCAAAACTGGTTGCTGTGAGTGGATTGAAAGAGCAACGTGAACTATTTGGTGAACTGAGTTCCTTAATGATTCCCCTGGTAAAACAGAGTGGACTCAGCAGTGGTAAAATTTATGTGGAATATTGCCCGATGGCTTTTGACAATAAGGGGGCGAGTTGGCTGAGTAATGAAGAAGCGATCAGGAATCCGTATTTTGGGGATGAAATGCTCACTTGCGGTGAGGTTACAGATACACTGCAATAGGCCCGGAATCAATGGACTCTATTACACATATTGCCCTGGGCGCCTGTATCGGCGAAGCTTTTTTCGGCCGCTCCATCGGGAAGAAAGCGCTGATATGGGGAGCCCTTGCCCAAAGCCTGCCGGATATTGATTTTGTGGCGGGATTCTGGATGCCGGTATCTGAAGAACTACTCGCACACAGGGGGTTCACCCATTCCCTCCTTTTTATTACCATCATGACGCCGGTGCTGGCAATGACTGCAGACCGCATGCACCGGCCCCATGATATTACCATGAAAAAATGGCTTCTGTTTTTCTTTACGGAAATGCTGATCCATATATTCATAGATGGGTTCAACAATTATGGTACAGGTTGGCTGGAACCCTTCAGTCACCAGCGTTTTTCATTCAATGCCATTTATGTTGCGGATCCTTTCCTTTCGATCTGGGCCGGCATTGCCGCAGCGGTACTGGCGCTGATTCCCATCTTTAGTGTCAAAAGAAAGTTCTGGTGGCGCTTTGGTGTTTTCATCCCGATGGTTTACCTCTTCTATTGCACCCTGAACAAGGCGAAGATAGACAGTGATACCAGGGAAATTATTGCTGCCCGGCAACTTCCGGTAACCCGTTATTTCACCACTCCCGCGCCATTGAATAACTGGCTATGGTTTGTTGTGGCTGGCAATGACAGTGGTTATTATGTCGGATTCAGGTCTCTGTTTGATAAGAAAAGGGAAATTGATTTTGAATATTTTCCGCGTAACGCCTACTTGCTGGAGCCTGTAAAAGATCATGAGGACCTGCAGTTTCTGAAAAGGTTTTCACAGGAATTTTATACCATTGAAAAATATGGCGACAGCCTGGTATTCAACGACCTTCGCTTCGGGCAAATTATCGGGTGGCACGATCCACGGGAGAAATTTGTGTTCCATTATTTTTTGCAGCACCCGGAAGATAATAATCTGGTGGTTCAGCGGGGAAGATTTGCCAGGTGGGACAAAAAAATAGCCCTTTCATTAATTAAAAGGGCTATGGGTGAATAAAGTAAGGTGTCTGACATGTTTCAGTTAGGATCGCCATTTGACATGCGGCTTACCCTTAACTTGTCAGACACCCGATTTCCTGTGTCAGGAAACATATTCTTCAACTGATTCTTTCATTGAATCAACGCGATCCCGAATATTATTGCGAAGACCTGATAGTTTGTTCCTGCCTTCATTCATTTTGTCCTTAATTGAATCTGACAATTTCTTACCATTGTCAGCAATCTTTTGCCTGGTATTTTCACCCTTGTCAGGAGCGAACAGTATTCCCAAAATACCTCCAATAGCTACACCCGCAGCCAGTGCAGTCAGGATTTTATAATTGTTTGTCATAACGAATGGTTTAAACATGAAGGAATCTGATAACAATTCTAAGTTACCAAATACAATACCAATTTGAACTGAGTTGTGACAATTGCACCCATGATCCTCATCATACTACCATTGGGTATCCCGATTTTAAGGTGTTTTTAAGGAATTGACAGAATCTTTTACCTGTTTCTTCTGCTGTTTCCGGAAGTATCCGCGGAACAGGAAATTATGTTTGAGGGCTTCCATGTTTTCGTTGAATGCAAAAGTGCTTTTTTCTATGTTGGTCAGGCTGTTTTGGAGTTTATTCACCATTGAGCTGTCTTTCAGGATGGCATTTGCCGGCCCTTTACCCGTTTCAAGGTCCTGCTGGATACCAGATAGCAGGCCATCCAGTTTTCCGGTCAGGCTGGAAGCGTTATTGGCCGCCTCATCCAGCTTGGTCAGGGCTGCCGATAATTGTACTGCCAACGTGGTATCGTAAAGTAATCTCCCCGCAGTGCCTTCACCGTTTTTGACATCGGCTACCAGGCCATTGAGTTCACTTACCAGGTGATTGGTTTTTTCAGAAGCCTGCCTGATATTGAGCAGGGAAGCCCTCAGGTCGGTTGCCAGGGTATCGTCGTTAAGTATTTTCCAGAGAGCGGTGCTCCTATTGATGCGGTTAACTGTTTGAACCAGCTCGGCAGACAAAACTGAGGCATTCTGGTTGGTTATAGATAGTGTTTCAAGGATAGCATCTGTATCAGTGGTTTTCTTTGCCTTCAGAAGATCCCCTTCCCTGATGGGGGTTCCCGTACCTTCTCCCGGAAGAAGATTGATGATCCTGTTTCCAATTAAGCCCTCTGTTCCGATGGCTGCAAGGGCATTGGTGAGAATTTTTGAGCTGGATTTCTCATCAATAAGCATGTTAATTTCTATCAGGGTATCATTGATCAGGTTTACTGAACTGACTGTGCCTACCTGGATACCTGAATAGCGGACATTATTACCCGGCACCACTCCCTGGGCATTTCTGAAATGTGCTTTGATGATGATATTTGATCCGAATAGGTTCTGGTCTCGCCCGATCATATAAAGGGTGATAACCAGGAACAGGATGCCTGCAATTGTGAATATTCCAAGTTTGAGGTTATTTATGCGCTTGTCGGCCATGATAGTTTCATTTAGTCAAAAAATTGTTTTACCTCCGGGTCTGCAGATGCTACCAGCTCATCATAGGTTCCTTCAGCATAGGCTCTACCATTCATCAGGATAATGATCCTGTCTGCGGTTATTTTAATACAATTCATGTCATGTGAAATAATGATGGAGGAAGTATTGTATTTTTTCTGGATATTATTCATCAGTGTGCTGATCTCCCTGGCAGTGATCGGGTCGAGGCCGGTGGTAGGTTCGTCATAAAGAATAATATCGGGTTTGAGGATAAGTGTCCGCGCCAATGCAATTCTTTTTCTCATGCCACCGGATAACTCAACCGGCATCATGTTGAGGGTGTGTAAAAGGCCCACATTTTCCAGTGCTTCAGCAATCTTTTCTTCTGCCTTTTTTTCATCTGCTGACAACCAGTGCCTGCGCATTGGAAATTCAAGGTTTTCCTTTACTGTCATTGAGTCGTACAGGGCATTGCTCTGGAAGAGGAACCCGATCCTGACCCTGGTTCTGTCAAGTTCATCCTGGGACAGGTCAGGGATGGATTGCCCAAGAACATTGATTGTCCCCCCATCGGGAGCGAGCAAACCAATGATGCATTTGATGAGGACAGATTTCCCGCTGCCTGATTTACCCAGTACCGCCAGGTTCTCGCCTCTTTTCAGGTCAAGGTTAAAGCCTTTGAGCACAACGTTGTTGCCGAATGATTTGTGTAAATTTCGGATGCTGATTACTGTTTCCTCCATATTTCCTTTTCCCTGGTCCATAGTTAATTCAATCCAAACAGGTCTGTGACCTGCACAGCGATAAGGTCCAGTATGAAAACCATCAGGCTTGCAACTACTACTGCGCTGTTAGCACTCCTGCCGACCCCCTCCGTACCCTTGCTGGAATTATATCCTTTAAAACATCCGACCACACCGATGGCAAACCCGAAAAAGAATGACTTTACAAATGCCGGGATGACATCGCCAAAACTCAGGTTGTCGAATACCTGGGTGTAATATAAATGAAAACTGGTAGTGGCTTTGATGTTTACACCAAGATAAGCGCCGTATAGCGAAATGGCATCACCCAGCAATACCAGGATGGGTAACATCAGGGTGGTTGCCATTACGCGGGTTACCACCAGGTATTTGAACGGATTGGTGCCACTAACTTCCATGGCATCGATCTGTTCAGTGACCTTCATGCTGCCCAGTTCTGCGCCAATACTGCTTCCGATTTTTCCGGCAAAGATCAGGGCCGTTATCACCGGTCCTATTTCCCTTACTATGGAAATGCCTACCATGGCCGGCAGTTCACTTTCCACGCCATAATCAATGAGGGAAGGCCTGAGTTGCATGGTAAGCACCAGGCCCATGATGAAGCCGGTTAATCCCACAAGCGGAAGCGATTTGTAACCTACAATGAAACACTGGTTGATGAATTCATTTACCTCATACCGGGGTTTGACAGATTCCCTGAAAAAGCGGCCGGTAAAGCGGCTGAGTTCACCGGCTTCCAGTATGAAATTCCGGGTATGTTGGGGTAGTTGCATGAATAGTTTTCTGTTTGCTTAAAATAATAAATCTTACCGGATGAAACCAGGTAATTCATTAAACCGTGCAGCTGATTCCGTGTCAAGTATGAAGTCTTTTACAGCCAGCAGGATTGATTTCTTCGCCGTATATAATTCGCGGTTATAATTTACTATAGTTGTTATTTCACTATCACTCAGGTGCACATATATGTTCTCCTTGTAAAGGGTTTGTACAGACTGGTTGTACTGTTCTGCCACCTGGTAATACAGTTGTATCATTTTTTCTGACTGCTCTCCACCTGGTCCATCCAGTATTGACAGCAATTGATGTATGAACGTGCTGATCCTATCCTGTGATAATTTGTAATATCCATATTTTAATTCATTGGAAGAGTTGCTGAGCTGAACGGCATCGCCCCAGGCGTCTTTCATGCTCTTTGCCGCATACATGGCATTCCGAAGCGCCGACACCAGGCTTTCGAGCCTTACGGTTTTATCCTTTTCGGAAGTGTTTGATTGAAGTTTTATATAATAGCCCTGGATATCACCATGCAGTTCCTTGATGAATTCATATTTTTCCGGAATACTGCGTTCGGAGTGTCCCTTTGCCTGGTGTATGGTGGGTACGGATATATTTTTAATGGCGAGGGAGTCCAGCGCAAAATCTATTACATGGTACATGAAATGCCTGATCTCTTTTTCAATAGCCTGGATAGCCAGTTCCGAATCGGTTACGGGTACGGCATGAATAAAGCTGGCTTCTGTTTCGGTTTGATGAAAGCGGTTCTGCAACCATTTTCCAAATACGTTAAGCAGAGGGAAAAATAACAGTATTCCTATAATGTTTACGGTGCTCTGGAAAAATACAAGGGCCACCAGGTTATCCTTTAGCCCGAAACTGCCAGTTATGAGATCCAGTATCGGGTGAAGAGAAATGAATACAACCAATGTCGTAATGGTATTGAATAAAAAATTGCCGAGAGCAACTCTTTTTTTGTCAGGAATGTTGCCCTGTGCAGCAATGAGAAGCTTTATGGTGGTACCGATTTCAGCCCCCAGTACGATGGCTGCTCCCTCATACAGGCTGATGCCGCCGGAATAAAGGGCAGACAATACCAGTGCTACAGTTGCGGAACTTGATTGTACGAGTGAGGTGATAACCATGCCTGCCAGGACAAAAACAATGGATGGGTATTGATTGAACTGGGACAGGTCAACCTGTTTTACGGTTTCTTCCATGCCCGTTTTCATGAAATCAAGTCCCAGTAACATAAAGCCGAATCCCAGGAAAAACTGCAGCCACCTGTGCCATTTACTGCCGGCGGAGTTCATGGCCCAGAGAATGCCTGCAAGGCCGGTTATAGGCAAGGCAAGGTTTTCAATATTGAATTTGAATCCTACAGTTGCAATAATCCAACTGGTTAGTGTGGTTCCAAGATTGGAACCCAGCATAAGGGCAAGCGCATTTTGCATTTTTATGACGCCTGCCCCCACAAAGGCCAGTACCATTATATTCACCACTGAACTGCTTTGAAGTATGCCGGTAACAACCGCACCGCCAAGAATGCCTTTGAATTTATTGGTTGTTTGTTTTCGGAGAAGAAGTTTAAACGGACGCCCCGCTATTGTCTTAAGCGAATCTTCCAGGAATCGCATTCCCAAAATGAAAATGGCAATGCCTGCTATCATCTTCCATATATCTGCCATTGCTGTCATATCAATCACCCTAAATGTACTATATTACTACTATCATGGCCGGCACATTTCCGACAGAAGGGTATTTTATCCATAACCGGGTTCAGTTGATCCGCGGAGGGAAACAATATTTTGACAGCCTGGTGAATCTTATCAATGGAGCGAAATCTTCGATCCATCTGCAGATGTACATAGTTGATGATGATGAAACAGGCATGAATATTATTGGCGCGCTCATGAATGCTGCCGGAAGAGGTGTCCAGGTGTTCATGCTGCTCGACGGTTATGCATCTCAGGTACTTTCCAGGAAAGTGGTAAAACAGATCATTGATTCAGGTATAAGGTTCCGCTGGTTTGAACCCTTATTCAGGTCCCCCTATTTTTATTTTGGCCGCAGGTTGCATCATAAGGTGATCGTTGTGGATGCATGCAGGTCATTGGTGGGAGGCGTGAATATCAGTGACCGGTATAACGATACCCCCGGAAGCGATGCATGGCTCGACTGGGCTGTTTTGGCTGAAGGGGAAGTGGCAGGAAGACTTTTCCTGATTTGCCAGGACCTATGGAATAAGTCGGGCTGGGGTAAGAAAAAAACTGAAAAATATAAGTTGCAGCCTGCATTGACAGAGCCACCTGAAAACAGTTGCCTGGTCCGGGTCAGACGCCAGGATTGGGTGCGCCGGCGTATAGAAATATCTGCCAGCTACCTGGAGATGATGGAAAATGCAAGGGAAGAAATTCTGATGATGTCGAGCTATTTCCTGCCCGGTCGTCAATTGCGCAGGAGTATGGCAGCTGCATCAAAGAGGGGCGTTCGCATTAGAATGATTGCGGCCGGGAAATCGGATGTTATGCTGGCTAAAAATGCCGAAAGGTACCTTTACAGGTGGTTGTTGAAAAACAGGGTTGAGTTATACGAATACCAGGCGAGTATCCTTCACGGAAAGATCAGTTGCGCTGATGGCAAATGGGCTACAGTGGGCTCTTTCAACATTAATTTCATCAGCGCCTATGCCAGTATTGAATTAAATCTTGATGTGCTGGATGATGATTTTTCCTGCACTGTCCAAAACGAATTGGAAGAGATCATCAGCCACCACTGTATTCCCATTACAGAACAGGAATGGTCGCAGCATTACAATCTCTTCCAACGCGCCTGGCAAAAATTTTCCTATGATCTCATACGCCTGATATTTTTCCTCTTTACCTTCTACTTCAAGCAGCGCAGATAGATCATAACCGATTACCTGAATTCATACCCAACGCCCATCAGTTGCGTCAGCAGGCTATTCGGGGCATCGGTAGCGGTACACCTTCCTTCCAGTTTGGGAGAAATGGGTGAGTGTACTGCCAGGTATTCTTCAATTACCTTGTGCAGGGTGGCGCCCATCTTTTTGGGCTGGGAAACTCCTTCCACCCGGCAGATGGTAGTATCAGGATCACCTTCCCTTTCACAGGCAATGAAACGGTATTGTTTGTTCATGTCAACCGGTTTGCCACCAACATTGATCCAGTTTACGCGCTTGCCCAATTCATTTCCAATGGTAAAGTTTACTTCCATTCCATTAAACCTTACTACCCAGCCGCCAAAGCGCTTGGCAGGATCTTTTGCAAATGCATTCTGAAGTTCTTTCTCCATCCAGTCCCACAATTGCCTTCCGGTAATAAAGCCTTCCTTGGCTTCGCTGTCGACCGGAAGCATGCTCCAGAGGAAATCGCGGGTAATATCTGCGGTTCCGGTTTTAGGGTCCGGTACCAGCGGCGGACAGAACCTGAAACCATTACTCAGTGCGATATCTGGTTTGAATTTCCACATAATGGCGTCGGTGATGAAATTATCCATGGGGGTTTCAATCACATAATAACGAACCAGTGGTGTTTTTGTCTTTCCGATTACGGTATCCAGTTCCTTTTTATAAGGAGCTCTTGCTTCTTCCACCAGTTTTTCCATCTGGGCATCTGGCTTGTATTTATAGGGGTCTACATCCAGCAACTGGTATGACTGGTCTTTTACAATGCCGTTTTCCAGCACAATATCCAGTTTGGCAACAAAGGATCCGAAAGCACCGGGCTCTGTTACTTTAGTATATTTCCCTTCAATAGGCTGACGAACCCTTTCGTGGGTGTCAGCGCCAAGGATATAATCAACTCCTGTTACTTCCTTCATATTTGCCAGGCCAACCTGTTGTGCAAGTCCCATATGCGTAACCAGGAAAACCATATCGCAATGCTCGTATTCCCTCAGCAGGCGTACGTATTTGGCAACATTCAGCTCGGGGAAGGTGAACTGGATACCATCGCTATATGCCGGAGACTGGCGTTTTGGGGTCAGCGGGTCATTGTAGCCAATGAACCCGATCTTTCGCCCGCCGATATTCTTGATAAAGTAAGGAGGGAAAATCAGGTCGCCATTAAAATCGTCATTGGTCTTGTGGAACATGTTGGCACAGACCTTCACACCATCATACGCAAACATGTCTTTCATCATCATTTCCTTGCCATATACTACTTCCCAGTTACCGGGCAACATGATGTCGTAACCGATATTGTTGATCAGCGGTATAATGGCCTTGCCTTCTGTGAGGGCCGCCACACCACCGCCCTGGAAGCAATCGCCGCCATCAATGACCAATGTACCTGCCGGATTCTTTTTCCTCAGTTGGTTGATCATAGATTTCAGGGTGGCAAATCCTCCTCTCTTTTTATACACCGGTTTCCCGTTCTCAATAAAAAACTCGTCGTGTATGCCCAGTTGTGAGTGAATGTCGGCAGTATGCAACATGGTAACTACGGTTGCCTTACCTTCTCTCACAGCCTTGTTGTTGTAGATATTTTTTTCCAGGTACCCGCCATCTTCATTAGCGAGTGCGCTGGCCGCAACGGGGGTTACAAGACCACCACCTACTCCGAGTCCCAGTCCCAGTCTGCCTGCAGTCCTAAGGAATTCACGACGACTATTGGCAGAGATTTCCAGGTGTAACTCTTTCTCTTTCTCCGAAATTGATTCCGCACCGCAACTTTTGCAGCTGCAGCCGGCAATGTGATGTACTGGCATGGCAATCGATTGTTTAAAGTTCAGTATTAACGGGATACACTCTTCTTCGCAGCATCCCTTGCTTCTTTGATTGGTTTGAATGGACCGAATTTATGTTGTTCCTCACCGAATCCATCTGAGAAAGGTCCGAAAGGATGGTCAATCGGTTTCTTTGATATATCGGGCCAGTCCTGGCTGATATCTTTTTTAGGCCTTGGCTGTGAATTTACAAATGCAGCAACATCCCATGCTTCGGCATCTGTTAATACCGGATGGTCATATGTTGCCTGAAGGAAAGGCATATTGGCCTTTACGTAACCGGCAAATCTTGATAACCGGAATAAACCTGCGCCATCATTATAACTGTGAGGCCCCCATAATGGCGGGTATACATATCCTGAACCATCTGGTTTAGGTTGTCCTTCACCGTTAGCGCCATGACAAGTCTGGCAACTTGCGATATAAACAGATTTACCTTTTGCAGGGTCGGCAGCTCGTTCCAGATATGGCAGGTCGAGGATACCACTTCCTGCTGGTGATTCGCCCTTGGGAACCTCATCACCAACCCAATGCAGGTAGGCTATTATTGCTTTCATTTCCCTGCTGTTGGTGTCCAGGGCTTTTCCGTTGAGGCTCCTTTCAAAACAGTCGTTAACCCTTTTGGAAACTGTCTCAATCTGGCCGCTGCGGGCACGCAGTTTCGGATAGGTGGATACCACGGCGCTGTAGTTATTCCCCCAGGGAATCGTACCGCCTTCAACGTGGCAGTTCTGGCAGTTCATTCCATTACTGATAGGCGCTACCGTGCCTTTGGGGCCGAGGTAATAAGAGGTATTGGAAATCAGTTCGTGACCGTATCTTTCCAGCGTATCACCCGGCTTAATAGAATAGTGGCTCCATCCCCTCCATGGAGTAACTGCAGAATCTTTATCAGCTTTTACCGTATCTGTCTTTTCATCACCACAGGAAGCTAAAACTGCGGTGGTTATGCCGAATACGACAAGGGTTCTCAACGGTAATTTGGCAATCGTTCCCATTCCTTTTATTGAATTAAGTTTAAAAATGAGGATTTTGAAAAACATGGTATGTGATAATTATCACAGATCGCATTTATCATCGATACATCGCCTGGGACGGATGAATCCTGAGATGAACATCACCCCGCCGAAAATGTATAAAGGCCAGGCATCGTCAAACTGGGTGGCCACTCCAATAAATACTGAACCCAATCCAAACCTTATGATGCGGTGAAGCCAGACAGGATCAATTTTTTCCAGCATTGTTAATGTTTTTAAAAATTATAATTTATGATCAGGTTGAAATGTGACTTGTCCACTTTGTTGATTATGTATTTCGGATTTCCGAAATCTTTTCCAATGCCTCCTTTATATACATAAATAAATTGTGCATCAAACCCTTTCAAAACTTTCTGGAAGTCATATTTCAACGTAGCATTTAACTGGTTATATGACGGCAGGCCGTACTTGTTATGTGCGGTATTGGTTACCTCCGCCAAATAATAATGTCCGTAACCCAGGGTTGATTTCAGGTGTACCCTGGGAAAGGCATAACTGAATTTTGCCACCACAGCATCGAGGTCACCGTTTCCTTCATTTCTTTCCCTTGGTAAAAAAGTATAGAACGGATCCTTTCCCCATTCGCGTGGCATCAGGTAGCGGCCGTCTTTGGTAATTCGTGTATAGTTGAGGGAGGCATCCCAGCGGGTGTCCTTGACCCCGGCCATGAGGCCCCATACATAACTTTTACTGCCCTTTTCAAAATAGGTTTTTGACGGATCTTCATTACCGCCATCATTGATGGCATCCTGCCGGATCAGTTGCAGACCGGCAGTGAGTTTCAGCCGGTTGTTCAATGGTTTCACAAGGTCTGCCTGCACCATTGCTGTATTAAAAATATTGTCTACATATTGTTCCCATAACTGAACTGTCAGGTGTTTTCCGATTTTTCTCTGAATGCCTAAAACAGCTATTCCGCCACTTTCAAGCTGGTTGCGGTAATTGGATGGTGTGCCATCAACGGCCACTCCCATGGAATATACTCCGATAGATTCCCCGATACTGAACCATTCAACCGTACTTCTGGGAGATATTTGCCATAAATAACCTGCAGTAATGGTGGTGTTTTTGAATTCCCTGAAATTAACCATGGCGCCGTCCATTTCAGTAGGCCTCATCCGGCCGTCCTGCTGGTTGATAAATGGCATTTCGGGTAGTTGTTTACCTGCTATGATATCGGATTTCCTGAAATTATATTTCAGGTACAATTCTTCCAGCCGGTCAATGTCATTTTTGTTTTCCGGGTCCTGGATATCGAATAGTCCCAGTTCATAACGGTTGGCAGCACCGCTTGCCGGATCGGGAGTGGCGAGGTCAGACGAGCCGATATTGTATATAAAAAAACCGCCTACACCTAACTGAAAACCTTTAAAGGGCGCCGTTTCATATTTGATGCCTCCGCCCAATGCGTTGGCATAATAATCCGTCAGTCCGCTGGCATTATCTGTTGCCATGAAAAAATACCGGAAGTGTCCATGGATATGCCCTTTTTTGAAAGCATGCAGAATGGAAGTGGTGTCGGATTCTTTTTTGTCCGGTTGCGGGTGTTCCTCCTGGGCCTGCAGTCGCGTGGATGTTATTATTATAAAAGTGAACAGAAATTTGAAAATTCTTTTCATCGGTAATTTTTTATTGCAGGGAGCTTTTGAAGCTCTCCCGGGCAGGTACAAAATTCCTGTATAGTTGTTGCCCTGTCTGTGATTTGTATCACCGATAGGGCATACGGACATGTGGCAGGAAGGTCAGCCTGCAACAAAAAACAACTAGCTTTGTTAATATTTTAAAAAAGAGAAAATGGGCATCCTCAGGCAATTGGCAGAATATCTCTATATAAAGAAAAGGGATCCGAATGCTCCCCGCACAAAATGGATTGGATACATGCATGGCATCAACAGGCTGTCTCTGTTAATGTTTGCTGCGGCACTTATTTACATGCTGATCAGGTTTATTTTTTTCCGGCGCTGAATTGCAATGGGTGCTGCATAAATTGCCAGATACTTTCAGCCGCCTGTGCGGAGGCATTTCCTCCTTTTTGCAAAATGGATTTTAACTCCCTGTAATCTGTTTCAATGCGGTTTCGGTATGGACTTTCTGCAAGAAGATTTTTAAGTTCCTGCCCAAGGTTGTTCACATTCATATCATCCTGGATCAATTCTTTAACGATGAGACGGTCCATGATGAGGTTTACCAGCGAGATATACCTGACCTTGATAAGCCTTTTTGCGATTAGGTAGGAAATCCTGTTGCCTTTATAGCAAACCACCTGCGGTACGCCGAACAGGGCTGTTTCCAGGGTGGCGGTACCGGATGTGACCAGGGCTGCGCGCGACTGCATTAGCAGCGCATAGGTGGCATTGCTGGCGGTTGTTACATTGGGATAGGGAGCCAGTAATGGTTCATAAAAGGAATCGGGCAGGCCCGGTGCTTTCGCAACTACAAAGCGGAGTCCCGGAAACATTTTGGTTGTTTCCAGCATCACAGGCAGTTTTTTCAGTATTTCCTGCCGACGGCTTCCGGGCAGCAGGGCAACTAATTTTTCATCTGGTTTTATTTCCGGATTTGATGCGGTAAACTGGTCGATCACTTCGATCAACGGGTGACCAACATATTCGACATCATAGTTCCATTTTTCATAAAATGGTTTCTCAAAGGGGAGAATAACCAGCATTTTGTCAATGGATGACTTGATGATCTTCACCCTGTTTTCCTTCCATGCCCACACCTGGGGAGAAATATAGTAAATGGTACGATAGCCTGATTGCTTTGCCCAGGCAGCAATGCGAAGGTTGAAGCCGGGGTAGTCGATGAAAATAATTACATCCGGAGAAAACTCTGTAATATCCTGTTTGCAGAAATCAATATTGCGGAGAATGGTACGAAGGTTCGCTATCACCTCCACAAAACCCATGAACGCCAGTTCGGAATAATGTTTTACTAAACTTGCGCCCGCCTGTTCCATCTTGTCACCGCCCCAGCACCTGATCTCGGCAGCAGTATCCCTTTTCCTTATTTCCCTGATGAGGTTACTCCCATGCAGGTCCCCGCTTGCTTCACCGGCAATGATGTAATATTTCATATGGGTAAAGATAGTAAGAGGTGGGAAGTGAGCGGAGAGAGGGGTTAAAATAGTTTGATAAGCAGCACGGTAATTCCGTACAGGAGGGTGGCTACAAATACACCGCGCGCTGTTTTGTCTTTCCGGCTGTTGATATAAATGGTGAACAGCACAGCATTGGCCACCAGTGAAATGCTGCTGACAGCAGTCAATAATGACTTGTACTGCTTCATATAACCCAGGTATTCTGTAAATGGAACATGCCTGGGGAGGAAGGCTACGAGGTAATAGATCAGCATACCCAGCAGGGGGGCTAAAATTCCCAGCACTATTCCCAATTTGATATTATCTTTTTTTAACATCGGATTTCCAGCTTTTTTCAAGTTTGGCTTTTAAAACGTAATTGGTCAGGTCAAATTGTACCGGCACCACACTTACATAGTTATTCTGCAGCGCCCATACATCAGTGTCCCTGCCTTTGTCGAAGTTCAGGAACTCCCCGGTGAGCCAGTAATACCGCCGCCCGTGCGGGTCCTGACGCTCCAGAAAATCTTCCTGGTATTTGGCATAAGCCTGCCGGCAGATCTTAATTCCTTTTATCTGATCTTCCGGTACTGCCGGGATGTTTACATTCAAAACAAGGTGTTTGTCATGTTTTTTGCTCAGCACCATTTCTGTTATCTGACGGGCATAGATAGCCGCTGCGGAAAAATCTGCTTCAATACTGTAATCGAGCAGCGAAAAACCAATGGACGGAATGCTTTCTATCGCAGCTTCCACGGCAGCAGACATGGTTCCTGAATAAATTACATTGATGGAATGGTTGGCACCGTGGTTGATGCCGCTCAGACAGATATCGGGTTTTCGGTGCAATACCTTGTCCACTGCAAGTTTTACACAGTCAACAGGTGTGCCTGTGCAGGAATATGCTTCTATGCCTTCAAAATAATGAACCGGGTGAAGCCTCAGGGGAGAACCGATGGTTATGGCATGACCCATACCGGATTGCGGCTTGTCGGGGGCCACTACCACCACCTTGCCCAGGTCTTTTACTGCTTCGATCAGGTTTTTTATGCCGGGTGCCGTTACGCCATCATCATTGGTGATCAGGATGATGGGCTGGTCTTTCTTTTTTCTGGTTGTAGCCATAGCGATAAGTAAAAATCAAAAATCAGCTTTAATTTTTAATTCTCTGTTTTTTGGTTGTTTGATAAAAATATTAGTAAGTTTGTGCTAAATCAGTTAGCATGTCATTTGCCGGAAAAAACCTCAAGTACCTGCGAAAACTACGTGGATGGACGCAGGAGGATTTTGCAGCCAGGTTAAAAATCAAGCGTTCCCTGCTCGGAGCTTATGAAGAAGAACGGGCTGAACCGCGGCTGGAAGTGCTTGAAATGGTCAGTGATATCTTTAAGGTCAGCCTTGATGAGCTGTTCCTGAAAGACCTTGGTGACACAAAGGGAAGTTATATTGCGAAACGGCGGGCTCAGAAACTTACCGTTGAGCCTACTGTCATCCAGTTTGTTCCGGTAAAGGCAGCAGCAGGCTACCTGGCGGGTTTTGCCGACCCCGAGTTCATTGATGAACTGAATACTTTTACGCTGCCTATGCTGGCTCCCGGGCAATACCGGGCTTTTGAAATCATTGGTGATTCCATGCTGCCAACACCCAGCGGTTCGGTGATTGTAGGTGAAAAAGTCGATGACCTCGAATCCCTGAAAACCAGCAATACCTATATAGTTGTTTCCCGGCAGGAAGGCATTGTCTATAAAAGGGTGATGAAAAATCCCAGATCCAGGCAAAAACTGACGCTGGTCAGTGATAACCCGGTGTACCAGCCATACAATGTAGATGCAGATGATATTGTGGAAGTTTGGCAGGCCCAGATGGTCATTACCCGGGCTAACCAGCAGCAGAGATGGGATGTGAACCAATTGGCTTCCATCGTAACCAACCTGCAGGAACAGGTCAGCACCCTGAAAAAGAAGATGAATTAATTAAAGTTGGTTGTTTTTTAGTATTATGGGTTAGTAATCCCCGCCTTAGGGCGGGGTTTTTCTTATTGTTTGATGAATGGTTCACGGCTTTCGGGTGCATGGATTAGTTTTACAATTCACAGGGAAATGATGCGATTTTTTTTACTCTTATGGATTCTGCTGTCAGGATATTTCCTGGCTGCCCAAAATAAACAGACAATTACCACCAGGGTCGGTCACGCTCCGAAACTGGATGGTGTGCTTGACGATGAGGCCTGGAAGGGGGTGGCAGAAGCCGGCGATTTTATTACCAACCAACCAAGTTTTGGTAAGGCAGCCAGCCAAAGGACCAGCGTAAAAGTTGTATACGACCATTATGCTATTTACATCGCCGCTCAATTGTATGATGATCCCACAGCTGTAAGACGTCAACTGACAGCGCGCGACCAGCACAACAGGGCAGATGCTGATCATTTTGCCATTTTTATTGATACATATAAGGACAGACAGAATGGGTTTCAGTTCCTGGTCACTTCCCGTAACGTACAGAGTGATGCCCGGCTTTCGGCTAATTTTTCAGGAGACTGGGGTAATTACGGAGATGTAAGTTGGGATGCAGTTTGGGATAGCCGGGTTGCCATGAATAAAGAAGGATGGTCAGTGGAAATGAAAATCCCCTACAGTGCCATCCGATTTTCAAAGGATTCCCTGCAGTCCTGGGGTATACAATTCCTCCGTTTTTCACGAGCCCATAATGAAACGAGTTTCTGGAACCCGGTCAATCCGGCGGTTAATGGTTTTGTGAACCAGTTTGGTGACCTGGAAGGTTTGAAGGACCTTGCACCACCGCTTCGCCTGAGCTTTTCTCCCTATATCAGCGGTGGTTACAGGTCCAACCCACCTGACCCGAGTGGCAACCGCCAGCAGGAATGGCTGAAAAGCGGGGGCATGGACCTCAAATGGGGCGTTAATGAAAGTTTTACCCTCGATGCTACCCTGGTGCCGGATTTTGGTCAGGTGATCTCCGATAATAAAGTCAATAACCTCACACCCTTTGATATCCAGTTCCAGGAAAACCGCCCCTTCTTTACCGAAGGAACCGAATTATTCAATAAGGCCGACATCTTCTATTCACGTCGGGTTGGCCGAACCCCGGCAGGATATTCCGGTGTGGATGCTCTTGCAGATAACGGGAAATATTCTGTCGTTAAAAATCCATCTGTTACCCCCCTTTATAATGCGATCAAATTTTCCGGACGTAACAAGCACAACCTGGGTATAGGAGTCTTTAATGCAGTAACCCGCCCGGTTAATGCCATTATAAGAAATCAATCCAGTGGCCGCGACTCACTGATCAGGACCGAAGAAATGGCAAACTATAATATTGTGGTGCTCGACAAGGCCCTGCAGAACCGTTCTTATATCAGTTTTACCAATACCAATGTTTTAAGGAACGGATCTGCTGCTGATGCCAATGTAACGGCTCTCGACCTTGGATTGTACACAAAGGACAACAGGCATGCGCTCTTCCTGAAACCCAGGTATAGCAGGATTACCGGCCCTGATGGCTACGATGGCTGGGCCAATTATGCAAGTTTTGGAAAAGTAAGCGGACAATGGCAATGGAACCTGGGAAGTTCGGTTGAGTCTGACCGTTATAATACAAATGACATGGGTTTCCTGCTGGCGCCAAATGAAATTACCACCGAAGGCAGTATCAGTTACAATGTGTTTACCCCAACAATTCGCTTTCTCCAGCAACGCTACAAATTATATGCCGAGCAAACCAACCTCTATAAACCATACGGTTTTCAATCGGTACAAATAAAAGCAAGTGCCTTCTGGTGGTTCAAGAATTTCTGGGATATGACCGCTGAATTGGTCCTGAATCCAGTCAAATACTATGATTATTTTGAATTGCGGTCCAACTATAAAAAACTTATGAGGCCATCATGGTTTTATGTAGGATTGAGTGGCAGCACGGACAGTCGTAAAAGATTGTATGGATATTGGAATATCGGGTTTGCAGAAAGTAAGGATGTGTATAATGACATGTATTACCGGCTGAATAATGGTATCAGGTATCGCTTCAGTCAAAGGTTTTCCGCAGAACTCAGCAATAACCTCCAGAGTGATAACGGGCAGGTCGGCTATGCATTTGAAAGAGAAGCAAACGGTGAACCAATCGCTGCATTGAGAAAAGTTTATGATGTAGCAACGGTCCTAAGCGGAATTTATAATTTCACTCCAAGGATGAATATGACCTTCAGGGGAAGACATTACTGGAGTAAGGTGACCAACAGAAAATTCTTTACGGTTGACGGTGATGGTAACTGGATTGATCGGCCTTTCCTTAATGGCAGGGACCAAAACGTGAACATATTTAATGTGGATGTATTTTATGTCTGGGATTTCAGGTTGGGTTCCAGGATAGTTGCCGGCTGGAAAAACTGGGTTGATCCGCAGTCAACAAACGATATCAAAACCCATCCTGGTTATACGCAGAACCTCAATCAGGTGTTTAACATGGGACATGGCAATGAATTCACCATCCGTTTTATCTATTTTCTCGATTACCAGGACCTCAGAAAAAAGCAGCCGCTTCTTTAAATGTATTACAGTGTGCGGTTATGATATCGCGGATATCTGGCGAATAGCCACCACCCATGGCTACCGTACAGGGAATACCATGCCCATGCAGGGTGCTGAAAACAAAATGGTCCCGCTCACGACAACCTTCCCTGCTGACCTTTAACTTGCCGAATTTATCGGTTGATAAAATATCTACTCCTGAAAGATAAAATGCGAAATCGGGACGGAACCGGTCTATCAATGGAGGCAGGTTTTGTTTCAGCAGATATAGATATGTAGCCGTATCAGTTCCATCTTCCAGCGGAATATCCAGGTCTGACCGTTCCTTATGGAATGGGTAATTATGCCGTCCATGCATGCTGAAAGTAAACACCGCGGGCTGGTTTTCAAAGATTTTGGCTGTACCGTTTCCCTGGTGCACATCCAGGTCAATGATGAGAATTCTTTTAGCGAGGTGATGGCGGAGGAGGTAATTGGCTGCTACCGCGAAGTCATTCAGCAGGCAAAATCCTTCCCCGCGATCGGAAAATGCATGATGTGTGCCCCCGGCAACATTCAGCCCGATACCATTCTGCAATGCATGGATGCTGCAGTTGATGGTCCCCTGGGTAATAACCAGTTCCCTTAGTGTCAGTTCAGGTGATTGCGGAAATCCTATTTGCCTTTGTTCCTTTGCTGAAAGCGTTTGGTCTTTCAGTTTTTTTAAGTAACCGGCATCGTGTGTTGACAATATGATCTCATCGGCACAAACCTCCGGCTGATGAAGGTTATCCGCTGTAATGACCTGCTCAAACATTAATTGTTCGGGAATGAGTTCATATTTTAACATGGGAAAACGGTGCCCATCAGGAAGGGGATGGGCATATAACGGATCAAAGGCAATGTAAAGATTCGAGTCACTCATTGCAGGGAAATTATCTGCTGTTCGGCAAGGACAAAAACACGCGCTTCCGGGGAGGGTTCAATGATGGCAAGTCCGGTAAAATCTCCAAATGCCGGCAAAATTGCATGGTTTTGGTCGAAATAAAAACAGGGCAGGCGCAGTGATTGCCGTCCCTGCCCGCTGATCCGCACACCAGGGTGGATATGCCCGGAAAAAATATATTGTTCATTTGCCTGACTCAGGTCCGGCGTCCATTCATGGGTAAAGCAAAATGGGCCATCTCTTAATATACCGTCGTGAAGGTCGATATTGTTCTCCCGGTACCATTCAATGGGCAGGATATCATGGTTGCCCTTCACCAGGCGAATGCCAATGCCGGAATGATCGTTTCTCCATTTTGCAAAAAGATCGGCTTCCCTGTTGGCGGCAGAATGAAAGAAATCACCAACAATGATAATGCCTGAAGGCTGGAAATATTGTACCAGTGAAAACAATCGCTGGAGGTCATTACGGTATACATGTTGCGGAACTGCTATGCCGGACTTCCTGAAATGCCCGGTTTTTCCAAAGTGCAGGTCTGATACAATCAGAAAACGCCTTGATTCCCAGAAAATGGCTTTCATGGGCGACAGCCAAAGTTGCTGTCCGGAAACGGTAAAAGAAATCGGGGCCTGCATGCTGGTGCAAATCTAAAAGGATTATTTTTAAGAAATTGTTCCAGCCAATCCTGAAAATATGAGTACACAAAACCCGTTTGAACAGCAGGGCAATAAATTGCCCACCTTTTTGAATGTCTTGACAATCCTGACTTTTATCGGATCAGCCATTCTGTTATTTTCCATGCCGTTGGCCAAATTAAGTATGCGCATGACCAAAAAAGCGCTTGAAAACTCTGAGGCAATGGATAAATTATCTGCCGAACAGGTGGAAGAAATGGAAAGGACAGTTCGCACATTTGACCTGATGGAGGCCAATGCTGTACCCTTGTGGATTGTTACCATTCTTGCAGCTGTGCTATGTGTATATGGCGCAATTCGGATGCGAAAATTAAAAAAGGAAGGATTTTACATTTATGCAATTGGTGAATTTCTGCCTTTGATTGGTGGTGTAATTATTCTGGGGTTTGCCAACCAGTTTCCCAGTACCGGCAGTTATGTAGCAGGGATTGGTTTTCCTGTTCTTTTCACTGTATTGTACGCCACCCAGTTGAGGCACATGAATTAAATGGTTATTTCAGCAACTGCGATTGCATTTTTTTGATCCTGTCTTCCAGTTTTTCGGAAGTCAGGTTTTCCCTCATGCTGTCCACTTTGATCGGGAAACAGAAAGGTGTAAGCCTTTCCGGGAACTCCAGAATGATGCGGCTTTGCCGGATACGATGCAACATTTCCCGCAACCTCGTTTCCTCCATTTGCTGGTCAAAAACTTCCCGGTAGGCCTGGCGCATGAGAAGATTGTCCGGATCGTATTCCTGGAATACTTTAAAGATGAGCGAGGCACTTGATTGCAGGTGTCTCGCTTTTTTATGTTCACCCGGGTAACCCTGGAAGATAAGACCGCCGATGACGGCGATATCCCTGAATTTTCGTTTAGCCATCTCCGTGCTATTCACACTTCGCTGTATATCGGCAAAGAGGTTTTCCGGTGAGAAAAGTTCATACACATTGGAATCATCAACCGGTATTGGCTGATCGCTCAGCAGTTCAAAGCCGTAGTCGTTCATGGCAAAGGAGAATGTGATCGGCTGTCTTCGGCTGATTCGGGAAGAAAGAATGGCAGCCATGGCCTCGTGTACCAGACGCCCTTCAAAAGGGAAAACAAAGAGATGGAAGCCATCCTTTGTTTCGATCTGCTCGATAAGTAATTCATCTGCCCTGGGCACCTTGCTCAGCTCCGATTGTAGTTCAAAAAGGGGCTGTAGTACATCCAGCTCAGGGATTCCTGTCCTGCCCGAACCCGCTGCATTGAACTGTTCCCGAAGCAACTTACCCAGATTTGCCGACAAGGGCATCCTGCCTCCCTGCCAACTGGGTACGATTGATTTTTTCGCAGTTGATTTTCTGACAAGAACGGTCATGTCCTTGATCATGACCAACTCCAGGTTCCGTCCGGCAAGTGTAAAGCTTTCACCAGGTTCAAGCCTCGAAATGAACCATTCTTCTATTACCCCTACATAACCACCGGAGATGAATTTTACTTTCAGCATGGCATCGCTGACGATGGTGCCGATATGCATGCGGTGACGCATCGCAATTCTCCTGTTGGTGATTCTGTACAGGTTATTTATGATTTCAACTTTATGGTAATCATCATACTGCTGAAGTGCTTTCCCCCCGGTGGTCAGAAACTGCAGCACCTGCTCCCATTCTTCTGTAGTCATCTCCCTGAAACAGAATGTCGATTTGACCTCACGGAATATCTGTTCCGGGTCAAAGCCTTCTGATATGGCGAGGGTGCAGAGGTATTGCAGCAGTACATCAAAGCAAAGTATCATCGGCTCCCGTGATTCTATTATATTTTGGCGGATGGCTTCCTTTAGTGCGGATGCTTCCACCAGTTCCAGGGAGTGTGTTGGGAGGAAATATATCCTGCTGGGTGCGCCTGGCTGGTGGCCGCTTCTTCCCGCTCGCTGGAGAAAACGTGCCACCCCCTTTGGTGAGCCTACCTGTATAACGGTCTCGACTGGTCGAAAATCAACACCAAGATCAAGGCTGGCCGTACAAACCACACATTTCAGCCTGGCAGTATGCAAGGCTTCTTCCACCCAGATACGCAGTTCCTGCTCGATGCTGCCGTGATGTAATGCTATGGCTCCGGCAAGGTCAGGAGCAGCATGTAATAATTCCTGGTACCACCGTTCACTCATGCCCCTGGTATTGATGAAGAGCAGTGTGGTAGTACTTTTTCGGATGATGGGAACAATTTTGTCCACCAGCCGGATGCCCAGGTGGCCGGCCCAGGGATATTTTTCTATTTCATCGGGCAGGATAGAATAAACCTCCGTCGTCTTCGGAAGTTTTGCAGTGATGGTCCTTCCCATTTTATTCAGGGGCGACAACAATACTTCCCTTGCCTGTTCCAGATTTCCGATGGTGGCGGAAATGGCGAAAACCGAGATGGTTTGACGCTCGCGGTTTGTTGTTTGTGATTGGCTTTGCTGAAGAGATATAATGCGGGAGAGGGCAAGCTCAACCTGAACACCTCTTTTGCTGCCGAGCAGTTCATGCCATTCATCTACGGCAATGACCTGGAGGGATTGGAAAATTTCGGGATACCCCTTTTGCGCAAGCAGGAGATGAAGGCTTTCCGGGGTAATGATCAGTATTTCCGGCATATGTGCTTTCTGCTTTTGCCTTTCTGCCGTAGATGTATCACCATTCCGGATGCCTACCTTCCATTGCATTCCCAGTTCTGATATCACTTCTTCCATTGCCCGGCCGATATCCTTTGCCAATGCCCTGAGCGGCGTGACCCATAATAATTGCAATTTATTTTTTGATAGCCTCTGATAATCCTTCGGGTTTTCATTGATAAAACGGATCAGTGCCCCCAGGAAAACCGAAAATGTTTTTCCATATCCGGTTGGCGCGTTAACAAGTCCGCTTTGCCTGGAATGGATGGCTTCCCAGGTCTCTTCCTGGAAGGGAAACGGGGAAAATCCCTTTTCGGTTAACCATTGACGTATTACATTGTATCCTATGGTCTGCTGAAGTTTCAATGAGGTGGAATTTCTATAGTGTTTTCAGGTATTCGATCACGGCATTTCTTTCTGCTACAGAAAGCTTGTCGCCAAAATAATGTCCCTGGTTGCCGTAGCCTTTAAGAGTGGTATTGTAAATGGTATTACCGCCTGCACTGTCATGAGTGGTATAATTCCATCCAAGTTTTTCATAATTGTACACCGGGCTGGCAAAATCCCTGGACCAGTATCTGGGTCTTGATTTACTGTTCAGAAGGGCTTCCAGGGTCGGTACTGATCCGTTGTGCAGGTAAGGGGAAGTGGACCAGATGCCATCAAGGGGTGGTGCTATGTAACCGTTGTATGGCACCAGTTTCGCGGGATGGTCGCCCTGCGCAAACCAACTGTTGTTGAACCAGTTTATGAACTGCGGGTTTTGGTAGTTGCTGCTGAATAAAGCGGTATCGGTCCTGATGATAGCGGCAGGCACCAGCAGGTTGGGATATTTTTCATCATCACCATAGCTTCCATGGCATTTTGCGCAATTGTCAATAAAGATATTCCTGCCTTGCCCGGCCAGCGAATTATTGATATGTTTCGGATATGCCGGTGGTTTCAGGGTGTAGATATAGGCCAGCACGTCGTTGATCTTTTTGTCTACGGCGGCAGCTTCGCTGGTGTCTGTAACTGTCAGCAGGTTGGATGCCATCAGGAATCGGCCGAAGTCGCCGCGACCAAATCCATTGTAAAACATCGCGTTCTTTTTCTTCAGCAGCCACCATGCCGGCACGTCGCTTGGAATCACTTCTGTTGGGATGGCCATCCGGGGAGTGTCGGTCCATTTCAGGGTGATGGGATCGCGGTGCGCAACCAGAACTGCGGCCAGGCGGTCGGCAGCATTCACGCCCCTGACTTCGGTTTTCAGGTAGGGCCCGATGGTGCCGGTAACCTGGATAAAGTTTTTGGAAGCTTCATATTTTGAAGGGGAGCTGGCTTTCAGCATAGTTGCCAGTATTTTCATGCTGTTGCTGTTTACCTGCTGTCCGGAACTGAAATCCATGAAACTGTTTCCCATTCCTATAATCAGGGAGTCATTGAAAACCTGGGAATGGCATTGCATGCAATTCGGGGCCACCAGGTTTTCGCCATTGGAAGCCTTCACGACTGTATACTCATGGCTGACAGTTCCGTTAAGTCCGGATCTTTTGAGGTAGTTGTTCTTTTCTTTCCCTTTTCCCAGCAGGTAAAAATCATAGGGGATACCGCCTTTCACATAGTCGCCGTTTACCAGGTAATCAAACCCTTTTGCAGGATCACCGCTGCGCTGTGCTGACGGAGGGATGGGCACAGGTTTTTCCGGGTCGGCGGCTACAGTTGCCGTACTCAGGATATTTACCCCAGCGATGGCTGTCAACAGGAAGGAGAATATAAACCGGTAAGATTTTTCCATACGTGAAATTACCGGAATTTTTAGGTGTCTGACATGTGGTGTCTGACATCTTTGATTACTGTGGGCGGTAAACACAGATGTCAGACACCACATGTCAGACACTACATGTCAGACACCTGCTAAGGGGGATTAATGGAATTGGGCGGTTTCGGTGCTGTCTTTCATGGCCACGGTCGAAGATTGCCCCTGTTGCACGGTGTTCTGGATGTAATCAAAATATCCTGTACCTACAAAACTCTGGTGTTTCACGGCACGGAAACCGTGTTCCTGGAGGGAAAATTCGCGCTGCTGCAATTGGGAAAAGCCAGCCATACCTTGCTCGCGGTAAGATTTCGACAATTCGAACATGGAGGTATTCAGTGCATGGAAGCCTGCCAGGGTGATGAATTGGAATTTGAAACCCAGGGCCGCCAGTTCTTCGCGGAAGCATTCCATTTCTTTTTCGCTGAGATGCTTCGACCAGTTAAAGGATGGGGAGCAATTGTAGGCCAGCATTTTACCCGGATAAACTGCATGAACTCCCCGGGCAAATTCCCTGGCCAGGGAAAGGTCGGGGTGCGAGGTTTCCATCCAGATCAGGTCGGCATAGGGAGCGTAGGCAATCGCCCTGGCTATGCAGGACTCCACTCCATTACGTGTATAGTAATATCCTTCTGTGCTGCGTTCCCCTGTTAAGAATTGCTGGTCTACCGGATCAATATCAGAGGTGATCAGGTTGGCAGCTTCTGCATCAGTGCGGGCGATGATGAGTGTTGGTACGTTCATGACATCCGCCGCCAGCCTGGCAGCGATCAGTTTGTTCACTGCTTCCTGCGTCGGAACCAATACTTTACCACCCAGGTGTCCGCATTTTTTGGCGCTGGACAACTGGTCTTCGAAATGAACACCGGCTGCCCCTGCTTCGATCATGGCCCGCATGAGTTCATAGGCGTTCAGGTTACCGCCAAAACCGGCTTCAGCATCCGCAATGATGGGTGCCATCCAGTCCTTGTCATTGTCGCCATTAACAGAATCGATCTGTTCGCAACGCAGCAAGGCGTTGTTGATGCGTTTTACCACCTCGGGTACGGCATTCACCGGGTATAAAGACTGATCGGGGTACATGGTGCCTGATGTATTGGCATCGGCTGCAACCTGCCATCCGCTAAGGTAGATGGCTTCCAGTCCGGCTGCCACTTCCTGGATGGCCTGGTTGCCGGTTAGTGCTCCCAGTGCCGCCACATAGGATTGGGATTTCAGTTTTTCCCACAGTTTTACGGCACCATTGCGGGCGAGTGAATATTCGATATTCACTTTTGACCTGAGGCGAATAACATCTTCGGCTGTATATGGCCGTTTGATACCATCCCAACGGGGATTGTTTTGCCAGTCGATGCTGAGCTGGAAGGAGTTGATTTGCATTGTGTGTTTTTTTAGAAATGAAGTAAGAATATTGATGTTAGAGTCAGGCGGGATTACAACATTGAATAGGCAGGGATTGTAAGGAATTCTTCAAACTGTGGCTGGGTAACCAGGCGGTTAAACAGCGCGATCGCCTGGGTGAATTTTCCAGTGCAGTAAGTTTCACTGCCTACCAAATCCCGGATTTTCACAATCTCCTCATCGCGGAATGTTTCATATAGGTCCTGGTTGACAGTTCGACCATCGTTAAGTCTGGCCTGGCAGCGGATCCATTGCCATAGCTGGCTGCGCGAGATCTCTGCAGTGGCGGCATCTTCCATCAGGTTGTAAATGGCCGCGGCTCCGTTCCCCCTGAGCCAGCTCTCGAGATATAGAATGCCCACATTTATATTTGTTCGCATACCCTCCTCCGTTATGGTTCCCCCAGGTACTTCGAGCAGCATGTTTGCCGTGCAGGAAAAATCTTTCTGTTTGGCGGAGTTCACCTGGTTGGCACCGGGCATATGCTGGTTGAACACATCCATGGCAATGGGTACCAGGGCGGGGTGTGCCACCCAGGTGCCGTCGTGACCATCGGTGACTTCGCGAAGTTTATCGTTCATCACTTTTTCCATGGCTTTTTCGTTGGCTTCGGGATTGCTCCTGATGGGTATCTGGGCAGCCATGCCGCCAATAGCGTGTGCGCCCCGGAGATGACAGGTCTGGATTACCAGATGCGAGTAAGCGCGCATGAAAGGAACTGTCATGGTTACCTGCGAACGGTCCGGAAAAACTGTCCCTTCCTGCTGGCGGAATTTTTTGATAAAGGAAAATATATAATCCCACCTGCCGCAATTGAGGCCGGCACTGTGATCGCGCAACTCCCAAAGGATCTCATTCAGCTGAAAGGAAGCCAGAATGGTTTCTACGAGTACTGTTGCCTTGATGCTGCCATAGGGAACGCCACAATAATTCTGAGAAAATACAAAGACGTCATCCCACAGACGGGCCTCGCGGTAATGTTCCAGTTTGGGCAGGTAGAAGTAGGGACCTGAACCATGCTGGAGCAGGTATTGCGCATTATGAAAAAAGTAGAGGCCGAAATCAACCAGGCTACCGCTCATGGGCTCATCATCTACAAGGATGTTTTTTTCTTCCAGGTGCCAGCCGCGGGGGCGGACAAAAAGGGTAGCGGTTGTTTCATTCAGCTGATAGGTTTTTCCGTTCTCCGGGTTTTCATAACGGATATTTTTCCGGATGGCATCAAAGAGGTTTAGCTGCCCCCCGATGGTATTTTGCCAGTTTGGGGTGTTGCTGTCTTCGAAATCCGCCATGAATACATTGGCGCCGGAGTTCAATGCATTGATGATCATTTTCCTGTCAACCGGCCCGGTGATTTCAACCCGGCGGTCGAGGAGGTCTGCCGGGACCGGGGCGATTGTCCAGTCGCTGTTCCGGATAATGGCCGTTTCTTTCATGAAATCAGGTTTCCAGCCATGGTTGATCTTTTCCTGGATCCCGGCACGCTCGACCAGCAGTGATTTCCTCTTGGCATTGAAGCGACGATGAAGGTCGGCGAGGAATTGGAGTGCTTCAGCCGAAAGCATAAACTGGTGGGCCTCCTCAAAGGGAGCCCTGATTGTCATGCCTGCCGGAGCCATGTACCGGGAGGCAGTCTGGGGGTGAGCGATTTCAAACATGGTTACTAATTTTTCTCTAAAATAAGAAATAATTACAAATAGCGAAAATTTCGCAAAAGAAATTATTTTCGAAATTTAATGGGATTTCCTACTTTGGTGGCATGATCACTGAAAACGAAAGCGTCAGGCTGATTTTTGGCCTTAAAGTGAAGAGTCTTCGGCAGGGGCGTGGCTTGTCCTACCACCAGTTGTCTGAAAAAACCGGTTTATCCCTTTCCTACCTGCATGATATCGAAACAGGGAAAAAATACCCTAAAGCAGACAAGATACTGGCCCTGGGAAAGGCCCTGGGAGCCGATTACGATTACCTGGTTTCCCTCCATGCGTCTAAAAAACTGCAGCCGATAATAGACCTGATCAATTCCGATTTCATCAATGCAATTCCCTGGGAGCATTTCGGACTGACACCTGCTGCATTGCTCGATCTTTTCACCAATACACCGGATAAGGTGACGGCTTTCATCAGTACACTGCTCAAAATTTCACGCAGTTATCAACTGTCGAAGGAAGGATTTTACAATGCGGCCTTGCGCTCCTACCAGGATCTGCAGGATAATTATTTTGAGGAAATAGAAGAGGCCGCGAATAGTTACCGGTTACAAAATGGTATCAGTGATGGCGTTTCACCGGATGTTGAAACGCTGTGCCGGCTGCTGGAAGAAAAGGGCATATCCGTGAACCGCAGGAAAATGGGCGGGATAGAATCACTTCAAACGGTAAGGTCCTATTATTCCAGTCAGCAGAAAGTACTCTTTCTGAATAAAGGATTAAGTACTGCCCAGGAAAAATTTCTCCTGGCGCGTGAACTGGCATTCCAGTTCCTGGGTTTTACAGAGCGCCCCTTTACAACCATGATTATCCTGTCTGCTTCGTTTGAGATGCTGCTGAATAATTTCAAGGCTTCCTATTTTGCCTCTGCATTACTGATGCCGGAAGAGTTATTCGTTCAGGATGTCAAACAAATTGTGATGCAGACCAAATGGCAGGATAAATCCTGGCTGGATATCTGTTCCCGTTACGATGTTACTCCCGAGATGATGATGCAGCGACTTACCAACATCTTGCCTAAGCATTTTGGTATCGATCATCTTTTTTTTCTCCGACTTTCCGGCGATACTATTACGGATGAATATGAGATCACCAAGGAATTGCATCTTTCCCAGTTGCACAATCCATATGCGAATGCGATGAATGAACATTATTGCCGGCGCTGGGTGGCCATCAATTCAATGCGGCATGCACAGGAACTGCAGGCTAAAAAGAAATACCGGCACCCGGTTGTGGAAGCACAGGTTTCGCAATACTGGAATACGCAGAACCGCTATCTCTGCATCTCAATTGCAAAACCGAAATCAAAGGGGAGTGATGAAATGGTGAGTGTTACAATCGGCCTGATGATAGAGCAACAACTATTAAAGACCATGCCGCTTGTAAATGATCCTGACATTCCGGTCCGGGTGGTCCATACCACCTGCGAACGCTGCGGAATCACGGATTGTCTGGAAAGGGCGGCTGAACCCATTGAGATCAGGAAGCAACAGCAGCAGGAGTCGCTGTTGAAAGGCATCGATCAACTGGAAGGCGGGGATGTAAAATTCAGGGGGTAGTGTCTGGGCGTATTAGGCGTTTGGAAGGATCATAACACTGTAGATACGCTTCCATTTACCTTTTTTATGATATACATTTTCTTGTTCTCAAAGTAATCGAGTTGTTGCTGCTGCTTATTCAGCAATACCGGTTGTATATCGAAATCTGTAAAGACCCTGTACTTTTTTTCTCCCAGTCCCGACGCAATATTACTGCCCTGTTCCGCCAGCAGTTTTCCAAACCTGTAAATGGTTTCATAGCCCCGGAAAACCATATCGCTCGGACGAGAATACAAATAATCCCTGAAATGAATATTAATGGATTCACTCAGTGAATCGGTACGGATCGGGTTGAATGGGGTGGAGTAAAATATTTCCAGGTCCCTGTATTCAGGTCGATCAAAATCTCGGATACCATCCCAGGTAGGCATCCCCATCACACGCACAGGATAGGTCTTATTCAACGCCGCCAGGTGAGTGGAAAGATTGCGTGCAAACTGTTCATCCAGGCTTCCTGCAACGGCCATGGTTACACGATTGCTATCAAGGTAGGGTAACAGGTTTTCAGCCCCGAAACCTGATGGCAGTGTCACATATTTCAACTTAAGCGGAGTGGCTGTGGTGGATTTCTCCACATCTGTCAGGTAGGCTTTCAGCCTGTCTTCCTGTACCCCTGCTTTTCGGAAAACAATAATGGGGGAGGTGCTGTAATTTTTTTGCAGGAATTTATACATCCCTTCGCAATGGGTCGCCAGCGTGCTGTTCAGGATTACCATAAACGGATTATTGGTCACCCCCGCATCATTAGGCAGATTCACGTTTATAAATGGTACCTGCTTTTTACCTGCAAAATCAGCTACCTGGCGGATCTCATTATTGGCTACATGGGCAACCAGGAGGTTGGCCTGCTGAACTGCCGGCAGCTTTAAAATTTCTCCGATATTACGTGTAGACCTCGTGTCAATGACGTGTATATCAAGGGCTATATTTTCCTTTTTAAGGGAATCAATAGCCAGTTGCATACCCTCGTAAAATTCCAGGCCCGGTAATATATATCTTGGAAACTGTTTTCCGAATCGGTACTGCCCCCCTGCATCGAATGCCGAATCCAGGTACAACGGCAGCAATACGGCAATTACCGGTTTTGTCTTTACAGGCCTGACAGCATTGTACTGTACGATACTGTCCTGGGCTACCAGTGGTGTTCCGATCTGCAACAGGAAAAAAGCCGCAAGAAAAAAAAGCCTGATAAAGACACTCATTTTATAGGGTTTATTCAATTATTCCCATTCGATGGTAGCCGGCGGTTTGCTGCTGATATCGTACACCACACGGTTGATTCCCCGAACATTGTTGATGATATCACTCGAAATGTGTGCCAGAAAATCATATGGCAGGTGTGCCCAGTCGGCTGTCATCCCGTCAACAGAGGTTACAGCCCTTAACGCTACTGTATATTCGTAAGTACGCTCATCTCCCATCACCCCCACACTCTTTACGGGAAGCAGGATGGCGCCGGCCTGCCATACTGTTTTGTATAAGTTGTGTTCTTTCAGCCCTGAGATGTATCGATGGTCGGCTTCCTGCAACAGTTTAACTTTTTCTTCAGTGATTTCACCGAGTATCCTGATGGCAAGTCCCGGTCCGGGGAATGGATGCCTGTCGAGTAACTCATCCGGAATACCCAGTTCGCGCCCCACCCTGCGAACTTCATCCTTGAACAGGTAGCGAAGTGGTTCCACCAGCCCCATGTGCATTTTTTCGGGCAGGCCACCTACATTGTGGTGCGACTTGATGGTTACGGAAGGGCCATGCACGGAAATACTTTCAATTACATCGGGATAAATAGTACCCTGGCCGAGCATTTCAATGCCCGTGATTTTGGTAGCTTCTTCCTGGAATACCTCGATAAACAAACGGCCGATTACTTTACGCTTTTCTTCCGGATCAGTTTTGCCTGCCAGTTCCCCATAGAATTTCGATTTGGCATCAATTCCCTTCACGTTCAGGTGCAGGTTGTCTTTGTAGGTTTTCAACACCTGTTCAAACTCGCCTTTTCGTAGAACACCATTGTCCACAAAAATGCCGTATAAATTATCGCCAATAGCCTTATGGATAAGGGTTGCAGCCACTGTGCTGTCCACACCCCCGCTGAGTGCCATGATCACTTTTTTATTGCCGATCTGCTTTTTCAGTGCTTCCACCGTATCTGTAATAAAATGCGCAGGCGTCCAATCCTGTGCACAACCACAGATATCCACCAGGAAGTTGCGGATAAGTTTTTTTCCTTCGATGGAATGATATACTTCGGGGTGGAATTGGACAGCGTATAGGGTTTCCTGTGAGGATATCTTTTTAAAAGCAGCAACCGGAATGGATTCGGTAACAGCCAGTAGTTCAAATCCGGCAGGCAGTTCCTTGATGGAGTCGGCATGGCTCATCCAGACCTGCGAGTTTGCAGACATACCTTCAAACAGTACATCCTCCTTTGTCCGCTGAATATATGCCCGGCCATATTCGCGTTTGTTACTCTTTTCCACTTTGCCACCGAATTTTTTGGCAGTTAGCTGGGCCCCATAACATACTCCAAGTACCGGCACTTTCTGAATAAAGGCCTGGATGTCCACATCCGGCGCATTTTCATCGTTTACGGAAAACGGGGAGCCGGAAAGTATGATCCCTTTCAGTCCGGGTTCAAATTCGAATGACTTGTGGTAAGGGATGATTTCACAGTAAACGTTGGCTTCACGTACAGCCCTGGCAATCAATTGAGTGTATTGAGAGCCAAAATCGAGAATGAGTATCTTTTCTGTCATGGTGCGGCGAAGTTAAAACTTGTTTGTGGTTTGTTGTAGTGGCTGTAACTTTTTTGATGGGCGGGCGTCAAATTCCTTGAAATTTTACTTTTTTTGACAAAACAACAACACATGAAACCGGTTTTAATTCTGCTGACAATGCTTTCTTTATCCATAAGTTCCTGTTATTATGGGATGGGAAAGCGGGTAAAGGGCAATGGGAATGTCACTACCACTACCAAAACACCGGGCAGCTTTTCCGGGGTGGAACAGAAGGGTTCCTTTGATATTATACTGAAAACGGGTGCCTCCCATGAAGTTCAAATTGAAGCGGAGGACAACCTGGTTCCCCATATTGATACCTATGTTGATGGAAATACGCTGGTAATCCGTACCGAAGAGGGGTTCAGGCTGAAACCTACCCGCTCCATCAGAATTGTTGTCACTGCCCCTTCTTTCAAGAGTATCTGGTCATATGGCTCCGGTAATATCAGTGCCAATTCAATAATCTCGGATGGCGAAAAACTGGAATTGGGTACCAAGGGAAGTGGTGATATTACTTTGCAGATACAGGTGCCCGATGTAAAAGCGGTGTCCCATGGCAGCGGTAATATTGTCCTTTCAGGTGAAACACGTACAGTTGAACTGGAATCTGCCGGAAGCGGGGACCTGAAGGCTGTGGACCTTAAAGCCGAATCCGTTAGTATCGACATAAAAGGAAGTGGCAACGCCAGTGCATTCGCCAGCAAATCACTTGAAGTGGAAGTCAGGGGAAGCGGTGATGTAACCTATAAAGGCAATCCCTCCATCAAGACAGATATCAAGGGCAGCGGTAATATCCGTAAGATCGATTGATACTGATTTCGGTTACTCCCGGTTATCACTCATAGAATTTCTGTTCCTGCAATTCGCCTTTTCCATTATAAATGGCAAGGGAACGCAGTCTGCCGCTGGAATCATAGTAAGACCAGGTTTGGGTTCTGCGCCCATGCAGGTAAGCTCCTGATGCCCTCACGGTGCCATTGCTCAGCCATTCTTCCCAATGGCCTTCGCGCAAGCCGTTCCGGTAATAACCAGAATCCTTGGTGGCACCGTTGGGGTAATAATTTACATAAAGGCCATGATGCAGGCATTCATTAAAAGGTGCCCGGTAGGCATCATCACCAGCCATTTCATTGAACTGATTGGAGGCCACCAGGTCAGAATCTTCCTGAATGGGCGACAGATTCTCGGGTTTCTTTCCGTAAAGATCCGCGAATGACTGAACGGCCGCGGTGGCCTTACTGAGCTTACCGGGGTTGGTTTTGGCTTCCATGGCCAGTGGCGTGAAGATATGCCGTGGGTGACGCCTGGTCTCATCTTTTATCCTGGCCAGTTTGTCTGCACTGTAGGTCCTGATAAAACGCGGTTGCCCATTGCTGTACCATCCTTTCCATTCCCCATCCGGAATGCCTTTATGAAACCTTCCATTTTCCCGGGGTTGCCTGGATAAGTACCAGCTCTGGTAGTTTCCATGCGGGCGCTGGTTTTTGTAGCCGGCCGTATAAAGGGGATCATTATTTGCCGCAGGGCCCATCGATTTGATGGCTGGTTCCTTTACCTGGCCAGGTTCACTGGCAGAAACCGGATTGGTTTCTGAGCTTTCCCGAAAATTGGACTGGGCATATGTGTTCAGGGAGGCGGAACTGAATACCAGGACCATCCATCGGTTTAATACATGTTTCATGACATCAGGCAATTGCTGCAAAATTACGTAACAACAAGAGGGCTGATAGTTTTTAACTGTTAAATATCACGATAACTTTATTTCAGCACCCTGAACACCGGGTAACGGTTGTGGTCGGGCTCATACCAGGGTGAATTTTTAAATACAAAATCAAGCTGCTGTCCGGCACTTTTCGCGAAAACTGAATCGGTTGCAGCTTTTTCCGCCAGCCGTTTTTTCAGTTCGGGATTTTCGGCCAGGTATTTTTCCGCTGTATCTTCGAACACATAGGAACTGAAACCTTCCTTCTGGCCCAGAATTCCATCAAAGAAATTCCAGGTGAAATAAGAATCCATAGCCTCTGGTTCCAGCACTTCCACCAGGAAGCGGTTGGCCGCCTGGTTCATAGGGATCATTAAATCGCCCTTGCGGAAAGATTTGGTGATCATCTGTTTGCTGATTTTTACATTTCCATTGGGGTAATGCGATTCAAAGGACCTGGTCGAGGCTTTGTATTCTTCGATCCTGTAAGCTTCCACTTTGAGGGAGGTATCCCTCGCCAGGGGAATCATCTGTACTTTGTTGGCTTTGAGCAGGTCGATCACTTTCCACCATCCCTGGGGAATGATATAGGCAACAGGTTTCTCTACCGAATGTGCCGTGGAATAGTGGTTGTAGAATTTTACCGTTTTCTCAAATGGCTTGTTCCGGTCGTAATAGAGCCGGGGAAGGCCCGACACACCGCTGGGTTTTCTACCTGCCTCATATCCTTTGAACTGTAAGTCTGACCAGGTGCTGCGATCCTGCTTCCATTGAACCGGGAAGCTGGATGCGGTTTTCTGGGCAGCAAAGGCTTCCTTTCTGAGGGATTTGATGTCAGCGGCATTACTGCTGGCGAACTGTACAAAACATTCCATCAGCGCATAGGTCGCTGCAACCCGCTGCGGGTAAGGTTTTAGCATATGGGTTTCCGGTACAAAGGCAAAACTGTTCCAGAGGGTGGCATATCCACTGCTGTACCGCGGGCCATCCAGGAATTCGGGCCAGCCACTTTCCGGGGTGTCGCCGAAGGCATTTACATAGGGAACCAGGTCGTACCCCCGCTGTTTCATTAACTGGTAAAGTCCCGGTTCAAATTGCCTGTTCATGAACTGGCCCATTTTACCGCCCAGCTTATTGTGCTGAGAAGCAATAAGGGTCATGATGTGCTGGTAATCAGCACCATTGCTCACATGGTTATCAATGAAAATGTCGGGGTTCAGGTATTGGTAGAGTTCTGCGAAACTTCGGGCTTCCTTTGAGTCTGATTTGATGAAATCACGGTTCAGGTCAAGGTTCTGTGAGTTGCCCCGTGAGCCGAAAGCAGCCGGACCATCCTGATCTACCCGGTAATACTCACTCCGGTTAAGCGCGCCACCTATATTGTAAACCGGAATAAAGGCAAGGGCTATATTGGCAGGGATGGTTTTCTTCCCGCTTAGGATATCCCGAAGCCACATCATACTGGCGTCAATGCCGTCTGGTTCCCCGGGATGGATGCCATTGTTTACAAGGATAACTACTTTACCCTGCCGGTGCCAGGTGACGGGGTCAAATTTTCCATCTTTACTATACAAGGCAAGGTGGAGGGGGAATCCGGCATCTGAGGGGCCCATTGCCTGCAACTTAAGGTGGTCGGATCTTTTGTCGAGTTCCTGGTAGAAACGGATCACTTCCTGGTAGGTAGCTGTTTGCCTGCCATTTGTTTTTTCAAAAACGGTGGCGGGTAACTGTGCATTTATCAGCAGGGGGAAGGCCAGTACAGCCAAAAAAAGGGGTAAATAGCGCATATCATGAAAATAATAGCGGCAATATATGGCTAAATCAAGGCAGAACCATGGAGCGGAAGTCCTTTTGTAAGGTAGAAAATGCTGAAACTCAGGTGAGTGCAAACGAAAAAGGTCCAGCCGGATGACTGGACCCTAATATAGTAAGGTCAGATGTGTCGGATACAGGGACCAGATTACTGGGCTACGGCCAGGTTGTTGGCGCGCTTAGACAGCTTGCTCTTCAGGTTGGCTGCTTTATTCTTATGGATTACACCACGCTTGGCCAGCTTGTCGATCATAGAGATTACGTTGGGCATGCTCTCATCCACGGCTGTCTTGTCGTTCAAAGCCTTCAGATCACGAATCGCATTACGGGTTGTTTTACCGTAGTAGCGGTTTCTATCACGGCGCTTGGCAGCCTGACGCACATCTTTTTTGGTAGCCTTATGATTTGCCATTCTTCAAAATTTAGGACGGCAAAGGTATGATCCATTGCCGTAACAACAAAATAAAATTAAGATTTTTTGGGTAATACCTGCAGCAGGTTGTGGTCAGGGAGGTAAAGTTTGTGGCTGGCGGGATACAGAGCCGGGGAATTAACATCAAACTTCAAACGTCAAACATCAAACTAACTAAACTTTTCCCGATATTTGCCTACCCATTTTTTACCCATTAAGAGGGCTATCCATATGAAGGATTTTTCGTATATAACTAATTCGTCGCCAGCCTATATTGAATCTCTTTACCAGGATTTTGTGAGTGATCCGGCAAGTGTTGACCCCGAATACCGGAAGTTTTTTGAGGGATTTGATTTTGCACTGGAACAAGGCCTGGCGAACGGTCAGGCAACTGCTGTAGGCGGCGCAACCGGAGCGGTTCCTGCTGCTTTTCCCGATGATTTTGACATTGCCAAGGAAATTTCTGCGTACAGACTTATTCTCGGATACAGGAACAAAGGGCACCTGATTGCCAAAACCAATCCGATCAGGACCAGGAAGGACAGGGGGGCCAACCTGGATCTCGGATTCTTTGGATTTACAGAAGCCGATCTCGACCGTAAATTTTACGCGGGAAACAAACTGGGACTGGGCACCACTACCCTTCGCAATATCCTCGACTACCTCGGGCAGGCCTATGCGAATCATGTTGGTATTGAATTCAAATATATCAGCGACCAGCAAAAAGTAGATTTTCTGACCCATGCCATGGAAGTGGAATTCAACCAGCCTACCAGCATTGAGCAGAAACGACGTATTCTTGAGAAACTGAACCAGGGGGTCATCTTTGAGAAATTCCTCCATACCAAATATATTGGCCAGAAAAGGTTTTCCCTGGAAGGGGGCGAAACCACCATCGCCGCACTGGATGCCATCATCAATACAGCCGGTTCACTGGATGTGAAAGAAGTGGTATTCGGGATGGCGCACCGCGGCCGCCTGAACGTTCTGGCGAATATTCTTGGCAAAACATATGAGCATATCTTCAGCGAGTTTGAAGGTACCGCCGTGATGGACCAGACCATGGGCAGCGGGGATGTGAAATACCATATGGGCTATAGCAGTGAAGTGCAAACGCCGGAAGGGAAAACTGTTCACCTCAGGCTGGCTCCAAACCCATCGCACCTGGAAGCTGTTGACCCTGTGGTAGTGGGATTGGCCCGTGCCAAAGCCGACATTCTTTATGATAGTAACTACGATAAGATACTGCCGGTATTGATTCATGGAGATGCTTCGATTGCCGGTCAGGGAATTGTGTACGAAGTGCTGCAGATGAGCAAACTCGATGGGTATTACACCGGTGGAACCATCCATTTTGTGATCAATAACCAGATTGGGTTTACCACTGATTTTGATGATGCACGCAGCTCCGATTATTGTACTTCTCTTGCCGCTACTGTTCAGGCGCCGGTAATGCATGTGAACGGAGACGATGCGGAAGCCGTGGTTAAATGTGTAGAGATCGCCACCCGCTATCGCCAGAAGTTTAACTCGGACATATTTATTGACATGGTGTGTTATCGCCGCCACGGTCATAATGAAGGCGATGATCCCAAGTTCACGCAACCAGGATTGTATGCCCTGATTGAAAAACACCAGAATCCAAGGGAAGTGTATACACATTACCTGCTGGAAAATGGCAAACCTGCTGCTCGCGACCTGGCGCAGGAAATGGAAAAGAAATTCTGGGCCGACCTTCAGGAGCGGCTTGATGAAGTGAAACAGAACCCGCTTCCATATAAGTACCAGCAACCTGAGCTTGCCTGGAAAAGCCTGAGAAGGGCAGTGGAAACCGACTTTGACAAGAGCCCCGATTCCACTTCAATCAGTGAAGCTAGTTTTGAAAAACTGTTTGCCGATATCATGAAGTGGCCGGATGATTTCAAACCACTTAAAAAGGTGGAAAAGATAATCCAGGACAAGATCAAGTTGTACAGGGAAGAAGGCAAACTTGACTGGGCATCGGGCGAACTGATGGCATATGCCAGCCTTTTGCTCGAAGGACATGATGTGCGGATGAGTGGCCAGGACGTACGAAGGGGAACTTTCTCCCACCGTCATGCTGTGTTGAGGGATGAGGTTTCCGACAAACCTTATAATCGCTTGAGCAGGATTGAAGGCGCCAGCGGCCAGTTTCATATTTACAACTCTCTGCTGAGTGAATATGGTGTACTCGGATTTGAATATGGATACGCGTTTGCAAGTCCCAATTCCCTGGTGCTTTGGGAAGCACAATTCGGTGATTTCTGCAATGGTGCGCAGACAATGATTGACCAGTTCATCGCTGCAGGTGAACAGAAGTGGAACCGGATGAACGGAGTGGTAATGCTTCTGCCACATGGTTACGAAGGACAGGGTCCTGAACATAGTTCCGCAAGACTCGAACGCTTCCTTCAGATGTGTGCTGAAATGAACATGGTGGTGACCAATATCACTACCTCAGCTAACTTCTTCCATGCATTACGCAGGCAGATCAAGTGGCCATTCCGCAAACCCATGATCAATTTCTCTCCGAAAGCCAACCTGCGTCTGCCGGATTCTTATTCAACAAAGGCTGAATTTACCAGCGGATGTTTTAGGGAAGTGATTGATGATGCGATGATAACAAGTCCTGCAACTGTAAAGAAAGTATTGTTCTGCAGCGGTAAAGTATATTTTGACCTCCTTCATCGCCAGCAAAAGGATGGGGTAAACGATGTGGCTATCATCAGGGTGGAGCAACTTTATCCTTTACCCCAGAAACAACTGGATGCTTTGTATAAAAAATACAACAAAGCCACCTGGTTCTGGGTGCAGGAAGAACCGTTGAACATGGGGGCGGCCTCTTTCCTGAAGATGAACCTGGCTAATATCAATTTTGGCGTGATCAGTCGCCAGCCAAGTGCGTCTACAGCTACCGGTTATATGAAAATACATACACAGGAGCAGGCGGAAATTATTGAAACAGCTTTTAGTATTTAAGATTTTTCCGACAGTTGGGGGCATGAATCCGGAAAAGAAAACAAGCAAACCATTTACCCGCGTGGAATGATGTTAACCCCCTGGGGGAAATCAAAACGAAGGAAATAGAAAATTGATTTGAATTCAATAATATGATTGATATAAAAGTTCCAACAGTGGGGGAATCCATTACGGAGGTAACCCTGGTAAAATGGCTAAAACCAAACGGCAGTTATGTTCAGCGTGATGAAGTAATTGCAGAACTGGAAAGTGAAAAGGCAACATTTGAGTTGAATGCTGAGCAGGCTGGTGTACTGGTAACCAGGGCCGCCGAGGGTGATACCATCAGGATCGGAGATGTGGTGGCATCAATTGATGAAACAGCTGCCGCTCCTGCCAGTGCTGCAGCACCGGCAACGCCTTCAGTCGTTGTACCTGCCGCCGAAGTTGCGCCTGCTGTTGAAGCGAAAGCAACCGGGAAGGGTGTGATCGAAATGAAAGTGCCTGCTGTTGGGGAATCCATCACGGAAGTGACGCTGGTAAAATGGCTGAAAAAAGAAGGCGACCTGGTTCATCGTGATGATGTACTGTGTGAGCTCGAAAGCGAGAAAGCCACTTTTGAACTCAACGCTGAAGAATCCGGTCAGTTATTACCTGTTGCCAAGGAAGGTGATGTGCTGAAAATCGGCGATGTGGTAGCTACAATCAATTCCGATATTGCTGTGCCTGTTGCAGTTGCGAAAACTGCTGCTGCCCCTGCAGCCGCTGCAAAACCAGCTGAAGCGAATGCCCCGGTTACAAGTATTCCCAATGACCTGAAAGCAACTCCTGTTGCCGCCGCCATCATTGCTGATAAAAAATTGGACCCGAAATCCGTTACCGCCAGCGGAACCGGTGGAAAGATCCTGAAGAACGATGTGCTGGAAGCACTTAATAATCCCGGCCGTAAGCCTGGAGCTGATATGTTTACACGCAATGAGAAGCGTGAAAAGATGAGCAACCTGCGAAAGACCGTATCCCGCCGGCTGGTGGAAGCAAAAAACACCACTGCCATGCTGACCACTTTCAATGAAGTGGACATGGGACCGATCATGGCTATCCGCGCCAAATACAAGGATAAGTTCAAGGAAATTCATGGTGTGAACCTGGGCTTCATGAGCTTTTTTACCAAAGCGGTTACCTATGCATTGCAGGAATGGCCGGCGGTGAATGCCTATATTGATGGCGACAGCATCATCTACCACGATTACTGTGACATTTCCATAGCAGTATCTGCTCCAAAGGGACTGGTGGTGCCGGTTATCCGGAATGCCGAAAGCCTGAGTATGGCCGGTATTGAGCAAAAAGTAGTTGAACTTGCCACAAAGGCACGTAACAACAAACTCAGCATGGATGAAATGCAGGGCGGAACCTTTACCATTACCAATGGTGGTGTATTCGGCTCATTGCTGAGTACTCCGATTATCAATATCCCCCAATCTGCCATCCTGGGCATGCACAAGATCCAGGAACGTCCCATGGTTGAAAACGGTCAGGTTGTGGTTAAACAAATGATGTACCTGGCGCTGAGCTACGACCACCGGATCATTGACGGCAGGGAATCTGTTGGCTTCCTGGTTCGGGTAAAGGAATTGCTGGAAACACCGGAGCTTCTGCTTTTTGGTAAGGATCCGGTGAAGACCCTGCTTGAATTATAATGTTTGCCAAAGCACATTTACAGGCGGCCATTAAGCTGGTGACCGGTTACAAAGGTGAAATGCCTTTTGTGCACTACCTCAAACAGTATTTCTCAACGAATAAAAAACATGGCTCGCGCGATCGTAAACAGATCGCGCAGCTCTGTTATTGCTGGTTCAGGCTGGGACATTCGCTGAATAATGTGCCCGGCGAGGAACGGATGATCATTGCCCTGTTCCTTTGTTCGGAATGCCCCAATCCATTACTGGCCTCACTGCATCCCGAATGGAACGAATCCGCCGGTTTACCCGTGGAGGAAAAAATTTCACTGCTCCCACCTGATATTTTCAACTTTCCGCTTACAATATTTCCCTGGATCAGCCAGCTTAGCGAGGGAATTGATCCGCTGAAGTTCTCCTTCTCGCACCTGCAGCAACCCGACCTGTTCCTCAGGATCAGACCCGGTTATCGTGATGCCATCCTTCGTAAGCTGAATAAAATCGGTCAGGCCTATACGTTGGAAGGTGATTTGTGCCTTCGGCTTCCGAATGGATTTAAAGTGGAAGATCAATTCGTCCTGAACAGGGAAGTGGTGGTGCAGGACCTGAGTTCACAAAGGGTAGGGGACCTGATAGACCTGGTATCGCCCGGGTTACGTGCCATGGAGGATGCCAGGGTATGGGATTGCTGTGCCGCAAGCGGAGGCAAGACACTGCTGGCATTTGACAGGATGCCCGGACTTAATTTCACGGTTACGGACATACGTAATTCTATTTTACAGAACCTGTTCCAGCGGTTCAGGCAGGCAGGTATCTATTCCTATGATGGGTTTGTGGCCGATCTTTCAAAGGAGTCACTTTCAGAGATTGGTGAGTCGTTTTTAAATCTCCCATTGCAGAACCTCATCATTGCGGACGTTCCCTGTTCAGGTAGCGGCACCTGGAGCCGCACTCCTGAACAATTGTGTTTCTTCAAGGAATCAGCGGTTACAGATTACAGTGAGCTACAGAAAAAGATTATCAGCAACGCAGTCAGAAAACTTGCACCAGGTGGACATTTCCTTTACATTACCTGCTCTGTATTTCACGCGGAAAATGAAGCAAATGTTGAATTTCTTACCCGGCAACATGGCCTGAAGCTGATGGAATCGCGTATAATCAAAGGCTATACCCAGAAAGCCGATACGATGTTTGCCGCAATGCTTCATAACTAACCAGCCCGCAATAAATGGTGGACCACCATGCCGGATTTGTATATTTGACAACATTAAAACAGGTTCCAGTGAAAAGAATTCTTTCCATTTTTGCCCTCCTGCTGGTTGGGTTGTTTTCCCGTGGCGCAATAGTTGATACGGTAGATGCATACAGTCCCTCCATGAAAAAATCGATCAGGACAGTAATTGTTCGCCCCGGCAATTACAACGATTTAAAACAGCTCCCGGTTGTTTACCTGCTCCATGGGTACAGTGATAATTATTCTGGTTGGATCACAAAAGCCCCCATTTTAACAAAACTTGCTGACCAGTATGGGATGATGCTGGTTTGTCCGGATGGCGGCTTCAGCAGCTGGTACTGGGACAGTCCTGCAGATACTTCCTATAAATACGAAACATTTATTTCCTCCGAACTGGTGCAATGGATCGACTCCAGGTACAAAACGATTAAAGACAGGAAAGGTCGGGCGGTTACCGGCCTCAGTATGGGTGGGCACGGAGCGCTTTACCTGGCCATGCGTCACCAGGATATTTATGGAGCGGCGGGAAGCATGAGTGGCGGCGTTGACATCCGCCCCTTCCCCAATAACTGGGAAATGACCAAAAGACTTGGTGAGTATGCAGATCAACCTGCCCGGTGGGAGCAGCATACTGTAATAAATATGCTTCATTTACTCAATCCGAAATCACTGAAGCTGATCATCGATTGCGGTACGGGAGATTTTTTCTATGATGTAAATGAGAACCTTCACCGTCAGTTGTTGTACCGGAATATACCCCATGAATATGTAACACGCCCCGGGGTTCATAACTGGACTTACTGGCAGAACGCAGTGAAATACCAGTTACTGTTTATGAATGACTATTTCCAGGGAAACTGATCATCAGTTATGACTGATCATACGTAAACGGATTCCCCCGCCGGTTCTATTGCCATAAGGATGGGGAGGAACAGGGTTTCCGTTTGAGTTAACGGTCCGGGCCTGGAAATCCCAGTAATTGAAGTATTTATAAATAAGGCCGACATTTTTCGCATATACTTCAATGCTGTATACCCGGAAAGCATCCTGGTCAACGCTGAGGGGCTTTTCATCTACTACTCCCAGTCCTTCATCTGTCTGCAATATTGTTATTGTACTGTCAACCGGGGTATCAAAGGGTGTAAAGCTGGATCCGATCTGCTGGTAACTGTATTCCCATGCATCATAATGATCAAGGGGGCCTCCGGGGGTGGTATTGATATAGGTATTCCCTTTCCAGACTGTATTCTCATTAATGGGCAGGATCAGTTTCTGGAAACGCAGGTTGTTCTCCACAACTTCCACTACATTACGGGTAGGGGTGATCATGTAGGTATCAATGCTTTGCCAGTCGCTCTCACTGGTACTGTTCAAAGGACGCAGGTAGCGGAATACTCTCCAGCTGGGGCGCCCCATGTTATCCGTAATGGCAGCGTCCACCACATCTTTTGCCTGGTAACTGTTAGTAGTAAACGCAGTGTCGTTGAATGGCACTTTTACGATGGAGTCGAGCTGGTAGATAATGTACTTTCCGGGTTGCAGGTTGAAATAATCCTCCGGACTTTCCATTTCCGGGTTGGCCGATTCTTTTCCGCAGGAAAAAAGCAAGCCGGTTCCGAGAATGGTAAACAGAAGTCTGAGCGATTTTTTCATAGCGATGTAACGATTTTTAACCCTAATTATTGCATTATATAAGGTCAGTGAGCGGCCGCTGGATGATACCCCCGCCGATCACGTCATCTCCCTCGTAAAAAACTGCACTTTGTCCGGGTGCAATTCCTTTCACGTCATCAAAAAATTTCACCTGGATGCCGTTTTCATGCTGGTGCAAGGTAGATAAACTTCCTTTGTCTTTATAACGGATCCTGGTGGTGGCCTCCATGCCTTCGGAGATGCCATCGTATTTCATCCAGTTGATCTTGTTCACTACCATTTCGCTGCGGTTCAGGTCTTCTTCATCACCCAAAACCACCGTATTGGTTTCAGGGAAAATTCCGGTAACAAATACCGGGCGGCCGAGAGCAATGTCCAGGCCCTTGCGCTGACCAATGGTATAAAAAGGATAACCCTTGTGATGGCCAAGGAATTTCCCATCCTTATCAACGAAAACGCCACCGGCAACCCGCTCTTCGAGTCCTTCCACTTTCTTTTTCAGGAAGCCTCGGTAATCGTTATCCGGAACAAAACAGATTTCATAGCTCTCTGCTTTTTTGGCCAGTTCGGGATAGCCGAAATCATGTGCCATCTGCCGGATCTCGGTTTTACGGTATTTTCCCAGTGGCAATATGGTGCGGCTCAGCAGGTCCTGCTGTAATCCCCATAAAACATAACTCTGGTCCTTGGTTTCATCCAGTCCCTTGCTGATAAAATACCGGCCGTTGCTGTGTTGTGAAATGTTCCCGTAATGTCCTGTGGCGATGAATTCACAATCAAGCGCATCTGCCCTTTTTAGAAGTGCGCGCCATTTGATGTGGGTATTGCACATTACACAGGGATTGGGAGTGCGGCCGGCAAGGTACTCCTCCACAAAGTTCTCAATTACAAAATCGCCGAACTCTTCCCTGATATCCAGTATGAAATGCGGAAAGCCGTGCTGCACGGCAGCCATGCGTGCGTCATTGAATGAGTCGAGGTTACAGCATCCCGTTTCCTTCTTGCTGCTGCCGGATGTGGCATAATCCCATGTTTTCATGGTAATGCCAACCACTTCATATCCCTCCTGGTGCAACATCAAGGCTGTGACAGTGCTGTCGATTCCGCCACTCATAGCCACCAAAACTTTCCCTTTCCGGCTCATAGTGTAAAATTAAGTTTGCAAATATACGAAGAGTGGAGAAGGAGTGAGATCTAATGCTTGAGAAGGGGGAGTGGCAGAAGGTTATAAGAAAGATTAAATGGGTTCGTAAGTAACTGATAATGCATCTTTTATCCTGGATTAATTTACATTGTTAAGGTTTGTATGGGACTTACCTGCAGGTCCCTGTTAGTCAGGAGTGACATAACGCCTGGTTATGCAGATCAGGTAATTAAAGCGATTGCCCTGATCGGAAACTGTAAACGGGCGGGAGTAACCGGACTTTGCACCTTTTCTAAGTATATTTATTTCGAATACAAATCCACAAGACATGAGAAGGTTTTTTGTTCTGATTAGCAGCATGCTGCTGGGCCTGGGAGCAGGGGCACAGGAGTTAAGTTATTACCTGCCCTCCAATGTTACCTACGACCCCGCGGTCCCCACCCCGGAGCAGGTGATCGGGCACCATGTGGGTGAGTGGCATGTTACCCACGACAGATTGGTGAGTTATATGCGGGCCATCGCCGCAGCAGCCCCATCAAGGGTTACTATTCAGGAAACCGGTCGCACCTATGAATCGCGCCCGCAGCTCCTGTTGATTTTCACGAGCCAGGCAAACCATTCCCGCCTGGAGAATATCCGCCAGGAACATCTCAAACTCAGCGATCCTGCTTATGGCGGACCTGTTGATACCGATAAAATGCCGACGGTATTATGGCAGGGATTTTCGATCCATGGTAATGAACCCAGCGGGGCCAATGCTGCGCTGCTTGGTGCTTACTACCTGGCTGCCGCCCAGGGGCCCTCCGTTGACTCACTGCTGAATGAAGTGGTGGTATTATTCGACCCATCCTTCAATCCCGATGGCCTCAACCGATTTGCAACCTGGGCCAATATGCATAAAAGCCAGCACCTGGTAACAGATCCTGCTTCCAGGGAATTCAATGAAGTCTGGCCCGGAGGTCGTTACAACCATTACTGGTTTGACCTGAACCGCGACTGGCTGCCTGCCCAGCATCTGGAAAGCCGCAACAGGTTGAAGGTTTACCAGCAATGGCGACCCAATATCCTGACCGACCACCATGAAATGGGAAGTGATGCCACATTCTTTTTCCAGCCCGGGGAGCCCAGCAGGGTGAACCCACTGACGCCGGTGAAGAACCAGCAGCTGACACAGGCGGTTGCGGATTACCATGCAGCATACCTGAACAAGATCGGTTCCCTATACTATACCAAGGAAGGTTACGACGATTTTTATTATGGCAAGGGATCCACTTATCCGGATGCACAAGGCTGTATCGGTATTTTATTTGAACAGGCCTCTTCGCGTGGTCATGCGCAGGAAACCTCCAACGGGGTGCTCAGTTTTCCCTTTACCATTCGTAACCAGTTCACCACAGTATTATCCACACTGGCGGCTGCAAAGGGGCTCAGGAAAGAATTGCTGAATTACCAGCGGGATTTTTACCGCCAGATGGCAAAGGACGCCGCAGCGTCGCCGGTGAAAGGCTGGGTTTTTGGTGATCCTGATGATGAAAGCCGGAACCATATCTTCGTCGAAATGCTGCAAAGGCATGAGATAAAAGTGAAACGCCTGACTGCGCCCCTGGCTGTTGGCGGGCAGAACTTTGAGGCAGGCAAAGCTTTTGTGGTGCCTGTTAACCAACCGCAATACAAACTGATCCAGACATTCTTTGAAAAGACGCTTGAATACAGGGACAGTATTTTTTACGATATCACGGCATGGACCATGCCGCTGGCGATGGGATTGCCTTATTCGTCCCTGAATGCTGCCCAACTGGGCGCAGCCAGAACGGAAGTCATCAATACTGTTGCCAACAGTGGCGGAAAGATGATTGGTGGCAGCAGCAGTTATGCCTATGCTTTCGAATGGGCACCGCTGTATGCACCACGGATGCTGAACAAACTGTTACAGGAAGGCATTGCTGCGAAAGTGGTCTCAAATCCCTTTGTAACAAACGTCAACGGACAGCCGAAGAAGTTCGGTTACGGAACAATATTAATTCCGCTTCAGTTACAGAAAGAGGATGCCGGTGCGATGTATGAAAAATTGAAGGCACTGGCTGCTTCCAATAACGTTGATGTATATGCGATCTCCACTGGCATGTCGGTTGAAGGGTCTGATATTGGCAGCAGGTATATGTTACCGTTAACCAAACCATCTGTAGCGATGCTGGTAGGCGCAGGTGTCAGCGCTCTTGATGCCGGTGAAGTATGGCACCTGCTTGACCAGCGTTTTGAGATGCCGCCCAGCATGCTGGAAGCCGCGGTATTCAACCGGGTAAGCCTGAACAGGTACAGCACCATTGTGATGGTTTCGGGTAATTATGACGCTTTCAACAAAGAGAAACTGAGGGCCTGGGTGCAGGCCGGCGGCAACCTGGTGTTGATGGAGGATGCCATCTCCTGGGCGCAGCAGAACGGGTTGGTAAAACTGGCCATGAAGAAACTGAAGCCTGCGGTGGACAGCGGTAAAGCCTTGCCTTATGTCAGCCTCCCTTATATTGAACGTGCCCAGCAGCTTAGCGGCGCAATTGTAGGTGCCCGGATGGATCTTACCCATCCGCTATGTTATGGGTATTCGCAGCCAACCATCTCCCTGTTCAAACAAAACAGGGTATTCATGGAGAAGCCGGCCAATCCTTTTGCTGCCCCGGTTGGCTATGGCATCCAGCCCCTGCAGAGTGGTTATGTAACCAGTCAGAACCTTGATGGGTTGAAGGAATCGGCAGCCGTGGTGGTTCAGGCTGTTGGTGCCGGACGTGTTATTTCCATTGCTGAGAATCCCAATTTCAGGGCATACTGGCTGGGAGGGGCGAAACTCTTCCTGAATTCAATTTTCTTTGGTCGCCTTATTGATGCGGGATCAGCAAGGGCAGAAGAGTGATGGCCCGGTCAAAGGTTTGCAAAAGTTATCAACAACCGTTAAAGGACGGTTTTTTTGGGGGGATGGAGGATGTATCTTGCCTGACCAATTATTTTATTTACGTAGCTAAATTTTACAGTTATGATCAAGCTTCAGGTGATTGGCAACCTCGGAAGGGATTGCACAACCAACAATGTGAATGGCAGGACAGTGATGAATTTTACCGTAGCCCATACGGAAAGATATCGGGATGCACAGGGTAACCAGCAGGAGAGGACCATCTGGGTGGATTGCGCTTACTGGTCAGACCGCACGGCCGTGGCTCCCTACCTGAAAAAAGGTACCCAGGTGTACGTGGAAGGAACTCCTGAAGTAAGGACTTACGCCAAAAATGATGGCAGTACGGGAGCTTCTTTGTCGCTTCGGGTTCAAAGTGTGCAGTTGTTGGGGACCAAAACCGAAAACCAGGGCGGATCTTACGGCGCTTCTGCCGGTGCCCAGAATTATGGCGGCCAGGCTGCAGCGCAGCAGGGGTACGGAAATCAGCAGGGGGGCTTCAGCAATCAGCCTATATCTTCCACTTCGGTGATGGATGCTCCGGGTGATGATCTGCCCTTTTGATGGCATTCTCAGGTAAATCAATTCAGGCTCCCCTTCCGGGGAGCTTTTTTATTTCCGGCATGTCTTTGTTTCGTTTCTTTGCGGCATGTCTTCCACACAGTTTTCCTACCAACAATTAGCATCATTTTCCCGCCAGGTATTTCTAGCCATCGGCTGCCCGGAGGCAGATGCCGAAACCGCCACAAGAGTTTTGCTGAGCGCCGATTTAAGAGGGATTGATTCCCATGGCATTGCCCGTCTCAGCGGTTATATCAGGCTCTGGGAAGCGGGCAGGGTTAATGCGCGTCCGGATGTACAGGTCATACATGAAACACCCTCCACGGCAGTGGTGGATGGAGACCGGGGACTGGGACTGGTTGTGGCACCTTTTGCCATGCAGGTGGCCATCGATAAGGCCAGGCAGGTCGGAACCGGCTGGGTGAGTGTTCAAAACAGCAACCACTATGGAATTGCCGGCTGGCATGCCATGATGGCCCTGCAACATGATATGATTGGTATCAGTATGACCAATGCAAGCGCACTGGTCGCCCCCACATTTTCTACGGAACGCATGCTGGGAACCAATCCCATTGCGGTAGCCATCCCGGCCGGTACTGAGCCTGCCTTTGTGGCGGATATGGCAACCACCACCGCTGCCAACGGAAAACTGGAGATACTGCAGCGGAAAAAACAGGCAGCTCCTCCTGGCTGGATCCAGGATGCGGATGGCCATCCCACTACTGATGCCCACGCCCTTAAAAGCGGCGGTGCACTCCTTCCCCTGGGAGGCGACCGGGAGCATGGAAGCCATAAGGGATACGCTTTGGGAGCCATAGTTGATATCCTGTCCGGTGTATTGAGTGGAGCCAGTTTCGGCCCCTGGGTGCCCCCTTTTCCCGCCTATGTACCCATGCCGACCTATATGCCCGGAAAAGGGATAGGCCATTTTTTCGGCGCCATGCGCATCGATGCTTTCCGCCCTGCAGAAGACTTTAAATCAAATATGGATCAATGGATCAGGCGATTTAAATCAGCCAGGCCCGCAGCGGGGGAAGAAAAAGTGCTGGTTCCGGGAGATCCTGAAAGGGAACTGGAAGCAGAACGGATGCAGCAGGGCATTCCCCTGTTACAGCCAGTTGTAGAAGATCTCCAAACTTTATCGCAAAGGTTTTCGATTCCACTAATAATCTCGTAAATTTGCAGCCGTTTTGCTTGCGGGTTGGAATATTTGTTGAATATTATTTAAACTAAAATGCTGGTTCCGGTAATTACGGAACCGTAAAAAATCAAGTCGGATGAAAGTAATGAAGTTTGGTGGTACATCCGTTGGAAAACCGGAGCGGATGCACCAGGTAGCTCAGCTGATCACAAAGGACCAGGAGCCCAAGATTGTTGTTTTAAGTGCCCTTAGCGGTACCACCAATACTTTGGTGGCTATTGGTGAAGCACTGCTTAAAAGCGATAAAACGGGAGCCAAACAGGTTGTTGATAATCTTGAGGCGCATTATAAAAACTTCATTCTGGAATTGCTGAAAAAAGAAGAAACCAGGCAGAAAGCTTTCGCCACCATCGCTGAGCATTTTGAATTCCTGAATATCATCACCAAAATATCCTTCAATGAGGCCCTGAATAAGGATATCCTTGCCCAGGGCGAATTGATGAGTACCAAACTGTTTTCCATTTACCTGGAAGAGCAGGGTATTAAACATGAACTGTTGCCGGCACTTGAGTTCATGACCATTGATGCCAATGACGAACCACAACTTGGTGTTATCCGCCAGAAGCTCAGTGCGTTACTTGAACAGCATAATGGTACCGACCTTTTTATTACCCAGGGATATATCTGCCGCAATGCCCGCGGCGAAGTGGACAATCTGAAAAGGGGCGGAAGCGATTATACTGCATCCCTGGTTGCTGCAGCGGTGCATGGAACTGTTTGTGAAATCTGGACCGATATCGACGGTATGCACAACAATGATCCGAGAGTAGTGAAGAAAACCCTGCCAATAGAGCAGCTCAGCTTTGAAGAAGCTGCTGAACTGGCCTATTTCGGTGCCAAGATCCTGCATCCCACCTGTATATGGCCTGCACAACAGGAGAAGGTGCCCGTAAAACTGCTCAATACCATGCAGCCGGAGGCCGCGGGTACTACCATTACACAGCAGGCCGGTTCTGTGGGGGTGAAAGCTATTGCTGCCAAAGATGGTATCATCGCCATCAATATCAAGAGCAGCCGGATGTTGCTTGCCTACGGGTTCCTCCGCAAGATTTTTGAAGTGTTTGAAAAATACCGCACACCAATCGACATGATCACAACTTCGGAAGTAGCGGTTTCAGTAACCATCGACAGCTCTGCTTTCCTGAAGGAGATCGTAAAGGAACTGGAGCCTTTCGGAACGGTGGAGGTCGACCATGACCAGACGATTGTTTCCATTGTGGGTAACGAGATCGCGGAAACGAAGGACATCCTCAGCAGGCTGTTTGACTGCCTGAAGCCTGTTCCGGTGCGAATGGTAAGTTATGGCGGCAGCCGTCACAACGTATCCCTGCTGATACCCTCTTCCCATAAACTTGAAACCCTCCAGCTCCTGAATAAGGGATTATTCGGGCTGGATTAAAGCCTCCGCGTCTGACGTGCGTCTGACGTACGTCAGACGCACGTCAGACGCCTAATTCTTTTTCAGGATCAGATCCAGGTTGAACATCCATTGTTTCAGGTATTTCATCCATTCCACATCACTGGTGGAATTTTTCATGCCGAATCCATGTCCGCCGCGGTCATACAGGTAAATATCGTGCTTCACCCTGTTTTTTTCCAGGGCGGCAGCAAAGACTAAACTATTCTCGACTTTTACAGCTCTGTCATCCTTGGCATGGACCAAAAATGCAGGCGGTGTCTTTTTGGTGACCTGGGTTTCAAGGGAATAAAATTTCACTTTATCGGCAGCGGCCTCCTTCCCCAGGAGCTCTTCCCGGCTTCCCTTATGCGTTAATTCTTCTGTGAAACTTATCACAGGGTAAACCAGGATGGCAAAATCCGGTCGTAACGATGTTTTGAGCGGATTGGCGATCATCGCCCGGTCGAAATGTACCGTCGCAGACCCTGCCAGGTGGCCTCCTGCACTGAATCCCATAATGCCTATCTGCCGCGGATTTAACTGCCATAATTTTGCTTTTTCGCGCACAATCTGGATGGCCCTTTGTGCATCCTGCAAGGGACCAATGGTCCTGTCCTCCATTATTTCGTCTGAGGGTAACCGGTATTTAAGTACAAAGGCAGTTACTCCCCATTCGGTAAATTGTTTTGCCACATCAGCGCCTTCATGACCGGCTGCCAGGATGCGGTATCCGCCGCCTGGACAAATGATCACAGCGGTTCCGTTGGCCTTATCCGCCGCCGGCAGGTATATTGTGAGCGTGGGAACTGAGACATCGGATATGCGAAGGATACCATCAGTACCGGTTTCAGCCTTTTCGGCTATGGTGGATGACCTGCTGTTGGGTATGGAGTCCTGGGGATAGAGCGGAATGATTTCCTGTGATCGGGCATTCATGGTGAATAAGGCGATTGCTGCTGCCAGTAAGTTTTTTTTCATGTTACTAGATCAGTTGTTAGTTCCATGAAAATAAGATTTCATCCTAAAGTGAAATCATAAAAAAATGCCTGGCAACGCTTGTCTGCTGCCAGGCATTTGAATATTCAGTTCAAATATTTAGATCACCAGCATGGCATCGCCATAGCTGAAGAAGCGGTATTTGTCCTTAATGGCTTTTTTGTAAGCTTCCATTGCCAGGTCGTAACCTGCAAATGCACAGGTCATGATCAGCAGGCTGGTCTTGGGAAGATGGAAGTTTGTTACCAGTGAATCCGCAATTGAAAACTCGTAAGGGGGATGGATAAAGTGGTTGGTCCAGCCTTCGGAAGGCTTCAGCAACTTTTCAGCAGTGAAGGATGATTCAATTGCCCTCATGGTAGTGGTGCCAATGGAGCATATCCTGTGGCCGGTCGTTTTTGCCTTATTAACGATCTGGCAGGCAGAATCTTCTATGCGGTAGTATTCAGCATCCATTTTATGTTTACTGAGATCTTCCACTTCAATGGGGCGGAAAGTGCCAAGGCCGGTGTGAAGCGTGATTTCAGCAAAACGGATACCCTTGATCTCAAGACGTTTGATCAGTTCGCGGCTGAAATGCAGTCCTGCAGTAGGGGCAGCAACTGCACCTTCGTGTTTCGCATATACGGTCTGGTAACGCTCTTTGTCTTCTTCGTCGGGTTTGCGTTTGATGTATTTGGGAAGGGGTGTTTCGCCAAGGAATTCGAGCATCTGGCGGAACTCTTCGTCTGTGCCATCCCACAGGAAACGAATGGTACGACCGCGGCTGGTGGTGTTGTCAATAACTTCAGCAACCAGTTCGTCGTTTTCCCCGAAGTAAAGTTTATTGCCTACGCGGATCTTACGGGCAGGATCAACGATCACATCCCAGAGACGGTTGGGCTTGTTCAATTCACGGAGCAGGAAAACTTCGATCTTGGCACCGGTTTTTTCTTTACGGCCATACATCCGGGCCGGGAATACTTTGGTGTTATTCACTACAAAAACATCTTTGTCATCAAAGTACTCGAGGATGTCGCGGAAATTTTTGTTTTCAATATTGCCGGTCTTACGATGAACAACCATCATACGGCTGTCTTCTCTTTTTTTCGCAGGGTTCTGGGCAATAAGGTTGAGGGGGAGGTCAAACCTGAACTGTGATAGCTTCATGTATTAAATGGTTTTTACAACCATCAGCCACACGACACAAACCAGGGGACGATAATGTCTTGTTTGGGTGTCTTTACAGCCCGGTCTTACGGCACCGGGTTTGTTATCATGTTACGGCATGATGTTAAACGGTCGCAAAGGTAACGAAAAAGATTGAAGTTCGCGGATGGAAGTTTGCGGGTGGCTTCAGGCCGTTCTAAATCTGCCCCGGAATTGCATCCAGGAGCCGCTTTGTATAGTCCGATTGGGGATTGCGGAACACATCTTCCGCAGGCCCGATTTCCTCCATTTTCCCTTTGTTCATGACCAGGATGCGATCACTGATGTATTTAACCACACCTAAGTCATGGGAAATGAACAGGGCCGTAAAGCCAAATTCAGCCTTCAGATCATTGATCAGGTTCAGCACCTGTGCCTGAACGCTGACGTCCAGGGCACTTACACTTTCATCAAAAACGATAAAACCCGGGTTCAGGGCCAATGCCCTGGCAATACCGATCCGTTGCCTCTGCCCACCACTGAACGCATGTGGGTGCCTGTGATAATGATCGGCCTGCATATTTACCTTTTCAAGCAGTTCAATGACCTTTTCTTTCCGCTGCGATGGGTTATCCAGTAGGCCATGAACGGTCATTGCCTCCCGGATTGCCTCCCCCACACTGATCCTTGGGTTCAGGGAGCCATAAGGATCCTGGAACACCAGCTGGATATCCTTCCTGAGCCGGTTCATTTGTTCCCTGTTTTGTTTGGCCAGGTCATCACCTTTGTACAAAATACTTCCCCCCGTAATGGGCACCAGGCGAAGTATGGCCCTCCCCAGCGTGGTTTTACCACAGCCGGATTCACCGACTATACCCAGGGTTTCACTTTCCAGGAGGTCAAAACTGATACCATCCACCGCCTTGAAATGGCTTCGGGCCTTTCCAAGCAGGTTTTTTTGGACGGGATACCATACTTTCAGGTCGTTCACCCTGAGCAAGGCTGTATCACCTTGCTGTGTAGCTTTACCGTCAACTGGTAATTTATTCGCAGAGACTGTTTTCCTGCCGTGGGATTTTTCAGCTCCTGAAACTGCCCAGCCGGTTGAATCCTGCAGGGAAGGCTTATCAGTTTCCCCTTTATCCGCAGCTTTCAAAAAGTCGCTCACCACCGGCAGGCGCACCCCTTTAGGATATAAGATCGGCCGGCAGGCCAGCAATGCTTTCGTATAAGGGTGAACGGGGTTTCTGAATAATTCCCGGGTATTGTTCTGTTCAACTATTTCCCCCTTATACATTACCACGACTTTATCAGCAATATCCTGCACAAGGCCAAGGTCATGGGTTATGAAGATCATGCCCATATTCCTTTGTGCCTGGAGGTTAGCCAGCAGTTCCACTACACTTTTTTGTACGGTAACATCCAATGCAGTGGTTGGCTCGTCTGCAATCAATAAGGAAGGATTGCAACTGATGGCCATGGCGATCATCACCCGCTGTTTTTGCCCCCCGCTTAATTCATGCGGATATTTTTTCAGCATTCCTGCCGGGTCGGGCAACTGTACCTTATTGAATAAATCGAGGGTTGCTTCACGGGCAATGGCAGCATTACATTTTCTGTGTAGCCGGATGGTTTCCATCACCTGGCTGCCGCAGGTAAAGACCGGGTTGAGTGAGGTCATTGGCTCCTGGAAGATCATGGCTATTTCACTGCCCCGGATATGTTGAAGCTGAGCGTTATTTGTCTGTAGCAAGTCAATTTGACTGGAACCATCCGGGCAGAACAACAGGTTCCCTTCCGGATAACTGGTTTGTTCCTTTGGTAGCAACTGTAAAACTGATAAAGCGGTTACTGATTTGCCCGACCCCGATTCACCCACAACCGCCACCACCTCGCCGGGATTCACATCGTAAGAAACCTTTTTTACAGCAAGGTTTTTATTATTGCCTGATCCGAAGGCAACAGAAAGGTTCTGTATTGATAATAATGGATAGCTCAATGAATTGTACTGGTTGGTTTTTTTCCTGCAAGCCCCGTCCTCACCCCTCATATTTAAAACCTCAGGTGCCTTACCGTATGGCCATCATTGATCAGTTGTTTCAGTGAATCGATGCCGATACGGATATGTCTTTCAACAAATTCTCCGGTCACTTTTTTATCGCTCTCCTCTGTTTTAACACCTTCGGGTATCATGGGCGAATCGCTCACCAGCAGGAGGGCGCCGGTTGGTATTTTATTGTAAAATCCGACTGAAAAAATCGTAGCAGTTTCCATATCGATGGCGTAGGCCCTTACTTTTTGCAGATATTCCTTAAAGACTTCATCGTGCTCCCAGACCCGCCTGTTGGTGGTGTAAACTGTACCGGTCCAGTAATCAACACTATAGTCCCGAATGGTTGTTGAAACAGCTTTCTGGAGCGCAAATGCAGGCAGGGCAGGAACTTCAGGAGGAAAGTAATCATTTGAGGTTCCTTCACCCCGTATCGCTGCGATTGGCAGGATCAGGTCACCCACCTTATTTCTTTTTTTCAATCCCCCGCATTTACCAAGAAATAAAACAGCCTTTGGCTCGATGGCTGTCAGGAGGTCCATTATGGTTGCTGCAGTGGGACTACCCATTCCAAAATTAATGATGGTGATATCTCCTGCAGTGGCACACTGCATTGGTTTTCCCGCGCCGATAATTTCCACCTTATTCCATTCTGCGAACCATTCCACATAGTTGCTGAAATTTGTAAGCAGGATGTATTTTCCAAACTGCTCAAGTTGTTGCCCGGTGTAACGGGGCAGCCAGTTCTGTACGATCTCTTCTTTGGTTTTCATCCCTGCGGTATTATGTTGAGTACAAAAAAGTGAATTTTGGCAATATACGATTTTCGAATCATAGCTTTGGCAAATGTTATCGCTTCAATACCCTGACTATGCATTCCGTTCGCGGGAAGTGGAAGGCAAACGCCAGATATTTGATATTCACCGAAAACGGTGGATCGTACTTACTCCGGAAGAGTGGGTGCGGCAGAATTTTTTGCAGTACCTGCTGCAGGTAAAAAACTATCCTTCTACACTGATCGCTGTTGAAAAAGAAATGAAGCTTGGCGAACTCTCCAGGCGTTTTGATATCCTCGTCTACGACAGAAATCACCAACCCTGGCTGATGGTGGAATGCAAGTCGATGGAAGTTCCTTTAAATGATGATGTATTGCATCAGTTGTTAAGATATAATATTTCCATTCCTGTTACCTACCTGGTGATAACCAATGGTACAGGGACTTTTGTGTTTGAAAGGAAGGAGGGGAAACTTGAAAGAATGACCGGTTTACCTGATTGGGAATGAGAGGTGAACCGGGTGGAGGAAGGAAATAAAAAGGGGTAAGAAGTTCAAAACATCTTACCCCTTTTTATTTATCCTCATACCCTTATGGGAAGATGCCCAATTCAGCATAGCTGGTTGCAACCTTGTTAATGGCTACCACATATGCAGCTGTGCGCATATCGGGAATGGATGGGTTATTTTTCCAGCATTCCATGATTTCGCGGGTTGCGCTGATCATGGTTTCTTCCAGTCCGGAATATACCAGGTCCACTTCATCAGGACCATGTTCGATTTTCACCTTCTCTTCATCATTCACCTTCTTGCCTGTGAGTCCCTCGATCTGCTGGATGATATTCTTGTTTTGGTTTTCGGTAAACCTTTTTTCAAGGCGGCCATAACGGACATGGCTAAGGTTTTTCAGCCATTCGAAATAGGAAACCGTTACACCACCTGCATTCAGGTACATATCCGGAACAACCAATGTGCCTTTGGCTGCAAATACATCATCTGCTTCAGGAGTCAGCGGACCGTTGGCTGCTTCACCGATGATCTTCGCTTTGATGCGGGGAGCATTCTCTCCATTGATAACGTTTTCGAGGGCAGCAGGAATCAATATCTCGCAATCCAGTTCCAGTGCATCAGTTGATTTGGCAATATTGGTTGCTCCCGGGAAATTCAGGATAGAACCTGTTTTTTTACGGTGCTGGAATACTTCATCTTCATTCAAACCATCCGGGTTCATGATGGCGCCTTCGTATTCTGCAATGGCAATTACTTTGGCTCCACCCTGGCGGAAAAATTTGGCTGCGTGGTAACCCACATTACCCAATCCCTGCACTACTACTGTCTTTCCTTCAATTCCGGGGGTAAGTCCAAGTCTTTGCATAACATCAGGCATGTTACATACCTCGCGGATACCATAGAATACACCCAGTCCAGTTGCTTCCCTACGGCCACGAACACCTCCCTGCGTAACAGGCTTCCCGGTTACACAACCCAGTGCATCCACTTCACCGGGTTTCTGGCTCATATATGTGTCGAGAATCCAGGCCATTTCCCTTTCACCGGTACCATAATCTGGTGCGGGAACATCGGTACCCGGACCAATGAAGTTTTTCTTGATCAGTTCGTGGGTATAACGGCGGGTGATCTTTTCCAGTTCGTAAGGGGTATATTTTTTCGGATCAATAGTGATACCACCCTTGGCGCCGCCAAAAGGAACGTTTACGATAGCGCATTTGTAGGTCATCAGTGCTGCCAGGGCCATTACCTCATCGAGGTTAACGGATGTGGCAAAGCGGATACCCCCCTTACAGGGTGTCTTGTGGTGTGAGTGCTGAACCCGGTAGGCCTTGATCACTTCGATCTGATCGCCGATTTTAACCGGGAAATGCATACGGTAAACGGAATTACATTGTTTGATCTGTTCCAGGATACCCGGATCCCAATTCGTGAACTTAGCTGCCTTGTCAAAGCTCTTCTCAACAGCTCCAAAGAAGCTATACTCTTGATGTCCAGACATGATTGTTGTTTTTGAAATTTGTTTTATATGTGTTTAAGCAATCGACGGTTTATTTCCCCTCTTTTTCAAGACGGCTGATCTTCCTGTCGAGGGTCACCAGGTAGGCAATTACGCCTCCAAGGATTGTTACAACTACCGCAACAACCACAAAGATTTTACCATTGGCCCTGAATGTGTCGGCCATCTGTACGGGTTCGTCGGTCATGGGCGATTGTGCCATCAGCGCAGGGCCGGCTGCGAGCAGGAATATTGTAAGGATAAGGAAGGCAGGTATTTTACGCATGGTTCAGTTTTTTTTCTTCGATTAATCTGAGGCGAACGCGAAGGGTGGTGATCCATACCCCCAGCAAGGTCCAGGCAGGAACCGCAACCGGCCAGAAGAGCATCCGCATCCTGCTGTCGATATCATTCGTATTGAGCGCAGGATTACCCATTCCACCAGGGTGGAGGCTTTCAACCAGCCTGGGTATGATCCAGATGGTAGGAAACAACATGGCAAAAGCAAAAATGTTATAAACAGCGCCTATCCTTGCCCGTTTGTCCATATCGATCATGGAATTTCGTAGAACCAGGTAAGCGAAATAAATGAGAATGGCAATTGCCGCGCCAATTTGTTTGGGGTCATTGCTCCAGGGTTTGCCCCAGGTATAATTGGCCCAGATCATGCCGGTGGTAAGCCCCAGGATGCCAAACAGGATCCCGGTATTGGCATATTCAACTGCCAGGGTATCAAATTTCATTTTTCCGGAACGCAGGTATTTCACTGAGTTGACTACCGACACGATAAAGAAAATCATCATGCCAAACCACATTGGCACGTGGTAGTATAGATTCCGGATGGTTTCGTTGAGGATGGGTTTTGCGGGTACTCCTCCCAGGAAGCCGGCTATTGAAATGACCAGGAGTAATAGGATGCAGAGTATTTTCCACCAAGACAAGCGCATAGGTTTATATAAGTCGGGCAAAATTAGGGAAAACATATCTCAAACTTCAAACATCAAATAGAACTAGTCTTTCCAAAGGAACGGAAACAGGATAATCGCCAGTGCAATGACCAGTATATCGAGGCCGGCAAGCAATAAAACAATCTGGCTAAGGCTGTCCAGTATCACCTGGCTGAAGGCCGTATTGGCCAGTTTCATCATCAGCAATAATTGCGGGATTATGAGCGGAAAGCCCAGGATGGCCATTAGGGCGGCATTTTGCTGCGCCCTTGCTGCAATTGCTGACAAAAATGTAAAAACAAGACTGAGACCCAATCCGCCAAAAATGGCCACTCCCATAAATCGAAGTCCATTGGCCACAGGATTGCCCAGTAAAAGACTGAATAAAATCCAGCCCACCAGGCTGAGCAGGGCCATTAGCAGTGCATTGAACAGCAATTTGGACAGAATAAAATCGCGTGCACCGGCAATTGAATAAAAGTAGAGTAGTCGGCCCCGGCTTTCCTGCAGAAAACTTTTTGCCACGGCATTGACACAAACAAATAACTGGATCATCCAGAAAAGCCCGTTCCATACCTGGTCTTCCGGTTGTCCCATTGCCAGGTAGAGCACGAAAATGGTGCTGGCAACATATAAAACAATGCCATAAAATGTGTACTGCTGCCTGAATTCAAGCAACAGATCTTTTTTAAATAATGCGATGATGTGTTTCAAGAATATAGGTTTGCGTTAGTCTTTTTCATCATAACAGGTGCGGCAACGGGGTTCGTAGGATTCCTTCTCACCCAGTAATACCTGTGATTCGGCAGCCACTTTCCGGTAGCTGAAACTTGCAATATTTCCACATTTTACGCAAATGGCATGCAACTTGGTGATATAATCTGCTTTGGCCAGTAGAAAAGGCATCTGTCCGAAGGGTTTACCAAGATAGTCCATGTCAAGTCCGGCAATGATTACCCTGATACCCTGGCGGGCAAGCTGGTCACAGACCATGGGCAACTCATCATCGAAGAACTGGGCTTCATCAATCCCGACAACGTCCACATCACTGGCCATCAGCAGGATTGTCTGGGAGTTGTCGATAGGGGTGGACTGAATGGCGTTTTCGTCGTGAGACACGATATGTTGTTCGTCGTATCGCACGTCGATGGCGGGTTTGAAGATTTCGACCTTCAGGTTGGCAATCCTGGCCCTTTTTAAACGACGGATCAGTTCTTCGGTTTTTCCGGAGAACATGGAGCCGCATATGACTTCAATCCATCCGCGCCGGCCGCCGGAGAGGTTTGGTTCGATAAACATGGTTTGTTTATGGTTTGTAGTAGGAGGCTTGTTGTTGTGATTCCGTTAAACTGAACCACAATCGACAAACAACCAACTACAAACGGCTTTATAGGTTTATTTTTATATAACTTTATGAAATCCAATACTAACCCAAAAGTACCATATCGTATGGAAAGAGTTAGAGCACTGATTAACAAGTTGCAGGAACAATTTGATCAGGGGGCTGATTCCCAGGCATTAATGGTTACCGTCCAGATGCTTCAGGCTGAATTGCAATCCAGTCCCCATGCTGCTCCCGCCCGGGCAGGATCAGCAAAGGTCGCTGTTGTGATGCCTTCCGGACCCCGTGTTCCGGATATTACCTCCTCCCATGCGCCTGAGCTAAGGTCTGAGGCGCTGCCTGAGGAAGCACCCGTGGCTGCTGCTGCGGCCCACGAATTACCAACCAACAACCACCAGCCACAAACTTCTGAAGCCACTTCTGATTGGTTACATTCCCTCATGCAGGAGATTCCGACACTAGCTCACCAGAAAGACCTGCGTGAACTGAACGAGGTGATCAGTCAGCAAAACGGCGCATCACTGAACGATAAACTAAAGCAGTCTTCTACAGAATTAGCTGAGGTTTTAACCCGTGAACCGGTACGGGATCTTAAGAAAGCTATTGGTATTAATGACCGTTTCGTTTTTGTAAATGAACTTTTCCGGGGAGACGAGGTAATGTATGAAAGAAGCATCAAGACCATCAATTCCTTCAATATCCTCCAGGAAGCGGAATTCTGGATGGAACGCGAACTAAAGCTGAAACTGGCATGGGATGAATCGAAAGACACCGTCCGCCATTTTTGTCAGCTGGTTAGAAGACGGTTTTCTTCCATGTAATGAATGATCTTTGCTGTTGCTCCTTTTCTTTCCTGAACGAACCTGCCTGCTGCCTGGCAGGCCAGGTGATAGGCATTGTCTCCCATTAACAGGTCATTCAATTTGCTCTCCAATTCCAGTGCATTGCTGACCGCGTAGGATCCGCCGGCATTTATCAGGTCTGCTGCTTCGGGGAACCTGTCATAATTCGGCCCGTGGATCACCGGTACCCCGTATACTGCTGCTTCCAGGATATTGTGCAGTCCGTCTCCACCAAATCCACCACCTATATAAGCGATGTCGGCATAATGGTATAAACGGGACAACATTCCTATATTATCAATAATCATTATATGTGGGTGATTCTGCCGGAATGATTCATTGGTCCATTCTTTTTCCCACCGGGAATAGCGGATAACCGGGTGAAATAGTCTCTCCATTTCCCTGATATGGGCTTCAGAAGTTTCATGCGGAGCAATGATAAACCTGTATTGCGGGTTGGTGTTGGCAAAATGATCCAGTTCTTCTTCGTCTTCCGGCCAGGTACTTCCGGCCACGATCACCTTGTGATTGGCAGTGAAAGCACCGATGGCCTCAATTGGAACGAAGTTGCCGGCAATTGCTGAAACCCTGTCGTAACGGGTGTCGCCGCTGACAATCACATTCCTGATACCGATTTTTCCGAGCAGTTGCCGGGAGTCCTGGTCCTGAACAAAAAGCTGGCTGAAGCAGGACAGCATATGACGGTGCAGGCGCCCGAACCACTTGAAAAAGGGCTGACCAGGTCTGAACAATCCGGATACCAGCAAAACGGGGGTCTTTAGGGCATTCAGGCGCGAGAGGTAGTGATACCAGAATTCGTATTTTATCCAGATAACCAGGTCGGGGGAAACGATTTCAATGAATTTTTTAGATGCTTTTGCCCCGTCCAGCGGCAGGTAACAAACATGGTCTGCACCACTATAATTTTTCCTGATTTCAAACCCTGAAGGCGAGAAGAAACTAACCAGGATGCGGTATTGGGGGTGGTTTTTCCTGATATGTTCAATGATCGGCCGCCCCTGCTCAAACTCCCCCAGGGAAGCGCAATGCATCCAGACAAGTGGTCCATGTTGCTTATCCAGGGCAGACCTGAGGCGGTTCTCCCAATCCTGGCGGCCATCCACCCAAAGCCTTGCCTTGGGATTAAAGCGGGCTGCTATCCCCAGGGCCAGCCGGTAGAATAAAAGAAAAAGGTTGTAAAGTAAAAGGCTCACGGAATCAAATGGTTAATAAGCTGCAAAACTAAATTCAAACTTTCACCCTACCTATATTTTGCTATTTTTGTGCGCATTTAAAAATGAGGGGAAGAATTATGCGACCAATTCAAATGGTGGACCTTAAGCAGCAGTACCAGCAAATCAAGGCTGAAGTAGATGCTGCCATTCACGAAGTAATCGACAGTGCTGCATTCATTAATGGTAAAGCAGTGCAGGATTTTTCCGCTTCTCTGGCAGGATACCTGGGGGCGAAACATGTTATACCCTGCGCCAATGGCACGGATGCGCTGCAAATTGCCATGATGGCGCTGGACCTGCAGCCGGGAGACGAAGTCATTACACCTTCCTTCACTTATATTGCGACCACCGAAGTGGTGGCGCTTCTCAGGTTAAAGCCGGTTTTTGTGGATGTTGACCCGAAAACCTTCTGCATTGACCCGGTGGCACTTGAAAAGGCAATCACACCCAACACCAGGGCAATTGTTCCTGTACACCTTTATGGACAGTCCGCCGATATGGAAGCCATCATGGAAATTGCCAACAGGCACAATATTGCAGTAATTGAGGACAATGCCCAGGCAATTGGAAGTGACTTTGTTTTCAGTGACGGCCGCAAACAGAAGACCGGCACCATTGGCACCATTGGCTGTACTTCCTTTTTCCCTTCCAAAAACCTTGGGTGTTATGGCGATGGTGGTGCTATCTGTACGAATGATGATGCATTGGCCGCAAAAATCACCAAAATTGCCAACCATGGCCAAAGCAAACGCTACTATCATGATATCGTTGGTTGTAACAGCCGCCTGGACAGTATCCAGGCTGCCGTATTAAATGTGAAATTGCCCCGCCTCGATGCGTATATCGATGCCCGCAGAAAAGCTGCGGATTTTTACGATAAGGCATTCGCAGGGAACCCGAAAATTACTGTTCCATACAGGGCAGATAACAATAAACATGTATTCCACCAGTACACCTTGTTGCTCGAAGGAGTGGATCGTGATTCGCTGAATAAATTCCTGGCCGATAACCAGGTTCCCTCCATGATTTATTACCCTGTGCCAGCGCACCGGCAGCAAATGTTTGCTGACTTCGGTGGAGCCTCCTATAACCTGCCGGTTACTGACTGGCTGACCGAAAGGGTGATTTCATTACCCATGCATACAGAACTGGATTCTGAGCAGCTGGAATACATCAGCACAAAAGTCCTGGAGTTTATAAATAATCATTAAACCAAGAGTATACCAAATGAAAATTGCAGTTGTAGGAACAGGATATGTTGGTCTTGTGACAGGGACCTGTTTTGCTGAAACCGGAAATGATGTGACCTGTGTTGATATAGATCGCAGGAAAGTTGAAAAATTGGCAAATGGCGAAATAACCATTTATGAGCCTGGTCTTGAAAAACTATTTCTACGTAACCTGAAAGAAGGCAGGTTGAATTTCACCACCGACCTCGAGGCCGGAATCAAAGACGCCTCAATTGTATTCCTAGCCTTACCAACACCTCCCGGGGAGGACGGATCTGCTGACCTTAAATACGTACTGGGAGTGGCTGAAGATATTGGCAAACTCCTTACTGATTATAAAGTCCTGGTTGATAAAAGTACGGTTCCCGTAGGCACTGCGGAAAAAGTGCATGCCGCTGTAGCCAAAAATTATACAGGTGAGTTTGATATTGTCTCTAACCCTGAATTTCTGCGGGAAGGGGTTGCTGTGGATGATTTTATGAAACCTGACCGTGTGGTGATCGGAACAAGTTCCGAAAGGGCACGCAAACTGATGGGAGAATTGTATTCCCCTTTTGTTCGGTCAGGCAATCCCGTTATATACATGGATGAGCGTTCTGCAGAATTAACCAAATATGCAGCCAACTCATTCCTTGCTACAAAGATTTCCTTCATGAATGAGATCGCACAGCTTTGTGAGAAACTGGGCGCTGATGTTGATATGGTGCGGCTCGGAATAGGAAGTGATGACCGGATCGGAAAAAGGTTTTTATTCCCGGGTATAGGATATGGTGGAAGCTGTTTCCCGAAAGATGTTCAGGCGCTGGTGAAATCCTCCAGGGAAGTTGCGTATGATTTTCAGATACTGAATGCGGTAATGGATGTAAATGAGAAACAGAAACTCCATTTGCTGCCCAAGGTTCGCAGGTATTTTAAGGATGACTTGAAGGGAAAGCATTTCGCATTGTGGGGGCTGGCGTTCAAACCCAACACGGACGATATCCGGGAGGCCCCTGCTCTGTATATCATCGAAGAATTACTCGCGGCGGGAGCCACAGTTACAGCATTTGATCCGGAGGCAATGAAGAATGTGCGGCAGGCTATTGGCGACAGGATCAATTATGCTGAAAACCAGTATGACGCACTGAAAGGTGCAGATGCCCTGATTATTGCTACAGAATGGAATGAGTTCCGTACTCCCGATTTTCTAAAGATTGTAACCAGCCTGAAAAACAAGGCGATTTTCGACGGTAGAAACCTTTTTGATGTAGCTGCAATAGCTGAGCTGGGTTTTCACTATGAAAGTATTGGTCGAAAGGCTGTAACCCAACACAACAAATAAATCTATGTCTGCAAAAAGAGTATTGATAACTGGTGCTGCCGGCTTTCTCGGCTCTCATTTATGTGACAGGTTTATAAAGGAGGGGTTTCATGTGATCGCCATGGATAACCTGATCACCGGCGACCTCCGGAATATTGAGCATTTATTTAAGCTGGAACAATTTGAATTCTACCATCATGATGTAAGCAAGTTCATTCATGTTCCCGGTGAACTGGATTATATACTTCATTTTGCTTCTCCTGCAAGCCCCATTGATTACCTTAAAATACCCATCCAGACTTTGAAAGTGGGTGCTTTGGGTACGCATAACTGTCTGGGTCTTGCGAAGGCAAAAAATGCCCGAATGCTGGTGGCCTCGACCTCGGAGGTTTACGGTGATCCGCTGGTGCATCCGCAAACGGAAGAGTATTGGGGAAATGTGAACCCGGTAGGTCCGCGTGGAGTATATGATGAAGCAAAGCGATTCATGGAATCAATAACCATGGCCTATCATACGTTTCACCAGGTTGAAACCAGGATCGTCAGAATATTTAATACCTATGGTCCGCGCATGCGGCTCAATGATGGACGGGCACTGCCTGCATTTATCGGCCAGGCGCTGAGGGGGGAAGATCTCACCGTTTTTGGCGATGGTTCCCAAACCCGCTCTTTCTGCTATGTGGATGACCTCATAGAAGGAATATACAGGTTACTGATGAGTGATCATCCCTACCCGGTTAATATCGGCAACCCCGATGAAATTTCGTTGAAGGATTTCGCTGAAGAAATCATAAAACTTACCGGGACCCAGCAAAAGATTGTTTACAGACCCTTGCCAAAGGATGACCCAAAGCAAAGAAAACCGGATATCACAAAAGCCAAAGAACTACTGGGGTGGGAACCAAAGATCAACAGGTCTGAAGGTGTCCGAACTACCTACCAATATTTTAAAGCATTGCCACACGAAGAACTATTTAAGCAACCAAAAGAATTTAAAAGCCTTCATCAATGAAAATTTATCAGGACCTGCTCGACAAAAAAGAAAAGCTCGCAGTAATTGGCCTGGGCTATGTGGGATTACCCCTGGCCCTGGAGTTTGCAAAAAAAATATCAGTCATCGGCTTTGATATCAACGCTCACCGGGTTGAACTGATGCGTAACGGAATTGACCCCAGCAAGGAAGTGGGGCACGAAGAGTTCAAAGACCGCGATATAATATTTACGGACGACCTGGAATTGTTACGTACAGCAAAATTCTACATTGTGGCTGTGCCTACTCCTGTTGACAAATACAATGTACCTGATCTTAAACCCCTTATCGGAGCTTCTACTACCGTAGGTAAGGTATTGAAAGCAGGGGATTATGTTGTATATGAATCAACTACCTATCCAGGTTGCACCGAAGAAGATTGTTTGCCGGTACTTGAAAAAACTTCCGGTTTAAAACTGGGTGCCGATTTTAAATTGGGTTATTCCCCTGAAAGGATTAATCCGGGAGATAAAAAGAACACGCTGAGGACAGTGGTTAAAGTGACTTCGGGAAGTGATGCCGAAGCTGCAGAAGAAATTGCCAGTACCTATGAATTGGTGGTGGATGCCGGTGTTCATCGTGCTCCTTCCATCAAAGTGGCTGAAGCCAGCAAGATCGTGGAAAACACGCAACGCGATATGAATATCGCCCTGATGAACGAGTTGTCACTCATCTTCGATCGTATGGGTATCAATACCTATGATGTAATTGAAGCAGCCGGAACAAAATGGAATTTCCTGAAATTCCAGCCCGGACTGGTAGGTGGTCATTGCATTGGTGTGGATCCTTATTACCTGACACATAAGGCGGCTTCACTGGGCTACCAGTCACGTGTAATCGCCGCCAGCCGTTTTATCAATGATGATATGGCCAAATACCTGGCACGAAAGATTATCAAATATGTATTGAGGAATTCTGATAATCCCCGGGTATTGGTTAAGGGGGTAACGTTTAAGGAAAATGTCAGCGATATACGCAATTCGAAAATTGTAGATACGGTTGAAGAATTGCTGGCATTTAATATTCATGTGGACGTCCAGGATCCTTATGCGGAACATGCAGAGGTGAAAGAGGAGTATGGCCTGCAACTGACACGACAGCCAGGAACTGACTACGATGCGGTAATTATCACTGTTCCTCATGATCAGTACCGTCAGTATGATGATGCTTATTTCGCCTCTATTACCCGCGCACATGGTGTTGTTGTCGACCTTAAGGGTATTTACAAGGGGAAAATTCATTCACGACTATATTGGAGTTTATAATGAGGAAGTTGGCAAAAACAATTATGGTTACCGGTGGTGCCGGTTTCATCGGATCACATGTGGTACGGTTATTTGTCAATAAGTACCCTGATTATCTCATAGTAAACCTTGATGCCTTAACCTATGCAGGAAACCTGGAGAACCTTAAGGATATTGAGGATAAATCAAACTATATTTTTGAGCGGGGTGATATTACTGATGAAAAACGCATGCAGGAATTATTTGAAAAGTATGCATTTGACGGAGTGATTCACCTGGCTGCTGAAAGCCATGTTGACCGCAGTATCCTTGACCCGTTGCAGTTTGTTCGCACCAATGTGCTTGGAACAGCCAACCTGCTGAATGTTGCCAGGAAAAACTGGAATGGAAATTATGCCGGCAAACGTTTCTACCATGTATCCACAGACGAAGTATATGGTTCGCTGGGCGCAGAAGGCTTCTTTACCGAAGAGACTCCTTATGATCCCCGCTCACCCTATTCTGCTTCAAAAGCCGCATCGGATCATATGGTAATGGCTTATTATCACACCTACCATTTGCCGGTGGTAATGAGTAACTGTTCCAATAATTACGGCTCTTACCATTTTCCTGAAAAGCTGATTCCTTTGATGATCAATAATATCAGGAACAATAAACCCCTTCCGGTTTATGGAAAAGGGGAGAATGTGCGCGACTGGTTATGGGTGGAGGATCATGCCAGGGCCATCGATACCATTTACCACAATGGTAAGGAAGGGGAGAAATACAATGTGGGTGGTTTTAATGAGTGGAAAAACATTGACCTGGTGCATCTGCTGTGCAGTATAATGGACCGGAAACTCGGCCGCACAGAGGGTGAGTCAGCAGAGCTGATTACCTATGTAACTGACAGACCCGGCCATGATTTGCGATATGCCATTGATGCCACCAAATTGAACCGTGAACTGGGCTGGAAACCATCCCTGCAGTTTGAAGAGGGCCTTGAAAAAACGGTTGACTGGTACCTGGCAAACACAGAGTGGATCAATCATGTAACCAGCGGTGATTACCAGAAATATTATCTTGAACAATACGAACAACGTTAATAATGGCTTTTATAGAAACGGGCTTTCCTGGTCTGCTGATCTTTGAACCCAGGGTTTTTGGTGATGAACGCGGATATTTTTTCGAATCCTACAACGAGGCCTTGTTCAATAAACATGGACTTCAATACAAATTCGTTCAGGATAACCAGGCCAGATCAGTTTATGGCGTTGTAAGAGGACTGCATTTCCAGAAGCCACCTTTTGCCCAAACAAAGCTGATCAGGTCCCTGGAAGGTTCTATCCTGGATGTGGTGGTAGATTGCAGGACCGGTTCACCCAGTTTCGGCAAGGTTTTCAGTATCGAACTGTCCGCTGAAAATAAAAAACAGTTATTGGTTCCCAAAGGCTTTGCACATGGGTACTCTGTACTAAGTGAAACAGCAGAAGTGATGTACAAATGCGACGAATTTTACAATAAGGAATCAGAAGGAGGTGTTTTATTCAATGACCCGGCTTTGAATATTGACTGGCAGATACCGGAAGACAAAATGATACTCTCGGATAAAGACAAACTTTACCCCGTATTTGCTGATATTGAACAAGTTTTTACCCTAGCATCATGAAAAAAATTCTGGTAACAGGCGGTAATGGTCAATTAGGAAGTGAGTTGCAACAACTGGCCCCTTTATACGCTGGTTTTGAGTTTCTGTTTACTGATTATGCAGAATTGCCGATAGATGACGAGAAGGCTGTTTTTGCCTTTTTCAGGGAACAGAATCCCTCTTATTGTATCAATTGCGCTGCATATACTGCGGTGGATAAAGCCGAAACCGACCAGGATATGGCCATGCTGGTTAACGGAACATCGGTTGGCTACCTTGCAAAAGCAGCCGCAGAAAACGGGGCAAGATTTATACATATTTCAACCGATTATGTGTTTGATGGCGAGGCCACTGAACCAATAAGTGAGGAAACTCCGGTAAATCCGCTGGGGGTTTACGGATTAACAAAGCTGAAAGGTGAACAACTTGCTGTAGCGTATGCACCGAATGCTATTATCATTCGGACTGCCTGGGTCTATTCTGCCTATGGCCACAATTTTGTAAAAACTATGCTGCGCCTGATGTCGGAGCGAAAGGAACTGAGTGTGGTAAACGATCAGTTTGGTTCCCCAACCTATGCTGCTGACCTGGCAAAAGCGATCCTTGATATCATTGTTATCCTTGACCAGCAGCCAAATGTTGATCAATTCGGTGGAATCTACCATTATTCCAATGACGGGGTTATCAGTTGGTACGATTTTGCTGTTGCCATAAGGGATCTTTCCGGCAGCAAATGTAAAATTCATCCCATTCCGACTACCGCCTACCCCACGCCGGCCAGAAGACCAGCTTACAGCGTGCTTAGCAAGGATAAAATCCGCTCAGTGTTTGGCATCCGGACCATTCCCTGGAAGGATAGCCTGAAGGCCTGCCTGCTTCAGTTGCAACAATTACTGGCATAGATAAATTTGTTTCCGGAATTGTCGTACCTCAATATACCCTTTACAGAAGATTGATGAATGTTACTTGCAGGTCAACTGATACCTGGAGCCGGGTTGTATGCAAGGGGAGGACCGGGAAATAATGGCAATAAAAAAAAGCTACAATTTGAGTTGTAGCTTTTTTTTGCCATTATGGCTTTTTCGTTGGCCTACCAGGATTCGAACCTAGACAAACAGAACCAAAATCTGTCGTACTACCATTATACTATAGGCCAATCCGTCCTAAATGGGAGTGCAAAAATAATGGGCCCAAACTTTACTGCCAAAAAAATCTCTGAAATTTCTGCAGGATTGGATAACAAACAGGGGAGCCCCATTTGTCTTTGCCCGTTTACAGAATACATATTAGATTTAGAAAAATTCCCCTCATGAATGCTACTGGACGCAGAAATTTTTTGTCAGGGTTAAGTAAAATTGGTTTTGGCGCTGTATTAGCCGGAATTTCACAACCCGCCTGGAGCAGGCATTTGGAAAAAAGCATCCTGCAATATGGCTCAGCAAGTCCCGAAGAACTGGCTGGCGAAGAGGATTTCTGGTATGCCATCCAGCAGGCCTATACGGTATCTCCTTCCATCATAAACCTGAACAACGGAGGGGTCAGCCCTTCGCCGAAAGTGGTCCAGGAAGCCATGAAACGTTACCATGACCTCAGCAATGAGGGACCCAGTTATTATATGTGGCGGATACTCGATCAGGGGCGCGAACCCTTGCGCCGAAACCTGGCCGCTCTGGCTGGTTGTGATACGGAGGAAATAGCCATCCAAAGAAATGCATCGGAGGCACTGGAAACGGTCATTTTCGGGCTGCCACTGAAAGCCGGAGATGAAGTGGTTTTAAGCAAACAGGACTACCCGAATATGATCAATGCCTGGAAACAACGCGAATTAAGGGATGGCATCAAACTGGTTTGGGTGAACCTGGAATTGCCATCAGAGGATAACGCTTACCTGGCGGCACAATACACCAAAGCGTTTACCACCAAAACCAAAGTCGTACATCTTACCCACATCATTAATTGGAACGGGCAGATTCTGCCGGTAAGGTCAATTGCCGATGCGGCACATGCCAGGGGAATCGAAGTACTGGTGGATGGGGCCCATAGCTTTGCTCATTTTAAGTTTACCATTCCCGAATTAGGCGCGGATTATTTCGGGACCAGTCTCCATAAGTGGCTTAGCGCCTGCATTGGCAGCGGCCTGCTGTATGTGAAGAAAGAAAAGATAGCCAAACTCTACCCCTTGTTTGCATCACCCGATGCCAGAAGCGCGGATATCAGGAAGTTTGAAAACCTGGGCACCAGGCCCTTCTTTATTGAACAGGCCATTGGCAAAGCAATCGAGTTTCATCAAATGATCGGCGCTGAACGCAAAGAACAACGCCTTTTATACCTGAAGAATTACTGGATCAACCAGGTGAAAGACATGCCGGGAATAAGGATCGGCACTTCAACAAGGCAGGGATTCGGTTGTGCAATAGGGTTAGTATCCGTAAAGGACAGGAAGCCATCAGAACTTGATCAATACCTTTTCAGCCAGCACAAGATTCATACGGTGGGAATTGAATGGGAAAATATCAGTGGAGTAAGGATTACGCCGCATGTGTACACAACAACGCAACAACTCGACATACTTGTGAAAGGAATCAAATCCTTTGCGTCCGGTGGCAAGTGAGTTTATTGTTTCATGCTGCTGATCCAGCGGCTGATGAGTTCGATACCTTCTTTATGGATCTGTTCGCGACCGATTTCCGGCATGGCTATTCCGGGATCTGTGGTGTTCATCCGGTACAGCAGGATGGATTTGTCGGGCCTGCCTGGAACTATGGCGTAATCAAGATTGCCAGAGCCCCGGCCTGCGGCTACAGGAGTTTTCATTATTCCCAGCGAAGTCTCATTTTTATTGTGAATATCCAGGAACAATCCCGATGTATTGGCAGGGCCAGCTGAATTGTGACAGTGCCCGCAATTGATATCCAGGTAGGCCCTGGCCCGTGCTTCCAGGGGCTTGCTTTCATCCTGCCAGTTGCAATTCGCCGGTATCTTGTCTTCAGGGAGTTCATTCAGCAATCCATGTTTTTTCCAGAAGGTCAATTGATTTTCTGCACCGTCGGCATAGGAAAAATCCTTGTTCAGATGCCTTGCACTGATGCCAATCGGCAGGAAGCGATTGCCGGAGGAATGACAACCTTTACACTGGTTCTTATTAGGGATGACATAGCTGGTATTTACTTTTTTACCTTTTGAATCGGTGTATTGCACCTGTCGGGTATCACCGGCAACATCATAATAGGCTTCTGTCTGTTCTTTGTTCCAAATATAGGGCAGCGCATTCCACCCTGCCGGCTCATGCACCAGCAGTCTGGTTTCCAGGATTTTCCTTCCTTTTTCGGGGTGCCTGAAGTCTGCAGGGAAATAAAAGTTTTTGATGAGAACCGTGCCAACAGGCATATTAAAGGCGCTGTCGGGATTGTAAATGGCCGGCTCTCCTTCAGGCAATACGATGAACCTGGATTTCTCAGCATAGTTACTGAACAATGCACTGTTCAGATCATAGGGTATGACCTTTTTGGCGGGTATGAGGTCGGCCAGTCTTCCGGTAAAAAATCCGTAGTCGGATAGCTTTTGTTTAGGAGCTTCAAAATCCGGCGATTTGCCGGAAAAAGCTACTGCCGCGAAGACTGCGATTGCAAGCAAAATTATTATTGTGGCTGATTTCATTTGCTGCCGGCATTTGGCATCAGAATGTCGAGTTCACAATCGTACGATGACAAATCCCGTGTTATTTTTTTAAAATTATTGGCGGCATCAATATTGGCAAAACTTGCCTGGCTGTTTTCACGGATACAGATTTTATTATTGCCAGGATTTTTATCATCCAGGATGCCGTCGTAGATGATATGCGGAACGTCTTTACCGAATTTCAGTTTAAAACGGAACAGTTTGCCCATTCTGCCTTTCATGGTAGCCCTGCCGCGCTGTCGTTTATACTCGTTGTGATGAATGAAAATATTGCCGGGGTAGGGGTAATAGGTGCTGTCTTTAACCGGGTTCTCAGTGATATAATAGCTGATAATGGCAGTACCTGCTGTTTTGTTATTGATGATCCTGTTACCATAGATCTCCACATTATTGGTGGCAAGAACCATGATTCCCGTGCCTAATGGCACTTTGCCGACGATATTCCCTTTGGGTGCAAAGTTCGGGTGATTATTGTGGTGAACATGGTTGCGGTAAACCTTCGTGTATCCGCCCTTTTTTACCACCAGGTCTGGCAGGTCGAAGATCAGTATGCCGCCCGTATTATTGGTCGCTTCATTGTCGTAAACCTCGGCATGGAGCGAATTTTCAATTTCTATCCCGGCTACATTTTCCATAGCAAGAGAATTTCTAACGATGATTTTACTGGACTGGCCTACATAAATACCGGCATCACTGGCACCTCTTGCAGCACATCCTTCAATAAGGACATTGCTGCATTGAACGGGGTACAAGCCATATCCACCATTCTTTTCATGAGCGCCGCGGGTCCATTCCGCCTTTACATTGCGGAAGGTAATTCCATCCACCAGTTGTGTTTTGATAGCATCACCTTTTGTATCCTGTACTGTCAGGCCCTCGATGGTAACATTGGAGCCATTGGTAATCTTGATGCCTTCCGCACCGGAAATCTGGCCGGAAAAATTCAGGATGGTTTTATCCATCCCCTTTCCTTTTATGGTAATACCGTTTTTCCCGTCCAGCCACAAAGAAGCATTGAGCTGGAAATTTCCTTCCGGCAGTTCAATCACAGACTGATGTTCCGCCTCAATGAACCGGGCCTGTAAGTTTCGCTGGAAATCCTGTTGGGCAAACCCCAATGCAGGCAGGCAGGTAATGGCAACAATGGCAGGCAATGATTTCATAAAAGACAGGTTCAGTATTCAATTTACGAAACCTGGAACGTATTCAGACCGCCTTCACCAGGAAATAGTTTCTTCTTCCTTTCTGAACCAGCAGGTAGCTGTTATTCAACAGGTCGCTGATCTGGAGTTTTGCATCTATTCCTTCCACTTTAACCTTGTTAATGCTGATGCCTCCGCTTTGTACCATTTTCCTGGCTTCTCCCTTACTGGGAAAAATGCCGGTATCCGCCAGGAAGGAAACGATATCAGCTCCAGCTTCAAATGCAGTGCGGGCATATTCATGTGCAGGAACTCCTTCCATAACCTGCAAAAGCTGGTCTTCATTCAGGCTTTGCAGTACTTCGGTAGTAGCATTACCAAACAGGATTTCAGATGCTTTTACCGCAAATTCAAATTCTTCACGGCCATGTACCAGCGAAGTGATTTCTTCGGCCAGTTTTTTCTGAAGGAGCCGCAGGTGGGGAGCTTCCTGGTGAGTCGCAACCAATTGTTCAATGTCAGTCTTGGGCAGGAAGGTGAAAATCCGGATCCATTTTATGGCATCTTCATCCGATGCATTCAGCCAGAATTGATAGAATTGGTAGGGCGAAGTTTTTTTGGGGTCCAGCCAAACGTTTCCTCTTTCGGTTTTACCAAATTTGCCGCCATCTGCCTTTGTCAGTAATGGGCAGGTAAAAGCGAATGCTTCCCCACCCGACATGCGGCGGATAAGTTCCGTTCCTGTGGTGATATTACCCCATTGGTCGCTGCCGCCCATCTGTAGTTTACAGTTCTTGTGCTTATTGAGCCAGTAATAGTCATAACCCTGGATAAGCTGGTAGGTGAATTCTGTAAAACTGATGCCACTATCTCCCTCGATCCGTTTCTTCACACTGTCCTTTGCCATCATATAATTAACCGTAATATGTTTGCCCACATCACGGATAAAATCGAGGAAACTGATATTTTTAAACCAATCGTAGTTGTTGACAATTTCAGCGGCATTTGGGAGGGCTTCATTAAAATCCAGGAAATGGGCAAGCTGGGCCCTGATACCTGCCAGGTTTTGCTGCAGTGTGGCCTCATCCAGCATTTTCCTTTCTTCAGCCTTGAACGAAGGATCGCCTACCATTCCCGTGGCTCCACCAACCAGCGCAAATGGCTTGTGGCCGGCTTTCTGGAGGTGAACCAGTAATAAAATGGGGACCAGGCTGCCTATGTGAAGGCTGTCAGCGGTAGGGTCAAAACCAATATAGGCGGAAGTCATTTCCCTGTTCAACTGTTCCTCGGTGCCGGGCATGATATCCTGCAACATGCCTCGCCAGCGTAATTCTTCGATCAAATTCATAAAAAATGCTGCAATTTGCAGCAAAACTAACGCAAACGGGTTAGCCTGCGAAAGGCAATATTAAGGCCGGCCGCTCGTTAGTGTTCATTAGCGTACTTATTGCTTATCCTGAAAGTTGATCCAATGACTGCCAAGATCAAATGGTTGATCCCTTTTTGTGTTTTCCTGCCTGCATTATTGTCGGCTCAGTTCCGGAAATATTCTAATGAATTTTTGAATATCGGGGCTGGTGCAAGGGGGCTGGCTATGGGGTCGGCCCAGGTAGCTTCCGTTTCTGACGGTACGGCGGGGTACTGGAATCCCGCTGCACTGGTTCATGTAAAGAACCAGGCGCAGGTAAACATAATGCATGCCGAATATTTTGCCGGTATCGGAAAATACGATTATGCAAATGTTGCTATTCCGCTGAGCGATGGTAAAAGAACCATCGGGATTTCGGTGTTACGCTTCGCTGTGGATGATATTCCCAATACGGTCTTCCTGGTAGAACCGGATGGCAGTATTAATTTTGATAATATCACTACGTTTTCATCAGCCGATTATGCTTTCCTGTTTTCCTATGCCCAGGAACTGAAAATGAATGACCCGGATAAAAAACTCAACCTGGGTTTTAATGCAAAGGTTATTCACCGTAAGGCCGGAGATTTTGCAAGTGCATGGGGCTTCGGATTTGATGCCGGTGTGCAGTACATCAACAAAAAGCTGCAGGTGGGACTTGTTGCCAGGGATGTAACAACCACCTTTAATGCCTGGACCTACAGCATAAATGATAAAATGCGGGAAGTATTTTATGTTACCCAGAATGATATCCCTGTTAAATCAACCGAACTGACCGCTCCCAAACTAATTGCCGGTGCTTCCTATAATTTCCGGATTAACAAATCTGTCAACCTGCTGGCAGAAGCCAACCTCGATTTTACATTTGATGGAAGAAGGAATACGGTCATCAGCAGTTCAGCAGTGAGCATCGACCCAAAGATCGGATTGGAAGCTGCTGTGAAAAATGTATTTTTTGTAAGGGCAGGCATCAACAATTTTCAGAAAGCACTGGATGACGATGACAGCACTTATTCTAAAAAGATATGGATATACCAGCCTGCCCTGGGGGCCGGTTTCAGGCTGCAGAATGTGATGATCGACTATGCGTTTACAAATCTTGCCAATCAGTCGAATCCACTTTATACACATGTGTTTTCGCTGAAGCTCGACCTGGTCAAAAAAAATAAAAATAAGTAAGTGCTAAAGCATATGCGAAATAACCGAACAATAGTTTTGCGGAGAATAAGCTTTTTGCTGGTAGCAATACTGGCTTTTTCATTTATAACAAAGGCCCAGCCATTCAACAATGAATGGATCAATTTCAGCAATACCTATTATAAATTCAAGGTTGGCAAAGACGGTCTGTACCGCATTCCGGAATCCACCCTTCGTGCGAGCGGACTGGAAAATACACCGGCTGAGCATTTCAGATTGTACAGGAATGGGGTGGAAGTTCCGCTGTATACATCGGCTGCCAGCGGACCCTTGCCGGCAGGGGGGTATATTGAGTTCTGGGGAAGGGCGAATGATGGGGAACCGGACCGGGTGCTTTATCGTAATGCCAGGTTCCAGCATTCCACCAGGTATAATCTTCACGCTGATACTGCCATTTACTTTTTGACTGTTGAACCTGTATCTCCCAATTTGCGCTTTGCATCAGTAGATAATGATGTGGCGGGCAATACACTGGCTGCAGAACCTTATTTTTTACACACCGTCGGAACGCATTTCAAACAGCAGATCAATCCTGGGTTTGCTGCTGATCTTGAGCAATATATTTATTCATCTTCCTATGACAGGGGTGAATTCTGGTCCAGTACGGATATCAGGCAAAGGGTAACCCGTACGGAAAACCTCTCCAATCTGAAACCTGTGGTCACCGGTCCTAATGCAGTTCTTAGATTTGGTGCTTTTGGCAATACCGTAAAAACGAGGCGGATCAGTGCGGCGGTGAACGGGAACATGTTGAAAGATACTGTAATGAATTTTTTCAATGATCTTGTATCGTCCGTTAGCTTCTCAACTAATTTACTTTCTTCAGGTAGTGCGGCTGTGGCATTTACAAATGTTCAGCCTCCGGCGCCACCATCTGGTCCTGATCCCTATCTTGATCGGTTGGTATTATCCTTTTATGAAATCATTTATCCGAGAGAGTTTGATTTTGGGGGTGCCAACCAGTTTTATTTTGAGTTGGAAGCAAGAACGGCGGGGTATTACCTGGAGATAAAGAACTTCAATGCAGGTGGAAGTATTCCGGTTTTATATGATACCCAGACACTTGAAAGGTATGTAGCCAATACCCAGGTGGCGGGTGTGTTCAGGTTCTCCCTCAAAGGCAGCGCCACTGCCCGGAAAATGGTATTGGTAAGTCAGGCTGCTGCAGTCCCTCTGCCCGTTACCACACTGATACAACGTAAGTTTACTGATTTTCGGAATACTGCCGAACAGGGTGACTACCTGATTATCTCCAATCCTTTACTGTATAACGGAGCAAACGGGAATAACCCGGTTGAAGATTACCGGGCCTACAGAAGCAGTGTAGCCGGCGGAAGCCATTCGGCAAAACTTTACGATATCAATGAATTGGTTGACCAGTTTGCCTTCGGGATCAAAGGGCACCCATTGTCTGTAAAAAATTTCCTCCGCTTTGCCAGGGCCAATTTTTCTTCGGAAGTAAAAAACATTTTTCTTATTGGCAAGGGCGTTTCCTACAATGCTTTCAGGGCCAACCCAACAACAGAAAGGCCCCTGCTGAACCAACTCAACCTGGTTCCCACATATGGCTATCCGGGATCGGATAACCTGCTTAGCTCTACGGGTCCGGAAAGTTCTTTGGCGCTTACGGGAATTGGTCGTTTATCTGCTGTCAGTCCTACAGAAGTGGAAGATTACCTTGAAAAAGTGAAAGAGTATGAACAGGTTCAGCAAACCATTTCAGGGAAAACTGAAGACAAATTATGGATGAAAAATATTGTCCATGTAATGGGGGCAACGGATGCTTTATTGGGAGTTCAGTTATGCAGTTACCTGAATACATACAAAAACCTGATAAATGATACGCTGGTTGGAGCCAATACAACTGTTTTATGTAAAAGTGTTGGGGATGAGACCGATCAATCCGGGGCCCAGATCATTCGCGAAAAATTTGAAGAAGGAATTAGTTTACTTACTTATTTCGGACATTCCTCGGCAAGCACTTTGCAATTTAGTATTGAAGACCCGGTGGATTATAACAATAAAGGCAAATACCCGGTGTTTTCCGTGAATGGTTGTTATGCGGGCGACTTTTTCCAATACGCACCAAGTCGTTTCCAGGTGGTTGAATCACTGACGGAGAAGTTTGTGCTCGCAAAACAAAAAGGTGGAATTGCTTTCCTGGCCAGTACGCATTTTGGGGTAGTGAATTATCTTTCCACCTACCTGAATGCATTCTATACGAAAATGGGTAAATCTGATTATGGTGCAACGCTGGGAAGACTCAATATTGATGCCCTTACCCAGATGACCAGTTCCTATTCCCCGCTGGATTTCCTGGCAAAAGCAAATGCGGAACAATTGAACCTTCATGGTGATCCTGCATTAAAAATGAACTTTCAGCCTAAACCTGATTACGTAGTGGAGGAGTCGATGGTTGAGATCAGTCCGAATTTTATTTCAATATCTGATCAATCCTTTAAGGTAAAAGTCAGGTATTTCAATATGGGCAAGGCTATCAATGACTCTATCCACGTAGAAATAAAAAGGATTAACCCTGATGGTAGTGTAAATATCCTGTACAATCAGAAGCGTCCGGCAGTAAATTATGCAGACTCTCTTGAATTTGACCTGCCAGTTGTAGCTACCCTCCACAAAGGGCAGAGCAGGCTGAGCGTTGTTCTCGATGGCGCCGATGAAATTGATGAAATGGTACAGGATAACAATTCAGTTTCGAAGTCCTTTTTTATTTATGAAGATGAAGCCACTCCAGCCTATCCTTATAATTACGCCATCGTTTCTGATCCTGCACAAAAATTATACGCTTCAACGGCCAATCCATTCAGCAATCTCAAGCAATATGTAATGGAAATTGATACAACAGCCTTGTTCAATTCTTCCCTGAAACGTACTGTGAACATTAGTTCGGTGGGAGGTTTGCTGGAGTTTGATCCGCAGACAAGTTTCCTGGACAGTGTGGTGTATTATTGGAGAACTGCATTAGTACCTGGCGAGGGCGGTGACTTTATCTGGAATCAGTCTTCCTTCATGTTCAGATCGGAAAATCAGTCGGGGTTCAACCAGTCACATTTTTTCCAGCACAGAGAATCTGAATTTAATAGCCTTGTCCTGGATGAGCAGCGTCAATGGGTATTTGGGAAAAAAGCCAATTCATTGGTTTTGCGGCAGGCCATGTACCCCACATCGGGGACTGAAGACTCAGATTTTTCTGTACTGATCAATGATGATGATTTCATCCGGAGCGCGTGTGTGGGAAGATCCCTTGTGTTCCATGTTATTGATCCCCGTACATTCAAGCCGTGGTTGAATGTTGATGAAAATGGTAATAACCTTTATCGTTTTGGAAGTGGAAGTGCCAATTGTAAAGCAAGCACGAATTGGAATTTTGAATTCTCCTACATGACACCTGAGTCCAGGAAACTGATTATGGATTTTATGGACTCAATTCCGCCATCCTATTATGTTGTAATCCGCTCCAACGATTATAATAATCCGCGTTCCTATTCAAGTACCTGGCGTGCCGATACAAGTTTGTATGGCAGCAATAATTCTTTATACCACAAGTTGCTGGAGGCAGGCCTTACAATAATTGATGATATTAATGCACCCAAATCCTGGGGGCTTATTTACCGAAAAAATGATCCGGACTTTACGGCCCTGGGAAAGGTTTCTGTGGGTTTGTATGATCGTTTCTTTATTTCCGCTACCTGTACGACTCCCGATTCTGTGGGGTATCTGAAATCACCCGAATTCGGACCTTCAAAAAAATGGAAGGAGTTAAGATGGGAAGGACATCCTGTTGAATCAAATTCACCGGATAAAGTTAAGATTGAAATACTTGGTATAAGGAAGGACAGAAGTACTCATGTATTGAAAGAAGTTGGGATAAATGAAACGGTAGTGGATGTTTCAGATATTGATGCGGCCATTTATCCTAAACTGAAACTTAACATGAGAAATGCAGATTCGGTAAATTTCAGTCCATACCAGCTCGATTACTGGCGATTGATTTATGATCCCGTTCCTGAAGGCGCTATAACACCGAACCTTTTCTTTACTACCAAGGATACTGTTGGGCTGGGGGAAATTGTGGAGTTTGGTATTGCATTCAAGAATATCACATCAATACCATTTGACAGCCTTAAAATAAAAGTCATACTGACTGATGCCAATAATGTTCCGCATGAACTGCCTGTGGGCTTGCTGAAGCCGCTTGGCGGCGGTGATACGGTAAGGTTTACCTATAAGATAGATACCCGCAATTTCCCTGGATTGAATACCCTGTATATTGATTTTAACCCCGACGATCACCAGCCAGAACAATATCATTTCAACAATTTCCTGTTCAGGAATTTGTATGTAGATGATGACAGAAAGAATCCGCTTTTGGATGTCACATTCGATGGTGTTCACATTCTGAATGGGGATATAGTATCGGCTCGTCCCAGAATTCAGATCAAATTAAAAGACGAATCGAAATATTTGTTACTGAATGATACTTCCCTGATGCGCGTCCAGGTGCGTTATCCCGACGGATCCATTAAAACCTACCGTTTTGATAATGATACCGTTCGGTTCATACCGGCAGTATCTGCTTCAGACAATACTGCTACAATTGAATTCAGCCCGGCCTTCCTGAATACCTTTGATGAGGAAAACGGGATAGACAATTATGAACTGATTGTAACCGGAAAAGATGCCAGCAACAATCCTGCAGGTAAAATTTCATATTCAGTTGAATTTACAGTGATAAATAAGCCGATGATCTCTAATCTGCTTAATTACCCGAACCCATTCTCAACATCTACGGCTTTTGTATTTACACTTACCGGCAGCGAGATCCCGACGAATTTTAAAATTCAGATACTGACGGTGACAGGAAAAATTGTCAGAGAAATTACAGGTGATGAACTAGGCCCGATCAGGATCGGCAGAAATATTACAGAGTTTAAATGGGACGGAACCGATCAGTTTGGTCAAAGGTTGGCCAATGGCGTTTATTTGTACAGGGTGATTTCCATGCTGAATGGCAAAAAGCTGGAAAAATACAAAGCCAATGGGGATACTACTGATAAATTTTTCACGAAGGGATATGGCAAAATGTACTTAATCAGGTAAGATGGCAGTCAGAAATCGGGTTGGTTCATTTTTCGAAAAGTACCCCAGGGAAATGTCATGGTTGTTGTTTGGGTTATGTCTGTTCACTACAATTTTGGCTTACTACCCGGGAAATTTTTACCTTTTAAATGATGATCTGATACATATTCCGGAAAGTATTAAGGGCAAGGTTTTTCAGAATAGGTTTCAACGGCCGGTACATGAACTTTCATTAACAATGGATTACCATGTATGGGGAGGTGCAATAATTGGCTACCATATAACCAAATTGCTGATTCATATTTCCTGTACATTTCTGGTTTTAAAGCTTTCTTTTCAACTCTTCAAACGATATGCGCCTGAGTCATCATTTGATGGCCTTAATTTCGCGTTGATTACCGCTTCAGTTTTTTGCCTGTACCCATTTCATTCGGAGGCGGTTCTTTGGATATTGGGAAGAACAGCATCCCTGGCCTGTGTATTCTTTCTGTTGTCGCTTGTATTTCTTTTGTCAAAGTATCATTCTGTAATTCGGCTGGGTTTATCTCTTGCCTTCTTCGGAATTGGCTTGTTTACTTATGAATCTGTCTGGATTTTACCGGTGTTGGTTATTTTCCTGGCGATTTCAGATCGTTATTTAACAATGGAGGGCAGTAGAATCACATGGAAGCAGGCAAGCCTTTTCCTGACAATATTTATCGGGAATCTGTTATTTCGTCATCTCTTCCTGGGCAGGGTGGCATCTGATTATGAGTTGAATGCTTCTGTTGCAACTGTTATTAAACCCCTTATACTGAATTACAACAGGTTGCTGGCACGTTCATTCCTGCCACCAATGGATTCAACAGTAAATTTTATTGTTTTATACGGGCTGGTTCTGCTGGGTATGGTTGTGCTGATTTATAGGTATTTCAGGCCCATCAAAAAACACTACTTTTTGTACTTAATGATTGCCTGTTTTGGGCTTTCCCTGTTTCCTGTTATTACGCTTGGCATTGATACCCATGACAGGGAGTCGGAAAGGTTTTTGTATTTACCCTCTGTTTTTTTCTGTCTTTTAATTTCTTACCTGATGGTTGTGAACCGTTTGGATAATCGGTATAAATTTTTGGTGATAATGGTTCTGTTGATAGGCTATTCATTTTTTACCCTTCAAAATGCAAAGGATTATAAAATGGCGGGTCGGTTGAATGCCCAGTTGTTTGAAAAAATTGAGTTGGCATCAAAATCAACCATCAATGAAATTCAGATCGATTTGCCATATGAATTCAATGGGGTGCCTACTTTAAGAATCGGACTTGCGGAGGGAGTTGATTGGCTTACAACTGTTGATTCCGCCACTGTACATGTAAAAGATACACTTGAAATCATACCTGTTTCAGGCTTTCGGTGGCTGACAGAAGAATATGGGCACATATATTTTGATACTTGTTATTCGGGAAAAATTATATGCTTGTTTGACCCGCGCTCAGCTTTTTCAATACAAAAACATCCGCTCAGGTAAATTTTCCCCTTTTTTTAAACCCTGCGCAGCAAGGGGAAATATGTGCGGTATTATTGCCATGGTGAATGGACTGTGCCAGTCGTCACATTGAAACGTGGATCCCATAAGGTATTACAGGATAAAAGAAAACAGGCATGCCGTAAAATTTCTGGGCAAATTCCTTGGATGAACCAGGTCCGCGAAAGGATTTACTCAATCATAGTTTAGCCAGTTGCCACTTTATTCAAATTGCTTCAGCCTCCGGATGTATTTTCCGATTATATCAAATTCAATATTTACTGCGCTCCCCGGAAAAACTTTTTGTATATCGGTATTTTCAAAAGTGTAGGGTATGATAGACACCGAAAACTCTGTATCTGTGATATCATAAAGCGTTAAACTGGTACCGTTGATAGTGATGGAACCTTTTTCTATAATTAATGCTGCAAATTCTGCTGGTATTGAGAATCGGTACTCCCAGCTGCCGTTTTTATCATGCCGGGAAATACAAATTGCCGTACAATCAACATGCCCCTGTACTATATGCCCATCCAGCCTTCCATTCATCAACATACTTCTTTCCAGGTTTACCAGGTTGCCCTCAGCCCACTGGCTGAGGTTTGTTTTTAAGAGAGTCTCAGCAATTGCCGTAACCCTGTGTTTACCTGGTTCAATGGCATCAATTGTGAGGCAAACACCATCGTGGGAAACACTCTGGTCAATACTGAGTTCCTGGGAAATAGGCGATTCCAGCCAAAATATCCGGTTGGTTCCAGAATCTTCAATCCGGGTAATTGTACCCATCGCTTCAATAATTCCTGTAAACATGCACGCAATATAGTTTAAAGCTCTTTTTTTGGTAAAAAGGATTTGGTGTTAAAATATTCTTTCCTATCTTTGCCCTCCAAAAAATTACCAAAGGAGGTATATTGTTATGCTGATCATCGATTCTAAAGACTGCGAAAACATCGACAAAGCGCTCAAGAAGTACAAGAAGAAGTTTGAAAAAGCCAAGGTTCTGGTACAGTTAAGAGAGCGCCAGTCATTCACCAAGCCGTCAATCAAACGTCGGGCTGAAGTGCTGAAAGCAGTTTATAAGCAGCAGGTTGCAGCCGGCAAGTTCGAAGTATAAGATTTAGAACTGTTCATTATAGTGTGACGGGATCGCAGCAAAACATTAGTTTTGCTGCGATCCCTTTTATCTATGTATACCAGTGAAGATCCGCATTTAACTGATTTTATTCAATACCTGAAGCTCGAAAAAAGATTTACAGGCCATACTGTAAGGGCCTATTTCGACGATATTTCACAATTTGCCGGATACCTGAAACTGGAATATGATACTGGTTCGCTGGTTTTAGCGTCAACGGTAATGGTTCGTAGCTGGCTATCTTCACTGAAGGAAGGGAAGCAGCCGCTATCAGCAAGGTCTATCGGCCGGAAACTCTCCTCACTCCGGTCTTTATACAAATACCTCTTAAAAAAGTCGGTAATCCCGGCTTCACCCGTGGCCAGTCTTTCGGCCCCGAAATCGGGTAAAAAATTACCTGTTTATGTAGAAGAAAAGCAGGCTGAAAGGCTTTTTGCCGGTAATTCCTATGGAGATGGCTGGAAGGGCCTGACCACGGAATTGATCCTGAACCTGTTTTACCAGACTGGCATGCGGCTGAGTGAATTGGTAAACCTGAAGCAGGAACAGGTGAATTTCTACTCCCGTACGATCAAAGTTCTGGGAAAGGGGAACAAGGAAAGACTGATACCGGTGGGGCAGGATCTGCTGGAAATGATCCGCCATTATGAGTCATTAAAATGCGGCCAATGGGAACAATTTGATACTGTTCACCTGTTACTGACAGACAAAGGACGGGCATTATATCCACAGTATGTGTACCGGATCGTAAATCACTACCTCAAAGACTTCACCACACTGAAAAAAAGAAGTCCGCATATTCTTCGGCATAGTTTTGCAACCCATTTGCTGAATAATGGTGCCGACCTGAATGCAGTAAAGGAGTTGCTTGGCCATTCCAGTCTGGCTGCTACGCAGGTATACACTCACACTACTATTGGCAAGTTGAAAGAGGTACACAGGAAGGCTCATCCAAAAGGTTGAAATATTATTGTAAAGTGTTGGATGTGAATGTATTGTGAAAAACAAAAATAAACGGATCCATTCTTGGAAAATGAACTGCTTTATGTTATCTTCATAACAATGAGTTCTTTATTTATTGTTCACTGTTAAAAACGTGATTGCTATGAACGTTAACATTCAGACTGTACATTTTGATGCAGACGTAAAACTCGTGGAGTATGTAACCACCCGGATCGACAAGTTGGCTACATTTCATGACCGGATCATCAAAGTGGATGTTTTTTTGAAATTAGACAATGTTGTGCATCAGATTAAAGACAAGGTAGCGGAGATCAGAGTACACGTACCCAAACATGACTTCTTCGTAAAAGCCAGTTCCAAATCATTTGAAGAGTCTTTTGACAGCGCACTTGATTCCCTGGTTAATCAGATAAAAAGAAAAAAAGAAAAAAATTTCGCCTGACAAAGGCATCAGAGACCTCCCCGGAGGTCTTTTTTTTTGCCCTGAACCACTCCCGGGCTGAGCATATTTATTTTTTTAAAAAAAGTGTTTTCAAAATTTTTGTATTTCTTAAATTCTTTTACCTTTGCCATCCCGAAACAAAAAGGGGTAGTTCTTTTTTAAATTTCAATCGCCACTTTAGCTCAGCTGGTAGAGCAACTGATTTGTAATCAGTAGGTCGTTGGTTCGATTCCGACAAGTGGCTCTTGTAAATCGGGGCAGGTTCCAGAGCGGCCAAATGGGGCGGACTGTAAATCCGCTGTCTTTCGACTTCAGAGGTTCGAATCCTCTCCTGCCCACAACGCCCGCTTTATATGATGATAAAGTGGGCATAGTTCTTAAAATCAGGAATGAATCAGCTGCCCTGCGAATAGCAGGGTGGTATAAGCGGAAGTAGCTCAATTGGTAGAGCGATAGCCTTCCAAGCTATAGGTTGCGAGTTCGAGACTCGTCTTCCGCTCTTTCTTTCCGCCGTTGTAGCTCAGGGGTAGAGCACTTCCTTGGTAGGGAAGAGGTCGTGAGTTCGATTCTCACTAACGGCTCAGAGAGCTTTAAACCGGAAGTGAAAGCAATTGGAATGTGATCAGGGCCGGTAGTTCTTGTAAACAGGTGTGCGTGAAGCACATTAATAATAAGAAGTCTTTAGGGGCTTCCAGTTTTAAACCACAACTTAAAAACAAATAAAATGGCAAAAGAGACCTTTAAGAGGGAAAAGCCCCACGTTAACGTAGGTACTATTGGCCACGTTGACCACGGTAAAACCACTTTGACTGCCGCTATTACTTCCATTCTGGCAAGTAAGGGTTTGGCGACAGCAAAGAAGTACGATGAAATTGATGGAGCTCCTGAAGAAAAAGAGCGCGGTATCACCATCAATACTGCACACGTTGAATATCAGACAGCAAACCGTCACTATGCTCACGTTGACTGTCCTGGTCACGCTGACTATGTGAAGAACATGATTACCGGTGCTGCTCAGATGGACGGTGCCATCTTGGTTGTGGCTGCTACCGATGGTCCTATGCCCCAAACTAAAGAACACATCCTGCTGGCCCGCCAGGTAGGTGTACCTCAGATCGTTGTGTTCATGAATAAAGTTGACCTTGTTGAAGACGCTGAACTGCTTGAACTGGTTGAAATGGAAATCCGTGACCTCCTGACCTCTTATGGTTTCGATGGTGACAATACTCCAATCATCCAGGGTTCTGCTACCGGTGCACTGGCCGGAGAAGAAAAGTGGGTTAAGAAAATCGACGAGCTGATGGATGCTGTTGACAGCTACATCCCGCTGCCTCCCCGCCCGGTTGATATGCCATTCCTGATGTCTGTAGAAGACGTATTCTCTATCACAGGTCGTGGTACTGTTGCAACTGGTCGTATCGAGCGCGGTCGTATCAAGGTTGGTGAGCCCGTTGAGATCGTAGGTCTGATGGAAAAGCCAATGACTTCTACCGTTACCGGTGTTGAAATGTTCAAGAAACTCCTCGACGAAGGTGAAGCTGGTGACAACGCCGGTCTGCTCCTCCGTGGTATTGAAAAGAAGGATATCCGCCGTGGTATGGTTATCTGTAAGCCCGGTTCAATCACCCCACACACTGAATTCCGTGGTGAGGTGTACGTGCTGAGCAAAGAAGAAGGTGGCCGTCACACTCCGTTCTTCAACAAGTACCGTCCTCAGTTCTACTTCCGTACTACGGACGTAACTGGTGAGTGTACCCTGGCTGAAGGAACCGAAATGGTGATGCCTGGTGATAACACCAACCTGAAAGTTACCCTGATCCAGCCGATCGCTATGGAAAAAGGTCTGAAATTCGCTATCCGCGAAGGTGGCCGTACCGTAGGTGCAGGACAGGTGACTGAGATCATCAAGTAATTTATTTGATTCTCAATAGCAGCCACTGGTGTTAGCGATCAGTCTTTAGTTGTAAATTTGCTAACGGCTGTAGCCAATAACCAGTGGCTTTTTTACGGGCATAGTTCAATGGTAGAATAGAGGTCTCCAAAACCTTTGATACGGGTTCGAATCCTGTTGCCCGTGCGAATTGACAGGAAATCATTATTTTGCAAAAGCTCAACAGGTCAGACAACCTGTTGAGTTCTTTTGTTTCTGTCAAAGTTTGTAAACAAGTAATCTTGTATCATGAATAAAGTAACAACCTATTTCAGCGAGTCTTACAAAGAGCTGATGGAGAAAGTAACCTGGCCAAACTGGGCACAGTTACAGCAGTCTACCATGATTGTGCTGGTAGCTACCATCCTGATCACCCTGGTAATCTGGCTGATGGATTTTGCTTCTAATTCCCTATTGAAATTGATTTACTCATTCTTTGCATAATGGAAGAAACTATTAACCAACAGGAAACCAAATGGTACGTTCTGCGTGTCGTAAGCGGCAAAGAGCGTAAGGTAAAGGAATACCTGGACAAGGAAATCAGCCGCGGAGGATGGAGTGAAGTGGTAAAACAGGTATTCCTGCCCGTGGAGAAAGTGTATAAAGTACAGAACGGGAAGAAAGTGATGCGCGAGCGTAACTACTACCCGGGATACGTAATGATAGAAGTGGTGGATGGTAAACTGGGAGATGATCTTCGTGATACCATCAAAAATACCAGCAATGTGATTCATTTCCTTGGGAAAGAACACCCGATTGCCCTGCGTAAGGCTGAAGTGAATAAAATGCTGGGCAAGATGGATGAAATGAGCGAAGCCGGCGGCATGAGCATGAGTGAGCCTTTCATTGTTGGCGAAACCATCAAAATCATCGAAGGTCCTTTTAATGATTTCAATGGTATCATCGAGGAAGTAAACGACGAGAAGAAGAAACTTAAGGTAACAGTTAAGATATTCGGTCGCTCCACACCCGTTGAACTGAACTACATGCAGGTAGAAAAACTATCATAATAAACATTTCTGACCCAGGTCAGATGGTATATAATTGAGGATGTGTCCAGGCGGTACATCCTCTTTTTTTTGCTTGCCCGGCTGCAATGGTTGAATTGACTGGCTTTTTGAGGAAACTCTTGGACAGATTAAATATTATTCATAGTTTTGCACCCCCAATCATAAGTTCTTTTTTCGAATTGGATTTGGGAGTCAGGTGCTGCGAAAGCATTGCCGGACGCTATCACCAAAAAAACTTTTTAAAATGGCAAAAGAAATCACTGGTTTCGTTAAGCTGCAGTGTAAAGGCGGTCAAGCCAATCCTGCACCCCCCATTGGTCCGGCCCTCGGTTCTAAAGGTCTGAACATCATGGAGTTCTGTAAGCAATTCAATGCAAGAACCCAGGACAAAATGGGAAAAGTACTGCCTGTATTGATTACAGTGTACTCTGACAAGTCTTTCGACTTCGTTATCAAAACTCCTCCCGCTTCTGTGCAATTACTGGAAGCTGCAAAACTGCAGAGTGGATCTAAGGAGCCTAACCGTTCAAAAGTTGGTAAAGTTACCTGGGCCCAGGTAGAAGCTATCGCGAAGGACAAAATGCCTGACCTGAACTGCTTCACCCTGGAAAGTGCCATGAAAATGGTAGCCGGTACAGCACGCAGCATGGGTATCACTGTTGATGGTGTTGCTCCATGGGAAAATTAATTGTGAAACACAAAAACTTTTGAGCAATGGCTATCACTAAAAAAAGAAAAGCAGTTAACCCTAAGGTTGATTCCAATAAAATCTATTCACTGAAAGAAGCTTCTTCACTGGTGAAGGAAGTGAATATCGCTAAGTTCGACGCTTCTGTTGACCTGCATATCCGTCTGGGTGTTGATCCGAAGAAGGCCGACCAGGCTGTACGCGGAACCGTTACCCTGCCTCACGGTACAGGTAAAACCAAGCGTGTACTGGTACTTTGTACCCCTGATAAAGAGAACGATGCAAAAGGTGCTGGTGCAGACCACGTTGGCCTGGACGAGTTTATCCAGAAGATTGAAGGCGGCTGGACTGATATTGATGTAATCATCGCTACCCCTTCTGTAATGCCTAAGATTGGTAAACTTGGTAAAATCCTGGGTCCACGTAACCTGATGCCAAACCCCAAGACCGGAACTGTTACCAATGATGTAGCATCTGCCGTGAACGAGGTTAAAGGCGGTAAAATCGCCTTCAAGGTTGATAAAGCCGGTATCGTTCATGCTTCCATCGGTCGTGTAAGTTTTGGTCCCGATAAGATTGCCGAGAACAGCCAGGAACTGATCAACGCTATCATTAAACTCAAGCCTGCTACTGCTAAAGGCACCTATCTGAAAGGTGTTAGCATGGCAAGTACTATGAGTCCTGGTATCACTATCGACACCAAAACATTCATCCACTAATTCAAAAACCGTTCTCCTCTAAAGGGCAGATATAAATTATTGCGGTATGACTAAAGAACAAAAACAAGAAGTGATTGAACTGCTGAAGGGCAAGTTCTCTCAATACAATAACTTCTATATCACTGACACTGAAAGCCTCTCTGTGGCTCAGGTGTCCAAGCTTCGCAGCGTTTGTTTCGACAAGCAGGTTGAAATGAAAGTGGCTAAGAACACCCTGATCAAAAAGGCACTGGAATCTCTGGATGCCGAAAAGTACAGCGGTGTGTATGAAGCACTCAACAACGTAACAGCCCTGCTGTTCTCCGAGAACCCCAAGGATCCGGCTTTGATCATCTCTACTTTCCGTACAGAGTCTAAAGGTGATCGTCCTATCCTGAAAGCAGCTTTCATCAATGGTGATATCTATGTTGGCGATGACCAGCTGAAGGCCCTCACCAAGATCAAGACCAAAAACGAGCTTATCGGCGAAGTTATCGGTCTGTTGCAATCTCCTGCCAAGCGTGTTATCGCTGCTTTGCTGGAAAAAGGCAAGAACGAAGGTGGTGCTGAAGCCGCTGCTGCTCCTGTTGAAGCAGCTCCTGCTGAGTAATCACTCATCAATAAAACATTCCCCTGCCTGAAGGGGGTTATTAGAATTTTTTTAAAAACCGCCGTCGGAGCGTCAGGCTGTGAAGACGGTAAAAATTTTAAACAATGGCAGACGTAAAAGTTTTAGCTGAACAACTGGTTGGCCTCACTGTAAAAGAAGTACAGGAACTGGCTGATGTATTGAAATCTGAATACGGTATCGAACCTGCTGCTGCTGCAGTAGTAGTAGCTGCTGAAGGTGCCGGTGCTGGTGCCGCAGTTGAAGAGAAGACCGCTTTCAATGTTATCCTGAAGAGCGGTGGTGCTTCTAAACTGAACGTAGTTAAGATCGTTAAGGACCTGACAGGTCTGGGTCTGAAAGAAGCAAAAGAACTGGTTGACGGCGCTCCCAAGGCTGTTAAAGAAGGTGTATCAAAGGCAGAAGCTGATGATATCGCTAACAAGCTGAAAGAAGCCGGTGCTGATGTTGAAATCAACTAATCACCCAGGTGCAAATAATAAAAAGGCCGCAACTTATGTTGCGGCTTTTTTATTTCTTACAGGTGTCTGACGTTTGGGGTTTTGAGGTGTCTGACGTTTAGGATTACTGAATTCAACCATCTCAAACGTCAGACACCTTCCCCCGACGCCTTCCCCCGAACCCCTATGTCAGACGCCTAACAGGTAAAATGCATGTTGCTTACCGTAATAATTGTTGTAGATAAGGAGGTGGCGGATATTTCCTGCGGTGCCTTTCCGCAATTGTAAAACATCCGGTACTTCCTGCCGCTCGAGGATATGCGCAGCCTGCCATAATGCAAATCCTGCAGCCGTATCGAACTCTCCGCATACATGCTTGAAAGCTAGATGATGTGCCCTTTCAGGTATCTCCGCTGAAATTGTTTTATAATAGTCTCCAAACCTGATGTCCCCGTTTTCACCTGAAAGCAGAATGTCGATATCAGCCCAGGCTAATCCATGTTCTTTTAAAAACCTTCCGGCTTCCACTGTCAGTTCCTGCAGGGTTGGTTCAAATAATATCCTGATCCCGTCCAGCCGGGCCATCGCATTGCTTTCGCTATCCTGTAAAAGAAAGAAAAAAGTACCCTCCCCCGATATACTGCCAGAGGTCCCGGAACGCAGCAAATCCATGCAGGAAACCGGGGCTTCCTTCCAGTAGCCCAATTTCTTTTTAATGATAAAATGCTCCGGCGTCATCTCTTCAAAAGATCCCGCCAGCGCATTTTTCGCCCGTCCTTCACTAAAAAGGAGCATGGCATCCAGCAAAGAATGCTCCAGTGAAAACCCGCGGTGTACATAAGTAGTATTGTAACAACTGGTACCGTGGTGAAGCCCGATTAATCCGTTCAGTGAATTATAGGTCGACTGGATAAACGGAGTGGGGTTCAGGGTCCCTTCATGGAATTCACGGATATTGCCCATGAATTTTTCGGTGTCACTCATACTTCCCTTACCCGTTCCCGTTATAATAGCGTCCGGATGGGAAATACCTGCATCCCTCAAACATTCTATTGCTGCCACCATACCGGTTTTTGTAAGCCTGCCCATGCGTCTGAGTTGCATAATGGAAAAATACCGGCTGTAATCAGGGTGATTATAACTGAGTGCGTTGTTTACTGCATCGGTCAACTCTTTTGGTAAACAGTTTCCGGTAAAAGTATCCTGGGCGCAGATGGCCCGGGCAGATCTGATATATACCGGCTTAATCATATTTGCTGAATAGAAGGCTTGCATTGTTTCCTCCGAAACCAAATGAATTACTCAATACATGTTGAATACCGGCATTGTACATGACTTCTGTAACCGGTTCCAGTTCGACTTCTGGCATAGCCGTTTCATAATTCAACACAGGATAAGCCTCGTTGTTCAAAATGCTGAGTATGGAATAGATTGCTTCAATTGCTCCTGAAGGCGCCAGGGTATGGCCGGTATAGCTTTTTGTGGAACTAAAAGGTGGAATGTTCTCCCCAAATAACCTGCGTAGCGCAAATGCTTCGGCTATATCATTATTTATCGTAGCAGTGCCATGCGCGTTGATAAAGGAAATGTCCATGGTGGTCAGGCCGGCTTCCCGGATGGCTCCTTTCATCGCCTGATACGCACCATCCCCATCAGGGGAAGGAGCGGTGGGGTGAAAGGCTTCATTGAAGTTGCAGTACCCGCTTAATTGTGCCAGCGGCTTCCTGCCAGTCCTGCAAATCGATTCTTCGCTTTCCAATACCAGGTAGGCAGCTCCTTCTCCCAGGTTCAGTCCATTCCGGTTGGCATCAAATGGCTTGCAATGATTTCTGTCCATATTCTTCAGGCTGTTAAAACCATTGATAGTAAACCTGGTCAGCGTATCCACACCACCGCAAATAACCTGGTCCAGCATGCCTCCCCTGATCAGTCTTGCCCCATAAATAATTGCGTTGGCAGAGGAGGAGCAGGCGGTACTCACCGTACTGATGAAGCGGGTTAACCCGAAATGCCTCGCCAGTTCCTCTGTACCATGGGCGCAATCAAGCGAATCACCCAAATCAGCGCTGATCTCAGGAATCGAGGGATCGATTAATTGTTCATACACATATTCAACATCCGCCATGCCTCCAACAGTGGTGGAATTGATAAAGCCTGCTTTTTTTTGTTCATTAAGAGGCATACCCGCCGTGGCCAGCGCTTCCTGAAGGGCGATAGCAGCCAGCAATACCAGCCTGCTTTCCTGAAGGTTGCCTGGGTTGTGAAGGAACCTGAATAATTCACTTGTGGCATGATCAATTTCACCGACAGGTAACTGGTCCCTGAGCAGGCTGTTGAGGTGTTTTGCATATCCGATGCCGGATCGCCTGGAGATTAATGCATCCCGGTTTGTGTCCACCCCAATACCCAATGCCGACACCATACCCATACCGGTTACATACACCTTGCACATATTATTTTTTTCTGTTGGTCTGTATATATTCAGCCATCATATTTATTGACTCAAAAACCCTGCGTCCTTCACGGGGATCCTCAATTTTAATACCATAGTTACGTTCCATCAGAACGATCATTTCAAGGGAATCTATACTGTCGAGTCCAAGCCCTTCTCCGAAAAGCGGTGCACTGTCATCAATTTCTTCAGGTTGCATACCCTGGAGATTAAGGGCTTCGATGATCTGCAACTTCAACGTACGTTTAAAATCTTCCATGCAGGGATAATTATTTAAAGAGGCCAAAATTAGCCATAATTAGGAATTAATTGCAGTAAGCATTTAAATTGCAACCTATGGCAAAAAGTATCCTCGTTATTTATTATTCCCAGACAGGACAGTTAAGGAATATTCTGGATAAAATGCTTGACCCTATAAGCAATCAGGCTGAAGTTACCATGGTGGAATACAAGCCGGTGAATGACTACCCATTCCCCTGGACCAGCGACCAGTTTTTTGACGCCATGCCTGAATGCGTGCAGCAAATTCCTATGCCGCTCCAACCGGTTTCAATCCCCGACAAAAATTATGATCTGGTGATTCTGGGCTATCAACCCTGGTTCTTATCGCCTTCAAGGCCAACTTCCAGTTTCCTGCAGAGTGAATATGCCGGCATATTGAAAGGCAAACCCGTCATCACCGTGCTGGGTACCCGTAATATGTGGCTGAACGCCCAGGAAAGGGTAAAGGAGGCCTTGCAGAAACTTGGTGCCAACCTCGTTGGTAACATCGTACTGGCCGACACCAACCATAACCTGATTTCTCTTTTTACGATCATTCGCTGGAATTTCACCGGTCGTAAAGAAGCAAGCCGGTTTTTACCGGAAGCAGGTGTGCAAAGCCGTGATATTGCTGCCGCCAGCCGTTTTGGTCCCATCATCCTGGATGCCCTGGAAAAAAACCAGTGGTCGGGATTACAGGACCAGTTAGTTGGAAAAGGTGCCATTGAGTTAAAACCAACCCTGATTGTCCTCGAAAAAAGAGCTATCAAACAGTTTCGTAAATTTGCCGTTTATATCCGGAAAAAAGGCGATCATGGAAATCCTGACCGCATGCCACGTGTGCATTTGTTCAAACGTATCCTGCTTACCGGTATTTTTGTGCTTTCTCCGGTTTCAGGATTTACCGCAAAAATGACCAGTCTGCTGAAACGCAAAACATACCGCGGGCAGTTAAATTATTTTAAAGGGATCAGCTACGAGAAAGACCTAATCTAAATCGTTTTATAATATTGCAGTCGAATTCAAATAGAAAAGTATATGGGAGATGTGTTTATAACAAGATTGTCGAAGTTCCTGCCCAATGAACCTGTCAGCAATGAGGATATTGAACAATACCTGGGAATGGTGGATGGTAAACCCTCCCGTGCCAGGGTAAAGATCCTTACTAATAATAAGATCACCTCCCGTTATTATGCTATGGATAAAAATGGTAAAAGCACCCATAGCAATGTGCAGCTTGCCGCCAAAGCTGTGGAAGGATTGTTTGATGATAATCTTGCCATTGAACATATCGACCTGCTGACCTTCGGAACCATGTCGCCTGAGCAATTGCTGCCCAGCCATACTGCCATGATACATGGTGAACTCGGTTGCCCTTCCATTGAGATTGCCTCCATCAGCAGTTCCTGCGCCTCCGGGTTCCAGGCTTTGAAATATGCCTTCCTGTCGGTAAAATGCGGCGACAAAAAGTTTGCCGTGGCCGGTGCTTCTGAAAAAGTCAGCACCTGGCTGCGTTCTGATAAATTTGAAGCCGAAGCAGAGAAGCTGAAGCAACTGGATGCCAACCCCATGATCGCTTTCGAAAAAGAGTTCATGCGCTGGATGCTGAGCGATGGTGCAGCCGCCGCACTCCTGCAGGATAAACCCAACGACAATGGCATCTCACTCAAAATAGACTGGATCGATATCAAGTCATACGCCAATGAACTGCCCGCCTGTATGTATTCTGGTGCCACCCGCAATCCCGATGGCTCATTGGTGGGCTGGCCCGAATATCCGGCTGAAGAATGGGCCAACCAGAGCCTTTTTTCCTTCAAACAGGATACCCGGCTGCTGGGTGTTAATATCGTAAAAAAAGGAGTGGAATACCTGAAGGAAGTAATTGCCAGAAGAGGATTTGACGAATCAACTGTCACCTGGATCCTGCCCCATATTTCGTCCGAATTTTTCCGCGAAAAGATCCAGGAAGGTTTTGAAGCCCAGGGGATCAATATTGCCCGCGATAAATGGTTTACCAACCTGGTACGTGTAGGAAATGTAGGAAGCGTTTCTCCCTACCTCATGCTCGAAGAACTCTTCCACAGCGGTAAGCTGAAAAAAGGCGATACCCTGCTGATGATGATCCCTGAAAGCGCCAGGTTCAGCTATATTTATGCCCATTTTACAGTAGTATAAAAAGGAACCAATATTTCCCCATATGAAAAAAGACGAAGTTCCCCAGGATAAGCGCATCATCCATGGCGAAGACAACAGCCTGGCAAAAGTGGTCTATGTAACCAACCAGGAAGGGAAATATGAGACAAGTATTTCAGAAGGCTGGGAAGCGGAAAACCTTGCCATGAGCCAGGCCTGGGATGAAATAGATGAAAAAATCGAAGCCACCCGGCAAAAAGTGCTGGCGGGGGAACTGAGTCCCATTGCTTATTATATGGAAAAAGCACTGATGACCCCGGCCTCACTGGCCCGGTATGCCGGTTTCTGGCGGTTCTTTGTCAGCCGCCACCTGAAACCGGCCGGTTTTAAAAAGCTGACCGATGAAAAATTGCAACGCTATGCCAGTGTTCTCGGCGTAGCTGTTGATGACCTGAAGCATTTTTCAGGAAAATAAAATCACCGCCACCCGCATGATAGTTAAGGATTTCAAACACCAGCAATCAGCCCATTGCGAAAATGGTGTAACCCTCAGCCTGCTCAAACATTATGGCATTGAGCTGACGGAGCCCCTCATTTTTGGCATAGGCGCCGGATTGTTTTTTACGCACCTGCCTTTCGTGAAACTGAATGGTGTACCGGGTACCAGCTTCCGGATCATGCCCGGATATATTTTCAAAAAGGTTTGTAAGGAGCTGGGCGTAAAAATGAAGGTGCAGAAATTCTCTTCACCCGAAAAAGCCACCAGGGCCCTGGACGAAGCACTGGCCAATAACCACCCGGTGGGATTGCAGTCGAGTGTTTACTTTCTGCCTTATTTCCCCCCTGCCTGGCGATTCCATTTCAACGCCCATAACCTGATCGTATATGGAAAAGAAGGGGATGAGTACCTGGTCAGCGACCCGATCATGGAAACCGCCACCCGCCTGGGTGCGGCCGATCTGCAAAAAGCCAGGTTTGCAAAAGGCTTTCCCGCCCCCAATGGGAAAATGTATTACCCTGTTCAGGCATACGGAAAAGCCAACCTTCCGGCTGCCATCATCAAAGGCATGAAGAAGACCTGCTTTTTTATGCTGAGTTCGCCGCCTCCTTTATTCGGTTATCATGGCATGGTGTATCTGGGTAAGAAAATCAAAAAATATCCCGAAAAACTGGGCGGCCGAAAAGCTGCCCTCTATATCGGAAGCATCGTGCGGATGCAGGAAGAAATCGGCACCGGCGGCGGCGGATTCCGTTTCCTGTACGCTGCCTTTCTACAGGAAGCGGCTGCAATCCTACAAGATGATCGATTTCTCACCATGTCCGGGGAGATGACATCCATCGGCGACGAATGGCGAAATTTTGCCTTCTCCTGTGCCCGTGTAATGAAGGACCGCTCGGGAAGCCTTTCTTCCTATGAGGAATTGGGCAATATGATGATTGCACTCGGGGCCAGGGAAAAGGACTTTTTTACCCGCCTGAAACAAATGCTCTAAAGCGCCCCGATGTTAGAAATCAGCCATCTCCACAAAACTTACCGTAACGCGGCAGAGCCTTCCCTCAGCGGACTGAGCCTGTCCTTCGGAAAGAATATCATCGCGGGATTGCTCGGCCCCAACGGCGCAGGTAAGACCACCACTATTTCCATCATCTGCGGATTGGTGAAAGCCGATTCGGGCAGTGTAAAAGTGTTGGGCTACGACCTGGCAACAGGGTTGGAGGAAATCAAAAAACTTATTGGTGTAGTGCCGCAATCCATAGCGCTTTATCCGACCCTTACTGCGGTGGAAAACCTGGAATATATCGGAAAACTTTATGGCATTGGTTCCCGTGAACTGAAAGAAAAGATCCGCCTTTACCTCCATGCTTTCGGGCTGGAGAAAAGCGCCCATAAAGCCATCCGGCATTATTCAGGCGGTATGAAGCGCCGGGCTAATATCATCGCCTCACTACTGCACGCCCCCGAATTACTGATACTCGATGAACCCACTGCCGGTGTGGATGTGCAATCACGCAATATGATCCTGGCATTCCTGCAGGATTACCACCGGCAGGGCCATTCCATCATATATACCTCCCACCTGCTGGAAGAGGCCCAACAGCTTTGCCATGAAGTGGCCATTATTGACCACGGACAACTGGTGGTGAAAGGAAAGCCTTCCAACCTGATGACCGAAAATAGTGCTACCAGCCTTGAGCAGGTATTCCTTCACTTAACCGGCTACAGCCTGCGCGACTGATATGAGAAAAATAGCAGCCACCGTTTTGAATGAGTTCCGCCTTTTCCGGAAAGACCTGGCGGGAGTGGCACTCCTGTTCCTGATGCCGCTGGCGCTGACGATCATCATGGCACTGATACAGGACGCACCATTCCGGGAATACCAGGATATTCGTTTTGACATCCTCTGGGTGGACAATGATAAGGGCAAAATGGCCCTGCAAATGGGAGAGGGGCTGGAAGAAATCAAGCAATTCCGGCTGGTCAGGGAGCTGGATGGAAAGCCGGTAGAGGCAGGTCAGGCCCGCGCCCTGGTACAGAAAGGTGAGTATAAAATTGCCATCATTTTACCAGATGGTGTATCGGCAGAAGTGGTGAACAGCGCCAACCAGGTAGCCAATGAAATGGGACAAAGGATGGGGGCCGCCGGAAAACTGCCCCAGCGCGAAAGCCGTCCCGCCAACCTTGAAATATATTTCGATCCGGTCACCAAACAAGCTATGAAGCTCTCCCTGCTGAACGCCCTGGACAAACAGCTCACGAAGGTGCAGGCAGAGATCATCCTGGCCAGGCTGGAGGAAAAGATGAAGGGGGAGAAGGGCGACAGTGCAGGGGTGGAGCCGATCGACCTGCAGGCAAAAATGCGGGCCGTAACCATAAAGGAATTGTCCGCCGCCCCGGAAAACAAGATTAACCTGAATACCAATAGTGTGCAGCATAATGTGCCGGCCTGGGCTATTTTCGGGCTTTTCTTTATCATTATTCCCATTGCCGGCAATTCCATCCGCGAACGGGAAGACGGCAGCCTGATGCGGATCAGGATGATCCCGGGATCCTATTTTTCCATTCTTACGGGGAAGCTGTCTTTTTATGTGCTGCTGGGAACCCTGCAGTTCTTCATCATGCTGGCGGCAGGACTCCTGATATTGCCCAGGTTCGGCTTGCCATCCCTCCAGATGGGAAGTGCCCCCCTGGCATTATTGGTTACAGCTCTGGTCATTGCCATGACCGCCACCGCCTATGGGGTTTGTGTCGGTTCATTGTTCCAGACACCTAACCAGGCCCTGCCTTTCGGAGCCATCTCCATAGTGATCCTGTCGGCTGTGGGTGGGATTTGGGTACCGGTGGAAATACTTCCTGCCGGATTGCAGCAGGTGGCGAAACTATCGCCGCTTTACTGGGCCCTGGACGCCATTAACGGAATCTTTCTCCGCGGGGGTGGTCTTCAGGCCGTTTGGCCAAACCTGATCGTATTGTTTGGCTTTGGTGCTGTTTTTATTGCAATTGCTGGCTGGACGGAAACAGCCAGAAAAAAATAGTTGACTCATTCACCCGTTGCCCCATTGACTTTTTCACATTATTTTCCTACCTTTGCCGTCCGTTTTAATATATTCGGCTAGCTATCTAAGGAGGTTATAAAATGGCCATTTATTTGTAACTTCCTAAAATTCAGTGCACTGGGTACTTTAAATACCCAACGGAATGTATCCTGTCGACGATTATTATAAGACTTTAAAACCGGTTTAAAATACATATGTCTTCAACTAAACAGAACACCAGGATCAACTTTGGTAAGATCAAACACCTCGCTGAAGCTCCTGACCTGCTGGAAGTGCAGATTCAATCGTTTAAAGACTTCTTCCAATTAGAAACCACTCCCGACAAGCGTAACAACGAAGGCCTGTTCAAGGTGTTTAAGGAAAATTTCCCGATCACCGACACCAGGAATATTTTCGTGCTGGAGTTTCTCGATTACTTTATCGATCCTCCCCGTTACACCATCGATGAGTGTATGGAGCGCGGACTAACCTACGCTGTTCCCCTGAAGGCCAAACTGCGCCTGAGTTGTAATGACGAAGAGCATGTTGACTTCCAGACAATCGTACAGGATGTGTTCCTAGGAAACATTCCGTACATGACTCCCCGCGGCACTTTCGTGATCAACGGTGCTGAGCGTGTGGTGGTATCCCAGTTGCACCGTTCACCCGGTGTATTCTTTGGCCAGTCCATCCACCCCAACGGTACCAAAATCTATTCTGCCCGTGTGATTCCTTTCAAGGGTGCATGGATGGAATTTGCTACCGACATCAACAACGTAATGTATGCCTATATCGACCGTAAGAAGAAGTTCCCGGTAACTACCCTTCTGCGTTCTATCGGCTTTGAAACAGATAAGGACATCCTGGAACTTTTCGGCATGGCCGACGAGGTGAAAGGAGAGAAAAAAGCCCTGGATAAATACCTTGGCAAGAAACTCGCTGCCCGCGTACTCCGTACATGGGTGGAAGATTTCGTGGATGAAGATACCGGTGAAGTGGTATCCATTGAGCGTAATGAAGTCGTGCTGGAGCGTGACACCATCCTCGACGAAGAAGCGATCGAAATGATCGTTGACATGGATGTGAAGAGTGTATTCCTGCAGCGCGAAGACGTAGGTGGTGATTATGCCATCATCTACAATACCCTGAATAAGGATACTTCGAACAGCGAACTGGAAGCCGTTCAGCACATCTACCGCCAACTGCGTGGTGCTGACGCGCCCGATGATGAAACCGCCCGTGGTATCATCGACAAGCTGTTCTTCTCCGATAAGCGTTACGACCTTGGTGAAGTAGGCCGTTACAAGATCAACCGAAAACTGAATCTCAATTATCCCCTTGACCACAAAGTGTTGACCAAGGAAGATATCATTGAGATCATTAAATACCTGGTTCGCCTCACCAACGCCAAGGCTGAGATCGATGACATCGATCACCTGAGCAACCGTCGTGTGCGTACTGTAGGTGAACAATTGTATGCCCAGTTTGGCGTGGGTCTGGCCCGTATGGCCCGTACCATCCGTGAGCGTATGAATGTTCGTGATAACGAAGTATTTACGCCGGTTGACCTGATCAATGCGCGTACACTGTCTTCCGTTATTAACTCCTTCTTCGGAACCTCGCAGTTGTCGCAGTTCCTCGACCAGACCAACCCCCTGTCAGAGATCACGCACAAGCGTCGTATCTCCGCACTCGGACCAGGTGGTCTGAGCCGTGAGCGTGCGGGCTTCGAAGTTCGTGACGTACACTACTCCCACTACGGTCGTCTGTGTACTATTGAAACACCGGAAGGTCCGAACATCGGTCTGATCTCCACTCTTTGCGTTCACGCGAAGATCAACGAGATGGGCTTTATTGAAACGCCTTACCGTAAGGTGGACAATGGTAAAGTGAACATGAAGGAATTGACCTTCCTGAGCGCTGAAGAAGAAGATACCGCAAAAATTGCCCAGGCGAATACACCGCTTTCCGAAAAAGGCGAGTTTGTGGAGGATAAGATTGTAAGCCGCGAAACCGGAGACTTCCCGATCCTCGAAAAGACGGAAGTTGAATATATGGACGTTGCGCCTAACCAGATCGTGGGACTGTCTGCATCACTGATTCCGTTCCTGGAGCATGATGATGCCAACCGTGCCCTGATGGGATCGAACATGCAACGCCAGGCCGTTCCCCTGATCAAACCCCAGGTGCCTTTCGTTGGTACCGGTCTGGAAGCGAAAGCTGCCCGTGACTCCAGGGTTCAGATTCTTTCTGAAGGAAATGGTGTGGTTGAATTTGTGGATGGTAACGAAATTCATATCCGTTACGACCGCAACGACGAACAGCGCCTGGTAAGCTTTGAAGAAGACCTGGTAATTTACAAACTGACCAAGTACCAGAAAACCAACCAGGAAACTTCCATCACCCTGAAGCCTGCCGTTAAGAAGGGCCAGGCGGTGAAAGAAGGTGATTTCCTGACTGAGGGGTATGCGGTACAGGGTGGTGAAATTGCACTCGGACGCAACCTGAAAGTGGCCTTCATGCCATGGAAGGGTTATAACTTCGAGGATGCCATTGTAATCAACGAGAAAGTGGTGCGTGAAGACCTCTTCACATCCATCCACATCTCTGAATATGAACTGGAAGTACGAGACACCAAACTGGGTGAAGAAGAACTGACTCCGGATATCCCTAACGTTTCTGAAGAAGCAACGAAGGACCTCGATGAGAATGGTATCATCCGCATCGGTGCCCACGTGAAGGAAGGTGATATCCTGATCGGTAAGATCACTCCAAAAGGTGAAAGCGATCCGACTCCGGAAGAAAAACTGCTGCGCGCCATCTTCGGCGACAAGGCAGGTGATGCGAAAGATGCTTCCCTGAAAGCACCAAACGGTGTGGAAGGTGTGGTGATCGATAAGAAACTGTTCCAGCGCGCCAAGAAAGATAAGAACGCAAAGGTTCGTGAAAAAGCAGCCCTTGAAAAAATAGAGAAGGTCCACGAGAAAAACGTAACTGACCTGATGGAAGTATTGCTGAGCAAACTCCAGACGCTGCTGAAAGAAAAACCCTCTGCAGGTGTAAGCAACAATTTCGGTGAAATGCAGATCGGTAAAGGTGCGAAGTTTACCGCTAAAAACCTTGCTGGTCTTGACTTCCTGAACATCAACCCGCTGGGCTGGACAGGCGACGAAAAGATTGACGGGCAGATTAACATCCTGCTGCACAACTACAGCATCAAGTACAACGAAGAACTCGGTCGTTACAAGCGCGAGAAGTTCAATATCTCTATTGGTGATGAACTGCCTGCCGGTGTATTGAAACTGGCGAAGGTTTACCTGGCTGTAAAGCGTAAGCTGAAAGTGGGTGATAAGATGGCGGGTCGTCACGGTAACAAGGGTATTGTAGCCAAGATCGTTCGTGCGGAAGACATGCCTTTCCTCGAGAATGGTGAACCGGTGGATATCGTGTTGAACCCCCTGGGTGTACCCAGCCGTATGAACCTCGGCCAGATCTATGAAACCGTACTCGGATGGTGTGGTGAGCAACTGGGTGTGAAATTTGCAACTCCGATCTTCGATGGCGCATCCACCGATGAAATTGAGCAGTATTGTACCCAGGCCGGCATTCCGATGATGGGTCACACGCACCTCTATGATGGTGAAACCGGTGATCGTTTCCACCAGAAGGCTACAGTTGGTATCATCTACATGATCAAACTGCACCACATGGTTGATGACAAAATGCACGCGCGTTCTATCGGACCATACTCACTCATCACACAGCAGCCGCTGGGTGGTAAGGCCCAGTTCGGTGGTCAGCGTTTCGGTGAAATGGAAGTGTGGGCCCTGGAAGCATATGGTGCATCCAACATCCTGCAGGAATTGCTCACCATTAAGTCAGATGATATCATCGGTCGTGCAAAGACTTATGAAGCCATCGTTAAGGGCGACAATATTCCAAGAGCCGGTGTACCGGAATCTTTCAACGTGTTGATCCACGAATTGAGAGGTCTCGGTCTCGACCTGAAATTTGATTAATTTTTTACCCGTCTGACGTACGTCAGACGCGCGCCAGACGCATAAAAAAAAGCCACCTGTTTGGGTGGCTTTTTTTTATGCGTCTGCAGAAGAGGTATTAAGGGGGAGAAGTAGGTTCTGCCCACTGCCAGGCGAAGTGCAATTTTTCTCAGCACTTTCTTAATTAGCAAAACCCGACAAAATGAGCCATCATTGGGCTTCCGACCGTTGGATCAGGCTATTCCGCGTCTGACGCGCGTCTGACGTACGTCAGACGCGCGTCAGACGCGGATATAACCGCATTGAATATTTGTTGCCTGACGGAGTTCAGGTTGTAGTATTCCCCTTTGGCGGAAAGGCCTGTATGCTGGCGGTTTACGAGCAATACCACAGATGTTTTATATTTCGGGACAACTGCAATACTTGTTCCTGTAAAACCTGTATGTCCGAATGTGCCTTCGGGGCCGTTCTTCATGAACGAATTCACCGGGTCCATCATCCAGCCCAGACCATTTTTGAATTTATCCATGGTGAGAAATGCCTCGACGGTTTTAGCCGAGATAAACTTTTTTCCCTGGTGCATTCCCTTGTTCAGCAACATATCAACCAGGCGCTGGATATCATCAATGGTTGAGAACAGTCCGGCTGCTCCGGATACACCCCCATTGGCATACCAGGCATTTCCATCATTGGCTTCCCCTTTCAGAATATAATCGCGCCAGCCGTTCCAGGAAGCGGGATCAATTTCTTTTACAGTGAAACCGAGAGACGAATCATACACCATCCTCTTTTCATATGGATTGCCAAAAGACGTGGCGGCAATTTTTGTAAAGCGACCGGTTTTTAGGGGGTTGAAGGTGGTGTGCTTCATGCCCAGCGGCTCAAAGATTTTTTCCTGCATAAATTGTTCCAGCGACTGACCAGAGACCACTTCAATGATCTGGCCAAGTATGGTAAATCCAAGATCACTGTACCTGCGTTCGGAACCTGTTGGAAATATTAAAGGTAATTCGCCAATCAGGAAAAAGGTTTGCTGTTTATTTGAAGAACGGTAGTACATAGGATACCATTCATATATACCGGACGTATGGGTTAACAAATGCCGGATGGTAATGGCTTTTTTTTCCGGGCTTTCAAAGGCTTTGATGTATTTACCCACCGGGTCATCCACAGAAAGCATTTTCCTATCCGCCAGGTACATAATGGATGTGGTTGTTCCAACGACCTTGGTAAGTGAAGCAATATCATACAAATGGTCAATACTTGTCTTTTCAGGTGAAGACAGTTTGTTGTTGTTGCGATCGTACAGTACAGCATTTCCAAAAGCCTGTTTGTAAATGACCTTGTTGTCTCTTTTCACCAGGATCACGGCACCGGGAATCAGGTTATTGCTTACCTGGCTGTTCAGAATGCTGTCAATGCTTTGAATAAGTTCTGTCTTCAGGGCCCTGTTGCCTGATTTTTGTGCAATTACCGGCTGCATGGCAACTGCTAAGAAACTATACAATAAAAGGAAGTATCTCATATAGATTATTTTATCCTGGATTATAGCCATTGATTGGCCCGACTGTTTTCCGTAGTAATAATTCTGTGTATCCGTCCTTTATAAAATTCTCCAGTTCACCCACCTGTTTAAAGCCGAATTCCAGGTACAGTTTCAGGGCTCCTTTATTAAAGGATGATACACAGATAAAAATATTAGGAGATATTTTTAAAATTCTGGCTTCGCAAAACTGCAATAAAGTGGAGCCCAGTCCCCTTCCCCTGAATCTTTGATCTATACAAAGGGTTTGAATATATCCTCTGAATGATCCGCAGACCTGCAATATTACAAATCCGGCAATCTCCTCGTCCATTTGCAGGATATATAATTCCTTACATGGCCCTTCCAGTGCAGAAAGGCATTGTTCATAGGAGATACCCAGTGTTATCCAGGGATCAGTTGATGCCATCATGCGGGCACAAACTTCCATATGTTTCCGATCAGTTGTAAGGCGGATATTATTGTCCGGTTGCGTACTCATTGTTCTTCTTTTGAATAATGGTGAGGAATAAAATCGTCAGCGCTGCGTTCACGAGGATATTCATAAAACCAAAATCAAACCTGAATGCCTTTATGAAGTAAATATTCAGCAGGTAGGTCAGCAAGGCTGCGGCAAGGCACGCAATCGGTACCCATTTCTCCGTTAGTTTCATTTTGGTGAACAACCCGGTGATGTAAAGTCCCAGCAGCGGGCCGTATGTATAACCGGCAATTTTGAAAATGGTATTGATGATGGCTCCCTGGCTGTTCCAGAACAGCATAACGATCAGGAACATTACAAGGTTAACACCCAATAATACGCCGTTCTTAATTTTTGTTTTTGCCTCATGGGATTGGTTTTCGAAGTCCAGGAAATCGTAACTGAAAGATGTTGTAAGTGCGGCAATACAGGAATCTATGCTTGCAAAGGTGGAAGCAATGACACCTATGAAAAAGGCGATGGCACCGATCTGGCCAAAATAGTTCAATGTTAAGAGCGGGTAGAGTTCATCTGTATTCTGAAACTCGCCGTTCAGGGAAACGAGGCTGATTCCTTTTTGTTCAGCGAAAAGATACATCAATATGCCAAGGCCAAGGAAAAGTGTCTGGGCGAAAGCAATAAAGAAGCTGAAGGTCAGGACATTCTTTTTTGCATCCTTCACATTTTTGACGGTTAGTGTTTTTTGCATCATACTCTGGTCAAGTCCAACCAGTGCAATTGTGATCAGCATGCCTGAGATGAATTGCTTAAAGAAATTGGAACCGGAATGAGCATCCCAGTTAAACAGTCTGGCATAAGGATGGTGCACAATGGATTTAACCATGCCGCCGGTGGTAAGTCCGAGTGAATTTTTGATGGTAATAATTGAAATAATGATTACTGTAATTAGGAATAATGATTGCAGAGCATCTGTCCATACAATTGTTTTGATACCTGATTTATTGGTATACAACCAGATCAGGAGCAGTACAATTATAATGGTTAAGTAGTAGGGAATATGAAGCTTGTCGAAGAAGGCAGCCTGTAGTATTTTAATGGAAAGCAATAGCCTGAGTGCCGCCCCGAATGATTGTGATACCATGAAAAAAAGCGAACCGGTCTTATAGGAAGTGTTCCCGAAGCGGTGCTTCAGATAGGTATAAATGGAAACCAGTTTAAGGTTGTAATAGAGAGGTGTAAGTACAAAAACGATGAAGAGATATCCTGCAATAGTGCCTAGTATGAATTGAAAATAATAGAGGTTATTATTACCAACATTTCCCGGGATCGATACCAGAGAAACGGCAGAAATGCCCGAACCAATCATGCCAAAAGCAACCAGGAACCAGGGTGATTGACGGTCTCCGTCAAAAAAAGTATTGTCGTGCGAATGCCTTGATGTGAACCTTGAAATGAGCATCAGGATCGAAAAGTAGCCAAGGATGATTAAGAAAATCAGGGTAGGGCTCATGCTGGCGGAATTATATGGTAGCAAATTTTTTCAATGTACGCACTAATCAGAATTCCGGCTAAAAATTTTGATATTATGGAAAAGTATATGTTGCTGTTTTAAGTTGATTTGCTAAATTCAAAATATGAAATCAAGTAAATTCCTGGTCGGACTACTATTGTTTTCCATGGCTGCCAATGCCCAGACCAAAAGACCGCTTTCTCCTTCAGATATTTATCGTTTGCAACACCCATCCTCGCCCCAAGTTTCACCTGACGGCAACTGGGTTTTATATGAATTGCGATCCCCCGACAGTACAAAAGACAGGTTCACGAAGGATCTGTGGATGACAAGCTGGGATGGAAAGGAACAGGTTCAGCTAACCTATGAGCCATCGGGTGAATCCAATGCCAGATGGAGTCCTGATGGAAAATATATATCGTTTACTGCTAAACGGGGCGAAGACAAATACAGCCAGATTTACCTCTTGAATACAAAAGGTGGAGAGGCAAAAAAGCTCACCAATATAAAAGGTGGAATCGGTGATTACGAATGGTCTCCTTCCGGTGATAGAATTGTAATGACCATTTCCGATCCCGATTATGCAGACTCTGCCAGCACGAAAATCAGGAAGCCCTATGTGATCAGCAGGTATCACTTCAAGCAGGATTACCAGGGCTACCTTGATAGTACCGCCACACATCTGTACATTTTTGATCTGGCCACCAAAAAACTGGACACGCTCACCAAAGGTATTTATAGTGAAACCCAGCCGGCTTTTTCTCCTGACGGAAAAAGAATTGCCTTCACCAGCAATCGTACAGCAGTACCGGATAATAATGAGAATACAGATATTTATGTGATGGACGCCAAACCCGGGGCAGCAGCGGTGAAACTGACTACCTGGTCCGGGGAGGACTTCCGCCCGGTATGGAGCCCTGACGGGCAAACCATTGCTTACCTGCAAAGCAGCAGCGATGAGCCTTTCACCATGTACGGACATCCGCTGCTGGCGGTAATCCCTTCAAGTGGCGGCGATAAAAAAATTCTGTCTGCTGCCCTTGACCGTCCGCTAAGGAATATTCACTGGTCTAAAGATGGCAGGACTATCGTTGGCCTGATGGAAGATGACCGCCAGGTGCAATTGGTCAGCTTCGATGCGGTTACAGGCATGAATGCCCGTTTAACAAGCGGTGACCACAGTTTTTACGACCTGGAACCAAATACAGCGAAGAACAGCTGGATCACCGTGATGAGTACTGCTCACCAGCCGGCGGAAATATTTGCAGTTGAAGGTGGTGAACCGAGAAGGCTCACACAGATTCAGGACTCCTTCCTGGCACCGCTGGTATTGCCGAAGGTGGAAGGATTCAAATCGAAGAGCAAAGACGGAACCATTGTGTCCGGAATCCTGTATACTCCGCATGATGCGGTGGCAGGGAAAAAACTGCCCCTGATGATCTTCATTCACGGAGGTCCTGTGGCACAGGATGAATTTGATTTTGATATGACACGCATGGTCTATGCTTCCGCTGGATATGCTGTTGCTGCCGTGAATTACCGCGGAAGCAGCGGGCGGGGTATTTCGTATATCCGTGCCATTTATGGCGACTGGGGCAACAGGGAGGTGATGGATATTATTGGCGTAGCCAACCATCTGGTAGCAGCCGGCATCGTTGATGAAAACAGGATGGGACTGGCTGGATGGAGCTACGGAGGCATTAGCACCAATTATACCATAGCAACGGACAGCCGCTTTAAAGCTGCCGTAAGCGGTGCCGGAAGTTCCCTGCAGTTAAGCATGTATGGCAGTGACCAGTATATCACCCAATATGAAAAAGAATTAGGAGTGCCCTGGAAAAACAAGGATAAATGGCTGGCGCTTTCTTATCCCTTTTTCAAAGCCGATAAAATTAAAACGCCCACATTGTTCATGGCCAGCCAGAGTGATTTTAACGTACCTGTGATTGGTGCAGAACAGATGTACCAGGCTTTTAAGTCGCTGAATATACCAACCGGACTGATCATCTATCCTAATCAAAATCATGGCATATCTGTTCCCAGTTACCTGAAGGACAGGTTCCAGCGTCATATCTACTGGTTTGATAAATATCTGAAATAACCAGGCCGTAAATCAGCGGGAAAGCAGGTACTCTTTAAGGGCAGCATAATTGTTGCTGACAGGGGTAGCTGCTTTTTCTTTTTGCATGCTTTCCGCAATACTTTCCGGTACCGGGATGGTTTGTCCGATTACTGGTTCCACCACATCCAGGAACTTGATGGGGTGAGCAGTTTCCAACACTATACCTTTTTCGTCAGGATGGCCTGAAATCCAGTCGTGCAAAGCATCATAGCCGACAGCTCCATGCGGGTCGAGCAGGTAACTGTGCTGGTTAAAAACATCGGAAATCAATTTTTTCGTTTGTTCATCACTGGTAGTGTGACTGGAGAAGATCGCTTTCAGTTCAGTGGACTGGTTCTGGAATATTTCAAGGATCCGGACAAAATTGCTGGGGTTGCCAACATCCATGGCATTGGAGATGGTGGCAACCGCTTTTTGGGGTTCGTATTTTCCGGTTTCCATGAATTTGGGAACAACATCATTGGCGTTACAGGCGGCGATGAAATGCTTCACCGGCAAACCCGCTTTCCAGGCCATGATCCCTGCACAGATGTTTCCGAAATTTCCGCTGGGAACACTTATTACCGGTGGCTCTGATTCCGTCCATTGCTGCAGGGCAAAGAAATAGTAAAACTGTTGTGGCAACCAGCGGGCAACATTGATAGAATTGGCCGAAGTGAGAAATATTTTTTCAGTCAGTGCCCTGTCGGAAAATGCCTGTTTTACCATTTGCTGGCAGTCGTCAAAATTTCCATTTACTTCCAGCGCATGGATATTACCACCGAAAGTGGTGAGTTGTTTTTCCTGTACTGAGCTCACTTTTCCAGAAGGGTATAGGATCACCACGTCTACTCCTTCCACGTTGTGAAAACCGCTGGCAACGGCTCCTCCCGTATCGCCGGAAGTGGCTACCAATACGGTAACCTTTTCACTACGCTCCCTGGCAAAATATCCCAGGCAGCGGCTCATGAACCTGGCACCGATATCCTTGAAGGCGAGGGTAGGTCCGTGAAACAATTCCAGGGAATAGTAATTGTCGTGGATTTTTTTCAAAGGGATAGGGAAATCAATGGTTTCCGCCACGATCTTCCAGAGGATATCTTCCGGTATGGTATTGCCTGTAAACGGCCTGATCACCTGGAAGGCAATTTCTTCCCTGGAAATATTTTTCAGATTACCGATCCAGTCTCTGCCTTTTTGGGGGATGTTTTCGGGAAAATATAAACCACCATCCGGAGCCTGCCCCTGAATGGTAGCGTTTCTGAAATCGGTTATAGGTGACTGGTGGTTAAGACTGTAATAATTCATGGTGAATGGGGCAATGGGTGAATGAGGCAATGGGTTAATGGGTGAATAAGTCAATGGGTGAATGAATCAGAAATTAACTCAGGTCAAATTCCTTATCGTAGCACCTTCATTGTTTAATGTGGTTACGTAGATTTTTGAATCTATGCCTAGGGAATCGTACACATCTTTCATGATAACTGAAATGTTTTGTGCTGTTGCCGCTTCCCTGCTCAGCATGAAAATGGATGGTCCGGAGCCACTGATTCCACCCCCAAGTGCGCCTGCTTCCCTGCTCGCTTTTTTCACTTCGTCAAAACCGGGAATCAGGATGCTTCGAACGGGTTCAATTATGACATCTTCCAGCGACCTGCCGATCAGGTCATAGTCCTTTTGCAGGAAACCTGCAACCAGTCCGGCGATATTGCCCCATTGACGAATAGCGTCTTTCAGCAGGACTTCCTTTCTCAGGATCTGCCTGGCATCCGAAGTCCTGACCTCAATCTGTGGGTGTACCACGGTCACATACATGGGAGGAGCGGAGAGTTGTATAATATCCAGGGGAAAGATAGAGCGGATCAATGTGATGCCACCCATAATGCAGGGTGCTATATTATCGGCATGCTTCACACCGCTGGCCACTTTCTCGCCGGCCATGGCGAAGCGTACCAGGTCCTTCTGGCTGAAACGATTGCCCAGCAGTTGATTGGCTGCCACTACGGCACCGGCAGAACTGGCAGCGCTGGAGCCCAGTCCGCTGCCGGGTTTGATGAGTTTTGTAATGGTAAGGTCAAATCCCACCGATTCTTCCACTCCCTGCATAAGATCCAGCAATGCGGCACCTGCCACATTTTGGGCGGGATCTGTTGGAAGATCATAGCCATCTGCATGGCTGATTCGAATGCCAGGTTGATCTGACACCGACATTTCTATGAGGTCTTGCGGATCCTTCAGGGCCATGCCGAGAATATCAAACCCGCATACCAGGTTGGCTACTGTTGCCGGGCATTCAACAGTTATTTTCCGGCCATATAGAATAGATGATTGTTCAGGTTGGTTCATGTCGGGTACTGGTTTTAATTGAGGGTTGCACGTAAAATATCTGCAAATACACCTGACGCAGTTACATCGGCACCTGCCCCTGCACCCTTGATCACCAATGGTTGTTCGGGGTAACGTTCGGTATAAAACAAAATAATATTATCCTTTCCATATAAATGATACAGATCGTGGCCAGGTGCTATCTGTCTCAGCCCCACTGCCGCCCTACCGTTATTAAAGCTCGCTACGAATTTCAGCTTATTGCCATTGGCAGCGGCTTCGTCATAGATGGCTTTAAAATGGGCTTCCTGGTTCAGCATCTCCCTATAAAAATCATCTACAGTTCCCTTCATGCATGACTCAGGCAGGAAACTGTTATTGGAGATGGCTTCCATTTCAATTGTTTCCCCTGCTTCGCGGGCAAGTATCATGATCTTGCGCATCACATCAGTACCACTCAGGTCGAGGCGGGGATCAGGTTCGGTGTATCCTTCGTCCTGCGCCTGCCGCACAACTTCCGCAAATGGCCTGCTGCCATCGTAGTTGTTGAAAACAAAGTTTAGGGTTCCGCTAAGCACGGCTTCAATACGGTGAACCTGGTCGCCGCTTTTTAACAGGTCATTCAATGTGCCTATGATGGGCAAACCTGCACCAACATTGGTTTCAAACAGGAAGGATGTATTGAATGCGTGGGCTTTGTCTTTCAACTCACGGTAATATACATACGGAGATGAACAGGCGATCTTATTACAGGCAACAACAGCAATACTTTTTTCCAGCAGTTTGGGATATATCCTGGCAACAATTTCGCTTGCAGTGATGTCAACAAAAACAGTGTTTCGCAGATTACGCTGGATAATACCATCGGTAAATGAAGCAATGTCTCCATCAGAACCATTTTCCAGCTCGGTTTTCCAGTTTTGCAGATCCAAACCTTCCTCACTGATCACATATTTTTTACTGTTTGCAAGCCCTACAACGCGAAGTTGCAGCTTGTTATGTTGCAGCAGGTATTGCTGTTGCTGGGCCAGTTGTTGCAGGAGCCTGCTGCCGACATTTCCAACGCCGGTGATGAATAGGTTGACCTGTTTATTGGTGGTTTCAAAAAACTCTTCATGCAGCAGGTTGATGGCCTTCCTTACATCACGGGTTGATATGACAGCGGAAATGTTTCTCTCTGATGAACCCTGCGCGATGGCCCTTACATTCACGCCATTTCTCCCCAGGGCGCCGAACATTTTTCCGCTGATTCCGGGATGGCTTTTCATCTGCTCTCCCACCAGTGCAACAATGGAAAGGTCTTTTTCAACGATCAGCGGATCCACTTTCTGCAAAGTAATCTCTGGCTCGAAAGCCGCGTCCACGGCCTGTTTTGCTTTTTCTGCACTGAGCACATCCACACCCACGCAAATTGAATGTTCAGAAGATCCCTGCGTAATCAGGATTACATTTATCTGCTGCGATGAAAGGGCTTCGAACAATCTTCTTGAAAATCCGGGAACTCCGATCATGCCGCTGCCTTCCAGGCTCAGCAGTGCCAGGTTGTTGATGCTTGAAATCCCACGAACAGGATTGCCATTTCGGAATCCATCCAGTTCAATAACAGTGCCCGGGTCCGCTGGAGCAAATGTATTTTTGATCCAGACCGGGATGTGTTTGTTCATGACCGGCTGAATGGTTGGCGGGTAGATCACCTTTGCGCCAAAATGGGATAATTCCATCGCTTCCTGGTAGGAGATGGAAGGAATGACTTTAGCATTGGGCACCCATCGCGGGTCAGCAGTCATCATACCACTGACGTCTGTCCATATTTCCAGTTTGCTGGCATCCAGCGCGGCTGCTGCGATGGCTGCAGTATAGTCAGAACCGCCTCGTCCAAGTGTTGTGGTGGTGCCTGCTGCATCCGATGCCACAAAGCCCGGCATTAGCACCAGTGAGGTAGACAGTTCTTTCCGGGCGGCAGAGAATTGTTCACCGGTTTTAGGGAAGTCAACCACAGCATTTCCGAATTCAGAATTGGTGCGGATAAGCTTTCTGCTGTCCCACCAGGTAGATTTAACACCACGGGCCTGGAATGCAGCATTTATGATTTGTGATGAGATCAGTTCGCCATAACTCACCAGTTTATCCTTTGTGCGTGCTGTTGTTTCGCCCAGCAAAAATATTCCGTTGCAGAGGTCTTCCACTTCATTGCAGAGTTTTTTCACTGCGCTCAGAAGGCTGCTCTGCTGCTGCACGGGGATTAGCTGTTTTACAGCATTCAGGTGCCGGTTAGTGATGTTGTTTACCTGTTCTTTATAGAGTTCGTTTCCTCCGGCGGCAAGTGCCCCGCACTGCAGCAATGCATCTGTTGTGCCACCAAAAGCTGAAACTATCGTAATGACCGGCTCCTGTTTTATTTTTTCTGCGACTATTTCAATGACCTGCAAAATGGCTTCGGGACTACCAACTGATGTACCGCCGAATTTTATTACCTGCATATAAATATTCTGGAATGTTGAAAAATAATTGAAAATGAAATGATTGAACTTCTGGAAACAGCCTGAAGGCCCAATGGATAATATGGAAATGAACAACCCTTAACGGGTTGTAATAGTGGTAATAGTCGTGGTGGAGGCTGTGATGACAGCCGTCATGGAACCTGACTTATATGTGTTAAAATTTGCCACTTTTCTTTGGAGGGCTAAAGGTACTATGCCATCAAATTATAACAAGCGTTAGTTTGATATTTTTTTCGTTATTAATATGTCTGGCTTCGATTTGCTGTTGATTTCTTATATTCATTCCCCGATTGCTGCCACACATGTTTTATTTTTAAAGTCAACGAAATCATGCCAAGTATGGACCCGGCAGCCCTGCAAAAGTTCAAAAGTGAAGTAGCACTGAAATTTCAGTTATACAACAGTTTGTTTACCTCCCTTCCATTTCACCGGATTGAAAAGACCGGCATTCTTCTCTCCATGTTGCTGAACGTTTGTGAGGAAGGATACAAGAAAAAAAAGAGCCCCGTTCAGATAATGGACGAATTTTTTTCCAGTCATAGCAGCTATCGCCTGGAGCAGGAGCAGACCGATCTTTTATTCCGGTTCGTTCAGTATGTTGAGCGCCAGGTAGTTCTTTTTGATGCTTTGGAAGATGCAGCCTTCAGTAAGGTGAATGATCTTTCCGGCACAGGTACACTCAAACAATTAAAATCATCCTTAGAGCAGACAGACGGAGATCCCGCGAAATCCGTACAGGATGATTTCTGTGTAAGGATGGTGCTTACAGCCCATCCTACCCAGTTCTATCCGGGATCCGTCCTGGGAATCATTCATGACCTTTCCAAAGCGTTACAGGAAAATAACACTTCGCTGGTTAATACTTATCTGCAGCAACTGGGCAAAACTCCGTTTTTCAAAAAACAAAAGCCCACTCCATACGATGAGGCGATGAGCCTGATATGGTACCTTGATAATGTGTTTTATCATGCTGTGGGCAGGATACTGACCTATGCCGCCAACGAACTGACTCCCTGGTTACAGGAGGATAAGCCATTGTTGCAGATGGGGTTCTGGCCGGGAGGTGACAGGGATGGAAATCCCTTTGTAACTGCAGAGACCACCTTGCAGGTCGCTTCCGCCCTGCGTTCCAGTATTGTGAAGCAATACTATATGGATGTACGCAAATTGAAGCGGCGACTCACTTTCAAGGAAACAGACCAACTGATCGCCAATCTTGAAAAACAGTTGTACAACGAAGTTTTCGGGCAGGTAAAACAGGAAGATCTGGATGCAGGGAAAATGATACAGCAACTGAACCAGATAAGGGACACGCTGGTGTATCAGCACAATGGATTATTTGCGGGGTCAGTGGATAACCTGATCCAGAAAATAAAGGCATTCGGCCTGTATTATGCCTCTTTGGATGTTAGACAGGACAGTTCAATTCATCAGTCATTTTATACTATGCTGGCAGCAGATGGAAAAGTATTGCCGGCAGATTACCACAAACTGGATGAGGGCGAAAAGCTGAAGTTATTGGCGGGACTATCACGACTGGATGAATCCGTTATGTTCAGGGACCCGCTTCACCAGGATGTGATACAATCCGTCAGGGCAATAGCTTCCATCCAGGAACAGAATGGTGAAACAGGTTGTTACCGCTACATTATCAGCCAGTGTAACAGTGCCATCAATGTGATGGAAGTGTATGGCATATTCCTGCTGGCGGGATGGAATAAAGACTCATTGACAATTGATATAGTGCCATTGTTTGAAACCATTGATGACCTGCAGCGTGCCGGTGAAATCATGGAAGCATTATATACCTTCCCCGCTTACAGAAAGCATCTGGAAAAGCGTGGCAGGAGGCAAACCATTATGCTTGGATTTTCAGACGGAACAAAAGATGGTGGTTACCTGATGGCGAATTACAGCATTCTGGAAGCAAAACAAGCCCTTACAGCGCTTTCAGCGAAGTACCAGATTGATGTATTGTTCTTCGATGGCAGGGGAGGCCCACCTGCCCGCGGAGGCGGCAAAACACATAAGTTTTATGCTTCCATGGGGAACGATGTTTCAGGAAAAGAGATCCAACTCACCGTACAGGGACAAACCATCAGTTCGAATTTTGGAACCATCGATTCGGCGCAATACAATATGGAACAGTTACTGAACGCCGGTTTGAGCAGTTCACTACGGGGCAATACCAGGCCGACACTTGAAAAAAATCAGCAGGATCTTCTGTTGAAACTGGCCGAGGATGGTTTTGATGCATATGTGTCCCTGAAAGAACACCCGGTTTTTGTAGATTACCTGGCACATGCAAGTCCGCTCAGGTTTTATGCTGAAACGAATATCGGTTCGAGACCGGCTAAACGAGGCTCAGCATCGAGGCTCAGCCTGAAGGACCTGCGGGCAATTCCCTTTGTGGGGGCCTGGAGCCAGTTGAAACAGAATGTAACGGGTTATTATGGTGTTGGTACAGCCCTTCAGAAAGCGGAGCAGCGGGGCGAATGGAAACTGGTAAAGGAAATGTACCAGCATTCTGTCTTCTTCAAGACACTGATCGATAACTGCGAGATGGCCATGCTGAAATGTTATTTCCCCCTCACCAGTCATCTGGCTGATCACCCTTCCTTTGGTGAGATATGGCATATGATTTACAGTGAGTATGAACTGACGAGGAAATACCTGTTTCTTTTGTCTGGTAAGAATGAGTTGATGGCCGATTATCCGGTGGAGCAGTTGTCTGTATCCATGCGTGAGCGGATCGTATTACCATTGACTACCATCCAGCAATATGCGATCACGAAAGTGCGTGAAATGGAAGGGGCTGCTGCAAAGTCAAAGCAGGCAGAGATGAAAGCTACTTATGAGAAGCTCGTTATGCGCTGTTCATTCGGTATAATCAATGCCGGCCGCAATTCCGCCTAACATTCACCATTCACCCTTCACCATTCACCATTCACCAAAAAAAGTCCCCTGTAGAAACAGGGGACGCTCAACGATTGCTTGCCATATGTGAAACAGCGGTCAGAAGCTATAGATAGCAGCCATCAGGAAACTGCCGGAGGATTTTTTTCCTGCGCCATCTGCATCTGTATAGATATTTTGGTTTGCATTTTCAATCCTGAATTCGGGTATGAAAGTCAGGCCGCCAACTTTGAAATTAGCTGAAAGGGTGGTGGCGAACAGGCTTGCACCATCAGGGCCACTGGTAGGGATCTTGAACTGATTTTTATCACTGAAGTATTCGCCTCTCAGGGTGAGACCGAACCAGGGTTTGGGATCAAGGTTCAGGTAAAGGGCAGAACCCCACCAGGATTTGCCATCAGCATTTTTGTCACCATCCCAGGTTTTTGTAGTGTTAACGGTTCCATTGTAGCCTATGCTGAAGGCGTCGCTGATTTTTCCTGTCATTACAAGGTCAAACTGACTTGTTTTGGAGGTGTCGGGATTTTTTCCGCCCACATAGTTGAGGTAGAACTTCAGGTTGTCACTAGCCGCGAAACTATACTGTGCAATGAGGAATTTTTTGTTGACCTGGCCAGTCGGCGGTATGCGGTAATCGGTTGCATTGGATACGCCGACCATGAATCCGTTTTTGCCTTTTGACAGCTCAGCTTTCAGTCCGGTATGGGTGAACGGCCCATTGGTAAACATGTACGACATGCTGTAGTTCCGGTTCAGCTGTGGGTCAACGAGTTCATATCCCACATGCGTGGCCCAGGTGCCGGCTGTGAATTTCAGCCAGTCCGTGGCTTTATAGCTGATGTAAAATTGTTTGATGGCCTGGGTAATACCTTCATCCGCATAGGCAAAATCTTTTGCCCTTGGACCGAAACCAAGGTCAAGAACTACCCCGACCTTGTCGCCCTGGTGTTCAGCTTTGATACTTGCCATTCCCAGAGCGAAGGAATTGTGCGCGCCGGTGAAACTGGTACGGTTATTACCGGCCTGTTTCCCAAAATCATAACGGTAATACACATCTGCGGAACCAGTGAAACTGACCAGGGGTTTTTTCTCTTCAGCAGGTGGAGCGCTTTCAGCAGAAGTGGTTTCAGAGGAAGCCGGAGCAGGGTTTGAGGTTTCTCCGCTTTGGGCGTATATCGAGACTGTGCAGGCAAAAGCAAGGCCTGTTGCAAAGAATTTTTGTAACATTGTGTAACATTTTAAGTGTTAAGGGAAAGGGTACGGCGATGAACTTGTGTCAGAAGTTTATCATTATGCTGTACCTTTTTCTGCTTTTTAGGAGCAGTTAGTTTTGGTTTTGGTTATACTTCAGAAAGTTCTTCTTCGGTCAGGGCTCCGTTATTGTGAACCAGTAGGGTGCCCTGCAGGTATTTTTCATTGTGTTGTGTAGCATCCAGACCCAGTTCCTCTTCTTCAGAGCTTACGCGCAGCGGTAATACGAAGTTGATGAACTTGAAGATCACGAAGGATACTATGGTGCTATAGGCCACCACAATTCCAAGCGCTTTCAGCTGGGTAAAGAAGAAGGATGGGTTACCGAAGAACCAGCCATCGTTACCCGCGCCGTTGATGGCTTTGGTAGCAAAAAAACCGGTCAGTAACATGCCTACCATGCCGCCAACACCATGACAGGGGAACACATCAAGCGTATCATCGAGGGTTGATTTTTGTTTGTAATAAACAGCCAGGTTTGAAATGATGGCTGCAATAACACCAATGAAAATGCTGTGGTGAATGGTAACGAAACCGGCAGCCGGCGTAATTGCCACAAGGCCCACGACTGCACCGATACAAAATCCGAGAACAGAAGGCTTTTTACCACGGGCAACATCAAAGAACATCCAGCTCAGGCCGGCTGCTGCTGCTGCTGTATTGGTTGTGGCAAATGCGGAGACGGCCAGTGCGTTGGCACCAAGTGCAGATCCTGCATTGAATCCAAACCATCCGAACCACAGCAATCCGGTACCTATCAGTACATAGGGAATGTTCGCAGGTGGGATTTCCTTCTGGTCAATATGCGATTGGCGGCGTTTCAGGACAAGTGCACCAACCAGGGCAGCACAACCTGCAGAAATGTGCACTACAGTGCCACCGGCAAAATCAAGTACGCCCATCTTGAAAAGGAAGCCTTCCGGATGCCAGGTCCAATGCGCAATAGGAGCATATACCAGGAGGCTGAACAAGGCGATGAACATAATATATGCCGTGAAACGGATCCTTTCAGCCACTGCCCCTACTACAAGTCCGGGAGTAATAATTGCAAACATCAGCTGGAACAATGCAAAGAGGGCCAGTGGAATAGTTGGTGCCAGGCTCCAGGGTGCGCCTGAACCAACTCCCTGGAAAAATGCGAAGGTCAAAGGGTTGCCGATGAATCCTCCAATAGATTCACCAAAACAAAGGCTGAATCCAACAGCCACCCAAAGAATGCTAACCACTCCGGCTGCTACCACACTTTTAATCATGGTAGAAATTACATTCTTGCGATGCACCATCCCGCCATAAAAAAATGCCAGTCCGGGTGTCATCAGGAAAACAAGCGCAGTGGCTACGATGATCCAACCTGTATCAGCAGCACTGTACAGTTTGCCGCCATCATCAAAGTTGGGCAATGCGGGAATAAATAAAGAGGCAATAGCTACACCAGCCAGGACCAGGAAGGGGGCAACCTGCTTCGTTGTCAGTTTACTCATTTCGGTAGGTTTTAGTGAATATTAAAAAAATAAATACTTTGTTACTATTCCTCTAAAGTACCTATAAAAATCATGTTAAAATGCTTTAAATATTCACATATAAAATAAAATAATATAATTCTGCGCGAGCTTTTTTCAAACAATGCGGGGCGATCCTTTCTTCGGAGCTATAATTATCTATATGAAATATTGAAAATCAAATAATTATATAAATTATTGCAGGCGTAGCGAAATTCAGTGTTATTTCACCCTTAAACATTGGTATTAAAGCATAACGGAAATGAATAGAATTCAGGATATAAATAAAAAAAGCGGCAAAAGCCGCTTTTTAATAAATATGTAATTAAATATAATATGTCAACTGGCTACAGATAACATTGCGTCCTTTGTTTCAAGTACTGACTGTCCCATCAGGAATTCATCAACCTTCCTGGCACACTCGCGGCCTTCGCTGATAGCCCAAACAACCAGGCTCTGTCCCCGCCTCATATCACCAGCGGTGAAGATCTTCGGAATATTTGTCTGGAATGCCTTTTCGCCAGCCCTTACATTTCCTCTTTCATCCAGCTCAATACCCAACTCTGATAACATTCCTTCTTTCTGCGGGTGTACAAATCCCATTGCGAACAAAGCCAGTTCGCAGGGTATTTCCCTTTCCGAGCCAGCCACTTCCCTGAACTGCGCCGGCCGCCCATCAGCACTGCTGGTCCATTCCAGGTTAACTATCTTCAGTGCTTTCAGGTTCCCGGCTTCATCACCAATGAATTCCTTGGTGGCTACCGCCCATTGCCGCTCACAACCTTCTTCATGAGAGGTGGAGGTTTTCAGGACCATGGGGTAGGTCGGCCAGGGCATGAAAGGTGTTCTGCTTTCCGGTGGTTTTGGTAATAATTCAAACTGGGTTATGGAAGCAGCACCATGACGGTTGGAGGTGCCAACGCAGTCACTTCCCGTATCACCCCCACCTATCACCACCACATGTTTACCAGTAGCCATCAGTTGTTCAGTATGGATATTGCTTTCGATATCCCCGAATGCCAATGGGTCTGCATTATAATTGCGCTTGTTCTGCTGCTTCAGGAATTCCATTGCAAAATGCACTCCTTTCAGACTGCGGCCAGGAATATTCAGGTCCCGGGGAACGGTGGATCCGCCGGCCAGTACAATTGCCTGGTATTCTCTCAGCAGGTCATTCACCCTGACATTCACGCCTACATTGGAGTGGCATTTGAATACAACGCCTTCCTCTTCCAGCAAGGAAACCCTTCTGTCGATTACCCATTTCTCCAGTTTGAAATCAGGGATACCAAAACGTAAAAGTCCACCGGGCTTTTCGTCCCTTTCAAAAACAGTAACGGAATGTCCTGCATAATTCAATTGGGCCGCAGCTGCCAGTCCGGCCGGGCCGGAACCAATTACCGCTACCTTCTTGCCGGTGCGCAGGTTGGGTTTGCGGGCTTTCACCAATCCTTTTTCAAAGGCAATTTCGATGATATGCTTTTCGATTTCCTCAATGGTTACTGCAGGCTGGTTGATGCCCAGCACACAAGCTGTTTCGCAGGGTGCAGGACAGATCCTCCCGGTGAACTCGGGGAAATTATTGGTAGAACTTAAGATGTCATATGCTTCATCCCAGTTTTTGCGATATACTGCATCGTTGAATTCAGGAATTACATTTCCTAAAGGACATCCATTGTGACAAAACGGTACGCCGCAATTCATACATCTTGCAGACTGCTTGTTTAACTGCTCGTCCGAATATCGGTTTACAAATTCATTATAATCATTCACACGCTCTTCTACCGGCCGCTTGCCGGGCAACTCGCGGGTGAACTCCATAAATCCTGTTGGCTTCCCCATATAAAGTTTGAAATTTGAAGTTTGTTATTAATTCACCATTCACCATTCACCATTCACCATTCACTGTTTCTCCGTTTCACCGTTTCGCTTCCTGTTTGGCCTTGCGTTCAAGGAGAACTTTCTTGTAATCACGCGGGAATACTTTAACGAAATTGTGTAACTGGTTGTCGAAATCTTTCAGGATGAACTGGGCAACAGTACTGCCGGTATACGTATAATGCTGGCTGATGATCTCTTTCAGATCGGCTGTATCATCCTCGCCAACAGGATCAAGGTCAACCATTTCAGTATTGCAGTTACCTGCAAAAATTCCTTTTACATCATACACATATGCAATACCTCCACTCATACCAGCAGCGAAATTCCTGCCGGTATCACCAAGTATCACCACTTTGCCGCCTGTCATGTATTCACAACCATGATCGCCTACTCCCTCCACCACTGCAGTAGCTCCGGAATTACGCACAGCAAAACGTTCTCCGGCTTTACCACGTATAAACGAAGTGCCCGATGTTGCACCGTAAAACGCAACGTTGCCAATGATGATATTATCCTCCGGTTTGAATGTTGCTAACAGTGACGGATAAACGATCAACTTGGCCCCGCTGAGACCTTTACCGAAATAATCGTTGGCATCACCTTCAAGTTCAAGGGTAATCCCTTTGGTATTGAAGGCACCAAAACTTTGTCCGGCGGTTCCGGTGAATTTGAAATGAATGGTATCATCTGCCAGTCCTGCCGCGCCATATTTTTTGGAAATCTCATTCGACAGAATGGTACCGATGGTGCGGTCTGTGTTCTTCACATCAAATGATGCAAATACTTTCTGTTGTTGTTCCAGTGAGGGCCGGGCGGCTTCAAGCAATTTCCAGTCGATCACAGTGCTTAAACCATGATCCTGCTCTTCCACACAGTACAATCCTGTATACATGGATGCCGGTTCCTTGTACAACACGGGAGACAGGTCAAGTCCCTTGTATTTCCAGTGAGTGATATCAGTTCTCTGTTCCAGGAAATCAACCTGTCCGACCATTTCATTTACTGTACGGAAACCGAGATCCGCCATGATTTCACGGAATTCTTCCGTAATAAAACGGAAGAAATTAACCACATGATCTGCATTTCCGGTAAAGCGCTTGCGCAGTTCCGGGTCCTGGGTTGCCACACCAACGGGGCAGGTGTTCAGGTGACACTTACGCATCATGATACAGCCTTCTACCACCAGGGCGGCGGTGGCAATACCCCATTCTTCTGCACCAAGTAAAGTGGCAATGGCAATATCGCGTCCGGTTCTGAGTTGACCATCTGCCTGTAATACCACCCTGCTGCGAAGTTTGTTTTTCAGCAAGGTCTGGTGACTTTCTGCCAGTCCCAGTTCCCATGGCAGGCCCGCATGTTTGATGGAACTGATAGGTGATGCACCGGTTCCGCCATCAAAACCTGCTACAAGGATAACATCTGCTTTTGCTTTCGCAACACCCGCTGCAATGGTGCCCACACCTGCTTTACTTACCAGTTTCACGCTGATACGGGCAGCACGGTTGGCATTCTTCAGGTCATATATCAATTGCGCGAGGTCTTCAATGGAGTAAATATCGTGGTGGGGCGGGGGTGAGATCAATCCTACACCAGGTGTGGAGTGTCTGACTTTGCCGATCCACTCGTCAACTTTATGTCCGGGTAACTGACCGCCTTCGCCGGGTTTTGCACCCTGCGCCATTTTAATCTGCAGTTCATCGGCCATGGTGAGGTAATAACTTGTTACCCCAAACCTTCCTGATGCTACCTGCTTGATGGCGCTTTTCATAGAATCGCCGTTGGGTAGGGCCTGGTAGCGCATATCATCTTCACCACCCTCGCCGGTATTACTTTTTGCTCCGATGCGGTTCATGGCAATTGCCAGTGTGGAATGGGCTTCATGCGAAATAGAACCAAAGCTCATCGCACCTGTTGCAAAACGTTTCATGATGCTGTCTGCAGATTCCACTTCTTCAATCGGAATAGAAGGCCTGTTATTCTTGAATTGTAACTGGCTTCTGAGGGTAGTGGCTTTCAGCCCCTGGTCATCTACCAGTTTTGAATATTTCTTGTAAGTATTGTAATCATTCATCCTGGTAGCGTACTGAAGCAGGTGAATGGTCTGTGGGTTGAACAGGTGCGCTTCCCCTTTGCGTTTCCATTGGTAAATACCGCCAACGGGTAAACGATCTACCGGGATATCTTTTTTGCTGAATGCCAGGAAATGCTTTGCCAGCGCTTCTTTCGCGATCTCATCGAGGCCCATGCCTTCAATACGCGAAGTGGCTCCTGTGAAATATTTATCTACCACGGTTTTGTTGATCCCGATAATTTCAAAGATCTGTGCGCCCTGGTATGACTGAAGTGTGGAGATACCCATCTTTGAAAACACTTTCAGCAGACCTTCATTAACCGCCTTGATATAGTTTTTCTTCAACTGGTCGGGGTCAAGTGTTGTTTCCATTTTGTCCATCAGCTTCATGTCGCGGATGGTTGACAATGCCAGGTAGGGGTTGATGGCGGTGGCACCGAATCCGATCAGGCAGGCGAAATGATGCACTTCCCATACATCACCGGCTTCTACAACCAACCCGACCTGTCCACGGAATCCTTTCCGGATGAGGTGGTGGTGTATAGCTGCAGTAGATAAAAGTGACGGAATGGGGGCGTGGTCAGAATCGATGGCACGATCTGAAAGGATCAGTACTTCAAATCCATCCTGAACGGCGTCCACTGCATAACGGCAGATCCTGTCCAGCGCTTTTTGCATTGAACCTGGTTTGCCATCGGCACGGAAATAACACTGTAATGTTTTTGCCTGGAAAATACCCGTGTCGATACTTCTTATCTTTTCCAGTTCGTGGTTATTGAGCACAGGATGCTTCAGGGCTACACTGTGGGCTGCCAGCGGATCTTCCGACAGCAGGTTTCCATTGTTGCCAACGAAGGTAGCCAGTGACATCACCAGTCTTTCACGGATTGGATCGATTGGCGGATTGGTTACCTGTGCGAATAATTGCTTGAAATAGCTGCTGATGTGTTGGGGCTGGTCACTCAATACAGCAAGTGGAGTGTCGGTGCCCATTGAACCAATTGGTTCCTTTCCATCAACTGCCATTGGGGCAATGATTGTTTCCAGGTCTTCTGTAGAATAGCCAAATGCTTTCTGGTATTTGAACACCTGGTCGTGCTCCAGATGGGTGAAGAGTACCCTTGGTTCAGGCAGTTCTTCCATCCTGATCTTATATTTATTCAGCCATTCTGCATAAGGCTTTTGGGAGCATATCTGTTGTTTTAGTTCTTCATCGCTGATGATGCGTCCCTGTTCCAGGTCCACTACAAACATTTTTCCCGGTTGCAGGCGGCCTTTTTCCTTGATGAGGGCAGGATCTACAGGCAATGCGCCGGTTTCCGAAGCCATGATCACCCGGTCATCAGTGGTTACAGCATATCGTGAAGGGCGCAGACCGTTCCTGTCGAGGGTGGCGCCAATAATTTTCCCATCGGTAAATGAGATTGATGCAGGACCGTCCCATGGCTCCATGAAAGCAGCATGGAATTCGTAAAAAGCTTTTTTCACCGGGTCCATATGCTCGTTGCCATCCCAGGCTTCCGGGATCAGCATCATCATAACATGTGGCAGGGAGCGACCGGTGAGCGTCAGCAGTTCAATCATATTGTCGAGACATGCACTGTCTGATTGGCCTTCTGTTACAATCGGCAGCAGCATGTCCATTTCTTCCTTGGTAAAATACGGGGAAGTAAAGCCTTTTTCGCTGGTGCGCAGCCAGTTAAGGTTACCCTGAAGCGTATTGATCTCACCATTGTGTGCCATATAACGGAAAGGCTGTGCCAGTTTCCAGGAAGGGAAGGTGTTGGTAGCAAAACGGGAGTGAACCAGTCCGAAAGCACTTACCATTCTTTTGTCGCTCAAATCAGGAAAGTATTCCCTGACCTGGTGGCTGGTCAGCTGACCTTTATAGATTACTGTTTTGTAGGAAAGCGATGCGATATAAAAACCGATGGCATCTTTCTTTACTGTATTGTTGATGGTATGGCTGGCATAATTGCGCAGGATAAACAGTTTACGCTCAAAATCATCGGGGTTGTTGATATGGTCGGGACATGCAATGAACACATGCTCCATTTCCGGTTCAACACTGAGCGCGGTGGGGCCGATACCTTCGGTGTTAACAGGTACTTTCCTGTAGCCGATTACATCCAGTCCAAGCTTTTCCGCAGCACGGTTAAATATGTCGCGACATTCTTCCCTTAGCCTGATTTCGCGGGGGAAAAACAACACACCTACACCATACTTGCCGAATGAGGGCAGGTGAATGCCCAGTTTAACGCATTCGTCAAAATAAAACTCATGCGGGGTCTGGATCATGATTCCTGCGCCATCGCCGGTATTTACCTCACAACCACAGGCGCCCCTGTGTTCCATGTTTTCCAGAATGGTAAGTGCATCGGAAATAATCTGGTGAGATTTGTTGCTCTTAATGTTGGCTACGAAACCAATTCCACAGGCGTCGTGCTCAAAGGAGGGGTGGTATAAACCCTGATTGCTTGCCATCGTTGATAATGCAGTTTAGAAATTTTTCAATAAAATATGCTGTTTCCTATATGGAATTTAATATATCTAGCAAGCAGGCTATGAATATACAACAAAAAATTGAAAAAACGGGTAAATTTTACAGTTGTAATATTTTTTAGCCGGACTCCGGATCCCTGGTATACCAAGCCAGAGCCTGGTTCCATTGGTGGCAGGAGGCTGTTGTTACACCAGGTAGCCGAACAGGTTATCATCTTTATTCAGTTCGGTATAATTGATATTGTAGCGCGCCATGTTTCCCAGGAGAACTTCGTAATCGGAACGGCTTTGCAATTCAATTCCTACCAGGGCGGGACCTGTTTCCTTGTTATGTTTTTGCATGTATTCGAACCGGGTAATATCGTCGTTGGGTCCCAGTACAAAATTTACAAATTCTTTCAATGCGCCCGGTCTCTGGGCAAAACGGATCAGGAAATAATGTTTCAGTCCTTCATATTGCAGTGATCTTTCCTTGATTTCCTGCATACGGTCGATATCATTGTTGCTGCCGCTGATGATGCAGACTATGTTTTTGCCTGCAATTCTGTCGGCGTACTGGTCAAGTGCGGCTATGGACAAAGCGCCTGCGGGTTCCACCACGATGGCGTCTTCATTGTATAATCTCAGGATTACGGAGCAGACCTTGCCTTCGGGCACCAGCAGCATATCGTCCAGCACTTCACGGCAGATTTTAAAAGTTTTGTCGCCCACTCGTTTTACAGCGGCGCCGTCAACAAACCGCTCAATGTTTTCCACGGTTACCGGTTCTCCCTTTTCGAGGGCTCGGGTCATGGAAGGTGCGCCTTCGGGCTCAACACCAATGATCTTGGTTTTGGGAGAATAGGTTTTCAGGTAACTGCCTACCCCGGCTGCCAGTCCGCCTCCGCCAACCGGTATGAACACATAATCTATTTCGGGTAGTTCTTCCAGAATTTCAACCCCTACGGTGCCCTGGCCTTCTATGATTTTTTCGTCGTCGAAGGGAGGGATAAAGGTCATTCCATGTTCTTCCGTAAAGGCTTTTGCTGCAAAGGCGCAGTCGTCAAATGTATCACCCACCAGTTTGATCTCAATCCAGTTCTCCCCAAACATTTTAGTTTGCTTTACCTTCTGGTTTGGAGTGATGATCGGCATGAAAACGACACCCTTTGCTTTCAGTTTTTTACAACTGTAAGCAAATCCCTGCGCATGGTTGCCGGCACTGGCGCAAACAACCCCTTTCTGTAATTGTTCCGGGGGAAGGCTGCTCATCATATTGTAAGCGCCGCGGAGTTTGTAGCTTCTCACCACCTGCAGATCCTCCCGCTTCAGATACACATTACAGCCAAACATGCGCGACAGGTTCTGGTTAAAGGTCAGGGGTGTTTTTTTAACCACTTTCTTTATCCGGAAAGCTGCTTTGTGGAAGTCGAGGGAATGGGGCAAATGGTGAATGGTCAATTGGTTAATGGTGAATGGGTGAATGGATGAATGGGTGAATAAGTCAATGGTAAATGGGCTGCCGATTGACTCAATCACCCATTCACCATTGACCATAAATCCCTGATATCATTATGCTTTTCCTGCCTGGTTTTCAGGACGGAGGCTGCGAACTGTTTTGCCAGCCTGCCACATTTCGCTTTCACGCAGTTCTTTCAATTCCTCTTCCAGCTTTTCGCGGTAGTCGGGCTGAGAGTTGCTGTCGATAGAGCGCTGTGATTCCTTGCCGGTTGCCACACTTTCATACAGCTCTTTGAATACGGGGGCTGTTGCGTCGCGGAATTTCTTCCACCAGTCCAGTGCTCCGCGCTGCGCTGTTGTAGAACAGTTGGCATACATCCAGTCCATTCCGTTTTCTGCCACCAGCGGCATCAGTGACTGTGTCAGTTCCTCAACAGTTTCGTTGAATGCTTCACTGGGGGTATGTCCTTTGTCGCGTAATACCTGGTACTGCGCTGCGAAAATTCCCTGGATGGCACCCATCAGGGTTCCTCTTTCACCGGTAAGGTCAGAGTATACTTCTTTTTTGAAATCGGTTTCAAAGAGGTAACCGCTGCCTACAGCTATGCCCAGGGCAATTACCCTTTCTTTTGCCTTTCCGGTTGCATCCTGGAAAATGGCATAGGAACTGTTCAGTCCACGACCCTGCAGGAACATGCGGCGAAGTGATGTACCGCTTCCTTTGGGTGCAACCAGGAATACGTCCACATCGGCCGGGGGAATGATGCCGGTCTGCTCGTTGAAAGTGATTCCAAAACCGTGAGAGAAATACAGAGCCTTTCCGGGGGTCAGGTATTTTTTTACGGTTGGCCACAGGGCGATCTGTGCAGCATCACTCAGCAGGTAACAAATGATGGTGCCGCGTTGTAAAGCTTCTTCAATATCGAACAGTGTTTCACCTGGAACGAATCCGTCTGCAACGGCTTTGTCCCAGCTCTTTGAATTTTTACGCTGACCTACTATTACATTGATACCGTTATCACGCTGGTTCAATGCCTGGCCGGGGCCCTGTACACCATAACCGATAACAGCTACAGTCTCATTTTTTAAAACTTCCTGTGCTTTCGCTAAAGGAAACTCTTCGCGGGTTACTACATTTTCTTCTACACCGCCGAAATTTAATTTTGCCATTTTTTTGGGTTTGTTATTGCTTGAAAGATTATTTACAATTCACCATTCACCATTTCACATGGAGAACACTTCCTGCTGTTTGTCCAGGAATTCGTTTTCAATTACCTGTTCACTGGGTTCGTGTTGCTCGAACTCGCGGATTTTTTCATGAAAACCACGGCTTGCTTTTATAATGGCAATTCTCGCGCTTCGCACAAACTCAATCAGGCCAAAGGGTTCCAGTACCCTGATCAGCTTGTCTGTTTCTTCGCGGTGGCCGGTGGTTTCAAAAACGGTATAGTCTTTTCTGATCACCACCGCCCTTGCACCATATTCGCGCAGCAGCCTTTCCACTTTTACCTTTTCTGCGATCTCATCAGTTGACACTTTATAAAGCGCCATTTCCTGCCAGATGAGTTCTTCATTGTTATTATAATAGGCTTTTAATACTTCCACCTGTTTTTCGATCTGGCGAACCAGTTTCTTCACCACTTCTTCCACCTCGTGGATGACGATTGTAAATCGATGTATACCTTCCACCTCACTGGGTGATGTATTCAGGCTTTCAATATTGATTTTCCTCCGTGAAAACATAATGGCAATGCGGTTCAGCAGGCCTATCTGGTTTTCGGTGTAAACGGTTATGGTATATTCTTGCTTGGTCATTGTTTGATGTTTTTTGCGATTCGAAAAAAAAATCTGGTTTCACTATTCACCATTCACTATTCACTACCTCAGCCTGATCTCCGCAACACTGCATCCCTGCGGCACCATTGGGAATACGTTGTTCTCTTTACCTACATTTACTTCCAGCAGGTAGGCTCCTTTATGGTGGAGCATTTCCTGCATGGCAGTCTGAAGATCTTTTCTTTCGCTGATGCTTTTCCCATCAATACCATATCCTTTTGCAACCTGTACAAAATCGGGACTCGCGATGTTCACAAAGGAGTATCGCTTGTCATGGAATAACTGCTGCCACTGGCGAACCATTCCAAGAAAATGGTTGTTCAGGATCAGGATCTTTACATCCACATTGCTTTGCATGATGGTACCCAGTTCCTGGATTGTCATCTGGAAACCGCCGTCACCTATTACAGCCACTACGGTTCTATCCGGTGCTCCGTATTTAGCGCCAATGGCTGCCGGCAATGCAAAGCCCATGGTTCCTAATCCTCCCGAAGTAATATTGCTCTTTGACTGGTTGAATTTAGCATATCTGCAGGCTACCATCTGGTGCTGTCCCACGTCCGTCACTATAACTGCATTGCCGCCGGATAATTCATTCAGGGTTCTGATTACTTCACCCATGGTCATATTATCGCTGGTCGGGTTCAGCTCGGGCTCCACACATGTTTCCTTTTCCTGCAGTTCGAAATCACGGAAACGTTGCAACCATTGTGGATATACTTTTTGTTCAATCAGCCCTGTCAGGATCGGTAAAGTTTCTTTGCAATCACCCCAGACAGGGACAGTTGTTTTTACGTTCTTGTCGATCTCAGACGGATCGATGTCGAGATGAATAAGCTTTGCCTGCTTTGCATATTTATCCAGGCGGCCCGTTACACGGTCATCAAAGCGCATACCCACGGCAATGAGTACATCACATTCGTTGGTGAGTACGTTAGGGCCATAGTTGCCATGCATGCCAAGCATGCCAACAGCCAGCGGATGATCGGTAGGGATGGCACTCATACCCATGATGGTCCAGGCGGAAGGAATACCTGCTTTTTCAATGAATTGAAGAAACTCCTTTTCTGCCTTACCAAGGATCACTCCCTGGCCAAAAATAACAAATGGCTGTTTGGCCTCATTAATCAGTTTGGCAGCTTCCCTGATGAATTCTTTTCTGACAACAGGTTTGGGCCGGTAACTCCTGATATGGTCACAGGCCTTGTACCCTTCGTAATCGAATTTCTGCAGCTGTGCATTCTTGGTGATATCGATCAATACGGGGCCCGGCCTGCCGCTGCGGGCAATATAAAATGCCTTGGCGAGTACATGGGGGATTTCCGTTGCATCGGTCACCTGGTAATTCCATTTGGTTACCGGTGTGGTAATATTGATCACATCAGTTTCCTGGAATGCATCCGTACCAAGAAGGTGTGCAAACACCTGCCCGGTGATCGCTACAATAGGAGTAGAGTCGATCATGGCATCTGCCAATCCGGTAACCAGATTGGTGGCACCCGGACCACTGGTGGCAAATACCACACCCACTTCACCCGATGTGCGGGCAAATCCCTGGGCTGCGTGTATGCCTCCCTGTTCATGCCTTACCAGGATATGTTCCAGTTTCTCGCTGTAATCATACAACGCATCATAAATAGGCATGATGGCCCCGCCCGGATAACCGAATATAGTTTTAACGCCTTCTGCCACCAATGCTTCCAGTACTGCCTGGGATCCGCTGATGTTCTCAGTCTTCGTCGGTAACGCAGCCGTCTGCGGCTGACTTAACGTGCTTTGCATATTTATATAGAATTCCTTTGTTTGCTTTTAATGATGGTTTCGACCAGGTTGCTTTTCTGCTTTCGATCACGTCCTGTGCAACCTTGAGATTGATGGTGTTGTTCACTGCATCGAGCTCAATGGTATCGTCGTCATGGACCAATGCAATCAACCCGCCATCGTATGCTTCAGGCGTGATGTGTCCGACGACGAATCCATGTGTGCCGCCACTGAAGCGGCCATCTGTGATCAATGCAACGGATTTACCCAGACCGGCACCAATGATGGCGGATGTCGGTTTCAGCATTTCCGGCATTCCTGGCCCACCTTTGGGCCCTACATAGCGGATCACTACAACATCTCCGGGCTTAACCCTTCCGCTGCTGATACCTGCGATCAATTCCTGCTCGCCGTCAAAGACGCGCGCCGGTCCAACAAAATTTTCGCCTTCCTTGCCGCTGATTTTAGCCACACTGCCACCTTCGGCCAGGTTACCATAAAGAATCTGGAGATGCCCTGTTGCTTTCAATGGATGTTCCAGCGGACGGATGATCTTTTGGGTTTCAAAATTCAGGTCGGGAACCGCAGCCAGGTTTTCAGCAATGGTTTTTCCGGTAACTGTCAGGCAGTCGCCATGCAGCAATCCATTTTGTAAAAGGTATTTCATCACTGATGGTATGCCACCATGTTCATGCAGGTCCTGCATCAGGTATTTACCACTTGGTTTGAAGTCCGCCAGCACCGGAACCTTATCACTGATGGCCTGGATATCATCCTGGGTAAGCGAAACACCAACGCTCTTTGCCATCGCTATGAGGTGTAAAACCGCATTGGTTGATCCTCCAAGGATCATGATGACAGTAACAGCGTTTTCAAATGCCTTACGGGTCATGATATCGCTGGGTTTGATATCCTTTTCAAGTAAAAGCCGGATGGCTTTTCCTGCTTCCATGCATTCTTTCTTTTTCTCCTCGCTGAGCGCCGGGTTGGAAGAAGAGTAGGGGAGACTCATGCCAAGTGCTTCAATGGCTGAAGACATGGTGTTGGCAGTATACATGCCTCCGCAAGCGCCGGCACCCGGACAGGAATGTTTTACAATACCCTTGAAATCGGCTTCCGATAACTGGCCCGCAATTTTTTGTCCCAATGCTTCAAATGCCGAAACAATGTTCAGGTCCTGGCCTTTATAATGCCCGGGAGCGATGGTGCCACCATAGACCATAATAGCCGGACGGTTTAGTCTACCCATTGCAATAATGGAACCAGGCATGTTTTTATCACAACCCGGCACTGCAATAACGGCATCATAGTATTGCGCGCCACAAACAGTTTCAATGGAATCGGCAATGATATCGCGACTAACAAGAGAGTAACGCATGCCATCCGTGCCATTGCTCATACCATCACTTACACCAATGGTATGGAAGGTAAGTCCAACCATATCATTCTGCCATACACTTTCCTTGATCAGTTTGGCCAGATCGTTCAGGTGCATGTTACAGGTATTGCCGTCGTAACCCATGCTTGCCACACCGACCTGCGCTTTCTGAAGATCTTCATCAGTAAGGCCAATGCCATAATACATGGCCTGTGCAGCAGGTTGGGTCGGGTCCAGTGTAAGGGTTTTGGAATATTTATTCAATTCGTTTGACATGTAGAAATATGGTTGTTGATTAATTTTTTATCAGGCAGATACAGGTTCTGTTATTGATTCTGTAACAAGAGCTTTATAGGCGAGTTGGATTTTTCGGCCAAGGGAATCGTTCCAGTTTTTTGCAAAAGGAACGCCGTCAAAGCTTTTCCAGCCGATCACTTCAGCGGCGGTACCGCAAAAGAAAGCGGCATCGGAACCTTTCAGGGCTTCAGCGGTAAATAATTTCTGTTCCACTTCTATTCCCATATGGTGGCATAATTCCAACACGGTTGCCCTTGTGATGCCGGGTAGGATATTCCCTGCGGGCGGAGTGAATAACCTGCCGTCTTTTTCGAAAAACACATTGGCTCCCGGTCCTTCAGCGATAAAGCCATTCATGTCTGTAAGCAGGGCTTCATCAAAACCCTTTGATTTTGCTTCCTGGCTGGCAAGGATCGAGTTCACATAGTGCCCGGATGCTTTGGCTTCTATATGAAATCCTTTTGGATTGGGCCGCTGGAAAGAGGAACCCATCACATTCAACAGGTTTTCTCCCAGGAAGGGTTCCATCGCCCATACCTGGATGGTGAGATAGGATTCTTTATTGAGGCTGAAACTCATGTTGGCAGGTGCAAATACCAATGGCCTGATATAGGCATCCTGCAAATGGTTGGCCTCCAAAACTTTGTAAGTGGCATCTGTCAACTCCTCCACGCCCCAGGAATATGGCATATTCATGGCCATGGCGGAGCGTTGCAGCCGCTCGTAATGCTCTGCCGGCTTGAATATCCGGGTTTCTCCGCTGGCTGTCCGGTAAGAGCGGATGCCTTCGAATACCGCATAGCCATAATGCATTGACTGACTATACAGGTCAATATTTGCCTCACTGGCTTTTACAAATTGGCCATTGAGGTAAAGAATCGTGTTTTTGTTATAATACGTTGACATGGTTAATAAAAAAAACGGTCCACCTTTTTGAGGTGGACCGTTTGTATTTAGTTTGACTATTTTATATACAGTTACCACCTCCTTGCATGACAGGAATAATAATAATAACCACCACAATAATGACTGCGATCAGTGCTGGGATGATATGTATTGTTTTTCCTTTCATCAGGCGATGATATATTACAAATATACAAACGCCCGTCAATTTAAAAAAAGAACTTTTAATATTCAATCAATCATTCGTGCCGACGCTGCGGCCTCAAATGATGGTAGATTTTCTCAACTGGATATTTTCCGGATGCAATTCAGTATGGATTTTATCCTGTACAAAATCGCAGATCAATTCCCCGATTGTCGAAGTGAAATAAAAATTTACTGGATCAATGTCCTTGGTAACAAAACCGCTGTCCAGGGTCCACTGTGCTGCCGCCCTAACCTTGGCAGCTTCCACCGTAAGGCCAAAGTGATCGAGCATCATTGCTGCCGAAAGTACAGACCCCAGGGGGTTGGCAATGTCTTTCCCGGCAGCCTGCGGATAGGAACCATGGATGGGTTCAAATAAAGCACCGCCATTACCGATGGAAGCCGATGGCAGGAGCCCCAGTGATCCGGTAATGACGCTTGCTTCGTCGCTCAGGATATCGCCGAACATATTCTCGGTGAGGATCACGTCGAATTGCCTGGGGTTTATGATGAGCTGCATGGCGGCATTGTCAACAAACAGGAAGTCAACAGAAACATCGGGATATTGTGCAGCCATTTCCTGCACAACTTTTCTCCATAGCCTGGAGGTTTCCAATACATTGGCCTTGTCAACCAGGGTAAGTTTCTTCCTTCTTTGCTGAGCTGCCCTGAAAGCGAGGTGAGCGATTCGCTCAATTTCTCCTTTCGTATAAATACAATCGTCAGAGGCGGTGTTGCCATCTTCCGATAAGGTTTTGTTGCCAAAATAAATGCCGCCTGTCAGTTCCCTGAAGATGACACAATTGATTCCTTCCAGGATTTTCGGCTTCAGCGGCGATAAATGCTGAAGGGATGCATAGGTTGTGACCGGCCGGATATTGGCGAATAGTTGCAATGATTTCCGTAGCATCAGCAAACCCTGTTCCGGTCTTACTTTTGCATTGGGGTCATTGTCGTATTTCGGATGACCGATTGCACCAAATAATATGGCATCGCTGTTAAGGCAGGTTTCGATGGTTTCATCGGGCAGGGGGCTGCCTGTTTTGTCAATAGCATCAGCTCCCATGAGTGCATAAGAATAATGAAATACATGACCAAACTGTTTGGCGACTGCATCCAGCACGCGGATGGATTGGCGGGTTACTTCCGGCCCTATTCCATCTCCCAATATAACAGCTATCTTTTTTTCCATATTCCCCTCCCTTATACTGATAGTAATTTTTCGGAAAAGTAATTATCTGATATTGCCCTGCCCTTATCCAGTTCTATTTTCCTGGTGATACAGGCGGGCAGTTCTTCTTCATAGTGTGTAACGTAAATGAGCGTACGATTTTCATCTTCGCAGAACATGTCAACCATATCGGTAAAATGATCACGTTGCTGGTCATCCAATCCCTGGCAGGGTTCATCCAGGATGAGCAGGTGAGGGTTTTTTACCATAGCCCTGGCAAGCAGGGTTAATCTTTGCTGACTGGTTGACAACAGCGAAAGAAGTTTATGCCTGTATGCCATGAGCCCGAATGCTTCAAGCCATTGCATCACCTGCCGGTGCTGTTCTTCATTCAGCTGCCTGAATAATCCGATGGTGTCAAAAAGGCCGGAAGCAACTGCATTGTAACAGGTCTGGCTGTTATCAAAATACCATTGCAGTTCAGGCGATACATAACCGATATTTTTTTTGATATCCCAGATGCTTTCGCCGGTTCCTCTTTTTCTGTCAAAAAGCAAGAGGTCATTGGAGTAAGCTTTTGGGTTGTCTGCAGTAACCAGGCTCAGCAGGGTAGATTTTCCGGAGCCGTTGGCCCCCTTAAGCCACCAGCGTTCTCCATTCAGCACCGCCCAGTTGATCGCTTCCAGCAGGGTTTTATTCCCGTATGCTATCCTTGCATCTTTCATTTCAATGATGCGGCTGAAGAGAGCGGGGAGAGGTTTTACAGGCAGGTTAATATTGTGGTAAGATGGCAGGAACCTGCGCATGCTTTCCGGTTGTTTTGCCAGGATACCACTTATATTGTCAAAGGTTTCCAGGCGCCCGTCTTTCAGCAACGCAACGGTTTCAATTACTTCCGGGCACTCATGCGGATCGCAAATTAGGATGAACTGGCAGCCTTCTTTTGCTTTTTCGGTTATATATGCACGAAGCATGTCCCTGCTTCGTGTATCCATTCCTGTGAATGGTTCGTCCAGGATCATGATCCGTGGTTCCTGCAGGAAAGCGCGGATTAACTGGAAACGCTTGTGTTCACCGCTGGATAAATGAAGCAGTGGTGAATGGAGTCGTTCTTTCAGTCCGAACAGATTCAACAGCAGGTTAAGCTTTTCCTCAGGCTGACCGAACTGTTTCAGTTCTTCTGAAACAGTGGCAGCATCATCGGCGTCCATGCTGTTAAAGCGTTGCTGGTAATAGAACTGGTTTACGTGCGACAGGTTGGTAAAATGGTAATGCTGTTCGACCCTTACTATGGAGGGAGATACAGCCTGGCCATTTTCAACAAAATTAATGGTGCCTTCATGGAAAAGCTGACCAGCAATGGCTTTTGTCAGCAGGGTTTTGCCGCTTCCGGAAGGTCCGGTTATCAATAGATGTTTGCCGCTGTTTAATTCAAAGGAAATACAGTCAAGAAGTTTTTTACCACCCAGGTGGAGAGAAAGATTTTTCACTATGGTGGTAATACCGGGCATCTTATCTTCTGTTTGTTTCGTATTGTTCTATTTCCTTTCGGATGCTCAGCAAATAATCGATATCATCATACCCGTTCAACAGACAGGTTTTTTTATAAGCATTGATGTCAAAGGACGCCGATAATCCGGCTGATGGAATACTGATGGTTTGGGAGGGAATATCCACCTCAACAACGGTTGCCGGATCCTTTTCCGTGATGGCGAAAATTTGTTGCAGGAATGCTTCCGTTACCTGTACGGGCAGCAGAAAATTGTTGAGTGAATTGTTACGGAATATATCAGCGAAAAAACTGCTGACAACCACGTCAAACCCAAAATCCTTGATGGCCCAGGCGGCATGTTCGCGGGATGAGCCACAGCCAAAATTTTTTCCTGCCACCAGTATTTTTCCCCTGTAGACAGGGTTGTTCAGTACGAAGTCTTTCCTTGGCTGGTTTTCATCATCGTTCTCAAAACGCCAGTCGCGGAACAGGTTCTTTCCAAAACCATCCCTGCTGGTTGCTTTCAGGAAACGGGCCGGAATGATCTGGTCAGTATCGATGTTTTCCATCTTTACCGGGACTACCGTAGATGAGATATGGGATATTGCTTTCATTGGTTAACCAGTATTTCGTTTTCCATTCTCCACCTTTCGTTGATGACAACCGGTTCCAGGTAGTTCCTTATGTCGTCCACTTTACCGGTAATTGCAGCCAGTGCTGCTGTCAGCGGGCTGGCAAGCAGTGTTCTTGCATTGGGGCCCTGTCGGCCTTCAAAATTTCTGTTGGAGGTAGAGATGCAATATTTTCCAGCGGGGATTTTATCTTCATTCATACCCAGGCAGGCGCTGCAACCAGGTTGCCTTAACTGGAAACCGGCGGCCTCAAAAATTTTGTCAATGCCTTCAGCCCTTGCCTGGTTTTCAACCTGTTTGCTTCCGGGTACAACCCATACTTCCACACTATCTGCCTTGTGTTTGCCTTTTACAAAAGCAGCTACCTGGCGGAGGTCTTCTATACGACTGTTGGTGCAACTGCCAATAAAAACATAGTCTACTTTCTGGTCTTTGATGGCAGCTCCGGGTTGTAAGCCCATATAATGAAGCGCTTTTTCGAAAGAGGGTCTTTCGCTTGCTTCAACCTCGGAAAGAGCGGGTATATGACCTGTGACCGGAATACCCATACCCGGGTTTGTTCCATATGTGATCATGGGTTCAATGGCAGCCGCGTCGATAAAAATCTCTTTGTCAAATGTTGCATCGGCATCAGTGAACAACTGCGACCATTCAGCTACTTTCTCATCAAACAGTTCTCCATGCGGAGCAAACAAACGGCCCTTGATATAATTGAAAGTGGTTTGATCCGGTGCAATCAAACCACCCCTTGCGCCCATTTCGATGCTCATATTGCAAATGGTCATGCGGGCTTCCATGCTCAGGGCACGGATGGCTGATCCCGCATATTCCACAAAGTACCCGGTGGCACCACTGGCCGAAATCTGTGAGATGATATAAAGGATGATGTCTTTTGCGCCCACACCGTTTTGCAGCATACCATCAACATTGATACGCATCAGTTTGGGTTTGCTTTGCATCAGGCACTGGGTGGCCAGTACCATTTCCACTTCACTTGTGCCGATTCCGAATGCAATGGCTCCGAATGCACCATGGGTGGAAGTGTGACTGTCGCCGCATACGATGGTCATTCCCGGCTGGGTGATGCCCAGTTCCGGTCCGATGACATGCACAATGCCCTGAAAGGGGTGTCCAAGGCCATATAATTCAATATTGTTCTTACTGCAATTCTCAATGAGGGTGGCCACCTGCCGGCGGGATAATTCTTCCCTAATGGGCAGGTGCTGGTTCAGTGTGGGAACATTATGGTCCGCCGTAGCCACCACCTGTTGCGGGCGGAATACCGGCAATCCTCTTTTTTCCAGGCCCTGGAATGCCTGGGGGCTGGTCACTTCATGGATGAAGTGCTTATCTATATAAAACACTGAGGGGCCGCCTGCTATCTGCTGCACCACATGTTTTTCCCAAATTTTATCGAATAATGTTTTCATACCCGTCTGACGTGCGTCTGACGTACGTCAGACGCGATTATGTTAAGCAACTACTGTTGAACTGCTGTAAGCTTTGGCCATGGCTTCGAGGTCTTCGTCGCAAACCTCTTTTTTGGTATCTGCTATTTCAAGGAATTTCTGGTAAAGCACGTCCACATCGTTCCTGTTGAACTGGTGCCCGAGTTTCTGGAAGCGGTAGGCAAGGGCACTACGGCCACTCCTTGCTGTCAGTACAATCTTAGAACTGTCGGCGCCAACTTCTTCCGGAGCAATAATCTCATAGGTGGAAGTGTCTTTCAGGAATCCATCCTGGTGAATTCCGGAGGAATGGGAAAAGGCATTGGCTCCCACAATTGCTTTGTTCGGTTGTACCGGCATACGCATGGTTTCGGCAACCTTGCGGCTCATAGGGTTCAGCTGGGTGGCATTAATGCCCGTATAGAAGCCCAGGGATGAATGCTGTTTGATGATCATCACCACTTCTTCCAGCGATGTATTTCCAGCTCTTTCTCCAAGTCCGTTGATGGTGCACTCAATCTGGCGGGCACCATTGATAATACCTGAAATAGAATTGGCTGTTGCCAATCCGAGGTCATTGTGGCAATGGCAGCTTAATACGGCTTTGTCCACATTGGGTACATTGTTGATCAGGTAGGCAATCTTTTCCCCGTACTGGTGGGGGAGGCAATAACCGGTTGTGTCGGGAATGTTTACGGTGGTAGCTCCTGCAGCGATTACGGCTTCCACCACACGCGCCAGGTATTCATTGTCGGTGCGGCCTGCATCTTCCGCATAGAACTCAACATCATCGGTAAAATTACGGGCCCATTTTACACACTGAATGGCACGCTGAAGGATATCCTCCCGATTTGAATTGAATTTTGACCTGATATGGAAATCTGAGGTGCCGATACCCGTATGGATACGGCGGCGGGCAGCAGGTTTCAGTGCTTCTGCAGCTACTTCAATATCTTTCTGGACTGCCCTGCTAAGGCCGCAAACAACAGTGTTCTTAAGTAGTTTGGCGATCTCGTTCACAGCCTCGAAGTCGCCCGGAGATGAAATAGGAAATCCTGCTTCCAGGATATCCACCCCCAGCGCTTCCAGTTCAAGAGCCAGTTCAATCTTTTCTTTTTTATTGAGCTTGCAACCGGGCACCTGTTCTCCGTCGCGGAGGGTCGTGTCAAAAATGAATATCTTATTATCCATATATGAGGGTGAATTTGTAAAAAAATGCAGGTCTCGTAATTTCGTTTTGCTTGCTATGAATGTGAAATACGGAGACCTGCAACCCGAAAGTACCATTCCGCGGCAGGGGGGAGAAATCAAAATACCCCGTAAATTACACTGGTTAAACTGCTCCGGATGGCCTGGAATGCAGTACAGACAAGGATTTTAAATCTAGAATATTACGATGCCCAACAGGACTGTAGATGCTTTGTTTCAACTGGTCAAATCACTTGAAAAGTCAGAAAAACGGAATTTCAAGCTATTTGTCTCCCGCAATACCTCAGCCGAGAACCTCAAGGTGATCGAGCTTTTCGATGCGCTCGACAAAATGAACGAATACGATGAAACGACCCTGCTCAAAAAGACTTCCGGCATTAAAAAGCAGCAGCTCAGCAACCTGAAAGCCCATCTTTACCGGCTGTTATTATCGAGCCTGCGCCTCATTAAGGATGATCAAAATGTTGATATTCAGCTACATGAGCAAATGGGTTATGCGCGTATCCTATATAATAAGGGGCTTTACCTGCAAAGCCTGAAAATTCTGGATAAACTGAAGGAACTGGCCAGACAGCACAATCAGGCAAGCTTCCTCATGCAGGCTATTTTTTTTGAGAAGAAAATCGAGGCTCTGCACATAACCCGCAGCAGTGAACACAGGGCCTTATCGCTGGTAAGTGAATCGGAATCGGTGGTCAGAAAGCTGTCAGATATCAATGCCGGTTCCAATTTATCCCTGCTCCTCTATGATTGGTACATCCGCCATGGCCATGCCCGGAATAAAAAGGATGAGGCGGAGCTGGATACCTTTTTTGAAAAGCACCTGCCCGACGGTGCTGTGCATTCCAAAGGGTTCTATGAACAATTGTATGTGTACCAGAGCTATTGCTGGTATGCCTTTATCCGCCAGGATTTCCTGATGTATTACCGCTATACCAGCAAATGGGTGGAGTCATTCCGTAAGCATCCTGAAATGGTTAAGGTTGAAACCCTCCAGTATATTAAAGGCCTGCACAACCTGCTCAATGCCCATTTCGACCTCAAAAACCAGGAAGGGTTCGGAAAAACCCTGAAGCTTTTCGAAGAGTTGGAACAGTCGGAAGTGGTGCAACACAACGATAACAACCGGATCCAGGCATTTGTATACCTGCAACTGGGCCGCATCAACCAGCATTTTATGCAGGGTACTTTCACGGAAGGCCTGGCGCTTGTTCCCTACCTCGAAGAAAAACTAGAGGAATACCACTTGCAGCTGGACCGCCACCGGGTGCTGGTCTTTTACTATAAAATTGCCTGCCTTTATTTTGGCAGCGGGGACAATGAGAAGGCCATCGATTACCTGCAAAAAATCATTAACTGGAAGGTGGACCTCCGGACCGATCTGCAATGTTATGCCCGCCTGTTGCACCTGATTGCCCACTATGAGCTTGGTAACACAGAAATCCTCGAATACCTGGTAAAGTCAGTGTATCGTTTCATGGCCAAAATGGGCAGCCTGAGCGTGGTGGAGGAAGAGATGTTCCGTTTCCTTCGCAAATCCTTTGGCATGCCGGCCGGAACGGAAAAAGCCGCTTTCCGGAAATTACTGGAACGCATTAAACCTTATGAGAATGACCCGCGCGAAACCAGGACCTTTTCCTACCTGGATGTGATCTCCTGGCTGGAGAGCAAGGTCGACAGCATTCCTGTCCAGGAGGTAATCCGCAGGAAGGCCGAAGTGGCAAGGCGGAAAAAAGTCTGAGTTAGTGGAAATCATAACACCTCATAGATCCCCTTCCGATATTGTCATTCCGGTACCGTCCGGATAATTCGGGGTTGGTGGAAACTTCGTACAGGAAGGCGCCCTCCGTTGAACCGGTGGTATTGGTGTAACCCAGATGTGATATCGTGGCATCGTGACTGATTCCCATACGCATTTTACGGCCCCTGTCACCCCCGCCCAGGAAAGAATCCAGGGTTATCGATAGTACAATGGCATCGTTTTTCCGCAGGTCCACATTGTTGCGGTACCAGAGACCGATATTGAGATAATCGTTTTTATATTCCAGCCCGCCACTAATCGATTTAAACTGGCCCTGCTGGTAATACACTGCAGAGGGAATCAGCCTTGGACCGAATTCATCATCATAATTTTCTTTTACCAGGACAAGGCTTGCGTGGGCAATCAGGCGCCTGGGCAGATTGGAAGTTACTCCCTGGGTGAGTGATTCATCGGGCCGGTTGAGATGCTGCACAGAAAATCCAACCATCAGGTTCCTGTAAACGCAGGTGGCTCCGGCACCGAAATCAGGGAACCATTTATTGTTATTAATGGGCAGTTCAGCCTGGGAACGGGCTCCCGGAATGACGCCCTGGTCATTGATCATGTCAGAGAAATAGAGCTTTTCCCAACGCACGGCACGACTGCTGAAACCGCCCTGGATCCCTGCAGAAATCAGGTAATCTTCCCCCCCAAACCCATAAGAATACATGGCCGACACATTTTGTTTGTGGAGGTATCCTTCATGTGACCCGGTAAACATCATCCCGAATCCACCTTTGAAAACAGGTATGTATTTATCCGCGAATACACTGTAGTACTGCATGCCTGAGGGTACGGAAGCCCACTGCCGCCGGTATGCTGCCCCAAATCTCAGGTCATTTTCAGCCGTTCCTGTAAGCGCGGGGTTGAGGTACAACGGCGAATTCAGGAACTGCGAATACAGGTGGTCCTGCGCACACAAATGATAACCTGACAACACGATGGTTGCAATCAATAAAATCTTTTTCATGACGACCGTCATTTAATAACTGTAATGGTTCCTACTCTCTTATATTGGTCGTTTCCAGGATATCGCATGCCTTTCCATTCGGTGCCATTAAGGAAGCGGGCAACAATACGCCAGGTAAATACATCCTGCTGCACCCCCTGTCCTTTGTAGTTTCCGTCCCAGCTTTCAACCGGCCGGCCTTTATCATCCAGTTTATTGGTTTCAAAAACGAGTTCACCCCAGGCATTATAGATCTGGAGACGGTACTCTTTCAATCCTGTTCCCTTCGGTATAAACCGGTTCAGTTCTGTTCTTGCGCTTCCGGGCTGGAAAGCATTGGGCACCTGCAGCCAACCTGGAATACCCATTATCTGAACATTCAGGCTGGCAGTGTCGGAACAGAAATCATCCTTGTTTATTACAATCATTTTTACCTGGTAAATACCAGTATCCTTATAGGTATAGGTTGGACTCGGAATTGTTGATCCCACTCCGGCCTGGTCGCCGAAATACCACTTGTAATCCGGTGATTTCAGGTCAGTGCTCTGATCCAGGAATTCAAAGGTATAATCCGGTATCTCAATTACGGGGGATGGCAATACACGGAATGAAGCGGTTGGCGCCGTTTTCACTGTGATATAGTTCAGCCTTACTGCAGTGTCCTCGCAACCATAGGTTCCCCTCGCAATCATGCGGATGGTATACGGCGAATTGATAAAACCAAAACTATGTACCGGGTTCTCCGAACCACTGAAATTACCATCGTCAAAATCCCACATATAGGCAGTGGCATTGGTTGACAGGTTGCGGAAGTTTACCGTCAGGAGTTTACAGCCTTGTGCCGTATCCACTTCAAATGCTGCAATTGGTTTGATGCCTACCCTGATGATCTTTGTTGCCGTATCGCGACAGATACCATTATCCGCTATCAGCAACACATCATATTCCCCGCTCTGGCCATAGAAATGACGAACATTCTGCGTATTTACCGACGGTGTCTGGTCCCCGAATTGCCACTCATAACGCGAAGCCCCAACCGAATTGTTGGTCATGCGCACATCAAGTACGCCCGTGCAGCCCAGGGAGTCTGAGAGCGCAAAGCCCGCAACAGGTTTGGGAGCCGTTGTAATGACCTGTTCCATGGTATCAGGATCGCACCCATACCTGTTGGAAGCGATCAGGCGTAATCGGTAGTTGCTGTTTGCGCGCAGCAGTTGAATGTTTCCGGGCGTTCGGTCGGCAGAAACCAGGCTGTCATCGAGGTACCAGCGGAAATCATCCGCGAATTGCGAATTATTAGTGATGGCAGGTGCAAAGGGAACACAACTCCTGTCATTCTGAATGGAAAAAGATGCCACCGGCGTGGGGTTCATTCGAACCGAACCATAACTTGTATCTGCACAGCCAATGCTGCTGGTGCTGATTAACGTTACCGCATAGGTTTTAGGCAGTAGTTCTCCCTGGGGTAGTCTGAACCGGTAATTCAAATTTCGGTTAGTGTTAACCGGTATACTGTCTATCAGCCACCTGAAACCGGTGAGGTCTGTGCCTTCATAAGTGGTAGTATTCGTGAAACTGATGGTTGAATCAGTGCTGCATGTGATGGTATTCAGCGGGTTGAACCCTGTTTCGGGTGAATATTGAACTCTTATCAATGTAAAGGAGGAATCAACACAGCCCGCTGCATTGTACACTAACAGCTTGATGCGGTAGGTTCCCCCTTTGGTAAAGGTATGACTGGCGGTGAAGCCTACTGCGGGTGTGGGGTCGTTCGGGTCATCAAAATACCAGTTGGCATTCAGGGCGCCGGCCGGATTGGTGGTGGCGTTTAGGGTAAAGGGTGCACAATTGAGCGTACCCGCATTCGTAAGGATGGAGGCGACCGGATTAGCCAGCACTTCGATCTCCTGTCTGATGGTATCACTGCACCTGTTGCCGAAAGGGTTGCTGTTGTATGCGACCAGGATCACCCAATATTTTCCCGGCTGCTCGTAACGGTGCACGGGTGATGCCAGAATGCTGGTTTTGCCGTCACCGAAATTCCAGAGGTAAGCATCAGCCTGTTTGCTGGTATTGGTGAAGCGAACAGAATCCCTTTCGCAATAAGGACGGGTAATGGGTTCAAATCCCGCGGTTGGTCCGGGTAATACGATGACTTGTCGGTAGATCACGGTGTCACTGCATCCATTGGTCATTCTCACTGAAATATTAAAAGTACCCGTATCGGTATAGGTATGGGTAAGCGTCTGCGGTATTTCATCGCTGACCAGCAATGGAGAACCGTCATCAAAATTCCATTCAAATCTTGATGCGCCGGGAGTAGTGTTGATGATGGTTACTGTATGGGGAGTACAACCGTATAACTGGTTGCCATTGACTGCCACCTGGGGCTGTATCTGGTTCGGTGAGACCACAATGTTATATGCCAGGCTGTCTTCCCCGCATTCGGTTACCATCCGCATTTTAATGGTGAAGGTATCCACGGTTCCACTGGTATAGACATGTTCCATGACTCCTTTATTTGTGGTTGTCATAGTATTGCCATCCCCAAAGTCCCAGTAATAGGTGGCAGAGCCGCCTTTTGACGTGTTATTTATGCGAAGTTTAAAAGGGGAGCAGCCTGCAGTGGTATCAATTCCGAATATGGCTTTGGGCAGGGGCCTTACCTGCACAGAATCTTTGTAAACAGAAGTTTCACAACCATTGGAAACACTGAGTGAAATCACGTAGGTGGTATCATTGCCGAACTGGCTGCCACGGTACAATATTGCATCCGGTTGCGCTGAATCTGAAGTCTGGCCGTCACCGAAGTCCCAGTTGAACTGAACTCCATCCAGACGGCTGGAAGTATTGGTAAATCGAATGGAGATGGGTGCACATCCCTCCGAACTGTCTTTGGTAAATGATGCCGTGGTCCCTGCAATTGTAACGAATTTTGCCGTGGTAGTATCTGAAGCACAGCCCCACTGGCTCCGCACCACCAAAGAAATGCTGACAGAGTCGTTGTTTGCGTTGATGGTGTAGCCCGGGAAAACCGGACTGGAATTGGTATTAAGCGGATTGTTATTGACAAACCACCAATAGCTTCCATTGAGATCGGGCTGTATGTCGGTTGTTATGATGGACTGGTCTATCTGAAAGGGTGAGCAACTGATATTCTTTGCAGCAGAAAAGGAGGCAATGGCATCGCCATGTGGAACAATATCAATAATGTTGCTGGTGCTCACCTGCAGGCCATTGCACAATGTAGAACTTACCAGGCGGCGGAAGTAACGGAGACCAGTAAGCGCTTCCGGCTGGTAATCTTTCCCTGATGCCCCAATAATATTGGTCCAGGTTATGCTGTCCTGGCTGATCTGCCACTGGAATATTTTCGAGCTGTCTCCCCCTGTAGGTACAGAACCCGTCAGCAATTGCGGCGTACTGCCAACGCAGATATCCTGCCTGTTCCGGATGATATTATTTTCTATGCCGGGTAAGACTGTTATCACCAACTCGTCTGTTACCTGGCAGGATCCCGCGCCATAGCTATATTTCAGCGTGAACACCCCTGCCTGCGCGGGTGTGAATAGTCCCGATCCGGTAACCAGTCCGGAACCCGACCAGCTGCCTCCGGAGGGTAAACCCGACAACTGAATTGCGCCGCTGTTCTGGCAAACGGTTTGGTCCGCACCGGCTTTGGCTTCTTCCTGGCCGGATACTGAAATCAGGGTAGAGTCGGTAGCGGTGCAACCATTCTGGGTTACTGTATAGTATGCTTTGTGGTTTCCAATACCAGCCAGGAAGGGATTAAAATTATACCCCCCACTTCCGGCACTGATGCCGGTACCTATCCACACGCCTCCGGGTATGATGCCCCCGGTTAGGATAATGTTTTCATTTACCAGGCATAAAGCCAGGTTATTTCCTGCATCTGCAGGTGGAAGCGGTTTAACGGTAATCGTTGCCGTTGCCGAAGATCTGCATCCGGAGGTATCCGTTCCGGTGACGGTGTAAGTGGTGGTGGTGGATGGTCCTGCCCAAACGGAGTCGCCGGAAGCCAGGTTTAGTCCGGGTGAAGGTGACCAGGAATAACTTTTGGCTCCGGATGATTGCAGCAGTACACTGTCTCCCACACAAACAGTTGCCGAAGTTGGTATAACCACCACAGCCGGCGCTGGTTTCACCGTTATATTCACCGTATCGGAGTTGGCGCAGGCATTGGCGCCTGAGCCGGCTTTAACCGTCAGGACCAATTGGTATTCTTTGTTGGTGCCGGTATTGTTAGCTACTGAAAAAACCGGTTGTGCTGCTACAGGACCGGAAAGTCCGGTTGCCGGTTGCCATAGGTAGCTGTAGCCCGAAATTGCCGGAGATCCAAGAGTAACCTGGTCTCCGCTGCAGACGGTTAAATCCTTGCCTGCGCTGGCGGCAGGAAGGGCCACTACCTGCACGGGAGTATTTACCGTTGAACTGCCACATTCATTGGCTGCTTTGAGTGCAATGGAATAGGTGCCGGCAGTGCTATAGCGGATGTCGCCGGGAACCACCGTACCTGCAGTGGCGGGCAATCCACCGGTAAAAGTCCATTCATATCCTGCAACACTATTCCCGTAACAGGAGATGGTGCTTACAGTTGGTTGAATGGTTTGGCCAACACAAATGGTGGCCGGTGCACTGATACCCAGTTTTGGTTTGGCTTTGATGGTAACGGTATCGGTAAATTCATCCGGACTGCAACTCGCGGCGCTGTTACCGGCAGCCTGTACCCTTAACCTGACAAGGTATTTTCCAGGCAAACTAAAATTCCACGACGGGTTGAGTGATTCTTTACTGGTACCGTTGGTATAGGTATAACCAGTTCCGCCGGCTGGATCACAATTTTCAGGATCAAGCCTGGTGATTTCCCAGGTGAAAATATTTTCACCGCACAAGGGGAGCGGGCTGGTATTAGCGGCAGCCACAGGCAGGGGGCCGCAGCCTTCTGTTTTGTTGAGCGTGAAACTTGCTTTTGGCTGTTCCCTCACACAAATGATGCGGGTAATGGAATCAACGCCGCATTCATTGGCTTTATAAAGTGTTACCGTATAATTTCCCGGTACCGTGAAACGGAGTCCCAGGTTTGAAGATCCGTTGTTCCAGAGCCTGTAATTGTTCAGGCTATTATTATGTGAGCCCAATTTGCCTGAGGCTGTGGTCCAGCCGGTGGCGGGATAAACTTTCCAGGCAGTACCAGAGTTTGTTTCACAGGTTGAATTGGCACCCGACACCGTGATAAAGTTTCCGAGACGACTGATGTCAGAAATGGTGGCAGTGGAGTTAACACACACTATCGAATCGGGGCTGATGCCGATCAGCGGTTGTGGTTTGGCTGATACATATATTGGTGTAACTGTACTGCTGCTTATACCGCAGGGATTGATAATGTCAAGGGTAACTTTAAAGGAGTTCTGAAAAATATTGGATCCGTTACTGCTGCTTACGCCACAGGACCCCACCACAAACTCATGGTCGATCTGTCCCGGTGCCGGATGGGTTTGAAGCCAGGTGGGACTGCCATCATTAAACACAATCTGGTATTGGGTGCCGGGTGGGTTATTGCTGGTTCCCGTGATGGGAAAACTAAGTGTCTGGGGGCCGCAGATGGTGGTATTTCCGGGTGATCCAATGCCGCCTGCCGGGTTGGTTCCCAAAAACACATTGTATTTTTTTATGCCAATGCAGCCGTCTGCTCCAAATGCGGAAACAGTCATCACCGTATTTCCCAGTTTGAAGGGATGGCTGGTATCGGGAAGTGTGGTTCCTGCATATTTGGGCGAACCATCTCCCCAGTCAATTTCCCAGCGGGTAATGGATGCATTGGTGTTGGAACCGTTTTTAAAATGAAACACATAATTTTCCTCATTCGAACACTTCTTAAAAGTGGGTCTTCCACTAAAGGTGACCAGTTGCACGTCGAGATCGGTGGACACCAGGGACGCATCCGGCACTTTCAGTACGGTTACCGGTTTCTGCACAGAGTCACTGCAACCATATTGATTGTAGGCAATCAGTTTGGCCTGAACAGTCACTGTCCCGGATCCGGTGAGAGAAAGGTATTGGTGGGATGGGTCCTTCTGGATGGAAGTGTCTTCATCACCGAATCTCCATAAGTATCTGCTAGCCCCGCTGCTGGAGTTGGAGAATTTTACCGGTATGTTGCCACAATTATTATTGGGGGAGAAGCTGAAATCCGGTACTGGTTTGATGTTCTTTACATCCACATAAAAAAAGGCTGTGTCTTTCCCGTCGAGGTTTTCGCTGACCAGGCTGACTTTTTGAATGCCTGCAACACTAAATCTTACCTGGCCCGGGTGTCTGACCGTTGAGCTTGCCGGTGAGCCGTTACTGAAAGTCCAGCTCCATTTTATGGGTGTTCCGAATGATCCGTCAGCAAAGTTGAGGGATCCGTTGATGCAAATACTGAGCGTATCAGGATCCTGTCTGTTCGCATTGTCCACCCGTATGACGGTGGCAGGCGCCTGCGCCAAAATACCAGAAAATAAGCCTGGTATTACAATAAACAGCAATAACCATACTACCCGGGTAGCTGGTTTTTTCAGGGTTACAGGAGCCAATGGTAAATGTATTGGCCCACAATATGAAAAAAATATTCTATGTATTCAATGCCTTGGAGATTATTTTTTTGTATTCTTTTAACAATCAGAATCTGCAGTAGGGATGAAAATTGATGGTTTTCAACTCTTTCAATTTTTTACAATGCTTTCCTTTTATTACCTTTGCCCACTATTTAAGTTGGGAAAGATAGGTGTATTTCATATAAAGAATTGATTTTCAGCCTGTTTCGTTGGCACTCCAGAGGAGTGGTTAACGAACAGGAATTTGTATGTAAAACCTTCTGAACCAGCGGGGTAGGATCCATAAAACACAATCTGCAGTATATCTATGGCTATCAAAAAAGAAAATCGTCCCAAGTCCAGTTTTTCCAAAATCACGATTGGACTGGCTTCACCCGATTCCATTCTGGAAAAAAGTTACGGTGAAGTGTTGAAGCCTGAAACCATTAACTATCGTACCTACAAGCCGGAGCGCGACGGTCTTTTCTGTGAAAGGATCTTCGGACCAGTGAAGGATTACGAATGCGCCTGTGGCAAGTACAAGCGCATCCGTTACAAGGGTATCGTGTGTGACCGTTGTGGTGTTGAGGTTACCGAGAAGAAGGTTCGCCGTGAGCGCATGGGCCACATCAAGTTGGTGGTGCCTGTGGTGCACATCTGGTATTTCAAGAGCCTTCCCAACAAAATCGGTTACCTGCTGGGCATGAGCTCCAAGAAACTGGAGAGCATTGTTTATTACGAAAGATTTGTGGTAATCCAGCCTGGTATCCGTGCCGACAAGGGACAGAATGTGGGTGATCTCCTGACAGAAGAGGAATACCTCGATATGCTGGAAACCCTGCCAAAAGATAACCAGTACCTGCCTGATGAAGATCCCAACAAGTTCATCGCGAAGATGGGTGCTGAAGCGGTTCATGACCTCCTGGCGCGCATTGACCTTGACCAGTTGAGCTATGACCTGCGCAATGCTGCCGCGACTGAAACTTCACAGCAGCGTAAAGCCGATGCCCTGAAGCGTCTGAGTGTGGTGGAAGCTTTCCGCGATGCCAATAGTCGTATCACCAACCGTCCGGAATGGATGGTTATGCAATATATTCCCGTTATTCCGCCTGAACTGCGTCCGCTGGTTCCCCTGGATGGTGGCCGTTTCGCGTCTTCTGACCTGAACGACCTTTACCGCAGGGTGATAATCCGTAACAATCGTCTGAAGCGCCTGCTGGAGATCAAAGCTCCTGAGGTGATCCTGCGTAACGAAAAGCGGATGCTGCAGGAAGCGATCGATTCACTGTTCGACAACAGCCGTAAATCCAACGCGGTGAAAGCTGAAGGTGGCCGCGCGCTGAAATCACTTTCAGATGTGTTGAAAGGAAAGCAGGGACGTTTCCGTCAGAACCTCCTCGGTAAGCGGGTTGACTATTCTGGTCGTTCCGTAATCGTGGTAGGTCCCGAACTGAAAATGCACGAATGTGGTCTGCCGAAAGATATGGCGGCTGAATTGTTCAAGCCGTTTATTATCCGCAAGCTGATCGAAAGAGGTATTGTAAAAACTGTGAAGAGTGCCCGTAAACTGGTGGATAAAAAAGAACCCGTTATCTGGGATATTCTCGAAAATATTCTGAAAGGTCACCCGGTAATGCTGAACCGTGCCCCAACGCTGCACCGTTTGTCTATACAGGCCTTCCAGCCCAAACTGATCGAAGGAAAAGCGATTCAGTTACACCCACTGGTTACTACGGCCTTCAACGCCGACTTTGACGGTGACCAGATGGCGGTTCACGTACCCCTGAGCAATGCCGCGGTACTGGAAGCACAGTTATTAATGCTGTCTTCACACAACATCCTTAACCCGCAGAACGGTACGCCGATCACCCTGCCTTCACAGGACATGGTACTCGGTCTGTATTATATCACCAAGGGTAAGAAATCCACTGAAACAGAAAAAGTTCGTGGCGAGGGCATGTCCTTCTATTCTCCCGAGGAAGTGATCATTGCCTATAATGAAGACAGGATCGACCTGCATGCGCCCATCAAGGTGAAAACCAATGTGCGAAGCAAAGAAGGTGTACTGGAGAAAAAGCTGATCGAAACCACTGTAGGTCGCGTACTGTTTAACCAGCATGTACCTTATGAGGTTGGATTTGTGAATGCTCTCCTCACCAAGAAGAGCCTTCGTGATATCATTGGTGACATCATCAAGATCACGAACGTTCCGAAGACTGCTAAATTCCTCGACGATATCAAGACCCTCGGATTCCGTATGGCTTTCCGTGGCGGCTTGTCGTTCAACCCGCAGGATCTGATCATCCCGGAAGTTAAAGGGCAATTGCTTGATATGGCCAAGGGTGAAGTGGATGAAGTGTGGGATAACTACAACATGGGTCTGATCACCAATAACGAACGATACAACCAGATCGTTGACATCTGGTCAAGGGTGGATACACGTATCACGGAGACCCTTATCCGCGAAATGCAGAATGACAAGCAGGGCTTCAACTCTGTGTACATGATGCTGGATTCAGGTGCCCGTGGTTCCAAGCAGCAGGTTAAGCAGCTGGCCGGTATCAGGGGTCTGATGGCCAAGCCGCGAAAGAGTGGATCTACCGGTTCCGAGATCATCGAAAACCCGATCCTCTCCAACTTCAAAGGAGGATTGAACGTATTGGATTACTTCATCTCTACGCACGGTGCCCGTAAAGGTCTGGCCGATACCGCCCTTAAAACAGCGGATGCCGGTTACCTTACCCGTCGTCTGGTAGACGTGGCGCAGGATGTGGTGATCACAGAAGAAGATTGTGGTACCCTGCGTGGTATTGCAACAACGGCACTGAAAGATAATGAAGACATTATCGAGCCGCTGAAAGACCGCATTGAAGGAAGAAATTCCCTCCATAATATTTATGATCCGCTGAACGATGAACTGATTGTTACCGCAGGTGAAGAAATCACCTCAGACACAGCCCAGCGCATTGAAGAATCCGGAATTGAAACCGTTGAGATCCGTTCTGTACTCACCTGCGAAAGCAAGCGTGGTGTATGTGTGAAGTGTTATGGTAAAAACCTGGCAACAGGTTATACCGCACAGAAAGGCGATGCGGTGGGTATCATCGCTGCCCAGTCGATCGGTGAACCTGGTACACAGCTTACCCTGCGTACCTTCCACGTGGGTGGTGTGGCTGGTTCTGCTTCAGTAGAATCAAGCCTGCTGGCCAAGTTCGACGGAACCATGCAGTTCGATGGTCTGCGTACGGTTGGTATCGAAAACCAGGAAGGTGAAAAGGTTCAGGTGGTAATCGGTCGTACCGGTGAAATCAGGAACATGGATGTGGAGAACGACCGCCTCCTGAATGTGGTGAACATCCCTTACGGTGCTACCCTGGCGGTAAAAGACGGCCAGAAAGTGAAGAAGGGAGATGTGATCTGTACCTGGGACCCTTACAACAACGTTATCATCGCCGAAATTCCTGGTACCATCAAGTTTGAACACGTCCTGGAAGGCTTTACCTACAGGGAGGAAGCAGATGAGCAAACTGGTCACCGTGAGAAAGTGGTAATTGAATCCAAAGACAAGACCAAGCTTCCTGCGATCCTGGTAGAAGGAAAAGAAATCAAATCATATAACCTACCGGTAGGCTCACATATCATCATGGAAGAGGGTGATGTGGTGAAGGCCGGACAGGTGGTAGTGAAGATTCCGCGTGTACTTGGAAAGCTCCGGGATATCACCGGTGGTTTGCCTCGTGTAACGGAATTGTTCGAAGCTCGTAACCCGGGTAACCCTGCCATCGTTTCTGAAATTGACGGTGTGGTTGCATTCGGTGCCATCAAACGTGGTAACCGCGAAATGATTGTGGAAGCCCGCGATGGTGTTACCAAGAAATACCTGGTGCCGCTGACTCGCCAGATCCTGGCCCAGGATGGCGACTTTGTAAAAGCGGGTGTGGCATTGTCGGACGGACAGATCGCACCAAGTGATATCCTCTCCATTAAAGGACCGTTCGCTGTTCAGGAATATGTGGTGAATGAAATCCAGGAAGTGTATCGTTTGCAGGGTGTACGTATCAACGACAAACATATTGAAGTGATCGTTCGCCAGATGATGAAGAAGGTTTCCATCGTTGATCCGGGAGATACCAAGTTCCTGGAAGACGATACTGTAGATAAGTTTGATTTCATTGAAGAGAACGATTGGATCTTCGACAAGAAGGTGGTAACTGATCCGGGCGAAAGCTCCAGGATGCGTGCCGGGCAGATTGTGAACCTGCGTGAACTTCGTGAAGAGAACTCTATTCTGCGTCGTTCTGATAAAAAACTGGTAGAGTACCGTGATGCTGAGTCCGCGACTTCACATCCGCTGCTGCTGGGTATTACCAAGGCATCCCTGGGTGTACAGAGCTGGATTTCTGCTGCTTCCTTCCAGGAAACAACAAAGGTTCTGAGCACCGCTGCCATCAATGGTAAGACCGATGATATGATGGGCTTGAAAGAGAACGTCATCACAGGTCACCAGATCCCGGCTGGTACAGGTCTGCGCGATTTCGAGAACATGATCGTAGGTAGCAAGGAAGAATATGAATTGCTCCAGACTACCCGCGAAGCCATGAATTTCGACGAAGAAGAGTAATTTTTATAATGCGTCTGACGTACGTCAGACGCTTAATTAAGGTGTCTGACGTACGTCAGACACCTTTCTTTTAGTTAAATTTCCAAAGAATTTCACGGCGGTTTTCTGCATTCTGTGGAAACCCCTTAATTTGCCGGTAACAAACAATATTTCATGAAGCAACTTCCCCTGGTTTTGAGTTTGATAGCGACCCTGACAAGCGGTTTCCTGCTGTATAAGCAATTCTCAAACGGTAGCAAACAAACGAATTCTGTTCAGGCTGAAACTGGTAAAACCACTGAAGCTAATGAATTTACAATAGCTTATTTTGATATCGATTCACTGCAAAACAAATACGAGTTCTTCAAGGATGCATTGGCAGAATTGAAAGTGAAAGAAGAGTCGATGAATAAGGAACTCTCTTCACTGGAACGTTCTTACCAGAAAAAGATCAGTGAGTGGCAGCAAAAGGGAGCGTCCATGAGCCAGTCGGAAGCTGATGCGGTTCAACGTGAGTATGCGCAGATGCAGCAGAATTACCAGCAGCGTCGATTGACCCTGGAGCAGCAGCTGGAGAACCTGAAAATGGATTATAAGAAGAATATCAAGAATAAAATTGAAGGGTACCTGAAAGAGTTCAACAAGTCTAAAGGCTATTCCTATATTATGTCCTACGAGCCTGAACTGATGTTTTACAAGGATACCGTCTACAATATTACCGATCAGCTGATTGAAGGATTGAATGCGGAATATAAGAAGAAGTGAAAAGGTCAATAAGTGAATGAGTCAATATGTCAATGAGTGAAGAGGTGAGACAGGATTTTAAACGATTTTGAGAGAAAGCCATCCCAACCGGGTGGCTTTCTCTATACTGGTAACCCCATTGCCCCATTCACCTTTTCACTTTTTCACCTATTGCCCTATTCACTTTTTTTCTATCTTCCCTACCTAACAACTGCATATGAGTCAAACTGCTTCTGGATTTAAACCCACCCTTGGATTACTGGATGCCACGATGATTGTGGCCGGTTCGATGATTGGTTCCGGAATTTTCATTGTATCGGCGGATATCACCCGAAATGTTGGCAGCGCTGGCTGGCTGGTATTCGTCTGGTTGCTGACCGGCTTTATGACACTTACGGCTGCACTCAGCTATGGTGAATTAAGTGCTATGTACCCAAAAGCCGGAGGGCAGTATGTTTACCTGAAAGAAGCTTATAATCCCCTGGTTGGTTTCCTGTACGGCTGGAGCTTTTTTGCCGTTATTCAAACCGGAACCATCGCGGCTGTGGGAGTGGCTTTCTCAAAGTTTGCGGCCTATATTTTTCCGGCACTAAGTGAAACCAATATGCTGATCGACCTGGCTTATTTCCAGTTATCGGCAGCCCAGTTGGTGTCGATTCTGCTGGTGATCCTGCTGACATACGTGAATACCCGTGGTGTTAAGGAAGGAAAGATCATCCAGACAACCTTTACGATGGCCAAACTCCTGGCCTTATTCGGATTGATCATATTTGGATTTCTGATCGGAGCCAAAGCAGGGGTATGGGAGGCCAACTGGACCGATGCCTGGAACTTTGGTAAATTGTCGCGCACAGAGGGAGGGAACGATCTCGTATTTGTTGGCGAAGCAATAGCCAAAACTTCCTACCCATCCATGTTTGCCATCATCGGCGCTATCGCCGCTGCCATGGTCGGATCCATTTTCAGCAGTGATGCCTGGAACAATGTAACTTTTATCGCAGGAGAGATCAAGCGGCCTGAAAAGAATATTGGACTGAGCCTTTTCCTGGGAACACTGATTGTTACCATTATTTATGTTTCGGCCAACCTGATGTATACGGCTGTCCTTCCCATGAATGAAATGGCCTTTGCTGAGAATGACCGCGTTGCGGTAGCCGCCTCCCAGTATATTTTCGGCAATGCCGGAACCATCGTGATTGCCATTATGATCATGATCTCCACATTTGGTTGTAACAACGGACTGATCCTGGCAGGTGCCAGGGTGTATTATACAATGGCTAAGGATGGACTCTTCTTCAGGCAGGTTGGACAATTGAACCAGCAGGGCGTTCCTTCCAAAGGTCTATGGGTACAGTGCCTCTGGGCCTGTATACTTTGTTTAAGCGGAAAATACGGCGACCTGCTGGATTATGTGGTTTTTGTTGTGTTGATTTTTTATATCCTCACCATTGCCGGCATCTTCAGGCTGAGGGCAACCCGTCCCGACATGCCAAGACCATATAAGGCATTTGGTTATCCAATCCTTCCTGCATTGTATATCATACTGGCAACTGCCATGTGTATTGCATTGTTGTTATATAAACCGAAATTTGCATCATTCGGCCTGCTCATCGTGCTGATCGGAATTCCGATTTACTATATCGCAGTGGCGAGCAGGAAGGGAAGGAATGAAGGGGAGCGTTAAGAACAACACAACACAAACAACAAAAGTGTAATGGACTTCGATAAATTATTTGATTCTTTTTCCAGTATCAAAGTAGGCGTTGTGGGCGATGTAATGCTCGATACCTACTGGTGGGGGCATGTGGACCGCATTTCACCGGAGGCGCCGGTGCCGGTTGTCGCACTGGATAAACGAGAATTAAGAATTGGCGGTGCAGGTAATGTTGCCCTTAACCTGGTGGCATTGGGTGCCAGGGTGAATATTTTTTCGGTCATGGGAGAAGATGAGGAAGGCAGGGCGCTGGATCAGTTACTTACCGACAGTGGGGTCGATACTTCCTATATCATTTTCAGCCATGAACGCAAAACAACCAATAAGGTCAGGGTCATCAGCAGAAACCAGCAAATGATGCGGCTCGACAGTGAAACAACTGCTGACCTGGGGGAGATTGAAGAAGCTGCATTGATTGATCGCATAAGAGATTATATCCTTGCTGAAAAGCCCGCTGTTCTGGTCTTTGAAGACTACAATAAGGGGGTCCTGACGCAGGGCCTTATCAATAAAGTCATCGCGTTGTGCAAAGAGCATGGGGTTATAACCACGGTGGATCCTAAAAAGAAAAACTTTTTCAGTTATAGAGGCGTGGATATTTTTAAACCCAACCTGAAAGAGGTAAAAGAAGGATTGAACATTTCACTCGATGGGGTTTCCCTCGACAAATTGAAAAATGTACACCGGCTCCTGAAAGAAGAACTTGGTCACCGCGTTTCATTTATTACACTATCAGAAAAGGGGGTTTTCTACCAGGATGATGAACGTGCAGAAATCATACCATCACACATAAGAAACATCGCAGATGTTTCCGGTGCCGGGGATACTGTAATTGCTGTGGCATCTTTGGTATTCGCAGCAACAGGAGATACCGCCTTGTTTTCACGTATGGCGAATATTGCAGGGGGATTGGTTTGCGAAGAAGTTGGAACTGCAGCCATCAATAAGGAAAGGCTTTTGACGGAGTGTAAACAACTTTTGTCCTGATGATTTCAGGTCATGGGGCCGTAACCACCCTGATTTTTTTGTAACCCAGCATCCGCAGGAAATTACTGATTACCAGTAGGGACTGTTCGTCCGCTTTCTTTAGCAATCCTTTTTCAATCGCGCGTGCGCGCAGTTTTTCCCTTGCATTCATCTTCAGTTCATTCACCTCGGCAGGGCTCCAGTCTCCTTTTTCAATAAAGGTTTCCGTGTCGGATGGATTTACAATGATGTCCAGGATACGTGCAGGTGGAATCTGCATGGATACTGAATCACCCTGGATATAGACCTGCCGGTTACTGAGTTGCGCGAGATCGGTTCCCACCATTATTTTCCCTTTGATCACCAGAACCAGTCTGTCGAGGGAATACAATGGAGCCGGACTCACCAGTTCAATCAACTGGCGGGCCGATCCTGCGGGAGCTGGCTTGTGGGAACTGACTACCACTTCATCAAAGGAGGTGATGGATACCATTTCACTGATTTGCCTCACTTCTTTGATCAGAATGGGTGTATCATCGATGATGACCGGTGCAGCACTGAAAATTTTACTGAAGGATGGCAGCAGGTTGAATGATACAGCCAGGAAATACCCGCCCGCAAGTATGACCAGACCAACAAGTAACTGACGGATGTTTTTTATCATCGGAGATTTTGTTTGGCTGGTGAATCCTTATCAAAACTGATGCTGATCTGTTCAAATCCTGACTGCTGAAGGAACCGGGTCAGAAACTGCCTGGTATTATTTTCCGTAGTCCTCAAAATACCGATTTCATTGATACTGTTCCTGATCTGTTGTTCTGCCTGTGCCAGCAAAGCATCCCTTTCCGCGTTGTCGAAACCAGTACGGAAAATCCCGATTTCTTCGAATTCAACCTTGATTTTTTCGGGGGGAATATTAATTGAAATGAGTTTTGGCGGGGGGAGCCGAAGACTGATATTTTTCCCGTCAATTTTTATGTCTTCTTTTTTCACGCTGGTAAGGTCAATCCCTGATTTCAGCACCGCTTCAACAGATATAAGAATTTTACGGTCACCCGGTTTGTACCAGGTTTTATTGTCGTTGGCTTTTACAATTTTGGTAACGGTATATTCAGTGGTGGCCAGGTCTCCCATTTCCCTGATGTACAGTACCCTGTCGGCAGGTTCTTCCCTGCCAGCACAGGAAATCAGCAATACCAGGAGAACCGAATAAGCATAGTGCCTAATTTTGCCCATATTTGCAAATTACGCATTTCGAAAATTGAGTATGGAAAAATATGCTGTTGTAGTGGCGGGTGGATCTGGTCTGAGAATGGGTACAACCATTCCCAAACAATTCCTTTTATTAAGGGATAAACCGGTATTGTGGTACAGCCTTACAGCCTTCCTGGATTCCTTTGAGGATATGCAGGTCATCCTGGTATTGCCTGAGCAGCATCTGGAAACCGGTAAAGCCATTTTACGATCCACCTATGATCCCGACCGGATTTGGATGACTGTTGGCGGTGAAACAAGGTTTCATTCCGTAAGGAACGGACTCAGGCACATACAGAGGCATTCAATTGTATTTGTGCACGATGGGGTACGTTGCCTGCTTACACCCGGGCTCATACGAAGGTGTTTTAACGCTGCCGTTGATAAAGGGAATGCCATCCCGGCTACCAGGGCAGTCGATTCAGTCAGAATAGAAACCCTGGATGGAAACCAGCAGGTGGACCGGAATAAAATCCATCTTATCCAGACACCGCAGACCTTTTATTCAGACATCATTAAAACGGCATTTGAACAGGATTATCATGAATCCTTTACAGATGAAGCAAGTGTGGTTGAGAAACTGGGCGTTAAGATCCACCTGGTGGAAGGGGAAAGCAGTAATATAAAAATTACCCGGCCGCTGGACCTGCTGATAGCTGAAAAATTGCTGGAAGAACGGGAAATGGGCCTATGAAACTACCTGATCTTTTAGACAAGCTTTTTTTCTGTGCAAAAATATCTGCCGGCATCCCTTCGTTTTTTTCCCTCCTGTACAGGACAAAAATGTATTCGCATAACCGGAACAGTGATACTGTCGATAAATCCCTATCAGCAACCTACCTCCTGAATCTCCCTGCAGGGCCTGCAGATATTGTTTTGAGGAACTACTCCGGTGATATTGATATGTTTTATGAGGTGTTCTGGCGTCGCAACTATGCATTACCGGTAGATATAGGAAAAGTTGTCAACATCGTTGATCTTGGATCAAATATCGGGATGACAATCCAGTGGTGGGCCGGGTTGTTTCCTGCAGCTGCAATTCTGGGAGTTGAACCGGATCCCGCTAATTTTGAACTACTGCAACAAAATACCCATAACCTGCCCGGCTGCACACCGGTTTGGGCTGCAATCGGCAACAGTGACGGAAATGCCTCCATTCGCAGGTCAAGGTATGCCTACAACTCAGTGGTGGATGATCGCGGCGAAATAAAAGTGAACCAGATTTCCATGCCGACATTAATGGCGCAATATCGACTCAGTTCCATAGACCTGCTTAAAATTGATATTGAGGGCAGCGAAAAATTTCTGCTGGACTCAGACACCAGCTGGCTGTTCGAGGTGAAATACATTGTGGCAGAGATTCATGAAGGCTGTGAGCATGTCATTGATATCATCCGGGCTCATGGATTTCAGTTTATCCGGAGAACAGGATTTGATTCCGGGCTGTATTTTTTCAGTCGTGTGCCGGTTGGGCTTTAAAGTATTTTACCGGCCAGGGCAGACTGTTCCATAAAATAAAATAGTAAGGATGGTTCTCAGCCCCGAAGTTTTTATAGAAATGGGCAATACCCGGTTGGTCGGAACCTTCAAAATCAAGCACCAGTTTGGTTTCACTGAATTCCTTAACCAGTGAGTCTATAAGGAAATGGTTGGCCGACAATTTCCTTCCTCTCTCATTTGTGGCTGAAACCAGTAAATACAATCGCCTGGCATCTTTCAGGCAGACAGCCCCGCTGATCATTTCCTGTTCATGGAATACCCCGCGAATGACCACCCGGCCCTGTGTTTCCAGGAACCGGATCAATATTTCCATGTGCTCATAATCGGATTCTTTAAAACCCATGATGCTTTGGTACAGGTTTTTATACAGGCTGAGTATGTCAGAATGATTTACATTTTCAGTAAACAGTAACCTGTTTTTATTTGCTTCTTTCAAATTCTTCTTCAGGTCATTGTGGTAACTGGAGGATATTATGGAATATGGCTGGTCCAGTGCCAGGATATAGTTATTCCTGTTTTTGCTGCTGAATGTTACAGGGGCAACATTCAGGTTAAGTTCTCCGAAGGAAAAGTATTTCCTGGCATTATGCAGGAAAGCATCAACCAGGTCAGGAGATAGCTGGTTGATGCTGAAGATTCCGGTTTGCTGGATAAATGCAGGCTGGTAGATGTACCTGAACCCCCATTTTTTTCGCCAGGGTAGGGGCATCAGGGCTTCGTAATCGTTCAACACCAGTGCATCCCAATGAGAACACATCGCATCCAGGTAATGATGGCAGCCATAGACCAGCCCATTCTGACACTGCTCCAGGCAGGCCGCCCATTTTTTCTCATCTATCTGTTCGCGGGAGAGATATTTTATTTCATTTGGGGTATTCATTTTTACAGTCCGGCTTTTGACAGCAGTTTACCTGCACTGATCTGCTGGATATCGATACTGAAAGATATTGTTTTCCAGAATTTTTTTCCCCCCAGTGTTGATCGGTTGTAGTCCCTGAATATGCTGCTGTTTATTACGGGGATATAGATGTTCACCAGATTTTTGAAAAGGGGCAGTTGAAGCCCTGCACTGAACAGTATTATTGATGACTCATTTTCTTCCTCCCAGGCTTCGGCAAAAGTGCCAAGGTCCGCAAATACCTTCAGTGGAATCTTAATGGGAAGTTTGTTCAATGGATTGATGGAAGAAGGAATATCTGCGGAAAGGTTGATCGCTGCAAGCCAGTTACCGGTTTTGCCAACCTTTTCACTGGAAAGATCGGTTCGTACCTTGAACCCGCCATCCCTTATCATGATCTGCTGGCTTTTCCAGCCGGTAAATTCATTTCTCCCCGCAAAATAATTGCTGTAGGTATAGTCCTCGTAACCGTTTGCTCCGGTAAGGTTCAGGTAAAACCTGTCATTTTTAAATTGTTTCTGAATACTGTTGTTGCCATGTGTGAAAAACTTACCTGCGAATAACCTGATTTTCAGGCCGCCTTCACGGTTTGGGTAGTTTGCAAAATACTGCCCGGTTAGTGCCAGCCTGGTGAAGTCAGTGCTGCTTTCCAGCTTAGCTTCCAATTCATAGGGATAGAGTATGCGATGGTCTGCAAATACAAATTTTATTTGTTGCAATGATCTTGAAACGGATTTTATACCATCCACAAGTATGGTGTCGCCGCCATTTATCTCCAACCTCGAATCGAGCCATTCTTCACGGAATAGAATGGACTTGTACTGAAAATATCGTTCCCTTTTTGACAGTTGATTTTTATTAGCCAGGTCAATTCTAAGGTATGGTGCGACTTTGTTAAACTGAAAGTTAAGGCTGGTTGGTGCCAGTTTAAATTCATTGTGCGTAAATCTTGCCACGTCAAGCCCCAGTGTAATTTGCCTGAATATCCGGGTATGTCCGCTGCCACTGTCTGAGGGATACCAGTTCCAGGATAAGTTAGCCAGTCCGTTCAGGTTTTTACTTTTGGTACCATAAAGTGGGGCAGCAAAAAAGCGGAACCTTGTCAATGGCAATTGGTAGTTGTGTATGAAGCCGCCGACCATCAGCCCGTCATAATGGTTATAGCCGGGTAATGGTCCGATTGAAACATATCGGGTATCCTGCCAGTTTTGGTTGCCAAAAAGGAAAGCCGGCTTAATTTTCCTGTTCTTTAACAGGGTTCCTGTAACAGGTTCGTTGAATCCTTTCAGGACAGGAAGTGGTTTCCCTGAAATCTTCTTAAAGCTGTTAAAAAGGTCTTCAGGCGCAGTATGCCGGTAACTGTATTGCCGGTAATATTCCTGAACTGAACTGTCGAACATTTGGGCACCCAACTCTTTTTCCAGTTTCTCAAGAACCCAGGCGGTTTTATGCTGCGTCAGTAAAATGAAATTTCCCTGCTTCAACGAATCTGATGGTGATTGGATGGATTGGCTCCGGTGAATGCTTTCGAGCCCTGCCAGTATCGGGATCGCTTTGCCGGCAGGGAATTGCTTCGCCATAAACCCCTGGTCCTGTAATTTGTTGCCATACTTCTGCTTTTCATAACGGTGATCATAAAACGAAACCAGGCCTTCATTCAACCATACATTTTTTCGTTCCTCAGTTGCAACCACGTTTTTGAACCACATTTGTCCGGCAGCATGACTGATGGCCAGGTCAAGGTCTGGTTCATTAAATACCTGGTTTATTACGGCAATACCCGGATATTCCATGGTCTTAATGCCTTGTCCCTGTATACCGTCTACAACTATGAACCTGGAATAGGGGAAATCTCCATGCCATTTGCTTCTGAGCCTGAGGGCATCCTTTATATATGCCATGCTTTTTTCCCAGGTCTTTGCTGACGAGGGCATGAAAAAACTGTGAAGCTGCACCAGTTTGCCGGAAGGGAGCAGGAGGGAGTCTGAGATTTTTATCAGGTCAGGGGAGGTGAACCAGGCAAAGTCAGAAACCTGGTTTTCTTTGTAGCGATAGGTGTTTTGATGATCACCCTCATTTCCTGAGTTTGTATTGGAAATAAGGGCCCCGGTTGCGGCAAGTTGATACCCGGCCGGAATGGTGATACTCACCTCATAGTCGCCGAATTCATAATAAGCGCCACCCTGGTCAGTATACGGCATGGTGTGCCAGCCATTCCTGTCATACACGGCAGGCTTCGGGTACCATTGGGTTATGACGAAAAAATTCTTCCGGTAACCGCTTCTTGAAAACAGGGCAGGAAGTTTAACCTGGAATGGGGTGGTGATGCGGAGGGATCCTCCAGGAGGTAAAGGTTCGGGAAGCAGGAGCCTGGCAATATCCTGGTGAACCGTATGATCTTCCAGTTCAGCTCTTTCTCCGTTTACCCTGAAATCCAGCCGGTTGATATAGCCCCTCTGTGCTTCATGGCTGAAATAAAAGTCCGTCCGGTTATTGGTTAATAATTGTTCGCTGAAAGCGGTTTTATCATTCCTGTACGCGTTCGGCCATAGGTGAAAATAAATAAAACGAAGGGTGTCGGGACTGTGATTCGTATAAACAATTTCCTGAAAGGCTTCCAGTTTTTTTTCAGTGGTGTTAAGCGTTACAGAAATGGTGTGATCCACTTTCTGCTGCCAGTACTCAGATTGTGAAAACGATTCAATGCCATGCAGCAGCAATAGTCCGGCGATGATATGTTTGATGAATTTCATGGGTTGCAAATCTGTTCATTTGCCCTTGCCGGACAGAATGATTCTGATGGTGTGGAACATGATTTTGAAGTCGAGTGCCAGTGAAATGTTTTCAATGTACAAAAGATCATACTTCATTCTCTGTAACATCTCCTCAATGTTCTCCGCATAACCAAATTGTACCATACCCCATGAGGTAAGCCCGGGTTTAACTTTCTGCAGGTATCTGAAATAGGGTTCCTGTTTAATAAGCTGGTCAATATAAAATTTCCTTTCCGCCCTTGGTCCCACCAGGCTCATGTCGCCCAGCAGGATATTCCATAACTGGGGTAGTTCATCCAGCCTCCATTTACGCATTATTTTTCCCCAGGGGGTAATACGGGGATCCGTATCCGAAGACAGTGCCGGCCCGTTTTTTTCAGCATCTGATACCATTGACCTGAATTTAAGCATGGTGAATGGTTTCCCTTTATAGCCTATTCGTTCCTGCCGGTAGATAATATTACCCGGGGAAGAAAGCCGGACCCTGATGGCAACATAGGCCAGCAGTGGGAATAGTACAAGAAGGCCGGTTATGGCAAACAATATATCGATCAGTCGTTTTATATTTTGCTGCCAGAGCGGCATCAGGCCGGTATGAATATCGGTCAGTATCGGACTGAATACATCATCTGTCCTGATGGCCCCTGAAAGGATCGTAATGGCGGTGGGCACCAGTTTGATTTCGACATCCTTCTCACTGAGTCGCCTGATATAGGTTTCAGCTTCTGCCTGCCTGTTATTGTCCAGCGCCAATACCACCAGGTTGACATGATGATGGTCAATGATTTTTTCAAGATCCTCCGGTGTGCCGAAATATTCCAGTTTTTTACTCAGGCCATTCGGTTGTGCGGCCACATATCCGCTGTAATTATAACCAGCCTTGCGCAACTGGTCGCCGGTAGCCTGGTAGATATTCTTCGCTACACCTGAATCGCCTACCAATATTGTATTGAACCGGATGGATCCCTCCAGTAATTGCTTTTTTGCACGGGTTAATAAAAACCATCTGCCCAGGAAGGTGATGCTCGTTTGCAGGGTAACAAAAGTGAGGAAGGAGGTGTAATAGTAGTAAAGGGTCTTCTGCTCATCATTCAACAGAATGAGGAAGAAGATTGCGGTACACCCGATCAGGCTGGCAACAATGGTAGAGGTGAATTCAGTCAGCCTCGATTTTTTATAAAGTGAATTGTAGCTGCCGATCAGGAAATAAAAAATAACCCAGCAAACCGGCAGCAGGATCCAGCCAAGAATAAATCCGTCATTCAGGACGATCCTTCCTTCCTGTACCAGTGGGAAACCGAGCAATTTATTTCGGATCAGAAAAAAAACGAACCAGACCAATGCGGCAGCCAGGTAATCGCTCAATGCGTACCAGCCGGGGGCAATGGGTTTGGTTGTCGGCATCTTTCTCAGGAGTTGATCGAATTGTAACGGATCTTTTGAAGTATCTGGTGTGCTACATCCATAGCCCTCAAACCGTCAACTTCAGATACCAGTGTTGGCGTATTATTCAGGATGGCATCCCTGAATACTTCGAGTTCCATTTTTATCGCGTTTACCTCCGGAACAACCGGGTTGGCAACCGCAATGGTTTTTTTCCCTTTGGGTGTGTCAATATCAAATTCAAAGACATTTTCATCGGCCTCGCCTTTCAGCCTGATAACCTCTGTTTTTTTGTTCAGGAAATCTATACCGACATAGGCGTCTTTCTGGAAGATCCTCATTTTGCGCATTTTCTTCATGGAGATCCTGCTGCTGGTGAGGTTGGCCACGCAGCCATTATTGAATTCGATTCGAACGTTGGCGATGTCCGGCGTATCGGTCATTACGGAAACCCCACTGGAGGAAATATTCTTCACCTCACTTTTTACCATACTCAGAATAATGTCGATATCGTGGATCATTAGGTCCAGGATCACGCTTACCTCCGTACCCCTGGGATTGAATTGCGCCAGTCGATGCACTTCAATGAACATTGGGTCCAGTTTCAGCGATTTGGTAGCCAGGTAAGCCGGGTTGAACCTTTCTACGTGCCCCACCTGCATTTTAATATTGGATTCCTTAACCAGCTTCACCAATTCCCTCGCTTCTTCCATGGTATTGGCCAGTGGTTTCTCCACAAAAACATGTTTGCCATTCCGGATGGCGAGCTGGCAAAGTTCAAAGTGAAAATTGGTTGGGGCTACAATATCGGCCGCGTCAATTAATTTGATAAGCTCATTGGGGTTTTCAAACCTTTTTATCTGGTATTTTTCGCTGACTTCGGCTGCAATGGAGTCATTCGGGTCATAAAAGCCTATGATTTCCACCTCTTTTATTTCTTTCCAGTTATTTAAGTGGAATTTCCCCAGGTGGCCGACACCAAAAACACCGATTTTCAGCATATTAATTGATTATTTATCAAAGATAATCAAGCGATGCCAAGGTATAGTGCTGATATTGGGCGGGAATGACAATGATTATGTATTAAAAGTGCTGAAAAACTGAATTATATATAAAATATTTTTAAGTCTTCCGTGATTATCTCCAAAATCAGTATATATTTTTTAACATTTACCAATATTAAATTGTCATGAATTTAAATTTGGTTAAAATTTTTGTTAAATTGCCCTTGCTGCTTTCAAAGCAACTTAATAACCAAACTAAACAAAAGATTGCCAATGCCAAAGAAAATTGCTGTGCCCAAGATGGGCAGACTGCTTGCATTTCTATTAGCTTTGCTTGCCTTCGAAGCTAGTGCTCAAAAAACAATTACGGGAAAACTGATCAACAAAGCCGGTCAACCCATTCAGGGGGCAACCGTGCTGGTGAAAGGCACAACCATCGCCACTGCCTCTACGGATCAGGGGACTTTCTCCATCAATCTGCCCCAGGGAAGAAATACCCTGGTAATCAGTACGATCGGGTTCCTTTCAAAAGAAGTAGAAGTTGGAAATCAAACCTCCCTGGGTATTACCCTGGAAGAGGATATTTCCGGTTTAAGTGAAGTCGTAGTAACCGGTTACTCTTCACAGCAAAGAAAAAACATCGTAGGGGCTGTGTCCACTGTAAAAGGTGAACAACTGGCCGCGGTACAGACCGGTAACGTAGAACAACAATTCCAGGGAAGGGTGCCGGGTATGACCGTAATCACCTCAGGCCAGCCAGGAACTGTAAGCCAGGTGAGGATCCGTGGTTTTGGTTCTTTCTCCGGAAACGACCCGCTGTTTGTGGTAGACGGAGTTCCGACAACCAACATTGATTTCCTGAACGGTAATGATATTGAGTCAACTACTGTGCTCAAAGATGCTGCCTCTGCATCCATCTATGGTGCTCGTGCCTCTGCAGGGGTAGTTCTGATCACCACCAAAAAAGGAAAAACTGCCAGGGGACTGAAGGTTACCTATGACATGAGTTATGGATTTACCATGCCTGGAAAAGGAATCGACCTGCTCAATCCGCAGCAACAGGCTGACCTGACCTGGACTGCCCTAAAGAATGCTGGCCAGGCTACTACACATCCCCAGTACGGTTCAGGTGCTACACCGGTAATTCCGGATTACCTGAAAGTGGGTGATGAGTCCGGCCTTTCCGGTCTTTCTGCCAATGACCCTCGTCTGGATCCGGCAAAATTCAACGTGAATTTTGATAAAGGAGCCATATACCAGGTGATCAAGGCCAATAAGGCCGGAACCGACTGGTATGACGCCCTTACCGAAACGAATCCTTTACAGAACCATACCCTTGGTTTCAGTGGCGGAAATGAAAACGCCAAATATTATGCAGGTATCAGTTACTATGATGAAAAGGGTACTGTTATCAACACTTATGTTAAAAGGTATTCCCTTCGCCTGAACACTGAGTTTAAGGTAAAAGAAGGTATTCGCTTTGGTGAAAACTTCCAGTTTACCCATAGAGAAAACCCCAATATCGGTGGTCCTGCAGGTGAAAATGACATCATGTTCGCCCTGACCATCAACCCATTACTACCCGTTTATGACGAGGGTGGTGGTTTTGCCGGTACTACGGCCAAAGGCTTCAACAACTCAACCAATCCCATCGCCAGGCGTATCCGGTCAAAAGACAACAAAGGATTTAGCTCCGGAATTTTCGGTAACCTGTATGGTGAGGTTGACTTCCTTAACCATTTCACCTTCAGGTCAAGTTTTGGCGGTGCATTCTATTTCTTCCAGAACCGTTTCCTGAATTACAGGACATATGAGAATTCTGAAAACGTAGGTAACTATACTTTCGGTGAAGGTGCCGGAAGCGGTGGTGGCTGGACCTGGACGAATACCGTTCGTTATTCCCAGGAGTTTGGAGACCATAATGTGAACTTTATTGGTGGTATCGAAGCTATTGCTGACGGTTATTCAAGGAACCTGAGTGGTAGTGGTTTGAATCCTTTCACCATTAATCCTAACTATGTAACCATTACCAATACAGACGCCAGTGGTCGCGTTGTTAACAGTGGTGGTTCTCCGCTTACCAAGTTGTTCTCACAGTTTGGTAAAGTTGATTATGGTTATGATGACAGGTATTTGTTAAGTGCCACTTTAAGGCGTGATGGTGCTTCCGTATTCAGTCAGGACAACCGTTATGGTGTATTCCCCGCGGTATCTGCAGGCTGGCGCATTACAGAAGAAGCGTTCATGAAAAATATCACCTGGCTGAATGAACTGAAGATCAGGGGTGGCTGGGGTAAAATGGGTAACTCCCGTATCAGCCCTAACAACCTGACCAACTCAGCAGGATCAGGTGCACAATTCGGTTATGATATCACAGGAGCCAACACCAGCACATTCTCAGGCCTTGCTCTCACCGGTATCGGTAACCCGAAAGCAAAATGGGAGGAGAACACCACCATTAACATCGGTTTTGACGGAACACTGATCAAGAACAAACTCGATATCATTTTTGACTGGTATACCCGTAAAACAACCGACCTGTTGTTCCGTGATAACCTGGCTGCTACTGTCGGACAGGCAACCCGTCCATTCGTGAACATCGGTTCCATGAAAAACAGTGGTATAGACCTGATGATTACCTACAAGGGTAAAGCTGGAAAATTCCGTTATGAAATGGATGGAATTTTCACCAAGTACAAGAATGAAATCACTAAAGTCTCTGATGGTACAGATTTCTTTGACGTAACCTTTACTAACAGGATCGGTGGTGGCGTTGTACGCAATGCCAAAGGTCATTCTGTGTCTTCATTCTATGGCTACCAGGTAATTGGGCTGTTCGCTGATGATGCAGATGTATCCAAATCACCTACGCAGAGCGGTGCTGGTCCGGGCCGTTTCAAATATGCTGATATTAATAAGGATGGTGCCATTAATGACCAGGACAGGGCTTATATCGGGAACCCCAACCCTGATTTCACCTACGGATTCAATGCCCGCCTGATGTTTGGAAATTTTGACCTGGAAGCATTGTTCTATGGTGTTGCTGGTGGTGAAGTGTTAAACTTCACCCGCTGGTTCACTGACTTCTATCCTTCTTTTGCCGGTATCGGTAAATCAACCAGAACACTGGGTGCCTGGACTCCAGATAATACGGGTGCGTCTCTGCCCCGGATTGAGAATATTTCTAACTTCAGCACCAATGGTGTGTTAAACTCCTATTATGTTGAAGACGGAAGCTATTTCAGGATGAGAAGTTTGAAGATCGGTTATACCGTACCTGCTGCATTACTGAAAAAAGCAAGGCTGGACAGATTGCGTTTCTTCCTTCAGGGTACTAACCTGTTTACCATTTCCAATTATACCGGAACAGATCCTGCGGTTAGCGGTGTAGATACCAACTTCGGTGTTGATATCGGCAACTACCCGGTTAACAAGCAGATTGTATTTGGACTGAGTGTTGGATTATAATTCAGGCAAAGGGTTAACACTATAAAATATTATTACAATGATTAATAAGAAACTAATATTTATTTCACTGTTCTCGCTGTCATCCATTTCCCTGATGGTGGCTTGTAACAAAGACTTCCTTGACCAGAGCACAACCGGATTGTTAACCGAAGAGCAGGCACAAAGTAAAAAAGGTGCCCAGCAATTCCTGATTGGTTCCTATGCCGCGCTGAAAGGCAGCGGCTGGGAGGGCGGTGGCTCCAACTGGGTTTACGGAAGCATTGTTGGCGGTGAAGCCAACAAGGGTTCTGATGCCGGTGACCAGGCCAATATCGTGCCTATCCAGCAATACGTTCCATTGCCTACCAATAACTACTTTAATATTAAGTGGCAGGCTTTATATGAAGGTATTGCCCGCACCAATAGTACCATCAGGATTCTGAATAACCTGACTACCAATGACATTACAGATGCGGATAAAACCCAGATGATCGCTGAAGCAAGGTTCCTTCGTGGGTACTACCATTTTGAGGCTAAAAAAATGTGGAATAAGATTCCTTATGTGGACGAGACCATCAATATCAGCAACCTGAAAGTTCCCAATACTACTGATGCATGGCCGCTAATTATGGAAGACCTGGATTTCGCCAGGAAAAACCTGCTGGTAGATCCGGGTGCAGTTGGTCGTATCAACAAATGGGGTGCTGATGCCATGTATGCAAAAGCCTTGTTATTCCAGGGAAAATATACAGAAGCCAGACCCATCTTTACTGATATCATTCAAAACGGACGGACTTCAGGAAATCTGAAGTATGCCCTTGCGCCTGCTTTTCATGACCTGTTCAACGCAGACCGCGAAACCGACCCGGCTGTCCGCGCAGAAACAGTGTTCGCTTTTGAGGCTTCCATCAACGATGGTTCCGGTGGAGCAAATGCCAACTATGACCATATCCTGAACTTCCCTTACAATGGTGGTCCTGGTGGTTGTTGCGGATTTTTCCAGCCATCTTTTGAATTTGTAAACTCTTTCAGGACTAATGCCCTCGGTTTGCCTTTACTGGATGGATCCTACAATGTAGGCACCAATCAGGTTAAGAATGACATGGGCCTTGAAGCGACTGATCCGTTTACAACTGATCAGGGTAACCTGGATCCGCGTCTCGACTGGACTGTTGGAAGAAGGGGTATCCCTTACCTGGACTGGGGTCCCCATCCTGGTAAGTCATGGATCCGTGACCAGGGTAACGGTGGTCCTTACGCACCCAAGAAAATGGCCTATTACAAAGCCCAGGAACGTAAACAAACAGATGTTACCAACTGGACCAGCGGCCTGACTTCAACCAACTACAAAATTCTGCGTTTTGCAGACGTATTGTTAATGGCTGCTGAAGCAGAAATCGATGGTGGCGGTTCCCTTGAAAAAGCTCGCGAATATGTGAACCTGGTTCGTGCAAGAGCTGCCAAGCCTGGAACTGAAGTGCCGGATGCTGACGCCAACTATGTGATTGGCCTTTACAACACCCCATGGGTTGATGCGGCTACAGCAAAAGCAGCAGTACGATTTGAGCGCAAGCTTGAACTGGGTATGGAAGGACATCGCTTTTTCGACCTCGTACGCTGGGGTATTGCTGATGTAGCACTGAATGCCTTCCTGAATTATGAGAAGCCTAAGTTGAGCGCCGGTTATGGTAGCGCAACTTTTGTAAAGGGTAAAAATGAATATTTCCCCATTCCTCAAACCCAGATTGACCTGCATTCAAGTGGCGGAGCTTCCACACTTGAACAGAACCCCGGTTATTAATTCATGATTAACTGATGTAGATCATAGATATTTCAAAAGAAAAGGGTAGATATTATCTACCCTTTTCTTTTATACAATAGTCTTATAATTGGCTAAATTGGGTTTTAAATTCCTGTGATAAATGAAATTTCCTTTTCCACTGTTGCTCCTGGTAGTTTTGATTATAGGTTGTTCTACCCATACTGATCAGATATTTCAGAAACTGGATTCCTCCGAATCAGGTGTCAGGTTTATTAATAACATAATGGAAAATGATTCCATTAATATCCTGGACCTTGAATACGTGTACAATGGCGGTGGAGTGGCTATTGCTGATTTTAACAATGACAGCCTGCAGGATATTTATTTTACCGGCAACCGGGTTCCCAATAAACTTTACCTGAACGAAGGCGGCCTTAAGTTTCGTGATGTGACTGATCTTTCGAAGACTGATGGCGCCGGCAAATGGTCTACAGGCGTGGCTGCAGTGGACATTAATAATGATGGCCTGATGGATCTCTATGTAGGGGCTTCCATTAAAAACGATCCTAAGCAGCGAGCCAATACACTCTATATCAATAAAGGTCCCGACGCAAACGGAGTGCCTGTATTTGTCGATGAAGCCCTGGCTTATAATGTAGCAGATACCGGACATACCACCAACGCCGCATTTTTTGATTATGATAATGACGGAGACCTCGACCTGTATGTTCTGACTAATAAAATGGATGATGTTCGCTATCCAAATCAGTACAGGAAAAAAGTAACTGATGGATCGGCTGAAAATACTGACAGGTTGTACCGAAATGACTGGGATACAGCCAAGGGACATCCTGTGTTTACAAATGTTTCCAAAGAAGCCGGCATCCTGATTGAAGGGTATGGACTAGGACTCAATATATCCGACATTAACCAGGATGGCTGGAAAGATATTTACGTGACCAATGATTTCCTGTCCAATGACCTGGTCTATATCAATAACCGCAACGGCACATTCACCAATATGGCAGACGTTTACCTGAAACATAGTTCCTACTCCGCAATGGGGAATGATGTTGCCGACATCAACAATGACGGTTTAATGGATATTATCGCAGTTGATATGCTGCCGGCATCCAATCACCGGAAAAAAATGATGATGTCCGCCAACAGCTACCAGAATTACCTTAACAATGAAGAATTTGGTTACCAGTATCAATACGTAAGAAATACACTGCAGTTGAACCAGGGTAATACGATTACAGGGAAGGACTCTATTTCCCATCCTGTTTTCAGCGATATTGCTTTTTATGCCGGCATAGCTGAAACAGACTGGAGCTGGACCCCAATGGTAACCGATTTTGATAATGACGGTTGGCGGGATATGATCATTACCAACGGTTATCCAAAGGATATCACCGACCGTGATTTTATGACTTACAGGGCTGAAGCCAATAAAATTGCTTCCAAGGATATTTTACTGGAACAGATTCCGGAAGTCAAATTGACCAACTATGCTTTCCGGAATAATGGTGATTGCCGCTTTACCGATGTCTCATTGAAATGGGGACTGACGGATCCAACATTTTCCAGCGGCGCTGCCTATGGAGACCTCGATAATGACGGAGACCTTGAACTGGTTATAAACAATACGAACCAGGAAGCCATGATCTATGAAAACAGGTCAGTAAAACCAGGAAAAAAAGGCAATCATTTCCTGCAGATTAAATTTGAAGGCGGCCCACAGAACAGGAATGGCCTGGGTGCTGTTGCAGAATTATATTATGACAAGGGCAAAAAACAGGTGTACGACCATACGCCTTACAGGGGCTATTTATCATCCATCCAGGACATCGGTCATTTTGGATTGGGGAAACTGGCGTCACTGGATTCACTGATTATTAAATGGCCGGGTGGTGCAAGGCAAAAATTAACAGGGGTAAAGGCCGACCAGTTACTCAAGGTAAAATTCAGTGAGGCGGAACCTGTTTCTGCGCAAACCCCGGCAGTACTGGCAGTTAATACTTTATTCAGGGATATTACCGATTCACTGGGGCTTTCCTTACAACAGGAGGAAATCGATTTCAGTGATTTTAATATTCAGAAATTACTTCCGCATAAACTGTCCGAATACGGTCCAGGACTGGCAGTGGGTGATATTGATGGCAATGGTATGGATGATTTGGTAATGGGCGGCTCCTATTCTTATAGCCCGGTGATGCTTCTGCAGCAATCCAATGGAATGTTTGTCAGAAAAAACATATTGGAAAATGCAGGTGCGGCTACCAAACAATGGGAAGATATGGGCTTATTGCTGTTTGATGCTGACGGAGATGGCGACCTGGATCTTTATACCGCCAGCGGAAGCTATGAAACAGACCCGAATTCGGTTCATTACCAGGATAAGTTTTATACCAATGACGGAAAGGGAAATTTCTCAATGGATACTATGGCAATTCCGAAAAACTATGTCAGCAAATCATGCGTTCGCGCGGCAGACTTTGACAAGGATGGCGATCTTGATCTATTCCTTGCCGGAAGGGTAGAACCATGGAATTATCCTAAACCTGTTTCAAGTTTTATCTACCGCAATGATTCAAAAAACGGTCAGGCAAAATTCACGGATGTAACCAGTTCAATCGCGGCCGGATTGTCCAATATCGGTTTGGTGTGTGATGCGGTATGGACAGATTTTGATAACGACGGCTGGACCGACCTTATGCTGGCGGGCGAATGGATGCCGTTAAGATTTTTGAAGAATGAAAAAGGAGTATTCACTGATGTGTCAAAACTTTCCGGAATTAATAATGAACTGGGATTCTGGAACAGTATCGCGCCGGGTGATTATGATTCAGATGGGGATATGGATTATGTGGTTGGAAACATGGGAGAAAATTCCTTTTATCGCGCCACTAATCTTTACCCGGTCAGGATCTACGCAAAAGATTTTGACAACAATAATTCTTTTGATGCCATCCCCTCTATGTACCTGCCTGACAAGGAAGGAAATAAAAAGGAATTTCCCGCCCAGACCAGGGACGACCTGATCAAGCAGATCATCAGTCTGAGAACCCGGTTCCAGAATTACAATCTATTTGCCAATTCAACCATGGATCAGTTGATTACAGAGGAATGGAGAAAAGATATGCTCGTTGTGGAGGCAAATAACATGAAGAGCAGTTTGCTGAGAAACGACGGGAAAGGCGTCTTCACCATGACAGCCCTTCCCATGCAGGCCCAGATTTCACAGATTAACGGAATGGTTGCCGAAGATTTTAATGGCGACGGCTGGCTTGACCTGTTAATGAATGGCAATGATTTCGGAACCGAAGTATCCGTTGGCCGTTACGATGCGTTGAATGGTTTGTTCCTGCAGGGAGATGCCAATGGCGGATTTATTCCCAAACCCATTTCGGAAAGCGGTATTTATATTCCGGGTAACGGAAAATCATTGGTGAAGTTAAATTCAGCAAATGGTAATACTTTGATTATAGCCGGACAGAACCGCGGACCTTTGAAAACATTTAAATGGCAAAAGCAGTCCCGGCAGATTCCCTTCCTGGCTACAGATGCCTTCGCAACTATGAAACTCAGGAACGGGAAAATAAGAAAACAGGAGGCTTTTTATGGGTCATCCTTTTTATCACAATCCGGAAGATATCTCCAGGTTGATGATCAGGTTAGTGAAGTACTGATCACCAATAACCAGGGTACTGCAAGGAAAATAACATTCTAATTTTCGTGGCTATGAAACAGGTAAAAATTGTAAGTGTTTTGGTAATCCTATGTTTACTGCAGCTTTCATGCAAACAACCAGGCAGTAAGGGTTCATTTGATGTGAATAATCCGACAGTATTGCACAACAACCAGAAAGTATTAACAGACCTCATCATTTATGATGTATTCACCCCACCGGTTGCTGCCAGGATCTACAGTTATACTTCTCTTGCATCCTATGAGGCAGTGCGGCATTCAAAACCGGGAGCGCCATCCCTTACAGCAAAACTGAATGGCTTTGCACCGATGCCGGAACCAGAAAAAGGTAAATCTTATAATTTTCTGTTAGCAGCATCCAAGGCATTTTTCACGGTTGCATACAAGGTTACTTTTTCTATTGACACCCTGAAAGTTTATGAGAAGGAACTGCTCCAGAATTTCCGAAATGAACTGGATGCTGAAACATTTGACAGATCAATCGCATATGGTGAATCCGTGGGCAGACAGGTACTTGCCAGGGCGGCAGTGGATAACTATCCCCAAACAAGAGGAAAGCCCCGGTTTATTGGAAGCAAGGAGCCCGGTAAATGGCGCCCTACACCACCGGATTACAGCGATGCAGTAGAACCCTGCTGGGGTGATATGAAAGGTTTCGTCCTCGATTCAGGCTCTCAGTTCAAATTGCCGCCCCCTCCGGTTTACAGTATGGACAGTTCCAGTGCCTTCTTCAAATTCGCCTATGAAGTTTACTCTATTGGTAAAAACCTTACAAAAGAACAAAAAGACATTGCTACCTATTGGGACGATAATCCATTTGTGGTGGAGCATGCCGGGCATATGATGTTCGCAAATAAAAAAATAACACCTGGAGGACATTGGATGGGAATCGCCTCCATTGCCTGTAAAAAAGACAAGGCCGACGCGGAGAAAACTGCCCGGGTACTTGCTTTAACAGCGGTGGGGCTAATGGATGGTTTTGTTTCCTGCTGGGAAGAAAAATATGCCAGCCAGGTGATAAGGCCGGTTACCGTTATCAATGAGTTTATTGATGAAAGCTGGTCTCCCTTTTTACAGACTCCGCCTTTTCCTGAATACCCCAGTGGTCACAGTGTAATTTCTGCATCTGCAGCAACAATTTTAACAAAACTGATCGGTGAAAATTTCTCCTTTCATGATGACAGCGATAAAGAATACATTGGTATGGAAAAGGATTTTAATTCGTTTATGGAAGCGGCAAATGAAGCATCCATCAGTCGTGTATATGGTGGCATTCACTATCGCTCAGGGGTTGATGCCGGGGCCCGGCAGGGTGTTTTGGTCGGCAATCTGGTAATTAACAAAACAACGGCTACTGCACCCTGATGAAGAAAGCATTTGTGATATTTCCCGGCATATTTTTTTGTATCGCCTGGCTGACATATTGTAACAGTAATAAAGCAAAAAGATTCACTGATGATAAATCGGCGGAAGGGTATCTCCTGGCAAAACAGTATTGCATAAGTTGCCATCTTCTTCCCGAACCGGAGCTGCTGAATAAAACCACCTGGGCCAATTTTGTTTTGCCGAAAATGAGTGAAATGGTCGGTTACCGGCATCTGGGTATGAATCATTATGTGCAGACCAGCAATGAACCCGCATTAAAGCCTGATCAATGGGATAAGATTATTCACTATTACCTGAGTGAGGCGCCCTCGGAGCCGTTGAAAAGATCTGCCCCCTCCCCGAAAATAAAAATGGGGCTTAAATTTTTTGAGCCTGTAATTCCTTCCTTTTCAACCGAACACCCGGTTACCACCATGGTGAAAATTGACACCGGCAGCAGGCTGATTTATTGGGGAGATGGCTTGTCAGGCCAGCTGTATAAAACCCGCGGCAATTCTGTGGTGATAGATTCTGTGCCTGTGGGTACGGGGATTTCACAGCTTCTTATTAGGAACAATGAATTGCTGGCCCTGACGATGGGAGTACTGGTGCCTTCCGATCTGAAACTTGGTGAGCTTAGGTCCATTGACGGGAAAATGGGAAAAGCAAATATTTTGCTGGATAGCCTGCAAAGACCAGTTCAAGCATCCATTTCCGACCTGAATGGTGATGGAAGGGAGGATTTGATCATGTGTGAATTTGGTAACCTGTCAGGCCAGTTGTGCTGGTATGAAAAAAAGGAAACAGGCGGCTATACACGGCATATCTTAAGGCAATTGCCGGGTGCCATCAGGAATGTTGTCGAGGATTTTGATAAAGACGGCAGGCCCGATATCATGGCTTTGATGGCCCAGGGGGATGAGGGCATTTTTATTTATTACAACCAGGGCAATGGAAAATTCAGGGAAGAAAGAATCCTGCAGTTTCCCCCTGCTTACGGATCCAATTATTTTGAACTGGCAGATATGAACGGCGATGGGTTTTCGGATATAGTTGCCACCAACGGTGACAATGGGGATTACCCTCCGATCCTGAAAGCCTATCATGGCATCAGGATCTACCTGAATGACGGAAAGTACAGGTTTAAAGAACAATTGTTCCTACCTATGAATGGCGCCGGGAAAGCTATTGCGAATGATTTTGATGGTGACGGTGATATGGACATTGCCTCCATTTCATTTTTCCCCGACAGGGCTGCTACCCCTGAAGAAGGTTTTGTTTTTTGGGAGAATAACGGCGACCTCGACTTTTCCCCTTATTCTTTTAAAGAAGTTACTTATGGAAACTGGATTACCATGGATGCAGGTGATGTGGAAGGCGATGGTGACATAGACCTGATAATCGGCAGTGCAGATTTTGGAATGGGGGATGCAATCGCCCCCGCCAAAACGGGAAACTCCACCCCATCCTTCATAATCCTTTATAACAAGACCAGGTAATTTTATCTGACCAGGTTGGAACGCTGGGCATATTGTGTAACCGGTGTATAAATGAACAGGCAGGACCCATCCTTAATGGTGTTGATGATGGGGCGGGTCAGTTTCACGGGAATGGCTGGACAACCCTGGCTGCGGCCCAGGTAGCCCTGGTTACGGATCAGCGATTCGCTTACATATTCCGCGCCATGCATCACAATGGCTCTCCGGTCAGCATTGTCATTTATTCCCTTTTCAAGTCCTTTCAGCCGCAACGAATATCCATTACTTCCGTAATAGGTTCCTTCTGTCCGATAAAAACCCGGGCTGCTCTGGTAGGATGAAGGTCTGTTGGAATACTGTATGGCATGTTCTTTCCCGGAATTCCGGCCATGTGCCACATAAGTATGGTATAATACTTTTTTGCTTTCCAGATCAATGACATACAGGCGCTTACGGGTACTTGGCTGGCTGAAATCGGCAATGGTCATGATCGTTTCCCGGTCCAGCAGCCCTTGTGACTTTAATTTTCTCCAGCCCTTCAGTGCCTGCTGGAAAGCGGGCTCATTCAGGCCCAGCGAATCAAGTTTAAGGGAGGAATAGAGTCCGGTTGAATTCATTTCTTCAGCACCCGTATTGACCAGACTGCTGTCTGAATAAGTTTTGGCAGGGTATAAAGGGGAGGGCTTTGCTTCAAAATCTTTTTTTCCAGCTGCAAGGATGCCTGCATAGGAGAGAAGGATTGTTGCGGTTGCTGCTATCAGAATTCCGGTTTTTTTAAAACTCATAGGTTTATCTGCTGTTTAACTGTCAAAAAATAATTCCCGTCACACTGGAGGACTGATAGTCCCTACTTACCCCGGTAGACGTAAACAGGTGGCTAAAGGTTGTTCGGCCGGCTGGAATTGGCGCATAAACCCTGCCATAAACGAATTTTAAGCCTTTCCGGTTAGCCGGATGGCTTTTAAAAGCAGCAATCCCGCCTCCGGAGGCGGGATTGCTGCTTTTGGTGTATTCAGTAGAATCGGTCGCTTAAAAATTAAACAGGCAGGCCAGACCAAATGTATTAGGCTTCGTTTCATTGATTCCCTTCATATAGGAAAGCAGGATTTCTATGTTTTTGGTTTGCCTTCCCACACCAATCCGGACACCGGCATTGGCTGCCGGGCCATAGGTCGTCACATTTTTCGAAACCTGGTCATAATATTCAAATCCATCAACAATAATGACATCGTCTACCAGGTAGTTTCCATAGTTTATCCCGAAACCACCGCCAATGAAAAATCCGAAGCGGTCTTCAGTAATGGGTGATGAGCCAGCCCCGATATTGAGGTTCACCATCAGCGGCGCATTGACCAGGTATTGGATGTCGCTGCTTTCACCGTAGTAATTATCGTAAGAATATGATCCCGCCAGGCCAAGCGTAAGCGGAATACCTACGGTAATGGAGGAAGTTTCGGTTTCCATCACAGTTAACCGCGGTGAATACAGCAAAGTGCCATAAGCGGAAGGGTCGCCGTTCTTCATAGTGACAACCGAAAGACCGGTACCGGCACCATGCATAAAGCTTTGGGCATTTGTTTTCGTAAGGGCAAATAGGGCAAGGGCTGCGATAAGGAGTTTTTTCATTTTTGGGATTTGTTTAAAAGTAGGCGCTAACCTAATAATATTTTTTTCAGATGCCAACTTATTAAGCAGATATCCACAATTTTCTGATTGGACGATTTTGGCCTCGAATTTGTTTAGTAATTGAAGTTTTTAAATATCCATATCCAATCCAGTCCAGGTCCTTTGAAAAACCGGTGGTACCTTGTTACCCGTATTAATGGCCCGTTTGTATTCATGCCTGTGAAACCCAATCGCTTTCTGAATTAAATGAAAGCAAGGCTCTGCCAATGCAAAATGAATTTTCACCGGCTTTGGCGCGAAGAGATGTAGTAATACGTCTCTTTTTTTTATAGTATGATTCGTAATTTTACTATGGTAGATTTACGTTATGGATTAGTAGACCAGATTCCTGCCTCCTTAATAAACACTCTTCGGTTTAGCTTTAATTGTGCCAGGATAAGTTCTGCAATATCTTCCGGATGCATTACTTTTTCCGGATCACCGGTGATCAGGTTCTGGCTTTGCGCAAGTTCCGTAACCACCGTACTTGGGGTGAGGGCGGTTACCCTGATATTATGTTTCCTTACTTCCTGCATCAGCGATTCAGTAAGGCCGATCACCCCAAATTTTGATGCACTGTAGGCACTGGTCAGGGCTGCGCCCCTTTGTCCTGCGGTGGAGGCAATATTGATGATATCGCCCGTTTTTCTTTCAATCATTTGCGGCAAAACAGCACGAGTAACATAATATACACCCAGCAGGTTTACCCTGATGATATTTTCCCATTCTGCTGGTTGCAATTCCAGGAATTTTCCAAAAGATGCAATGCCGGCATTGTTGATGAGAATATCCACCAGTCCCAGTTCTTTGTTTATTTTTTCAACAGCTGAGTTTACTTCCTGCATATTGCTCACATCTGCGACAGCTATTGAACATTTGACGCCTTTACTGGTGATCTCCGCCGCCAGTTCCTCCAGGTCTTTAGCGGTTCTTGCAAGCAATCCAAGGTGGACTCCCTCATTTGCCAACGCCAGTGCGATGGCACGACCGATTCCTTTACCAGCTCCTGTAACCAGTGCTGTTTTCCCTATTAGTGATTCCATAAGCTACTGTTCGTATTTTAAATTTAATAATATTGATCATTACGAATGATGAGCAAGGTCATTTTTCCGGCTGGATATAACCGGTACCTTGAAAAAAGTTTGACATACTGTATCAATCTATGTCATGGCAAGAACAGCAAAATTACCTAACCTGGCCGATTATTCCCTTCTTCACACTTCATTTAGTTGGAAAACGGAATTTGGCAACCTGGATGGATTACCTCATGGCGGTGGGATTAATATTGCCTATGAAGCGGTTGACCGGCATGCTGAATCCAAAAAGTCTGACCTGGTTGCATTACGTTGGATAAGGAAAGACGGGAGTGTTGAGGATTTCAGCTATAAAAGCCTGAAGAAACTAACCGCGAGATTTGCCAATCTGTTGTCACAGTTAGGTATTGCCAGGGGCGAAACCGTTTTTACGCTTACTGGCCGCATCCCGGAATTATACATAACTGCTTTGGGAACCCTGAAATCAGGCGCAGTTTATTGTCCCCTGTTTTCCGTATTCGGGCCGGAGCCGATATACCAGCGTCTTCATATTGGCGGAGCTGTTTTACTCGTAACCACCCGGGACCTGTATGAAAAAAAACTTAAGCCACAGCTCGACAGGTTGCCATCCCTTCGGTATATTTTACTTACTGATGTGCCCGGTCATATAGACCGGCGGGTATTATCCCTCAGTCAGTTAATGCGGGAAGCGCCCGATGAGTTTATCATAGCTCCGACAGATCCGGAAACACCGGCCCTCCTGCATTTCACGAGTGGAACAACCGGAATGCCTAAAGGCGCCCTGCATGTGCACGGCGCGGTTTTGATGCATTATACAACAGGCAGGTATGTGCTTGATTTTCATCCGGGCGATGTATTCTGGTGTACTGCTGATCCCGGCTGGGTTACGGGCACGTCCTACGGCATCATCGCTCCGCTCGTAAATGGTATTACCAATATAATCGATGAGGAAGAGTTTGATGCCCTCAGGTGGTATGAGTTGCTGGAAGCACAAAAAGTGAATATATGGTACACGGCCCCTACTGCCATCCGCAGGTTGATGCGGGTATCCCTTAATCCAACTGAAAAATTCAACCTGGAACATTTGAGGATGATTTGCAGTGTGGGTGAACCCTTACCCGCTGATGCAGTTCTGTGGGGAGAAAAGATGTTTGGAAAACCGATTCTGGACAATTGGTGGCAAACAGAAACCGGTGGCATCATGATTGCCAATTTCATATCAATGAAAGTGAAACCCGGTTCAATGGGAAAACCATTGCCGGGAATCACTGCCGGCATTGCAGATATAACGGAAACAGATATCCGCATTATTGAAGAACCCGGTAAAAAAGGTCAGCTGGTGATTAAAAAAGGATGGCCTTCCATGTTCCGTACCTATATACATGAACAGGCGCGGTATGATAAATGTTTCAGGGGCGAATGGTACCTCACAGGCGATATGGCCAGCATTGATGAAGAGGGATATTTCTGGTTTGCCGGAAGGGCGGATGATATCATCAAGACATCCGGCCACATGGTTGGACCATTTGAAGTTGAATCTGTACTGCTGGGCCATCCTGCCGTAGCGGAAGCGGCTGTGATCGGGAAGCCTGATCCGCTGATCGGGGAACTGGTAAAGGCATTCATTGTGGTAAAGGACGGCCATGCCGGCAGCAGGGAACTGCAGATGGATATCATCGCATTCGCGAGAAAAAAACTTGGTGCTGCCGTTGCGCCGAAAGAGTTAAGTTTTATTACCGCCCTGCCCAAAACCAAAAGCGGAAAAATTCTCAGACGTTTATTAAAAGCCAGGGAACTGGGCCTGCCTGAAGGGGACCTGTCGACCCTGGAGCAAACATAGTTAACACATGGAAAATACAATCGACAGGGATCATGGTAAGCAGATGCTTTACCAGATGATGCTGATTCGGCGCTTTGAAGAAAAAGCAGCGGAGTTGTATACCCAGACAAAAATAAGAGGCTTCCTGCATCTTTATGTTGGTGAGGAAGCTGTGGCTGTTGGCGTGATGCAGGCCCTGAAGACGGATGATAATATTTTAAGTACCTACCGTGAACACGGTCACGCTCTGGCGAGGGGTGTTGATCCCGGAAGAATCATGGCAGAAATGTATGGTAAACAGGAAGGCTGTAGCAGGGGCAGGGGCGGTTCCATGCACCTCTTCGATGCAGGTAAGAAATTTTTCGGCGGTAATGCGATCGTGGGAGGCCATCTGCCAGTGGCCGTTGGTGTGGCGCTGGCCGCAAAAAAACAAAAAGCGGCCAGGCTTACCTGTTGTTTTTTCGGGGAAGGCGCTGCTGCCGAAGGTGAGTTCCACGAGTCAATGAACCTTGCCATGTTGTGGGAGGTTCCCCTGCTGTTTGTTTGCGAGAACAATCTCTATGCAATGGGTACGGCTTTGCGTTATTCTCACTCCCTTCCGCAGATCGAATTAAAGGGAAGCGCCTATGGCATGGAGTCCATGGCCGTGAATGGCATGGATGTACTGGCGGTGGAAGAAGCTGCTATACGCGCAGCTGAAAAGATACGCAGTACCGGCAAACCCTTTTTACTTGTTTGTAATACCTACCGGTTCCGTGCGCATTCCATGTTTGATGCCGAACTCTACCGGAACAAAGCAGAAGTGGAAGAATGGAAAAAGCAGGATCCCATCACTGCACTTCAGAACCTGCTACTGGAACAGGGCAGCCTTGATGCTGCAGCCATCAGTGAATTGGAATCAACAGTGGAAACAGCCGTGCAAAAGGCAGTTGGTTTTGCGGAAGCAGGCAGTTGGGAGCCTGTTGAAGATCTGACACGTTTTGTTTACAGTGAACCTCAAAACAGCTGACATGGCAAACGAAAATAATACCATCAGCATCACCTACAGGGAAGCCATTAAACAGGCATTAAGGGATGCGCTGCGTGCAGATGAGCGGGTTTTCCTGATGGGCGAAGATGTAGGACGCTATGGCGGCGCTTTCGCAGTGAGCAAGGGATTACTGGAAGAGTTCGGTCCGGACAGGATCATGGATACCCCATTGTCCGAATCCGGATTTGTGGGTGCAGGAATTGGTGCTGCCATCGCAGGGATGAGACCTGTCGTTGAAGTGATGACGGTTAATTTCAGCCTGCTGGCCATGGACCAGATTGTCAACAATGCTGCCACCCTGTTGCACATGTCGGGCGGACAGGTGAATGTGCCTGTAGTTATCCGAATGAATTCAGGTTTGGGCCGTCAACTGGCTGCGCAACACTCGCACAGCTGGGAATCTTTTTATGCGCATATACCCGGACTGAAAGTGTTATCCGCAGGTACGCATGAGGATGCCCGTGGGATGTTGCTGGCGGCCCTGAAGGAACCAGACCCGGTTGTTATTTTTGAATATACCGCAATGCTGAACCTGGAGGGTAAAATACCTGCCGGTGCTGGCATAGTGGAGATTCAGAAGGCTGCAATAAGGCGCGAAGGGAAAGATATTTCCATTATTACCTATGGCCCCGGGGTGTACAAATCCCTGGAAGCTGCCAATGAGCTGGCTAAGCTGGGCATTGATGCCGAAGTGGTTGACCTCAGGGTGCTGCGCCCCCTCGATGAAAGTTGTTTCCTGCAATCTGTAAGGAAGACACACCGCGCACTTGTCGTGGAGGAGGCATGGCGTTCGGTCAGCATTTCTGCTGAAATCAGCAGCAGGATTATGGAGCAGGCATTTTATGAACTCGATGCTCCTGTACACAGGTTGTGCGGGGTGGAAGTACCAATGCCTTACCCGAAACACCTGGAAGATATTTCTGTTCCCCAGGCAGGGGATATCGTTAATATGATTAAAAAAATCCTGCAGCATGATTGAATTCCGAATGCCAAGTCTTGGCGCAGATATGGAAGATGGGACCCTGGTCGAATGGCTGGTGAAACCGGGTGCTGCTGTAAAGCGGGGCGATATCATTGCCCAGGTCGATACACAGAAAGGCCTGATCGATATTGAAATATTTGAAGAAGGGGTTGTTAAAGAACTCCTTGTTGGGGAAGGTGAAAAAGTACCTGTTGGTAAAACACTGGCAGTACTGGATTCCACGGAACACCGTGTCGGAATCAAGGCATCGCCACTGGCTAAAAGGATGGCAGCGGAAAAGGACATTGACCTGGCACTTGTTACAGGTACAGGCGAAGGTGGCGCAATTACAAAAGAGGATGTGGAAAAAGCTGCAGCAGCCGTTATTTCTGCTAAGATTGAAAAAACTGCGCAAGTCGATGAAAAGAAGGAGGCCACTGAGCTATTGGAAACTTCATCCGCCCGCCACAATATCCGGCAGGCTATTGCTTCGGCCATGAGTAAATCGAACCGTGAGATTCCGCACTATTATCTTGAAACAAAAATTGACCTGACCCGGTCGCTGGCATGGCTCACTGAAACCAACCGTGAAAGAACTGTAAAAAACAGGTTGCTTCCGGTGGTTTTACTGATCAGGGCAGTGGCCCTTGCCCTGAAAAAAGTTCCTGAGCTAAATGCCTGGTATGAAAATGGACTTGTCAAAAAAGAGGAGATCAATATTGGCTTTGTGGTTTCACTGCGTGGCGGCGGAGTCATGATCCCTGCCATCAGGGATGCCGGGGGAAAGTCCCTGGACGAACTGATGACGGCATTAAATGATATGATCCCCCGTGCCCGCGCCATGAAACTCAGGAGTTCCGAACTGGTTAATACTACCATCACCATTACCAGCCTTGGTGAAGGGCAGGTGGAACTTGTGTACGGAGTGATCTATCCGCCACAGGTAGCCCTGGTCGGATTTGGCGCCATCCTGGAGCAGCCCTGGGCCGAAAATGGCATGCTGAATGTCAGGAAAACTGTTAGCGTTACGCTGGCTGCGGACCATCGCGCTACGGATGGAATGACGGGAAGTCGCTTCCTGACTGAATTAAATTCCTTACTTCAAACTCCCGGATCATTATGAAAGAAGAAGAAATCAGGCAACTGGTATGTCAATTGTTAAAGCAGGTTGCTCCAGATTCCGAACCGGAAAAACTGGCGGAAGATGATATTATCAGGGATGTTCTGGGTATTGATTCCTTCGATGCCCTGCAATTCCTGATGGCACTGGATGAACGTACAGGAGTGGATATACCTGAAGAGGATTATGGGAAAATCAGCACCCTGGCAAAGGTTGTGGAATATGTAGGGAGGAAAATCATCCGTTTTCCTGAGGATCATCATCCCTGCCGGTTCTGAATGGAACTAACTTTAATCCAATATAAAACTCCATTTAAAACGGATGTTATGACCATAGAAATAAATTGCCCGCACCTGAAAATTGAAGAATCATTTTTGAAATCAATGGAAAAGGAATTGCTGGAGCTTTCACACCTGAATAAGGATATTTCGCGGGCGGAAGTATTTTTCAGAGAAGATGAATCTCAGCCGGCTGATAATAAGATCTGTGAGATCAGGCTTACTGTGTTCAGTGATAATTTATACGCAAGAAGGGTTTCTGAAAATTTTTACCTGTCAGCCCGTGAGGTCATGGATGAATTGAAAACCAGGGTGCTGCGACAGGTTGAACTGGGAAAGGAACCGCCGGAAGAAACAACCAGTACGGTAGATGTATGATAGTTTAAATTTACATTATGATATTTTCAATTGCAGGATATTGTTTCGATGAGTTAACCGATTGGGATGAAATGATCCGTTTCTTAAGGGAAGAACTGGAAGATTTTGAACAGCGCCTGGATGATGCTATCCGACGCGACAGTATTCCCGCACTGGCTGGCCAGGCAGAGGATCTGCTCGAAAGGCTGGAATTGAAAAAGACGGAACTATTAAGGTTGGAAGCGGCCATCCAGGCCCAGGATAACCGGATCATGCAGGACGGTGAGTTATTGGATGATACCAACCTGCCACCTGATGTAATCTCCAGCCAGGATTCCCTTCGGGCAGATATGTTCACCGCAGAAAAGGATTTCATTGACCTGAAATATGGGGTGTATGATTTCCTGTCGGGATTGTTGAAGCAATGAATTAAAACAACATGATACCTGCTCCACTACTCGGTTCAGGTGAATCGCACAATGCGAAACTGGCCGCCATTTTTCACCAGATGGCTGCCTGTTATCGTTATCTCGGTACAGAACACCGGTTCAGGGTGATCGCCTATGACGGGGCTTCCCGTACCATCGCTGCGTTAAATGATGATATTTCAGTGTATGCTACAGACATTGCCTCACTTGATAAATTAAAAGGTATCGGGGAAAGCATCGCTGAAAAAATAATGGAGTTCCTGGCAACAGGAAAAATAAAAACATTTGAAAAACTGAAGCAGGAGGTTCCGGTAGAATTGCTGGAACTGATGGACATAAACGGCTTTGGTCCCGCCACCACGCGCCTGCTCCATGAAAAGTTACTCATCAATAACCGCGATGACCTGGTCGCGGCGATAGAATCCGGCAAACTGGCTTCATTGAAGGGATTTGGCGCAAAGCGGATTGAAAACATGAAACGCGGTCTCAAACTTTTCAAGGAAGCACACAGCAGAATGCTTCTCTGGGATGCCCTGAAAACAGGGGAAGCCATCCTTCAACAATTGCTTTCCATCCCCGGCATCAGGAAGGCCGAACTGGCAGGAAGTCTTCGCAGGCGCAAGGAAACGATCGGGGATATTGACCTGATAGCAATTGCGGATAAAAAAAACAGGAAAAGAATTGTAGCCCGGTTTATTTCTTTACCCCTGGTCGACCGGGTCCTTGCCAGCGGTGAAACCAAAGCCAGTATATTACTCAAGGACAATTCCGTTCAGGTTGATCTTCGCCTGGTGAATGATTACGAATACGGCGCAGCCCTGCTTTATTTTACCGGTTCAAAAGAACATAATATCAGGCTTCGTACCTGGGCCAGGGAGAAAGGATGGAAGTTGAATGAATACGGTGTGTTCGATGCGGCATCTGATAAAATGCTGGCAGGTGCAACAGAAGAAGAGATCTACAAACTCTTCGGGATGTCATGGATCCCTCCTGAACTTAGAGAGGAAAGGGGAGAAGTTGAACTGGCAATAAAGCATGAATTACCCGACCTGCTAACGGAGTCGGTTATGCGTGGTGATATGCAGATGCACAGCACCTGGAGTGATGGGGCGGAAGATATTGAGACCATCGCCCGCTTTATACAAAAGGACTACCCGTACTATGAATACATTGTAATGACGGACCATTCGCCTTCCGAGAGAATCGCCGGTGGTCTGCAGGTTGAAGATTTTATAAAACAGTTTGCGGAAATCGATAGGGTGAATAAAAAACTGAAACTGGACTTTGTAAAGAAAGGCGCAGAGGTTGATATCCTGTCCGATGGTTCGCTTGACCTTCCGGATGATTTGCTGGAAAGGTTTGACTGGGTTACGGCATCCATTCACAGCGGTTTTACCAAAGACAATACCGAACGGTTGATCAGTGCCTGCAATCATCCTTTTGTGAACTGCATCGGTCATCCGTGCGGAAGACTGATCGGAAAGCGGGAGCCTTACGGGGTGGACTGGGATAAGCTTTTTGACGCTGCCGTAAGAACAGGTACTGCAATTGAAATCAACGCCCAGCCAAACCGGCTCGACCTGAAAGATGATCTTGTTAAAGCTGCCGTGGCGAAAGGTGTCATGCTTACTATCAGCACCGATGCGCATTCCCTGGATCAGTATGCTTTCATGAGCCAGGGAGTATCTGTTGCCAGGCGTGGCTGGTGCACCCATGAAAACATCCTGAACAGTTATTCCTGGAAACAGGTGGAGAAATTCAGGCAACAAAAAAGAAAGCACAGGAAGGTTGAATCTTAAATAATATTTTATGCATTTCGAATTAAAGGAGGAAGTGGAAATACCTGTTGGTAATGTAACGGTTTCGGGCGACCTGGTGATTCCTTCAGGTTCCAGCGGTATCGTGGTCTTTTCACATGGAAGCGGCAGCAGTAGATTCAGTCCGCGCAACCGGATGGTGGCCAACTACCTGCACAAGAGAAGACTGGGCACACTACTGTTTGATCTGCTGACAAGGGAGGAGGACATCAACTATTCCAACAGATTTGATATTGACCTGTTGACCCGGCGACTGGTGAGTGTAACAGAATGGTTGGAAACCCAGCCTGTGGCAACAGAACATTCAATAGGTTATTTCGGTGCAAGCACGGGGGCTGCTTCGGCTTTGAGGGCAGCTGCAGCGCTGCCGCAGATCGCAGCAGTGGTAAGTCGTGGTGGACGTCCCGACCTTGCAATGGAAGTACTGGACCGTGTTGCGGCCCCGGTTTTGCTGATTGTTGGCAGCAGGGATTTTGATGTAATACAAATGAACCAGCAGGCCCTTGCCCAGTTAAAGTATGTAAAAAAACTGTCCATCATTCCGGATGCTACCCATTTGTTTGAGGAACCCGGAACGATGGAACAGGTTTGTGAAGTAGCAGCAGAATGGTTTATCCGCTACCTTCAATAGCATCCGGCTGGTCAAAACCTTGTTATCAGTGCAATATGCCGGAATTCTTCCAGTTCACCATTATCGGTGAAATGAACTTCACCATTTTTTTCAAGTACCATTCCAATGATCTCATCCACAGCGTCTGCCAGGATTTTATGGGTTCTGTTTGGCACCCTTAAATGAAATTTATTGTCTTCCAGTGAAATAAAACCGGGGCATCTGTAATCCTTCTCCACCAGGAGTTTGAATGCCCTTCCTTCCCGTGCCGCCTGCCATACATCCTCAATTCCATAAAGACCCAGTTTACGTCCGTATTGTTCCACGAAGTCTGCCAATAGTCTCTTTGTCTCATCATTGAAATGCTTCTGCATCAATGGCCAAACCAACTCTGATAACTCCTTTAGGTTGGCGTGATGGTAACTGCCGGAAATTTTTCCTGCCAGGAGGCTGTTATGCCTTGACACCTTAGTGAACCAGGCAAGCTCCTTTTCAATTCCCATTACAATAAACGGTGTGTTGCCAACCAGGTAATCATTCAGTGCCGAATCCATGTGCCGGAAAAAGTCTTCAAACCGGATCGCTTCCATTGTTGACTTGTCCCGTTCAACGCTTTTTACAACGGACTGGCCGCCAAAGAAACCACTCTGTCCCGGAGCATTGTAAATGTATTCGTCCTCATATTTCAAAGGGAAATTCTTATCCGTGATTTCCTCTAACCGATCCATGCTTCCCTCGAACAGGTTTACCCCGTTTTTTGTCAGTCTGAGGACATAGTAGGGATGGGAAAGGTTCACTTTATACAGCAGGTCCCTGATCTCGAAATCATCTCCCACCATCACTTTTTCCTCAACCGGGAATGGGAATTTTACAGCCAGTTTCAGGTGGGAGGAAATATATAATCCTATTCCCTCTGAATTGTGCGTAAAGTCGATTGTGCTGTACAAATCATCCATGGCCTCACTCAACGGCTTATTGTCATTGTCAGGATATTTGTATTCAAGAAGTTGTTTTGCGTTTTGTATGGCTTTTTCCAACTCCTGGACATCAACCCTTCTTTCAGGTGAAAGCCGGTGTGTGGGAACAACTATGGAAATACAGATATTTCCTTTCTCATTTTGCATGGCGAGCAGGTCTTCGCCGACCAGGGTTTCACTTAACATATAGAAAGTATTGAAGTTTAACGATCTGCTTAAAGGTATTGATTCAAATCTGCCCTGGAAATGACAGAACTCAAAGGGTGGGCTGATTAACATCAAGCCTCCAAATTGGAGGCTGTTAAAATTGGTTTCCAGTATTGTTTTGACTAAATTTAAACGAGGGTAGGATTGGATTTATAAGTAAATAATCAACAGATGAAAAAGAAGCTTGCTCTAAACGAATTGCGTAACACCTGCGATACCGGAACTGTTGTAATTGAATCAGCCGATCTTACCCAGATTTCAAACCCGATTATTGGTCAGCCCAGAGCTTCGAAGGCGTTAAAGCTGGGGGTGGGCATCAAATCCGATGGATTTAACATTTACGCTTCCGGAATGGCCGGATCGGGGCGCCTCACAGCAGTTAAGATATTTGTTCAGGAACCTGCAAAAAGCGAAGCGACTCCAGGAGACTGGTGTTATGTGAACAATTTTAGGGATCCTTATCAGCCTACAAAACTGAGTCTGCCTACAGGCAGGGGAATCGCATTCAAAAAAGAGATGAAAGATCTGATCGTGGATGTATGGCAATCTTTGTTCAAGGCTTTTGAGAGTGAAGAATATGCCAACCGCCGTTTAAAGGTTATTTCCGCGTTTGAAGAGCAGCAATCCCAGGCTATTAATGTCCTGAGTGAAAGGGCAAAAGAGGAGTCCCTGTTATTAAAGCAAACGCCATGGGAAATCATTACGATCCCGATGATTGACGGAGAACCGTTGACAGACGAACAATTTGGCGCCCTTCCCCAGTGGCAGCAGGACGATCTGCGCAAGAAACAGGATAAGTTCCTGGATGAAATCAAGGTCAAACTGAGTGAATTGCGTAAGCAGGAAAAAGCAGTAAACCGGGAGTTGAGTAAGCTCGAAAAGGATGTTGCCATCATTACGATAAGTTCCCGCATAGAAGATGTGGCCGGTAATTACAAACAGGTGCCGCTGGTTCTTGAGTACCTCATGGATGTTAAGAATGATATCCTGGATAATCTTGCGGAATTCCTGCTGGCCCATAAAAGTCAGGGTGGAAATAACGGGCAGCGCGCCAGCAATTTCCTGAACCGGTATGAAGTGAATGTCCTGGTTGATAATTCTGAATTGAACGGGGCCCCGGTAATTATTGAACAAAATCCCACCTACAGCAATTTGATGGGCCGGGTTGAAAAAGAGTCCTACATGGGTACTATGCTGACAGATTTTACCATGATTCGGAAGGGCTCCCTGCATGCGGCCAACGGCGGGTACCTGATTATCAGGGTGGAAGAATTATTGCGTAATTATTTTTCCTGGAATGCGTTGAAACGGGCGCTGAAGACCAAGGAAATTGTAATTGAGGAAGCCGGCGAACAATATGGTTTTTTCACCACAAAAACACTGAAACCGGAGGCCATTCCCCTGCATGTAAAAGTTATCCTGATTGGCCATCCGACCTATTACCACTTGCTGTTTTCCTATGAGCCCGAATTCAAAGGACTCTTTAAAGTGAAGGCAGATTTTGATACAGAAATGGACCGGACACCCAAAGGAGAAAGTGAATATTCCAGGTTTGTCCAGTACACCTGCAAAAATGAAAACCTGCTGAAACCTGGTGCAGATGCGGTGGCCAGGGTAGTGGAATATGGTTCCCGGCTGGTAAGTGACCAGCACAAGCTAAGTACCCGTTTCGGGGATATTGCAGACATCGTCCGGGAAGCTCACCATTATGCCCTCGGGGATAAATCAGACCACATAACAGAAAGCCATATCCTTAAAGCCATCGAAGAAGAATTGTACCGGTCTAACCTGATCCAGGAAAAGATAAATGAAATGATCACCACCGGGCAACTGTTCATTGATTTGAAAGGTGAGAAAACCGGGCAGATCAATGGTCTCTCCGTTATTGATTTGGGCGACATCGCATTTGGCCGGCCGAATCGCATAACCTGCAGTGTTAACCTGGGTAAAGAAGGGGTGGTTGCCATCGAGAGGGAGGCTGAATTAAGCGGCCCCATTCACACCAAGGGCGTCATGATCCTTTCCGGCTACCTGTCTGAAAAATATTTCCAGAACAGTCCGGCCAGTATTGTCGCCCGGATTGTATTTGAACAAAGTTATTCAGAGGTTGAAGGCGACAGTGCATCCTCTGCAGAATTGTATACCATCCTTTCAAGCCTGTCGAAACTTCCGATAAAACAGGGAATTGCAGTAACCGGCTCTGTTAACCAGAAGGGCGAAGTTCAGGCTATTGGCGGGGTGAATGAAAAGATTGAAGGATATTTCGAAGTGTGCCGATCAGTTGGTCTGACGGGTGAACAGGGGGTAATCATTCCTGCTTCAAATGTCAGGAACCTGATGTTGAAAGATGAGGTACTGAAGGCTGTATCACAGCAGCAATTTAATATCTGGGCAGTGGATACAATTGATGACGGTATTGAAATCCTGACCGGGGTAAAATCCGGCAGTCCCGTGCAGGAAGGTACAGTGGCATATTTTGTCAAACAGGCACTGGATGAATATGCAGACCGTATGAAGGAGTTCAGCAACCAGGAAAATAATGCAGAAATTGTTTGATAAATGAATTATGAATGGTCATCACATCAAGATAGGTCTGGCTGGTGACGTGATGCTGGGAAGAGGCGTTCACACGGCCATCAGCGAAAATGGATCACTATATCCATGGGGAAACCTGCTGCCGGTTTTGAAGACTTCCGATATCAATATCGTTAACCTGGAAAATGCATTTACTCATTACAACAGGAAGGCTCCCAAAACTTTCAATTTTAAAGCAACACCGGATAAGGTGGATACCCTGCTTGGTGCTGAAATTTCCCTGGTAAACCTCGCCAATAATCATGTGCTGGATTTTGGAAAGGAAGGTTTAATTGAAACTTTGTCAACCCTGAAAGAAGCCGGGATTGCTTATGCCGGCGCCGGTTTAAACCGGGCAGAAGCCATTCGTCCCCGGGTTCTTGTGAAAAACAGTCTGGCAGTTGGTGTTGTTGGATTTACTGATAATGAGCCGGACTGGAAAGCCGGGGAGGCGGAACCCGGTACGAACTATATTGATATTTCTTCGGGCGTCGACCGGAAATTTGCGGTTAAGAGTATTGCTGATCTTTATAGACATTCAGATATTGTAATCGTCAGTATTCATTGGGGACCTAACATGAACCTATATCCCGAACCGGGTTTCATCTCCTTTGCCCATGAGATGATTGATGCCGGCGCGGATATCATTCACGGGCACAGTGCGCACAATTTCCAGGGCATTGAACTGTACAAAGGGAAATTGATACTTTATGATACGGGCGACTTTGTAGATGATTATGCCGTACATGAAAACTACCGGAACGACCATTCATTCTATTTCCAGGTCACCGCAGCAAGACACCTGATTCAGAAACTTGCACTGGTTCCGGTGCTGATCCGTGATTGCCAGGTTAACCTGGCCACCGGTAAGGATCGGGAGTGGTGCCTGGACCGGATTCAGTTATTATCGGAAAGGTTCGGGACCAGGTTTGGTAAAAGTGCGGAATTGATCATATCATAAAACATGCACCATGTTTACAGACAGAAGGGATGCCGCCATGCAATTGGCCATAGCATTGGAGCAATACAAGGGGCCCGATACGGTGGTATTGGGGATACCCAGGGGGGGCGCGGAAACGGGTTATTATGTGGCCATTCAGTTGCAGGGTGAGTTTTCATTACTGGTGTCCCGTAAACTGGGGCATCCCTCTAACCCGGAATACGCTTTTGGGGCCATCGCCGAAGATGGTTCTGTTTACCTGAGGCCACAGGCACGGTCGGAGCTGCCAGAAACAGTGATTGAAGAAGTAGTGTTGCAGCAGAAAAAAGAAATAGCACGCAGGATCCAGGTTCTACGCCGGGGGAAGCCATTCCCTGAACTGAAAGGGAAGACCGTTATCCTGGTGGATGATGGTATTGCTACCGGTGCAACCTTGTTTGCAGGCATTGAGATGTGTAAAAAAAAGGGACCGGCAAAACTGGTGGTGGCTGCGCCGGTAGCCGGAAATGAAATGGAAAACAGGCTGAGGAAAATGGTCGATGATGTGATTATCCTTGAAGTGCCGGATTATTATTACGCCGTTTCACAGGCCTATGAAACATTTTACAACCTCTCTGATGAGGAGGTGTTGGATTTTATGGATCTGTGGGAAAAGAACAGAAAAAAATCATAGTGTATGCCAAAGAAAATACAACCGGATGAGCCGGCGGAAATGCCGGTTCCCGAGAAGCTGCCCGAGGTAAAACCTGCCACGGAACCAGATGCGCCAAAAATTCCGGAAGAGGAGCCAGATATCATCCCTGATGAAGAGCCATATGAAAAGCCGCCTTCAGAGATTCCTCCTCCTCCAGGGGAAGGATGATAGTGACTTGAAATTTGTAGCGGTAATTTGAAAGTGTAAAATTTGATGTATTTGTGGATGATTATAAAGGAATAAATTTGTCCATAACTTATGGAAGAATCTGTCATCGGACGGGATGCCGAAAAGAAAATTCTGAAAGAGATGCTCGGCTCCAAAGAGGCGGAGCTGATTACTATACTGGGTGGAAATTCCAAGGAAGCTGACCACTTTATTCCGGGTCTGCATAACCACTATTAGTCAGGTACAAATTTCGAATCAATTCTCTTACGGCAGCGATTTGTCTGCATTGGTTGCTATGGTCAATTATTGACGGAAAATAGTGATTATGCAGAGCGGAATTTCCACCTTATGTAACCAAGGCATACATTCCCCTGCATCAATCAATTTCACGCTATATTAATACGACGATAATATTCCGATAATATAGCCAGTTTATGTTCGCTTCATAAACTTATCTATGAAATTTCTTTTGTTCATTGCGGCTTTCTTTTCTGTATCCGTATCAAATGGACAGTTATCTCAGAATACCTGGTTATTAGGCGGCTCTGGTAGCTTTTACTCCTATAACGAGCATTATACACACCCCTCGATTGATGTTACCGGTAAATACACAAGTATCGATTTATCAGGTACTGTGGGTTATTTTTTTGCTGAAAAACTGGGTTGTGGGTTGAGGCCATTTCTTACTTCTTATAAAGGAGAGAGTTCAGGTGGAGGAATTAATAATAATATCAAATTCGCTATAGGACCCTTTGCAAGATATTACTTCCTGAAACCTGATAAGCAATTTAACCTTCTCGCCGATGTAAGTTACCAGTTTGGAGTAAACGCTAACAACAATCCGCCAAAAGATAGAGGTAAGTTTAACCAGTTCTTTTTAATGGGTGGATCAGAGGTTTTTTTCAATTCATCAGTTGGTTTGGAAATATTGTTAGGGTACTCACATAAGCTACACACCGCGAACGATCCCTCAGGCACATTTAGGAGTAGCAAAAACGGATTCCAGATGTCGATTGGCTTTCATTTTCATTTAGAAAAAGAATAAAATAGTTATGAAACAAATTCCTTCTCCTGTTAAGCGGCATCCTCTTTAAAACAGCTAATGCCCAATCAATTTCTCCATCTGAGAGTAATGAGTATTGTCCGAACACGGAATATACTTTCACTGTGACAATTGCAAAAGCATATTCGAGTATGATTGGAGTGGGCGGTTGCTTTGTAACTCAACTTCCCTCAAGTCCAGTGGGGTCAACATTTACTGTAAATCTTCAGCGCAAAGTGTACCATTAAGGTAGTAATTTAAGAGAGTGTTTTTTTGAGATTATTCATCATTAAACATTTCTAACAATGAAATCAATCCCATCCAAACAATCTACGGAGAATTTTGTCAAGGACATTCGCCGTAAGACCCGACGCCTGTTTACTTCAGAACAGAAAATACTGATTGTCATGGAAGCGATCCGCGGGGAGACTTCTGTAGCGGAGATCTGTAGAAAGCACGGTATTCACCAAACCCAGTTTTACAAGTGGAATAAAGAGTTCTTAGAGGCCGGCAAAAAGCGGCTCTCCGGGGATATTACCCGCGAAGCCACTTCCGATGAAGTCTCTGATTTGCGGAAGGAGAATCAGAAGCTCAAAGAAATGGTTGCGGATCTGATGCTGCGCTATGACATAGTAAAAAAAAGCTTGACCATTTTGGAGTAAACGAAAAAAGGAGAAAGTATATGCGACTATCAGCTGCGGAGAAAGAAGAGATCATTCGATTGGTGGATGGCTCTGAACTGGGGGTGAACCAAACCTTACGGCAGTTGGGTATCCACAAGAGCACGTTTTACAAGTGGTACAAGATGTATCTGGAAAAGGGGCTCAGTGGCCTGCAGCCCAAAGCCAGGAGTTCACGGCTGGAAATTCCACTGGTGCTGACCACCTTATTCCGGGTCTGAATGACCACTATTAATCAGGTACAAATTTCGAATCAATTCTTTTATGGCAGCGATTTTGTCTGCATTGATTTCTGTGATCAATTATTGACGGAAAATAGTGATTATACAGAGCGGAATTTCAAGTAGTTACTCAAACTTATCCAAAACAGAGTAATTTTTGGGTATTTACGGGTAAATATTTGGGTAATTTCTTGCATTTGGGTATTTTTGGGTAATAATACGGGTAATGATTAATGTTCAACATATTCAGATTACTCCAAAATTCCTTTCATTGATTGCCGAAATAGATGAATTTAAGGGGGCCTGGAGGGCATTAGGCCAATTGGCTCCTGAACAATTGCAATCGTTAAAACGGGTAGCTACCGTCGAAAGTATAGGTTCCTCTACGAGGATTGAGGGAAGCAAATTGAGTGACCAGCAGGTAGAAGCATTGCTCAGCAATCTTAAAATAAAAAAATTCAATACAAGAGATGAGCAGGAAGTAGCGGGTTATGCTGAAGTAATGAATACTATCTTTCAGCATCACACGGAGATATCGCTTACAGAAAATTATATCAAACAGTTTCACAGAGATCTACTTCAGTATAGCGAAAAAGATAGCTGGCATCGGGGAGGATATAAAAAGAACCATAATCATGTAGAGGCCTTTGACGCTGATGGAAAAAGCCTGGGGGTTGTTTTTGAAACAGCAAGCCCGTTTGATACGCCATTTCGAATGGCAGAACTGGTGGAATGGACATGGGAAGGGATGGAGAAAAAAAGATTGCACCCATTACTTATCATTTCGGTTTTTATCGTTGAATTCCTGGCAATTCATCCGTTCCAGGATGGTAACGGAAGGCTATCAAGAATTCTAACTACATGGCTTTTGCTTTCGGCAGGGTACGCCTATGTCCCGTATAGTTCGTTGGAAGCCGTAATTGAGAATAGCAAAGAAGGATATTATCTTGGACTACGACAAACACAGGGAACGCTGCGTTCAGATAACCCCAACTGGCAACCCTGGATATTATTTTTTCTAAAGGCACTGAAACAACAAAAGCAACGATTGGAAGTAAAATTGGAAAGGGAAAAATTGTTATTAGGTCGGCTTCCGGAACTATCCCTGAAAATTTTGGAGTTGGTAAAGTCAAGGGGTCGTATAACAATCAGTGACATAGTGGTGCTGACAGAGGCTAACCGGAATACTATTAAGAAACACCTTGAAGCACTGGTCGATGACAAACATTTGCAGAAGCATGGTGTTGGAAAAGGGACCTGGTATTCGCTTGGTTGATCATCGGATACTATTTGCAATAGCTTAACGCAAGTAACTCGGTGGAAATAGACCACGGGCCTTATGCGATCATAGTTGAAATTCCACTGAAACTGTCCACCTTATTCCGGAGCTAAATAACCACAATATGCCAGGTACAAATTTCGAATCAACTCTCTTACCCTAGCGATACGTCTGCATTGGTTTCTATGGTCAATTATTGACGGAAAACAGTGATTATGCAGAGCGGAATTTCCGTACAGGCCGGCTTGACAAATATTTCAACCTTTTGAATCTTGTTGAGTTTGGTCCTTCGCCCACCCTCCCAAGGGAAGGGAACTCATCCGTTCATACAGATTTTAACGCATTTCATCCTGTTAGGGTTTATCGTTTTGGATACCGGCTTGTAATATTGCCTCCGTTTTAAAAACGTATAAACCTTTTTTATGAAGAAAATTTTCCTGATGGTGGCAGCCATTGCTGCCATTTCTATGTCCGCCTGCAAGAAAGATAAATCTGAAGAGCCAGGCTCCGGCAACAACAACAACTCCCGCCTCTTAAAAAAAATGACCGTCACCGAAAATGGTGAAACCAAAGTGCTAAACTTTACCTATGATGCCGGCAAGCGCCTTGTGTCTGTAATCAGCACAGACAATACGGATAAAACCAACTTTACCTACGACGTGGCAGGTAATGTTATCAAGGTGGAAGAAATTAATGACGGCGTTAAAAATATCTATACCTATACCTACCTGAATAACATTCCCGCAACCGGCACTTTCAAGAGCTGGAGGCAGGTCGCAGGCGAACCTGATGATTTAATTGAGGATGATGAACTGACCTATACTGTTACCAACGGACAGGTTACAAAGATTCGCCTGCTGATGAAAATGATGGAAGAAGAAATGGACTTTGACCTTCAGTACCTGAATGGAAACCTTACCCAGGTTAAATCTGTGGGCAGCGATTTTTTCAAGGCCACTTTTACCTACGGAAACAAGAAACCAATTTTTCCCGTCGTTTCGAAATATATCCTGGATCATGCAGGGTTCTCCCTTCAGTTTGCAGCAAAGAATGACCTGTTGACTATGAATTTCGATTTCCCGGGAACCGAACTGGACGAAAATCAAAGCAATCAATTTACCTATGATGCGGAAGGATATGCACTGACAGGCACGGATGGTGAAGCCCAGTTCAAGTTTGAATATTGATTTTAGACAGACGGACCGCAAATAATGCTGTCCGTCTTTTTTTTAGCCCTGCTGTGAGGAACGATGCAATTCTTATCTTTAGAATCCATTCTAATTAAAAATTGCTAAAGGTTAATCATGGCTCTTAAAAACAATTCATCCTCCAGGCGCAGATTCCTTCAGTCGCTTGGAGGCAGCGCAATGTTGCTGGCTTCAGGACCACTCCTGGCTTTATCTTCTGACGACGCAGAGGAAAGGATATTGTCCTATGATAAAAAAATCTCATCCAACGATGCAATCCGGATCGGCGTGATCGGTATGGGCATTATGGGCTACCAGAATATCGGTTCTGCCCTGAAAGTTCCGGGCGTGGAGATGGTGGCCGCATGCGACCTGTATAAAGGCAGACTCGAACGTGCTCAGGAGTTGTACGGCAGGGACCTGTTTGTAACCCAGGACTACCGTGAGATACTGAACCGGAAAGATATAGATGCTGTGATTATTGCGACCAGCGATAACTGGCATGCAAGAATCACCATCGATGCTTTGCAGGCTGGCAAGGCCGTGTATTGTGAAAAGCCCATGGTGCACAGGATCAGTGAGGGCTTGCCGGTAATTGCCGCCCAGAAAGCAAGTGGTAAAATTATGCAGGTTGGTAGCCAGGGGGTAAGCAGCATCGTATATGCAAAAGCGGCAGAACTATATAGGGCTGGAGAGATCGGAAAACTGAATATGATCGAAGCTTCCTTCGACCGCCAGAGTGCTCTTGGCGCCTGGCAATATACCATGCCATTGGACGCATCTCCCGAAACAGTCAGTTGGGATAGGTATATAGCAGGCGCGGCGAAGATTCCCTATGATGCAAAAAAGTTCTTCTGGTGGCGTAATTACCGCGATTATGGTACCGGGGTTGCCGGAGACCTGTTTGTACACCTGCTTTCCGCCATTCATGTGATTACCGGTTCTAAAGGTCCCGATAAAATATTCTCCTCCGGACAATTGTCGCACTGGAAAGATGGCCGTGATGTGCCCGATGTCATGACAGCCATCATGGAGTACCCCCAGGCAGTCGAACATCCGCCTTTCCAACTCTCCTTAAGGGTTAATTTCATCAGCGGCGGCGGCGATACCAGCTCCATCCGGATGATCGGGGAAGAAGGCGTAATGGATCTCAGGGGGAACAGCCTCCTGATCAAACACAGCCTCATGGCCAAAGCACCCGGGATCGGCGGCTGGGATGCATTGAATACCTACACGAAGTCCATGCAGGATGCTTTAATGAATGAATACAATAAAAAGTACAGCGCGGAAGACCGGCAGGCACCTGTAAAAGCGGATGTTCAATATAAAGCGCCGGCGGGATATAATGCACACCTCGATCATTTTACCAATTTCTTTGAGGCCATCAGAACCGGAAAGCCTGTGGTGGAAGATGCGGTTTTTGGCTTCCGTGCAGCCGCCCCCTGCCTTTCCTGCAACGACAGTTATTTTCAAAAGAAAATCATCAACTGGGATCCGGTTGCCATGAAGATCAGGAAAGCCATCCATTGATTTTATACCTGCAATCAAAACCAAAACTAACACTGCTATGTCATATTCACCTAACCCTTCCCGTTATGATTCGATGGAGTACCGCCGCTGCGGAAATAGCGGCCTCATGCTTCCTGCTGTGTCCCTGGGTCTCTGGCACAATTTCGGGGATATAGATCCGATAGAAAATTGCCGGGCCATCCTGCGCAGGGCTTTTGATGCCGGCATCACCCATTTTGACCTTGCCAATAATTACGGACAACCTGCAGGCTCAGCCGAAGAAAACTTCGGCAGGATCCTGCACTCCGATTTTCGCGACCACCGCGATGAACTGGTGATCTCCTCCAAAGCCGGCTGGCGCATGTGGCCCGGACCCTATGGCGACTGGGGGTCAAAGAAATACCTCGTGTCCAGCCTGGACCAGAGCCTGAAACGAATGAAGCTGGATTATGTTGATATTTTTTATCACCATCGTCCCGATCCGACAACCCCATTGGAAGAAACCATGGCTGCACTGGACCTGATCGTTCGCCAGGGCAAGGCCCTGTATGTGGGTATCTCCAGCTACCTTCCGGCCGAGACCCGCAAAGCAGCTGCCATACTCAAACAACTGGGAACACCCTGCCTGATCCACCAGCCCAAATACAATATGTTCGACAGGTGGATTGAAGACGGATTACTCGAAGCTGTGGAAGAGGAGGGTATGGGCTGTATTCCTTTCTCGCCGCTGGCGCAGGGACTGCTGACCGATAAATACCTGAAAGGAATTCCGGAATTCTCACGGGCAGCCCGTCACCTGGGTAATGGTGCCATGGAAGAAAATGCAGTTACCGAAACCAGCATTGCAAAAGCAGCGCGGTTAAACGAACTGGCAAAACAGCGTGGCCAGACCCTGGCGCAGATGGCGCTTGCCTGGGTGATAAAAGATCCACGCATTACCTCCGTGCTGATTGGGGCGAGCAGACCGGAACAAATTGATGATTCACTGAAATGCCTGTCGAATTACCGGTTTGCTGATGATGAACTCAGACAGATTAATCAAATCCTGGCTTAAGCGGTACAACCATTAAAAGCAACCCATGAACCTCAGAAGCAGTAACTGGTTTGGTCGCAAAGGGAAGGACGGTTTCATTTACCGCGCCTGGATGAAAAATCAGGGCATCCCTACGGATATGTTCGAGGGTAAACCGGTGATCGGGATCTGTAATACCTGGAGTGAACTGACGCCCTGTAATGCCCATTTCAGGGACCTTGCGGAAGCTGTGAAAAAAGGGGTGTTGGAGGCCGGGGGGGTTCCGGTAGAGTTCCCCGTTATGTCCCTGGGTGAAACCCTGGTAAAGCCAACCGCCATGCTATACCGCAACCTGGTGAGCATGGATGTGGAAGAGTCCATCCGCGCCAATCCAATTGACGGGGTGGTGCTTTTGTGCGGCTGCGATAAAACAACCCCCTCGCTGGTGATGGGCGCCTGCAGTGTGAATCTGCCCACACTGGTTATCTCCGGCGGACCCATGCTGAAAGGTCATTGGAAAGGACGCGATATTGGAACTTCGGATGTCTGGCGCTTTGATGTGGCCAGTAAATTAGGTGAAATAACACCTGCCGAGTTTTTGGAGGCGGAAGCCTGTATGGCCCGCACACAGGGGCATTGCGCTGTAATGGGTACGGCTTCCACCATGGCTGCCATGGTGGAAGCGCTTGGACTGTCGCTGCCCAATAATGCTTCCATTCCCGCTGCGGATGCGCGACGTAAAGTCCTGTCGCAATTATCCGGGCGCCGCATTGTGGAAATGGTAAAACAGGACCTGACCCTGTCACGCATACTCACCCGTAAAGCGTTTGAAAATGCCATCAGGGTGAATGCCGCCATTGGCGGTTCGACCAATTTTGTCATCCACCTCCTGGCCATTGCCGGCCGTATCGGCGTTGACCTGGAGTTAGATGATTTTGACAGATTTTCCCGGGAGGTTCCCTTGCTGGCCAATATCCAGCCATCCGGACAACACTATATGGAAGACCTTTACTATGCCGGCGGATTGCCTGCATTGATAAAGGAAATGTCGGCCATCATTCACCTTGATGCCATTACGGTGAATGGTAAAACCATTGGCGAAAATTGTCAGGGTGCGGAAATCTACAACCCCGATGTAATCTCCACCATGGATCGTCCCTTTAAAGCGGAATCGGGTATTGTGGTGGTAAAGGGAAATCTCGCGCCTGATGGTGCTGTGATGAAGCCATCCGCAGCCAGCCCGCAATTACTGAAACATTCTGGCAGGGCAGTTGTTTTTGAGAATATCGAAGACTATCATGCACGTATAGACGATCCTGAACTTGATATTGACGGCAATAGCATCATGGTACTCAAGAATGTGGGACCGCGGGGTTATCCCGGCATGGCGGAAGTGGGAAATATGGCATTGCCAAAAAAACTGCTGGAACAGGGTATTACAGACCTGGTTCGTATTTCTGATGGCCGGATGAGTGGTACTGGCTTTGGTACGGTGGTGCTGCACGTTTCCCCCGAAGCCGCTGTTGGCGGCCCGCTGGCACTTGTTCGCAATGGTGATATGATCACCCTGGATGCCCACAAAAGATCTTTGGAATTACATGTTTCCCAAGAGGAGCTGGATTTGCGGAGAGCCATCTGGGCACCTTCAGAACCTGTTCAGTCACGCGGATATGTGCACTTATACCAGATGCATGTAGAACAGGCCCACCTGGGCGCTGATATGGATTTTTTAAAAGGCGGTTCCGGAAAGGATGTATCAAGGGATTCGCATTAAACGAATTGCTATGACATTTAAAGATAAAGTTGCCATTGTTACAGGCGCCGGCCAGGGAATAGGGTATGAGATCTGCAGGGCTCTTGCCGAAGAAGGGGCCGCTGTGGTGTTAAACGATCTTGACCCCGAATTGACGGAAAGTGCAGTTAAGCGTATCAGGGAAACTACCCATGGTAGATGTCTGGCCATGGCCGGGGATTCCAGTGATTTGGTTTTTATCCGGGAGATGGTTGATGTGGCAGTAAATAAATTCGGCCGGTTGGACATCGCCATTGCCAATGCCGGCATTACCTTGTTCGGGGATTTTTTTACTTATCCCAAAGAGTCGTTTGAGAGAGTAATGCAGGTTAACCTGGGAGGTAGTTTCTTTCTTGCCCAGACTGCCGCCAGCCAGATGAAAAAGCAGCCATCGGGTGGTTCCATCCTATTCACTTCATCTGTTACGGGTCACCAGGCACATAAGGACCTGGCTGCCTATGGCATGAGCAAGGCCGCACTCGAAATGCTGGCAAAAAACCTGGTGATAGAATTGTCTCCTTTTAAGATCAATGTGAACACCATTGCACCGGGGGCAACTTTAACGGAAAGAACCCTGAATGATCCCGCTTATGCTGCCACCTGGTCGCGTTTGACTCCCATGGGCAGGCCTGCTTCTGTAAACGATATCGCCAATACGGCCCTTTTCCTGGTGTCGGATAAAGCAAAACACATTACCGGGCAGAGCATCGTGGTGGATGGTGGCTGGACCTGTATTAGTCCATCGCCGTTTTAATTCTGAATGATAATATGAACAGCTGGTACCAGTTCCTGAATATCTTTTTCTTTGTGTTCCATACGGTATTTACCCTTTTCAATATTGTTGGGTGGGCCTTCCGGAAGACAAGGAAACTTCAGTTGCTCACCCTGTCACTTACTGCATTCTCCTGGTTTGTCCTGGGTATCTGGTATGGTTGGGGGTATTGCTTCTGTACGGATTGGCACTGGGACGTAAGGCGAGCGCTTGGATACCATGACCGGTCGGGGTCCTATATTCATTTCCTGATATTGAAACTGACCGGTGCCGACCTGGATCCCGGTTTGGTGGAAACCGGCACTTTAGTGGTCTTCCTGGTAAGCCTGGGGTTAAGTGTATGGCTGGTTTTGCGTGATAAAAATAAATCCGGCAACTGACTATTGTCATCTTTCTTCTTGTATTATAGGGTTAATTTTATATGCTTCTGATCCCGCCTTATTGAAATTCTTCTGCCTGAATCAAGGTTTTCCCGGCCCTGAGACATTTATAACCTTTCAAAAATTATTGTATGTCACAAACACTCGCGTTTGATCAGCACGTTGCGGAATATGAAGAATGGTTTGAAAAGTATCCTTTTGTGTTCCAGTCAGAACTGGAGGCAATCCGTGATATTCTTCCAACCGGCGACAATATATACGGCATTGAAGTGGCCATGGGAACCGGAAGGTTTGCTGAAGCGCTGGGTATCAGGGAAGGAATTGAGCCTTCCGCCAATATGCGCAGCCTTGCCGCCAAAAGAGGAATTGAAGTAATGGATGGAAAAGCTGAATCACTTCCCTACAAGGATAATAAATATGACTTCGTGCTGATGACATTTTGTATCAGTTATTTTGATGATTTACATGAAGCGTTTAAGGAAGCATACAGGGTGCTGAAAAACGGAGCCTGCCTGATTGTTGGATTCATTGATAAGGAAAGCGCAATCGGAAGGATGTATGAAGCGAAAAAGCCCCAAAGCATTTTTTACAGGTCTGCTAATTTTTACAAGGTAGACAGGGTCGCCGAAGAACTGAAGAAAGCGAGGTTCAGGGATCTCACCTATACCCAGACATTGTTCAAAGGGCTTGATGAAATTATGTCATTTGAAATAGCAAAACCTGGTTATGGCGAAGGATCATTTGTCCTGATAAAAGCGATAAAGAAATAATCAATTTACGCCGGTTGAAGAAGCTAGGGGACGAATTTATAGGGCATTAATGTAGGTATTATAGTTTCAAAGTCGCCGTTTTTTTAAACATTAAGCCCTGATTGTCGTTTATTACGGTATGGCAGATGGAGTTACTATCATTTTTCCGCACCAGTTATTCCAAAATCACCCGGCATTGCAACAAAACCGGGTGGTTTACCTGGTGGAAGAGTGGTTGTTTTTCAGGCAGTATAATTTTCACCGGAAAAAATTATTGTTACACAGGGCCAGTATGAAGTTTTATGAAAACTGGTTAAAGCAAAATGACTATGCTGTTAATTATGTTGATACAAACCTGAAAGAAAATGATTGCAGGCAACTGGTGGATACCCTCGCCAGGGAAAATATAACCGATATCCATATAGCTTCGGTGGCAGATGATTGGTTACTGAAAAGGATGCGCAGGGCCTGTAATAAGAATAAAATTACCCTTCACCTTTATGACAGCCCTGGTTTTTTAAATTCTTTACAAGCTGCGGATGGGTATTTCAGCAAAAAGAAAAATTATTTTCAAACTGACTTTTATACATGGCAGCGTAAGCAACGAAATATTTTGTTGGAAAATGATGGAAAACCACTGGGCGGCAAGTGGACATTTGATTCGGAAAACCGGGAGAAATTTCCAAAAACCGGGAAGGTGCCCGCGCTTGGAATACCCGAAGAGAATAAGTATATAAGTGAATCCAGGCAATACGTACAGAAACATTTTTCTGAGAATTATGGTGATTTAAGCAGCCCCTGTTTATTCGTAGTTACTTTCGCCGACGCTGAAAATTGGCTGGATGACTTTTTAAAGATCCGGTTTGAAAATTTCGGAATTTACGAGGATGCCATTGTGTCTAAAGAATCCGTGCTGCACCACTCGGTATTATCACCCATGCTAAATATTGGGCTGCTGAAACCTCAACAGATTATTGACAAAGCGCTTGCAGCTGCAAAAAACTACAATATCCCACTTAATTCTTTGGAAGGGTTTTTACGGCAAATTATGGGTTGGCGGGAATTTATCCGCATCGTATATGAACGTGAAGGCAGCAAACAACGCACCACCAACTACTGGAAGTTTAAAAGAAAGATACCGGCTGTTTTTTGGACAGGTGAAACTGGGATAGCTCCCATTGATGTAACTATAAAAAAAATTATAAAAACGGGCTATTGTCACCATATCGAAAGGCTCATGGTGCTGGGTAATTTTATGTTGCTGTGCGAATTTGATCCGGATGAAGTGTACCGGTGGTTTATGGAAATGTTTATTGATGCCTACGATTGGGTAATGGTACCCAATGTTTACGGTATGACGCAGTTTGCCGATGGCGGACTGATGGCTACCAAGCCTTACATAAGCGGAAGTAATTATTTATTGAAAATGGGCGATTATGAAAAAGGTAATTGGCAACCTGTATGGGATGGATTGTTCTGGCGTTTTATGCATGTACACCGCAGTTTCTTTTTAAAAAATCCACGTTTAGGTATGCTGGTAAATACTTTTGATAAAATGTCAACCGAAAAACAACAACTTCATTTAGCCAATGCTGAACAGTTCCTGCAAAAGCTTGATAGCTTCTTAGAATAATGAAAACTGTAAAAAAAGAAAATTTACCGGTTAAAGTATGCATTGTCTGCAACCGGCCCTTTAGCTGGCGTAAAAAATGGTCAAAAGTTTGGACTGAAGTAAAGTATTGCAGCGATAAATGCAGAAAAAATAAATAACAGCCCAATCCTGTAATGATAATACATGCGAAAAATAATATCGTATGGCATGACAATGGAATCAGTGTAATGCAAAGAGGCGCATAGAGAACACGGCGTTTACAATGGTTAAAATATGCAAAACCATGATTGAACAAACATTCTCCATAAAAGACATTGACCGTATAATTGAAATGGCCTGGGAAGACCGTACCAGTTTTGAAGCTATTGAAATGCAGTTTGGGCTAAAGGAAAAACAGGTGATCGCTTTAATGCGTAAAGAATTGAAAGCCGGCAGTTTTAAACTCTGGCGCAAAAGGACCAATGGCCGGAGTACCAAGCACGCTGCTTTAAGAGGCAATGAGGTTACCCGTTTTAGGTGTACACGGCAAAAAACAATTACAAATAATAAAATAAGTAAAAGATAGTTATGTCAGGCTTATTGAGTGATTTAAAAGAATCTCTACAATTTGAATTTACCACCGACTATGATTTGATACTTGAAAAAACAGCGCATATTAACCCTGTTCAATATGCAAAAACAAGGAATTATATTACTGGCGCCGTTACCCGTTTATCGCCTTATATTTCAAGAGGTGTCATTAATATCAGGCAGGTTCAGGAATCTGTGTTGAAAAGAGGATATAAGCCGTATGAAATAGAAAAGTTTTTACAGGAATTGGCATGGCGCGAATATTTTCAACGGGTATGGCAGGTAAAATGCGATTTAATCTGGGAGGATTTAAAACACCCCCAACCAGATGTACAGCATCACCGGATGGTTACTGCCATACATGATGCCGCTACCGGCATTGCCGTCATTGACAATCAAATAAAAAAATTATATGCCACAGGCTACATGCATAATCACATAAGAATGTATTTGGCTTCTATCACCTGCAATATTGCCAGGGCGCATTGGTTGCAACCTTCAAAATGGCTGTACTATCATTTATTGGATGGTGATATTGCGAGTAACAATTGTAGCTGGCAATGGGTGGCAGGCGCTTTTTCTTCAAAAAAATATTTTTGTAACCAGGATAACATTAATAAATATACAAACACCAGACAGCAGCATACATTTTTAGATATGCCCTACGATAATTTATCGTCAATTTGGGTGCCGAATGCATTAAAGGGAACCAGTACTTTACAATTGCAAACAACACTTCCGGCAACAGCACTGCCGCTTGTTGATACAACAAAACCCACATTAATTTACAATGCTTATAATATTGATCCGCTTTGGAGAAAAAATGAAAATGTAAACCGGGTTTTATTGTTGGAACCCTCTCATTTCAGCAAGTTTCCGGTAAGTGAAAAAGTAATAGCGTTTATCATCAAACTTTCCCAAAATATAGCAGGCATACAGATATATTGTGGCGAGGTATCTTCACTGCAATCTTTATATAAAGATTGTAATCTGGACATGAGCGAGGCTTTTATTGCGAAGGAACATCCGGCTTTTGGCCATTATCCTGGTATTAAAGACAGCCGCGACTGGATGTTTCCGCAGGTAACTGATTATTATCCCTCTTTTTCTGGTTTCTGGAAACAATGCGAGCGGTATTTAAAATAGCATTTCCTGTTCTGACTCTCAAAATCTCTGATTGCTTTATCAAATCAGTTTAATATAACTCTTTCGCTGGTAGAATTTATCTGCTACCCTGTTTCATAGCTGGAATCGTGACGATTGATGCAAAAGCTAACTCATCCTTAAATTTCCCGCCGGCTGATTTCCACAAAACAAAGAAGGACCATCATCGCTGATAGTCCTTTTCTGCGGACCGGACGGGACTCGAACCCGCGACCTCCGCCGTGACAGGGCGGCATTCTAACCAACTGAACTACCGATCCATTCCGCTCTTGCGGGGTGCGAATATAAAAACAAAATTAATATTCAAACAAATTTTTACGCTGATGCCAACACTTGTCAGCTACGCCGGGTTCGCTATTTTTGTTACCAGGCCACCAGCGCTGACCCGATAAAACTTTGCCCATATGTTGCCCTTGAACCAGGTGCCCGTTTTCCGCAAAACCCGAATCGCACCTACCCCCAGCGGTTACCTGCACCTGGGAAACCTTTTCTCCTTCATCCTGACAGCCGGATTGGCCAGGAAATTCAAGGCAGGCATCCTGCTCAGGATTGATGATCTTGACCAGGATAGAGTGCGGGAAGAATACCTCCACGATATTTTTGATACCCTGCGCTTTTTTGACCTGCCCTGGGATGAAGGTCCGCAGGATCCGGACGATTGCCGGAGGTCCTGGTCACAGCTCCAAAGGCTGAACCTGTACCGGAATGCACTGGATCACCTGGCAGAAAATGGATTGGTATATGCCTGTACCTGTTCCCGGGCCACCATGGCCCGATCAGGCCTGCAAGCGGGATGCCCGGGTAATTGCCGCGAAAAAAAACTGCCCCTGGACACTCCCGGCGCGAGCTGGAGGTTTAACACCAGCAGGTCCGGAGCTGTTGGGATGCGTGGGCCAGATGGAACCATCAAAGAATACAGTTTCCCCGGCGCCCTGCACGACTGGGTGGTCCGGAAAAAGGATGGCTTCCCGGCCTACCAGTTGACTTCCGTCATCGATGATGATTATTTTGGCGTGGATCTGATCATAAGGGGGGAGGACCTCCTGGATTCATCCCTGGTGCAACTTGATCTCTGCCGCTTCCTGCCGGATAGTACTTTCATGAATGCTGCGTTTTATCACCATGCATTACTGACCCATGTGTCGGGTGAGAAATTATCCAAATCTGCCGGGGATACCAGTATTACCCATCTCCGGCATTCGGGGCTGGGCGTTGGTGAGATTCTGGGTATGCTGGGCAGGCGAATGGGCATCCACGAACCCGTTGCTCATTGGTCGGAATTGTTTTGGAAGTGGGAAAAAGCCAATTGGCATTCCTGAAACCATCCCTCACTAACGGTAATGCACCGGTTTTTTTCCACATACCCCTGCGATTGTTTAAATTGGAAAGGAAATCCCCTACACATGAGCTACAGATATTCCTTCGTCACTATGCTGGCATTCCTGTTTTCTCTCCAGGTATTTTCTCAAAAGAAGAAAGCCAAACCCGATCCCATGGTTGCCACCATGAAAAAGGATGTGCTGACTTCCCTGGAGGGTAAAATGAAAATGGCCCAGGAGATGGTGGACCAGGTGTTCAGTTTTTCTGAACTGGGCTTCCAGGAAACAGAAACCTCGGCCTACCTGACAGGCATACTCGAAAAACACGGATTTACAATAGAACGCGGTATCAGTGGCATCCCCACCGCCTGGCTGGCTAAATGGGGAAATGGTAAACCAGTAATAGCGCTGGGCAGTGATATCGATGGCATTCCGAAAGCCTCCCAAAAACCCGGAGTGGCCTATAAAGAACCCATCGTGGAAGGAGCTCCCGGCCACGGGGAAGGACATAATTCCGGATTGCCGCTGCTGGTATTATCAGCCATCGAAGTAAAAAAAATCATGGAAGCTAAAAACCTGCCCGGCACCTTGGTGATCTGGCCCGGCGTGGCAGAGGAACTGGTTGGAAGCAAGGCTTGGTATATACGTGACGGCTTTTTCAAAGAGGTGGATGCCTGTATTTTTACCCACGTCAGCAGTAACCTTGGTGTGTCCTGGGGCGATGCGGGCAACAACGGGCTGGTTTCAGTTGAATTTACTTTCGAGGGAAATTCAGCCCATTCTGCAGGGGCTCCCTGGAGAGGTAAAAGTGCGCTGGATGCGGTTGAGCTGATGAATATCGCCTGGAATTTCAAACGCGAACACCTGAAGCCCACCCAGCGTTCCCACTATGTGGTGACCGACGGCGGCGACCAGCCCAATGTGGTGCCTTCCAAAGCATCGGTCTGGTATTATTTACGGGAAAGAACATACGAAGACATCAGGTCCATGTATGATGAGGCAGTGCTTTATGCAAAGTCAGTTGCAGCTATGACCGGCACAAGGGTTTCATACCGCCTGCTGGGTACCGCATGGCCGGGTCATTTTAATAAAGCCATCGCAGAGTCGGTTTATGATAATATCAGGTCGGTTGGATTGCCTGTTTGGTCCGATGACGACCAGCAATTCGCAAGGGCGGTGCAGAAACTGGTGAACGCTCCTAAAAAAACTGCGATGGGTGAACCAATCGACGGGCTGGCCACAAAAATTGATTCCTTAAAAGGACCGGTTCAATTCTCCATGGGTGGCGGCAGCGATGATATTGCTGATATCGCCTGGAATGTACCGACTGTTGTACTGCGGTATCCCTCCAATATACCGGGAACCCCGGGCCACAACTGGGCGGATGCCATGGCGATGGCTACACCCATCGCTCACAAAGGCGTACTGGCAGGCAGCAAGGTGGTGGCGCTCACCCTGATTGATCTGTTTACCAATCCGCAGATCATCCGTGATGCATGGGACTATCACCGTAATGTGCAAACGAAGGACACGAAATATGTTTCTTTTGTGGAGCCTGATAATCCACCTGCCATTGAACTGAATAAAAGGATCATGGATACCTATCGGCCCCTGCTGAAACCTTATTATTATGATCCTTCCAAATACAATACTTACCTGGAACAATTGGGTGTTAAATACCCGCAACTTGTAAAATAGCACTACACATGAGAAAATTATTGTTATTCATTGGACTTCTCTTTTCTGCCTTCCTGGTTTCAGGCCAGGATACGGCAGCCATTTATTGGAAACTGGATTCCATTGCCATCATAGACCAGAAGGTAATGATGCCCATGCGCGATGGTATCCGGCTTGCTACGGATATTTACCGCCCGAAAGGTGATAAAAAAGTACCCATCGTTTTTTCCCGCACACCTTACAACTTCAATACCTGGGTAGATGGCAAGATGACCACCCGCGCCCTGGAAGAAGCGTATAATGCAGTCAGCAGGGGATATGCTTATGTGGTGCAGAATGAAAGGGGAAGGTTCTTTTCCGAAGGCGAATGGGATATCCTGGGTACGCCGATCACCGATGGCTATGATGCCTTCGACTGGATGTCTAAACAACCCTGGAGCAATGGAAAGATCGGGCTGATCGGTTGTTCTTCTACAGCAGAGTGGCAAATGGCGGTGGCCTCACAAAACCATCCTGCGCTGGCAGCTATGGTGGCACAGGGGTTTGGCGCCGGCGTGGGCCGTGTGGGCAAATTCATGGAGCAGGGCAACTGGTACCGCGGAGGAGCGCAACAGATGCTGTTTACCGCCTGGTTGTACGGCACACAAAACGATTTGTACAAACCCAGCCTACCCAAAGATATCAAACAGGAAGACCTGCTTCGACTGCAGCGTTTTTACGATATGGGCACTGAAATGCCCAGGGTTGACTGGTCGGTGAAACTGCGGCACCTGCCTGTAAAGGATATCATTAAAAATGCACACGGCCAGGTGGGTATTTATGATAAAATGATTGCCCGTAAACCCAATGACCCCGCCTGGTTCCAGGGAGGTTTATATCACGATAATATGCCGTTGGAAGTGCCCGCTTACTGGTTTGTATCCTGGTACGATGTTTCCTCGGCGCCTAATATCGCCTTGTTTAATCATGTTCGTAATTCCGCAAAAAATCCAGCGGTGGCCGACAACCAGTACCTGGTGATCGCTCCTGTATTGCATTGCTCTTATAAGCGCGCCACAGAGAATACCATCGTTGGCCAGCGCAGTATGGGTGATGCCCGCCTGAATTATGATGAACTTACCTGGGGCTGGTTTGATATGCTGCTGAAAGGAGAGAAGAATTCATTTAAGGAAACCAATCCGCGGGTGCGCTATTTCACCATGGGCAGCAACCAGTGGCAGCAGGCAGAAAGTTTTCCACTGCAGAACACAGAGGTGAAAACCTTTTACCTGAACAGCGGTGGCAAGGCCAACAGCCGCCTGGGCGATGGAAGTCTGAGCCTGAAAAAGCCGGGGGCGAAGAGCCCGGCTGATGCTTTCACCTATGATCCCATGAACCCGGTACCTTCCTATGGCGGCAATGTCTGCTGCACGGGTACCGCCATCCAGGGCGGCTCCTTTGACCAGTCGGAAATGGAACTGCGGAACGATATCCTGGTCTACACTTCCGAAGAATTAAAGGAGGGAGTGGAGATCACCGGTTTCATTGAATCCACGCTCTATGTTTCCTCTACCGGACCCGATACCGATATCACCATCAAACTGATTGATGTTTATCCCGACGGCAAGGCCTACAACCTCGATGAAACCATCCAGCGGCTGCGCTACCGGGAAGGATATGACAAGGAAGTGATGATGGAAAAAGACAAAGTGTACAAGGTGGATCTAACGCCCATGGTTACCAGTAATTATTTTGCGCCGGGTCACCGCATCCGAATAGAAGTGAGCAGCAGTAATTTCCCCCGCTTCGAGCGCAACCTGAATACGGGTGGCAATAACTATGATGAATCCACCGGTTTAACCGTGGAAAACAGGATCCATCATTCGGCCAAATATCCATCGGTGATCAGACTGCCGGTGATCAAAAAATAACCCGGCTTGATCCGCCTGCAAAAATATTTGCTGCTGGTTGTAGCCCTGGGATCGTATTGTCTGTCATGCAGTTCCGAACCTGAAAAGCGAAGCACTGTAGCAACAACTAATCGGAGAGCAGATTATATCAGGCAAATTCCGGGCAGTAATGACAGTATTCCATTCAAGGAGGCGCAGCGTGGGGAAGTGTTGATCGCCTATTCAGATTGTCATACCTGTCACACAAGAGATAAAAGAGCCAAGGGGCCGGCGTTTACGGATATTGCTGAACGTTATCCCGTAAACAGAAACCATATTGAATACCTGGCCCATAGGATCATCAACGGCGGTTATGGTGCCTGGGGCAGGCCGGTGATGTCTCCCCATCCGAATCTATCCAGAGAAGACGCTGAACTGATGGTGAAATATATTCTATCGCTCAAGGCTGATGGTGCCTTGTTGGTGCCATGATGGTGTTGGGAGGGACGTAAGAACCCGTAAGGTATCGGAGGATTTCAGGCTGGGGAGGCTTATTAACAGGCTCAAAAAGCCCGATAATGGTCTCATCTTTCAGGTGTCTGACATCCGGTGTCTGACATCATTCGTCAGACACCGGATGTCAGTGAAATAAAAAGAGCCGCTTAGTATATGCTAAGCGGCTCTTTTTATTTCAGTTTGCGGACCGGACGGGACTCGAACCCGCGACCTCCGCCGTGACAGGGCGGCATTCTAACCAACTGAACTACCGATCCGTTTCCCGCCATACGATGCTTATACCGTGTTTTGGGATTGCAAAGATAATGGGATTTGTTCCTTACAAACAAAACTTTTCCGAAAAAAAATTCAACCCTTAATTTTACAGCTCAACCATCACTTATGCCGGAGAACAAGAACAGACAATTCCTGGATTTTGAAAAACCTATCAAAGACCTGTTTGATGAAATCGAACGCCTGAAACTCACCGCAGAAAAGACTAAGGTTGACAATGCTGACTACGTGGCAAAACTGGAAGAGCAGGTGCTGGCCAAAAGAAAGGAGATCACAGAAAACCTCAGCAGCTGGCAGAAAGTACAGCTCAGTCGCCACCCCGACCGCCCTTATACCCTGAAATATATCTCCAAAATGACCACCAATTTCGTGGAACTGCATGGAGATCGCAATGTGAAAGACGATAAAGCCATGGTCGGCGGATTTGCCCAGCTCGACGGCGAAACGGTCATGTTTATTGGTCAGCAGAAGGGGATCAATACCAAAATGCGTCAGCTCCGCAATTTCGGCATGGCCAACCCCGAGGGCTACCGCAAGGCCCTCCGCCTCATGAAACTGGCCGAAAAATTCAACAAACCCATCGTAACCCTGATTGATACACCCGGTGCCTACCCCGGACTGGAAGCGGAAGAACGCGGCCAGGGGGAAGCCATCGCCCGCAATATTTATGAAATGATGCGCCTCAAAGTACCGGTGATCTGCGTGATCATTGGTGAAGGAGCTTCCGGCGGTGCCCTTGGCATTGGGGTGGGGGACAGGGTCTTTATGCTCCAGAACTCCTGGTACACGGTAATCTCCCCTGAAAACTGCTCCTCCATCCTCTGGAGAAGCTGGGCCCAAAAGGAAAAAGCTGCAGATGAACTTAAATTGACCCCCGATCATATGTACCAGTTCGGCCTGGTGGACCGGATCATTCCCGAGCCTATCGGTGGTGCTCATTGGGATTATGATGAGGCCGCCGCCAACCTCAAACAGGCACTGATTGAAACTTTAAAGGAAATTAAACAGGTCCCCGCGGAAGAGCGGGTGGAACAACGCATCGAAAAGTTCAGTAAAATGGGCTTTTGGGATGAACTGCCGGTTTGATCCGGCACCTGTGGTTTTATTTAATTTTTCAACACTAAATATTCATTGTTTCCATGTCTCTCAGACAAACTTTACGCGGTACCGGTGTAGCCATCGTTACACCTTTTACCCATTCAGGTGATATTGATTTTAATGCGCTGGAAAACCTGATCAATTTCATCATCAGCAATGGAGTGGAATACCTGGTTGCCCTGGGCACTACCGGTGAAACGCCTACACTCTCCAAAGAGGAAAAGACGGATATTGTCACCTTCGTATTTGAAAAGGTCAATGGTCGGGTACCCATTGTAGTGGGTATGGGCGGTAACAGCACACATGAAGTGGCCCGTGACCTCGAGAAAATGCCACTCGAAAAAGCAGCAGCAATCCTGAGCGTTAGCCCCTATTATAACAAGCCTTCACAGGAGGGTATTTACAAACACTATGAAGTGGTGGCTGCAGCTTCACCAAAGCCGGTTATCCTTTACAATGTGCCAGGTCGCACAGGCCGTAATCTCGATGCCGCCACCGCCCTGAAACTGGCGCATGAGATTCCGAATATTGGTGGCATCAAAGAAGCCGCCAATAATATGGTTCAATGTATGCATCTCCTGAAAGACAGGCCGGATCATTTCCTGGTGGTCAGTGGGGATGATGACCTGGTAATGCCGCAACTCGCTTGTGGTATGGATGGTGTGATCAGCGTGGCAGCTAACTGCCTTCCTGAAAGGTTCTCCAATATGGTCAGGGCCGGTCTCGCATTTGATTTCAAAAAAGCAAAGGAATTGAACGATTCCATGCTCGAAGCCTACCACCTGTTGTTTGCGGAAAACAACCCCGCTGGAGTAAAGGCATTTCTGGCAGAACTGGGCTTGATCCAAAATCATCTTAGGTTGCCAATGGTGCCGCTGAGCGAGGGACTCGCAAAAAAGGTTAAAATATATCTGAAGTCTGTCGCTTCCTGATGCTGTGATTTTAGCTGTACTGACAATCGAAAGATGGCGGAGTATTTCTTTGTTGAGAGGTAATCCGTCCGTTTGCTGACCTTCCTGCATTTGGAGTCAATTACACCTGCCATGAAAAGGATTCCTTTAACGCTGATGTTTCTTTCGCTGGTTGCCGAATTACTGAATGCACAGTCAAATGGCCATGTATCCACTGCAAGCCCCCGCGTCAGCATTATCGATACGGCTTTTAGAATACCCCAGCTTAACAGGACCCGGCGAGTCTGGATATACCTGCCCGAATCTTACGATAAATCTGGAAAAAGTTTCCCGGTCTTATACATGCATGACGGGCAGAACATCTTTGACGCAGCGACTTCTTTTGCAGGGGAATGGGGCGCCGATGAAGCGATGGACAGTATCTCCCGGCAATGGATAATTGTTGGAATAGATAATGGTCAGCAAAAAAGAATGAATGAATTCAATCTTTTTGATGAACAAAGGTTCGGAAAAGGAGAGGGTAGGGCCTACCTCGATTTTATCGTCAATGACCTGAAACCTTTTATCGACAGGAATTACCGTACCAAATCAGCAGCCCGGTACACGGCCATGGCCGGGAGTTCCATGGGTGGATTAATTTCATTTTATGCAGGCTTATTACATCCAACTGTTTTCGGACATATTGGTGTTTTTTCACCTTCATTCTGGATCGCCCCCAATTTGGATAGTACGATCAGGGCCACCCTCCCCCGTGCAGTCAGACATTTGCCCCGGTTTTATTTTTATGGTGGACAAAATGAAGGCGGCCCCATGGTGGAGGATTTACAAAAAGTTGCCGGCCAATTATCCGCCCAATCCGGGAACACATATCCTGTAAATATCAATGCAGAAGGCCAGCACAACGAAAAAGCATGGAGATCTGTTTTTGATGATTTCCTTAGCTGGCTCAACACTAAAAAATAGAGCGGATCAGTCAGCTAAAAAAAAATCCCCATTCACACCCGATAACTCACTCCCTCCAGTGCCAGGAAGGAATCGGGGAACACTTCCTTCGCTTCTTCTTCGAACTGGTTGAGTTTTTCGTATTTGGAACTGAAATGGCCGATCAGTAATCTGCCTACACCGGCCTTCTTCGCAATCGTGGCAGCCTGGTGGGTGGTGCAGTGAAAGCGCTTGGCAGCGCGGTCTTCCAGGTCTTTCAGGTAGGTCGTTTCGTGGTAGAGCAGGTTTGCTCCCCGTACATGTTCAATGATGCTTTCATCGTAACAGGTGTCAGCGGAATAAGCATAGGACTTAGGCCTGGGCGCCTCATCCGTTACCCATTCATTCAGGATACGTTTGCCGGTTTTGGTGGTGTAGTCCTCGCCCCATTTCAACCTGTCGAAAAAAACGGCCGGAACACCATGCTCAATGGCTTTTTCAGGATTTATCTTCCGGGGTGCTTTCACCTGCTCAAATCGGAACCCCCAGCAGGGAATCCTATGGCTGACCTTGAAACTGCTGACCCTGAATTTTTCATTCTCAATGATGATCCCATCATCCCCCAGCGGATGGAAATGCAGTTGGTAAGGCAGGGCTGTATCTGCCACTTTCAGTTGCATCTCGATCATCTCTTTCAGTGGTTCCGGTGCGAAAAGATGAAGGTCAAGCTCCCGGCCCAGTAAACCCATACTGGTAATTAATCCGATCAGCCCGAAATAATGATCGCCATGAAGGTGCGAGATGAAAATATGTTGTATGCGGCTGCGCCTGATCTTGTATTTGGCCATCTGCATCTGGGTGCCTTCACCACAATCTACCAGGAACAGGAATTCATCGAGGGTCACGATCTGTGCCGTCGGATGCCGGTCAAAAGCAGGTAAGGCGGAATTATTTCCAAGTATGGTAACAGCCAGCATAGTAAGCAGTTAAAAAATAGGTTCTTCATCATCAAGTAATTCACGCTCGATCTCTTCCATCTGGACGATATCCCAGGCCTCACTTTCAGTAGGGGTGGCACTCATGATCTCGAGCAGTTGTTGATCATCGAGGAAGGATTCAAGGGTGGGCTGGATCTCACATATCACAAAGGAAGCATTGTTTTCATAAAAGCTTTGCTGAATTTTAACCAGGGTCTCAGCAGCTTCAAGGTCCATCTTTTCCACAGACTTCAGGTTTAACACCAGGTTTTTAACGTCATTTTGCAGGTAGGGACCTAAACTGTTTTGCAAATCTGCTGTCATATTAGCAGTAATTGTGGGGTCAAGTATGGTTATGGCATGGAATTTCTCCTTGGTATCAATTTTGACCTGCATATTGTTGATAATTATGTATGGAATTTAACGTTATTTCGGTACGGGTGGGGCAAACCTAAACTCAAAAATATTCGTTATTATTGTATAACACAACAACTTATAAAATGGACAACAATTTTTCAGCCCAGGTAAAGGAGATTATCTCGTTCAGTAGGGAGGAAGCATTGCGTCTGGGGAATGATTTTATTGGTACCGAGCATTTGCTGCTGGGGCTGATAAGAGAGGGCGACAATACTGCAGTCCGTATATTGAAAAGTTTTAATGTTGACTTATATGAGCTAAGAAAGGAGGTTGAGTTGGCCGTGAAGGATAAAACCGGAAAAAATATTGCCAATATCAATAGCCTGCCGCTTACCAAGCAGGCCGAAAAGGTGATCCGGGTTACGGTGCTGGAAGCAAAAGCGTTGAAGAGTCCCACTGTTGAAACAGAACACCTGATGCTTTCCATCCTCAAGAACAAGGAAAACATTGCTACCCAGATTCTGAACCAGTTCGATGTTGATTATGATCTTTTCAGGAACGAACTGGGGGTAGTGAAGAGCAATGATGTGCGCAGCGAATACCCTGAAGAGAATGATGATGATTTTGATGAGGAGAAAAAATACAGCCAGCAAAAAGCCAAGCAGACCGGTGCTACCAAAAGCAAGACACCGGTACTGGATAATTTTGGCCGCGACATTACCCGCATGGCTGAAACCGGAGCTCTTGATCCGATCGTAGGACGTGAAGAAGAGATAGAGCGTGTGTCCCAGATCCTCAGCCGCCGTAAAAAGAATAACCCGATCCTTATCGGTGAGCCGGGGGTTGGTAAGACTGCAATCGTGGAAGGCCTGGCCCTCCGTATTGTGCAGCGTAAGGTTTCAAGGGTGTTGTTTGATAAGCGGGTGATCTCTCTTGACCTGGCGGCCCTGGTGGCCGGTACCAAATACCGTGGCCAGTTCGAAGAGCGCATGAAAGCCATCATGAATGAACTCGAGAAGAATCGGGATGTCATCCTCTTCATCGATGAGATCCATACCATTGTTGGGGCCGGTGGCGCCAGTGGTTCACTGGATGCTTCCAATATCTTCAAGCCTGCATTGGCAAGGGGAGAATTGCAATGTATCGGTGCTTCCACACTGGATGAATACCGTATGTATATTGAGAAGGACGGCGCCCTCGATCGTCGTTTCCAGAAAGTGATGGTAGATCCGCCAAGTGTAGAAGAAACGATTCTTATCCTGAACAACATCAAATCGAAATACGAAGACTACCATAATGTTTCTTACGCGGATGATGCCATCGATGCCTGCGTAAAGCTGAGTGACCGGTATATGACAGACCGCCTGCTTCCCGATAAGGCCATCGACGTACTGGATGAAGTTGGCGCCAGGGTTCACCTGAAGAATATCAATGTCCCGGAAGAGATTCTTGATCTGGAAAAGAAGATCGAAGATGTGAAGAATGAAAAGAACCGTGTGGTGAAAAGCCAGAAGTTTGAAGAGGCAGCTTCTCTCCGTGACACGGAAAAGAGGTTGCAGGAAGAACTCGAGAAGGCGAAAGCACAATGGGAAGAAGAGAGTAAGCATAAGCGCTATCCCATTTCTGAAGAAGATATTGCAGAAGTAGTGAGCATGATGACAGGCATCCCGGTTAAACGGATGGTGCAGGCCGAGAGCGAGAAACTGAAGAAGATGGCAGAGGATATGCGCGGCATGGTCATTGGCCAGGATGAAGCGATCCAGAAAGTGGTGAAAGCCATCCAGCGTAACAGAGTAGGCCTGAAAGATCCTAAAAAGCCCGTTGGTACCTTTATATTCCTGGGACCAACAGGTGTGGGTAAAACTGAGCTGGCACGTTCCCTTGCACGGTATATGTTCGACAGCGAAGATGCCCTGATCCGGATTGATATGAGCGAATACATGGAGAAATTTACCATCAGCCGACTGATTGGTGCACCTCCCGGTTATGTAGGATATGAAGAAGGCGGACAACTCACTGAAAAAGTACGCCGTAAGCCCTATTCAGTAATCCTGCTGGACGAAATTGAAAAAGCCCACCCCGATATTTATAATATCCTGCTCCAGGTGCTTGATGACGGACAACTGACCGACGGGCTGGGCAGAAAGGTGGATTTTAAGAACAGCATGATCATCATGACTTCCAATATCGGCGTTCGCCAGTTGAAAGATTTCGGCGAAGGCGTCGGATTTGCCACATCAGCCAGGACTGCCAGTTCGGATGAGAACAATAAGGCCGTGATCGAAAAGGCACTGAAGCGTACCTTCTCGCCTGAGTTTCTGAACAGGATTGACGATGTGATTATCTTTAACAGCCTGACAAAAGAACATATATTCTTAATCATTGATATCCTGCTGGCAGGTGTGATGAAGCGACTGAAGAACCTGGGCTTCTCCCTGGAGTTGACAGAGGAAGCAAAGAACTTTATTGCAGAAAAGGGATATGACCAGCAATTCGGCGCAAGGCCGCTCCACAGGGCATTGCAGAAATACCTGGAAGATCCCCTGGCAGAAGAGATCCTGAATATGACCATCAAGGAAGGAGATGTCCTGATTGCCAACCTCGACAAAGAGCAGAATAAGATTACTTTCACCCTGAAAGAATCCTCTCCACCGAAAAAGGAAAAATCTGAAGCTTAATATGCGTCTGACGTGCGTCTGACGTATGTCAGACGCGTAAAGGAAAAGCCGCCTCGATTTCAGGCGGCTTTTCTTATGGTTGCCCTTCTTAATCATTTCATGATATTCATCTGTAACTGATTGAAGAATAGAGGCAGATCTTGTTTTGCCGCCATATTTGAAAGATATTTGCACCATGGCAGCCCGAAAGAAAATTATCATTACCATCGATGGTTGGAGTAGTTGCGGTAAGAGTACCGTTGCCCGTCAACTGGCAAAAGAGTTGAACTATGTTTACATTGACAGCGGTGCAATGTACCGTGCCATTACCCTTTATTTTTTGAGGAATCATATTGACTGGACCGATATCCGGGAAGTCCGGGAGGCCCTTTCCAATATCCAGCTCGATTTTCGTTTCAATGAGCAGAGCCAGCAAAGCGAAATCTTTTTGAATGATGAGAATGTGGAGTATGTGATCCGTGATCTGGTGATTGCCGAAAAGGTAAGTGAGATCGCTGCTATCAGGGAAGTACGGGAGTATGCCGTAAAACAGCAGCAGGCTATGGGAAAGAAAAAGGGAATTGTAATGGATGGCCGGGATATCGGAACCGTGGTATTTCCGGATGCGGAATTGAAAATTTTCATGACTGCAGACAATGCCGTTAGGGTTGAACGCAGGTTTAAGGAACTATATGCGAAAAACCCCAATATTACCATTGAAGAGGTGAAGAATAACCTTGAAATGCGGGATTATATTGACAGCAACCGGGAAGTGAGTCCCTTGCGCCAGGCTGCGGATGCCCTGGTACTGGATAACAGTAATTTAACCATGGAGGAACAGCTAAATAAAGCGCTGGACTGGGTTTCCGTAAAAATACGCTAGGATTTTTCCACTTATTAATATATTTTGCACTTCCTTAGGCCCCATTATTCAAGACTTTACCAAAGATCTGGCTCGGAATAATCGGTCCAAAATCCTCTTCCTTTCCAATTTATTATGATTGCTACTGTTTAACTGACAGGCAATAGTTGCGTACCCCCCATATTTGAACTTTAAAGTGATGAAAAAGAAGAATTTTACTACCCTGTTACGGGGAGGGGTGCTTATCCTTTTGGTAATTGGCGGCATCCTTAAAACAAGCGCACAGAGTAACCTTGTTCTTCAGGCAGATTTTGAAGGGCAGGACCTTCGGTATGGATGGGATTTTGCCCAGTCATGCTGTTCCTATTCCCTTACCACAACGGAAGCTTTAAAAAGAACCGGTAAAAAGGCATTACGGGTGGAACTTAGGAAAACCGACAGTACAATTGCCTCAGGGAAAAGAGCCGAACTAATTGAAAATACGTATCCGTTTCCGCCGGATTCCAATCGCGAATGGTGGGCATTCAGTACGTTTTTTCCGGAAGATTTCAAGCGTGATTCTGTTTACGAGGCCCTGGCCCAATGGCATTTTTCTGCAACCGGGTCAACGGCGGTGGCTGGTTCTCCGCCCTTATCCTTTCAGATATTCAAAGGTGATTTTATCATCGACCTTAAATATGACTCCGTTGATATTAATATTGATAAAGGCGCCAATGTAAAAAGAAAGGTTTTTAATCTTGGTCCCTGGGAAAAGGGCGTTTGGAATGATTGGATTTTCCAGTATCATTTTTCGCCTGACAACGATGGATACCTCAAGATCTGGAAAAACGGGAAACTTATTTTGGAGTATAACGGAAGCAATTTTTACCGGGGATCGCATCCTCCCTACTTCAAATTGGGATTATATAAATGGGCCTGGAATACTGGCTGGAATGTACCTGCCGAAGTTTCAGTGTTGAATACCCGGGTTTACTATATTGATAATGTAAAAATCGGCAACAAGGAGGCTATCCTGAATGATTTCATCATTCCAGCGAATGAAACCGGAAATCTGCAGCCTATCGCAAATGCAGGGACCAAGCAGCTCGCCAGCTTCCCTGTTACCTATGCAACTGTAAATGGAAGCAACTCTTACGACCCGGACGGAAAGATTGTTGAATATAAATGGACACAGGAGTCCGGCCCCAATACCCCTATTATGTGGACTCCTGGCTCAGCGATTACCAGAGTGACGAATCTGTTGCCAGGGAAATATATTTTCAGGCTTACTGTAAAGGATAGCCTTGGTGCAACAGCCTTTTCCACGGTTGAGGTGGAGGCAAGGGCTAGCACCCCGGTCAACCTGAGTCCCAATGTCAATGCCGGATCCACCAAACAAGTAATCCTGCCCACCAATGCGACAACTTTGAGTGGTGCCGGTTCCTATGATCCTGACGGTGTTGTTAATGCCTACAAATGGAGCCAGGAATCAGGACCGACCCAGGCTTCAATCAGTAATCCCGATAGTCAGAATACGATGGTTTCCAACCTTTCCAAAGGAAACTATTATTTCAAGCTTACCGTTACAGATGACAAAGGAGGAATCGGTACCGGGTATGTTCAGGTTTATGTGGACGGAACAGTTTCCTCAGGTACAGGGGTGAACCTGCCACCGATCGCCGTAGTCGGAGCGGATCAATATATTGTGTCTCCACAGTCAACAGCTGATCTGGATGGATCAGGCTCCTATGATCTGGATGGTACCATATCGAAATACACCTGGGTTCAATTGTCAGGTCCCAGGTCATCGCCGATGACAACCCCATCGGGCAGCAAAACCCAGGTCACGGGACTGGTGGAAGGCACCTATACTTACCGTCTTTACATCACTGATGATAAGGGACTGGCCGGAATCTCACCTTTAATAACCATTCAGGTTGGTCCACCAATCAAAGAGAAATTGCCAAATTTTGCCCCGGTATTATTGCTGGCAGATTCATCACTGACCGTAACCTTGCCGACCAATTCTGTAACATTGGATGCAACGAAATCCTATGACCCTGATGGCAGGATCGTCCGTTATTCCTGGGTGCAGCTTAGTGGCCCGAAAGCATCCCCGATGACAGCTCCTTCGGCTCCGCTGAATACTATTAACTGGTTGGTTGAGGGAACTTTTACCTACCGGTTATACATAACCGATGATAGTACCGCAACGGTTATTTCTCCGCTGATCAAGGTGAATGTTGTTTCCCCTGCCACCGGAATGGCCAATCATGAAACGGCGGTTGAAAGTGGAAATATGGATGTTTCCGGCAATTTGATTCTGGCAAAGAAAGGGCTTGTTGTTTATCCTAATCCAGTAGCAGAGGAGTTTGATATTATCCTCAATAACAAGGTTATGGGTAAGGGGGAAGTCATGGTATATGATCTTTTGGGAAGGCTTATATTTAAGGATGCATTCCGGAAAGAAAATGACATACTGCGTAAAAAAATAAAGGCAGCCGGTTTGCTGCCCGGGCAATACCTGCTAGATATCAGAGTGGGAACCGGATACCGCGAAACAAAGAAGCTTATTAAGAAGTAGGCAATCTCAATTTGATCAGACCGGCATATTTCATAGTTGAATGGCTATCCAAACCGGATAGCCATTTTTGTTGCTGAGAATTATCAGGCATAAAAAAAATCCCGACTGCCATTGGCGTCGGGATTTTTTTATGATCTGTAAGATACTTTGGGTAATCCGGCCGGTGTACCCGGTTGATAAACTCATTATGATTAACGGATGAACAGCATTTCCCTGTACTTGGGCAGGGGCCAGTTAGAATCATCCACCAGCAATTCCAGTTTGTCAACCCTGTAACGGATTGCGTCAAAGAACGGAGCTTTTACCTGGCTTTCGTAAGCAATGGCCTTGGTACGGGTATTGTCCATGGCATTGCACACTTTCCGGGCTTCGATCATTTTCTCCACCAGGTCACTCAGGATATTGATGTGCTCGCTGATCTTTTCCAGGATCTGGAGCTGATTGGCATAATTGCTTTCCTTCAGGCCGATCTCTTTCAGTCCCCTGATATTGTTGATCAGCATATTCTGATATTTGATAGCCGCAGGCAGCACGTGGCTGGTGCAGAGCTCTCCCATGATGCGGGCTTCAATCTGCACATGCTTGATGTATTTCTCCAGCTCGATCTCATGACGGGCTTCCAGTTCCACATGTGTCAACACATCATTACTTTCATACAGGTGCTTGGCCTTATCGGTTACCATAGCATCCAGGGCGAGAGGCGTGGTTTTAACGTTAGGTAAGCCACGCTTTGCAGCTTCATTTGCCCACTCTTCACTGTATCCGTCGCCTTCAAACAGCACTTTGTCGCTGGCAACAATGTATTCGCGGATCACGTGCATGATGGCGATCTCTTTCTTGTCACCTTTTTCGATCAGGGCATCCACATCTTTCTTGAACGTCTTCAGTGTTTCTGCCATGATAGAGTTTAACACGGTCATTGCATTGGCACAGTTCGCAGAAGATCCTACCGCACGGAATTCAAACTTGTTTCCGGTAAATGCGAAGGGGGATGTACGGTTACGGTCAGTATTGTCAAGCAGAAGCTCCGGAATGCTGCGGTGCAGGTCGAGCTTGAGGATGGCTTCATCCTGCTCATCGAACTTATCTCCCACTCTTTCCTTGATCTCTCCGAGTACATTGCTGAGGTATTGGCCAACAAATACGGAAATGATGGCAGGAGGCGCTTCGTTGGCACCCAAACGGTGATCATTACCCGCAGATGCGATACATGCACGTAACAGGTCTGAATAATCATGAACCGCCTTGATGGTATTTACGAAAAAGGCCAGGAACATAAGGTTGGTCTTTGGCGTCTTGCCCGGAGCCAGCAGGTTTACACCAGTGTCTGTGGACATACTCCAGTTATTATGCTTACCGCTACCGTTAATGCCTGCAAATGGTTTTTCGTGCAGTAATACACGCAGTTTGTGGCGACGTGCAACGCGGTTCATAACGTCCATCAGCAGTGTGTTATGGTCAACAGCTACACTCACTTCCTCAAAGATGGGCGCACACTCAAACTGTGCAGGAGCTACCTCATTGTGACGGGTCCTTAAAGGAATACCCAGTTTGTAGGATTCATTTTCAAAGTCGCGCATATAGGCATAAATGCGCTCTGGAATGGCCCCAAAATAATGGTCTTCCAGTTGCTGGCCTTTTGCTGATGCATGACCAAAAACCGTACGGCCACTCAATACCAGGTCAGGGCGTGAATTGAACATCTCTTCATCGATGAGGAAATATTCCTGCTCCCATCCAAGGGTGGCAGATACGCGGCTCACATTCTTATCAAAATAGTTGGCCACTTCAACAGCATGCTTGTTAAGGGCTTCAAGTGATTTAAGCAAAGGAGCTTTATAGTCGAGGGTCGCTCCAGTATAGGATACAAATATGGTGGGGATACAGAGTGTTTTACCCTGTCCGATCTCCATAATGAAGGCCGGTGAGGATGGGTCCCAGGCAGTATATCCGCGGGCCTCAAAAGTTGCACGGATACCACCGCTGGGGAAAGATGATGCGTCTGGTTCCTGTTGGATCAAGGCGGCTCCATCAAACTCCTCTATGGCAGTGCCGTCTCCCTTCAGTGTAAAGAAAGAATCATGCTTTTCTGCTGTAGTGCCGGTTAATGGCTGAAACCAGTGGGTATAGTGTGTTACACCTTTTGTTTCTGCCCACTGACGCATACCTGCTGCAATCTGGTTGGCAACAGTACGGTCAATTTTCTTGTTCCCTTTAACGGATGCGATGAGGCTCTTATAAGCTTCGTCGCTGAGGAAAGCCCTGGCTTTTTGCAGGGTGAATACATTTTCACCAAACACTGCAGTGATTTTTGCAGAGGCTGGTACATTTGTTTCCTTACCCTTGTTGATGTTGTTGAGCGCGTTGAAACGTAATGACATGAAAAATAATTTTTAGCTGTGCAAATAATTGACAAATAAAGAATTTCAATCGGTTGAGTCCTTTGTTTCGATCAAATTTCCGCTAATTTCCTAAAAAAAGTAATACGATTCCTACTTATGCCTGATAGAACCAGTCATTTTTCAGTGTTTTTATAAACATTAAAATATTTATAATTTGAAAGTTCCTTTCCACCGGCGGCAAATAGCAATAAAAGTAACAGGCTGATTTCCGGAATGACTTTATACCTGACAATTGCCCCCGGGAATGGAATGGTATAACCTATTGACAAATAAACACAAACACTAAAAAATAGCAAAACCGTGAAAAGGGGTTCTCCCGCCAGGAACCTGCGACCCGGATACCTGCGGATCAGAACCACCAGAAATAAACATATTAAAAAATAATTTTGTATAACGGTTATGTACTGCAGGCCCCCTTTTGCCTCCCAGGGAAAGGGAAATATGGTTGTATTCGCTACCGCCTGGGGAAATACTTTGATAAAAGATACGGGATTGCCATTCAGCGGCTCCAGTGCCAGCCTGGTTTTCCCTTTCAGGACCAGGAATTCCTGCTGCTTGTTCACTACCATCCCAGGCAGGTTAAAATGACCTTTCAATAATGCCGTTGTAAAAAAGAACAGGAGGAAAAGAGCATGCACGGTTATAAAAGTGTTTCTTACAGGCCTTTTTTTACGGATCACCAGCCACCAGGCAAACAAACCGGGCAATAGCAGGAAACCGGTGGAAACCCTAATGAAAAGCATACCTGTAAAAGCAAGAATGGTTAGGTACAGTCCGGACCTTTTTCCTGTTGCCAGCCAGTTATTGAATTGGTAGAGCAGCAGGGAAAAAAAGAAAAATAAAATTCCGTCGGTACGAATGCCGCTGAGCCAGAACAGTACAGGGGGGTAAAGGAATATCACCAAATACACCCAGTTCCTGCTTTCCGGCAATTTTTGCCGTATTAACTGGTAAAGCCAGAAATGCCCCCAGAACGTGATGGCACTGAATGCGATGATATTAATATAATAGTTACCCTTGCTGAAAAGATTGAATATCGCAAGTGGTTTGATTATCATGGCCAGCTCAAGTTTGCTCCTGAATTCCTTCAAACCCTGCACCAGGCCATATTCACTGATCTGCCGGAATAGATTGATGTCTTCAAAAAAATGAACGGGACGGTCGAGCAATTTGCGCATTTCATTCATGCTGTCCGCGTTGAAAACCCAGGTGTCATCCCCATTATAATATTTCAGGAAAACATAACCATACAGGCAGCCCATCAGGACTTTGGCGGCAAGTGCAAGCACGATCCGGCCAGTGCCAAAAGAAGGATCAGTTTTTCGTGTGAGCCACCTGGTTAGAATCACCAGCATTACAAAAGCCGCCAGAAATTGTAAGTATATAAGCATCCTGTTTCCTTTCTTTTCCGTTCAAATCTATACATTTGAACTTAATGTTATAGTAAGCCTGTGGAGCATGATAAATCGCTGTTAATCGCATTTGTGTCCAATAATGCCTGGTCCGTTTATAATTTCCGGATCGATGTGATTCGTAGTATGCTGGAATCCGGGCACAGAGTTTTGGTGATCAGTCCTGCTGATGAATACATTTCCTTCCTGGAAGATGCGGGCTGCCGGCATATCAGTATTCCTTTTGACAACCGCTCCACCAACCCGCTGGCAGACCTGAAACTCTTCCTCAGGTTAAAGCAGTTGTATGCCCTTCATCGCCCGGACCTGATCTTTCACTATGTGGCCAAACCGAATATTTACGGAACGATGGCTGCCGGTGCATTAAAAATTCCTTCGGTTGCGGTGGTTACAGGATTGGGATATGTATTTTCGAAACATAACCTCCTGTACCATATTGTCAGAAGGTTGTACAGGCATGCGCTCAGGAAGGCAACAGAAGTCTGGTTTCTCAACAATGAAGATGCCCGGGTTTTCTCATCGGAAAAAATTGTTTCCATTGAAAAAATCAAAGTACTGCCCGGTGAAGGGGTGAATACCGGTTTTTTCTCTCCCCCGGCTTCCCTAAGCCTGCAGCCCCGACCATTCCGTTTCCTGATGGCCTGCCGCCTGCTTAAAAGCAAGGGAATTGCTGTTTACGCAGACGCCTGCAGGATACTTCGCAGGAAGCACTACCATTTTGAATCGGTGCTGATCGGGTTTGAGGAAGCACACCATCCGGATGCCATTGCGCCCGCTGACCTTAAAAAATGGGAAGGGGAAGGATTGCTTCAATACCATGGATTTGCCAGCGACGTCAGGCCCGAACTCTCAGTGGCCGATTGTTTCATTTTCCCCTCTTATTATAATGAAGGGGTGCCTCGCAGCCTGATGGAAGCCGCCAGCATGGAACTGCCTGTCATCACTTCCAGAAGCAGGGGCTGCCGTGAAGTGGTCCTTGACCAGATCACAGGATTTCTCTGCCTGCCGGGCGATCCATTTGACCTGGCCGATAAAATGGAACAAATCCTGCAGATGCCGGAGGCCTCCCGGAAACTCATGGGGCAAAAAGGGCGGGAGTTAGTGGTTTCAAACTTTGACATTAGCAAGATTATTGCTGAATACCATTCCGTGATCAATACCATCACTCAATAATGGCCAAGCCTTTCATGCCCGTTCGGCTGGCCAGGAATTCGCAAACCCCTGACCTTTTAAGTTGGGTACTTAAACCCCACTCGCTGAGGTCAGGTGAGCTGAACTGAAAGCGGTTCAGGTTTTCCCAGGTGAAATTGGACAGGTCAGTTTTTAGAAAGAAATATTTTCCTCCGTACTGTTGTTGGAATTCGCGCACCCATACATAATCTGTCGAAACGACCGGTAAGCCGCATGCCGCATACGTGAGTAGTTTCGCGGAGGGCTGCCGGTTAAATGGTTCCCTGTCCGGCTGGTAGTTGATCCCGAACCTGCATTGGTGAACATACCCGGCTACCTGATCAGGGGGCACCGGGCCTGCAAACCTGATATTGGAACATGCCCTGTATTTTCGTACCAGATCCTCATTCCTTCCGGACAAAACAAGGACCGTCCGTTTACTCATGGAGCCACCCTCCGTAAAACAATCCAGCCATTTATGAGGTTCCCTGGTTTTATCGAGTGTTCCGGCATAAATAAAATCGTATAATGGAGGGATGACATGCTGCGGAGGGGAACCATCTTCTATATATATCATATTCCTGTAACCCCAGGGAATGCCGTCATTAAATGACAGACTATTCCTGATGTACTCATTCATGAAAATCCTGAAATCCGGTTTGGTGCTGGTTTCCCTTTTGACAAGGTCCTTGATTTTCCGGAAAGGCGGGGCCGAGAGGGATGCGTATTCGTGTATCACCAGATTGTTCCTGAACCTCCTGCTGAAATGGGTTCCCATGAAATGCCATTCTATATCGGGGCGGATATCCGGAATTTCTGCCGGAAGACATTCTGCCGTGTGCAGGCCTTTGCCTTCAAAAAAATGCCGGTAGGCGGCAATTTCGGGCAGTAAGGCCTTTTGGTTATGGACAAACGCGATCAGCATACAGAAGCCACAATATTACCCTATCTGAAATAATTAACAACTGATTTTACAAGGTGCCGCCTGTACCTTACCTTTGCGCTTTCTTACACTATCCGCCTAAAATCATGGAAGTAACAGTAAAAACAGCCCGCCAACTCCGTCTGACAGACGAAGAATTTGAACTTATACAACAGAAACTCGGCCGGATGCCGAATTTTAACGAGCTCTGTGCCTTCAGTGGCATGTGGAGTGAACATTGCAGTTATAAGAATTCTATTAAGTGGCTGAAAACCCTTCCCCGGGAAGGTGGCCGGATGCTGGTGGCTGCCGGTGAAGAAAACGCCGGTCTTATGGACATGGGCGATGACTACGGTGTGGTTTTCAAGATTGAAAGCCATAATCACCCCTCGGCCATTGAACCTTTCCAGGGTGCAGCTACCGGTGTGGGAGGTATCCATCGCGACATTTTTACCATGGGGGCCAGACCAATTGCAGCCCTCAATTCCCTTCGTTTCGGTAACCTGAACGAAAGCAAAACACAACACCTGCTGGGTGGGGTGGTGCACGGTATCGGGCATTATGGCAACTGCTTTGGCGTGCCTACCGTTGGCGGAGAGATCTATTTCGAAAATTGTTACCATACCAACCCCCTAGTAAACGCTATGAGTGTGGGTATAGTGAAAGCCGGTGGTACCGTCAGTGCTACTGCTGAAGGCATAGGCAATCCGGTGATGTTTGTTGGTTCCGCTACTGGTAAGGATGGAATCGGTGGCGCTTCTTTCGCTTCGGCCGATATTACCGCCGAAAGTACCGAAGAACTGCCTGCCGTTCAGGTAGGAGACCCCTTCCAGGAAAAGAAACTGCTGGAAGCATGCCTGGAAGTAATTAAAACCGGAACCGTTGTTGGTATGCAGGATATGGGTGCAGCCGGTATTATCTGCTCCACCGCCGAAATGAGTGCCAAGGGAGGCGTGGGTATGCGAATAGACCTGGATAAAGTGCCTACCCGCCAGCAGAATATGAAAACATGGGAGTTGCTGCTGAGTGAAAGCCAGGAGCGTATGCTCATGGTCGTTGAAAAGGGCAAGGAATCAATAGTGGAAGCCATTTTTGAAAAGTGGGACCTGCCCTGTTCTGTTATTGGTGAGGTTACGGGAGATGGCATCCTGAATTTTTACATGCACGGCGAATTGGAAGCCTCCATCCCTGCATATGAGCTGGTGTTGGGAGGCGGTGCCCCGCAATACGACCGGCCTTATGAGACCCCCGCTTATTTTGAGAAAATAAATGCATTCGACCAGTCGGCCGTGCCTGTTGCTTCCGACCTGAAAGCAGTGGCGGAAAAAATGGTTGAAATCCCCAACATCGCTTCAAAGCGCTGGGTGTATGTGCAGTACGACAGTATGGTGGGAACAGGTAATACTTCAACCAATTCACCCAGTGATGCTGCCGTTGTACTTGCCAAACCCAGTAACAAGGCACTTGCTGTAACTACGGATTGTAACAGCCGTTATGTGTATGCCGATCCTTATAAAGGTGCAATGATCGCTGTGGCGGAAGCTGCCAGAAATATTGTTTGCAGCGGCGGTGAGCCCCTGGGTGTAACCAACTGCCTGAACTTTGGAAATCCCTATGACCCACAGGTATATTATCAGTTCGTACAGGCCATAAAAGGTATGGGTGATGCCTGCCGCCGTTTCAATACACCCGTTACAGGGGGAAACGTAAGTTTCTACAACCAGAACCCCGATGGTGCAGTTTACCCTACACCAACCATTGGCATGGTAGGATTACTGGATAGCATGGAAGATAAAATGACCCTTGGATTCAGGCAGGAGGGAGATATTATTCTTATGATCGGACAGGCCAGTGATGATATCAATAGCTCAGAATACCTGCACAAAATTGTGGGCGTGGAGTTTTCCCCAGCGCCACGCTTTGACCTGGAAGAAGAAGTTGCACTGCAGCAAACCATCTCTTCCCTGATCAAAAACAAAATGATCGAATCTGCGCACGATATCAGCGAAGGCGGTTTGTTCATTACCCTTGCGGAGTCAGGCTTTGCCGGCGGTAAAGGATTTGAGATATCTACGGATAGTGCTTACCGTAAGGATGCCTATCTTTTTGGCGAAGGCCAGAGCAGGGTGGTGGTTACCGTTAAACCAAGGATGTTGTGTGATATTGAAGACGCCCTGCGTGGTAAGACCGCCTTCCAGCGCCTTGGAACCGTCACCAACGGAAGTATTTCCATCGATGGCGAAAACTGGGGAACCATTAATGACTGGAAAAATAAGTATGATACGGCCATTGAAAAATTGCTGGCCGGACATGAAAGTGAGCACGCACTGAGTGCGCTGTAAAACGGTGAATGGTGAATGGTGAATGATTATTTTTAAAGTATGGATAATAAGACGGTGATAGTGGTGACCGGTGCCGCCGGTTTTATCGGGAGTTGCCTGGTTGGTTACCTCAACCTGAAAGGATATACAAACCTGATACTGGTTGATGATTTCAGCCGGCAGGATAAGGAACCTAACCTGGAGGGTAAGCTGTTTATTGAAAAAATAGACCGGGGATTGTTTTTTGAATGGCTGAATGACCACCAGCCACAGGTCAGTTTTTTCTTCCATATCGGTGCACGTACCGACACTACAGAATTCAACTATGCCATTCACCAGGAACTGAATGTTGAATATTCGCAGAAAGTCTGGAACTATTGTACCATTCATAATGTTCCGCTCGTATATGCTTCCTCCGCCGCAACCTATGGTGATGGGGAACTGGGTTATGACGATAACCATGAATTGCCCTTCAGCCTTCAGCCACTTAACGCTTATGGTATTTCAAAGAATGAGTTTGATAAGTGGGTTTTACATGAAGAATGTCATCCGCCGTTTTGGGCGGGACTGAAGTTTTTTAATGTGTATGGTCCGAACGAATACCATAAAGGACGCATGGCCAGCGTGATCTGGCACTCGTTTAACCAGATCCGGGAACAAGGCTTAGTAAAACTTTTCAGGTCACATCGCCCCGACTACCAGGACGGAAGGCAGTTACGTGATTTTATCTATGTCAAGGATGTGATCCGGGTTTGTTTCTGGTTGATGGAAAATAAGCCTGAATCGGGCTTGTACAACCTGGGTACCGGTACCGCCAGGACTTTCGAGGATTTGGTGAAAGCAACTTTTGCAGGAATAAATAAAGCGGCTGTAATTGAGTTTATCGATATGCCGCTGGATATTCGGGATAAATACCAGTATTTTACAGAAGCAAATATGGATAAACTCAGGAAGGCCGGTTACAATGAACCATTCTACAGTCTTGAGGAAGGTGTGGATGATTATGTGAGAAACTACCTGGTGGAAAATAAATACTTTTAATTCCCTATATTTACAAAATGATTGCTGCCATTACGCCCCCTAAGGTGTGATGGCATTTTTATTTAAATATGACCATATGAGTAAGAAAATTGCCATAATTGGTGGTGGAAACCTGGGCATATCTATAGCTGAAGGCCTTCTTGCAGGTGGTTTTACCGAACCCGGAAATATTACCGTAACCCGCAGAAACCTGACATTACTGCAGCCCCTTTCACAAAAAGGGATCAGGATTACCAGTGATAACCTTGCAGCGGCGCAGGAAAGTGATGTGGTTTTGCTGGCGGTTAAACCCTACCAGATAAAGGAAGTGGTAAAGGAACTGGTTCCGGTTATCGGGGCAGATAAGGTAGTCATCTCCGTAGTAACTGGCGTGAGTATGAAGGAAATTGGCGATGAACTTGTATCAAAAGGGGCTGTTCCGGTATTCAGGGCGATGCCTAATACTGCCATTGCCATCCGGGAAAGCATGACCTGCATCAGTCATGTCAATGCCAGCCAGGAACAGATCAACTGGGTATTGGAACTTTTCAACCAGGTTGGCAGGGTAGTCGTAATTGAGGAAAAACTGATGGATGCCGCCACCGTACTGGGGGCCTGTGGAACAGCCTATGCCATGCGGTATATCAGGGCTAATATTCAGGGAGGGATCGAGATTGGGTTTGATGCGAAAACAGCCAGCCTGATAGCAGCCCAAACGGTAAAGGGTGCCGCGGAGCTTCTTTTGCAGAAAGGTACCCATCCGGAACAGGAAATAGACAAGGTGACCACCCCGAAAGGATGCACCATAGCAGGGTTGAATGAGATGGAACACCAGGGGCTGAGCTCTTCAATTATAAAGGGGATTTCAGCAAGTTTTATTAAAATTCAAATGGACTGAAAAATTGAAGTGGAATATTTGTGGTACAAATAATATATTATGAGGTGCTTCGTTAATGTAATATGGTAAAAACAGAAGGCTACTTTGCAAATATTAAAATTTGTTATACTTTGCAGCTCCGTAAGCCTGTGATAAACAATTAGAACCGAATGTTTATGAAAAAGAATATTAGTATCTGGATATTATTTATTGAAGTTGTTGCGATCATAGTGCTACACGCCAACAAGGATAACAATGAAAAGATAAAGGATATTTTATTAAAAAGGAACCAGTCGGGGCTGATAAAAGCTACCCCCATTACACCAGGTCCCATTTCACAAGTGACTATCAAATAATTAAGCAATAATCACCAAAAGGAAAAAATAGGCATCCGGGTTTCCGGGTGCCTATTGTGTTTTATTGTATCTTTGCCCGACCTCCCGGATATACATATTTCATTTTTCCGCAAGGTCAATTGTCCGACTGGATTTGCGGTTTTCTTAATAACATTGGAATTATTTATACAGGAAGTACATATGTACTTGCTGTATATGCTTTTTCAGTGTGCAGCCAGCCCGAATTTGTTATAAGTGTAAACTCAAGAGATATGGCCAAGTATATTTTTGTAACGGGAGGTGTAACCTCTTCATTAGGGAAAGGAATCATTGCCGCTTCGCTCGGTAAGCTATTGCAGGCAAGGGGATTAAAAGTAACCATCCAGAAATTCGATCCCTATATCAATGTTGATCCGGGTACCCTGAATCCTTATGAACACGGTGAATGTTATGTTACGGAAGACGGAGCCGAAACCGACCTTGATCTTGGCCACTATGAAAGGTTCCTGAGCATTTTTACCTCCCAGGCCAACAATGTTACCACCGGTCGTATTTACCAGACTGTAATTAATAAGGAAAGGGAAGGTGCTTACCTGGGTAAAACTGTCCAGGTTGTACCTCATATTACAGATGAGATTAAGCGCCGCATGTTATTACTCGGGCAAAATGGTTTTGATATTGTGATCACCGAAATCGGCGGAACAGTTGGTGATATTGAGAGCCTTCCTTTTATTGAGGCCGTGCGCCAGTTGCAGTGGGAATTACCGGAAGAAGATTGCCTGGTCGTGCACCTGACCCTGGTTCCCTACCTCAGGGCTGCAAAGGAACTGAAAACCAAGCCCACACAGCACAGTGTAAGACTGCTCAGCCAGGAAGGTGTTCACCCCGATATTATAGTTTGCCGTACGGAAGAACCGCTGACCCCTGAAATCAGGAAAAAAATTGCCCTTTTCTGCAATGTTAAAAAGGAAGCTGTTATAGAAGCGGCTGATGCGCCTACCATTTACGAGGTGCCGGTTGCAATGATGCACGAAAAGCTTGACCAGATATGCCTGAAGAAAATGAATATTACCCAATATGCCGAGCCTGAATTAAGCAAGTGGAAGGAATTCCTGGATAAACTGAAATACCCAAAAAGCAAAGTTACCATCGGCCTTATCGGCAAGTATATTGAACTGCAGGATGCCTATAAATCAATCCTGGAAGCATTCATCCATGCCGGTGCCATGAACGAGTGTAAGGTTAATGTGATGAATGTTCACAGTGAATTCATTACGGATGAGAATGTGGCTGAGAAACTCGGAAACCTTGATGGATTGCTGGTTGCACCGGGTTTCGGCCACAGGGGAATTGAAGGAAAGATCATTGCGGTTAAGTATGCCCGTGAAAACAAACTGCCCTTCTTTGGAATCTGCCTTGGTATGCAGATGAGCGTCATAGAGTTTGCCCGAAATGTATTGGGCTGGAAAGATGCCCATTCCACCGAGATGGATCCAAATACCGGTCATGCAGTCATTGACCTGATGGAAGGACAGAAATCAGTAACTGCAAAGGGAGGTACCATGAGGTTGGGATCCTATCCATGCGAAATCAAAGCCGGAACACTTGCCCACCAGATATATGGGACTACTTTGATCACGGAAAGGCATCGTCACAGATGGGAGTTCAACAACATATACATGGAGGAATTTGAAAAAGCAGGCCTGGTTGCCAGTGGTAAAAATCCGGAAAGCGGATTGGTAGAAATTGTAGAATTGCCCGATCATCCATTTTTCATAGGCGTGCAGTATCATCCGGAACTGAAAAGTACAGTGGAAAATCCCCACCCGGTTTTTGTTCATTTTGTAAAAGCCGCCAAAGAGAATGCGGAAAAGAAGGAAGGTATCAGAAACCCTTTACTTCAAAGTGAAATGATTTAGAAAAAGGCCCTTCGGGGCTTTTTTTGTTTGCAGTTTGCGGTCTTCCGCTGGGGGCAGGAATTGCAGAACCCAATCAGGAGTGGGTTTCCCCAATACCTGAAAACTACAAACCACAAACCACAAACCATTACCTATCTTTGCACGTCTTAAAAATATTATTACATGCAAAGCATGGATCGCAACACGATTATTGGTTTTGTGCTATTAGGCGTACTTCTGTTCGTTTACCTGTTTATCTCTTCGAAAAACAGCCAGGAATTGCAGGGTCAGAGACAGCAATATGAAGATTCCATAGCCAGATTAGATGCAGCAAAGAAAAAAGCTGCGGACGCATCCCGGAAGGACAGTGCTGTTGCAAAGGTTGCGCTTGATTCTACTGTGAAGGGTTGGGCCAGGGCCATAGGTGGTACCGAAGAATTCCAGGATGTGGAAACCGACCTGTTGTCTGTCCGCTTCAGCAATAAAGGTGGTCAGCCCGTACAGGTGGCACTCAGGAACTTTAAACGCTCCGACAGCAGCCAGGTTACCCTTATCCATGACGGGAGCGACAAGATCAGCTATCCTGTAAATACCGCTCCCAATCAAAGCACCCAGTCCGGGGATTTATTTTTCCAGTTTAAGGGGGCCTCAAAGGATGCAGCCGGTAACCATACGATCAGCTACGAAGTTGCTGGGAATAACGGCGAAACCATACAGCATGAATACCTGATTAAACAGGGGTCATACCTGGTAGATTTCAATCTGAAAATTAATGGTGTATCCTCGTTGATAAGCCAGCAGAACCTGCAACTGCAATGGACGGTTGATGCCCGTCAACAGGAGAAGGATGTGAAATATGAGCGCCAGCAGTCACAGCTTGTAATTGTGGAAGATGGTGAGTATGACTATTTTAACCTCTTCTCCAATGACCTGGAAAAGTTTGAGAAGCCCGTGCATTGGGCAAGTATCAAGCAGCAGTTCTTTAATACCACCCTTATTGCAAAGGACAAGTTCGATGCAGGGCAGGTTGAATGGACCAGCCCGGGTGAAGACAGCTCCAGTCTGATCGTGGCGGCAAAAGCCAGTTTCCAGAAAAAACTTTCCGGTGGCAACAGTGTGGTTATTCCCATGCAGTTTTATTACGGGCCTAATGATTACAAGGTACTGCGGAGCCTGGGGGTGGAGAAAATGGATAAGATAGTGAACCTGGGACAGGGTTTCTATGCTTTTGTAAGACCTATTAATCAGTATATCGTAATGCCGGTTTTTGATTTCATCAAGAAGTTCATTGCCAGTTATGGTATTGTAATTGCGCTGCTGACATTGTTTATCCGCCTGATAACATCGCCACTGGTTTATTCCAGTTACCTCAGCGGGGCTAAAATGAAGGCACTTCGCCCTGAGATTGATGCACTGAAGGCAAAGTTCGGCGACGACCAGCAGACCTTTGGAATGGAGCAGATGAAATTATTCCGGGAAGCCGGTGTAAATCCGCTTGGAGGATGTATCCCAGCCCTGCTGCAGATTCCTATCTTCTTTGCATTGTACAGTTTCTTTAACTCAGCCATTGTATTAAGGGGAGAAAGTTTCCTTTGGGCGCATGACCTGTCAACCTATGATGTAATTGCCAAACTCCCTTTCACTGTTCCTCTGGGCTTCGGAGACCATATCAGCCTTTTTACCCTTACGGCTGTGATCACAAGTTTCCTGATTTCCATCTACAATATGAACATGACACCGGACCAGAATAATCCGATGTTGAAATATATGCCGTATATTTTCCCTGTCATCCTGCTGGTATTCTTCAACAGACTGCCATCAGCTTTGACCTGGTATTATACGGTATCCAATATCATTACCCTGGTATTGCAGTGGATCATCCAGAATTATATCATTGACCACGACAAGATTGTGGCACAACTGGCCGCAAACCGGACCAAGCCAAAAACAAAATCAAAATGGCAGTCCAAGCTGGAAGAAATGCAGGAAACACAAAAGCGGGTGCAGGGGATGCAGCAGAAAAAGGGTAAGTAGACAACCCGGGTCCGCTAAATATCGTCTGATAGCTGAAATAAGACCATGAAAAAAATAATTCTTTCAGGAATTCTCGCAGCCGGATTGTTGTCTGTACAGGCCCAGAAAAAGGTTGCCGACCTCACTGTGGTATACGATGCTGTGATCAACACCGGTAGCGTAGAACCTAAGCTGGCTGACGCTTTTGATGGCGCCACTACAACAGTTTACCTGAAGGGGAGCTTCAGCCGTTCTGAAATGGTCAGCGCCCTGGCAAGTTTTACCACTATCCATGATGCCCGGACGGGTGCAGGTGTGGTGCTGCAGGAGGTTGGGGGGCAGAAAGTGCTCATCCGGATGACGGCAGATGACTGGAAAGACAAAAACCGCAAATATGAAGGCATCAGGTTCACCAATACCGGAGAAACCAAGATGCTGGCTGGTTACAATTGCCGGAAGGCTGTGGCTGATCTGAAAGATGGCAGTTCTTTTGTGGTGTACTATACGGAAGATATCATCCCGGAAAATAATAACTATAATTCCCAGTTTAGCAACCTTAAGGGGCTGCCGCTGGAGTATGAACTGACCCAGGGAAAACTGACTATTCGTTATGTCGTTTCACAGGTTAGTCTCAATCCTGTACCAGTATCAAAATTTGATATCCCCAAAACCGGGTTCCGGGAAATGAGTTACGAAGAAAGCAAAAAGGGAAGGAAGTCACGGTAAAGCCGGACTATTTATGCATTCGAACCTTTAGACGGAGTAATTGCATATTGTTGCAATTATTGGTGGTTTTGCCAATAGAAACCCTGTTGTTATATGGCATGATATAAGTTGTATTACCCTTCTGGTAGGTAACCAGGGTATTGAAAGAAAATGGTGAAGATGATTTATGCTGGTTGAGTGTAATACTCCCTTTGTAGGCAGGACCAGCTTTCAGGGTGAAGCCATTGCTGGTTTTGATCGGAACAAAATCTGTCACAACCTTGTTGCTCTTTTTAGCTCTCTTTTCACCTCCCATACTGGCAAATGCCAGCCCGGCAAAACCCAGCATCACCGTTGCAACCAACAGTTTCAGCGTATGCCTGGCAATTCTTGTATGGAGTTTTCTTAACATCAGCACAAAAATAAACAAATTATTTGCTAATTCAGAAACCGTTTATCACAAACTTTAATATGATATTAACGCATGGGGGTAAAATTTGTTACAAAAACTTGGCAATTTTTTCTGTTTAAGCTAAATTAGAATAACCTATAGTAAATGAAAGAATACCCCTTTCGCCAGGATAATGAGGATATGGAGGAGTTGCTGAGGCTTTATAACGACAGGAAAACCGGCCGTTCTTACCCCTTTTTGGATGAAGAGTCGTTTGAAAAAATCATAAATTATTATGATGATAAGGAAGACCTTGGCCAGGCCCAGGAAGCCTGTGACATGGCCGTTGAACAATTTCCTTATTCTGCCTCCCTGCTGTTGCGCAAGGCTGATATCCTGATAGCGACCAGGAAATACCAGGATGCACTGGATATGCTAGACCTGGCCGAGTTGCTGGACAGTACCGACATCGATCTTTATATCTTACGTACAGATGCCTTCCTGGCCCTGGATCAGCAGGATAAAGCCATTGCCTTACTTCAGCAGGCCCTGACCTTTTTTGAGGGAGAGGAACGGATTGATTTATTATTTGAACTGGCCGATGTATACGATGATTATGAGGAATTTGATAAAATATTTGATTGCCTCAAACTGATACTGGAGGAAGAACCCACAAACGAAGAAGCGCTGTATAAAATCTGTTTCTGGACAGATTTTACCGGCCGTAATGAGGAGAGTATCCGGCTTCATCAGCAGATACTGGAGGATCATCCTTACAATGAACTTGCCTGGTTCAACCTGGCTGCGGCATTCCAGGGACTGAAACTCTATGAAAAAGCCATAGATGCCTATAAATTCGCCATCACAATAGACGAGAAATTCGACTTTGCGTACCGCAATATGGGTGATGCATATATCCGCCTGCGCAAGTTCAGGGATGCTATTGAAGTGCTTGAAAAGGTGCTGGAACTGAGCCGTCCGGAAGATGTTATTTATGAGGCTATTGGTCACTGTTATGACCGGCTAAAAAATTATGCCCAGGCAAGGATTTATTACAGGAAGGCAGTGCACCTGAATCCCGATGACAGCAAGTTGTACTATAAAATTGCCTGCACCTATATCAATGAGGAACAGTGGTCACAGGCTGTGAAGCAGCTTGAAACAGCCATGCAGATACATAAATCTGTGCCTGAATTTAACCTGGCGATGGGTGAATGCAAGATTCACCTCGGGGAAACCAGAGATGCCATTTTTTATTTCTCCAATGTGGTAAGAGCGAGGCCGCGAAACAGCAGCGGATGGGAGGCATTGATCAGGTGCCTGTACGTAGGCGCATTTTATGAAGAGGCGCTGGAGCAGGCTGAAGCCGCATTGGAACATACGGAAAGGAAGCCACTTTTTCTTTATTATAAAAGCGCCATCCTGCTGGCCCTGGGCAAGTCAAAGGAAGGCCTGATTTTCCTGGAAAGGGCCCTGCAAAAGGCGCCCAGACTGCTTCGGGAATTTGTTGCTCTTTATCCCGCCATCCTGCAAAATCAGCTGGTAGTTGATGTAATTGCCAGGAACCGGAAAGCCGGAAAGGCATAATATGCCCACGGTTTACTATTTTTGCGCGGCATTTGTTAAACAGCAACTACATGAATTTCAACTTAACACAAATTCCTGACAGGGTTAAAAAACCTCGCAGGAATGGCATTACCATGGTAATGGATAAGGGCCTGAGTATCGAAGAGAGTAAGAATTTCCTAAGTGTGGCGCACCCGCATGTTGATATTGTAAAACTAGGTTTCGGAACATCTTATGTCACCCCCAACCTGCGTGAAAAACTGGAGGTGTATCGTGCTTATGATATTCCTGTTTATTTTGGCGGTACCCTTTTTGAAGCCTTTCTCATCCGCAACCAGTTTGAAGATTATATCAGTGTCTGCAAGGATTATGGCATTTCCATGATGGAGGTAAGCGATGGTTCCATCACCATACCGCATGCCGAAAAATGCGGCTATATTGAAAAACTGACCAAGCATGGAACCGTGCTGAGTGAAGTCGGAAGCAAGGATGCGGCCCATATCATTCCTCCCTACAAATGGATCGAACTGATGCGTGCGGAACTGGAAGCCGGCTCTACCTATGTGATCGCCGAAGCCCGTGAGGCAGGAAATGTCGGCATCTACAGGGGCAGCGGTGAGGTAAGGGAAGGTTTGGTACAGGAAATCCTGACCCAGATCCCGGAAGAAAAAATTATCTGGGAAGCTCCGCAGAAAGCACAACAGCTTTACTTCATCGAACTGATCGGCTGTAATGTGAACCTCGGTAATATTGCCCCTTCTGAAATGCTATCACTGGAGGCGATGCGGGTTGGACTGCGAGGTGATACTTTCCATATGTTCCTCAACAAAGAAAACGCCTGATGCGGCTGTTCGGGCTGATTGGTTACCCCCTGGGCCATTCTTTTTCGAAAGGTTATTTCAGTGCCAAATTTGAAAAGGAAGGCATCGGGGCCGTATATGAAAATTTCCCCATCGCATCAATAGATGAATTTCCTGCCTTGCTGGAAAATCATCCCTTGCTCGAAGGGCTGAATGTTACCATTCCTTATAAGGAAAAAGTAATTCCATTTCTGGATGAACTTTCCCCTGTAGTGAAAGCTATCGGAGCCTGCAACTGCATTAAAATTAAAAACGGGAAACTGATTGGTTATAACACCGATGTAACGGGATTTGAACTGTCACTGCGCAAATACCTTCAGCCCAGGCACGATCGTGCTTTTGTCCTGGGTACTGGCGGCGCTTCCAAAGCAGTTCAGTATGTACTTGAAAAACTACATATACCCTTCACCGTTATAAGCCGCAGGGCCGATGCGGAGAAAGGGATCCTTGATTACTCATCCCTTACAAAGGAACAACTCAGCAATACCCGACTCTGGATCAACACAACGCCACTGGGGATGCACCCAAATGAAAATGAAATGCCCCCCATGGATTATTCCCATATCGGAAAAGATCACTACCTCTACGACCTGGTCTATAATCCGCCAGAAACCCGTTTCCTGTCTATGGGTAAAGCAAAGGGTGCCGTTATAGAAAACGGGCATGATATGTTATTAATCCAGGCTGAAGAAGGGTGGAGGATATGGAATGACGATAACTACTAATTGAATGTGGGTGGTTGGTGGCTGGTGGTTGCTTGAAGGAGAGCAAGTTTTTCAGGAACGCCGGAGGGAATGGCAACAACTTTCCTCAACTGGTAGTTGAAGCAGACCATACCGGTTTTTGCCTGTGCAATGAGTACGCGCCGGTCACCGGTAACTTTTTCAAGTTTGTAATACAGGTCAAAACCCACCCTTGAGAAATCTCCCGCCGCCACACTTACTTCCAGGTGGTCGCCATAAAACATTTCGTGTTTAAATTCAATGGCTACATCGCCCATTATCAGGGCTGCACCGGCAAGATCAAGTTCGCTATAGCCGGCTTGTTGCAGGAACTGCATCCTGGCTTCATGTATAAGCGTCAGTATGGTGTCATTGCCTACGTGTCCACCATAATTCAGGTCGGTTATCCTTACGGGTATGCGGGTTGTAAAGTTGAAATCAGCCGGAATATCTAACCTGATCCTTGCCATTATTATTCATTTATAAAAGTGCTCATTTTTCCTGTTGCAGGATATCCCTTAACCTAAGCAGGTCAAACAGGTTGGTCGGTTCCGGTATATACTGACTTCTCAGGATCATTTGTTCCAGTTTGTCCATGATGGCAGGGGGTGTTCCTGTTGGGTTTGATGAGCCGGGGTTGGAGAGATGGTAATACAGCGGAGCAAACTTTGCTGATAGTTTTACCGGGCTGCCATTCTGGTCTGCAACCAGGATATACCTCGGATCCCGGTTTTGCACTGGAAGGGACTGAATGCCCGAGGCTGGTGCTTTTTTCGGGAGTACCTGGCTCCGGGGTGTTTGGACGTTTACGGCATATCGGGGGCGGACCACCGCGTGTTTGGGTTCCCGTTTCAGAAAATTTCTTTTTTCTGAAAGACCGGAACCAACTGAATTTAACGCCAGGGGGACTTTCCCGGATGGAATATCGTCCTGACTGTTGGATGGTGTTTCCGGCGAAGCCGCAAGTGGTTTTTCGGTTACGGTATTTTGGGCGGGAATGATTGAAGTGGTTATTGATTCCGGCTCCCGAAATGGGTTGTCAACCAATACCCAGGCCAGGAAACCGATCACAATGGCAGCGGCTCCATAGCGGATGAGATAAGGGTATAAGGGGCGTATTGGTATCGGAGGCCGGAAAACTGGTGTCTGCTGAAGGATAGTTGTTCCGGTGGAAAGACTTTGAGCGATAGCCTGCCAGGAATCGGCGGGTATAGCATTTTCAGCGGCCAGCAGCCTTTCTGAAAGAGATTTTTCCGCACGGTATTCTGAAACCTCCCGGGAAATGTTTTCCCAGGCCCCAGATGGTGGTGGCGTTTCCCAATTACTTAATTTGTTGCGTAACGGATCGGTCATCAGTTGGCGGTTATTTTCTTTTTTCTCCTAAAAATTCAGCCACTTTCTTCTGCAGGATGGCCTTGGCCCTTGCCAGTTGCGATTTGCTGGTACCCTCGCTGATCTGCAACATTTCACCGATTTCCTTGTGCGAGTAACCTTCAATCACGTAAAGGTTGAACACCGCACGATAACCGGGCGATAATTCCTGCACCAACCGGATGATATCCCTTTCAGCCAGTTGGTCCAGCACAGATACGGATGCATCTTCAATTCCTTTTTCTTCCTGCTCTGAAATGCTGTTCAGATGAACTTTCCGACGATATTGTTCAATGGATGTATTCACAAATACCCTTCTCAGCCAACCCTCAAAGGAACCTTCATTCCTGAATTTATCCAGGTTCCTGAAAACCTTGATAAAACCTTCCTGCAACAGGTCCTTGGCATCGTCATTGTTTCCTGCATAGCGCAGGCAGACCGCATACATTTTGGGTGCATACTTCTGGTACAATGCTTCCTGCATCCTTGGGTCGCCATCTATACTTCCTTTGATTAAGTCGCTATCGTTCATCATATGGTTGCCTGACTTAGTAAAAAATCCACCAATTGATCGGTGGCTTTGCGCCGGTGACTGAAAGCTTTTTTTTCTTCCAGGCTCATCTCGCCGAATGTCCGCTGGCTTCCGTCGGGGATAAAGACCGGATCGTAACCGAAACCATTTGTACCGGCAGGCTCCCGGCTAATGGTTCCATTGCAGATCCCTTCAAAAAAATATTCCCGGCCGGCTAAAATTAAGGAAATGACCGTTCTGAAACGAGCCCGGCGATCCGAAAGGGTATTCATCTCTTCCAGCAGTTTCCCGATATTCTGTTCGTTCGATGCATTTTCCCCGGCGTAACGGGCAGATTTTACACCCGGGGCTCCGTTAAGAGCTGTTACTTCCAGCCCTGTGTCTTCGCTGAAACAATCCTTTCCGGTCAGCCTGTGAATGACGGAGGATTTTTCAGAAGCATTAGCCTGCAGGGTATCATGGGGCTCCGGAATATCTATATTGATGCCGCCCTCTTTCAGTGAAACTACCTTGATTCCTGCAGGCAGGATGTGCTGAATCTCCTTTACCTTATTGGGGTTATTGGTGGCAAAAATCAATTCCATCTTATTGAATTTGGAGCATTTGTTTGAGTCCTTCCCACAACTGCTTCTTCAGCGGTTTTATGGCCTCGGAGTTTTGTTTCAACACATCCAGTTCAGGTGCCAGCATATATTTCAAGTTTTGCAGGTTTCCGGGTACCAGCTGGTTAATATCCGGCAGGTCCTCAGGTTTAGCCTCCTTTCCGAAACAGATCAGGAAAGTGGGGGAGAGTTGTGCCTGAATGTCTGGCAGGCGGGCAGACTGGCTGGCCTGGTTTACAATGGCCACGTCTGCGGCGTTCAGCTGGCAGGCTTTCAGAACATTGCTGAGAAATTCAAACGCGTCATCAGGCAGGTGCAACTGGTCGGGATAATGAACCAGGATTACGAAATTCCTGTTATTTTTCCCCAGATACTGAATGGGGCCGGCGCCCTGCCGGACCTCGGGTTGTTCTGCCACTGGTGTTTGCCGGAGAGCCGGTGCAGGTTCCTGCAGGGGGGCGGGATGTTCCGCGAGGGGCTGCATGACAGGCTGTTTCACCCGGGTATTATCGGGAAGCACCAGTGAACTGGTGTACAATGCCTGTAATAATTCATCCGACAGCCGGATCTCGTTTAGTTGCATTCAGAAAAATTGGGTTGAAATAAAAAAGCTAACAAATGTTAGCAAAATGGCTGACCAAGTTTGGTCGCCCACTTAAATCGTTGTTACTTTGCAGCAAATGTACCAATATGATTGCAGCTTTTGATATACCTGTTCATAAAGTTGAGCACAGTAAGCTCCGTGACATTGTTCTTGAAAACCTCCCCTTCGGCAAATATTTCACTGATCACATGCTGGAAGCGGATTATGTGGATGGCGAGTGGAAATCTGTTTCCATCAAGCCTTACCAGCCCCTGGAACTTGAACCTTCACTGGCAGCCCTGCACTATGGGCAGGCGATTTTCGAAGGTATTAAGGCGTACAAAGACCAGGACGGCAATGCGGTCATTTTCAGGCCCTATGATAATTTCAGGCGTTTCAATACATCAGCTCTCCGGATGAATATGCCGGAAGTGCCTGAGGAAATCTTTATTGAAGGAATGCGTAAACTGATTGCGCTTGACAAGAACTGGATACCTGCCATTAAAGACCATTCCTTATATATACGCCCTTTCATGTTCTCTACAGATCACATGCTGGGGGTTCGTCCGTCCCAAACGTATAAGTTCCTTATCATCCTGAGCCCCACGGGACCCTACTATGCCAAACCGATGAAAATTCTGGTGGAAGAGCATTATACAAGGGCTGCACCGGGTGGGGTGGGCTTTTCCAAAAATGCAGGAAACTACGGAGGGAGTATGCTGGCAACAACGGAAGCCCAGAAAATTGGATATGACCAGGTACTCTGGACTGATGCGTTTGAGCACAAGTGGTTGCAGGAAGTGGGCATGATGAATGTGTTTTTTGTCATCAATGGCAAGGTGTTTACCCCATCTTTGGAGGAGGGTACCATCCTGGCTGGGGTTACCCGGGACAGTGTAATTACCGTTTTGCGGGAAAAGGGACTGGAAGTGGAAGAAAGAAGGATTAATATTGATGAACTGATGGAAGCCTACGGAAAAGGGCAGCTACAGGAGGCCTTCGGTACCGGTACAGCAGCTGTTATCGCGCCTATTAAGGAGTTGAGGTACAAGGACTTCATTATGGAGTTTGATATAAATAAATTCCCGGTTGCTACGGCAGTTAAAGAGCAATTGGCCGCCATCAGAGAAGGCAGGGAGACCGATGTTCACCAGTGGATGTTTAAAGTTTAGAATTTTATTTTGTTTTATTGGCAATGGTTTTTACCTTTGCCGTCCCAAATAAAAAAGGTTAGAATGCCTACAATACAGCAATTAGTAAGAAAAGGTAGAGAAATCATCAAGGCAAAAAGCAAGTCCAGGGCGCTGGATGCCTGCCCTCAACGTCGCGGTGTTTGTACCCGTGTGTACACCACGACCCCTAAAAAACCAAACTCAGCCCTGCGTAAAGTGGCTAAGGTTCGTTTGACCAACAAAGTGGAGGTTATCGCCTATATTCCGGGTGAAGGTCACAACCTGCAGGAGCACTCAATCGTACTGATCCGCGGCGGTCGTGTGAAGGACCTTCCGGGTGTACGTTACCACATTGTTCGTGGTAGCCTCGATACTGCCGGTGTTAAAGACAGAAAGCAGAGCCGTTCTAAATACGGTACCAAGAGAGACAAAAAACAAGCTGGTAAAAAATAATATAAAATAGTTCTCCCATGAGGAAAGCACAAGCCAAAAAATTACCTCTGGCGCCCGATGCCAGGTATAACGATAAACTGGTTACACGTTTTGTCAACAATATCATGTGGCAGGGCAAGAAGAGTGTAGCATTTGAGATCTTCTACGACGCAGTTGATAAGGTAAGCAAGATTACCGGTGAAGACGGATATGAGATCTGGAAAAGAGCTATCTCGAATGTAACCCCAGCTGTGGAAGTGCGCAGCCGCCGTATCGGTGGTGCTACCTTCCAGATTCCTTCCGAGGTTCGTCCTGACAGGAAGATTTCCCTCAGCATCAAGTGGCTGATCCGTTTCAGCCGTGAAAGAAACGGTCGTAGCATGGCTGATAAGCTGGCTAACGAGATCGTTGCTGCGGCCAAGGGTGAAGGTGGAGCCTTCAAGAAGAAAGAAGATACCCACCGTATGGCTGAAGCCAACAAGGCATTCTCACACTTCCGTATCTAACTGATATTATACCTTTTTTATAGGCCGGTCCTTTTCAGGACCGGCTTTTGTTTTTTAAGCGTGGTAAGAACTAAATTAGTAAATTGAGTGTCTAATTGACACAAATAAACCAAACCAATCTGCGCCCAACGCAGTAACATTCCAAACTTGACCATATGTCAACACGCAGAACCTTTTTAAAAAATGCGGGATTAATTACTCCCGCGATGTTATTGATGCCCGACCTTTTGCTTGCCGCAAAAAAATACAAAAATGTCGGAATCCAGTTGTACACCCTTCGCGAACTGGTGGCGAAAGACCCCCGGGGTACTATTGAAAAAGTAGCCGCTTCCGGATTTACCGAGGTCGAAATGTATGGCTTTGGTAAAGGAGGCTTCTTTGGTATTCCCATTAAGGAATTTGCCTCATTTATGTCATCATTGGGACTGAAAGTTCCCAGTGGTCATTATATGCCCGGGAAGTTTATTTTTGAAGGTACAGAGGCCGGTAAAGCTGAACTGGATGAAATGGTCGGTGCCGCATTGGAGCTGAAGAGTCCATACCTGACCATTCCCTACCTCCCGGCTGATAAAAGGGCCAGCCTGGATGACTACAAAAAAATTGCCGCCCGACTCAATGAAGCCGGAACTATCTGCAAAAAAGCAGGTCTCCAGCTGGTTTACCATAACCACGATTTTGAGTTCAAATCCTATGACGGAACAACCGGTTTTGATATCATGACCAGTGAAACAGATAAGGACCTTGTAAAATGGGAGCTGGACCTGTTCTGGGCAGTTTATGCGGGTGTGGATCCTGTGGAACTGTTTGGAAAAATGAAGGGCAGGGTACCTTTATGGCATGTTAAAGACATGGATAAGGCCAACCGTGCACAGAATACTGAAATCGGAAATGGCACCATTGATTACAAGCGGATCTTTAAAGCCGCAAAGACTTCAGGCATGAAACATTTCTTCCTGGAGCATGAGACCAACTATGTTCCGGATCATATTGGCAGTATCCAGAAGAGCATCGCTTATATCAAGGCAAACCTTTTGTGAGGTGTGAGCGGTGACGAGTGAATAGAATGGAGTGAAAACAGCCCCATAATCCTGTTTACTTCCTCATTACTGAAAGGATTCCTCCCTCAAGATGTTTCAGAAATGCGGGTTCCGTATAGGATTCTTTTGTGTGTCCGAGAGCCGTATAAAACACTTTGCCACCTTCAAATTCCTGGTACCAGCCAACTGGATGGCTGGTACCCATTTTCCCTCCCTTATAGGTTGTTTCATCTAATTCCAGCAATACTTTTACGGTCGGGGAGAGATTTTTGAAATTGTACCATTCGTCCTTCCTGACCCAGGTGCCTTCCAAATGGGCGGTTGAAGGGTGTTTTTCCTTTACCCTGATGGTAGCTGTCTGTATTGCGGGGTGCGACTCAAAATAGGCCCCGATCAATTGATTGTACCAGGGCCAGTTATATTCGCAGTCTGTAGCCGCATGCACACCGGCAAGACCACCACCGGAACGGATATATTGCTGCAGGGCCCGCTCACTGCTGCTGTCAAAAATATTCCCTGTAGTATTCAGCAGAATAATAGCCGAAAACTGCTGCAGGTCATGTGTTGAGAAATACAGGCTGTCTTCTGTTGCAGTAATTTTCCAGTTGTGTACTACTGCCATTTTTTGAATGGCTTCAATTCCATCCGGTATGGATGAATGCCGGAAGCCTTTTGTGGCTGAATATAAGAGAATCCCGGGTTTGGTAAGGGGGGATGATTCCACAGATTGCCGGGTCGAATGCTGACTGCCGGCATCCGATAATGCAAAGATTAGAAGTAAACTGGAAACTATTCTTTTCATATAAACGGTAAAGGCCGCTGATGCGGCCTTTATTATCAGAGTTTTCGAATTTTGATATTCCTGTACCAGACATTATCGCCGTGATCCTGCAGGGCAATATTGCCACCTCTGAAGCGTCCGAAATCAGGCATGTTTTTAAACTTGCTGTTTGCCAGCAGATTTTTCCAGCCTTCATCCCAAAGGGTAGTGGTTACAATCGTTGCACCATTCAGTTTCAGTTCCAGTTTGCCCTGGTTCTGAATGATCTCAGCAAGGTTCCATTCTCCTACCGGTTTCACGGTTTCAACCGAAGAGGCAATCAGGTCGTACAAATCACCGGCCCTGTGTTTGTGGATCTTTGCATCAGGATGGCCATTATTATCGAGCACCTGCATTTCCATTCCGGTATGCCACACATGCTCATATCTGGCACGATCGTCCTGTACATTAAAAATGATTCCACTGTTGCCGTTGGGCGCAATTTTCCATTCCAGTTTCAGATGGTAATTCTCAAACGCATCGTTGGTGACGATATCGCCACCACCACTGGTTTGCCATCCTGCTTTTTTGCTTGCATCCAGGAAAATGGTGCCATCCTTCACCTGCCAGGCTGCCCCTACCTCGGATTTACCGTAAGTATGCCAGCCTTTGGTGCTTACGCCATCAAAGAGCAGTTGCCAGCCTTCCTGCTTTTCCTGTTTGCTGAGCATATTATCGCCCAGAGTTTTTTGGGTGGAACTACATGCAGACATAGTCAGGAGGGCAATTGAAAAGACTGTTACAGTCTGTTTTATCATTTTATTGATTTTTCAGTGAGAGGATGTATTTCACCATGATTTTGGCATCATCTTCAGACAACTGAGGATGTGCTGTCATGGGAACTTCTCCCCAAACACCGCTTCCTCCTTTGATGATCTTACCTGCCAGATCTGCAATTGTAGCATCGTCTGCATTGTATTTGTTGGCAACATCTGTATAAGAAGGACCGATAGATTTTTCATTTACTTTATGACAGGTAAGACAGTCATTGCCTGCGATGAGTTCGATGCCTTTCTCTTCGTTGGCAGAGGGTTCTGCAGCAGCAGGTGCAGTCTGTTCTGTTGTTGCGGCCGCAGTTTCCCCGGCTTTGTTTTCAGTAGCTGAATTTCCGCATGCAAATGCAAAGGCGCTGATACCCGCCAGAATGAAGTACTTTTTCATTGTTGTTTGTTTATTGAATTCCTAAAATCTTTTTATTGAAATTTTCATCAGATCCGGTACCGGCAAAATCATCAAATGCTTTTTCGGTTACCCTGATGATATGATCCTGAATAAAGATAGCACCTTCTTTTGCACCATCTTCAGGATGTTTAAGACAGCATTCCCATTCCATCACGGCCCAGCCTTTGTAATCATAGGCAGCGAGTTTGCTGAAAACTGAACCGAAATCCACCTGGCCATCTCCCAGGGAACGGAATCTGCCGGCGCGGTTGATCCAGCTCTGGTAGCCTCCATATACGCCCTGGCGTCCGCTTGGATTGAACTCAGCATCCTTCACATGGAACATCCTGATCCTTTCATGGTAGATATCAATATATTCCAGGTAGTCGAGGCATTGCAATACGAAATGGGACGGATCATACAACAGGCAGGCCCTTGCATGATTGTTCACTTCCTTCAGGAACAATTCATAGGAGATGCCATCATGCAGGTCTTCACCTGGATGGATTTCATAACAAAGGTCAACCCCGTTCTCTTCATATACATCGAGAATGGGTTTCCATCTTTTAGCCAGTTCACGGAAGCCAGTTTCCACCAGTCCGGCCGGACGCTGCGGCCAGGGATAAACGGTGTGCCAAAGCAGGGATCCGCTGAAAGTCGCGTGTGCATTGAGCCCCAGGTTACGCGATGCCTGTGCGGCATATTTTAATTGTTGAACCGCCCATTCGGTACGGGCTGCCGCATTGCCCCTGACAGACTCGGGCGCAAAGCCATCAAAGAGTTCATTATATGCAGGATGAACCGCTACCAGCTGGCCCTGCAGGTGGGTAGACAACTCCGTAATCTGCATACCGCATTCTTCGATAATACCTTTTATTTCATCAGCATAGGTCTTGCTTTCAGCAGCTTTCTGCAGGTCAATACAGCGACTGTCCCAGGTAGGTATCTGAACTCCCCTGAAGCCCAAAGATTCGGCCCAAAGGCAGATAGACCTGAGGTTGTTGAAAGGCGCATTATCTCCCATAAACTGGGCGAGAAAAATACCGGGTCCTTTTAAGGTTGTCATTTCAAATTAGTTTGGTGTTTGCGGATTGTTGTTTGTGTCCGGGAATTAAATTCTTCGCGCTGAATGCTAACTTCCCGGATCAAACGGGGTCCATTTCAGTTCGCTTTTACTGCTTGCAATCACGTTTTCAATAAATGCCATTCCACGGATGCCTGCTTCGATTCCGGGGAAATCGAGCCATTCCGGACGCGGCGCATCACCCGACAGACGGGCCTGGAGAGTGAGTGCAAAATTGCGGTAGAGGTTGGCAAAAGCTTCGAGATATCCTTCGGGATGACCAGGGGGAGTGCGGGTTCCAAAACGGGCATTAGCACTCAGGTAAGGCGTTCCTGCCCTCAGTATCTGTGTAGGCTCATGCAGCCATTTTACCTGCAGGGTATTGGCATCTTCCTGTTGCCATTCAATACCGCCCAGTTCTCCATATACCCTGATCTTTAAATTGTTCTCCTCACCGGCAGCTACCTGTGTGGCGTATAAAAAACCTGTTGCGCCATGCTCAAATTTTAACAGTACGGCACCATCATCATCAAGAAGACGTCCCGGTACCACAATATGAAGGTCCGCGCAGATAGATTGTACCTGAAGCCCACTGACATATTCAGCCATGTTGAATGCGTGGGTGCCAATATCACCCATGCAACCTGAAATCCCGCTTCTTTTCGGGTCAGTGCGCCATGCAGCCTGCTTGTAATTGCTGCCTTCCCTGAATTCGGTTAACCATCCCTGTGGGTATTCCACAAAAACCTTTCGCACCTTTCCGATTTTTCCTGTGGCAATAAGGTGTTTTGCCTCCTTGATCATCGGGTATCCGGTATAGGTATGTGTAAGGCAGAATAAAGCACCGGTGCGGTCAATGACTTCTTTAAGTTCTATCGCCTCTGCCAGCGTAAATGTGGCGGGTTTGTCGAGCACTACATGAAAACCGTGCTCCATAGCCATTTTCGCGGGGGCAAAGTGCAGGTGGTTGGGAGTAACAATACTTACAAAGTCCATTTTTTTATCCGCCGGCAATTCTTTTTCCTTCAGGATCATTTCCTCAAAAGATCCGTAAACCCTGTCGGCAGAAAGCTTCAGTTCCTCGCCGCTTAATTTTGATTTTTCGGGATTGCTGCTGAAAGCACCGCATACCATTTCAATTTCGCCATCAATGAAGGCGGCAATCCGGTGAACACCACCGATAAAAGCATCCCTGCCACCGCCAATCATTCCCATCCTGAGTTTTCTGCCCATTGCCTGAACTGTTTATTTGTTATAGCTGATACACTCCTTTAATTCCTTTTCAGTATAAGCCAGGTTGTATTGTTTCAGAACTTCATCGGGTACGCCATTCCACTGGTTAGGTTTATTACCTGCATAGCCAATATCCTTCACACCGATTTCTGAAGTGTAAAAACCAGAGGCAGTAAGATCACGCATCAGGTTGAAAAAAGCAACACCCTGTTTCATATTGGGTTTTGCTTTCGCAGGATATGCGATCTGGTCAACCATTTTAATCCGCTCCTGCTCACTGCAATCCTTAAACGATTTTTCGAACTGCTTGAAACATTGCAGGTCTAGCCATCTTAATCCGCCCCGCATAGGGGTTTGGTGGTCAGGCATATCCTTGACGATGAACTCAATGAAATCTGCGACTTTTGCATCAGATGCGCTTCCGCTTACTTCATCTGCCGGAATTATGATATCTGCAAGTATGGTGATGGTTGCCAGTTCATGATCGGTAAAAAACCTCTCTGAACTTACTTTCTTGAAATGGTCCTCTTCTTCCTTCATCCGGTCGAGTTTGCCGGCCGCGGGTTCTGAAGATTTCGGCGATTCCGTTTTCTTGTCGGTTTCCTTGCAGGCATCCAGCAGGATTCCTGCGGAAATGGTACCAAGTGCCAGGGCCTTTATCGATTTTCTTCTGTCCATATAACAGGGATGAAAGGTTAGATATTTTGTTTCTTCAACTCGTCGATGATGTATTCGCTTGCCCTCATCGACAAGGCGAGGATGGTCCAGGTGATGTTTTTGTCAGCCTGCGATACAAATGGGGCGCCATCCACCACAAACAGGTTTTTGCAATCATGGGCCTGGTTCCATTTGTTCAGTGCCGAGTCTTTGGGGTTGTTGCCCATCCGGGCAGTACCAGCTTCATGGATGATCTTGCCGGGGGCATGTAAACCGTAATTATTCTCAGGACCGTCGTCTCCTCCCCAGGTAATCACCGCGCCCATTTCATGCATGATTTCCCTGAAAGTTTCCTTCATGTGTTTGGCCTGGTTGATCTCGTGTTCGCTCCACTTCACGTTGAACTTCAGCACCGGGATACCATATTTATCCACTACATTAGGGTCGATCTCACAATTGTTGTGACGGTATGCAACAGCCTCACCCCGTCCTGCCATACCCACGCTGGCACCATAAAAGAAGCGATAATCTTCTTTCAGGGAAGCACCGTATCCACCGCCTTCCTTCTGTTTGCCGTTCACTGCATATTTGCCGTTCATGAACTGGATACCTCCGCCGAAGCCATAAGCAGGCTGGCTCATACCTCCCCAGTATTCAATATGATAACCACGCGGGAAATCAAGTTTCTTGTTATCCAGCCACCAGGGAGAATACACATGCATTCCGCCTACACCATCCTCATTATATCGCTTGCGGCCCAGGAGTTGTGGGAGGAATCCCCCCATATCAGCACCGGTAGAATCGTGCAGGTATCTTCCCACTACATCGCTGGAATTGGCCAGGCCGTTCGGATGTCGGTCTGATTTGGAATTGAGCATCAGTCGGGAACTTTCGCAGGCGCTGGCAGCCAGTATCACCACTTTACCATTTACCTGGTATTCCATCATGTCGTCCTTATTGACATAGGAAACACCGGTGGCCAGTCCTTCTTTATTGGTGAGCACTTCACGTGCCATAGCATTGGCCACAACGTCTATATTACCTGTTTCGATGGCCGGCTTGATTAATACGGAAGAGGAAGAGAAATCGGCATAAACCTGGCAGCCCCGGTTACACTGGCCGCAATAAAAACAGGAACCGCGTTTGTCGTTGATTGGTTTTGTCAGCATCGACATACGGGAAGGGATTACTTTAACTCCAGCCTTGGTTGCTCCGTTCTTAACAACCAATTCGTGAAGGCGGGGTTTTGGCGGCGGGAGGAAAATTCCATCGGGATCATTCTCCAATCCTTCATTGGTGCCGAATACGCCGATTAACTGGTCCACCTTGTCGTAAAAGGGTTTGATATCATCGTAGGAGATAGGCCAGTCTTCACCGAGACCGTCAATGCTTCTTCTCTTGAAATCTTTGGGGCCAAAACGAAGGGATATCCTTCCCCAGTGGTTGGTTCTGCCGCCGAGCATCCGCGCCCGCCACCAGTCCCACTGCGTACCCGCAGCCTTGGTGTATGGTTCTCCATCAATTTCCCAGCCCCAGTAGCAGGCATCAAAATCACCAAAAGGTCTGAACCTGGTGCTGGCACCTCTGCGCGGTGATTCCCACGGGTTTTTGAGCTGTGTTACATTTTTTGCCGGATCGTACATGGGACCGGCTTCCAGCAGGCAAACTTTCAGTCCCGCTTTAGCTAAAACATAAGCAGCCATCCCTCCGCCTGCTCCTGAGCCTACAATAACTGCATCGTAATTTTTCGGCTGTTTTTTTATCTGGAGATCACCCATCGTTAGAAATGAATTTGTTTGAAGTGTGAAGGCTAAATTAAAGGATTCAGTTAATTCATCGTCCGAAAATCCGGCCTTTCATCAAAGGGATAAAATAAGTGAAGAATCTGATAAAATAGTTTAAGCTAACAACTGTTATGAAATTTTTTTTTTCAAATTTCTTGTCTGAGTGTCAGAAATACACACGAATCGCATAAATTTAGCACTGCTCTGTTTGACCAAACTAATGATATGCAAGCCAACATCAACCGTAACAAATTATTTGTAGCAAGCTGCCTTTCTCTTTTAGTAACTTCTCTTTCCTTTGGAATCCGTGCCGGTATATTGAACCGGTTGGGAGTTGATTTTCATTTGAACGCTTCCCAATTAGCATCCATTGCAGCCACAGCCTTCTGGGGTTTTCCACTGGCTATAGTAATCGGAGGAATGGTGGTGGATGCCATCGGCATGAAGAAATTACTGGTAGCTGCTTTCGTGTTTCACCTCGCTGGAATCCTGCTGACCATTTTCGCGGGTGGTTTCTGGACCCTTTTCCTTTCAACCTTATTGATCGGTATTGCCAACGGAACTGTGGAAGCCGCCTGTAACCCGCTGGTGGCAACACTCTATCCAGAGAACAAGACTACCAAACTCAACCACTTCCATCTGTGGTTCCCCGGTGGTATTGTAATAGGAACGCTTATTGTCTTCTTTTTTGATAAGATGGGAATCAGCTGGCAGGTGCAGGTAGCCATGATGCTGATCCCCACAATTATTTACGGCTACCTGTTTTCCCGGTTAGACTTCCCCGTTACAGAGCGTGTGGCTTCCGGTGTGTCTACAGCCGATATGTACAAGGCTGTTGCCAGCCCCCTGTTCATTTTCATGTTCATCTGCATGTTTGGTACAGCCATCACAGAACTGTTTACGGGCCAGTGGGTGGGCGTACTGCTGAATAATGTTACTGACAACCCGATTCTGATCCTTACCATTACTACCGGTGTGATGGTGGTAGGGCGCGGCCTGGCAGAACCTGTAGTGCATAAATTTTCCCCGGCGGGTGTTTTGCTGATGTCTGCAATTATGGCGGCAATAGGTATTTACCTTCTGAGTTCCGTCAGTGGTGGAATGATCTATGTAGCTGCGCTTGTTTTCGGATTGGGCGTATGTTATTTCTGGCCCACAATGATCGGTTTCGTGGCGGAAAATATTCCGAAATCAGGTGCGCTCGGACTGAACCTGGTGGGTGGCGCAGGAATGTTTGCGGTTTCCATCTACACCTTATTCATGGGGGGATTTTATGACCGCCTGCTTGCGAAACAGCTTCCTGAAGGCGCGGTGCTGGATACTTTCCGGTCTGCTGCAGCGGGCACCCCCGAAGCAACCCAATATGCCCAGGCCCAACTTACTGCGGGCCCTGAAGTGCTGCGGGCAACCGCTGTTATTCCCATCATACTGGTGGTGGCTTTTACAGTACTGGTAATTTATATGCGTAACAAAAAAAAGGTAACAATAGCCGGAGCTTAATCCGCAACCGGAACCATATCCACATTTAAAATATGGAAAACCAACCAACCAGAAGAAATGCCGTTAAAAAGATGCTGGCCGCCGGCGCGGGCATTGCGCTTGCCCCGGTAAGTGGAATGGCATCAGTTATGGAATCTGAAGAAAAAGTAGCCATGAAAGGCAATATCAATCATGCGGTTTGCCGCTGGACTTATGGTCACTTATCCCTCGATGAACTTTGTACAACTGCCAAAACGATTGGTATAAAGGCAATCGACCTGGTAGGTCCCAAAGAATGGGATGTGCTGAAAAAACATGGTCTCAATTCTTCCATGTGCAACGGCGCTGAGATAAACCTTGTTCATGGATTTAATCATACTGAATACCATACCACCCTGGTTAAAAACTATTCCGAAATGATTCCGGCGGTAGCAAAAGCCGGATTTAAGAACCTGATCTGCTTCAGCGGCAACAGAGAGGGAATGGATGATGAAACCGGTTTGAAAAATTCAGCAGAGGGTTTAAAAAAAATCATCGGACTGGCAGAGAAGCATGGCGTGGTACTTCAAATGGAATTATTGAACAGTCGCGTGGACCACAAGGATTATATGTGTGACCGGTCCGCCTGGGGCATTGAATTGTGCAAGCGGTTGGGATCAGCCAATTTCAAACTGCTGTTTGATATCTACCACATGCAGATAGATGAAGGTGATATCATTCGTACCATCCAGAACAATCATGTTTATTTCGGGCATTACCATACGGGCGGAAATCCGGGCCGACATGAAATTGATGAAAGCCAGGAGCTCTATTATCCTGCCATCATGAAAGCCATTGTGGCTACCGGTTTCAAAGGTTATGTGGCCCAGGAATTCATTCCTGCTGCAGCCGATAAGATAGCCTCTCTCAGAAAAGCAATACAGATCTGCGACGTATAAAAAATCAATCAAAACAAAACAAACCACAAACAAATATTATGGCTGAGAACACCTATGATGCCATTGTCATTGGCTCCGGAATCAGTGGCGGCTGGGCTGCAAAGGAACTGACCGAAAAAGGTCTGAAGACCATTCTGCTCGAAAGGGGAAGAAATGTTGAGCACATCAAAGACTATGTGAGTGCGAACAAGCATCCCTGGGAATTCCCGCACAGGGGAGGACGCACCCAGCAGATGATCCAGGATTATCCCGTTTTGAAAAGGGATTACCCGCTCAACGAAACCAACCTGGATTTCTGGGTTAATGAAAAAGATTGTCCCTATACTGAGATCAAGCGGTTCGACTGGTTCCGCGGGTATCATGTTGGCGGTCGTTCCCTCACCTGGGGCCGGCAGAGTTATCGCTTCAGCGACCTCGATTTTGAAGCCAACCTGAAAGATGGGCATGGCGTGGATTGGCCGATCCGTTACAAGGACATCGCATCCTGGTACAGTTATGCAGAGAAATTTGCAGGAGTAAATGGTTCCAGAGAAGGGCTGCCACAGTTACCCGATGGCGAATTCATGCCTGCGATGGAACTGAACTGCGTTGAAAAAGATGCGGCCGACAGGATTCGTAAACACTATAAGGATGCACGCCGGCTCATCATCGGCAGAAGTGCCAACCTGACCGTTCCGCATAATAACAGAACCAATTGCCAGTATCGCAACAAGTGCTGGCTGGGTTGTCCGTTCGGTGGCTATTTCAGCACTCAGTCTGCCACGCTGCCGGCTGCCATGGCGACGGGAAATCTCACCCTTCGTCCCTTTTCTATCGTAACCAAGATCCTGTATGATAAGGATACGAAGAAAGCGAAAGGAGTGGAGGTGCTGGATGCAGAAACCAACAAAACATATGAGTACTATGCTAAGATTGTATTCCTGAATGCATCGGCGCTGAACTCCACCTGGATTCTGATGAACTCTGCCACTGATATCTGGCCCGACGGATTGGGAAGCAGCAGTGGTGAACTGGGGCATAACCTGATGGATCACCACCTGGGTATTGGTGCAGGGGGGATAGTGGAAGGATATGATGATAAATATTTCTCCGGCCGTCGTCCGAATGGATTTTATATCCCGAGGTTCCGTAACCTTAAAGGAGACGAAGGACGTGGCTACGTAAGGGGCTATGGTTACCAGGGCAGCGCCAGCCGTCAGGGTTGGAGCCGTGATATTGCCGAACTCAGTATCGGCGCTGAACTCAAGGAAGCGCTGACCGAACCAGGTACCTGGACTATGGGTATGGGTGGCTTCGGTGAGATCCTGCCATATCACGAAAACAAAATCAGCCTGGATAAGACCCGCACGGACAAGTGGGGGCTCAATGTACTGGCTATTGATTGCGAATTGAGGGAGAATGAATTGAAGATGCGCGAGGATATCCTTAATGACGCAGCCGAGATACTGGAAGCCGCAGGTGTGAAAAATGTGCAGAAGAGAAACGGTGACGGAACCATGGGCCGTGGTATCCATGAAATGGGTACTGCTCGTATGGGACGTGAACCGAAAACTTCCGTACTCAATGGTTGGAACCAGGTTTGGGATGCGCAGAACGTATTCGTAACTGATGGTGCCTGTATGACATCAGGTGCCTGCGTGAACCCCTCTCTCACTTATATGGCGTTGACCGCAAGAGCTGCAGACTATGCCGTAAGTGAATTAAAAAAAGGAAACCTTTAATCAGTCAATATGCCCGGAGATTCAACGCTGGTGAACATCAACGGCAAAGCCCAGGAAGACTATACCTATGATGCCATTGTAGTGGGCAGCGGTATCAGTGGTGGCTGGGCTGCAAAGGAACTTACGGAGAAAGGACTCAAAGTGTTGATGCTGGAACGGGGGCGTGATTTTGAGCACATCAAAGATTACAAAGGAGCCAATAAACACCCCTGGGAGTTTTTGCATCGGGGAACAGCAACCGAGCAGCACAAGAAGGACTATCCCGTTATTTCCAGGGGATGGGCTTTGAATGAGGCAGTGATGGATTACTGGACCAATGAACAGGATTGCCCTTATACGGAAGTGAAGCCCTTCACCTGGTGGCGGAGCTATCAGATGGGCGGCAGGTCTGTATTGTGGGGCAGGCAGAGTTATCGGTTAAGTGACCTCGACTTTGAAGCGAATGTCAGGGATGGGCACGGGATCGACTGGCCCATCCGCTATAAGGATATTGCGCCATGGTATGATCATGTGGAACGCTTTGCCGGTATCAGTGGTTCGAAGGAAGGCCTTCCGCATTTGCCGGACGGGCAGTTTTTGCCACCGATGGACCTCAACTGTGTGGAGAAGGATGTGGCGCAGCGGATAAAGGAGAAATTCGGTTCAAACCGTCACCTCATCATTGGCCGGGTGGCCAACCTGACCGCGCCTATTCCCGGAAGGACGCAGTGCCAGTTCCGTAACAGGTGTTGGGAAGGATGTCCGTTCGGCGGCTATTTCAGCACGCAATCATCAACCCTGCCTGCAGCACGAAAAACAGGGAACCTGACCGTACGGCCGTTTTCAATAGTAACAAAGCTCCTGTACGATAAGAACTCGAAAAAGGCAAATGGAGTGGAGGTGCTGGATGCTGAAAACAACAAGACCTATAATTACAAGGCGAAGATTGTTTTCCTCTGTGCATCAGCATTGAACTCGGCCTGGGTGTTGTTCAATTCCGCCACCGATATCTGGCCGGGCGGGCTGGGCAGCAGTTCGGGGGAACTGGGGCACAATGTAATGGATCATCATTATAACCTGGGAGCTGTGGGTAAAGTGGAAGGTTATGAAGACAGGTATTATACCGGCCGCAGGGCAAATGGATTTTACATCCCCCGTTTTGTAAACATCAATGGTGACAAACGCAAATACCTGAGGGGGTTTGGCTACCAGGGCGCTGCAAGCCGCACCGGCTGGAGCAGGGATGTAGCTGAATTATCTGTAGGGGCAGAATTAAAAGAAGCGCTGACAGAGCCTGGTCACTGGACGATTGGTGCCACCGGTTTTGGAGAGGTGTTGCCATACCATGAAAACCGCATCTTTCTTGACACAAGCAGGAAGGACAAGTGGGGGCTACCTGTTTTGGCCATGGATGCCGAACTCAAGGAAAATGAAATGGCCATGAGGGAAGATATCAAACAGGAAATGGTCAACATGCTGGAAGCGGCAGGCGTGAAAGATATAAATACCTATGACCGGGGGCATGCCATGGGGCATGGTATTCATGAAATGGGAACAGCGAGGATGGGAAATGATCCCAAAACCTCTGTGCTCAACAAATGGAACCAGGTATGGGATGCGCAGAATGTTTTTGTAACAGACGGTGCATGTATGACCTCATCAGCGTGCCAGAACCCGTCACTGACCTATATGGCATTAACGGCAAGAGCTGCTGAACATGCTGTGGATGAACTGAAAAAAGGAAACATATAACAGTAATAAATAACCGAAAAAATAAAATCATATGAAGCGTAGACAAGCCGTTTCAACTTTAGCTCTCATCTTCGGAGGTACAATGGTTGGATCCAATCTGTTTCTGACAGGATGCAAAACTGAAGAAAAGAAAACAGGTTTAACTGATTTCAGTGCGGATGAGGTTGCGTTGCTGGATGAAGTGGCAGAAACCATTATTCCCACCACCAGTACTCCGGGTGCAAAAGCTGCCAAGGTTGGTGCATTCATGAAAATCATGGTAACCGATTGTTACGAGGAGAAAAACCAGAAAGTTTTCGTAGACGGTATTGCAGCCCTGCAGGCTGCCAGCGAGAAGCAATTTGGAAAGGATTTCATGAATATTGACGCGGCCCAGCGCAAAGAGTTGCTTACTGCCCTGGACAAGGAGCAGCGTGAGTACCAGAAAAGTAAAAAGCCGGAGGACCCGAACCATTATTTCAAGATGATGAAGGACCTGACCTTGCAGGGATACTTCACTTCTGAAGTTGGTGCAACCCAGGCGCTGCGGTATGTACCGGTTCCCGGAAAATACGAAGGATGTATTCCTTACAACAAGGGTGATAAAGCCTGGGCTACCTGATAAAAAAGGAAGTCTACCGGCTTCAGCAAATAAAAAAGCCATCTGCGATTGCGGATGGCTTTTCGTTTATTAGTTGAACCTGATTAATTTTCAGAAGTTCCCTCAACCGGAGCCTGTGTGTCAACTACAGGTGCTTCCACGATTGGCATTTCCTGCTGAACTGCAGGTGCTACGGCTTTGGGGGCCGGTTTACGGGCTTTTTTAGATGCGGCCTTTTTTGCTGCTGGTTTAGCTACAGGCTTGGGGGCTGGCTTGGCTGCTTTCTTTGGAGCGGCTTTTTTGGGTGCGGCTTTCTTCGGAGCTGCTTTTTTTGCTGCTGCTTTTTTGGGTGCGGCCTTTTTTACAGCTTTTTTAGGGGCTGCTTTTTTTGCTGCTTTCTTGGGGGCGGCTTTTTTAGGAGCTGCTTTTTTTGCCACTTTTTTTACTGCTTTTTTAGCTACAGCCTTCTTGGCTACCGCTTTTTTTGCAGCTTTTTTAGCTGGTTTTTTGGCTACGGCCTTTTTGGCTACAGCTTTTTTTACTGCCTTTTTGGCCGGTGCTTTTTTGGCGGCCTTCTTTTTTGTGGGCATATTAGTTCGTGATTTTGAGTGAGAAATGGGTTAAAAATGAAAGATTTTTAAATTTACATCGCTTGTACATATCTACCAATATGTCAGTCAATTTTATGTGCATATTTTTCAAATAGTGGATATCCTGTTGGTTTCTCCCGTTTTGGCCGCAGATTGCCTCAAATACGCTTTTTTTCTGACTTGTCAACAATGATAATTTTTTTTCATTCCTAATTATTACCTTTGCGCTCCAAATTGGGTTAGGTGAGCTTTAAGCTAACCGGTCCCATTTGCCGGATCAGGCCGAAAAAACAGGCTTAACATTTTTAACATACAACAATGGCAGACTTAAGATTTCAAAGAAACTTTGGTATTGCGGCACACATCGATGCCGGTAAGACCACTACTACAGAGCGCATCCTGCGCTACACAGGTATGATTCACAGGATCGGTGAAGTGCACGACGGTGCTGCAACAACCGACTGGATGGAACAGGAGAAGGAGAGGGGGATTACCATCACTTCTGCTGCCGTAAGCTGCCAGTGGAACTTCCCAACCGACAAGGGTACTGTTACTCCTGAGTCTAAAAAATATTCTTTCAATATCATTGATACTCCGGGCCACGTGGACTTCACTGTAGAGGTGGAGCGTTCCATGCGCGTTCTGGATGGGCTGATCGCCCTGTTCAGTGCGGTTGATGGTGTTGAACCGCAATCAGAAACGGTATGGCGCCAGGCCAACCGTTACAAGGTTCCCCGTATCGGTTTCGTAAATAAGATGGACCGTTCCGGTGCCGACTTCCTGAATGTAGTGAAGCAGGTAAAGGAAATGCTGGGTGCGAAAGCCGTTCCCCTGCAGCTTCCAATTGGAGCTGAAGATAACTTCAAGGGAGTGGTTGACCTCATCAAGATGAAGGGTATCATCTGGCACGCCGAAACTGAAGGGATGACCTTCGATGAAATTGATGTGCCCGCCGATATGCTTGCTGAAGCAGAAGAGTGGAGAGCCAGCCTGGTGGAAGCAGTTGCCGAATACGACGACATGCTGATGGAGAAATTCTTCGAAGATCCCAATTCCATCACCGAAGCAGAAATGCACGAAGCGATCCGTAAGGCAACTATTGACCTGAGCATCGTTCCCATGATGTGCGGTTCTTCTTTCAAGAACAAGGGTGTTCAGACTGCACTGGATGCGGTTTGCCGTTACCTGCCCAGCCCGGTTGATATCGACGCTATCGAAGGTACGCATCCTGATACCGGTGAGACCATCACCCGTAAGCCTGATGCAAAAGAACCATTTGCAGCCCTGGCCTTCAAGATCATGACCGATCCTTTCGTTGGTCGCCTGGCCTTCTTCCGCGCCTATTCAGGACACCTCGATGCAGGTTCTTATGTCCTGAATGTACGCAGCGGAAAGAAAGAGCGTATCAGTCGTATCATGAAAATGTTTGCCAACAAGCAGAACCCGATCGATTTCATCGAAGCAGGTGATATCGGTGCTGCCGTAGGTTTCAAGGAAATCAAAACAGGTGATACCCTTTGTGATGAGAACCATCCGATCACCCTGGAAAACATGTTCATTCCTGAGCCGGTAATCGCTGTTGCTGTTGAACCCAAGACCCAGGCCGACGTTGATAAGATGGGTATGGCCATCGCCAAACTGGTAGAAGAAGATCCTACCCTGCGTGTAAATACAGATGAAGAAACAGGCCAGACCATCCTTCGTGGTATGGGTGAATTGCACCTGGAAATCATCATCGACCGTATGCGTCGCGAATTCAAAGTTGAAGTTAACCAGGGTAATCCCCAGGTTGCATATAAAGAAGCTTTCACCGGTAAGGTTGAACACCGTGAAACCCTGAAAAAGCAAACTGGTGGTCGTGGTAAGTTCGCTGATATCGTGTTTGAACTGAGCGCAGCTGATGAAGAATGGCTGGCAGCAAACCCCGGACAGGGCTTCCAATTTGTGAATGACCTGTTTGGTGGATCCATTCCCCGTGAATTCGTTCCTGCCATTCAGAAAGGATTCCAGCTTTCCATGACAAACGGTGTACTCGCCAACTATCCGGTAGTGAGCATGAAAGTGCGCATTTACGACGGTAGCTTCCACGCGGTTGACTCCGATGCGATGTCATTCGAACTCTGCGCCAAGCAAGGTTTCCGTGAGGCGGCCCGCAAGTGTAAGCCGGTTCTGCTGGAGCCCATCATGAGAGTGGAAGTAGTTACTCCTGACCAGTACATGGGTGATGTTACCGGTGACCTGAACCGTCGTCGCGGTATGATGGAAGGCATGGACAGCCGTGCCGGAGCACAGGTTATCAAGGCCAAAGTTCCCCTGAGTGAAATGTTCGGTTACGTAACACAGTTACGTTCACTGTCTTCAGGCCGTGCATCTTCAACCATGGAGTTCTCTCACTATGCACCTGCACCCAACAACATCGCTGAAGAAGTGGTGGCCAAGGTGAAGGGTAAGGTGAATGCCTGATCTGGTATATAGTCAATTGACTTTAAAATATAAAACCGGCTCTTCTGAGCCGGTTTTTTTGTGTCCCTGGGTGAAAGGTTTTATTGGGGTAGGTTACCGGATATTGTATATTGTAGGCATAAATTTCCAAGATGAGACACCTGATTATTCTGTTCTTCCTTGTCGTAAGTTTTCTCAACACCTCCGCGCAGGGAGGCTTCCAATGGACACCCGATGGTAAAGCGTATTTTGTGCTGGAAGAAGGCAGCCTTGTCTCTTATCAGTTACCACAAATGAGCAGAACCGTTGTGGTTGATAAATCAATCCTGAAGCCGGAAGATGCTCCCGGAGTAATCAATATCAAATCATACAGCTTTTCTCCCGACAGAAAGAAACTCCTGATTTTTACGAATACCAAAAAGGTGTGGCGATATGAAACAATGGGTGACTACTACCTGCTTGATCTGGAAGGCTGGAAGCTGACCAAAATGGGGCGCTCCCTGCCAGCTTCATCCCTGATGTTTGCAAAAATTTCCCCTGATGGAAAAAAGCTTGCCTATGTCAGCAATTACAATCTTTATTCAGAAGACCTTGCCAGCGGCCAGATTTCCCAGCTTACAACGGATGGTTCCAGGAAACGCATCAACGGCACATTCGACTGGGCATATGAGGAAGAATTCTTTTGCCGCGACGGATTCCGCTGGAGTCCTGATTCGCGCCAGATTGCCTTCTGGCAGATAATAGCCTCCTCCACACGTGAATATCTCATGGTAAACAATACCGATTCCATTTATCCTGTAGCTGTGCCGGTGGAATATCCGGTAGCCGGGGAGAAACCTTCCGTTTTCAGGATCGGCGTGGTGGAAACCGACACAAAAAGTATCAAGTGGATGAAAGTGCCGGATGATCCAATCCTTGGATCCTATGTGCCCAGGATGGAATGGGCTGCCGATCCCAATGAAATCATTCTGCAGCACCTCGACAGGAAACAGCAGCAATCAACGCTTATGTTATGCGATGTAAGATCTGGTGAGGCCACTACCATTTACAGCGAGAAGGATAAAGCCTGGATCGACATCCTGCCATCCTGGGACCAGGATTATGCATATGGTGGCTGGGACTGGATCAACGGTGGCAGGGAATTTCTCTGGGTATCCGAGAAAGATGGCTGGCGTCATATCTACAGGGTCAGCCGCGATGGTAAAAAAGAAGTGCTGGTAACCAGGGGCGAATTTGATGTAATGGATATCATGTCAATCGACGAAAAAGGGAACTACCTCTACTACATGGCTTCACCACAGAATGCCACGCAATCTTATCTGTATCGCACCAGACTGGATGGGAAGGGCACGCCCGAAAAAATCAGTCCAGCTACTCAACCCGGTACGCACGATTATAATATTGCTCCCGGTGCCGTCTATGCGCAGCATGTGTTTTCCAATCACAAGGTTGAGACTGCCCGTGAGCTGATCTCTCTTAAAGATCATCGTGCAATCGGTGAGAAACAACCGGTGGAGGAAGCCATCCGTGTCGCCGCGACTGCAGAAAGCAGGATCAATTTTTTTACCATCACTACAAGCGAAGGTGTAACCATGGATGGCTGGATGGCCAAGCCCTCCCATTTCGATTCCACAAAGAAGTATCCCGTGGTGTTTTATGTGTATACAGAACCCTGGGGGCAGACAGCCAGGGATAGCTACGGCACCGGGTTTAACCATCTCTATAGGGGCGATATGGTGGAGGACGGTTATATCTATATATCCATCGACAACCGGGGAACACCCGTAGGTAAAGGAAGGGAGTGGCGCAAATCAGTATACCGGAAAATCGGAACCGTGAATATCCGCGACCAGGCGATGGCAGCGAAAGAAATTCTCAAGCTTTCGTATGTGGATCCGGAGCGGGTGGCGGTCTGGGGATGGAGCGGCGGTGGATCGGCCACGCTCAACCTGATGTTCCAGTACCCGGAAATTTACAAGACCGGCATTTCTGTTGCGGCGGTGGGTAACCAGCTGACCTACGACAATATTTACCAGGAAAGGTATATGGGACTGCCACAGGAAAACCGCGAAGATTTTGTGAAAGGTTCGCCAATCACCTATGCGAAGAACCTGAAGGGAAACCTCCTGTACATCCATGGCACGGGCGATGACAACGTGCATTACAACAATGCCGAAATGCTGTTCAATGAATTGATCCGCTTCAATAAGCAATTCCAGATGATGAGTTATCCTAACCGTACACACAGCATTTCGGAAGGCGAAGGAACTTTCACTCATTTGTCCACCCTGTTCACCAACTACCTGAAACAGTATTGCCCTCCAGGGGGTAAGTGATCAAACAGTAACGATGAATACCACCCTCATCACCTCCATTGCCATGGGGATAGCCCTGAGTGCCTGTTGTGGCTTCCGGGTATTTATACCCCTGCTGGCGGCATCCATCGGCGCCTATTTCAAATGGATACCTGTAAATGCCGGAATGGAGTGGCTGGGCACGCTACCTGCGATCATCAGTTTTGCTACTGCCGCCATATTGGAAATAGCGGGCTATTACATCGCTTTTGTGGATAATATTCTCGATACACTGGCCACCCCGCTGGCGATGGTGGCAGGTTCAGTTGTAGCGGCATCGTTTCTGCCAACGGGCGAATGGGATCCCCTTCTGCGCTGGACCCTGGGCATTATCGCAGGGGGAGGAGCAGCCGGTACCATCCAGCTAGGAACCGGTTTCCTGCGGCTTTTTTCAACCAAAACCACGGCCGGTACGGGAAATGCAGTCGTTGCCACCGGTGAGAACCTCGCTGCCATAACCGGATCCGCAGGAAGCCTGGCGTTTCCGGTCATAGCGGCGATTCTGATCCTGGCACTGGTCCTATACATATTTTACCGGCTCACCATAAAATTATTCGGGCAGAACTAAGGCCGGCAATTGAAGGTCGCGGTACAGTTTATTGTAAGCTGCCATCTTCACATCGATGATTTCGGTCAGGGATATCCGTTGTACTGCCCACTCCTCCATCAGGTCGCGGTAGCGCTGCTTTGCGCCTTCGGTAACCCGCGGGTCATGGGTATCCATTCTTCTCTTCAGATCCAGCAGTTCTGCGTTGAGTCGGTTATAAAAATTGATCACGTCCTGGAAGGTCTGCTGCCTGCTGGTGATCAGTTTTTCTTCCCACTGGTTGATGTCTTTCAGGAGACCTGTGCCCAGTTTCAGCAGGCTGTCTGTTCCTGATTTGCCTTTGAGCAGGGAAGCATGGTCTTCAAGTTGTTTTTTCACTTGTTTCATGCGGGAGACCGACTGGTGCATGTCGGTAACTGTGCTGTCAATGGCGCTGATCATTTGGCCCTGCAGGGCATAGTCCGCCAGGGCCGCGGCCACTCTTTTATCCGCAATTATGGAGCATGATACGGATAGGGAATCAGTCGGAGTTTGCAGAACCAGCGTAAAGTCACCCGGAGCAACCAGGCGACCCCGGTAACTGCCATTGATGAAGGTGTTGGGCACTCCCGGGATATTCTCCCCTCTCATGTCCCAGTTAAAACGGTTCAATCCCTTTTTGGCAGGAATCATCTGGGGGGGTGGTGGACCACCCGGGTAGGCCTGGTGCTTTTTATCAGGCCGGCTGTTATATGTCCGCAGCAATTTTTTATTGCCATCGTACACTTTCAGGGAGAGGGTTGCGGAGTCCATCGCTTCAGGCAGCCAGTAGTGGATGATGACGCCATTAAGGGGATTTTGTCCGGCCACAGGTGTTGTCGGTGCGGGAACATCCCATCGCACCGTAGGCCTGGGGGTAAATAGTATTGCCGATTTCAGCGGCTGTGCTTCCCAGTTACCCTGCTGAACAGGGCCCAGGTCATCGAGGATCCAGAAAGCCCTGCCGGAAGTAGCTGCCACAAGGTCGTTGTTCCGGATGGTTAGGTCGGTGATGGCAACCGCAGGCAGGTTGGTTTTCCAGCGTTGCCAATGCTCGCCGCCATTGAAGGAAATATACATCCCTGTTTCGGTGCCGGCATATAGCAGCCCCTTGCGAACAGGGTCTTCCCGGACCACCCGTACAAAATCGCCGGGGCGGATGCCGTTCACGCGGAGGGACCAGGACTTGCCGTAGTCGCGGGTAAAATAGACCAGGGGAGATGGGTCATTGAACTTGTAGCGGGTGACCGCCAGGTAGGCTGTTCCTGGTTCGTGTGGCGACAGTTCGATGCTGTTGACAAGGACCTCGCCAAGGCCGGCGGGAGTAATATTCTGCCAGGAACTGCCATCATTGGTGGACATATGCACCAGTCCGCAGTCAGTTCCTGCCCAGATTTCACCCTTTCGCAGGGGAGAGCATGCCAGGTAACTGATGGTATTGTAAACCTCGCCGCCTGCGCCTTCATTGGTGAATGGAGTGCCTCCGTCGCCCTGTTTGGACTTATCGTTCCGGGTAAGATCCTGGCTGATGACTGTCCAGCGCTGGCCATTGTTATCGGTGCGGAACACCACATTGCCTGCGTGATAAATGATCCCCGGACGGTGCGGGTCGGCTACAATCGGGGCATTCCAGTTAAAACGGTACCTGGCATCGGCCGGTTTTACGGCCAGGCCGATAAAAGGGTAAGACATAATATCCTTTTCGATGCGGGTGGTGGCGTCCCAGGCATCAATATTCCCCTGGTAGCTGCCGGCAAAGACCTTTTCGGGCTGGTTGGGGTCAAAGGCAATGAAAGCACTTTCCCCGCCGGCCACCTCGTACCAGTCCTTCATGCCAATCCGGGCAGAAGCCGTTCTGCTGGCGATGGCCACCGTGGTATTGTCCTGCTGGCCGCCGTAAACAAAATAAGGGAAGCGGTTATCAGTAATCACGCGGTAGAACTGAGCGGTGGGTTGGTTTTCCTGACTGCTCCAGGACTGGCCACCGTTGAAGCTGATGCAGGCGCCTCCATCGTTGGCCTCAATCATATTATCAGGATTGGCGGGATTGATCCATAGGTCGTGGCAATCACCATGTGGGACCTCGATATTGGAAAAAGATTTACCACCGTCAATGGATTTCAGGGTGGGAGCGTTGAGTACATAGACCTGATCGGGGTTTTGGGGATCGGCAAAGATGTTGATATAATACCAGGCCCGGGCCACCGTAACGCGGTTTTTGTTCACCTGCGACCATTTGAGCCCGCCGTCTTCGCTGCGGTAAACGCCCCCCTTATCGCCCTCAGCTTCGAGCAGGGCGTAAACTCTGTTGGGGTTGGCCGGAGAAACAGAGATGGCTGTTTTACCCATTTGGGAAGGGAGTCCGTCGGTCAATTTCTGCCAGGTATCGCCGCCATCGGTACTTTTATAGAAACCGGACCCCTGGCCGCCGCTGATTACCACCCAGGGTTTGCGTTGGTGTTCCCACATGCCGGCATAGAGGATCCTGGGATTGGAGGGATCCATGCTTAGGTCGCTGCAGCCGGTAAGGTCGTTTACGAAGTGAATTTTTTCCCAGGACAGGCCTCCGTCGCTGCTGCGGTATACGCCGCGGTCGGCGGAGGGGCCGTACAAAGCGCCCTGGACTGCAACATATACCAGGTGGGGATTGGCGGGGTGGATCCTGATACCGGCGATGTGCTGGCTGGAGGGCAGGCCGGTATGTTTCCATGATTTACCGCCGTCGGAACTTTTATAAATACCATCACCTGCGCTGGTCATTACGCCGCGGACGGCATGTTCACCCATACCCACATAGAGAATATTTGGGTCGGAAGGGGCAACGGCGATGGCGCCAACCGAGCCGGTTCTGAAAAAACCATCAGAGATGTTTTTCCAGGAAATGCCGGCGTCTTCGGTTTTCCAGATGCCGCCACCGGTGCTACCCATATAGTAGAGGAGCGGATTTCCGGGAACACCGGTTACGGCATTGCTTCTGCCGCCGCGGGTGGGTCCGATATTACGCCAGGCAAGTGCTTCCTGTACGAGGGTGTCTATGGCCCGGACAGGAGGCGGTGTGTTTTTTTTCTGGGCGGAGGCCAGCAGGGGTAATGCCAGAAGCAGGCTGGCGGCCAGGCGGTTGAATCTGAACATGTGGGGATGTTTGGTTACCTGATAAATATACCAACGGAGCGGCTAAAATGGGGTAATTTTGTCCAGATGGGGGAGGGAAGAAAAATATTATCCTGACCGGCCAGAAAATTTCTTAAAATTCTTTTGCAATAAAGAAAACTACCGTTACCTTTGCACTCCCAATTAAATTTTTGGGATAATAGGTATGTCACAGCGAATCAGAATAAAATTGCAGTCTTACGATCACAATCTGGTTGATAAATCAGCTGAGAAGATCGTTAAAACAGTTCGTAGCACCGGTGCCGTGGTAACAGGACCTATTCCTTTACCGACGCAAAAGAAAATCTTCACCGTACTGCGTTCACCACACGTGAATAAGAAAGCCCGTGAGCAGTTCCAGCTTTGCACGCACAAGCGCTTGCTGGATATCTACACTTCTTCTTCAAGAACGGTAGATGCACTGAGCAAGCTGGACCTTCCTTCTGGTGTGGAGGTTGAGATCAAAGCGTAACAGATTCGCTGAAATCAGGACCCGCTGAAAAGCAAAAACTTAGTTCTTATAAATAACTGCCCTATCTCTCAATTCCGCGGCAAGCGGGAAAAAAGAGCGCTGGGGTTGGGTGAAAAGGCAAATCCGAAAGGAAATCCTTTATCATTCATTAATTAGTAAAAGTAAATATGAACAAGCCGTTCAGGGTTTGTTTACTATTGGTACTTCCGAAACCGGCCGTTGCAGCAGCAAAAGTCGGCATGTTCTGAAAAGGGAACATGATCTACCAGGGTTCCGCCGGGCATAAAAGTCCGGACGAAACTGAGGCGACAAAAGGAAAAGGTCAATAGCAAACGGGGATTGAAGTCCATCTTTCCGCTATCTCGCAAGGAGGTAGAATAATGGATTGTCCTTTTAACCATGCGGCACAAATGGTAATTAAATGAAAGGAATTATTGGAAAAAAGATTGGGATGACCAGCATCTTCAGTCCCGATGGCAAGCAAACAGCTTGTACCATCATTGAAGCTGGCCCCTGTGTAGTTACCCAGGTAAAGACAAAAGACTCTGACGGGTACAATGCACTGCAACTCGCATTCGGCGACAAGAAAGAAAAGCATGCTACCAAAGCCGAAGCAAATCACTTCTCAAAGGCACAAACTGCTGCCAAGCGTTTCGTTAAAGAATTCCGCGATTTCTCAATAGAAAAAGCTCTGGGTGAAACTGTAACTACAGACATTTTCGCTGAAGGTGAAACTGTTGAAGTGGTAGGTAATACCAAGGGTAAAGGTTTCCAGGGTGTGGTAAAGCGCCATGGATTCAGTGGTGTGGGTGAAGCTTCCCACGGTCAGCACGACCGTCAGCGCGCTCCGGGATCACTGGGTAACTCTTCTGACGCTTCCCGCGTAATGAAGGGTATGCGCATGGCCGGCCGCATGGGTAACGACCGTGTGAAGATGAAGGGTCTGAAGATCCTGAAAGTTTTCCCAGACAAGAATTATATCCTGGTTAGTGGTTCAGTTCCTGGCCACAACGGTTCTATCGTTTTTATCCAGAAGTAAACCATTTAATCTGAAGTACGATGCAAGTAGATGTATTAAATATACAAGGACAGAAGACCGGAAGAACCATTGAGTTGCCGGAAGAGATCTTCGGTATTGAGCCGAACGATCATGTGCTCTACCTTTCTGTAAAGCAATTCCTGGCTGCACAGCGCCAGGGTACCCATAAGGTGAAAACCCGTATGGAAGTAAAGGGTGCCAGCCGCAAGCTGCACCGTCAAAAAGGTACCGGTGGTTCCCGTAAGGGCAACCTGCGTAACCCCCTTTACAAAGGTGGTGGTACTATCTTCGGACCCAAGCCCCGCGATTACAGCTTCAAGCTCAACCGTAAGGTGAAGGACCTGGCAAAAATGAGCGCCCTGGCGTATAAGGCCAAGGAGAATGCCATCGTGATCGTTGAAGACATCGCAATGGATGCCCCTAAGACCAAAACTTTCACTGGTGTGTTGAAGGCTCTTAACCTTTCAGAAAAGAAGACATTGTTCGTTCTGCCTGAAACCGGTGAGAATCTCTATCTGAGCCTGCGCAACATTCCTTGTGTGAGCGGAACATTGCTGAGCGATATGAATACATACGATATCGTAAATGCACAGGTATTGCTCATGAGCGAAAGCGCAGCCAAGGTATTTACCGAAGCTGATGTAGAAGAAAACGCATAATTATCACATTAATAAATAGAAAGAAATGAAACTTTCTGAAGTTCTGATAAAGCCGATTTTAACTGAGAAGGCAAACGCCCAGCAGGAGAGCCTGCGTCGTTTTGCATTCAAGGTTGCCAGGAAGGCGAATAAGCTGGAGATCAAGAAGGCGATTGAAACCTTTTATGGTGTAACTGTTGTGGATGTGAATACTTCAGTGATCCCCGGTAAAAACAAGACCCGCTTTACAAAAGCCGGTTTCATCCAGGGCCGTAAGCCTGCTTACAAGAAGGCACTGGTAACTGTTGCGGAAGGCGAGACGATCGACCTGTACGGAGCAGCATAATTGAACAACAAACATTAAAGTAGGCGACGCTGAAAAGTTCGCTGTAAAAAGTAAAGAAGATGGCTTTAAGAAAATACAAACCGATGACAGCCGGTACGCGTTGGAGAATTGGAAACGCGTATGCCGAGATCACCACCAATACGCCTGAGAAGAGTCTGGTGGAAGCAAAATCTGGAACTGGTGGCCGTAACGCACAAGGCCGCAGGAGCATGCGCTACATAGGTGGTGGTCATGCCAAGATGTATCGTATCGTTGATTTCAAGCGTAACAAGAAGGGGATCCCTGCAAAAGTTGCGTCTATTGAGTACGATCCGAACCGTTCAGCTTTCATCGCGTTGCTGAATTATGTTGATGGTGAGAAGCGTTATATCCTGGCACCCCAGGGCCTGCAGGTTGGTACTGAAGTTATCAGTGGTGATGCTGTTGCTCCTGAACTGGGTAATGCCCTGATGCTGAAGAACATGCCGTTGGGTACTGTTGTTCACAATATTGAAATGCAGCCCGGACAGGGCGGTAAGATTGCCCGCAGTGCCGGTACTTCTGCACAGCTGAGCAACAAGGAAGAAAAGTATGCAGTACTGAAAATGCCTTCCGGCGAACTGAGAAAAGTATTGATCAACTGTTATGCTACAGTTGGTGTGGCTTCTAACAGCGACCATAGCCTTCAGAGCATGGGTAAAGCTGGTAGGAACCGTTGGAAAGGTATCAAGCCCCGTAACCGTGGTGTTGCGATGAACCCTGTCGATCACCCAATGGGTGGTGGTGAAGGACGTGCATCCGGCGGACATCCGAGAAGCCGTACCGGTAAATATGCCAAAGGTCTGAAGACCCGTAAGCATAAGGGTTCTGATAAGCTGATCATTCAGCGATCTAACGGTAAGAAGTTAGCCAATTAAACAACAAACATCAATCAGCAATCTAAAATTTAGATATGGCTCGTTCAATTAAAAAAGGTCCTTACGTAGAGGCAAAACTGGAGAAGAAGGTGCTGGATATGACCGATGGTAAATCCAAGAAAGGTGTAATCAAAACCTGGAGCCGTCGCTCTACCATCACTCCCGATTTTGTGGGTCACACTTTTGCTGTGCACAATGGTAACAAGTTTATCCCTGTATACGTAACGGAGTTCATGGTAGGTCATAAATTAGGAGAATTTGCACCTACCCGCAACTTCAAGGGACACTCAAGCAAGAAAATGTAATTCAAAAACGGATGCTTAGGCATTCTGAATCAAGAATCGTATAAACATGGAAGCAGTAGCTAAACTGAGAAATTACCCCACATCACCCAGAAAGATGCGTTTACTGGCTGACCTGGTACGTGGCATGGAAGTAGAAAAGGCGCTGGCTGTGCTTGAGCACAATGCCAAGCATCCGGCTGTTCCTTTACGTAAACTGGTGGTGAGTGCTATCAGCAACTGGAAGCAGGCAAATGAAGGTGGTGATGAGACCCAACTGGTGGTGAAAACCATTTTTGTTGATGGTGCCAGAACGCTGAAGCGTATGCGTCCGGCTCCTCAGGGTCGTGGTTATCGTGTTCGCAAGCGCAGCAATCACGTAACTGTTGTTGTAGATACAAAATAAATCAATCGTATAAACTTAATATACCAAACAAATGGGTCAGAAAACAAATCCTATTGGTGCAAGGTTAGGAATCATCCGCGGTTGGGAAAGCAACTGGTTCGGCAGTAAGAAAGATTACGCCGGGAAGTTGGTGGAGGATCATAAGATCCGTACCTACCTGATGGCGCGTATCAACAAAGGGGGTATCTCCAAAATCGTTATCGAGCGTACGCTTGGTAAGCTGATCGTAACCATCCACACTTCCAAGCCTGGTATCATTATAGGAAAAGGTGGTAATGAGGTTGATCGTATTAAGGAAGAATTGAAGAAGCTGACCGGCAAGGATGACGTGCAGATCAATATTCTGGAGATTCGTCGCCCGGAACTGGATGCCAATATCGTTGCCGATACCATCGCCAAGCAAATTGAAAACCGTATTAACTATAAGCGCGCTATTAAAATGGCGATTGCTTCTGCGCTCCGTATGGGTGCTGAAGGAATCAAGGTTAAAGTAGGCGGTCGTTTGGGTGGTGCTGAAATTGCCCGTACAGAAGAAATCAAGCAGGGACGTACCCCGCTCCATACCCTTCGTATGGACATCGATTACGCCAATGTGTTTGCACTGACTGTTTATGGTAAGATTGGTATCAAGGTATGGATCTGTAAAGGTGAAGTACTTGCTAAGCGTGACCTGAACCCCAACTTCATTGGTGGCAAGGAAGGTGCACTGAGCGACAGGAGAGAAGGACGTGGTGGTGAAGATCGCCGTGACTTCCGTGGTGGTGACAGGAGAGGTGGAGGTGACCGCAACCGTGGAGGTGGCGACAGGAGAGAACGCAGAAACTAAAACCGTGAATGGTGAATGGTGAATGGTGAATGATACCAGTAAACCATAGAAAAGCATTTAAGAACATTGACAAATTGAATAAAGATGTTACAACCTAAAAGAACGAAACACAGGAAGATGCAGAAGATGCCTGTAAAAGGCAATGCAAAGCGTGGTACCAGCCTGTCATTTGGTTCGTTCGGATTGAAAGCTTTGGAAACAGTGTGGATGACCGACCGCCAGATTGAGAGTGCCCGTCAGGCCATGACCCGATCTATGAAAAGGGAAGGTAATGTATGGATCCGCATTTTCCCTGATAAAATTGTTACCCGCAAACCTGCCGAAGTGAGGATGGGTAAAGGTAAAGGTAACCCTGACCATTGGGCAGCCGTGGTAAAACCAGGTCGTATTCTTTTCGAATGTGACGGTGTAACTGAAGAAATAGCCAAAACAGCAATGGAACTGGCTGCACAGAAGTTGCCGATCAAAACAAAGTTTGTAGTTCGCCGTGAACTGCAGTCATAAGATAACTTAACAAAAAAATCGACCATACGATGTCAAAGCAAACCGATTTCGTAACAAGCCTGAAAGATATGAGTCTGACTGATCTGAAGGCTCGTATCCAGGAAGATGAACTGCGCCTGAAGAAGCTTGAGTTCGCCCATGCCATTACACCGCTGGAGAACCCTATGAGCATTCGTGACCTGCGCAGGGACATTGCCCGTTTGAAAACGGAATTAACCAAAAAACTGGCGACTGCCTGATAAGCGGTTTCCAGGTGTACACAACAAGCGAATAAGCTAAAAAGAATAACAATGGCTGAAAGAAATTTGCGTAAAACAAGGATTGGTGTAGTAACCAGCAACAAAATGGAGAAGACCGTTACTGTTGCAGTAGAAAGAAAGGTGAAGCACCCTATCTACGGTAAGTTCGTGAAAAAGACCACCAAGTTCCATGCTCATGATGAAAAGAATGAGTGCAGCATTGGTGATACTGTCAAAATCATGGAGACCCGCCCTCTAAGCAAAACAAAACGCTGGAGAATGGTCGAGATACTGGAGAAGGTGAAGTAATCCCTCTGTTTTACATTACTAATTGATAAATTAATTTAAGATGATTCAGCAAGAAAGCAGACTCAATGTAGCTGATAACAGTGGAGCCAAGGAGGTGTTGGTGATCCGTGTACTGGGTAACAGTGGACAGGATTACGCCAGGATAGGCGATAAGATCGTGGTAACTGTTAAAGACGCTATTCCTGCAGGTGGCATTAAAAAAGGTACTGTTACCAAGGCTGTAATTGTTCGTACCAAGAACAAATTACGCCGCAAAGATGGTTCCTATATCCGTTTCGACGACAATGCAGTTGTATTGTTGAACAACGCTGATGAACCCCGCGGTACTCGTATTTTCGGACCCGTAGCAAGGGAACTTCGTGACAAGGGATATATGAAAATTATTTCTCTTGCTCCTGAAGTATTATAATCGTACCTTTGCGCCCCGATTGGGAGCACGGGCTGGAAACAAAAGTGATAAATAGATAAACAGAATCTACATGAACACAAGATTCAAAGCGAAATATAACATCAAAAAGGGCGATTCGGTGGTAATTATTGCCGGCGACGATAAAGACCTGAAAAAACCCCGCAAGGTTTTGGAAGTTATTGTTGATAAAGCCCGTGTGGTGGTTGAAGGTGTAAACATCATCACCAAACACACCAAGCCTTCTGCCCAGAATACCAAGGGTGGTATTGTAAAGAAGGAAGCCGCCATCAGTATTTCCAACGTTATGTTGTGGGATGCAAAGGCTGGGGCAGCTACCAAGGTTAAACGTACCCGTGAAGCAGGTAAGTTAGTTCGTGTTTCTAAAAAATCAGGGGAGGTAATCAAGTAATGAGCACCGTTAAATATACTCCGCGTCTGGCAGATAAGTACAAGAAGGAAGTTGTACCTGCCTTAATGAAAAAGTTTGGCTATGGCACTGTAATGCAGGCTCCCAAACTCACCAAAATCTGTCTGAACCGTGGTGTCAATGGCGCCGTGGCTGACAAGAAACTGGTTGACATCGCTGTAGATGAACTGACCACTATCACTGGTCAGAAAGCTGTCGCTACCATGTCAAAAAAGGACATCTCAAACTTCAAGTTGCGTAAAAACATGCCCATCGGTGCAAGGGTTACGCTTCGCGGTGAGAAGATGTTCGAATTCCTGGATCGTCTGATTGCAGTATCTCTGCCCCGTGTACGTGACTTCAAGGGTGTAAGTGAAAAGGCATTTGATGGCCGAGGTAATTATACCCTGGGTGTAACTGAGCAGATCATTTTTCCGGAAATAGATATTGACAAGGTTAATAAAATTACCGGTCTGGATATCACTTTCGTGACAACTGCCAACACCAATGAAGAGGCTTATGAGTTACTGAAGGAACTCGGTATGCCTTTCAAGAATATCAGAAAAGGTGAAAACCAATAATTGGAATGCTGAATGCTGAAGGAAGAAGTAGGCAACAGTTTCTAAACTATAAATGAAATAAAAAATGGCGAAAAAATCAGTAGAAGCCAGACAAAGGAAAAGAGAAGCATTGGTTGCCAAGTTTGCTGAGAAGCGTGCTGCCCTGAAGGCTGCAGGTGATTATCAGGCCCTGGATACACTTCCAAAAAATGCATCTCCTGTTCGTCTGAAAAATCGTTGCCAGCTGACCGGTCGTCCTAAAGGATACATGCGTTACTTCGGTATCTCAAGGGTAACTTTCCGCGACATGGCATTGGCCGGTAAGATCCCTGGTGTTAAAAAAGCCAGCTGGTAAGATCATTTGCCTCGTGCACTGATCTGTGAAATTGTTGATATCAGATAGGATATCGCATTGTAACTCAATTATCAAACTACAACTCATTTTAAACAATGGTTACTGATCCTATAGCAGATTTTCTGACCCGCGTTCGTAATGCCCAGATGGCTGGACACCGTATTGTGGAAATCCCTGCTTCTAACCTGAAAAAGCGCATTACTGAAATTCTGTACGAAAAGGGATATATCCTGAAGTACAAATTTGAAGAAGATAACAAACAAGGTGTAATCAAGATCGCCCTCAAGTACGATCCTGCTACCAAGCAACCCGCAATCCAAAGCCTCGAAAGGGTTAGCCGCCCCGGTCTGCGTCAATATGCCAAGCCTGAAGAATTCAAGCGTGTAAAGAACGGTTTGGGTGTTGCCATCATTTCCACCTCTAAAGGTGTTATGACCGATAAGGATGCAAAGGTACAGAACGTAGGGGGAGAAGTTCTCTGTTACATTTATTAAGAATTCAGTGCGCAATGGAAACATTGCGCAATTCCATATAATTGGTTGAAGATACATTAAGTCGTCCTATACCCGACTGACCGATCCCAGCCAGAATAATAAACATCAAAATTATTTGATATGTCTCGTATAGGTAAAAAACCGATCACTATTCCCGCAGGTGTTACCGTTACTGTAGGAAAAGATAACGTGATCACTGTTAAAGGACCCAAGGGTGAGTTGAAGCAAACTATCGACCGTGATATTGTCGTGGAAGTAAAGGATGGTGAAGTAATTATTAATCGTCCGACTGATCAGATCCGTCACCGTGCCATGCATGGTCTTTACCGTTCACTCGTGGCCAACCAGATAAAAGGTGTTACAGAAGGATTCAAAGCTGAGATGGAACTGGTGGGTGTAGGTTTTAAAGCCGCCAATACCGGTAATACCCTCGACCTGGCTTTGGGTTATTCTCACAATATTATTTTCGAAATTCCCCAGGAATTAAAAGTGGCTACCTTAACTGAAAAAGGACAGAATCCCAAGATCATCCTGGAAAGTTCTGATAAGCAATTGCTGGGACAGGTAGCTGCCAAGATCCGTGGTCTTCGCAAGCCTGAGCCGTACAAAGGAAAAGGTGTTCGTTTTGTGGGTGAAGTGGTACGTAAGAAAGCTGGTAAGTCGGCTGGTAAATAAAACATCTAACTTTTCCCGGCAGTATCGGGAATAAAATAACAGATAAAATGGAAAATAAATCGATCAAAAAACAGAAGATCAAGTATCGTATCCGGAAAAAGATTTCCGGATCTGCACAGAAGCCCCGTCTTTCTGTTTTCCGTAGCAATGCCGAAACATATGTTCAGTTGATTGATGATGTAAATGGTGTAACCCTGGCATCAGCATCAACCCGCGATAAAGATATTCAGACCCAAAAGGTTACTAAGACTGAAAAAAGCAAACTGGTTGGAACTGCAATTGCCAGGAAAGCCAGCGAGCTGGGACTGAAAGACGTAGTGTTCGATCGTGGTGGAAACCTGTATCATGGCCGTGTGAAAGCGGTAGCTGATGGCGCCCGTGAAGGAGGTCTTCTATTCTAAACGATCAGTACTATCAAAATCTAAATTCAACTTAATTTCTGCAATAAATGGCACAAGTAATTTTAAATAAAGTTAAAGCCGGCGACCTGGAACTGAAGGAGAAAGTTGTGGCGATCAACCGTGTTGTTAAAACTACCAAAGGTGGTCGTGCTTTCAGTTTCTCTGCCCTGGTTGTGGTAGGTAATGAAAATGGTGTTGTTGGTCATGGTCTGGGTAAGGCCAAGGAAGTGCAGGAAGCCATTACAAAAGGTATCGAAGATGCCAAGAAGAACCTGATCAAGGTTCCTGTAATGCACGGTACTATTCCTCACGACCAGCTGTGTAAGGATGGCGCTGCCAAGGTCCTGATTAAGCCCGCTGCACATGGTACCGGTGTAATTGCCGGAGGCAGCATGCGTGCTGTACTGGAGAGTGCAGGTATTACCGACGTTCTTGCCAAGAGCCTTGGTTCTGCAAATCCGCACAACGTGGTAAAAGCTACTGTAAAGGCGCTCGCAAGTCTGCGTGAACCTATCCAGGTTGCTAAAACCCGTAACGTGAGCCTGAAGAAAGTATTTAATGGTTAATCTGTAAACAAGCATACGGATGAAAAAGATTAAGATCACACAAGTTAAGAGTGCCATTGACAGACCCGTAAGCCAGAAACAAACGCTGGTTGCTTTAGGACTGAAAAAAATGAATGCCTCAAGGGAAGTTGAAGCCACTCCCCAGATCCTGGGTATGGTTCGCAAGGTTGAACACCTGCTGAAGGTGGAAGAACTGGCATAAATAATTAAAAAGAGAGATGGAGATATAGAGAAATAGTTAATGCTATTATTCTATCCCTCCGTCTCTCTATTTCTCTAATCACAAGCGAGGGGCGATTCCCCGTTAAGTCAAAAATCAAGTTAAGATGAAACTGCACAATTTGAAGCCTGCTGAAGGCGCAACTCACAGTCAGAAACGTTTAGGTCGTGGAGAAGCATCCGGTAAGGGTGGTACATCTACAAAGGGTAACAAAGGTGGTCAGAGCCGTGCCGGTTACGCCAGCAAAAGAGCTCACGAAGGTGGCCAGATGCCTATCCAGCGTCGTGTTCCAAAACGCGGGTTTAAAAATATCAACCGTGTTGAATACAAAGTATTTAACCTCGGACAGATTGATCAGCTTGCTGAAAAATACAATATCACTGAATTCAGCCTTGAGACCCTGTATATCAATGGTTTGATCGGACATACGGACAACGTTAAAATTCTGGGAACAGGTGAACTTAAGTCCAAGATTACATTCAAGGTAAATGCTGTTAGTGATAAGGCAAAAGCTGCCATTGAAGCTGCAGGAGGTACCGTTGAAATTGTAAAGTAATTTTCTTTATCTTGCGCGGACGCATTGATATAATGCGTCCTTTTTATTTGAGGCTCATTTAAATCTCAGAAAACCCGTGAAGAAATTAATTCAGACGCTGAAGAATATCTGGAGCATTGAGGAGTTACGGAGTAAAATCATAACCACTCTGCTGCTTATTCTGATTTATCGCATCGGTGCACACATTGTATTGCCCGGTTTGGACCCGACCAAAATTGACCTTGACAGTGCAAAATCCGGCGCGCTCGGATTGATTGATGCTTTTGCCGGTGGGGCTTTCTCACAAGCATCCATTTTTGCATTGGGTATCATGCCTTATATCTCCGCTTCCATCTTCATGCAATTGATGACCATCTTGGTTCCTCAAATGCAAAAGGTCCAGAAAGAAGGAGAAAGCGGCCGTAAAAAAATCAACCAGTGGACCCGTTACCTTACAGTTGCTGTAACAGCTGTACAGGCAGGTGCTTATGTAGCCTACCTGAAACAAGTGAACGGTTCGGCTATGCTTGACAGTTATACACCCTATTTCTGGCTTTCCACTACTATTATTCTTACGGCGGGAACGCTGTTTGTTATGTGGCTTGGTGAAAAGATCACTGATAAAGGACTGGGTAATGGTACATCCCTGATCATCATGGTTGGTATCCTTGCGCGCCTTCCACAGTCTGCCATCCAGGAATGGGCTGCTAAAAGCAACCGCGGCGGTGGTGGTCTCCTGATCTTCATTATTGAAATAGCTGTGTTGGTGGCTATTATTATGGGATTGATCGTCCTGGTTCAGGGTGTTCGTAAGATCCCGGTTCAATATGCCAAGCAGATCATTGGTAATAAACAATTTGGTGGTGCCCGCCAGTTCCTTCCACTTAAGGTGAATGGGGCCGGTGTTATGCCCATCATTTTTGCCCAGGCCATCATGTTCCTGCCAACCCTGTTCTCTTATACCAGTTTTGAATCTGGTCAGGGTATTGCCAGAATTTTCTCTGACCCCAGGGACGCGTGGCATATGGTGATTTACGCAGTAATAGTTGTAGCGTTTACATTCCTTTATACAGCACTTATTTTCAACCCCAAGCAAATCTCCGAGGACCTGAAACGAAACAATGGTTTCATTCCAGGCGTAAAACCTGGTCAGCCTACTGCTGATTATATTGGTGCGGTTATGGACAGGATCACCTTACCCGGTGCCGTTTTGCTCGCATTGGTTGGTATTCTGCCAGGATTTGCCCAGAGACTTGGAATCACCCAGGGTTTTGCATCCTTCTTTGGAGGAACCTCCCTGCTGATCATGGTTGGTGTTGTATTGGATACCCTGCAGCAAATTGAAACCCAACTACTGATGCGCCAGTATGATGGCCTGATGAAAAGCGGCCGGATCCAGGGGCGCCAGGCAGTTAGTACGACTCCTATTTAAAACGCATTGCATTATACAGAAACCCGGCAAAAGACTAACTTTGCCGGGTTTCTTTTTAGTAAATACCCGATATTTTGCCCATTGACTCATTAAACAATTATGATCTACTATAAAACCACCGCAGAAGTTGAATTGATTCGTGAAAGTTGCCAGCTTGTCAGCAATACACTTGCAACGGTTGCCAGGGCCATCAAACCTGGTATTACAACCTTGCAGCTCGATGCCCTGGCTGAGCAGTTCATCCTGGATAATAATGCGGTACCATCATTTAAAAATTATAAGGGATATCCTTTTACCTGTTGTATCAGTGTGAACGATGCCGTGGTTCATGGCTTTCCCAACGACGTACCATTGAAAGAAGGTGATATTGTTTCTGTTGATGTGGGTGCCTATAAAAACGGTTTCCATGGTGATAGTGCGTATACTTTCGCCATTGGTTCTATAGACGAAAATGTTCAAAGTTTATTACGTGTTACAAAACAATCGCTTTACCTGGGAATTGAAAAGGCTACAGCCGGTAACAGGGTGGGTGATATTTCCTTTGCAATACAGGATTTTGCTGAAAAGAAGCATAAGTATGGTGTGGTAAGGGAGTTGGTAGGGCATGGAATTGGAAGGCACCTGCATGAGGATCCGCAGGTTCCGAACTACGGTAAAAGGGGCAGCGGTGCGAAGTTGCACGATGGCCTTGTTATAGCCATTGAACCTATGATCAATATGGGTGTGAAGGAAGTATGGTACGAAGAAGATGGCTGGACCGTAAAAACAAAAGACGGCAAGCCTGCAGCCCACTTTGAACATACGGTATGTGTAAGAAGAGGAAAGGCCGATATACTTTCCAGTTTTGAGCAGATTGAACTGGAGGAAAAGAATAACCCCAATCTTTTCGCGGATTACTGATAAGAATAATTATAGGTGTTTTAAACCTGGTCAAATGGGTGTTTTCACTCCTGACCAGGTTTTTTATTTTTTCAATGTTTGTCCTGTCAATCGGCCAGCGGCCTTTTAAAAACTTAAACACATTTATTATGAAGCAGGACAAAAATCCGGCTGAGGGAAGCTTTAACACTGACCCGCAGGAAAACATTCGCATTGAAAACGATATTCTAAAATTAAAGATGCAGGCCGAGTATGGCGCTTCCTTTGGATCCTTTGGCGATCTGAGTCCGGAAGCGGAGCGAGATTTTCTTCAAATGGTCATGGCATTTGAAAAGATGGGAAAGGACGCCCCGGCGGTTAGTGTTTACGAGTTCATTGGTAAACCGGTTATCAGGAAAAAGGATGAAATTCCCGAAGAGGAATTACCACAGGCTTTACTGCAGTTGCGGGAACTGTTATCAGAAAATGGTATCTGCCTGGAAGTTTTCAGGGAATCAGACCCCGGTGTCCTCTACCATTTCATTACGGATGAGTTGTTCCAGGAACAGATTCAGGATATCAGGATCCCGGGTATGGTTTGTGTGTTTAATTATGAGGATTTTCATCCAAACCATGAAATGGAACTGCATGATGCAACAGCTGAGATTTTTTATAGTTGGGAAAACAATAAACTGGATTCTTTGTCTTTTGTGCTGGCTGAATTTGCGGTACTGGCCGATGGATGCATGCTGAGCCGGGATCAGTTTCGCGACAAAATGATTGAACAAAGGAACAGGTATGAATTGATCACCGGACTGGAATTCAAAATAGGGAAAACCTCTTTTGAGTGGCTGGAAGAGGGACTGGGGCTGGGCTTTACTGAGGGAATGATTAAATACCAGGCAAAGAGCGCCGAGGGTGAAAATACAGTTGAAGGCAGCTTCAAATTATATTTTTGTAACCAGGGACCTTCCTGGCAGCTTACATTTTTCTACCTCCCGGGTTTTCAATGGTAGGCTTTCCAAATTATTTGCCTTTATTTTTGCTGTCATGCGACAACAAATACTGGTAGTGATAGGAGGCGGTGCCGCCGGTTTTTTTTGTGCCGTGAATGCGGCAGCAAAAGCACCGGGTTTGAAGGTTGTGGTGCTGGAAAAAAGCAGTAAGCTGTTGGCCAAGGTTAGAATCAGTGGGGGTGGCAGGTGTAATGTTACCCATTCCTGTTTTGATGTGCCTGCTTTGGCAAAAAAATATCCCAGGGGGGGCAATTTTGTTAAGAAAACCTTTGCTCGCTTTGGTCCGGCTGATACCATAAAATGGTTCGGTGAGAGAGGGGTGGTCCTTAAAGCGGAAGAGGATGGCAGGATGTTTCCGGTCACCAATGATTCCTCCACCATTATCGATTGTTTGCTACGCGAAGCGAACCGGTTGGGAATTGATATCCGCCTGAACCAGGATGTACAGAAAGTTGAGCGCTCCGGCGAAAAATGGATTATTCAGAGTTCAAGGGAAACCATCCATTCGGATTTCCTGTGCATAGCAAGCGGGGGATTTCCCAGGCCTGCCATGTTTGACTGGATCACTGCAACCGGACATTCCATCGAATCACCGGTGCCTTCACTTTTTACATTTAATCTTCCGACCCATCCGTTGAATGCATTGATGGGGCTGGTGGTACAGGATGCCCAGGTCAGAATCAATAGTACAAAATTATCTGAAAGGGGGCCGGTACTCATCACGCATTGGGGACTTAGTGGTCCGGCAATTCTGCGCCTCAGTGCATGGGGGGCCAGAGATCTGGCGGAAAAGGACTGGCATTTTAAAATTCAGGTGAATTGGGTGCCTGCTTATAATGAAAACAGTCTGCGGGATTTTTTCCAGCAGTACAGGTTTGAAAAAGCGCCGCAGAAAATGACCAATAGAAATCCCTTCGGATTACCCCAGCGCTTCTGGGATTTCCTGTTGGGGGCCAATGGAATCGGGCCTGAAACCCGGTGGAGTGACCTGCCGGCAAAAGAACAGAACAAACTCGTTAAAAACCTGGCTTCCATGGATCTGGAAGTAAAAGGGAAGACCACCTTCAAGGAGGAATTTGTAACAGCCGGTGGAATAAAACTGTCGGAAGTGGACCCGGATACGATGCAGAGCAGGCTGCACCCCCGGCTCTATTTTGCTGGGGAAATACTGGATGTGGACGGGATAACAGGTGGTTTCAATTTCCAGCATGCCTGGACAAGCGGTTTTATTGCCGCGCAAAGTATAGCTGCATCCTGCCATTCCGCCGTGGCTGAAGGCTCCCTCTAGTTTTTGCCCTGTTTTTTTGCCCTAAAATCCAGTTCAGAAGCGGATTTTGCCTATCTTTGCTGCCCCGAATAAAACCATCGGGGAAAGTTTATGTTTCTAAATCTTTTTGTAAAACAACTAAACGCTGATGATCAGGAGTCTGCTGCTGCACCCGCAGAAGCAACTACAGCGACAACAACTGCACCTGAGGCGCCTGCTGCTGCAACTGAAGTTGCAACTGTAGCCACTGCCCACGACGATTTCGACTGGAGCATTGACAAGCGCAATGTATCTTCCTACAATGCTGATGAAAAAGCAAAGTATGACAAGGTTTATGATGCCACTTTTGTAGCCATCACCGACGGTGAGCTGATCAAAGGTGCTGTAGTAGGCCTCACAAAAACTGACGTTGTTCTGAACATTGGTTTCAAGAGCGATGGTCTGATCTCCCTGAACGAATTCCGTGACCTCCAGGGCCTCAAAATCGGCGACGAAGTAGAGGTGATGGTAGTGGAGAAGGAAGACCGTCAGGGTCACCTGCACCTGAGCCGCAAGCAGGCGCGCATCACTCGTGCATGGGAAAAAATCGTTGAAGTACACAAAACTGGTGAAATCGTTACCGGTACAGTTACCAGCAAAACAAAAGGTGGTCTCATTGTGGACGTATTTGGTATGGAAACCTTCCTGCCAGGTTCTCAGATCGATGTGAAGCCTGTAACTGATTACGATCAGTTTGTTGGTAAGACCATGGAGTTCAAAGTGGTTAAGGTAAACGAAACCATCAAGAACGCGGTTGTATCTCACAAAGCTCTCATTGAAAGCGATATCGAAGCACAGCGTGCTGAGATCATGGGCAAACTGGAAAAAGGCCAGGTACTGGAAGGTACTATCAAGAACATCACCGATTTCGGTGCGTTCATGGACTTGGGTGGACTGGACGGCCTGCTGTATATCACAGATATCAGCTGGGGACGTATCAACCATCCTTCAGAAGTATTGAAGCTGGACCAGAAACTGAACGTGGTTGTACTGGATTTCGACGACGACAAGAAGCGTATCAGCCTTGGTCTGAAGCAACTGACTCCGCACCCCTGGGATGTACTGGGTGAGAACATCGCGGAAGGTAATGTTGTTAAAGGAAAGGTTGTTAATATCGAAGATTATGGCGCGTTCCTGGAAATCATGCCGGGCGTAGAAGGTCTGGTTCACGTAAGTGAAATCACCTGGGCTAACACCCCCATCAATGCAAAGGAATTCTTTAAACTGGGAGACGAGTACGAAGCCAAGATCGTTACCCTCGACAAGGATGCCCGCAAGATGAGCCTCTCTATCAAGCAAATGACTCCTGATCCATGGAACGAGATCGAAAACAAATACCCTGTTGACAGCCGTCACAGCGGTCTGGTGAAGAATATCACTCCTTACGGTGTGTTTGTGGAACTGGAGCCTGGAATCGGTGGTATGATCCATATCAGCGACCTGAGCTGGCTGAAGCGCTTCAACCATCCTTCTGAGTACACCAAAGTTGGTGAGAAGATCGAAATCATGATCCTCGGAATCGATAAGGAGAACCGCAAGCTGCAACTCGGACACAAGCAACTGGAAGAAGATCCATGGAATACCCTGGAAGATACTTTCGCTATCGGAACAGTTCACGAAGGAACAGTTATCCGCAAGGATGACAAAGGTGCCATCGTTCAACTGCCCTATGGACTGGAAGGATTTGCTCCCAACCGTCACCTCAACAAGGAAGATGGTGGCCAGGTAAATGCCGAGGAGACCAACCAGTTTATGGTGATCGAATTCGACCGCAACGAAAAACGCATCGTGGTTAGTCATACCCGTACATGGGAAGTTGCCAAGGCTGAAGAGAGAGAAGCGATTAAGAAAGAGGCCAAAGCAGAATCTGACAAAACCAAGAAAGCTGTTAAGAACATCCAGAGCAAGGTTGAGAAAGCTACCCTCGGTGACCTGGGTGTGCTGGCTGAACTGAAGAAGAAACTGGAAGGCGGCGGCGAAGGCGAAAGCGCACAGTAATCATTTGATTCCTGATATTTCTAAAGGTGCAGTTTACACACTGCACCTTTTTTGTTGCCCCGTGGAATCAGATTTGCTGATTCTCCTTTAATTGGCTAATTTAAAATGTGGTAAATATGTTATAAGCGATCTGTTCACCTTTCATCCCCTATGTATGGAAAATAAACCACGGTTCCGGAAAGTTGATGAAGACCAGGCACATTTCCTGCGAATCGGCCAACTGGTGAAAGAGAAGCTGAATGACCTGCCAGAAAACAATCACCCGCATTCTGCATTTAAAATTTTTTCCTTTCCGGCAATTTATTTCATAGCATATTTCCTTGGGCTGTATTATCGTTTTAATGCAGGGGTCATGATTTCAGCCTATGCAGTCATGGGCTTAACCGGCATCTTTCTGTACCTGAACCTGTTCCATGAAGCAACCCATGGTTTGCTGTTCAGGTCCAAAAAAAGCAACAGGAATTTCCTAAACCTGTTCGACCTGCTGGGACCTAACAGTTTTATCTGGATAAAAAGGCATAATAAACTGCATCATAATTACCCGAATGTTCACGGCTGGGACAGTGATATTGAACAAAGCGGACCTTTACAGATATTTCCACACCAGGCCCCTGAAAAATATAATAAGCTCCAGCACCTGTACGTATTTCTCCTGTATCCACTTTACCTCTTTAATTGGATATTTATTCGTGATTTCAGGGATTTTTTCCAGCATAACAGGGTGGTTAGTATGTTTCATCCTATACCGCGAACAGAATATGCAAAGCTTTTCTTTTTTAAAACGGTTTATATCGGTTACACGGTACTGTTACCTGTTTGGCTGGGCGTTCCTGTTTGGCAGGCGCTGGTCTCATTGATTGCACTTACAGTGGCGGGAAGTATTCTGGCCTTAATGGTGTTATTGACTCCGCATGTGAATGTCAGTAATAATTTTCCGGTGATTTCACCTGACGGACAAATAAACAGCAGCTGGTTCATGCACCAGTTAAGTACTACCAATGATATCCGTTTCGATAACTGGGCTTCAAGCTGCCTGATGGGGAATTTTCACTACCATGTGGTGCATCACCTGTTCCCGAATATCAGTTATGTGTATGCACCGGGAGTAACCGAAATTCTGGAGAGATATTCAAAAGAAAATGGGCTGCCTTACAGACGATATGGTTTGTTACATTCTTTGCGTTTGCATTACAGGTTGGTCAGGCAGAATGCGGTGAATGCAACTGAGATTTTTTCCGAGGACCTGTGAATCCAAAACAAGCGGTCATGAATGATTTCCATTTTGCAGATATACACTGTCATCCGAATCTAAAAACGTATGGTCATTCATTTAACGAATCAGCCGAACCTGATCCGCGGAGCAACCTGTGGTATCACCAGTCACTTACACCAGCCCGTCGGCTGGTTAAAAATATCTCAGGTATTTCTGCCTATTCCCAGGCTGATTTTACAGCGATGAGCTCAGGAAATGTGAAACTTGCTTTTGTATCTCTTTATCCTTTTGAGAAGGGTTTTTTTATCAACCTAACCGGCAGTGGAGGCTTATCTGCTATATCGGCCAATCTTGTTACCGGTATTGGTTATCATCGGGTTAGGCATTTGCAGCGCCACCTTGATTATTTCCAGGACCTGGAGCGGGAGTATAGGTTTTTCTGTGATGGGCAGCGCAGTGCACCGGTAAATGGGGAGGAGCGCAGCTGGACCATGATTTCTACAACCCGGGACTTGGAGGAAGTGATGTCTGCAAAAAACCGGATGGGGGTAGTGTTAAGTATTGAAGGCGCCCATGTGTTCAATACCGGACTGGGGATGTATGGCCGGAGGACCGATCCCGATGAGGTTAAGGAAAGAATCAGGACAGTTAAAGATTGGGCGCACCCGCCTGTGTTTATAACGTTTGCCCATAATTTCTACAATGACCTGTGCGGGCATGCCCGCAGTCTGGAAACCCTGGGGCCATTGGTCAACCAGTGGGAAGGGCTGAATGATGGTTTCACAGATCTGGGTGTAAATACCCTGCATGAATTGTTAAGCGAGTCCAATGGTGCTCCGATACTGGTTGATATAAAACACATGAGCCTTAAAAGCCGGAAACTTTATTTTGATATCCTGAAATCAGATTATGGGCAGGCCTCCTGGCTTCCCATCATTGTAAGCCATGGAGGTATTACCGGTTTGAAACTTGATGGGGGAACCACTATTGCGGGGGCAGAAAACCTGTTTTACCGGGCGGATATCAATTTCTATGATGAAGAACTGGTGGAGATTTCAAAGTCAGGCGGTTTATTTGCCATTCAGCTTGATAAAAGAAGACTGGCCAGCAGGTCATTTCTTCAGCAGGCTCCAATCCTCGCTACCCGCCGGAAAGTTAGTACCGGGGCTATCCTTGTTTGGGCCCAGATACAGCATATTGCTGAAGTATTGGACAGTCATCGTTTGCCTGCCTGGGATATGGTCAGTATTGGTAGTGATTTTGATGGTACGATAAACCCTCCCGAGGGCTGTCTTGGTTCAATGGACTTTTCTTACCTAGGCATGGATTTACTTAAGCTCGCTGAAAATTATATGTTGCAACACAGGGGAACCTGGAAATTACCTGAAAACGGTTGGATTGATCCGGGCACGATTCTGCAGAAATTCGGATCCGGAAACGCAGTCAGTTTCCTGGACCGGTATTTCAGGGCATACAAAAGCCTGCCTTGAACTGCACATCGGAATTAAGTAAACCTAGAAGGTTGGCTGCTGATTTCATAAACATTCACTCATGTCTTAGCCAGAATGATAAATTATTCCCCCTTCGCTACTACGCTCCTGTGGCATTCAAAGCAGGCATAGAAATTTAAAGAACTGGGTTTGGTTGTAGGGTACCGATGAAAAATATATCGGTCGGACATTGGAGTTCAACGGTTTAGCGGATATTGGTGAGAGTCAGTTCGGCCGGTCACGGAATATTCAGCGGTCAGGAAATTCCGGGCTTTTCATGGATTTTTGGAAAAAAGAAAGTTGATTGACACTGGAGTCGACGGTTTCATAGAATATTGAAAAAGTTCTGGACGGTTGTTACTGGACATTGGATGGTTGTAGGTTGCGATCCCGTCAATCAACTTCTATAACAAATGTACCAGCAATGAGACAGCAGCACAAGAGCGGAATTGCTGAATTTTTGCCTTGCGGATTTTCCCTTTATGTTCGTAAAACTCCGATAATGCTACCGGACGAATCCCGGGAGGTTTACGGTGATTATTACGAATAATACTAATAGTATATTCCGAAACGGTATATTTACGTATAAATACCATAGTGAATGTTCAGGATTTTTTACATTTTGCATTCTGTAAGGATGATAAAAAAGTCCTTCACTCATTCGCAAAATTCACCGTATGAAAAAACCAGACCCTAACAATCCCATTAAAGTTGCCATAGCAGATGATCATGCCCTGTTTCGCGCAGGAGTCAAAACTGCTTTGTCTGCCAAGAAGGACGTAGAGTTGATTGCAGAAGCAGACAATGGTATGCAATTACTGAACCTGCTGAAACACATCGAACCGGATGTTATTTTACTTGATATCCAGATGCCCATCATGGATGGAATTGCCACCCTGCCTGAAATCCGGAAGATTAATCCCTATGTAAAAGTGATCATTCTTTCCATGCATAATGATCATTCCATGATCTCCAAGCTGATGGAGATTGGGGCCAATTCCTACCTGACAAAAAATTCTGATTCAGAAACGATATACCAGGCCATCAAAACCTGCTATGAGCAGGAATTCTTCTTTAATGAACTGACCAATAAGGCGCTGCTTACAGGTCTCCGGACCCGTAAAATGGAGCCGGATGGACTGGCTGATGCACAACTGACAGACAAGGAAATCAGGATCCTGAAGCTGATGTGCGAAGAAAAAACCACCAAGGAAATTGCAGATATTGTAGATATCAGTCCGCGTACGGTAGAAGCTATCCGTGATAAGCTGAAAACAAAAACAGGGGCTAAGTCGATGGCGGGATTGGTTATGTATGCCGTTAAGAAGGGATTCGTACAGGAGACCTGAGTATTTTCTCTAAACCCTATATGCAGGCTGTTCCCTTTCCGGGAGCAGCTTTTTTTATACCTGGTTTATAGGAAAATCATGCTCATACCCGTTACCCCGCCGATAATTGGAAGATTGTCTTCGCTGTCATCTTCCTGTTCCTGGCTGGCATTCATCTGCAAGTTCCTGATTTCAACAGTTGATGAACAACTTTTGATGATAAAGCATTTTTCCGCCCTGACCGGACACAGGCTACTGGCCGATAACAGGATCAGTACCACTGCAAGTGAAAAGTGTTTGAATATTACCTGCTTCATATAAAAGGATAAGTCTGTGTGTTTGACTATTGCCGTTTATAAAACGTTGTATGGTCAGACAATTTTATTTTTAAAAGCTTTTGCAACTGCTTCACTTTTTGAATTGACATGCAGTTTTTCATAGATCTTCTTGATATGCGATCTTACCGTATCAATGGAAATAAACATTTCTGCAGCTATCATTTTGTAACTGTATCCGTTTACCAGCAATTGCAAGACCTGCTTTTCCCTTTCCGAAAGATTATAATCTTCGTTTGCAGGGGCCTGGATTTCGGAGAACATTTTCAATACCTGTGAAGCAATTGAACTTGTCATGGGAGCTCCGCCGGTATGGGCTTCCTGTATATACTCAAGTAAACGGGAGGGGGGTGTTTTTTTCAGGAGATACCCGTTTGCACCATTTTTCAGGGCTTCAAATACATTCCTGTTATCGTCGAACACAGTCAGCATCAGAACCTTTACCTCACTGTTGCCCTGGCGAATGAGTTTTAAACCTTCAATTCCGTTGATTCCCGGCATGTCAATGTCCATCAGGATAACATCCGGCCGGAAGGATTCCACTTCCTCTACTGCGTTGTTGCAGTTCTTGAACGAAGCCATTACCTCAAACCCTTCAGATCCATTGATCAGCATGGTCAGTCCTTCTCTTAACTGAGGATTGTCTTCATAAATCAACACTTTTATCATAAGCTGCTTTTCAAGACAAAAATAAGCAGACCGGATTACCCCCACAATCACATAATCATGTCAGGGGCACTTCCAGTTGAACCAGTGTTCCCTCATTTTTTCCCGAAATAATCCGCAGGAGGCCCTTCATCATTTCGGAACGCTTTTTCATATTGGTCAGGCCATTTCCTGAATCTGCGGATTCCGTTTCAAAGCCAATACCATCGTCTTTAATATTCATATGCAGTTTCCCATGGCTGATCCGGATATCAATTACAGCCTGTTTTGCCATTGAGTATTTTGCCAGGTTGTTGATCGCTTCCTTGAAAACCAGGAAAAAATCCCGGCGGGCTTCCATGTCAAGGACCAGGTCCATTACTTTTTCATCAACATGGAAACTGTATTCAATCCCCTTGGGCTCCAGCACGGTGGCGGCGAACTCACGCATGCGGGCCGTTATTCTCTGCATATTATCGTTCATCGGATTGATGCTCCAGACGATATCATCCATGGCTTCCATCATGCGGCTGCTGTTATCGCTAATCTTTTCTATGTAGTCCCGGCTGGCTTTTGTATCGGTATCAATCTTCATCCTGGCCATTTCACTCAGGATATTAATGGTACTGAGTGTAGAGCCCATATCATCATGCAGGTCGCGGGCAACTCGTCTTCTTACTTTTTCCACAGCCAGGATCCTGTTGATCCTGAGCCGGTGGATCAGATAGGTTAATCCTGCAATAACGATTGCGATCAGGACCATAAACCACCATGTGCCGTAAAATGGTGGCCTGATCAGTATGTTCAGCTGGGTCATATTGGAAGATGGTGTACCCTCTTCATTTTCGCACCGGACCTTAAAAGTATAGTTACCCGGAGGTAACAGGCTGTAGTTCGCTATCAATCCGCCATCATCCCGGATCCAGTTTTTGTCGGCACCTTCCAGCATATAATAGTAGATCAGTTTACCCCTCTGTTTGTAACTGAGTGATGCGAATAAAATGCTGATAGAGTTTTGCTCATGTTTCAACCTGATCTTATCAAGCCTTAAAATGGAGTCCGGGGGGAGATACCGGTTAAATAATTTGAAATCAGTAATGGTGACATCCTTTGGGGCCAATTTGCTGATGAAAAAGGCCGGATCGAATAATACCGCCTGCTGGTTTCCCGCAAAAGCAACCTGGCCATTTTTTCTCAGCAGGCTGTTATTCAAAAGGGTTTCGCTATTTGCGGTTGTTATCAGGCCATCCCGCTGGTCATACCGGGTAAAGACAGATTTTCTGGGGTTGTATTTGAACAAGCCATCTTTGGTGCTGATCCACAAATGCCCAAAGCCATCTGTTTGCAGCGAGGTTATATTATAACTGGGTAATCCTTCATAAAGTGTAATAGTTTCAATATGCCCGGTTTTTTTATTCAGCAGATTCAGGTTGCCGGAACCAATGGCCATTACGGAATCATTCAGTTCAACGATGTCACTGATCACATTTTCCTGGAACATATTGCTTTGTTTCCCTGAATCGGAATAATGTGCAACCCGCTTTCCGGAACCGGGGTCATAGACCAGTAATCCCTCGCCATGCGTTGCTACCCATAATTGGCCCTGCTTGTCAAAATAAAGCCTGTTGATAATGGACGAAAGCTTGTCTTTTAATCTAAAGGAATCGGGGTGAAGGCTCTTCCCCGCGCCGTATTGTACAATTTCCCCGCCCTGTGTGCCAAACCAGAGATTTCCTTCTTTGTCTTCTGCCACCTGCCTTACAGTCCGGTTATTAAAGACAGGCAGTTGAAGCATATCTGACATCTTCCTGCGGGGATCATACCGAACCAGTTTCCCCGACTGGCAGGTTATCCAGATATAACCGGTTCTGCTGTGCTGGTGCAGGTCCCAGACCATTTTAAAATCGTCATTGGCAGGGTGGGCTTTGTATATATTCTTTACTTCAATGGAATCCTCTGTTGATACAATTCCCCTTCCCCAGGTACCTAGCCAAAGCTTTCCCTCTCTGGTTTCCATTAAGCTGGTAATATTGGCTTCTTCCTTGTAAGGAGAAAGGATGATATGATGTGATTTATCAGGTTCTGCAGACGTGGCGTACAGCCCGTTATCTGTTGCCACCCAAAGGACTTTTTCATTGTCTTCGAAGATGTCATTGATATATTTGAACCGGATGCCATATTCAGTCTGGAACGGGTCGGTAATGCTCATCAGGCTGTTGTTGGCACTGTCTTCCATTGCCAAAAGGTTCAGGCCGTAGGTCCACACTGTGGAGTTATTCAGAGACCTGATCCGGTGAACTTCTGTATACCCCTTGTTTTTACTGAATTCCCTCGCGGAAAAATCATGAGTCTTTTTTTGGGAGGGATCATAATAAACGATCCTGGCCCCACCTTTTTCTCCGGGATCATAACTCCAGAAGCTTATCCAGGTGCGGCCTTTATTGTCGATACAAATACTGCTTACATTCCGGTGGGCCGCAAAGGCTTTTAATTCAGGGTGCTGATCCCCGGCATTTGTACCCGTAAACCAGGTCCTGGCTTTAATATCATACATAACCAGCCCGCTATCGGTGCCTATCCAATAATTTCCATTCCTGCTGTCCTGGTGTAAATAGTTAGGTTTCCAGTCTGGAGGCAGGCGGAAAGGAAGCGGACCCTCTTCAAAACGGTGAAGTTTTTCATTGTAAGGAAGGCAGGAATGACGCTGTACGACAACAAAAAACCTGCCCTCGTTGTTTTTCCAGATTGAAGCTTCTGACCTAACGGGTAATTTATCTTTGGAAATAATGGGAGCTTCACGGTAGCTGAGCGTCAAAGGGTTGAAAATGCCTGTCTTTTTTCCCATCCTGATCCACATATTGCCATTGTTATCTCCCATGATCTGGTTAATGGGAGAGGCTGGCAGGTTATCAGACCTGTTATGATCGTAAAACTGGACAAATTTGCTACCATCATAGCGTTGCAATCCATTTTCAGTGCCGATCCAGAGAAAGCCTTTCCTGTCCTGCCACACGGAGTAAATAAAATTTGAACTCAGCCCATCGGTTACGGATAACCTGGAGAAAGTAAATTCCTGTGACCTTGCTGCCGGCACTATCGCCAGGAAAAGTAAAATCTGAATAAGGGATCGCCTCATGCTTGATATAATCTACTCAAATTTAAAGGCATTTTGAGGGATAGCCTTCTGTTTCCGCGGAAACCACATGTTTATGTATGATCCTCAGTTTGGGATGGTTCAAAAAACAACTGATTACCCTGGATTGCATAAAGCACATGCTGTAATTCGACCTTTACCCCGGAAAACCATAATTAAGGAATTAAAGGCAGGGCTTTGTTTTTAATATATAAGTTATTATTTTCACGTATATGTTTCTCTTAAAACAACTGGTTGCCTGTTCCTCTTTTGGTATCCTGTTTTTCAGCTGCAGCAAATCAACCAGTACAGGTGAGTCAAAGTCCTTCCAAAACGTGGTATCCAGGGTCTTGGCATCTGATTTTCCGGGTGAGGTTTCCGGCATGGCGGATAGCTATGCCAGGCCAGGATTTCTTTGGCTGATCCAGGACAAGGATAACCAGGCTGAATTACTGAGTATTAGCCATGAAGGACAATTAGGAACACCGGTAAAGATCCATGGTGCTTCCAATCAGGATTGGGAAGATATGGCCATAGGTAAAGGGCCGGTTGCGGGAAAAAAATACCTTTATATTGCTGATTCCGGAGATAATTATTCTGTGTTTGATACCTACTTTATTTACAGGTTCCCGGAACCAGATGCTTCAGTATCAAACCTGGAGCAGTACGACAAAATCAAATTCCGGTATGATGACGGAATGCATCATAATACTGAAGCGATGGTCATTGATTATAACAGCGGAGACATCGTGTTGGTAACAAAAGAAACACCTTCACAGGTTTTCGTTCTTAAAGCTGCTTCATTAGGCAATGGCATCAATACAGCAGAAAGACAAGGTCAGTTGAAAATTGGCGGGATCACAGGGGCCGCTCAGTCTCCGGATGGTACAGAGCTTCTTTTACGCACCTATTCAAACCTGTATTATTGGAAGAAGAGTGCAACTGAAACAGTTTATTCCGGTTTACAGAAGGACCCTGTTATTATCAGCATTCAGGCAGAACCGCAGGGTGAGGCAATTGCATTCAGGAACGATCAAAATGGCTTTTTTTCCCTAAGCGAAAATGCTGGTTTACCCATTTTGTTGAAGTTGTATTATTACTCGCGTAACTAAATTGACCAATCTCAGTGGAATGTTTGACAAGGGTCAGAAACATTGCTCCTGGTTCTGTCGATCTTTAAGTAAACTTAATTGTCATGAATCAGGTAAAAAAGTCTGCTATGCAGCTTCATATTGACCACCAGCTTTGGGCAAGTGAATTAAAGTATTTTAAAGAAGAGTTCTCTATCCTGGATAAGTATTTACTGGAAGTGGCTAAAAAGAATACAGTTAAAGATGCGATGCCGGGACTTGAGCAGCACCAGAATAAATTTATCCTCCAACGCGAAATCCTGGACGAATTGTTACATGATGTAAACGAGCATGAAAAGGAACTTGCAGTGAAGGTCAAAGGCCTCAATGAGATCCAGGCAGAAAAAATGAAACTGGATGATCATGAAGAGGTACGCGACAGGGTACAGACCTTTAAAAAATTATACTCCGAGTACAAGCAGGAGCTCCTGGATTTTATCGGGCAATGGATGTAACGATGCTATCCATGCTGATTCCGGTATGGCTCTCATCATACCGGCATTCTCCATCAATTATTAATAAAACCTGTGGCGATTCATGCCATACCTTGAAATCTTCCGCAACCTGGTTCGAAAGCGACCGGTTGCGGATCAGGTCAAGATAATAGAATTCTATTCCCCCGGGATTATTAGCTCTTTCGAGCCTTGATTTAGCCATTGAACTTATAGAACAGCGGGTACTGTGTTTGAAAATCACCTGCGGCAGCGAATAGGATTTTTGACGTATTTCTTCCAGTTGCGCAGTTTCATTCAATTGAATCCAATCCATTTTTTCAATTATTTATATCCAACCATACCTGAGGAAACCTGGCAACCATTGCGTGAAGTTGATGTACAGGCAGTAAAGCCAATAACCAGGGCGGCAAGGAGGAATAAGACTAAAGATTTCTTTTTCATGATTTTTGTTATTATTCACCATTCAGCAAATAGCATACCTAAATGCAAATGCAGGTTGGAGGGTTTACGGATATGTAAATTAATAATAATTTATTGGTTTACGCAAGGATTGCTGCTTTGAAAAACACATATAAGCTTACATTTGCCCATGCCTTTACAATTACAGAGACCTATTGCATTTATAGACCTCGAAACCACCGGAACCAACCTGGGAACCGACCGGATTGTGGAAATCGCCATTGTCAGGATAGGAAAAGACGGGTCCCGCACAGTCAAAAGAAAACTCATCAACCCGGAAATGCCCATTCCTGCCGGAGCCTCTGATATTCACGGTATTACTGATGATATGGTGAGAGATGCCCCCACTTTCCGCCAGGTAGGAAATGAACTGAAACAGTTTCTGGAGAATTGTGACCTGGCAGGATATAATTCCAACAGGTTTGACATTCCCCTGCTGGCAGAAGAGTTTCTCCGCACCGGGCTTGATTTTGAAATGGGTAACCGGAGGATGCTGGATGTGCAGAAGATATTTCACATGATGGAGCAGCGTACCCTTAGCGCAGCCTATAAGTTCTATTGTAATAAAGCCCTGGATGGTGCACATAGTGCAGAAGTGGACGCCCAGGCAACCTGGGAAGTGCTGGAGGCGCAACTCGAACGTTACCCTCAACTGGGTGATACGGTTGATTCCATCATTAAATTTATTGGTGAAGAACCGGTTGTCGATTTCGCAAGGCGATTCATCTTCAGCAACGGGGTGGAGGTATTCAATTTCGGCAAGCACAAAGGCCGGCCGGTAACTGAAGTCCTGAAATCTGAGCCACAGTATTATGACTGGATGATGAAAGGGGATTTCCCGCTTCATACCAAGCAGAAACTCACAGAAATACTCAATCGTACCTTACTTAAAAAGGGCTAATTAAAGTAACTTTGCGCGTCAAATTTTTCGCTTGGAAAAAATCGTCATCATACCTACATATAATGAGCGTGAGAATATTTCCAATATTCTGCATGCAATCTTTAATTTAAATCAGGATTTTCATGTGCTGGTTATTGATGATGGCTCCCCGGACGGAACAGCATCCATAGTGAAAGAACTACAGGCAAAATACTCCGGCATGCTGTTCCTCGAAGAGCGAAAAGGCAAGTTGGGCCTCGGAACCGCCTATATTCACGGTTTTAAATGGTCAATCGCCAAAGGATACCGTTTTATTTTCGAGATGGATGCGGATTTCTCACATAATCCAAATGACCTTCAACGCCTTTATGATGCCTGCAAGACCGGGGGGGCTGATGTGGCAATCGGGTCGAGGTATGTCAAAGGCGGAGGCACAGTGAACTGGCCCTGGGACAGGATCGCGCTTTCCAAAGGAGGCAGTTTCTATACCAGGCTGATCACCTGGATGCCTGTCAGGGATACCACCGCCGGCTTTGTCTGCTATAAAAAAGAAGTGCTGGAAGCCATCAATCTCGATGGCATACGTTTCCTCGGTTACGCATTCCAGATAGAAATGAAATTTGCTTCCTGGAAACTCGGATTCAAAATAAAGGAAGTTCCCATCATATTTGAAGACCGGAAATTCGGAGTGTCGAAAATGCATAAAGGAATAGTGAAAGAAGGAATTCTCGGGGTGTTGAAACTCAGGTGGGAAAGCCTTTTCAAGGACTATCACAGCAGGATGAAAAATACCGAAGGAGAGGAAGCCGCTGCATGAAAACAGCATTTATTCGGTTACACATTGCAGTGATACTTGCCGGTTTTACCGGTGTCCTGGGACGATTGATTACACTCAACGAAGGTTTGCTGGTATGGTACCGGCTTCTAATCAGCGCGGTTACATTATGGTTATTATTCGGCCTGAAGGGCCGCCTCCAGAAAATCCCATTCCGGCAGATGGCGGCCATTACAGGGGTGGGATTGGTTGCCGCTTTACACTGGGTTAGTTTTTACGGGGCTATTAAATATTCAAATGTTTCCGTTGCGCTGGTCTGTTTTTCGGCCATCGGATTCTTTACTGCCATAGCAGAACCGTTGATGCTTAAACGAAGGCCGGTATTTCAGGAAATTTTGCTGGGATTGCTGGTCATGGCTGGCATCTATATTATTTTTCATTTCGACAGCCGTTACAAGGCCGGTATTATTATTGGACTTATCTCTGCCCTGCTCGGAGCCATCTTCCCGATACTCAACAGGCAGATATTGAAAAAAGTAAATGTTGAAACCCTTACCACTTATGAACTGACGGGCGGTTTCCTCACTCTTAGCCTGTTATTGCCTTTTTACCTGAACCAGTTCCCCACCGATTACCTAGTTCCCGATCCCTCGGATTTTGGCTGGCTGCTATTTCTGGCCTGGGTTTGCACCGTATGGGCATTCCAGTTATCAGGATATGCGTTGAAATACATTTCCGCATTTACGGTTAACCTGACTTATAACCTGGAGCCGGTATATGGTATCCTGCTGGCCTTTCTGATCTACCAGGAAAATGAAATGCTGAACTGGAATTTTTACATTGGACTCCTGCTGATTGTTTTGGCTGTTTCCATCCAGATGTTCAGGGTTTACAGGATGCGGAACAAAGCGCTTTGATCTCATTTTACATCTCAATAATGAACCCGATGGTTGGGATGATATTGGCATCATCGTTTCTTAAAATGAGAGGGATAGCATTGCTTCCGTTGGCTTTTACAGGCTGGCCGTCGGTGGTCAGAAAATCTGTATTACCCTCATTCCTTCGGAAGGTATACTGCGGATAGGCTGGTGTGCCGGCACCATACCAGTTGGTTACATCGAGGTATACATTTAGCGACCAATTCTCAAAATTCCATTTTTTATCTATTCGAAGGTCTCCGGAGTTAAATGCATTTAACCGCAGGGTATTTAACAAACTGTACTGGTAAATGCCAGTTCCCTGGGAGAGGTAGTTTAGTTGTGAAGCTGTCATATCAAAAGGGGTGTAAGGGGCGCCACCCTGCAACCTGAACTTTAAGCCAATTTCCCAGTTGCGGGGCAGTTTGTATCCTGCTGTGATGCTCAGCAAATGCCTGTTATCCCATGAGCTGGGTTTTAATACGCCATCCGAACCACTGTATCTGCTATGGAAATAGGTATAGGATAGAATTCCGTAAAATCGCCTGGATAATTTCTGCTGGGCAAAAAATTCGATACCATAGGTTTCTCCTTTTCCATTGGTGATTATTGCTTCATTTCCCAGCACATTAAAATCACCGCCCAGATTCGAGAGTGATATACCATTGCGGATGGATACCGGTACATTGGTATATCGTTTGTAAAATCCTTCCAGTGTAAAACGCGTATTACCGGAGAACAAATACTCTATTCCTGCTGCAAGATGATCACTACGCAGGTAGTCTGCATCTTTGTTTACGCTTTTACCATTGTTATCAGCAAATCCAAGTATGGTATAAGGAGGTATTTTATAATACCTGCCCATGGAAAAGCTGGCTGTCCATTTTTCTGTCAGTACATAGGATAGTGACATTCTGGGCGAAAATGTTTTTAGCAGATTGGATCCTTCCGAGGTAAAGCTGTTTCCGTCGAACCGGATGCCGGCGCTTATACCTATTCGGTTGTCCGCAAACCGCCTGCTGATTTGAGAATATACCCCAAATTTCAGGAAGGGGTCAATGGGCGAACGGAAACTGGTGAAGACGGCAGGCTGAATAATGCTGCCATTTTCATCTGTCAGTTCCTTTCGTACCAGGGTGTAGGCATTGTTGGAATAATCCACCAGTTGAAACATGGTTCCATAAGAAATTTTCCAGTTGTGTTTTTGCTGGTTGATATCCAGGCGTAATTTGTTTTCGCTTTCCAAGGAGCGGATGCGCAAAATTCTTTCGGATTCATCCGGATCATTATTGTCTTCAAATTTGTCGAGATTATTTCGCAGGTGATTGCGGCTGAGGGAGAGGTCCCAGTAACCGCCCGGAATGGTTTTTTTTATAGTGAACCCGATGGTATAGCTCTTCTGTGCGATGGTCGGGTTGGCATTGATGGAATATAACTTTTCGGGACTGGCTTCTTTGGGTGCGGTAAAACTAAAATCATCCAATGCACCGATCCCGATAAAACTGATGGTTGTTTTTTGATTTACCGGGTAGGATACCTTTGTCTGAAAATCCCAGTAATTCGGCCGGATGGGGAGATCCAGGGCTTTAAACAATAACTGGAGATAGGATCTTCTTACAGAGGCCAGATAGGTGATTTTCTTTTTCCTGCTGAGGGGGCCATCGAGGGTAACCGCAAATTCAGTGGCACTTAACCGGTAGTTTCCCTGCGTCCGGTTGAGATTTCCGTTTTTCTGCCTGAACTGGAACACGGATGAAAGGGCGTTGTCGTATCGGGCATTAAAAGCCGAGGAACTGAGTTTTACTTCATCCAGAAAAGATACGTTCAATATCCCTGTTGGTCCGCCGGCGCTGCCTTGTGTAGCGAAATGGTTGATGACCGGAACCTCGATGCCGTCAAGGTAGTATACATTTTCATTGGGGGCACCACCCCTAATAATGATATCATTGCGGTATCCTCCCACGCTGCCGGATGTGCCGCCAACACCCGGGAGGCTCTGGATCACCCGGCTGATGTCAAAATTGCCGCCAGGATTTGTTTTGATTTCTTCGGTAGTCAGCTTTTGAACAGAGAGGGGTGTTTCAATGGATGCTGCCATAACCGTCCTGCGACGTCCACTGACTACCACCGTGCCAAGTGTTTCCGCTACAGGTTCAAGTTGGAAATTCAGCACCTGTTCATTTCCGGAACTTAGTATTATGTTATATCGGGTGATGGTTTTATAGCCCTGGAGCGAAATGGTCACATTATATGATCCGGTTGGAATGCTGGTGATGGTGAAACGACCCAGGCTGTCGGATAAGGTGCCTTTGGAATACCCTTCCAGCAGGACCGAAGCGCCTGATAACGGAGCCTGGGTGGTAAGATCAGTTACCTGTCCGGATAGAACACCAGTTTTTTGCGCTGTTGCCGACAGGAAGGGCAAAAATATCAGGATAAGAAAATGTGTGATTTTTTTCATTGTAATGCTAAAACAATTCGATTTAACAAAGTGAGGAAGATATTGTTTGTGCTATTTTTATTATCTAAACAGCAACACATGAGAATAGCATTTTTGGTTCTGGCAATGCTTACGGGATTGTTCCCGGTTATGGCACAGAAAAAACCTATGGACCACTCGGTTTATGATGGCTGGCAAAGTATTGGCGAGAAATTGATAAGTGCTGATGGCAGATTTCTGGCGTACACTGTAACAGTACAGGAAGGGGATGGGATGCTGGTTGTAAAATCTGCAGACCAGCGAAACATGCTTGAAATTCCGCGCGGTTACCAGGCCGCTATCAGTGATGACAGCCGTTTCCTGGTGGCGAAAATCCGACCATATTTTAAGGATACCCGCCAGGCAAGGATCAAAAAGACACCACCCAATGATATGCCAAAGGATTCATTGGTGATCCTGGAACTGGCTACCATGCGCGTTCAGAAATTTGCAGGGGTGAAATCATATAAAATGCCTGAAAAAGGTGAATCCTGGCTGGCTTATCACCTCTGGAAGGTCCCTGGTACAAAATCTGAACAACCCGATTCACTGGCAAGATTGCAAAGAATGCTTACCACTGCAGATAGTCTTGCCAGGGTGGCAGACAGTCTTCGTAATAAAGTAACTGAAGCCAGGGTAAAGGGAATTAATATACTGACCCCTCCAAAGAATGGCAGCAGGCCAGGTGGTAAATCCGGCAATGAAAACGTGGAAGAAGGGACGGAACTGGTGGTAAAAAATCTGGTAACCGGAAAAGAATTCCGGTACCAACTGGTGAGTGATTACCTGTTCAATAAAAATGGCCAGGTGCTTGTCATTGAAACCACCAGGAAAAATGGCGATTCGCTGAAGCAGGCCCTCGTATTATGGCATGAGCTCCGCAAAGACCGTGCTGATACCGTTCTCAGGAGATTCCAGGATGTGAAAGGTTATGCCATTACGGACGATGGCACCATGCTAGCCTTTGTTGCAGAGAGAGACAGTTCGCTGAAAGCTTTGAAAAAGTACTATTCCTTATGGAGCTACCAGCCAGGTAATGACAGTGCCCGTATGCTGGCCGGTCGCACTACGGGTAATATAAATACAGGATTGGTCATCAGTCCGGATTTTAATAATTATTTCAGCAAGGATGGTTCAAAACTTTTTTTCGGGTTGGCGCCCGACAGGCCGGTAAAAGATACCAGTCTCGTGGAATTTGAAACCGCCAGGCTGGATGTATGGAATTACAGGGATGATTACCTGCAACCCCAGCAACTGGTACAACTGAACAATGAGCTGAAGCGAAGCTGGCTGACTGTTATACATACAGGTAATGGGAAACTGGTGCAGCTGGGCACAGATACCTGCGAAATGATTTTTCCGTCAGTGGAAGGTAATGGGAGATATGCACTCGGAACGAGCAACCATAAATACAGGGTTCAACAGCAGTGGTCCATGGACGGCATGGTCAATTTATACCTGGTTGATTTGGAAACCGGCAGCAGAAAACCGGTTGCGGAAAAAGTTAGTATGGGGATGGCAAGGATATCACCTGCCGGACAATATATCAGCTGGTACGATGTAAAGAAAAAAAACTGGATGGTTTATGACATTAAAAAGTCATCAACTGCCATGCTGACAAAAGGAATTACGGTTCCATTATATGATGAGGAGGATGATCATCCGGCAGACCCGCCGCCGCATGGATTGATGGGCTGGCAGGAAGGTGACCGTTATGCATATGTGTATGATAAATACGACATCTGGCGATGCGATCCGTCGGGAACGGAAAAACCATTTAACCTTACCGGGGGTGAAGGAAGGAAACTTGGCATCAGTTTACGTTATACCAGTGTGGATCCGGAACAGAAATTCATAAAAGACGGTGAATCAGTTCTCTTCAGCATGTTTGACCACAAATCGAAGGGCTATGGCTGGCAATTGCATACCATGGGACACACGTTCAGGTTTACCAGTGGCAAACCTGCCATACAGGAAGCTGTTTTAAGCAACCCCGTGAAATCAAGAAATGCCGGCGTGGTGGCATTTACCAGGCAAACCCCTGCCAGTTTGGATATCTACCAGTCTGACTGGCAGAATGTGTCTAACCCTGCCGTGTATGTGAAAATGAGTAATATAAATCCGCAGCAATCGGAATATAACTGGTTTTCGGTTGAACTTCACCGTTGGAAAATGCTGGATGGTAAAATGAGTGAGGGCCTGTTGTACAAGCCGGAAAATTTTGATCCCAAAAAGAAATACCCGGTAATCTTTTATTTTTATGAGAAGAATGCCGACCGGCGGTTTTTCTATATTGAGCCAATGCCGGTAAGGGCATCGGTTAATATAGCGTATTATACCAGCAACGGTTATCTTGTCTTTGATCCGAACATTTATTATAAAACGGGGCAGCCGGGTGAGGATGCCTACAATTCCGTAGTATCAGCAGCGAAGTACCTCTCCAGACAACCATGGGTAGACTCTACCAAAATGGGCCTGCAGGGGCATAGCTGGGGAGGGTACCAGATCGCTTACCTTATTACCAGGACAAATATGTTCGCAGCCGCTGAAGCCGGCGCTCCTGTCAGTAATATGACCAGCGCTTATGGAGGTATCCGCTGGGGAACTGGTCTGAGCAGGCAGTTTCAGTATGAAAGAACGCAGAGCAGGATCGGTGCCACTCTTTGGGAAAAGCCTGAACTCTATTTGAAGAACTCGCCTTTGTTCAGGGCCGATAAAGTAAAAACTCCATTGCTGATGCTGCACAATGACAAAGATGATGCTGTTCCCTGGTACCAGGGCATCGAATATTTCACAGCATTAAGGAGGCTGGGTAAACCGGTTTGGATGATCAATTATAATGACGAACTGCACGGTATTATCGAAAGGAGAAACCGGAAGGACTGGACGATCAGGATGGCACAGTTTTTCGATCACTACCTGAAAGGAGCCCCCGCTCCCAAATGGCTGAAAGATGGGGTTCCGGCAACCTTGAAAGGGATCGACTGGGGACTCGGTTATTAAGAAATATACCTGACCAGGCAACGCTTGGCAATGGGTAAAAGGGTCTCTTCCAAAGGAAATGAAAGATCTGCCTCAATGGTGTAAACAGCCGGATTGGGCAGGTCTTTTTTTTCTTTTATAAGCGAAACCTTCATATTCTCGTAAGTATTTGAAATACTTCGCTGCCATTGCGTTATGAAATCCGTTTTGATGGCTCGGTACTGTTCATCATGTTTTTCGAATATACTTAACCGGTAGTAGTAGATGAGCGTGGACCTGGTGGAACCTGGGCTCAGGAAAAAATAACCTTCCTTGTTGTCGAGCGGAACCAGTCCGACTGGTTCAATCTGGATCCTGTCTTCCACAAATTCATAAATCTCCGTGCCATTCCTGATGGCTCCTTTCATTTCCCCGGCTGCGTATTGGATGATGTTTTCCAGTTCTTCCATCAGCTCATCATCCTCAATAAGCTGTTCGTACAGCACCTGGAGTTTTTCAAGCTGGATGCCTGTAAGTTTTTTCGGGAATTGTTCCTGAAGGAATTTCTTATTCTCCCGGAACTTCACCATGTTGTGGTAATGGAAAATAATATCCGCGAGCTGTGGATAGAGCCTGTTTTCGTTGAAGTGGCGGTTCACTTCCTGCAGGTAGGCCAGCAGGGTATATTTCTTTAACTCAAAATCAATATACCCTTCTGCAAACCAGGTTTGAGATAAAGTTTTCATGGCGATTGATTTTAATATAAATTACTGAAATTGCTTTAAAACCCAAGTATGCTGAACAGGTTCCTCCAAATCCTGCTGCTTTCCTTACTGTTAACGGGCTGCAGTCAGAAATATTACATTGTAAGGCATGCTGAGAAAGCGCAGGCCTCAGATGGTATTACCATGCAATCCCCCAATGATCCGCCATTGTCTGAAAAAGGAAGGGAGAGGGCAAATAAGCTGCGTGAGAAGCTGGCAACAGCTAAGGTTGGTTACGTTTATTCGACCAACACAGTCCGGACAATTCAGACAGCTGCCCCTTTTGCCGAATCTGAAGGCCTGAGGATCAGGCATTACGGAAAGGTGGATAGCCTGTTGATTGCTCAATTCAAATCGCTTAAAAAGAATATCCTGATTGTTGGTCACAGCAATACAGTGGATGACCTGGTGAATGGACTAACAGGTAAGGTTTATCTGTCAGATCTTCCGGATGCAGCCTACGACAATTTATTTATCGTGAAGAAAAAAGGAAGAAGGCTGACCTTTTTCCACGAAAAATTCGGTCAGCCTTCTGCAGAATAATATTTCAAATCAGTTTTTCCAGGTGATTCAGATCTCGCGCTGCGGATCAAAATGCTCCAGTTCCCTGGCAACGGCAGTCAGGAAAGTGGCTCCCAGGCTTCCGTCGATGATACGGTGGTCATAGCTCATACTCAGGTACATCATATGCCGGATGGCGATGGAATCGCCCTGTGCTGTTTCAATAACCACAGGTCTTTTCTTGATGGCGCCCACTGCAAGTATGGCTACCTGTGGCTGGGGGATGATAGGCGTGCCCATCAGGCTGCCGAAAGTACCCACATTGGTAAGCGTAAAAGTTCCGTTCTGGGTGTCTTCGGGTTTCAGTTTTCCAAGGCGGGCATTGTCAGCCATTCCGTTTACCTGTTTTGCCAGTCCCACCAGGTTTAGCTGGTCTGCATTCCTGATAACCGGAACGATCAGGTTACCGGAAGGAAGGGCGGTTGCCATTCCAATATTGATATCTTTTTTTATGATGATCTTATCGCCTACTACACTGCTGTTGATGAGCGGGTATTTTTTAATACACTTTACAATGGCTTCAATGAAAAGGGGCGTGAAGGTGATTTTAGTGCCTTCCTGTTTCAGGAACTGGTTTTTTACCTTGTCGCGCCATAATACCAGGTTGGTGACATCAGCTTCCGTGAAACTTGTTACATGGGGGCTGGTGGCCTTGCTCTTCACCATATGGTCGGCAATAAGTTTGCGCATCCGATCCATTTCGATGATCTCCACATTATTGCCATAAGCGGCAATCCTGGCTTCGGTTTCGGCTGCCATGGCTGGGGCTGCGGCAGGAGCAGAGGAAGCGGGTGAAACTGCAGGTGCGGGTGCGGGGGCCGCAGGCTGAACCGGAATGGTTGGTGGCGCCGCAACCACTGGTGTGGCCGGCACAATCGGACTGGCAGCAGGGCGGGCAGTGATTATACCATTTTTTTTATCTTCAACAAATTGCAGGATATCTTTTTTTGTAACTCTTCCCTCATTGCCGGTGCCCGGAATGGTTTCCAGTTCAACCATGGAAACTCCCTCGCTGGCAGCTATATTCAACACCAGCGGAGAATAAAAACGGTTGCCATTACCTGGAATAGTATGGGTGGCAGCAATAGATTCAGCCATAACAACAGGGGCGGCCCGAACGGGTTCAGGTATTGCCTCCTGGCTGGTCAAAGGTGCGGGTGCAGAAACCGGTTCTGCCGCACCGCTTCGAATACGGGCGATCACGGTACCAACCGGAACAACATCATTTACATTGAAAAGGACTTCTTCGAGCACGCCCTCTGTGGTGCTGGGCACTTCACTGTCAACTTTATCCGTTGCGATTTCGAGTACGGTTTCATCCTGTTTTACAGTATCGCCGGGGTTCTTAAGCCACTTGAGAATGGTGGCTTCCATGATACTTTCTCCCATTTTAGGCATTACCAGGTCAACAACTGCCATATTGAATAGATGATTTATGGCCAAAGGTAAGGATTCAGTCCTTATGTTAATGACTGTTAGTTTATTGTGGATACAGTGTTATCAATGATGAATTTCCGTAATAAATTCAGGGCATTCACCGCAGTCAGTTCAATATTCCTGCGGCGTTCAAACCGGAAGCGGAACCTTTGTGTGATGATCTCGCGGCTGTTTCCTACCGCCACCCAGACTGTTCCGACAGGTTTTTCATCAGAACCTCCGTCTGGCCCCATAATTCCTGATACTGCCAATGCATAATCTGTTTTGATGCTTTTCAATGCCCCCTGAACCATTTGCCTTACTGTTGCTTCGCTGACCGCGCCTTCCGTATATAAGGTTTCGGGGGTAACTTCCAGTAAATCCTGCTTTACCTGGTTGTCATAGCTGACAATACCACCCAGAAAATATTTGCTGGAACCGGGCATGGCAGTAAGCAGGTGGGCGATATATCCGCCGGTGCAACTTTCAGCTGTAGCAAGGGTTTTATGGCCTGATCTCAGCAGGTCAGCGATCACCTCTTCCATAGACTGGTCCTGGTTGGTGATCAGGACATCGGCCAGCATATCCTGCAGTTCAGTGAATTTACTCTCAATGGCAGCTGTTAATTCTTCTCTTTCGAATCCTGTTGCGCTTAACCTCAGGCGCACCATTCCATAATTGGGGAGGTAGGCCAGCCTGATAGAAGCGGGCAGGCTGTTTTCAAATTCTTTTATCCGTTCGGCAAGAAAAGATTCACCAATCCCGGCAGTAATCAGGGTGCGGTGAAGAATTACCGGCAGTGAAAATTTTTTCAGGAGCGCGGGAATTACTTCTGCCGTCATCAGCCCCTTCATTTCAAAAGGAACACCTGGCAGAGAAACCAGGATCTTCCTGTCTTTTTCAAACCACATTCCCGGGGCCGTTCCATTGGCATTGTGCAACACTGTACACACATCGGGCACTTCGGCCTGTTTGATATTCCTTTCGATCATGGGCCGGTTGTAGACCTTCTCAAAAAGGTAAGTGACATGGTTCAGTACGCCCTGGTTGAGCACCAGTTTCCCCCCAAAATATTCGCAGAGCAAGGGTTTGGTGATATCGTCCGCTGTTGGCCCGAGTCCACCGGTCAATAATATGATGTCTGCAGATTCCATTTCCTGGTCCAGTGCCTCCCAGATGGCATTCCATTCATCTCCGACAGCCACCCTTCTGCTAACGGTGATGCCTGCCTTATTTAACACTTGTGCCATCCAGGCACTGTTAGTATCTATTACCTGACCAATCAGTAGTTCGTCTCCTATCGTTATGATACTGGCTTTTGTGATTTGCATGGTTGTAAAATCGGTTACCAAAGTTAGCAGCAAATTAAATAGGATGCAGCCATCGGCAGATGGTGTAATTTTCGGCCATGAAAAGAATCGGAACATTTGTTTTATTTTTTTGGGTGTTGATGACCTGTTTTTTCAGCGAATCTGCTGCGCAACCATTGGCGGTCCGTTTAAAAAATGCGGTTCAAAGTCTGGGAGCTGATCCGCAGATGAAACATGCCACCTGGTCATTGGTAGTGGCAGATGCGGTTACCGGCGCAATTTTATTTGACCACAACGGTCAGGCGGCACTGGCCCCTGCCAGTACACTGAAAGTGATCACCAGTATTACAGCGTTTGAATTATTGGGCATTGATTTCAGGTATGAAACCAGGCTGGGATACAGGGGGCGGCTGAGTGACGGAACCCTGGAGGGTGATATGATATTGCAGGGAAGTGGCGATCCTTCCCTGGGGAGCTGGCGGTATGCCGGCACAGGTTCTGAAGACCTGCTAGGGCAAATGGGAAATGCCATGGTGGCCAGGGGAATCCGATATGTTCATGGTGATATTATTGCGGATACGGCAGGATGGAACAACGAACCCATACCAGACGGCTGGATATGGCAGGATATGGGCAATTATTACGGTGCGGGCTCATGGAAGTTCAACTGGAATGAAAACCAGTATGACGTAATCCTGAAATCAGGCAGGCAGCCGGGATCAGTTGTTGAAATCGTTTCAACCAAACCTGTGCTGGCCGGCGTTACATTGAGGTCAGCACTTACTGCAGGTCCGGATGGGAGTGGCGACAATGCTTATATTTATTTGCCGCCTTTTGCCAGGGAAGGTGTTATCAGGGGTACGATCCCGCCCGCAAAGGAAAGTTTTTCCATTTCCGGTTCACTGCCTGATCCACCAAAACAATTTGCATCGCAATTAAAGGAAGTATTGGCCGAAGATAAAATCACAGTCGCCGGGAATATCAAATTGAATGAGTATCCGGTTGCCGCTGTTTCCGGTGATAATTTTCAACTTCTGTTCAGTCATAAATCCCCAACATTAGATTCACTGGTCTACTGGTTTCTTCGCAAAAGCATCAACCTGTATGGAGAGTCGCTGATCAGGACAATGGGGCTGAAGCAATACGGTAATGCCTCCACGAAAAACGGGGTGGAGGCTGTGCTTGAATTCTGGAAGAACTACGGAATTGAACCCGGAGCCCTTCAACTGATGGATGGCAGTGGGTTGTCACCCCAGAACCGGATCACAGCCATGGCGCTGGTGCAATCCCTTCAATATGCCAGGAAAAGACCCTGGTTCCGGTCTTTTTACGAAGGACTGCCGGTGTATAATGGGATGAAACTGAAAAGTGGTTCGATCAATGGTTCCCGGGCATTCGCCGGATACCATACAGCTGCCAATGGCAAAACCTATACGGTTGCCATTATGGTGAACAACTATACAGGTTCTGCATCCGGCATGGTGAGAAAAATGTTCCTTGTGCTGGATTATCTGAAATAACCTGCCAGTTTATCAGATAGTGCTGGTGGCATGGTTGTCTTTTCTTTAGTGCCGGCTTTGATGAAATACAGAACTGTCCTGCCAATGGTGAGCAACTTCCCGCTCTCATTGTAAACCTCGTAATGGAATTCGATGCGGTGATCAACGGGAAGTTCTTTGAGGGTGGTACGGATGGTCAGGAGGTCATCGTAATGAGCAGGGCGCAGGAATTTTGTATGCAATTCCACCAGTGGCATGATGATACCCATCGCTTCCATATCCTTGTAGGTAAATCCCAGGTGGCGGATGCTTTCAGCCCGGGCCACTTCAAAATATTGCGCGTAATTGCCATGGTATACCACATTCATCTGGTCGGTTTCTGCATAACGAACGCGTACCTGGGTTTCGGAAACGTACATAAAAAAAATTATTTGTGGTTTGTTGTTTGGTCCGGGACCAGGTCATCTTTTCCGTTTCAGACTAATTGACTCAATGTCTTACTTGCCCATCATTTTATCAATACTGGCTCGACCGGGACCGCAAAGAAGGATGCTGAGAAAACCAGCAAGGAAGAGTGCAGATTTTTCTCCTTCATTGATATTGTGGTTATGTGCCATGAAGAAAGCCACACTCATTGCAATTATCACCGGTATAGCAGCCAGCCTGGTGAAAAGTCCGGCGATGATCAGCAGCGAACAAAATACTTCTGCAAAGATGACCAGCAGCAGGGACCATTGTGAGCCGATATGAAACGGGTCACTGAACTTATATTGGAGGCTTGGATATTTAACCAGTTTCTGGAAGCCGTGGTTCACCAGCATTAAACCTCCGCAGGTAATCCTGGTCAAAAACATCATGGTATCAAATGCCCATTCCTGGTAACTGGTCGACAGTAGTTTTTTCATGAATGCTGTTTTCGCCAAAATTAATGGTTGGATGCAAAGAATTGTTAATCATTTCAATTATCCACAGTTGTTTGGAACGTTATTTGGTTACATATAAAATATTTAAAACCTTTACCAGGTCTCCAATTGACCTTTGAAAATAAAATATATACAAGTGAGAAGGATCGTCGCTACGATTATCTGTTGTTCCGTACTTCAAACGGTACAGGCACAGGAAACAGCTTTTTTCACTGATCCCCAATCGGGTTTCAAACAGGCAAAAGAATTTTACCAGCGCGGACAATACAGTCTAGCATATCCGCTTTTCAGGGAACTGAGCCAGCAATTGCGGGAGCCCGACAGAAGCGGACAGTCACTGAATTACCAGGAAGTGCGCTATTATGCCATCGTTTGCGGCCTGATGCAAAATGAAAAAGGTGCGCTGGATCAGGCCATCGAATTTGCAGAACTCGATGAAAATAAGGGACGGGTTGAGCTGATGAATTACCAGCTTGGTGAATATTATTTCCGGCAGAAGGATTATTACAAGGCGGTGACCCATTACGAAAAAGCATCAGTTGATCACTTTGAAAATGATGAACTGGCCAACCTGAAATTTCACCAGGGGTATAGTTATTTCAACCTTCAACGCTTTTCAGAAGCAAAACCACTGCTCGATGCCGTAAGGCAGATGACCGGCAATGAAAACTACAATGATGCGAATTATTACTATGGGTTCATAGCCTTCCGGGATAAGCAATACCGTGATGCCCTGCAGTCTTTTACTGTTGTTGAAAAAGACCCCGACTACCAGGATGTTGTTCCATACTATATCGCAACGATACATTATATAACCGGCGACAAGGAGAAAGCATTGTCGTACGCTACCGGAAAACTCAACCAGGGCAACAATTATTATGACCTTGAATTACGGAAACTGGTAGGGCATGGTTTTTTCGAGAAGGGTGAATTCACTAAGGCTTTACCATACCTCGAAGCATATGCGGCTAAGACAAAACCGCTTGGCCGGCAGGACCTTTACGAGTTGTCTTACAGTTACTATTATGCAAGACAATATGAAAAGGCAATCAGTGGCTTCAAACAATTGGGGGGCAAGGAAGATTCTCTTGCCCAGAATTCCATGTATCTTCTTGGTGATGCCTACCTGAAAACCAGCCAGAAAGCCAATGCCCGGAATGCTTTTCTTTTTTGTGCTATGAACAGCAGCAATCCTTCGCAGCAGGAGATTTCAAAATTCAATTATGGGAAGCTGTCCTATGAACTGGGTTACCATGATATAGCACTGACGGAACTGCAACAGTTCCTTGCGTCATACCCTAATTCTGTTTATTACAAGGAAGCACAGGAAGTGCTGGTTGGAGTAATGGCCAGAACCAGTAATTACCGCGATGCCCTCGCTCTTATAGATGGAATGAAAGCCCCTTCTGACCAGGTGAAACAATATTTCCCGGCCATTTTGTATGGCAGGGCAACAGAGCTTATTAACGATGGGTTATTGTCCAACGCAGAGGATTTGCTTGACCGGGCGATCAAAGCTCCGTTTAACCAGCAGGTATTACCATTGGCCACCTACTGGAAGGGGGAGCTGGCATTCAGGGCGGGCAACTGGGATGATGCTGTGTTGTATTTTACCGAATACCTGGCCACTCCGGTTGTCAACAGTGAAGTGAATCCGCAGAATGCACGCTATAATCTCGGTTATGCATACCTGAAAAAAGAAATGTACAGGCAGGCCCAAACCAATTTCGATCAGGTTGCCAGGACGGTTTCTTCAAAGACAACTGCGGTAGAGCAGGATGCTTTTATCAGGTCAGCGGATGCCCTTTACATGCAGCGGGATTATAATAAGGCCGGCGGCATGTACGACCAGGTTATAAAATTTGGCTGGCCCTCGAGTGACTATGCCAGTTTCCAGAAGGCCATGATCGCAGGTATCAGCAGCACCGGTGAAAAGATCCGGCAACTTCAGCAGATGCAAAAGAAATATGCAAACTCATCACTTGTACCGGATGCCAATCTGGAAATTGCAAATTCCTATTTGTCGGGAGAACAGTTCAGGGAGGCCATTCCTTTCCTGAATGCTGTTGTGAAAGACAACAGGAGTGAAGCACTGAAGCCAAGAGCCTACCTTCAGGCCGGTATTGCATGGTACAATCTGAACAATAATGATGAGTCATTAAAGCAATATAATACCCTGCTACAGCAATATCCCAATTCACCGGAAGCTGAAGAGGCGCTCGATAATGCCAGGAGTATTTATGTTGAGGAAGGCCGGACCGGTGAATATGTTGGTTTTGCAAAGAAAATGGGCCGGGATGTATCCACCTCCCAACAGGATTCTCTTGCCTATGCTGAGGCTGAAGTGCAGCTGAGCAATGGCAATTTCACCAATGCCCTTCAGCGTTTCAATGCCTACCTTACTAAATATCCGGAAGGTCGTTATGTGATCGAATCAAACTATTATAAGGCGGAAATTCACCAGAGCAGGAAAGAATGGGCTGATGCGGCTGCCTGTTATGGCGAGGTAGCTGACAGGGTACCCAACAGGTTCGGTGAGAAATCTCTGCTGCAGGCTGCCCGACTGAATTTTTTCGACCTGAAAAATTATGAAAAAGCTGCCGGTTGGTATGCCAGGCTCAAGGAATTTGCTGGTTCAGAAGAAAATAAGCTGGAAGCCATGCGCGGTCTGCTGAGAAGCCAGTACCAGTTGGCGCAGTGGCCGGAAGCAACGGAAAATGCAAAGGAACTTTTACAGTTCAAAGGCGCCAGTGCCGATGATAAATTATTGTCAAACATGGTGCTGGCTAGGGCTGCGCGCCAGGACAATCAGTACGACCTGGCCATTTCCTATTACAAATCGGTGGCAGCAGGCAGCAAGGGTGAAATGAGTGCGGAAGCCAGGTATGAAATTGCATGGTGCCAGTTTGAGCAGTCAAAACTGAAGGAAGCTGAGAAAAGTGCATTCGATGTTATCAACAAAAGCGGGTCCTATGAACGCTGGGTAACAAAAGCGTATATACTGCTGGGTGATATTTACATGAAGCAGCAGGACTACTTTAATGCCAAAGCTACTTTCCAGAGTGTGGTGGAAAATGCATCCATCCCTGACCTTAAGGAAGAGGCGCAGCGAAAACTCAATGAGGCAGCTGAGGCTGAGAAAAAGCAGAATAATGTATCAGCCCAAAATTGATCAATCAAAAGAAATGGAATCCATGAAAAGCGTCCGTTTTATAAGTTATTCCACCTGTTTGGTGGCCCTGCTGTGTGGTTTTCAGAAAGTCAATGCACAGGACAGCACCCGCAGGAAAACAATTGATATTACCTCCACGTTCAAACCGGTTCTGAGAGATGCGGTTAAGCTGAACTTTTCAGCAGCTCTGCCTAAGACTGATACCATCCGTCCGGTTTTGTCTTATAACATTCCGGTACAGGAGGTAAAGCTTGCATTCCAACCCGGATCATTAAACCCGGTTGCACTGCAGGCAGACTCGCTTCTGGCCTGGAAGAACAGCCAGTACCTGAAAGTTGGGGTGGGTAATAACCACCTGCCTTACCTGCAGGGAGCTGTCAGCCTGGGTAATTCAAACACAGGAATGCTATCCGCCTATGGCGAGCTTTTTTCTGCAAAAGGAAAACTTCCCTTCCAGAAGCATAACCTGGCGGACTTCCAGTTAAGGGGCAGCTATAAAATAGCCGAGGACCATGAGTTGTCTGCAAAAGCCGCCTTCAGAGGAGAAGATTTTTTCCTGTACGGTTACCAGCCAGAATCCCTGGTTTTTTCCAAAACAGACCTGCGGCAAAGGTTCCAGACAGTGGAAGGAGTTATCGGTTTGCGCAATACTGATCCCTCGGCATTTGGCCTGATCTATTCACCCAGCCTGAAAATTGTTTCTTTCCGCCACCAGAATGCCGACAGCAGTGCCCGCGAGGAAAACCTGGTCTTTAACCTGCCCCTGCAGAAAACCTTCGGCAAGAGTTTTGGTTTCAACCTGGGTTTTACGGCAGATATGACCCGGTTGAAACCAGAAGGCAAATCAGTCATCAAAAACAACCTGTATTATCTGTCTCCGGCTCTGACCCTGAAGACTCCCAACCTGTTTATCCAGGCCGGAATCCTTCCTTCCTGGGATAACAAGGTTTTCAACATGCTTCCCAATATCATGGCTGAAATAACCACAAATGACCAGCAATTCACCTTCCAGGCAGGATGGATCGGGTATTATAATAAAGGGTCCTTCCAGCGATTTTCTACTGTGAATCCCTGGCTGGCCCAGCCGGCACAGTTGCTGAACCACAGGGTGGCAGAAATTTATGGTGGTTTCAAAGGCACGCTGGCAAGCCATTTTACCTATAGCGCCAAAGCTGCTTTTTCAAAGCAACACAATGTGAACCTTTTCGTAAATGACCAGCAGGATGGCAAAACTTTCCAAACGGTTTATTCCCCTTCGATGGATGTTCTTCAGTTGCATGGCGAGATTGGTTACCTAAAGGGTGAAAACTTCAATTTTAAAACCGGTATCACCTACAGTAACTTCACCAAGATCGAAGGCCAGGCCGCAGCCTGGGGCTTGTTTCCCCTGGAGTTGAATGCTTCCCTGAGGGTTAAGGTCATCGATGACCTGTACCTGAAAGCCGACTTTTTTGGCTGGGATGGTCCGGCTTACCGGTCAAAAACAGGGGAAGACAGGAAAGGCGACAAAGCCGTCGACCTGAATGCGGGACTGGAATTCAAAGTGTTGCCAAAATTTGATCTCTGGTTACAAATGAATAATATTTTTAATAACAAATATGAGCGCTGGAACCAGTACCAGAACTTTGGATTTAATGTGCTGGGTGGTGTTATTTACCGGTTCAACCAAAAATAGAGGGCTTTATTTTGCCGGTACCGGTAAAATCGGTTTTTTTGCCCGGGCTCAGCCCGCATTTTTACATGGAAATCCTGAACAGTTACCTTTATCAGCAGAAAAGTATCAGTATACCCGGCCTGGGTACCCTGCATATGGAACGCATGCCTGCCCGGACCGATTTTGTGAACAGGAGATTATTGCCACCGGGTTTTAACTTCCGGTTTGATAAATATTTTGACGCCCCCGGAAAGGATTTTTTCGGTTACATCGCGGCCAAAAAGCAAATACCGGATTTTGAAGCCATTAAATGGTATAATGAATTTGCTTTTGACCTGAGGACCAAAATCAGGAACAAGGAAAAAGCCGAATGGCCTGAACTGGGATACTTCCAGGCCGATGAAAATGGAGAAATATTCTTTGAGGCGAAGTATGAAAACTTCCCCGTATTACCTGCAGTTGATGCCGTTCGAATCCTTAGGGAGAATGCGGAACATCATCTCCTGGTGGGTGATGTGGAGAGGACCAATACAGAGATGCCGGAGATCCTGACCGGGGTTTTTGTTGAGAAAGCATCATGGTGGATATATGTCATCATAATTGCCGCCCTGGCGCTGAGCATTTGCTTCTACCATTTTTACCGTAATGGCACATCCTTTGGCTCAACCGGTAACCATCAATCCATTCCGGCCAGGACCATGCCTGCGACCAGCCGTTAATTTTACAACTGACCATGCCCGTTATACATTACCAGCATTGCCCCGTTTGCGGCGGGGCCAATATAAAGCCCGTACTCAGTGCCAGGGATTTTACTGTTTCCCAACAGGTTTTCAGTATCTGGGAATGCGCTGATTGCACTTTGCGTTTTACACAGGATGTGCCGGATCAGGATTCTATTGGACCGTTTTACCAATCCGAGACCTATATTTCACATTCGGATACCAAAAAAGGAATGGTCAATACTGCCTATCATTTGGTACGCAGTTATACGCTTAAAGAAAAAGTGAAACTGATCAGGCGGGTCACCGGTAAAAGAAGCGGCCGGATACTTGATATCGGTGCCGGCACCGGGGCTTTTTTGGACCAGCTGAACAAGGCAGGCTGGAAGGTAACTGGTCTGGAGCCGGATGCTGGTGCGCGGTCTGTTGCCACTGAAAAATACGGGCTGCAACTGAAGGAGCCAGCTGCACTTTCCAGCCTGGAAGCAGGGGCCTATGACGCTATTACATTGTGGCATGTGCTGGAACATGTACATGACCTGCATCAATACATGGAAAGAATCAGGGAATTGCTGGCGCCTGGTGGCGCACTGATATTGGGTCTGCCCAACTACCAATCGGCGGATGCGTACATATATGCTGAAAACTGGGCTGCCTACGATGTGCCGAGGCACTTGTATCATTTTTCACCTGCTTCGGTTAAAAAACTGCTGTCTCTTCATGGAATGTCTGTGAAGTCACTGCTGCCCATGTGGTTCGACAGCTTCTATATCAGCTTACTGAGCGAGCAATACAAAAACGGTAAACCAGGTTATATTGCAGCGGTTCTCAACGGTCTTCGCTCCAATAAAAAAGCGTTCTCCGCACCAGAGAACGCGAGTTCTGTTATTTATATTGCCGGTAAGTAGCGCAGCCTACTCAATGGTTGTTTCAAACATTACCGGCCAGAGTTTGCCGGTGATGTAAACCTTTTTTGTATCAGGGTCATATGCAATGCCATTTAACACAGCATCACCATTGTTATAGATGTTCTCGTTGAAATCAGGACGGTTGTACTGTTTCAATAAATTGCTGAGATCAGCCATTCCTACCACCTGGCCGTTAGACGGGTCTATTTTAAGGATATAATTTGTCTGCCACCTGTTCGCATATATGTAGCCGTTAATGAATTCGAGCTCATTCAGGTTATTGACCGGACCATTATTATCCGAAACCCCAAGAATTTTCCGGGTTGAAAAATCAGCCGGGTTCAGGTAATACAGGTTGCTGGTGCCATCCGATACAATCAGGCTGGTACTGTCATTGGTGATACCCCAGCCTTCTGTTTTAAGTGGAAATTCTCCAGTTCTCCTAAGGGTAACCGGATCGTAAATGAAACCAATATTGCTGGTCCAGGTTAACTGGTACAATTTATCGCCCAGGATCGTAACGCCCTCGCCGAAATATGCTTTATCCAGCATGGCCCTGGATAGATGCTTACCTGTTTTCAGGTCTGTTTTACCCACCCAGGATTTCCATTTGTTGGATTCTGCCTGGCCGCCTGTGCTTTCATACAGTTGCCCTTTGTACACCAGTAATCCCTGGGTATAGGACTCATTATCATGCGGGTATACATTCAGTATATTGATCCGCAGGGGAGCGGGTGCGGGAATGGTTCCTGCTGTAGTTACAGGCGTTTGCGTGGCAGATTGTTCCATATTGTTACAACCGGCAATGGTCGTGGCTGCCAGCAGTAAGATTCCAGGTATCAGATATTTCATATTCATCAGTTGTAGCAAATGTACAATGAGACTACGGGGAGTTTTACGATGGAGGTTAAAAAAAATGTTAGAACGCTTTGAAATACTGGAAAAAATGTGTTGTTTTACCTCATCTATCGCAATATCCTTTGCAAAGCGGGAAAATCAATCCCATGAATTTCTATTGATCCACGCTATGAATGGCCGTCCACAAAAATTAAATTTTAATGAGACGGATCATTTCAGTACTCTTTATGTTGACTGTACCTGTATTGCTGTATTCCCAGAAGGAATGTAGTCAATCCTTATACACACAAGAGTCCTCCACAAACAATTTTAATATCCCTTACATCAATGCTGTAAGGCCGGTAGCTTCTGTTGTTTCTGCCACAATGATTAAAGTGCCGGACGTGATTGTTATCCCTGTAGTTGTACATCTTATCAATGGCGAAAAACTGGGAATTACAAACGACCAGGTCTTTTCCCAGATTGATGCGCTTAATCGCGATTTTAACGGAAAGAATGCCGACCTGGCCAATGTGCCTGAAAGATTCCTTCAACTGGTGGCTAAAACTTCCATCCGCTTTGAACTGGCCAGGGTTGACCCCTCGGGAAAAGCAAGTAACGGTATCGTGCGGAAGGAAAGCAGCCTGGAGAGTTTCCGCATGGACGACCGTATCAAATTCAGTTCAAAAGGCGGTGATGATGCCTGGCCAAGGGATCATTACCTTAATATATGGGTGGGTTCCCTGGTTAATGGGATACAGGGCTATTCCAGCCTGCCCGGAGCACCGGCGGAATTGGATGGCATTGTGTTGAGCCATACCGTTTTCGGAACCATTAATAAAGGGCTCCGTTTTAATATGGGAAGGATTGCTGTTCACGAAGTCGGACACTGGCTCGGATTGAAACATATCTGGGGGGATGATTATTGTGGCGACGATGGAATTGATGATACTCCGAAACAAAAAAGTTATAACCGGGGTTGCCCCTCCGGTATCATTACGAGCTGCGGAACTGATACTAACGGTGATATGTATATGAATTTTATGGATCTCACCGATGATGCCTGTATGTTTATGTTCACGCGCGGACAAATGAAGAAAATGAGGGCAGCATTTGAACAGGGGGGTGCCAGGAACGCATTGCTGGTATCCGGCGGCTTGAATAATCCCGGTGCTGCTATTGATCCTGACTGGAATAAGCCGGTGGGTACCACTGTTGGTGTCGATATTGCCAGGGTCTATCCCATTCCTTCAACTACAGAGGTAAGGGTAGAACTGGAAGCAGCAGCGGCAGGAATGGTAAAAAGCCTGAAGGTTTATAATATGATGGGACAGCTGGTTATGACCGTTCCGGTTAATGGCAGGCTGGTAGTAATGAATATCTCAACATTCCAAACCGGTCAATTCCTCATTAAAACTGATCAGCCGGCTTCCAAAGCGGTTAAGTTTGTGAAGTTATAAGCGGATACCCAATGAAATTCCTGTACGGATACCAGGTATAAAGCCTTTGTATTTGCCGATTACGGTTTTTTGGGCTGCATTTACTTCCAGGTCAATTTTCTTGCCGACCAATGGAATATCATCCAGTATATCCCTGATGTCGGTTTCAATTTCCACTGCATCCTGCTGTGACCAGTCGGACGAGGTGATGTCCTGAAACCGGCTGTCAAAACTGGCCAGGCTGATCTCAGGGCCCAGGAGGAACCAGTCGATCGCAATCCGGTTGCCGATCATGAACTGTACCCCGAATTGTGCGCCCAGGCCGAAACCACTGTAGGATTCCCTGGAATCAAGCCGGGTGGTCTTGGTTCCCAGGCTTCCATTGAGTATCCCTTCACCCTGGTGGTCCGTATACTTCAGGAAAGGCTCCAGGTAGAGTCCTGATGAGTTCCTTCCTGACAGGTAATACCTGTACCCGGCCATAACGGATAAGCTTTTAACCTGAACATCGCTTTTATCGCCATCATAGCTGAGGGTATGTGATTTGCTGACCGGAATACCGGCATAAAATGTGAAGGATTTGCGCTGGTCGAAATAGTACTCTCCGCCCAAACTGATTTTGCCGGTGGCGATGGCTGCCGGGGCAAATTTTACCAGGATGTTTTTTTGCAGGATATCGCCTCTTTGCTGGGCCAGGGAAGGGATGGCTGCCATCAGGGACAGCAGAAAAACCAGTGGTTTTTGCATATAGATGATTTTAAAAAAAAGGGTCCCATGTAAAAATAGGACCCTTTATTATAAAATTGCAGGTATCGCTTAGAGGTGGATGGCTTCACCATAGGCCACTTCAATAGCATCCTTGATGCTTTCACTGACAGTGGGGTGTGGGTGGATGCTGTTCAGCACTTCATGGTAAGTAGTTTCCAGTTTGCGGGCCACAACGGTTTCTGCAATCATTTCGGTAACGTTGTAACCGATCATGTGGGTTCCCAGCCATTCGCCGTACTTGGCGTCAAAGATCACTTTTACGAAACCTTCTGTAGCTCCGGCGGCGCTGGCCTTTCCGGATGCGCTCAGCGGGAACTTGCCCACCTTGATTTCATATCCTGCTTCTTTGGCTGCTTTTTCTGTGAAGCCAACGGATGCGATCTCCGGAGTGCAATAGGTACATCCCGGAACATTTCCATAATCCAGGGCTTCAGGCTGGTGATGATATTTCTTTTCAGTATAACCGATGTGCTCCACACAGATAATACCTTCTTTGGAAGCAACGTGCGCCAGTGCCTGGCCGGGAACACAGTCGCCGATGGCAAAAATGCCCGGAACACTGGTCTGGTAGAATTTATCCACTACAATACGGCCCTTATCGGTTTTGATGCCGTTCTCTTCCAGTCCGATTCCTTCGATATTAGCAGCAACACCCACAGCGCTTAGTACGATGTCAGCTTCCAGCGTAATTTCACCGGTTGCGGTTTTAACTTTTGCTTTTACTCCATTACCGCTTGTATCGAGGCTCTCAACATTTGCATTGGTCATGATATCGATGCCCTGCTTCTTGTATGATTTTTCCAGTTCTTTGGAAACATCTTCGTCTTCTACCGGAACAATACGGGGCATGAATTCAACGATGGTAACTTTTGTTCCCATGCTGTTATAGAAATAAGCGAACTCAACGCCGATGGCTCCGCTTCCCACAATGATCATGCTTTTCGGTTGTTGCGGAAGCACCATGGCTTCACGGTATCCGATTACTTTTTTTCCATCCTGCTTCAGGTTGGGTAACTCACGGCTGCGGCCACCGGTAGCAATAATGATATTCCTGGCTTCCACCACTTCTTTCGTTCCGTCTGCCTTGCTCACTTCCACCTGACCTTTTGCCTTAACCTTTCCGAAGCCCATGATCACATCGATCTTGTTCTTCTTCATCAGGAACTGGACGCCCTTGCTCATCTTGTCGGCAACACCACGGCTGCGTTTCACCACAGCCTCGAAATTATGTGTGCCGGTTGCTTCAATACCATAGTTACTTGCATGCTTGATGTATTCCATCACCTGTGCGCTTTTCAGCAACGCCTTGGTAGGAATACAACCCCAGTTCAGACAAACTCCACCCAGTGATTCCTTTTCCACAATGGCTGTTTTAAATCCAAGCTGGGATGCACGGATAGCAGCCACATATCCACCGGGTCCACTACCAATGACAAGAACATCGTATGCCATAAATTGTATTTTTAAAGAGGTTGATTGATTGATTACAAGTTGCGAAACTAATTTACCCTGTTCAAACGGCCAAACCACTTAGCGGTTGGCATCGTTCATACGGATCTTGCGGCCTTTGTATGTTTTCCCGTCAATGGCTTTAATCATTTTCTGGGCCGAGGTCTTGTCTATTTCGATCCAGCTGTTCATTTCCTTCATGTCCACACGACCCAGCACTTCTTTACGCAGGTCACTCAGGTCGAGAATGTACTGCAGGAAACTTGCCTTATAGAAACCATCTTTCGTGCCAAGATTGACGAACAGTTTGGTGAAATTTCCACTACCCGCATATTCCCTGCTGCGGGGTTCGCGGCCCCTTGCCTGGTCACGTGCGCCGAATTCGCGCGGCCCGGCCTGTCTTGCCCTTTTCTCATCACGTATATTCAGGTCTTCCGCATTTTCATAATATTTCAGGAAGCGGTCAAATTCCATGGCCGCCACGCGTTTCAGGATATCTTCCTTGCTCATGTCCGCGAACTTTTCTTCCAGCATCGGAACATAGGATTCATAATTGCCATGGCTGATATCTGTTTGCAGGAGCTTGTCCATGAAATAGAAGAACTGCTTCCGGCACACATCTTTCCCGGTCGGGATCTCCAGTTTATGGAACGGGGCCTGAACGATCTTTTCGATCTGGCGCAGGCGGAAAGTCTCACGGCTATGGATGATCGACATACAAACACCTGTTTTTCCTGCCCGTCCGGTACGGCCGCTTCGGTGCGTGTATACTTCGATGTCATCCGGCAGTTCAAAATTGATCACGTGTGTGATCTCCTTCACGTCGATACCCCTTGCCGCCACGTCGGTGGCGATCAGCAATTGCAGGCTCTTGTCGCGGAATTGCCCCATAACTTTATCGCGTTGTGCCTGGGTAAGGTCGCCATGCAGGGCATCAATATCATAACCTTCGCGGGTAAGTTTCTCAGCGATTTCCTGTGCGTCCATTTTTGTACGGGTGAAGATGATGCCATACATACCCGGGTTAAAGTCGATCAGTCTTTTCAGTGCTTCATAACGGTGTTGGGCAGACGTAACAAAGTACTGATGGTCGATGTTTTTGTTGCCGGTGTTTACCTTTCCAACCTGAACTTCCTTGGGATCTTTCATGTAGCGCTTGCTCACTTTCTTGATCTCGGGCGGCATGGTGGCACTGAAAAGCCAGGTGCTTTCCCTCTGCGGGGTGTTTTTCAGGATAAACTCAATATCATCCTGGAAGCCCATATTCAGCATCTCATCAGCTTCATCCAGAACCACGTACTTAATCTGTTCCAGGTTGATGGCCTTTCTTTCAATGAGGTCGATCAGGCGCCCGGGGGTGGCCACAACAATCTGAACACCTCTCTTGATTTCACGGATCTGCCCACCGATGGGCGTACCTCCGTAAACGGCTACCAGGTTGATTCCGGTCATGAACTTCTTGAAAACTTCCATCTCGTGAACGATCTGCATGCAGAGTTCACGGGTTGGACAAACGATCAGTGCCTGCGGAAACTTATCTGTTGATTGAATCAGTTGTAAAAGGGGGAGTCCGAATGCTGCCGTCTTTCCTGTTCCGGTCTGGGCAAGGCCAACCATATCGGTGGTGCCGCTGAGCAAAATAGGAATGGCTTTTTCCTGAATGGGAGTTGGGTTCACAAAACCAAGTGCTGTCGTCGCCTTTACCAGTCTCTCATCAAGTCCAAGCTCTTCAAATGTAATCATATATCAAAATTTGCGCAAAGGTAGGATAATAAACGCAGTACATTTGCAACTTATGAAACTCGACATTTTAGCTATTGGGGTGCATCCCGATGACGTAGAACTGGGATGTTCCGGAACCATTATCAATGAGGTAAAAAAAGGCAAAAAAGTAGGCATCATAGACCTTACACAGGGAGAACTGGGTACCCGGGGGACCATCGAAACGAGGTACGCGGAGGCGGCGGAAGCCGGCCGTATTATGGGAATCCATGTTCGCGGGAACCTGAAAATGCGGGATGGCTTTTTTGTTAATGACGAAGCACACCGGTTGCAATTGATCCGCGCCATCCGTGAGTACCAGCCCGAAATCGTGTTGGCAAACGCCCTTGATGACAGGCACCCCGACCATGGCAGGGCTGGCAAGCTGATTGCAGATGCCTGTTTCCTTGCCGGTCTCATAAAGATTGAAACTTACAATGATGCCGGTCAGATCCAGGACCGCTGGAGGCCGAAAAATGTATTCCATTATATCCAGGACCGCCTGCAGGAACCAGATTTCCTGGTAGATATCTCAGACGTCTTTGAACAGCGCATGCAGTCCATCGAAGCCTATACCACGCAGTTCTACAACCCCGATATGGAGAATGAAGGCCCCCAGACCTATATTTCCACACCCGATTTCAGGGACAGTGTGGTGGCCCGGGCCAGGATGCTGGGTAAGAGGATCGGAGTGCGGTATGCAGAAGGGTTCACTACCCAGAAAGCATTGGGTATCAGGGATTTGGATGCCCTGATACAAAACGAAACCTGATAATCGGTTGTCTTCACCCGTCGGGTGCCACCCGACGGGTGAAGACAAGGCAGCGGGAAAGATCGCCGGATTGCCCCGAATTGGCATAATTCTGTCATAATTTTTGGAAAATGGCGTTTTTACCCGGGAATGCGTATATTTTTGCATCAGTATTTCAAAAAAGACATTTTCGAACACATGGTTACACCAAAGTTTACTCCAGCTACTCCAAGTTTTCACGCAGAACTCAAAAGGCGCATCAACAATTATTTTGAGGAAAAAGGAAAATCCACCACCGGAAACATGACACTTTATACCAAGGCCATCATTTTATTGGTCGCCTTTGTGTTGGTATATGTTCACCTGGTATTCTTTACACCGCCAACCTGGGTCGCTATCCTGGAATGTTTGGTTATGGGCGGTATTGTTGCAGGCATTGGCTTCAATGTCATGCACGATGGTGCACATGGAAGTTTCAGCAAGTACAAATGGGTGAACCAGCTGGCGGCTTTTTCCCTGAACATCCTGGGTGGCAGCAGCTTTATGTGGAATGTTAAACACAACGTCATACATCATGCCTATACCAATGTTGACGGTATGGATGACGATATTGACATCCAGCCCTGGATGCGGATGAGCTCTACACAACCCAAATATAAAATGCATAAGTACCAGCATCTTTATTTCTGGCTACTGTATTCACTGCTCTATATTCTCTGGATCTTTATCCTGGATTACAATAAATATTTCCGGAGTAAGATCGGAACTGTTCCGTTGAAAAAAATGAGTTTTGCGGATCATGTGACCTTCTGGGCATTCAAAGTATTCAACCTTGCCCTTTATGTGGCATTGCCCGTTTATGTGCTGGGTTTCATACCCTGGCTGGTAGGCTTCCTCGTATTTGCCACTTTTGCCGGACTTTTGATCAGCATTGTTTTCCAACTGGCCCATACAGTTGAGCATACTGCTTTCCCCGTACCCGATGTGAACACCGGTCGCCTGGAAGATGAGTGGGCTGTTCACCAGCTTAAGACTACAGCCAATTTCGCTACAGATAACAAACTTGTTAGCTGGCTGGTGGGCGGATTGAATTTCCAGATTGAACACCACCTGTTCCCGAAAATTTCGCATGTGCATTACCCCGAGATCAGCAAGATCATCCGGAAGGCCTGCGAAGAATATAATATTCCCTACATAGTATACCCGAAAACAAGGTATGCCATTGTCTCCCACGTTACTTTCCTGAAACAGATGGGACGCGCATGATACTGCTGGACATGTCTTACATTTGACCCTCAAATCAAGTGTAAGACATGTCGACAGTTAAAGTAGGACTGGTGCAGATGAGTTGCACCGCCGGCAAAGAAGAAAACCTCCGTAAAGCCATCTCCGGCGTGCGTGATGCTGCATCCAAAGGCGCGCAGATCGTATGTTTACAGGAACTATTCACTTCGCTTTATTTTTGCGATGTGGAAGATTATGAAAACTTCAAACTGGCTGAACCGATTCCCGGTCCTTCCACCGAAACTTTAAGTGGCGTGGCTAAAGAACTGGGTGTGGTGATCATCGCCTCCCTGTTTGAAAAACGGGCCCAGGGACTCTATCACAATACCACCGCAGTGCTGGATGCAGACGGAACCTACCTGGGCAAATACCGTAAGATGCATATCCCCGATGACCCGGCCTATTACGAGAAATTTTACTTCACCCCCGGGGACCTCGGCTATAAGGTATTCAAAACCCGGTTCGCAACATTTGGAGTTCTCATTTGCTGGGACCAGTGGTATCCTGAAGCGGCACGTATTACAGCCCTGATGGGCGCGGAAATACTGTTTTACCCTACCGCAATAGGCTGGGCCACTTCGCAGGATGAGGCCACTAATGAAGAACAGTACAACGCCTGGCAGACCATCCAGCGCAGCCATGCCGTAGCCAATGGTGTACATGTGGTAAGTGTGAACCGCGTTGGATTTGAACAGGATGGAGCTATGAAATTCTGGGGCGGATCTTTTGTCTCCAATCCATTCGGCAGCATATTGTACAGGGCTTCCCATGACGCAGAGGAAGTGCATGTAATGGAACTGGACCTTTCAAAATCCGACCGTTACCGCACGCACTGGCCATTCATGCGCGACAGAAGAATTGATTCCTACCAGCCTATTACCAAAAGATATATTGATGAAGACTGAGACTCCTGCTTCCAAAGGATATTATTTTCCTGCTGAATTTGCCCCCCATGATGCTACCTGGCTAAGCTGGCCGCACAAGGAAGCTTCATGGCCGGGAAAGATCCATGCCATATTTCCTTATTATGCGAAGTTCATAAAAGCACTGGCTGAAAGTGAGCGCGTATGCATCAACGTTGGTGATGCTAAGATGAAGGCCTTTGCAGAAGGGCACCTGTTAAAGGAAGGTGTAAACATTGACCGGGTTGAGTTTTATTTCCATCCTACCAATGATGCATGGTGCCGTGATCATGGCCCCGCATTCCTGGTCAATCCGGCCGCTGAACAGAAAAAGGTAATTGTTGACTGGAACTACAATGCATGGGGTGGGAAGTACCCGCCTTATGACCTGGATGATGTTATACCCACACTCATTGGAAAGCATTTCAATATACCTGTCTATTATCCCGGTATAATCATGGAAGGCGGATCCGTTGAATTCAACGGTACCGGTACACTGCTGACTTCCACTGCCTGTCTGCTGAACCCTAACAGGAATCCGCACCTGAACCAGGGGCAGATTGAGGAATACCTGCGGGATTATTATGGTGTTCAGCAGATACTCTGGGTGGATGAGGGTATCATAGGTGATGATACCGATGGGCACATAGACGATACCGTTAGATTCGTTAATGAGGATACCGTACTCACTGTAATAGAAGAGGACAGGTCAGATGAAAACTATGAACTCCTGCAGGACAACCTCGGGCAACTGAAGAAGATGCGCCTGCTCAATGGGAAACAACTGAACATAGTTGAACTGCCTATGCCGGAAACTGTTATTTATGATGAACAGAGGCTTCCTGCTTCCTATGCCAATTTCTATATCGCCAATAGATCGGTGATCGTTCCTACCTTCCGTTCATCGCGTGATGAAAAGGCACTTGCTATTATCCAGTCCTGCTTTCCAGGCAGGGAGGTGATCGGCATAGATTCAACCGAGATCATCTGGGGGCTGGGAAGTTTTCATTGTTTAAGCCAGCAGGAACCTTCTGTTTAATGCTTTTGCATAGCCGCTTTTTTACAGCGGCTTTGTAATTATCCGGCAATACAATACTATCCGGCCTGCTTCTCCAGCCTGATAAAAAGTTCTGTTCCCATTCTTGAAGGGATGGAGTTATTACAGGGCTCTATTGATTTTTTGGCAAAAGGGGAGAATAGAGTCTCATATTCCTGCAGGGAGCCACCGAACGGTGGACCTCCGGGAAATTCGCGGTTGAATAGTACACCTGCCAGCCTGCCTCCTGGTTTCAGTAACCGGAACATTGTTTCCACATAATCTATACGCAGGGAGGGATCAAGTGCGCAGAAAAAAGTCTGTTCCAGTATGAGGTCATAACTGCCGGAATGGTCAAAGAAATTTCCGGTAAGGATGGTCAGTTCCTTGCCATTCCACCGCGCCAGTTTTTCCGTCAGTTTGCAGGTCAGCGTTGGTGCCAGGTCGATTACGGTGACATTGGTGAAACCTTTCTGCAGCAGGTATTCCACTTCGTATCCATTACCGCATCCCGGTACCAGAATGGCCTGGTTTACATCAGTCAAATGGTCAATATATTCCTTCAGCGGGGTGGAGGGGCTGCCAATATCCCAGCCTGTTTGCTGCTCACGGTACCGGTCATCCCAGTATTTTGCGTCAAGCCTGTTTTCCATAATGCGAAGTTAGGATGATCATATATAACCTATTGTCCGCAACCCGGGAAACAAGCGGTCCCATTGTTCGGATCATTTCCGCCTGTCCGATTGGCTCAATGCTCTGTGATGTTACCGTATGACCCCCATCAGGAATAGTTGGCGGTGATATGGTTGCGATCCGAACTAAAAACAAAAAAAAATCTGCTAACAAACGTTAGTTGATTACTGTTTTCGGTTATTTTTGTCCCTACTCAAAGAAAGAACAAGAAAGGCATATGCATTTCCAACTTAGTGAAGAGCATTTAATGATCCAAAAGGCGGCGAGGGATTTCGCCCAGAACCAATGTTTGCCGGGAGTGATTGAACGTGATGAAAAGCAGATTTTTCCACGTGAACAAATCACCCAACTGGCAGAACTGGGCTTTATGGGAATGATGGTTGATCCCAAATACGGAGGTGCTGGGATGGATACCATCAGTTATGTACTAGCCATGGAAGAGATCAGTAAAGTTGATGCAAGCGTGAGTGTGTGCATGAGTGTGAATAACAGCCTTGTTTGCTGGGGACTGGAAACCTATGGTACAGAAGAGCAGAAGCAACAATACCTGGTGCCACTGGCACAGGGAAAGAAGGATGGTGAACTTTATATCGGAGCATTTTTGCTGAGTGAGCCTGAAGCGGGCAGTGACGCCACTTCACAAAGCACCACAGCTGAGGATAAAGGGGATTACTATCTACTGAACGGTACCAAAAACTGGATTACCAACGGTTCTTCAGCTTCTGTTTACCTGGTGATAGCACAAACGGATGTTGCCAAAGGTTCACATGGCATCAACGCATTTATTGTCGAAAAGAATACTCCTGGTATTACAGTGGGAGCAAAGGAAAATAAGATGGGCATCCGCGGAAGTGATACCCACAGTATCTCTTTCACTGATGTGAAAGTGCCGAAAGCAAACCGGATCGGTGAAGATGGCTTCGGTTTCAAATTTGCGATGAAAACCCTTGCGGGTGGCCGGATTGGTATTGCATCACAGGCATTGGGCATTGCCAGCGGGGCATATGAACTGGCGCTTGCCTATTCCAAACAGCGTAAGGCTTTTGGTAAAGAGATCATGCACCACCAGGCCATTCAGTTTAAACTGGCTGATATGGCTACAAAGGTGGAAGCTGCCAGGTTATTGTGCCTGAAATCTGCCTGGGAAAAGGATAACCACATGGACTATACCATTAGTGGGTCAATGGCCAAGGTATATGCCTCGGAAGCCGCCATGTGGATAGCCACTGAAGCAGTTCAGGTTCATGGAGGTTACGGTTATGTAAAAGAATATCATGTAGAAAGGCTGATGCGTGATGCCAAGATCACCCAGATTTACGAAGGTACTTCTGAGATCCAGCGTGTTGTGATAAGCCGCTCTATTCTAAAGTAGGTTTGGTTTTGCTTGCTTGAGCGCCTCTTCGAAAGAAGGGCGCTTTTTTTTTGTGAATGGTGAATGGTGAGTGGTGAATGGATGTAAATTGCCTTATGGCGATTGATCTGGAAAAATACACTGAGTTGAATAAACTCTGCAGCGACAGGGGAATTACCCTTGTGGCTGTCAGTAAAACCAAGCCGGTGGAGGATATCCTTGCTTTATACCAGGCAGGGCAACGTGATTTTGGCGAGAACTATGTGCAGGAACTGGTAGATAAACAGGCGCTGCTTCCGGCAGATATCCGCTGGCATTTTATAGGACACCTGCAGTCAAACAAGGTAAAATACATAGCGCCGTTTGTTCACCTGGTTCATGGGGTGGACAGCCTCAGGCTCCTGCAGGAGATTAATAAGCAGGCCATCAAAAACAACCGGGTGATCAATTGCCTGCTGCAGGTTCATATTGCCCGTGAGGAAACCAAATTCGGGATGGATGAGTCCGAACTTGACCAGGCGATCCGGTCTGTACTGGAACACCCGGAAAACTTTAGCGGAGTCTCGATCTGTGGCCTTATGGGCATGGCATCCTTCAGTGAAGACATGAACCTGGTGCGCTCAGAATTCAGGTACCTGAAATCCCTTTTTGACCGGCATACCCAGCCTCAAACTTCAAACATCAGTTTTCATATTTTAAGTTGCGGGATGAGCAGTGATTACCATGTTGCACTGGAAGAAGGAAGTAATCTTATCCGTGTCGGAAGCCTCTTATTTGGCACACGCAGCTGATGGCCAGGGAAAAGTTTTCAAAAGGTAGTAAATTCGCCTTTTCAAAGGAAGAACGTTATGAGTGAACACAAGCAGGAAGAAGAGAAAAGCCTCAATTTTATAGAAGAAATCATTGAAGCAGACCTGGCAGCAGGTAAATACCAGCAGATCGTTACCAGGTTTCCGCCTGAGCCTAACGGTTACCTGCACATCGGTCATGCATCCAGCATAGTATTAAATTTCGGATTAACACAGAAATATCCGGGATATACCAATCTCCGTTTTGACGATACCAACCCGGTTACGGAAGAAACGGAATATGTGGACAGTATTAAGGATGATATCCGCTGGCTTGGGTTTACCTGGAAAAATGAATTGTTTGCATCTGATTATTTTGGAAAACTCTATGAGTTTGCCATCATCCTCATTAAAAAAGGACTGGCTTATGTGGATGATTCCACATCAGAAGAGATCGCAGCCATGAAAGGTACACCTACACATCCTGGTTCAAACAGTCCTTTCCGCGATCGCAGTGCAGAGGAAAACCTGGACCTTTTCCGGCGAATGAAGGAAGGCGAGTTTCCGGATGGCAGCCGCACACTGCGCGCGAAAGTGGATATGGCAAGCCCGAATATGATCATGCGGGACCCGATCCTCTACCGGATCAAACATGCCCATCATCACCGCACTGGTAATGAATGGTGCATTTATCCCATGTATGATTTCGCGCATGGGCAAAGTGATTCCATTGAAAACATTACCCACTCACTTTGCACGATGGAGTTTGTTCCGCACCGGGAACTCTATGACTGGCTCATAAAACAGCTGGAGATATTTCCCTCCCATCAATATGAATTCGCCCGCCGTAACCTCAATTATACGGTGACGAGTAAACGAAAATTACTGCAACTCGTAAATGAGCAGCACGTTGTGGGTTGGGACGATCCTCGTATGCCTACCATCAGCGGATTACGGCGCAGGGGATATACACCGGCCAGCATCCGGGATTTCTGTGAACGTATAGGCATTGCCAAAAGGGAAAATCTGATCGATGTTTCCCTCCTGGAATTCTGCGTTCGCGAGGACCTTAATAAGGTTGCATCCCGCCGAATGGTGGTATTTGATCCCCTTAAAATTGTACTGACCAATTACCCGGAAGGGCAGGAGGAAATGCTGAAAAGTGAGGATAATCCTGAAGCAGATCCGGTTCAATACCGTGAAGTGCCATTCAGCAGGGAGTTGTATATCGAAGCGGATGATTTCATGGAAAACCCGCCGAAGAAGTTTTTCCGCCTGGCGCCCGGCCAGATGGTCCGCCTGAAGAGCGCCTATATCATCCGGTGTGATGAGGTGGTTAAAGATGCCGATGGAAAAATAACAGCGCTTCATTGTACCTATATCCCTGAAAGCAAAAGTGGTTCTGATACTTCCGGCATCAACGTGAAGGGCACCCTGCACTGGGTTAGTATCAAACATGCGGTAAGTGCTGAAGTGCGGCTTTATGATCGCTTGTTCAGGGTGGAGGACCCATCAAACGAAGAAGGGGATTTCAAGGATTATATCAACCCCGATTCCTTGCATGTAATTAGCAGGGTATATGCCGAACCGGCTTTATTGCAGTCGGGATCCGGCGATCGGTACCAGTTCCTGCGTAAGGGGTATTTCTGCCTGGATAAGGACAGCAGCGCCAATAATCTGGTCTTTAATCGTACGGTAACCCTGAAGGATGCGTGGGCAAAAGAGCAGAAGAAAAATTAAACAGGAAGAAGTTAATAACTATAATAAAAAGACCAGCCGAATAGTGCTGGTCTTTTTACGTGCTGGCATTTATGGTCAGAATCCTTTTTTTGCTCCGCCAACGGATTTCATTTTCTGGTGCAGGGTTCCATAATCAAACACCAGGTTGCAGAATGCTTTTACGCCGACATCCAGCTGGCTGTCATCGATGTAAAAGTCGGGAGTATGATGGCCGGGCGCTTTTGCCGGATCGGTGCCTTTCGGCATACCGCCCAGGTTAAAGAACAGGGCAGGAGCTTTCTCCCCGAAGAAGGAAAAATCTTCCGCGCCGGTAGTCCACGTGGTCGTACTTACATTTTGTTTCCCGGCCGCTTTTTCCAGCGAAGGTGCCATCATAGCGGTTAGGGAGGAGTCATTGTAGGTTACCAGGGTTTTGGTATCTATCTCCACCTCCGCAACGGCTCCGGATGCTTCCGCGATTTTTTGTGCGGTCTTACGGACACGGTCATGAACATCTTTCTGCATATTAGCGTCAAGGGTCCGGATAGTGCCTTCCAGCATCGCTTCTTCCGGAATGATATTGCTTCTTACTCCACTATGGAATTTACCCACTGTAATCACTACGGGCGCTTTAACGATGTTTTCCTGGCGGCTTACGATTGTCTGCAGGCCGTTGATGATCTGGGTGCCCACAACGATGGGGTCAATACTTCCCCAGGGTGCTGAACCGTGGGCCTGCTTCCCCTTTATTTTAATCGTGAACCAATCGGATGATGCCATGAAGGGACCGGCTTTGTATTTGATGGTACCGGACTCTGTCTGGGAAGAAATATGTAAACCAAAAACGGCATCTACTTTAGGGTTTTCCATAACACCCTCTTTTACCATCAGCGGAGCACCGCCTTCTTCCTCACCGGGAGGCCCCTCTTCTGCAGGCTGGAAAATGAATTTTACAGTTCCCTGGAGATCCTTTTTCATGGCAGCCAGCACTTCTGCAGTGCCCATCAGAATGGCCACATGACTGTCGTGACCACAGGCATGCATAACCGGAACTGTTTGCCCGAGGTATTCAGCTTTCACGGTTGATTTGAATGGTACATTTACCCTTTCTTCAACAGGCAATCCGTCCATGTCGGCACGCAAAGCCACCACCGGACCGGGTTTTCCGCCTTTCAACAGACCAACGACCCCTGTTAAGGCAACTTTTTCCTGCACCTCAATTCCCAGGGAGCGCAGGTGTGCTGCGATGTATTCCATGGTTTTGGTTTCGCGGTTGCCCAGTTCAGGATTCTGGTGGATATGCCTTCGCCATTCGATGACTTTTGGTAGTACGGCTTTGGCCTTGGCCTCGATGGCTGCTGTAAGTGGGCTCTGTGCCAGGCTTATAAGCGGCCCCGATACCAGCAAGGTAAATAGCAGGGGTAGTCGAAGTTTCATTTGCTTAAAATTATCCAGTCAATTTAACTAAATTATTTGTGTTCCCCGAAAACGCTTCTTAATTCATCGGCAATTTCGCCCAGGGTACATTTCTGTTCGACAGCTTCAATTACACTGGGCATGATGTTTTCACCGCTGGCGGCTTTGTCGTTAAGATCCTGTAGTACCCGGTCAATAATCGCCGGATCGCGCCTGCTCTTCAGTGATGCCAGTTTCTGGCTTTGTACCTGGCGAATGGAATCATCTATGCGGAAGACAGGAATTTTATCTGCACTGTTTACCTGGAACCTGTTAACACCAACAATAATCTTTTCTTCCGTTTCGATCTGGCGCTGGTATTGGTAGGCACTTCGGGCGATTTCTTCCTGCATGAATCCTTCCTCCAATGCACTTACACTTCCGCCCATGGCATCTGTTTTGGCTATCAGTTCCCAGGCATGCTGTTCCAGTTCCGAAGTCAGGGCTTCGATGAAATAGGAACCTGCAAGCGGATCAACCGTATCGGTTACCCCGCTTTCAAATGCAACAATCTGTTGTGTTCGGAGGGCGATGCGTGCCGCTTCTTCCGTCGGAAGGCTAAGCGCTTCATCGTATCCGTTCGTATGGAGTGATTGTGTTCCTCCGAGTACGGCAGCAAGGGTCTGGATGGTCACCCTGCTGATATTATTCAATGGTTGCTGAGCTGTTAATGTGCTTCCTCCTGTTTGGGTGTGAAAGCGGAGCATCATTGCTTTTGGATCTGTTGCTCCCAATGATTTCATGATGCTTGCCCACATTCTTCTGGCAGCCCTGAATTTTGCAATTTCCTCAAATAGATTGTTGTGGGCGTTGAAGAAAAAAGACAATCTTTTTCCGAATACGTTGATGTCGAGTCCCCGTTCAAGGGCCGCCTGCACATAAGCTTTACCGTTACTGAGTGTGAAAGCTACTTCCTGCACTGCAGTTGATCCTGCCTCACGGATATGGTAACCCGAAATTGAGATAGTGTTCCATTTCGGCAATGAACCACTGCACCACTCGAAAATATCAGTGATGATGCGCATGGATGGCTTTGGAGGGTATATATAGGTGCCCCTCGCAGCATATTCCTTTAGAATGTCATTCTGGATGGTGCCGCTGATTTTTTTAAGGTCGGCACCCTGTTGTTTGGCCAGCGCAGTATAGAAAGCCAGCAGGATAAAGCCTGTTGCATTGATGGTCATGGAAGTGCTGACATCTTCAAGTTTGATTCCCTTGAAGAGGGTTTCCATGTCCTCGATGCTGTCGATGGCAACACCAACTTTACCCACTTCACCTTCTGCCAGCGGGTGGTCACTGTCATAACCGATCTGGGTGGGAAGGTCAAATGCCACACTGAGTCCCATCACGCCCTGCGACAGGAGGTAATGGTATCTTTTATTGCTTTCTTCGGCAGTACTGAACCCTGCATACTGGCGCATGGTCCAGGGTTTACCCCTGTACATATCCGGCTGTACTCCCCGGGTAAAGGGGAATTGTCCGGGTGATTCATTGCCACTAAGATCCGCAGGGAGATCGGTTGAATGGTAAACTGTCTTGATTTCAATACCACTGTCTGTCTGGATCTTTTTTTCTGGCATAAGGATCATTTTGTCAGGCCATCAGTTTCCTTGCTTCGTAACTCAGCGCTTCCTGCACCATTGTATGCATGGAGCCCTGCGGCTGGTTCATGATGAACTCGATGACTTTTTTATTTAATTCCACACCGCTGATATCTTCGGGCAGTATGGATGCAATCTGGTTGATGATATGGATATTCTGTTCCTTCAGGTTCCGGATGGCTTCCCATGCTTCATTGCTGACATAAATCTGTTGCGACAGGTTATAGTCGAATTCCTGCCGGATGGTTTGGGTGAGCAGCTGCTGCATAGACCTTTTATCAAGTCCGGGTTCATTGCTCCTGCTGATGAGGTTGGGAAGCGCTATCCTTTCGGCCAGTATTACCAACCTTTCATAAGCCTGCAACCTTAATTGCTTTGAGTGGGCCAGTTCCTGCGAACCGGGGGCAGCAGGTGCTTCGGGCAGGGTCTTTTTGTCTTTGTTGTAAAAATAGATATACAATCCGGCTATTACTGCAATAAGCCCGACTGCGATAAAGATCATGGTTGAAGTATCCATTACTGTACTGATTGAGCAGCAAATTTAAAGGCTGCACATTCTTAACAAATTTTTTCTCGGCGATTTCATGCCTTTAATTCACCCGTCGGGTGCCACCCGACGGGTGAGGGCGGTTCTGGTGAACCCTTTTGATGCCTAAATGTTATTTTTGCACAAAATCAGCATTCATGGAAACATTAATACAGCCGCCGGTAAGTTTTACGGCCGGTGCCATAAGAGAGATCAGCAGGCTCAGGATGGAGCCCGGCTTTGATGCCGGCAAGTTCCTGAGGGTTGGAGTGAAGGGTGGCGGATGTTCAGGCCTGTCCTACGTACTTGGCTTTGATGAGACCGCGGAAACCGACGAATATTTTGAAATTGAAGGTATTCCCTGCATCATGAATAAATCCCATGGAATTTACCTGGCTGGTATGGAAATAGACTGGCAGGACGGACTCAATGCCCGGGGATTTACATTTACCAACCCCAATGCAAGCAAGACTTGCGGATGCGGAACTTCTTTCGCAGTGTAAATTATAAGTTGTTATTCCGCATTGTTGTAATCCCGGAAAGCGGAATGTCAGCTTCAAACCAGAAACAAAAAACCCCGCAATCGCGGGGTTTTTTGTTTTTATCCTTTCACAGTTGCCGGAGCCGGCGTTGTTTCTGTTTTTTCCAAAACTTCTTCTGAACCGTGTAAAGGTTTGTTTTTGGCGAAATCCACCAGGATCGGCGCCGCAACGAACACGGAAGAATATACACCGGTAATTACACCGATCAGCATTGCAAAAGCAAATCCCTTGGTCACTTCTCCGCCAACGATGAAAAGAGTGAGAACGGTAAGGAATACTGTTACAGATGTCATGACGGTTCTGCTCAGTGTATCATTGATGGACTTATTGATGATCTGTGTACGGGTAGCACCTTTCATCATATGACTATTCTCCCTGATCCGGTCAAACACAATCACCGTATCGTTTGTAGAGAAACCAATCACCGTCAGGATCGCCGCAATGAAGTGCTGGTCGATTTCCAGGGAGAAAGGAACGATATTCTTGAAGAATGAGAACACGATCAATGTTACCAATACATCATGGAATAGAGCCACAATGGTTCCCAGTGAGAACCTCCAGTCGCGGAAGCGGATGAAGATATACAGGAATATTCCAAGCAGTGACCATACAGTGGCCCATGTTGCACCAATTTTCAGGTCATCTGAAATGGTGGCATCAACCCTTTTAGAACCCTGTACAAACCTGGTATCGAAATCTGCTGCAGAAGTATTTGCCGGCAGGAATCCTTTCAGTCCTTCGAACAGTTTATTCTGAACCTGCAGGTCAACTTCCTGGCCTGATTGCTCGATCAGGTAATCTGTAGTGATATCCAACTGGTTGGCTCCACCATAGGTTTTAATGATCGGGGCTTTTCCGAAAGTCTTATCAAGTGCATCCCTGATGCCTTCAATATTTGCAGGCTGATCAAACTTAACGATGTAACTGCGGCCACCGCTGAATTCAACACCCTGGTTGTAACCGTTGAAGAAAGTGCCGATTCCAAGTAACACAACAACTGCTGAAATCATGTAAGTTATCTTACGGTATTTCACGTAATCGAACTTCACGTTCTTGAAGAGGTTGCGGCTAACAGAAGTGAAGTAATTGAAATGACGGTTCTTTTTGGTCCAGAAATCGGTGATCATCCTTGACACCAGAATACCACAGAACAGGGAGAGCAACAGACCAAGAATCTGGGTGGTTGCAAAACCTAATACAGGGCCCAATCCAAAGTAGAACAAGATGATTGCGGTGAGCAAAGAGGTCAGGTGACCATCCAGTACGGGTGCCAGTGACCTTGAATAGCCATCCTGAACAGCCTGCTGGTAAGATTTGCCGCGGTTCAATTCATCCTTGATCCTTTCAAAGATCACCACATTACTGTCAACGGCCATGCCGATGGTCAGTACCAGGCCGGCAATACCCGGCGCAGTAAGGGTTGCATTCAGTGCGCTCAATACACCTACAGTAAACAGCAGGTTGAGGACCAGTGCAATATTGGCAATCCATCCCGCTGTATTATAATACAACAACATCAGGATGAAGATCAATGCAAATGAAATGGCGAATGACATGGTACCACCCTTGATGGCTTCCTTTCCCAGTGTTGGTCCTACAACCTGCTCCTGAACAATCTTAGCAGGTGCATCCAGTTTACCGCTCTTCAGGATATTGGAAAGATCCTGTCCTTCCTGAACAGTGAAGGAACCTGAAATCTGGGAGTTACCGCCTGTGATCGCTTCGTTCACATTCGGTGCAGAATAAACGATGTCATCCAGAACGATAGCAATGGCACGGCCGACGTTGTCACCGGTCATTTTTGCCCAGATTTTTTCACCCTGCTTGCTCATGGTCATATTCACCGTAACCTGGTTGGTAACGGGGTTGAAGTCCTGGTATGCATCAGTGATATTTTCACCTTCCAGTTTGGCTTTTTCAGAACCAGGTACGGTCTTGATGCCATAAATGGGAACGAAATCAAGAATTTTTCCATCCTTGTCTTTCTCTGCCATACCATACAGGAATTTCACATCACCCGGCATATTGCCTGCAACGGCAGGATTGGCAAGATAGCTGGATACCAGCGATGTGTCTTTTGTGGCAACAAAACCGAGGTAAGGTGCATATTCCGGACGGCCATCCTTATTGGCATCCTGGGGCAGACTGAACTGAATAACACTCAACAGCGGGTTGGCGTTTGCAGCTGCCGATGGTGTCTGTGCAGCCGCTTTGGAAGTGTCGCCACCTTTCAGTACGTCTGCCAATGATTTATTTGCAGTGTCTGCAGCGGCAGCTGTGGCTGCTTTTGCAGTAGTATCCACAGCGGGGGTAACCGGCGCAGAGTCACCTTTCAGGGTAATAGCAAGCGCCTTGTCAGCGGCTTCCAGGCTCCTGTCGAGTTCTGCAATATTGTACACCTCATAAAACTGCAGGTTGGCAGTAGACTGCAGGTACTTACGAACCCTTTCAGGATCGCTGGCCCCTGCCAGTTCAACAGTGATGATACCCTTGTTTTCATCAAGGCTGATATTCGGTTGTGCCACACCGAATTTATCAATACGCTTGGTCAATACATCGTAAGTCTGTTTCATGGCAGCAGTGGCCTGCTCACGGATATAATTCACCACCGACTCATCGCTTGCATCCACCTTCAGTTTATTGCGGGTACTGTTTGCAAAGAGTGGAGCCATTTTGGTTCCTGCATTCAGGTCCTTGAAAGACTGCGCAAACAGGGTAATAAAATCAGCATCAGATTTAACCTTGCGTTTAGTGGCTTCTTCGATGGCTTTTTTCAGGTTGGGATCATTGGGGTTGTTGCTCAATCCTTTGATCAGGCCATCCAGGGCCACATCCATGGTAACGTTGATACCACCCTGCAGATCGAGACCGAGCAATAACTCGCTCTCCTTTGCTTTCTGGTAGGAATGTCCCCACCAGGTGATCTTCTGATCACGTGTGCTGTCCTGCAGTCTTCTTACACGGCTCTTCTTGATTTCGTCCAGGCTATCCTGATAGGCAACCTGTAGGTCTTTGCTACCGGGATACTTTTGTTCAGGGGTAGGGTAGTTTTTCACATACCGCATTGCCTTTTCTTCAATACCCTTTTCGTGTTTGTTCACAAACCAGGTGAAGGAAAGCTGGTACAAGGAAATCAGAATTAGGATAGCAGCAAAAATGCTTACCAGACTTCTCATTGCAATACTTGTTTCGTTTTATGTTATTTTTTAAAGAGTGGCAAATATAGGATTTCGGCTGATATATTGACAGGGTGTGAGTTTTCTGCAGGCGCACCAGCCGAAAATTAGCTGACATTGACCGGAAAACCATCCCGGATGCTGGAATTGAACGGATTTTAATGGTAATTAGCTTTTTTGTTCTCCCGGCATCCACAGTCGGGCTGACGATGGCCATAATCAGGCTGGATAAGTTTAATGAACCGGCAGTGCCACCATCGGAATAGAATCAGCCAATGATTCCCGGGGCGGCTAAAAAGGGGAGCCCAGGGCATAGGCGGACATATCCGGTAACCAAAATGCCCGGCAAGCACCCCTAACCTCACTGTAAAAGATTATTGGACCATAAAATCACCGCTTTTTGGGATAATTATGTGAAGTTTATCTGTTATGGCAGCGATAAAAAGTCAGAAATTGCACCCGACAATTTCCCCAGTATCAATAAAATTGGAAATGCCTGGTATTTCCTGACCGGTATGGCCTGGGCAGTTTATAAATTCGAACCGGGCCCTGGCGGCACCCGAAGTCAAATCCAGCTGAATTCTGTATCCAGTGGTAAAAATGATAATATGATATGAAGAAATATTTTAACGGGGGGATGGCATTATTACTTGGCGCAATTATGCTTTCGTCCTGCCTGAAACAAAAGGATGAAACAGGTGATGGCCCAAAGACAGGAATCGCCATCATCAATGCGGCCCTGGACAGTGAACCATTAACGCTTTTGCTGGATGGGCAAGGACTGAATGAACAGGGAATCGTTTTTGGTGCTGCCGGCGGTACTCCAGCCGATGCTTACCTGGCTGCCAGACCTGGAGTAAGGGCCACTGCCTGGCAAAGCGGCTCAGTAATACCTGCTGAACAAAAATTCTTACACTGGAAGGCCGGAGGCTATTATACGCTGATACATTTTGATACAGCATTGAATGGCCAGTCGCCCTGGATGATTGTTGAAGACAAGCCTGAACCGGTTGATACCATTGCCAAAGCCCGGTTCATCAATTGCGTGGCAGGGATGGATTCAATCAGTATCTGGCTGGTTAACCCTGAAGATACCGTTCAGCTGGCCCAGCGGCAGCCCTACATTGGGAGAACCGGTTCGGCGAGTGAATCTTTTGGCGTGAAGGTAAATCCGGGAAACTGGCGCTATGAGATGTTTTCCGCAAATGGCAGCTTGCTGGCGGAGGGGAATCTTGATTTAACCGGCAGGGGCTTATACTCCTTCATAGCCACCGGGGAAACCGGGGGAGTGGGAGTGAAGGCACCTGGCATATTATTCCTGGCACACCAGGTAAAATAAAAATTGATGCTGGCCGGAAAACCTCATTTCGTTAATTTTACAGATTGTCAAGCATTCGATTATAGAACCAACCAATTTTAAACACGAAATGTCATTATCATCGCGATTACAGCGTTTCAGCGAACCGGAAACGCTCCGGATGGCCAAGATGGGCCGTGAACTGCGTGCAAAAGGATTTGATGTCATCGACCTGAGCCTTGGAGAACCCGACTTCGATACGCCGGAACACATCAAGGTCGCTGCCAAAGTTGCTGTTGATGAAAACTGGAGCCATTATGCACCAGTAGCCGGTTATCCAGAACTGAGGGAAGCAGTTTGTACCAAATTAAAAAGAGATAATAACCTGGATTATAAACCGGAGAATATTCTGGTTTCAACCGGTGCCAAGCAGAGTATCGCCAACCTCATCATGGCGCTTATTGATAATGGGGATGAGGTAATCATTCCGACTCCATACTGGGTTTCCTATTCCGAGATTGTAAAGATGTCTGAAGGTGTGCCCGTAATGATCAGGACCAAAGCTGAAGCCGGCTACAAGGTAAGTGCCGCGGAAGTGGAAGCTGCCATCACGCCGAATACAAAACTGTTCATGTTTTCATCTCCCTGTAATCCTACAGGCGCGGTATACAGCAGGGACGAATTGGCCGCACTGGCTGAAGTTTTCCGCAAGCATCCGCAGGTGTATATCATGAGTGATGAAATCTATGAATACATCAATTATAGCGGTAAGCATGAAAGCATCGCCCAGTTTGAGGATATCAAAGACAGGGTGATCATCATCAACGGTCTCAGCAAAGGTTTTGCTATGACGGGTTACCGTTTGGGTTATATCGCGGGAGCACCTGAAATCGTGAAGGCCTGTGAAAAGATCCAGGGACAGATAACCAGTGGTGCGAATGCGGTTACACAGCGTGCTGCCATTACTGCACTGACCACCGACCTGGCACCCAGCAAGGCGATGGTGAAGGAGTTTGAGCAGCGTAAAAAAGTAATGATGAAATTACTGGCGGAATTACCCGGAGTAACCTGCATTGAGCCCGACGGTGCATTCTACGTATTTCCGGATGTATCCTGCTATTTCGGAAAATCCGACGGAACAACTACGGTGAATAATTCAGATGAGCTTTGTTTTTACATCCTGGAAAATGCCCATGTCACAACAGTTACAGGTAAGGCATTTGGTGAAGACAAATGCATCAGGATCGCCTATACCAACAGTCTGCCTAAGATTGAAGAGGGGATGAAAAGGATCAAAGAAGCGTTGGCAAAACTGAAATAATTACTGATGTGGGGATGTGGGGCAGAAATGCTTCACATCTTCATATTTTTTCTTCCGCTTTGGCGAGGATCGTTTCATGAACTTTGAGCACCTGCGGCAGTACCAGCTGGATATCATCATTGGTAATAACGTAGTCGCATAACCGCATTTTGATCGTATCACTGATCTGGTTATCCATTCTTTTCAAAACTTCTTCCCTGCTGATATTGTCCCTTTGCATCACCCGGTGAATACGCAGGTGCAGGGGAGCGCTAACGCCGATTACAAGATCAAGTTGTGCCTGTGCTCCTGATTCAAAAATCAGGGCAGCTTCTTTTAACGCGTAAGGAGAGGATTGTTGCTTCATCCAGGTTTCGCCATCGAGGATGGTAACCGGATGGACGAGCTCGTTAAGTTCCCGGAGTTTCTGTTTGTCCCTGAAAACAATACCGGCAATAAAAGACCGGTTAAGTTTATTCCCGGAGTAGGCTTCATTGCCAAATGTTTTTTTGATGGAATCAATGAGTCCGGGGTCGGACTCCATCAGTCGTTTAGCGGCGGTATCAGCGTTATAAACAGGGATGCCAAGGTTTGCGAAAACCCTGGCAACAATAGATTTACCACTACCGATACCGCCTGTAATGCCTACTCTGAGCATTTATTTTTTGTCAGCAACAGCTGCTGCAGATTTGTTGATGTTCTGTGTCCACTCGAGGGAGATAGCAGATTTTTCAATTTTCATGTAGCTGCCCGGACTGGTTTCCAGGTTGATGGTACCATCTTCATTAACCTTGTTTACGATACCATGGATACCGGCGATGGTAACGATCTTATCTCCTTTTTGCATGTTTTCCTGGAACTGCTTGGCCATTTTGGCTTTTTTGGCCTGGGGACGGATCATGAACAACCAGAATACGAGGATCATACCACCCAGGAGAACTAATTGAAACGTAGCACCCGAACCACCGGCTGCCTGCAGGAAAAATAAATTGGTCATTGTTTGTTATTTGATATGCTAAAATAATTGATAAACTGGTTTACTTCTTCTTCTCCACTTCTACCTTAAAATTAAGGTTATGGTCCATGCTGTTTTTAGTGTTGGCCCTTACATGGATTGTTTTGTTGTTTGTGCCGATCCTGCCGTTGCTGTCGAACGCACCTTTAATCACTCCTTCCTGGCCCGGCAGTATGGGTTCCTTGGGAGGTTCGGCCGCAGTGCAGCCACAGGTAGGTGTAACCGAAAAAATGACCAGGGGTTTATCACCACTGTTCCTGAACCGGAAAGCAACTTCAACTTTCTGGCCTTCATTTACCTTTCCGTAATCTTTGTCAGAATCCAGCCATTCAATACTGGTAAACTGGCTGCTGTCCACCATGTCAGACTGGTCGGGCACAGGCCCCGGGACAGCAGTGCTTTCCTGGCCGCCGGTGTTTTCCTTATTCTCACTATTTTGACAGGATACGATGGCTGCAGCCAGCACAAGAAAAAATAATTTGCGCATTTTCCGGATTTTATTTTTTGAAACTGATTTTATGCAATTGGTTGCCCTGGGCAAGATCCTTATGAATATTATCGAGGATACCATTTACAAACTGTCCGCTTTGTGGCGTGCTGTATTCCTTCGCCAGGTCTATATATTCGTTGATGGTAACCTTGGGCGGGATGGTCTCAAAATACAGGAATTCACAAACACCCATTTGCATGAGTATCATATCCAGGGTTGCGATCCTGTCCGGATCCCAGTTCTTTAATTTGGGCTTGATCATGTCAAGGGTGATTTCTTTTTTCTCCAGAACAGTTTTCAGCAAGCCTTTGGCGAATTCCCATTTTTCGGGGCTCAGGATCTCCTGGAAATTGTAGGTGCCGGGTTTGTTCAGATAATTCTGTACCAGCAGGTTGATCATTTCGCAATCATCGTCCCAGTTGTTGAAGTTTTCCTCCATGTGACTGGTGAATGCCTCATTGGTGATCATCAGGTTGGAGTAGATGAAGTCAATGATAGCTTTCTCCGCTTTCGAATCCCTGCTTTGTTCAGTGATATAGGTTTTGTATTCGCTGGTATCAACCAGTTGGTGATATATTTTACGGACCAGTTCCTTATCTGAGTACCTGTCTATATTGTCTTCCCTGATAGCTTTCTGGAGGGAAAGGTCTTCCATGATTTTCCAGAGCAGGTTGTTGCCGGCAATCTTGGTATTTACTTCCAGGTCTTCTGCTGAAGGCAGGTGTTTATTGGCACGGTTGCGGGAATCTGTTTCAGCATATCGCAAAATTTCTGTCAGGAAATGGATGACAGAAACCAGCAGCTGGCGGGTAAGGTCAAATTGTTTCTGTAAAAGTTTTACGGGTTCTCCGGGTGGGGTGGACTGTTCCAATGCGTCCAGAGCATAAAGGGTTTGCATTACTTTAACCCGGATAATTCGTCTGCTGATCATACCTGCAAGAGCTTTGTTGAGCCGGCAAATCTACAGGATTTAGGGGCAGTGACCAAACTCTGCCTGTTATAATTAAGAAGGTATTGGCAGGTGTGGGGCAGGGAGTTTATTTTTTCCTGATGCCCAGGATGGTAACCAGTTCCAGGCCTGTTCCGGAATAGCCCGTATTTCTCTTTCCTGTTTTATTGAACCTGACCAGTACATCCTGGTTTTGGCTATGAAAGGGTTCAGGAAGGTTTGCAGCTTCAAAGCTGCTGCCATCGGTAAGCACCAGAACCCATGCAGCCGCGTCGCATGCAGGGCCGCAGGCATAACGCCATGTCTGGATACTGGCGGTTTTTTCCTCCGTAACCTGGAGGGGAACTTCATTTGATTTGCTGCAGGATAACAGCAAAATGGCAGTCATTGCCGTAAGTATGTATTTCATGGTATGGATCGGATAGGCCTCAAACATACAAAACGACTGCCGAAGATGCAATAGGGCTGAAAAATTGACACGGAATTGACGGGATCGTCAGTGGAATTTTCTGCAGTAGAGCAGGAAATCAGCCGGCAAACTGCAAAATTGACCTTAAAACAGGTCAAATGCTGAATTGGCATATAATTCGTTTAGTTTTGCTCGCCTTTGGGGGCGATTGCTCCAAAATCATTACTCACTTAATAAAAACCAAATAAAATGGCTAAGAAGTTGAACATTACTCCTTTGCATGACAGGGTGGTTGTTAAACCAGCCCCTGCTGAAGAGAAGACCGCAGGCGGGATCATTATCCCCGACACTGCCAAAGAAAAACCCCAGCGTGGCACTATCGTTGCCGCGGGTACCGGAAAAAAGGATGAGCCAATGACAGTAAAAGTTGGCGATACTGTTCTGTATGGTAAATATGCAGGTACAGAATTGCAGGTGGAAGGCGGTGATTACCTTATCATGCGCGAAAGTGATATCCTGGCAATCGTTTAACAATTAATCAAAACAATTAAGACTTATACCATGGCAAAGCAAATATTCTTCGATATTGATGCTAGAAACAAGATGAAAAAGGGTGTTGATACCCTCGCCAATGCGGTGAAAGTTACCCTCGGACCCAAGGGTCGTAACGTGGTAATTGAAAAGAAATTCGGTGCACCCCAGGTTACCAAAGACGGTGTGACCGTTGCTAAGGAGATTGAACTGGAAGATCCCATTGAGAACATGGGTGCCCAGATGGTAAAAGAAGTTGCCAGCAAAACTGCTGACGTAGCAGGTGATGGTACCACTACTGCAACCGTTCTGGCCCAGGCCATTATCACAGAAGGCCTGAAAAACGTAGCTGCAGGTGCAAATCCGATGGACCTGAAGCGTGGTATTGACAAGGCTGTTGAAAAAGTAATCGCAGCACTGAAAGAGCAGAGCCAGACAGTAGGTAACGATTCCAAGAAAATAGAGGCCGTTGCTACAATTTCTGCCAACAACGATCCGGCAATCGGTAAGTTGATCGCTGAAGCGATGGCGAAAGTTGGCAAGGATGGTGTGATCACTGTGGAAGAGGCAAAAGGTACCGATACAACTGTAGAAGTGGTAGAAGGTATGCAGTTTGACCGTGGTTATATCTCTCCTTACTTTGTAACCAACAGCGAGAAAATGGAGGCTGAGCTGCAGAATCCGTTTATCCTGATCTACGACAAGAAGATCAGTGCCATGAAGGATATCCTGCATATCCTTGAGAAAGTTGCCCAGGGTGGCCGTCCACTGGTAATCATTGCTGAAGACCTCGAAGGAGAAGCACTGGCAACACTGGTGGTAAACAAACTGCGTGGTACGCTGAAAGTGGCTGCTGTAAAAGCTCCCGGCTTTGGTGACCGTCGCAAGGAAATGCTGCAGGACATTGCCATCCTGACCAAGGGTGTGGTGATCTCCGAAGAGCAGGGTTTCAAACTGGAGAATGCAGACCTGAGTTATCTCGGACAGGCATCTTCCATCACCATTGACAAAGACAATACCGTTATCGTAGGTGGTAAGGGTAAGAAAGAAGATATCACTGCACGTATCAACCAGATCAAAGCGCAGATTGAATCAACTACTTCCGATTACGATCGTGAGAAGTTGCAGGAGCGTTTGGCCAAATTGAGTGGTGGTGTGGCCGTACTCAATATTGGTGCTGCTACTGAAGTGGAAATGAAGGAGAAGAAAGACCGCGTTGACGATGCCCTGCATGCTACACGTGCAGCAGTAGAAGAAGGTATCGTTCCTGGTGGTGGTACTGCGTTCATCCGTGCGATCAGTGCACTGGACGGTTTCCGCAGCAGCAATGAAGACGAGAAACTGGGTGCCCAGATTGTACGCCGTGCGTTGGAAGCCCCCATCCGCACCATTGTGGAGAATGCCGGACTGGAAGGAAGTGTTATCGTGAACAGGATCCGCGAAGGCAAGGGTGACTTCGGTTTCAATGCCCGCACGGAGAATTTCGAGAACCTCCTGAAGGCAGGTGTAATCGATCCTACCAAAGTAGGTCGTGTTGCCCTTGAGCATGCAGCTTCTATTGCCGGAATGTTGCTGACCACCGAATGTGTGATCGCCGACAAGCCTAAGAAAGAAGACGCGCCTGCTATGCCGGGTGGCGGAATGGGTGATATGGGATATTGATATAAAAGAGGATTATATAGAGCGGCCTTTTCTGCAAAAGCAGGGAAGGCCGTTTCTTTGTGGGAAAGTCGAAGTTAAAACGCTGAATCATGTACTATTTATAATGTTGATATCTAAGCAATTGTGCAGGTATTTAATATATTTTTTGTGGTGGTTTTAGCGAAAACAAAATTGTTTATGCACAGTATTTTAATTTCTCAGGAAAAGATATATTTTTGACTCAGATACACAGTGAAATATTAAGCCTTTTCCTTTATCCCTTAAAAGCCTCCACCTGATTCTCCATTATCCCTTCTGAATTTCCTCTCTGGTTGGCCTATTGAAACACAAAAAGAAAGGGAGAAATGAATTCAAATTTTACGTACCGCTATGTAGTGAGATGCCTATGGGTCTGTTGGCTATCCCTACTATTTACTGCTGCATCAGCACAAGTGACTGAAACCTGGGGAACCTGGGAACAATGGCCGATGAATAACCAGCTCTATCCGAGAAATGCATCAAACAAGGGCACTGTTAGATTCAAAGGGACATTTAACACAACTGTTAGCAATCCAAGTTTAATTGTTTACAAAGACCTTAATGCCGATGGTGATTATAATGATTCGGGGGAAACACTGGAAACAATTGCAATTAACACGACTCCAATTACAAATGGTTCAGCATTTGATTTTACCTATAACATCGATGCCGGATTATTCAGCTATGCATTTATTCTGAGAAAGGGATTTGATTATTTAAAAACAATTACAAATGTAGTGGCCGGGGACATCTTTATCGTCCAGGGGCAATCCAATGCCGAAGCCAAAAAGCGGCCTGAAAATCCCGGTACTTCTGATACTGCAAAAAATAGAAAGTTTATCCGCTCCTACGACCGCTATAAACTGGCTACTCCTGAAAGCTATGTTTATTCCTGGGGAGAAGGAAAGGGCGATGCAGCCTGGAATATCCAGTATAATGTTGGCCAGTGGGCCATGCGCCTGGCAGGCCAGATCGTTGATACTTATGGGGTTCCTGTTTGTATACTGAATGGTTCGCATTATGCGGAGGATATCACCTATTTCATGCGGGATGACCAGAATCCGACCAATCTGAATACAAATTACGGCAGATTATTGCACAGGGTTCAGTCTGCAGGATTGACCAACCAGATTAAGGCAATATTCTGGTACCAGGGAGAAAACGATGCATTTGAGCCTGGTATGACAAAATCATTATACCTCTCACACCTAAACAAAATGTGGACTGACTGGAAAACTGACTTTCCTTCCGCTCAGTATCTCTACATGTTCCAGATCCGTTCCGGTTGTGCAGCCACTCCATATATGGCCGCCATGATAGAGCAGGCAGAATTGGAATATGTGAAAGCCAATCCCGGTTTTGCAAGACTGATTTCAACAACCAATTTGCCCCAGCTGGAGGAATTCTCATTCCCACCACCTCCTGGTAGTACCGGATACAGCTATTGTCATTTTGGTTATGATAATGGGTATAAACTGCTGGGAGAAAGAGCCTTCCACCTTGTCAGGACGGATTTATACGGGCAACCTGAACTGCCTAATACTACTGCACCGGATCCAAATTATATTGAATTTACAAGGATAGCGGTCAGTGGTGCGGGAGCCGGACTTGCCGATCAGGTTACTTTGTATTTTTCCAAATCAACGGATGTTTACAGTCTGGTTGGTTCTTCAACTGCAAACAGGGCAAATTTTGAGTTACATGGATCCGGTGGAGGTTATAATATTACCAACCTGGCCCTCGTTGACAATAGAATTATTCTGGATTATACTCCTGCTGTTGGTACCACAACTAATCCAACTTCCATTTCATATTATGACCATTATGGTTCTACGGCATCCCCTGCAATTGTAAATGGAAATGGCATTGGGATGATGTTGTTTGACCAGGTTGGAATCGGGTTGGGCGCTTTACCTGTTGATCCGCTTAAGTTAAGGGTTCGCCAAACCGGTGCTGCAAACGAAATCACTTTTGAAGTTGATAATAACACTGAATTTTATGAATTCGAAGTAGAACGCAGTGATGACGGCAGGTCATTTTCGAATATTAAATCCATTTATTCAAACGGGAATGCCGGAGTAGTTACGTATAAGTTTATTGATAACAAGCCGAATGTGGTAAAGAATTTTTACCGTATCAGGGCTATTGACAATAACAGTCGTGAAATTACCAGCCATGTCGTTGTGGTTCTAAACAGGCAAAGTAAGACGCCTGGAATGAACATCTTCCCGAATCCTGTTACCAATAGTGCCAATATGCAGGTTACCCTGAAAGAAGGTGGTTTGGCGAATATCCAGATTATTGACCTTGCAGGACGGGTGGTGTCGCAAAGCAAACTACAACTGCAAAAAGGTGCTAATTCATTTTCTGCGGGAGAATTGCTTGATGTAAAACCCGGTGTCTATTTTGTCAGAATTCAAACAGGATATGAAGTGTACCAGTCCAAAGTGATTAAAAAATAATCTGAGCTTTTATAAAAAAGAAAACGGCTGCCTTTTGGGGCAGCCGTTTTCTTTTTTATAATTAGTATCCGGTTGATCAGAGTTTCTGAATCTTTCTGGTAACCATCGGTGCGTCTTCAAATTTCACATATACAATATAAGTGCCTGCCTTTAAATCGGAAATGTTATAACTTTTTATCAGGCTGGTGGAATTCTTCACCAGTTTGTCCTGGTAAACCACTACACCACTCATATCATAAATATTCACCGATCCCTGACCAGTAACATTATCGTCCAGTCTTAGCGTGAAGGTGGACCTGGTCGGGTTTGGATAGGTGCTCATAACTGTAACTGCATCATTACTGTTCCTGGAGGCAACAGTAACCGTCAATTGTTTTTTACTGCTTGCTCCATCATTGTCAACTGCAATTACCTGGTAAATATAAACGGCGCCTGGTTTCAGTTTACTAACTGTAGTGGCAGCAGCATTGGGGTTACTTATGACAGCGTTGGCAGGACCATTTACCAGTTTCCACTGATATTTCAGGATCTGGCCATCTGTATCATATGAGTTACTTGCATCAAGCCGCACGGTATCGTACTGCGCGTCTACCATGATGGTGTCGGGCAGAACAATTATTGGCGCTGCGTTCGGTGGTTCCGGAGCCGCAATTACTTCAATGATATGAGTGGCTGTGCCAGTTAATCCGTCATTGTCTGTTACTATCAACTGGAAATTATAAGTACCTGGTTTCAGGTTGGATACCGTGGTTGAATCAGCAGTTGAATCAGCAATTGTTGCAGCAGACGGACCGCTTTCCTGAATCCAGCTGTAAGTTGAAATCACGCCATCAGGGTCGTATGATCCTTTTCCTGTCAGGATACCGGCGGTGCCTTCAACAACCGTTTGTTTGCCACTGGTTACGGCTATAGGAGCCTGTTTAACTGATGCCAGTGCCGGATAAACAATTACAGATACAGTGGCTGAAGCAGTTGCCCCGCTGTTGTCCCAAACCTGGAGCTTAAAGCAGTACGTTCCCTCCTTCAGCTTGTACACTGTTATGTTGGGGTACATGGTGCTGGAAAAAGTAACAGTGGATGGGCCGCAGGTTTGGGTCCATTTATAGGACTTGATGCTCCCATCAGGATCAAAAGAAGCAGCACCGCTTAATGATACTGAACTAGTTGGGAGCCTGATTGATTTATTTGAACCCGCGTTGGCAACGGGTGCTTTATTAGTGGTGGATGTGGCGGCAGCATTTACCGTAATGGAAACGGTCGCAGAACCACTGGCGCCGTCATTGTCGGTAACAGTGAGCCGAAAGCTGTAGATTCCCTGGATGAGATTTGATGCTGTAGCTGTTGCATATGTGGCATTGGTAAGTGTTGCTGTATTAGGACCGGATACCTGGGTCCACCTATACGATGCAATTGTTCCATCAGAATCGGTTGAGGCACTTCCTGTCAAGGAGACACTGTTCGATGGAAGTGTTATCGTCTTTGCGCTGCCTGCATTGGCCACAGGTGCCTGGTTGGTAGCAGTGGCGTCGGCATTTACAGTCACGGAAACTGTTGCTGATGAACTGGCTCCGCTATTGTCGGTAACCGTAAGACGAAAGCTATAGGTTCCCTGAATAAGATTTGATGCGGTAGTCGTTACAGAAGTGGCATTGGTAAGTGTTGCCGTATTGGGACCGGATACCTGTGACCACCTGTAGGATGCAATTGTTCCATCCGAATCGGTAGAGCCACTTCCGCTTAATGAAACACTGTTTGTGGGAAGTGTAATAGTTTTGGCACTACCTGCATCGGCCGAAGGTGCCTGATTTGTGGTGGTGGCAGCATTGACGGTAACGGAAACCGTTGCTGTACCGGTTGCACCAAGATTATCGGTTACAGTTAACCGGTAGGTATAGGTACCCTGGATTAATCCACCTACTGTCAGATTTACCGTGGAAGCATTTGTCAATGTCGAACTGCTGGGCCCGGAAGTTTGAGTCCAGCGGTATGCGGTAATACTGCCATCTGGGTCATTTGAACCTGATGCACTTAGGGATGTACTGTTGGTTGGGAGCGTTACTGTTTTGTTGGTACCGGCATTGGCGACTGGAGCCTGATTGCCCGCAGAAGTGTTTTGCACAACTGTAACGGAAACATCATCAGTGGCCGTAGCGCCATTATTATCTGTTACAGTCAGCCTGAAAACATAAGTCCCCGCCAGGAGTCCTGAAGCCGTGGCAGTAGAACTGGAGCCATTTGTCAGAACCGCAGCAGAAGGACCTGAAACCTGGGACCATTTGTAAGATGCGATGGTTCCATCGCTGTCAGCAGATTTACTGCCATTAAGAGTAGCTGAATTGGTTGGTAGTGTAATAACCAGGTCACTTCCGGCATTTGATGTGGGTGCCTGGTTGACATCTGTTGGGGGCGGTGTTGAACCTGCGGGCGTTACATCCATATTTTCATAGGTGGCCGCTGATGTGCCGTAAAAAACAGAATCTACATAAAATACCCTTTTGGTTGCAGTACTGGCAGGATTCCAGGTGCCTGACCATGGCCACTTGTAAATTCCAATATTGGGATAGGGATAGATGGCGGTGGAATTACTGTAGTTGGTCGTTCCGGTAAAAGTATACAGTAGAACATCGTTACGCCATACTTTGATGGAGCCGTCTGTTCCCTGTGATTCATCAAAATAGAAAACCCAATCTTCCCATACATCATAGTTGATGGGTGCAATATTTGTGTAGGTAACTCCCGATGAATTCCTCCTGGCAATTCTCCAGGTACCGCTTTTTAATTCCAGTGCACAAACGGGAGAGCCAACATTGCTGTGTAATTGAAAGCGAATCTCTTCTGCCGGATCCGATGCATTGGTGGCAGCTGGGCTGAACATGCTGAATGCATACCACCTGAGATTAGCATTCTGTGCTGTTTTTGTTGATCCGTAATTATAATATTTTTCTGCTCGCTTGCTTCCGCTTCCGTCTGTGGGGGATGGGTCTGTTTTGTTTAGTTCAATCCTTAAAGCCGTTTTGCCAAATCGTTTGATTGATGTTTCCGCCTGGAAACTAACGGAACAACATTCTTTGGTGCCCTGGAATCCCGTTTCCGGGTTGCTGTCGCTCATGGAAAAGGCCCGCCAGGTCTGCGCGTTTCCAAAAAAGGGGAGCATCAGCATTAATACAGCTACTAATGTTTTCATGGTGCTTGGATTTTTAAATAATCGCCTCAATTCATTTTTGCAGGATTGACCTGCTTCAACAGTTAAAAATCAACCGGTGTAACCGGATTCGGATTAAACCATGCTTCTGCCTGAAGTTTTAGGTTATTTATATCAGAATTTTTTGAAATATTTGATATATCAAGGGGTTATGGGCATAATAATATCGCAATGCATGCGTTTGTTGCCCGCCAGGCTATTTGCTGAAACGGCATTACCGCCATTACTGGCTCCTGATAATTTCCGGTTAGCATTACTGACCGATAAACCAAAATTCTGATAATGAAAATGCATCGAATGGATGCGTGAAGGAGGAGGGTAGTGGGAGGAATTGATATACTGTATAGCAGATCGCCTTCTTACAGTATTTGACATTCCTATCCCAGGGTTGGGTACAGATTTGTTCATACAACATTGGATTTAATACGGATCAAAACATACAAGTTCCATGCCAAAACAGGAAAATGTTTTCAAGGGTAATCCACAGGGTTTTCAACAATCCATAAACGTAATTAATGTTCAAGTTGATATATAGGACTTTTAAATTCTTCACCAGGTTATCATTTCATATTAAAATAATTCTTGAATCCTTTCGTTCTGATGTTGTTTTTCCTGGTAAAAAAACTGAGTAGGGCTGGGAGCTTTACGATTATTTAATTAACCGGGGATTTCGTATTTCATTAATTGATAATTATATTTGTTCGTTGGGGATTTTGTTTCAGCCCCTTCATTAAAAAAACCATTAACCCTTGACAATCAGGTGCTTATGAAAATTTGAATTTTCGTACACTTTTGTTTTGCCATTCTTATTGATTCGTTTTACAGAATTCTGGCACCCGAAGGTCATCAATGACTGATTATGAAAATAAAATTAATTGCTTTTACCTGTGGTGTTTATGCATGTATTATGCTGGCATCCTGTGCAAGCCCTGAAAAAGCAAGATATTTCAATGGATTGCCAGACACAGAGTTCAGGAATCTGGCCATGAGTTTTGATCCTGTTATCAGAAAGGGTGATGTCCTGAGTATTTCCGTAAGCAGCCTGAACCCCGAAGCCAGTGCAATTTTCAATTCTCCCATTACAAGTGTACCCAGTACCAATATTGTTGCCAGTATTGAACAGGTATCCGGTTATCTCGTAAACCAGGAGGGCAATATTACCTTTCCGGTTATTGGTGATGTTAATGTTTTGGGACTTACCAAAAAACAGGTGACTGATACAATCCGGGCTGAAATACTGCGAAAAAAATTACTGGTTGATCCCATCGTAATTACACGAATTATGAATTTCAGGGTTACAGTTTTGGGCGAAGTCGGAAGGCCTGGTGTGGTCACTGTGCCCAATGAAAAAATTTCTATTCTGGAAGCCGTCGGCTTTGCTGGTGACCTTACCCTTTATGCGAAAAGGGATAACGTAATGGTGATACGGGAAGAAGAAGGGAAAAAAATCATCAGGCACCTCAATCTGAATTCCGATGAAATTTTCAGGTCTCCGTTTTATTATCTGAAATCAAATGATGTGGTATATGTGGAATCAAACCGGGCTAAGGTTAAAAGTACCAGCAGGGGAGACCAGTTGTTGCCTATTCTTATAAGCAGCCTGACTTTCGCCGCAATAGTTGTGGACAGGATCCTGCGATAATTTACCCCATTACAAAACAATTTATATGGTCACAGATCAGAAACAGAATATGCCCAATTCCCGCAAAGATGATGCATTTGTGAAGGCTATTATCCAGAAATACGCTCCGTATTGGCCGGTATTCATATTGCTTGGTGCACTTTGTCTTGCATTGGCCTATATGTATGGGCAATGGGCTGAAAAAAGCTATGAAGTAAAAGCAAGGATCCTTATTAAGGATGAACAGAAAGGGATTGATGAGTCGAAAATGATAGAAGCCCTCGATGTATTCAAGGCCAATACTATTGTGGAAAATGAAATTGAAGTTATACAATCCAGAACGCTGATCAGAAAGGTTGTGAAGAACCTTTACCTGTATGCGCCGATCTTCAGGCATGAGCAATCCAGGAAAGTATCAGCTTTTCAAACGGCACCCTTCAGGATACAGGCTGCAATGCCTGAAAAAATTACTGACCAGGATAATATTACAGCCGTGTTTGATGAAAATACCCGGCAATTGACTATACAGGGTAAAAATTATCCGTTGAACCAGGTTGTAAAAACACCCTGGGGTGAATTAAGTTTTCTGAGTAATACCAGCTATGTTTCCAAGCCCGGGCAACATACCTATAGTTTTTCATTAATAGATATCAGGAAAGTTGAAGAAGGATTGGCTAAAAGCCTCCATGTAAATCCTGTAAACCGACTTGCATCGGTAGTGGAAATAAGTCTCAATGATAGCGAACCGGAACGTGGAAAGCAGATCATAAATGAATTAATCAGGTTATATGTTCAGGCGGAAATCGAGGAGAAGAACCTTCTTGCTGGGAATATTCTTGCATCTGTTGAAAACCGGCTTCAATATGTATCTGGTCAGCTGGATTCTGTTGAAAATGCTATCGAGCGATACCGGTCAACGGCAGGTATAGTCGATATCAGTGCGCAGGGTAAACTCTACCTTGAAAATGTTGGCCAGTACGACAGGCAGATCCAGGATGTGAATATTAAAATGGCTGTTCTGGATGAAGTGGAAAAATATGTCAGTTCAAAGCAGATCGGAAGCGGTATGATACCTTCTGCATTGGGGGTTGATGATCCAAGCCTTAGCCAGATGCTTGACAGATTGAATGATGCCCAGTTCCAGTATGACAAACTGAAAAAAACTACCGGGGAAAACAGTCCTATTTTGAGTTCCTTATCTGAACAGATTGCCACGCTCAGACCTACCATTTCCGAAATGATCCAGAACCAGCGGACTTCTTTGGCCATCAACCGGAATAAACTGGAAAGTACCGGCAACCGTTACATGTCTATGCTGAGTACTATTCCGCACAAGGAAAAACAGCTTATTGAAATCAGCCGCCAGCAATCCATCAAAAACCAGATATATTCTTTCCTGCTTCAAAGACGTGAGGAAGCGGCATTGTCTTATGCCACAACCAATCCCGACTCAAGGATCATTGACCTGGCTGAAGCTTCTGTAAAGGCTGTCAGCCCCAAAAAGTTATTTATTTATGCGGGAAGCCTTATCGGGGCTTTTCTGTTGGGTTTGCTCTTCGTAGAGTATCGCGAAGGCATGAATAAGAATGTGCTTTTCAGGAAGGAAATAGAAGCAATTACAAGCATACCCGTTATTGGTGAGGTTTTCCAGAATCGTAAATCAAATTTACAGGTGTTTGAAAAAGGTGCCAGTGGCAAGGTAGCTGAACAGTTCCGGTCAATCCGAAACCAGTTGTTTTACAATAATGGCTCACAAAACGATAAAATTATATTTATCACTTCCTTTGTAAAAAAGGAAGGTAAGGCCTTTGTCGGGCTAAACCTGGCAAGCAGTATGGCGCTAGCGGGGAAAAAGGTACTCATCGTTGACCTTGACAGCAACAAACAGACTATTACGAATCATTTTTCCCTGCAAGGAAAAAAGGGATATACAGACCTGATCAGTTCCAGGCTTTCTGTACAGGATACGGTTTACCGGTCTGCTGAAAATGCACAACTATATATTATGCCATTTGGCACATCATCTGAGAATTCTGATTTGTTTCCTGATCACCAGTTTGTAGAAAATCTTTTTGCTGATTTGAGGAACAGTTTTGATGGAGTTATTTTCTGTTCAGGGCCGTTGAGCCGAAACGCAAATGACAGGAGAATTGCAACTTATTGCGATAAGAGCCTGTTGGTAGTCCGTCATGGTGTTACACCTAAGACAGCTCTGGTCGCATTTGCGAACCGGCAGGATGCGAATGGCCTGAATTCTCCTGCCATTGTATTCAATGGCATCGGGAAACGTGGATTTGCGGTGAAAGGGTATGGTGACGGTCTGGGATATGGCTATGACCTTAATTCTGATTAGTATTGAAGTACACCCTATATGTTGTGCATGTGCGCATACTTGATATTGTGCTTGGTACCTGAAATGTGACTGAGGCGGCGTAGCCGTATGTGTTATTACTGAAACCACAAAATGATGAAGCAGTTATCTGGGGTCATACGGAATTATTTTATCAAAGGCAGCGAGCGCTCACTGACCGTAAAAAGAAATGTACTTTACTCATTCCTTATCAAAGGACTTAGTGTATTGGTCGGATTTGTAATCGTTCCGATTACCATCGGATATATCAATAAGGTTCAATATGGCATGTGGCTGACGCTTAGTTCAATAATCGGTTGGTTCAGTTTTATGGATATTGGTTTAGGGAACGGGCTCAGAAATAAACTCGCCACTGCCATAGCCCTTGATGATTATGATAACGCAAAAAAATACGTCAGCACAACGTATGTATTAGTGATGGCAATTGCTGTTCTTGCCGCGCTGATTTTTAGTTTTATAAATCCCCATATTAACTGGAATAAAGTCTTGAATGTGAATGAACCTGGGCTGAACCTTGGCTTTATTGTTCAATGGCTGTTTTACCTGTTCTGTGTTCAGTTTATTGTACAGTTAATCAATGTGGTACTTACCGCCCGGCAGGAATCTGCCAGCGTTTCATTCATTTTATTTCTCGGACAAATGGGTTCTGCTACGGCAATTTTTCTATTGTCCAGGTTCACTGAAGGTTCCCTCTTTTATCTTGTCCTGGTATTAACAGGACTCCCTCCTCTGGTTCTTCTGATTGCAGGCTTCTTTCTCTATTCAGGCAGGTTGAAGGCAATAGCGCCATCCTTTAAATATATTGACCTTTCCAATGCCAGACAACTCCTCGGGCTGGGAGGTTTTTTCTTCGTTATTCAACTGGGTGTTATTGTATTGTACCAAACCAGCAATATCATAATTACACAATTGATGGGACCCGAAGAGGTCACAACATTCAATATCGCGTATAAACTGTTTTCAGTTGTAACCATTTTGCTCACTATTGCGATCACCCCATTCTGGAGTGCATTTACCGATGCCTACGCAAAAGATGATTTTGTATGGATCAGAAGTGTAGTTAAAAAAATAAGGAAGTTCTGGATGATTGTCAGTTTGGGGGCAGCCATGCTTTTACTGATCTCCCCGGTTGTGTACAAACTATGGATTGGTGATGCGGTATCTATACCATTTAGTTTATCGATGGTGGTTTTTTTTAATGTACTGGGCAACGCATGGGTTGCGTCGCATTGTTATTTTCTGAATGGGGTTGGAAAAATCAGGCTGCAATTGGTTATGTATCTCATTTGCATAGTGGTAAATATCCCACTGTCGATTTTTCTTGGCAGGATATGGGGCATTCAGGGTGTCGTTATGAGTAATATACTGATCCATCTGCTGATGTCGGTCGTGTTTTATATTCAGACTGAAAAAATTATTAATAAAAATGCCACAGGCATCTGGAATAAATGAATAATCACCCGGAAACCATAGCATTTCAGAAATTACCCCCTATTGAGCGGATTTACCAGGTTGTTTTTATGATCTGGCTAATCGGAATTTCGGGCTCACCTTTATTGATAGCCAATGCCTCTGTATTTGTTATCGGGTTAACCCTTTATGCATTACTTGGAATCCGTTTTCTTAAAATAAACCTGCTGCATTTCTCTAAATATGCTTTAGTCTTTCTGGTCATTCTGGTTATGCAATATTTATATTTCGGCTCCTATTACGGGGGAACCGCTGTATATGTATTCCTCAACTTTTTCCAGGCTATCATGGCGGTGGCCATAATGTCTACTGGTTTTTTTCATGTGTATCAGAAGGTTTTGAAAGTGATTGCCATTATCAGTCTGGTTTTGTTTGTTCCGATTTTATTTTTTCCTTCTTTCCTGAATATTATATTGGCTGTATCCCCTGTAAAGTTTACATTGATAAACAGGGTATATGATTTTGACCAGGTAGCGCAGAACATTATTGTAATGAACTTTAATTCCACCTTTGAGGGATTGCGCAGAAACAGCGGACCCTTTTGGGAACCCACTGTATATGGCGCTTTCCTTTTAATTGGCCTTATTCATAATTCTTTCCAGGCTGGAACAGTGTTTAATAAAAGAGGCTTATTGTATCTGGGGGCCATTGTTACCACTTTTTCTACCACCACTTATCTTGCTGCTTCCCTTTTCATATTCGCATATTATATTCTCCTTTACCGTGATCCCATTTTACGTGTAATGTCCCTGGTAGTTTTTATGGGCGTGTTTTTATATGGGTATTCTGAACTTGATTTTCTTGGCGAGAAAATTGAAAAGGAGGTTAAGAACGTTGAATTTGACGCAATTTTCCTGTCTGGTAATACCAGGTTGTCCAGTGCCTACCTGGATATTAAGGAATTGCCCGAAAAACCATTTTACCTGTTATTCGGAAGGGGGGCACATTCCCAAAACAGGGTAGCTACCTGGGATAAATCTGTCTTTCGCATTAATGGGGTTACCGATCAGTTAGCCAGGTGGGGTATACCCTTTTTCCTGTTTTTCTTTTTCGGGGTAAAACGATCCTTTGGTAAAATGGCTGGGTTTTACAATATAAATCCGGTCCTTTCCTGGGTTGCCTTTTTTAGTCTCATCATTTTATCATTCAGCGAAGTGTTTTTCAACTTTGCTTTCTTTATTTGCTTTTTCCTTTTCCAGGTTGCATACAAACATTACAGTGAACCAGAACAGGAACCACCTTCACCTGCCTTGCTGGCGTGAACTTGAATTAATATTGAAGGAAATGAACAGAAACAGTGTTTTTTACGTCGGGTACAGTGGCTTCCCAATCGGATTAGCCCAGGTTGAACGGCAGAAGCAGATTTCACGCGGGCTGATTCATGCAGGTTGCCATGTAACTGTAATTTGCAGGAAGGGTGTTCACGAGGCAGGAAAACAAAACCTGCCCGCGACCGGGAAGTTTGAAAATATTGACTATGTCTATACTTCTGGTTCTGCTTTCCGGCCTGACTCATTCCTTCGAAGAAACTGGGAAAAACTGCTGGGCTTATTCCGGGAGGCAGGGTTTATTTTCGGACAAAAGAGAAAGGCTAATGTCCATGCTTTATTGGTTACGACCCTCAAGTTTTCAGAGGTGCTCTGGTATCGTATTTTGGGCAGCCTGGCTGGTTTACCTGTCATAATAGATACAGTTGAGTACAACGCTTCCATGGATATCCCAAAGGGAATCTTAAAAAAGTTGGATGAAGGATTGTACGATAAGTATTCTGCCGGGTTGGCAAACAGGGTCATTGTTATTAGTGATTTCCTGCATGACATGGTGAGAAAAAGGTATCTGCATAAGCAACTTTTAAAAATTCCGGCTATTGTTGATTTCAGCAAATTTGAAGGCCCGCTGAAGACATGTTCACCCTACTTCCTTTATTGTGCCAGTGCCAATTACCTGGAAATAATTGAATTTGTTATCAGGTCATATGAACAGTCGCAAGTAAACCAGGCAGAACTCTACCTTGTTTGCAATGGACCTGAACAACAGATGAATAAACTCAGGAAAATTATAAAGGACTCTCCCAATTCCAGCCAGATCAAATTGTTTTCTGCTTTACCGTACCAGGAACTTGTTGACCTGTACCGAAATAGTTATGCATTGCTTATCCCACTTCGTAATACCCAGCAGGATATAGCAAGATTTCCGCATAAACTGGGCGAATATTGTGCCGCTGCCAGGGCAATTGTTACGACAGATTTTGGTGAGGTAAGGTCATATTTTAAAAATGGATATAATGCATATATAGCAGACAGGTATGAGGTCACTGCCTTCGCCGAAAAGATGAAAGAGGCCTTCGACCATCCGGAGTTAACTGAAGAGATCAGTAAAAGAGCATATTTGACCGGGAAAGAAAATTTTGACAACCTGGTACTTGGTGAGAAAATTGCCGGATTTATTTTTCAGGGAAAGGCCGATTGGGTAAATAATGTAGCGTGAAAATTGAGGCGTAGTGTTATGAAAACTATCAGTAAAGGAACAGGCTTGTGGATCGGCCCCTCATTCAAAAGTAAGGGGGGGGTGGCCAGTGTAATTGAAACATATTTCACTATGGATTATTTTGCACGGGCCAATATCCATTTCCTGGCATCCATGGAGGACGGGAATAAATGGGGGAAATTCAGGCTGTTTTTTCTTTCATTAATGTTTTTCCTGCGCCACATCCGATCCTGGAGAATGGTCCATGTTCATATGAGTTCCCAGGCCAGTTTCTGGCGAAAGTCGGTATTCATCGTTTTGGCTGCTTTGTTCCGGATTCCGGTCATCATTCACCTCCACAGTTCCTCTTTTCCTGGTTTTTATTTTGGATCAGGTATATTTTCTAAAGCATTTATACGTTATGTTTTTAGGAAAGCTTCGAAAATTCTGGTATTATCAGCTCCGATGATGGAACTGGTAACTGAATTTGGTTTGATGGAGCGGAGTTGTATTTTTCCGAACCCTGTTATCACAAAGCCGGTTGGTCAGGCAAAAAGGAAAGAGAATACGCTGCTTTTTATTGGCCGGATTACCCGGGAAAAAGGGATTTTTGAACTGGTCAGGGCTATTGGGCTGGTCAGGAAATCCATACCGGGAGTGATGGTTTGGGTAGCCGGAACAGGCCAGGAAGATCTGATGCGGGCAGAGGTCCGGCAATTGGGGCTGGAAGACCATTTCCAATTCCTTGGGTGGATCAGCGGGGAAGAAAAAACTGAATTGCTGGGGGAAGCAACAGTTATGGTGTCACCATCTTATGGAGAAGGGCAGTCCATTTCCATACTGGAAAGTATGATGGCTGGTCTTCCGGTAATTTGCACTTCGGTTGGTGGAAATGAATTCCTGCTTGGAAATCCACCGGCAGGTGTTATTGTTCCGGCACGTGAGGTGGATCCATTGGCAGATGCTATCGTCGGGCTGCTTGAGAATGAGTCAGCACGCACGGAACTGGCAAAATTGGGAAAGAATCGTATTGAACAGGGATTTAATTATTTCATAGTAGAGAATGAATTGAATAAGATTTATAATAGTTTACCCAATCATCAAAATAAGAAATTAGTAAAGATCTATGGCGAGTTATAAAGTGAAGTACATGGCAATCCCGGTTGGGGTTTCGTGGTTTTCAGCAAGTCAGTCGGCAATTGACCACCTACTGCCAAATGTTTATTACCATGTAAAGGAATCCGGTGGAAAACAAATCATCGGTCAGAAAGAAATTTCGCGGACACTGGAAATTGACTTGACGCAAGCAGAGGAAACTCTTCATGCTGCTTTTTTGAAATCCTACCGACAACAGATTCGGCAGGCAGAAGAGGAAGGTGTAACCTGCTATTTTAAAGATGATGAAATTGGCTTTTTTGCTGAATTTTTCAACCAGTTTGCCCGGAACAAAAAAATACATACGGTTACCCCTGAGAGATTGACAGAAATGAAAAGGCATCTCAGGTTAAGCTTTGCATCTTATAATGGCGTGGTACTGGCAGCTCATAGTTATATTGTAGATAATGATCTGAAAATCGTCAGGGCTTTCCATTCAGCCACCCGAAGACTGGAGGATTCAGTTGAGAGAAACAGGGTTGGCAAGGCAAATAAATTACTGCATTATAAAGATATGCTGGAGTTCAAGCGTCAAGGTTATGAAATTTATGATTTTGGCGGAATTGCAATGGATAGCGACAATCCGGAACTAAAGGGCATCAATGATTTTAAGCTTGGTTTTGGTGGCAAGGTGGTTGATTGCGATAATTTTTACAGTTATGGATATGTGCTGTTAAGAAAACTTTCCCGCATTTTTAAGTTAACCAGTGAAACGAGTGAGTAATTTTTTATGTGGTTATGAATTTTATTGAGAAATTATTAGATAAGCTCTATTATAAGCAGTGGAGTATCGGTATTGGAACTCTTACCCCGGAGGAATTTATCCGGGAAAAAAGATCCGATTTTGGTATTCAATGGCTTGACCTGGGAAAAGAAATGAGATTCCTGGCTGATCCTTTTTTTGCGGCTGTTGGTGAGGATGGAACAATATCCATACTCGCAGAAGATTTCAGGCCTGAATTTGATTACGGATTGTTGTCGCAGATCAGGATTCAACGGGATTTTAAGAATCCGGATATCAAGGTTATCCTGGATACAGGAACCCATCTTTCCTATCCATTTTTGATACAGGATGGTGGGCAAACCTATATGATTCCAGAATCTGGTGCGGGTGGAACAGTACCCTGCTACTTATTCGATATGGAGAGACAGGAGACACGGTTCGTGCAAAACCTGCTGGAGCAGCCTTATATTGATCCTACCATTATCAGGAAAGACGGAAAATACTGGTTGTTCGCAACAAAAGCCGCCCCCTATGCAAATAGTCAGTTATGTCTTTTTTATGCGGATAATTTGCTAGGACCTTATACCGAACATCCCGGCAACCCGATTGTCACCGGTTTAAAAGGTTCAAGGCCGGCAGGAAATATTTTTGAAGTGGATGGTAACTTATACCGGCCTGCCCAGGATTGCTCCCGGTATTATGGTGGTGCGATGGTTATTAAAAAGATCGGCTGTATAAATGAACAGGAATATTCAGAAACCGATTACATGGAAGTTTTACCAAAAAAAGACTCCAAATATGATTTTGGAATCCATACCATTAATTTTTCAAACGGGTATGTGTTAGTGGATGGTTTACGCAGAATACTGGCACCGATTGAAAAAAGTATGCACATGGTTACCAAAAGATTTAAGTAAAGTGAAACAATGAAACCCCATGCTGTTTAATTCTATTGAATTCGTAATTTTCTTTATAATAGTAACTTCTCTGTATTTTGCGTTGGAGCATAAATACAGGTGGTTCCTGCTGCTGGCGGCCAGTTGTTATTTTTACATGGCTTTCGTGCCGGTATATATTCTGATTCTAGGGTTTACGATTGTGATTGATTATTATGCAGGCATTCTCATTGAACAATCGGAAGGAAAAAAACGGAAGTCCTGGCTTATCGTAAGCCTGATAGCCAACATAGGAGTGCTGGCAGTTTTCAAGTACTATAATTTCCTGAACGACAACCTGACATTTTTATTAGGCCAGGCTGGTAAGGAAAATCCGGTACCTTATTTGTCGATCCTTTTGCCCATCGGCCTTTCCTTTCATACTTTCCAGGCGATGAGTTATACCATTGAAGTTTACAGGGGCCATCAGAAAGCCGAAAGAAACTTTGGTATCTATGCACTGTATGTAATGTTCTATCCCCAACTGGTTGCAGGCCCAATTGAAAGGCCGCAAAACCTGCTTTTCCAGTTTTATGCGAAACATAGTTTTGAAATTAACAGGGTGATCAGTGGACTTAAACTGATGCTCTGGGGATTTTTTAAAAAGCTGGTTGTGGCAGACAGACTCGCAACTTATGTTGATGCAGCCTATAATTATCCCGAGAACCACAGCGGAATTACCCTGATTGTAGCAACTGTTTTTTTCGCATTCCAGATCTATTGCGATTTTTCAGGTTATTCAGATATAGCCATCGGAGCTGCAAGGGTTATGGGATTTGACCTGATGAAAAACTTCAACCGGCCTTATTTTGCCTCCTCAATTTCAGAATTCTGGAAACGTTGGCATATTTCCCTGTCAACCTGGTTCAAGGATTACTTATATATATCACTTGGCGGCAATAGGGTTGCCGTGCCCAGAATGTATTTTAACCTGTTTATTGTTTTCCTCATAAGCGGGCTCTGGCATGGTGCAAACTGGACATATGTCATCTGGGGAGCCCTGAATGGATTCTACCTGGTGGCTGCTATTATGCGCGACCGGTTCATTGCAAAGTACAAGCTTGAAATACCTGGTTCCAAAGGGGCAGCGGGCAAATCTTTCAATATCCTGTTTACATTTGTACTCATTTGCTTTTCCTGGATATTTTTCCGGGCATCCAATGTGTCTGATGCTTTCCTGATTATTCGAAAAATGGCAAGTTTTGATGGGCCGCTTTATTCTACATATCCTACCATGTTCTTCTGCCTGCTGAGCATAATTATGTTACTCGCTGTTGAAGCCAAACAGGAATATTTCAAGGGGTCATTCAGTTTCATGAATAACCGTAACCCTGTTATCCGTTATTCAACCTATATTTTCCTGCTTTTGATGATCTTATTAATGGGAGTATTTGATGGCGGCCAGTTTATTTACTTCCAATTTTAAGAAACCTGAATACAATGAAATTCAATTCCTCTATAATGGTCTTGTTAAAAAAATTATTTATCCTGTTTTTTCTCCTGCTGGTCATTGATTTTGCAGCAGGGGCCGTATTAAAGTATTTTTTTTACCGGCAGAAAAGCGGGTTGGATTACCAGACAATATATTCGATGAAGAAATCCAGGGAAGATATCCTCTTTTTTGGGTCATCAAGGGCAAGCCATCACTATGTTCCTTCCGTATTTTCTGATGAATTCAACATGTCGGCTTATAATACAGGCAGAGACGGGAACTTTATCCTTTATGGCTATTCTGTGGCAAAATCCGTACTTGCCCGTCACACACCAAAACTCGCTGTTATAGATATAAGCAGGAAGGAGTTCCAGCGCAAGGAGGGGGGGTACGACTATCTTTCATCTTTGTTGCCATTTTATGAGGACAACAATGGCATCCGTGATATTTTAAACCAGCGCAGCCGTTTTGAAAGGGTGAAACTCTTTTCCCGAATTTATCCTTATAATAGTTTATTTCCAGTGATAGCATTGAATGTGGTGCGCGACAAGTCAAAATCTGCGAATATAAACGGCTTCATCCCATTATTCAGGTCCATTGACCGCCCAATGAAAACAATTGAAACAGAACCGGCTTATGAACTGGATACATTCCTGGTAGATGCTTTCAGGCAATACCTGAGGGCCTTTAAAGAAAAGGGTATTCCCGTTGCTGTGGTATGTTCCCCCTACTATGACAAGTATGTAATGAAAGATGCCACAATTGACAGTGTTAATGAAATTTGTAGCCAGGAAGCCATACCATTCCTCGATTATTCACAGGACCCCCGGTTCTCCGGCCACCAGTCCAAATTTGATGATTTCCACCACCTGAATGAAGAGGCTGCCAGGGAGTTTTCAAAAGTTTGTTCGGATAGTTTGAAAAAAATACTATTCTGATCCGGTCAACCCTACCTACCCAAAGCGTATGAAAATATTAATACTTGTTCCGGGCTTACCGTTAGATACCACAAAAATCAAGGGTGGTGTACATTCTGCGACCATCAACCTGTTGAACGGTTTTCTCCAGGAAAAGGCAACAGTCAGGCTACTGGCCTTTACCAATGAGGTTAAGGAACTAACAATTAAATCTCTGTCAGAAACTGTTGACATCTATTTTATCCCTGAAGGGAAGATGCCTTACCATGCGCTCAATTATCTTTTTTATTGCAGCAGGCAGGTTGAAAAGTATGTCAGGGAGTTTCAGCCGGATATCATTCATTTTGAATTGGGGGGGGCTTTTCTTTTATCATCTCTTTGCAGAATTGACCGGAGGAAAATGGTGCTGACAGTGCATGGGATTGCGCTGGGTGAGGCAAAAATATCTACCACATTGGGGCGTAAATGGATGAGCCTTTACAATGGGTACCTTGAAAGGATTCTCCTGCCCCGGCATGTGGTTCATCTTTCCCAGTATTCCCACCAACTGTTTAACAGCTGGTGGGGAGGGAAAGCCGAATACGCAATCATCCCCAATGCCATAAAAATGGATTACTTCGAAGTGCCTGCATTACAGGGCGTAAAGAACACCATATTGTACCTTGGGATTTTGTATGACAGGAAAAATATCCTGTTGCTCCTGCAGGCAATGGCCAGGTTGAAAAAAAACAATATTTTGTTCCGGCTGGAAGTGGTTGGCGGGTATCTGAATGAAGAATACCGGCAAACTGTTGAAAAGTTTATTCAGCACAACGGACTTGAAAAGGATATTCATTTCAACGGATGGTTATCTCAGCCGGAAGTAATCCGCAAACTTGAAGAGATAGATATCCTGGCCATTCCTTCCAGGCAGGAAACTCTGCCGATGGCTATTGCCGAGGCAATGGCGGCCGGAAGGGTAGTGGTTGGGACGGATGTAGGAGGTATTCCTGAAATGATCGATCATGGGCGAGATGGATTTGTTTTCCCAGAGTCCTCGGAGGATGACCTTTATAAAATTCTTGCACAGTTGCATGATAACCAGGACCTAATACTTAAAGTTGGAGCAGCGGCCAGGGAAAAAGCTCGCGTCACTTATCTTGCATCGGGAGTTGCCCGGAAAACCCTGGAATTTTACCAGAAAATCAGGCAGTCCGGATAAATAGTCGCTTTAAGGGGTGTCTAAGTAATTCCTCTTACAATAAAACAATGTAAAAAGCGTATTTATACGATAAAAACAGAAAACGCAAAGGAGTAACATGCTTTTTAATTCTATAGAATTTGTCATCTTCTTTATTGTAGTCACAGGATTATATTTCCTGCTGAACCACCGTTACAGATGGATGTTACTTCTGATCAGCAGTTGTTATTTCTATATGGCCTTTGTGCCGGTTTATATCCTCATCCTCGGATTTACCATCGTTATTGATTATTATGCGGGCATCCTGATTGAAGGTTCCACAGGGAAAAGGCGAAAATCCTGGCTGGTTGTTTCCCTGGTTGCCAATATCGGGGTCCTGGCCATTTTTAAATATTATAATTTCATCAACGATAACATTACTGCCTTACTTTACGGAGTTGGGCAGTCAAATCCTATTCCCTACCTAAACATCCTGTTGCCCATTGGATTGTCCTTTCACACTTTCCAGGCAATGAGTTATACCATAGAAGTGTACCGAGGCCATCAGAAAGCTGAAAGACATTTCGGGATTTATTCATTGTATGTGATGTTTTATCCCCAGTTGGTTGCCGGCCCGATTGAAAGGCCCCAGAACCTTTTGTTCCAGTTCTATAAGGAGCATAAGTTTGAATACACCAGGGTCATTTCCGGCCTCCAGCTGATGCTTTGGGGCTTCTTTAAGAAACTCGTAATCGCCGACAGGCTGGCTGTTTATGTTGATTCCATTTATAATAACGCCGAACATCATAATGGCCCAACTTTAATCGTTGCTACCATATTTTTCGCATTCCAGATTTACTGTGACTTTTCAGGTTATTCCGACATTGCTATTGGTTCAGCCAAAGTAATGGGCTTTGACCTGATGACCAATTTCAAAAGACCTTATTTTTCTTCCAGCATATCAGAGTTCTGGAGCAGGTGGCATATATCCCTGTCTACCTGGTTCAGGGATTACCTCTATATCTCTTTGGGGGGTAACAGGGTTTCCGTTCCGCGCTGGTATTTTAATCTGTTTATTGTTTTCCTGATCAGCGGTTTGTGGCATGGAGCAAACTGGACCTATATTATTTGGGGCGCTTTAAATGGCTTGTATCTTGTTTTTGCACTTGTACGAGCCAGGTATATCGATACTTTCTTTCAAAAAAATATCAATCTCCCATCGCCCCTGGTAAAGAGTGTAAATATAATGGTGACTTTTGCCCTGATTTGTTTTTCATGGATATTTTTCCGTGCAGCATCTTTTCAGGACGCATCATTGATTATCACAAAAATGATAACAACCGGCGGGTCTGTTTTTGTGAGTAATGCATTCCTTTTCCTTTATTGTATACTGGCAATTATATTATTAATCGGAATAGAGCTTCGTCAGGAATTGAAAGGGCAGATATTGTTTTTTAAGAGCGACCGCCTGATCCTGAGAAACCTCTCTTATATTTTTCTAATTCTGCTGATACTTCTAATCGGTGTTTTCGATGGAGGTCAGTTCATATATTTTCAATTCTGATAAATGGATCTTATTTCTAAATGGTCGAATATGGAAAAACAGGACATTTTCAGGTTTGTAAAAAGAACACTGCTGTTTTTCCTTGCAGTCTTCCTGGTGGACTTCGCAGTCGGCCAGGTTATGCGTTATTTTTATTTCAGGCAGGACTCCGGTTCATTATACAGAACAACCTATGCACTGGACAGTACAACTGCACAGGTACTCGTACTGGGATCTTCCCGGGCCAGCAGGCATTATAATCCGGATGTCATGCAGGTAGCAATGAACCGTACTGTATACAATGCCGGCCAGAAGGGCAACCATATCTTTTATCATTACGGCATCCTCAAAGGGGTGCTAAGGAGATATAAACCCCAGGTTGTTGTGCTGGATATACTTTACGATGAATTCAAACCAGTTCAGGACAGTTACGACCGGCTCTCAGTTTTCCTGCCCTATCATGATACTCATCCCGAGTTAGAAGAACTCATCAATCTGAGAAGCCCATTTGAACCAGTGAAACTGGTGTCAAAAGTATATCCCTACAATTCCCTTATTTTGCCTGTCCTCAATGGCAACCTTGGTTTCGATAAGGTCAGGGAACCGGAGATCAAAGGATACCTTCCCATTGATGCAGTGATGACAGATTCAGTGAAAAAGAGGTCCGAAAGAATAGAGTATGGGCTTGATTCACTGAAATTGCAGACTTTTGAAGAAATTATGTCCACCTGTAAAAAGGAGGGCATCAACTTATATGTAGTCTTTTCCCCGGCTTATCTTGAGAATATAGGCAACAATTATTCTGTAAGTATCGCCCGGAAAATAGCATCGGAACAAGGTGTTCCATTCCTGGATTTTTCTGGCACGGAACCATTTGTGTCAGACAATAAACTGTATTCAGACAATGTACACCTGAATGCAAAGGGGGCTGATATTTTTTCCCGGCAGGTAGCTGATAGTATTGCAAACAGGCTAAAGAATCAAAATTGACCCATGAAAATCTGGTTTGACCTCTCGAATTCGCCCCATATCAACATGTTTCACGACATGATCCGTGACCTTGAATCAAGGGGGCACGAGATACTGATTACCTGCCGTCCGCTTGCCAATACCATCGATCTACTGAAGCAGAAAAACCTGGAGCATCATGTAATAGGAGAACACTATGGGAAAAACCTGTACAAAAAGATCTTTGGCTATCCCATCAGGGTCTTCCAATTGAAAAAATTCCTGAAGCAAAAAAATATCGATCTTGCCGTTTCGCAAAGTTCTTTTCATTCGCCGGTGGTGGCTAAACTCCTGGGAATACCATCCATCTATACTAACGATAATGAACATGCGATGGGTAATATACCCTGTTTCATGTTTGCCAGCCTGGTGCTGATCCCTGAAAACCTGCCGGTTGAGAAAATTGTCAAAAAGGGCGGGTCCAGGAAGCGGATCAGGCAATATCCCGGCGTGAAAGAAGGAATTTATCTCTGGCAGAAAGGTGCAGAGATCCACGCGGCAAGGAAAGCAAATCCTCCCGACAATAAAACAATCTACGTAAGGCCGGAACCACTGACCGCACAATATTATAAGGGGGGGCTTAATTTCCTTGACAGTACCCTGGAAGCCCTTCAGGACAAGTATTCAATTACCATCCTGCCAAGGGATAAAACCCAGTTGGAACATTATCGCCAGTCAAAATTCTCGGCCATCAGGGTGCCTGAAAAACCGATGCATTTTGACCAGATAGCCAGGGAATGTACATTGTTCATTGGTGCTGGTGGTTCCATGACAAGGGAACTGGCAATTCTTGGCATACCAACGATCTCGGTTTACCAGGATGAATTACTGGAGGTTGACAAGTTCCTTCTGGAAAAAGGATTGATGCTGCACGAACCAAACATTGAACCAAAAAAGGTACAGTACTTTATAGAATCACTCGAGAATAAAGATCCTGATCTCCAGCTGATGGATAAAGGCAGGCAGGCATATGATATGTTTATAAATGAAATCTTAAAATACAGTAAGTAATGGTAAATGTAGGATTGATAGGAGCCGGAAAAATGGGCATCTCCCATCTTGCCATCCTGGGCGCCCATCCGGATGTGAATGTGGTAGGGGTCTGTGACACCTCGAAAATGGTAATTGAGGCAATGGAAAAGTATAGCCCGTTTCCCTGTTTTACGGATTATAAGAAAATGCTGTCACAGGCAAAACCAGATGCTGTTGTAGTGGCTGTTCCTACCAGGTTTCATGCTTCCATGGTGGCAGAATTACTGCAACTTGGAATTCACGTGTTCGTTGAAAAACCATTCTGTTTAAAACCGGAGGAAGGGGTGGAATTGATCCGGATGGCTAAGGAGAAAAAGCTGGTTAACCAGGTAGGGTACCACAATAAATTTGTAGGCACATTCACCGAGGTTAAGAAACTGCTGGAAGCCGGCGCCATTGGCGAGATTTATCATTTTATGGGGCAGGCATACGGACCCGTGGTGGTTAAGGCCAAAGGTGACACCTGGAGGTCGAATCCTGAAGAAGGAGGAGGCTGCCTGATGGATTACGCCTCACATGTGATTGACCTTGTCAACTACCTGGTATCACCCGTACAATCTGTTCAGGCAAGCATGCTGAAGTCAGTATTTTCCAGGAATGTAGATGATGCCGTATTCGCCATGATGCAACTCCAAAATGGAGTGTCGGGTCTCCTTTCAGTTAACTGGAGTGATGATACTTTCCGGAAAATGACCACTTCGGTTACTATTAACGGTAAGAAAGGGAAAATTGTCAGCGATGCCAATGAACTCAAAGTATATTTCAAGGATGCGGCCTGTCCTGCTGGATATTCAAGAGGCTGGAATGTGAAATATGTTACCGACCTGACTCCTTCTGTAGATTACTACCTGCGGGGAGAAGAATATTCTGCTCAGATGGACCATTTTATAAAAGCAGTAGAGGGCAAGGTGCCCAACCTGCTCAATTCTTTTGAGTCCGCGGCCCAAACAGACAATGCCATATCCTTAATCAGAAAAGCTCAACCTTGATAAAGATGGAAAGAATTTTATTCGGCGACAACCAGTTTTTTGCTGTCAACCATATTTCGGATGAAAAATCAATGGCCCAGTCTATCAGGTTCAAGGAAGATGCTGCCATTATTCGCACGCTGGACTATGCCATGGAAGCAGGAATCAATACTTTCATGTGTACCACACACGACAGGATTGCCAACATTTGCGAAGTCATCCGTTCCCAACCTGATAAATACCGTGATTTCAAGATATACCCCTGCATGCCTTATGCACATAAATATGCCAATGCGGTAACTGAACTGGGAATTACCGGTACTATAAAACAATATGTTCCGGGCAATTTCTTTGGTTCTCTGTTTAAAGGAGGGGTGGCCTTTTTGTCCAAGGATTTCCTGTCTATCATGGAACTCCTGATCGATGCTGAGATGAAAATGTTCAAGGGCATTAATACACCGGTTATTTTCCTGCAGAACGTTATTACCGACCTGCTGCTGGGACTGGGTATGAAGGATGTGTTGGTTGCATTCCACCATTATGTTCAGAAGAAATACAATGCAGAGGCTGGTTTTATTACCATGAATATGCCGAAACTGCTGGATGTACTCGAATCAGCCGGAATTCAAAATCCGATCATCTGCTCATCCATTAACAAAGCAGGTTTCAGGATGTCTGGCGGTAAGGAACTTTATGAGGAAACCCTTCGCACCCGTCAGTTCCGTGCCATTGCCATGCAGGTGCTGGCCGGCGGGGCCGTGTCGCCCAGGGAAGCCATTGAATATGTTTGCGGATTACCTAATATCGAATCTATTCTTTTCGGGGCTTCTTCCAAAACCAATATAAATGATACCGCGTCACTTATCCATCATTACGATGGAGTATTTCGCCCAACTATATAAAGCATAGAAAATGAAGATTACGATAGTTGCAGGGGCTCGCCCGAACTTTATGAAGATTTCGCCGATTATCAAAGCGATCCAGAAACGAAACTCATTAGGCGCTGCCATCGAATACCGTCTGGTTCATACCGGACAGCATTATGATAAAAAAATGAGTGCTGACTTCTTTGACCAATTGGGCATTCCTGAGCCTCATGCCAACCTTGAGGCAGGGGGTGGAACCCAGGCAGAGCAGACAGCTGCCATCATGGTTCGTTTCGAAAAGGAACTTATGGAACACAGACCCAACCTTATTTTGGTGGTGGGGGATGTTACATCCACCATGGCCTGCACCATTACCGCCAAGAAATTATGTATTGATGCCGTACACGTTGAAGCAGGCATCCGTTCGGGGGATATGACCATGCCCGAAGAAATCAACCGGATCGTTACGGATTCCATAACCGATCATTTTTTCACTACCAGTGAAGTGGCCAACCAGCACCTGCGCCATTCCGGTGTTGGGGAGGAAAGGATCCATTTTGTGGGTAATACCATGATTGATTCCCTGATTGGCAACCTGGAAAGGTTGTTGAAACCCGCGTTGTGGGATGACCAAAACCTGCAGTCCGGAAAATATTTCCTGCTTACCCTGCACCGCCCGGCCAACGTGGATGATCCTGCCAACCTGGACCATCTCCTGTCAACTATCATGCAATGCACCGGCGATTTGCCCGTGGTGTTCCCGGTTCACCCCAGAACAAAAAAGATTCTGGACGGCATCGGTTTTAATAACCCGAAACTGGTCCTGGCGGAACCTATGCCATACCTGGAGTTTATTTACATGGTTAAAAACGCCCTTGCCATCATCACCGATTCCGGGGGTATTACCGAAGAAGCAACAGTCCTGGGAGTACCCTGCATGACTATGCGCGATTCCACTGAAAGGCCTGAAACCATTACCATGGGTACCAATGAACTGGTAGGTACAGATCCTGCCAAACTGGTTCCCTACCTCGATAAAGTCATGTCGGGTAACTGGAAAAAAGGAGCGATTCCGCCACTCTGGGATGGGAAAACCGCAGAAAGAATTGTTAGTAAACTGGAAGACCTTTATATTTCATAATTATTCGGTCCGGGACGCCTTTACCTTTTTATGAATAAGCTGTCTTACATATTTTACCGCACGATGCTATGGTTATGGGATATAATCTCACTAAACCTCGTGCTCTTATTGGTCAGCTATTACCTGGATAGGGCAAATGCCTTCGAGGTGCTGGAATATCATGTATTCTTCGCCGTTATTAACCTGTCTTGGTTGAGTGCTGTTTACCTGACCAACCTGTACCTGGCTAAAGACTGGCTCGATTTTGAAAGTTTTTACAAACGGACTATCAAAAGCTACCTCATTACCCTGTTGATACTTTTCCTTTTCATATTTCTGTATCATTTCCAGTATTCGAGGCTTTATATTTTGTTCGTTATTGTCGGATTTGGTGTGATCCTCAGCATTAACCGGATATTTTTCAACCTGCTGATCTTCTCACTCAGGAATAAATTCAGGTTGCAGAAAAATGTTGTCATCCTGGGATACAATGACATTTCCAGGCGTCTGCTGAGGTATTTCCAGGAGGAATCCAAATTTGTGAATGTGGCCGGATTCTTTGAAGACCAGGAAAGGGTGGGGGATAACCCCGAGTTCCCGATTACGGGCGGGTTGAAAGATTGTATGGCATTTGTAAAGGAAAACCAGGTAACGGAAATATATTCAACACTTGCGCCTGAACATTTTCCTGATCTGTACGAACTGGCAAAATCAGCCGAAAAGGAATTTGTACATTTTAAGTTTGTTCCGGATTACAAGATCTTTGTTAACCGGAATATTTATGTTGATTTCGTTGACAATATCCCGGTATTATCACTGCGAAATGAACCTTTGGAAGATACAGGCAATCGTATCAAGAAACGGTTGTTTGATATAGCTTTCAGCAGTATTGTTATTATTTTGCTTCTTTCCTGGCTCATTCCGCTGATGGCGCTGCTGATCAAACTTGGCTCAAAAGGCCCGGTTTTCTTTACACAGATGCGGTCCGGAAAGAACAACCGCCCTTTCCGTTGTATTAAATTCCGGAGCCTCAGGTTAAACACGGAGGCCAATGAAAAACAGGTATCGCGCAACGATTCACGTGTAACCAGGCTCGGGAGAATCATGCGCAAAACCAATATTGATGAACTGCCGCAGTTCTTTAATGTATTTCTGGGCGATATGTCTGTGGTGGGTCCCAGGCCCCACATGCTGAAGCACACAGAAGATTTTTCAAACCTGTACAAGCAATATATGATCCGTCACTTCGTGAAACCCGGGGTTACCGGCTGGGCACAGGTAAACGGTTTCAGGGGCGAAATTACTGACAACCTGCACCTCCAGAAAAGAATCGAATACGATATCTGGTATATGGAAAACTGGACCCTCTGGCTGGACATAAAGATCATATTCCTGACTGTCTTTCTTTCCATTAAAGGCGACAGGAACGCCTTCTGACCGTCACCATTATAACTGCTCCACCTTTACCTTGCTGGCATAAAATATCCTGAGGGAATCCTTGATCCTTGCAGTATCCGAAGCGCTGGCTGGTAATGAAAAGTAGAGCCTGAACTTAATCGAATCCTGTGTTTCCATCAGGATGTTTTTCTTCAGTTCCTTTAACTGGTTGTAACGCCTGAAGGCCCTTGCTTTGTTGGTGGTCTCCTCGATGATAAACTTCCAGTTCCCTGCTACTGATACCAATGAAGAACCTGATACTCCTTTGCTCCCCGAACTGTCTGTTCCCAAAATAGCGAGACTGTCCTTCCTTAACTGGAGGGCACTGTCCGGCGCTACCATCACCAGGGTATCTGCTGCCGGAGGATTCACCACCTGCTCAGCCGCAGCCTGCTCCGGTTCCTGCGGATTGTTTTGAAAAAGTTTCCATCCCCCCCAAACCACGATGCCAATGGTTGCCAATGCTCCCAGGGCCAGCAGCCATTTTCTTGAACCATTGGACTGAGGCTGGTAACGTGGGTCATCATCAAAAGCCGAAGGTTTTCTGCTTTCCGTGGAAATGTCATCCATCCGTTCAGCCACCATGTCTCCGGCAGTAAAATCAAAACTTCCTTCCTTCGTTTTTACAAGGGTCCCGATTCCTTCCATATAAAGTGCTTTCCCGATATTCAGGAACTGCTTGTTCAGCATGATATAGGATTCAATATCGGAAAGCGCCAGGGAATGCATTTTCCCGGTATGTGTCCTTACATATTCGATGAGATCATTGCTGATGGCTGCATCTGCTTTGTTGTCAAATTGTATGGTTGTGCCCTCCATGGTAAAAGTGCCGATTCCCGGAAGGCTGACTCTTTTCTGCTGATAGAGATACTGGGTTATTAAGTGGTCAAGTTTCAAAGCAAATTGGGTTGGTTATTGCACAAAATAAGTAAAAATCCGCTGGCTGCTTATTTTTGCAGAAACAGATACCATGCTGACACAGGAAGAAAAGGATTTTATCCTATACTGGGAAACCAACCGCGACCGCAGGAAAAAATTATTCCGGCAATTGCTGGTCGGCATCCCGATGGGATTGCTGTTTGGCGTACCCATCGTCCTGAATTATGTGCTTGGCTGGTATAAAAGAGCTAATATGGTATCCGGCAGCCAGTCCAGTCCCCTGGTTTTACTGGTGGCAATATTGTTGATCATCAGTTTTGTTGCAATTTTTTACAAACAGCACCAGTGGGAGCAATATGAGCAGAAATACCGGGAACTGAAGCAAAAAGAAGGCGAATAAGCGTTTCCTGCCGGTTTCTATGCAACAAATCAGGTTATTTGCTGGTCTAACTATTGTCAATTCCTATATTCGCCCAAAATTTTACCGGAAAATGTTTAAAAAAGTAGTTTTATTCCTGTCCCTTGTGATTGCTGTTGCTGCCAGCTGGCAATGTAATAAAAGCAGCTCCGCCTGCACCCCTGTTGCCCCACAGGCTGAAGAAACTGCCATTCTTCAATATATCAGTTCCGCTAATATGACCGCTGTAAAAGATGAAAGCGGCCTGTATTATGAGATACAGCAGGAAGGTTCCGGTGGTGCACCCAATCTGAACTCCCAGATATTTATCAAATATTCAGGTACCATGACCAACGGTACCCAGTTTGATTCCCAGAATGACCCCACCAAAACCGGATGGGCGTTGAGAACCCTGATTCCCGGCTGGCAAATCGCTATCCCGAAAATTAAAAAAGGTGGTAAGATTAAAATGGTCGTACCTTCTGCACTTGCCTACGGCTGTACTGCCTATGGTAATATCCCGGCGAATTCCATACTGGTATTCGATGTTGAACTGGTTGACTTTTATTGAGTTTTATGCCATATGAACCCATTTCTGTTTTTGATATTTTCAAAATTGGTGTAGGCCCATCCAGTTCCCATACCCTGGGACCCTGGAGAGCTGCACAATCTTTTACCCGTTTCCTGAGGGAAAAACATTCCCTTGCTGATATCATATCAGTAAAAGTGCTGCTTTACGGCTCCCTTGCCAAAACTGGTAAAGGGCATGGCACTGACCTGGCTGTTCAGCTCGGACTAATGGGGGAAGACCCGGTTTCCTGTGATGTGGAAGCCATCAACAGCAAGATTGAAACCATCAGGAGTGAAAAGGCGATTCGTTTAGCCGGAGAAATCCTGGTGGCATTTAATCCCCAGGAGGATATCGTTTTTTTAATGAACGAATCCCTGCCCTTTCACCCGAATGCAGTCTGCTTTCTGGCCGGTTTTGAAAATGGTGAACAGCATGCGGCCACTTATTATTCTGTGGGCGGAGGTTTCGTACAGCAGGAAGGTGAGTTTGTTTCAGGTAAAGACCAGGTGCAACTGGCCTTTCCGATTGATAATGCCGAAGACCTGTTGCACTGGTGCCGTAAAACCGGACTGGCCATTCATGAAATTGTTCTGGAAAATGAACAATCCTGGCGGGGAGAAGAGGAAACCAGGGCAGGGGTGATGAGGATCTGGGAGGTGATGAAAAACTGCATCTACCGCGGTTGTCATGTAGAAGGGGTTTTGCCGGGCGGATTGAATGTAAGGCGCCGGGCTGCCTCACTGAATAAAAAGCTCCTCAAAGGCAGGTCCTATACCGGATACGATGAATGGGTGGATGCTATCAGGGCAGGTGGACATGATTTCCAGTATATCCTCGATTGGGTAAGTTGCTTTGCACTGGCGGTTAATGAAGAAAACGCCTCATTCGGCAGGGTGGTAACTGCTCCTACCAATGGAGCGGCGGGTGTAATTCCTGCAGTACTTCAGTATTTCGCAGTTTTTTGCAAAGGACAGGAAGATACAGCCATAACACAGTTCATTCTTACCGCATCAGAAATCGGAAGCATTTTCAAAAAGGGATCAACCATTTCTGCAGCTATGGGTGGCTGTCAGGCTGAAATTGGGGTGTCATCTTCAATGGCTGCCGCAGCTCTGACCGAATCTATGGGGGGCACCCAGCGCCAGGCGCTGATGGCTGCTGAAATTGCAATGGAACATCACCTGGGACTGACCTGTGATCCTATTGGCGGATTGGTGCAAGTGCCTTGTATTGAACGCAATACCATGGGAGCTATCAAGGCCATCACGGCTTCACAGCTGGCATTGCAAAGTGCGCCCGACTTTGCCAAGGTTTCCCTGGATGCAGTGGTAAAAACCATGTGGGATACTGCCCAGGATATGAGCAGTAAATACAAGGAAACGGCCGATGGCGGCCTGGCGATCAATATTCCGCTTAGTTTACCGGAATGCTGATCTGAACTTTTTCTTTAATTGCCTGTTGTAGTGCGGGCAAACTGGAACACTCTTTGACTAAACAAAAATTGATTTGGTATGGCTGGAACCAACCCCAACCCTGTAAAACGTATATTAGAGGTGTTACGCTTTCAGAATAAAGAAATAGGAGCAGTCTATTTCTACGCAATTCTGAACGGACTGATGCAATTATCTCTTCCCCTGGGTATTCAATCGATTATCAGTTTCGTGCAGGGAGGCGCCATCTCCACCTCCATAGTGGTACTGATCATTCTGGTTGTCACAGGCGTTTTTTTTACCGGACTGTTCCAGATCAACCAGATGAAGCTGATCGAAAAGATCCAGCAACAATTATTTGTTCGTTACTCCTTTTTATTTGCACATTCCATACCCCGGCTCAACCTGAAAAGTGCTGACCGCTACTACCTGCCGGAACTGGTGAATCGTTTTTTTGATGTGGTAATCCTGCAGAAAGGCCTTGCCAAACTGCTGCTGGATATTCCCACCGCCACCATCCAGATACTCTTCGGTTTACTGGTGCTTTCATTCTATCATCCTGTTTTTATTTTCTTCGGACTTGTACTTATCCTGATCATTTACCTTATCCTGCGTTTTACCAGTGGCAGGGGATTGGAAACCAGCATAGAAGAAAGCAATTATAAATATGATACGGCAGGATGGCTGGAAGAACTGGGACGGGTGGTTACATCCTTTAAGTTTTCAAAAGGATCCAACCTCCACCTGGGAAATACCGATAGTACTGTAGCCGGATACCTGGATGCCCGCACCAGCCATTTTAAAATATTGCTGATTCAATATTGGTCCATGGTGGGGTTCAAAGTTGCCATCACCGCAGCCATGCTAATCGTGGGCAGCATCCTGCTCGTAAACCAGCAATTGAATATAGGGCAGTTCATCGCTGCAGAAATCATCATTATCACCGTAATAACCTCGGTTGAAAAACTAATTCTCAATCTGAATAATGTATATGATGTACTTACTTCTGTAGAAAAACTTTCCAAAATCCCTGACATGCCGGAAGAAGGTAGTGGCAAACTTGATTTTGGTGCCCATACCGGGGGGGCTGCCATTATGGTGAAAGACCTTGAATTTGCCTACCAGGAAAATCAGCCAGTACTGCAGGATATCAGTTTTGAGATATTACCCGGACAAAAAGTGCAGATAATGGGGGGGAACGGATCAGGTAAATCAAGCCTTATCAGAATTCTTAGCGGCGCCTACCAGCCCTTTGAGGGCGTGGTAAAACTCGATAATATTTCCATCTCCAATTATTCCCTGGACAGCATCCGTGGTCAGACAGGAATCCTCCTCAGTACGCAGGAATTATTCAAGGGTAGCCTGTTGCAAAATATAACCATGGGGAATGAAAATGTTACGGTTCACGAGATTTTCCAACTGGCTGAAGTGACTGGGATAAAGACCTTTCTTGACAAATCACCTAAAGGACTGGAGATGGAAATAAACCCGACGGGTGAGAGGTTACCCCGGAAGATCGTACAGAAATTGCTGTTACTGAGGGCCCTGGTGAATAAGCCCCGGCTGTTGTTGCTGGAGGAACCCTGGCTTGGACTGGAACCGGTTTATGCCCAACAGATACAGGATTATCTGTTACACCAGATACCGGATTGTACCTGCCTTATAGTAAGCAATGATATTGGTTTCGCCCAACAATGCGACCAGGTACTGTTATTGGAAGAAGGCCGGATAAGGGCTGCTGGTAATTGGGAGAAAGTTCAACCCTCGCTATAAAACCAAAGAGCATGGAACACGTAAGAGAATTTTTGGAAAAAGAAGCCCCTGGAAAGGAGTTCAAGGCGCTCAGAAAGGTATATATGGTCGAAAAGGACAGCCGCGTAAAATACTGGGCCATTATTTTATTTGTCATTTTATTGATCTGTCTGTTCCTGCCCTGGACGCAGAATATACGTTCCAGAGGAGCTGTAACGACTTCTCGGCAGGAGCAGAGACCGCAGGAGTTAAATGCTATTATAGGGGGCCGCATCGTTAAATGGAATGTTAAAGAGGGTGACTTTGTTAAAAAGGGAGATACCATCCTGCAATTGGCGGAAGTGAAGGTAGATTACCTGGATCCCAACCTGGTGCCAAGGACAAAAGAACAACTCGACGCCAAAAAAGATGCCGTCCAAAACTATAAGGGAAAGGTAAAAACAATAGACCAGCAATTGCAGTTTTTGGAACAGGCGCTGGTGCTGAAAATTAACGAATTGCAGAATAAGGTCAGGCAGCAGGAATTTAAGATCAGGAGCGACAGCATGGACCTTGTGGCGGCGGAGAATGACCTGGCATTTAAAAGGGAACAGCAAAGGCGCCAGAAGATCATGTATGATTCAGGAGTAGCTTCTCTCTTTTCACTCGAACAGAGAAGCCAGTCCGTACAGGAAGCCCTGGCTAAGAAAACCAGTGCCGAGATTAAGCTCAGCAATGCGCGGCAGGAACTGACCCGCCTGCAGATTGAACTGAATGGCGAACGGCAACAATACCTGGAAAAAATATCAAAAGCCCAGGGGGACCGTTTTCAGGCAGAATCTCAGATTGCGACAGGTGTAGGTGAGATCGCTAAACTGGAAAATCTATATACCAGTTATGATATGAGGAACCAGATGTACAATGTGGTGGCGCCTCAGGATGGGCAGGTTGTAAAAGCGAAAAAGGCAGGTATCAATGAAATGGTGAAAGAAGGAGATATGCTGGTCGAGATCGTTCCTACTGATTACCAGTATGCCGTGGCGATCTTTGTTCGGCCTGTCGACCTGCCGCTACTGGTAAAGGGCCAGAAGGTAAGGTTCATATTTGACGGCTTTCCTGCCATCGTATTCAGCGGATGGCCGGAAGCATCCTATGGAACTTTTGGCGGTATTGTTTCTGCGGTGGAAAGTTCTGTCAGTGAAAATGGCATGTTCCGGGTACTGGTAACGGAAGATCCGGCCGACCGTAAATGGCCGCCAGCCCTCAAGATGGGAACGGGTGCCAGTGGTATCGCACTGCTAAAGGATGTTCCGGTCTGGTATGAACTTTGGCGAAATATCAATGGGTTCCCGCCGGATTATTACCAAACAACTGCTGCCGGTAAAAATGATTCGAAAAACGGAAAATCCGCAGCTGAAAAAAAATAAAATGATATCTACCTTATGAGGAGAGGCATTAATAGTTTTTTGGTTGTTTGTATGATCCTCTGGCAGGGATCTGTTACTAACATACATGCACAAATGCAGGATAGCCTGCTGATGCTCAGTGAATCCCAGTACCTGGCCATCATCCGGAATTTTCATCCCTATCTGCAGCAGGCTGGTCTTGCGGTGAAGCAGGCGAAGGCGGCGGTAAGGGAAAGCAGGGGAGCTTTTGATCCGGTGCTGGGCACGGGTTTCGAAAGAAAGACCTTTGATGATAAACTGTACTACAGTTATTTCAATCCGGAAATAACCATTCCCACCTGGTATGGAATTGAACTGTTTGGCGGTGCGGAAGAAGTGCTTGGCGACCGGGTTACTCCGGAAAAAACAATGGGGCAGTCCAGTTACCTGGGCATCAGTGTACCATTGGGAAAAGACCTGGTGCTGGATAAGAGGAGGGCGGTTCTCCGGCAATCCAGGGTAATTTTACAGCAAACCAGAGCAGAGCAAAGAAACATGGCAAACGACCTGATTCAGGAAGCGCTGGTTGCTTACTGGAACTGGGTGAAACAGTACCAGGTGTATCGGATACTGAAGCAGGCAGTGGAAGTGAATGCTGACCGGTACCGATATATCAGGATCGAGGCGGAGCAGGGATTGCGGGCCGCAATAGATACAACTGAAGCGCTGACCCAGTTGCAACAATTCCAGTTATCGGAGTCGGAGGCCGGACTCGCATTTCTGAATGCCGGACTGGAGTTGTCGAATTTTCTCTGGCTCGATGAAAAGGATGTTTTTGCCTGGAGCAACCGGATCATTCCTGATACCACCTGGGTCAATGAACAGGGATGGATAACCGAAATACCGGCTCTCGATGAATTTGTAACCAGCGCCCGGATGGAACACCCGAAGTTGCAATCTTACCGGTACAAACTGGATGTACTGGACATAGAGAAAAGACTGAAGTTTCAGAGCCTGCTGCCCAAAATGGACCTGAAATATAACCTGATCAATAAGGGCTACAATGCCCTCAATAAAGTGGACGGAGCATTTCTTCAGAACAACTACAAGTTTGGGTTTGATTTCCAGATGCCGTTATTCCTGCGGCAGGGAAGGGGCGCCTATCAACAGTCGCTCATCAAAATCCGCCAGTCCAACCTTGAACTGGATCAGGTGCAATGGGAAATTGAAAACAAAATCCGCAATTATTACAATGAGCTGATGGCGTTGCGTAATCAGATAAATATTTACGAAAATGCCTACCGGAATTACCAGCGGCTTTTCAGGGCTGAGGAACTAAGATTTAAGATTGGTGAGAGTACGCTCTTTCTGCTGAATTCGAGGGAAAATAAAATGCTGGAAGCACAACAGAAATTGCTGGACCTTAAAACAAAATGGTACAAGAGCCAGGCCGGACTACTCTGGGCAGGTGGTCGGTTAGGCATTCCAGTTCTAGATACTGAATAAATCAGGCCAGGGAATAATCCTTAATGATATTGTAGAGTGTGTCCCTTTCTACGGGTTCCCTTTTAACCTGGCGGATCAGGTTTACCAGTTCTGTTGTGGTCATGGTGGGGTTTTGCTCCTCAGAACCTGCCATGGAGTATATTTTTGTAGAATCGTCGATGGTTCCGTCAATATCGTTTACTCCGAATGAAAGTGTCAGCTGCGCATTGTTCCTTCCCAGCATCGGCCAGTAGGCTTTCAGGTGGGGGAAATTATCCATGTAAATACGTGCTACCGCATACATGCGCATGTCTTCCACTATGCTGCTTTCCGGGATATGGCTCATCTCATTATCCTTGTTGCGGAATTTCAGCGGAATGAAAGTATTGAAGCCGCCGGTTTCATCCTGCAGTTGGCGCAAACGTTCCATATGGTCTATGCGGTGACGGTATTCTTCAATATGACCGTATAACATAGTGGCATTGGTGTGCATGCCCAATTGGTGGGCAACCCGGTGGATATGCAGCCAGCCTTCCGCATCCACTTTATCTTCACAGATCTGCTTCCGGATTTCTTCATGGAAAATTTCAGCACCGCCTCCGGGTAATGATTGTAAGCCTGCTTCCTGCAGATATTTCATGCCCTCTTCCGCGCTTACTTTCGCTTTTCTGAACATATAATCCAGCTCTACGGGTGTAAATCCCTTGATATGAAGATCGGGTCGGTGAGCCCTTATCTGCCGGAGAAGGTCGGCAAAGAATTCCAGGGTCAGCTTGGGATGTACACCTCCAACAATATGGACCTCGGTTACGGGCTGTCCGTCGTAACTTTTCACGATGTCGAGCATCTGTTCCGTGGTCAATTCCCAGCCCTCTTCCTTGTGCGCATACAGCTTGCTGTAAGAACAGAACTTACAACTGAATACGCATACATTGGTAGGTTCGATATGAAAGTTTCGGTTAAAATAAGTTTTGTTGCCGTGCAGTTTTTCGCGAACATGGTTGGCCAGTGAACCAAGCCAGGAAAGGCTTCCTTTTTCAAACAGGATTATACCTTCTTCGGGACTGATCCTTTCTCCCCGAATTACTTTCTCCCCGATAAATTTCAACGTTGTATCTGCCTGGATGCTGTTCAGTTGCTCAAATTCTTGCTCGGTCATCTTATCTGTTTGTCTTAAGGATTTTTGTATTTCGTACGCTGTCTTCATACACCAATCGAACGACATAGATACCTGCCGCATGCTTACTGATATCCACCGGTATGGTGCTGGACGCGTTTCCGTTAAAAGACTGAGTCCATACCAGTTGCCCCAGTGCATTAATCACTTCAATCTTTCGAAGGTTTTCCTGGTCGCGGTAATGCCTGACCAAAAAATGCCCCGGGGTAGGATTGGGTGCTACGAGGTAACCATCGCTCTTCAGTTTCGCCGGCAAAGTTACTGTATAGAGATTGATATTATCGAGGTAGAGATTATTGTTTTGATTGGAAGAATTGCGGAAAATTACCTGGAATGGTTCATTGGCCGCAACCAGGCTGGTGAGGTCAATGGAATCGGTTCTCCAGTGTTCATCCAGAACGGGGACAAATTCGTTGGTGCCCGGGAAGTTTGGGTCAGTGACGGACTGTAAGTCAGCACCCCACCTGGAATACAATAAAGTCTTTGACTGGCCGCAATCCTTACTTAACCACACTTGCAGGGTATCGGTCGGTTCCCCTTCCGGTTTGGCAGAAATATATGCAAGATCAAATTTCAGGAAAACTGAGTCTGCGTTGCCTGCTTTTACCGGAGGCGTGTACAACTCATCCACATCGCCCCGGACAGGATTTACGAAATTCCGGATCATTATGGATTTCTGGCCTTCGGAAGAGGCACCCGCGGCCGGTTGCCAGCTGTTATTATTTCCCGGGTTATATACATCCCAATTTTGCGGCGGGAAGCCAGTTGTTTCAAAACCCTCTATTAGCGGCGCACTTGTTTCAGTAAACAGAAATACACGCCTGGCAAGTGTATCATTTGTTTTTTGCTGGTCAGGCTGCCCATTCGGCAGGGTCGTATAAACAACAAAATTATTTTCCCCGGATGTAGTTAAGGCAAACAGGCTGTCATAACGCAGTTGGTAGATCTGGCCGGTGGTCACTGTCAGGCCGGTTAAATCACGTGATATGATATTCCCGTCATTCAACTGCATGTTGATGCGGAAACTGTTGATGGTTTCCTTCCCATTGTTCCTGATATCAATTACAGGCGAAAAAGTATTGTTGCATATCTGTGTGCCAGGCTCTTCCAGATGCCTAACTGAAATATCGCGGTTAGGCAGGGTATAGGGCTCAATTTGGATATCATCCACGAAAATGTTCTGTCCGAATTTGTTTATGCTTATCCAGGCAAAGGAAACATTTTCGGCACCACCAAAAGTGCTTGCCGGTATACGTATTAAATTGCTGGCCCATTCATTTGTGCCTGGTACCCAATTGATGTCACCGGTGAAACCAGTTGTGCTTGCCAATTCAGAGCCACCCTTGCTCCAGAGTAATAGGGTAAAACTGTTTCCGCAGTCAACTGATGCCATCAGTTTCAATGAATCAGCGAATGTGGCAGAATTAGAATAAGGTTTGTAAGCATGCGAGAATCGGATGAAAATGGAGTCAGTGTTCAGCAACCTGAGACCCGGTGAAATCATAAGGTCCTCGTCGTTAATACTATTGTAATTAAAGAGGTTCATGAATGCGGAAGCCGTTCCTGTTTTTTGGGCCAGCGTAGTCCGTGTCCATGAAACGCTACCCGCATTGGGGTTCATGATTTTCCAACCGGCAGGAGGAAAGCCGGGCAGTTCAAATCCCTGGGTAATTCCCCCGGAAACGGGCGGCTGAATAAGAAAACTCACACTGGCAGAATCATTGGAAGAGCGTTCATCTACCCCACCATTGGGCTCAGTCAGAAAAATGCGGAGGTTGAAATTTCCCTGTCCGGTAACCACAACCGGTAATGCAACAGTTGCTACATTGCCGAAACCAAGGGAACCTGTCCAGATGGTTGATTGAATAGTGCCACTGTTAAGCTGCCAGTTTATCTTAACCGATGTGAGGGTTTGTATACCACTATTACCAATCTGGATGCGGGTGACCATTTGGTTCGGGTTGCAGAATATCTGGCCACTCACAGGCGACAGTATATTGCTGAGTTTTGCATCAAGGTTTTTATTGGGGGCCAGTTTGATGGAAGCAATACGTGTCTTCCAGCCTCCTGGGGCACCATACATTGAAGTAAGCCAGAAAAGGGAATCATTGGCCGGATCCGGGGCTATCATGTTGTAATCTCCCCAGCGGGAAGAAAAAGTGCCGTATCCGGTACCAGTCACAATATTGGTTTCATCTGCAGGAAGTCTGCCAGGGGGATCATTTGCATTTCGCCCGGTTACCCTGATGGAAGGCCAGAGGGTGGTGGATGATGAATTGTAAACCGCGGCTATCTGTCCTTTTCCATTCATATTCATGGATGGATAAAAACGATGGGTGCTATCGGGTGAGTAAGTTCCCTCCTGGTAAAGTTGCCAGCTACCGGTGGTTTTCCTGAGTTCATGCCAGCGAATACCTGAAATTCCGGGCGAACCCGCATTTACGGTATGATATACCAGGATTGACTCGTGCGTCGGGAACTTCCTGTATACAGGTTTATCCATCACAAAACTGGTCGTAGCCATCAACTTATTATTGCTTCCCGGAGTAGTTATGCATGCCTGGAAGTACCCGCCATCACTACAGATGATGGTATTAAACGGAGAAGTCGGTACCGATCCTGCATGGTAAAAACTGCTGTTGGATGGATTGTCGAAATCCACATCGAAGGCCATCAATGCAATGCTGTCTGCATCAGTTTCCACCGTACGGCCGTCGTCATTACGATAGGCAAACAACCCCGGTGAACCGGGATCCGGCGGAGTAGGGCCAAAAACATTGATGGGTGCGGCACCATCGTATTTCTCAACATTGTTCAACCTGATCCGCTGCATCTGTACCGTGCTGCTCCCTGAGATCATTTGTTGTTTGTTGAAAGCAAAAAATGAGATTCCTGAAAACAGGTTATCGGGTAAGGTGAAGTCCCTCGAAGTGGCGTACCATGCATCAGGCCAAACTGAAAACTTTGGATAATCCGGAAAGAAACTGGCATCAGTAAATTTGTAAATATACCAGGACTGTAGGGGGTCATTTGTTTGTGACACATAAACAATCAGGGTATTGATATCACTGCTCCCAGCAGGGGTTCCAAATTCAGTCATCACATAACGGTCCGCGAACTGATCGTACAGGCATATACCATCACCAGCACCGCTATAACCGGATTCTTCGGCGAGGTTATCAAGATAGGTGGCATTATTCATAGGTTCACCGGTCTTGTTGAAAACCTGGAAATAGGCACCCGATGGTCCATTGATCATTTGAATAATGTGCCCGGGACCAACACAAAGTGTTGGGTCGGCGGGGGTGATCTCCGCAGCTGCCATTCCCTCCTTGTTAACCGCTATTTCGGGTGATAATACTTTTGCGTTGCTGAGGGGCTGCAGCCCATTGTATCCGGATCCCATTCTTAATGGATCCTCCTTCAGGTATCGGGCCGAAGGATCCCATTTGATATCGGGACTTTTTCTTTTTCCCCTGTTCCAGAGCAGGCCATGCCTGTCCCGAACAACAATATTCTGCTTGCCATAAGACGGATCAAAGTCACTTAAATTCCTGGTCTTACCAATAAGCAGCCCGGTAGATGAGCCGATTTTACCATTTTGGGCATAAAGGGTATAAAAGGCGATGATAAGGCAACCAAAAAGGAATAGTATTCTTTTTATCATGAATGCATCTCCGCTGAGAGAGTTGCAAATATAACATTGGACAGTCATGTGTACATCAAAGGAGGAACGCCAAAGTCAGGTTTTAACTTAAAATCTTATATCTTGCTTGCTTCTAAATTGTTAAACTTCATGGGGCGCTTTCAGGGAATCATCGGAATCATTCTGATTTTAGGTATTGCATACCTCTTTTCAAATAATAAGAAAAAGATCAATATGAGGGTTGTTGGAAGCGGCATAGCCCTCCAGCTTCTGATTGCCATATTGGTACTGAAAGTTCCTGCAGTCACCAGTTTTTTTCAGACACTGGGGAAAGGAATGGAGAAAATTGAAATTTTTGCCCGGAAAGGCGCCTCCTTTGTATATGGTGGCATCGCGGTTGCCCAGCCCGATGGAACGGTTGGTAATTATGTAAACTCCGGGTTTGTATTTGCATTTAATGTGACTGCAACTATAATCCTGGTATGTGCCCTGGTTGCCATCCTCTACCATTTTGGCATCATGCAGCGCGTGGTTGCCGTCATCGCCAGGGCTATGAACTTTGTGATGCGGGTAAGCGGTGCTGAGGCATTGAGTAATGTTGCCAGTGCCTTTGTCGGCCAGGTGGAAGCCCAGGTCATGATCCGACCCTACCTGCAAACCATGACTATGAGCGAATTGCTGGCAAGTATGAGCGGAAGCCTTGCCTGTATTGCCGGTGGAATACTGGTGGTATATGCAAATATGGGATCCCAGGCAGGCCTTGACCTGGCACCAAAGCTGATCATGGCCAGTCTTATGGCAGCACCCGGCGCTTTGGTGATATCCAAGATCGTATTCCCCGAAACAGAAGAAAGCCAAACCATGGGCAGGGTTAAGCTGGAGGTAAAGAGCCATTATACTAATGTGGTGGATGCAGTTTCCCATGGTGCAGGTGATGGCTTTAAAATTGCCATGAATGTCATAGCAATGCTGATCGGTTTCATTGCTGTTATTGCCTGTTTGGACTGGTTGCTGATTAAAGCCGGACATCTCTTTAATCCCTCCTTTGACCTGAGCCTGAACTTTATTTTCGGGAAGATATTTTATCCCTTTGCCTGGGCCATGGGAGTGCCTATGCAGGATGTTGACAGTGTGGCAACACTGCTTGGGCAAAAACTGACCATTAATGAATTTGTAGCATTCCAGAACCTTACCAACAACTCCGTTCCGGTGGTTTCCGATAAAGGCCTGCTCATTGTCAGTATCGCAATCTGTGGTTTTGCAAACTTCAGTTCAGTGGGCATGCAAATTGGCGGAATAGGGGAGATCGCTCCCGGGCGACGTGCAGATCTGGCCCGGCTAGGATTAAAAGCCCTTTTATGCGGTACTCTGGCATCCTACCTGAGTGCAACCATTGCAGGTATCCTGATGTGATCTATTGATTTCTCAACACCTTGAACTGGAAGGAAAAGGGAAGAATTTTATTCGTTGAGAGATCCTTTATTTTTCCCGTACAACTTCCTTCAATGAATTGGCCGGAATTACCATAGTTGGAAATTTTTACAGTAAAAGTGCCCGCAGGCTGGAGCTGCGATTTTTCCTGAATTACTTTCAGGGCAGTTACCGGATATTCGCCCGGTGTTTCCGAACCTGAAAAACTAAAACTAAAGGCAACGGTGGTGTTGTCATTCGTTTTATAGCAGAGAATATTGTTTTTATTCTGCAGGGGATCTTTAATGTGTACCAGTGAATCAGACGGCGCCTGCAGGAGGTAATTTGTACCATTGATTATGTAACTGATGTACTGCAATGAGTTTTTCTTACAGGTACTGATATTTCCTGTTTCATAGTTACCCTCATTAACCGCTATGTTTAAAGGGCCGCTTTCGTAATTGCCTTCTTCATCCACAGCTACCAGAGTTGCCATGGTATTGGAATTGTTACACCGCTTTACCGATAAAAGGAAGCTACCATTGGTGATGGGGGCTTTGACAAGTTTTCCATCAATCTGCAGCCTTACGTGTCCCTTAAAAACAGGAGCAGCCTTGCAATTGGTTACATTTCCTGAGATATTTACTATAGCAGGGGCTTTGTGAGTAGTTTGCAATTTTCCCAGTGACATTCCGGTTGTTCTGGTATTGATCCTTTTTGATAACAACATTTCTCCGCAATCATTAGTTACCCTGAGTTCCATGCCCATATTTGAAATCGCTGGGATGGACAGCATTCCTTTCTCGTCTGTCCTGATTTTGTGGGAAAGTGCTTTAGTGCCATTTTCCGAAAATAACTGGATCACAGAAAACGGGACAGCACTGTTATCCTCATCAATGATTTCAGCTTTCACCGTAACCGATGACTTTGAACCAGCCAGGGCCCATGTGGAGAATTTTGTTACCTGTGCGGTATAAAAATCTCCCGTTTTAACCGCTACACCTTCCTCCGTCCATTGACCTATTGATTCGTTATAATGCCATAAGGTTAGAGGACCATCTGCAGAACCGGCAATTGTAGCGGGAATTACAAACCTGAGTTGTGCCGGTTTACCAGAAGCAGGTTCCAGTAATTGGCCTGTACTACCGGTTAATTCGGTTTTAATCATTCCAACCGGTATAATGACCACCTGCTTTTTGTCTTTGTTGATTCCCTTGATGCCTGGCAATAAATTGAAAAAGGAACTTTCATTGCTATTGACTGAAGCGATATCTAATCTTGCTTCACCAGAGAAAGTATTGCCATTGGCTTTTTCAACAAGGGCGTTTTGCGAAATGGTAACCGATGCGCCGGATTTTGTCTCAATTACCGCCCCTCCCACTGCAGAAAATAACTGGAATTCCTCCTGTTGAAGCAACTCAACCTCCAGGAACTGTTTTGAATCGGCCAGGACATCCAAAGACCTGAACTCCCGGAAGAAGTTGGTTTTCTGAACCTCTATAAATGCTGCATCGGGATAAACCATTAGAGAAGGAAAACTGAATTGACCGTTGATGTCCGTTTGGGCTACACTTGTACCGGAACGTACAATGGCACCACTAACCGGTTCTTTATTGGCATTGATGACTTTCCCCTCCAGGCTGATCCTTACAAGTCTGTTGGGTGAATTGCTTTCTGCAATTTCTTGAGAATCAGCTCCTATATCGGTTTTTCTGCAACCAACTGATACGGATACAAGCAGGAGCAGTATCCAGCTTAGGCGGAATATTGGATTTCTCATAGGTTCAATTCTGTTATAATAACGTTCTAATTCCCGTTTTCTTATCCCAGGATTGCCCCTAATAAAAAAAAGACGGCTACGGCCGTCTTTTGAATGAATTAAGTGTGATATTAAATATGCGCCTCGATTTTCTTCACGAAATTGGCCTTGGGCTGGGCTCCCACCAGTTTGTCCACCACTTTGCCACCCTTTACAAAGAGGATCGCAGGGATAGAGGTGATTCCATAATTTATGGAAATCTGGGGGTTGTTATCCACGTTTACCTTGCCAATATTTACCTTGCCTGTATATTCCTTGTGAAGTTCTTCAATGACTGGTCCGATAGCGCGGCAAGGGCCACACCATTCTGCCCAGAAATCAATTACAGTAAGTTTATCTGATTCCAGAACTTCTTTCTGGAAGTTGGCATCGGTGAATTCTAAAGCCATAATTATTGTTTTTTATTGTTTGTTGTTTCGAAATAGAACGCAAAAATAGTTCCGTTGGTTCAAACGGGCAGTTATGACATCCCTAATTGTTAAACCCTGTTAATTTGTGTCAATTTTCACCTCCAGTTCCGGCGATTGTTGCAGCCAGGCCGTCAATTCGTCATTCATTTCCACGCCATTGGCGATTGTGTACAAACTGGTGATGGCATTCGTCTTCGGCTCTACCAGGTTGATCCGGATATTGGTTCCACCCTTGTATTTCTGCATGTTTTCCATCAGGAAGTTAATCATCTTATCCGTTACATGCCTCGGTTCCACATACATGATAAGCTGTTTGGTGAGCGATTGCTTGACAGACTCCAACAGGGAGATCCTTTCCACCTTGAACTCGTATTTATCCGAATTAAACCTCGATTTAAACGACCCCACCACAAAGAGGTTCTTGCCCTTATCCAGGTAATCCTTGAACCGCATGTAGTCATCCCCCCATAACATAATCTCTGTTTTGCCGGTATAGTCTTCCAGGGTCAGCGCCCCAAAATTCCGCCCGGTGCGGGTCTGCCGGTGCAATCCTTCCAGTACCAGTCCTCCCAGGCGATATTGCCTCCCGTTGGCCTGCAATAATGGATTGGTCGCCACTTCATTGAATTCCGCCAGGGGCATGATGCCATAGTAGCGCATCTCGAACCGGAAATTATCCAGGGGATGGCCGCTCATGAAGATGCCGGTTACTTCTTTTTCATGCTCCAGCCGGTCGGTAAGCGACCAGGGATCACAGGCCGGTATTTTGGGTGCGGGCACATCCAGTACCGCCGGCAGGTCGCCAAATAAGGTATTGGCCGATCCCTGCGATTGCGCCTGGAAAATGTTTCCGTATTTGATGATTTTTTCCAACCCGGTGCTGGTATCACCGGAAGGGATATAAAAATATTGTGCCCGGTGCAGTTCGGGAAAACAATCGAAAGCGCCCGCATAGGCCAGGCTTTCCAATGTTTTTTTATTTACCGCCCGCTGGTTGATGCGCTTGATCATATCAAAAATAGACGCAAACGGTCCATCTTTATCGCGTTCCTGGATAAGGGCATCCACTGCCGCTTCACCCACTCCTTTCAGTCCGCCCAATCCGAACCGGATGGCACCACCCTTGTTCACGGCAAAACCCTTTTGTGATTCGTTTACATCCGGTCCAAGCACTTCCAGTCCCATCCGCTTACATTCTTCCATGAAGAAGGTTATCTTTTCAATACTGCCGGCGTTGTTCAATACAGCGGCCATGTATTCAGAGGGATAGTGTGCCTTGAGGTAGGCCGTCTGGTAGGCCACAAAGGCATAACAGGTAGAGTGCGATTTGTTGAAGGCATACTGCGCAAACGCTTCCCAGTCGGTCCAGATCTTTTCCAGCTTTTCTTTGGGGTGCCCTTTTTTCATCGCGCCCTCCACAAACTGGGTCTTCATCTTGTCCAGAACAGATTTCTGCTTTTTACCCATTGCTTTCCTTAGCACATCGGCATCGCCCTTGCTGAAACCTCCGATCTTCTGTGCCAGCAACATTACCTGTTCCTGGTAAACGGTGATGCCATAGGATTCTTCCAGGAACTCCTTCATTTCTTCCAGGTCGTAAGTGATGGGCTCTTTGCCGTGCTTACGGTCGATGAAGTTGGGAATATAGGCCAGCGGCCCCGGACGGTAGAGGGCGTTCATGGCAATCAGGTCGGCGAACTGATCGGGTTTGAGGTCGCGCAGGTATTTCTGCATACCCGGACTTTCAAACTGGAATGTGCCGATGGTATCCGCACGCTGGTAAAGTTCAAATGTTTTCTGGTCATCCAGTGGCACATCGTCAATCACGATTTCAACGCCATGGTTCTTTTTGATCAGCGCCAGCGCATTCTTGATGATGGTGAGGGTCTTCAGTCCCAGAAAGTCCATCTTGATGACACCGGCATCTTCAATGATGCTTCCTTCGATCTGTGTTACCAGGAGGTCGGAGTCCTTGGACATACAAACCGGGATAATATTCATCAGGTCATCGGGGGCGATGATGATACCCGCCGCGTGCAGTCCCGTGTTTCGCACCGAGCCCTCCAGACGCTCTGCTTCCTTCAGCACCTGGGCCCGGATATCGGTACCATGGTACAGTTCTCGAAGTTTTTTGACATTGTCCATGTCTTCCGCCTGCAACTGCTCTTTTTCTTCCAGTGATTTGGGGCCATCTTTGACAGTGAGTGGCGCTTTCAGAACCCGACCCAGTTCGATACCCGGCTTATCCGGTACCAGCTTGGCCAGTGCATTGGATTCGGCCAGGGGCAGGTCCAGCACCCGGGCCACATCCTTGATACTCATCTTGGCGGCCATGGTGCCGTAGGTTACGATCTGTGCCACCTGGTTCTTACCATATTTCTGCACTACATAATCGATTACTTTCTGGCGGCCATCGTCGTCGAAATCGGTATCAATATCGGGCATGCTCTTTCGGTCGGGGTTCAGGAACCTCTCGAACAGCAGGTTATACTTGATGGGATCAATATTGGTGATGCCGATACAATAGGCCACCACACTTCCGGCGGCGGAACCACGGCCCGGACCAACGAATACCCCAAGGTCGCGACCTGCCTTTATGAAATCACTAACGATCAGGAAGTAACCCGCGAAGCCCATCGTTTTGATGGTAAAGAGTTCGAAATCGAGTCGCTCCTGGATTTCAGGGGTGATATCGGAATAACGCTGTTTGGCGCCTTCGTAAGTGAGGTGTTTGAGAAATTCCCACTGGTCGAGATTGGAATCACCGTGTACCTGGAATTCTTTTGGGATAGGAAAGGCGGGGAGCAGGATATCCTTCTTCAGGTTCAGCAGTTCCACGCGGTCAACGATCATGTTGGTGTTGTCGATCGCCTCGGGCACATCACTGAAGAGTTTTTTCATCTCCTCTGTTCCCTTAAAATAAAACTGGTCGTTCGGGAACTTGAAGCGACGGTTCTTCACGTTGGCATCGTCGTTCACATAATCATCAAAGCCGGGCGTGCTCTGCTTTTCGCCGGTATTGATGCAAAGCAGGATGTCGTGCGCGTTGGCATCGTCCTTATCGGTATAGTGACTGTCATTGGTGGCAATCACCGGAACCCCGTATTTCTTTGAAAACTTCAGCAGGGTCTGGTTGATGATTTCCTGCTCCTTCATGTTGTGGCGCTGCAGTTCGATGAAATAATCCTCACCAAACATGTCGAACCACCATTTGAATTCTTTTTCCGCTTCTTCCTCACCCTCGTGTAAAATGGTTTGCGGCACATAGGCACCAATACAGCAGGTGGTGGCGATCAGTCCCTCATGATATTTTTCAATCAGTTCCTTGTCGATCCTCGGGTACTTGCTGTACATTCCCTCTGTATAACCAAGGGAGGTCAGCTTGATGAGGTTCTGGTATCCCACCGCATTTTTCGCCAGCAACACCTGGTGGTAGCGTTCGTCTTTCTGTTCCTTGGTGAATTGTTTGCGGTGGCGATCCTTCACCACGTAAAACTCGCAGCCTACCACGGGTTTCACCAGGGGCTTGCCGTCTTCCCCTTTATGTTTATAGGCTTCCGAAACGAACTCGAAGGCGCCGAACATATTTCCGTGATCCGTTATGGCAATGGCGGGCATATTTTCCTTTACCGCCTTCTTATAAAGAGACTGGATGGATGCGGCTCCATCGAGCAGGGAATATTGGGTATGACAGTGTAAATGGGAGAACCTGGACATAAGCCTGCAAGTAACAAATTTTCCCCGCGACTCGATAAAAATGAAAATCGTTATTTTTGCACCAGTTTATCCCATTACTAAAGAATATAATATTCTTGAAGAAATTAATATATATCATTCCGGTTGCGTTATTACTGGCTTCCTGTGGTACCACCCGGACAAGCAGTACTGCGGGCAATAGCACCCCCACAGTCAAGCGTACCAAACACAGTAATCCCAAATTTATTGAATCGATTTCTATGACCCCGGGGGAAGAGGCGCCTGGTTCTGGAAACAATCCCAATACCGGGGCGCTGAGCGGTCCGGGTGAATATTACAGCAATGGTGTGCTGGTGAATATTGAAAACAGTACCGACCTGCATTTCAAATATGCCGTTTTGCTGGACAGGCCCGTGGAATCGCTCACCAACCTGGGTATGTTGCAGTTTATTGAGGATTGGTATGGCACCCGTTACCGCTATGGGGGAAATGACAAGCGTGGAGTAGATTGTTCGGGCTTCACCTGCGCCATGAGCAGTACGGTTTTCGGCAAGACCTTACCCCGAACTTCCCGTGAGCAGTATGATCGTGCCCAAAAGATCCCTGCCGAATACCTGCAGGAAGGAGACCTGGTATTTTTCAATACAACCGGTGGTGTATCGCATGTGGGTATTTACCTGTCCAATAATAAATTCGTTCATGCCTCTACCTCCAGCGGCGTGGTGATCAGCGACCTGAACGAGGATTACTATCGCAGGCGCTTTATTGGAGCGGGGAGATTATGATCCGTTCGGACTCACCATTGCTGGAGTCAGTTCCCAGCCTGCGTAGTAATATAAAAATTCCGGTCAGCCGTTAAGGCGGTGGCTTTTGTCCTGAGGGTTTTCCATTGGGTGGCGGGTTCCAACCAGGTGTCGTTTTTATCCAGTTTTACTTTTACCGGCATGTTGAATCCATCTGCCACATTCTGCCAGCGATAAAAGAGTTTTCCTTTTTTGAACCGGTATTCCAGGCGGGGTACCTGCGTGGTCCGCAGGTACTGGTCAAAGATTTTTGACAGGTCTTTACCTGCGTAATTGCTGATATATTTTTCCACTTCGGCAGAGCTGGTAGTGCTGTGATAAAAATCCTTATTAAGGCCTCGCAGCAGCAGCCTGAATTTTTCATCATCACCAATAATCTGCCGGATGATATGGATCATATTGGATGCCTTGTAATACATATCGCCACTGCCTTCCTTGTTCACACCATATTGCCCGATGACGGGAATGTCATTGGCAATGTTTTTCCGTATTCCCACCAGGTAGTCATTGGCGGCATCCAAACCCGACTGGCACTGTGTAAAGATGGTTTCACTGTAATTGGTAAAACCTTCATGCACCCACATATCCGCAATGTCTTTGGTGGTGATATTGTTGCCGAACCACTCATGCCCCGATTCATGCACCAGGATAAAATCCCATTTCAGTCCCCAGCCGGTACCGGAGAGGTCGCGCCCCAGGTAACCATTCTGGAATTTGTTGCCATAAGCCACGGCGCTCTGGTGTTCCATGCCCAGGTGGGGTGATTCCACCAGCTTGAAGCCATCTTCATAAAAAGGATAGGGACCGAACCAGTGTTCAAAACATTGAAGCATAGGCTTTGTTTGCTGGAACTGTTTTTTCGCAGCCTCCAGGTTCTCTTCCAATACCCAGTACTCACAGTTCAACGGGCCTTTTTCACCATTGAAAACTTCGGACCAGTGCGCGTATTTGCCGATATATGGAATGATATTATAATTATTGATCGGGTTCTTCACTTCCCATACATAGGTCGTGGTGCCATTGTCGTTAGGTTCTGTTTTGATCAGCCGGCCATTTCCGACGCCCACGAGGTCCTGCGGAACTATAATGGCCAGGGATGCGCCATTATCGGGTTCATCCGACTGGTGGTCTTTGCAGGGATACCAGACGCTGGCTCCCAGTCCCTGGCAGGCAACACTCATCCAGGGGTTACCTTGTTTGTCTTTTCTCCAGATCCAGCCACCATCCCAGGGCGGGCGAACGGCCTCCACTGGTTTGCCGGAGAATTCCAGGGTTATGCTCTGCTGGCTGTTCTGTGGTAGGCTAACGTCAATGGACAGGTGGAAATGATTGCCTTCGCGGGTGAAATTTAGTGACTGTCCGTTTAATAAGGCTTTATCCAGTTGCATAGGTTCCTGCAGGTCGATCTGCATTTTGCTGCCTGTTCCGGTAACCCTGAAACCCATGACCACCGAGCCTTTGATGGTTTTGGCAGAATAGTCCGGCTGCACGGAAATATCGTATCGGGTAACATCCCACCAGGTGCGTTCGGCGTTCAGGGTGCCGCGAAGGGAATCCTGCCGGGTGGCACTGCCTGATTTTGATAATGGTTGAGCCTGGCTAACACAGGCGCTGGAAATTATACTCAGGAGGCCAATGATTACTCTTCCGATTGATGTAAGTTGCATACCAGCTAAAAATTATTCAGCGATAAATATAAGCCCTTCATATAAAATGCCCTTCCATTTGATTAGCCGATCCTTCCTTTTATTTGCAGTGGCCGCACTGCTGTTTACTTCCTGCAGGTCGGGAAATTCAAGGGAGAAAGGGTTTTTCCTGTACAACGAATCTTCGGGTATAGCTTCCCTTGACCCGGCTTTTGCCAAGAACCAAAGCATCATGTGGGCTGTTCACCAGATGTACAATTCCCTGGTGGAAGTGGATGAGCAACTCAGGATCAAACCATCCCTGGCCAAAAGTTGGGATGTGAGCGGGGATGGACTGGTTTATACCTTTCATTTAAGGGGGGATGTCTTTTTTCATGATGATGCCTGTTTTCCGGAGGGCAGGGGCAGGCGGATGGTGGCGGATGATGTGGTATTCAGCCTGCAGCGGATTATGGATCCGTCCACGGCCAGCAGTGGCGCATGGATCTTCAATGATCGGGTAAAAAAAGAAGGCGGTTTTATTGCATTGGATGACAGCACTTTTCAACTGACACTGGAGCGGCCTTTTCCTCCGATCCTGGGCATTATGAGTATGCAGTATTGTTCCATCATTCCCAAAGAGGCGGTGGCGAATTATGGTGCGGGTTTCAGGTCGCATCCGGTAGGAACCGGTCCCTTCCGTTTTGTGGCGATGGAAGAAGGACAATCGCTCATTATGCGGCGACATGAACAATATTTTGAATTCGATTCAGCCGGCAGGCGCCTGCCCTACCTGAACGGAGTGAAAGTAAGTTTTTATGACAGCAAGGCCACCGAGTTTTTGTTGTTCCGCCAGGGCATACTTCATTTTGTCAACGATATCGATGCATCTTTTAAGGATGAGGTATTAAACAAGCGCGGCGAGTTGCGGAAAGACTGGGAAGGCAGGATCCGGCTATCGAAACATCCCTATTTAAATACCGAGTACCTGGGTATCCTGGTGGATTCATTGAATCCGCTGGTGAAAGCATCGCCCTTGCGGTTCAGGGCCGTTCGGCAAGCCATCAACTATGGATTCGACCGCAGGAAAATGATGTTGTACCTGCGCAATTCCATCGGCATTGCGGCAGAAAGCGGGTTTGTGCCCGCAGGTTTGCCATCTTTTGATTCAATGGTTGTACGGGGATACCAGTACAATCCCCTCGCGGCAAGAAAACTGTTGGCCGAAGCAGGTTTTCCCAACGGTAAGGGATTGGGGGAAATCCGGTTGCTGACCATCCCGATTTATGCGGAACTGGCAAGTTATATCGTACGCGAACTGGAAGAACTGGGGCTAAATGTTAAAGTTGAAGTGGTGCAAAAAAGTCTTTTGCTTGAACAAACCGCGCAATCACAGGCATTGTTCTTCAGGGGCAGCTGGATTGCTGATTATCCTGATGCTGAAAATTATTTAAGTGTGTTCTATTCACACAATCCGGCGCCACCAAATTATACCCGGTATAAGAATCCTGCCTTTGATGAACTTTATGAGCGTGCACTGCTGGAAACCAATGACAGTGCGCGTTTCAGGCTTTACCAGGAAATGGATAATATATTGTTAAAGGACGCGCCGGTGGTACCTTTGTGGTATGATGAAGTGATTCGCCTCGTGCAACCAAATGTGAAGGATTTTCGTCCTAATGGTCTGAACTTATTGGAACTCAGACAAGTAGAAATTGAGTGATAATTTGGTCAGTTTAGTGTAACTTTGCCCATTAATTTTTTAAAAGTTTCTCATGGCTGTTATTCTCACGTTTTTTATCACTCACTGGTTTCTGTCTCTGTTTTTCCACACATTTTTCCTGCATCGGTTTGCTTCCCACCAAATGTATACCACCAGCAAGGGCTGGGAGAGGTTTTTTTACCTTTCAACCTGGTTTACGCAGGGATCTTCTTACCTGGTACCCCGTGCCTATGGCGTGATGCACCGCATGCACCATGAATACAGTGATACTGAAAAGGATCCGCACAGCCCCCATTTCTTCAAGGATGTATGGGGTATGATGATGCATACCAGGAATATCTACAATAGTTTTGTTACCCGCAAGAATATGCCGGACGAGAAGTTCACCCAGAAGTACCTGCCTGTTTGGGAAAAACTCGACCGTTTTGGTGATAACATGGTGGTTCGGTTGTTTTTCATTATTGCCTATACAATGGTATATGTAATCTATGCACCGAATGCCTGGTGGTTCCTGCTGTTACCGATTCACTTCCTGATGGGACCCGTTCAAGGTGCTATCGTAAACTGGTGTGGTCACAAGTATGGTTATGCGAACTATTCCAATGACGATCATTCCAAAAATTCTGAGCCCTGGGGGATATTCCTGCTGGGTGAATTATTCCAGAATAATCACCATAAAGAAGGGGAGAACCCAAACTTCGCCCGCAAGTGGTTTGAGCTGGATCCTACATTCCACGTGATGAAGCTGATGAATTTCATAGGCATCATCAAGTTTAAGAAAGCGTAAATAGGTCATTTCTCCCGTCCGGATTGGGGAGATTTCTCCCGTCCGGGTGGCCCCCGGAATACAGCGAAAGGCCTCCCGACGGGTGAAATCAAAGGTGAACAGTACTACGAAGTTTTCTCCCGTCCGGGTGGCCTCCGGAATACAGCGAAAGGCCTCCCGACGGGTGAAATCAAGGATTTGTCAACTTTACATAAATAAACGAGGCGCAGAATGATTCTGCGCCTCGTTTATTTATATACTTCAGAGTTCTGCTCAGTATGCCAATTGTTACCTCGCACTTTATCATTTATTCCTCGTCTGCACCTGGTTCGTGCGCTTCAGCTTATCCTTAAAAGCTTTTTCGAATTTCTCCATCTTAGGCCTGATTACAAAATAGCAATATGGTTGGGTCCCATTGTTCAGGTAATAGTTCTGGTGGTAGTCTTCTGCAATATAGAAATTCTTGTAAGGTGCTATTTCGGTTATAACGGGTGAGTTCCAGGAACCACTCCTGTTTAGCTGCTCCTTGTAGTATTCTGCTTTTTCCTTCTGCTCCTGGTTATGGTAGAAGATGGCACTGCGATACTGTGGACCAACATCGTTTCCCTGCCTGTTGGGTGTAGTTGGATCATGTGTCTGCCAGAACACTTCCAGCAACTCATCGAATGTGATGATAGATGGATCATACACCACCTGGATCACTTCTGCATGGCCGGTGTTTTTTTCCGATACCTGTTCATAAGTGGGATTGGCCACAGAGCCGCCGGAATAACCCGAAGAAACTTTTAGGACGCCATTCAGTTGCTGGAATACCGCTTCCACACACCAGAAACATCCGGCACCTAAAGTGGCAGTATCCGTTTGTGCATACGCTCCTGCATACATTACATCATTGCTCATAGTTCTGTTGGGATTTTCTTTCTGTGCACAACCGCTGAGCAGTTGATATAATACCAATATGGATAGGGGTAGATATATATTCAAACGCTTCATTTCAGTTTAAAAAAGGTAACAATGCAAGTTACGATTGCTATTTGGTTAGGGATGGGGATTCCCGTTAAGGTTTTACCTTTTAAGAAAGCATTAACTTAAGAAAGCCTTAACAGTCCGGACTTAAATATAGAACTTTTGACATGAAAACCTATCTTTGCCCCCGCTATGACACAAGAACAATTGAAAACATTACGGGAGCGGGTTTCGGTTCTAAGGAGGTTTCTTTGACGTCGCTAACAGAACCGACAAGATCCAACAAGACAAACAATTAACCCTGGCGCCGGGTTTCTGGGATGATAACCAGCGCGCCACCGCCATTCTCAAAGAGATTAAGGTACACGAATACTGGATTGACCTGTTTAACCAGGTGGATACGGCCGTGGAAGATTTTGCTGTGCTCCATGATTTCTGGAAAGCCGGTGAAGCCACAGAGGAGGAAGTCCGACAGGCTTACGACAAGGCACTGGAAGTGGTGGAGGATGCCGAGTTCAAGAGCACGCTGAACCAGCCTGAAGACGAGCTGCCTGCCGTGGTGCAGATCAACAGCGGCGCAGGTGGAACGGAGAGCCAGGACTGGGCCCAGATACTCAGCCGCATGTACCGCATGTACGGCGAAAAGCAGGGCTGGACCGTGACCGAACTCGACTGGCAGGATGGTGATGGAGCCGGTATCAAAAGTGCAACTTTCCAGTTTGATGGTCCCTTCGCCTATGGGTTCCTGAAAGGGGAGAGTGGTGTACACCGCCTGGTGCGCATCTCACCCTTTGATTCCAACGCCCGCAGGCATACATCTTTTGCATCTGTTTTCGTTTATCCACTCGTTGATGATACCATTGAAATAGAGGTTAAGGACAGTGAGGTGAAAATGGAAACCGCGCGAAGCGGTGGTGCAGGCGGACAAAACGTAAACAAGGTGGAGACAAAGGTAATGCTGACCCACCTGGCTACCGGAATTGTAGTGATCTGCCAGACCGAAAGAACCCAGTTGGGTAACCGCGAAAAAGCCATGCAAATGCTGAAAAGCCGTTTGTATGAAGAAGAATTGCGCAAGCGGGAAGAAGCAAAAAACGCTACCAACGCCAACAAGAAAAAGATCGAATGGGGCAGCCAGATACGGAGTTATGTTTTCCATCCATATAAAATGATCAAAGACCATCGAACCGATTTTGAAGTCGGAAATATCCAGCCGGTTATGGATGGAGAACTGGATGGATTCATCAAAGCTTACCTGATGAGCCAGAAAGAAGACGAACCTGTTAGCTAACACATAAAACACACACTATGAGTTTAGGTTATTTTTCTTACCCCCTTCCGGCCAACGAACCGGTGTTATCCTATGCACCCGGATCTCCTGAGAAACTCAGGCAGAAAAAAGTATTGGCTGAACTGAAGAAAAAGGAAGCAGATATTCCCATGTATATTGGTGGTCGCGCTATCCGCACCGGAAATAAAGTGAGCATTCATCCTCCGCATGAAAGAGCGCATGTGTTGGGTTATTTTCATGCTGGTGAGAAAAAGCATGTTCAACAGGCCATTGATGCTGCCCTGAAGGCAAAGGAATCCTGGGCCAGTATGAGCTGGGAGAACCGCGCCAATATTTTCCTGAAAGCAGCTGACCTGTTGGCAACCAAGTACCGGCCCTATATCAACGGAACTACCATGTTGGGGCAGAGCAAGAATATTTTCCAGGCCGAGATTGACAGCGCCTGTGAGCTCATCGATTTCCTGCGATTTAATGTTCATTTTCTGAGCGAAATCTATAAGCAACAACCGATCAGCAGTCCGGGTATACATAACCGTATGGAATGGCGCCCGCTCGAAGGATTTGTGCTGGCGATTACTCCTTTCAACTTTACGGCCATCGGCGGCAACCTGCCGACATCAGCAGCCATGTGTGGCAATACCGTAGTATGGAAACCTGCCAATACGCAGATATATTCCGCCCAGATGTTCATGCGTGTCCTGCTGGAAGCCGGTTTACCCGATGGTGTAATCAATCTCATTTATGTTGATGGTCCCACAATTGGGGAAGTTTGCTTTAACCACCGCGATTTTGCCGGGGTGCATTTTACCGGGTCCACCGGCGTGTTCAACCATATGTGGGCAACCATTGGCGCCAATACCGGTATGTACAAGTCGTATCCGCGTATTGTGGGCGAAACCGGCGGAAAGGATTTTGTGATTGCCCACAGGAGTGCTGATCCTGATGTAGTGGCTACAGCCCTGGCCCGTGGCGCTTTTGAATACCAGGGACAAAAATGTTCTGCCGCCTCCCGGGCTTACCTGCCTTCCAACATTGCGGATGCTGTGAAGAAGAAACTGGTTGACCAGATCACCAGCATGAAAATGGGATCCGTAGAGGATTTCAGCAATTTCGTGAACGCAGTGATTGATGAGAAGAGCTATGATAAACTGAAGAAGTATATCGACAACGCACGCAAAGACCGCAAGGCGAAAATCCTGGTGGGAGGAAACTGCGATAAACGCAAAGGATTCTTTATTGAACCAACCGTTATAGAAGTACGCGATCCGAAATATGTTACCATGTGTGAGGAGTTGTTCGGACCCATTCTGACCATCTATACCTATGATGCGAACGATTTTGAAAAAGCATTGAATCTTGTTGATACAACATCACCCTATGCACTGACTGGTTCTATTATATCCCAGGATCGTGATGCCGTGGAACTTGCGGTGAACAAACTGCGGAACGCTGCGGGAAATTTTTATATCAACGACAAGCCGACAGGTGCAGTGGTTGGCCAGCAGCCATTCGGCGGTGCCAGGGCCAGCGGAACCAATGACAAGGCGGGTTCCATGCTGAATCTCTACAGGTGGCTTAGTGCAAGGACCATCAAGGAAACATTCAATCCGCCTACGGATTACCGTTATCCTTTTTTACAGGAAGCATAATAATCTGATTCAATATGGAATAACCCATTCGAAAAAGCGAATGGGTTTTTTTATGCCAACTTTTCAAGTTCAGATTTTTTCGAATAAACGGTAAAATAAGAAACCATGCTACACGTTTTAGGTCCATTAATTTTAAATTCCACGTATGAAAAAAATGTTGATTCTTGGAGCGGCTTGTTTTTTAAGTGCAGCTGGCTTTGCGCAAACTGAAACAGGTAAAATCCTGGTTGGAGGAAATGCTTCTTTTGCCTCTTCAAAACATTCGGAATCGGACCTGAAGATCACTACTCTGAATTTCAATCCTGATGCCGGTTATTTCTTCATCGATAACCTGGCGGGTGGTCTGCGATTGCAACTGGGAACTGCCACTACGAAGGTTGGTGATTTTAAGGAAAAGTCAAACGCTGTGGCAGTTGCACCATTTGTGCGTTATTATTTTGTGCCACTTTCCGAAAAAATCAAATTATTCGGAGATGCATCCTATTCTTTTGGCAGCCAAAAAGAGGAAGCTGAAGGTGAAGAAGACAAGACAAAATACAGCGGATTTACCATTTCCGCAGGCCCTGCATTTTTCCTGACTGAAAATACAGCCCTTGAGTTGAATGTTTTTTATAATTCGACCAAGATCAAGGATGTGGATGGCAGGAACAATATTTTTGGTGTGGGACTTGGATTCCAGATCCATCTTTAATTGATTTTTGATTGTTTTCCAACGGGGCGGGCTAAAACCTGCCCCGTTTTTTTATCACGGTTTCATCAAAAGGCCAGTATGCGTTATTTTAGCGGAAATTTGAAGCATTGAAAACCATTCTCAGCGGCGACCAGCTGGCGATCACCATAAAAAGATTAAGTCACCAGATCCTTGAAAACTGTGCCGACTTGTCTGATACCTGCATAATCGGTATTCAGCCCAGGGGTATCTGGCTGAGTGACCGGATCGTGAAAGAAATAAGGGCCAACGCACCCGGTGCCGCCATGAAATACGGAGTGCTGGACATCACTTTTTATCGTGATGACGTGCGCAAGGAATTACATGTGGCCAACCAAACCGACATCAGTTTCTCCATTGAAAATAAAAAGGTAATCCTGATAGACGATGTATTGTACACCGGCCGTACCATACGGGCAGCCATGGATGCCCTGCTCGATTTCGGAAGGCCGGCCAAAGTGGAGCTCTGCGTGCTGATCGACCGCAGGTTCAGCCGGCAGTTACCTATCCAGCCCGATTATACCGGAAAGTCAATTGATTCGATCATTTCGCAGCGGGTAAAAGTTTGCTGGCAGGAAAATGACGGAAAGGATGAAGTGGTATTACTCTAACGATTAACTTTGCACCCTAATGCAACTCAGTACTAAACATCTACTCGGCATTAGAGATCTTGTTCCCCAGGATATACAGATTATTTTAGATACGGCCACCCAGTTCAAGGAGGTTCTCCAGCGGCCGATCAAAAAAGTTCCTTCCCTGCGCGATGTTACCATCGTGAATCTCTTTTACGAAAATTCAACCCGGACCAGAATTTCATTTGAACTGGCGGAAAAAAGGCTCAGCGCCGATACCATCAATTTTTCTGCAAGTGGTTCATCCGTTTCAAAAGGGGAGACCCTGCTGGATACGGTAAACAATATCCTTAGCATGAAAGTGGATATGGTGGTAATGCGCCACAGTGCCAGTGGTGCTCCGCATTTTCTGGCCAAACATATTCCAGCTGCGATCGTGAACGCCGGCGATGGTATCAACGAACACCCCACGCAGGCCTTGCTGGATGCTTTTTCCATTCGTGAGCGTTTAGGAACGCTCGAAGGTAAAAAGATTGCCATCATCGGGGATATCATGCATTCAAGGGTGGCACTCAGCAATATTTATCTGCTCAAGAAAATGGGGGCTGATGTAACCGTAGCCGGACCACCCACACTGATTCCCAAGCATATGGCAGAATCCTTTGATGTGAGAGTGGAATACGATCTCAAAAAAGCCCTGGAGTGGTGCGATGTGGCCAATGTGTTACGGATCCAGCTCGAAAGACAGAACCAGGTACTGTTTTCCTCACTGCGTGAGTATAACCTGGCTTATGGTGTGAAAAAAAGCCTGCTCGATAATCTCGATAAGGAAATTCTGGTGATGCACCCTGGTCCCATCAATCGCGGGGTGGAACTGGACAGTGATGTAGCCGACAGCAAACAGTCAATTATTCTCAACCAGGTTGAAAACGGTGTGGCCGTAAGAATGGCTGTACTTTATTTACTGGCCGGACGTCGGGGAGAAGGTTAAATCCTATAAATCAATATATGAAAATTTGCCTCTTTCCAGGTACGTTTGATCCTATTACCCTGGGTCATGTAGATATCATCACCAGGGCGCTTCCCCTGTTTGACAAAATTGTTGTCGGGGTCGGCCTGAATGCCGCCAAGGCACCCATGTTTTCACCGGAACAGCGCCTGTTGTGGATCAAAGAAATATTCAAGGATGAACCCAAAGTAGAAGGGGCAGTTTATGAGGGGCTGACGATCAAATTCTGCGAAGAGATCGGGGCCAGGTTTATTCTCAGGGGTATTCGTTATGTGAGCGATTTCGAATATGAGAAAACCATCGCTGATGCCAACCGGACCATGGACAAGGATATAGAAACCATCTTCCTCACCGGGGAACCGAAATATACTTCAGTAGCATCCACCATTGTGAGGGATATCATCCGCAATAACGGTGACGCATCTCCTTTTATTCCGGATGTAGTTTTTAAAAGTTTACACCAAAACGGTTAAGCATGGATGTTATCTGGTTCAATCCCGCACTTTCCCTGGAAGAACTTCAGCTCCTTGGTGCCAATACCATGGGCGATCATCTTGGAATAAGATGGGAAGAAATCGGTCCTGATTTCCTGGTTGCCAGTATGCCAGTGGACCACCGGACGCAGCAGCCCTATGGCTTGCTGCATGGTGGGGCTTCTGTGGCATTGGCCGAGACCCTTGGCAGTGTGGGGGCAGCCATGTCCGTTAATCCCGAAAAGTGGATTGCGGTGGGGATGGAAATCAATGCCAACCATATCCGCAGCGTCCGGGAGGGCCGGGTTTTCGGAACGGCCAGACCTGTTCACCGGGGTGCATCCTCTCAGGTCTGGGAGATTCGTATAGAGGACCAGCAGGGTAAACTGGTTTGCATCAGCCGGCTGACAGTGGCCATACTGAAAAGCCGCTCCTGATTATTTCACCCATTCTCTATTTCACCATTTCTCATCTTGCCTACTTCTTCCAGTACGTCCATGATACTCGGAAACGTATTCTCCATCACTTGGTCCCAATTTTGTTCCCCAAGCCATTCGATGGCATGAATGTCCTCTTCCGTTTGCGGAACAATATCCTGTTCCCCGGTGGTTTTCATTTCAAACCAGTAGGATTCTTTTAGAATGTGTTTTCCGCTTTCGTGGTAGGTATGATAGGTGGTTGACAGGGTGCGGGTGATGGACAGGTTCCTGACACCCGTTTCCTCCATGACCTCCCGGATGGCACATTCCTCTATGGTTTCGCCCTCCTCCAGTTTACCCTTGGGCAAATCCCATTTTCCCCGACGGTGGATAAAGAGCAACTGGTCATTTTCATTCCAGACAGCCCCGCCGCCGGCCCTGATAACGGTAAATTTTTTCCAGAATGCATTTTGCAGATCCTTCAGGTTCGGATGTTTGAGGATGCCCGCATGAACCTGGGGCAGATCCATCTCATGGATCATGGACCGCAGGGCCGGGGTGGAAAACTCATCTATAAATATTGCATCGTCATGGTGCAGGTAATGTTCGATGTCCGGACTGATCTCGTCACAAAGAAAAAGCGGTTTCCCGCCAAAGTAAATTTTGATGAACATATGGACTATTTTTGCGGCTATGCGTCTGACGCGCGTCTGACATACGTCAGACGCGCGTCAGACGCGAATACAAAATAAAGATAACATGAAGTCGAACGAAAAAGCAGTAGCTGAAAAATTACTTCAGAGCAATGCCATCAGGCTGAGTCCGGAACAACCCTTTACCTGGGCCAGTGGCTGGAAGAGTCCCATTTACTGTGATAACCGAAAAGTACTGTCCTTCCCCTATGTACGTGATTTTATTAAATCCGAAATGTGCAATGTCATTTTCGAGCAGTTTCCCGAAGCCGATATCCTGGCAGGGGTGGCCACCGCGGGTATTGCCTGGGGCGCAATGGCGGCCGACCAGTTGAAACTGCCTTATATATATGTAAGACCCAAACCCAAGGAGCATGGTCTTGGCAACCAGATCGAGGGTGCCTATGAAACCGGCAGCAAAGTGGTAGTGGTGGAGGACCTTATCTCTACAGGGAAGAGCAGCCTCCAGGTGGTGGATGTCCTGAGGGCGGCTGGTATGGAAGTGATCGGCATGGTATCCATCTTCACGTATGGTTTTGGAGTCGCAGACAAGGCATTTGCCGATGCGGGCGTGCCTTACCGGTCCCTCACCAACTACGAGAACCTTGTAGGACTGGCCCTGGAAAAAGGAATCATTGACGCGTCCATGCAACCTGTTCTGTTAAAATGGAGGGAAGACCCGGCAAACTGGACCGGACTTTAGTACATTCGATATAAATAATTCTACTATGAAAAAGATATACCTGCTCATGCTGATGGTGGTGGCTTCTGTTGGTACGACCATGGCGCAGGCCAAAAAAGTACTCCAGACTGTTACAATCAATACCCCCACGGTACAATGCGAAACCTGCAAAAAGAAGATTGAATCTTTTATGGCCAGGGAAGAGGGTGTGACCAAAACGGTGGTAGACTACAAAAGGAAACAAACCAAAGTGAGTTTTTATACCGACCGCACCAATATCGAAAACGTCAAGACCGCTATTGCCAATGCGGGATATGATGCAGATGATGTAACTGCCAACGAAGAGGCTTACAACAAACTGCCCAAGTGCTGTAAAAAGCCGGAAGATGGAGGAGGAATGAAAAAGCAATAATAACAGAAAAAATATCATATGTCCGGTCCCGGTGGGGCCGGATTTTTTTTGCCCCTGGTTTTCCGGAGAGTTCATTCACTTGCGGGAAGTTTCTTCTCTGTCCTCCACACCTGTACCATTTTTACCAGTCAATTCCCTGCTTTCCGGAATAATTCACTGGCATATTCATAAAGAATCCCGATCGCCCGATCCGGATCACGCCATTCACTTTTACCTCCATCTCGTTCGTCAGGAGCATGGAAAACGCATTACTGAAAAGTTGCTTCAGGTTCACCTTCATCTGAACCGGAACATAGAAGGTATCCCGCCCTGGAATCCGGATCAGGGTATCGAGGACCGTCTTGCCAACATACTTGTCATTCAGGGAAATATCGAGGTCGGCCCGCTTGAATTGCAGTTCGTATTCATTCGGATTGAAATACTTCAAATCTGCCGAAACGACAGTTTCATTCATTCCAATCTTAGACAAGCGGAAATTTTCGAAAGCCTGGTACTCTGGTATCTGGGGCTGTTTGCATGCTGCCAGCACTAAAAAGGAGAGGGCAGTAAACGTGATTTTAAGGCGGTTTAGACGCCCGGAAATTGATTTGACCATAATGATGGCAAAATAGGGGATTGGCCATTTATCAGCAAATTCAATTTCTTAAAATGCGCTATCTTTAGTGCCAATATTTTTGGCCTTTGGAGGATTGACCGGAAATTTAATAGAAGATAGAATGAGCTAATAATTTTAGTTGCAAAAATTAATTATAAATCATTCTTTTGCAATTAAATATACACATAAATAGATATTTTAAAAGTAATAATTACTACGTTTAAAAGGCAATAAAACGGCGAAATTTAATAAATATAAACTGAATGGAAAAAAATACATCAATAAATACATTATCAGTTGATTTACAATATTTTGGAAATGTTTATTGGTTTAAAAAAGCAATTAAATATAAGCATATAGAATTTTCTGAATATGAGTATCATTCAAAAATGAGTTTTCGGAACCGTTTATGGCTGGCCGGGGCAGATGGAAGGATGAATTTGTCGGTTCCGATCCTGGATGGCAGGAATGAGAGGCAACTCTATAAGGAGGTGAAAATCGCAGGAGGAAGATGGGCCACGGATCATTTCAGGGCTATTTGTTCCTGTTATAACCGGTCTCCCTGGTTTGAGCATTATCGTGACGATCTGGCAGAATTGTATAAAAAGCAATACCAGTTCCTGCAGGACTGGAACCTGGCTTGCCTGGATTGGGTGAACGATCAACTGGGCCAGCCAATCGACTGGCAGTTCATTTCACCCGTCGGGTCTCACCCGTCGGGTGCCACCCGACGGGTGAGACCCGACGGGAATGATTACACGAATTTTTACCGCCCGGGGAATATGGATGAATGGATTGAAGAGGGAGGCGGGGGAATAAAATATGCCCAGGTATTTGAAGAGAGAACGGGTTTCATACCCGGACTATCGATCCTGGATTTGTTGTTTTGCGAAGGGCCGGCAGCAATTGGGATTTTGCAGAATGAATGAGTGATGAGGGGGAGGAGGTGGCAGGCTTAGATGTGGACGATTTTCTTTTTGGGACTACCGGCGTTTGGTAATTTCCTAAGTTTCTGTTCCTGGATCCGGAGTTGTTGTTTGAGTAAGTCCTGCTGGTGGTCAAGTTGTTTGTGAAGCTTTTTTAACTCGGCTTCCTGCTGTTCATACTCTGCCTGAAGCTGCAGTATGGTGGTCAGTTTATTCATTAAATGACTTTCCTCCAGATCCCTGAGGGCAGTTTTGGCCTCTTCCCGGACCCGGTTCCAATCCAGTTTAGCCATTGATTTTTCCAGTTCCAGCTTCATGGTTTCAACTGAAGCGCCTTTTTCCTGCAATTCGGAAAGCACCCTTTGCCAGTTGATCTGCTCCATGGCCAGTTTAACCTGCAGGGCGGCTTCCATTGCCTTCAGGTCCAGCATTTCAACATTCGCCATATCCGGCAGGGTATCCGCCTGGCCGCTGGCCTGGAAACTGTTCTTTGGTACGTATGGTAATTGGTACAGGAAGGATGCTTCTTCCGGACGGTTGATCTTTTCAAGGTTGAGGGTGTAGGCTTTCGTTTCAGTTTCTATTTTTGCAAGCGCTTTCTCATAGCGTGCAAATTCCTTTTCGTTGGCAACCCATAACAACTGGGAACCTCTTTCATTAATGTCTGATCCTGAAGTACCCGGGGCATCCTGGTTGCTGACATTTCCCCCGGCAGTATCATCCCCCGGTGAAATTCCCGGACCCTGTCTGCTTGCAAGTTTTTCAAAAAGAGCATCCCCATCCTTCATTTCGGAAGCCTGAACAGGATCTGATGCTTCCTTAATCAGGGGCAATCCATTCATCTCCTGGAAGGTACCTGGTTGGCTGACTGCCGGTGAAACTATTGTCGGTACACTTACCAGGCGGCTGTTTCCCTTACCGGGACCTACCAGGGCAAAGAAGCCAAGCAAGCCCGCCACTGAGGCCAGTAAGCCAACCTTCCAGTGTGTCTTTTGTCTGGACACTGGCATATTCAGCATTCTTTGCACCCTAATTAATAAAACTTTCCGGCTATTTCCACGGGCTGCCACTAAAAGCCGGGATTCGGCCGACCGCCGATTTTTTTCAAGTTGCAGCAGCGCATCGGCATATTCTGCAGGAATAAAAGGAAATTGTAATACCAGGTCATCACAGGAATGTTCCCTCTCTTCCCTGATGGCATTGATCAGTAACCGGGCAAAAGGATTGTGATACATTACAAGTTCCGCCAGGGCTACCAGCAAATTCCAGAAATAATCATTTCTTTTTATATGTGCCAGTTCATGGATTAGTATGGCTTCCAGTTGTTCGGTATTTAACTGGTTAAAGGCGGAAACCGGAAGCAGGATCATTGGCTTTAGGCAGCCAATAATCATCGGGGTATCAATTTTTTCAGTAAGCCAGAGGCGGATACGCGGACTAATATTCATTTGGCCACTGATGGACTCGAGGAAAATCCGCCATTTTACAGGGGCTTTAACCAAACCTTCCATCGTTACCTGATGGGTCTTCCAAAGTTGCTGAGTAAATTGTAATAGTTTAAAAAACAGCCAGATAAGATAAATTAACGATAAATAAGGAAGCGTTAAACCTGCCCAATAATGTAGTTTTCCGTACAGGGTAAGGGCCAGGTTATCCTGCAGGGTGCTAACCGGCACAAATACGGAGGAGTCATCAGCATTGAGCCGAATCAGGAAGGACAACAAAGTCCATGATAAACCTATCATCAGTAAAACTAACAAAAGGTTGTACCGCTGGGCGGAACGCATTCCTGGCAGGACCTTCTTTATAAACAGGAACAAGAGCCACAAAATTCCAAACTGCCACCAACTGTTTACAATGGTCCAACCCAGGGCTTCCAATAAAGCAGCCTGGGGAAGGTTGGGCATGTCAATGCTTTTTAAGGTTATTCAGGAGGTTCTGGATTTCCTCCAGTTCCTGGTCCGAAGCTTTGTGATTTCCAAGGGCCTGGATTACCAACTGGGTTGGGGAACCCCCAAACAAGCCGTCAATCATTTTACCAAGTAAATGTTTCTGGGTCTTTTCCCGGCTTACAGCTGCCTGGTAAATATGCGTTTTCACCGAATCGTCGCGCTTAACCAATCCCTTTTCATTCATGATCTGCATCAACTTGAGGGTGGTGGTATAACCTACATCTTTTGATTTGGATAATTCCTCGTGAACCTCCCGGACGCTTGCAAGCCCTTTGTTCCAGAGAACCTGCAAAATTTCCAGTTCACTCTCGGTTGGTTTGATATACTTGGTTGAAGCCATGACGGGGGATTTGTTGCCGAATATACGATTGATTTCGTAAATAAAAGTTAACACCCTTTAAAAATTGGATAACAACCAGCAGAAAATCAAAATACTTTATAATATTGATATATCAAACGTTGTTGTATCAAATAAATGGAAAAAATCGACATCAGGCAAAAAGAATGGAAAGAGGAAAATGAATGCGCCTCCTTTTTCTACCTTTTGGAAAAATCAATTCATTCTTACCGTGATTATGCCCAGCAACATTTTGCCCGGGAGTTTGGGGATTTTACCCTCGACCAGCTCCTTGTCATGAAAATGGTCTATGATAATCCGGGATTCACCCAGCAGCAGATTGCGGAATCTGTCTTCCTGGACCGGGCCGCCATCACCCGGATCATCAGGACCCTGGTGATAAAGGGCTTGATATTCCGGACCAACCACCAGGAAGATAGCCGTCAGTCTGAACTGATTCTTTCGCCCAGCGCCGAAGAACTAATTGAAGCAGTTCTGCCGCGGGCAATCGAAAACCGGCAGCAGGCTTTGCGGGGGATCACACAAGTCAACCTTGATATATTAAAAGATTTGCTGAACAGGGTTATTGGAAATTGCGGGGGAGATAATGAACCTGTCATTCCAGGTCAATGAAGACGGCATTGCTAACCGGTTGACATCCGGAATAAACCATCTGATGCCTCAGCGATTGCCTTAAAACAAAAAGCCCCGGCGTAGACACGTCGGGACTTTTGGTATTTGGATCTGATTAGTTTCTGGTACAAATGTAGGAGTTATTTCTCATCTACATTAATTGAAAAGGAAATTTCCTGGCCTGATTTAAGAAAGTTTTCATATTTCTTAACTACATCGGCAGGTTGCTCAGTTCCGTTGATGGTCAGCTTACCGCCTTTGAAATCAACGGACAGGGCTCCATTCTGGCTAAAACCGTCCTTTTGCAGGGTGGCAATGAACTCATTCAGGGCTTTGTCGGCATCGGTTCCGGCAATCTGAACGGCAGCGTCGCCAGAATTCTGTGCAGTAACCCTGATTTCCATTTTCTTCTCCACTTTAGCTGCACCGGATTCAGCCCTGGTATTGTGCAGGTCTGCAAGCGTTGGGGCAATTACCAGGGAAACGATACTCATCAGTTTGATGAGGATGTTCATTGAAGGTCCGGAAGTATCCTTGAAGGGATCGCCAACAGTGTCACCTGTTACGGAAGCCTTGTGGGGTTCTGATTTTTTGTAGAACATCTCGCCATTGATCTCAACGCCTTTCTCAAAAGATTTCTTGGCATTATCCCATGCTCCACCTGCGTTATTCTGGAACATTCCCATCAGTACACCGCTAACGGTAGCACCGGCGAGGAATCCACCGAGGGCCTCTGGTCCGAACAGGAAACCAATGATCAGGGGAGAGATGATGGCAATAGCACCGGGCAGCATCATTTTCTTGATAGATGCATCGGTGGAAATAGCCACACACTTGTCATACTCGGGCTTTCCTGTTCCTTCCATGATACCTGGAATGGTCTTAAACTGGCGGCGAACTTCTTCAACCATTGCCATGGCCGCTTCACCTACTGCGCGGATGGCAAGGGAGGAGAAAATGAACGGAATCATTGCACCCACAAAGAGACAGGCCAGTACATCGGCATGGTAAATATCGATGCCGCTGATTCCGGATACCCCAACGAAGGCAGCGAACAGGGCCAGGGCGGTGAGGGCAGCAGAAGCGATGGCAAAACCTTTGCCGGTTGCGGCAGTGGTGTTACCCACTGCATCCAGTACGTCGGTTTTCTCACGCACTTCTTTGGGCAATTCACTCATTTCAGCGATTCCACCGGCATTATCTGCGATGGGACCAAATGCATCAATAGCCAGCTGCATGGCGGTTGTAGCCATCATACCGGCGGCTGCAATGGCCACGCCATATAATCCCGCGAAATAATATGAACCAAAAATGCCACTCGCAAGCACCAGGATCGGCAGGAAGGTTGATTCCATACCAACGGCCAGACCACCAATAACGTTGGTAGCGTGTCCGGTGGCGGATTGACGAATGATGCTCATCACCGGGCGTTTGCCCATGGCGGTATAATATTCGGTAATGATACTCATAAGGGTTCCTACAACCAATCCTACCAGGATTGCATAGAACACATCCATGCTGGTAAATTCAAAACCGCGCAGGATCATAGTTGTATCAGGAAGAATATATTGTACGAGGAAGTAAGATGCGATAGCAGTTAAAATGATGGATCCCCAGTTGCCCATGTTCAGGGCTTTCTGAACCGCGTCGGTACTGATGCCGGCATTGTCGGAAATGCGTACGAACCAGGTTCCCACGATAGAGAAAAGGATACCAACGCCTGCAATCAGCATGGGAAGCAGGATAGGAGAGTAACCATTGAACGCATCTGTGGCGATGGTTTCCTGTCCCAGTACCATGGTAGCCAGAACGGTAGCTACATAGGAACCAAAAAGGTCGGCACCCATACCAGCCACGTCACCTACATTATCACCAACGTTATCGGCGATGGTGGCGGGGTTGCGAGGATCGTCTTCCGGAATACCGGCTTCAACCTTACCTACCAGGTCAGCGCCCACATCGGCAGCTTTTGTATAGATACCTCCACCCACACGGGCGAACAGGGCGATGGACTCGGCACCCAGAGAGAAACCGGTCAATACTTCGATGGCTTTGGCTACAAGGTGGTCATTGGCTGCCAGTCCGGGTGCAAAAAACTGCACCAGTACAATGAACAGACCACCCAGTCCGAGTACGGCCAGGCCGGCTACACCCAATCCCATTACGGAACCGCCGGTGAAGGATACATTCAATGCTTTTGATAAACTGGTACGGGCTGCCTGGGCAGTACGCACATTGGATTTGGTTGCAATGCGCATGCCGATATAACCGGCGAGGGCGCTGAATACGGCTCCTACTACAAATGCCAGGGCAATGCTCCAGTGGGAATGTTCATTCCTGCTGGCCATAAAGCCTAATAAAATACCAACAATCACCACAAAATATCCGAGGATCTTCCATTCGGCCTTCAGGAAGGCCATGGCACCTTCAGCGATGTAGTTGCTGATCTCTTTCATGCGGTCGGAACCTGCATCCTGCTTGGATACCCAGGCAAACTTGATAAAGGTGTACAGTAATCCTATCACACCCATTGCCGGAACCAGGTAAAACAATTTGTCCATAATGAAATTTTGTTAACAAAATTTTAGAGTGGGCAAAAATAGGGGAGAAAAGCTTAAAAAAAGAACTATTGCTGTTTTTGGGTGGTATCGACCGCTTTCTTTTTCTTTTTCAATAAATCTTTCAGGATGTCTTTTGCTGCTTCTTCAGCCCTTTTTGGCGTTGCCTTAGCCGCAGTATCCACCCCAGCCGTGCTGTCTTTTTTGCTGAAAAGCTGGTCCTGCAGAGCCTTTTTTGCATCCTGAACGGCCTGCTTTTTCAGTACATCCAGGGAGTCCTTCACTCTTTTCTGCGCAATGCCTACCAGGCTGTCGGCTTTTGCCTTCTGTTCGGCCGCGATATCCCTGGCCCTGGCTTCCAGTTCAGTGGCCAGGCTGGCGGAAGATTGCTGCAGGTTGTATTTCAGGGTGGGATTGGTAATGCTTCCACCCATATTCACTTTCAGGCTAACGGTTTCGCCCATCTGCACCGGCACTCCTTTTTTAGTAAGTTCCGAAACCAGTCCGTTCACCAACTGGTTGGCTTCCGCTCCCAGTTTGGACCGGGGCAGTTTCAGGTTGATTACATAATCGAGCGTCTGGTCAAAGCCATGCATGCCGCCGATTTCCATTTCAATGTCCTTGAGCCTAACGGTAAACGGCTTCACCAGAACCTTGCCGTTCACGAATTCAAAATACTGTTTGATGTCTTTTACACTGATCTTCTCCAGTTCATTGATCCTGAATTTTTCCGCGAGCATTTCCAGCGGTTTGAATTTGTTCAGGAAACCTTCTATGAGCAGGATCATGCCATTGCCATTCAGGGAGGCCAGGTCGGGCATCATGCCTTCACCCAGGCGGCCGTTTACGGTTAATCCGGAGTTGAGTTTACCGGAAATAAAACCACTGACAGGCATCAGGAATTTCACCGTATTAAATGCCTTGAAGGTTTTCTCTACGTCCAGGTTATTCAGCTGGTATGCAAGGCTGATGGCAGGTTTGGTCTTACTGTCACGGGTTGAGTAGGAGCCGCTGAGACCAATACTGCCATCCAGCGCATTCATGTTAAGGTTCTGCAGGGTTACAGTTTCATTGGCAATGTTCAGGCTGCCTTTTACATCACGGTAGCTGACCTTGTCATAGATTACTTCATCCACCCCGGCATTCACCGCGAACCTGATATTGGCCGGTACGGCAAATGGCTGGCTGCCGGCGGCTTCGGGCTCATCCGGTGCCGGCGTGCCCATCCACTTATTAAGGTCGATCCTGTCTGCATCCATTTGCATGCTGCCACTGAGGGGTTCATCTTTCAGCGCATAACCAATGGCGTTGGTAATCTTTCCGGAAGCTGTAAAATTGGTTTGCATGAAGCTGCCATTGGCGTTACTGATGGCAATATCCTTCGGTGTAAAATTCAAATTGGCATTCTTCAGCGCCAGTCCATCAGGATATTCGGGTGTCTTGTATATGATATTATGCAGCACCACCGTTCCACCAGACTGGATCGCCTCGTATTGCTCCTTGTCGATCATTGATTTTTTCCCCTTGATGCGGACATCCGCGTTCAGGTGCCCCGCCAGGCTGGTGCCCGGTTCAAATTCATAGAACTGTTTTACGCGGGCGAGATCAAAACCTCCTTTTGCAGTTGCATCAAAATTGGGATCGGTAGCAGGGGTGGTCAGTAATAGACTGAAATCAATTTTATCCTCACCGAATTCTGCATGCCCCGCCGGGATATTGATGACAGTATGATCCGGCACACCATCAGGGTTCGATACGTTGATGGTGGCATTGGTATTTTTAATGGGCTGCGGAAATTCTTTGGAAGCATAGAGCAGGTTGACAAGCTGGATAAGTCCCTTTGCCTGGAAGGGGCCGGGTTTCTGCTGCATCACTACATTCAGGTTGCCCTTCGCCTCAATATCTGCGTTTACCTGCCCGCCTATCCTGGTACCTTCTTCCAGTTTTATGAACTGCCCAACCGTCCCCAGGTCAAGCCTGCCTTTGGCAGCAGCATCAATATATTGAATGGTCTCAGGATTTTTAAACAGGGCCCGGAAACTAAAGGGTTCCTTTCCGAATTTCAGCGTGGCGGCCGGAATGTCAATCACCGTATTATCCGGTTGTCCGTCTACGTTAGATGCCCTTAATTTCAGGTTGATGTCCTGCACCGGCTGGGGAAGATCGGGGTACTGGAAGAAGCCATCCTTAACAGATAAATTGACCTCATAGGAGGGCATTACACCTGTGCTGTATATCCCTTTTACGAATCCGTCAAATGCAGCGGTGCCACTGGTTTTAAGGTCCCTGAAATCTTTCTGGTAAACGGACGGAACCAGTGAAAGAATGCTCCTGAATTCATTGGAAGGGGTGCTGAATTTTATGTCCATTCCATAGGTGGAATCATTTACAAGCTGGAAATACCCGTCGGCATTAAGTTCAAGTTCATTCAGTTTTGCAGTGGCCTTGCTGAAACTGTATTTGCTGTCGGTGGTATTAATATCGAAATCGGCATCCAGTGTTGTGATGGTTTTTACCAGGTAGGGGATGCCCTCGTAATCGAAACTCACCGAGCCGGCATTTGTGCTGGTCTTCAGCAGGAAGTTATCTGCACTGAAATTACCGCTACCCTGGTGGTTCAGGTTGGTAACCAGGGCATGCATATTGCCTTCCTCATCATCGTACCGCAGGTAGCCATCAATTATTTCATATCCTTTCAGGTCAACGGAAAAGCCGGAACTGCTGGTATCTGGGGATGTTTCTTCCCCGGAAGCTTTCATGATATCCCAGTTCACCGCCCCGTTTTTATCGATGATAGCATGAATGCGGGGTTTGTCGAGCACTACTTTCGACACCGAAACCGGTCCGCTGCCCAGGAGGCTGAACAGGTTCACAGCAATATCTATGCGATCAGCCGAGACCAGGGTATCGGCAGCGAACTGCTCGGGACCGGTGATATACAATTTTTGCAGCCCAACGGATAGTTTGGGGAAATGGCGGAAAAAGGACACCGAAACGTCATCAAATCCGGATTTAGCCTTTAATTGGTTGTTCATTTCCTGCCTGGCCAGCTCTTTCAGCTTACCGCCAAAAAGTAGGGGCGTAGCGATGGCCGCTATCACCAGGAGGAGGATCAGAACACCGATTATTACCAGGATTTTTTTCAACATGGTATAAGATTTTATAGAAGCATGAAAATATCATGCCCGGCAAAGATAAACGGTAAACCGGCGCAACTGTTGTGGTGTTATTGATGGCAGAACCGCTTAATTTAGCATATGAAGCAGATTCTCTGTTTTTTACTGTATTTTTTCCTGCTGGGCACCGTTTCAGGGCAAGTAGTCAGAAAGATTTCCATTGGTGAACTGGAGTCCTATATAAATTCCAGCCCCAGGCCCCTGGTGGTTAATTTCTGGGCCACTTTCTGTAAGCCCTGTATAGATGAGTTGCCTTATTTCCTGTCAGCAGCAGAAAAACAGGATTCCGTTGAACTGGTGCTGGTGAGTCTCGACCTGCCGGACTACTATCCCGCCAAAGTGGAAACATTTCTGAAGACCAGGCAGTTTACCAACGCAACCCAGTTCTGGCTTGATGAGACCAATGCGGATACTTTCTGCCCGCGCATTGACCCGGGCTGGGAGGGAGCGATACCCGTGACTTTATGGGTAAATAACAGGAAGTCTTACCGAAAATTCGTGAACCGCCCGATGACGGAAGCACAGATCAGGCTTGCATTTACGGAACTGATAAAGTAATCTGCGAACCCTGCCGGCCCCATTGGTTTTGCATGGTCCTACCCGTGACATATTCGGGTAAAAGGCCCGGACCGGCCAGTTGATCAGCCTTTTCTTTTGATACTGCATCCTACCGACCTGCTTTCTTTTACGGAAATATCCGCGCCGGAAAGCATTTCGTTAATAGCTTCTTTCAGGTGCTGCCTTTTGATCTTGGATTCGTCTGCCGGACTATCGTCTATTGCTCCCCGGTAGACCAGTTTTCCGTTGCCGTCGAACAGGTAAACCTCAGGGGTGCGTGAAGCACCGAATGCATCAGCCAGCTCATGGTTACTGTCTACTGAATAGGCCCAGTTGTACTGTTGCGCATAAGCATATTGCTGCATGGCTTTGTAGGAATCTTCATTATTCCGGCTGCCTTCATTGGAATTCAGGACAATGACACCGACATTCTTCTGGATGGCAAAACCTGCAATGGCCCTGGTGCGTGCCTGGTTCTTGGCCACATAGGGACAGGTATTGCAGCTGAACATTACCAGCAATCCGTTCCCGGTTTTGACATCGGAGAGTGAAACCAGTTTTCCGGAAACATCTTTCATTTTCAGCTCCGCTTTGGGAATCGGAGAACCTATTGGCAGGGGATCGGTCTGAGCCCTGTAGCCAAATGCCGACAATACAATGGCGGAAAGAATGATTAAACTTTTCATATGTTCCATTTTAGGTAGCAACCGGATCTGCATAAAGTTCGGTATTTTTTTACAACTGGTGTGCTGTATGCGCTTCCTTGCGTTCACGCTCCGCCGCCATCATTTTCAGCGAATGAATACTCACATTCAGTTCATATCCAATCAGTAGTACCAGGGAACTGAAATAGGTAAGCAACATCAGGATCAGTATGGTACCGATGGAGCCATACACTTTGTTAAAATTATTGAACTTATTTACCCAGATGGAAAAGATGATAACAGTAATGATGATCAGTACGGTTGCAAAAATTGTTCCCGGCGAGGACAATTGCCAACGTTCATGGATAGCCGGGCCATATTTGTAAATAATGGCAATAGTATAATATACCAGGGCTATTATGAAAATCCAGCGCAGGTTTTTCACCAGCCAGTTAATGATGGGGGTATTAAGATTGATACGATCCAGCACCCAGTTGAGCAGGGTGCCCTGAGCCATCATCAGTAAAATTGCCAGCAATACCAGAAAGATGATTACTGTCGTGATTCTAACTGCCATCCAGCGGTTTTCAAGGAAATTTTTGCTTGTGGAATAGAGCAGCGATTTATTGAAAGTGCGCATGATACCCAATACAGCGTTGGAGGCATAATATACAGCTACCAGGAAACCGAAGGAGAGCAGACCGCTTCTGGGTGTTTCCAGGAAGTCTTCCAGGAAATCTTTTACGATCAGGTAAGTGCTTAAGTCGGGGGTAAGGTCGTGAGTAAGCGATAAAAGTTCTGTCGTGATCTGTTTTGAAAACGGCATGTAGGGGATCAGCGTACACAGAAAAATCGTGGCAGCAGGAATAGCCATCAGCAGGTTGAAGGAGATGGCCGCTGCACGGTCGTTCAGACCCACTTTCTGTACCTGCCGGATGAAAAAAACGATCACATCATAAAGGGGCAGGCCTTCAAAGCCGGGAAGCACGATCTTCTTGCTCTTGCTGATCAGGAACCTTACCGGCAGAGTGTTCAGTATGATGCGTTCGAGTTTGGTCATGTTGTTTAATTGCCGTTTCCGGTATCCTCGGGCTGGTTTTTTTTCTTCATATAGGCATCAAGGGCCTGCTGGTATTCCCTGGCGTACACCAGGTGTTCCGTGTAATTTTCAGCGAAGACATGGTAGCCGGAAAAATCTGCACGGGCTACAAAAAACAGGTAATCGGTGGCAGGGGCATTCAGGACGGCATCAATGGTAACTTTCTGCGGTGTGCAGATCGGGCCGGGAGGCAATCCTGTTACCCGGTAGGTATTCCAGGGTGATTCAACGGCCAGGTGTTTGTTGTATATCCGCTTCAGGCTGAAATCGCGTAATGCAAATTTTACTGTGGGGTCCGCTCCCAGTTTCATGCCCTTGTTCAGGCGGTTAATGTAGACGCTCGCAATGGTATCCTTCTCATCGTTTTTATTCGTTTCTTCTTCCACTATGGAAGCGATGGTAACCACCTGTTCGGGCGTAAATCCCTTTTTCTTTGCCTTCGCAAGCCGGTCGGTCGTCCAGAATGCATCCCGGGACCTGAGGATCTTTTGCAATACTCGGGAGGGGGTGGTGTTCCAGAAAAAGGTATAGGTATCGGGCAGTATGCCTGCCATTATGGTATTGGAATCGAGTCCGAACTGCCGGAGGGAATCGTTGTTGTTCAGGTAGCTGTGAAAGCTCACAGAATCAAATTCGAATTTACGGCCGGCGAGAGAAGCAAAATCTTCCCTGGTGCGCAGTTTGGTGATAACCAGGTTAACCGGATCCTGCCGGCCATTGCGCAGTTTTCGGATGATGGAAAGCAGGCTGGAGCCCTTTTTTATGATGTAGCGGCCGGCTTTCACTTTTTCGGGATAGCCCAGTTGTTTGGCCACCAAATTGAACAAGTTCGGATGGTTGATGACAGGGCCTTTTTCAAGCAGTTCCTGTACCGCTTCATAATTGCTGCCGGTGGGAATTTCCAGGTTGAATTGTTTTTCTTTAAAAGCGGTGGCGGGTCCCAGCAGCAGCCAGGCCATATAGCCTGCAATAGCCAGTACCGCAAGCAGGATGAATACTAAGATTTTTTTCATGGATCCTTGATTGCTGTGTAAAATAAGCAAAAAACCCTGCCGGTTGAGCAGGGTTTCAGTAGTAGCTTTCGGCTAAATTATTTGTTGGCAGGCTGCGGCTGGGTATTGGCCGGGGCGGGAGCCGGGGTCAATGGCTGTGCACCCTGGTTGGCAGGGGCAGGGGCCGGTGCAGTTGCAGCTGGCTTGGTATTCAGTTGCTCCAGGAGGTTATTATCGGAACTGCTTGCCTGTGGAATAAAAATAGCAGAGAAAAGGCAGAGCAGCGCTACCACGGTAGCGAAGATCCAGGTACCTCTTTCCAATACATCCGTTGTTTGTTTGACACCCATAAACTGGTTGCTGAGTCCGCCCACGTTTCCGGCCAGACCACCACCTTTGGGGTTTTGGACCAGGATCACAAAACCAAGAATCGCACTGGCCAATACTACCAGGATCAGGAACAAAATCATCATCTTAACTATGTTTTAATTGTTCAATTCGAGTCGCAAAATAAGCGGATTTGTCGGGATGAGCCAAACTTAATTTATTATACAAATCGATGGCTTTGGCAATATTCCCCTGTTTAACCAGCACTTCGGCCATGGTTTCGGTGACTACATCCTTCATTTTCACGGATCCGGCCGCCATGGCAACGATGTTTTCCCCGGTAGCAGCGATGAGCAACTGGCGCTCGATCTGCGACTGTGGCAGCTTTTTCATGGTGCGGATCCATTCTGTAAAACTCTTCATCTGTCGCCCCAGCTTGTCATTGACCGGCATTTCATGGCTGAGTTTTATTCCCTGTGAAGCGAAATAATCGATGGTATGATAAGGTTCAAAAATGGGCAGTTCATCTGTCTGGGGACTCAGATCTCGCAGGGATGGTATCCGGATGGGGGATTCCTTCATCAGGAGTTCTGTCCGCAATTCAGATTCTTCGGGCGTTTCCGGGCGTGGTTCAGGTTTGGGTTCCATTTCCTTAACCGAAGCTGGTGTGGCCGTTATTTCTGCTGTTTCTTCCGGCTTTTCAGCTGAAACCTGGTCGATTTCGGCGAGTGTTTCGGCTTTCGTTTCCGCAACTACAGTTTCGGCTTCCTCCACAGGTGGCCATGTTGGCAGTACTTCGGGGAAAGCAGCTTCTTCATTGATTTCCGGTTTTGTCAGTCCGGTTTCGGGTGCGAGGGGCTGTTCCTCAATAGCTTCCGGCACAGTTTCTTCAACGATTTCAATGGTGCCGGACGAAGCCGTTGATTTTTGCGTAACAACCTGTTCGAAACCGGTATGAACCGATTGTTGAGAAGGATGGGGACTGGCCTGTAACAGGTCGCGCAACAACCAGGGGTTGGAATAATATAAGGAAGCCACAGCAAATTGCCTGTCAAAACCGGGATCCTTTTCCTGTTGCATTTTTTTCAGGAGCAGGAATTGCAAAGCAGCACTATATGGGTAACGCTGCACGGCTTTTTCAAGCTCAGACAGGCTGACACTTTCCAGTGCCGGCTGGTGAAAATAATGCTGTATGGTTTTGTTTAGTTCCATTTCAGTGAGCAGGCAATATACAGTTATTTACCAGTTGGAAAAGATGCGGTTGAAAATTTCATCGCTTAGGTTCCTGAGGATGGTTTCATTCAGCTGGGTTTCGGCTTGTTGTAAGCTCAGGCTGGCATTGAAATCAAAATTCCGGGTCACGGATGCCTCAAAATTCTTTTTCTCGTCGAGACGGTTTTTAAAAACAATCTGTACGGTTATGTTTAAGCGGTTACTGGCCACCTGGCGGTCAGCAATACCTGTGGTGGTAACTGAATAATCGGTGATCGTTCCCGAAATATCATAATGCGCATCCTCGCCCTGGATCTGGGTCAGCTTGGTCTGGCTTATCACTTTCTGCCGTAATTTGTCCGTCAGCTGTGGGCTCAGCAGGGGATTCACGTACCTGGCCTTGTTTTCAATGAAATTGATCCTGACAGTTTTCACTTCAGGCGGAATGGATACATCGCGGAAGGAATAGCAGCCACTGAATAAGGTCATGGCTGAAAACAACAGCAGGACTGTTTTTATGGCGAAAGTTCTATGCAGGGGATTAGTCATTGATATCATATTCTTTCAGTTTGCGGTAAAGGGTCCTTTCGCTGATGCCCAGGTCTGTTGCAGCATCCTTTCTTTTTCCCTTATGTTTTTTCAGCGCTTTGACGATGAGTTCCTTTTCCTTGTCCATGATATTGAGCGATTCTTCCACTTCTTCATGTTCGTGGATTTCTTCATGTGGCATAATGACTGCAGGCTGCGGCGAGCTTACCTGTGGCAAATAGGTTGGGGGCAATACATTCGCCGGCTGTTGCAGTTCTACCGGTGAGGGATATTCGCGCAGGAGACTTTCCTTGGTATAGGCAGCAGCTGCAGCGGCTTCGCCCGGGTTCTGCATGATTTCCACGAACATTTTTTTCAGCTCCGTTACATCTTTCTTCATGTCGAAAAAAAGTTTGTACAGGATCTCCCGTTCATTACTGAATTCGTGTGTGCCTCCATGTGAACCGTTCCCGATGACCATTGGCAGCCGGCTTGTGACCTTTTCAACGGGCAGGAATTTTCTTAATTCATTTGCGCCAACCTGTTTGTCCGTGGAAAGTACGGAAATCTGTTCGGCGATATTTTTCAGCTCGCGGACATTACCAGGCCAGGAATAACTGACCAGTAAATTTCGGGCCTCGTCGTCGAGCTGAACCGGTGGGGTCTTGTAGCGTTCCGCAAAGTCAACTGCGAATTTCCTGAACAGCAGGGGGATGTCTTCCTTGCGGTCTCGGAGGGATGGCACCCGGATGGGCACGGTACTCAGGCGGTAGTAGAGGTCCTCCCGGAATTTGCCATTCTGGGTGAATTCCAGTAATTCCTTATTGGTGGCGGCAATAACCCGCACATCTGTTTTCTGCACCTTGGAGGAACCAACACGGATGAATTCTCCGGCTTCCAGCACCCTCAACAGCCTGGCCTGTGTGCCGAGTGGCATCTCACCAATTTCATCGAGGAAGATGGTGCCGCCATTTACGGTTTCGAAATAACCTTTCCGGCTGTCAACTGCGCCGGTGAAGGCGCCTTTTTCATGACCGAATAATTCAGAGTCGATCGTGCCTTCCGGAATGGCACCGCAGTTTACCGCGATAAAAGGGTTGTGTTTGCGTGCCGACAGGGCATGTATGATTTGGGAGAACGCTTCCTTACCCACACCGCTTTCCCCCACGATCAATACGCTGAGGTCGGTGTTGGCTACCTGGGCCGCTACGTTCAGTGCATGGTTAAGGGCAGGGGCGTTGCCGATGATGCCGAAACGATTTTTTATACTTTGAATGTCCATGGTGAAATAGTCAATGGGTGATTGGGTCAATAGGTGAATGGGATCTATTCTTCGACCCTGCCTAATAAGGTTGCCTGGGTACAATCTGTCACTTTCACCTTCACGTAATCACCTTTTTTCAGTCCTTCGGGTTTGGGGAAAACGATCACTTTGTTCTGGCTGCTGCGTCCCATCCAGTCGGCGGGGTTTTTCTTGCTCGGGCCTTCTGCCAATACGGTAAATGTTTTTCCCAGGTCGAGCAGGTTGCTTTCCCTGCTGAGTCTTCCCTGCAGATCAACGATCTCCTGCAGGCGGCGTTTCTTCACTTCCAGTGGGATATCGTCCTGGTAACGGCGGGCTGCCAGGGTTCCCGGGCGCTCACTATAGAAGAACATATAACTCAGGTCATACCGGCTGTACTCCATGATGCTAAGTGTATCCTCGTGATCTTCCACGGTTTCCGTACAGAAACCGGCAATGATATCAGATGAGATGCCGCAGTCCGGAAGAATTTCCCTGATGCGGTCCACCTTTGCCATATACCATTCACGGGTATAGGTCCGGTTCATCAGCTGCAGCACACGGCTGCTGCCACTCTGCACAGGCAGGTGGATGTATTTGCAGATGTTTTCGTATTTCGCCATGATATGCAGCACCTCGTCGGTGATGTCCTTGGGGTGGGAAGTAGAGAAACGCACGCGCAAATCCGAGCCGATTTGCGCCACTTTTTCCAGCAGGCTGGCGAAAGTGACGGTTTCATCTGACCTTTCGTTCACATAATAATAGGAATCAACATTCTGACCCAGCAGGGTCACTTCCTTGTAACCATCATTATAAAGGTTTGTGCATTCCGCAAGGATGCTTTCTGCATCCCGGCTCCTTTCGCGTCCGCGGGTAAAGGGTACCACGCAGAAGGAACACATATTATTACATCCCCGCATGATGCTCACAAAGGCTGAAACGCCGTTGGAATCCAGGCGCACGGGTGCAATATCGGCGTAGGTTTCATCGCGGCTCAGTAACACATTCACTGCTTTCTGACCGGTTTCTGCCTCTTCGATCAATCCGGGCAGGGTGCGGTAGGCATCTGGCCCCACCACCATATCCACCAGTTTCTCCTCTTCCAGAAATTTTGCCTTCAGGCGCTCAGCCATACAACCGAGTACGCCAACCAGCAACCCCGGCCTGGCCCTTTTCAGTTTTTTGAAATCTGTCAGGCGCTTGCGAACGGTTTGTTCGGCTTTTTCGCGGATGGAACAGGTATTGATGAAAATCAGGTCAGCTATTTCCATATTGCGGGTGGCACCAAATCCCTGGTCCTGCAGGATGGATGCCACAATCTCGCTGTCGGCAAAGTTCATCGAACAGCCATAGCTCTCGATGTAAAAATGTTTTTTGTAATGGTTTTCATCCACGGGAAAGGGAGCAAAAGCCTCCCCCTGGCGGTTCTCATCATGTACTTTATTGATCAGGTCCAGCATCTAGCTCAATTAAGGGGGCAAAAATAGCAAAAAGCAACCATTAGTGCCAAATTGGCAGATGTTAATTATTGGTGATAGGGAAAATGAGTTGTCCGGCCTTTATTCTCCTCACCACACCGGCATTCCCTGGTAGTAATCCAGAATCCTGGTTCTCAGTACATATTCATACCTGGCGATGATCAGATTATTGTTTGCACGGTCGAGGTTGTTCTTGGCGGTGAGATAGTCCACGCTGTTCAAGACACCCTCGTTGAAACGGGCTTCAGTTCCCCGGAAGGATTCATTGAAAGCATCTACCTGCTGCAGTAAAGTATTATAACGGTTATAGGTTGCTGTCATATTGAGCCAGGCCTGCTCCACCTGCTGCTGAAGGCGTGTGCGGGTGGTTTTCTCCACCACATCTGCGTTTTGCAATACCAGTTTCGACCGGCTGATTCGGTTTCGGGTCTGCAGGCTGTTCAGGATGGGAATACGGACCGCCAGGTTCACATTGGTACTGTAGTTGTTGCGGAACTGGTTACCATAGCTGATGTCCTGCTGGGTGAAATTATCCTGCATGGTGTACACCGGCGACTGGCTGCCATTGATCTTAATATATCCACCTGTTTCCACCTCACTGGAACTGATCAATCGGGCGGTTTTTGCCGCACTGGAGTAATTGGTGTACAATCCTGCATTTACTGAAAATACCGGCCAGAGCTGGCTTTTCCAGGCTTTCACGCCCTGTTCGGCGCTTTCCTTTTTGAGGGTGGCGGATTTTACCATGGCCAGGTTTTGCAGGGCTGATTGATAGACGGTTGCCGCGCTGCCTTCATAAGATTTCAGGAAATCGCCGGTGCTGATGGACTGGGGCTGGATAGTGGGATCATAGGGCACATTCATGAGCTGGCAAAGGGTCAGTCGGGCCGCCTCCAGCTGGTTCTGTGTATTGATGAGACTGATCTCGTCATTGGCCAGTTGTCCCTTGAGGTCAAACAATTGTGAAGGGGTAATTGATCCCTCATTGTTCAGCAGTGTGAGCCTTTCCACCTGCTTCCGGCTGAGTTCTGCCTGGTTGCGGATCTGAACGAGCTGGTCAGAAGTAGCCAGCACCTGCAGATAGGCAACCATCACCTGCACAATGAGGTTGTCCTTGTTTTGCTGGATATCAGCCTGTCCGGCTTCATAGGCCAGCCGCTGCGATTTGATATTGTACTGTGCGGCCAGGCCGTTAAAAAGCACTACGCCGCCACTGAGACCGTAGTTGGCGTAATTGATGTTCTGGTTCAGGTAACTGTTACTGAACGGATCGATGCTCCGGCCCTGGTTCAATCCGTGTTCCACAAAACCATTCACCGCAGGAAGCAGGTTGTTGCGCGATTGTTTGTAATCCACCTTTGCAGAAGATGCCTGGATCTCGGCCTGTTTCAACTCAAGGTTATTGGCCAGGGCCAGTTCCACGCATTGCTGCAGGCTTAGAGGACCCGTGGGGTCGCCTGTTACCGGGGGGGCTGGGGGCTGGGATGTTGCGGTTGTACTGGCTGGCCGTGCAGGGGCCGTGGACTGGGCCTGCAAATCTCCGGTGGCCAGCAATGATGCGCCGGCCATCAACAGGATAGCTGCGCTTATTCTAATCCGGTAGTATAACTGATTTTTCATACTGTTTTTGTGTATTGTTCCATTGCATGATGGTCAACCCGACCATCTAAAAGGTGAATGATACGATTGCCGTATGCGGCGTTTTTTTCTGAATGGGTGACCTGGATGATGGTGACCCCGTCTTTTTCATTGAGTTCCCTGAAGAGTTCCATTATCTCTTCGCCCTGTTTGCTGTTGAGGTTGCCCGTTGGTTCATCGGCCAGTATGACGGTGGGGGCACCTATCAGTGCCCTGGCGATGCCAACCAGCTGTTGCTGTCCGCCGGAGAGCTGGTTGGGGAAGAGATCCTTTTTACCCACAATGTTGAATCGGTCCAGCATATCAGCCACCATGGCTTTCCGATCGGAAGATTTGATGTTCTGGTAGAGCAGGGGTGTTTCAATGTTTTCGTAAACGGTTAGTTCATCAATGAGGTGATAAGCCTGGAATACGAAACCAATATGTTGTTTGTATAACAGCGCCCGCTGTTTTTCTTTCATCTCATGAACGGCCTGGTCCAGGAAATGGTATTCGCCCTCATCGGCATCATCGATCATGCCGATCACATTAAGCAGGGTGGATTTACCCGAGCCGGAAGGCCCCATGATGGATATGAATTCTCCCTCATTGAACTGAAGGTTAATGTCCTTGAGCAGGAATACCCGGTTATTTCCGTTGTTCACCCACTTGGTTATATTTTTTAGCTTGATCATGGTCGTTATTTTATTATTCTGATTTCAGGCTTTTTACAGGATTGCTACGGGCTGCCTGCAGGGTTTGCCAGCCGATGGTAAAGAAGGCAACCATCATCACCAGTAATCCCGCCAGGCCATACATCCACCATTTCATTTCAATCCGGTATGGATAATTCTGCAGCCATTGCCCGATGGCCCATCCTGCCAGTGGAAAACCGATCAGGACAGCCAATCCCACCATACGCAGGAAATCGCTTGTCAACATGGATACGATTCCGCTGACTGATGCACCTAGTACTTTCCTGATCCCAATTTCCTTTGTACGTTTTTGTGCCGTGATGGTGGCGAGTCCCAATAAGCCGATGCAGGATATGATGATGGTCAGCACTGCTCCCATACTGATCATTGTTTTCCATTTGGCTTCGGCTTCGTATGCCTGCAGGTTTTCCTGGTCCTTGAACCTGGGATTATAGGCCTGCGCCGGGAAAAAGGATTTGAAGACCGATGACAGGTGTGCCTGTGCTGAGCCGAGCGCACCGGGAGCCACTCTCAGGTAAACATTGGAGAATTTCATCTCGGGATCAGCGGTAAAAAGCTGCGGCTTCATTTCTTCTGTGAGTGACTCGAAATGATAATCGCGAATCACACCAATCACTTTACATTTCTTATTGCGCCAGAAAAAATCCACTTCCTGTCCAATTGGATCCTTCCAGCCGGCCGTCTTCACAAAGCTTTCGTTCACGATAACACTTTCAGACGTATCTGTTGTCATGGCAGAAGAGAAGTTCCTGCCTTTTACCACCGGAATGTCAAAGAGCGGGAAATATTGCTCATCGATATACCTGATATTGTATTCAATATTGGATCCCTGGTTGATATGGGCCACGCTGAATTGGAACCCACCCTGATCTGCTGCAACCTGTTGAATGGCAGAATTTTTTAATAATTCATTCCGGAAAAGGTTGAGTTTTTGCTTGTCCATTCTCTCCGTATTCACACTTAAAACGCCCTTATCATTATAGCCCAGGTTATAATTGGTCAGATAATTAAACTGGCTGTACATGGTGATCACCGCCATAATCAGGAAGGTTGCCAGCGTGAACTGGAACACCACCATGCCCTTTGCGAGCAGGCTTCTTCCCGACAGGACGGCCTTGCCATAAAGGGTTTGCACCGGGTTGAAACCCGACAGGACAAGGGCTGGATAGAACCCAGCGAGCAAGGCTGTTGCAAATAACAGTAACCCATAACCGAAAATTAGTTTTGCATCCAGCAGGTAACTGAAGGAAAGCGCTTTATTGGCGAGTGTATTGAAATAGGGCAAAACCGTGATAACCATTCCAACGGCCAGCAGGAAGGCGATGCTGCATAATACAAGGGCTTCGCCCAGGAACTGGGTGACCAGTTGTGATCGCTGGCTGCCCATAGCTTTGCGGATACCGATCTCGCGGGATCGTTTCAATGCCTGGCCCAGGGTGAGGTTCACGAAATTAATACAGGCGACGACCAGGATTAGTAATGCAATGCCCGATAGAATATAAGTATACATTGGGTTGCTGGCGTCCACCAGTCCATTGTCTGCCTGATAAACGGTATCCAGGTGCATGGATTCGAAAGCCTGCAGTCCGTAATGGACTTTTTCTTCCATGCCGGAATTTTGTTTATTAGCTGCCAGTTCTTCGGCGGCTTCGGCCATGAAAACCCTGTTCATCTGTGTTTCCACTTTTGCGATATCAGCACCGGGTTTAAGAAGTACAAACGTGTGCAGGAAAAAATTCATCCAGTGTTTGTCATTTTGTGATGGCGCGAATTTCAGGGGTAGTAGCAACTGTGGCTTGATGGAGGAATTCTGCGGCGCATCCTGCATCACAGCCGATACCTGGTAGGGCTGGAAAGTATCACCCAGTTTAAGTTCCAGTGTTTTCCCCACTGCATTGGTGCTGCCAAAATATTTCTTCGCCATGCTGGCAGAAAGCACTACCGATTGGGGATCCGATAAGGATTTTTCCGGAACACCTGAGACCAGGGGGAAGGAAAATAATTGAAAAAATGTTTCATCGGCATAAGCGGCTTCCTGGTCGAATAGTTCATTCCCATTACGAACGGTTAGGTATTCTGACTGGTACCGGACATATGATTCGACATCCGGTATGGAATGTTTAAAAGCGGGGCCGGGCATCATACCTGTATAACCAAATTGGTGCAGTTTGCCTTCGGGGTTGGACAGGTTGACGGAGATCCGGTATAGCTGCGGACCATTTTTGTGAAACCTGTCAAAACTTACTTCGTCCAGGGTATACAGGTAGATCAGCATACAACAGGCAAGCCCGAGGCTGAGACCAAATATATTGATCGCTGAAAAGACCAGATTTCTTTTCAGGTTGCGTACTGCAATCAGGATAAAATTTCGGATCATGGATAGGTTTTTTATTCTGTTTTCAAATTCTCAACCGGATTGGCGCTTGCTGCGCGAACGGTCTGTACACTCAATATAAGCAGGGCAATAAGCATCATTCCTGTGCCAGTTGCGGCGAAGACCCACCAACTCATGCTGGTGCGATAGGAGAAATCCTGCAGCCAGTTGTACATGGCCCACCAGCCTAGCGGAACGGCAATCAATATCGCCAGCAAAACCAGTTGCAGGAAATCTTTCAGCAACAAACCGGTGACCTGCGGCACGGAGGCGCCAAGCACTTTTCTCACCCCGATCTCCTTCTTCCTGCTGTTGGTGCTGTAAATGGCAAGTCCCAGCAATCCCAGGCAACTGATAAAAATACTCAGGCCCGTGGCCCATTTCAACAGGCGGGAAATATTCTGTTCGGACTTGTAGAATTTTGCGATGGATTCATCAAAAAATTGATATTCGAAATCTTCATCAGGGTAGATCTCTTTGTAGGCCGTTTCCACTTTTTTCAATCCGCGGTTCCATAATTCGGGATCATTGTCCTTGGGTTTCAGTGCCAGATGAATGGTCCTGCTTCTTCCGGTTGCGGCTGAATAGGCCAGGGGCTTGATGGCCTGCTGTGTTCCCTTGGTATGGAAATCTGCCAGCACCCCAACTACCGGTGTGGGCCATGCGCGGTCGATTAATTGTCCCACTGCTTTTTCAGGCTGATCAAAACCCATCATCCGGGCATAGGTTTCATTGATGACAAGTTCCCGGATGGTATCACTCTGGCGCAGGTTCCTTCCTGCAAGTAATTTCATACCATAGAGACTGAAATAGGTGGTGTCGGCATATTTCATTTCAACTGTGGTCTCCAGTTTTTTACCATTATGGGTGGTACTCATGGAGGTAGAAGACATGCCGTTTTCTGCGGGCGGACCACCTGCGAGACTCAGGTTTTCGATTTCGGGTATTGCTTTCAGTTTCTGGAGGAGGGCGAAACGCCGGTTATCATTTTCCCGGTTAGCCCAGTTCCATTTGGTGTTAAAATAGACGAGGGCCGATTGTTTATATCCCAGGTCCTTGTTCAGGGAATAATGGATCTGCTTGCTCACGATGAGTGTGGCAATGAGCAGGAACTGTGCGATCACAAACTGTGTAATGGTAAGGCTCTGGCGCAGCCAGCCACTCCGTGACCTGCCAGATTGCGCATACAACTGGTTTTTCATTGCCGTAACAGGATTAAAACGACTCAGGACCAGGGCAGGGTAAAAGCCTGCCATTAAACTTACCAGGAGCACTGCCAGCAACATGAACAACCATACATGCGGCTGGTTCAGTGAACCTGCGCTGATGCCCGGCGGAATAAAGTCCCTGAATACATTCAGTAAAATGGGCAGTAAGAGTATTGACAGTGCAGTTGCACAAACTGTCAGCAGAAAAGATTCGCTTAGAAATTGCAGGATGAGTTGTTTTTTCTCACCCCCTAATGTTTTGCGGATACCGATCTCCTTTGCCCTTGTAGACGCCTGTGCGGTACTAAGGTTAATGAAATTGATGGCACCCAACAGTAGCAGGAATACGGCTACTGCCATCAAACCGTATAATGTGGGCAGGTGGGCCTGGCGCTGGTCGAAGGCATCGAAATCGGGATTGAAATGGATATCTTTCAGTGGTTGCAGGAAGTGCTGGGAACCATCTTTTTCACCATCCTGTTCAGGTTTAACGTATTTGAGGCGTAGGTTGGCAATCTGTTTTTCAATGCCACCGGGATTTGCGCCGGTTTTAAGTTTCACCAACAATTGAGACCCGGAACTGATACTTCTCCATTCCTCCCAGTTATAATCCTTGCGCAATGCTGAATTTTCAATGGTTGACCTGGAAATAAAATCAGTGAAAACGAAATCGGTGTTTGCTTTGAAATCTTTTACGATGCCGGTAACGGTGGTTCGGATTGAATCGTTGTAAGTAAGGGTCTTGCCGGGAATATCGGCCAGTTCTGTTCCCGGAAAATACATCCTGGCACGGCTTTCCGTCAAAACTACTGAAAACGGTTTCACCAGTGCCAAGCCTGCATCGCCTTGCAGCCAGTCGTAGTTGACCAGGGTAAAATAATATTCATCCGCATAAATTACATGCTGCTGTTTGCGGAAAACTTTCGGTTGTTGCTGGCTGTTAAGGTCCGGTGATACCGTGGTTTCGTACTGCGTCAGGAAATGTGTAACAGATTCCAGTCCGCTTATTTCCTCCCTGGCCGCTTTTGCCAGGGGTACCGGTACCCCCGAAATATTCATTGTCATGCCCGGGAATTGCATATTTGATACTACCCGGTAGATACGGTCACCATCTTTATGGAATTTGTCATACGTCAGCTCATGCTGCACAATCAGGTAAATAACCAATGCTGCGCAAATACCAATGGCCAGTCCCAGCACATTGATGAGCGTAAAGAATTTGTGTCGCCAAAAATTCCGGATCGCAATGGTGAAATAATTCCTGAACATGGGGTAATTTTTCTTTATTCTGATTTCAGACTTTTAACGGGATTGGCTGTAGCCGCGCTGATCGCTTTATAACCAACGGTCAGCCAGGCAATGATTACGGAAGCCAGCACAGCAAGGATAAATACCCAGGCGCCGATATCGATCCTGTAGGTGAAATTCTGCAGCCAGTTGTTCATCAGGTACCAGCCTGCAGGAGCTGCCAGGGCAAAGGCAATAAGGATCAGTACGGTAAATTCTTTCGAGAACAAGTACACGATGCTGCCCACGGATGCGCCCAGGACTTTGCGGATACCCACTTCCTTGTTCTTCTGCACAGCCATAAAGGATACCAGTCCGTATAAACCAAGACAGGAGATGATGATGGCCAGGGTCGCATATACTTTGTAGAGCCTGCTCAGCCTTTCTTCCTGCTGGTAGAATTCATTGATGCTTTCATCCAGGAACCTTGTCTCCGCGGCATATTCGGGATAATGTTTATCCCAGACCTGCTGGATTGCCTCACCGGACTTGCCCAGGTTATTACTTTTCAGCTTGATGGCAGTGAGGGAATAAAATGCAGGGTAGCTGATGATGGCCGTAGGCTGGATGCCATCGCGAAGGGAATTGTTTTTGAAATCCCGCACCACACCTACGATTTCCCTGAATTTTCCCGCACCGATACGGATGGTTTTACCGATCGCTTCGGATGGCTCTTTAATGCCAACCTTTTGCATCAGGGTTTCATTGATCACCACCTTACGGGCACTGTCGGCGGTTGTATAAAAACGACCAGCCAGCAGGTTCATACCGAAGGTCCCGGCATAATGTTCATCTCCGGTTTTGAGGTAGAGGCTAAAAGGCAGATCCTCGGTATTGTTGTTGAAGGCGAAATTGGTAGTCCAGGAATTAAGACTGGATGGCGGATCCATCGTAAAGCTCACACTTTTTACCGCCGGCAATTTCAGCAGGTCTGACTTGAAAGCGGCTTGCCGGGCAAGGGATGTGCTGTCGTTGTTTCCTTGTAAAAGCAAAACAGCTTCCTTGTCGAAACCAATATCCGCGGTGCGGATAAAATTCATTTGACCCACGGCAATGATGGTGGCAATGATCAGCAGTTGCGAGAAAGCAAACTGAAGTACCACCAGCACACGACGTAAAGAAAGGCCGCCAACGCGGGTATTATTGATTTTGTTCTTGATGGCTTCCACCGGCTGAAAACTGCTCAGTATCAGGGATGGATAGAAACCTGCGAGAATGGTTGTAACAACCAGGGTTATCACCAGAAAAAGGATACTACCGGTATTGATCAGGGTCAGTTGTTGCTGGATATCGGCAATATAACGCAGGTAGGGCAGTGCCAGCCATGCGAGCAAAACAGCTGTCATACCTGCGAACAATACAATGAGACCGGTTTCAAACAGTACCTGGGTGCGCAATTGTGTTTTGCTGCTGCCCATCACCTTCCTTATACCCACTTCCTTGCCTCTTTTTGCAGCCAGGGCAGTGGAGAGGTTGATGAAATTGATGCAGGCCATCAATACGATCAGTACGCCGATCAGGGCCAGTGTATTCAGGGAAGTCTTGTTGCTGATGTGATCCCCGTTGTTTTCCAGGCGGGTGTCGAAGTGAATATTCTTAAGTGGTTGCAGAAAATGCGAGGTTTTGGTTGCACTCTCCATTCGGTAATATTTCCTTGAAAATGTTTCCAGATTTGCATCAATGGATGCTGCTTTCATATTTTCAGGCAGCAGTGCATATACCTGGTGGTCGGAGGTGGATAGCCCCCAATCATTTATCTGTTCGCCGTAATTGAAATATTGCTGATTGCTTTCAAATGTTTTGTAGGAAGGAATCACCGCAAAAGGAAAGTCGCTGTTACTGGGCACATCCTCAATAATACCTGCCACCTGTACCAGGATATTGTTGTCGATCTTCAGGTATCCGTCCATGGCAGATTGCCAGGTACCGAAATATTTTTCCGCGATACTTTTTGCCAGTACTAATTTGCCCGGTTCTTTTAGTACGGCTGCTGATCCTGCCATCCACTTCACATCAAAAATGCTGAATATTTCAGGGTCGGCAAAAAATACCCCGGACTCTTCAATGAACCTTCGTGAGCTGATTGTGTTGGGATCTTTCATCACGGTCAGCTGGCTGCCGAATGATTTATACAATTCACCAAACGTTACCTGCGGAAAGTCCTGGCGCAGGGCTCTTGTAGCAGGGAAGGGGACGCCGACCTGGAAGCCTGTTTCGGTCGGGCTGACATCTTTTTTGATGACCTGGTAAATGCGGTCGGCATTTTTATGGTAGGTGTCATAACTGTACTCGTGCTGCAGTACCAGGAAGATTACGATGGTGGCTGCCAGTGCGATGGCCAGTCCCGCAATGTTGATGACACTGTGCGAACGGTGTCTTTTGATATTGCGGAGTGCAATGGTGAAATAATTTTTGAACATAGTCTAAGGTTTATTCGGTTCTAATGCTTTTTACGGGATTATTTAATGCTGCTTTCAGTGCCTGGAAGCCAACCGTTACCAGGGCAATCAATGCCGCCAGTAATCCTGCCACCAAAAAGACCCACCATCCGATATTGATACGGAAGGCAAAATCTTCCAGCCATTTGTTCATTACGATCCAGGAGAGCGGGAAGGCTAGACAGGCGGAGATGGCCACCAGTTTCAGGAAGTCCATAGAAAGCAGTACCATGATCTGGTTGACAGACGCCCCCAGCACTTTACGTACCCCGATTTCCTTGTTCCTTTGCTCAGCCATATAGGCTGCCAGGCCAAATAGCCCCAGGCAGGCAATCAGGATGGCCAGCACAGCAAAACTGAAGGCCAGTTTACCCGCTTTCGATTCAGCCTTATACATATTGTTGAAGGAGGCATCAAGGAAGGAATACCCAAAGGGGAAACCTGCTGCGTGCGCCGCATATTTCTGCTCCACCTGTTTCACCAGGTTCTGGACGTTAGTGGCATCCATTTTAACCGCAATGGACCAATCGGCATTCCTTAGGCGCATGCAAAGGGGGCCAATCTTTTGTTTCAGGGATTCGAAATGGAAATTCTTCACCACACCAATGATGGTATAGGCAAGCATTTCAGCCTGGGAATTAGACTGGCTCTTATATATCTTTTTCCCCACAGGATCATCGTAACCCAACATATCGGCCGTGGTTTCATTGATGATTATGGCCATGGAGTCAGAAACAAATTCCTTTGAAAAGTTCCTTCCCTGTTTTATTTCCATGCCCAGAAGGGGAATATAATTTTCATCGACCCCCCACACCTGCATATTGAAACCGTTTTTCATGTCCATTACCGCTTCTTTCGAAAAAGTGTTGTCATTACGACTGCTACCGGCAACTGGCAGATAACCACCACTTGAGACAGCTTTCACCCCGGGTAAACGCAGCAATTCATTTTTGAATGCCCGGGTGCCATCGCCCATAACCTGAGTATTATTGATGACCATCACCTGCTCCTTGCTAAAGCCCAACTTCTTTTGCTGGATATAAGCCAGTTGCCGGTAAACAACGATGGTGCCTACTATGAGAATAATTGCCATTGAAAACTGCAGGACCACCAGGGTGCTGCGGAGGTTGCTTTTCTTTGCCCCGCCACTCAGTTTTCCCTTTAATACCGTTATGGGTTTGAAGGAAGAGAGGAAGAAGGCGGGATAGGTGCCTGCCAGGAGGCCGATCACAAAAGGCAGGGCCAGCATCGATACCAGGAACAGGGGCTGGAAGAAATTTGCCAGCGAAATTTCCTTTCCTGCTATATCATTGAAAAGGGGCAGGACCAGGGCTGCGATGACTATGGCAATCAGGAGTGACAGAAAAGATATCAGGGTTGATTCAGTAAGGAATTGCCGGATCAGTGTATGGTATGTAGTGCCCAATACTTTCCTGATTCCTACTTCCCTGGCACGGTTTGCCGACCTGGCGGTGGAAAGGTTCATGAAATTGATGCAGGCGATCAGCAAAATGAAAACGGCTACCGCTAGAAAAATATATACATAACGGATATCGCTGTTGATGCCCAGTTCCGCCACCCTGGCGGAATGCAGGTGAATGTCGGTAAGGGGCATGAGGGAATACTCAAGCTTTGATCCCGACTTTTCCAGGTCAGCTATGGTTTTGACCTGCATGGTCTGTTGCAGCATCGGGAATATATAACGGTTGACATATTCCGGGAATTTCTTTTCCAGGCTTGCAGCAGAACTGCCGGGTTTCAGCAACAGGAAAGTGGCGAAATTGTGGCTGAGGAAATCCCCGAATCCATAGTTCAGGTTATCCATGGAAAAAATAAAGTCGAACCGGAAATGGGAACGTTTGGGCATGTCCCGGATCACGGCAGTGACCTTATAAATGGTGCCATTGTTGTCATCAGTTTCGAGATTCTTTCCCACCACGTCCAGACTGGAAAAATATTTCATGGCAGCGGATTCCGAGATCACCACTGTATTTGGTTCGTTCAGGGCGGTATGCAGATCTCCGGCTACCGGCTCATAACTGAATATGTCAAAGAAAGTGGAATCCGCATAGGCTACCCCCAATTCCTGCAGGAAATCGTTTCCCTTTTTTACCAGTCTCGAACCATTGGAATTATACACACGGGTAAATTCCTCTACTTCGGGGTAATCCTTTTTGATGGTAGAACCCATCATGTCTGATGTGACCGCCAGGCTCATCGAATTGCCACCGAAGAGAATATCGGAATTGATTCGGTAGATCCGGTCCGCTTTTTTATGGAATCGATCATAGCTGAGCTCATCTGTTACATACAGCGCAATCAACAGGAAACAAGCCATGCCAATTGCCAGGCCAAGTATATTAAGAACGGAGAAAAACTTGTTTTTTACGAGAGTTCTCCAGGCTATTTTAAGGTTGTTGAATAACATATGAAAAGGTTTATTCTGAACGCAATGATTTTACCGGGTTACTTAACGCCGCCCTGATGGCCTGATAGCTGACGGTTGCCAGCGCGATCAGCATCGCAATGCCTGCGGTAAGCAGGAAGAGCCACCATTCGATGCCAGTGCGATAGGGATAGTTGTCCAGCCAGTTGTTCATCGCCCACCAGGCAATGGGACAACCAATGAAAACCGAGATGAGTACCAGTTTTAAAAAGTCTTTTGATAACATTCCGGATATGGAGGTTACCGAAGCGCCCAATACTTTCCTGACACCGATTTCCTTGGTACGGGTGGCAGTCATATAGGTTGCGAGTCCGAACAATCCAAGGCAGGAGATGAAAATGGTGAGGAAGGAGAAGAGCCAGGAGAGTGTGGCTACGCGTTTTTCCCCGGCAAACTTGGCATCGTATTCCGCATCTATGAATTTAAACTCAAAGGGATAGCTGGGGTTATATTTTTTAAATATACTTTCGGCTTTCCTGACATTATCCGCCACTGTTCCCGAGTTGCTTAATTTGAAATGTATAGTATTGAACCAGTTGGGGCCAGCGCCTTCAATCAGCATGGGTTTGGTGGGATAAAAGGGCGACTGGATGATAAAATCGCGAAAGACACCCACTACATGGAACTTTTCGTCGCCATCAAAAATCTCCTTACCGATGGGGTCTTTTAAATTCATGGCCTTCATGGCAGATTCATTGATAAGCATGCCCATGGAATCGGTGGGGTATTTGGCAAGGTCAAAATCGCGGCCATGGACAAGCTGTAAACCTGCTGTTTTTGCCAGGTTTTCATCAGAAGAGAATATGTCAAAATCAGTTTTGTCATTTGGATCCTTACCGGCCCACTGGATGCCCCATGTATCTCGCCAGGCCTGCGTCAGGGGAGCACTGGTTTTTGTTACCGAACTGGCAATGCCCGATTCCAGTAATTCATTTTTAACCAGGGTGTAGTTCTTATAAAGGTCGCCGTTCATCATATGATACACCAATTTATCCTTATCATAACCGGCATTCCGGTTCTGCGCATGCAAAAGTTGTTTGCGTACCACGATGGTGCACATGATGAGGATGATGGCAAAACTGAATTGCGTTACCACCAGCACTTTCCGGGGCGATACCGTTGCATTGGATTTATTGAAAGCCCCCTTTAATACTCTCGTAGGCTTAAATGAAGAGAGAAAGAAAGCCGGGTAACTGCCTGCGAGGATTCCTGTAATAAGGATAAATGCAATAAAAAGTCCCCAGAATGTCGGGTCGGCAAAGTCGATCATTAGTTCTTTGCTGGTGAGTTGGTTGAAGGCGGGGAGGCTCAGGATAACTATCAATAAGGCGAGTAATCCGGCTATCCCTGCAACCAGAATTGATTCCCCGATAAACTGCGCTACCAGGCTCGATTTCATGGCGCCTACCACTTTTCGGATGCCAACTTCCCTTGCCCTTTTTTCCGAGCGTGCAGTGCTAAGGTTCATGAAATTGATACAGGCAATAAGCAGGATAAAAGCAGCAGTTACCGCAAAAATGCGAACGTATAATATGTTGCCGCCGCTTTCTTTCCCGTTCTCAAAATTGGAATAGAGCCTCCACTTTGAAATGGGATAGATGAACATCTGCCATTTGGGTTCATCCGGCACATATTTAACCCGAAAGGTCTTCATTTTCTCCTGCACACCGGCCAGGTTGGTATTTGGCCTGAGCAGCACATATGTGCGTATGGAATTATTTTGCCAGTTACTTTCATCCCCCTGCATTTTTCGCATATTGCTCCATGGTAGCAGGTATTCAAAATTGAACCGGGTATTTTTGGGCGGGTCTTCAACTACTGCCGTTACAATGGCATTTTCTTCCTGGTCGATTTTTACGATCTTACCCAGCACATCCTCTGTACCAAATAAACTCAGGGCCAGGGAACGGGTCAGCACTATGCCATCATTGTTCATCAGGGCGGTTTCCAGGTTTCCCTTCAGCGGTTGGAAACTGAATACCCGGAAAAAAGTGGAGTCCACAATATTGCCGCCACTCATCAGGCTTTTATCACCTACGGTGAACAGTTTCATGTTCCGCCAGTTGACCCTGGCCGTGGTTTCCACTTCGGGCAGGTCCTTTTGCATGGCACCAGCCAATACTTTTGGTGTGGTATTCCAGCACTGCAATTCACCGCTGAATTCGGCCCTGTGCCAGGCTTCATAAATCCTGTCCTTTTTTTCATGAAACTGGTCATAGCTGGTTTCATGATTGATCCAGAGCAGTATTAAAATGGCACTGGCCATTCCAATCGCCAGGCCGGTGATATTGATAACCGAGAACCCTTTGTTTTTTAAAAGGTTCCGGAAGGCGATTTTTATATAGTTGATGAACATGCCGGCAGTTTCTGGTTATGAAGAATTGGTTTACTCAGATCGGAGGGAGGTTACAGGATTTTTCAATGCGGCCCGGGAGGCATTCAGGCTGATGGTTACCAGGGCAATGAATACCACCAGTACCGCCACTACCAGGAAAACGACAGGGTTGATCTCAATGCGGTAGGCATAATTTGTGAGCCAGCCTTTCATCATCCACCAGGTCAATGGGATCGCAATCAGGAAGGCGAGGGCAATTAACAGGAAGAATTCCTTTGACATGAGTACCAGCAATTGCTGAACAGATGCGCCCAATACTTTCCTGATGCCTATCTCTTTTTTCCTTCTCTCAATGGCGAAAGAAACCAGGCCGAAAAGCCCGAGACAACAAACAAAAATGGCGAGACCGGAAAATATTACCGAGAGACTGCCGATGAGTTGCTCATTATTGAATTTTTCATTGAAAAACTCATCAATGAAACGGTATTCGAACAGGTAATCCGGACTGTACCTGTTATAGATGGTCTCCACTGCCGCCACTGCTTTTTTAATATCCACATTATCCCTGAAACGTATATTGATACGACCATTCCAGCCTGATTCGGAAACCAGCATCAGGGGCTCAGGGGCACCATAGGGAGAGTTTATTACAAAATTATCTATAACGCCTACCAGTAAGCGCTCCTTTCCGGCCCAGTTCAATTTGGTGCCGATGGCATCCTTCAGGCCCAGCAGCCTTACAGCTTCCTTGTTCAGGATAACATTGTTGGTGTCTGCCGGTTGAAAATCACGGCCTTCCAGGACTTTTACTTTCATTGTTTTGGCGAAGTCATGATCAGTGAACATGAAGCCTATGATCAGGTTCTTTGATTCGGGCATTCCGCTGTAACTGATACCGGAGGTATAACCGAAAATGTCGGTGATCTGGTTGCCGGTACGGTTCACGGCCTCAACCATACCGGTGGCATAAAGGTCATTTTTAAATGCCTGCAATTGGCGGTCGGCCTGGCTGGAAGAATTTACCATCAGGAGGTTGTCCTGGCTGTAACCAAGATCCCTGTTCTGTACATATTGAAGCTGCTGGTAGATCAGGATGGTTGCAGATATCAACAGGAAGGAGATCACGAATTGTGCAGTTACCAGTATCTTCCGGGGCGCCAGTAATTGTTTGCCGCTCAGGAAGGTTCCTTTAAAAATTTTTACAGGCTGAAAGCTTGACAGGTAAAAAGCGGGATAACTTCCTGCAATGAATCCTGTGAATAAAATGATTCCCGCCATAATGCCCCAGGAGGCCGGATCTGAGTATGGAACACTGATCTGCTGGTTGAGCAACTGGCTGAAGGGTTTCACCAGGAGGAACATGAACAGAACGGCCAGGGCAAAGGAGAAAAGGGCCATCAGGACTGATTCGGTCACAAACTGGAAAACCAGTTGCTTACGCATGGATCCCAGGGTCTTGCGGATGCCTACTTCCTTGGCGCGTTTTTCTGAGCGGGCTGTGCTCAGGTTCATGAAATTCACACAGGCAATCAGCAAAATCACCACAGCCACCCAGGTGAAAAGGCGCACATACTGAATTCGGCCGCCTGTATTTTTCCCATCACGATACTCTTCATACAAGCGCCATTTGCTCATCGGGTGCAGGATAATCTGCCCGCGTGTGGTGGGATTTTCGCTTCCGGTCTTAGCCCTTATCAGTGCAATTGTCTTGGCCTCTACTGCGGTTGCATTGGATCCAGGCTTTAGACGGAAGAATACGCGGTTACCACAGTTCACCCAATCAGCGGAAGCATTTTTCACCCAATCTGATGATTGGTTGTAACTCTGCACCAGGTCAAATTGCACGGTGCTGGCTGGGACAGGGTCTTTCAGGACCGCTTTCACCACTACGGAGCGGTCGTTGTTCAGTTTGATTGTTTCGCCAATTACATTGATGCGGTTGAAAAGGCCTCTTGCAGTGGATTCTGTGATCAGGATGGCATCAGGATCTTTTAATGCCGCTGATGTGCCTTCCAAAAAGTCGTAATTGAATATATCCAGGAATTCAGGAGTGGTTGTAATCGAACGGCGGTTGAGTTTTTTGTCGCCCACAGTCATCAGCACATCACCTGGAAAACTAGCTACTGCTGCGGCTTCCACTTCAGGGATGGCTGCTTTTGCCGCTGAAGGAAGGGGAAACATCATGTCCTGCCCGGTGGTAATCTCACCGTTGAAATTTCGGTTTATATAAACATGGTAAATATCCTCATAGTGCTTCTGGTCCTTGTCCCAGGACCGCTCACTATTTACCCATAACAGGATCAGCAGTGTGCTGGTCATGCCGATGGTGAGTCCGGCTATATTGATTAGGGTGAAGAACCTGTTTTTCCGCAGGTTCCTGAAAGCAACTTTAAGGTAGCTGAAGATCATAAAGATAGGTTGACCGGTTGGTTGGGTGAATGGGAATGGTTATACCATGAGGTCCTGCATTACTGTCTGCCCGTCGAGCATGCGGATGATGCGGTGGCTGTAGCGTGCATCATGTTCGCTATGCGTTACCATTACAATGGTGGTGCCCTGCTCGTTCAGGTCTGTGAGTAACTGCATCACTTCATTGCCATTGCTGGAATCAAGGTTACCCGTCGGTTCATCCGCCAGGATCAGCTTGGGATTATTCACAACAGCCCTTGCTACGGCTACACGTTGCTGTTGCCCGCCTGACAATTGTTGCGGATAGTGGTTACGGCGGTGCATGATCACCATCTTATCCAGCACATCTTCCACGATCTTTTTCCGCTCCGCCGCTTTCACGCCGGTATAGATCAGGGGCAGTTCCACGTTCTCGAAAACGGTGAGCTCGTCGATCAGGTTAAAACTCTGGAAAACGAACCCGATATTGCGTTTGCGCAGGTCGGCCCGTTTGCGTTCATTGAAACCCGCCACTTCAATGCCGTTAAACAAAAAACTGCCGGAATCGGGGTCATCCAGTAAGCCAAGGATGTTCAGCAGGGTGGACTTGCCACAGCCGGAGGGTCCCATTACGGCTACGAATTCGCCGTCCTTTACTTCGAAAGAAAGTTTGTTCAGCGCAACCGTTTCCACGTCTTCGGTGCGGTAAATTTTTTCCAGGTTAGAGATCTTGATCATATCAGGTGGTTGTTGTATTAAATGAATAAGAGTAAAGAAAGGGGAGAAGTCAATTCTTCTTCTGCATGTTCCTGCGAAACAGCGGTTTTTTTAACAGGGTACTGCATCAATGCCGGCGTCTGATAGATGGCCGGAATGGTTACCTGCTCCAAAGAAGGCAGGCATCCATTCACGCCGCTCTGTGTATCCGCTGATAAAACCAGCACCAGCAAAAGTGTTCCGCAAAATTTAAGAAGAGAATGTTTCATACAAGAAGGTTTAATGGTTGATGGCTTGATTGCTTTATGGATGGTGGGTGTGGTCAGTGTTTATTTCCTTTTCAGAATGAGTTCCTGGTTGGTGCCGAAATTTTCATAGCTGGAAGTGATCACTTTATCGCCTGGCTGCAGCCCGCTTAGCACTTCATAATTATCGGGGCTCTGCATGCCCAGCTGAATGTCGGTTTTGTAGGCTACGGTTCCCGCTTCGTTCAGCTTGTAGATCCAGTTGCCTCCCGTCTGCTGATAGAATCCGCCCTTGGAAAGGAGGATGGCCTGCTTCTCATCACTCAGTGCCAGCTTGATCTGCAGGGTCTGCCCGCGGCGCACCCCCTTTGGTACTTCACCCTCGAATTCCATGTCCACCTGGAAGCGACCGCCGGTTACCTGTGTATATACTTTTTTAATGGTCAGCACATAGTCCCTGCCTGCGAAATTGAATGTTCCCTTCAAACCGGTGATGATGCGTGAAATATAATGTTCGTCAATATCTGCGCGTACCTTGAAACCGCTGAGCACATCCAGCTGTCCCAGGCGCTCACCTTTGTTCTTGGATTGTCCGATCTCGGCATCCAGGGAAGTGAGCTGCCCGTCCACCGGCGCACGTACCACCAGGTCTCCAACTTTTCGGCGCATCAGCTGCAGTGCATTCTGCATGCGTTCGTAAGACTGCTGCATCTGGCTCAGTTGCTGGCGGCTGGAAATGGAATCTTTTTTCAGGATATCCACCGTCAGGTTTTTGCGCTTTTGCTGGTAGTTGTACAGGTTTTCACTGGACTGGTATTCCTGCTTACCGATTGCCTTTTGTTCATGAAGGCGCTTGTTTACGTTATATACGCGCTCGGCTTCTTTCACCGCATTGTCCACCTCCGCCATCTGGTTGAGGCGGGTGATGGTATTCTGGTCTGCATTGTTCCTGGAGATCTGCATCTGGGTCAGTACATTGAAGACCTGGGTTTCCTGGTTGGAGAGACTCAGTTCGAGATCGGTATTGCTTAGTCGCAGGATCGGCTGGCCCTTGGTCATGATCGCACCATCCTCCACATATTTCTCTTCCACCCGTCCGCCTTCGGTGGCATCGAGGTAGATGGTGGTCACGGGGAGCACGATACCGTTTACGGGAATATTTTCCTGGAAAATCCCCTTTTTGATCTCACTGATCGTGATACGTTCGGTATCCACGTTGAGGCGGCTGGCACCGGCAGTATAATAGTAACTGCCTCCGATAAGCGCAACCAGGGCCGCAATACCCGCGATGGTCCAGATCTTCCTGGCCGGCCATTTCTTTTTTTCTATTACTCTGTCCACAGTTGATGGTTTGTGTTATTCGTTCGGATTATTGATATGCAACGGCGTGCCAAAATTTAAATCATTGAAAATGAAGTCTTTGTAAACTTATCTTGAATCCGACTGTTCGCTTTTGATACAATTTGTGTCCGCTTTTGAGCCGGTGTGTACAGTGTAAATAAATCCTAACATTGCAGAGTAATTATGACAATCAAAAATGCCACTGTACTGGTCGTGGATGATGACACCGATGTGCTCACGGCTGTACGTTTATTACTGAAAACGGAAGTGATGGAAGTGGTGACGGAGAAGAATCCGCAGCACCTGCCCAGCCTGCTGGCCGGAAAGCGCTTTGATGTGATCATGCTCGACATGAATTTCACCAGTTCCATCAATACCGGTAATGAGGGACTCTTCTGGCTGCGTCGCATTAAGGAACTCAAATCCGATGCAGGCGTGATCATGATCACTGCTTATGGGGATGTGGACCTTGCCGTTCAATCACTCAAGGACGGGGCGGCAGATTTCGTGGTGAAACCCTGGCACAACGACCGGTTGATCAGCACCATCAAAGATGTGTTGCGCAAACGTGCGGGCATTCGGGAAGAGAGCAGTGCTGCCACGCAAAGTATCATCGGATCTGAACTCCTGGGTGAATCCGAACAGATGCAGGCAATTTTTTACAAGATCGAAAAGATCGCACCGACTGACGCGAACATATTGGTACTGGGCGAGAACGGCACCGGCAAGGACCTGATTGCCAAAGCCATCCACCAGCACAGCCTGCGGTCCGCCAAACCCTTTGTGAAAGTGGATGTAGGCGCATTGACCGATTCCTTGTTTGAGAGTGAATTATTCGGCCATGTGAAAGGTGCATTTACAGATGCCCGTGAGGAAAGAATAGGGCGCTTCGAAGCAGCCAGTGGTGGTACTATTTTCCTGGACGAGATCGGCAATATCAGTCTGCAGCAGCAGGCCAAGTTGTTGAGTGTACTGCAGAACCGGCAGGTAACACGGCTGGGATCAAATACACCCATTCCGGTAGATGTGCGGTTGATCTGTGCCACCAACCTGCCCATTGCGGAACTGGCCAATGAGAATCGTTTCCGTAAGGATCTTATCTATCGCATCAATACCGTTGAGATCATTGTGCCGCCGCTGCGTAAGCGGGGCAGGGATATCCTGCTGCTGGCGGACCATTTCAATAAAATGTACAGCGGAAAGTACCTGAAGCCTTTGCTGTCTTTTGATAAAAGCGCAAAGGATAAACTGCTGTCCTATTCCTTTCCCGGGAATGTGCGCGAACTGCAATACACCATTGAACGGGCAGTGATCATGGCCGAGGAAGAAGAACTGACTGCCGAGGACCTTTTGTTCTCACCCATTGAATCGGCTATGGATGAACGTGAGGAACCTGCGGATTTCAAACTCAGTGCAGTGGAAAAGAATACCATATTGAAAGTGATCGAGAAACACAATGGCAATATCACACGGGCCGCAAAGGAGCTGGGACTTACGCGTACGGCCCTTTACCGCAGACTAAGCAAATATGATATCTGATAAATTTGAAACGAGGCTGTTTTTGCGGGTACTGCTACTCTTTGCGGTGCTTTTCGCAACCGCCTGGACATTGATAGGAGGGGAATACCGCCTCCTGTTGCTGACGGTTCCTCTGCTGGGCTGGCAGTTCTATGATTTTTACCGGTCGCAGCGCAAAGCCCAGGACGAGTTGAAACAATTTGTGGAATCAGTGCATTACCGGGACTTTACCCGATATTTTGATGTAACGCACGCCCCGGCTGAATTGCAACCATTAAGGCAGGGATTCAATGAGATCAATACCGCCTTCAAGGGCATCAGCAAGGAAAAGGAAACCCAGTACCAGTACCTGCAGCGTATACTCGAGCTCGTGGATACCGGAATCCTCTCCTATGATACACAGAGCGGGGAAGTGGTGTGGATGAATGAATCGCTCAAGCGGATGTTGCAGATACCCTATCTGAAGACCATTGCATCCCTTGCCCGCCGCGATGCTGCGTTGGCTGCGGCCGTGGAGACCATTAAACCCGGTGAAGTGAAGATCGCAACCGTGCATCTGGAGAAAGGCAACTTTAAAATACTGGTCTCCTGTTCAGCCTTCCAGACCGGAAACCAGGTCTTTAAACTCATCGCTTTCCAGAATGTGGATGAGGCCCTGGATGAAACTGAAAGTCGCGCGTGGAGCAGGCTGCTAAGTGTGATGACCCATGAAATCATGAACAGTGTGGCTCCTATTTCATCCCTGGCCGATACCCTGAAGAACCGTCTGCACCAGGTGGCTGAGGAAATAAAGGGGGACTCGGCCGTTTTCGACGACCTGGAGCTAGGTATTGAAACCATCAAGCGCCGGAGTGAAGGACTGCTGCGGTTTGCTGAAACCTATCGCAGCCTGAACAAGATCACCACGCTGACCCTCACGAAAGTAAAAGTGCTTGATCTGTTCCAGAACCTTAACCTGCTGATGGCTCCCAAACTGGAGAAAATGGGAATAGAAACGGAGATCATCCTGAAGGATCCGGAACTGATCCTGGAAGCAGATACCAACCTGGTGGACCAGGTGCTCATCAACCTGCTGGTGAATGCGATGGATGCAGTGAAGGACCGGCCCAATCCGCGGATCGTCTTATCTGCCTATGCCGGTTCCAACAAACGTACCGTCATCCGCGTGGCAGATAATGGAGCGGGGATGCCGGCAGAAGTACTCGACAAGATTTTCATTCCCTTTTTCAGCACCAAGAAAAGCGGCTCGGGTATCGGGCTGAGTTTATGCAAGCAGATCATGATGCTGCACAAGGGAAGTATCCAGGTGCAAAGTGTGGAAGGAGAGGGAACGGCTTTTATTCTGCAGTTCTGATCAGGTCGCCAGCGTGGGAATACGGCCTTTCAGCCAGCTGTCTTTTACAGGTATGATCCAATTATTTTCCAGGTCCTGTTTGGTCTGGACCAGGTTATTGAAATAGAGCGTATCGCCGTTGATGAAGTTATTTTCTATGGCGTGGTTGAGTTGGGCCAGGGGCAGGAGTTGCACCTTATCCTTCACCACAAAGGCCATCAGCTGGCGGTCGAACAGGTTTACATTAAACTGCTGTTCAATGGCTTTGATCAGCCTTACTGAACTGTCTGTACTGCAGCCGCTTACGCCGGTCTGGGTTTCATCTGCCATCAGGATGATAAATTGCCCGAAGAACAGGGTGGCAAACCCCTTTACCTGGTCGCCGTGAGCCTGCCATCCGGCCACAAATTGGTCCAGCATTTTTTCCAGTTCCAGTGCTTCCATCATGCCGAACATACGGTTGCTCTGGTAAATCCAAACCCTTGAAGAAGGGTGGAAATCAGCGGGCAGCAGGTGTGCGTAGGAGAGATTCATGGTACAAAGTTAGGGGATGAGAAACAATTCACTTGTTTGTAGTACTATTGAATACTTTCAGAATATAAATATTATTATAAATCATTATATGCCTCAATGACTTGAAAAGATCGCCTGATGTTTTTCAAGATAAGACAGGTTTTGATGAGACAGTTTTTTGATTTTTTCCTTTCCGGTCACGCCAATTTTTTCAAATGCAGCTATCTCTATTTTTTCAGAAAGAATGATTCTATCGTTGTTCTCAAAACTTATCAAATGCCTGTCAAACAGTGCATCATAAGTTGGTGAAAGTAGAATGCCATTATTAGGATCAAGTCGCTCGTTATCTGTTGCATCTTTCCATGGAACTATATGTGATGCTATTAAGATTTCTAATTTATCGAAACCTGTGACCGCACATGCGTAGTTCCAGCGATGAATCACTCTTTTACGGTAAATACCCTGCCCAACCCGGGAAATAATTAGACCTTCTCGTTCGGTCGTGTTGGGTAACCGGTCAATATTATATTTTGGTTCCGGATCTTCTGAATTAGTCTGAATGAAATCACCCGGAGCAACAGGAATAAATGCGCCTCTTCTTTTAAAGAAAAACTTTATGGCGTCTCGTGTATGCCCATTTTTATCAGTTGATTGTTCAATTCCAGCGTCAAAAAATTCTAATTCCGTGATAAATTTTACAAAACCTTTTCGGGCAAATTCAAAGAGAAAGACTCTTTTTCCATTTTGCAAATGATTTTTGAGGGCCAAATTCCCCCGTATAAACTGCATATCTCCTTGCTGCCCTTCACCTGAATAAAAGAAAATGTTATCGTTTTCCCAACCATCGGCATAACTATATTGAGTGCCTGTTTTTCCTGAGAAAATAAAGATATATGGTGAGCTATTTGAATAAGATATGCCTGTTTGTCGATTTCCCTTATACGAATCATGAAGATCAGCTCTTTTATAAACATGATCTGGTATGAAAGGAATTTTTTCCAGCTGCCGGATTTTTGATGGTTGCCAGTAAGATAATGATTTATTAGAGTTTAGAAAACCCATCCTGCCAATAACACCACCGGTTATTCGATTTCCCTTTCCGCCGACGGCAGCCTGATATTAGTGGGCTATCCGCACAATGATAAAACGGGCGATATGGCCGGACAAGCGGTTGTTTACGGTCTAACGGTGACGAAGACTCGCTTGTAACGGGTCAGGGCCGGACTTCCTTTATCGGTAACTTTCAGAATGAAATGAATGGTTTGTTCACGATCCACCATCGGGGCGGTTACTGGAAGCCGGTATAAATTCGGTGAATAGGGGCGCAGATTGACCAGGCCTTTATAGGTACCTGCTTCCGGATATTGAAACCAGAGATAACTCATCGAATCACCATCCGGGTCTGTGGTGCCATCAGCATCCAGGTAAAACAGTTCACCGGATTTAACGGTAAGCCGGTCATCATGCGCCAGTTTTGGAACGGGCGGATGATTGCATTCGCTGAAAGGTTTTGTCGCCCATTGCATTCTCGCAGCAAAATCGTTTTGAAATTCCACTCTCCAGCGCCAGATCGTTTCCTTGTTGCCGACATAGGATTTTTTATCAAGGGGCGAAACAATGGAGTCGGCCGCATTGGTCCAGATGGGTCTGGTTTCGGGTTCATCCTTCGGCCAGTTTTCCCGCTTGAACGGACCGGTGTTGGAATCCTGGAATTCCGGCAAATATAATTCATAACGACCGCCCCAGCCGCCATAGTTGGGATGTTCCGGATCATTGAGTCCATTGTTGATCAGGTTCATAAAGGCAGGGCTGTCGCCTTCCATCCCATAAGCCACATCGGGATAAGCAGCACCCAGCGGACCATGTCCCTGCTGGATATTGGTTGCCAGCCAGTCTGCGGAAACCACCTCTTTATTGGAACCGGGCAGGCCAAACGCGATGCCCAGCCAGGTGGCGTTTCCATAATTGTAACCGGGTGTAACGACAAAAAATATCCCGGGAAAGTTTTTCCTGATCCAGGGCCCTGAATCATCCTGGTCTGAAATGGTATACACCCGTAGTTTTTGATAGAGTTTACTGGCTTCGGCAGGTGTCTTCGTTTTTTTGATTTTCCATAATGCCTGGGCCAGGGTATTCGGACCGCCCCAAACCGGCACCCAGAGAGGCCGGTCGTCTTTTTTCTCCAGTACTTTCACTATCCAGTCGGAGCCTTCTGAATCCTTCCCTTCCCCCACGCCTTCCATGCCATATACTGCCAGTCCTTTCTTTACTTTGCCTTTCAATTCCTCAGGGTCAGGATATCCTTTTTCATGTTGCAGCAATCTGGGATGTGCCACTTTATACGCATCCAGGATTTTCACAATGCTCTCCGGGGCCACCCTTGTTTTCTGGTGTATCGAAGTAGTTGCAATCAATCCTTCCACCTCCCACTGGTTGCTGTAGGTAAGAAAACGAACCATGGATTGCGCATCATCCGGATCGGCTTCGATGTCGGTAAGTACCAGTACACGTAGTTTCTGTTCCGGCTGTGCTTGCGAGAAAACAGATATGCTAAGCAAGAATAGCAGGCAGGCATAGAAAGGCTTAGCCAAAGGTCTCCTGGTGCACATTGTATTGGTTCGCATCATGTCCATAAATTGTACAGGTAAGATAGGATATCGGACCGGAAATCCCCGCCTGCTAAGGCCATTTCCTCAGTTCCACCGACTTTAATAAACTGTCTATCCCGGCATGGAGGGTAGAATCAGAAACCATGTACAGGGCTTCCGGCAGGTCGAGACTGGTGGGCGGCGGTTGGGGCCATGCATGATGGCAGAGCAGCAGGCGCAGGCCCTCGTTGATCTTTTCTTCCCCAAGAAGCAGGTACAGGCGGTACATGGCCACCATTTCCCGTAGGTGTATAAAAAATTGTATATCGCTGTAATTACTCCTCGCGGTATTCCAGGATATCACCGGGCTGGCAATTCAGTGCCTTGCTGATGGCCACAGGGTATCAAAACGGATGCCCTCGGCCTTGCCTGTTTTGAGGATGGATAAATTGGCCGGCGGTAAGCCCAGGATCTCTGCCAGCTCCTTCGATTGCTTCTTGCTTTTGGCGAGCATTACATCAATGTTGACGATGGTTTGCATTCTGGATAAACAGTTCTTGTTCTTTTTGCAGCTGAAGTCCTGTTTGAAAATGGCTGTCATAAAAAACGTGAAGGTACCGGGCACACCGTATAACAAAGCCAGGACAACTGCGGTGTCGTCGGGAAAGCCACTTATCCGATGGGTGAGGATATTTAAACGTATTATGGAAATGTTTAATTTTAATTAAGTTTTATTTATCACCATTAAATCTTTTCCTATGCGTAATCTATTTGTAACTGCCCTTGTTTTTTTACTTGCTGCCTTTGTGGAGGCACCAGGCGGATTAACAAAAGAAGAAAGGGAATCCGCCATTAAATATTTTACAGAAACCGGGCAGGCATTGGCAGATGAGATCAGCAGTCTGACGGAAAACCAGTTGAAATGGAAACCTTCAGATTCCGTATGGAGTGTGGCCAATAATGTTGAGCACCTGGCCATTTCTGAAAAGATCATTTTTGACTGGGCAATGAGCACAGTCAAGACCCCTGCAGATCCTTCCAAAAGGTCGCAGTTGAAGAATACAGATGAACAGATGAAGTCCATACTGGTTGACAGGAGTTTCAGGGTGAAAACCCAGGAGTCATTTCAGCCCAGTGGCCAGTTTGGTTCTGTATCTGCTGCAATGGTTGAATTCAAAAAGCGGAGAGCTTCCAATATGGAATATATCAGGACGACTGAGGATGACCTGCGGAACCATTATGCAGAAACGCCGTTCGGACTGGCTGACTCTTACCAGGTGCTGCTTTTCATAGCTGGCCATACCATGCGCCACACTTTACAGATCCGTGAACTGAAGGGGCATGCGGATTTCCCAAAGAACTAAGTGAGGAATTGTTAACTATTTCAGCGGGCACAGTGAATGCACTATTTTTATTGCCATGCAAGGCAATAAAAAGAAAGTTCAACTCGTCCTGGGAAGCGGTGGGGCGAGGGGTATAGCGCATATAGGTGTGATTGATGTACTGGAAGAAGAAGGATATGAGATCGTAAGTGTGGCCGGATGTTCCATGGGGGCTGTAGTGGGTGGTATCTATGCAGCTGGTTTTCACCGGGAATATAAAGAATGGATGCTTGGTCTCACAAAAGGGAAGGTTTGGGGATTGCTTGATTTTACCCTTGATAAAAAAGGATTTGTGAAGGGTGACAGACTGTTTGAAGTATTAGGGCAGTTCATGGATGTTCCCGATATTGAAGCCTTTCGCATACCCTTCACCGCGATAGCCGCTGATATGTACCATAAACGGGAGAAATGGTTTCGGTCGGGCAGGCTCACCGATGCTTTGCGGGCATCCATCGCCATTCCAGGAGTGTTTACGCCGGTTATAGATGAAGATCAGATACTGGTGGATGGCGGAGTATTGAATCCTTTGCCACTGAATGCAGTAGAACGACAACCGGATGCCATTGTACTGGCCGTCAACCTGAACGGACATGCTCCTTTCTTTGTTCCTGCACCCAAAAAAGAAACCGAGGAGAGTACTATACTGAAAGAGGTAAAAGCTTTGTTACGGATCAATTCCTCCCGCGAAAAGCCTGCGAAGGAAATTAAAATCAGCAATGCCCGGGAACTGGCAGGCAGCAAATACCTGAATGATATTCTTTTATATTCCTACCAGATGACCCAGGATCGGGTTACAGCTATGATGCTGAAAGAATTTCCGCCCGATGTGCTGGTGGAAATCTCCAGGGAGGCCTGTTCCACGTTTGAATTTTATCGTTCCGCGGAAATGGTGGAGATTGGAAGAATTGCCTGCAGAAAGGCGCTGGATGGGGTAACTGCGCGGCAATAAGCCAGGGCTATCCTGATATTATCTTGATTTGGCCATTCCGGTTGGCCAGCTAACCGTTCCTGTTTTTCACACAAACATGTGATTGGATTCGGTGATACATGGTTTATGATTGCAGTTCAATTTCAGTCAGCCATGCTGCGTATTTCCGTCTGTATATTTTTATTCTGTGTAGTTCCATTCAAATGGATAGTAGCCCAGGAGTATAGTCTGCGGGTATTCGTCACCGACAGCCTCAAAAAACCTCTCTCTGGTGTAACACTGACCATTATGCGAATTGGAAATTTAAAACAATCCGAAACAGGCCAGACCAGTAAAAGCGGTGATTACATTTTTAAATCGCTGTCCCTGGCCACCTATCAACTGGAATTATCCATGGTGGGTTATTCTGGCCGGTTACTGGACCCGGTAACCATCAATGGCCGTTACCCGGTAGATTCGATCAGTGTAGTCCTTATTTCAGCCGCTGCCAGCCAGTTGTCATCGGTAACCGTAACCGGGAGGAAGGCATTGCTGGAGAAGAAATCTGACCGTACTGTGGTAAATGTGGATGCAATGCTCACCAGTGCCGGAGCCGATGCCCTGCGAATGCTGGAAAATGTTCCGGGAGTATCAGTAGATGAGGATGGAAATATCAGTCTGAATGGCAAACCCGGAGTGATGGTGATGATCGACAACAAACCTACATACCTGTCGGGTGATGCCCTGGCGAATTACCTGCGATCCATTCCATCCTCTTCCCTGGAAAAAATTGAGTTGATGCCAACACCCCCGGCAGGTTATGATGCGGCAGGTACGGCTGGTGTGATAAATTTCAGGACCAAACGCAACCTAAAAAAGGGAATGAACGGAACACTGTCCACAGCATTCAACCAGGGGAAACTGTTCAGTACTACCAACTCCCTCAATACCAATTACCTGACTGGCAAGGTATATGCTTATGCCAACCTGGGTTATGTGACACAGAATCGTTCAACCGGCCTGGACATTGAACGCAACTATCATAACGAGCAGGGACAACCGACATATAACTTCTGGCAGAATTCCTATATCCGGCGCAGGAACCAGTCCTACAGCATCCGCGGTGGAATGGATTACCAGCTGGATCAAACCACGTCACTCGGTTATGGCTTTTCCTACCTGCACAGACCGTCTTTGCAGACCACCAATAATACCAGCAAACTCTCGCAGGCCAATGGCACGCTGGATTCCACTGCTCTTGCCAAAAACCGGGAGGAGGATAAATGGAACAATTACAGCGTCAACCTTAACTACCGTAAAAGCTTTAAGGCAACAGGGACCGGCATTGCAGCAGATGCCGATTACCTGAACTATAAATCACGGGTGGATCAGCTGTTTACAAATACAACTATCAAGCCCGGTGCGCCTGAACCTGAAGGGGAGGAGCTTGTTGGGTATCTTCCCTCCAATATTGAGATCATGGCCGGCAAAATGGATTATACGGGAAAGCTGTGGAATTGGAATATGGAAGCCGGTTTGAAAAGCAGTGTGGCCAATACACGGAATACGGCGGATTTTACCACCATCAAGGACGGTTTAACTTCGCCCGATTTTGAAAAGAACAACGATTTCCGTTACCGGGAAAATATTCATGCGGCATATATAAGCCTGAATGGCGATGGGAAACGATTTTCCTGGAAAGCTGGTTTAAGGGGAGAACAGACACGTTCCAGGGGCCACCAGCTGGGCAATCCCGTAAAACCTGACTCCGCATTTTCCAGGTCCTATACGAATTTCTTTCCCAGTCTGTTTCTCAGCTATAAGGCTGACAGCCTGGAGAAGCATATAATAACGCTGTCGTATGGACGAAGAATTGAAAGACCATTTTACCAGGATCTGAATCCTTATGTTACACCACTGGATAAATTCACACTTTATGTAGGCAATCCATTTCTGCAACCCGGTGTTACCAATGAGTTATCGGTTTCCTATACACTGCATAAAAATTATGTGGCGACCTTGTCCTATGCGATGACTGATGAGGTGTTCATGGAGTCAATTGTACTGAGTGGAAGTAATTATGTGAGTCGCACCGACAACCTGGGTACAAACAGGTTGCTTGGTTTCTCTTTTAATGCCGGGATAAAGCCGGCGAAATGGTGGTCGGCGAATATTTTTGCCGAAGTGCAGGACCGTCACTATGAAGGCAGGCTTCGGGTGGGGCGCTTGGATACCAGTGCTGTATATGCAGGTACCAATATCACCAACCAGTTTCAGTTAGGTAAAGGCTGGTCAGCGGAACTCGGTGGAACAGCACGAACGGGCATTTTGGTAGGCCAGGTATCGCTCGCATCTTTCTGGCAGGTGAATGCGGGAGTGCAGAAAAAACTGTTCGGTAATAAGGCCACTGTTCGGTTAACCCTGCGTGATATATTCTATTCTGGCACCCGTCGTGGACAGATCCATAACCTGTACCAGGCAGATGCGAAGTTCCGGAACCGATCCGACCTGCGCGTCGGCACCCTGAGTTTTACGTGGAATTTCGGAAGCGCGCAACAATCCAGGCGCAACCGTTCCGGAGGCAGCGCAGAAGAGGAACAGGGGCGGGTGAGGTAGTGATGATTTTCACCCGTCGGGTGCCACCCGACGGGTGGCTGCAGGTTTCAGAAAATCAAATATTTTAAAGGAATGAAAAGAATAGTAATCGCATGGATGCTTTTTTCCCTGACACCGTTAATTGCCAGCGCTCAAACGGATACGCTCTTTGTGTACGGTCCGGGAGGACCATTTGCCCCGATGGAAGAATGTGGCCGGGCTTTTGGAAAAGCGAATGGTATTGTAATAAAAGTTACTGCCGGTCCCGAGGGTAACTGGATTGCTGCCGCGAAGAACAATGCTGACATCATTTTTGGTGGCGCTGAATACATGCTCACTTCTTTTGCCCAGAGACACCCGGGTTTAGTAGATCATGCCAGCAGGAAGGAATTGTATAAACGTGGTGCAGCTATCCTGGTGAGGCCGGGTAATCCTAAAAACATCAGGCATCTGGGCGACCTGGCCAGACCGGGCATCAAGATATTGGATGTAAACGGTGCCGGACAGTTTGGCTTGTGGGAGGATATTGCAGGCAGGGCAAACCTGATCGCAGGCATTCAGCAGAATATCCGGCAATCATTTGAAAACACGGCCTTAGGCATTGCCGCATTAAAAAGCGACTCTGCCTATGATGCCTGGATTACCTATGCTTCCTGGCACTACCGGTTGAAGGATTTTACAGAACTGGTTAGGATACCTTCAGGTAGGAACATTTACCGGGGCACACCAATTGCCCTTACAACGATCTCTACTAAGCGCGGACTGGCGGAAAAATTCATTGAATACCTGCAGTCCGGAGCTGGACATTCTGTGTTTAAAAAATGGGGCTGGGAATAAAGCTCAGGAAAATATCCGGCTATCAGGGGGATGTGTGGGGCAGGTGTCTGACATGTAGTGTCTGACATCATATGTCAGACACCTGAAAAGATTCAGTAAATTGTTCCAAACAACAGGTTCTCATGAAAAAATTAGTAGCATTACTTTTTTGTGCTTCCGTCATGTATGGCGCAAAGGCACAGTCCCTGGGTGATCATATCAGATCTAGAATCGGAATACAGGCGTATACCTTCCGGAACAGTTTCCAGCACAATATACCGGCGACCCTGGATACCATCAAACAAATGGGGCTCACCAACCTGGAACTCTATACGCTCTGGGGGAAAACGGCTTCCGAAATAAAGCAGTTGCTGGATGAAAAAGGAATGGTCTGCACCTCCTTCGGCGCGAGTTATGATGACCTGGTCAACAAAACTGATGAAGTAGGTATGAATGCCACAACCCTGGGCGCCTCCTTTGTGATGGTGGCCTGGATTCCCCATAAAGGACCATTCAATGCCGAAGTGGCCAAGCAGGCAGCTGAGGATTTTAACCGCGCCGGAAAAATCCTGAAAGAAAAATATGGCGTTACTTTTTGTTATCACAACCATGGCTATGAATTTATTCCCTATGAAAAGGGTGATCTTTTTGACCTGATCGTTTCTTCCACCAACCCGGACTGGGTTAGTTTTGAACTGGATCTTTTGTGGGCACAGTTCCCGGGTGTTGATCCGGTTAAACTGCTGAAGAAATATGGGTCCAGGATCAAACTCATGCACGTGAAAGACCTGAGGAAAGGAGTGAAGGGCGATTTCTCCGGCGGCACATCCACAGAAAATGATGTGATGGTGGGAACCGGCCAGGTTAATTTTCCTGCAGTGATGAAAGCGGCCCGTAAAGCGGGACTGGTTTGGTTATATATTGAGGATGAAAGCAGCCACATACATAAACAGGTGCCGGGTAGCCTGAAATACCTGTACGCGCTCTGAGAAGTTGGATGTTGAAAACTGCAAACTGCTGAATCCCAGCGTGATTTTATACTGTTATGAAAAAAACTCTTCTATTAGTCCTCCTGGTTATTGCCGGCTTCCGGACTATGGCACAAAGTGATTCCTATGGAACCGGCAAAGGCCGGCTGGACGTACATCCCGTGTACCATGGCTCCCTTTGGCTGAAATGGAACGGACTTGCCATCGCTATCGATCCCTATGGCGGAGCACAGCGCTATGAAGCCATGGGTCAACCCGATCTGGTACTGATCACAGATATCCATGGCGACCATATGGACAGCAGCACCCTGGTGAACCTTGACCTGAGAAAAGCCACCCTGATCCTCCCGCAGGCGGTAAAAGACCGGGCTGCAGCTTTTCTTCCGGAAACAACAAACCTGCAAGTGTTACCCAACAATGCCACCACCTCCTTCAAAGGCATTGAAATCACAGCCCTGCCCATGTACAACCTGCCCGATACACCAGGCGTGCGTCACCCAAAGGGGCGCGGTAATGGCTATGTGCTGAACCTGGGTGGTAAGCGGGTATACATTTCCGGTGACACGGAAGATATTCCTGAAATGCGCACTCTCAAAGCGATTGATATCGCTTTCATTTGCATGAACAAGCCTTTTACCATGGATATCAACCAGGCTGCTGGTGCGGTGCTGGCATTCAAACCCGCCATCGTCTATCCCTTCCATTTCCGCCAGCCCGGCGGCTTCAGCGATGTCAATGAATTTGCGCGGATCGTGAAAGCCGGCAACCCTGCAATCGATGTGAGGATCAGAAAATGGTACTGACTTAATGAATCATGATCTAAATCATGCTGCAGGTCAAATGATTCAACTAATTTAAAGGTCGTAATGCGTTTATACGTATCCGGCATTTAATATGTTAGTATTATCCGATCATTCAATGCAGGTTCCTGTTCCCAGGAACAATCGGAAAACGATCAATGCCTGGGCCATGTACGACTGGGCAAATTCTGCCTATGCCCTGGTTATTGCTTCCGCTATTTTCCCCGCTTACTATAACTCCATTACAAAAGTTGACGGCTCCACCAGGATCGGGTTCTTCGGATCAGGTATCGAAAATACTGCAGCCTATTCCATTAACCTGGGACTTTCCTTCGGCCTGGTGGCCCTGATCTCACCTTTGCTTTCCTCCATTTCAGATTACAGCGGCAATCACCGGTCCTATTTGAAGTTCTTCTGCTATACAGGGGCGATCGGTTGCATGCTGCTTTTCTTTTTTACGGGTCCCTCCCTCGTTTACCTTGGCCTTGGGGGAATGATGCTGGCTACAATAGGGTACTCGGGAAGCATTGTTTTCTATAATGCCTACCTGCCCGCTATTGCAACCGAAGACAGGCAGGATAAAGTCAGCGCAAGGGGATTTTCCTTCGGGTATATCGGGGCAACCACCTTGCTGATCCTGAACCTGGTGTTTATACTGAACCAGGAAGCACTGGGCGTCAAAGACGATACCTTATTTCCAAGGCTATCTTTCCTGCTTACAGGTTTCTGGTGGATAGGGTTTGCACAGATACCACTGCATGTATTGCCCAAAGGCCTGTATGCTGCTGATAACAAAGGGAGAAATTTCCTGAACGGTTATATGGAATTGCGTAAAGTATGGAACCAGTTGCGGGCACAACCAAAACTCAGGACATTCCTGTTCAGCTTTTTCTTTTATATCATGGGTGTTCAGACCGTTATGTTTATGGCCACATCCTTTGGTGAAAAAGAAATACACCTCGGCATTACACAACTCATCCTAACAGTGTTGCTGTTAGAATACCTGGGAATTGGAGGCGCCTTTCTTTTTGCCTGGCTATCCAAAAAAGCGGGAAATATGAAAGCACTCATGATTGCCGTAGGGTTATGGATGCTGATCTGTGCGGGCAGCTATTTCATTATTACGCCATTGCATTTTTATATGGCTGCATTTTTTATCGGGCTGGTGATGGGAGGCATTCAGTCTCTTTCAAGATCCACTTATGCGAAAATGATCCCCGAAACCGGCAACAATGCCGGCTATTTCAGTTTTTTCGATGTCAGCGAGAAAACGGCGATGATGTGCGGACTGGTCATGTGGGGATACCTGGATAATCTTACCGGCAGTATGCGCAATTCGATCGTGGCGCTGGCGATTTGGTTCACCATCGGATTGATCCTGTTGATCATTGCAGACAGAAAAAGACCTTCCTTGCACTACCCCCATTCATTAACCAACCAAAAGAAACCCATATGAATTCAAGATCGCGGACCTGGCTGTTGTTGACCTTTGCACTGTTGATTTCGGCAGAACTTTGGTCACAACCATATGTGGATCCATTTCAACTCAGGTATACCTATGGTTTTCGGAACAATAAAGCAGCAGCTACTCCTTTTAGTCACTTCTGGGCCGGGTCGGATATACCACTCAAAATCAGTAATAATTCCTACCTGCTTCTCAGTCCCTATTACGAACAATGGCGCATAGATTCGGCCGGTAAGGAAGAGATTTACCCGACCGTTCGCAGCCTTGTTTTTCCGATCGGACTGATCATTCCCCTGCAGGAATCAAAATGGTCACTAACGGTTATCCCTACCCTTCGCTGGAATGGAGAAAAACTCTTTGGTGATCAAACCTTTCAGATGGGAGGTGCCGCCTTTGTCAGTTTTGCGAGGAAGCCAAAGCAGAAATTCCGTTTGGGCTTGTATACAAATGCTGATTTCTTTGGCCTGTTCATGTGGCCGCTGCTGGGTGCTGACTGGCGGATCGATGAAAAGAATTATCTCTTCGGTCTCCTTCCTGGAAGAATGACCTTTGAGCACGAATGGACTAAGAAATTTTATGGAGGTATTACTTTCCGGGCGCTGACCAATAGTTTCCGGATGTCCAACGGCCAATATCTCCGGATAGATGATAACCAGCTTTCGCTGTATGTGGATTATTACCCGGCCAAACGCCTCTGCATTACACTGGAACCAGGTTACGGCATCGCAAGGAAATTACGGACAGGTATTCAAAAGAAGGAGTATCTCACCCAGGTGGATATGGGCGATGGGCCATTTATCAAACTGAGTACATCTTACCGGATACGATTATAAGCCACCCTATTGGGGGATTTTTTTACTATTCCCTGCCAGATATCAGTAATAATGTGCAAATTGACACTTAAAACAGCACCCATGACAACCATCAGGATGTTTTATTGCAGTTTGATCCTGACGCTTTCTGTTTTTCAGGCAGGCGCACAGAAAAAAATCAACTTCGATGAAAACTGGTCCTTTCATTTTGGACACGCCGCCAACCCTGAAAAGGATTTCAACTATAGCCTGGCCACCATCTTTTCCAAAAGCGGCGGCGCTGCAGGAACAGCCATCGACCCCGCTTATAACGACAGCAGCTGGCGAAAACTGGATATTCCGCACGACTGGGCCGTGGAACTGCCTTTTGCCAACCACACAAGTTTTGATGTGCAATCCCATGGATACAAACCCGTGGGTGGTTATTTCCCCGAAACCAGCATTGGTTGGTACCGTAAGAAATTCAACGTGGCTTCTTCTGATTCCGGCAGTCGTTTCAACATACAATTCGATGGCATTTTCCGCAATGCCAATATCTGGATCAACGGATTTTTTGTCGGCAATAATCAAAGCGGGTATGTGGGCGCTTCCTATGATATCACCGATTATATCCGGTTCGACCGCGAAAATGTACTGGTGGTAAGGGTTGATGCCACCCAGTACGAGGGCTGGTTCTACGAAGGGGCAGGCATCTACCGCCACGTATGGCTCCGGCAATACAATAATATCAGCATTCCGGAAGATGGTCTTTTCGTTTATACGTCTGTGAATGATGCACGCGCTACGGTAGGCATCGAAACTACTGTTCAAAACAAACACTACGAAACAGCCAACTGTTCAGTTTACACCTATATCACCACCCGCGATGGTAAAATCATTGCACAATCAAAGGCAGTGCCATTAACACTGCAGGCTAATGGAAAAACTACCATCAAACAGCAACTAACAGTAACCAATCCACGTTTGTGGGAACTTGAAGATCCATATCTGTACCGGGTGGTGTCTGAAGTGAAATCCGGCAGTGCCATCGTGGATACCCGTAAAGAAAGGTTTGGCATCCGCACCATCCGTTTTGATGCTAAGGAAGGCTTTTTCCTGAATGGCAAATACCTGAAAATAAAAGGTGCCAATAACCACCAGGATCACGCCGGACTGGGCAGCGCCCTTCCCGATTACATGCAGTACTATCGCATCCGCCTCCTGAAAAATATGGGTTCCAATGCCTATCGCACCAGTCATAACGCCCCCACGCCCGAACTGCTGGATGCCTGCGACAGCCTGGGTATGCTGGTGATGGATGAACAGCGTTTGCTGAACAGCAGTAAGGAGTACCTCGACCAGTTTGAGCAGCTCATCCTGCGCGACAGAAATCATCCCTCCGTATTCATGTGGAGCATCGGAAATGAAGAAGGCTGGATCCATACCAACTCCAACGGCAAACGCATTGCACAAACCCTGCTGGCCAAACAAAAAGAATTGGATCCCACCCGTATTTCCACCTATGCCGCCGACCTGGGCAATATGTTCCGGGGGGTGAATGAAGTGGTGCCCGTCCGGAGTTTTAATTATCGCCAGTTCGCAGTGGCCGATTACCACCGTGATCACCCCACCCAGCCGATCCTCGGCACTGAAATGGGAAGCACAGTTACCACCCGTGGCATCTATGAAACCGATAGTATCCGTGCCTATCTGCCCGACCAGGATATCACCGCGCCCTGGTGGGCCAGTACAGCCGAAACCTGGTGGAAACTGGCCGCGGACAACAAGTTCTGGCTGGGTGGTTTTATCTGGACGGGTTTCGATTACCGCGGTGAACCTACTCCCTTCAAGTGGCCCAATATCAATTCCCATTTCGGGGTAATGGATGTATGCGGCTTCCCGAAAAACATTTATTACTACTACCAGAGCTGGTGGACCGACAACGATGTACTGCATATTTCCCCGCACTGGAACTGGCCCGACAAGCGCGGCCAGGAAATCGATGTATGGGTGAACAGCAATGCCGATAATGTGGAACTTTTCCTGAACGGTAAAAGCCAGGGGAAAAAGGACATGCCCCGTAATGGGCACCTGCAGTGGAAAGTGATATATGAACCCGGAAAACTGGAAGCCATTGCTTACAAACGCGGAAAGAAATTAACCGCCAGGGTTGAAACGACCTCGCAGCCCTTTGAAGTGGTACTGACACCTTATAAAACAACCATGCTGGCAGACGGACAGGACGCCACTGTAATGAATGTTTCGATCATCGACCGCGAAGGCCGCGAAGTGCCCGATGCCAATAATATGATCCGGTTTGACATCAGCGGTCCTGGTAAAATCATAGGGGTGGGAAATGGTGATCCCAGTAGCCACGAACCCGATAAATGTGTGGACGGTGCCTGGCAGCGGTCTGCCTTTAACGGGAAATGCCAGGTGATTGTACAGGCTTCAAAAGAACCCGGACTGATAAAATTTGAAGCGAAAGCTGCCGGACTATGGAGCGGTTCCACCGATATTATTACGGTTTCTCCGGGTAGCATGGCGAGTATCACTAACGATGCTGCCTATTCGCTGAAAGGCGAAGCAGCAAAGCCACGTGAATCAAGCCGGATGCTTGGTGCTGACATCTCTTTCCTGCCTCAGTTGGAGGAACAGGGAGTTAAATTTTCAGATAAAGGTGTAGAAAAAGATGCCATACAAATATTGAAAGACCACGGATTCAATTATGTAAGACTACGTATTTTCAACGATCCGGCGAGGGACAGTGGTTATGCGCCGGGAAAAGGATACTGCAACCTCGACCATACCAAAAGAATGGCCAAAAGGGTGAAGGACGCCGGCATGAAACTGCTGCTTGATTTTCATTACAGCGACTACTGGGCCGATCCCGGAAAGCAATACAAACCTGCGGCCTGGCGGAACCTGGATTTTGGGCAGCTGAAAAAGTCACTGTATGATTATACCCGCACAGTAATAACTGAGTTAAAGCAACAGGGAACCACACCCGATATGGTGCAGGTAGGTAATGAGATCAACCATGGTATCGTATGGCCTGAAGGAAGCGTGCAGCACCTCGATACCCTGGCGCAGTTGCTGAATGCCGGTACCGCGGCGGTAAAATCCGTGGATCCATCCATTGTAATGATGCTGCACGTGGCTCTTGGCGGACAGAACGAGGAAACCGTATTCTTTGTAGACAATATGATGAAGCGTGGCGTTCCGATCGATGTCATCGGACTATCCTATTATCCCAAATGGCATGGTACATTAGATGATCTGCGCGACAATATGCATGACCTGATCCGCCGTTTTGATAAGGACATTATCATAGTGGAATATTCCGCGAAAAAACAGGAAGTAAACAAACTCGTTTTTGAACTGCCCAATGGAAAAGGAAAGGGTTCCTGTATCTGGGAACCATTGAGCACCTGGGAATCTGTGTTTGACAGGCAGGGTAAATCAAATGATTACCTGAAACTATATGATGAAATCAGCCGGAAGTATCTATTGAACCAATAATGGCTTTAATTACCAGGCCGGGGATAATATATCGCTTCCAGCACATTGCCGTCTCCATCGATCTCAGCCGGCGGGGTAAGCCCCAGTATCCGGCAGATAAAGGGATACACGTGAACATTTTCAAAGGAAGTTATGCGTTTTCTTTTTTTGATCTGTGGCCCCCATGCGTAGAAACTGGCATGCATTTCCTTCAGCGCCGGGTCAAAACCATGCGCGCCAGGTGAAATGCCCCCAGTATAACTGCTCAGTACTTTTGGGTATTCCGGTACCACGATGATATCACCGAACCTTCCAAAGTGATCATCTGATTTTCTATAATGCCATTGGGCGGGTGTTTCATCAGGCATATATACCCGAAATCCGTTTTCCTTTTCCTTCAGCGCTGTATAAGCTGGTTGAATGGCAGAACTGTCTTTCGCATACAGGTGCAGGATAACATTTCCACCGCGGATGATAAATCGCGACGTATCCACCATCGCGGCAATATTGATTCGGGTTACTGTATCCACCGTACCCATTCCATGATCTGACACAAACACAAAATTTACCGGGAGTCCCAGGGCAGAAACTTTTTTCACCAGTTCACCGGTGTATTTGTCAACATATGCCACGGCATCAGCCGTTTGCTTCGAATCCGGACCATAACGATGTCCGGCATGATCTGCTTCAGGAAAATAGAAACTGATGAAATGCGGTCTTTTGTCTTCCGGCAGTTGCAGCCATTCCACCACCTTGCTGATCCTGAATTGAATATCGGTGGTTTCATTATACCTGTACCAGTAAGTGGGATAGGCGTTCTGTATCGGTGCTTCGGTTCCCACAAAATGATAGGAAGCACTCAGCATCCGGTTTTTCTCTGCCAGCACCCAGAGCGGCGTACCGCCATACCAGCTTCCGTCTTCCACCACCGCACGGTTTCCCACGGCATATGTCTGTTGTTTCTGCCGGTCATAAAACTGGTTGTACACCAGTCCGTGGTGGGATGGGTAAAGCCCTGTGGCGAGGGTATAATGGTTGGGAAAGGTAACACTGGGGAAGGAAGGTAACATACTGCTGGCCTGTACTCCCTTGCGTCGAAGCCTGCGCAAATTCGGGGCAGGGTACTTATCGGCATAATCATAACGAAAACCATCAGCCGAAATAAGAATTACATAAGGTTTCTTGAAATGCTGCGGGTCATTTTTTCTTCCGGGAACTATTTGCTGGGTGGTGTCCTGAGCTGCCAGCGGATAATAAAAAACAATTAAAAGAAGTGTGGTTATGAGTTTTGCCATAATGGCAAGGTAATTATTAACACGATTCATTGGCGGTTTTGGCATATGAACCAATCCGTATAGCAAGCCTGGTTCAGTTTTAATAATCGCCGGATTATGGCAGGATTACCCTAATTTACATATTGTATTCTTAATGATATTTGCGCATATCCTCCCCCCTGAATGCTTCCCGATTAAAGCAATTTTTATATTTCCTAAAAGCTTACAAGATGGAAAAAGAAACAGGCATCGTCAAATCCATGTATGATGCAGTTGCAAAGGGCGATTTCCCCACATTCCTGGGCACAATGGACCCGGCAATAATTTGGAATGAGGCCGATAATTTTCCTTATTCAGACCGTAACCCTTATATCGGTCCCCAGGCTGTTGCAGAAGGTGTGTTTGGCCGCATTGCAGCCGACTGGGACAATTTCGCACTGTCGGACATGGTCTTTTATACCACAGTGGATGACTCAGTAGTAGTAACGGGGCGGTACAACGGGGTGAATAAATTAACCGGCAAGTCCATGCATGCGCAGTTTGTTCATATCTGGCGGGTAAAGGATAACAAAGCCATCAGTTTCCAGCAATATGCAGACACCTACCAGGTTGTCAATGCCATGAGGAATTGATCAATGATAGTTTTTCTCCCCCGCAATAACCGCCACCGGTAATATATTCTGTGGTGGTGGAATAGGGCAGGTGGCATGAGGGGTAAAGGCGCATGGAGGATTATAGGCCTTGTTGAAATCAAGCGTTGTGATGCCGTCCGGCCCCGGTTTGCGTGCATACATATACCTTCCGGAAGGATAGGTGGTTTCTCCACTGGTCAGGTCACCGAAGATGATGAACAACTGGTCACCCTCTTCCAGGGCATCAAGTGAATATTGTTTTCCTTTCAGGGTAAAAACCAGTTTGCCGGGAGAGCGCTGTTCAGTGGTTTGTCCGAGCACATTGGTTATGGAAACAGTATGAAAAGGATTGCCTCTTTCAAGCCTGGCATCAACCTTCCATGCAGGATCCACCGCAAACCTCTCAATACCCCTGAATTCCCGGAGGTGTCTGCTGCTCAGATTACGCAGGCGGATACCGATTTTGTCCTCCCGCTGAATAATGGTCCAGCGCAGGCTGCCATAGGACATGACTGGGGCAGGCAGGAGGTCTTTATTGTAAACCACTGCATCTTTCATGACCTGGCCATTCACCAGTATACCGGTATGTTCCGTGGGGAAAAGTCGCACTGAATTGCCTTGCCGCTCAAAATAGCCGGCATCTGCGGGCAGGATATTTCCCGGAAATACCAGCTGGCTGGAAGGATTGCTGCCAAAACTGTTTTTCCCTTCCTTCAGCCAGAACAGGCCTTCAAGGTTCAGCCAGCCCTCTTCGCTTTTCAGGTAATGAATGCGGGAACTGTCCCATTGCTCAATTTCCTGCAGGTAAGAATTTGTCGTCTGGGCCTTTCCGTTATTAAAAGCTATAAACGCACCAGCCAGTACCATTAGAAAACGGAGTGAATACTTCATGAATCAAATGTAGGGATTCGCCGGAATTAAGCCTTACCGCGGTTATTGAATTTTAAATAACACATATCCTTTTAGCTGGTAAAAGGAAAGCATTGTCTGGGCGGAGAGGGATATGCCCATGCCCGGCAATAGATCGTCCTGCCTGAGGTCATTAAACTGCATGGTTTGTCCGCAAACAATAAATCTGGCGCCCAGTTGCTGCAGTTGCCCGATGAGCCTGATATTGGGATTGTCCAGGTTGAATTTTTTCCGGTAAGATTCATTGGTTTTTACTGCATTGATGGCTGCCGAATGGACAATGATAACGGGGAACAATTTTTTGGCAGGTATGCCACACGCCGCATGCAGGTTCAGCCTGCGGGCAATTTCCACCAGTCCGCTGTTCAACTCTCCGGCCAGTGAATCAGGATTCTTCACTACAAAATCAAAGAGGAACTTATAATCCAGGTTTGGATCAGGTCTTTCGGTAATGACAGGGACCGGTAATACCCCGCTGTTTTCTCCTGCATTCAGTAAGGGATAGGTGGAAAGAGCGACTCTTTTTGCCTGTTTGGCACTGTCCGTTAGGGTGGTTTGCGCTGTTGCTGCAATAAAAGCAGAACAGATCATCAGCAATAGCAGGAATTTCTTAAGCATTTAAGTTGGATTGGCGATTGACGAATGGGAATCAAGTTAATGATTTTCATCATTCGCGTGCCCGTGAACAAGCAATAACTTCATATTATGGTAAATTGTTATCCTGTTATTTTTAATCTTAAAATTATTACATATGAAAGTTAAATCCATGCTGCTTGCAATGGCGTTGCCGGTGATACTTCTATCCTGCGTCAGCAGCAAAAAGTACAAAGCGCTACAGGCCGATTCTGACAACAGGATCAGGGCGTTGGAAAGTACACTGTCTGCCTGCAATACGGATAAAACAAATCTCACCGCCCAGAATGCATCCCTGGTAAAAGACAACGGGGAAATGAACAGGCAGATCGATGATCTTCGCAACCAGGTGGCTTTCCTGAAGGAAAATAATACCCAGGCACTGGCACAGTTGGAGAACATGGCGGTTATATCAAAACAACAGGCGGAAAGCATAAGAAAATCCATGGAGAATATTGGTTCAAAGGATGCCTATATCCAGACCCTTCAGCAACAGATGGCTCATAAGGATTCACTGAACATGGCGCTGGTATTGAATCTGAAAGGGGCCATTGGTAACCTGGATGATGAAGATATCAATATTAAAGTGGATAAGGGTGTGGTGTATATCGACATCTCAGACAAGCTATTGTTTAAAAGCGGAAGTTATGTGGTAACCGAAAAAGCGAAAATTGTTTTGGGAAAAGTTGCCACCGTGTTGAAGAACCAGCCCGATATTGAGTTTATGGTGGAAGGCCACACAGACAATGTACCATACCGGAGGGATGTATTGCTGGACAACTGGGATCTCAGTGTGAAGCGCGCCACTTCAGTCATCCGGATCCTGCAGGATGAATATGGAATGTCTCCGCAAAAGATGGCCGCTGCAGGACGCAGTGAATACAATCCATTGGTGGATAATGAAACAAAGGAAAACAGGGCCCTCAACCGCAGGACAAGAATTATCATCTTACCACAACTTGACCAGTTCTTCAAGTTGCTGGAGCCGGTGAATAAATAAGGCCTGCCGCTCCTGAAATTTTAAAGCCCCGGCAAATCCGGGGCTTTATTTATGGCAGATTCATAGCAATCAGTTCGGCGATATCCAGCACCTGCACGCTGTCTTCCTTCTCTTTTGTCTTGATGCCATCAGTCATCATGGTATTGCAAAAAGGGCAGGCAGATGCCACTACACTGGCACCGGTTTCAAGGGCTTCGCTGGTGCGCTCCCAGTTGACGCGGGTTGTTCCCTTTTCCTCTTCCTTGAACATCTGGGCGCCGCCGGCTCCGCAACAGAGTCCGTTGGTACGGCAGCGTTTCATCTCTACCAGTTCGGCATCAAGGGCTTCCAGTACTTTGCGTGGTGCTTCGTAGATATTATTGGCACGTCCCAGGTAACAGGAATCGTGGTAGGTGATTTTCTTTCCTTTAAAAACGCCACCCTCTTTAAGTTTGATGCGACCATCATCGATCAGTTGCTGCAGGTAGGTGGCATGGTGTATCACATCGTATGTGCCTCCAAGTTCGGGGTATTCGTTTTTCAGGGTATTGAAACAATGGGGGCAGGTGGTTACAATTTTTTTGATGCCGTAACCATTAAGGATCTGGATATTCTGGTAGGCCATCATCTGGAACATGAACTCGTTGCCGGCCCGGCGAACGGGATCTCCGGTACACATTTCCTCCTTGCCGAGTATGGCGAATTTCACGCCTACAGTGTTCAGTATATGGGCAAATGCTTTCGTGATCTTTTGGGCACGCTGATCAAAACTGCCGGCGCAACCCACCCAGAACAGTACTTCTGGTGATTCGCCACTGGCCATCAACTCAGCCATCGTTGGAACCTGCATGAAGCGATATTTTTTGTAAATCTATAAGAATTGAACCAATTACAAACAGTTGTTAGGGGGGCAAATTGACTAATTTGCCACAAAGCAGGTGTATACCTGGTGCGGGAATTAATTATAACTTGAGGAAGATGATGAAGTCAGTTATGATAACGGTTCTTTTTATGGTCAGCTTTGGCATTCAGTATGCCCCGGCGCAGGTCCTTCACCCGGTGGATGCGGAGTCAAGGGTGGAATTCATTATTAACAATTTCGGATCACCGGTGAAGGGCAGTTTCAGGGGACTGAAGGGGAACATAGTTTTCGACCCCGCTCATGCGTCAGCGGGCAGTATGGAAGTTTCAGTAGAAGCCACCACCATAGAAACGGGCATCAATATGCGAAACCGGCATTTGCGGGGGGATAAATACTTCGCGGTGGAGCAGCACCCGCGGATCCTGGTTCGCGCCGGCAACATCAGGGCAGGAAAGGAGCCGGGAACCTATTTAATGGATGCGGCTGTAACCATCAAATCCACTACGCGAACAATTCCGTTGCTGTTCCGCGCAGGCCCTTTTTCGGGCGGTATGCTTTTCCAGGGAAGTTTCACCATCAACCGCCGCGATTTCAAGGTGGGAGGGGGAAGTATATCCCTGTCTGACGAAGTGACCGTTCAATTGAAAGTGTTGGCAAAAGATTAATTTCCACCCTATCTTCGCAGGGGTTAAAAAATCATTAAATTCGGACTAAACAATCTTCCAGCATGCAGTTGACACACGCTGTTAAAAACGCTTTTGACCAATTAAAAGGTATCCTTGAACAACTGTCCCCGGCACAGTACACCCAGGTTTGCAAAACCCTGTCCGGTGCCACCATCGGCCAGCATACCAGGCATATCATCGAGATGTACCAGTGCCTGGTAAACGGTCATTTCTCCGGACTGGTGAATTATGAAGCCCGGAAGCGGGACATGCGCATAGAAACCGATAAGGATTTTGCAGTGGCCCTGATGCCCGAGATCTGCGCCGCATTGACACTGCCAAACAAATCCATGCAGCTGCATGCCGGATATGATGCCGAAACCAATGAACAGGTGCAGCTCGACACCAATTTCTGGCGCGAGATCGCCTACAACCTGGAGCATACCATCCACCATATGGCCCTGATTAAAGTGGGCCTGCTTGAAGTATCCGATATCACAATTCCTGAAGGGTTTGGGGTAGCTTCCTCTACCATGAAGTACAGAAAAACATGTGCACAGTAACGTATTTGCCCACCGATTCGGGGGTACTTATTACTTCCAACCGGGATGAAAAAATTGTCCGCTCCCGCGCCCTGCCGCCCGCTTCCTACGAAATGAACGGGCATCGGCTGGTATTCCCCAGGGACCCCGATGCAGCCGGAACCTGGATCACCATGAAGGAAAACGGCCAGATGGCAGTGCTGCTGAACGGTGGCTGGCAAAAGCATGAGCCGGTATATCCATACAGGAAAAGCAGGGGACTGGTGTTTTTGGATATTGCTGCGACCGATAACCTGTTTGAAGGGTTTGAAAGTGTTTCGCTGGAAAATATTGAACCGTTTACGATTGTATTGTTCCAGGATGGAATGTTGCAGGAGAACCGCTGGGATGGCAGCAGGAAACATTCGCGCTTTATGGATGCTTCAGAACCGCAGATATGGTCTTCGGTTACACTTTACAGTGATGAGGTGATCAGGCAGCGGAAGGACTGGTTTCATGCCTGGCTATTGCAGCATCCTTCACCGGATATACAGGCGGTGAGGTCCTTTCATCTGTTTGGCGGCGCCGGCGACGAACACAACGGAATCCGCATGAACCGCAACAACGAAATGCTGACGGTGAGCATCACTTCCATGGAAAAAACGCCCAATACGGCCACGATGTTTTATACGGACCTACTGGAGGATGCACATTTCCAGGTGGAGGTTTCCCTTACAAAAGTCCCTGTTACCCATTCATGAATACATTTCAACGTCTCTTACACCGGCCGTTTTTCATCCGATTGCTGAACTGGGAGTACTGGCCCTTCGCCGTTGTGTACGGACCGATCCTGCCGGTTTATTTTTTGCTGGCGGCGCGGGCACGGGCGCTGTTCTTTTTTTCTGCTTCCAATCCATCCATAGAAACAGGTGGTTTCATGATGGAGTCGAAGAAAAAAATCTATGATATCCTTCCTGCAGGGACCTATCCCCGTACCATGTTTTTTGCCCTGCCGGCTGATGTTTCGGCAGTTGTTCACGCGGTAAGGGAGGCAGGTTTCAGGTACCCTTTGATTGCCAAACCCGATATCGGAGCCAAGGGGATGGGGGTGCGTAAACTGGATGACGAAGCTGAACTGGCACGCTATTGCGAGGAGTCGCCAATGGATTTTTTGGTGCAGGAATATATCCATTTTGAAAAAGAAGCGGGTGTGTTCTTCTGCCGGATGCCGGATGAAACATGTGGGCGCATAACCGGTATCGTTAGGAAGGAATTTGTAAAGGTTACAGGCGATGGAATACAGACAATACGGCAACTAATCTTGAAAGAAAAACGCTTTATCCTACAGTTGCAGGCCCTGGAACAAATGCATTCCGGTTTCCTGGATGCCGTACTGCCCAATGGGGTGGAACAGGTTTTGGTGCCCTATGGAAACCATGCGCGGGGATCTAAATTCCTGGATGATACAGATCTGGTGGATGCTGAACTGCAAGACGTGTTTAATACTTTGTGTACAAAAATTCCCGGTTTTTATTATGGTCGGCTGGATATCCGTTATGAGAGTTGGGAAAAGTTGCGAAAAGGCGAAGCTTTTTCAATTATTGAGCTCAACGGCGCAGGTTCTGAGCCTACCCATATTTATGATCCGCGGCATAGTGTATTCTATGCCTGGAATGAGATTATCAGGCACTGGTTCTGGTTGTTCAGGATCAGTCGCGCCAACCACAAAAAAGGCATACCTTATATGAGTTTCGCCGAAGGCCGTCAGATGTTCCGCGACAACACGGCCTTTGAACAAAAGATGGAGCAGTTATATGTTTAGCCTGTTAAGTCTGTTTGCAGCTGGCCTGGTAATCAGTTTCCTGGGCAGCCTGCCCCTGGGTACGCTGAACATGGCCGCCATGCAGATCGGCGTTCAGGAATCGACCCGCCGGGCGCTCCTTTTTGCGCTGGGTGTGGCGATTGTGGAATTGATCTACGTTCGCCTGTCCTTGAAGGGGGTTGATTGGATCATGGCCAACCAAAAGGTGTTTTACTGGATGGAATGGGCCACCGTGGTGCTTTTTTCAGTGTTGGGCATCAGCAGCCTGCTTGCAGCAAGAAGGCAGGGAACACAGAAAAAGAATTTGTTACTCGATAACACTGTTAATCGCTTTTGGCTGGGGGTAACCATGAGTGCCGTGAACCCTGTTCAGATCCCGTTCTGGTTTATGTGGAGCAGTTATCTTTTTAGTGTGAAGCTGCTGCAGTCCGGCAGTTTATATTTCAATGTATACACTGCTGGCATTGGGGTTGGAACGGTTGCAGGGTTGCTGCTTTTTATATTTGGCGGTCGCTGGCTCGTGAGACGTTTGAATACCGGCCAGCGGACACTCAACTTTCTGGTGGGCGGGGTGTTTATCATTTCCGCTATTGTGCAGCTGGTGCGGGTTTTGGGTAAACGCGTCTGACGTGCGTCTGACGTACGTCAGACGCACGTCAGACGCGTAAAGATTTCACCATCACAAATCCGACAGGGTGGCTATCCCGGTAATGCAGTGTTTCTTTGCCTTTTATCTCATATCCAAGTGACTTGTAAAACTCCTGTGCGCGGGCATTGGGAATATATACGTGTAGCCAGCACCGCTTAAACCCCATTTCCAACGCCCTGGCTTCGGCCATGGCCAGCATCTTCCGGCCCCAGCCACCGCTGCGATGTTCTTCACTGATATAAAAACGGGATAACTCTATTCCGCCGGGGTCTTCTTTTGCCAGTTGCAGGCTGGGAGATGACAAGCGCAGGCAACCTGCGATTTCTGATTCCTTTTCAACCTTTTCTGTCAACTGTCCTTTCAACTTTTCCAATACCAGGTAAAACCGGTCCTTCATCCTGATATCATCTGCAATTGCCGCAGGAGAATAATAACTTTCACAGAATGCCACCAGGTCTTCCGGTACAAAACCACTGGCATGGATATACGAAAATCCTTCCTTACAGATAGAGGAAATGGCAGGGGCATCATTGCGGGCTTCCGTTGCCAATGCCGGCCGGATAAAATAGGTAGGTTCCATGCCCTAAATTAAATAAAAGAACCCGGCAGTTTTCTGCCGGGTTCTTTTATGCGTCTGACGTACGTCAGACGCACGTCAGACGCGATGTTAAAACTGCACTCCTTCGTTTACGTTCTGCATGTTTTGCATATCGCCTTTCAGGTTCTTGCGTTTGAAGAGCGAAGTATCGAACTTACCGAAGCGCCAGCTGAAATTCAGGCGCAGTATCTGCGGATCCCGCAGGCGCCAGGTGTTCTGTACAAATCCCGGTGAGGAACTGAACACATCGCTGGCGTCGGTACGGAAAATATCGCTGAAAGTCAGGGTCAGGTTGGCCCGGTTCTCTTTCATGAACTGGTACCGCAACGCAGCTTCGATCTCATATTTTGGCCGGATATACCCCTGTGCCGTTGTTTGAGGTCCGCCAAACATCATACCGCCACCACCGCCGCCGCCAGGTGGCAGAATAGTCTTGGAAGTATAGTCGCCGCTCAGTTGGAGCGTCAGTTTTTTGGTCAGTTTGATGTTGTTGTTGATCTTGATAAAATAGGAAGAGATCGCATCCTGGTCGGGTATTCCCGGTTGGTTGGCATTGATCTTCGATTGGTAAAGGTTGAAATTGCTCACCAGTTCCCACCATTGGGTGAGTTTGTTGCTGCCAATCAGCTCCAATCCGAAAATAGTACTGTAATCGGCGTTGATATAACTGATGATCAGTTCTTCCTTGCCGGAGAATGGGTTCACACTTTCCACCTGGTTACGCGTAATCAGATTGGTTGTATGCTTGTAATAGGTGCTGGCTACAAAGGAATTGCCGGAACCGTATTTTTTCTGGTAAGAAAGTTCAAAGGATGCAGTGAATTCAGGCTTCAGGTTCGGGTTACCACGACTCAGGTTCAGGGTATCTGAATAATCCGTGAAGGGGAACAACTGGAAGAAATTCGGGCGGTTGATCCTGCGCGTTACATTAAAGGCCAGTTCGTCATTATCCGTCAGTTGATAAGTCAGGAACGCACTGGGGAAGAAGCTGAGCGGAAAACTGTTGCCATAATTCAACAGGGTGTCTTTGCTGTTGGGAGGGGCAGTGGTGGTCAGTACTTCGCCATCGTACTCTGAGCTTTCTGCGCGCAGGCCTAACTGGTAGCCCAGCTTTTTCCACTTGCTGGTATAGGTCAGGTAACCGGCATACACGCGATCAGTATAGCTGAACTGAGAGGACAGAGATGGTACATATGTGATATTGCCATTGGCATCCACTACGCTGATATCGTTGATGCTTTCCTGGCTGCGGCTTTGCACCCTCAGGCCGGTTTCAAACTTCGAGTTAGCGGAGAGCGGGTTTACAAAATCTGTCTGGAAAGTAACATTGGAACTGGATCCGTCACCAGTATTCAACTGGCCGTATTTTCTGGCAATGCCGCCACCTGCGCCGTTCAGCACCAGGTTGGTCACATTGGTAATGTTATCATTATTACTGCGGTTGTAATTGATGTCGGCGGTAAACTCGCGCCCGGGTTTGGTAAACAGGTGCTTGAAATAGACCGACGAACCCAGGTTGCGGAATTCACGCTCACCATCTGACAAACGCTGGCTGTAGCTGCTTTTGGTACCCGAGTTGAATAAACTGTCGGTCTGGATGTCGCTGTTATTCAGGAAATCGAACTTACCCCGAACTGCATTCACAGAAAAACCCAGGGTATTCCGGTTGTTCATAAAATAATCCATTCCCGCGCGACCGAACATGAACATGCCGGTACTCTTATTGTAATCATCCTGGTTCAATTCCGTCACCGGGTCCTTAATGAAAGTGGTTCGCTGCGTATTGCCTTCAGAGATGGATTTCCTTGTACGAAACATTCCACTGGCGAAGATATTCACCTTGCCTTGCTTTACATTGATGTCGGCACCGCCATTGGGTTTACCGCGACTGTCAATACCTGCACGTATGCTGCCATTATAACCGGCTTTACGGTTCTTTTTCAACACAATATTCAGGATACCCGCCGTACCGCCGGAGGCATCAAATTTGGCAGAGGGATTGGTGATCAGTTCCACACTTTCGATGGCATCTGCCGGGATCTGGTCGAGAGTCAGCGTTGTCGGGCGGCCATCCACGAAGATCTGCGGTGCCGCATTCCGGAGGGAAACATTCCCATCAATATCTATTGAAATGGAAGGGATATTGCGCATCACGTCTTCGGCTGTTCCGCCGGTGGATACCAGGTTCTTTTCCACATTATACACTTTGCGGTCTATGCCCATTGACATCAGTGGTTTGGAAGCTGTTACGGTAACATTTTCCAGCAACTTTGGATCTGTTTCCAGTTTGATGTTTCCCAGGTCCTTGTCTACCCCGGCGAGTGCTTTCTGCATATCACCACCTGCCATATTGAGTTCGAATCCTACTTTTTTCTCAATTGTTTTGAAACCGATAGCAGTGATTACCAACTTATAGCTGGCCATCACGGCAAGACCTTCAAAATTGAACTCTCCGCGCTTGTCGGTCAGCATGCCTGCAACTATGGTATCTTTTCTTTTACGGCTAACCGTGTCAAACTTACTCTGTAGCAGTTGCACGGAAGCGGCATCAATGCCTTTATTGCCGGCAGCATCTATGATCTTGCCATAAAATCTGCCGATATTCATCTGGGCTCCGCCTCCGGCGCCCATTCTGCCGGCTCCACCCGGCATTCCGCCAGGCATCTGTGCTACGGTAAAGGTTCCGGCCAATATAGCCGCAACCAATAGGATCTGTTTAATCATTCGTGTGTTTTTCTCTGAGTGGCGCAAATTTCTTAAAATGTCAATGACGGAATCATGACAATTTGATAAATGGTAACTGAATTAAGACAATCCACTTACCACAATGTTTAACAGCAGGGATGGATGGATAAATTTTTGTATAAGTGGTAATTCGGGGTGGCTTACCGGGTGGTCAGCAGGGTGATGGCTACCTGCACAATGCCGATCAGCAGGCCAACCACGCCCCCCAGAATCTCTACAAAACGGAATTCCTTTGCCATGATGGCCATAAGAATTTCCTCCAGTTTGTCGCTGGAGAAATTGGATACCTTTTCCACTACGATCTTTTCCAAATCGAGCTGATCCTGCAGATTTTCCATGTATTTGTCCATCAGGACGGGGAAAAGGGTCTTCAGTTCTTCCATGAAAACCCCTTTCAGCTGTGCGATGGTCTTATCACCGATGAACATGCTGATCATGGGCATGGTTTCCTTAAGTTTTACTTTAAGGAAATGCTCTATGTGTTCATCCACCATGGGCAATAACTGGTCGATATTGGACGGATCAGTGATTTTGTGCGCGATATCTTTAAAGGAAAGCAGTTCTTCGCTTACCAACCTGCCCAGTTTCTCCGCAAACTGCTGTTGCCGTTTGGGAAAGATTCCCTGTACGGTTAAACCCAGGATATTCATTGGCCGGCGAGGATGGAACAGCATTTTGATGGCAATCCAGTTGGTGAACCAGCCAATAAAGGCAGAAATAACGGGAATAAGAATGAGCCAGTAATTCATGATTGCTTTAAATTAAATTCCCCCACCGAAGTGAGGGAATGATGGGAGGCTGATGGGTCTCGAACCCACGGCCTTCAGTGCCACAAACTGACGCTCTAACCTACTGAGCTACAGCCTCCATGCGTTTTTCGCATCGCTTTTTTCGAAGCGGGCACAAAAATAGGTAAAAAATCGAATCCAGCTAATCCGGATTAAAAAAAACTCTGGTTTTCATCTTTCTCATACAACTCCGGAACTGCTTCACTCATCAATACTATGTGGGAACAGCGGTTCCGCTCATCATAATCAGATGTTAATTGGTGGTGATGGCAACAAGACGAGTTGTTTTATCGTTATTTTTGGAACAATGCAAAAACTGGTTGACTTTATGTTTAATAAAAGAAGCTTACCCGTGCTGGTGATCCTGTTGAGTGCTGCCCTTTTTATTGGTTTCCGGTCCATGGGAACCATCAGCAATGATCCTCCCGGCAAATATGAAAAGATCCTTCACAATGTAGGAGATATCCTTGCGCAGGTACATTATAGTCCCAGGAAAGTGAATGATGAGTTCTCAAAAGAGGTTTTCAATAAATACCTGACTGTGGTGGATGCAGAGAAAAATATTTTTCTCCAGACCGATATCCAGTCCCTACGTAAATATGAATTGAAGCTGGACGATGAAATCAATGGCGGTCCGGTGGAGTTTGTGCCGGCGTTGTCGCTGATCTATAAAAATCGGGTTCTGGAGACAGAGGTGCTGGCGAAAGAGATACTGGCCAAACCTTTTGATTTCAATTTGGAAGAGGTGGTGGTTCTTGATGCAGAAAAACTCGAGTTCCCCAAAAATGCCGAAGAGAAAAAAGAACGCTGGAGAAAGCGCCTGAAATACCTGGCACTGGAACGTTATTCCGACCAGCTGGAGAACCAGGAAAAGAACAGGGGGAAGAAAGATTTTGTAGCCAAGACCAACCAGGAAATAGAAAAGGATGCCCGTGAAAACGTGCAGAAGGTGATCAACCGCATGTTCGAACGCCTGAAGCTGAAATACAACGATGACGAGCGTTTCAATCAATATGTGAATACGGTGACCAATACCATGGACCCGCATACTACATTTTTTCCTCCCCGCGACAAGCGTTATTTCGATGAGCAGATGAGTGGCCGTTTCTTTGGAATCGGCGCATCTCTTCGTATGGAGGATGGCAATATCAAGATTGCCTCCGTTATCACCGGCAGTCCCGCCTGGAAAACAGGGCAGGTTACGGTGGGGGATATTGTGCTGAAAGTGGGACAGGGTGCCGCTGAGCCCACCGACCTGGCGGGTTATGAAACCGAAGATGCGGTAAAAATTATCCGTGGCAGCAAGGGTACGGAAGTTCGTATGACCCTTCGCAAGGCCGATGGAAGCATCAAGGTGGTTCCTATTATCCGTGATGAAATCGTACAGGATGAAACTTTTGCCCGCAGTGTGGTAGTGGCCGGTGAAGGCAACAGCAAGATTGGTTATATCATGCTACCAGAATTCTATGCAGATTTCGACAATCCCCGTGGTGCCCGAAGTGCAGTGGATGTTGCCAGAGAAGTAATTAAACTGAAAGAACAGAAAGTGGATGGCATTGTGATTGACCTGCGTAATAATGGTGGTGGATCATTATATGATGTGGTACAGATGGCCGGGTTGTTTATTGAAGACGGCCCTATTGTACAGGTGAAAGACCGCGATGGTAATCCAAGTGTGCTGAAGGACCGTGATAAGAGCGTGTTGTACGACGGACCACTGGCTGTCATGGTAAATGAATTCAGTGCTTCGGCCTCTGAAATCTTTGCCGCAGCCATCCAGGATTACAGGCGGGGAGTGGTACTTGGAAGTACCTCCACCTACGGTAAAGGAACTGTTCAGCGAAATATTGGTCTCGATAAGGAATCCGGTATGTTCTCTTCCAACAGCGAACTGGGTACGATTAAACTGACCCTCCAGAAGTTTTACCGGATCAATGGCGGATCCACCCAGTTAAAGGGAGTGAGCTCCGATGTTGTTTTGCCGGATGTTTTGGAGAAATCCAAAGTACGTGAAAAGGATGATCCTGATGCATTGCCATGGGATGAGATCAAACAGTCTCCTTATACTACCTGGCAGGCTCCTTATGATATTGCTACGGTTAGCAGTAACAGCCAGAAAAGGGTGAATAATAATTCAGCTTTCAACCAGATCAAATCCAGTACAGATTGGCTTGCCGAGCAGAACGATAAAGTGTATTCACTTAACCTGAACAAGTTCCGCGACGAAAAGAAAAAGATCAGTGCTACGGTAAAGCAAATTGAAGCCCTTTATAAATTGCCAAAGGAGCTAAGTGTGGAGAGCCTTCCGGGTGATGAAGCAAAATTTGCCAGCGATCCCGATAAGCTTAGCCGTTACAAGCAATGGAAAAAGTCCCTGAGCAACGATATTTATCTTGATGAGGCCATTAACAGTGTAAATGACATGATCTACCAGCAGAACCTGGCTTTTAAGAAATCAGGAATTAAAGGTGGCAGTCTGGAGAAGCCGGTAGAGCAGTGAGATGGTGAATGGTGAATGGTTTACTTGATGAGGTAGCGTTCCCGGATGATATTCATGTGGTGTTCGACGTGCCCGGCAAGAATAAAGCAAAGGGCTGCAACACTGATAGGATGGTTGCTGGCTGTACCAGTGGCGGCCAGTTGTTCGCTGGAAAAGCTTTCTATCATCAACTGGTTGCTGCGCCGCAGGAGTCTGAATTCCTTGACCATATCATTCCAGTCGCGCTTCGAAACATCTGCATGTTCTGCCCAGGTGTTCTCATCAAAACCCGGTAAGGGAGTCTGATCATAACGCGCCACCCGCAGGGCCCGGTAGGCAAAAACCCTTTCCGCATCTGTGATATGCTGCAACAACTGTTTGATCGTCCACTTGTCTTTACCGTAGGAATAATCAATCTTCGATTTTGGAATATCATCCAGCAGGTCCAGGAACTTACGGGAATTTTTCTTTAATACTTTTTTGAGCTCACCCTGTTGCGCCAACTGTATATAGTTGGTATAAAAATCAGAATAGACAAGGTTGTAGTCGTGTTTCATAAAATGGTTTACTGTTTTATTCTCTGAAGTTAATATTCCGCCCCGCAAAACACAAATAAAAAACCCCACATAGTGTGGGGTTTAGTGCTTATCCTTTAGTTCCTTTTTTCAAACTCGATTGTGGTTTGGGCTTTCCGGCCGGACGAATGGTTGCGGCCAGTTTGGCTGCTTCGTACACGTTCACCAATCCCCCCGATACAGAAATGTCCGAAAGGTTTACTTCCTGTTCAGATCCCGGAATCTTCACTTTCATATCTGCCGGTGTAGATGACTTCACAATAACCGCCTTGATCTCCTGTGGGGTAAGATGCGGATAATAACTCAGCAGGAATGCTGCAACACCCGCCACTACCGGGGATGCCATGCTGGTTCCCTGTGCGTTTCCGTAAGTAGTGCCACCGGGAATGGTAGAGTAAATCTTTGTACCAGGAGCAAATACATCCACTTCCTGCTTGCCATAGTTAGAGAAAGAAGCGGTCAGGCTGTTGAAACCGGGTTCCGCCAGGGGGTCACTGCTGGCACCAACCGTTATCCAGTTAGCGGCCCTTGATTTACCCTGAAATAAAACAGGATTGGGGAAATTGTCAACTGAATCAACATTGGCTGCATCATTGCCTGCAGCATGCACCAGCAACACGCCCTTTGATTCTGCATATTTAACGGCCTCATCCACCCAATTTTTCTCTGGCGAGAAACTTTTCCCAAAACTCATGTTAACCACTTTCGCGCCATTGTCCACCGCATAACGGATAGCCAGGGCAATATCCTTATCGTGCTCGTCACCATCGGGCACAGCACGGATGGTCATGATCTTCACATTGTCTGCCACGCCATCAACCCCAATGCCATTGCCGCGTTTGGCGGCGATGATGCCGGATACATGGGTGCCGTGGAATGGTGTATTCGCCATTACGTCATTATTGCCGTAATAACGGTCGTTGATATCTGAATAGTTATCTTTTACTATCTCGCCACGGTAATCCTTCGGTGCTTTTTCAGCAGCCTCTTTTTTCCGTTCTTCACCGTTCACGAATTCGGCAAAACCTTCTATAAACTCGGTATTGCTGGTTTCCATCATATTGAAGGCCTTAAAGATATACAGCATGCCTGCCTTGGCTTTTTGGCCGTCGGTTGTGGATGGCGCAATGGCTTCCAGTTCCTTTCCTGTATAGGATTCGCGACCAAGTGCAATCTTCAGGAGACTGTCATTTTTCTGGCTGCTTTCCAATGCCCTTTTCAGGAACACGATGTCTGCACCGCCACCACCTGCATCACCTTCCACTTTATCCTTGGCTTTTTTCCACAGCTCATATTGCCATTTTTCATCTTCGGGGAGTGATGCGGGGTCAAAACCTGCTGCCCCGTATTTATTCAGGAAGCGATGATAAACCCGGGCACCTTCATAGCTGTCCTGCTTTACGTTCCGGCCGTCTTTGCCGCCCAGGAAGTTCCAGCCATGGATATCATCCACGTAACCGTTCCTGTCATCATCAATTCCATTGCCGGGAATTTCTTTCGGATTTACCCAGAGGATGGGCTTCAGGTCTTCGTGCAGGGTATCGATTCCAGAATCGATCACCGCTACCACCACTGTTTTGCTTTTTACCCCTTTTACGAAATCATAAGCTTTGTCAAGACTGATGCCATAAAAGCCATCTTTTTCGCGGTCGGCAAGGTGCCAGCCTTTCGGGAGTTCTTTATTCACAGGGGCGGATGCTCCCTGGCCGTAAGCTGTTTGCAGGCTGATTACAGCCAACAGGATACCAGCAGGCAGGATTAAATGTTTCTTCATGCAAGCGACGATTTATAAGTAATTACAAAAAGACGCAAAAAAATGGGTTTTGGTTGACCGATCCCATAATTTTTGCGTCTTTTTAAAGGTAATAATTAGTGATTAAAGATCAAATTTAATACCCTGTGCGAGCGGTAATTTGGTCGAATAGTTGATGGTATTTGTCTGCCGGCGCATATATGCTTTCCAGGCATCACTGCCACTCTCGCGGCCGCCTCCGGTTTCTTTTTCGCCACCAAAGGCGCCACCTATTTCAGCCCCGCTGGTCCCGATGTTCACGTTGGCAATACCGCAATCACTTCCGGCCGAGGAAAGGAATTGCTCTGCTTCACGCAGGCTGAGGGTCATGATGGCCGAGGAAAGTCCCTGCGGAACACCGTTCTGGTAAGCGATGGCTTCGTCGATGTTGCTGTATTTGATCAGGTATAATATTGGCGCAAAAGTTTCATGCTGTACGATGCTGAAATGATTCTGTACCTCTGCGATGCAGGGCTTCACATAACAGCCGCTTTCATAACCGTCGCCTTCCAGTACACCGCCTTCCACGGCAAATACACCGCCCTCAGCCTTACATTTCTCGATGGAGGAAAGGTATTGGTTCACGGCATCTTTGTCGATCAATGGTCCCACATGGTTGTTCTGGTCCAGCGGATCACCGATTTTGAGTTGTCCGTACGCCTTGACCAGCTTGGCCTTGAAGGCATCATATACAGATTCGTGGATGATCAGGCGGCGGGTGGAGGTACATCTTTGTCCCGCAGTGCCAACCGCTCCGAATACGGCCCCGATCAGGGACATATCCAGCTCGGCATCTTTGGAAATAATGATGGCATTGTTTCCTCCCAGTTCGAGGATGCTGCGGCCAAGTCGTGCGCCTACTGCAGCTCCCACGGCCTTGCCCATGCGGGTTGACCCGGTGGCGGAGATCAGTGGTATACGGCTGTCATGACTCAGCCATTCGCCGAGTTCACGGCCTCCGTTCACGATACAACTAACTCCTTCAGGAACGCCGTTCTTTTCGAATACTTCGTTGATGATATTCTGGCATGCAATGGAGCAGAGAGGAACTTTTTCGGAAGGTTTCCATACACAAAGATCACCGCAAACCCAAGCCAGCATAGTATTCCAGCTCCATACCGCCACGGGGAAATTGAAGGCTGAAATGATGCCGACAATACCCAGGGGATGATACTGTTCGTACATGCGGTGGCCTGGGCGCTCACTGTGCATCGTAAGGCCATGCAACTGGCGGGATAATCCCACTGCAAAGTCGCAGATATCGATCATCTCCTGAACTTCTCCGAGGCCTTCCTGCAGGCTCTTGCCCATTTCATAGGAAACGAGCTGGCCGAGATCTGACTTCTTCGCACGAAGTGCTTCACCGATCTGGCGAACCACTTCACCACGACGGGGTGCAGGCCATGTGCGCCATTCCGCGAACGCTTTTGATGCGGCTGCCATTACTGCCTCGTAGCCCTCCTTGTCCGTGGCTGTCACGGAACCAATGAGTTTCCCGTCTACGGGTGAAATGGAATGAATGTTTTCTCCTTTGGTCTGGATCCAGGTGGATCCGGTTGATGTGCCGGTGTTGGTGCTGTTTATGCCCAATGCTGTTAGGAACTCCATTGCAAGCTGTTTTTTAGGCCGCAAAGGTACGCTTTAGATCTCAGTATTGTTCCTGCTCATTGGGGAAATCGCTGGCTCTCACGTCATTTACATACTTACCTACGGCTTCCACAATCTGGTCGTGAAGGTTCAGGTATTTTCTGAGGAAACGCGGGTTAAAATCGTTGTTAATACCCAGCATGTCGTGCATCACCAGGACCTGCCCGTCACAATGTTTTCCCGCGCCGATCCCGATAGTGGGGATGTGCAGGCTTTCGCTCACCTCTTTGGCCAGTTGAGCCGGGATCTTTTCAAGTACAATGGCGAAGCAGCCGGCATCCTGCAGCAGGAGTGCGTCTTTTTTCAATTTCTCCGCTTCGGCATCTTCCCTGGCGCGCACAGTATAGGTGCCGAATTTGTATATGGATTGCGGGGTAAGCCCCAGGTGACCCATGACAGGAATGCCGGCATTCACAATGCGGCGCACGCTTTCTGCGATTTCTTCACCGCCTTCCAGTTTGAGACTGTGTGCCCCCGATTCCTTCATGATACGGATGGCGGATGCCAGGGCGACATCTGAATTCGACTGGTAGGAGCCAAAAGGGAGGTCTACCACCACCAGGCAGCGGTCAATACCCCGCACCACGCACTGCGCATGATAGATCATCTGCTCAAGAGTAATGGGTACCGTTGTTTCATGTCCTGCCATTACGTTACTGGCGGAATCACCCACAAGAATAACATCCAGTCCCGCAGAGTCGAAAATCCTTGCGAAGGAATAATCATATGCCGTAAGCATGGAGATTTTTTCGCCTGCGGCCTTCATTTTCAGCAGGGTATTGGTGGTAACTTTCCTGACATCACTATGTACTGACATAAAATAGTTTGTTGTTTTCAATTATTGCCCCTGCTTCACCTGATCCCATAGGATATGAATCAGTCCGTCCGCCAATCCGATCTTGGGCACCTGGATTTCCTTCGCGTCGGCCCAGCGCATAACGTTGATGTATATACTAAGTGCTGGTACGATCACATCGGCACGGTCTTCCCGAAGGCTGTAAAGGCGCATCCTTTCAGCCAGTGGAAAACTGCTTAGCTCCTTGTAATAGTCTTTCAGCAATTCCAGGGGTAAGGGCTTGCCATCCTTTTTCTTTGACATGGAAAAAACCTTGTTGATATTACCACCGGATCCGATGCAGGTGATTTCCTTGAAGCCCTTGGTTTTGGCGCGGATGAATTCTTTCATTTCATCCCATTTTTTGTCTGCCACCTGGTTTTTCAGGAGGCGTATGGTTCCGATATTGAATGACTGTTTTGCCACAAGGCGGTTATCGCTGAAGAAAGTGAGTTCTGTACTACCTCCGCCGACATCTATGTAGAGATAAGAATGGTCCTTGTCCAGGTTCTCTGCCACATGGTTTTCATAAATGAATGCCGCTTCCTGGTCACCGCTGATGATTTCGATGCCGATTCCGGTATCTTCCTTAATGTGGCGGATGATGGCAGGACCGTTGCTGGCATCGCGCATGGCAGATGTGGCGCATGCCTTGTAATGCTTCACTCCGTATGCGTCTATCAGTGACCGGTAGGCTTTAATGGTGTTAATGATCTGGCTTTCCTTTTCCTTTGAAATGGACTGACTTTCAAAAACGTCGAAGCCTAACCGAAGCGGAACCCGGATCAGGTTAAGTTTGTTGAATCGATCCCTGCCGGTTTCATCCGTAACCACTTCCGTGATGAGCAGCCTGGCCGCATTACTTCCGATATCTATTGCTGCGAGTTTCAATTTGATCGTTCTGTTTTAGTTTCTTTGGGTGGACAAGGAACTTCCTGCAACCCGGCCTCAGCCGCTAAGATCGCCCTGCTCCGTTTTGATTGCAGGTAGTTGTATTGTTCCACCTGTGATCGAACCTTTTTACCCGGGGTCCTGACATAATCATTGCTGAGCTGGTTGTTGAGAATCCTTGCTTTCATGTTATCGCTCAGCTGGATATTCAGCATGTTTTTCAATACTTTCTTGATGTCCTCGTCATAAACAGGGCAGGTTATTTCCACGCGGTGGTCGAGGTTTCGAACCATCCAGTCTGCCGAAGATATATAAACTTTTTCTTTGCCCCCGTTGTGGAAGATGAACACCCTTGCATGCTCAAGGTACTCATCCACGATGCTGATGGCCTTTATCGGCTGATTATACTTTTTGTTTTCAGAGTACATGCAGAAGATGCCTCTTACGATCAGTTGCACCGGCACCCCCGCGCGAGCTGCTTCGTAAAGCTTTTCAATCAGGATTTCATCCGACAGGGAATTCATCTTGAGCAGGATGCCGGAGGGTTTTTTTCTTTTCGCAGCCCTGATTTCCTGGTTAATAAGTTTCAGCAGTTCCCGGCGCAGGATGCCCGGGCAGGGCAGGAGATTATTGCAGCTTTTCAGGATATCCGGCTGGGTCTTATATTTTTCCAGGTAGAGAAACATCCGGTTAATATCTGCCATAATTCCTCGGTGGGCGGTCAGCAGGCAGTGATCCCCATATATTTTTGCCGTGCTTTCGTTCATATTGCCGGTGCTCACGAACCCATACTGGATGGTGCGGTTTTGCAGCCTTTTACGGATAATACACATCTTTGCATGTACCTTCATGTTTGGTATGCCGATCAGTACCTTAACCCCTTCCTCTTCCAGCCTTTCCTTCCATGCGAGGTTGGCTTCTTCCTCAAAACGGGCGCGCAACTCCATCATCACTGTAACCTGTTTTCCGTTGCGGACTGCATTGATAAGGGCATTGATGATCTTGGAGTTATTGGCCAGGCGGTAAGCTGTAATTTTGATGGAGACCACATCGGGATCGATGGCTGCCTCCCGCAGCATGTCGATTACGGGACTGAAAGAGTGGTAAGGGAAATTCAGCATCACATCGTTCTCCAGCACCACATCAGTAACCCTTGAAGATCCTGCCAGCAGGGGGTGCATAAAGGGTTTTTTCCTGAGTGATTTTTTTTGGAACACATCGGGGAAATCCATGAAATGCCTGAAATTGTGGATCCGGCCTCCGGGTATCAGGTTGTCTTTGCGCGTGAGGTTCATGCGGCGCATCAGGAATTCCAGCAGCCCGGCGTCCATCTCCTTATCGTACACAAAGCGAACAGGCTTTCCTTTACGTCGGTTTTTTACTCCCTTTTCGATTTTCTGGATCAGGGTGGTCGATACATCGTTATCAATATCGATCTCTGCGTCCTTGGTTACCTTAAAGATCCAGGATTCGAATTTTTCGTAGCCGAAATAGGAAAAAATGGCTGGCAGATTGAAACGGATAATGTCCTCCAGCAGGATGATATGTTTTTCATTACCTGGACAAGGCAGTTGCACAAACCTTGACAAGGCCTTGGTTGGGATTTCGATCAGGGCATATTTCTGCTCATAGGCGGTGGACCGGCGGCTCATGACCACTCCCAGGAAGATTGATTTGTCACGCAGATAGGGGAGCTGGGGTATCTGTTCGATCATGAGCGGAAGTGTATTGACACGCACTTCTTCTTCAAAAAACTGCTTGACGAAGATTTTTTGCTCCTTGTTGAGCTGTTTTTCCGTAACCAGGAAAATTTTTTCCCTGGCCATTTCCTTGCTGATTGTGTCCCAGATACGATTGAATTCATTCTGTTGGCGGAGGACCATGATCATGATATCTTCCAGTATCTTGTCCGGCGATTCCTCGAGATGCATATTCAGGCGGACTTTTTTCCCGCCAAATTCTATCATTCGTTTAAGGGTAGCCACTCTCACACGGAAGAATTCATCCATGTTATTGGAGAAGATACCCAGGAATTTGATCCTTTCCTTCAGGGGCACGGACGGGTCGGCGGCTTCCTGTAAAACGCGGGCATTAAAGGACAACCAACTGATATCGCGTGCTATTGTTTTTCTTTTTCCATCCATATCGGTCATAATCAGCCATTTAAACCCAAAGTTGCGGGCGCCCGGCGGACGAATGAAATTAATGAATTGTTATTAGTTGAAGGGAAGAGAGAGGGGAGAAGTGATTTATCGCCGGGTGCTTTTCACCCCCTGACTTTATACTATCTTTGTGATGAAAGAAAGATTTTTATTTTTTCCTTTCAGAATTACACAATTTCTCCCTACCTTTGCCGTCCTAAATTTTGACAGTCATGGCTAGAGTATGTCAGGTTACGGGTAAGACGCCGATCACTGGTCACCGCGTATCTCACTCGAATATTAAAACAAAACGCAGGTTCCTGCCGAACCTGCTGACGAAGCGCTTTTATTTGCCGGAAGAAGATAAGTGGATCACTTTGAAACTTTCAGCGGAAGGTCTGCGCACCATTAACAAGAATGGTTTGTATCCAGTAGTAAAGGAACTGAGAGCGAAAGGAGTAAAAATCTAAATTACTGTGGTCCGCTTTTGGGTGGATAACTATAAAATTGATCAACAATGGCAAAGAAAGGTAACAGAGTTCAGGTGATTATGGAGTGTACCGAGCACAAGACCAGCGGTCAGCCGGGTACCAGCCGTTATATCACTACAAAGAACAAGAAAAATACTCCGGAGCGTCTGGAGTTGAAAAAGTACAATCCCATCCTGAAGAAGGTAACTGTACACAAAGAGATCAAGTAAGGCGCATTAACCTGATTTACTAATTTTCTAATTCATTATACAATGGCAAAAGCAGCAAAAACGGCGATCAAGACCAAAGACCAGAAGGCAGCGGCAGAAGCTAAGAACTGGACTAAAGTGATCAAGGCTGTGCGCAGCCCCAAGTCTGGTGCATACACCTTCAAGGAGGCTATCGTGCACAAAGACAAGATCAAGGAATACCTGACCGAAAAATAATTTGAGGGTAATAAGTATACTCTTGTGAGCTGTTCCGGATGACGGGACAGCTTTTTCTGTTTATGCCCTACTGAGGTGTCCTGCGGTATTCTTACCTTTGCGTGCCGGCGAATGAGGGGACTTTAGCCTATTGGCAGGATCAGGTTTGCCGGACAGCCTGCGTTTCAATTTATTTGATCATTATACAAGACCAGATTCATGGGATTTTTTGATAAGCTTTTCGGAAAGAAAGAGAAAGAAACACTGGACCAGGGACTGCAGAAAACCAAGGAAAGTTTTCTGAGCAAGATCACCAAAGCCGTTGCGGGTAAGAGCACAGTGGATGATGAGGTGCTGGACAGCCTGGAGGAAGCACTTGTGAGCGCGGATGTAGGCGTTGATACCACAGTACAGATCATCGATCGTATAGAAAAAAGGGTTTCAAAGGATAAATACCTCAATACCTCCGAACTCAACAGGATATTACAGGAAGAGATTCGGGGAGTGCTGGTGGATGCGCCGGAAAGCAATACCTATTCATTCCAGTCCGAGCTGCCCTGTAAACCCTATGTAATCCTGGTAGTGGGAGTGAACGGAGTAGGAAAGACGACCACGATCGGCAAGCTTGCATATAATTTCAAAAAGGCGGGTAAGTCAGTTTTACTGGGGGCCGCCGATACTTTCAGGGCAGCAGCAGTTGACCAGCTGACGATCTGGAGTGAAAGGGCCGGTGTTCCCATTGTTAAGCAGGATATGGGTTCAGATCCTGCTGCTGTTGCATTTGACACCGTGCAGAGTGGTGTTGCAAGGGGGGCGGATGTGATCATCATTGATACTGCCGGACGTCTTCATAATAAAGCGCACCTGATGGACGAACTGGGTAAGATCCGGCGGGTGATCCAGAAAGTGATTCCTGATGCCCCGCACGAAGTACTGCTGGTACTGGATGGTTCAACCGGCCAAAACGCGCTGGAGCAGGCAAAACATTTTACTGCCACAACCGAGGTTTCCGCCCTGGCCATTACCAAACTGGACGGTACCGCAAAAGGCGGAGTGGTACTGGCCATCGCCAACCAGTTCAGGATCCCCGTGAAATTTATCGGAGTGGGTGAAAGGATGGAAGATCTGCTGGTTTTTGACAAGCATGAGTTTGTGGACAGCCTGTTTAATCTGGAGAAACAGAACTAAGGATTAAAAAGTATACCTCACCGCTGCACCCCCCCAGATATTCATATAGGGATAATCCGCCAACTCTATAAAAGGCTGTATATCTACGCTGATATTGATTGGGGCTCCTTTAAACTTGTAATCCAGTCCCAACACTCCGTCTACCCCGGCAGAGAAATCTCCTTCTTCGTAATAGTAATATTCATCATCACCCCTTCTTTTGTAGCCCCAGCGGTGGTTGTATACACCTGCATGGAAGCCGGGCCCCGCGTACCATTTCAAACCCGGAGCGCCATTAATATCTCCATGGAATTCATAAAGCCCCGTGAACCGGAACCCATGATCCCAGAAATAGCCTAATCCTTCCAGGGCGCGGTTCTTTGCCACAAAATGTTTGATGGTTACTGCTCCTGGCCAGAATTTAACACCCAGCGCCGTTTTATAACTGCTTCCCAGAGATTGCGCCTTTGAATCTTGCACAATGGCCACAGCGGCCACCAGCATTGCTCCTGTTATCCATTTTTTCATAACTGCTATTTTCCCCGGATGATAAAAAATTGTGCCAATTTTCCATCTTCACCCGTCGGGTGCCACCCGACGGGTGAAGGTTTTTGCTATTCTTTGCAGCCGCCTTCGCAGCAATTTCACAGGGTGTAAAATGTTCCGGATCAGTATTCATTTGAAGGGTGATATGCATTGAGGCAGCTTTTCCTAACAGATAGTTAACAGTTGATTCAAACAAGTCAACGGGTGAAAATCAGGTCTTGCCCTAAATCCACCCGTCGGGTGGCACCCGACGGGTGGGGAGAATTGCATACCTTTGCGCCTTATTAAAAGAGTGCATGAAAGCAAGAACGCTGAAGAAGGACAAAGTGAATATTATTACCCTGGGATGCAGTAAGAATATGGTGGATAGTGAAGTGCTCAGCGGACAGTTGGCCGCAAATGACATCTCGGTTGTTCATGAAAACGCCAAACTGGACCATAATATCGTTGTAGTGAATACCTGTGGGTTTATTGACAAGGCAAAGGAAGAATCGATCAATACCATCATTGAACAGGTGGCTCTAAAACAGAAGGGCAAGTTGGATAAGGTATATGTTACCGGTTGCCTGAGTCACCGATACCGCGAAGACCTGGAGAAGGAGATCCCGGAAGTGGATGCCTGGTTCGGCACCATGGAGCTTCCCCTGATACTGAAAGAACTGGAAGCCGATTACAAATCGGAATTACTGGGCGAACGCCTGCTGTCCACCCCCAAACATTATGCTTACCTGAAGATATCTGAAGGCTGCAATCGCACCTGCTCCTTTTGCGCCATTCCCCTGATGCGTGGCGGACATGTCAGTCGACCTATTGAAGACCTGGTGAAAGAGGCAGAAGGACTTGTGAAGAAGGGTGTAAAAGAGGTCATGCTGATCGCTCAGGAACTGACATACTATGGACTTGACCTTTACAAAAAACGCCAGTTGGGTGAATTGCTGGACCGACTGGCCGATGTGGAAGGTCTTGAGTGGATTCGCCTTCACTATGCATATCCCTCTAAATTTCCCATCGAAATACTTGAGGTGATGAAACGTCGTAAAAATATCTGCAATTATCTCGATATGCCCCTTCAGCATGCCTCCAATAACATGCTGAAAGCCATGAAACGCCAGATCACCCGAGAAGAAATGGAGGAACTGGTGGCGGATATTCGCGAAAAAGTTCCGGGAATCTGTCTGCGTACAACACTGATCACAGGGTTTCCCGGTGAAACCCGCGAAGACGTGGAAGAACTAAAGGATTTCCTTCGGCGGATGCGTTTTGACCGGGTGGGTATTTTCACCTATTCACACGAAGAAAATACCTCGGCGCACGAACTGGAGGACAATATTCCTGCTGAGGAGAAAGAAGCCCGTGCACAGGAGATCATGGAAGTGCAGCAGGAAATCAGCCTGGAGAGGAACCAGGAAAAATTAGGACAAATTTTTAAAGTTTTAGTTGATAAGAAAGAAGCTGGTCGCTATCTTGGGAGAACTGAATTCGACAGTGTGGAAGTGGACAATGAAGTGGTGATCAACACTAAGAAAAAACTTACCATCGGGGAGTTTGTTGAAGTTAAGATTACCAAAGCCTATGATTACGATCTGGAGGGGGAGTTGGTGAATTGAGAATAGTAAGAAAAAAAATAAATTATACCAGGATGAATAAAATAGTCATTACAGTGTTGGGGCTGGTTCTGCTTCTTGGCGCAAGTTCCTTTATGCAGGATCCTAAAAAGGCCAGCATTACCCGTGGTCAGGAAGTTTATGTCAATTATTGCCAGAGCTGCCACATGGAAAAGGGTGAGGGGGTGGATGGAAGTTTCCCGCCACTGGCAAAAGCTGATTATCTGATGAAAGATCCCAAACGCGCCATTAATATCATACTGAAAGGACAAAACGAAGAGATCAGGGTGAATGGGAAAGTGTACAACATGATGATGGCGGAACAGAGCTATCTCACGGACGAACAAGTTGCGGATGTGGTAAACTATATCAGCAACAGTTGGGGAAACAGTTATAAAACACTGATCACACCTGCGATGGTAAAGGCTACCAGGCCGAAAGAATAATTCCCTATCCGGGTGGCTGGATAAAGGACAAAATGCGACACTGGTCATAGAAATAGAAATGGAGGTTCGACTGAACCTCCATTTTTTATTTGAGCAGGCATTATACCTGACTTCAGACATTATTTATATTGAAAGGCAGTTTTCGTATGCGCTTGCCCGTAAGGTCGAAAATTGCATTGCACAACGCAGGCGCAAAAGGAGGCAGGGAAGGTTCACCTACACCGCCGGGCTTCTCCTCATTGTCCATGATTTCTACCTCCACCGGCGGAATATCCTGTATCCTCGGCATCCTGTACTGATGGAAATTGGTTTCCACAGCCTTGCCCTCCATAAAATTGGTAGCATGAATGGTGGCGGCGCCCAGTGCCATTACAATACTGCCTTCCACCTGGGCTCTTATGATATCGGGATTTACATACCAGCCACAATCCACTGCCGCATAAACTTTGTCGATGCTGATGCCATTCTCCCCTTTTTTTGACACTTTCACTACTTCTCCCACAATACTACCGAAGCATTCCGCGAAGGCAATTCCCCAGCCTTCATTTTTACCCCGCTTGCTCCAGCCACTCATGGTAACAATCCGATCCAGCAGGGCATAATACCTTTCATGGTCGGGTGAGATATGGCTTTTGCGGAATTCAACCGGGTCTTTGCCTGCTGCCAAAGCCATCTCGTCCCAGAAACTTTCAAAGGCGAAGGAGTTGGTGGATGAATACACCGAGCGCCACCACATCACCGGAATGGGCGATTCGGTAGGGATATCGGCAAACCGGTAATGCGGAATTCCTGCAAAGTAAGGTTCCAGCAATCCTTCTGTGGTACTCCTGTTATAATCTAATTTATCCGGAACAGGAGCCCATTGATGATCCATATTCTGGGCAGCCAGCTTAATCTGCAATGCATTTACCCTGTCGCCGATCAGGCTGGCCTGGCAACCATAAACAGCACCAGGGCGGAATGGCCCCTGGGTCATATCGTCTTCACGGGTCCAGATCACCTGTACCGGCGCTTTAATGGCTTTTGAGATCGCAACGGCCTCATATGTATAATCTGTGAATGCCTTACGTCCGAAGCCACCTCCCAGGAAAGTCATATTCACAATTACTTTTTCCATCGGTAATTTGTACTTGGTGGCCAGGTCCTGCTGTATCCAGTCAGGGCCCTGTATCGGCCCCCAAACTTCGATCCTGTCATCGGTATAATGCGCGGTACAGTTCAACGGTTCCATCGCGCTGTGAGATTCGTAAGGAGTTTCATAAACGGCTTCCAGCTTTTTCTCTGCGTTTCCTAAAATTCTTCCGGCATCACCCTGGGCTTTCTGCGTAAGTCCAGGTTTGGCAAGGTCACTGTGCATTCTAGCAAACAATTGTTCTGTTCCCATCAACTCAATGCCACTATCATCCCATTCAATGCTTAATAATTTTCGCGCCTTCTGTGCCGTCCAGAAATTGTCTGCAATCACTGCAACACCGTGCCTGGTAGCAGCAAATACCGGCATTTCCACCCGTATGATGTCTTTCACACCCTTTACTGCCCTTGCTTTTTTATCGTCTAAGGTTTTGATTTTTCCATGGAAACGCGGACTTCTTTCTACCACAGCATAAAGCAATCCCGGCAGGGTTTTATCAATCCCAAAAACTGCACTGCCGTTGATTTTGGCTGGATTGTCAAGTCTTGGAAGGGGTTTCCCGATCAATTTATAATCTTTCCGTTCTTTCAGTTTTACTTCTTTGGGGAGGGGCAGTCTGGAGGCAGCTTCCACCAGGTCGCCATATCCCGCTTTACGGCCTGTGGAACGATGGATAACGGTGCCATTTTCTGCATAGCATTCTGCTGTCTGTACATTCCAGCCTGCAGCTGCAGCGGCAATCAGCATTTCCCTTGCAGTGGCGCCGGCTCTCAGCATGCTTTTGAATCCACCTCTAACAGTAGAACTTCCGCCTGTGATCTGGCTGCCATATTTTGTCTGGCTGCCTTGCGCAAACTCAACTGCAATCTTATTCAGGTCCACTTCCAGTTCCTCCGCCACAATCTGCGGAATGGTCTGGTATGCGCCCTGACCCATTTCTGCCCGATGGCTGTAGATGGTTACTTTACCCGACTTATCAATGGTTACCCATGCCGTCAGTTCTATACCCTGTGCAACCGCTTCTTCGGGTGTCAGCAGTGCGGGAAGGTCTTTTGCCAGGGCAGGCAGGTAAAAACCGATGGTTAGTGATGCACCGGTCATGCCTGACAGTCGTAAAAAGTTTCGGCGGGAAATTTTTTTGGAATCGGTATTCATATGCAGCAATTGGGTTGACTGTAAAAATCAGTAAAAAGTTAATCATAATTGCTGAAACATTCCGACCGTTTGTCATACCGGGAGCCGATGCTGTTCAACTTTTGTTCACGCATGGTGTGTATTACCAGGCAACGGACGCGGATTCGGGTTATCCAGCAAACGGGTTTACCGTTGCTCCAGATGTCATTCTTTTGCCGGTATGATCAAGTTTCAGGATTTCTCATCCGGACATTCCCGTTGTACCGGAATCATTGACAAATTCGCGGACCGGTTCAGGCGAAAATCCGAAGACATATAACATTTTTAGGGTGCCTGCATTGAAAGAATGCCTGAACTGGCGGACAGAAGATATGCAATCAGCCATTAAATGTATTGAAAGGGAATTCATATATCGTTATACCCCTTTTTTGCGTTATTGATAAAGGGAAACCATTAGATACAGGCTTCCTCACTTGATAAATTTGTTTATTTGTTGTTGTAAAACACACTGGTTGATGAAAAAAAACAGATACCCGCTGGTATTTATATTGATGATGATTTTGAGCTGTTCCCTAAAGGCCCAGCATCGCTGGAAACATGGACGCATGCGGGTAAGCGCCGACGCCCATTCCCTGGAAACATCCAATGGAAGTCCATTTTTCTGGCTGGGTGATACTGCCTGGGAGTTGTTTCACCGGCTGACCTTTGAAGAGGTACAGACTTATCTCAATGACCGTTATGCGAAAGGTTTTAATGTTATCCAGGCAGCCATTCTTGCAGAGCACGACGGCCTTAAAAAACCCAATCAGTATAATTCCCTGCCTTTAAAAAATTTCAACCCTGAGACCCCGAATGAAAGGTATTTCAATCTGATTGATACGACCATCCGGATGGCAGCGGAAAAAGACATGTTTATTGCATTGCTCCCAACATGGGGCGATAAAGTGACCAGGAACTGGGGTGATGGTCCGGCCATTTTTAATGAGCGCAATGCCTATTCTTATGGAAAATGGCTGGGCGACAGGTACAAAAATGAAGAAAATGTCATCTGGATGCTGGGGGGCGACAGGCCAGCCAGGAAGGATACCAGCAACTGGCTGCCGATCTGGCAAGCAATGGCCCGTGGACTGAGAGAGGGAACGAATTACCAGGCTTTTATCACCTATCATACTTCGGGTGGGGAAAGCAGCTCCAGGTACCTGCATTCAGAGCCCTGGCTGAATATGAATACCATGCAGAGCGGTCACGGCAATGGTCATGATGTGCCTGTTTGGGAGATGATCCAGCACGATTACAAACTTCCTTCCCCCAAACCTACGCTGGATGCGGAGCCCAATTACGAAGACCATCCGGTGAATCCCTGGCCGAAATGGGATCCCAAAAACGGTTATTTCACCGATTATGATGTCAGGAAGCAGGCTTACCGATCCGTATTCGCGGGTGGCTGCGGGGTTACATACGGGCACCATGGTGTATGGCAATTTTACAGTGAAAGGGAAGAGCCGATCACACATGCAGACTGGAGCTGGACAGCGGGACTGGATCGTCCGGGCGCCTACAGTGTTGGTTTTCTACGCAAACTGATGGAATGCCGGCCTTTTACCGGCCGGATTTATGATCCGGCTATGATTGTGGACGGACAGGGTAAAAAAGGGGAATTTATTGCTGCATTCCGCGGTAAAGACAACGATTATGCGATGATCTATATGCCGGTGGGAAAAACTATCAGAGTGGATACCCGTTTCATGAAAAGTTCAGATATCAAGATATGGTATTATGATCCGCGGATTGGTCATTTGGTCAGGGGCATTTCAACCTACAGGCATGATATCCTGGAGATCAAACCCCCGACCCAGGGACCAGGGCAGGATTGGGTAGTTGTTCTGGACAATCCAGAATATCAGTATAGGCCGCCCGGGGAATGAAACGGTGAATGGTGAATGGTGAATGGTGAATGGGTTTTTAGGCGAGGTGGTGGGAGGGGGGGGCATCCTGTAAACCTGACCTTTCCTTACGGAACTGGTTGGCGAACCAGGCTACGACAAAGGTCGAGCCTGCGAAATAGGCTGTCAGCAAGGGTTTGATGAATGGTCCAAGGTAACTGGCACCGAACCAATCGCCTTGAGCGTAAAGGATGGACAGCCCCATTATATTCTTGATAATTTCCCAGGCCAGCGCATTGGGGTTTTTATCCATCAGTTCTGTATAAGCGTACACCATCAGGAATACATACAAACCGTATAAAAACATGGCCGGTGAGCCTATAGTGGCAATATTTCCAAAAAGATAACTGATGAACAACAGGCAGAATGTTATCTGCACCCAACTCCAGATATGCATGCCCGTTGAAACCCGGGGATCATATTTTTCAAAATGATAGGGATCGCCAATTTTAAAAACGGGATATTTTGCCGCCACATCTGAAGGGCGCCATCCCGTGGGCATCAGCCAGATGCGAAATTTATCTCTCCAGTCAGCCGCCCTCCAGGCATCCAGGATCAACAGCCATAAGTGCTGGAAATTTATCCTGATAGGATTCCAGGTCTGAACGGGCCGGGTAATGCCATAAACAGGCGGCACAGATTCCAGTTCCTCCTGGTATGTGCCGAAAAGTTTGTCCCAGAAAATGAAAATTTGCGAGTAATTTTTATCGAGGTATTCAGGGTTCAACGCATGATGCACGCGATGATGCGATGGCGTTACTATGATATATTCCAGCCAGCCCATTTTTTTGATATGCCTGGTATGGTACCAGAACTGGGCGAACAGGTGGAGCGGGGCAATAACTGCAATTACGTTTTCCGGCACTCCCAGCAGGGCTGCCGGCAACAGGAAAATAGCAAAGATCTTGACGATGGAGGAGATGCTTTGCCTGAGCGCGCAGGCAAGGTTGAACTCCTCACTACTGTGGTGAATGATGTGGTTGTTCCAGAAAAAATTGTACTCATGTGCAATCCGGTGTGTCCAGTAGCCCGCAAAATCAAGCACAACAAACGCCACTAAGTAGGTCATCCAACCATCCGGCACTTTTAATACGGCCAGATGATCCACCAGCCAGCCATAGCTGATAATGGCGATACTCAGTCCCAGCACATCTTTGGTAACATTGGTTATTCCGGAACTGAGGCTGGAAATCATATCCATATTCCGCACGGTATCAAAACCCCTGCGCCAGCCATACCATTTTTCAAATAATACCAGCAGGAGAAATGCCGGCATGGCAATCAGTAATATTTTTCCGTAGGTTTCCATCTGGCAGCAATCCTTTACTACGAATTTAATTTAATCCCGCCATCTGTTCTTATTTTTATGCTTTCAACATTTGAATCTTTATTTCCTGACATGAAGGCAATCATCATTGGGGGTGGAATCGTTGGTCTCAGCTCTGCGTTCTACCTTGTTCAAAACGGCTGGGATGTTACCATAATCGATAAAGACGATCTCCTGAATAACTGCAGTTACGGAAATGCCGGTTATGTTTGCCCTTCACATTTTGTTCCCCTGGCTACACCGGGCATTGTAAAGCAGGGACTTAAATGGATGTTCAATTCCCGCAGCCCGTTTTACGTACAACCCAGGCTGGATTGGGGTTTGATTGATTGGGGATTAAAATTCATGAAAAGCGCCACTCCCGAAAAAGTGAAGGCTGCGGCGGTTCCGCTTCGCGATATCGCAATTTTCAGCCAGCAGTGTTATGAAAGCTGGCAATCGATCCCCGGTTTTGACCTGGCTTATGAACACAAGGGGCTGCTGGAATATTTTCAAACGCCTGAGAAGGAAGAATATGCCCATCACTTTTGCGGGGATGCGGTAAAACTGGGCCTAGATGCGGTAGTGCTGACACAGCAGGAAGTGCAGGCGATGGAGCCCCAGACCCGGCTGAACATCAAAGGCGCGCTTTATTTTAAGTGTGACGCCCATGTATACCCGAATAAAGTGATGCAAAGCCTGTTGACTTACCTGAAACAGGCTGGGGTGACCTTCCGGCCGAATGAAGCAGTTACCGGTTTTGAAAGCAATTCCGGTAAAATCAAAAAGGTGAAAACCGCCAAAGACGCTTATGAGGCTGATGCGGTTGTGCTGGCCTCCGGGTCCTGGAGCCGCGAACTGGCATCGCAACTGGGAATCAAATTACCCCTGGTTGGTGGCAGGGGTTATTCTGTAACCCTTGAAGACTCTCCCAATAAACTCAATCATCCTGCAGTATTGATGGAAGGCCGTGTGGCGCTGACACCGATGGACGGCAATAAACTACGCATGGGGGGAACCATGGAGATCACATCTACCAGAAACCCGCCGAGGCTCAGCAGGGTGGAAGGGATTTTGAATGCCGTGAAAGGATATTTCCCGGATTATGTATTACCGGCAGCCGCTGAAGCCGATGTTTGGTATGGTTTCCGTCCCTGTTCCGCGGATGGGCTTCCTTATATCGGCAGGAGCCGCGCGATCGGGAACCTGGTGGTGGCAACCGGACACGCCATGATCGGAATGAGCCTGGGGGCGGGTACCGGCAAACTGGTCAGCGAATTGCTGAACGAAGAAAAAACTTCTGTTGACCTGGCGCCTTATCAACCGGAAAGGTTTGCCTGAACAGGAGGCAACTTGTTTAACTTTATTACAGATTGATTGTTATAACTTTTATCAGTTCAACAATTTCAGCATGGACAGCAGCAGTATTTTAATGGATTTCCGGCAGACAGGATATTTCAACGAGATAGTAACAGATTATGTTTCAGGGAACAATGACCTGCGCCCGTTTTTTGAGCATAACGTGAATGACCAGGGGCTTGTAGATGCCATCAGGGCTAGGGAGTCTGCACCGGTGAACCGGGAAGCCCTGGTAGAAGTCCTGCGGACCCAGTATGCATCGCTGGAGGCTTGCAGTGGTCGGGATCACGTAAGCCCGGTGGCTTTGGACCGCGTGAATGCCAATATTGAAAAACTCGCATCCGCCAATACTTTCACGGTTTGTACGGCACACCAGCCTAATATTTTCAGCGGCTACCTCTATTTTATCTATAAAACCATTCATGCCATCAAACTGGCGGAACGGTTACAGGAGCAGCATCCCTACCTTCAGTTTGTTCCGGTCTTTTATATCGGTACGGAAGATGCTGACCTGGAAGAGTTGGGGAAGATTTTTCTGGGCGGGGAAAAACTGGTCTGGAATACCAGCCAGAAAGGTGCCGTTGGAAGGATGAAAACAAAAGGCCTGGACCAACTTGTAAACAGAATTGATGGCGAACTGTCTGTTCAGCCGCATGGAAAGGAATTAATGGCGCTTATACGTACCTGTTACCTGGAAAGTCCGGATGTGCAGACTGCGACTTTCAGGTTGTTGCACAATCTATTCGCCGAATACGGGCTGGTGGTGCTGATTCCTGATCATCCATTGCTGAAGAGGGAAATGACCAGGGTTTTTGAAGACGATCTTTTTCACCATACAGCTTCCCGTGTGGTAGCCTCAACCAATGCCAAACTTGGTGAGAAATATAAAGTTCAGGCCAATCCCAGGGAGATCAATGTGTTTTACCTGAAAGACGATATCCGGAACCGGATAGAGAAACAGGGTGATGGTTTTTTTGTGGTGGATACTGCCATCAGTTTCACGGCAGATGAAATGAAACGCGAGATCATTGAACATCCGGAACGCTTCAGTCCCAATGTTATACTCCGCGGACTTTACCAGGAAACGATACTTCCCAATATTGCCTTTATCGGTGGTGGGGGAGAACTGGCTTACTGGCTGGAGTTGAAGGAATTGTTCCATCACTACAAAGTGCCGTATCCGGTGCAGGTATTACGCAATTCCTTGTTACTGGTTGAAAAGAAATGGGAAGAAAAGATACACAGGCTTGGATTCAGTATAACTGATTTCTTTCAAACTGAACAGGCATTGCTGGATGAACTGGTTAAGCGCGACAGTGCTGCGCAGGTTCACCTGACCAGCGAAATCCGCGATACCAGTGCGTTTTATGAGCACCTGCGAAAGATCAGCGGAAATATTGATAAAACCCTGGAAACCCATGTGAATGCCCTGGAGGCGAAGATGCTGAAGCAACTGAAGGGACTCGAGAAAAAGCTTCTGCGTGCGGAGAAGCGTAAGTTCAGTGACCAGTCGGGCCAGATCCGTACCATAAGGGCGGCCATCTTTCCCAACGGCGGGCTTCAGGAACGCGTTGAAAACTTTATGCCCTGGTATGCCAGATATGGCAGGGATATTATCAGAAAGATTTATGACAACTCGCTCACGACAGAACAGAAGTTTGTCATCATTTCAGTTTGATGTGAAGGCCGGCGGATAATCCAGACATCAGACATCAAACTGATTCGGCTGCCCATCCGTTTTCAGTTTTCCAACTTTTTTGAGAACTTCCTGTTCCAGTTCTGCTTTGTAAGCGGCTACCCGGTCGCCGATGGTGGTATCAAAAGAACCGATCACTGATGCGGCCAGGATACCCGCGTTTTTTGCAGCATTCAAGGCAACAGTTGCCACCGGAATACCGTTCGGCATTTGCAGGATGGACAGCACAGAATCCCAGCCGTCAATGGAGTTGGATGATTTAATGGGAACACCGATAACAGGTAAAGGCGTCAGTGAAGCCACCATTCCGGGTAAATGAGCCGCACCACCCGCTCCGGCAATGATCAGTTTCAATCCTCTTTCCCTTGCTCCCGTTGCATAGTCAACCATTCTTTTTGGTGTCCTGTGTGCCGATACCACAGTCAGTTCGTACGCAATCCCAAACTGTTGCAGCATATCCGCAGCCGCCTGCATGATGGGAAGGTCGGAGTCGGAGCCCATAATGATACCAACTACAGGCTGCAGATTGAGGTTTGAAGTGTGAGGCTGGGTGGATGTGTTCATTTTCGGTCTTTGTATTTTTGGCCTGTTTGGGTGGTCTGGTTTAAGTATTGGGCAAAAGAACAGATTTTCTATTGAATAATATCGCCCTTCAGTCTCATCAACTCCGTTTCTGCAAGCTTAGCGTTGAAGCGTGCCGAGATAAGCCTGTTGTAGGCGTCTTCGAGGCTGATCTGGGCTTCCCGCAGTTCCAGATAAGTGCTTACTCCCTGTTTGAATCTCTCAAGGGCAATGAATACGTTTTCCCTGGCCAGGAGTATGTTTTCCTCCTCGAGTTTCAGGTTCTTTTTCTGAAGTTCATAATCCTTGAAAGCATTGTTCACCTGTACATCGAGCAGGGTGCGCTGGTTGTCGAACAATAGTTCCTGCTGCAGGATATCTATACGGGCCTGCTGCTCCAGCCTCCTGGTGTTAAACCCGTTCAGGATGGGAATGCTCAGGCTGAAGCCATAGTTGAATCCAAGGTTCTGGTTAAAGAGGGGGGTAAAAGTATTGATGACCGCTTTGTTTTGAAGCCGGTTGAAATTATAGGCAGAATTAAAATTCAGGATCGGATATTTTTCGGCTCTTCTTTCCTTTAATACAAGGTTGGCAATGTCGATGTTTTTTCGGGCAATCAGCATCTGTGGGTTACCGTTGTCGAGGTCATTGCGCACCGCATCAAGTGTCAGCTCATAGTTGATGGGAATGGTATCAAGCACATCATAATAAGCCGCCTTATCAATGCCGATCAACTGGTTCATCTGTTCTTTCAGCTGTTCAATGAGGGTGTTTTGCTGAAGTTGTGAAGCTGTATAGGCATTCAGGTCAACCTTGGCCTGCAGCAGTTCGGGTTTTGCACCGAGCCCCACACTCAGTTTTTTATCCGCCAGTTTTACCCTTTCTTCACTGATGCTTTTCTGTTCGATGATAGCTTTTAACTGCTGTTTCTGCCTTACTATGCTGTAGTAATTGGAAACCACATTGGCAACGGTGTTGACCATCTGACTCTTTACGCCCAGGGCACCGAGATTCTCCAGTTCCGCCAGCCTGTCGCGGGTGGCAAACATTTTCATTCCGTCAAACAGGGTCCAGTTCAGGTTGATTGCAGCCTGCAGGTTGTTTGATTTCAATCCTGAAGTATCCCTTTTGGTGCCATTGGCAAGTTCCTGTTTCTGGGCGTTTACATTCCAGACCTTGCTGGCACTGGCATTGAGCCTGGGCAGGAATGCCGCATAGGCATAACTGTTATCAAGGGCAAAAGCACTGGAATCATTTTTGGCCAGCCTGATGTCATAGTTGTTTTTCAATGCCAGGGCAATTGCCTGCTCCAGCGTTAATATGTCCTGCGCCGAGACCTGCAATCCGGCAAACAAGAGTATTGTTACAATAGGTCCTATTCTGAATTTCATACAATTTTTGTTTATGCCGATACCGGTACGGTAACAGCTTCATCCAGGTGGCTGTGTGCACTCTTTTTGGTGGAAAGATAGGAATACATGGCCGGGATCACATACAGGGTAAGGATCAGTGAGAACATGATTCCACCAACTATTACAACCCCCAGCGGAATACGGCTGGTGGACGCGGCACCCAGCGATAAAGCCAGTGGCAGTGCACCGAGTGACATGGCCAGGCTGGTCATCAGGATCGGACGTAACCTGCTGACGGCGGCCTCAATTACTGCCGGCCCCTTGTGAAGCCCTTCAATACGCTTATGGTTGGCAAATTCCACAATCAGGATTCCGTTCTTGGTTACCAGGCCTATGAGCATGATCATACCGATTTGTGAGAATATATTCAGCGTCTGGTCAAAGATCCAGAGTGATAACAGGGCACCTGCAATGGCCAACGGTACCGTGAACATGATGATCAAAGGATCGACAAAACTTTCAAACTGGGCTGCCAGGATGAGGAAGATCAGGCCAAGGGCCAGCAGGAAAGCAAAGCTGGTATTGCTGGCGCTTTCCTTGAAATCCCTTGATGAACCGGTCAGCGAGGTGGTGAAACTGTCGTCCAGCAATTTGTCTGCAATTTTTTCCATTTCAGCCACACCGTCACCGATGGTTTTTCCCGGGGCTAAGCCGGCAGAAATAGTGGCCGATTTATACCGGTTAAAGTGATAGATCGTAGGCGGGGTGGTTTCTTCTACAAAAGAAACAATATTGTCCAGTGAAACTGTTTGCCCGGTTGAGCTTCGCACGTAAACTGTTTTCAGGTCGGTTGGCTCATCACGGTCGCTTCTTGCAAGCTGTCCAATGACCTGGTATTGTTTGCCATCCTTGGTGAAATATCCAAGCCTGCGATTACTCAGGGCCAGCTGCAGGGTAGAGGAAACGTCTTCAATGGAGACCCCCAACTGGCTCGCTTTCAGCCGGTCTATATTGATGCGCAATTCCGGCTTGTTGAATTTCAGGTCAGCATCGACCCCCTGAAATACAGGATTCTTACCTGCTTCATCGAGGAACCTGGGCAACACTTCCCGGATCTTATCAAAGTTTACATTCTGCACCACAAACTGCACCGGCAGGCCGCCCCTGCGGTTTACCTGGATGGTTTGTTCCTGGATGGCAAAGGCACGGCCTTCATTGAAACGGGGAAGGTTCCGGTTTACCATATCCACAATCTCCTGCTGGCTGCGCATCCTTTCCTCAGGATCTACAAGAACCATCCTCAAAAAGCCTGAATTCACCGATCCTCCACCCAGGAATCCGGGGGCAGTAACGGTAATCATCACCTTTTTTTCCGGAACGGAGTCCATTACAAACCTGCCAATTCGGTCAATGTACTGGTCCATATAGTCATAGGAGGTTCCTTCAGGAGCGGTGATGGACAAGCGAAACTGACTACGGTCTTCCATAGGAGCCAGTTCAGATTGCATGTTCCTTCCGATAAAATAGATAATGGCGAAACATACACCAATGATCACAAATGCAAACCAACGTAAACGCATAAACGCAGTTAAAGTCCTGCGGTATGAATCTTCCATCCAGCGGAAGAATGGTTCGGTTTTATTATAGAACCAGGAATGTGTATGTTTTTTCCGGGTCAGTTTTACGTTCAGTACAGGTGTAAGTGTCAGGGACACAAATGCCGAGATAAGTACTGCACCGGCTACCACAATGCCGAATTCCCGGAATAATCTTCCTACAAATCCTTCAAGGAATACAATCGGCAGGAACACTACAGCCAGGGTAATGGATGTGGCAATTACCGCAAAGTAAATTTCCTTGGATCCTTCTTTGGCGGCCTGCCATTTATCCATGCCCTTCTCCATCTTTTTGAAGATGTTTTCCGTCACAACTATTCCGTCATCCACCACCAGGCCGGTAGCCAGTACGATGGCCAGAAGGGTCAGTACATTGATGGTAAAACCGAAAAGATACATGATGAAGAAGGCGCCGATAAGAGATACGGGTATATCGATCAATGGCCTGATGGCGATAATCCAGTCGCGGAAGAAGGCATAAATGATCAACACCACCAGAATGAATGCCAGTAAAAGGGTTTCCTCCACTTCCAGGATGGAACGTTTGATGAATTGGGTCTGGTCGAGTGCGATATCAGTGGTAAGGTCTTCGGGAATTTCCTTTTTGATCTGCTCGTAACGTTTATAGAATTCATCGCTGATGGCAACATAGTTGGAACCAGGCTGCGGGATGATGGCAAGCGCGATCATCGGAATGCTGCTTTCCTTGAGTATGGTTTCCTCATTTTCCGGACCCAGGACCGCTTCACCGATATCCTTTAATTTAATATCGGATCCGCCAACGTTCCTGATGATGATGTTATTAAACTCTTCTTCCGTATTCAGCAGGCCGAAGGTTCGTACAGAGAGTTCTGTAGCATTTCCTGAAATTTTGCCGGATGGCAATTCCACATTCTGGCTGCGAAGGGCTGCCTGAACATCTCCTGGTGTGAGTCCATAGGCGGAGAGTTTTGCAGGGTCAAACCAAATCCTCATGGCATACCTCTTTTCTCCCCAGATCTGTATTCCGCTCACTCCCGGAATCGTCTGCAATCTTTCCAGCAGGTTATTGGTGGCATATTCCGTTACCTGTAACTGGTTGCGGGTATTACTTTGCACTGTCATTGACAGGATGAAATCGGAGCTGGCATCGGCCTTTGAAACTACCGGCGGAGCATCCAGGTCATCGGGCAGGGAACGCACGGCCTGTGATACTTTGTCGCGTACATCATTGGCCGCTGCTTCCAGGTCAATGGAGAGATCAAACTCCACAGTGATATTGCTGGTTCCCTGGCTGCTGCTGGAGGTAATATTCTTCACACCTGCGATTCCGTTCACCGCTTTTTCCAGCGGTTCGGTGATCTGTGATTCAATGATATCGGCATTGGCGCCGGGATAAGAAGTGCGGACGTTCACAATGGGCGGATCAATGGCCGGGTAATCGCGCACGCCCAGAAACTTATAACCGATCAGGCCGAACACGATGATCACTACGTTCATCACGATTGCCAGGACCGGTCTTCTTAAACTCAGTTCGGATATATTCATCTTGACTTAGTTCAGTTTGGTGATTTGCAATTTGCCTTCTGGTTTGATGGATAATAAACCAGTAATGACAATGGTATCCCCGGCTGCGAGTCCGGATGTGATCTGAACATTGGATGAGTCGCGCACTCCGGTGGTAACGGTTTCAAATATGGCGGTGCCTCCACGGTAAATGATCACTTTCTTAAAACGTGCCTGGGGAATCACGGCCTGGGTTGGTATCATGAGCGCATTGTTATCCTGGCCAAAATCGAGTTTGACTTTGGCAAAAGCTCCGGGAATCAATTGGGGGGCTTTCCCCTGTACAACGGCCCTGATACGCAGGCTTCTGCTTTCTTCCATCACAGCTTCCTCAGTAGCGATGACTTTGGCAGGGATGTCCTTTTCCATGCCTTCTACGGTGAACCGGACAATCTTCCCGGCGCCAATCTTGCTGCTGTATTTTTCAGGAACGGTAAACTCCAGTTTCAATTCATTTTCCTGCCTGATATTGGTAATCAGTGTGGCAGGGGTAACATAGGCGCCCATACTTATATTGCGCAATCCCAGACGACCTGAAAACGGGGCGCGGATCTCTGTCTTATTAATAGAAGTGCGGATGAGTTCCATATCAGCCTTGATATTGCTGACCTGCAATACACTTAGGTCGTATTCCTGCTTGCTGATACCATCGATCTTCAGAAGCTCGGCCTGGCGCTGGGCTGTCTTTTCGTAAATCGCGAGCTGTACTTCCAGTTTTTTCAACTGTGCCTGCAGATCGGCATCATATAGTTTAACCAGCAAGGCACCCTTTCCAACTGCCTGGCCTTCGCGAATATTGAGCTGCGTAATGCGGCCGGAAACTTCCGGGCGAAGTTCGGTGGCTTCATAAGGCATCAGGGTTCCGGGCACTTCCAGTTTTTCACTGATTGAACTGGTCTTAACGAGAAAAGCTTCCACCCGGGTCGGCTGTGCGGGCCCTTTAGGGCCGCCACCCGCTGAAGGAGGGGCTATTTTTTTATCATCGTTTGATTTACAGGCTGCCAGGCTGAGCAGGCAGCAGAATAAAAGAGAATGGTAGTTACCGTTGGCTAATAATCGCATTGGGTTGCAGCTAATTTAAGGTTGGAACAATGGTAAAATTAACAGATTTAGAAAAGCGAAAGTTTACAGCTTTTAACCAATTCATGTAATAAATACCTAATTCCCCAAAAGACTATATAAGTGGCAATGGGGGTTTATGAATGGATGCCAGGAATGATAAAAAATGATCAGCTGATAACTTTGAGGGTTCTTTTTACCTGGTGTGCCTTCCTCACCAAATCATAGCGGTCGGAGCCAAGAATGGTCACATGTCCCATTTTTCTACCCGGCTTCGTTTGTTTTTTACCGTAAAGATGAATATAAACATCCTCCATGGCCAGGACCTCTTCAATGCCTTCATATACGACTTCACCGGTATAGTCCTTTTCGCCGATCAGGTTTACAAGGGAGGATGGCATGATGGCTTCTGTTGATCCCAGGGGGTAGTCGAGCAATATCCTCCACAACATGTCATACTGGGAGGATGAGTGTGCTTCAATGGTATGGTGGCCACTGTTGTGAACACGTGGGGCGGTTTCGTTCACCAGTACATCACCTGCCTGGTCAATGAATAACTCCACTGCGAACAGGCCGGGTGAATTCAGTGCCTTGGCCAGTTTCAGGGCGATGGCTTCAATCCGCCAGGTAGATTTTTCCGGGATATCTGCCGGTGAAATCTGGAAATCGAGCAAGTTGAGATAAGGGTCAAAGACCATTTCCACAGGGGGGTATAAAGCAATATCCCCCTTGCTGCTGATAGCGATGATAATGGCTATTTCCTTGGCTATTTCCACTTTTTTCTCCAGCACACTGGGAGCATCGAAAGCGAGTGGCAGTTCATCCGGACCGTGCAGCAGCTGTACGCCTTTACCGTCATAGCCACCCTCGCCCAGCTTCTGTGCTGCCGGCAGGAAGGAAATATGGTTATCCAGTTCCTGCCTGTTTTGTACGGTTACGAAAGCAGCTGTTGGGATTTCATATTGCTGGTAGAATTCCTTTTGCCGGATCTTGTTTTTAATAATCCGCAGTGCGGCAGGTTTGGGAAAAATCCTGACACCTTCAGATTCCAGTTTTTCAAGGGCGTCCACATTAACTGATTCTATTTCAATGGTGAGTACATCAACCTGTTTCCCAAAGTTGTAAACATCATCAAAATTCTGAATATTCCCTTTCACGAAATGGTGGCAGAGATGGGCAGCCGGACATTCGGGATCATTTTCCATTACCCAGGTTTCCACCGGATAATTGGCTGCTTCCTGTAATAACATTCGTCCTAATTGTCCTCCTCCAAGGATGCCTGCTTTTTTCATGCGGCAAAAATAGGGAATGGTTTGTAGTTTGCTGACAGTAAGGTAAACTGGCGGAGGCCGGCCATAAACCACAAACTTTTTTATATTTGTATCAATGGTTCCCGACTATCCTCATAAAATCTTCTCGGATTGCCGCCATCAATACTGCCTGCTGATGGAAAGTCTGGCTATGCTTAGTCAGGGGGATTGCTGATGTATGCCTGAAAGCAAATACATCAATGGGTGAATAAGTGAATTCAAACAACAAACAATTTATTGTAATGTCTAACGTACTTGCCGAGTTGCAGCGTCATGCTGTAACCGATTTCCTGCCCCTGATGGGCACCGATTATGTTGAATTTTATGTCGGGAACGCCAAACAGGCGGCCCATTTTTACAAAACAGCCTTTGGTTTCCAGAGTCTGGCCTATGCCGGTCCTGAAACAGGGATGAAAGACCGGGCCAGCTATGCTGTGCGCCAGCACAAGCTCACTTTTGTATTCACCACGCCGCTGCGTTCGGGTAATGCCATCGCAGACCATATTTATAAACATGGTGATGGGGTGAAAGTGCTGGCCCTGATGGTGGATGATGCCACCAGGGCTTGGAAGGAAACCACCACCAGGGGGGCGGTTTCTTTCAGGGAGCCATCCATTGTAAGTGATGCAGATGGACAGGTGGTTACCAGTGGTATCCATACCTATGGTGAAACCGTACACCTTTTCATTGAACGAAAAAACTACCATGGTGCCTTCCTGCCCGGTTACAAGCTGTGGAAAAGTGAATACAATCCGCCTGAAACCGGGCTGCTTTATGTGGACCATTGCGTGGGCAATGTGGGCTGGAACCAGATGAACAAATGGGTGTCATTTTATGAAAACATAATGGGCTTCAGGAATATCCTGAGTTTTGATGACAAGGACATTTCAACCGAATACTCCGCCCTGATGAGCAAAGTGATGTCTAACGGTAATGGGTATGTTAAGTTTCCCATCAATGAACCTGCTGAAGGGAAAAAGAAAAGCCAGGTAGAGGAATACCTTGATTATTATGACGGGGAGGGATGCCAGCACGTGGCGCTTGCTACTAATAATATTATTGATACTGTTACGGCGCTCCGCAACAGGGGAGTGGAATTCCTGAAAGTTCCCTGCAGTTATTACGATGATCTGCTGGACCGTGTTGGTTCCATCGATGAGGACCTTGTACCGTTGCGGGAATTGGGAATATTGGTAGACCGAGATGAGGAAGGCTACCTCCTCCAGATATTTACCAAACCCGTAGAGGACAGACCAACCCTGTTTTTTGAGATCATCCAGCGAAAAGGGGCAAAAAGTTTTGGAAAAGGAAATTTCAAGGCACTCTTCGAAGCCATTGAAAGAGAACAGGAAATACGCGGAAATCTCTGATACCTTCCCCCCGGCATTGCCGGGGGGATTATTTTATACCTTTCTTACCAATTGTTTGTATTATTTTAGTGGTATCCTGAGTGTGCTATGAAAAAAATTTCTTTCACTTTTTTCCTGATCGTTTTGGTATTTGCCGGTATGGCCCAGAATGCCTACCAGCCCAGTTTTACCGAATACCAGCGCAATTTCCCCAGGCTGAATGACATCCTTCGCAAAAAGGAAGATACCCTTCAGAAACAATTCCGGGAAAAAGGGTTGAAATGGCCCGCCAGGTATATCTACCTGCGTTCCTTCAAATATGACAGCCAGTTGGAAGTTTGGGTCAAGGACACAAAGAATGCTCCTTTTCAGCATTTTAAAACATATAAGGTTTGCGCTATGGCCGGAACCCTGGGGCCCAAAAGAATGGAAGGCGATTACCAGGTGCCCGAAGGCTTTTACTATATCAATGAGTTCAATCCCCGTAGTGTTTATCATTTATCACTGGGACTTAACTATCCCAATGCTTCGGACCGTTACCTGAGTGATGCCATCCAGCCGGGCGGTGACATCTATATTCATGGAAGCTGTGTTACCACAGGTTGTATACCTATTACAGATATCCAGATCGAGGAATTGTATGTACTGGCGACCTACGCCAAATCAGCCGGACAGGATTTTATACCGGTACATATCTTCCCGGTTAAATTTGATAATAAAAAAAGTGCTGATTACCTGAACCGCTATGTCCGTGATTTTGCAGAGTACAGTCAGCTTGCCGGCAGCCTGAAAGAGGTGTACTATTATTTTGAAAAACACCGGAAGCTGCCGTTGATCATGGTAAACAACCGGGGCGGATACGTGCTGGATCAGGAAGTCAAAAACTCTTTGCCCGGCAATGAACGTAAAACCATGGCCCCGCCCGTGGTAAAAAAACACCGCCAGCGGGTTGATATAGATGAAAGTGAAATACCCAACACAGTCCATAAACTGCCTGAATACCCCGGCGGTTCAGATGCTTTCAAGGAATACCTTAAAAAATTAAACCGGGACCTCGCAGGTTATCTGTCAGAAGACCAGCATACAGCTTATGTACTGGTAGAATTCATTGTTACCCAATCAGGGAAAATTGTAAATCCACGGGTTTTACGGGGCGGGAATGACCTGCTGAACGAACACCTGTTGGATAAGCTGGAAGTCATGCCCAACTGGGCACCCGCCATAAGGGAGGAAAAAAGGGTGCCGATGAAACTCAAGCAGACCATTCTGATTGAGAACAGCCCTGAGACTTAGGCTGCAAAGGACAACGTAATTCCTGACTTAAAAGTTCTATCCTTTCGGGTTCCGGTTTGTTGAATCGCGGACAATCAGATCTGTTTTAATGACGATGGTTTCAGAGGCAATATTCTGGTCCTTGTCTTCTATTTGGCGGATCAGGAGCTTAGCTGCGGTCTGGCCCATCTCAAAGGCCCGGTCATCTATAGTTGTCAGGGTTGGTTCCATGATACTGGAAATCGGATAATTACTGAAGCCAACTACTGCAATATCTTCGGGAATGCGGAGGTTCGCTTTTTTGAAAACCTGGATGGCACTTATGGCCGTATTATCATTCGCACAGAATACTCCATCCGGAAGGGGGGTAACTGTTAACAGTTTTTTCGCACAGGTTGCACCTTCTTCATAACTAAGTTCTGAAGTGTACTGAATGAGGTTTTCGTTAGCCTCCAGATCGTGTTTTAGCAGGGCGGCTTTATAGCCTTTAACCCTGGCTTTAAAAATGTCAGTGTTCCGGTTTCCGGCAATATGGGCAATATTTCTGCAGCCTGTGTTGATCAGATGCTCTGTTGCCCTGAAGGCTGCATCAAAATCATCAATGATCACTTTGCTTGATTCAACGTCCTTGCTTACCCGATCATAAAATACCAGCGGAATTTTAATCTCATTAAACCGCGCAAAATGCCGGCTGTCGGTGGTTTCCAAACCCAGGCATGCAATCACACCCTCTACTCTTTTTGCCTGCAGGATTTCAGTAACTGCTATTTCCCTCTCCAGGGAATCCCTTGATTGGAAAATGGTGACATTATAACCCAGCCGGTAAGCAGTTTCCTCAATGCCACTGATAACGTGGGAATGAAAATGAATATCTATTCTGGGTACAATTACACCGATGCTCTGGGTCTTATTACGGCGAAGGTTGGAAGCCATCGTGTTTGGTGTAAAGCCAAGCTCACGGGCAAGTTTTTTTACCTCTTTGGTTGTTTTTTTCCCAATGCTTGGATGGTCATTCAGTGCCCGGGAAATGGTGGAGATGGAAAGGTTCAATCGCTCCGCCAGGTCTTTTATGGTTATTCTGGAATTTGTCATTTTTGGAAATATTTACGCAAACGTTTGTGTGAAATATTGAACTTGATTTTGCTGAATTGATGATTATTTGATTTTGTAAAAATATGTAAATCAAATGATTAAAAATAATATTTTCATCAGTGAGGGTCGATGTCTATAAAATTTCCTGTGAAATTAAAATAAATTGTGAAAACGTTTGTGTGTTAAATATTTTTTAATAGATTTGATTATGCTTCGGTTCGGTTAAGGAAATTTTTTGGTTAAGGCTCTTTTTTAAGATCATCTGATGCAACTGCACTAACAACATTGGGTTGGTATCTCTACCATATCATTTCTATTAGCCGGAACGAGTGAAAACCATTATTGCCCATTTTTCAGATTGGCCAAACTAACAATTGCAGTTATGAGACAAAATCACTCCATCCATCTTTTCCCGCCGGGAAAACAAATTCTCACCATTATTCTGTTTTGTTTGCTTCCAGGGTTATTTGCAGGGAAGGCTTTTGCTGGAAGGCCCGATGCCATTACCCAACAAGCGCCGGTATCCGGGAAAATTATTGACGGCGAAACCGGACGACCTTTACCAGACGTTAATATCCTTGTTAAAGGAACCACAGCCGGTGTGAAATCGAACGCAGAGGGAATATTTTCCCTTACTGTTTCTTCTCCCGATGTTGTATTGGTGTTTTCCTATATAGGATACCAGCAACAGGAAATTAAAGTAGGGCCCCGCCGGGAACTAAACATCCGGATGACCAGGGCCGTTTCGGAATTGGATGAAGTAGTGGCAGTAGGTTATGGCCAGCAAAAAAAGCGGGATATAACAGGAGCTATTTCCTCCATAAATGCCAAAACCATTGAGAACACTCCCGTAAAAGACCTTATGTCTGCGATGCAGGGAAGGGTTGCAGGGGTGCAGGTTGTTTCCAATTCCGGTGCGCCGGGTGACGGAATTTCGATTACCGTAAGGGGACAGTCATCCCTGAATTCCGGGAACGATCCTTTGTATGTAATAGATGGGGTGCCTGTTGAATCGGGCTCGGTTTCCCAGTTGAATGGATTTGAATCACATGGACTGAACCCATTGGCGGATATAAATCCGGGTGATATCGAATCCATTGAAGTATTAAAAGATGCAGCTTCCACTTCCATTTATGGATCCAGGGCGGCAAACGGGGTGATTCTAATCACCACCAGGCATGGCAAGGTTGGAAAAGGCAAAGTAAATGTCAAGTTTTATACGGGTATCAGTAAAATAGGTCGCCAGCTGGATGTATTGAATGCTTCAGAATGGCGGGATATCATCATTGATAGCTATAAAAACCTGGATGATTATAACGGAGCAACCAGCCCGTCTGAGCCACACTGGACAGCCATTGATTCCCTTAACCCGATGAATAACGGGGATGTAGACTGGCAAAGTCTTATGTACCGGACTGCAAAGCAAAACCAGCTCGATGTGTCTGTAAGCGGGGGGAACAATGCGGCGAGGTATGCCCTTAGTACTTCGCTCCTTGACCAGGATGGAATTTTCCTGGCATCCAATTATAAAAGAATTACCACCCGTATCAATACTGATTTTGATGTGACCCAAAGGATGAAGGCCGGAATAAACTTAAGTTTCACCCATGGCGCCAATAACCGTATCAATGCGGCAGGAACAGGTAACCATAGCCTGGTTCAATCCATCCTTGTAAGACCGCCTATTTATTCCCTGACTTACCCCGACGGGTCGCCAATCAATTACTTTAATGGTAAAAGAAATCCAATTGGCCTGGCAGAAGACGTAACCCACCTGAATATAACCAACCGGATTATTGGCAACCAGTTCCTGGAATATAAAATCATGGAAGGTCTGAAGTTCCGTACCAATATCAGCCTGGATTATTTGTCCATGAAAGAAGATGAATTCTATCCCAGCACGGTGGATTACCGTCCGGGTTATAACACCGGCAGTGTAAGGGCGATAGGAAACCTTACCTGGGCAAATGAGAATTACCTCACTTATAACAAGACAATTAATAAGGTGCATGAATTGTCGGCACTTGCGGGCTTTAGTCAGCAGGAATGGAAAAGGGAAACCACCGGCCTCGATGGAATTTATTTCGCAAGCGATAATATCCAGACCTTAAATGGTGCCGGTACAATTTCCAACCAGGCTGTAAACACAACCGTAGAACATGGCCTGGTTTCCTACTTTGGCAGGATGACTTATGGTTTTGACGGCAAGTACCTGTTCCAGGCCAACTTCAGGGCTGATGGATCTTCCAGGTTCGGGGATGAAAACCGGTTCGGTTATTTTCCCTCCGCCTCCGCTGCCTGGAGATTTTCTGATGAATCCTTCATGAAAGGATTCGACTTTCTTAATGACGGTAAGCTCAGGTTTAGTTATGGACAAACCGGTAATGAAGCAATTGGTAACTATACGGCACAGGGTGAATTTGCCATCGGTACAAATTACCTCACCAATTCAGGCGCGTCACCTGTAGTCATGCCAAATAAAAAACTGACCTGGGAAACCTCCACCCAATACGATCTGGGTATTGACCTGGTTCTGTTCAATAACAGGATCAACTTTACCGCTGATGCATATGTGAAGAATACATCCGACCTGTTGTTTGCAGTGCCGATTCCTGAAACCTCCGGTTTCAATTATATCACCCGGAATATTGGTGATATCCGGAACAAAGGATTTGAATTTTCCCTGAACACCAAGAACTTTATTCGTGAGTTCAAATGGAACACCAATTTCAACATTGGGTTGAACAGGAACAAAATTGTAAGCCTGCCGGAAGAGGTTCTGACCAATGGATTTATTCAGAACGGTACCTATCATATCCTGCAGGTGGGCCAGCCAATCGGCGCATTCTATGGATATAAGTTCCTTGGGGTTTATTCCCGTGATGAAGACAATAAGAACCAGGTGAAAAATGGATCCTCCAACGGAAAATTGTTCAGGGGCGGAGACCCGATCTGGCATGACCTGAATGGTGACAACATCATAGATCCCCGGGACAAACAGATCATAGGAAATGCGCAACCAAAATTCACCGGCGGACTTACCAACAATTTTACATACAAGAGCTTCAGCCTTGGTGTGTTCTTCCAGTTTTCCTATGGAAATGATATCTACAGCAATCTGAACATGATGAGGAACTGGGTTTTTGCCTATAATAATGTTTCAAGAGATGCATTGAACCGCTGGAGAAAGCAGGGCGATGTAACAAATTATCCGAGACCTATCCGAAATGATCCAATGGGTAACGAATATAACCGGGTATCTGATCGCTGGGTAGAAGATGGTTCTTACCTCCGCTTGAAAAATGTAAACATCGCATATAACTTCCCCCGCGCCATTATTAACCGTTTAAATATTAATGCCCTGAGATTGTATGCTTCCGGGGAGAACCTGCTTACCTGGACAAATTACACAGGTTATGATCCTGATGTAAGTTCCTATAGCGGACTCAGGATTGGCGTGGATGACGGATCCTACCCGCAAAGCCGCACTTTTATTCTGGGATTAAATGTTGAATTCTAAAAACGAGAAAAATGAAATTACAATATATCAAAGCCATAGGGTTAATCGGAATGTCCTTCATGATGTTCTCGTGCACAAAAAAAGTTCTTGAAAAAAGTCCGGTCAGTAGTTTTTCGGCGCAGGATTTCTATAAAACCCCCAGCGATGCGCAGGCTGGTGTATATGGCATTTATGATGCGGCGCAATCTGTATTCAGAATGAATTTTGCCTATTGGGGAGAAGGCAGGGCTGACAATGTTAAGACAGCTCAATCGGGAGAAGGACTGGTGTTAATGCAGAACAACCTGAATGAAACGGCCAGTTCAGCCAACTGGGCCGCACTTTACTCCATGATCAGCAGGGCGAATTTTGCAGTGAAATACATCCCGGGTGTATATGGTAACGAAGGCGGGGGCGCCCAGTTGATCGGGCAGGCCAGGGCCCTGAGGGCATTGGCTTATTTCTATCTCGTACGGATCTGGGGTGATGTGCCTTTAATTACAGAACCATATACCTCTACAGAGCAGGATATTTTTGTGACAAAAACTAAAAAGGAACTGGTTCTGGACCAAATTGAAGAAGACCTGAAATTTGCTGCAGCAAATTGCGTGGCTAAGTTTAATAATTCCAACGACAGGATCATGTTCACCAGTGGGGGCGCAAATGCACTGCTGACACATGTGTATATGTGGCGGAAAAAATACAGTGAAGCCCTGGCAACTTCAGAACTGGTGCTTAATAATAGCTTGTACGGGCTGGTTTCATCAATGGACGACTGGTCGAAAATCTTTACCACCAGTTATTCAAAAGAAAGCATTTTTGAAGTGGGCTATAATGATACGGAAACAAATTCCCTTCGCGTTCTTTATGCCATTGGTTCATACGCCATTTATACCCCCTCTGAAAAGTTTAAATCTTCATACGAAGCTGGTGATAAACGCATTTCCTATCTGTATGACACAACCCTGGTTGAACCAAAAGCCATCTGGAAATTCCTCGGTAAAGGCGTCAGCGATGAAGTGTCAACCCCTTCCAAGCAAAATATAGTGCTGCTGCGCCTGGCTGATATCATGCTGCTCAGGGCCGAAGCCCTAAATGCAATCGGTGGGGCAGATAATATTTCCAAAGCGCTGGAATTGTTAAATAAGATCCGGAAGAGGGCAGGGGTGCCAGAATTTGCAAGTGATACAGAAGCAATAGAAAAATATGGAGACCTGGAGTCTGCAATCCTTCATGAAAGATCGGTGGAGCTTGCTTTCGAAGGCCATCGCTGGTTCGACCTGGTAAGGACAGGCAAGGCTATATCCACCATGGGGCCGATCAACGGACTCAGTGATGAACGCAACCTGGTTTGGCCCATCTTTATTGATGTGCTGAACAAAAATCCCAATATGGTGCAGAACGAATATTACAGGTAAGCAGATGTGATTTTTTAATAACCCAAATGAATGCACAGTGAAAAATATAAATAAATTATACAATGGCAGGTCACTTAAGGTGGTGGCCATTGCAGCCATCCTGTCTATAGTTGTAACAGGATGTGTAAAGGAAAATTTTAAGTATCAGTACAGTGCCCCCAACGATAAGCTCGGAATAAATGCCTGGGAGTATATCCAGCAAAAGGATTCTTTGTCATTGATGGAAGAAGCTGTTACAGCTGCCGGACTTCAGCAATATTATTCAGGTACAACTGAATATACTTTTATTGTGCCCCGGAACAGTGCTTTCAGGTCATTATTCAAGGCAAAGAAATATGAGGGTATCTCATCAATACCCGTTGATTCCCTAAGGACAATGCTGGCTTACCATATTGTTAAGGCCAAAGTATTGTTTTCGGATCCGGCACTTCTTCCAAAGGATAACCCTATTGCATATGAGACAGAAAATGGGCAAACCATGTATTTATCCCACAATTCAAGTTACCAGGGACTCATCAACCAGGGTACCAAAAAGGTTTGGACGATTATTACTTCCAATCTCCAGCCTACCAACGGTGTGATCCATGTTACTGCCGATATCGTTTATCTTGCCAAGTAAGTCTATTAATTTCTTTATATTCTTTTATGATGGAAAGGGAATATTTTTTCCCTTTCCACTTTAACCGACAATGAAAAATTTCAAAAACTATTGGCTGGATGTTAACGTCCTGCCCTCACGTGAAGAATTGGGGAGAACAGCCGGCATGGATATCGAAAAGATGATTATCGAACTTCTTGAAACCAGGCCGGAAATCCGTATGATCTTTGCCGCGGCCCCTTCGCAGAATGAAACCCTGGACTATCTTTCGGGTTCAGCGAAGATTGAATGGAACAGGATCACGGCTTTTAATATGGATGAATATATAGGGCTGAATGACAATGCCCACCAACTGTTTTCATCCTACCTGAATAGCAGGCTGTTTTCGAAAGTAAAATGTAAAAACGTTCATTTCATCAATAGTGGCGCTGATGTTGCCGGGGAAATTGAAAGGTTCTCCGGATTGATTTCTGCCGCACCTGTTGATATTGTCTGCCTTGGGATTGGGGAGAACGGGCATATCGCATTTAATGATCCTTCCATTGCTGACTTCAGGGACCCTGAAATTATTAAAGAAGTAAAGCTTGACCTGGAAAGCCGCCTGCAACAGGTAAATGAAAAATGTTTTTCCCGGCTGGAAGATGTGCCTGAAATGGCACTTACCCTCACTATTCCCGTATTAATGAATGCCAGCTATCTTTTTTGTATGGTACCGGGCAAAAGCAAACGGAATGCTGTTTATAATACCCTGAATTTACCAGTAACTAAGGAGTGTCCGGCTACAATACTACAGCAACATTCAAATTGTAAATTTTATTTTGATATGGATTCATTCCTGTTTCAACCTTCAAAACAAGTTTAAGCCATGCTGTCAAAAAGGAGATTATTCTTGAAAAGAATTGCAGGGGGAAGTGCCGGATTATTGTTCAGTGGTTCCCTGCCTGGCCTTGCATTGCCTGGCATTTTGGGGGAAAATTTCCTGGATTCCCCCATTGATACAGGCAGGCCTGTCTTTCCTTTTTTCAGGCATATTCCCATTTATAATTTCGGTGACTTTATACCCAAGGACCAGGGGGGTAAATTTGTACACACTGAAATATTTGGCACGGAGGATGATTCACAGATCGTTGAAAAAATCAGGCAAGGCCGGCTCCAGGATGTATATGGAACCCCAATAAACTGGTCATTGTATGAGAAAACAGAACTGGAAAAAAGTGTATGGTTAAACCGGTTCTATTTTTTGCCTTCACTGGCCCGTTTGTATTTCCTTACCAGCGACCAATCCTACCTGGATGACATGATGCAGTTAATATCCAGGTGGGTAACAGACAATCCGCGTTTGCCAGACTCACACCGAAAAACCTTTAACTGGCGGGATATGCAGGTTGCCTGGCGGTCCATCCACTGGTCCTGGTGTTATTACCTTACTGAAAAAGGACTTACTGAAGACCAGAAAAAAATAATTACCGAATCTTTGAAAGAGCATGCGGATATTCTTCTCAATGGTTTTGGAAAGGCTCCTTTGAATGAGTTCAACCACCAGTCACACGGTGGCTTGGCTATGTTATACCTGGGGGTTTTATTTCCGTCTTTTGAACAGGCAGAAGCACTTCGGGAAAATGGTATGAGGATTCTTTCCCATCATCTTGATAAGGCTTTCTTTGAAGACGGTGGGAATGTTGAGTATATGTTCGGATACTATCCTTTTGAAACACATATATTCAGAGACACTTACCTGTTGTGTAAACAGAATAATATCAGGTATCCTTCCGCTTTATTGCCCGGGCTGGAAAAAATGGCTGCTTATATAGCCAGCGTGTCACAGCCAAATGCAACCATGCCACAGGTTAACGATTCCTTCGAAATGCCTACAGGAACGATACTTGCCACCGTTAATGAATTATTGGCGAAAAACAGGAGGTCACTTAAGGGTAAATCAACATATTTCCCCGATACACAATTAGGTATTATCAGGCGAGAGGGTTCTGGAAATTCGTGGTACCTTCTTGCTTATCCGGCTTCCGTGATCGGGGCACATGCACATGCTGGCCGGCTGGCGTTCAATTTCTGGCTTAACGGCTCTCCTGTTTTAACAGACAGTGGATGTCCCAATTATGATAACCCGAAACTGGTTAGCTGGTACCGTACCTCCCGTGCCCATAACACCGTGTTGATCGATGGGAAATCAGATGAGGCTACCTCCGGTAAACTATTGTGGGTTGGTAAAAGAAATACAGGAAACAGGATAGTTAACTGGGGAGAGACGGATTCCCTAAATTATTGCCGTATGATTTCACCTGCCACGGAATCAGTGAATAATACCGTATCCTGGAGCAGGAGCCTGGTTCTTGTAAAAAATAAATTTCTGGTACTTTACGATCGATTTGACGCTTCCGGTGAACATAACTATGAAGTGCTTTTTCATTTTAGTCCTACTGAAGTATCTGTGCATGAGAAAAGGAAAGCTCTTCTGTTGCCTGGTAAAAGTTCACTGGCCATTCTTCCTGCAGATCCATCAATGATTGGTTCTCTTTCTATTGAGGAAGGCATATTAAGTTTAAATGGGAAGGACAGTTCAGCACCCATGGCTTCACTAAAATTTGCAGGTGAGGGACTGGTTCATTCAGTGGTGGTTTTTATGCCGGGCGTCGATGACCTTTCCCAGGTTAAGATTTCCCGGGAAATAACTGAAGATGGGATCGGGCTTGAAATAAACAGTGGCGATTCAGCGAAAACCATACTGCTGATAAAGAATCCCGACTCTCCAAAACTTAGTGTTTTGAATCGTCAGTCCCGACAATTATTTGAAGTATTTTAAAAAATCCATAGATGCGATTAAAACAATTGTCTGATAGAATGATGAAATTGTTCTATTCAATATTGCTGATAGTATTGATTGCTCCTGCCTCATTTGCGCAACTTAAAAGTTCGGATGATTTCAAGGTAAAAGGTTTTCATATTGATCTGCGGATCCAGGTCATGACACCGCAAGCACTCAGAAATTTTGCCAGAGAGCTGGCTTCTTTTGGGATTAATACCCTGGTCATGGAGTGGGAAGCATCTTATCCATACGATAAACATGCGACGATTTCAAACAAGTATGCTTATACAAGGGAAGAAGTCAAATCCTTTATTGATTATTGCAGCCAGCTTGGAATGGATGTAATCCCGCTTCAGCAGTGCTTCGGCCATGTGGAATATATCCTGAGGAACGACAGATACAGCCATTTAAAGGAGGAGCGAAAAGATATTTCACAGATTTGCCCGCTTAAAACAGAAGGTGACAGTCTGCTTTTTTCAGATCTATTTAAGGACCTGGCATCCACTCATCCTTCAAAGTTTATCCATATCGGAGGCGATGAAACCTACCTGCTGGGGCATTGTAAGGACTGCTCAAAGAAGGCAGCTGCCGTGGGTAAATCAAAACTCTTCGTCGACTACATGAAAATGATCACCCAAACCATTGTGAAAATGGGGAAAACACCGATCATGTGGGCAGATATACTGTTGAAATATCCGGAAGCAGCATCAGAACTTCCAAAGGAAACTATTTTCATCGATTGGAATTACGGCTGGAAAACAAATCATTTCGGCGATATATCGAATGTTCAGGCCAAGGGATTTACTTTTTGGGGATCGCCTTCCATCCGAAGCCATCCCGACAACTGGTATGTTACTGAATGGGAAAAACATTTCAATAATCAACGGGATTTTATTCCCTATTCAAGAAAGGCAGGCTATCAGGGAATGGTTATGACCTCATGGTCAACCTCTGGATTGTATGGATTTACATGGGATAGTGGTTATGAACTGGTGGACATGCTCCAGGTCAGGAATAATTACCCTTTATCTGCTTTCAGGATATTGGTGGCTTCGTTTGCAGAGGCATTAAAAACACTGGATCCCATAAATCCTGAAGCTTTCGTTAAACGCTATGCGGAGGAAAGGTTCGGACTTAAGGAAAATGATCGTCAAAGATTCTGGCAGGCAATTACGACGGATCCCAAACAGGTTGTTATAACAAGGCCAGACGCAGTTTCAGAAATATCAGGATTGCGAATTAAGAATGATACAGCAAGAAAAATATTGAAAGAACTAATGCCTCTCAGGAACCAAAAAGAATTTGAACATTACCGGCTGATGTTCGACCTGAGGGGTTTTTACCTAGATTTTAAGGAAATTGAAGCAGTATATAATTCGGCGGATTTCAATCGCAGCAAGGCAAAAACACTGGTTCCGCGGCTTGAAAAATTGAGAAGCGCATCGAAAACCCTCGATCGTCGTTTTTATGACCTGAACAAAGGATTTCTGCATGAGGAAGAGATCAGGGAACAGAACCTGATCAGGAACCAGAAACTGGAAGTTCTTTTTCAACGGATATCCCGGATCAGGTAGAATAAATCAAATCTGAAAAATGAGAAGGATAGTATTTCTGGTAGTATTTTCCCCTTTGCTTTCATTGGGCCAGGACTCTGCTGCACGAACTGCCAATTTCCCCAGGCAGGTGGTACAGGTCCGGGAATTTCCACCAAAGGAAAGAGTTTGGGTATTTATCATGGCAGGGCAGTCCAATATGGCAGGTCGTGGCCTGGTTGAACCCGGGGATACTGTTTCCCACCCGCGCATTTTGACGATCAATAAGGAAAACAAATTGATCGAAGCAAAAGAGCCCCTGCATTTTTACCAGCCGAAGCTTACCGGGCTTGATTGCGGGATGTCTTTTGCGCGGAATTTAATCGATAAGATTGACTCCAATACAGTCATCTTGTTACTACCCACGGCGGTGGGAGGGAGTTCAATCAAATACTGGCTGAATGATTCAGCGTTCAATGGTGTACGCCTGAAATCTAATTTCATGGAGAAGGCTGACCTGGCAAAAAAGTATGGTATTTTAAAAGGAATACTCTGGCACCAGGGTGAAAGTGATGCCACAGCGGGAAAGATCCCTTTGTATGAGCAAAACCTGCAGGAACTGTTCAGTTTTTTTCGCGGGTATGCAGGTGATCAATCACTTCCTGTAATCATGGGAGAATTGGGGTCCTATACTGTTAAGGAGGAGATGCGGCAAAACTGGAGTTCGATCAATGAAATCATCCGGAAAGTTTCAGTATTAAATAAATTCAATGCATTGGTTGAAACGGGCGATTTAAAACCAAGGGAAGACAATATCCATTTTGACTCCCCATCACAGAGAATACTTGGACAAAGGTATGCTGAGACGTATATAAAATCCTTTCTGCCAAAAAATTACTAATAATATCAATTCTGATATATGCAATTTATTGATTGGGTTGTACTGGGAATCTATTTTTTGATCCTGATTGTTATTGGGTTTGTTGCCTTTAAGCGGGTCGGTAATGCTGCTGATTTTTTTACGGCAGGCGGTAAACTGCCCTGGTGGCTTGCCGGAGTATCCCACCATGTTTCAGGGTATAGTGGCGCTGTATTTGTTGCATATGCGGGAATCGCTTACACCCACGGACTGACTATTTACATTTGGTGGGCATGCGCAGTAGCCTTTACTACATTTATAGCTGCACTTTTAATTGCTCCCCGATGGGCAAAACTGAGGATTAACATGGGAATACAATCCCCAACAGAATACCTCCGCGTAAGATATAATGTCAGTACACAGCAGATCATTGCCTGGAGCGGTTCCATCATCAAGATATTTGACATAGGTGGCAAGCTGGCTGCTATTGCAATTCTGCTCAATATTTTTACCGGTGCGCCCCTGATAGCCGGTATCCTGCTGGCCGGGGGAGTCGCCTTGATCTACACCATTGTAGGAGGTTTGTGGGCCGATGTATGGAATGATTTCGCCCAGTTTATCGTGCAGTTTTTTGCCGGCATTACCATGTTTGTTCTGATCATCAGGCAGGTCGGTGATGGTGCTGCGGGAGTTTTCACCATTTGGGACCGTTTGCCTGAATCACATTCACAATTATTTAATCACCCGTATACAATTAAGTTTGCCCTCGCTATGCTGGTCATTGATTTTTTCAGCTACAGTGGCGGAACCTGGCATCTTGCAACAAGGTTTATTTCTGCCTCTTCTGGCAAGGAAGCAAGAAAAGCAGGAATTCTATCTTCCATTTTATACCTGTTATGGCCGCTTGTACTGATGTTCCCGATGTTTGCTGCGCCCTTAATATTTCCGGATTTAGCAGACCCCACCATGTCCTATGGAATGATGGCCATTAAATTTTTACCTGCTGGCCTGGTGGGACTGGTACTGGCCGCGATGTTCGCCAATACCCTATCAATGATTTCTGCTGATTCCAATACTATTTCCGCAGTGATCACAAGGGATATAATTCCCGTAATGTTCAAAAATGTAAGGACTTATTCAGCGGCAAAGATGCTGACACTGGCCAGGATTATTACATTTCTTTTTACCTTCCTGACTGTTGTAGTTGCAGTAAATGCCAGCCATTTCGGAGGTGTATTCGGCCTGATTATTTCATGGTTTGCTGCGTTGATAGGGACCATCTCCATCCCAATGATACTCGGGCTTTTGCCTGTTTTTAAAAATAGCGGAAGTGTGGCTGCCATTAGTTCAATCATTGGAGGTATCCTCACTTTTATTGCACTTAAATTTTTTCCCGGTATCAGCCTGGCTGTTGAGGTCGGCAGTCCGATTTTTGCTTCCCTGGTACTTTATATCGGGCTGGGTTTATTAAAGATTGAAAAGCTTTCATCTACCACCACCGGGTTTCTTACCTTGATTGCCAAACCTGTTGTTAATAAATAAAGATGAACATCACCGGCATAAATTTTCTGACAGGAGATCCCGTTAAACTGGAATTCAGCGAGCGGGAACTGATTGGTGAAAGTCATGCTTTAGGGGTATCGGTGGAATCCCTTCCATATATTGCTCCCGGACTGGTGGATCTTCAGGTGAATGGATTCAAAGGGTTTGACTTTAATACCTTGCCGATTTCGGGCGTTGAAATAAAACAGATTACTGAATCTCTTTGGGAGCAGGGGGTGACTACCTATTTTCCCACGGTTATCACCAACTCGGACCAAAAGATCAGGCAAGCCTTAAAATGTATTGTATCCGCCTGCAGGGAATCCGACCAGGTGAACCTGTCTATCGGTGGAATTCACCTCGAAGGCCCTTTCATTTCCGCTGAAGATGGTCCGCGCGGCGCTCACAGTAAGGAATATGTCCGGTCACCGGACTGGAACCTTTTTGAACAATGGCAGGAGGCAGCAGAAGGGAAAATTAAAATCATCACCTTATCGCCGGAATGGCCGGGTTCTGCCCGATTTATAGAACAATGCGTGCGGCATGATGTAAAAGTGGCCATTGGCCATACAACTGCAACTGCCGACCAGATTAAAGAGGCTGTTTCTGCCGGCGCAAGTTTATCAACTCATCTTGGAAATGGCTGCCATCATTCGATGCACCGGCACAATAATTATATCTGGGAACAACTTGCCTCAGACGGGCTTTGGTCTAGTATAATTGCCGATGGGTTTCATTTGCCGGATTCAGTATTGAAAGTTTTTATTAAGGTAAAACCCGAAAAGACATTATTGGTCAGTGACGCAACCGGCTTTACAGGATTGGCTCCAGGTGTGTATTCAAGCCATATCGGCGGAGAGGTAGAGCTTAGCCCCGAAGGAAAATTATTTATCCGGGATAAGCCCGAAACCCTTGCCGGATCAGCACAATCCTTATTGCAGGGAGTGAACCAACTGATTCTGAAAAATATTCTTCCGGCCAGCGAAGCCTGGAACATGGCATCCCTGAAACCAATGGAATATTTACAGGCAGGCAGGAGAATCCCCTTCTCAATCGGATCCGGACCCGATTTTGTTTTGTTTAAAATGGGCGCACAGGGCATTGAAATACTTCATACAATCAAGTCAGGGAAAATAGTTTTTTCTAAAAAATAATTTACGTACCATGAAAACTTTAAGGCTATCGGTAATCCTTTTGGCAATGTTTTCTGCAATGAATTGCAGTTCAAAAGACAAATTGCCGGAGCCTGTTGACACAATGGTCAATGGCAAGCGGATCATTAAATTTGCGGGTTATGACTGGGTCGTGGAATCAGGCGGCAGCATTAAACAGGGACCCGGGCCAAACTTTTTTTCAAATTCAACAGATAATGTTTGGCTTGATAAAGAGGGAAGATTGCATTTGCGAATTACCAACAGGGGCGGGAAATGGTATTGTGCCAAAGTTACGCTGGTAAATTCGTACAGTTATGGTCGTTATATATTCCGCGTGGACAGCCGGGTAGACAGCCTGGATAAAAATGTAGTGGCTGGTTTGTTTACTTATAAAAACGATTCAGAAGAAATTGATATCGAATTCTCCAAATGGAGCGTAGATGGTAATATGGATTCCCAGTTTGCCATTCAGCCCAGTGATAAAACCCAGAATAAGCGCAGGTACTTCCTTAACCTGGCCAGTGAAAAATCAACACATTGGTTTAACTGGCAACCTGATCGGATTGATTTTGCCAGCTACCAGGGCCATTCGGCCGAACTGCCGTCTGCTGCTGATATTATTCAGAAATGGTCCTATACGGGAACAGATATCCCCCCGGATGTGGATGAAAAGGCAAAAATAAATCTGTGGCTGTTCAGGGGCAATCCACCTTCAGACCTTAAGGAAACCGAGATGATTATTTCAGGTTTCAGCATTCAATAATTCAATTATCTATCAAAACATTCAGTTGTGAAATCAGTTAATTTATTATTTACATTCATTCTCCTGGTGGTTCTTACCCGGCAGGCATCAGCAGGAATTGGCATTATTCCAAGGCCCGCCCATGTGGTAGAGGGGCAGGGGAGTTTTATCCTTACCGGCGAAGTTTCAATTATTTCCGGCAATGCAACCAGACCAGAAGCGGCCTACCTCGCCGGGATATTAGGAAAAGGATTCGGTAAAAAAATCTCCGTAAAGAATAAAGGCCTCGGAATTGTCCTGAAACTGAACCAAAAGCTGAACAATGAATTGGGTAATGAAGGATATCGGTTTTCATCCCGGAAGCATGGTATAGTAATTGAAGCTGCCGGCAATTCCGGTATTTTCTATGCTATACAAACCCTAAGGCAATTGCTTCCTGCTGGTTTTGAGTTCAGGGCCCAACCGGGTCAGGAAATTAATATTCCAGTTCTGGAAATATCAGACAGACCCCGCTTTCAATGGAGAGCTTTTATGCTGGATGAGTCAAGACATTTTAAGGGTATGGAAGTAGTCAAAAACCTGCTTGACCAGATGGCCATGGTAAAAATGAATGTATTCCATTGGCATCTCACTGATGACCAGGGCTGGAGAATTGAAATAAAAAAATACCCGGAACTAACGAAGGTGGGTGGGTTCAGAAAAAATACCCAAACCAGCCGCAGGAGTGAAGAGCGCACTGGTGTTCCTCATGGCGGTTTTTATACGCAGGATCAGATAAAGGAAATTGTCAGCTATGCAGCTCAAAGACATATCAAAGTTGTTCCGGAAATTGAAATGCCCGGCCACGCAATGGCCGCCATAGCCGCATATCCCTGGCTGGGAACCCTGGGCACAACCAACGAGGTTGCGGTTACATTCGGAATTATGGAGGATTCCTATAATGTGGCTGATCCTCGGGTTTACCAGTTTTTGAATGATGTTTTGAGTGAAGTGTTTACTTTATTTCCTTCCGGGATCGTTCATATAGGTGGGGATGAAGTGAAATTCGAGGCCTGGAAGAACTCCCAGATGATGCAGGAGATGATGAAAAGGGAAGGCCTTAATACTCCTGCCGATCTGCAGATTTTCTTTACTACAAGGATATCTAATTTTATTGATAAGAATGGTTTCAGGATGATGGGCTGGAATGAAATCCTGGGAGGAAATGTGCACGAATGGCAAAAACAGGAGGATGTAAAAGTTGAACAAACCCTTGCAAAGTCGGCCATCATTCATTTCTGGAAGGGTAGCCTCGACCTGGTGCAAAAAGCAGTTTCGGATGGATACGATGTGGTTAACTCAGTTCATTCCATGACATATCTTGATTATAACTACAAATCAATTCCCCTTTCAAAAGCTTATTCATTTGATCCTGTACCCGAAGGCCTGAAAGAAGAATACATCCCCAGGATATTGGGTACAGGCTGCCAGATGTGGGGTGAATGGATTCCGACAGTGGATAAAATGAACCTGCAGGTCTTTCCCAGATTAGCGGCCTATGCTGAAGTGGGATGGACACCCAAAACGGCAAAAAACTATGAGGACTTTGTAAAAGCCCTGGCTTCACTTAAGGAAAGATGGACGTTAGCCGGCATCAGGTTCTATGAGGGCATTGAGTAAAATTAATTTTCCTGTTTCATCAATACCTGCACGGTATCCGGGGTCTGCTGCTGAATTACTACCTTGTTTTCTCCGATCAGGGTAGACAGCAGACCCGGTTCGTAATGCCTGATGGTAAGCAGTTTCAGCCCCTTTTCAACCGTAACATCAAATATGTCCGAAGCCTCCAATGCCAGTTGCTGGATTTTTTCAGGATGGTCGTCCAGGCAAAAAGTAAAACTGATGGCACCATTTTGAGTGAGGTTTGGTCTTACAGACAATTGTTCAAAGAGATGATATAACTGGCCGACCGGCTTTTCCCCGACAAATGAAAAGTCTTTGGATTTCAGCTGCAGCAGAGCCTGGTTTTCTTTGATGACTATAATGGGAGGCAGGTGGTTAACCGGTTGGTTGTGTATCACGGTACCTGGAAGAGCCGGGTCCAGGAAACATTTTACATAAAGGGGAATTCCCTTGTTCTGTAGTGGCTTGATGGTCTTTGGGTGGATTACCTGCGCTCCGTAATAGGCCATCTCAATCACTTCCGAGTAGTTGAGGTCATTAATGAGGACCGCATCCGGAAACTTTTTGGGGTCGGCATTCATTACGCCGGCCACATCCTTCCAGATGGTCTGGCTCTCTGCATTTAAGAGGTTGGCAAAAACAGCAGCTGTATAGTCACTTCCTTCGCGGCCGAGGGTTGTACTTTCGTTTTCATCGGTGGCGCCAATGAAGCCCTGGGTGATCAGGTGGCGGGTTTTTTGAAATAAGGGCTTTACAAAGCGGTCAACCTGCTGCTGTGAAAATGACCAGTCAATATTGGCGTCCCTGAAGTTATCATCGGTTCTGAGTATGTCTCTCACATCAATCCAGGTATTGCTGATCCCTGTTTCGTTCAGGTAGGCACTGACAATGGCAGTGGATAGAAGTTCACCTGCACAAACGATCTGGTCGTAATAGTAATCAAATCCTCTTACCGGTTTGTCGTGCAGCAACCATTCCACTTCAGTGAAAAAATTTGTCAGGGTCTGCTCACATTCCAGGTAACGGGTAACGAGCAGATATTTGGCCGTTGTAAGGTGCTGTTCTTTTACCTGGTGGAACAGCAACAGGGCTTCTTCTTTTTTTCCTGCGTAAAAGCTTTCGGCAACTTTCTCCAATGCATTGGTCGTTTTGCCCATGGCCGATATCACGATAAGAAGATCATCCTGCTGGTAACTGCCTAGTATATTCGCAACCTGCTTTATTCTGTCAATGCTGTTAACACTGGCACCTCCGAATTTAAACACCTTCATGTGCGGGAAAGATTTGCTGGCAAATATAGGCCGGTATATGTGTTTTCAGCACACATCGTTTGCAATTAGAGATGTTTTGCTATTACATTTGTCCCAACGATAAACGACTGCTATATGAGTTCAATTAACAGACAGGTATTAACCCTGGACGAATTTACCATTCAGCAATTAAGAAATTTTCCCAAGGCAACGGGAGAACTGAGCAGCCTGCTCCGGGATATCGGACTGGCTGCCAAGCGGATCAATGTGGAAGTGAACAAAGCCGGACTGGTGGATATCCTGGGTGACCATGGAAGTGTGAACGTTCAGGGTGAAGAGGTGAAAAAACTGGATGTTTTTGCCAATAACCAGATGATGGGCGTGTTGCGGCACGGAATCAGCTGCGCGGGCATTGGCAGTGAAGAAATGGACGATATTGTAGTCTTTGATGACGAAGTAAGTAACCAGTCGAAATATGTTGTACTCTTTGATCCGTTGGATGGCAGCGGTAATATTGATGTGAATGTATCGATAGGAACCATATTCTCTGTGTACCGTCGCGTCAGTGAACTGGGCAAGCCCTGCAAGAAGGAAGATTTCCTGCAGCCCGGTATCCGGCAAATCGCGGCGGGATATGTTATCTACGGAAGCAGTACCATGCTGGTTTACGCTACCCGCCGGGGCGTAAACGGTTTTACGCTCGATCCGTCCATCGGCGAGTTCTGCCTCAGCCATCCGGATATCAAAACACCGGAGTTCGGAAAAATATATTCCGTGAATCATGGAAACTTTTTCCAGTATGAGGAAGGGGTGCGGAAATACATCAATCTCTGCCAGCAGAAGAATAAAGAAAACGGAGGTCCCTATACCCAGCGTTATATTGGTAGTATGGTCAGCGATGTTCACCGTAATCTGATCAAGGGCGGAATATTCATGTACCCGGGTATGAAAGAAAAACCAAAAGGAAAACTCCGGTTGCTTTATGAGTGCAATCCTTTCGCTTTTATACTGGAAGTAGCAGGAGGGAAAGCCACTGACGGACAGCAGCGTGTTCTGGACATTGAACCCACCGATTTGCACGAGCGCTCCCCTTTTTTCGTGGGCAGCAGAGGCATGATGGAAGAACTGGAGGCCTGCATGAAGAGTTAACTGGTACAATCCTTGCAGTGTGAGGTCAAAAATATCCCTATGCAGCTATTGAAGGTATTGGTTACCGGATTATTTGGTCTGATCTTATTTACCGCGTGTAAAACCAGCCCGGCATCCACGGTTAAAAGAACCGGAACAACCAGTTCCGCATCCTCTTCGCTGGCTTCAATGGAAACCAGTATTCTGGCCGAAGTAAACCGTCACCGGAAATCTAAGGGATTACCTGCATTACAGTCCAACAGCTATATAGAAACGGAAGCATCATTGCACAGCCAGCGGATGGCAAGCCGGCAGGTGGCCTTTGGTCATGGTGGTTATGAAACAAGGGTATCTCGCCTCAGCAAACGCCTGGGCGGTATCAGCGCATCTGCCGAAAATGTTGCTTATGGCTCCATGAATGCCCGGGAAGTAGTGCAGGGATGGCTGAAAAGTCCACCACATAGAAAAAATATTGAAGGTCGATTCAACCTTACCGGTATCGGGGTATCGCGGAACAGTAAAGGGGTAATTTTTTTCACCCAACTTTTCATGCTTAAATGAATCTGTGCAGTCATTCCACTGATTTATTAAATTGTGTCCTTAATGGAACCTGATATCATTATTAGTGTAAAGGACCTGCATAAAAGATATGGCCAGTTCGAAGCGGTAAAAGGCATCAGTTTTGATGTTTACCGGGGAGAGGTCTTTGGCCTGCTGGGCCCTAACGGGGCCGGAAAATCCACCACCCTGGAAATTATCGAAACCCTGCGTGACAAAACCGGCGGGAAGGTGGTGGTAGACGGATTTGATCTTGATAAGGACCCCGGTTCCATCAAAAAAATTATTGGCGTTCAATTGCAGGCCTCGGGCTATTATCCGGGCCTGAACCTTTCCGAACTCATTGAGCTTTTTGCGGGACTCTACAACAAAAAAGTGGATCCTTTAGAATTGTTAGGCCGGGTAAACCTGGTGGATAAGCGAAAGGCAAAATTCAAGGAACTTAGTGGCGGGCAGAAACAGCGGTTTTCAATAGCCACCACGCTGATCAACGATCCAAAAATCATTTTCCTGGATGAACCTACTACCGGGCTTGATCCCCAGGCCCGGCGCAATCTGTGGCAACTGATCACATCGATCCGCGATAAGGGCACAACCATCATCCTTACCACACATTACATGGATGAAGCGGAAGTCCTATGCGATCGGGTAGCCATCATCGATAGTGGAAAGATCATTGAAATGGCAAGTCCGGACGGGTTGATAGACAAACTTGTTGCCGGCGGGTTTGAACGCAGGAAAGAAGTAAAAAAAGCAAACCTGGAAGATGTATTCATTCATCTCACGGGTCATGGACTACGGGAGGAAGATTAAACCAATACAATGATGATTGAGCATGTTGCCATCTGGGTCAGGGACCTCGAAAAAATGAAGGATTATTACGTTAATTTTTTTGGTGCGGTTTCCAACCAGAAATACATCAATCCTGTCACTTCATTTGAGAGCTATTTCCTTTCTTTTGAAACAGGTTCAAGGCTTGAAATCATGACCAAACCGGGAATACCGGCCAATGCCAACGATACGGTAGTGATGCAGCACGAGGGATTGATTCACCTGGCTTTCGGGATTGGGGATAGAGAAGCCGTGGATAAAAAGGCCGTGGAATTAAAGGCTGAGGGTTACCCGATCCTACGCGGCCCCCGTACCACCGGAGATGGTTATTATGAATTTGAAACCCTGGACCCTGAGAACAACCGTATTGAAGTAACTGAAATTAAACCCAACCATTAATAATATGACAGATGCACGTTATCCTATCGGAAAATATGAACCCCAGCCTTATTCAGATAAGTTACGGCAGGATTGGCTGAACGATATCAGGTATCTTCCGCAGTTGCTGGAGAATGCTATACTAAATCTTGATGAGGCCCAGCTACTGACACCATACCGCGACGGGGGATGGACCATCAAGCAGGTTGTTCATCATGTAGCCGACAGCCATATGAATGCCCTGATCCGTTTTAAACTGGCACTAACGGAGGAAAATCCGACCATCAAACCATACGATGAAGCCGCCTGGGCTGAATTAAATGATGTACATGAACTGCCGGTAAATATTTCCATCACCCTGCTGCATGCTATGCACGCTCGCTGGTATAGTTGCATCAAAAACCTGGCCGAGCAGGAACTCTTAACCCGTTCTGTTTTCCATCCTGAACACAAAAAGCAGATCATTCTCTGGGACCTGCTTGGAATGTATGCCTGGCACGGCAAGCACCATACAGCACATGTAACAGGAATAAGAGAGAAAATGGGATGGAAGTAAAAACATCATTCACTCATTCACCCATTGACCCATTCACCATGCATTGGACCACCCTCTCAACTGAATATATAAGCAACCACATCTACTTCACTGCGCGGCGCGATCGTTGCCAGCGGGAAGACGGGACCATTGTGGATCCCTATTTTGTGGTGGAAATGCCCACTTCTGCCACAGCACTTGCCGTTACAGCCGACAATAAAGTGCTGATGGTTCGGCAGTACCGCCATCCCATCAATGATGTGATCATGGAGCTGCCCGGAGGCTTTGTAGATCCGGGCGAAGATTTCCCCACCGCCATGAAACGCGAATTGCTGGAAGAAACCGGGTATTCCTTTGAAAAAGTAGAGTGGGTGGGCAGGGTGGCTGCCAATCCCGGTGTTCTCAATAATTTCACTGAATTGTTCCTGGCTACAGGTGGCATCAAAACTCAGGATCAGGAGCTGGACCACAATGAGGAAATAGAAGTGGTGGAAATAACCATGGATGAGCTGCAGCAAATGATCATGAAGCAGGAAATGGTGCAGGCGCTTCACCTGAGCTGCGTTTTCTTTGCCCTTCAGAAACTGGGAAAATTATCCTTTACCGGCCAGTTGCCTTAATGGTTGACTTCTCCCACAAGGAAAACACTGCCGCAAACCAGCACCAGGTCCTTTTTTCCGGCCGCGGATTTTGCCGCCTGCAAGGCTGCATTAACATCGGCATAAACGGAGCCGTGCAATCCTTTTTCCGCAGCGACGGACTGCAGGTCTGCAGCAGGCAAAGCACGCGGGATATGCGCCTGGGTAAAATAATAGGTTGCCTGGCGGGGTAAGAGCGACAGCACTTTACTGATATCCTTGTCCCTCACCATGCCCAGCACGAGGTGCAGGTGAGTATGGCTGGTTAATTCCAGTTGTTGCAATATTGCCCTGATGCCGTCTTCATTATGACCCACATCGAGTATTGTATCGGGATTTCTGCTGATTAGTTCCCACCGCCCGTGAAGAGAGGTCAGTTTGCGGGCGGATGCCAAACCCTGGTGGATAGCCGCCTCATCAATATGCCACCCGGCCCGTTGCAGGAGGCGGATGGTTTGCATAACTGTCCGTACATTTTTGACCTGGTATGCTCCCGGGAGATCGAGCTCATAATGCTGGGCATCCTCACGCCCATTCTCCTTCACGGTAATGTTTAACCGATGATCTTCGTATGTCCAGTTGACTACCTGCTGTAATTGTTCCGCATAATACAAAGTTGCCTGTTTTTCTTCCGCAGTTTTTTCAAAGACCGGCCTGGTTTCGGGTAAGGTTTCACCGATTACAACCGGAATACCCGGTTTAATGATTCCTGCTTTTTCAATGGCGATTTTATCAAGGCTATCACCCAGCAGATTCATATGGTCCCAGCCGATATTGGTGATCACTGAAATCTCCGGAGTAATGATATTGGTACTATCGAGCCTGCCGCCGAGGCCCACTTCGATTACAGCAACATCCACTTCAGCATCCGCAAACCACTGAAATGCCATGGCTACGGTGATCTCGAAAAATGATGGGTCCAACTTGTCGATCATGGGAATGATGCGACGCGTGAAATCGATCACTTCCTGTTCCGGGATCATCTCTCCGTTGATGCGGATCCTTTCCCTGAAATCTTTCAGGTGCGGCGAAGTATACAATCCGGTTTTATAGCCGGCCTTCTGCAGGATGGCTGCCAGCATGTGACTGGTGGAACCCTTCCCGTTGGTGCCCGCAATATGGATGGTTTTAAACTTAGTGTGTGGGTTGCCGTTGGATTCCTCAAGCAGCCTGATATTGTGCAGGTCTTTTTTGAATGCGGAGGTGCCCTGTTTGCTGAACATGGGAAGCCTTGTAAAGAGGTAGTCGATGGTTTGGGCGTAGGTCATCAGTACAAAGCTATAGAATAGCAGGTATTAGCAGGCCAGTGTTAACATCATAAACCACGGAACAGCTGTCTTGCAAGCTATCAAAGTACCTAGTTTTTTAACCTGAAATTGAAGACAATGGTACCGATCTGCTCTTCGCTGCCACCATTGAACTTGAGTTGCATGGCTTTGCGGATCGCAATGGCTTTGAGGTTGCTGTTGCCTGTAGTAGACCCCCTGGGTTGGTAAACAGCAGCAATGACTTTGCCTGCAGCATCTACGCGGATGTCCACGGCAACTTTTGCGTTTTCATTAAAGTCATCCTCAAATGATGGGAAGCTCGTGATTTTTCTGCCGGACAGTCCACGGGAAATGGAAACCCCCGATTTACCACTGCCACCGTTACCTTCATAGTTGGTAGAGTTGGGATCGCCGCCGGGTTTGCCCTGGTCACCGGTACCACCTGCAATACCCTGGTTGCCGCCTTTTTTATAGGTATCGGCTTCATTACCACCTTTCCCTGTTCCTGTAACACCTTTGAACACTGCTTTCGGTTTGGGTGGGGCCGGTATCGGATTTGAAACGGGCGCGGCAGGTTTGGAAGCGGGCTTAACAGCCGATTCCTTTTCCGGGATTTTCGTAGCATTCGGTTTAACCTTTACAGGTGCTTTTACGGCCGGAGCATCTTCCTCACTGTCATCAGTTTCCACATCGCGGGTTTCCTCTGCAGCTGTTGATGTGGCGCGAGGTGGAGTATATTGGGGTTGTTCTGCCGGTGCGGGACTTTCCGGCGACATGGGCTGGTCATCACCGAAACCCTCATCGCTGTTGCCAAGGTTTACTTCAATTCCGTCTTCAATGGGCGGTGGCGGAACAACAGGTACGGTCCACCTGATAAAAAAAAGTATTGCGAGCAATAATGCCATCACGCCGGCGGTATAACCTCCGGCTTTTATATTTTTTTGTGCTTCAAATTCAGCGGTCATAGTGATCGGGTTAGCCATCGTAAATGTACAATTCTTTGCCTGTAACCTACAAATTACAGGCTACGCTTCGATTTAGGCTGACATGATTTGTTAAATCTGCCAGTCCTCACCCGTCGGGTGGCACCCGACGGGTGAAGATTCCCATATCAGTGTAAGTGTTTGATTTTCAGTTGTTAAAATTTTATTGAAGGTGTGAAAAAGTACCTTAAAACTCAGTTTCACCCGTCGGGTGCCACCCGACGGGTGATATTGGCAATAATGAGTCCGCCGACCACCAGCATGCCGCTGACCAGGTGCAGTAGGGTGATCTTTTCCATTAAAAGCCAGAGGGCTTCGAGGCTGCTGAATATGGGTATGAGATTGCCGAATAACGCGGTTCGCGCTGCGCCAAGCCTTACAATAGCCGCATTCCAGCAGAGAAAAGCAATAACGGAAGTTCCCAGTCCCAGGTAAAGTATGACTCCTGCAAGTGGCCAGGTCCATTCGATGGCGGGGGAATCGGCTTGTTCAGCAAGGGTAAAGGGCAAGAGCATCAGTGTGCCGGTTGAAAAAATGATAAAAAGAAAGTTTTGGGCGCTGATACCGGAAGGTTTTTTTCTCACCAGGATGTTATAAATGGCAAAAGCCAGGGCTCCGGCAAGTATCCAGGCGTCACCCCTGCCAAATTGAAATGTGATCAGTTTATGAAAGCTGCCGGCAGATAAAAGATACAATATACCGGTGATGCATAGGGTAAGCCCTGCAATCCTTAAGCCTGTAATTTTTTCTTTCAGGAAAATCCTTGCCAGCAATATGGCCAGTATGGGCGATGATGTTGTTCCAATAAGAGCCAGGTTGATGGCTGGGGAATAATGTCCGGCTATGTAAACAAAAGTGTTGAACAATGCCACCCCGGTAAGGGCTGTCCACAAAAAATATACGGGATTTTTTATCACCACGGGCCACTCTGCTCGCAGCTGTTTCCATGCCAGGGGTAACATCAGCACGGAGGCAGTAAGCCAGCGAAAAAATGCGAGGCTCACGGGGGGTATATCGTGGATCACGCCCCGGGCAATAATGAAATTGCCACTCCAGATGAGGGTGGCAATCACCGCCAATGCTGCACCCATATAAAGTTGGCTGCGATATGCAGGCAGGGTGCTGGCAGAATGGGTTTCAGACATGCTGGCGGAATGGTTTATTCAGTTTCTCCTTTCAATTGTGCGCAAAATCCATTTCATAATTGCCTTTAATCCTTTCCATCGGTGGATTATAATAGCCGAATTTCAGGTGGGGGAATTCTTCCCGGATCAATTCCATCAATTGTTTTACGCCCATGCATTCCCCGGTATCGGTGACACCGATCTTACCCAGGTACCAGTCGGGATCGATATTGAAATTGCGCCATTGGATCATGCAGAGATCAGTATCAATGATGAGTTTGCGCAGGGCTTCATATTCGGCAATGCTGTCGGTCATTCCGGGAAAGACAAAATAGTTGATGGAAGTCCAGCCGCCATAACTGCGAACGACCTTCAGGCTTTCGATAATGTCGGCGAAATCGTAATTGTTGGGCCGGTAATAAGGCATATATACTTCACGACGGGCACTGTTGGTAGAAACGCGAATGCTGTTCAAGCCTGCTTCGCACAAGGCTTTTACAGCATCTGGCTTTGAGCCGTTGGTATTTACATTGATGCTTCCCCTGCTGGTATGTTTGCGGATCTCGATGATGGCGTCACGCATGGTTTCCCAAACCAACAGAGGTTCGCCTTCGCATCCCTGGCCAAAACTAACAATAGGATAGGGGGCAGACTCCAGGTGCGGAACCGTATATTCTACTATTTCTTCTGCGGTAGGCCTGAAAGTCAGGCGGTCCTGAGTGGACACAATTGGTTCTTCATCGGGTTGCAGGGAGATGCATCCCACGCAATTGGCATTGCAGGCCGGTGATGCCGGGATGGGGCATTCCCATCTTCCCATGAAATAGTTGCGGGCAGCTGGGCAATGGTAGGTATTACAGCAATTCTCCGCCAGGTGTTTTACCAGTCTGTTATGCGGATAGGCGGCCAGCATCTTGTCAACGCCATTCTCTATTTTTTTGTCGTTAAAGCCGCCACATTCCTGACGGATGTCTGCTTCAATGCGTACAGCAGCCACCATGAATTTGCCATCCACCCAACCGGCTGCCGTGTAGCAAAACAAGGGAAGGGTTGGCGCATCTGGCATGGTCTCATATGCGGCAATGAACAATCCTGTATGGGCGGGGGGAATGAAGGCGGCCACGGCCCAACCTTTTTGACATAGGCGCATTTCCCCGGTTTTTACATCAATTCCAATACCCCTGCGGCCCGGCAGTTCGTACAGATTCCCACCATTGGGCAATTCTATCCAGTCCTCATCGGACACGGGGTATACGTCCCAGCCGCTGCGGCCGGTTGCGTACAGCGTATCATCTTCGAAAATATTTCCTTTACCGTCAGAATAGAGCAAATAGGGAGAATGCTTTAACATCGGGCAAAGGTAGGATAGTTTGAGGTTTGAAATTGGCCGATAAAGGATAAAACCGGACGCCGGTTAGCTACCTACCAGTGGGCGTGCGGAATGATTTACCCTGCTGAGTTCCAGTTTTTCGCGGCAATAATCATTGAATTCGTTCTCATCGCAATCGCTTTCTTCATCAATGGTTTCGCGCTGGAAGATCTTGTTGTTTGAAAAGTCGAGGGTCAGCAGGTTGTCGCGCAGAATGATATTGGAGAAGTCTTTCCACCTGTAAATTTTGCGGGGGAAGCTGTTGAAGACAATAGAATGGGAGGAAAAGCCGATTTCAAGGTTCTTTTTGGCCTGCCTTTCGATCAGTCCCATGATAACGAAAAAAATGCTGAGCCACTGGTATTGCGGCATGGTGGCCCATACCAGGGCAGTGAAGTATAGTGCGTAATTGTAATATACATCCTTGCCGTGTTTTCGGCTCAGGTAAAAGTTCAGAGCCACAAGGCCGATGATCAGACCTACACCCAGGATCTGCACCCATCGCTTTTCCGCAGACTGCAGGTACTCGGCCAGGAAGAGGATTACGGAAGTGCCGATCAGCAGCAAACTAAACCGATCTATCAGTTTGCGGTTTGAATTCCGAAGGGTTACAACATATTCGTAGACCATAGCGGAGATATAAATGGTTAGAGAGACGAAATGTTTTGAATATAGAAAATTACGATATTATAAATTACTAGCAGTTAAAATATTGCACATTTTAAATAGCACCCTTGCACCAACGTTTGCATCCCAGGAATTGTCACCCACCCCCACTTCATTGAGGTCGAAACCGATAATGGTGCGGCCGCTGGCTAACACCTTTTTAAACAGGAAATAAACCTGTTCTGTTTCAAAGCCGCCATGGACCGGTGTCCCGGTATTGGGGCAGAGTTTGGGGTCAAGACCATCAATATCAAAACTGATATAAACTTTTTGTGGCAGTGCGGCCACGATATCATCCACAATATTGCGCCAGGTATCACCTTCGTATTGCCTTTCGCGGATTTGCGAATCAAAAAATGTCTGAACCCGACCCTTACTGGCATGGATATACTCGACTTCTTCATCGCAATAATCGCGTATGCCCACCTGTACCAGTTTTTCAACCGCCGGAATTTCCTCCAACACATTGTACATGATGCTGGCATGGGAATAGTTGAAATCTTCGTAGGCTTTCCTCAGGTCACAATGCGCGTCAATCTGCAGAATGCCGAAAGATTCGTGCTTTTCTGATAACGCCCTGATAAAACCGAAAGGAGTACTGTGGTCGCCACCCAGGAGGCCAACCAGCCTGCCTTTTTCCAGCAGTTCTTTGGTTTGCCCATGCACCCAGTTATTCATGAATACACTGCCTTCGTTGATTTCACGGAGAGACCTGCACATGAAGTTGTTCTTCTCAATGGCTTCACCGTTAGAGATGTAATCAATATATAATTCTGCTTCCTTGCGCAGGTAATCGCTTTTTAACAAAATTTTTTTATCTACCTCCCGCATGTAGAATCCGTTGCGCCAGAGATCGTGGTAATCCGCGTCGTACAGGTCAACCTGGAGGCTGGCTTTACTGATATTGTCTGCGGCTCTGGCCGTACCGGCACTATAACTGACCGTAACCTCCCAGGGAACGGGGACTATGACCAGGCGGGCATCTGCTTCGGTAGTTGGGAGTCCGAAAATATTGTTGTTGGGGTTACCAAGACTATTGGCATCGAACTGGGAGAGGTCCATGATTGTATATTATAGCGGCCGCAAAGTTAGTCAGCCTTGTACAGATGCAAAATTAAATCTAAAGCTTGTATTAACTAAACAATTGAAAGGGTAATGCCAAATTGGACTAACTTTGCGCGGTAGACTTGCAAGTATGAAAAAAACACATATTATCATCCTGATTTTCATTGCAATAGCAATCGCTGTGCTGATTAGTTTTATGGGTGACCTGACCACCTATGACACTGTAGCCTCCGCCCGCGAGAAAGAGGGAAAGTTTGTGCACCTGATTGCCAGGCTCGATAAAACGAAACCGGTGGAGTACGATGCCATCAAGAACCCAAATTACATGAGGTTCATTGCAATCGATACACTGGGCCATTCCACAGAAGTGATCTACCACAATTCCAAGCCTACCGACTTTGAAAAAAGTGAACGCCTGGTGCTGAAAGGAAGCATGAAGGACGGCAGGTTTGAAGCCGACGAAATGCTGATGAAATGTCCATCCAAGTACAAGGATGATGTAGAAGCCAACAAGAAAAATCTGAGTTCAAATTAATTAGGTCCACCCATGAATTATATTGGTGAAAATCTGTTGCCCGGGCAACTGGGGCACTTCTTTGTAGTACTTGCTTTTGTATCTTCCCTGGTAGCCACCATTGCCTATTTCAAGGCAACCAATGCGGTTGACCCAGCAGATGAGAAACGCTGGAAAAAGCTTGCCCGCATTGCGTTTGGTATTGATTTTCTTTCTGTTTTCACCATATTTGGAATCCTTTACTACATTATTTCCTCGCATAGTTTTGAATATTTTTATGCATGGAACCACAGCAATCTTTCCCTTAATACCCAGTATCTATTGAGTTGTATCTGGGAAGGGCAGGAAGGCAGTTTCCTGTTATGGACCCTCTGGCATGCTGTACTGGGTGGTCTCCTGATTTTCAGGGGAACCAAATGGGAATCGCCTGTATTAACGGTTATTTCTTTTATGCAGGTGTGCCTGGCCACTATGATCATGGGCATCTATATTGGTGATATCCATTTGGGCAGCAATCCTTTCCTGCTGGTTCGCGAAAAATTTGCAGATGCGCCGGTATTTTCCAGGGCCGATTACCTGAGTCTGCCCCAGATGCAGGATGGACAAGGCCTCAACCAGTTACTGCAGAATTACTGGATGGTCATTCACCCACCGGTACTCTTCCTGGGATTTGCATCCACCATTGTGCCCTTCGCATTTGCGATTGCAGGCCTCTGGAAGAAAGATTTTTCGGGATGGACACGCCAGGCCCTTCCCTGGAGCCTGTTTTCTGCCGGTATCCTCGGACTGGGAATTATGATGGGTGCCGCCTGGGCCTATGAATCACTCACTTTTGGCGGATACTGGGCCTGGGACCCCGTAGAAAATGCCTCGCTGGTACCCTGGCTGGTACTCGTGGCAGGTATCCATACGCAGGTGATCTTTAATGCCACCGGTCACTCCCTCAGGGCCACCAATGTGTTTTTTATCCTGAGCTTTATTTTCGTATTATACTCCACATTCCTGACCCGCAGCGGGGTACTGGGCGACAGTTCAGTGCATGCGTTTACAGATGAAGGAATGAATATTCAATTGCTGCTTTTCCTGGTGATATTTCTGGTGCCATCCTTTGTACTCTATTTTATGCGTTACAAAGACATTCCACATATCAACAAGGAGGAGGAGACTTCCTCCCGCGAGTTCTGGATGTTTATCGGCTCGCTGGTACTGTTCCTCAGTGCGGCGGTAATAACCTGGCAAACATCCTTTAACCCGATTTATAACAAGATTACGGGTGGTACCACAGCGGCACCTGAGGATGTTGAATTTTCATACAACAAGATCCAGATTTTTGTAGCCATCGTTTTGGCCCTGCTGACAGCCATTACACAATATCTCAAGTACAAGAAGACCACCCGGGAATCCTGGCTGAAAAAGATTCTGGTGCCAACCCTGGTAACGGCCGGTATCACCATCGCCTTTTTTATTTTCAGCGGGCTGGACTACGATAAAAAGGGAATAGGCTTCCAGGCGGCGATTTACCTGGCATTTTTTGCCAGCGTGTATTCTGTTGTGGCCAATGCCGCTTATATCTGGGCTGGATTAAACGGAAAGCTTAAATCCGCCGGCGGTTCGATTTCCCATGTAGGATTTGGTCTGAGCCTGGTGGGTATCCTGATTTCTTCTTCAAATAAACAGGTGTTGTCCTATAACACCACCGGCATCAACCTTAAGTTTGACGAGCGGTCAAAGGAGAAATCACTGGAAAACCTGACCCTCATTAAAGGTGTTCCAACAGATATGGGAAAATACTGGGCAACATTCGTGAACAGCGACAGTACCAATAAAGCTGGGAATATCAGTTATTACAGGGTTGAAATGATGAAGAAAGACAGTTCCGAAACCTTTACCCTTTATCCCAACCTGATCAGGAACACAAAGGGAATGGAAGGCTTCTCCAATAACCCCGATGCCCGTCATTACTGGAACAGAGATATATTCAGTTATATTACATACGCAGACGATATGGACAAGCGTGAAGACACAGCGCAGTTCAAAAATTATACTGTAAGGGTCAACGATACCATTTACTATTCCAACGGGTTCATGGTTCTGAATAATGTGGTGCCTAATCCATCCAATAACAAATACCATTTCAAGGCCACTGATACAGCCCTGATGGCCGATATCACAGTGTTTTCAAAAGAGGGAACCCGTTTTACCGCGCAGCCTGTTTTTTATGTTCAGGGTAATGAGGCCAGGTATATGCTCGATACTGTGTACGCCCAAAACATTGCGCTTGCATTCAGCAAGGTGATGGAGAACCAGCAGATCGAACTGCAGGTGAAGGAAAGCAACCGGATGGTTCCATTTGTTGCGTTAAAAGTGTATGAATTTCCGCATATCAATATTCTATGGCTGGGTATTATCGTCATGACCATTGGGTTTGGTTTGAGTGTGGTGTACCGCAGCCGGCAGGGTCGATTAAAGGCAGTGAATAAAATTTAGCAATCTACTAACAGCTATTTGGGTGACTGTTTTGTCTTATGAGGCATTAATAGTAAAAGGCGAAAACAGATGTTGAGGCATTCCGGTTTGGCAGTTAAATATTGGATATTACTGGTAGTGCTGGCAATTGCCGGCAATGCTTCCGGGCAAATGCCTGCCCCTGTGCCTGCGCCAGGCTCGCATCAGCCGGTTCCAAAACCGGGTCCCATGCCATTCAATCCTCGCTGGGGACCGAACGACACCATCATTGTTCCGATATATGTAATGGAAGGAGATACACTGCCTTCGGGTTGGCTTCAGTATGTTTTTGTAACGGCACCCATGTCGCGAGAAGCCCGTAAACGGTATAACAAATGGACAAGGCTGAGAAACGCCGTGTATGTGACGTATCCCTATGCCCGTAAAGCAGGTTTGATCATCAATGATATCAATTTCAAGATGGAGTCCATGAATCCGGGACAGCGGAAAAAATACCTTTTAAGCCGTGAAAAGGAGCTGAAAAATGAATTTACCGGACCCCTCACCAAACTCTCAGTTTACCAGGGCAGGGTATTGATGAAACTGATCAACCGTCAGACAGGGAATAACTGCTATGAGCTGGTTAAAGAATACCGCGGTGGACTCTCTGCCCGTTTCTGGCAAACTGTTGCCTTTTTCTTTGGCAGCAGCCTCAGGCAACCCTATGACGCGGCTGTGGAAGATCGTGAAATTGAATTGATCGTGCAGGAAGTGGAACGGATGTACCGGTAAAATTTCCTGCTGAATCCGCTGGTATTGAAACCAGCGGATCGCAGGATTAAACAAATCTGGTTATTTCCCGCCTTTCAGCTCTGCCTGCAGGGCTTTCAGTTCATCCCACTTTCCTGCAGCAGCCAGTTTAGCCTGCTGTGGCCAGGTGGTTGGATTATGAACCTTGAATTTGCTGCCGGCTGCTTCCAGGATGGCAGTCAGTTTTTTGGCAGTTGTCTTTGAAAGATCCTTAAAGGTGACGATGTTTTCAGCCACCAGCAATTCTGCGATTTTTTTACCTACACCTTCAATTTTCGTGAGGTCATCTTTTGCCGGAGTTGATTCCTTCGTCTTTGCGGCTGGTTTGGGTTTGGCAGCTTTTTCAGTCTTTGCGGCTTTTTTTGCAGGAGCAGCTGCATCTGCTTTTATTGAAGCCGGTTCCTCTGCATCAGGAACACTGATTACACAGTTGTCCACATGATAGGTATGGTCGAAAATATAATAATCGGCATTGGCATCATTTACCCACCTGCCATCATTAAGGAAATAACGGTATTGGTAGGTTTTTCCTGGCTCCAGTGTTACTGTGGCCTTAAGTGATCCATCCTTCTGAACTTTTAATCCGATACCATCATTGATATCCCAGTTGTTGAAATCTCCCAACAGAAGAGCTTCTGTTGCGTCTCCTACAATTTCAGGTGCGAGGGTAAAAGTTACTTTTTTCGACATGTTCTTGGTTTTAGTTGCAAAATGGAGCAGAAATCTGGTTTGGTCTCCTGCTTTTGTGTTATATTATTATTTCCTCTCATTAATACCGTGCCGGAAAAAAAGTAACCCGGGTCATAATGTTCAATTTTCCACAGATGTGGAAAAGACCTGACGGCCAATGGAAATATTCCGCTTGCCCGGCAAGGCCTTTATTCCTTATTTTCAGGAAATACTTTTTTATGCGCCCTGCAGCCCTGCTGATCTTTTTTTTCACAATAGTCTTTTCCCCATCCTGTAAACAAGCCTCCACCACGGGTGCCGGATATTCAGGCTGGGCAGCTTATGCTGGAACCAAGGACGGCAGCCGGTATTCTTCCAATGAGCAGATAAACACCGAAAATGTGCCCTCCCTGCAATTGGCCTGGACATACAGCAGCAAGGATCGTGATACGGGAAACCGCAGCCAGAACCAATGCAACCCGATTGTGGTGGATGGTATTTTATATGGCACCAGTCCGCGCCTGAAGTTGTTTGCACTCAATGCCGCAACCGGCGAGCAGAAGTGGATATTTGATCCTGCGACAGAAGACAGTGTTTCCTCAGGCGATCCATACGCATATTTCAAGGTGAACAGGGGAGTGATGTACTGGCAGGACAAAAGCGGCAGAGATAAAAGGATATTTTACAGTGCGGGAGCCAGGACCTTCGCCATTAATGCCGATGACGGCAAGCCCATTCGATCCTTCGGCAATAACGGATTCATTGATCTGTCTGAACAGCTTGACCGTGAGGCGACAACCAATCCCTTTGTCGTGGCCACCACGCCTGGAATAATCTACCAGGACATTATGATCATGGGTTCCAGGGTGGCGGAATCGGCAGACGGGGCACCCGGACATATCCGTGCCTATGATGTTCGCACCGGCGCGCGGAAATGGATCTTTCATACCATTCCCCATCCCGGTGAAGCTGGATATGATGACTGGCCGGATAAGGACGCATGGAAAAAACTGGGTGGCGCCAACAACTGGGCGGGCATGTCACTTGACGAAAAGCGCGGTATTCTCTTTGTGCCTACAGGTTCCATTTCAGGTGATTTTTATGGAGGTTTTCGCAAGGGTAGCAATCTTTTCGGGAACTCGCTTATTGCACTGGAAGCAGCCACGGGCAAGTATCTCTGGCATTTTCAGACAGTTCATCATGATCTTTGGGACCGTGACCTTCCCGCCAATCCGAACCTGGTAACGCTTCATATGGATGGTAAAACCATTGATGCGGTAGCCCAGATCACCAAGCATGGGTATATATTCATTTTTGACCGGGTTAGCGGGAAACCTGTTTTCCCGGTGGAGGAAAAACCGGTTCCCATCAATGGACTTCCTGGTGAAGAGGCATGGCCCACACAACCTATTCCAACATTGCCTGAGCCTTTTGCCCGCCAGCAGTTCACCGAAGCAGACGTTTCTGACCTTACACCAGGAGTACACCAGGATATGCTGGAGAAATTCCGGAAAGTAAAACATGGTGTTATGTTCCATCCTCCTTCAAAAGAAGGCTCCTGGATATTTCCGGGCTTTGATGGTGGGGGTGAGTGGGGAGGAGCGGCAGTTGACCAGGAAACGGGAATCATGTATGTACACAGTACTGAACTACCCTGGTCGCTCACCATGATTGACATACCCGAAAAAAAGACCGGTAATGGTTCCACAAAAGAGGCGGGCCAAACGGTGTATAACAAATACTGCCTGTCCTGCCATGGTGCAGATATGAAGGGGAATGGAAGTTCCTATCCTTCCTTGCTGGAAACAGGAAAAAAATATAACGAAACAACACTGCGTAGAATCATAGAGAATGGAAAGAATATGATGCCTGGTTTCAGGCAATTAACTGATGATGAAAAAAAATCATTGTCGGCCTTTCTGCTAAATTCTGCTGCAGGAGAAACAGGGCCGGTAATAACAGCAGCTGAAGCCAGGGAGCCTGCTACAGCAGCAGGGTCTGTCGTCACCAAAAGCATACTGGATGAGGTTCCCTATACAATGACTGGGTATAACCGGTTTCTGGATAAAAACGGATATCCCGGAATCAAGCCACCCTGGGGTACTTTGAATGCCGTTGATCTGAACAGTGGAAAACTCCTTTGGAAGGTTCCGGTAGGAGAGTACAGAGAACTGACTGAAAGAGGTATCCCTCCAACGGGCACGGAAGGTTATGGCGGACCGCTGGTAACCAGGGGTGGACTCGTATTCATCGCGGCTTCCAAGGATGCAAAATTCAGGGCTTTTGACAAAAAGACAGGGAAGGTCTTATGGGAAACGGAACTGCCGGTTCCGGGTTATGCAACACCCGCTACTTATGAGGTGGATGGGGTCCAGTATGTGGTCATTGCCTGTGGTGGCGGAAAGATCGGAAGCAAATCAGGCGACCAATGGCTGGCCTTTGCCTTGCCAAAGCATTGAGGATTTCTTCGGCAATGTGCTGCAGTCAAAATGATATTATTAATTGTCAGATCGGATTTTATAATCCATATTAAGTATTTTTAGTTCCCTAATAAAACAAGCAACAATGAACCGAAAATTACGCATGGGCATGATCGGTGGAGGTAGTGACGCCTTTATTGGCGCCATACACCGCCTGGCTGCCAACATGGATGGAAAAATTGAACTGGTATGCGGTGCGCTCAGCATCAACAAGGAAATTGCCATTTCCAGCGGCCGTTCATTATTCCTGGCCGAAGACAGGATCTATACCACTTATGAGGAAATGCTGGAGAAGGAAGCCGCATTGCCTGCAGATAAAAGGATGGATTTTGTAACGATAGTAACTCCCAACTTCGCGCATTTTGCCCCTGCGATGATGGCACTGGAAAAAGGCTTTCACGTAGTTATTGAAAAGCCCATCACACTTTCACTGGACGAGGCGCTGGCACTGGATAAAAAAGTTAAGGAAACCGGCCTGGTACTTTGTCTTACGCATACCTATACGGGTTATCCAATGGTGAAGGAAGCGAAAAACCTCATCAACAAAGGAACCATTGGAAAGGTCAGGAAAGTTTACGTGGAATATCGCCAGGGTTGGCTGAGCAAATTGTCTGAGCGTGAAGGCAATGCCGGTGCGGCCTGGCGAACAGATGCCAAAAAATCAGGCAAGAGCGGTGTAATGGGTGATATTGGTACACATGCGTTCAATCTTACAGAGTATATCACCGGGCTTCAGGTGAGTGAGCTTTGTGCCAACCTGAATATTGTGGTTGAAAACCGCGCGCTTGATGACGACGGGGCTGTACTGCTGAAATTCAATAATGGAGCCAGTGGTGTGCTGATGGCCACCCAGGTTGCTGCAGGGGAGGAGAACAATCTCGCCATCCGCATTTATGGTGAGCTGGGTGGACTGGAATGGCACCAGCAGGAACCAAACTCGCTGCTCCTGAAATGGTACGACAAACCGATGGAAACCCTTCGTGCAGGATCAGGTTACCTGAGTGATATTGCCAAACACAATTGCAGGACCCCGGGTGGACATCCGGAAGGATACCTGGAGGCATTTGCCAACCTGTACAAGAATTTCTCCCTTACCCTGGCTGCTCGTATAGACGGTACCAGCGTAAACAAAGATGTGGTGGAATTCCCTTCCGTTGCAGAAGGTATCCGTGGAATGGCTTTCATTGAAAATGTGGTGAGAAGCAATGAGAGCAGCGATAAGTGGGTGGCTTATTCCATCTGATTTAATAAAAATAGTATTGCCTTTTTATGCGCCTCCGGGAAATGGCATAAAAAGGCAATACTATTTTTACCCGCGCATTTTTGTGATGATGCCCGTGGTGGAAAATCCTTCAACTATAGGATTGATAATCACCTGCCCGCCATTTGCCAGTACCTCTTTGTGCCCTACGACCTGCTCCACCACATAGTCACCTCCTTTTACCAGGACATCAGGCATGATGGCTGTTATCACTTCAAAGGGTGTATCTTCTTCAAAGATTATCACGGCATCCACCAGCACCATGGATGCCAGCAGCAAGGCCCTGGAATCCTGGTCGTTTATGGGGCGTTCCGGACCTTTGTTCAGTCGTTTGACCGACGCATCTGAATTGACACCAACAATGAGGATATCACCTTCCTGCGCCGCCTGCGAAAGTGAATAAATATGACCCCGATGCAGGATGTCAAACACTCCATTGGTGAAGACGATTTTTTTACTGAGGAATTTCCAGGTCTCTACTGTTTTTTTCAATTCAGTGAGGCGGAAGATTTTTTTGGGGGCGATGGCAGCATTTCTCATATGCAGAAGGTTGACTGAAAATTTTATGAATCGGTTGACACAGCACCATTGGCCGGCTTGTTTTTTTTGCGGTTGATAACCGGCAATAACATCAGGGCAGCGCCACCAGCAATCAGCACCAGAACAAACTGCGCCAGCCAGAGTATCCAGCCGAAAGCCTTGCCAATATTCACCCCAAGTCCGTACAGGCTCATGGTTTCCTGCACCAGGATGGGGTAGGCGCCGATACCACCCTGGGTAACGATCATGCCTACACTGCCAAGAGAAAGTACCGAAAAGGCAGGCAGCCAGCCATATTGACTGGTGGGGTCCATTGCATAAAAACCGATACGGATGCTGGCCAGGTACAAAAACCAGATGAGGGCGGTATGAAAAAAGAACCAGCCCTTTTTCTTCAGGTATCTTACACTGATGATCCCTTCCCAGATCCCTTTCCCGATTTTTTTTATCTTCTGAATGAAATCAAGGTGGGCAAAGCGTTTGAGGGCAAACCAGGATCCGGTTCCGATGACCAGCAGGATGGCCAGTACCATCAGGAGCCTGGTATAATTTATTTGTCCTGTTCCGCCGGTAAGCAACTGGTTGACCATATCACCTGCGAATTGTCCGATCACATCAATCTGCGACAAAATAGTAATGGCGAAAACGATAAGCAGGCAGATCATATCAAAAGCCCTTTCAGCAACGATGGTGCCGATCAGTTTATCTGCCGGTACTTTTTCATAACGGGCAAGTATAGTGCATTTTAAAACTTCACCAAGCCTGGGAACGGCAAGGTTAGCCAGGTAACCAATGAGAACAGCAAAATAGGTATTGAGTTTACCGGGTTTATAACCCATTGGTTCCATCAGTATTTTCCAGCGAATGGCGCGACTATAATGACTAAGCAGCAACGCCAAGGCCACAGGAACCAGCAACCAGTAGTTGGTATCCCGCATGGCTGATTTCATTTCTTCCCAATCGCGCTGTTCGATTTTGCCGATACTCCACCAAACCAAAAAGATCCCCAGCCCGAGGAAGAAAACATATTGTAACAGGCTGCTGATCTTTTTATTCATAAAGCTTATTTAAAGCAAGTTAGCTTCTTTGGGGAAAACAATCCAGGGCTGGAATGTTTTTGCTTTTTCAAAGTCCATCCTTGCATAGGAAATGATGATCACAATATCTCCCACTGCGCCCTGGCGGGCGGCGGGTCCGTTCAGGCAGCAAACTCCCGAGCCACGTTTTCCTTTGATCAGGTAGGTTTCAATACGGGAACCGTTGTTGACATTCACGACCTGGATCTTTTCATGCTCAATCATATTGGCGGCATCCATCAGGTCCTCGTCGAGGGTAAGGCTTCCTACGTAATTCAGGTTGGCTTCGGTGATGACAGCCCTGTGAACTTTTGATTTCAGTACTTCAATTTCCATCGAAATAAATTGAACTTTTTTAAACGGTCGCAAGGTAGGATATTCTACCATTGTTTATTAAGGGATTAACATATTGTCGATCAGCCTTACCCCGTTCAGCCATGCTGCCGCCAGTGTAACCAGTTTCCGTTCTCCATCCCATTCTTCCAGCAGTTCCAGGTTATCTGCTGCTGCGATGGCAACATAATCTACCTTAAAACCATTTTCCTCCAATGCCTTTTCGGCTGCCAGCGCTACAGGTTCCAAGGGACCCGCTACAACGGAATGCCTGATGCGGTCCAGCACCCGGGAAATGGCAACGGCCTGCTTTCTTTCTGTTTCGTTTAAACGCATATTCCTGCTGCTCATGGCCAGACCGTCCGGTTCACGAAGGGTATCACAGGGATGGAGGCGGGTAGAAATTTGGGTGATCTCCAGTAATTTTTTCACTACCATACATTGCTGGTAATCTTTTCTGCCCATGTACAGGTTGTCCGCCGACACGACTTCCAGCAGCCGGTGCATCACCTGACAGACGCCCTGGAAATGGCCGGGACGATATTTTCCTTCCAGGATGGTTTCGAGGTATCCAAGGTCATACTGGGGTAAATGGGTAGTTCCGTTGGGGTAAATTTCTTTGACAGCAGGCAGGAAAAGGACGTCCACACCAGCGTTTTCCAGTTTTTCTATGTCTTTATCCAATGTTACCGGGTACTTTTCAAAATCTGCCGGATCATTGAACTGGGTGGGGTTTACAAAAATGCTGCACACCGTTATGGTGTTGTGTTGCAGGGATTCTGACAATAATGACAAATGACCTTCATGGAGAGCCCCCATCGTTGGTACAAATCCAACCGTTTTTTTATCGCCGGAGGTCTTGTGAAGAAAGTCCCTCAGGGAAGCAGCCTGTTTAAATAGGATCATGTGATGCGGGTTTTAGCCGGAAAAATACTACCTTTGCACACTATTTGACTTAAAAATCAGTACGTTTTCACCAATTGTAACCGATCAATGTCAACAAAGAAAAGAATTTTATTCATTGCCAACGAAATGTCGCCTTACCTGGAACTGACAGAATTCAGTGAGATTGTAAACAGGCTGGCTATCAAATCGAATGACAGTGGTTTTGAGGTTCGTTGCATCATGCCCCGATTTGGGACCATCAATGAGCGCCGTCACCGTTTGCATGAAGTAGTTCGTTTATCAGGTATCAATGTATCGGTAGACAACGATGATTTCCCTTTGCAGATCAAGGTTGCATCTTTGCCCAATGCCCGCCTCCAGGTTTATTTCCTTGACAACGAGGATCTGTTCAAACGCAAGTTTGTATTCCATGATGAGAAGGAAGAGTGGTTTGATGACAATTGCCTGCGTACGGTCTTTTTCTGTAAGGGGGCCCTGGAAACTGTAAAGAAATTCGGCTGGCCTCCTGATGTAATTCACTGCAGCGGATGGATGAGCAGCCTTGTTCCTCTGTTCCTGAAAACTGCCTACAAGAAAGAACCTGTTTTCGGACACAGCAAAGTGGTTTACACCATTGGCCAGAATACCTTCAAGGAAAGTTTAGGTCCTGATTTCATCAAGCAGGCTGCAATTCACGCCAATATTAAAGAGAAGGATCTTGATCCGTTCAAGGAAGGGGATAATACCGCTATGTTCCGTGGTGGTGCCTGTTTTGCGGATGCTGTTACTTTCGGTGCAGAAAAAGTGGAGAAGAAACTGGCAGACGAATTCGCAAAAGTGAAAGGCAAAAAAATACTGGCATACAATGCAGAATCTGATTTAACAGACTATTTACAACTGTATGCCGACCTTGCGAAGTAGTGTTTTCGGCCTCTCCAACTATTAAAGACTAATTAACCGGTTTGTTTGTGAAGAAACTTCTGTATAGCCTTTCCATTGTAATTGCTATTGTTGTTTATACCGTCTCCTGTACCAAAATCAGAACAACCGAGTTGGGTAGCGGGCTGATTCCGGCAGTTGATAACGTCAATGTGTTTGATACAACACTTGATGTGGTAACAACTTTATATTCCCTGCCCGACAGCACCCGTATTATCAGTGGATCCGACCACGCGGTTGGTATAATGGAAGACCCGTCTTTCGGAAAAACCACGGGTGAAATGTATTTCCAGTTGCTGCCGCAATTGTTCGGAACCTATCCTTTCGGATCTTCCCGCGACAGTTTGATTGGACTCGATTCGGTTGTGTTATCCCTCCGGTTTAAAAGCGTTTACGGTGATACCAATTCCATTCAGTCACTGAAAGTATATGAGATCGATCAATCGGCACCATTTCGCGATTCTTCGCTTGGTTACCCGATGAGTCATCCGTCATTTGCCGTAACCGACCTACTCGCAGAGCAGAATGTTTTGTTTTCTGCGCTCAATGACAGCCTGATGTATCTGAAATCGAATGATACTGTTCTAACTGTCAATGAACTCCGTATCAAACTTCCCAACAGTTTCGGGATGAGGCTGATGGATTATGATACTACGATTTACAAAACAGATTCAGCTTTCAATACGCATTTCAAGGGATTTGCCATGAAAGCGGATGAAGGTTCAGCCATCAGGCGGGCACTGGCTTATTTCAACCTGTCTGATGCCGGAACAAGACTGAGTTTCCATTACCGCACGACCAAATCAGCCAAGCCAGATACTACAGTTACAGAATTTATATTGCGCAACAGGGCCAATGCCAACCTCGTTAAACGTGAGCCTACCGGGTCTCCATATGGCGACAGGCTGGTCAACGGATTCAATAACCAGGAAGAATTGTACCTCCAGAGTTCCCCGGGTTCCTATGCCCTTGTACAGGTACCAGGCCTCCAGAACCTGAACAACCGGGTGATTTATAAAGCCGTTTTGCAGGCCGACAGGCTGGAAGGTATTGATGACGGTCATTTTACTGAACCTTCCCTGCTGTTCCTTGATGCTGCAGACAGTGCCAACAATCGTTTTATCACGGTTCCCAATTCCTTTGTATTCCAGTCGAACAGCGCGCCATATTATTACGATCCAGGTGCATTCGGTGGCTTCCTGTTACACAACAGGTTTGAGTTTGATCTTGCTTCCTACGTGCAGGGTATTGTAACCCGTAAAGAAAAGTCCTTTGCACTCAGAATGTATGCCCCATATTATACCAGGCCGGTGATACCTGTGGTTGGCGACGGCCAGATTGGTTTGCAAATTAACAGTACCATTGCGCGTGGCAGGGTGGTGATAAGTGGCGGAGCACATCCCACCAAAAAAATGAGGTTGTATATAGTTTATTCCAAATTATAATTGATCTAACTATATATTTGCCCCGAAATATTAATTCCTTATTAAATGCCGTATTTATTTACTTCTGAGAGCGTATCTGAAGGTCATCCGGATAAAGTGGCTGACCAGATTTCAGACGCATTGATTGATAATTTTCTTGCGTTCGACCCTCAGTCCAAAGTTGCCTGTGAAACACTTGTAACAACCGGTCAGGTGGTATTGGCAGGTGAGGTCAAATCAAAGGCTTACCTGGACGTTCAGGAAATTGCCCGTGGTGTGATCCGTAAGATTGGGTATACCAAGAGTGAGTATATGTTCGAAGCCAATTCCTGTGGTGTTTTTTCGGCTATTCATGAACAGTCTGCCGATATCAACCAGGGGGTAGACAAAAAGAAGAAAGAAGAGCAGGGGGCCGGCGACCAGGGAATGATGTTCGGTTATGCCACCAACGAAACGGAAGATTACATGCCGCTGGCATTGGATCTGGCACATAAATTACTGCAGGAACTCGCTGCTTTGAGAAGGGAAAACAAGCAGATCAAATACCTGCGTCCGGATGCAAAAAGCCAGGTAACACTCGAATATGATGACAACAATAAGCCAAAGCGCATTGATGCCATTGTAATTTCAACCCAGCACGATGATTTTGATGCGGAAGGAAAAATGCTGGCGAAGATCAAGAAGGATATCATTGAAATCCTGATCCCCCGGGTGAAATCGAAGTACAGGAAATACGCGAAACTATTTAACGACAAGATCAAGTATCATATCAACCCGACAGGTAAATTTGTTATCGGCGGACCTCATGGCGATACCGGCCTTACCGGACGCAAGATCATTGTTGACACTTATGGCGGGAAAGGTGCACATGGCGGTGGCGCTTTCAGCGGAAAAGATCCTTCCAAGGTTGACCGTTCAGCAGCATACGCTACCCGTCACATAGCCAAGAACCTGGTGGCAGCTGGCGTTTGCGATGAAGTCCTGGTGCAGGTTTCCTACGCAATCGGGGTGGCACAGCCAATGGGCATATACATCAACACTTACGGCACTTCAAAAGTAGAGAAAACTGATGGTGAAATCGCAAAAATCGTGGAAGGCATTTTTGATATGCGTCCCTATTTCATCGAACAGCGATTGAAACTTCGTTCTCCCATTTACAGCGAAACGGCTGCATATGGGCACATGGGCCGCAAAACCGAAGTAGTGGAAAAAGAATTCAGGTCGCCCGATGGTAAAGTGGTGAAGAAAAAGGTAGAACTCTTTACCTGGGAAAAACTGGATTATGTAACGAAAGTTAAAAAAGCCTTTAATATCAAATAATGGAAAGCCACCTGATGGTGGCTTTTTTGTTTGTGGTTAACCCAAAACTTCTTCATTACTTTTGCAGCATGAAGTCTTTCCGCTCTCAACCCCAGAACAGGCCTAAAAAAAGTTCCCTTGTTATTGGCCGTGCCAAAGTGATTGCCGCATTAAAGGAGGGCAAACAACTGGAACGGGTTTACCTTATGCAAACGGTACATGGACCGGAGATTGAGGAAGTAAAGAAACTGGCTGCCCTGCACCAGGTTCCCATTAACAAAGTGCCGGTGGAGAAACTGAACGGATTCAATATCACTGACCATGAAGGTTGTGTGGCGATCATTGCAAAGATCCAGTACCAGGACCTTCAAAATGTTTTGTCATTTGTTGTAGAAAGAGGTGAAACGCCTTTGTTGCTTATATTGGACGGCGTAACTGATATCCGTAATATTGGTGCCATAGCAAGAACTGCTTATTGTTGCGGTGTGCATGCTATTATCATTCCCGATAAGGGAGTGGGTGCATTGAATGAAGACGCCATCCTTACCTCCGCCGGGGCGTTGGAAAAAATCGCCATCTGCCGGGTAAACAGCCTGATGAAGGCCGTGGACACCCTGCACCTGAACGGGATAAAGGTTTTTGCCAGCGAAATGACCGCGGATAAAAATGTATATGACTGTAATTTCAGTGAACCTGCTGCCATTATAATGGGAAGCGAGGAAAAAGGAATTTTTCCAGCCCTGATGAAAATTGCAGATACCAGTTTTAGGATACCCATGTCCGGTAATTTCGAATCCCTTAATGTATCTGTAGCAACCGGCATGATATTATACGAGGCTATGCGCCAGAGGATGGCTCACTGACGGATCATTACTTTTTCCGAAAATCACACCTCTTTCAAAACGGGCCTTTCTGTAAAGTTTGATCCTTTCTATTTGTTCAGGAGCCAGGGGATACAAATCCTCTGCATTCGGTTTAAGGGCCTCTGATCCGGTACTGGCTGGTAAAGCCAACCTCTCTAAACGGGACCATCTGTAAGGTCTATTACCGCTTTAAAAGGAATCCATTTTCCGTGCCTGCAGGCTTAGATGGCTGGGTCTGAAGGCTTAATGCCGTGAGAACAATTAACAATGATAGAATTTGTTTCATGTTCTGGAGTTTAGCGTATGTATGATAGTCTTATCCGTAAGAAATTCTAAAAAATTATAATATGAACGCTGATTTATTGCCATAAAAAAATGCGAATTTGCATGCCTATTCCTGCTTATGTCAGACAATCAAACGCTTCAACTGGTAGAATGCCCGCGTGATTCCATGCAGGGTTGGCCATTCCAGATTCCAGCTTTCCAGAAGGCTGCATATATCAATGCCCTGCTGAATGTTGGTTTTCACACGATAGATTTTGGCAGTTTTGTTTCACCCAAAGCCATCCCCCAAATGGCAGATACACGGGAAGTGCTTGAAACACTTGACCTGGGCGCTTCCAGGTCAGCCCTTCTGGCCATCATTGCGAACATGAGAGGAGCAGAGGAGGCAGCTTCGTATGATGTAGTCCGTTATCTCGGATTCCCTTTCTCGGTATCCGAAACATTCCAGCAGCGTAATACAAACAGCTCTATTGAACAATCACTTTCAACAGTTGAAAATATTCAGGCAATCTGCCGGTCCCGCAATAAAGAACTGGTGGTGTATTTGTCAATGGGTTTCGGAAACCCTTATGGAGACCCCTGGTCTGAAGAGATTGTTTTCAACTGGGCAAGGAAATTATCTGAAATGGGAGTCGGTACAATCTCACTGGCTGATACAGTTGGGCTGGCAAGTCCCGACCAGGTTTTTAACATGACTTCTTTCTTGCTGAAGGAATTGCCTTCCATTCGTATAGGGGTACACCTGCATGCAGCACCAAATAACTGGAGACCAAAGCTGGATGCCGCTTTCAGGGCCGGTTGCAGGCGGTTTGATAGTGCCCTGAAAGGAATTGGAGGCTGTCCCATGGCCGGTAATGCATTAGTCGGAAATCTTGATACTGAAAATATGGTCGCCTACCTTGAAGAAGCAGGCGTAAACACTGGCCTGAATCAAACAGCCATGCAGAAATGTTCAATCCTGGCGAAGGAGATTTTCGCTCTGCCCGTTCTATGAAATGGATGACAGATATCACCATCAAAGGGCCAGATCAGCCGATTGAATATACCGACCCCCTGTTACTGGTTGGTTCCTGTTTCACCGAACATATCGGCAACCGCCTGCAGGATCTTAAGTTCAGTGTTTTGCAAAACCCGCATGGCATTCTGTTTGATCCCCTGAGCGTCTGCAACAGCCTGGTCAGTTATATCGATAAAAAGGTTTACCAGCCGGCGGACCTGTTTTTTTACAATGAACTATGGCAAAGCTGGAGTCATCATTCCAGGTTTTCCGGAATGGACCAGGAACAGGTGCTGGCAAACATCAATCAATCGCAACATAAAGCACATATCTTTCTTCAATCGGCCCGATGGCTGGTGATCACATTGGGATCATCGTTTTCCTACCGGCTGACTGAAAATGAAAAAGATGTGGCCAACTGCCACAGGGCGCCGGCACAATGGTTCCAGAAGCATATGTGTACCATAGATGAAACAGTAGCAGCACTGGACAATACCTTATACAGGCTGTTCCGCTTCAATCCCCATCTCAGGGTCATCTTTACCGTTAGTCCAGTGCGGCACCTGCGCGATGGCATTGTTGAGAACAACCGCAGCAAGGCAAGGCTGCTGGAGGCCGTTCACCACCTGGTGAATAAATTCAACAGGCTCTACTATTTTCCGGCGTATGAACTGGTAATTGACGTACTGCGTGATTATCGTTTTTATGATATCGACCTGGCCCATCCGAACTACCAGGCTACGGAGTTTGTACTGGAGAAATTCAGGCAGCATTATATCTCTGCACCGGCGCACCAATTGATGGACCAGGTGCAACAAGTGATAACCGCCCGCAGGCATAAGGCGTTTCAGCCGGGAACGAATGCCCACCGGCAATTCCTGGAAAGTTTCGCCGGGAAAACAGCAAGGCTCAGGGAGCAATACCCGTTTCTCGATCTTTCGGAAGAAGCAGATTATTTTGAATCCGGTGCACGAAGGGAGTGAATCTCCTCCAGTTTCTCCAGCAGGATTAACTGGTTGAATGCCCGGAAAAGGTTGTGATCTGGTTCTGTTGTCTTGTAGTAAATATCATTATTAAGGTAATCTGCAGTAAACCGTAAAGCCTGCATATAACATAACAGGAGCCCGGCTTCCGGCAAATGCGCCATTTCAGCTTCGGTTAATGTCTCCGACATCCGACTGCCATATTCTTCAATGATGGCAAAATAGAATTCCCTGTTAACACCGATCTTTTCCCATTCACGGCTGTTTTCATCTTCAGTACAGGCCATGGTCCGGATCATGTCTCCCAGGTCGGAAAAATATTTTCCGGGCATTACCGTGTCAAGGTCTGCCACTGCTATCGCATGATGCAAATCAGCATCAAACAGTATATTGTTGATCTTACAATCATGGTGCATCAGCCTGTCAGGGAAATCAGCAGGTCTTTGGATCATATCCAGGTAAAAATCCACATAGTGTTTTCTTTCCCTGAGGCTTGCGATAATATGAGTGGCTTTCAGCAATCTTTGAAGTTCTGCCTGCCTGGTGGCCTCTTCCAGGTGTTCATAACGGACATACAGGTTGTGGAAATCAGGAATGATGAAATTCCAGTTATCGAGGCGAATACCATCAAGACTTTTAGTGAAATCTGCGTAGGCTCCGGCAGCCTCCCTGGCCATGGCAACGGAAACCGCTTTGTCGGGTGAAAAACAATTCCTGATAAAACGGGTGGCCCGCCAAAAGCGGATGGTTTCATCTTCTTCGGGTTCCTGGATCCAGAACCATTTCCCTTCATTGGTGGGAACCATTACCGGTATCCTGATCTTTTCCTGCCTGTATTGCAGGTAATCAATCAACATCCGGTAATTGAGGATGATGTTTTCCGGATGCGCAAAACTTTGCTGGTTGAGGCTCTGCAGCACAATGTCAGGGGAACCTTCATAGCTGACCCTGAATGTGTCATGGATTAATCCGTTACCCAGGTTTACAATGGTAAAAGCGCCGCTGCCGAATTGCGCTGCAGCTTTGGCGACAAATTCCGGAATGATCAGCTCTGTTCCCATCTGTGGTGTTTTAATGTATTCGGTCACCCCTTACCGTAAGGTTGTTGATGATGCGCGCTTCCTCTTCCAGCCATTCCGCCCATCTCTTTCTCACTTTTTCCTTATCAACATAATGTTCGGCCAGTTCAATAAACAATTTATAATGGCCGGCTTCGCTTTCCATGAACCGGCGATAGAACTGGCGCAGGTATTCGTCCGGAAGTCCTTCGCTCAGCCTTTTGAAACGTTCACAGCTTCTGGCTTCGATCATAGCCATGGTTAACAGGTGGTCGAGAAGCCTTTCTTCGGGATTTCCCCCTTTTTTCTGGAATGCAATCAACTGGTTTACATATTCGTCTTTCCGCTGTTTGCCAAAACTGAGTCCGCGTTTATGTAATTCCTGCAATACCAGCCTGAAATGCCCCCATTCTTCCGTAACAATTGGCGACAGTTCTTTCACCAGCAATACCCTGTCACTGTATTTCTGGATCAGGGAAATACAGGTGGTTGCTGCTTTCTGTTCACAATAAGCATGATCGGTCAGTATGTCTTCCAGTGAAACTGCTGCCAGGTCAACCCATCTTGGATCGGTTGGTAATTGTAATCCCAGGATATTTTTTACCTCGGTGCTTTCAGTCCATTCCATATTCGTGTCTTAAAGGTCCGTTCCGGGTCATGCCGGTATGCAAAAATAGGAAACCGCGTGAAGCATTTCTCTAAAAGCTGTGCTGTGAATTGAAAGCCGGAGGGACTGTTGCAGCTGATACAAACAGGGTAGTTTGCTTCCGCTGACTGAATAATTGAATTATTTCATCAGGCTGATCATGAAGAGAAGAATGAACAACAGTCCCAGTAAGAGTTTGGGGCTGATGTTCCGCCTGGTAAAATTTGCTTTCATATTAGTATGACAACCTAATTGTCAATTAGTTTAAACCACTCACTGTTAAATAGAAATTAGTACTATTTTTAGCCAACACAATTAAGTGCTCATGAGATTTTTGTCACTGGCCGGCGCCCTGCTGGCAACCATTGGGTTGATATATTTATTTGACAGCCGGCAGGTACTTCCTGCTCCCCTGGGTCAGTTGTTAAGTCCACAGCATGGCATCTGGCAAAATGCGGAGCCTGTGAATGCTTCTTTTAATGAAGAACTCAGTTTTCCTGGACTGGCGGGCGAAGTCAATGTGTATATTGATGACCGACTGGTTCCTCATGTATTTGCTGCCAGGGAAGAAGATGCTTATTTCGTGCAGGGATTTCTTCATGCAAAATTCCGTCTCTGGCAGATGGAGTTCCAGACCCATGCCGCCGCCGGAAGGCTCAGTGAGATCCTGGGTGAAGGTCCCGATAGCAGAATCCTTCAGTATGACAGAAGTATGCGTAGACTGGGAATGGTTTACGCAGCAGAGAAATCTGTTCGGGAAATGGAAAAATCCCCGGAATCAAAAAGGCAGTATGAAGCCTATGCCAATGGGGTAAATGCCTACATTGAACAATTGCCTGTGTCGCAGCTGCCCATTGAATATAAACTACTGGGATACTATCCTGAAAAATGGTCGCCCATGAAAACGGCCCTTTTTCTGAAGTATATGAGCTATGACCTGGCAGGAGGAGAGGATGACCTTGAATTTACCAATGCACGCGACAACCTGTCCGGAATGGATTTTGAAAAACTCTTTTACTATCTGGCCGACTCCCTGAAGCCGATTGTACCCAATACGGCGGAAACGCCCTATCCAGCCGCTGCAGCCATGGACCTTACCCCGCCTGCATCGGCCGATTCACTCTATTTCAGTTTCAGGAATGACAGTATTACAATAACAAACCCCGATAAACCCAATCGGGAAAACGGGAGCAATAACTGGGCTGTTGCGGGATCAAAGACAAAAAGCGGCAGGCCGATCCTGAGCAATGACCCGCACCTCGGACTCAACCTGCCCTCTTTATGGTTTGAAATGCAGATTACCACTCCGGAATTTAGCGCTTATGGGGCAACTTTTCCTGGTTCGCCCAATGTGATCATCGGTTTCAATGAAAACATCTCTTTCGGGTTTACCAATGCAGGCCGTGATGTGAAGGATTATTATGAGGTCACTTACCAGGATGCATCCAGGTCGGCCTATCTCTATAATGGCGAGTGGACACCAACAGAAAAAAGGGTGGAAATCATCAGGGTGAAAGGTCAGCCAGCCCTTATTGATACAGTTGTTTATACAGACTGGGGACCTGTTATGTATGATGAGCATTTCAGGGTAAACGGTGAAAAAATCCGTAACCTCGCTGTGCGCTGGAAAGCCCATGATGCCAGCAACGACGGTCTGGCATTTTATGGCCTCAACCATGCAAAGAACTATGATGAATACCTGGCTGCCATCAAAAATCTGACCTGCCCCGGACAAAACTGCATATTTGCTTCGCGCAGTGGTGATATCGCCATCTGGCAGCAGGGCGAATTTCCTGCCAAGTGGCGTCGCCAGGGTGATTTCATCATGCCGGGTTCGGATAGCAGTTACCGTTGGAAAGGCATGATACCTCAATCGGAAAATCCGCATATGGTGAATCCTTCCCGGGGTTATGTCAGCAGCGCAAACCAGTTATCTGTGGATGGCAGTTATCCCTATTATACCGGTAATGTATTTCCTGTTTACAGGGGCTATATCATAAACCGGATGCTCGATTCCATGCAACAGATAATCCCTGGTGACATGATGCGCATGCAGGTTGATAACTACAATGTGAAAGCAGAATTCGCAAGGGATATTTTGCTTCGTACCAATCCTTCTGACCTTGATGAAAATGCCCGCAAATACCTCGATATGTTCCGGAACTGGGACTTACGCAGTGATGTGGGATCAGAAGGTGCCACCGTATTTGAACTTTGGTGGCAGGCACTGCAGACTGCAATATGGGAAGATGAATTCGAAAAAATCGGGCTGCCATTGCCCTGGCCCCAGGAATACGCGCTGGTGGAAAGTTTGATGAGGGATTCAGCCTATTCTTTTACAGATAATATTAAAACCCCTGAAAAGGAAACGCTTGAAAACATGCTTGCCCTGGCATTGAATACGGCTACCGATTCGCTGGATAAATTATCCGCGGAAGGAAGGCTTGCATGGGAGAAGGCAAAAGATACCAGGGTAAAGCATTTACTCAAGGTGATTGATCCCTTCAGCAGGCATCATCTTCCGATTGGCGGGGGTAAAGGAATGATCAATGCCACCAATTCAGAACATGGTCCCAGCTGGAGGATGGTGGTGCATATGACTGACGGAATTGAAGCTTACGGCATTTATCCCGGCGGACAAAGCGGCAACCCGGGAAGTAAATACTATGATAACTTTATGGACGACTGGGCCGCAGGAAAGTACAACAGGTTGTGGCTGATGAAAGAGGAGGAACGCAAGGATTCGCGCATTAAGTGGACCATGCAGTTCCGCTCATCCTGATCACCATAACTTTTAAATTTAACAAAAGATGAAATTAATTGTATCTATATTACTGACAGCATTATTGAGTTTTGCACTGAGCCTTTATTTGCCGTGGTGGATCATTGCGGTTGCAGCTTTTGCGGTTGCTGCCGCCATTCATCAGGCGCCCTGGAAAGCATTCCTGTCTGGCTTCCTGGCTTTGTTCCTGCTTTGGACAATCATGGCCTGGTGGATCAGTGCGGCAAACAACAATATTCTTGCGGAAAAGATCTCGATGGTGATTCTGAAAAAGGATAATCCTGTTATGCTGATGTTGGTAACTGGTTTAATTGGCGGATTGGTAGCGGGCTTTGCTGCACTGTCGGGCAGTCTGGCCAGGAAGCTATAATCTATTATGCAGAAAATATTTTTATTAGTCGCGGCACTTATATTTTTCTCTGCCGCATATGCCGGAACCATTACTGGTTATGTAAGGGATGAAAAAGGGAAGCCGCTTTCCTATGCCTCCGTGTACGTGAAAAACGGGCGGCAGGGGACTACAAGCGGCGTAAACGGCTACTACCAGTTATCTCTTCCACCCGGACAATACATATTGGTTGCGCAGCATGTGGGATATGCCAGAAAGGAACGGACGGTTGAATTGTCTGACGCAGCTGTTATGGTGGAATTTGTCCTGGCTTTACAACAGTCGTCACTGGCCGAAGTGGTGGTTAAGGCTGGTGCCGAAGATCCTGCTTATTCCATTATCCGTAACGCAATCAAAAAAAGAAAGGACCACCTGGAGGAACTGGCCAATTTCAGTTGCGAAGTTTATACCAAGGAGCAATTACAGTTACGTGATTTCCCCAAAAAGTTTATGGGGCAAAAGGTGGATTTTGAAGACGGCGATACCAGCAAGAGAAAAATTCTTTACCTGTCAGAAACAGTATCAAAGTATTCAAGAAAGCCACCTGATAAGGATAAACTGGAAGTGTTATCTACCAGGGTAAGCGGTAACAGCAATTCATTTGGCCTTAGCCTGCCACGTATTATAAATTTTTACCAGAATAATATTCTCGCGGAAGGAATCAGCCCGCGGGGATTCATCTCGCCCATATCCAATAATGCGTTGAGCTATTACCGTTACAGGTTTGACGGCAGTTTCTGGGAAGACGGGGTGGAGGTGAACCGTATCCAGGTGATTCCAAAAAGGAAATATGAGCCATTGTTTTCCGGCTATATCATGATCACTGAAAATAGCTGGCGTATTCACAGCCTGCAGCTTGAACTGCTGAAATCATCCCAGATGGAAATCCTGGATACGCTCCGGATAGAACAGTTGTATGCGCCTTTCGACAATAACACCTGGGTGATCCGAAACCAGGTCCTTTATCCTGCCATAAAGATGTTTGGTTTCGATGCCACGGGCAGTTCAGTTACGGTTTATTCAAAGTTTAACCTGGAACCGGATTTCGCACCAAAGTATTTCAATAACACGGTGATGAAATACCATGAAGGGTCCAATAAAAAGACAGTTGATTATTGGGATTCAATCCGGCCATTACCGCTGCAGCCGGAGGAGATCCTGGATTACAGGAGAAAGGATAGCCTTGAGCAGGCCAGAAAGGATCCGCGTTATCTAGATTCACTGGACCGGCTCCGCAACAGGATCAGCATTACAGGGTTGTTGCTTACAGGTGAAACCATCAGCAGACAGAAAAAAAGAACCATTATCGGCATCAATCCACTGATCCGGACGGTAAGTTTTAATACTGTTGAAGGGCTTTCTGCAGGATTGTCCGGAACCTGGACCAAAAGACCGGACAGCAACAATGTTAACAAGGTCCTTGTGCTGCAACCCGCTATCCGTTATGGATTCAGTAATGGCCACCTCAATGCAAAACTATCCGGATCGTATTCATTTGGCAATAAATACCCGTCGGTTTTTTCAGTTTCTGCAGGTAAATATGTTTTCCAGTTTAATAATGACGCACCGGTAGGGCCGTTGATGAATACTTTCTCATCACTTTTGAGGGAAAACAATCACCTTAAATTATACGAGGCCTGGTTCGGCAAACTCGGTTTCCGCAAGGAACTCAATAATGGTTTCAGGGTGTCGGCAGGAATAGCATTCCAGGACAGGATGCCGGTAGCCAATAGTACCGATTACAGTTGGCGTAATTACAAGGATCGGAGTTATACGCCCAATTATCCAACTGATTTATTGACGGCTCCCATGGAAAGGCACCAGGCCCTGTCATGGAATATTGGCCTTAACTGGAAACCCGGTCAGCGCTATGTGGAATTTCCCGACAGGAAGATGAATCTCGGTTCAAAATACCCGGAATTTCATATTGGCCTGACCAATGGGGTACGGGGGCTTTTCGGAAGTGATGTGGACTACCTGAAATGGGAAACCGGCATTCGGGATGACCTTAATTTTAAACTGGGGGGGATGTTTCAGTATAATTTCCAGGTGGGTGGATTTTTGTCTGACAATTCCGTTGGTGTGCCAGATTTAAAGCATTTCAATGGCAATAGGATGCTGCTTGCTACTCCCTACCTGAATAGTTTCCAGGCATTGCCTTATTACCGGTACAGTAATTCCGGAGGTTTCTGGGCAGAGGGTCATGCGGAGCATCATTTTAACGGAATGCTGACCAATAAGATACCCGGGTTCCGGCAACTTAACTGGTTCCTGGTGGGAGGTGCCAATGCACTTTGGCTTGATGGCAACCGGCACTATGGGGAGGTCTTTATCGGGCTGGAAAATATCCTGAAAGTATTCCGCACCGATGTGGTATGGACTTTTGACCAGGGCCGGATCCGGGGTGCGTTCGTCCGCCTATCCCTGCGTGGTTTGCTTGATGGGGCTGATTAACCAAACTTTTCTTTAAATTTGCGCCTCGTTACACGAAATTTTGTTCACCAGGCAAGTGTCCTTAAAATTTCCTAAAGATGGCAGTATTACACAACCGCGTCTCCCAGGAGGAGCTGAAGAAACGTTTAATGGAAGAAACCGAACCCCGGACTACCATTTCTTTTTACCAGTATTTTTTTATTGAAGATCCCCAGGTTTTCAGGGACGAGCTTTACCGCAACCTGGATGCCCTGAAGGTTTTTGGCCGGATTTATGTGGCCAATGAAGGTATTAATGCGCAGATCAGCGTGCCTTCGGGCAATTTTGAGGCATTAAAAGCCTATCTCTATTCCATTGAACCCCTCAATGGATTAAGACTGAATATTGCGGTGGATGATGATGGAAAATCTTTTTGGGTATTGAAAATTAAAGTGCGTGAAAAGATCGTTGCGGACGGCATTGATGATCCGGCTTTTGACATGAGGAATAAGGGCCGGTATGTGAATGCGGAAGAATTTAACAAACTGACAGATGATCCCGATACCATTGTGATTGATATGCGGAATTATTATGAGTACGAAGTAGGTCATTTTGAAAGGGCGATTGAAGTGCCCAGTGACACCTTCCGGGAGCAGCTACCCATGGCCGTTGAAATGATGAAGGATAAGAAGGAAAAGAACATCATCATGTATTGTACTGGTGGTATCCGGTGTGAAAAAGCGAGTGCATACATGTTGCACCAGGGGTTCAGGAATGTATTCCATCTCGAGGGTGGCATCATCAACTATGCCAACAAGGCTATGGAACTGGGTTTGCCGAATAAATTCAGAGGAAAAAATTTTGTATTTGACAATCGTTTGGGTGAACGTATCAGTGATGAAGTGATTGCGCATTGCCACCAGTGTGGTGAGCCCGCAGATACTCATACCAACTGTGCGAATGAAGGGTGTCATCTCCTGTTTATACAGTGTAAAAAATGCGCTGAAAAATATGAAGGTTGTTGTTCTGATGAATGCCTTGAAGTGAAGCGCATGCCGGAAGAACAACAGAAAGAATTACGCAAGGGAATAGTAAAAGATCAGAATATTTTTAACAAATCCCGGGCAAGATTAAGGCCCCGTTTAAAAAGCGTTCAATAAGGTTGAACAGAATCTTGAAAAGCAGTCGCAGTAAAGCTTTCATGTAAATATTTAACATTTATTTCGGGGGCAAAATACCCTTTACCGCTGGTGTAATTCTGCTTGTTCTACGAAAGGTTTAGTAGTACCTTCAGGTCATGAAAGAAAACAATATCTGTCAACCTGAAACCTTTCGTTATGAAAAAGAATTTAGCAAGCTTCACAAAAGGGTATCTGATCCCTGGAATGATCTCACTTAGTATTTTTTGTCTTCCCGTTCATGTATTTGCAAATGGTTCAACCATCAAAGGATCCTCCAGTCCAGTAATTGCAAAAGACGGTTCCTATGTTCCAGCCAACGCATTCGCCGTGGCCATGCTGGATCCGAAATTTCTTAAAAAATTTGAAAAAGCATTTCCATCCGCTTCCGGTTTAAAATGGTACGAAGATGGCCGGGTTACCCGATTGTTTTTCAAGGATGCTGGTAAAACAGTAAGGGCTGTAGTCAGGAAAAACGGCGACCTGGAAAGCATGATCAGTTATTACAATGCCGCCTTATTACCTGATAATATTGGCGATGGTATCCGAAAAGAATACAAAGGCTATCGCCTGACCCAGGTAACTGAGGTGGAGTATGCCGACAGGAAAGCCTATTTGGTTCAGTTAGAAGGCATTGACGACTGGCTGAAGGTAAAATGGCTCGATGGTGATATCACCCTTGAAGAGCGTTACGAGTATTCCCATTAATTTTTTCCCTCTTTTCACCCGTCGGGTGCCACCCGACGGGTGAAATTTTATCCAGGAGTAGAAATCTGTGGTTAAACGGATTATGCAAGTATTCCATTTGCTGCATGCTGGCTGTAAACCAGTATTCTGATCAACCTGTGTTACTGCCGTAACAGGAACTTCGGTTCACCACCAGCCTGATGGAAAACCTGCTCCAATTGGCAAAAAGTCAGATGCAGGTTGCTTTTGCAGAACCCGAAGTGCTGAATTCGGGGCTAGTGACTGTGGAGGCGATGGGCTAATGGCGGTTTACAGGCATCCGGCAAAGCCGTCCAGATTGATAAAATTTGTCTCACCAGCATTTTGCCCGGGCAGAAAGGGAAAAGGCCAATGTGGCCCTTTGCAATCTGGTATCGGATGGCCTGAAATTCAGACCCGAACAAGGCCTGGTCCAGTTTGGTGCCCGAGAACACGACCTACATATGGAAATTAATATCAAGGATGACCGGGCGGGAATAAGCCAGGCTACCCTGGGTAAACTGGAGAATAACCCATTTTATTCCACCCAATGAACTGTCAATGGGCAGGGCACTGGACTGGGCCTGGTGCTATGCCGGGAATTCCTGTACCGAAATGAGGGCAGACTTTCCATAAAATCCGGGGGAGGGATAGGGAAGCTGAATGCTGACCAATCTTTGAACGGTGTTCACCCGTCGGGTGCCACCCGACGGGTGGAAAATTGCGCTAACTTTGCCGGTCCGGGGGAATGAACCCCCTCCGGAGGATGAAATAATATGAAACTTTTCCCCGAATCGGCGGTCGTTCAACTGGAATTTGAGAAAATCAGGACCCTGCTGGAACAACATTGTAAAACTGAATATTCACGCCTGAAGGCGCGGGAACTTCGCATACATACCCGCTTATCCTTCATCGAAACGGAGCTCAGGCAGAGCCATGAATTCCGGCAGTTGCTGCAGAACGCTGTTTATTTTCCCAATGATTTTGTTCTGAACCTGTCAAAGGAACTTAAACTGCTGGGCATCCCCGGGGCGGTATTGAGTGGAGAACAATTCGTCCATATCAGAAAACTCGCCGAAAATATCCAGAGCATCTTCAGGTGGTTCGATAATGAACGCCGGCTGGCTTATGCCGGGCTGGCACAAGTCATCGAAGGAACCTATTATGAGAAGACCATCCAGGAGATGATCAATGAAGTACTTGATGAAACCGGCACTGTCATGGATCATGCATCGGAGGACCTTCGGAGGATCAGGGTCAGCCTGTATAAAAAAAGAGCCGATCTGCGCAGGGTTTTCGAAAGGGTGGTGGCCAAACTGAACAAACAGGGTTATCTCGCAGATATTGAAGAATCCTTCCTGAATGGTCGCCGTGTACTGGCTGTTTTTGCCGAACAGAAGAGAATGATCAAAGGCATCCTGCACGGTGAAAGTGACAGCCGTAAAACCGCATTCATTGAACCGGAGGAAACCATAGAGCTGAACAATGAAGTATATTCACTCGAAAACGAGGAGAGTCGCGAAGTATATCGTATTCTTCGCACCCTGACCTCCCAACTGGCAGTTTATGCCGAACTGTTGAAAACATACCTAGACATCAGCGGGGAATATGATTTTATCCGGGCCAAGGCGCGCCTGGCACAGGATTATAACGGGGAGTACCCGGTGGTGGTGGACAAAGCACATATTCACCTGGTTAATGCCTATCATCCGCTGCTGTATATCTATAATAAAAGGGCGCAGAAACCAACTATCCCGGTAACATTAACGCTGGATGACAAAAACAGGATACTGGTCATCAGTGGTCCCAATGCCGGCGGTAAAACTGTTACCATGAAAACGGTGGGACTGAACCAGATGATGGTACAAAGCGGATTGCTGGTGCCTGTACACCCGTCTTCGGTATTTGGAATTTTCAAGCAATTGATGATTCATATCGGCGATACCCAAAGCCTTGAATTTGAACTCAGCACCTACAGCTCGCACCTCAAGAACATGAAGCATTTCATGGAAACAGCGAATGGGAAAACCCTATTCTTCATTGATGAGTTGGGCAGTGGATCGGATCCCAGTCTGGGTGGTGCTTTTGCCGAAGTGATCATGGAAGAGCTGGCGCGAAAACACGCGATGGGAATAGTAACCACGCACTACCTGAACCTGAAGGTCATGGCCAATAAAACGCCGGGTATCATCAACGGTGCGATGGCCTTTGATGAGGAGAACCTGTTACCTATGTACAAGCTGATCATCGGCAAGCCCGGAAGCTCCTATACATTTTCCATAGCTGAAAGAATCGGGCTGGATAAAAGGCTGATCCACCGGGCCCGCCAGATGGTGGATGAGGATCATTTCAGGCTCGATAAATTATTGAACCGTACGGAACAGGACCTGCGTGAACTGGAAAAGAAAGAAAAGGAGCTGAACAAACTGCTGAAGGAAAATGAGCGGTTGAAAAAGGAGATGGAGCAGGTGATGGACAAAGAGAAGCACCGGCAGCAGGTGGAAATCCTGCAGCATCAAAATAAGATCACCGAGGAGCGGATGACCCAGCTCAAGGATATGGACCGCAAGATGAAACAGATCCTGATCGAGTGGAAAAAAACGGATGACAAACAAAAAGTGATGAAAGAAATGTTCGCGCTGCTGTTTAAGAAAGACGAGAAGCAGGTGGTGAACAAGCTGCAGAAAAAAATCGACTCGAAATTTGATGAAATAGGCGGCGATATCCAGGTTGGCGTGAAGGTAAAAATGAAACGTAATCACCAGGTTGGTGAAGTGATCGAACTCCGGGGCAAACGCGCCGTTGTTAAAATCGGCTTACTCCCGATGCAGGTGGATGTGAAGGACCTGGTGGTCGTTAAGGAGAAAGAAGTGAAAAGCGAGGGGTAAGAAGGAAGGAAGATTTCTCTTCCTGCCTTCTCACTCAATTCTAAGAATGTATATAAGTCTGAAGGTGCGAAATCGTTTCTGCCTGGTTGGCGATCACCGCTTTGATGACATCATTTACCGAAATAATGCCCACCAGGTAACTCTGGTCAAATACCGGCAGGTAACGGATATTGTTAACTGACATCAGTTGCATGCATTCTTCGATGGAACTGTCGGGACTGATCCTTGGCAGGTCTGTTGACATGATATCCGAAACTTTGGTGTCTGTGGACGATTTGCCCTTCAAAATCACTTTTCTCGCATAATCACGCTCTGTCATCAAGCCCTGGTATTTATCGTTATCATCAGTAACCAGGATTGAGCCGATATTATTATCGCTCATGATTTTCAATGCGTCCAACACGGTAGTGCCGGGTACCACGCTCACCATGTGCCGGTTTTTGCGTGCGAGTATGTCTGCTACTTTTTGCATACAGAAGCTTTAGGATTAAACCTTAAGTTACATATTTATTCCCATAATGTGAAAAGTACACAGTTCTTATCTTTAGCCCCTGAACCGACAAAAGACAACTGATGAATGTAGAGAAGCAACGACTGAATGATCCGCACTGGAAAAAATGGGGCCCCTATGTTTCTGACCGCCAATGGGGTACGGTCAGGGAGGATTACAGTGAAGATGGAAATACCTGGGATTCGGTATCTTATGATATAGCGAGAAGTTATGCTTACCGCTGGGGTGAAGATGGCATCGGAGGCATTTCCGATGAGCACCAGCACCTTTGTTTTTCGGTGGCCGTCTGGAATAAAAAAGACCCATGGGTCAAGGAGCGGTTATTCGGGCTCACCGGACCGCGGGGAAATCATGGTGAAGATGTGAAGGAACTGTATTATTATCTGGACAGTTCCCCTACGCACTCGTACATGAAAATGTTGTACAAATACCCCCAGCAGGCATTTCCATATGATCAGCTGTATGCTGAAAATGATAAGCGCTCACGCGAAGACCCCGAATATGAACTGGTGGATACCGGCATATTTGACAAGGGCGATTATTTTGATGTTTTTATAGAATACGCAAAAGCCGGCCCTACTGACATCCTTATAAAAATTTCGGTTGCCAACCGGCACAAGGAAGCTGCCCCCCTTTCATTACTGCCAACCATCTGGTTTCGAAATACCTGGTCCTGGGGGCGCGATGATTACAGGCCTGAAATGCATGCAGAAGGATCACACAATATAAGTATCCATCACCAGCGCATTGGCCATTATCACCTGTACTGTAATGGAAATCCCGAATTGCTATTCTGTGAAAACGATACCAACACAAAAAGGTTGAATGGAAAACGAGGGATACAGCCTGTGGCAAAGGATGGTATTAATGATTATATCGTCAACAAAAAACGGACAGTTCTCAATAAATCAAAAAGTGGTACAAAAGCCGCAGCACATTACAACCTTTCCATTGGCGCCGGGGAAACCGTTACCGTTCAATTGCGATTGAGCAAGGAGGCACTGGATTATCCCTTTCATGACTACGATGCTATTTTCTGGCAGCGTATCGCAGAAACCGATGAATTTTATGCAGAAAAACAGCGGGTAGTATTATCGCACGAGGACCGGATGATCCAGCGGCAGGCATTTGCCGGCATGCTTTGGAGTAAACAATACTATTATTATGACGTGGACCAGTGGCTGAACGGAGATCCCAAAAAGCCGGCGCCCTTTCATCGAAGCTGGGGGCGGAACCACGACTGGGGGCACCTCAACAATGCCGATATCATTTCCATGCCCGATAAATGGGAATACCCCTGGTATGCTGCCTGGGACCTGGCATTTCATTGTATTCCTCTGGCCTTTCTGGATGCGGGTTTTGCAAAAAACCAGCTGATGCTGCTGACCAAAGAATGGTATATGCATCCGAACGGGCAGTTCCCGGCATATGAATGGAATCTTGGGGATGTGAACCCACCGGTTCATGCCTGGGCAACCTGGCGCGTATATGAGATAGACAAGATCAACAACGGAGGCAAGGGTGATTTACAGTTCCTGGAGAGCGTGTACCATAAATTGCTGCTGAATTTTACGTGGTGGGTTAACCGAAAGGATCACGATGGTAACAATATTTTCCAGGGAGGATTCCTCGGCCTTGATAATATCGGAGTATTTGACCGTAGTGCGCCATTACCCGGCGGAGGACACCTGGAGCAAAGCGATGGTACCAGCTGGATGGCTATGTATTGCCTCAATATGCTGCGTATTTCCCTGGAGCTGGCTACCCACAATCATGTGTATGCGGACATGGCTACCAAGTTCTTCGAGCATTTTGTATATATCGCAAAAGCCATGAACAGTTTTGGCGAAAAAGGAACCGGCCTCTGGGATGAACAGGACCAGTTTTATTATGATATTTTCAAAAAGCCTGATGGAACAGAACATAAGCTGAGAGTGCGTTCCATGGTGGGCATCATCCCCCTGTTTGCTGTGGAAGTGATTGACCACAGCCTGTTCGAACAGATCCCGGAATTTGTACAAAGGCTGGAATGGTTCCTCAAACATAAATCTGCCTACTCTTCAGTAATCTCCGAATGGCAGAGCACGCTGTCGGAGTCCAAACACCTGATGTCGTTGATACGGGAGGACAAACTGATTGCCATTCTCAAACGCCTGTTGGATGAAACTGAATTTCTTAGTGATTATGGAATCAGGGCATTGTCAAAATACCATGAAGACAAGCCTTTCGAAATTGAAGTGGAAGGAAATCGCTTTGGGGTGAAATACCTTCCAGGAGAGTCAGACAGCAGTATGTTCGGCGGCAATTCAAACTGGCGTGGGCCAATCTGGCTCCCACTGAATTATCTGCTGATCGAATCCCTCCAGCGATATCACTATTACTACGGTGATGAACTGAAAGTGGAATATCCGACGGGCAGCGGACATTTTCTGACGCTTGATGAAGTAGCTGAAGAAATATCCCGGCGACTGCTTAAAATATTCCGGGCGGATGAAGATGGTACAAGGCCTGTCTATGGAAATTATAATCTTCTCCAGAAAGATCCGTATTTCAAAGATTATATCCTGTTCTTTGAATACTTTAACGGTGACGATGGAAAGGGAATTGGAGCAGCGCACCAGACAGGATGGACCGGATTGGTGACCAAATTATTACACCCGCGACATACAGGCAAATGATGAAAATAAAATCTGAAATATTGTTCCGGATATTGGTGTCGGCAGCCTGGTTTTTATTGTTTTTACCGGCTGGCATAGTTGCCCAGAAGCGGCCATCAGCAAGGGAACTGGGGCTGGCGATTGGTGTATTGCCAACCGGTAAATGGAATGCCATTACGGATGTATCCGGTATAAAGGTTGGGCACAGCACCCTGTTAAAAGGCGATTCGGTTCGGACAGGCGTAACAGTTATATTGCCCCATGATGGAAATCTTTTCCAACAGAAAGTGCCGGCAGCCATTTATACTGGTAACGGATTTGGCAAGCTGGCTGGCAGTACACAGGTGCAGGAACTGGGCAATCTTGAATCTCCCGTAGTATTGACCAATACCATGAATGTGGCAACAGCAATGGAGGCGGTGATAACGCATACTATCGCGCAACCGGGTAATGAAAACGTAATGTCGGTAAACGCGCTGGTAGGGGAAACCAATGATGGCTGGCTGAATGATATCCGAGGCCGGCACGTAACGCAACATGATGTACTGGATGCCATAAAAAACGCAACAGGCGGGCCGGTGCCTGAAGGAAGTTTGGGTGCAGGTACTGGAACTGTTTGTTTTGGATTCAAGGGTGGGATAGGAACCGCTTCGCGCAAGCTGCCTGTGGATTTGGGCGGTTACACGGTGGGGGTGTTGGTACAATCAAATTTCGGAGGGGTTTTACAGGTAGATGGTGTTCCGGTAGGCGAAGAACTGAAAAAGTTTTCCTTCAGCAATGAATTGCTCAACAATGTGGACGGCTCCTGCATGATGGTGGTGGCAACCGATGCCCCATTGGATAGCAGGAACCTGCATCGGCTGGCCAAAAGGGCGTTCATGGGCCTTGCAAAAACCGGTGGCATCGCCTCCAATGGAAGTGGCGATTATGTGATCGCATTCTCCACCTATAAGGGTAATATTGTGCCACACAATACTGCTGCCACGGAACTGCAAATGACAGTATTGCACAACGATGAAATGTCACCATTGTTCATGGCGGCCATTGAAGCAACAGAAGAAGCCATTATCAATTCATTATTGAAAGCGGAAACAGTTAAAGGGTTTAAGGAACATACGGCGGAAGCCCTTCCCCTGCCACAACTCAGGGATATTCTGAAAAAATACAATGCCATCAAAAAATGAATAAAACATACGCACTGATCAACCAGCAACTGGTTCCATACCAGGATGCCATGATGCACATCTCAGACCTTTCTGTGCAACGCGGTTATGGAATTTTTGATTTCTTTAAGACCATTGGAGGGAAACCACTTTTCCTGGATGATCACCTAGACAGGTTTTGTCATTCAGCCCAGCGCATGCATCTTGATCCGGGTTGTTCCACACATGAACTGAGGGCAATGCTGGAAGTTCTAATGGTCAAAAACAACCTGCCTGATTCCGGTATACGCATCACACTAACTGGCGGGTATTCAACCGATGGCTATACCATCTCGAAACCCAATCTGTTGATCACCCAGCAAGCTTTGCAACTGGAACGAACGGTGCAGGAAGGTGGGATTCGCCTGATTACGTACGAACATCAACGGCAGTTGCCTGATGTGAAAACCATCGACTACCTGATGGCTGTCTGGCTGCAGCCCGCCATTAAATCACATGGTGCGGATGATGTATTATACCATAGCAACGGACTGGTAACGGAGTGTCCGAGGTCTAATTTTTTTATGGTCACGAAAAAAGGCGAGGTGGTTACAGGTGCCAGTAATGTGCTGAAAGGAGTAACGCGCAAACAATTATTGCAACTGGCTTCGCATGAATTTGAAACTGTTGAAAGGGATTTCACCCTGGATGAATTGATGCAGGCAAGTGAAGCTTTCGTTTCCAGTACCACCAAACTGGTATTGCCGGTTACCGAAATCAATGGCATCCGGATCGGCAATGGAAGTTGCGGTCCCATTACCAGGAGGATGCATGAGTTATTCAGTGAACTGAGTTATGGAGGGAAATAAATAAGATGAACCGGATTGACCGCCTGACAGCCATTCTTATTCAGCTGCAATCGCGCCGGATTGTGAAGGCGCAGGATATTGCAGACCGATATGATATCAGTTTGCGTACGGTATATCGCGACATCCGGGCGCTGGAAGAAAGCGGGGTGCCGATTCTTGGCGAGGCAGGCGTAGGTTATTCCCTGATGGAAGGGTACCGGCTTCCACCAGTGATGTTTACCCGTGAGGAAGCCCTGGCATTCCTCACCGCTGAGAAACTGGTGGAAAAGCTGACCGACCCTACGAATAGCCGGAATTTCCGCTCTGCCATGGACAAGGTAAGGGCTGTATTGCGGACTACAGAAAAGGACCTGCTCGAACATATTGATGATCATATTGAAGTGCTGAACGGCCATCATTTTCAGCTGACCAATGCCGACCTCAATCTACACCAGTCCATTTTACGAGGCATTGCCGAAAACAAGGTGCTTCGCCTGAAATATTTCTCTTCCTATAAACAGGAAAAAACGGAACGCAGCATTGAGCCCGTGGGGATCTTCTACCTGGGTTCTCACTGGCATCTGGTTGCATGGTGCCGGATGCGAAAGGATTACCGCGACTTTCGGCTCGACCGGATCGCCGGACTAACCATTACTGATGAGGTTTTTGTTCCCGGTCATCCATCCCTTAAAGCTTACCTGAAAGAATATTTTAAGGAAAAGGAACTAACGGAAGTGGTGTTGCATGTTCAGAAAGAAAAGGCAGCCTATCTTGGCGACCAGAAATATTTCAATGGTCTGGTTTCTGAGAAAGACCTTGGTAATGCCATTGAAATGGTATTTATGGCACCATCCCTTGAGGGCATGGCCCGCTGGTACATGATGATCTGCGATATCGCTGAAATCCGCCTTCCTGCAGCATTGAAGTCGCGGGTGAAAGAGCTCTCCAGGTTTTTAGGTGTCTGACATGTGAGGTTTCAGGCATCTGACGTTTGTGTCCGGGGAATTCCGTAATCCTACACGTCAGATTCTGGAAGACGTTCCGGGAAAGGCGTCTGACGTTTGGATCCACGGTATTCATAAATGCTAAACGTTAGACGCCTGGAACCCAAGGCGTCTGAAGTTGGGATCCACGAAATTCCGTAATGCTAAACGTCAGACGCCTTAAACATGTCAGACACCCAGGGTCAACTGCACTGCCGGCTGGAAATTCCAGGGACGGAAGGGGCGGGGTGTATCGGAGCTGATTTCAAATACCGGGGTTTCTTCGAAGCGGGAGGCCACGACAATTTTGCAGGAATCTGCATGCGGACTGAACATTTCCTCCACCAGTCTGGGACAGTTGTTGTTTTTGGATAAATGCCCCAGGAGCAGGTGGCTCATAAAGGGAGGCTTGTAGCGGCTGACAAGTTCCAGTGCCTCACGGTTGGAGAGGTGACCATTGCCACCGCTGATACGTTTTTTCAAATGCCAGGGATAGCTGCCTTCCTGTAGCATCTTCTCATCATAATTAGCTTCCAGTATGGCGGCATGGCATTGGCGGAAATGATGCACTACCTGTTCGCAGGTTTTCCCGATATCAGTGAAAATGCCAATATTCAGGGAGCCATTGCTTACCACAAAACTTTGAGGATCGTCTGCATCATGGAATTTTGGGAAAGCGGTGATTGCGAGCTGACCTATCCTGACTGCGGTATGAGGCTCAAGATCCTTCACCAGTGCGGGATCCAGGCTTAGCTTGCTGGAAGACCAGGTTCTCCTGTTGATATACACAGGCAATCCGTATTTTTTTGCCAGGACCTGCAATCCATTGATGTGGTCGGAATGTTCATGGGAAATAAAAACAGCCCTCATTTTTTCAATAGCCAGTCCCAAACGTTTCATGCGCTTCTCCGTTTCACGGCAGGAGATGCCGGCATCAATCAGTATGGCGTCCTCACCCGTACCAATGTAATAACAGTTGCCGTTGCTGCCCGAATTCAGTGAACTTATGAAGATTGACATGTGATTCGCCCGCAAATTAAGCATCTTCGAACGGATAACGGAGGCCAATCTGGTCGCGTACGGTTTTCATGATTTCCTGGATACGGTTGCTGGCTTCAAAGCTAACCACCTCGCTTTCGGTCTTTCCGGCAAGGATCCGGTCATTGGCATGTTGCATTTCAAAAATAAACCCACGAGAAACCCGGTCATCCCTGAATTCTTCCACCAATTGCCCTTCATCATTATATATTCCAGCCTTACCCGCCTTCCAGAACTCGGGAATTTCAATTCGCCCACCGGTTCCAAAGAGGCAGGCTTTATTATTCATCCGGGTTACAATGGAAGCATAAAGTGTGGCGGATACATCACCGTATTCCAGCAAAATACCCACTCTTTCATCCACACCGGTACTCGTAAGGCTGCCGCTGGCAGTGATGGAATCAGGTTTTCTGCCCATATAAAAATCCGTAAAAGCAATCGGGTAGATGCCAATATCCAACAGGGCTCCGCCAGCCAGTTGAGGATTGTAGAGGCGGCCTTCGGGTTTAAATTCAGATGGAAAACTGAAGTCGGCCTGGATGACTTTCAATTCCCCTATGCGCCCCTGCTGCACCCATTCCCGGGCACGGATAATGGCAGGCAGGAACCAGGTCCACATCGCTTCCATCAGGAAAACTTTGTTTTCCCTGGCAGCCGCAGCAAGTTCCCTGAATTGCCGGTCATTTACCGTTACAGGCTTTTCACATAGAACAGCTTTACCGTTACGGATGCATTGCAGGCTCTGTTCCAAATGAAAATTATGCGTGGTGGCAATGTAAACAGCGTCAATTTCCCTGCTATGGTATAATTCTTCGTAGTCCATTGCCTGCGGGATATGGTGTTCAATGGCAAACTGCTGCGCTTTGGATTTGTCGCGTGCAGCAACAGCCACCAGTTCTGCATTTTGCATGAAGGGAAAATCAAGAACAAATGCCTTTGCAATATTTCCTGCTCCCAGGATGGCCCAGCGGACCTTTTTATTTTGTGTCATAGGTCCAGTGTAAAATGTCTTACTGATCCAACGGTAACCAATAGCTGCCCGGTATGCCGCATTGTATGCTCAGCAGCATGAAACAACAGGCCTATTTCAGTAGTGGGTATTTTTTTCCTGCCGATAAATCTCTCAGTAGTGGCAGTGCCAGGTTGAAATTTTTTCAATTCCCTGATGGCCTGGTCAACCCGCTCATTCAGCTTTTTCACCAGCACTGGAAGAGTAAGTCCATCTTTTTTAACGCCTTCCTCTTTCAGGTAGGCCATCTGTTCCTCACTCAGCGTTTGCCCATTGGCGTAAGTAAACAACCTGTCGATTACCCCCACTATATGCTGTAAGTGAAAAGCAACAGATGCCATTTCATGAAGCGGTATCCACAAGTGTGATTCGGGGAAATCCGAAACCACTGCATTGATCTCATCCCTTGCCTGCAAAAGGGCATGTGCTACTGGCTGTAGTTCCGGGATAACTCCATCAACGGGACCCCGTTGCCACCATTCCGGCTCTGAAGGTTTTGTATGTTTTTGCATGATTCAAATCTATGAATTACTTCCTGCCAAATGGACGTCCCGGGCTTCAAAAAACAGACCCGGGTAGATGACTGCCGGATCAGCGCATGGATACCTTCAGCACATACATATCTGCAGTGATATAAAGCGTTTTGTCATCATCGGCCAGGGCGCAATTGGATGTCTGAACTGGAATCCTGATCTTACCAAGCAGTTTTGCATTGCGGTCGAAGATCCAGACTCCGCCAGGACCGGTAGCGTAGACATTACCCTGTTTGTCAACCTTGAAACCATCGGGTCCACCTTTATCGGTTTTGGCCGCTTCTGTAGCGTCATACCAGATCCTGCCATTAATAAGGGAGTCGTTGGGTGCTAAGTCAAAAGCATACCAGACGGCATTTTCACTGTCAGAATTGGCCACCAGGAGGGTTTGTTCACCGGGGAAAAAGCCGATTCCGTTCGGTCTTGAAATGGAATCCACCAATAGGGTAACCTTGCCATTCGCGGCCACCCTGTAAACACCCTGGTAAGGAGCTGCCTTGGTGCTGTCGTTTATGTAGTTTTCGAGTCCGTATGGCGGATCAGTAAAATAAATATCGCCATTGCTCCGCATTACTGCATCATTGGGACTATCAAATGCCAGGCCATTATAGTTGTCGGCAATTGTTTTGAAGTCAGGGGCAGGCGCCGAAACCGGGGCATTCATTTTTGCGATCCTGCGATCACCATGCTGGCATAAAACGAGTTCCCCCTGCAGGTTCAGCAATAAACCATTGGAACCTATTTCGCCACCGCGCGGTTTTTGGCCGGTATAACCGGATGGTTTCAGGTAAACTTCTTTGCCTTTCCCAGGGGTCCATTTATAAATGGTATTAGGCGGTATATCAGAAAAGAGCAGCATTTTTTCTTTTTCGACCCATAAGGGACCCTCACTCCAGTCAAATCCTTCGGCTATGATCTCAACCTTTGCGTCCCTGGACAGGAGGTCATCCAGGGCGGGATCTATCCGTTCAATGCTTCCAATGGTATTCGTTTTCGGGGACTGGCAGGAAAGAAGGCCAGCGATCAGGGCGGATACAAGCTGTACCAAACTGCCAGCTTTATTGTATATTATGGAATCTTTAGATGGCATAACAATCAAATTCTTTTAATGAAATTAAGGGATCTCTAAAAACCATACTATGCATCGCAGAAAATTCCTGAAAATGTCATCAGCGGGAGTATTTGTTGCCACACTGCCGCAGTTGCCTGATTTGACCCGGTATGCCAAATACAGGACTGCCCTTATCGGTACGGGGTGGTGGGGGATGAACATCCTGCGGGAAGCCATAGCTGCGGGCCAGTCAAAAATCGCAGCAATCTGTGATGTGGATGAACAATACCTGCAGGCGGCCGCAGCCGAAATAAACAAATTAAACGGAGACAGACCAAAATCGTACAGTGATTACCGTGAGTTGCTCCAGAAGGAAAAACCTGAGATTGTAATTGTAGCCACACCTGATCACTGGCATCCGCTGATTACCATTGCGGCGCTGGAATCCGGAGCGCATGTGTATGTTGAAAAACCGGTGGGACATACCATCAATGAAGGCAAGGCGATGGTGAAAGCAGCCCGTGCAACAGATCTTGTGGTACAGGTAGGAACGCACAGGAGGGTGTCGCCGCACAATATGTCGGGAATGCAATTCCTGAAATCAGGAAAGGCAGGGAAAATTGGCATGGTAAGGGCTTTCGTTCATTACGGCGGCGGGGCAGGCAAACCGGTGCCTGATTCAGAACCACCCGCCGGACTGGATTGGAACGCCTGGTGTGGCCCAGCCCCATTGAGACCTTATAATTCGGCTATTCATCCCCGTGGTTTCCGGCAGTTTCTTGATTTTGCGAATGGCCAGCTGGGTGACTGGGGGATTCACTGGATGGACCAGATCCTTTGGTGGACGGAAGAAAAAGGTCCGCGCAAAATATTTTCCTCGGCAGCACGCAGGATCCGCACGGACAATACCGACGCGCCCGATACCCAGATCGTGAACTATGAGTTCGAGTCATTCAATGCGGTATGGGAGCACCGGCTCTATGCAGCCAATGAAGCAGAAAAGACCAATGTCGGCTGCTATTTTTACGGTACGGAAGGCACTTTCCATATGGGCTGGCTGGATGGCTGGACCTTTTACCCGGCGAATAAGAACAAACCGGTCATACATGAAAATCCGCAACTGCATACCGGTGACAATCACAATGTGAAAGAACTCTGGGCTGATTTCCTGGACTCCATTGCCACCAAACGGCGACCTGTATGTGATATTGAAACCGGACATCGTTCCACCAATATGAGCCTGCTGGGAATGTTGTCGCAGAAAGCCGGCAGGAGCATTGTATGGGATCCTGAAAAGGAACTGATTTCCGGCGACCAGGATGCAGCCCGGTTTTTGCAGAGGGAATACCGTCCGCCATGGATATATCCCGCCTAAATACCATTCCTCTATATACGTATTATCACGTAGTTGCACCCTAAGCTAACCAGTTAATTTTGTGTCCGAATAAACCCTGTAACCCTGGCAACAATAGGTATTGTAAAGCATTTTTTGATGGCAGTATCACTGGCAGCGCTGTTCTCTCTTAACAGCTTAGTAGGCTACGCCGGTATGAAGGACAGCCTGGCTGCAAAGGAAAGATACAGATACGAGGTTGACGCTGCCAGGCAACAGGAGCATTTCCATGAACTGATGCCGTTGCTGATGGACTATGGCTTGCTGATAATCCACGACGATAATTCTGGTTCGAAAAAATTATTCCGTGAACTCCGGGCCGTCAGTATCGGACAGAGAGATATAAAATGGCAGGCACGTGCAGACCTTCAACTCGGCTACCTCTTTTCATTAGAAGGCACCAGCGACTCCTGCCTGTTTTACCTGTTTGAAGCCATAGACCTGGGAGAAAAAATCCCGCATGACAGCCTGGTATCAGCCGCCTGCCAACTGGTGGGAGGTTATTATAAACAGAGGAGAAAACTGGCGGAGGCCCATCATTATCTCGATAAGGGTATTATTCATGCCCGGAAAACAGGTGATGAAGGACTGCTTGTTCATGCCATTGGCAATAAGGCGCTTGCCTATACCTGGGAGAACAAACCGGATGAGGCCATTGCCCTTCACCAACAGATTTTGCCATACCTTGAAAACCGGCGGGACAGTACCAGTCTGATGAAAGTGTATATGAGCCTGGCGGGAGCTTATTCCATAAAAAAGGATAAAGTGCGGTCACAGCAATACCTGAGATTACTTGAAGAAGGACTTGCCCGTTACCATTTTTCAACCGGGCAACTGACCGAGTTCAGGATGATAGCAGGATTTCTTCATTGGGAGTTGGGCGACCTGCAAAAAGCTGAGCGGATACTGCAGCAGGTAATTTCAGGTGCAAGGGAAATGGATGCGAAGTTTATGCTTCAGCGCATTTATGATACTCTCAGGGTGCTGGAAGAAAGCAGGAATAATTTCAAAAAAGCATTGGCATACAGCCAGATGGCCAATCTTTACCGTGACAGTATTGCCGGTGAGAAAGCAATCCGCCACCTCAAAGAACTTGAAGTTCAATTCCAGACGGCCCAGAAAGACAAGGAGCTGGCCGAACAGCGGCACCAGATCAAACAGCAAAACTTTTATTTCTGGATCAGCCTGGTATTACTGGTCTTGCTTACGGTTGTTTCATTCCTGCTCGTCGGGTATTTTCGCCAGAAGCAGCAATTGATGCAACAGCAACTCATCAACCTGAAAAACGGGAACGACCTGCGCATACTCGAGGCCACGGTAAAAGGAGAAGAAAAGGAGCGGGGGCGCATTGCCAAGGATCTGCACGACGGGCTGGCAGGAATGCTTGCTGCAGTAAAAATGCATTTTGAGGCATTGCAATTCGATCATCCCGACCTGAAAGAATCGGAGGATTTCAAACAGGTGCATTCACTTCTGGAAAACGCTGCTGGTGAAGTCCGGAAAACAGCACACAACCTGATGCCCGAAATGCTTACCGAGTTCGGCCTGGCCGAAGCATTGAAAAAATATTGCCGGAACATCAGCAACCGACGCTTCCATGTACATTTTTTTTCAATGGGCGAACAGGTCCGTTTTTCATCTCATTTCGAATTATCCGTTTACAGGGTTGTGCAGGAACTGCTTCACAATGTGGTAAAACACGCGAAAGCAACCAGTGTAATGTTACAGATTTCCTTTGAGCCCGACAGGCTGACGGTTACAGTGGAGGACAATGGAATTGGAATTGGTGCCAGTTCCGGCGGGGATGGCCTGGGATTGGAAAACCTGAAGAACCGGGTGGCTTCCCTGGATGGAATCATTACATGGGATAGGAACGACCGTAATGAAACAAGTGTGTTTATTGAATTCAATCTCACTGCAAATAAATGATTATGGCAGAACAAAAAATAACCATGGCAATAGCCGACGACCACCTGGTGGTCGTCAATGGTATCAGGGCCATGTTGTCAAGACGCCCTGAAGTGTCTATCCTTTTTGATGCAACTGATGGAGATGAGTTATTGTCGAAACTGACAGGCTCCCGGCCGGATGTATTATTGCTGGACATCCAGATGCCGGGATTGTCGGGTGTGGATCTGTGCCGGAAAATTCACAAGGAATATCCGGAGATTGCCATTATTGCCCTGACGAGCCACGATGAATCGCATTTTATCCGGCAAATGATCCGCAATGGCGCGCTGGGTTATCTTCTCAAAACAACGGGACTGGAGGAACTGATGCAGGCCATTGAATCTGTGATGGAAGGCAGGCAGTTTGTAGACGCGCAGATACGAAACAGCCTGGTGCAGGAAGCGCTTACCGGGCAGCGGATCAGCCAGTATGAGATTCCTCTCACCCGCAGGGAAAAGGAAATATTAAAGATGATCGCTTCCGAACTCAGCAACCAGGAGATAGCTGATTCGCTCTGCATCAGCCTGCGCACGGTGGAAACACATCGCTTCAACATTACCCAGAAACTGGATGTGAAGAATACGGCCGGGCTGGTAAAGGAGGCCATCAAACGGGGGCTGGTAGAATAGGATCGATTACGTAGTACTACGCAGATCCTAATATACCGGGTTATCATGAGTCGCAAAGGGCTTGTTCTTTGTTGCTTTGCAGTATTGAAACCTGGATCATGAAAAAAACTATTCTACTTGGATTATCCCTGCTGGCCCTAATTGTCCTTGCCGGCAGTTTCTGCAGCAAGGCCCAAAAGCATGGCGGCACTGAGGAACAATCCGTTTCTAAAGGCGGTGCGGACCCTTTAAATTCCAGCAGGCACCTTTGGAGTTTATTATGAGGATAAACGGATTTAAATTATTCGTATGACCATATCTGTGATTCGAGCGGCATGGCCTTTATTGAAATTGTTCCTGTACCATCCTTGATTACCATTTTGTTCTCCCGGTTATCCGAAAGTTTTTCGTGGATGGTATAGGTGCCATCTTTTAAACCCCAGTCACTGATCAGTTCTGAAGGCAATTTCAGTACCCCCTCATATGGTTTATCTGCACTGAAATTGGCAAATACAATTATTTTTTGCTGATCACTCCAACGCACAAACGAAAATAATCTTTTGTCGTATCCGCTGCTGTTTTGCCTGTTGTGAGTATGGATTTCGGCATAGGACCCCATTAAAGCGGAACTGCCGGTGGTAAACTTCAAAAGCCGCTGGTAAAAGGCCCTGAGGTCCTTTTCCTGAGGGCTTGATTGTCCCCCGTCGAATTTACCGCCATTCATCCAGCGCTGGTGATGGGGTACCCCCACATAATCGAAAATACTGGTACGGGTTGGTTTGCCAAATCCGGCGTCTTCTGCACCGGGCTCGCCCAGTTCCTGTCCGAAATAGATAAGGGTGGGAGAAGTGCTGATCAGGGCAGACACTACCATGGCGGGTTTGCCTTTTTCGGCATTACCGGCAAAACCCGGACTCGCAATTCTTTGCTCATCGTGGTTTTCAAGGAAATGCAGCATATGGTGTTCAATATCTGCCAAACCTTTCTGGATGAACACCAGGTTATCCGTGCTGCCATGTCCCTGCATGATATGCTTCAGGGTATCGTAGAGTTCTACCTTGTCGTAGAGATAATCCATTTTGCCGAGCTGGATATAGTTCCTGTATTCGGCTGGATTATACACTTCAGCAACCAGGGTGGCCCCGGGATTACGGGTTTTGATGGCGGAATTCATATAACTCCAGAATTCCACCGGCACCATTTCAGCCATGTCGAAACGAAAGCCATCCACGCCGAGGTTGAGCCAGAACAAGGCGATGTCACGGAATTTTTTCCAGGAAGCAGGCACATTTTTCCCGTTCCAGAAAGCCTGGTGGTCTGCAATGGAACGGGTACGGTAATCTGGTGGCAGGCTGTCGAAATCTTTGGTGCCATCGGGACTGATACCATAATTGATCTTAACTGTTTCATACCAGTCATCGGCACCTGGTTGGGCGAGGCGACTTCCGTTTCCGGTCCATTTGGCGGGACTTTCATCAAATTTCCCATCGCTTAACGGATGGCTTTCCCCTCCCAGTGGCTTATACCCGTTTGAACTTGCAGGAACCTTAAAATCCTCACCAGGAATGTAATAGAAGCTGTTATCACGGTGATAGACAAGCGATTTGTCATCATTTTCACCAAAGTCTGCAACACTGTCCGGTTTGTTCAGGGAAGCATAGTGCCGGGCTACATGGTTGGGAACGATATCTATGATAACCTTGAGACCGTGCCGGTGGGTACGATCTACCAGGGCCTTGAATTCTTCCAGCCTCCTGGCTGGATCCACAGCAAGGTCGGGGTTTACATTATAATAATCCTTCACGGCATAAGGAGATCCGGCACGGCCTTTCACCACATCAGGATCATCATTTGAGATGCCATATTTCGTATAATCACGCACCAGGGCGTGATGCGGTATGCCGGTATACCAGATATGGGTAACCCCCAGGTCTTTAATGGCCGCCAGGGCGGTATCGGTAAAGTCATTGAATTTACCTACCCCGTTTTCTTCTATAGTGCCCCAGGGTTTATTGGTGGAATTGGTATTACCGAAAAGCCGGGTGAACACCTGGTAGATAACAATTTTTCCAGTCTGCACGGGTTGATTGGAAGAAGGCTGCTCCTCCGGATTGCGGCAGGCCGAAAAGGCCAGCAGAACCATTACAAAAATTCGGTTATACCTCATATATGGCAATTTGACAAGTATTAACTTTTATAAATGTATGTCAAACGCCTATAAAACGTATTAAGCTTATTTCCTGCTTGCCCCAGATATCAAGGGGATGATTTGAATTTGCGGAGTGAGTACTAAAGTTCAACCATTACATAAAATACTGTGAGACTCTGTATAAGTGGGATTTATATTTCCTGTATGTGTCCGGCTGATAATTTTTAGCAGGGCTCCGGTTCTGCATTTCATCCGTACATAAATAATGATGGCTGAAATAAATGTCAGGATGCCGATAAAAACAATGGCTGCATTGATGCTGAACAGGTCAGCAATGATTCCTGTCAATATCGCTCCAATGGCATAACCCAGGTCACGCCAGAGGCGAAAGACGCCAATGCTTTTTGCCCTGTCTTTCGGGTGGGTATTTTCTGCCACAGTGGCGAGGAAGGTGGGGTATACCATGGCTGTACCCCAGCCTAAAATAGAGGATAACAGGATATAGTGAAACATGGAAGATGCCCAGACCAATGCCACCAATGCGACGGCCTGCAGCAGCATGCCGATATACAACATGTCCTTTTTGCAGAACCTGTCTGACATTCGACCTGTAAACAATTGTCCGATTCCCCATACGGCCGGATAAACTGCAGTAATAATACCAATTTCACCCAGGCTGAAACCTTTGGATACCAGCAGGATGGGGAATATACCCCAGGCCATGCCATCATTCAGGTTGTTGATCAGCCCGGCCTGTGTAACCGAGCCCAGGTTTTTGTTTTTCCAGGTGGTATCCCAGAAAATGTTTTTTAAAAACGGTATGGTATTGTTCTCAGCCTCTTTGGCCACATGGTGTTTGGTGTCCCTGATCAGGAAGATGCTTCCCAGTAATCCTAGCACTACCAGCACAATACCCAGGTAGAAAGGGTAAGGCCTGATGCCATATTCCCCTGCGATCCAGCCAGTCAGGAAGGCGATGAGCGCCACGGAAATATAACCGGCAAATTCATTCAGTCCCATTGCAAATCCCCGCTGCTTTTCACCTACCAGGTCTATTTTCATCACCACCGTGCTTGACCAGGTTAGTCCCTGGTTGATGCCCAGCAAAATATTGGCGGCGATGATCCAGCTCCAGTTCGGTGCAAACATGAGAAGGAAGGGTATGGGGATGCCTATGATCCAGCCTGCTACCAGTAGTTTTTTCCTGCCATATTTGTTGGCCAGGGTGCCGGTATAATAGTTGGTCAGGGCTTTTACAATACCGAAAACTATGATGAAAGACAGGATAGCGGTTTTAGCTGCAATGGCGAATTCCTTTTCAGCGATCTGCGGCAGGATGGAGCGTTCGAGTCCTACCATGCCACCCACAAAACCATTGATAATGACCAGCAGGGTGAACTGTTTCCAGTTTTCCCGAAGACCGAGTTGTACCTGTTTACTCATTGTTTGGCGGAGCTTTATACGTTATTAATGGCTCAATTCCTCCTGCTTAAGTTTCCATTCCATGTAGCCGTCCTCCAGCTGCACTGCCGGGTATTTTTTTGCCTGTAAAATTTTTACTGCCTCTACAGACATTACACAAAGGGGACCGCGACAATAAGCTATGATTGTTTTTCCCTTTGGTAATTCACCGATTCTTTTCTTCAGTTGTGAAACCGGAATGGAAACGGCCCCCTCAATGTGACCAGCCTGGTATTCATCTTCGGGCCTGACATCCAGCAGCAGGATCTTTTCTTTTTTGGATTTTGCCAGCAGGTCGTCGAGGGTGATGGTTTCGAGGATATTTTTATCTGCCCTGAAATCAGTGATGATGCGGTTGATTTCTGCGTTCCGGCTGAATCCCAGCTCACGTACAGCCAATACCAGCCTTGCCACGCTGTCATCTGCAATCCGGTAGAAGATGAAATTTCCCTCACGCTGTGTAGTGACCAGTCTGGCTGCTTTCAGCACCTGCAGGTGCTGGGAAGTACTGGCGACAGTCATATTGATTTCATGCGACAACTCATCCACCGAAAATGCCTTCTGGGAAAGCAGGTCCACAAGTTCCAGCCTTTTAGGGTGGGAAAGGGCATGAGTAACCCGCGACAGTTCCTGGTACACTTCTTCCTTTAGGTTGCTTGTGGCCATTTATATAATTTTTCTATGCAAAAATACAGGAATTCTACTATTCAATAAAATAATAGAATAGATTTGTGCTATGAAGGAACATTGGGAAAAATTATTTTCTACCAAAGCGGAAAATGAGGTCAGTTGGTACCAGCCTTATCCAACAGTTTCGCTGTCTTTTATTGAGGGACTGGAACTGCCTCTGGATGCTGCCATCATTGATATTGGCGGCGGCGACAGCCTGCTGGTGGATGTCCTGCTTGAAAAGGGTTATACCAATTTATACGTGCTTGATATTTCAGCCAATGCCCTGGAACGGGCCAGGAGAAGGCTGGGGGAGAAGGCTGCTCTGGTACATTGGATTGTATCGGACATAACTGACTTTATACCAGCGGTTCAATTCGATTGCTGGCACGACCGGGCTGCTTTTCATTTTCTTATCCAACCCGCGCAGGTGGCTAAATATGCTGCTATTGCCGAAAAGGCTGTGAAGCCGGATGGTCATATGATCATTGGAACTTTCTCAGAGACGGGCCCTGCCAAATGCAGTGGACTTGAAATCCGGCAATACAATGCCGATACGCTGTGTTCCTGTTTTCAACCTGTATTCAGGCTGGAAAGCTCTCTCCGGGTGAATCACTATACCCCAACTGGTGCGGAACAAAACTTTATATTTTGTGATTTTATCCTTTTACCACCACCAGGGGCTTCAGCTTAGCCACTTTCAGGGCAATGCCGGATTCATGTACGGTATCAACCACAAGGTCTATGTCCTTATAGGCAATAGGGGCTTCTTCGGCCAGGCCACGCCAGGAGCCGGCTTCCACAAATATACCCTGATCCCGCAAAGCCTGTTTTAGTTGTGGCCCGCCAACCAGTTTTTTGACCGCCGTACGTGATAAAGTCCTGCCTGCGCCGTGGCAGGTTGAGCCAAAAGTTGTTTCCATGCTTTTGTTGGTGCCCACCAGCACATAGGATGCTGTGCCCATGCTTCCCGGTATCAAAACCGGCTGGCCGGTAGTCCTGAATTTTTCGGGTAATTCTTCATTTCCCGGACCAAATGCCCGCGTAGCGCCTTTTCGGTGCACGATCAGTTTTTTCGGTTTACCATCAACAATATGTTCTTCAATTTTGGCAATATTGTGGGCAACATCGTATAATAGTTGTATTTCATCACCACTTCTATTAAAGACTGCCTGCCAGGCCTGGCGGATCTCGTAGGTGATGATCTCACGATTGCACCAGGCGAAATTGGCTGCTGCCGCCATCGCGTTGAAATAATCCTGCCCTTCTTTTGAATTGAAGGGAACCCCGGCCAACTCACGGTCCCTGGGCTTGTAATGATATTCCGACATAACGTTCATCATCAACCGCAAATAATCAGTTGCTACCTGGTGACCCAATCCCCTTGATCCGGTATGTATAAGTATCACCACTTGTTCTTTCCGGATGCCAAATGATCTGGCTGCAGATTCATCAAAAATTTCGGAGACTTTATCCACTTCCACGAAGTGGTTTCCTGCACCAATGGTTCCCAACTGGTCATAACCCCTTTGTTTGGCTTGTTCTGAAACCGCGGCCGGGTCTGCATTGATCAGGCAGCCATTGGATTCTATCATGGCCAGGTCTGCTTCATTGCCCATGCCATTTCTGACAGCCCATCCGGCGCCCATTCGCAATACTTCATCCATTTCTTCGGGAGCCAGTTTTATTTCACCTCCCTTTCCCGTACCGGAAGGGATGGTTGCAGCCAGTTCCTGTGAGAATAATTCGAGCTTGCCGGCAACATCCTCATAGTTCAGGGGCGTTAATAGTAATCTGACACCGCAGTTGATATCATATCCGATGCCCCCGGGTGAAATAAGCCCTTCAGGCCAACGGGTAGCAGCCACGCCACCGATCGGGAACCCATATCCCTCATGGGCATCCGGCATTACGATGGCCGCTTTTTCTATTCCGGGGAGCGACGCAACATTAATCAGTTGCTCAAGGGAGCGGTCACTTAATATATGTTCCAGCATTTCTTCTTTGCAGTAAACATATGCCGGTACCAGCATGCCAGGCCTTGTTGATGCAGGTATTTCCCATAAATAATCTGCTAGCTTTTTGAGTTGTGATACCTGTAGCATGGCTGGTGGTTAAATGTCGAAAATGATAATGGTTTCGTACTGGTTGTTTTCATTGATCCTGACATCCGCTTCGTGGTAGGTAACGGCTTTGATATCTTCCTCAAAATGATCCGATTTTTTCCCGCTTATAGTGGCTTTGAGGTTGGTGTCTGACAATTCTGAAAAAACTATCCCGCAATAAATAACCTTCCTGATATGACAGCGCGTTAGCACTTCCGATAAAAAATCCACCAGCAGACCTGTTGTATCGGCCGCAGTTATTTCTATCCTGTCTACCTCAGGCTGGCTGTCGTTCTGTTGGTCACAAAACCCTTTTTGCAGCAGCGCACTCATGCCCTGAAGTGCCGCCAGGAATAAAGCTTCCCTGGTTTGAGCTCTGATGCTTAACCGGATATCACTGGTGTGCGGAAGTTGTTTGTAAGGAGGCATTGCTTGCCTGTGTTATTTAATAATTCCGGATATCTGAACTCCGGATGAGCTTTCCACCTTTTGCGGTATAAATTTTCATTGTTCTTATATATTCTTCCATACTGAGCGGCCTGGTCGCATCTTCTACGAAAAAAGTAGTAAAGTTTTCTGCGAGTCCGTCCAGGGCTGAATAGTACACACAGATGTCTCCAGCCAAACCGGTCAGGTAAATTTCCTGGACATTTTTCTCGCGCAGGTAACCTGCCAGTCCGGTTGACTTAAGGTGCCCGTTATCATAAAAGGCGCCATAGGTATCAATTTCGGGATCTGTTCCTTTTCGCAGGATAATCTCCGCCTTATTCATTTCCAGGCTTTTGGGGAAGTCGGCGCCGGAACTTCCCTGCACACAGTGGTCGGGCCACAATATCTGCTGTATGCCATGCAGGTCGATCACGTCATATGGTTTTTTCCCCGAGTGGTTGGAAGCAAAACTTTTGTGATTGGCTGGATGCCAGTCCTGGGTGGCAATGACCAGGTCAAAATATTCCTGCAACTGGTTTGTCAGCGGAATGATGGCATCGCCTTCCGGCACAGCCAGTGATCCGCCAGGTAAAAAATCGTTTTGTATATCCACCAGTATCAGTGCTTTCATCCTGTTTCCTTTGTGTGTTCTTTCACCAGTTTGTACCTCAGGTCGAGAAGTTTTTTACTTACACCTGATTTATAGCTGTGCGGGTTTTCGAACCTTTTAAATTCAGGCGGGAGGAGATCAAGTCTTTGCCGGGCGTAGCTGCCAATTTCCTGCAGGGAGGGTGGTGAATTCAATTGCCTGCCGTTCTCCATCACCTTCCGGAGCAATGGTTCTTTTCTGAAATCACTTATGGGAAGGAACTGCCCCGGCTCAAAAGGATTGTAGATGGTATCAACATCATTTTCATCAGACAGGGTAATTGCATCTGCCCCAAAGAAATGTGCATTGCCGTCCAGGACCCTGTGCACCTGCTTGATCCCGGGCAGGGTTATTTTCTGCATATTATCCGAAATCTTGAGCCTTGGTTTGGCTCCTGCCATTGATAACTTATATACACCGTCGAGGGCAGCATCGGGCTGGCCTGTAACCAGCCTGGTGCCGACACCAAAAATATCTATGGGTGCATCCTGTTCGAGCAGGCTTTTGATCACATATTCATCCAGTTGGTTGGAAGCGATGATTTTCATATAGGATAAGCCGGCATCATCCAGCATTTTACGGGCTGTTATTGCCAGCCAGGCCAGGTCGCCGCTGTCGAGCCTGATGCCGGCAGCATGGTGGCCCTGCGATTCCATTTCCTTTGCCACCATGATGGCATTGGGGACTCCGCTATGTAAAGTATCGTATGTGTCAACCAGGAATATACAATTCCCGGGACGTACTCTTGCAAAAGCCCGGAATGCCTCTGTTTCCGAATCGAAACTTTCAATAAAGGAATGCGCCATGGTTCCGGCTGCATCCAGTCCATACAATTCCGCGGCATATACATTGCTTGTGCTGTTAAACCCGCCGATTACGGCGGCCCTTGCTGCCATCACCCCGCCTGGTCCCTGGGCCCTGCGCAAACCAAAATCACTCAATACCCTGTTCCCGGCCACATGCCTCATGCGGGAGGCTTTTGTTGCAATCAGCGATTCAAAATTCAGGATGTTCAGCAGCAGGGTTTCCACCAGTTGTGCTTCAAAGAGGGTTCCCTCGACTCTAAGTACAGGTCAATTCGGAAAAACAATTTCCCCTTCTTTCACTGAGTATATGCTGCCCCGGAACCGGAATCCCTTCAGGAAGTCAATGTAGGCGGAATTGAAACGCAGTTCTTTCAAAAATGCAATATCCCCGTTAGTAAAATGCAGGTCTTCCAGTACCTGCAGCAATTCGTGGAGTCCGGCAAATAATACATAACCGCCCCCGAATGGTAATTTCCGGAAGAAGTAATCAAAATTAACAGGGATATCTTTTCTGCCTTCCAGGAAATAGGTTTCTCCCATGGTTAATTCATACATGTCGGTATAGGATCCGCTGATGGTAAAGGATAACACGGCCTGAACTTTTGTAAACAGTAGGATTTATAATAGCTCATCTGGCTTTTCTTCGACGGCTTTGAATCCTTCATTATAATCCGAAACGATGGTCTCGTCTGATGAATTTCTGCCCATTTCATTCAGTTCCTTCAATGTAAAGGAGTCCATTCCGACAGATTGTTCCCATTCAGACTTTTCTTTCCGCAGTATTTGTACGGAAAGGTCAAAACGTTCCTGGAATTCCTTTTCCACCTCTGCGACCGTATATAGGGGCTGGATTTCCAGGATCCCTGAATAATGTGTTTTTTTTATTGCGCCGATGGTGGTGTCGGGATCAATCAGGTCGGATGATTCCGAAGGCTCATATTTCTTATGGCGCTTCCTGTAAAACGAGATGGCGAGGTAGGGGTAAAAATTGGAAAATACAACCTGTATCTCACGCAGTGGGGTATTGTCATTAATGTCGATATGCATACCGGGTGTTTTTAAGATGGAAGAAAAATTACCATCCTATAATTTCCGGAATTTTAGCCAGTTGGAAGGTGATTACAATCAGGGGGAGCAATGAGGTCGCTCAGTTATTCCTGCAGGCGGTTAATAAATTGACGGGTTGGGCTATCGTTCAGGTAGATTACCGAAATAAAAAACGCAACTTTCTGATTGAGTTGCGTTTTTTAGGTGGCGGAGAGAGAGGGATTCGAACCCCCGGACCTGTTACAGTCAACGGTTTTCAAGACCGCCGCATTCGACCGCTCTGCCATCTCTCCGGGCGCAAAATTAGGGTTTGAGACTAAATGCCAAAATTTTTTTTATCTTTTTTTGATTTTTGATAGCGTCCAGGTGGTTAAATGCTGTACTGTAAAGGGTTTCAAGCGATTAATCCTTTTGCCGGGTTATGTTGTTTTCTTCAGTCATGTTAATTTATACTTGGTTTTTGGCAGAATCGGGGCGGTAGTTTGCACCGGGACTATTTAATTTTCACCATCATTTGTTTCGTATTTAAAAACTGATTGCATGTCCCGCAAAAACCAATACTTACTGCCATTCATCCTGGTGACCTCACTTTTTTTCCTGTGGGCATTCCTGCATAATATCAATCCCATCCTGATACCCCACCTGAAAAAAGCCTGCCAGCTCAATGATGCCCAATCTGCCCTGATCGACTCCTCTGTTTACCTGGCTTATTTCACCATTGCCCTTCCTGCCGGATGGTTCATGAATAAATTCGGGTATAAAAAAGGCATTCTTTTTGGGTTGCTGCTGTATGGCATCGGAGCCCTGCTTTTCCTGCCCGCTGCAGGAACACGCAGCTACAATATGTTCCTGTTTGCCCTCTTCGTAATTGCCGCCGGCGCCACTTTCCTTGAAACTATCGCAAATCCCTATATCACCAAACTGGGCGATCCGGCCACTGCTACGCAGCGACTCAATTTTGCCCAATCATTTAACGGGGTAGGGGCTTTTGTAGCACCCATTATCGGGGGGCAATTTATTCTCTCCGGCATCGAGCACAGTGAAACCACCCTGCAGCAGATGGCGGCCGACAACACACTTACCCAATACCTGCAAACGGAAGCAGATGCCATCCGCATGCCGTATACAGTGATCGCCGTACTGGTATTTATCCTGGTTGCGGTTTTTTATATCGTTAAACTGCCGGAAGGAGAAGGCACGGAACAACAATCAGGTACAAACGAAGACAAATTTTCCCTGGCCATCCTGCGCAACCCACAGGTGAGGTGGGCCGTGATCGCCCAGTTCTTTTATATAGGGGCCCAGGTGGGTGTCGGCAGCTTTTTCATCCGCTTTTCGAAATATGTGATGGACCTGCCTGAAAAGCAGGCGGCATTCTGGCTGGGGTCAATTGCAATGGTCGGATTCATGATCGGCCGTTTTACAGGCACTTTCTTCATGCGTTTTATTGCACCGGCAAAACTGCTGCTGATGTACGCCGCCATCAGTGCCGTACTTCTGGCAGTAGCTATCATGTCCGGCGGCATCCTTTCCGTATATTGCGTGATGGCCGTTCCTTTCTTCATGTCCATCATGTTCCCGACGATTTTCGCCCTGGGAATAGCCGGACTGGGGCCTGCATCCCGAATGGCTTCCTCGCTGCTGGTGATGGCTATTGTAGGAGGAGCGTTCTTCCCCCTGATAATGGGCAGGATTTCTGACATGACGGGCGGTAATATTCAACTGGCGTATATCGTGCCGATGGTTTGTTTCCTGGTGGTGACCTGGTTTGCCCTGTCACAATCGAAAAAAAATACAACAGTACAACTCAGTGCCGGACATTAATAAAACAACAACCTGCATATGTTTAATTATAAAGGAAAAACAGTGGTAATCACCGGGGGCGCCAGCGGAATCGGGCGTGCCGCCTCGCTTGCTTTTGCCAGGCAGGGGGCTACCGTTCACGTGATAGAACTGAATGACAGCGGTTGGCTTTCCCTGCAATCAGAAATCAGTTCATCCGGACAAACTGCGTATATCCATTTCTGTGATGTCAGCAATCAGCAGGGGGTATTGGAAGTGTTCAGGTCTATCGGCAGGGTGGATGTGCTGGTCAACAACGCCGGCATTGCCCATGTTGGGAAAGTGACCAATACCAGCGAAGCAGATTTCGACAGGCTCTTCCAGGTGAACGTAAAGGGCGTGTACAATTGCCTGTTTGCAGGCATCCCGATGATGCAGGAGCAGGGTGGGGGCGTTGTGCTGAACCTTTGTTCCATTGCGGCTTTCGTGGGATTACCCGACCGTTTCGCCTATTCCATGACCAAAGGTGCCGTATATGCCATGACCCTCTCCGCAGCGCGCGATTATATCCATGACAATATCCGGGTGAACTGTATTTCCCCGGCACGCGTGCATACGCCGTTTGTGGATGGCTTTATTGCTAAAAACTATCCCGGGAAAGAAAAGGAAATGTTTGAAAAGCTTTCCGCCTCCCAACCCATCGGCCGGATGGGCACTCCCGAAGAAATTGCCAACCTGATGCTCTATCTCTGCTCAGACGAGGCCGCGTTTATCACGGGTCGCGACTATCCCATTGACGGAGGATTTGTAACATTAAATACCTGATATGAAACTGATAAGATTTGGCGATGCAGGAAAAGAAAAACCTGGTATCTGCCTGGATGGAAAATTCTATGACCTGAGTGCCTTTACACGCGATTATGATGAACAGTTTTTTGCTGAAGGCGGGCTGGAGAAGCTGCAGGAAATCCTGTCCGCACAACAGGGCCGGTTGCCCGAAATTCCAGCCGACACCCGTATTGGCGCGCCATTTGGCCGTCCGTCCAAAATCGTCTGCATAGGTCTCAACTATGCCGATCATGCCCGCGAAACCAATGCCATACCGCCTGCTGAGCCGGTTATCTTCATGAAATCCACCACGGCACTTTGCGGCCCCTATGATAAAGTAATGATCCCCCGCGACTCTGAAAAGACCGACTGGGAAGTGGAACTGGCCATCGTAATCGGGAAAAAGACTTCTTATGTGGAAGAGTCGGATGCAATGGAGTATGTTGCCGGTTTCTGCCTTCACAACGATGTCAGTGAGCGCGCCTTCCAACTGGAACGCGGCGGAACCTGGGACAAGGGCAAGGGTTGCGATACCTTTGCGCCGATGGGACCTTACCTGGTAACCCGGGATGAGATTACGGATATTGATAATCTTCGTTTATGGCTTACTGTTAACGGCCAGAAAATGCAGGATGGAAATACCAGTAACCTGATCTTCAATATTCCCTTCCTGGTTGCTTATACAAGCCGCTTTATGACCCTGCTGCCGGGGGATATCATCAGCACCGGAACACCGGCCGGGGTTGGACTTGGAATGAATCCGCAGGTTTACCTAAAGCCAGGTGACGTGATGGAACTGGGCATCGACGGACTGGGAACATCACGACAGGAAGTAGTGGCTTTTTCAAAATGATCAACAGACTGTATGCAACAAAAAGTATTACAGATACATACCAGGGACAATGTGCTGGTGGCTCTTACTGACCTTGCGAAAGGCACAGTCATACCTTGGGATGACAGGAACATCCTGCTGGTGGATGATATCCCCGCAAAACACAAACTGGCCCTCAGCGCACTGGAAACCGGGGATCCGGTTTATATGTACGGGGTTCTGGTAGGAAAGGCGCAGCAGCCTATACAAATCGGTGCGCGTATTACAACTGATAACCTTAAACATGCTGCGGAACCTTATGATTATCGCGGCACGCAGTACAGGTGGCAGGCGCCGGATGTATCAAAGTTCACTGGCCGGACCTTCAATGGGTATCATCGCAGCGATGGCAGGGTAGGTACAGCCAATTACTGGCTCTTTATTCCTACAGTTTTCTGCGAGAACCGCAACCTGGATGTGATCCGCGAAGCCCTCGTGAATGAACTGGGTTATGGGGTAACGGACAGGTATAAACGCTTTGCACATGAGCTGGCGGAAGCAGTGAGAAAAGGGGAGGACCTTTCCACTGTTTCACTGGGGCCTTCAGACTACCGGCAGGAAAGGTTATTTGCAAATGTGGATGGCATCAAATTCCTGAACCACCAGGGTGGTTGTGGCGGAATCCGGCAGGATTCAGCCATACTTGGGAAACTCCTGGCAGCCTATGCCAATCATCCCAATGTAGGCGGGGTAACGGTCCTGAGCCTTGGTTGCCAGCACTTGCAGGCCGCTGATTTTATGGCAGAACTCCAGGCCTGCAATCCGGCATTTGACAAGCCGCTGTATATTTTCGAACAGCAGCAATCACAGAGCGAACCTGAACTGATTAGTGAGGCCATCCGTAAGACCTTTGAAGGTTTACAGGAGATTAATAAAGTACAGCGTCGGCCTGCCCCGCTCAGCCAGTTGACAATTGGTGTGAAATGCGGGGGCAGTGATGGCTTTAGTGGAATATCTGCTAATCCGGCTGTAGGCTATTGTGCCGACCTGGTGGTAGCCCTCGGCGGTAAAATTTTACTGGCAGAATTCCCTGAACTGTGCGGGGCAGAGCAGGACCTGATTGACCGCAGTGTGAATGAAGCCACTGCACGTAAGTTCATGCACCTCATGCGATCTTACGACGCGCTGGCCCACCAGGCAGGTTCCGGATTTTTCATGAATCCATCACCAGGTAATATAAAAGATGGACTGATAACCGATGCCATCAAAAGTGCGGGCGCGGCCAAAAAAGGCGGCAGTTCGCCGGTAGTGGATGTGCTGGATTATACGGAGCCTGCCACCAAACCCGGACTCAGCCTGGTTTGTACGCCGGGTAACGACGTAGAGGCAACCACCGGTAAAGCGGCATCAGGAGCTACCCTGATCCTGTTTACCACCGGGCTGGGAACGCCTACGGGGAATCCGGTTTGTCCCACTATTAAACTGGCAACCAACACAAGCCTTGCCAAACGCATGGCTGATATTATAGACATCGATACCGGTCCGGTCATCACCGGAGAAAAGACCATTGCAGAAATGGGGGAAGATATTCTTGAATATTGTATCAGGGCTGCCAGCGGGGAAGTTATACCCAGGGCGGTTCAGCTGAATCAGGATGATTTTATTCCCTGGAAACGAGGGGTGAGTCTTTGATAAAAAAATAACAGGAAGGATTATCTTTAGTGTATAAGCAATTGCAATATGCGCATCATCCTTACTGTCATTCTATTCCTGCTGGTTTCGGTTATGCCTGCCCGTTCGCAGGACTATTCGCTTTTTGAAAAACGATCCTTTATCAGCAGCAGGGGAGACACCCTGCCGTATCGCATACTTTATCCCGAAAATTATGACCGCAGCATTAAATACCCGGTTGTTTTGTTTTTACACGGGGCCGGTGAGCGGGGCAATGACAATGAAAAGCAACTGGTGCACGGCGGCAAACTCTTCCTGGCAGATTCCAACCGGAAAAAATTTCCTGCAATCGTCATCTTTCCGCAATGCCCTGAAAACAATTACTGGGCAAGGGCAAAAATAAACCGGAATGTTACTCCGTATGAGATCGGCTTTGACTACACGGGTCCGGTCTCCGGTCCGCTCAATGCCGCGCTGGAACTGACCCGGCAATTGCTGTCGGAAGAAAGCGCTGACAAAAGAAGGGTTTATATAACAGGGTTATCTATGGGTGGCATGGGTACTTTTGAAGCCGTTTACCGGGCGCCAAAACTTTTTGCTGCCGCTTCGCCCATCTGCGGTGGTGGCGATCCAAAAGCCTACAACAAAAAGACCGCTAAAGTGCCCTTTCGGATCTTTCACGGTGCTGCTGATGCAGTGGTGAATGTGCAGTTGTCACGCGATATGGTGAACAGGTTAAAGGAATTGAAAGCAAGAAGGTTTTCCTATACAGAATACCCTGGTGTGAACCACAACAGCTGGGACAATGCATTTGCGGAGCCTGACTTCCTGGCCTGGTTGTTTTTGCAGAAACGTTAACATCCGCGCGACTAATGTCACCGAGTATTACCCTGCCAATGAAGAACTTAGGGTAAAATTTGACATATGAAAGCCTTTGCCGGTTGGATCCCCAAACTTATGTTATTCATGCTGGTTGCAGTGTTGCTGAATGCCTGCAGCAAGGATGATGATGCGCCGTCTGTTGTAGTGTTGTCCACTGTAGAAAAATCATCCCTTCAGTTCATGCGCGAAGAAGAAAAACTGGCCCGTGATGTGTACCGCTATCTTTACGAACTGCATGGAAACCTGATCTTCAGCAATATCGCAACGAGTGAACAAAGCCATATGGATGCTATAAAGCAGTTGCTGGTTAAATACAATATCACCGATCCGGTTGCAACTGATGTGCCGGGTATATTTGTCAACCAGGACCTCCAGGCTTTATATAATAAATTGATACTGGACGGGTCAAAAAGTGTGGTTGCTGCACTGACAGTTGGGGCAACCATTGAAGACCTGGACCTTTATGACCTGGAGAATGAACTGGATAAAGTCGCCAGCGCAGACATCATCCTCGTATACAACAGTCTCATTAAGGGAAGCCGCAACCATTTGCGGTCATTTTATGGACAATTGGTTACCTTAGGAGAGACATATACTCCTCAATATATCACCCAGGAGTATTTTGATTTCATCATAAACAGCCCTATGGAGCGAGGATAACGATATGAAAGCAATTCATGCCATAACGGGCTTTATATGTATCATGGTCGCAGGATGCGCCAGCCAGCCTGAAAGTGAAACAGTGAAACCTGATTATCTGAAACTGGGTGACAGCATTGCTGCTGCGAGTTTTGACAATCTCCGCACGGCCTTGCAGGCATCTGTTGCCAAGGATGGCCCGGAAAAATCCATTGGTTTTTGCCATGACAATGCCATGGCGCTGACTGGAAAGCTGGATTCAGATTCCATTCATGTTTACCGGGTGGCAGAACGCTATCGCAACCCGGCTAACCAATTGAAGCCGGGTGACCAGGTTGCCTGGCAGCAATATGTAACGGCCAAATCAAAGGGAGACAGTATATTCTCCACCATTACTGAATCCGATTCGGCAGTTGATTATTATAAGCCTATTTTGCTGCAGCCCATGTGTGCTACCTGTCATGGACAACCGATAACAAATATTCCGGAGAGTCTTGTAAGGGTCATTGATTCAGTTTACCCGGGCGACCTTGCAAAAGGATTTGCGCCCGGTGATCTCAGGGGTATGTGGCATATCAGGTTTATCAAACCCAAATCATAATTTCTGGGCCAGCATTCTCAGGACGGCAGCTTTTCCCTGGTGGAATTCACCTTCTTTCAGGGTGATTTCCTTTTGTTCGCAACTGATGATATGGAGGGACTGGAAATCGCTGCACAGGGAAGGGGCATCGTATAGCATGGAAAGATCCTTTGGGCCACCGCTATCAAACTGTAGTTGTTCTTTTGCGAAAGCTTCCAGAACAAGGAACCCGCCGGGTTTTATGGATTGAATAACCTGGTGGTGAAAATTTGTCCGGACGCCCGCCGGCAGGTGTACATAAATAAGACCTGCGGCATCAAATTGCTTTTCAGCCCTGAATTCACTGATATCTTTAATATCGTAATGTATCTGAACTTTTTCGGCAGCAGCCCATTCGAGCGCCTTGTCCCTCGCTACGGAACTATAGTCGAATGCATCCACTTCCCACCCTTTTTTGGCGGCATATACTGCATTACGTCCTTCTCCTTCGGCAGGTAAAAGGATGGTGCCCGGTTTATGCAAGTCAATAAACAGCTTAAAGAACTGGTTCGGCTGCAAACCATAAACTGTTTCATTTTCGGCATAACGCTGATCCCAGAACTGTTGCATTCTAATATTTTTTGCAAATTCAGTAATGTAATAATTACACATTGTGATTAGAGTCACGCAGGCAATCGTTAAGAAAATTTTAAGGAATTTTTCATTCAGGTGAAAATTTTTCCTCGACCGGAGAGCCTAACTTTGGCCAGTTTTCAACAAAGCCCGGACTGTACATGATTCCACCTTTAGCAAGATGGTTAAGGTTTTTTATTGGCATGATTTGTTTGGTGATGGTATCCCTGGGTACATCATCGAATGAAAAAGCCTGTGACAGTCATTTAGGGTACAAGGTGAAGGGATTTGAAATAAAGAATTTCACTAAATCCTGCGCCTACAATGACGGCCTTACTGTTGGCCAGCTTAGATTTGAATTCGGGAACTGGATTCCGGAAGCCATTCGCTCGGTAACCATCCGACTGGTCAGTCTTGCAAGTTCCCGTTCTGACTTTTTCCTCAGCGTACTTTATACAGCCACTCCTTTTGATTTCCCTATATACCAATTGCTTGATTTTAAAAGAGCACCTGATTTTGTCGGATTTCTGTTCCGGCTGAAGCCATTCTGATGATCGCCTGAAATATCTGAAAGCAGGCAAATAAATGAGATCATCTTAATCAATCGTAATGAACGTAAACTTCCGGGCGTCAGCGTGGATACTATCCCTATTTATTGTAGGCTGTAAAGCCAATACCGACAACAACAAGAAGCAGGAACCGGATGAAATTCCGGTTGTGCAACTGGCCAATTCTGATACGACTATCTATACCGGTTATGTGGCCGATATCCAGGCAATCCAGAATGTAGAAATCAGGGCCAAGGTAAACGGATTCCTTGAACAGATTCTGGTGGATGAAGGCAGTCATGTAAAGAAAGGCCAGCCGCTGTTTCTTATCAATGTGGCTGAATATACTAATGCGGTGGCCAAAACGGAGGCCCAGTTGTCCAACGCGCATGCCGAAGCGCATGCCGCGGAACTGGAAGTATCCAGGGTAAGAATCCTGACCGAAAAAAATGTTGTTTCCCCTTCAGATCTCAAACTGGCGGAAGCAAGGCTGATGGCGGCACAGGCCAAGGTGAAAGAAGCGCTTTCTGCCCATGACCTGGCCAACCTGCAACTTTCCTATACAGCCATCAAAGCACCGTTTGACGGTATTGTGAATCGCATACCTCTGAAGAGGGGAAGCCTAATTGATGCAGGTACACTACTCACAACAATCTCGGATAACCGTTCCGTATATGCGTATTTCAATGTGTCTGAAATTGAATACCTGCAACTGACAAAGGGTACAAGGGCTTCTTATACGGAGAATGATGCGGTTTCGCTGGTGCTGGCAGATGGTTCTGCCTATGCCCACAAGGGTCGTATTGAAACCATAGAAGGAGAGTTTGATGAAAGTACCGGTTCCATTGCCTTCCGGGCTACATTCCCCAATCCGGAGCGGATATTGAAGCACGGAGCTTCCGGAAGGGTTCGTCTGAGCAATGCTGCAAACGATATCGTAATGGTTCCGCAGAAAGCGGTGTTTGAAATCCAGGATAAACATTTTGTATACGTGCTGGACAAGAACAATCAGATCCGCCAGCGAAGTTTTCTACCATCGAGGCGCATTGCGGAATCTTATATAGTAGCCTCCGGACTGAATGCTGGTGATACCATCGTATATGAGGGTATCCAGAACCTGCGTGACGGTATGACCATCAAACCACTTTTCACCACTGTGAAGAAATAATCCTGTTCAATTATGGTAGAAATGTTTATCCGGCGGCCCGTGCTGTCGCTGGTGATCTCCTTGATCATAGTTTTATTGGGTGTACTGGCACTCTTCGGATTGCCGGTAACCCAGTTCCCTGATATTGTACCACCCTCTGTGGTGGTCAGCGCCAAATATACCGGCGCCAATGCCGAAGTGTGTGCCAAAGCCGTTGCCACGCCGCTGGAACGCGCCATTAACGGGGTTCCGGGAATGACCTATATGTCCTCTGTTTCAAGTAATAACGGTAACACCCTGATCCAGGTTTATTTTGAAGTGGGTACCGACCCCGACCTGGCCGCAGTGAACGTACAGAACAGGGTCACCACCATTCTGGATGAATTACCAGAAGAAGTAATCAAGGCGGGCGTAACCACAGAAAAGGAAGTAAACAGTATGCTGCTTTACCTGAACGTGATGAGCCGGGACCCGGCAGCAGATGAAGACTTCATTTACAATTTTGCCGATATCAATATCCTGCAGGAGCTCAAAAGGATCGATGGCGTTGGGTTCGCGGAGATCATGGGGCAGAAGGAATACTCCATGCGCGTATGGCTGAAACCTGACCGCATGCTGGCGTATAATGTTTCTGCTGATGAAATCATCCAGGCCCTTCGCAGCCAGAACATTGAAGCAGCCCCTGGTAAAGTGGGTGAAAGCTCGGGAAAACAGGTGCAGCCGTTGCAATATGTGTTGCGTTATACAGGGAAATTCTTTGAGCCTAAACAATATGAAAATGTGGTGATCCGCTCGCGTGAAGACGGATCACTCCTGCGTTTGAAGGAGGTGGCCGATGTTGAGTTTGGGGCCATGACCTATAGCATGGTGTCCAAAACGGATGGCCGTCCATCTGCCTCCATCATGTTGAAGCAAAGACCCGGTTCCAATGCGCGTGATGTGATCCAGGCGGTGAAAGACCGGATGGAAGAATTGAAGTCCACCAGTTTTCCGCCGGGTATGGAATTCAATATCGCCTATGATGTTTCGCGCTTTCTGGATGCCTCCATTAAAGAAGTATTGAAAACGCTCGTGGAAGCATTCCTGTTAGTGTTCGTGGTAGTATTCATCTTCCTGCAGGATTTTCGCTCTACGCTGATCCCCGCACTTGCCGTGCCGGTGGCCTTGATCGGCACCCTGGCTTTCATGCAGATGCTGGGTTTTTCCATCAACCTGCTTACCCTCTTCGCACTGGTTCTGGCTATCGGCATAGTCGTTGATAACGCCATCGTGGTGGTGGAGGCCGTGCATGTTAAAATGGAAACGGAGCACCTGCCGCCACTCGAAGCCACCATCAAGGCAATGAAAGAGATTACTGGCGCCATCCTCGCCATTACCCTGGTGATGTCTGCCGTATTTATTCCGGTTGCATTTCTGTCCGGACCCGTTGGGGTTTTCTACCGGCAGTTCTCTATTACACTTGCAATATCCATTGTGATTTCCGGTATCAACGCCCTGACACTAACGCCCGCGCTCTGTGCACTGCTGATGCGTCACGATGAAGTGAAAAGCCGTGGTTTGCTCGGACGGTTTTTTGCCGGTTTCAATAAAAGATATGATCAAACGGAACGCTGGTACGCCAGCCTGATCCGCAAAATAGCAGGCAGGAGGGTAGTGACCATCGCCCTTTTGCTGGCCTTCTGCGCGGCAACATTTGGTGTGACAAAAATCCTTCCCTCCGGTTTCATTCCGACTGAAGACCAGGGTATGATCTATATCAACGTTACCACCCCGCCGGGTGCAACCGTTGAGAGAACAGAAAAGGTGCTGGATGAGGTTCAGCAGGTGGCTTCATCACTTAAGCCCGTGGAAACAGTTGCCACTCTTGCCGGATTTAGTTTGATGAATGATGTGGCCGGTGCGTCCTATGGTATGGGAATGATCAACCTGAAACCCTGGGACGAAAGAAAGGAATCGGTGCAGGACATGATGGATGAACTGGTTGAAAAAACAACACATATCAAGGATGCGCGGATCGAATTCTTTCCGCCGCCAACCGTACCCGGATTTGGAAATGCAAGCGGATTTGAATTACGGGTGTTGGATAAATCAGGTTCCGGTGACCTGCAGAAAACTGCGGAAGTGACCAATGCTTTTATTGAGTCAATCAAAAAATCGCCTGTGATAGGCGGTGCTTTTACCAGTTTTGATCCCAGCTTCCCGCAATACCTGCTGCACGTCGATTATGATATGGCTGCCAAAAAGGGAGTGACAGTAGAAAATGCGATGAGCACACTGCAAACCCTGCTGGGAAGTTTTTATGCAACCAATTTCATCCGTTTCGGACAGATGTACAAGGTGATGGTTCAGGCTTATCCGCAATACAGAAAAAATCCCGAAGACATCCTGCAGCTCTATGTAAAGAACGATCGCGGCGAAATGGTGGCTTATTCAAATTTCGTGCAACTGGAAAGGGTTTATGGACCCGAGCAACTGACCCGTTACAATATGTACATTTCGGCAATGATCAATGGGGATGCAGCCCCCGGATTCAGCAGTGGTGATGCGATTGGAGCCATCCAGGCGGCAGGGGCCGAGCTGCCCCGTGGCTTCAGTTTTGAGTGGAGCGGCATGACCCGGGAACAGATACTTTCGGGTAACCAGGCAGTATATATATTCCTGATCTGTCTTGTCTTCGTCTACCTTTTGCTGGCCGCTCAGTATGAAAGTTTCCTGCTGCCGCTACCTGTATTGCTATCGCTGCCTGCCGGCATATTTGGTGCCTTTTTTGCCCTTTGGGCCCTTGGTCTTGAAAACAATATCTATGCGCAGGTGGCACTGGTGATGCTGATCGGTTTGCTTGGTAAGAACGCCATCCTGATTGTGGAATTCGCGATCCAGCGCAGGCAGGAGGGCCTGTCGGTGCTGGAAGCTGCCGTGGAAGGCGCAGCTTCGCGCCTGCGTCCGATCCTCATGACATCATTTGCCTTTATTGCCGGCCTGCTTCCATTGTGTATGGCAAGCGGGGCGGGGGCCATGGGAAACCGTTCCATCGGTACTGCTGCCGCTGGCGGTATGCTGATCGGAACCATTTTCGGTGTGGTCGTTATCCCCGGACTGTACCTGTTTTTCGCTTCCATTACAAAGAAACCAAATCCAAAATCAGAAATCGAAACCTTACAAATTGACGGTGATGCATAAACGAAAAAATATACTTTACTCCGCAGCATTGTTGCTGGTGCTGGGAATGGCGTCCTGCAGGGTTTCAGCGCCGCCATCCTTACCGGCGGGAAAACCATTGCCCGAGCAGTTTCCCGGCAGTTCCGACACTGTTTCTTCCGGAGAAACTCCCTGGAAACAATTTTACCATGACCAGCTGCTGAAAGACCTGGTAGATACAGTGCTGCTGAATAATCCCGACCAGGTACTGGCATTGCAAAGGGTTGAGATCATGAACCAGCAGGTATTACAGCGGAAGGCGGCATTCCTTCCATCCGTGAATGCGGTATTGTCGGCCGGACTTGACCGTTACGGCGACTATACCCTGAACGGAGTGGGTAATTTTGATACCAATTTATCTCCCAACATAAACAAGGACCAGAAGATTCCGGGACCGACCCCTGATTTATTCCTGGGGCTCAGGAGCCAGTGGGAGATTGACCTCTGGGGCAGGCTGAAGTCCCAGAAACAGGCCGCTGTAGCCCGATTCATGGCAGCTGAAAAGGGCAGGCAGTTCATCACCACCCAACTGGTAGCACAAGTGGCCTTGCTCTATTATGAACTGATCGCATTTGATAATGAACTGGAGATCGTTCGCAAGAATATGGAACTTCAGGCCAGGGCCCTGGAAGTGGTTAAGATCCAGAAAATGGGGGGAAGGGCAACCGAACTGGCAGTGCAGCAGTTTGAGGCGCAATTGTTTCGTACACAGGCCATGGAACTGGTGATGAAACAACAGATCGTGGCCATTGAAAATGAGTTGAATTTCCTGGCCGGAAGATACCAGGCGAAAATCGAAAGGTCCAGGCAATTACTGCATACACCCGCGCCGGCGCTGATTCCTGCAGGGATTCCATCGAAGTCATTACTGAACCGTCCTGATGTTCAGGAAGCTGAATGGATGCTGGTTGCAGCCAGGGCAGATATCAATGCAGTGAGGGCCGCTTTTATGCCGGCACTGACCATTAGTCCGTATGCAGGTTTAAACAGTTTCAATGCTGCCAGGTGGATCAGTCCCGAATCAGCCGCACTCGGTATCCTTGGAGGATTAACTGCCCCGGTATTAAACCGCAGGCAGCTGAAATCAGATTATAAGATTGCTGCTTCGAATCAGTTATCGGCATTCGCAATTTACCAGAAGACCATGTTGGGAGCCTATGCCGAGATCAGCACACAGATCAACGGATGGCGTAACCTGCGCCAGCAATTTGACCTGAAGGAAAAGGAGTTCATGGTTTTGTCTTCTGCAGTACAAACTGCCAATGACCTTTACCTGGGAGGGTATGCCAATTACCTGGAAGTGATCACAGCCCAGAAGGGTGTACTTGATGCCGAATTGGAACTGGTTACGATCCGCTTGAAAATGTTACAGACCAAGGTGGATTTGTACAGGTCTCTGGGTGGAGGGTGGAAGATGTGAAGCGCGAGGAGTGAAGAGTGAGGGGGACAGACATCCCCCTCACTTCTTTTCTTTTATTAAGAAAGAGCAGTGCGCACTTTTTCCAGCAATGCTTTTGTTTTGCGGATGCCCTCGTCTTCGCTAAGGACATCTCCTTCGTATTCGATGCCTACAATACCTTTAAAGCCTGAGTCCTTGACAATTTTCAGAATCTTCATATAGTCCGTTTCCTTTTCATTACCAGCTTCATCAAAATTGTTGGATTTGGCGCTGACCCCTTTGGCAAAAGGCATGAGTTCTGCCGTACCCTGGTAGCGGTCATAACTTTCCTGGCAGGTACGCCAGTTGGCAGGGTCTCTTTTAATACAGAAATTTCCGAAATCGGGCAGGGTTCCTACATTGGGCTTGTTCACCTGTTTCATAACACCAGACAACCAGGCTCCGTTGGAAGAATAACCGCCGTGGTTCTCCACAATGACATTAATACCTACTTTACTGCCGTATTCGCCCAGCCTGGAAAGCCCGTCAGCTGCGGCTTTGGCTACTTCTTCCGCGCTTCCCTTCCCTGCAGCATTCACCCTGATGGTGGCGCAACCCAGGTATTTGGCGGCGTCCACCCACCTGTAATGGTTTTCCACTGCCTTGATCCTTTCGGCTTCATTTAGGTTGCCGAGTTCACCTTCACCGTCAATCATGATGAGGTGATTTTTAACATCGTTGTCCTTACACCTTTTCAGCATCTCATTGAGGTAGGCCGTGTCATTGGCCTTATCCTTGAAAAACTGGTTTACATATTCCACGATACCAATTCCAAAATCCTTTCTTGCTTTGGCGGCAAAATCAAGGTTGTCCATTTGTTTGGCAAAAAGGGCTTTGTGCAGTGACCATTGTGCCAGTGAAATTTCAAAGAAAACCGGGGAGGCTCCGGAAGCTGCTGCAGCTTTGCTGCCAAGGCAGCCAATACCCGTGGCGCCAATGGCGAGTCCACTCATGAGTTTTAAAAAATGTCGGCGATCCGCTTGCATGTTGTTTCAGTTATGGTTGAATAATGGCAGAAAATTTACGAATAAAATTAATTGAATGGCCATCCTGGCCAGTGGGGGCAGGGTTAGGGCTGGAATAATTGCACACTATTCGATCATTCAGGGGAGATGTTGCCCGCGATCAGGGCTTTCTCCCTACCTTCGCCCATCGATGAAGCACCTCTCAGCACTGAATAAATATTTCTGGAAATACAGGTGGCGCCTGGTGATGGGTATCCTGTTCATTACCCTCTCCAACTATTTTCGGATCCTGGCGCCCCAGATTACAGGTTTTGTGGTGGATGCGGTGGAGAAGAACCTGCCGGGATACCATGCACGTAAGGAAGTACACGCCTACGACTTCCTGGTGAGGTATCTGGCTGATTTCACTTCCGGGAAAAGTTTTTCAACCCTCGTTATTTTATGCGGGATTACCCTGCTTGCGGTTGCCATAATCAGTGGATTTTTCATGTTCCTGATGCGGCAAACCATCATTGTGATGAGCCGCCACATCGAGTATGACCTGAAGAACCAGATCTACCGGCATTACCAGCAGCTGGATCTCAGTTTTTATAAACGGAACAGCACAGGGGACCTGATGAACCGCATAACCGAAGACGTGAGCCGCGTAAGGATGTATGTTGGTCCGGCTGTCATGTATTTTATCAACCTGGCATTTACCATCAGTTTCAGCCTTTATTACATGCTGAGGGCCAACTCCAAACTCACACTGCTGGTATTGTCGCCCCTTCCGGTGCTGGCCATTACCATATATTTTGTTAATACCGTAATTCACCGCCGCAGTGAGAAGATACAGTCTTTACTATCGGACCTTACCACAACGGCACAGGAGTCCTATTCCGGCATAAGGGTAATTAAATCCTTTGTTCAGGAAAAAGCGCAGCAATTGTTTTTTGAGAAAAACAGTGAGGCCTACCGTCAGCAAACCATTGGCCTTGCAAAAATGGAAGCCATTTATTTTCCATCCATGGCACTGATGATCGGTATCAGCACATTGCTGACCATCCTGGTCGGCGGCATCTATTCCATGCAGCCCGGTTCAGGCGTTACAGCTGGAACCTTAGCGGAATTCATCATGTATATCAATATCCTCACATTCCCGGTGAGTGCTATTGGCTGGACAGCCAGTATGATCCAAAGGGCCGCGGCTTCCCAAAAAAGGATCAATGAATTTCTGGATACGGAATCCCTTATCCGCCAGCCACAGGAGCCACTTAAACCGGAAATCAAAGGTGCTGTACGTTTTGAAAAGGTTGGATTTACCTACCCTGATACTGGCATCAAAGCCATCAGTGAATTTTCATTGTCGATTCATGCCGGTGAAAAAATTGCCATCATCGGAAGAACCGGCAGCGGTAAAACAACACTGGCCCAGTTGCTATTACGCATGTACGATACCGGGGAAGGAAAAATTGAAATAGATGGTACGGATATACGGAAAATGGACCTTCAGTACCTGCGACATAACATCAGCTATGTGCCTCAGGATGTTTTCCTGTTCAGTGATACCATCCGTAACAATATCGGCTTTGGGATGGAAAATGTTACGGAGGAAGCCATCCGCCAGGCCGCTGTTTCAGCCAGTATCAGCAGGGAAATTGAAGGATTCAGCCAGCAATACGATATGGTGATAGGTGAACGCGGCGTAACCCTGAGTGGAGGTCAGAAACAAAGAATCAGTATTGCCAGGGCATTGTTGAAAGATTCAGGGATCATCGTGTTTGATGACTGCCTGAGCGCGGTGGATGCAAAAACTGAAAAACAGATCATCGGGAACCTCAATTCCTTCCTGAAGGATAAAACCGCCCTCATCATCACACATCGAATCTTTTCACTTTTTTCATTTGATAAGATCGTTGTACTGGAAGATGGTAGAATTTCGGAAATGGGCACCCATGAAGAACTGATAAGGAATAACGGTTATTATGCCTGGTTATATGAACACCAGCAGGAGGAGCCTGAAGAGGATACTGATTTGCGGGATAAATAGGAGTAAACACTTAGACCCTATTAAAAGTTTTGTAAAATTTTGCTAATTCAATAACAAACCTATATTTGCTTCTACTTTAATCAGCACCTAAAGAAATTATTAACTGTAAAAAAACAACAACTGTGGCGTACGAGAATAACGACAAAAAGATGGAGAGCGTTTACAGTAAGCGCATCAGAGCAGGTAAAAGAAGGACTTACTTCTTTGATGTAAGAGCTACCCGTAGTAATGATTATTATCTGACCATTACCGAAAGCCGTAAGAAATTTGACGACAATGGTTATGACAGACACAAGATTTTTCTGTACAAGGAAGATTTCAATAAATTTTTGAAGGCATTGACTGAGGCGGTTGATTATGTAAAAACTGACCTGATGCCTGACTTTGATTTTGATGCGTATAACCACGACAACCTTGAAGAAGGTGGTGAGGGTATGGAAGTAATGGAGCAGGAAACTGTGGCTGTTGTTGCTTCTGCTCCCATTATTGCAGCACCTGAAGTTGACGGTGCCGCCAGTATTCCACCCACTGCCGGAAATGATGAAGAAGTTGATAAGTGGTAATTTGAACCAACCAATTGCTTAGAACCAGTGGCCTCCATTTTTGGGGGCCATTTTTTTGTTTATATGTGCTGAATCAAGCTGGATATTTTTGCACTAACTATTAAACAATTCTTTTAATTCAACAAAAACTTGAACGAATTGTTAAATGGATGCCTGCAATGGCTAAATTTGTGCAAATTTTAAACAGTAGCTGCGTATGCAATGGTCTGAATTCTTCACCTCGTCGGTTGGCAAGAAATTCGTAATGGGTCTTACCGGTTTATTCCTGATTGCTTTTTTGGTTGTTCACGTTGGCATCAACGCCACCATTTTTGCTGATCTTTTCGATCCTACTGAAAATGGCGCCATGTTCAACAAGGCAGCTCATTTTATGGGAGCAACGGTATTGATACGAATCATGGAAATCGGCCTTTTTGCCGGTATTATCCTGCACCTCGTTCAGGGGTATATGTTAGAAGCAAAAAACCGCAGCAGCAGATCCGTCGGATATGCTGTTGAAATGGGAAATAAAGGCAGCAAATGGTACAGCCGTTCCATGGGGCTGCTGGGAACCATCATCCTGCTCTTCCTGGTAATTCACCTCGCACATTTCTGGGTAAAGGCCCGCATTACACACACACTGGCACCGGTTACCTACAACGGTGTGGAGATGCATGACATGTTCACTGAAATGAAAATGGTATTCTCACAGTCCTGGGTGGTTATTGTTTATGTGGCCGGTTGCATCTCCCTGGCTTACCACCTCGCACACGGCTTCCAGAGTGCATTCCGCACTGTAGGCGTTCACAACAAAAAATACAACAGGATCCTGACCAACCTTGGTCTTTGTTTCGCGGTCATTGTGTCAGTGTTATTTGCACTGATGCCTATCGCCATGTTCCTGAAGTGGGTGGAATGAGATGGTGAATGGTGAATGGTGAATGCAATCAAAACTGATTCGGGAGAACAAAATATTTTTAATTGGCTTTTCCCGGCTAATTTCAAAATAAACGCTTCAATAGTCGATATATGCTCAACTCAAAAATTCCTGCGGGCCCTCTGGATCAGAAATGGACCGATTTCAAAGGGCATTGTAAACTGGTGAACCCCGCGAATAAAAGAAAGCTGGAGGTAATCATTGTGGGAACAGGCCTGGCAGGTGCGTCTGCTGCTTCTTCCCTTGGAGAACTCGGGTATAAGGTAAAAGCATTCTGTTTCCAGGATTCTCCCCGTCGTGCACACAGTATTGCTGCACAGGGAGGTATCAACGCTGCCAAGAATTACCAGAATGATGGCGACTCTGTTTTCCGTCTTTTCTACGATACTATTAAAGGAGGTGATTACCGTGCGCGGGAGGCCAATGTACACCGCCTGGCTGAAGTGAGTGCCAATATCATCGACCAGTGTGTTGCCCAGGGAGTGCCATTTGCACGTGAATACGGTGGCTTACTGTCTAACCGTTCATTCGGCGGAACCCAGGTACAGCGTACTTTCTATGCTGCCGGACAAACAGGGCAGCAATTGCTCATCGGTGCTTACCAGTCACTCGAACGCCAGGTAGCACTTGGTAACGTTGAGATGTATAACCGTCACGAAATGCTCGATGTGGTGGTGATTGATGGCAAAGCCCGCGGCATCATCGTCCGCAACCTGGTAACGGGTAAGCTGGAACGCCATTTCGGTCATGCCGTTTTGCTGTGTACCGGTGGTTACGGAAACGTTTTTTATCTTTCTACAAATGCCATGGGCAGCAATGTTACTGCTGCCTGGAAAGCCCATAAAAAAGGCGCTTATTTCGGAAACCCCTGCTTTACACAGATCCACCCCACCTGTATTCCGGTGAGTGGTGACCACCAGAGTAAGCTCACCCTGATGTCCGAATCACTCCGGAACGATGGTCGGATCTGGGTTCCAAAAGCCCAGGGTGATAACAGGAAGTCAACTGAAATTCCTGAAAACGAAAGGGATTATTACCTGGAAAGAAGGTACCCTGCTTTCGGTAACCTGGTACCCCGCGACGTGGCCAGCCGTGCTGCCAAAGAGCGTTGCGATGCCGGTTATGGCGTAGGCTCTTCAAAACAGGCAGTATACCTCGACTTTGCAGATGCCATCCAGCGTTATGGAAAAGGTGAAGTAAACAAACGCAATATCCAGGGTGCTACTCCTGAGATGATTACCCAACTCGGAAAAGATGTGGTTAAGGAGAAATACGGTAACCTTTTCGACATGTACGAAAAGATCACCGGCGAAAATCCATATGAAGTTCCGATGCGTATTTATCCTGCTGTTCACTATACTATGGGTGGCTTGTGGGTAGATTATGAACTGATGACCACCGTTCCCGGTTTGTATGCACTGGGTGAGGCCAACTTCTCAGACCATGGCGCCAACCGCCTTGGGGCATCCGCACTGATGCAGGGTCTGGCGGACGGATATTTCGTAGTTCCTTATACCATTGGTAACTACCTGGCAGATGAAATCCGGGTGTCAGCCATTCCAACAGATCATCCTGCTTTTGTGGAAGCAGAGAGAGAAGTGGCAGACAGGATCAATCACCTGATGAATGTAAAGGGTAAGCAAACAGTGGAAAGTTTCCATAAGCGCCTGGGTAAAATCATGTGGGATAAATGCGGAATGGCACGTAATGCCGAAGGATTGCAGCAGGCAATTGAAGAGATACGTCAGCTCAAGAAGGAGTTCTGGTCCGATGTGCGCATTCCCGGTGAAGTAAATGAAATGAATCCTGAACTCGATAAAGCCAACCGTGTGGCTGATTTTATCGAACTGGGAGAACTGATGTGTATCGATGCATTGAACCGCAATGAAAGCTGTGGTGGTCACTTCAGGGAGGAAAGCCAGACCGAGGAAGGTGAGGCCCTGCGCGATGACATAAATTTTTCCTATGTGTCTGCCTGGGAATTTGCCGGTGAACACAACTGGAACCTGCATAAGGAAGAGCTGGAATTTGAGGTGGCAAAACCAACCCAGCGTTCATACAAATAATAAAATATCAAACCATATTCAATTATGGAACATTATAACATGAACCTCACCCTGAAGGTGTGGAAACAAAAGAATAGCCAGGATAAAGGACGGTTTGAAACCTACCAGGTGAAGAACATTTCTTCAGAAATGTCGTTCCTTGAGATGTTTGACGTACTTAATGAAGAACTGATCCGCGAAGGAAAAGAGCCGATCGCATTTGACCACGATTGCCGTGAGGGGATATGTGGCATGTGCTCCATGTATATTGATGGCCGACCCCATGGACCCTGGCATGCCAATACAACCTGCCAGCTTCATATGCGTGCCTACAAGGACGGTGATACCATCGTCGTTGAACCCTGGAGGGCCAATGCTTTCCCGGTGATCAAGGACCTGATGGTGGATCGTAACGCATTGGATCGCATTGTGCAGGCAGGTGGTTATATTTCTGTAAATACCGGTAATGCGGTAGACGCCAATGCCATCCCTGTTGAAAAGGATAAGGCAGATGCATCATTTGCAGCAGCAGCCTGTATCGGTTGCGGCGCTTGCGTGGCTGCCTGTAAGAACAGTTCTGCCATGCTCTTCCTCTCTGCAAAAGTATCACACCTGGCATTGCTGCCACAGGGTGGCCCTGAGCGCAAGAGCCGCGTGCTTAATATGGTTGCCCAGATGGACCGCGAAGGTTTCGGCGCATGTACCAATACCGGTGCCTGCGAAGCTGTATGTCCCAAGGAGATTTCCATCAGTAATATCGCCCGTTTGAACGCCGAATATATCGGTGCGGGATTGGTATCGGAAAAATAGTCCGTGATTTGAGCCTGGTATTTCAGGGCGAAAAAATTCATTACAGGAAAAGGTCAATAGGTATACGGCTGACTGCCGAATCCTGTTGACCTTTTTTGGCATTAACTTCCCGATTCCCGCAGCCTCTGTCTCAGATCCAATGCGTACCCCTGCATTTACTTTTCTTCTGTTCTTTTTTGATTTCTTTTTTTTCTGCTTTCTTTTCCGTGGCTTTTTTTCCTGAATCCTTACGAAGGCTTGCCAACGCTACGGCAGCGCCGAGGGCCACCAGCAGTACAACAATTAAAACCTTTTTCATATTAGGAAAATTTATTACGTAAAAGGTAAGAAATTTCCATGAAGTTTGAGGCTGGCTTTTTGAGATTGGTCTCCGGGGCCAGGTATAAACATCCAGGCTTAAACCTCAAATTTTGTCTTACCTTTGCGCCTCGAAAAAGGAAGATAAATATGATCTCAGTTAATAATGTGACCCTCTCGTTTGGTAAACGTGTATTGTTTGATGAAGTAAACCTCAATTTCATCAAAGGCAACTGTTATGGTGTGATCGGAGCCAACGGTGCAGGGAAATCAACTTTCCTGAAGATCCTGGCTGGTGAAATTGAGCCCTCCAAGGGGTCAGTGACCATCACACCCGGCGAACGTATGGCGGTACTGCGACAAAACCATTTCGCCTTCGATGAGGTTACCGTTCTGAATACAGTTTTGATGGGTCACCAGAAAATGTGGGAAGTAATGCAGGAGCGTGATGCCATCTATGCCAAGGAGGATTTCAGCGAAGAAGACGGCATGCGCGCAGGTGAACTGGAAGGTGAGTTCGGCGAGATGGGTGGTTACACTGCTGAAAGTGACGCCGGCAGTATGCTGAGTGAACTGGGGGTTCCTGAAATGTTCCACCAGAGCCTGATGAAAGATATTCCCGGTAACCTGAAGGTGAGGGTGCTGCTGGCACAAGCGATTTTTGGAAACCCCGATATCCTGTTGCTTGACGAACCTACCAACGGGCTGGACATTGAAACCATTTCATGGCTTGAAAACTTCCTGGCCGATTATGAAAACATTGTACTGGTAGTATCCCATGACCGTCACTTCCTGGATGCTGTTTGTACGCACGTTGCCGACGTGGACCGTCAGAAGATCAAAATATTTACCGGAAACTATACCTTCTGGTATGAGAGCTCCCAGTTGATGAGCCGCCAGATCAACGACAAGAATAAGAAAACTGAAGAAAAACGGGCAGCCCTGATGGAGTTCATTGCGCGATTCAGTGCCAACGCCTCCAAGTCCAAGCAGGCTACCAGCCGGAAAAAAGCGCTCGAAAAACTGACCATAGAAGAGATCGAACCTTCCAATCGTCGCTATCCGGGTATCATTTTCCAGCCCCAGCGCGAGGTTGGCAACCAGATTCTGAACGTAGAAAAACTGGGATCATCTGTAGACGGCCGTGTACTTTTCGACAATGTCAGCTTCAGTGTGAACAAGGGGGATAAGATCGCTTTCCTGAGCAGGGATCCGCTTGCTGTGACCAATTTCTTCGAAATCATCACCAACCATAAACAGGCCGATAAGGGTAAATACGAGTGGGGAACCACCATCACCAGCGCTTACCTGCCCCTCGAAAACAATGAGTTTTTTAAAGAGGGACTATCTCTCCTGGAATGGCTTCGACAGTACGTACCTGCTTATGTAACTGACGCGGACGAACCCTTCCTGCGTGGTTTCCTGGGTAAAATGCTGTTCAGCGGGGATGATATCTCGAAGAAAACCAATGTCCTCAGCGGAGGTGAAAAAGTACGCTGCATGATCAGCCGCATGATGCTGCAGGGGCCCAACCTCATCATGCTCGACCAGCCAACCAACCACCTGGATCTGGAAAGCATCCAGAGTTTCAACGAAGGCTGCCAGAACTTTCCTGGTATCGTACTGATGACCTCCCATGACCATACATTCATGCAGACAGTCGCCAACAGGGTAATAGAACTGACCCCGAATGGCATCATCGACCGCCTGATGAGCTTTGATGAATACCTGGAAGATGATCGCGTGAAGCAGTTGAAAGCTGAAATGTATGGCGATAAGGTAATGGCCTGATGGTGTATTTATAGCCTGTAGCTGAATCCCAGTTGTATACCACCGAAGTAATCACCCACGCGTGCCTGGAAATAACCGGTGTACCGGTACATTGTAAACTGAAAAGTATTGTTGACATACATCGGTGTCAGGTTTCCCTGGCTTAAAGAGGTATTGCTCAACCGGTGAATACCTGAGCCTACCGCCAGCTGGTAACCAAAACGGAATCGGGGATTGGATGGTTTGAACACCAGTTCGGTAAAACCACCAATGGTCACAGGTGTATTTCGTTTATCGGTATAGGTTATGACACTGTCGGGTATCTGTTTTCTCACATCCAGGTATTCGCCGAACTCCCTGCCCAGGCTGGCTTCAATCCCAAGAATCCGCCATTCGAGTTTGCGGCCAAGCACCAGCGTGTAGGTTAGTCCGCCATTAATCCCAACAGATCCGGTGAACTTTCTGCCGCTAGGTCCATTATATTGAAAAATGGTATCCTGCCATGGCTCATACCGGTAGTAATAATTATAATAACTGGAAGGGTCGATCCGATAGAAACCGGCATGCGCATGCGCTCCGAGGAATCCCTGGAAATTACCCATGGTTTTCGCATGATGAAATTTCAGCTGTCCGATGGCCAGTCCGTCGGACCAGTTATCGTTTCCAAAGCCGTGAGTGGAAGCGAGGCTGATATAATTGGCAGAGCGGGTTGAATCAGTAATGACCGGCATAACGTGGTAGCTGTTCTGCAGGTTGGTGTAAGGGCTGCGGAAGACCGATTTCCTGACGCAGGATGTATGAAAGAGAATTGCTGCCAGCACAAACAACAGGGGCAAAAGGTTTTTAAGGCGCATCCTCCCTTGACAAGCTATACTGCCATAGCGCTGCTTTGCCTGATTTGGGCAATAATCATTTAATTTTATCGATTTTAAGGAAACCGGGAAGTTTGGCTAAAATACTGCTGATATGTTTGTTGATCGTTTCTTCTGTACAGGTGGGTTTTGCCCAGGAACCTGTGCAGGGGGCAGGCAGGTACCCCGCTTCCAATCTTCGCCTGAAAAAAATCGGGGTAAGGTCGGGCAGTATAAACCTCGACAGCCTCAGCCTTGTGCCGGGATCAGTTTCCATTACCGGTTTGCCGGATTCAAGTTTTACCATCGACTGGCTCAATGGCAGTTTATCATTTGTTACGCTGCCGCCATTTGATTCCCTATTGGTGAAATACCGGGTACTGACATCCAGGATAAACGCCCTCAAACAAAGCCTCAACTTCGACAGCCTGTTAAACACCTATGTCAGCCGGCAAACCATCGGTGGCGTGGGTAACCGAAAAACAGGCCAGGATGATTTTTTTGACTTCGGCAATATCACCTACAGTGGCAGTTTCGGCCGGGGTATTTCCTTTGGAAACGCACAGGATGCCGTTGTAAGTTCCAACCTCAACCTGCAGATCAATGGCTACCTGGCCGACAGCATTGAAATAGCTGCTGCAATTACCGATAACAATATTCCCATCCAGCCCGATGGCACCACCCAGCAACTGAATGAATTTGACCGGATATTCCTTCAGTTCAAAAAGAACGGATGGCAACTCAGCCTGGGTGATATCGATATCCGCCAGAACCGGAATTATTTCCTGAATTTTTACAAGCGTCTCCAGGGTGGTGCTTTTGAGAACACCACTAAACTCGCGAAGAATGTGACCAATACAACCCTTTTCAGCGGGTCTGTTGCCAAAGGTAAATTTACCCGGAATGTATTTGAAGGACTGGAAGGTAACCAGGGCCCGTACCGCCTGACCGGCGCCAGCAACGAATTGTACTTTGTTGTACTGGCTGGTACGGAAAGGGTCTATATTGATGGAGAACTGCTGCAACGCGGTGAAGACCGCGATTATGTCATCAATTACAATACGGCCGAGATCACCTTTACCCCACGCAGGATGATCAGCAAGGACAGGAGGATCCAGGTCGAATTCGAATACGCCGACAGGAACTACCTGAATACCAATCTCTACCTGTCGAATGAAACCAGTTTCGGTGAACGGTTCAGATTGCGAATGGGAGCTTTTTCAAACAACGATGCCCGGAATTCGCCCATCAACCAAACACTCAATCCTGACCAGAAACAATTCCTCGGTCTGGTGGGTGACAGTATAAACCAGTCGTTTTACCCAATTGCTGCTATTGATACTTTTTCTCCCGGTAAAATTCTGTACAAAAAAGTTGAAGTGCTGGTGGGTGGGCAACCCGATTCCATTTATGTGTATTCCACCAACCCCGATAGTGCGCGCTATAATTTATCCTTTATTGACGTAGGGCAGGGCAGGGGCAACTATGTACCCGATCTGAATGCTGCCAACGGAAAAGTATTCCGCTGGGTTGAACCGGTTAATGGCCAGCCCCAGGGCCGTTATGAAGCTGCCACTTTCCTGGTAACCCCTAAAAAACAACAGATCATTACCATTGGGGGCGATTACAACATATCTGGTAAAACCAGTGTCAGCGCCGACCTGGGGCTGAGCAATTATGATGTCAACACATTTTCGGCTAAGGATAAACGTGATAATAAAGGGATGGCTGCAAAGCTGCAGCTAAAACATAAGGTTCCGCTGGGAAAGAAATATAACCTGCAGGGTGATGGCGGGTTCGAGTGGGTGGAGAAAAGCTTTAAGCCACTCGAACGCCTGCGTAATGTTGAATTTACACGCGACTGGGGATTGCCACTGCTGGTGCAGCCTGCAGATGAATTGATTGTTACAGGTGGCCTTGAACTTGGAGATGTAAAGGACAACAGACTCCGTTACCAGTTGACCAGTTATAACAGGAATAAGGATTTCAAAGGAATCCGGAACAGTATTTTGCATCACCAGGCTTTCCGGGGCTGGCAGTTTAATAACCAGCTGAGTTTATCCAGTTCATCCGGCGCTACAGAAAAGGGATATTTCTTCCGGCCATCATTTGATATCGCTAAAACCCTTTCCAGGCTTAAATCTTATACCGTTGGTTTTAATTATTCGCTGGAACATAATGAGGTCAGGAATAAACAGACGGATTCTGTTTCGCCCTATAGTTTTTCATTTGATATGGTGAAAATTTACCTGAAGTCTGATGAAAAGAAGGACAATAAGTGGGGCATCAGTTATTATACGAGAAGTGATAAAGTGCCCGTCGGTAAGGGGCTGGTTCGGACCGACAGGAGCCAGAACATCAACTTAACTGCCGAATTGCTGTCAAATTCCGCCCACCAGGTAAGGGTCAATACGACTTACCGTACCCTGCAGGTTTATGAAAAGACAACGACCAGCAAGGAGGCCGACAGGAGTCTGCTGGGGCGGCTGGAATATGTGGTGAATGAATGGAAGGGAATGCTGACGGGTAACCTCTTGTATGAAATGGGGGCAGGGCAGGAGCAGAAAAGGGATTTTGCTTTCCTTGAAGTTCCGGCAGGACAGGGTGAATATGCCTGGTTCGATTATAACAGCGATGGGGTACAGCAACTGAATGAATTTGAAGTGGCGCTGTTTCAGGACCAGGCGAAATATATCCGGATATTTACACCCACAAATGAATTTGTAAAAGCTGCCTACAATAGTTTTAATTACAGTCTGGGCCTGAATCCCCGTGCACTGATCGATCCCGCTGAAGCTAATGCTTTTCAGAAATTCATTTCCCGCTTCAACCTTCAGTCATCCCTGCAGTTGTTCAGGAAACAACTGTCTGATGATAAATTGCATTTCAATCCTTTCGCCAATACCCTGGAAGACAGCAGCCTGATATCGCTGACCAATATCTGGATCAACAGTCTTGCGTTTAATCGCTTCAGTTCCAAATGGGGATTTGATCTCAGTAATTCGCGCAACAGGTCAAGGGTATTGCTAACCTATGGGCTGGAAAGCAGGTGGCTCCAGGAATGGTCTCTTCGAAGCCGCTGGAATTTTACCCGCCGGTTTACCATTGAGATGACAGGAAAAAAAGGATCGAACCAGCTTACTACGGGTAATGAAAAGTTTGACAACAGGAATTACCTTGTCAGGCAACATTCCCTCGAACCTAAATTAACCTACACCCGTGGTGCCAGTTTCAGGATCATCGGTGCTTACAGGTATGCAGGTAAAGATAACCTTCAGGGTGCCCGGGAAAAACTTGGTTCCCATGCTTTCAGTGCGGATGTAAAATACAATGTGGTGCAAAGTGCGTCGCTTCAGGGTAAGTTGACCTATAACACTATTCGGTTTCCGTATGCAACCAATACAACGGTCAGTTATATTTTACTGGATGGATTGCAACCCGGAAAAAACCTTTTGTGGACGCTGGATCTCACAAAACGACTGGGAAAGAACCTGGAAATGAATATCCAGTATGAGGGACGCAAACCAGGAGACAAGAGAACCATTCATATCGGTCGGGCAGCCTTGAGGGCAATACTTTAGATGGAGGTTAGACCTGTGTTGGTTGAGGTTGATTAACCTGAAACCAGTTGTTGCACCTGTGCAGGCGTGTTAGTATGATTTGTTGGATTTGTAGTATTTTGCGGTATTAAATTTAAAATCCCATTTATGAAAAAATTGCTTTTATCCTTTGGATTGGCGTTTGCAATGGCTGGTGCGGCCAAAGCCCAGAGTGATTACCAGAGTGCAATTGGTATCCGTCTAAGTTCGGCTTATTACGACGCCGTTGCTGCATCTTACAAAACTTTTATATCAGATGCGGGTGCACTGGAGTTCAATCTTGGATTCAAGGGGCATAACAATTACCGGGCTGATTGGGTTACGGCTGCTTTTTCTGCCGCGTATCAGCATCATTTTGATATCAAGCCGGTGGAAGGATTGCGCTGGTATGTAGGTGGTGGGCTTTCAGTCCTTAATTCATTTTCATCTGAAAGTGATTACCGCGGATTCAATTTTGGCGTATTTGCTACAGGTGGTGTTGATTATAAGTTCTCTAACATTCCCCTGAACCTTTCTGCTGATTTCCGTCCGACACTTTTTTTCGGCAGTCCGTATGATGATCCCGACTATAATGATCGTGGATACAACAAGACCCATGGTGATATTTTCGGTGTGTCTGCCAGGTATACCTTCCGGTAACAGGTTATAAAAAATAGTATAGCTATAAAAAAAGCCACTCGTTTGAGTGGCTTTTTTTATAGCTATACTATTAATTTATTATCCGAACAGTCCGCCTTTTTTCAGTTCGCGGGTTCCTTCACCGATCTTGAATCCATTGTGATAGATTTCGATCTTGTAGTTACCACGCTGGAAATCGGCGCCGGACTTCCAGGCAAACTCAACAGGAGTTTTCTTGCCGGTTTCGATCTTTACAGGAACCTTGGCAGTGAAAGGCTTGTCACCTTCTTCACGGGTAGTGAAAGTGCCGGAGCCGAGTGCAGTCTGGGATACAGGCTTGCCATCAGGTCCGATAACCACAACATACACATCAGCGCTTCCCGCAGGAGCAATACGGTTGTCAACATCAAAAGAGATAACCAGTTTGTCTACACGCTTGGCTGAAGTGGTTACTTTTTCTTTACCACTTCCTTTTTCATTGATTGGAGTGATAGCGATATTATAAGCATTCAGGGTAGAAGCAATGTCAACTGTTTTTTCCAGTTCCTGCTTGGCGGAAGTGGTAGTGGCCAGGTCGCTGGTCAACTGTGTGGTCCTGGTCTTCTCAGTTGTAAGATCAGTATTAAGTTGAGTGTTTTCTGCTGTCAGGCGGGCAACCTCCTGCTCCAGTCCTGCAACTTTTTCATTCATTTCAGCGATCAGGGTTTTAGCCCTTTTCAGTTCGGCGGCAGTAGCATTTCTCTTGTTGAGGATGCTGCGGATCTCACCTTTCAGCTTGGAGATTTCGCTGTTCTTTTCAGTCAGCTTGCCTTCCAGGGCATTGTTGTTGCCGGTAACTGAATCAAGGCGTGCAAGCGATGCATCGAAGTTGCGCTGCAATTCAGTTTTCTCATCAGTTACCTGTGCGATGGTAGCTTCTTTTTGCTGAATGGTTTGTTCTTTCTGGTTGTTGTTCCACAACAAATAACCCCATGTACCCAGCAGACCTGCTGCCAGTAATGCAATGATCAGGCCTTTATAATCTTTTTTAGGCTCTTGCGTTGGGGTTGCTGAAGGATAGTTTGACGTGCTCATTAGATATTTGTTTTTCAGAATTTAGAAATAGTTAATGTCCAGTAAGTTTGGTTTTTTGATTAACAGACATTGATGCCCTTTCGAAAACCGTGCCAAAAAAAATAGGGGGGGATTAAAACCTGAGTTTCAAAGTGGTAGGAAGCAGATCCATGCTAATTTCCGACATTTTTCCGAGCTTTCAATTATTATTGCATTCCTGAATCAAAAAGAATGTCTGTCGAAAAAATTTTAGCCGATTGGAAGAATAAGCAGTTCAAACCTGTCTACTGGCTGGAAGGTGAAGAGGATTATTACATTGATAAATTGATGCAGGAAGCCGAACATCACCTGCTGACAGAAGCAGAAGCAGGTTTCAACCTGACTGTTTTCTATGGCAGGGAAGCCAACTGGGCGGATATTGTAAATGCCTGCATGCGCTACCCTATGTTTTCCGACCGGCAGGTTGTGCTGCTTAAGGAGGCACAGCAGATGAAGGATCTTGATAAGTTGGAAAGCTATATTGCCAATCCGCTTAAATCAACTGTTTTTGTAGTTGCGCATAAAGAGAAAAAAGTGGATGGCCGCAGCAAGCTGTCCAAATTGCTGAAAGATAAAACGGAATTGCTGCAGACAAAAAAGATGTATGACAACCAGCTGCCCGGCTGGACCGAAAAACTGGTTGCGTCCAAGGGATACCAGATCAACCAGAAAGCACTGATGCTGCTGGTTGACCATATCGGCAATGACCTCAGCAGGATCGATAATGAGATAGACAAACTCCTTATCAACCTTGGAACACGTAAAAGCATAACCGAAGATGATATAGAAAAATACATCGGGGTGAGTAAGGAGTTCAACGTGTTTGAATTACAGGATGCCATCGCACGCAAAGACCTGTCCAAGGCTCTTCGCATCATTAACTATTTTGAGGGCAATCCCAAAGCCGGCCCCATCCAGATGGTGTTGCCGGCATTGTATAATTTCTTCAGCAAGGTCTTCCAGGTCTTTGGGGCACATAGCCGCGATGAGAAAATGATTGCATCCTCTATCGGTATCTCACCTTTTTTCGTGAAAGATTACCTGGCTTGCGCACAGCGTTACGAATATGAAGGGGTTGAGAGGATTTTGTTACTCCTTCACGAATACAATCTGCGTTCCATCGGGATCAATGACGGCGGTACTTCAGATGCCTCCCTAATGAAGGAGATGGTCGTCAAGATGATGTAGGCTGTCCTGCCTGTCTTTTGCCAGCTGGATTCTGAGGGCATCCAGCCCGTCGAATTTCTGTTCGGAGCGGAGGCGATGTCGAAGGGTAACCTGGAGTGTTTCGCCGTAGATGTCTTCTGAAAAATCAAAGAGGTTCACTTCAATGACACGGTTCAGTCCGTCCACAGTAGGGCGAACCCCTATATTCATCATTCCTTTCAGTTGTACATGATCGTCAGGGCCTGCATTCCTGCGTACTACCGTAACCGCATAAACGCCGTTTGCAGGGATGAGTTTCTCATTGTCGGTGAGATGGAGGTTGGCCGTAGGGTAGCCAATGGTACGGCCGAGTTGGTTTCCCTTGATCACGATCCCTTCGAAAAAATAATCGTAACCCAGGAGATTGGATGCCAGGCCAAGGTCTCCCTGGAGTAAGGCCTGCCTTATTCGCGTGGAACTGATGGTCGCTTCTTCCAGCAGTTTGCCTGGAATTTCCACCAGGCCAAAAAGGCCTTTGGCAGCGTATTCTTCCAGCAGGTGGAAATCACCTCCGCGGTTTCGCCCGAAACGGTGATCGTAACCGATGATAATGGTATGGGGATGAAAATGCTTTATCAGGAAATCCTCTACGTAGGAATTTGGATTTTGGGCAGCAAAATCCTGGGTAAAGGGAACCACCACCAGGTGATCTATTCCGGCAGCCTGCAACAGGTTAATTTTTTCGGTCAGGCTCGTCAGCAATTGAACCGGCATGGCTTCCCTGCCTACAATACGCCGGGGGTGCGGGTGAAAAGTGATGATCACGGTTTCGCCGTTCACCTGTTCTGCAAGCGCCTTCAATTGTTTGATGATGGTCCTGTGGCCCAGGTGGACCCCGTCAAATGTACCGATGGTAATAATGGCGTTCCGGAAAGCCGGCAATTCATTTATGTTTCTGTGAACCTGCATGGGGAGCGCAAAAATAGGTGAAAAGCAGCATCAGCGCTCGCACCCACAACCTATTCACCAATCACCATTCACCATTCACCATTTTTCCTGATCTTCGCGCTTCGAATCCACAAATATGAGTCTCTATTCGCAACGCGGCGTTTCTGCTCAGAAAGAAGAAGTACATAAGGCAACGGAAAAACTCGACCAGGGACTTTATCCCCATGCTTTTTGCAAGATTTACCCCGATTACCTGGGCGGCGATGCCAACTGGGTAAACCTGATGCATGCCGATGGGGCGGGTACCAAAAGTATCCTGGCCTACCTTTACTGGAAGGAAACCGGTGATGTATCGGTTTGGAAGGGTATTGCCCAGGATGCGATTGTGATGAACATTGATGACCTGCTTTGCGTGGGCATCCATGATAATCTGCTGTTTTCTTCCACGATTGACAGAAATAAAAGGCTAATCCCGGGCGAAGTACTGGAGGCCATCATCTCAGGTACACAGGCTTTTTTCGACGAGATGAAAACCTATGGGGTCAATATCCACTACCTGGGGGGGGAGACTGCAGATGTGGGTGATGTGGTGCGTTCCATTGCCGTTAACGGTACCATGACCGCCCGCTGGCCCAAAGACAGGCTGGTTACAAATGACCGCATCGCCGCCGGGGACGTGATCGTTGGCTTTGCCAGTGCCGGCCGAACCAATTACGAAAAGGCCTATAACAGCGGTATCGGTAGCAACGGCCTGACAAGCGCCCGCCATGATGCCCTGCATAAATCCTATTCAACCAGTTTCCCGGAATCCTATGATACCGGCCTGAATGACCAGGTAGTTTATATCGGACCCAATAAAATGACTGATCCGATTGAAGTTCCCGGGCATGCCAAAACCGATGTCGGTCACCTCTTACTGAGTGCCACGCGGACCTATGCGCCGCTCATGAAAAGACTGCTGGAAGAGCGTTTTGATGATATCCACGGCCTGGTGCATTGCAGCGGCGGGGGACAGACAAAATGCCTGAAGTATTTGCCGGCCCCCTACAGGATTATAAAGGACAACCTGTTTGAACCGCCAGTGGTATTCAACCTTCTTCAAAAAGCTTCCGGTTCGGACTGGCGCGAAATGTACCAGGTTTTCAACATGGGGCATCGCCTGGAACTCTTTACCAGCGAGGCTTCTGCTGAAAGAATGATAACGGCAGGGCAGGAATTGGGCATTGAAGCCAAAATCGTGGGCCGGGTGGAAGCATCTGATTCCAAAGAATTAGTTCTCCACAGTCCCGATGGTACCATCGTAAAATATTGACCGCAATCGGTTGCGGTCAGTCCCGGTAACGGTTCCAACGTAATTTTGTGTAAATAATTATCTATAAAAAGCAGATAATTATCCACATGGGCTATGAATTCTGTGGAGGAGTGATTATTTTTGCAGACAGTTCTGGACCATTTCGCCTTTCTTTAACCTTCCTATTTGCAACTTCCGGCGAACCGTAAGCGTCATTAGAGCGTTATAAACTAAATTAACAGATAGGCATGAGGCAGCTAAAAATTGCTACACAGATTACCAACCGGGACTCCCAGGCGGTTGAAAAGTATCTTCAGGAAATTTCTAAAATCTCCATGATCACTCCCGAAGAGGAGACCACTCTTGCCCAGCGCATCAAGATGGGCGACCAGCGTGCGCTTGATAAACTGGTGCAGGCTAACCTGCGTTTCGTCGTTTCTGTGGCCAAGCAATACCAGCACCAGGGGCTTTCCCTGAGTGACCTCATCAATGAAGGAAACCTGGGTCTGATCAAAGCCGCCCAGCGTTTTGATGAAACCAAGGGTTTTAAATTCATTTCCTATGCCGTATGGTGGATTCGTCAGTCCATCCTGCAGGCTTTGGCCGAACAGGGCCGCCTGGTACGTCTGCCCCAGAACAAGATCGGAACCTATAATAAAGCCAACAAGGCTTATATGGCTTTCGAACAGGAGCATGAGCGCGAGCCTTCTACGGAAGAACTGGCCGAGATCCTGGAAATGAGCGAAACCGAAATCAACAATATTTTCCAGAGTAATACCCGTCACACTTCACTGGATGCACCAGTGCACGAAGCAGAAGATGTGGCAATGGGCGACTTGTTGGAAGGCAGTGACGATACCGACGAAGACGTTATGCAGGATTCACTCCGCAACGAAATCCGCCGCGTATTGAAATCTCTCAGCCCCCGCGAAGCAGAGATTGTAAATGCCTATTTCGGACTGGACGGTGAGAATGGTGTAACCATCGAACAGATTGGTCAGAAATACGACCTCACCAAAGAGCGTATCCGCCAGATCAAGGAAAGGGCCATCAAGCGCCTCCAGAAAGCCCGTTACAGCAATGCGCTGAAAGCATATCTGGGATAAATCTTTATCGCCTGACCCAGGTCAGGCAGTTGTGGAAAGTGTCTGGCAGCGGCCAGACACTTTTTTTGTGGCTGGTTGTTCCACCGTATTAACCTTTGGGCCGAAAATTTGTTATTTCAAACCAGGATGCTGAAAGTTTTAGTAAAATTATCATGTACACTTGCTGTGTTGCTTACGGGGCTGGCCTGTGAGAAATCTGTCAGTTTTGACCTGAATGGGCAACCTCCAAAACTGGTGGTGGAGGGTACTATTGAAAGCGGAAGGCCACCGGTATTCTTTTTGTCCAGAAGCCTGGATTATTTCAGTGAAATCAATCCTTCTATCCTCAGCCAATCCTTTGTTAGAGGAGCTGAAATCCGCCTGTCCAACGGCACCCGCACCCACCGGCTGAAAGAATATACCCTCACCAATACGGCAGGGAACATTTATTATTACTCCATCGATTCCTCTGACCTGGCCACTGCTTTTATTGGTGAACCCGGTAAGAATTATACAGTCACAATCCTGGCAGAAGGTGAAAGCTATACTGCCAGTACCACTATTCCGCTGCACCTGAAAACGGTTGATTCCCTCTGGTGGAAACCGTCCCCCAATAATCCGGATACCACTAAAGTGGTACTGATGGCAAGGGTTACAGATCCTGCCGGCTTCGGAAATTATATCAGGTTTTTTACTTCTGTCAACGGCAGTGCATTCAATCCCGGACTGAATTCAGTTTTTGACGACCAGATTGTGGATGGTACACAATATGATATTGAAGTGGAGCAGGGGGTTGACAGGAATACTGACATCGACTTTGACAACTATTCCTTCTTTAGCAGGGGAGATACCGTTGTGTTGAAGTTTACCAATATTGACAGGGCTACATTTGATTTCTGGCGTACCATGGAGTATAATTATGGCGCCATAGGCAGCCCTTTTGGTTCGCCCACCCGGGTGCTGGGTAATATTTCATCCGGAGGATTGGGATATTTTGGCGGGTATTCGGTTCAGTACAACAGCCTGGTTATCCCCAAATAATTCCCACTGATAAGGCAGCTGGTGTTAAAGTGTGTTGAGTCACAATAGGTTAACGGAATTCCATTTATTTTTGCATGCCAGAATAAATAGTGTAACAACATTAACCTTTCCGGGAAAATTTTATTGGCGTAATAAATTCAATTTATGGAACAAAATACTGAACACGTTCATTGTCTTATTATAGGATCTGGCCCAGCGGGATATACTGCAGCCATTTATGCTGCCCGCGCTGCGATGAAACCGGTATTGTACCAGGGAATCCAGCCTGGAGGCCAGTTGACCATCACGACTGAAGTGGAAAACTACCCCGGCTATCCTGAAGGCATCCAGGGGCCCGAAATGATGGTTGATTTCGAGAAGCAGGCAACCCGCATGGGCGCCGATATCCGCTTCGGACTGGCTACCAGTGTTGATTTCTCTTCAAGGCCATTCAAAGTGACCATTGATGAAGAAAAACTGATGACTGCAGATGCTGTGATCATTGCAACAGGCGCTTCAGCCAAATGGTTGGGAATTGAAAGCGAACAACGCCTCAATGGTTTTGGTGTAAGTGCCTGCGCGGTGTGTGACGGATTCTTTTTCAGGGGTAAGGAAGTGGCCATTGTCGGCGCGGGTGATACAGCCTGTGAAGAAGCCATATATCTTTCCAAACTGGCTACTACCGTACATATGATTGTACGAAAAGGGGAGGATGGAATGAAGGCATCAAAAGTAATGCAGGACAGGGTCAAAGCAACCCCGAATATCAAGGTTTACTGGCACAGCGAAACCGATGAAATCATTGGGGAAAACAAAGTTACAGCCGTTCGTATCAGGAATAACCAGACCGGTGAAAAAACAGAAGTGCCGGTCAGCGGTTTTTTTGTGGCCATCGGGCACCAACCGAATTCTGATATATTCAAAGGTTTCCTGGATATGGATGAGGCCGGATATATCCTTACAGTACCCGGAACATCCAAGACCAATATTGAAGGTGTTTTTGCGGCAGGGGATGTACAGGACAAAATCTATCGCCAGGCTGTAACTGCAGCCGGAAGCGGATGTATGGCCGCACTGGACGCAGAGCGTTTCCTGTCAGCCGCAGGGCATGTTTAAAAAATAATATTCCCATCAAACATTAATTGATAATTTGGCGGCTAATCCAGTCGCCAATTTTTTTTATGCTTACAGTTCATCTTCACCAACTCATCTTCCACGGATTTCATGGTCTTTATCCCGGCGAGGAGAAAATCGGCAACGATTTCGAAGTGAATCTTGACATCACTTACAATGTCAAAAAAAAGAAACTTGATAACCTCAAGAACCTGATCAGTTATGAGGATGTTTTCCAGATTCTAAACCACCGGATGCAGGTTTCCACACCATTACTGGAAGAACTGGCAGACAGCATCATTCGCAAGATCAGTCACCAATACCCGCAGGTGGAACAGGTACGGATCAGTATTTACAAACTGCAGGCACCGATCGAAAATTTCAGGGGCAAAGTGGGTATCACATTAACCCGGAACTTTAATTCCTGATGGTGCGGATTTTTTTTCTATTCAGCATTTTATTGTTCCATTCTTTGCCCGTCTGGTCGCAGGATGCCAGGGTGTTATTGCAGGAAGCCATACAGGCGGAATCGGCCATGCAGGAGGAACAGGCATTTCTGAAATACAAGGGTCTTCTCCAACTCCAGCCCGGGAACCTGCAGGCATTGTGTAAGTCAAGTGAACTCGCCAGTAAATTGGGGCATCGCCTTAAGTCAAAGGCTGAACAGCTTAAGTTGTATGAAGAGGCTGTACAGTATGCGAAAAGGGCCCTGAAGGTAAATCCGGCTTCAGCGGATGCCAATTTTGTGATGGCTGTGGCACTGGGCAGGATGGCATTGGTTTCCTCAGGAGAAGAAATGATCACAGCGGTCAAGGATATTAAAAAATTCGCTGACAAGGTGGTGATGCTTGATCCTGCTGATTTTCGCGGCTACCATGTACTGGGAAAATGGTATTACGAAATATCCAGTCTGGGCAGTTTTAAACGCCTTGCTGTGAAGGTATTCTATGGCGCTTTCCCGGAGGCGTCATTCCAACTGGCAGCAAGGAATTATGAAACCAGCCTCAGGCTCAATCCGGCCTTTAACCTTAATTACCTTGAACTTGCTAAAGTGTGCCTGAAAACAGGCCAGCAGCAGAGGGCCGTGGAATTGCTGGAAATGCTTGGCCGGCTTCCATTCAAATTGGCCGATGATGCCCGTGTTCGCACAGAAGGTCAGCAGCTATTGCGCACCCTTCGGTAGATTACAGGTACCCGGCAATCATCAGCCCTAAATAACTTTCCCTTTCCATTTTCCGCTTCGTATATACATAAATGATAGCACAAACAGGATCATCCAGTACAGCCATTCTGCCATCCAGCCATAACTGATGGGAAGGCGGTAAACTTCCAGTACCAGGTATGCATAAACGCTGTAGGCAATGATGGCAGCCACTTCAATCTGCAGGTTGATTTTGGTATTACCGGTTCCGGTGACGGCGTTGAGCCAGATATTGGAAATGGCCATGATGACCAGCGCCAGTGATACCACGCGCATTACCGGAATGGCTTCGCGGATGAAAATATCTCCCTGGCCGTAAAGGGACAGGAAGGTCTGCGGAAACAGGTTTAGCAGGAGGCAAAGGGAAACGGCAAACAAGATACTGAGCTTCATGATCCGGGTAATCAACCGGGGTACTTCTTCCGACATTCCCTGTCCGATTACATTGCTTACCATGGTATTGGCGGTGGCGGCAAATGCCCAGGTGAAGACACCGAACATGCCGAAAATATTCCTCATGGTATTGGAAATAGCCAGCTCACGCGGGCCATGGTGTTCGATCAGGATATAAAAAAACTCCCAACTGATCACACTGATGGCATACTGGAAGATCAGGGGAGAGGATTGTGTGAAAAGCAGCCTGGTTTCAGGCAGGTTAAACCGCAGGTTTTTATAGAGTCCCAGTTTTTTACTGATGCCTTTCCATTCGATCACTGAGAAAACGACAAACATTCCCAGGAATTCCGCTGCTATGGAAGCAATAGCTGCACCGTTGAACCCGATGGCCGGAAGTCCGAAATGACCATAGATAAGTCCATAATCCAGCACTATATTGGAAGTGGTTTCTACCAGGGTTCCCCAGACCAGCAGCTTGCTCTGGTTGGTTCCTACCAGCAGGGCATTACGCATCTGGTAGAGGTAGAGGAAAGGAAGGCCCCATATCCGGATATGGAGGAAATCGACCGATTTTTTCACCATCTCCGGCGAATTGAGCGTCAGTTCCAGAATGGTAGGGGCCAGCAGGTAAGTGGTCAGGATTCCGAGTAATGCAATGCCCAGTGACAGGTAAACGCCCTGGATAAAAAGCTTCCCGATTTCATCGATCCGGTTTTGCACTGCCCGGCGCGATATCATGGCCTGTAAGCCGTTGTTGAGGCCGAAGCCGATCACGGCGAATATCAGGTAGTACACGCCGGTAATACCAGCCGTAGCCAGCGAATCTTCTCCCAGTCCGCCCAGGAATACATTATTGGTTATAAAATTGATCTGGGGTACAAAAATGGAAAAACTGATGGGCAATGCGATTGCCAGTATCTGGCGGTTTCCAGTGGAAACCCGAAGGTCGTTTATGGGGGCTTGTGTTGACATAAAGGCCGAAAATAGTGTATTATTGCAGCCATTGATATGTCTTACACAACAAGAATTGATATAACCCTGGGTGATCATTCCGATCCATCGCAGCAAAAGCTTTTTTTGCAGGTGCTGGATGAGGGGCTGCGGATACTGGCTGTGAATGAAAGTAAGCAACCGGTTTTGTACAGGTTAATTGAATATGAAAAGGATGCTGTTGAACAGGATAGCGGTCTGCAAACATGGCTACAGGAGCAGGCAGACTGGTTACAGCTTTGGGGCGCACTGGTAGTGGTGCATCATTGCCAGCAGGCTGCGGTGGTGCCGGAATCCTTATTTGGCAATGACAACGGAAAGGAACTGCTCGATTGCCTTTTTGGAGATCTGTTCCGTGGAACCATGCTTACGGAAAAGATACCTGACAGGGAGGATTATTCCCTCTATCGCATTTCAACCGCCAGGTACCTGGGCCTGGCAGCAGCGCACCATTCAGTGAAGCAATACCATTTGTTTACTGCCTGGCTTCCGGGGCTGGAACAGCTTCCGGCCGGACCTGACGGGGATGTTTACCTGCTTTTTGAAAACAAGAAAGTGGCCATGGCGGTCCGGAATAATGGCTGGCAAATGATCAGCCAATATGAGTACCAGGTTCCGGAGGACATCAGTTATATCCTGCTGTCAGCATTACAGCAGGCCGGGTTGTCGCCGGAAACAGTGTCTGTACACCTGGATGGCTGGATCGAAAGGGATTCGGCCCTGTTCCTGGAATTATTCAAATATATCAGGAACCTGGAGATTGCCGTACTTCCTGAATCAGTTCAACTGGATGAATCCCTGCTGCAGGGGCAACCGGTGCATTTTTTCAACCCGTTAATCCAAATGTCCCAATGCGTATCATAAGCGGAAAACTGGGTGGCAGAAAAGTGAATCCGCCGGGCAGGATGCCCTATACCCGGCCAACCACCGATATTGCCAAGGAGGGTCTCTTCAATATCCTGCAGAACAATATGGAGTTTGAAGGAATCAGTACCCTTGACCTGTTTGGCGGTACCGGTAGCATCAGTTATGAACTGGCTTCGCGTGGCGCAGCCGACCAGACCATTGTGGAGAAGGATCCGGCCATGTACGCTTTCATTAAAAAGAAAGCGGAGGAATTTGGGCTCCACCACCTGAAAGTGGTGAAAATGGATGTTTTCAAATTCATTGAATCCTGCCACGAACAGTATGATTTTATTTTTGCAGGCCCGCCATATGCTTTGGAAACCATCGATGAACTGCCCCGGCAGATCATCGCCCGTAACCTGCTGAAGCCCGGTGGGATATTTGTGCTCGAACACACGCCCCGCAACAATTACGAGGGATTTGAAAAGTTTGTGCAGGAGCGGAATTACGGCACCACTTTATTTTCTTTTTTCATCAACCGGTGACCGGCAAATGATGACCAAAACTGCGCTGAGAAAATATTACCAGGAAAAGCGGTTATCCCTTACCGATAGAGACAGGAACCGCATGGATGATCTTTTACTCATCCGGTTCCAGCAATGGGAAATTCCGATGCACATCTCTACGGTCCTCTCATACTGGCCCCTGAAACACCGCGTTGAACCGAACACCTTCCTGTTCACGGATTTTTTGGCCTTCAGGATGCCGGGAATTGCAGTTGCCTATCCGGTGAGCGATTTTAAACACCATACCATGCAGGCGCTGCTGGTAAATGATGATACCGATTACAAGGTCAATCAATATGGAATTGCCGAACCTGTGGAAGGTGAACCCGTTGCCCCGGAAGAAATTGACCTGGTACTGGTGCCGATGCTGGCGTTTGACCGTAAGGGTTATCGCCTGGGTTATGGCAAGGGCTTTTATGACCGCTACCTGTCGAAGTGCAGACCCGACCTAGTAAAGCTGGGGCTATGCTATTTTGAACCGGTCGGTGAGATACCAGGTATCGACCAATATGATGTACCTTTAAATGCCTGCATAACACCAGAACGGATTTATGAATTTTAATTTTCCATTACTGAGACCTGTCAGGATCATCCTGTTTCCATTTTCCCTCATTTATTTTGCAGTGATCTATATCCGGAACAGGATGTATGATAAGCACATTCTTCCCACGGCAACATTTGGCCTGCCGATCATCTGTGTTGGAAATATTGCGGCCGGCGGTACTGGTAAATCACCCATGGTGGAATTTTTGTTGAGGCATCTGGGATCAGAATTCAGGCTGGCTACCCTGAGCAGGGGTTATAAGCGGAAGACCAGGGGTTATGCCCTGGCCAATGACAGCACCAATGCACTTGAAATAGGGGACGAGCCCATGCAGTTCCATCTCAAATTTCCGGAAGTTGCCGTGGCTGTCGGGGAAGAAAGGATTGCAGCTGTGCCGCTTTTACTGCATGACCGTCCGGATACCCAGGCTATCATCCTGGATGATGCATTTCAGCACCGGGCCATAACAGCGGGACTGAATATCATCCTGACAGATTATAATAACCTCTACACGCGCGACTGGTACCTGCCAACAGGTGACCTCCGGGATGAAAAACAAAGTGTTAAACGGGCTGATATTGTGGTGGTAACCAAATGCCCGGCGGGACTTACAAAAGAAGACGCCCACGCCATTGAAAATGAGTTATCCCTGCAACCAGGGCAGCAGCTTTTCTTTTCGTCTATTCGTTACAGTGAGTTGTACCATATTGTGAATCATTCCCACTATACCATTACAGGTGATGTTGAGGTGTTGCTGGTAACGGGTATAGCCAATCCGAAACCGCTGAAGAGACTGCTGGCCGATCAGTCAGCTACCTATGAACAGATGGTTTACAGTGACCATCATATTTTTACTATCGATGACATGAATGAGATCAGGAAGCGTTTCGATCAGATGAGTGCAGGATTTAAGATTATTCTGACAACGGAAAAAGATGCAGTAAGGCTGAAGAAATTTGAACAGGAACTGGGCCACCTTCCCTTTTACGTAATCCCAATAGAGATGCAGTTTTTATTCGGTGAAGCTGATCGCTTTAAAGGTATTATTGGTACATTTATAAGGCAATTCCCTCCAAGCATTTAATTGGGTCCTATGAGTAAGAAAAAGTCATCCGGCAAGAAAAAAAAGAGCAAAACTTCTGATTCAGATCTATTGAAAGGGCGGTTGGATATTACCCGCAGCGGTATGGGGTTTGTCATCATTGAGAACCAGGAACAGGATATCCTTATCCGTCCGAATGATTTCAATACAGCCATGCATGGTGATACGGTGCGGGTGAAGATCACCAGGATGGCGGGCCGCACCGGCAGGATGCAGGGCATTGTTACCGAGGTGGTCGACCGCAAACAGAATGTGTTTATGGGAAAGGTGGAAATCAGCAAGACCTTCGCCTTTTTTGTCGCTGACAGTGATAAACCCATGCCTGATATTTATATTCCCCTCAACAGTCTTCATGGCGCTGAAAATGGTGCCAGGGTGATTGTTCGGGTGGTAGAATGGGCACCTGGTAAAAAGCCGGTAGGAGAAGTGGTGGAAGTGCTGGAAGCCCAGGCAGAGAATGATCTCGCCATGAAGGAGATCATCATGGAAAATGGTTTTCCAATGACTTTCCCTGAGGATGTAATTGAGGAAACAGCCCGTATCCCGGAACAACTTGCCGGGGTGGAAGTGAAGAAGCGGCGCGATTTCAGGGATGTGCTCACCTTTACCATTGACCCGGTGGATGCCAAGGATTTTGATGATGCTTTATCTATCAGAAAGGTTAAAACTGGTTATGAGATCGGTGTTCATATTGCGGATGTGAGCTATTACGTGGAACCCGATACCGAACTTGATAAGGAAGCCTACCTGCGAGCCACTTCAGTGTACCTGCCCGACAGGGTGAATCCAATGTTACCGGAACGGATTTCAAATGAGTTGTGTTCGCTGAGACCACATGAGGATAAATTTACTTTCTCCGCCGTATTTAATATTTCTGCCACTGGCAGCGTGAAAGATTACTGGCTGGGCAGAACGGTCATTCATTCGGACCATCGCTTTACCTATGAAGAAGTGCAGGAAGTAATTGAGAATGGCGACGGCCTTTATAAGGAAGAACTGTTATTGCTGAATAAATTTGCCCAGAAATACCGGAAACAAAGATTTAAGAAAGGGGCCATCAATTTTTCTTCCCAGGAAGTAAGGTTCAAGCTGGATGAGCACCGCAAGCCCATCGGCATCATTGTCAAGGAAAGCAAGGAAGCACACCAGCTGATTGAAGAGTTTATGTTACTGGCCAACCGGACCGTGGCTGAACATGTGGGTAAGTTTGAACAGGATAACAAACAATTACCCTTTCCTTACCGGGTGCACGACCAGCCTGATGCGGAAAAACTGGTACCGTTTGCCGCCTTTGCCCGGAAGTTCGGTCATGGGTTCGATACCAAATCACCTGAACGCATAGCCGCTTCTTTTAACCAGTTATTGGAGGAAGTAAAAGGGATGCCCCAGCAACACGTTCTGGAACAACTGGGTATCCGGACCATGGCCAAAGCAGTATATACCACCAAAAACATCGGTCACTACGGATTAGGTTTTGAAAACTACTGCCATTTCACCTCACCCATCCGCCGTTATCCTGATGTGCTGGTGCATCGCGTATTGCAGGAAGTACTGGATGGCAGGTTTGCCCCCGACAAGAAGATGGAAGAAAAGTGCAAACACAGCAGCGAACGCGAAAGGGCAGCTATGGACGCTGAGAGGGCAGGGAATAAATACAAGCAGGTGGAATACCTGCAGAATTTCCTGGGTGATGAATTTGACGGGGTGATCAGTGGCGTTTCTTCCTTTGGTTTCTGGGTGGAAACGGTTGAACACAAATGCGAGGGACTGGTCAGTATTGCCAGCCTTTCCGATTATGATGATTTCAGGCATGTTGAAAGTGAATACATGCTGGCGGGTCGCCGCAGTGGCCGTACTTTCCGGATGGGCGACAAAATAAAGATCCGGGTGGTGGCTGCCAACCTGGAGAAAAGGCAGCTTGACTATGAATGGGTTATTACGGCTGCACTGAAGGAGGATACAGGCTCAGGAGAAAGACTTAAACGTGTGGCCAAAAAATCCCGCAAGAAAAAATAAGCATTCCACCCGTCGGGTGCCACCCGACGGGTGGAGGGTTCATCTTTAAACATTACAATTGGACAATTCAATCAGTTTAAACAAGTTTATCAGTGATACAGGTTATTGTTCCCGGAGGGAAGCGGATGAACTCATCAAAGCGGGACGTGTACTGCTGAATAATAAAACAGCACAATTAGGAAACCGTTTTAAACCAGGCGACCAGGTTGAGGTTGATGGCAGCCTGATTACGGCTTCGCAGAAGGAAAAACCGGTTTACCTGGTATTCAATAAACCCCTGGGAATAACCACCACTACAGAGGAACATATAAAAGGGAATATCATCAGTTATATCAATTTCCCAAAGCGAATCTTCCCGATCGGCAGGCTGGATAAGGATTCTGAGGGTTTGATTTTCCTCACCAACGACGGGAATATTGTAAACAAACTGCTGCGTGCGGGAAACGCTCATGAAAAAGAATATATCGTCAGGGTAAATAAACCGATTGCCCCTGGTTTTGCAGAGCAGATGGCAGCTGGTATTCCCATGCTGGACACGGTTACACTTCCCTGCAAGGTAAAAGTTACCGGTCGACAGAGTTTCAATATAATACTAACGCAGGGGCTTAACCGACAGATCAGGCGTATGTGTGAATACATGGGTTATTCGGTTGAAAGCCTGCAGCGGATAAGGATCATGAATGTGCGACTGGATAAACTTCCGCTGGGTAAGTGGCGTTATCTCAGCGATGCTGAAATACGCCAGCTTATGGAATCGGTGAAGGATTCATCGGGAGTCGCGGAAAAGGCCCCGGTAAAAGCAAAATCCAGGCTGGCAGCGAGACCCAACTCACATGGAAAGACCGAATCCCGCGGGGAGCCTGGGCCAAGGGATAAATCAAGATTCCGGGAAAAGCCGGGCACGACCGAAAAATCAGGTGCGCCCGAAAAATCCAGGTCATCCGAAAAATCCAGGTCATCCGGAAGGTCCAGGTCTACAGTGGTAAGTAAGTCCTCTACGGGGGGCAAGTCTTCCCCTTCAACCAAATCTTCGGCGGGAACGAAATTTTCATCCGGAGCAAAAAAATCTTCCGGTGTAAAAGCTGCCGCAACAGCCAAATCCCCGGGAGCAGCCAAATCCCCTTCCAAATCCAAATCTGTTGCAGGAGGTAAGCCTGCCGGCAAACCGGGTAAAGCTGCCGAAATAAAAGGAGATAGCAAATCTCCCGAAGCAAAGAAGGAAATCGGCAAATACAAAGCATTCAGGGAAAAAGGCAGGAAACGCTGACCTTGTGTTGACCTAACGGTGATCACCAGCCGCCACCGCCGCCGCCGCCGCCACCACCACCACTGAATCCGCCACCACCGCTGCCGCCACCGCTGCTGCTGGGAGGTGTTGAAGCTGAACTGATGGTTCCTGACAGTCCGGACGATATCCCCTGGCTGAAAGCGTTCATTGTAAAACTAGTGCCAAAGCTGCCATGTGTACTGAAGTAGGCAGGCTGGTAGCCGGTTTCCATGGCGTTCCGGATAATGCTGTCAAATTTTTCTGCCCATTGGTTCTCCACACCCAAAGCGATGGCATAAGGCAGGTATTTTTCAAAAAGTTCCAGTGTTTTTTGCGGAGGGGCCAGCTGGTTGTAAACAGGCTGTTCCGTTTCTGCCAGGTACATTTTAAAGCCTTCAATGTGGTCGGCAATATCCCTGCCTTTCTCCGTATAGGACCTCATGATATTAAAGAATATCACCTGAATAACAATCAGCAGGGCAACCATCACCAGAGAGAAAATCAGCAATGGCATGGTGAAGCCGGTAATCATGAAAATAAAACTTAGGATGACGGCAACAGCGATCAGCAGAAACCCCGGCCATGTATAACCGCGGTTGAGGGTAAATAATCCGTGCCAGCTGTTAGACTTTCCTTTCCTTACCAGGAACCTGCTTTTCAGATGGTTTTCCAGTTCGCTGTTCAGGGTTTTGAGTGTACTGTTGTATTTCCCTTTGGCAGCTGACTGGCCATAGATCCTGTTCAGGTCGAACCCAAAAGACTGCGCGGATTTCGGAACAGGTTTATCCTTTGTTTCCCCCGGCCTGTTAAAGTTGTATTCAGTGCCGGCAAACCAGCCTTTACCTTTAACGACTTCAATTTCAAGTTCCTTGTGAACAGCAGCGTCTACCAGGCTGGCTGCAAACAAATGGGTTCCATATTGCTGCTGGATGATATAACCGGTATCTGCGGGCGATAAACCGGCAGGAGGCTCAAATTGTGCGAAAATGGTCCCTTTCTCCGGATCTCTGCCTTTTCTGAACCAGGTCCGCAGGTAGAATGCAAAGAGTCCGCCGGTAAACAGCAGCAGCACGGGGATGATATAATTTGCCCGCAACAGGTTCAGGAATTTGCCGGTAGATGAAGGTGGCACCAGTACGCCTTTTTCAATAGCCGCCGCCACTGTCAACCCTTCATAAGCTTCAAAACGCCTGGTGCCGGTAAATAGGATGCTGTTGCCGGATAGTTGTTTTACCCGGCAATTTTTATCTGTAGCACCATAGCTGCCGGTATAACAGTTGTATTCAACCAGTTTAGCCTTATCGGGAAAACTGATTTTGCAGGATATACTATCCGCAGTAAACACCCATCCATTCCCATTTACATTCCAGAACAATTCATCCTTGTCCCCATGAAAGATCAGCTGGTTGCGGGTTTCATATTCAAGCCTGTACCTGTAGATGCCGGGCTCCAGGAACACGTCTTCCCTGCCGGCCATGATACGGGTTCCATTGCCCAACATTTGCGTTTTGTATGATTCCTCCTGGTCGTTCCGGTAGATTTTTTTCAGGGCAAATCCGGTTATTGTCCAGAGTCCGTTACTGTCGAGGTATTTGGTCGGGAAATCCCGGACTATACCCCGCCTGATATCATCATTGGAAGAGGCGTTGCCGCCATCACCATTGTAAATGGTAATCAGTTCAGTTACTTCGAGGCGACCATTCGGATGCACGACAATATCGGAATGGAAGGACAGGATACGGTCAGTTTCATCCCTGGCAAATAGCGGATAAAACGCCGCCGGATTTTCGAGTGCGCGGCCGATTGCCTTATTTATTTCAGCAATGTATTTTGATTTCGCTTGTTGGTCAGCGTTAGAGCCAGGAACGGGCAAATTGTATTCAAACAGTTTCCTGAGTTCCATGAACCTGTGTTGTAACATGCCCAGCAGGAGATCAGCAAACCGGGCCCTGTACGCGGGATATTTTGATGTGAATTCTTCCGCTGTGAGACCATTTGACCTGGCGATGGGGATGGCTTTCTCAAGGATCAGGCTGTCAAATACCGCATCATCAACGAAACGGGCAGAGGTTTCATCAAAATAAAAGGACTGGGCACCGGATTGATAACTAACTGCCGCAAGGAGTAATAACAACAGGAAAACGGACCGGCCCCGATGGAATATGGATTTACACCACATATGATTATTTGAAAGATACCTTGGGTACTTCCCGGGCAGCGTTGTCTTCCTGCAGGAATGATTCTTCTCGGAATCCAAACAAACCCGCCACAAGGTTGCCGGGAAATGTCGCCACTGATTGGTTATAATTGCGAACAGTAGCGTTGTAATAACGGCGACTCTGGTTGATTTTTGTTTCCATTTCTTTCAGGTCAGTCTGCAGGCTGAGGAAATTCTGGTTGGCCTTGAGGTCGGGATATTGTTCTGCCAGTGCAAAAAAATCAACGAGGGCTCTGTTCATGCCATTGCCGGCTTCCATCTTTTCTGCCGGGGTTCCCGCCGCGATGCTTTTATTGCGCCATTTGATCACTTCTGCCAGTGTACTGCTTTCATGAAGGGCATATCCTTTTACAGTTTCCACCAGGTTGGGGATAAGGTCATTCCTTTGTTGAAGGAAAGTTCCGATTCCGCTCCAGCCTTCTTTTACCAATATCCGTTGTTTGGTCAGGCGGTTGTACAGTACGACCAGGATAATGATCAGCAATACAATTATCAGTAGGACAATCAGTGATACCGGCATGGATAAAGTTTTATATTCAATATAATCATTTCTCCCCGCAGTTGAGAATCATTTTCAGCACCTTCCGCGGTTCACCTTCCCGGATCATATCAGGGATGTGATCACCGGTAAAGCTGAATCCGATTTTTTTATACAGTCTGATGGCGGATAGATTTGTTTCCAGTACAAAGAGACAGATGCTATCGGGGTGGTATAACCGTATACATTCAGACATCAGTTCACGGATGAATTTTTCCCCGATGCCAAGTCCCCTTTTGTTTTGATCCCCCACCAGCAGGCGTCCAAGCCTCGGAGCGTGCTCTTCATTTACAATGATTTCGCCCATCGCAACCGGCATGCCGTCTGCTTCGCCGATATACAATTGTTTGGATGGGTATTGTTGCTGGTGCGCTTCTATCTGGGCGGTGGTGATCGGGTAGTTCCAGCCCGGACCAGCAACAGTGAACATGAGTTCAGGATCAGTGATCCATTGCTGAAGCAGTGAGATATCTTCCGGCCGGTATTTCCTGATGGCCATCCGCACTGTGTCAAATGATTGATTCATACCGGGAGGATTTATTCAGGGTTTTTGATGCGGATTATCCATTTAACGATCTCGAACCAGAGTACGGATATGCTGCCCGCCAGGCAGCTTGCCAATGCCTGCAAACCGGTTAAAGGTGCAAAGCCGAAGAAACTGGTCACGGCAGGTATTACCAGCATCAATAATGTCAGCAGGATGGTGCTGCCAATGATCAGTAATACGAGGTTGTTCCGGTATTTCGCGGTAGTGAAAATGGAATAATAAAAGGAACGGTTTACCAGTGTCAGGAATATATTGGCAGTGATCAGCGCCAGGAATACCATGGTGCGGGTTATATCTTCTGTTGCGCCCTGCTGCACCGAATATAGGTAGGTGAACATTGTTCCGGCGGTAATTGCCAGGCCCTGGATGATGCTGGTGTTCAGTTCTTTCCAGTTAAAAAAAGTTGTTGTGAATGGCCTGGGCGCCTGCTTCATGATATTTTTTTCCATGGGTTCATTTTCATAGATAATGGAACAGGTTGGCCCCATAATCAGTTCCAGGAAAATGACATGCACCGGTGTGAAAATATTGGGATATATCCAGCCTGCTGCCAGTGGAATGAATACCGTAAGGATAATCGGGATATGAATGGAGATGATATAGCGGATAGCTTTTTTCAGGTTGGTGTAGATCCTCCTGCCCATGGCAATGGCAGTGACCATTTTGCCGAGGTCATCATCCGTAAGGACAAGCGATGCCGCCTTTTTGGCTATTTCGGATCCCTTGTATCCCATGGCAATGCCGATATGTGAAGCCTTCAGGGCGGGACCATCATTAACGCCGTCTCCGGTCATGGCCACAACATGCCCTTTTGCCTTGAGTGCATTGATAATGGCCATTTTTGCCTCGGGGAACATCCGGGTGAAAATATTGGTGTGGTCAACGGCAGATTCCAGCGCAGCAGGATCGGTATGGATAAGGTTTTCACCATCCATCACTTTGCTGCCATCCCTGAAACCGATCTGACGGGCAAGCGTAGACGTAGTAAGTGCGTTGTCGCCAGTTACAATTTTTACATTGATGCCTGCCTCGTGAAATGAGTTCAGGACCTGTTCAATATTTGGTTTCGGCGGATCATAAAATGCCAGAAGTCCTTTGAATTGAAAGCGGAATGACTGTTGCGCTTCAGGAAAATCATTTCCACTATAATCTGATTCGGCTACTCCCAATACCCGGTAACCTTTTCCGGCAAGAGCCCTGAAGGAATCCGCAATGGTAATTTTATCTTCATCGCTTAACATTGAAACTGCAAGGATCGCTTCCGGCGCACCTTTGGTAGCAATAATCCGCTGCCCCTTCCCGTTTTCAAAGATATGTGTCATCATGGGCGGACGGCCATCCAGCGGATATTCGTGAATCATTTTGAATCCGGGCCTTTCGTCCTCTGCTGCCTGCCTGCCATATATTTCATGCAGGGACTGTTCCATAGGATCATAGGGAATGGGCTCACTGGCCCACATGCCCAGCCGGATCAGTTCTTTTTCGCGGGCACCATCCATTTCCGCCGGACCACAGATTTTATTTCCTGCAAATACATACAGGCTCACCAGGCTCATTTTGTTTTGGGTGAGGGTGCCGGTTTTATCTGTGCAAATGACAGACGCGGACCCCAGTGCTTCCACTGTTGTTGTCTGTTTTACAATAACGCCCTGCTTCAGGAGGCGCCATGCACCCAATGCCATGAAGGTGGTGAATGCCACCGGAATTTCCTCCGGCAATATGCTCATCGCCAATGTAAGTGCTTTCAGGAAGCTGTCAAGCCAGTCATGGGAGCGGCTGAAATTGATGGCCCATACAATGATAAAGATCAATATTCCCAAAAGGGCCATCTTCCTGACAAAATTGTGGATCTGGATCTGGAGCGGTGTTTTCTCCTCTTCAATGGTTTCCAGACTGATGCCAATTTTGCCCAAACGGGTACCGCTTCCGACTGCAGACACCCTGCAGATGGCCAGTCCGCCTGTAACGGAAGTTCCCTGATAAACCTGGTTGTCTTCTGTGCTTTCGTTTTTGCTGATGGTGAAAGATTCACCAGTCAGGATTGATTCATTAAGGCTGAAGTCATTGGCCTTTGCAATAATGCCATCAGCTGGAACCGTCCGTCCTTCTTCCACCAGCATGATATCACCCACCACAAGTTCTTCCATTTTGATGGTGCTGGTTATACCGTTCCTGATTACGGTTGCTTCAGGTTGGGTAAGCGACTTCAGGGCAGCCAGGGCATTGCGGCTACGGGCATCCTGGTATAAGGAAATACCCGATACCAGCACGATGGAAACCGCCATAAAAATACCTTCACCAGTATCACCGCTGATAAAATATATGGCTGCCGCAGCCATTAATAATAATACCATGGGTTCTTTCGCAAGGTCAGAGATGGCCCTTACGACTGGATTTTCCTTTTTCCCTGCGATAATATTGGAACCATACTTTTCCCTCGATTCCAATACCTCCTGGTCTGTTAATCCTGAAAAGCCTTCCATGATGAATGCTGCTGATTTAATTATTATGCTTCAAAAACGGGTTTGAAGGCTGGCTTTATCCTTGCTTTGGCGGCCTGTTCAAAGGCATAGCCAATGCCGATGAGGGTTGGTTCAGAATAGGGGCTGCCATAAAAGGATATGCCCACCGGAAGGTCATATACTGTTCCGGCAGGTACAGTGATATGGGGGTATCCCGATATGGCCGCAGGCGTGGTCAGAAATACATTTCCCCAGCGGTCTCCATACCACAGGTCGATGCTGCAGGAAGGTCCCATGGTGATGCCGCTGATGGCATCCAGCCGGTTTGTTTTTATTACTTCATCCAGGATCTTTTTAGATCCGCTGTGACTGGCTTCCAGGGCTTCAATGTATTCCTTGCTGTCAAGTCCGCCAAGTTTTTCACAGGCTTCCAGGGTATCCTGTTTGAAATAAGGCATAGCCTTGTCCTCATTAGTCTTATTGAACTCAATTACTTCCTTCAGTGATTTTACTTTGGCATTGGCTTTGGCCAGGTATTTATTCACGCCATCCTTGAATTCATACTTGAGAACATTGTATTCATGTTTGCCGAGATCATCAATCTTATGCAGGTATTCGATCTCGATGATCTCCGCACCCTGTTGTTTCAGCAGTTCCTTTGTTTTTGCCAGCAGCGCATGCAGGTGATGGTTATCTCCCTGCGGCTTTTTTTCAAAACCGATCCTTTTGCCTTTCAGTGCATTTGCATCCAGCCACCTGGTATAGTCCGTGGATGATTTTCCTTCACTGTTTTTGGTAATGGCATCTTCTGTGTCAATGCCAGTAAGAGCGCCCAGCAGTATGGCAGCATCCCGTACGGTCCTGGCCATAGGGCCGGCAGTATCCTGTGTATGTGATATGGGGATGATACCCGAACGGCTGATCAGTCCGACAGTGGGTTTGATTCCCACCAGGGCGCAGGTGGCAGAAGGACAAACCACTGACCCGTCGGTTTCGGTTCCAACAGCCACCACACAAAGATTGGCAGCAGTGGCCACACCTGAACCCGAACTGGAACCACAGGGGTTATGTGTCAGCAGGTAGGGACTTTTTGTCTGGCTACCCCGGCTGCTCCAGCCCGAACAGGATGCTGAGGACCTGAAATTGGCCCATTCAGACAGGTTGGTTTTACCAAGGATGACTGCACCGGCTTCACGAAGTTTTCGAACTATAAATGCATCCTTAGTTGCGATATTTCCTGCAAGTGAAAGGGCTCCGGCAGTTGTCTGCATTTTATCTGCAGTATCAATATTGTCCTTTATCAGTACAGGGATGCCATGCATCGGGCCGCGCAGCTTCCCGTTTTTTCTTTCTTCGTCCATGGCTGCGGCGATGGTGAGGGCGTCGGGATTAACTTCTATGACGGAGTTCAGTGACGGACCAGACTGGTCAATATCTTTGATGCGGTCCAGGTATAACCGGGTAATGGATTGGGAACTCAATGCGCCGGATTGCATCTTTTGCTGCAACTCATCGATAGTTGTTTCATTCAGGCTGAAATCATCTCCCGTGGCAGATTTGGCTTTTTCTTCGGCGGGATTTTCGCTTTTGCAAGCTACTATTGAAATCGCAGTTAAGGAAAGTCCTGCAAGGGAACCATTGCGTAAAAAATTTCTCCTGTTCATGATGGTGCGGGTTTAATTTCTTATGTGTGTATGAATGAATGTAATGAAATTCAGTCAGCTGTTGAAAACTGAAAAATCTGTGTGTCCTCACCTGGAAAAGGAACAGTTTTTTCAAATTGCATACCCAGTTTTTCAATCAGGCGGATAGAAGGTTGGTTGTCGTGATTGACAATGGCAATGATTTTTTTCATGCCGAGCGATTCGCGTGCATATTGTAAAACAGCAGATGCAGATTCAAACGCATATCCTTTGCCGTTATACTCCGGGAGGAAAGCAAATCCGATGTCGGTATATTCCAGGAAATTCCGCCTGACCAGGCCACACATACCAATGGGAACCTGATCCTGTTCTGTCCTTACCAGGTACATGCCATATCCGTGTTCCGTATAACTTTTCATGGTGTTATTCAGGATATACTGCCTGGCGTCTTCGATGGTCCGGATGCCCCTGTCACCTATGTATTGAAGCCATCCCTTGGAATTCATCAGGCGGAAAACGAATCCGGCTTCTTCTCCGGTCAGTTCTGACAAACTCAGTCTTTCAGTTTTTAAAACAGTCATGCCCCTTGAATTTTAAATTGGGGCAAAAGTTACTCAAAATTAAAAAGCCCCGCAGTATTACTGCAGGGCTCATCTGAGTTATTTCATTTCATCAAATGAATTTGGTCTTACCGGGAATAGCAATCGGATAATTACCGTCGGCATCCGGTACAATCGGCGGTGCCGCGTCCCATGCAAATGTCCTGGGCATAATATCCATTCCACTGTTGATGGCCTTATCCCACTCAATCACCTGTCCGCTGTAAGTGGCCATCCTCCCAAGAACTGCCGTCATGGTACTTTTCGCACCATTCTCAGCATCACTGAATTTATATTGACCTTTCGCAATGGCTGCGAACAATTCATCATGTTCGGTCTGGTAAGGGTTGTTCTCTGTCTTCCTGTCGAACTGGTAAAGGCTTGTGCCCTTGCTGTCTGTGATCCTTGCAGCTCCGCAATGGATCTTTCCTTTTGTTCCGATCAGCAGTTCATCGACCCGGCTCATGGTACCAGGAATATGGCGGCACTGGCTGTTCAGTATGGAGCCGTCGGCATATGTGAATTCAACGTAATGATGGTCGTATATCTCGCCATGGTCTTTGCCTTTGCGGACCTGCCTTCCTCCCATACCCTGGGCTTTCACCGGGTAGGATCCCTTAAACCAGTTCACTACATCAATATTGTGAATATGCTGTTCATTGATATGATCGCCGCAGAGCCAGTTGAAATAATACCAGTTACGCATCTGGTATTCCATTTCTGTTTGTCCCGGCTTACGTTCGCGGACCCAGACTCCATCGTTGTTCCACCAGGCCTGGGCGGAAGTGATATCGCCGATCAGGTCCCTGCGCTTGAATAATTCAAGATAGGAGTTCTGGTAATGGCGCTGCAATCCAACCACCACGTTCAGCTTTTTCTGTTTGGCAACCGCAGCAGTTGCCAGTACTTTCTGCACGCCGGCAGCATCCACCGCTACAGGTTTTTCCATGAACACATGCTTACCCTGTTTGATGGCTTCTTCAAAATGAATGGGCCTGAAACCGGGAGGAGTGGCAAGGATCACCACATCAGCGAAGGGAATTGCTTTCTGGTAGGCGTCGAATCCGGAGAACTTTCTTTCCTCAGGAACATCGATGCTCTCTTTCAGACTGCCGTTATCAGAGGCATCATCAGAAAGCAGGGCTTTGTAACAATTATCGAGGTTATCGCGGAAAGCATCGGCCATGGCCACCAGCTTCACTTTTTGTTTTGAAAGGAGTGCCTGGATGGCAGCGCCCGTTCCCCGGCCACCACAACCAACCAGGGCAACCTTGATTACCTGTTCCGATCCGGAAAAGAAATTGGCGTTGGATATCAAAGGCGCAGCGACCAGTCCGCCTGCGATCAGTGAAGAGTTCTTTACAAACTCGCGGCGGGATGATAAATTTTTTTCGGTAGCAATCTTGCTCATACTGAAGTTTTTGAAGTGCACTAATTTACTGGAATTGACGGAGGTATTATGATTGATTATTAACCATTAATTGCCCAAAATTTCCCTGAAGAAGGCATTTGCCTCTGCGGGACTCGGTTGTTTCAGCGGTCGAACCACCCTGAATCCTACGGAAGCGCCGTCTGTCAGCCACCATTTACTTTTCGGAACCTGGGGATCACGCTTGTTCCAGGAAGGCTCGGATTTGATGCGGTTGGCAGGGCGAAGCTCAGAAGCTTCACTATCATATCCGCCACCTTTCAATACCTTTGGATAACGGGCAGGATTTACCGCAGTTTTCGGATCAACCGCATTGACCGGAATTTTCGAATAGGCATTTTCAGTATAGTGGTCCAGGGTCCATTCGCTTACGTTGCCCAGCATGTCGTAGAGCCCCCAGGCATTGGGCTTTTTCAGGCCGCTTTTATGGTATTTGTTTGCGCTGTTGGTGCTGAACCAACCATATTGTCCAAGGTCTTTTTCATTGTTTCCGAAATAATAAGTGGAAGTGCTGCCTGCGCGGCATGCGTATTCCCATTCAGCTTCTGTAGGCAGGCGAAAGAAAATTCCTGTTTTCTGGTACAGCCAGCGGCAATACATCACGGCTGCACGCTGCGACATACTGTTAACCGGGAAACCTCCTTCCTTACCCATGCCCCAGGTGAGATCAATATACTGGGCGCTGGGGCGGGTAATGGCATCTACGTCAGAGTTCTGGCTGGTAGATTCGTCTTTCCAGAAAACATCAAATGCATCGCGGCTCGCTTCAAAGGATGCCATCCAGAAGGGAGAAATTTTTACGGTACGTTGTGGCCCTTCATCGGAACTGCGGTGTTTTTCAGTAGCCGGACTACCCATTTTAAAGGTGCCGCCGGGGATGGGTACCATGTTGAATTCGATTTTTGAACCAGGTAATTTCTGTTTATAGGCTTTAAAATTGTCAGATTGACCTTTAACGGTGGCTGTAATACTCAGAAGTACAATCGGAACGGTAAAAAGTAATGGTTTCACGAGTTTTGCTTTTGCGGCCGGTAATATAAAGCATAAAATTTAATCAGCTATTGCGCAATCGATTTCCAAAAGTTGTTAAAACTTTCGGAACTGTGGTAGACCAGTTCACCACGTTTCATTTCGGCAATGAGAAATTCGGCATTTAATTGTTTGGCAAGCCTGCGTGCCTGCCTCAGTGGCATCAGGCTGATGGCCTTGGTCAGCCAGTCTGCAGTGGTGCCATCGTTCGCTATAACAGTCACATTCCGCTGTGAGGTAATGCCATAGCCGGTTTTGGGGTTAATGACATGCGAGTATTTTTTCCCGTTATGCAATATATACTGGTAAATATCACCGGAAGTGGTAACGGCTTTGTTGGTTATAAGAAGGTTCTGCGGCAGGAATTCTTCCTCACTGCGGGGAGCGTTGATGGCTACAGTCCAACCTTCTTTTCCGGGCGGGGCGCCGATTGTGACAATATCGCCGCTCACGTTTACCAGCGCATTCCCAATACCATATAACCTGATCCGTTCTGTCACTTTCTGGGCGATATATCCCTGCGCAATACCGCCCAGGTCCAGTTGCATACCGGGTTGGGTGAGAATAACCATCCTTGTGACAGTATCCAGCTGAACCTTGTGAAAACCTGTGAGGGCAAGAGTTGCTTTTACGGTGTCGGCCGGGGGCCAGGAGTTTTCCTTTCTCGCCCTGCGCCAAAGCCTTGACAAGGGTCCAAGTGTGATATCAAAACTTCCATTACTTAAATTGTATGCCCTGGCGGAGATCTTTAAAATGTCGAAAAGGGCGGGGGAAACCGGGAAAGGTGGATTGTTCTTTCCAGCGGCAGCACAGAGCCTGTTCAATTCGCTGCTGTCAATATAGTCGCTGAAGATGAGTACCAGTGAGTCGACCAGGTGGAAACAATCTTCCGAAACGGATGCTGCTGTACTGCTGTCGGCAGCATACAGCACAATGGTGAACGGCGCTCCCATTTTGGGTTCCGTAAAAGAATATCTTTTCGGTTGCGCGTAACTGTTATTAATAGAAATTAGCCAAAAGATGATGAAAATTAACTTCCGGTACAAGATTGAATAATTTGAATGAGATTCCGGTAAATTTAAGCTTCAAATTGATTTGTCATGCAAAGAAGGTCATTTCTTCAACAATCCCTCCTGGCCGGAGGCGCATTTTTAACATCGGCTGCTGCCATTGCCAGAACTGCAAAAACTGATACAGGTGTATTGTCTGAAAAACCATTTAACCTTGACTATGCCATTCATGATGGGATGTTTAAGAATCATGCGGGACCGGACTTTATTGAACAGATCAAGTTCGCCCACAGTATGGGTTTCCGTTCCATTGAAGACAATGGCATGATGGGCCGTTCTGTGGAACAGCAGAAGAAAATCGGGGAAACACTGGCGAAGCTGGGTATGCGGATGGGAGTGTTTGTGATCACTTCCGACAACTGGCATTGGAAGACCTCGCTGGCGAGTGGAAGGAAAGAATTTATTGACAGGATGGAAAAGGATTGCCGCGAGGCCATTGAAGTGGCCAAACGTTGCGGTGCCAGGTGGATGACCGTGGTGCCGGGCAATTATGACCGAAGTTTGTCGCATGATTTCCAGACCACCAATGTGATCAATGCATTGCGCAGGGCCTCCGATATCCTGGCCCCCCATGGGTTGGTCATGGTGCTGGAAGCCCTGAGTGATAACCCTGACCTGTTCCTGCGGCATACCGACCAGACCTTTATGATCTGCCAGGCAGTGAACAGTCCGGCCTGCAAGTTTTTGTTCGACATGTACCACATGCAACGCAACGAGGGGAATATCATGGCCAATATTGACAAAACCTGGGCGGAGACTCCCTATTTCCAGATCGGTGACAATCCGGGCCGCAATGAACCCGGTACCGGTGAAATGAACTACCGGAATATCTTTAAACATATTCATGCAAAAGGATACAAGGGCATCCTGGGCATGGAACACGGTAATGCCGGAGCGGGTAAGGAAGGCGAACTGGCCCTGATCAAAGCCTACCGCGACGCCGATAATTTCCTGTGATTTCTTTTCACCCGTCGGGTGCCACCCGACGGGTGAAAAGAACTTCAAACGATACTAATGCATAGAGCAAGGTTTTTTTTCCTGGTGCTGATCATTTCAGTTCCATTTCTGAATGCGCAAAGCCAGCCGGCCCAACCAGCTTTCAGCCAGGTGCGGGAGGAATATATCTTTAAAACCGGACTCATCGCCGACCTGCCTTCGAGGTATGGAAGAGAGGCCGTGTATACTGATGAACTGGCATACCGCCTGTTCACCGGAGAACTTCCTGCACCGAAAGCGGGAGGGAAGGCAGGTGCTACCAGAGACGGACAACCGATCATTTGGGAGCAGATGGATATTGACAGCAATTTCCGCCTGAGACCCAGGGTGGGAAGGGCTTTAAGCGGCGCGCCCGCCGGTCCGGGTGTACGCGCCGGTGCCATCCGCGGCGGACTCAGTTGGGGCAACAGAACCATATATTTATCTTATACGTCGCCCAAAGCGCAAACAGCCATACTCTCTGTTAAAGGCAACAGCAGTGTTTTTGTGAATGGGGTACTGCATGCAGGGGATCCGTATAACATGGGTTTCCTCAACCTGCCGATAGCACTGAAAAAAGGGGTGAACGAATTTTACCTGCGTGGATCCTCGGCGGAAGCCAGGCTCCTCTTTCCCTCCAAACCGGTGATGATCCAGGGCGATGACCCGACCCTGCCGCATATTGTGCCGGGCCGGCAGCAGGGCATCCAGGAGGGCGCCGTGGTAATCATGAATGCAGGAAACAGCATGCTGAAGGGACTGACCCTGCAATCAAGCCTGGGCGGGCAGGTTGAAAGCAGCGCGCTGCCTGATATACCGGCGATGACTACACGAAAAGTAATCTTCCGTTTCAACAGTTCAGAGATCCGGGAAAAGGGAATCCATGCCTGCCGGCTTCAATTGAGTATAGGTAAACTATTGCTGGATGAAAGGGAGATCCGGCTGGAGGCTGTAGGTACCGAAGATGCTTACAGCAGCACTTTCACCAGTGAAATAGACGGCAGCCTGCAGTATTATGCCGTAAGGCCGCAACTTCCAGCCGGGAATAAGCCTGCTGTCGGTAATGCATTGTTCCTTTCCGTTCATGGCGCCGGTGTGGAAGCCATCGGTCAGGCCCGGGCTTACCGTTCCAAGGATTGGGGCACGCTGGTGGCCGCTACCAACCGTCGTCCCAGGGGATTCAACTGGGAAGACTGGGGAAGGCTGGATGCCCTGGAAGTATTGGATATTGCCAGAAAACGCTTCCAGCCGGATCCGCAAAAGATTTACCTGACCGGCCACTCGATGGGCGGCCACGGCACCTGGTTCCTGGGAGCCACTTACCCCGATCGATGGGCAGCCATTGCTCCCTGTGCCGGTTATCCCACTTTAAAGGGATATGGTTCCGCGGATGGATTGATACCCGACAGTAGCGGCAATCCCCAGGAGCAGTTATTACTTCGCTCGGGAAACCAGAGTGATGTAATCCAACTGGCTTCGAATTACAAACACCACGGAGTTTATATTTTTCATGGTGATGACGACCGCACCGTTTCGGTTAGATATGCCCGTCAGATGCGTGGTATCCTGGGTGATTTTCATACCGACCTCAGTTATTACGAGTATCCGGGCGGAAGTCACTGGTTTGGCGATCACAGTGTGGATTGGGGCCCCTTGTTTGATTTTTTCAAATGGCACCGCCGCCTGCCCGACAGCACAGTGCATGCCATAGATTTCACCACCGCCAATCCGGGCATATCCGCTACCTCACGCTGGGTTACCATCCTGCAGCAAAGCCGTTCACTGGAATACAGCAGGGTGCAGTTGAGCAGGGATTTGCAGAATCGCACCATTACCGGCAGTACGCAGAATGCCAGGGTGCTGGAACTTGACCTGGCTGATTTTCCTTCGGGATCCTTGTGGACAGTGCAACTCGACAGCGGAATTGTCATCAGACACACTGTTGCCAACCAGGGCGGGCGCCTTGTGCTGGAAAAGACCGCCACCGGGTGGAGATCTGCTTCCCGTCCGGCTGCCTGGCAGAAAGGACCACATCGTTACGGTACCCTGAAAGATGCCTTTAATCATCGCATGGTGTTTGTAGTGGGAACTAATGGTACCAGGGAGGAGAATGAATGGAACAGAAACAAAGCTATTTATGATGCCGAGACCTGGTATTACCGGGGCAATGGCGCGGTGGACATCATTACCGACAAAGAATATTCAACTGAGCTGTACAAGGACAGGGGAGTAATCCTTTTCGGGAACAAATCCAATAATGTTGCCTGGTCTGCACTGCTGTCGGACTGCCCCATCCAGGTTGAAAGGAACCAGGTTTCGGCCGGCGGTCGCACCTGGAAAGGCGATGACCTGGCGGCATATTTTGTATGGCCGATCAAAGGGTCCGATAAAGCCTCTGTAGCAGTGATCACCGGCACCGGAATAAAGGGAATGCAGGCAGCAACAGCCAACCAGTATTTTGCGGGAGCCAGCGGGTTTCCCGATTTCATGCTCTTCGGGTTTGACATCCTTCACAAAGGGGCTGCTGCATTGAAATTGACAGGCTTTTTCGACCATGAATGGAAACTGGCGGATGATCAAATGGCGGTACAGGAATAGGGGTAATAAAACCACCCGCCTGGTGAAGCGTATCCAATAAGGCCCAAACCATTTGACAAATACAGCCTGGGAAGATTTCTTTTTTTCAAGGGAAATATTGGGGGAGGGTAAATTTAGTAGTTTCAGGTATGCGAAAATTCCTGTTTGTACTTTGTTTTCCGCTGGCACTCCAGGCTCAGCAACCATTTGCAGATACTGCCAGGGCAATTGACAAAATCCTGAATCCCTGGTCCGGAAAAAACATGCCGGGCGTATCAATAGCTATCAGCCGGAATGGGCAACTGGTTTATGCCAATGCTGTGGGGATGGCTGATTTGGAACATGCTGTACACAATGATACGGCCACGATCTTTGAAGCGGGTTCGGTATCGAAACAGTTCACGGCGGCGGCCATCCTGTTGCTGGAACAACAGGGCAAACTTTCACAGCAGGATGATATCCGTAAGTTCGTGCCGGAGATGCCCGACTACGGCCACCCCGTCCGAATCTATCACCTCATTCATCATTTGAGCGGGCTGCGCGACTGGGGAGCAGTGGCGGAAGTTGAGGGCTGGCCCCGTTCCACCCGAGCTCACACCAATGCACATGCGCTGCAGATCATGAGCCGTCAGAAAACCCTGAACAATGTGCCTGGTGCGGAATATATCTACAGCAACAGCAACTATAACCTGATGGCCATCATCGTCGAAAGAGTCAGCGGTACGTCATTCCAGGAATTCTGCCGGAAACATCTTTTTGAACCAGCCGGCATGCATCATACCCTCTGGCGCCATGATTACCGGCAGGTGGTACCTCGCAGGGCCATGGCGTATCAGCCAACCATGACCGGTTTTAAAACCCTCATGCCCTTTGAAGATGCACATGGAAATGGCGGACTGCTTACCACTCCGGCTGACCTGGTAAACTGGACGGCGTATATACATGCGGGTAAGTTAGGAGGTCAGCAGTTATTACAGAAGCAATTGGAAAGGGGAAGGTATAATAACGGGCGTGAGATGGCCTATGCCGCCGGTCTCCGCATCGGAACTTTCAACGGGCAGGACCTGGTTACCCACAGCGGTGCCACCGCGGGTTACCGGGCCAATCTGGATTACTATCCGGCTCAGGGACTTTCCATCGCCCTCCTGTCCAATTCCAGCGGAACTTCGCCCGTGGACCTGGCGCAAAAGATCGCAGCACTGTTTTTCCCTGCACCGCCAACAGAAAATTCCATAATCCATTCGGCCAAATCTGATCCGGTCAAATTAAAGCCCCTTGCCGGCTGGTACAGGAATACCCGTTCCGATGAAGGCATATTAATTGCGCAGAAAGACAGCGTACTGGTATTGCCATCCGGCAAAGCACTTGAATATTTAGGCGGGGGAAGGTTTGGCATGCAGGGTTATCACCTGCAGTTCAGGAACCACCAGGGGAGGGTGGACTATTTTGTGGTAGACCAGGAGGAAACGGGCGATACCGTGCTGTTTGAAGCGGCAGTTGCACCCGTGGTGAACAAAGAATACCTTACCGGATTTACCGGAACATTTACCAGTGAGGAAGCCAATGCCACCATTCGCATCAGGCATGGCGCCAATGGTATTCAATGGGAGCAGTTGCCGACAACCCTGGATAATCTCCGGCCTTCCTACCGGGATGGGTTTGAAGTACCGGGTGGACATATCCGGTTCATCCGCAATAGCAAAAAACAGGTGACGGGATTTCACCTGTCGGTGGGTAGGGCCAGGCGGATCTTGTTCAGGAAACTTTAAATGCCCTATTTTAGCCTTTCGATATAACAACCATATGCATTCCTTTGAATCCTTGTCGAAAGATTTTGCAGCGTTTTTCCAGAAGTCTCATTTTCCGGACCAGCCCGCCAGCCTTTACCAGCCCGCGGATTATTTCCTGGGACTTGGAGGTAAAAGGGTCCGTCCTGTTTGTTGCCTGATGGGAAATGAGCTCTTTGATGAGATCTTGCCGGATACCTGGCAGGTGGCAACTGCGATCGAATTATTCCATAATTTCACCCTCATCCATGACGATATTATGGACAAGGCTCCGCTTCGAAGGGGCATGGCCACCGTACATTCCAGATACGGAGAACCTACGGCTCTGCTGGCGGGCGATGTGATGCTGGTGGTTGCTTATGACTACCTCAACAAAGTGCGTTCCGAACATTTTCACCGGATCATCCAGTTGTTCAACCGCACTGCAAGGGAAGTATGTGAAGGGCAGCAATTGGACATGAATTTTGAAAAATCAGAAACCGTTTCGCTGGACGCCTATATCAAAATGATTGAGCTCAAAACCTCCGTGTTGCTGGCCGCCAGCCTTAAACTGGGCGCTATTCTTGGCGGGGCGGGAGAGGGCAACCTGCATCATATTTACGAATTCGGCCGCAACCTGGGCATCGCATTCCAGGTGCAGGACGATTACCTGGATGCTTTTGGTGATCCTGATAAATTTGGCAAACAGGTAGGTGGTGATATAATGGCCAATAAAAAAACATTCCTGCTCATAAAGGCGCTTGAATCTGCAGACCCCGCACTGAAAGCTGAACTGGACGCACTCCTGCAAAGCAATCATCCCGATAAGGTGGAAAAAGTGCTGGCTATTTTCCGGGCTTGCGGGGTGGATGAATGGGCGAAGACATTAAAGGACCAATACCTGTCTGCGGCCTTCCAGCATCTGGATGATATAGCAGTACTGAGTAAGCGCAAAGAGCCCCTTCGCAGCCTGGCGAACTTCCTTGTACAGCGCGATTACTAGGCAATTTGCCCCCTTTAACGGCTTTTTGTACAATAATTATTACCTATATTGGCGACCTAAACGAACTGCATGTTGAATTCTTTATTCAGAAAAAAATCTATTGACAAGATTATAAGTGATCATGAACAGGGGCTTTCTGAAGGTCATGGCGGCGGAATGAAAAAAGTGCTGAACGTGCGTGACCTTACCCTGATGGGTGTGGCTGCTGTGATCGGGGCAGGGATATTTTCCACCATCGGTTCAGCAGCATTCAATGGCGGTCCGGGTGTAATATTTCTCTTTATCATTACCGCCATCACGTGTGGGTTCACCGCACTCTGTTATGCTGAATTTGCTTCGCGTGTGCCCGTGTCCGGCAGTGCCTATACTTATTCTTATGTAACCTTCGGCGAACTGATTGCCTGGATCCTTGGCTGGGCACTGATTTTGGAATACAGCATAGGGAACATCGTGGTGGCCATCAGCTGGAGTTCCTATTTCAATAATATCCTGCAGAACATATTTCATATAAACCTGCCCGAATACCTTACTACCGGTTACCAGACAGCGAAACATGTTTATACTGATGCTATCGCTAACGGACAACCGACAGATGCATTGCTCTACGCCACAGCACCAAAATTCATGGGAATTCCTTTTATTGTAAACATCCCCGCGTTCGTGATTGTGGTGCTGGTAACGCTGCTGGCCTATATCGGAATCAAGGAGAGTAAGAACACGGCCAACTTTATGGTGGGCCTGAAAATCGTGGTACTGTTGTTCATCGCGGTGATTGGAATCTATATCATTTTTACGGATGACCTGACAGGGAACTGGACCCCCTTTTTACCCAAAGGGATGGAAGGGGTGCTAAAGGGGGTGTCTGCTGTATTCTTTGCCTATATTGGTTTTGACGCGATCTCTACCACCGCGGAAGAATGTGCCAATCCGCAGCGTGATATGCCCCGTGGCATGATCAATTCACTTATTATATGTACGGTGATATACGTGGTGACAACCCTTGTGATCACCGGAATGGTGAACTACAAAGAGTTTGAAGGGGTTACCGATCCGCTGGCATTTGTATTTGACAAGATCAATATGCAGAAAGTCGGAACTTTTATTTCACTCAGTGCAGTAGTAGCTGCTACCAGCGTAATGCTCGTATTCCAGATCGGCCAGCCCCGGATCTGGATGAGTATGAGCCGTGATGGCCTGATGCCTAAATCATTTTCTAAGATCCACTCCAAATATCAAACCCCCTGGTTTGCTACCATCATCACCGGTTTGGTAGTGGGAATCCCTGTTTTGATAGCGGATGATAAACTGATGACTGACCTGACCAGTATCGGAACCCTGTTTGCGTTTGTGCTTGTCTGTGGTGGTGTACTTGTGTTGCCCAGGATGGCTAATAAGCCGGGAAAATTCAATCTGCCTTATGTAAATGCGAAATTCATTGTGCCTGTCCTGGTGATACTGGCTACCTTTCTTTTCCGCGTACGTATCAGCGAGGCGTTCAGCAACCTGGGCAATGAAGGCTACCAGGAAGTCCTGTTCCTCGTTTTCATGGTATCTGCCTGGCTGATCGGAATATTTTCCTTTCTGCGCAATTACTCATTGATTCCGGTTCTTGGCATGCTTTGCTGCATGTACCTGATGATCGAGATCCCCGCCAAAAGCTGGCTGGTGTTTTTTGTTTGGATGGGACTGGGACTGGCCATTTATTTCCTGTACGGATACAGGAAAAGTAACCTGGCTAATGAGTAGTAAAGGGGCTAAGGAATGGCACATCGTTGTATCTTTGCCGCATGAAATTTGAAGTCGGTGACAAAGTAGTGATTCGCATCACCAATGAGGATGCGGAGGTGGTGGATATTATCAATGACAAAATGGTTATGGTGGATGTTCGGGGTGTTAAATTCCCGGCATACAATGACCAGCTGGATTTCCCTTATTTCAAGCAGTTTTCCAAACAAAAACTGGTACCTGAAAAAAAGCCTGCCCCCAAAACCTTTATAGATCAGGTTCCCAAAGAAAAGATCCGGCAGATGCCAAAAAGGGAAGCCAACGGGGTATGGATTACCTTTATCCCGAAATTTGAACAGGACGATTTCGGCGATGATGTGGTTACCCTGTTAAAGATCCATCTGCATAACCAGAATGACGAAGGATATGCTTTCACCTACGACCTGAAGTACTTCGGTCAGGCAGATTTTGAACTAAAGAACCAGGTGATGGGTCATCAGGATTTTTACCTCCACGATATTCCGTTTTCAAATCTTAACGACAGTCCGTCTTACCATTTTGAATTCAGCCTGCTCACACCTGATAAACATAAAGCCCCCTATTTTGAGGCCAGCCTGAAACTGAAACCCAAACAGATTTTCCAGAAGATCCAGGAGATACAGGAAAAAGGTGAACCTACTTTCTCTTACCAGTTGTTCAAGGATTATCCATTAAAGGTGGAGGAAGAAAAAATGGAACTGGGCAAACTGGCTGCAGCTGGATTTAAAATGTATGAAGCATCAAAGGCGAAACAGCACCTGCCGCCGGCGAGGACCGTGGTTGACCTGCATATCGAAAAGCTGACCGATGGATGGAAAAGTATGAGCAACGCTGAGATTCTTCAGTTCCAGGTAGATCAGTTCGAGAAGTATTACGAGCTGGCGCTGGCGCATTACCAGCCCATGCTGACAGTTATTCATGGTCTTGGCAGCGGCCGCCTGCGGGATGAGATCCATGATATCCTGCGGCATCGCAAACCCGTGAAATATTTTGTGAATCAGTACCATCCCAGTTACGGGTATGGAGCTACCGAAATTTACTTTCAGTATTAGTATCTTTGCATTCTTCTCTCCGCGCTATCGCGGCGGGCTTTGGCCCGTCGAGGAAAGTCCGGACAGCGCAGGGCAATACACCGGCTAACGGCCGGGGGGCGGGCAACCGTTCACAGACAGTGCCACAGAAAATAACTGCCTTCAAAGCTTCAGCTTTGGGGGTGAGGGTGAAAATGTAGGGTAAGAGCCTACGGTGTTGTTCAGTAATGGGCAATGCGGGTAAACCTTGTATGCTGAAATGCCATGTAAACCGGTGGCTGAGGGCGGCTCGCCCGATGATTCCGCAAGGAGTCAACGCCGGAGGGTAGGCAGATAGATCGTGCCAGTAATGGTACGGCCAGATAAATGATAGCGGTCACCCGCTGCGGCGGGATTTCCGCCGCAGCGGGTGAAACAGAATCCGGCTTACAGGAGAGAAGATTTTTTATTTCAATTCAAAGGGCAGGGCATCAAACTCCTTTCCGTTCATAATAACTGATACACGGTGCCTGCCGGGATAATATTTCCGCGTGGTGATGGGACGGAAACTTTGTTTGCGGTGAATGGTCACTTTATCTCCGGCGGCGACCTGCTTTTCGCTGATCTTGAAGACTTTTTTTGAATGGCTGCCATTCTGCCTAAGGAAATAAATGGCGTATTCGAGTCTGATGACCGTAGTTTTCCCGGATTGGTTTACCAGGGTGAAAGAGAAGCTTAGATCTTCCCCGGCATTGACTTTTGGCGTATGGATCCGGAGGTTTTGCAGTTGTAACTGATGTGATTTTAAACCATAATAATCCAGTATTTCAGGATGGCCCTGTTTGAGTAAGCTGCGGCAACCGTGTTTGATAATGGCATCAGTTTCCTTACAAAGTCCTTTCCATTTTCTGGCAATTGCCAAAATTATTTCGGGGTTGTCTTTGGCGATATCATTCAGGTTATTGGCAACGCTGCGGCGCACATATTCCGATGGATCGGTTTTCAGGTTTTCCAGGATGGGAAGAATGGGCGCAGGATTCTTCTTGAAGGGTGATAATGCAATAGCCCATGGAAGCCGGGGCCTGCAGCCTTCGGAAGCAAGTCTTCTCACATGGTGATCGCGGTGCAGGGACCAAAGTTTCATTTGTACCATCATCCGCTCCCCGTATTGCAGGATAAAAGGCCTGATGGCAAATTCGCAGCTGGATAAACCGGTGGTCAGTTCCATGGCACGGACCGACTCGTCAAAATAAGCAAGCCCATACTGTTCGATATAATCCGCCAGGAACATGCATTCCAGGCTGGCTTTCGATATTGGGGATAATGCGATGGCACGGACGATGGTTTCAAATATAGGTGCTGCTTCGCTAAAATTGGCTGGCATGAAACGGTGCAGGGTGGTGGCTGTATGCCGCATCCGGGCTTTTAGTTCCTTCTCTTCCCAGCCCTGGTCAAACACCAGCCGGATGTACTGTTTTTTATCAAAACCTGGGACCGTAGTTTCCAGGACTGTGGCCAGGTGCTGGTAGAAAAAGGGCGAATAAAGGTCTTTCAGTAGTGTAGCCATGAAGCGAATATAGTGGGGGTGGATGACAGCCCTATGTCAGGAGGGTTCTCCAGATGTTAAAAATCTCCTCGACGCAGTTTTTGCCTGGATTGTTTTTTATCCGCATGTTGTTTCTTGTGTTCGATCCTTTTTTCCTTTGCAGCTTTGGAAGGCCTGGTTGCGATACGGGATTTCTTTTTAGTGAGGGCTGCAGTTACCAGCTCGTTGATTTTTTTGATCACCAGGGCTTTGTTGCCGGACTGCGTCCGTTCTGCCTGGGATTTTACAATGAGTTCGCCACTGGAGGTCAGTCGGTTGGCCAGTTTCAGTGCCAGCAGTTCTTTTTGTTCGGGACTGAAAAAGTTGGATTTCATGGGATTCCATCTTCCCTGGACCATGGTCTCCACTTTATTTACGTTCTGTCCCCCTTTGCCTCCGCTGCGTGCAGTCTGGAATTCTATTTCATTGGTGATATCAGGTTGCATGTTATAGGTGTCTGACATGTGGTGTCTGACATGTGTTGTAAAATTAATTGTTTATCAGGTGTCTGACATGTAGTGTCTGACATCTTTGTTGGAAAGGGACATTTTTACTGATGTCAGACACTACATGTCAGACACCTGATAACCTTAATGACGGTGGTGGGCAAGAAGGGCGGCGATCTCCATCATCCAGGCAAGTCCGAGGTGCAGGATGATGCCACCCAGGATGGATTGCGAATAGCAGGCTACAACGCCCAGCAGAATACCGCCGAAATAAGAGGAAATGCATTCCAGCAGGGGCTTGCCAAAGTGGATGGAACAATAAAAAACGGCCATGGGCAGTATGGCAGCCGGACCCGCAAAGCGGGCCAGAACCACTACGAGAAAGCCACGGAAGAATAGTTCAATGGTGAAAAAATCACTCCCGTAGGACAGTTCATAAAGCAGTTTCTGCCAGGGGGCGGGGCCGTCGGGCGACAAAAAACGAAGCGCTTTCAGCTTGGGATAGGTTTGAAGGAAATCGGCCTGGGTGGCAGCAAAACTAACAAGGGGAATGACGGCTGCCAGCAGGATCAGATAGGGCGCCCACTTAATATTCGCTGTTGTAAACCCGTAAAATGAACCCTTTTCCGCTCCGCTAAAGGATGGGCTGTCCATAAACAATTTAAGCGCCCACAGCATGCTAACGGTAATCAATAATCGAATTGGCCAGTCGGCAACAATAGCCCAGAACCTGCCGATATTGCCAGGTATCCAGGTACTGATAATTTCCTGCCATCCGCCGGCAGATACTTTCAATGCAAACAGCGCCGGGGCCAGCAGTATCAGCAGTTTCAGCAAAAGTGGAAATTGTACAGGGCGCTGGATCCAGAAATAAAACAACCAGGGCAGTGAAAAGGCCAGGAGATAAACCAGGTAAAAACCGATAAACTTTACAGGTCTGCCGGGCAGGTTGTTCAACCACTTCACCTCGATGCCCAGCTTGTAATTGGCAATTATCAATATTGCTGCAAAAATGGTGCAGAACAACAGATAAGGTTTGTTAACCTGCGAAAAAAAATCCTGGAAATAGGAAAAAAACATAGGCTGGGAATTATATGCCTTGTCACTTCACCTCACCAAAAGACGCCTGCATCCTTTGCATCAGGTCGCTGTTGATCATTTTTGCCGACAGTTTCAGCATATTTTTGAAAGACCTGGAATGTGAAATACCATGCCCGATGATTACCGGCTTGTTGATGCCAAGTACCGGCGTGCCGCCATAGTTCTCAAAATTGAACCGGTCGAAATATTCGTGTTCGATGGTTTTGCGGTGGGTGATCTCGTAGAGGGATTCGGCGAGTTTGAGGATGATATTTCCGGTGAAACCTTCACAAACCATTACATCTGCCTTGTCAACCAGTACATCACGGCCCTCGACATTGCCAATGAAATTAATCTGGTCATTATCCTTCAGCAGGGGATAGGTGGCCTGGGCCAGGATATTACCTTTTCCTTCCTCTTCGCCAATATTGATCAGTCCAACGCGGGGATTGTCAATACCCAGGATATGCTGGGCATAAAGGGAGCCAAGCAGGGCAAACTGGTTCAGGTTTTCCGGTTTACAGTCGGCGTTCAGGCCAACATCCAGTAACAGGCCGGTTTTGCCATCTTCCTTGGGAATGATGGTAGAGATGGTGGGGCGCAATACCCCTTCGATCGATTTCAGGCTGTACAGGGCGCCTACCAGCATGGCACCGGTATTACCCGCACTGATAAAGGCATCGACCATGCCTTTTGCGAGATAGTAAAAACCAACGGCGATGGATGACTGCTGTTTTTCTTTCAGCGCTTTGGTTGGATGCTCGTGCATTCCGATAACCTGGGGCGCATGAACCACTGTGACAGCTTCGGCTGGAATGGAATATTCCTGAAGCAGGGGATTGATCTGCTCTTCATCACCGAACAAAAAAATATTTGCCGGAGAATCAGTTTCAGACAGGTATAACTGAAGTCCCTTCACCGCTTCAAGCGGCGCAAAGTCTCCACCCATCATGTCCAGACCGATTTTCATCTCCGGCAAACTATAAAATTGAGTACAGGTTAATTACTTCTTGATGGGCGATTTTTCAGCCACCAGTTTTCCCTTGTAGAACAATTTCCCTTCGCTCACGTGAGCACGGTGACGTACGTGCAGTTCACCAGTTGTGCTGTCAGTACTCAGGGTAGCTGCTGCGGCCTTGTAGTGAGTCCTTCTCTTGGCACTACGCTGCTGGGAATGTCTGCGTTTCGGATTTGGCATCTTTCAACAGTTTAATATATATTCAAAATCAATTATCCAGGTCCTTAAATTTCTCGAGCCCTTTCCAAAGAGGATTGCTCGCTTCCTTTTTCTCTGCTTCCGTTCTCTCTTCTCCCGCTTTCAGTTTTTTCAGCAATTCCAGTCCTTTAATATTACAATAAGGATGGTTGCCTGCTTCCTCTTCCGCACACATTTTCTGCATGGGAAGACTCAGTAAAATGAATTCATAGATCCAATCGGCTACGTGCAGGTGACTTTCTCCTCTTGATATATAATGTACATCAGGGTCTTCTTCCTGCTCGTTCATCTCTTCGGGATTCTCCACCAGTTTTACCACGATGTTGAATTCATCCCAAAGATTCCAGGGAAGAGAAGTGCTGCCACAACGGTCACAGGTCACTTCCGCTTTCCCGCCGATTTCAAACTTCAGCAGCATAAATCCATTCTTTTTATCCAGCGACAGTTTTACCTGTGCCGAACAATTCTGGAAATCTGACTGCTGTCGCTCTTCAAAGAACCGGTCGTTTACGGCGTACTCAAACTCATGAATGCCGGGCTTCAATCCCACAAATGCAATATCAAATTCCCGTCTGCTGCTCATGAGTACCTTTTTAAAAGGTTGGCAAAGGTAGTAAAATTTTAATCAATAAAAGGGATTTTTTTGTTCAATTCCCTTAATTTCGTCGGCGAATCCAAAATTACATCATTCACAGGCATGAACCTTATAGTTAACATATTTGGTGCCTTTCTGGCCTTTCTCCGGTCTGCCTGTGCGAACGTTCCCTGACAAGATAAGTTTGGGATTGGTGCTTTGCAGACTGCGGCCGGGTTCCCTGCATCCGGATTACTGATTTTGTTATGGCTACGCCATGCAACAGTCATATTGGCTACAGATCACTTCTCCTCCCTCATGCTTCACTTATTACTGAATTACATCTATTTACATATTAAACTTCAAAAAATGAAGAACGTTGCTGTTATCGGACTTGGCAAGGTAGGTTCCCTCGTGGGTACCCTGCTGAGCGACCTGTTTACCGTTACCGGATTTGACCAGAAACAACCGGCCACCGAAGTTCCTTTTAAAGTTGAAACCGGTTCCGTAAAAGACGCTGCCCAGCTGGAAGCCTTTTTATCGTCCCAGGACGCAGTAGTTTCCTGCCTTCCCTATAACCTGAACCTGCCTGTTGCCCAGGCCGCCCATAAACTGGGTATTCATTATTTTGACCTTACAGAAGACGTTCCCACTACCACCGCTATACGTGAAATGGCCAAAACATCCAAGGGAGTAATGGCACCGCAGTGCGGACTGGCACCGGGTTTCATCGGTATCGTGGGGGCTGATCTCTACAACCGTTTTACCAAATTGCGCGACGTGGAACTGCGCGTGGGGGCACTTCCCCGATACCCGAACGGACTGATGGGATATTCCTTCACCTGGTCTCCGGCCGGTGTGATCAACGAATACATCAATGATTCCGAAGTGATCCACAATGGTGAACGCAAAATGGTTCCCTCCCTGGAAGGAATCGAAATGATCAATATCGAAGGCCAGGAATTTGAAGCTTTCAGCACCAGCGGCGGTCTCGGTACCATGTGCGAAACCCTGGCCGGCAAAGTAGACACCCTGAACTACAAGACCATGCGTTATCCGGGTCATGCCAAACTGATGCGCTTCCTCCTGTATGAACTGATCCTGAAAGAAAAGCGCGAACTGGTGGAACAAATTCTTACCGAAGCAAAACCACCCGTGCGGGAAGATGTTGTATATGTATATGCTGTTGTGGAAGGCTGGAAGGGCGACCAACTGGCACGTGAAGAGTTCTACCACGCTTACCATCCGATCACGATCCATGGAAAGGAATGGCGCGCGATCAGCTGGACTACCGCTGCTTCCGTTGCCGCCGTGGTTGAAATGGTTGCCAATGGCACCCTGGCGAATAAAGGTTTCATCAAGCAGGAAGAAATTTCCTATGATGCTTTCATCAAAACAAAGAACGGCAGCCTGTATGCCAGCCAGCATTGATAAATCGTTTAAATTCCTGAAACATGACTACAGATCTGAATGGACTGAAAATCGTGCTGGGCGGACTGATGCGTCGTTACCGGGATAGGGTTCCGGATGTGCAGCTGGTTATTGATGCCATGCTCCGTGAAGGGCTGATCAACGATGGGTCCGACATTGAAAATGACCATATCGCTTTCAGGACAATGGGTGTTCCGAACCTGGGCATCCAGTCACTGGAAAAGATTTTCCTTCATTTCGGTTACGAGCGCCGGGAACATTATTTCTTCGCGCAGAAAAAACTGGATGCCAACTGGTATGCACCGCCTTCACCTGAATTTCCGCGCATCTTCATCAGTGAATTGCGCGTGAAGGACCTGAGTGAAGCAGCACAGGCCATCATCCGGTCTTATACGGATGAAGTAACAAGTGACCCGGTGGATTCACTCGACCTGGATAATGCGGAAGCGGTAGATATATTCCTTCACAGCGGATTGTGGCGGACGCCTACCTGGAGCGACTTTGAACGCCTTGGAACAGAAAGTGAGTACGCTGCCTGGGTGATCTATAACCGCTATTACCTGAATCATTTTACCGTCAGCGTGCACAACCTGAAGGAAGGATATGATACCATTGCGGATTTCAATGCTTTCCTTGAGCGCAACGGTTTTAAACTGAATGATGCCGGTGGTAAGATTAAAACCAGTCCCGATGGAAAATTGTCCCAGTCATCCACAGTTGCCCGCATGGTAACAGCGCAATTTTCCGACGGGTTGGAGAAGGAAATCGCAGGTTCCTATGTGGAGTTTGCCGAGCGCAAAGTGCTGGAGCCATTTGGCCACCTGCCCAAATCCGCCATCCTCCGCGAACACCGTCGCGAAGGCTTCGAAGCGGGAAATGCAGATAAGATTTTCGAGAGCACGTATAGCTCCCAAACGGGAAAGGCGTCTGACGTTGATATCCGGTGAATTCAGTAATGCTAAACGTCAGACACCGGAATTCCGGGAAAGGCGTCTGACGTTGATATCCGGTGAATTCAGTAATACTAAACGTCAGACACCTGTGTTCCGGGAAAGGCGTCTGACGTTGGCATCCGGTGAATTCAGTAATGCTAAACGTCAGACGCCTTAAAGTACAAACTCGCTACCAATAGCCACACACACCAGGGGAATGGCCAAAAACCATTCCCCTTATTCTTGCCACCAGCCTGCGACTTTTACGTTTCAACCGCAAATCTGACAGTTCATCCCAAATAAGTTTATCAAGTCCCGATTATCGGCTATTTTGACACAAAGGCCGGATTATGCTGAATGGTATGGCGTTCTTACGCTATTCAAAAAAGGAAAGATGGATCGCTCTCTTACTATTGCCACCCTTTTCGATGGTGACCAATTTCCTGATCTTCGGAAGGAAGTATTTTATTTCTTTACCTGCTTTCCTGATAGCCACCGTGGTTACGCTGGCAATTATATTCCTTGTTTATGTTACCTGCGGCATGATCGCCACCATGCTGTATAATAAATACCCACGCTACAGCCAGACCTTCCGGCGTATACTGATCGGCTTGCTTCTTTTCATCCTGGTGATGATTGCCGGAATCAGCATCCTTTTCTGGGGCTATGATTATACCGGATTCCTTGGGTATGCCATCAATACCCGGACTTATTTTACGGCCCTGGTGATGGGGGTGGGATTTAATTTACTGGCCACCAGTTTTAATGAAGGGGCGGCATTTTATGAAAAATGGCGGAGTATGGTGGATGAGGCTGAACAGTTGAAAAAGGAAAACCTCCAGAGCCAGTTGGAAGGACTCAAGGGACAGGTAAACCCGCATTTCCTCTTTAACAGTCTGAATTCCCTGTCGAGCCTGATCAGTGAAGATCCCGCCAAGGCTGAGAAGTTTCTGGATGAGATGAGTAAAGTGTACCGATACCTGTTAAGGACCAACGAAGACGGCCTCACAACCCTTGATACGGAGCTTCAGTTCATTCACTCTTATTTCCACCTGCTGAAAACCCGCTATGGTGACGGGCTGGAACTGGAAATCAGGGCCGATGACCCTAACCTGAATTATTTGCTGCCCCCCCTTACGCTGCAGATGCTGGTGGAAAATGCGGTCAAACACAATATGATCCTGCGGGATAGTCCTCTTAAAATCATGATCCTCACCACCAACAGTCACCGGCTGGTAGTGAGCAATAACCTGCAACGAAAAGACAGGCTGGTGTATTCTACCAAAGTTGGACTCAATAATATCATCAACAAATACCGGTTGATGAAACAGGAAGAAATCATGATAAGGGATGATGGTAAGGAGTTCGCGGTGGTGGTGCCCCTGATCCAGCCTTGATATATTAACAATTCATTCGCTGATTTCAGCAAATGATACCAGGCAGGTTTGCGGAAGGGCTCCATTTGATTTAATTTACACGCAATAGTTTTATCATGAAAGTGCTCATCATAGAAGACGAAGACCTTGCAGTAAGGAAATTGCAGAAAACCTTGCAAAGCGTTGATTCCGGTGCAGAGGTAGTGGGTATTACCGATAGCATCCGGTCATCGGTGAAATGGCTGCAGGATAACCAGGCACCGGACCTGATCCTCATGGACATTGAACTGGCCGATGGCCAGAGTTTTGAGATCTTCGACAAAGTGGAGGTGAACAGTACCGTTATATTTACCACTTCCTATGATGAATATGCATTAAAGGCGTTCAAGGTAAACAGTGTGGATTATCTCCTGAAACCAGTGCAGAAAGAAGACCTGGAAGCGGCTCTCGAAAAATTCAAAAAGATGAAACAGCTGCTGGGTTCGGTTGAGGGACAGGGTAACCTCAATGTCGACAGCCTGGTGAAGGAATTGCAGCAAAGATTGCAGCCAAAGGAATTCAGGAAAAGATTCCTGGTGAAACAGGGCCAGAAACTGGTGAGCGTTGAAGTGGATGATATCGCCTATTTCTACAGCGATGGCAGGGTGAATTTTTTCAAAACTTCCGACAACAGGAAATTCATTGTTGATTATACCATGGATGAACTGGAATCGATGCTGGACCCCGACAGGTATTTCCGCATCAGCCGTTCCTTTTATGTATCCATTGAAAGCGTTGAACAGATTCATGATTATTTCGGGAACCGATTATTGCTGAACCTGCAGCCGGCTGTTGACAAGGAAGCAATAGTGAGCCGGGAGAAAGTAAGTGATTTCAAGAAGTGGATGGGCAAGTGATGGAGGCATGAGCGGTAAGTCAGCGGAGTCCCATTTCGAGGCGGATCAGGGTGCCGGTGTTTTTTTCTGATAGTATTTCTATCTGGGCGCCAATGGCTTCGGCCCTTCTTTTCATATCATTAATACCCCTGCCAAGTGCCACGGTTCCAGTATCGAATCCTTTCCCGTCATCCTGTATCAGCAGCAGCAGTTTATTTTTCCTGAGCCTCAGCTGTACATTGATAATCTTTGCCTCCGAGTGTTTTACAGAATTGGAAATGCCTTCCTTGAAGATGCACAACAGTTCATAGCGGTGTTCCATATCCGATTCTTTTTCCATAATGGAAGGGTCGGCATCAATAGAAATATCAATATCGTGGATGGATTCCTGCTCCGTGATATACTGTTTCATCCGTTCCAGTGTTTTATTCAACTGGTCATTCTGGGGGTTGATGCTCCAGACCATATCATACATTGCCTGGGTCATGCGGTTACTGGTTTCACTGATCTGGTGGATATAATCCCTTGTGCGCATGGTGTCTGATTCCAGTTTTGTTTTAGCCAGTTCACTGGAAATATTAATGCTGCTGAGCGAATTGGTGAGATCCTCTGTAAGGCTGCCTGCAATGCGCCTGCGGATGCTTTCAGTTGCCCTGATTTTCTGCATCCTTAGCCGGTCAAGCCAATACAGGAAGCCAACTGCCAGGAATACCATCATGGCCAGGAACCAGTAGGATTGCCAGTAAGGGGGGCGTACCCGGATGCCCAGGCTGGTTTTACTTTCCGTTTCGCGCCCATCCCCATTTACACTTTTCATTCTGAAAGTATAATTGCGGTAAGGCAGATAGTTGTAGATGGCTTTGCCTGAAACTGATTTTACCCAGTCCTTGTCGAGCCCATCCAGCATGTGATAAATGGTCAGCTGGTTGTGATTGAGGTATTGCAGGGAAGAATAATCAATGACAATGGAATTATTCTGTGCGGTCAGTTCCAGACTTCCCTGCTTAACAACCGAATCAACAGGCAAAGGTTTGTCCATAACATGAATGCCCGTAATGGTGATGTCAGGAGGATTGGCAGATTGTACGAGCTGTGCGGGATCGAATACCAGGAAGTTATGGTTGGAAGCAAATGCAAGTCTGCCCCTGCTCAGACTGAATGCACCACCGGTGGTCAGGTTATCATAAAGGATGCCATCCCGCCTGTCAAAAAGTGTAAAGGAATTTTGCTCAAAGTTCCACCTGCATAAACCATTCTGAAGACCCAGCCAGAGGTGCCCCTGCGGGTCCTTGCGGACAAAATAGGCTGTATTGGAGGGGAGACCGTCATCCAGTGAAACAGTGCGGGAACTCTTATTTCGGGTATTCAATACCGTTATAGAATTGGCGGCAATGATCAGCAGGCTGTCATTGTACCGGATCAGATCGGTAGGGGAGTCGTTGCTGAGTTTCCAGCCTTTTTTTCCGCTGCTGGTAATTTGTTCAATTAGGTTCCCCGTTTTATGGTCAATATGATACAATCCATTTCCCAATGTAGCTACCCAGATGCTGCCATCAGTATCAGTATAAAGCCGGTGGACCAGTCCGGGTTGCGCCACTATTTCATAACCTGTAGTATAATCCCTTCCGGCTGAACTGTAATTCCATTTCACCAGCCGCCCGCCCTGGGTGCCGAACCAGAGATTGCCTTCCCCGTCTTCTGTGATCTGTCGGATCGTCCGGTTATCAAAAACGGGCAGACGGCCGTTCATGAATTTCCCGGTCAAAGGATCATACACTTTCAGGAAGCCTCCCTGCTCGCCGATAAATATGAGACCGGTCCTGCTATGCTGGTGAAGGTACCAGATAGTCATTTTGTCCTTCACTGCATCCAATGGTGCCGGAACCGGAAGGGGATGAAAGTTTTCATCATAGCAATACAGTCCCCTGCCCCAGGTGCCCACCCATATCTGCCTGTTTGATAACTGTATAATGCTGTTTACCGGGGCGTCAATAGGTTTGGTCATTGCGGGGCGAAGCAGATAATACGCGTTGAATGCCTGTGATTCCGGATTAAAGACAAACAATCCATCGGAGGTGGAGACCCAGAGATTTTTCTGACGATCTTCAAAGATGTTGTTTGCCTGATCGAACTGCATTTGTACATTCTGTGCTGCCGGTTGGGACAGAATAGACAATTGTTGTTTAATGGTGTCGAGGGAGGCAATGAATGGGAGCCCATACACCCAAACCTGACCATTTGATTGCTGGAACTGTCCTTTTATTTCGTTGTATGTTTTGGGTATATAATCTTCAATGATATGCCTGGTCGTTCTTCCTGTTCTTCCGTCAAACCAGTACAAAACCGGGTGACCGCTTTCCGGTGGCCAGGTATTGCAACTGAAGCTCCTGCTGTTCTTTACCGGCATAATACCACCTACATTCCGTTCATTGCTGAATGCATCAATAATGGGATCCCTTGACATATTGTGCTGCCGGTAACTCAATTGCCGGGTGGATGGATCATACTTAGCCAGACCGGAATCGGCACCGATCCAATAACAGTTTTTTTCCCGGTCCGGTACAATTTCAAGTGTGTTCCAACCCTTTGGTATCAGGATATTTTCAACTGGTTTGAAAACCATCTGCGATTCATTCAATTCGTACACTCCATGCGCCACTATCAGCAGGAAAATTTTCCCATTCCAGTCCTCAAGGATTTTTGAAGGGAAAAACATGTTGGCTTTTTTCACCCGCAAATCAACATCTATGGGATGGTATATAAATTTATCCGTATCAAAAATTCCAACCGAATTGTCTTCGTTGATGATCCATATCCGCCCTTTCCTGTCTGCAAAAACGGCGGCTACATTATTGGCGGGAATGGAACGGGGGGCTTTTCGGCTATGCCTGAATGTTAAAAAATCCTTTCCGTCGAATCGTTGCAGTCCGTTAACAGTGGCAATCCAGATGAAACCTTTTTTGTCCTGGCAGGCATTGTACACATTGTTGGAAGCAAGTCCGTTCTTGCTGTTGTAATGGGTAAATGAAAACTGCCTTGCCTGCTGTGCCTGCAGGAGGTTGCCTGTTAATACCAGCAGCCAACAGCTTATCAGTAATCTTGTCAAATCAATATTGGGGTGTAATTCAAATATAAATAACTGTCCGGCTATTAGACAGATGCAGTACCCGCTTTAATCAGATATGCCGATGAATTGTATAAAAAGCTGTATCAATTGTATCCGGGGAAACACCTATACAATTGAATACGTGTTTTTAACCGTTCATCTATGAACTGCTGGTTCTTCCCTGCTTACCGCAGTAATATTGCTACCGCATTTTAAACCTTATCAATTGAAGCAATGAATAATAATTATTCAAGGAAGATCCTGTTCGCCAATGTGCCGGGTGACGGGCATTTCAACCCGCTCACGGGGTTGGCAGTTCACCTGAAGTCCCAGGGATATGATGTAAGATGGTATAGTTCTTCCTATTATGCCAACAAGATCAGTAAACTTGGGATTCAGCATTATCCCTTTCAACGTGCAATGGAACTGAATACCGAAAATTTCACTGAAATATTTCCGGAGCGTCAGCGAATAAAGAGCAAGATCGGCAAGCTGAATTTTGATATGGAGCATCTCTTTATTAAGAGGGGTGAGGAATATTATTTCGATCTGCTTGATATCCACGAACAATTTCCCTTTGACCTCCTGGTTGCCGATTGTTTCTTTTTTGGGAATCCATTTGTTGCGGAAAAAATGAAGATTCCGGTGTTGGCTGTGGGAGTGGTGCCATTGATTGAAAATTCCAGGGACCTGGCACCGGTCGGGTTGGCATTACATCCTGCCAAAACGATCGCGGGGAAATTGGTGCATGCCGGCTTGCGCTGGGTGGCAGATAAGATAATGTTCAGGAAGTCGATCAGGATTTTACACGAGGTACTGGACAGGCATTGTATACCGCATAATGGCGAGAATATTTTTGACCTGGCGATAAAGAAATCAACCTTATTACTGCAAAGTGGTTCACCTGGATTTGAGTATGACAGAACTGATCTCAGCGAAAATATCCGGTATATCGGTCCGCTGTTTCCATATGAAGGGAAACAGAAAGCTAAACCATGGTTTGATGAGCGCCTGAATAAATATGAAAGGGTGATTCTGGTAACCCAGGGCACTGTTGAAAAGGATTCGGGAAAATTGCTGATACCGACCCTGGAGGCATTCAAAAACAGCAATTACCTGGTTGTGGTAACCACCGGCGGGGCAGGAACGGCAGAACTGCGCTGGCGTTTTAATCAGCCAAATTTCATCATTGAGGACAGGATACCTTTTTCGGAGGTGATGCCATACGCGGATGTTTACATCACCAACGGAGGATACGGAGGTGTTTTGCTGGCCATTGAAAACCAGTTACCCATGGTTGTTGCCGGTATCCATGAAGGCAAAAACGAAATCAACGCAAGGATCGGCTATTTCAGGCTGGGCATTAACCTGCGAACGGAAAAGCCGAATCCGGATCAATTGAAAAAGGCCGTGCAGCAGGTTTTTGCTGACGGTTCCTATCGCAGGAATGTTCAGCAACTTTCAATGGAGTTCAGGCAATACAATCCCCTTACAATGGCAGAAGGCTATATAAATGAACTGATGATCATGGCCAGCCGAAAACCTTTTGTGGTGGCCGACTCCCCCGTCTATTAAGTTTTTTTTCAAATATCCCGAAAGGGGCAAATTAAATCAATCGTTATGAAAAGAATGTTCAAATTAGCAGTGCTCGCAGGAGCAGTTTTAAGCATGGCATCATGTGATAAAAATGATGACCAGCAGGTTGCAGGAATTTTTAAGGGACCCGAATCTGCCTTTCATGATGGGAAAGCATTTTCCTGGGTCCAGATTTCAAACCAGGGCAAACCCGAAAAACTGGGAATCACCATTGACAAAGCTGCATGGGAAAGTTTACCTGTGGGCGGAGACGGAAGTCATGATCATGCGAACAGTGTAACACTTAAACTGCATGAAAAGGCGCTGGCTACAACTGTCTTCAAACATATTGGTCTTGACTGGAACCCGGCAGGACATGAACCAGCCAATGTGTATACACTGCCCCATTTTGATTTTCATTATTACCTGATGAATGAGCCCGACAGGCTGGCCATCCCGCCATACGAAGTGAATCCGGCCGGCTTCGATGCAAAACCGGCTGCTGAGTTTTTCCCCGTTAATTATTTTGACCCGGGCGGTGGTGTGCCTCAAATGGGCAAACACTGGCTGGATGCGACTTCTCCCGAATTGGGCGGAGCAACTTTTACGCAGACATTCATATATGGTTCATATAACGGTAAGGTAAATTTTATGGAGCCAATGGTTACCAGGCAGTTCATTGAAAGCCAGCCTGCCTATGAAAGGGCTATTCCCCAGCCGGCTAAATTCCAGGAATCCGGTTATTATCCGACGAAAATGCGAATCAGGCATACCGCTCATGCAACGGAAGTAACCCTGGAAGACTTCATCTACAGGCAAAAAGCAAACTAATAAACTTTCCATGATGCGCAGGTTCAATATATTCCAAACATCACATAGTGCACTCAGGTCACTATTGCTGGATACAAGCCTGCAAATCCAGTTTACAGATTTCAGTTGTGCGCAGCAGGTACAGGGCACTTTCGACCAGGTAATGGAGTTGGTGCTCGCCTGCCAGCGGCAGGCTGAAGAAGAATGCCGGTACATTGTTCCGGCCATTCTGGTGTTCAATAAAGAAGTAAATGCTGGTTTCGCATCAGTTGAGGAAGGTTTCCGTTCGCCCGCAATGCGTTTGTTGCGCAGGATGGACCTGTTTGAAAAAGAAGCCGGTTCCAGGCGGGCCATAAGGTTTGCACCCGGTTTGCTGATGAATGGTTTCAGGCGGTTTGCGGAGTATGTCATTGCAGGTATGCAGGCGCAGGAAGATCAATTGAATCCTTTGCTGTGGGCCTATTATTCCGACGACGCATTAAGACGTTTACAACTGCAGGTTGAAGGAAGGCAAACCATGTCCGAATGGCTTTCCAGCAGTGAATGGATGATGAAGGATATGTCTGATGAGGAGATCGCAAAATGGCTCCTGTCAGTGAGGGGCACCCTTCCGGTACCGGTGTATGAATTACTGGTGGAACGAATATCTGCTAAAATTCCCCTGCTTCGCTGGAGCAATGTTCAGAATGGTCTGCAAAACAAGCTGATGGTTGCCTGAAAATTGTTTAGGGCTGCCTGATAAAAACAACATGGCAGCAATTGAAAAAAGCCCCGGTTAAGGGGCTTTCAGATACAATAAGACAAATGGATTACTTATAAAACACCAGGTGCTTTTGGTGCCGGTACTACGTTGTTAACCGGCTTGGTTGATTTCAGGAAAGCGAACATGGCCTTCATGTCTTCATCATTCAATTTGGCAAAATTGAACCAGGGCATCGGCGGCAACAAAGGCCTGCTGTTGTCAAGTCCCTTGTATTTACCTTCCCTCATTGCCTTGAAAAATTGTTCTTCTGTCCAGTTACCAATGCCGGTGGAATCAGAACTGATATTGGCTGCATAGGAAGTGCCCCAGGGACCAACTGCCATGGTCAGTTCCGGGCCCATCAATACCCATCCTTTTTTCATAGCTTCTTCCACAACCTGCATGGCAGGCCTGGTGGAAAGGTGGCCGGCGAAACGGTTTTCCATATCAGGAGCAGGCCCCTGTGGTCCGAATTTTTTCGGTGTATGACAATCATCGCACCCGATGGTATTCACCAGGTACTCACCTCTTTTGATCATATCTTCTTTGGATGGTACAGCAGCGGTTTCAACGGTGGTTTTTTCATTGGCAGGTGCTTCCTTGCACGCTACCAGGGCAATTGCCATTACCACGGTCAATCCGGCTGCTGTCAGCATGATTTTTTTCATAATGTTCCTTGCTGTTTTTTAGGTTGACTTATAAGGTTTAATTCAGGCGCAAGTTAGGTAAGCTCCCAGGTGCTGCATATGCTTTTAGGATGAATTGTGTTTTTTCAGGGATGAAGGCGGTTTTTTCTGGTGTGAGCTTACTCATATTTTATCCTGACTGCACTCAGTTGACCTGTTCACAGGATGCGTTAAATTGTGAAAAACAGGGAAATGGAAAACTTTATCCTTCCTTTCAGGCAGATCAGTCGCACGGATTTGGGGAAAGTTGGCGGTAAAAACGCTTCACTTGGTGAAATGATTCGCAGCCTTACGAATGTCAATATTCGAATTCCGGATGGATTTGCAACCACGGCAGCGGCTTTCAGGTATTTTTTGTCAACTAACGGTCTTGAAGAACCGATTTCTGCCCTGCTGGAAAAACTGGAAAGACCATCTTATTCCAACCTGGTGGAAACAGGTGCCGCCATCAGGGAATTGTTTCATAGTGCCAAAATGCCGCGAGACCTGGCCGACCAGATTCGTTCAGCCTACAGTGAACTGGTTGGGGAAGGTGCAAGGGAAGTGGCGGTCCGTAGTAGTGCAACGGCGGAAGACCTGCCCGAAGCGAGTTTCGCCGGGCAGCATGAATCCTACCTTCATATCAGCGGCGAAAATGCGGTGGTTGAAGCCGTGCAAAACTGCTTTGCATCTATGTACACAGACCGTGCGATCAAATACCGCGAGTACAATTCCTTTCCGCATTCACAGGTGGCCCTTAGTGCCGGAGTACAAAAAATGGTTCACGCCGATCTTGCCTCTTCAGGTGTTGCCTTTACTCTGGAACCTGAATCAGGTTTCCGCGACCTGATTCACCTGAGCGGTGTATGGGGACTTGGTGAAAACATTGTGCAGGGTATAGTCAACCCCGATGAATTTCTCCTCTTTAAACCCACGCTTCGGCAGGGGAAGAATGCTATTCTGCAAAGAAGAATGGGTGATAAGGAATGGATGATGGTGTATGAAAAAAACGCCGAAGGGGTAACATCCACCACTAACCGAAAAACGCCATCAGACCTGCGGAGGAAATTTGTACTGACCAATGAGGAGATCAATGAGCTGGGTAATTGGTGCCTGAATATTGAGGACCTTTATGGCAGGCCAATGGATATCGAATGGGCCAAAGATGGCAATGACGGGCTGTTGTATATCCTGCAGGCAAGGCCAGAAACTGTCCAGAGCAGGAAAAATAATGCCCTGATCACCGAGTACACTATTGGAAAAAAAGGAACCAGGCTGGGTTCCGGCCAGGCGGTGGGATCAGCAGTGGCTACCGGTAAGGTCAGGCTGCTGGATAGTCCCGCTCAGTCGGATAAGCTGGCTGCCGGGGAAATTCTGGTCACTAACCTCACCAGCCCCGACTGGGACCCGATCCTTAAAAAGGCAGCAGCCATAATAACCAATAAAGGTGGCCGTACCAGTCACGCGTCTATTGTTGCACGTGAGTTGGGTGTGCCTGCGGTAGTCGGATGCGGAAATATTACCGATGCATTGAAAGACGGGCAGGAAATAACAGTGTCATGTTGTGAGGGTAAGACCGGGTTTATATATGATGGTATTCTGCCGGTCAGTGCAAAAGAGATAGATTGTTCCACATTCAGTCTGCCGGAAAGAACAGAGGTTATGCTGATCGTTGGTGACCCTGAAAAGGCATTTTCCCTTTCTTTTTATCCGAATAATGGGGTGGGATTGATGCGCATGGAATTTATCATTACCCACTCGGTGAAGATTCACCCGATGGCACTCCTCCAGTTTGATAAAGTAAAGGATGAAACGGTGAAACAGGTAATCACCAACCTGACCTGCGGATATACCGATAAGCCGGCCTATTTTATTGATAAGCTGGCAGAGGGAATTGCCACCATTGCTGCAGCATTTTACCCCAGGCCGGTGATCCTGCGAATGAGTGATTTCAAGACCAACGAATATGCCGGACTGCTGGGCGGAACAGCTTTTGAACCACTGGAAGAGAACCCCATGCTGGGATTCAGGGGGGCTTCGAGATATTACCACCCCATGTACCGCGACGGATTCAGGCTGGAATGCCTGGCGGTAAAAAAAGTACGGGAAGAGATGGGCCTGATCAATACCAAAGTGATGATTCCGTTCTGCCGCACGGTTGAGGAAGGCAAAAAGGTTCTGCAGGTAATGAAAGAAGATGGCCTCGACAGGCAGGCGGATCCCAGCCTTGAAATATATATGATGGCCGAGATCCCGAGTAATGTCCTGATGGCAGAATCCTTTGCTGAACTCTTTGATGGCTTTTCAATTGGTTCCAATGATCTAACGCAGCTAACCCTTGGCATAGACCGCGATTCGGCTATCATCAGCGACCTGTTCAGTGAACTCAATCCTGCTCCGATGGCGATGATCGCTGATATGATCCGCAGGGGCCGGAAGGCCGGCCGGCCGGTGGGTCTCTGCGGGCAGGCCCCAAGTGATTACCCCGAGTTTGCACAATTCCTTGTGGAAGAGGGCATTTCCAGCATTTCATTCAACCCCGATGCCGTTCTGAAGGGGATTGAAAACATCCTTGCTGCGGAAAAACTTCACCCGTCGGGTGCGACCCGACGGGTGGCACCCGACGGGTGAAAGCAACGGGTGACATTTCCCGGGTCCACCCTGAAGGTAGTTCAGGTTATGTACGGAAGATTTCGTATATTCAGGTGAGTTCTTTCTATTCACCTTAAAGCAAGCTATATGAATCTCCTACACCGCGTTGAATTATGGGGTGACAGGCATCATCCCCGCTGGATGGACATTATTCGGATAGCACTGGGAATCTTCCTTTGCATAAAAGGGGTGCAGTTCGTTTACAACATGAGCGAATTGCTGGCACGTGTGGATGCCAATCTTCCCATGCCGGAGTTTGCAATGGTTGTATTGGGACACTATATTTTTGTGGCTCATTTGCTGGGAGGCATCCTGTTGGTCCTGGGTGCATACACCCGCATTGCCAGTCTCATTCAAATTCCGATTGTACTGGGCGCAATTTTCTTTGTCAATTCTTCCAGGGAGCTATGGCGGCCCTTTCCTGAATTGATTGTATCCTTAGTGGTTTTACTGCTATTGGTGTATTTCCTGGTTGCGGGCGATGGCCAATGGATTATAAAAACGGATGATAAAACCGGGCGATGATTTAATCGGTGTGCGCCATGGCAAAATTGTAAAAATCCTGAACTGTTACCAGACGGGTAAAATCCTCCGGTTTAACCTTGAAGTGCAGGTTATGTTCTATCACTACAGCCAGGTCGATATAATCCAGGCTGTCCAGTTCCAGTGTTTCCTTCAATTTGGCATCCGGAGTTATCTTGTCGGCATCTACCTCAAATTCTTCCACCAGGAACTTATTTATTTTTTCAATGATTTCGGTCTCTGTCATAACGAATGGCGTTATTTTAAGATAATATCCTACTCAAATGTACAACTAATGCCAACTGTTTAGTAATTTCCTCGCATGCTGAAACCAGATTTAAACAGTTCCTATGATGTGATTGTAATTGGCGCAGGTGCAGGTGGGTTAACTGCCGCAGCCATTTTGAGCAAGGCGGGGCTCTCCGTTTGTGTGTTGGAGAAGGAACCTCATGCGGGTGGTTACCTGGCCGGGTTTCGCAGGAAGAATTTCCTATTTGATACAGCCATCCACTGGCTCAACCAATATGGACCAGGCGGTATGATCTGCCGGATTTTCGATGTGATCGGGAAAGACTATCCGGTTGCCATCCCCCAAAAGAGAATCAGGCTGATGAAGGGTAACAACTACAGTTACCTGCTGACAAATAATCCCGATGAACTTCGCAACCAGCTGATCGCTGAGTTCCCGCATGAGAAGGAAGGTCTGTTGAAATTTTTTGCCAGCGCCAAAAAGATCGGTAAATCCTTCAAACATTTCAACAGTGTATTCCGTTCCGGTGAAACCATGACCACCTGGGAAAAAATAAAATCGAAGTGGGGCATGCTGAAATTCGTACTTCCCTTTATACCCTATGTTATGTATAAGGGCGATAAAGGCGTGAAAAAAGGTCTCAGCAAGTTTTTCAGGGATCCTGGATTACAGCGGATTTTTTCCGCCGAGTCAGAATTGATCGGCTGTTTTGTGCCGATCGGCTGGGCGTATTACGGCGATTTCCAGAGCCCGCCGCATGGTGGAAGTCAGATGATCCCCAAATGGCTGCAGCATAATATAGAGTCATTTGGCAGTACTGTTTTGTTCCAAAGCAGGGTGAGTTCAATAATGGTTGAGAATAATACCAGCGTAGGCGTTCGGTTTGAGCACCGCAAAAAATCCTGCGAGTTGAAAAGCAAGTATGTGATCGCGGCCTGTGATATTGAGACCCTGTACGAAAAAATGCTGCCCGCCGATATTATACCTGAAAAGCTGAAGAAAAAATTGCGCAGTGCCGAACTTTACAGTTCATCAGTAACCCTTTCCATTGCCCTGGATTGCCCTGCAGAAGCACTGGGCTTCAATGAAGAAATGGTACACCTTATTGATGAGAACCTGCCACATGCAGCCTATTCCAATGGCAATCCGGATACCGTTGAAGTCAATATCCTGGCAGCAACGGTACGTGATAAATCACTGGCGCCTGAACACCAGGGAACCCTTACCATCTATATGCCGGCCAATATGGAGTATGAAAGAGAATGGATGACTACCAGGGATGAAAACGGGAATTATGTGAGGGGTGAAGCGTATAAGAAACTAAAAACAGAGATCGCCGAAAAGCTACTGAAAAGGGTGGAGGAGAAGGTTGCGCCCGGACTGAGGTCGCATATCCTTTTTTATGAAGTGGCAACTCCGGTTACTCATTGGCGTTATACCGGCAATAAAAATGGCACCATGATGGGCGCCAGGCCGGGAAAGGAAAATATGCAGAATAATATTGCGCATTACCAGACACCGGTGAAGAACCTGATCCTGGGCGGCCATTGGGCAGAACTGGGCGGCGGTGTTCCCATTGCCGTTAAAGCCGGCACCAATGCGAGCCTGCTGGTACTGAGAAAGGAAAAACCTGAGGCGTTCCGGCTGCTGGCAGATTATATGGACGGGAAGGCGTCTTTAGAAAAATTGCAGGCATCGGGCTGTTTCAGGCAAAGCGAAAAACCCTGGGTACCTGTACCAACCCCTGCCCAAAGGGCCAGTGCAAGGGCTGCTCAGGAACCTGTAACAGAAATAACTGACGCCGGTTAATTTCCCCGGTGTTTTTCAAAACCGCGACGAACGATTAACTGAATTTTTGCTTCAGGTAAGCCAGGGCCATACCATAAGCCTCCTTACTTTTTTCTTCGTCGTATTTGGGATTGCTGGGATTGGAGAAACCATGAACCGCGTCGAATATTTTGTATTCCAGCTTTTTATTGGCTTCCTTCATCTTTGCGGCAAAGTCCTCAATGATTTCTTTTGAAATATACTGCTCAGTGGCAAAGAGTCCCAGCACATCGCTGTTAAGGGTTTTCAATTGCTCTACATCACGTACCGGCATACCATAATAAATGACGGAACCAACATTGTTCCTGCCACCGATCAGTGCAGAACGAAGAGACCAGCCACCGCCGAAACACCAGCCCACATTGGCAACTTTTGCCTTTTTGCCGGCATGCTGGTAGGCTCCTTTCACGATATTCTGAAGGCGATTCTGGTCGCGCCCCTGCATGATTTGTCCTGCCTCCTTTGGATCGGATGTTGACTTGCCATCGTACATATCCAGTGCAAGCACATTCACATCGCCACCCAGGTCAGTATAAAACACATCCGCCATTTTTTTGATATGGTCATTCAATCCCCACCATTCCTGGTAAACAAAGAGCCATTTGTCTGATTTCTTTTTTGCCTTCACCAGGTAGCCGCTGGCATTGTTGCCATCGGGAGTAGGAAAACTGATCATGTCTCCATTGCCTTTGTAGTTGATGAGGAGTGGCGAAGGGTGGAGGGCCTGGAAGGCAGGGTCATTTGCGAAAGCTTCCATGCCAGTGGCAGGACCATTAATTGCTGCATCGGGGTGGCAATACACCGCGTTTTTCAGGTGTGCCGTCGGAGAAGGCTTGATCAGACCTAAAGTGGTCAGCAGTAAACCGAATCCTGTAATGATGAGTTTGAACATGATAATTGGCTTTGATGAAAGAGAAAACCTATAACATAATTTACGATAAAAAGTTGGGGACAGTGAGTGTAAAAGAAAAAGGTTGTAATTCAATGAATTACAACCTTTTTACGTGCCCCAAACTGTACAATTCTCGAACCACTTTATACCTGATTTAACGAGACTTGCGAATCTTATGACTGCATAAGAATTTTGCAGGTCTTTTTTAGTGCCTGATTTTAAGCAGTTTAAAAACGATAAAATTGTGAAGAATGAAAATTGATAAAGGCTATACTGAATTTATACAGTCTATTAAAAGGCAAATTGTACAAAGCCGGTATGTGGCAGCCAGGTTGGCCAACAGGGAGCAACTGATGTTGTACTTTAAAACCGGGGTGATGATTTCGGAGAAGATAAAGGCTCAGAAATGGGGTGCTAAAGTACTTGACCAGATTTCAGCAGACCTGCAAAAGGAACTGCCTGGACTAAAAGGTTTTTCGTCGGGAAACCTGAAGAAAATAAGGCTGTTTGCGGAGGCTTATGCACCCCATCTGGTAATTGGTTCGACGCCGTCGAACCAATTAGGGCTGGCTGACCCCAGTGAGGTTTTTTCAATTAGTTCGACACTGTCGAACCTAATTGAAAATAAGGCCTTTTATGAGGCTTTTACGGGCATCAGCTTCTCACATCATTTTACTATTATCACTAAAGTAAAGGCTTGGGAAGCCCGGATTTTCTATATCCAGTCTACGGCGGCAAATTTTTGGTCGCTGACGGTGCTGGAACATCATATTGAAAATAACCTGTTTGGTAAGGAAGGGAAACTGCCCAACAATTTTGATGCCACTTTGGCGGAGACCCTGAAGCCCTCTGCACTAAAAGTATTTAAAGATGAATACCTGCTGGATTTTATTGCCGGTGATGAACTGGATGATGAACGCCATATTGAACAGCAGGTGGTTTTAAACATCCGCAACTTTATTTTGCAGATGGGTAAAGGCTTTTGCTTTATTGGCAACCAATATAGGCTGGAAGTGGATGGTGATGAATTTTTTATTGACCTGCTGTTTTTTAACCGCCACCTCCAATGCCTGGTGGCTTTTGAACTGAAGAAAGGAAAATTTAAGCCTGCAGATGCAGGGCAGCTTAATTTTTACCTGAATGTACTGGATGAAAAAGTAAAACTGCAGCAAGAAAACAGCAGTATTGGTATTGTGCTTTGCAAGGAGAAAAATAATACGGTTGTTGAGTTTGCCATTAAGAGTTTTGACAAAGCAATGGGTGTGGCTACTTATAAAACCAGTAAACAAGCACCGGTGCAAATGAACGGGATATTGCCTGATACGGATGAGTTGGGGAAGTTATTGGAGTGATTTTTTTTGATACCAGCTTCAGTATTTCATGGCATCATCGTTGCAATCCTTTCATTGGTTGGTTAGAATGGCATCAGGATAAATCAAGCATGAAATGTTTCAACAAAGGGTTTGAAGTTCCGTCATGTTTTGAGTAGTAACTGTAACTAACATTGTGAGCCTTATTATTAACCAATATCTCTTTAGCTCTCTTTTCAGTAATAAGTATTCGATTTAGTAGCTCAACTATTTTATGACTCTTGCCTTCTAATACATAACCAAGAAGGCAACCATTAGAATATCTGCCACTGGTAAAATTATCTATTCCCGTTTCAATATATCTTTTCCTGAGTTTATAAGCATCCACAATTGCTCCTGTTGAGTTTTTAGTCCAGTTATTTTCCGCTAAATTTTTAGCTTCCATATAATATTCGAATTCAGCATTTGAACTCCATACAGAATATTTAAAATCAATTCGTGGAGATTTGTCTGCATCTTTCAGGCCATCATAAGTTTCATCTGTATCAAGATAGTTTTCCCTTGTTAAAGTGATTTGCAAATCTAACCTGAGTTGGCTTTCCATCATAAATCCAATCAACTGTGCCGTTATATTATTTTCACTTTCTTCACTTACTTTACGATTTGAGTTTCGGAGAGAATTATAGGCGTCCAATAGAAGGTAAATGCAATTACCTTCGAATTTTAGTTTGAATTGATTTATTATATCTTGGTTTAGCTTGCCGTTCATTTATGACATTTTCAAGATTTCACTCACTAATTCCCTGGCATCATTTATGGCCATTGAACTGCTCCAAAATCTTTTTTGATTTGGTTTGATTATGTAAATGTCATTCCCATCATAATATTTTATTTGCTTTTGAATATAAATGTTCTTTGCTAATGCTTTGAGAGTATATTTATTTATTGCAGATAGATACGCTTCGTAGACTTCCGAACCAAATGATTCTACTTCCTTCTTCTTTTTATCAAAAGTTAATTTTACAATATTTAAAGGAATTCCTTTTCGAATTTCAAAAACGGAAGAATTAACAATCAGTTTTTCTGAAGAGAGGTATTCGTTTAACTCTGTACAAATTGTAGTTCCATAAGCCTTGTTTTCTGTTCCCGTAATGGACTTTAGTGCTGATGATTTATGCCCATCAAATAAAAGACTAACGCCTGTGTTGATAAAATCATCTACTAAGATGCGTTCTTTAGCCGATAAAGAAAAAAGATTAAAAACAATACCATTGATATCTTTTTCCAAATCAGAAATATCAATGTTCATTGGAAAATTTTCCGTTATCCGGGTTTTTATTTCGTCTGACTTTTCTGCTAATTGCTCGTAGATTTTCTCATCATAGTTTATGGGTAAGCTATAAACCTCATTTGTTTGAATTTCTTCTCTTTCAATTCCTATGGAAGATGAAATAAGAAAGAGATAATATGTTGCTAAAGTCGAATTAACAATTGATGCGATAGATTGCAGAAGTTGTTTTGAGCCTCCTGCAACACCTAAAACCTTGCTATTGAAAGTGCAGTTTTTATCAAGGTATGAGGCACATAATTTTTTATCACTTAATCCTTTTTTAATTACTAAGTGGGGTGAATAAAATACTTCCTTTTTATTTAGTCTCCTGAAGTCTTTGATTTCTTTTAAAGGATTATTTCCCTGAATTTTATAGAATTTTTTGTATATAAGGGCTGAGGCTTCTGTTACATCATCAATCAACTTGCTAAACTCATTTCGTGAAGTAAAGTATCGCTTAATGTTTTCTGGTTTCAAATATGGAAGTTTGGAAATCTCTTCGTTACGAATAGGCCTCTCTGTTGTGCTGTCCATAAATTGCAATCCAAGCCCTTTACTAAGTTTTTTTTCCTTAAACAGGTCAGAGAGGGTTGACAGCTTTTCTAACTTGGTAATCAAATTAAAATCCTCCAATGTTCCCCACATAGCAATCTTCCAAATTTGTGTAGAGGGGTTCTGGCACTCATTTCTTGGAAGAAATTTTATATCTGTAGAATCAATTATTACTCCTTCTGTCAAACTGCTTTTCACATAAGTTTTAGGAGCCCAGTATTCAATAGTAGCACTTTGTTTTTGTGGCAGTTTACTTTGATAAAATGCAATGCTAACAGGGCCTACAGCAGAGGAAAAAAGTTGCCCCCCAAATGTTTTCGGTGTCTTTCTAAATATTGAGAAGTTGTAAACCTTTTCGACATAGGTGTCATTAAATAACCACCTTCTAAAATTTTTAAATGTACCTTCCTTATTGGTTAAAATCTTGGTATTAAATATCAAAGCTATTGAACCCCTTGGAGCAAAACTGATTGATTTATGTAAAAAAGGAATTACCATATCTTGCCCAAAGTCATTTTTGGTGCAGTAATCCTTAATAGAAGGGAGGTCAATTTTAGAACCAAACGGAGGATTTCCTACCACTAAATCAATATCGCCAAAACAATCTGCCGCCACCTCACCAATACTATCTTGTCTGAGTAAATTATTGCCTTGTTTTTTTAAGGCTTTATCTTTCGGGTCGAAAATTAAATAAGGAAATCTATATCGCTTATCAATCCATAGAGTTCTCGGGTTTAAATGTTCCAGCATTGCTAGATATAAACTGAAAGCTGTAACCCTGATTGCCAATCGGTCATATTCAATCCCAAAAATATTTTTTTCAAGAATTTCTCTTAAATCACCAAAACTTATTTGTTGACCAGGGTGAGCATTCTTCCATCGTTTAACTAACCGCTTGAAGCTTTCAACCAAGAAAATTCCTGAACCGCAAGCTGGGTCAAGGATTTTAAATTGCCACTGGGTTTCGTTTTTAAATTTTAGTTTTTCATTCAGTATTAATTCCACTAAAGATGGTGGAGTGTAATACTGCCCTGCTTTTTCTTTTTGACTTTCTTTAAACTCTTCCAGAAAATGCTCATAGATTTCACTTAGTAATTCAATTTGAATTATATCAAACCGGAAGAGTCTCCATTCATTAAACAATTTTGGTGTACCAGTTAAATCACCATCAAAAAGGCATTTTTTTATTACATCAAGATGTTTTTCTGTAACCGTCTTCTTTTCTCCAGGTATTAATGGAAATACATTACCATTAAAGTGGTCTTCCACTTTTTCAAAAATTGAATAGGTGGAATCTTTGTCTGCAAGAATATCAATATAGCTGATAGCACCAGGCAATATTTTTTTATATAAATTGGTTTCTTTTGCTGCCCCCTTATCTTCTAAATACATAATGAAAATAGAACGCATCAATAAACTATGAATGACTTCGTCTGATAATTCTAATTTCTTAAGCTGCTTTGCAGCATTCAAAAGTGATTTAACCAAATATTTATCAATTCTTTCCTGTAATGAAATCTTATCTCTTAGTTTGTTTTCCGTAGTCCATAGAAGGCCGCAATCAACAGCAACCCTGGAAAATAGTTCTTTGATGTTATGAAGTGCTTTCAAATTATCAAAATCAGAACGAATGATTTCTAACTTTTCTAATTCATCAGATAATTTAAGGCTTGTATTTTCGTAATTGAACGGTTTTTTAGAGCAGTTATAAATTCTAATTTCTGTTTTGGATAAAATAAATAAAAAAATAACTTTTCGATAATTCCAACATAGGTGTTGAATCCGGGCAATGTCTTTTAATGTACCTTCATCGAAATGATTTATTTCTTTAAATAAAATAGCAGGATAATCACCGGACAAATAAACCTTATCAACCCCTAAATAACTTATTTCTTCCAAATCGGAAGAGAGGTTTTCTTTACGCACATTTTGAACCTCTGTGAAATCAAAATCAATATAGAATTCCTTTGGAGTCATAAGTTTATAAGCCTGAGAGTAATTGGTTTAGTTCAAAAATACTAAAATAATTAGTATTTCATCATTCTTTGGTCAAAAATAATGGATTACAAGGGTTTAGAGGTCAATTAAATGGACAGCAAGCATCAATTTTTCAACTATTTATCACCCTTCTCCGCCTTCAACCTCCTTACTTCCTCCCCAATCAGCCTCTTAATATCCATCTTCACGGTAATAATTATCCAGCACCTGCTGTTGCTGAACATGGAAAGTATTAGAAGTATTAAAAAATAACTAAACCACCTCAAACTCAGCACAATCAATTCTGACATCCTGCGGTAGCAGTTTTTGCTCTAATAATCTGCAGTAAGGAGCTTCGTTTTTTGTGGAGAAATGTTTACAGTAATGGCAGGTACGTTGTACACTGATGGCCCCTGATTGATGGAGTTGGGTTATAAGCTTTGTTATGTTTTGCCATAGCATTAATTTTTCAGGCAGGTTAAAGTCAACTATAATTTCTGTAACGGGATTTACAAAATGTTCTGTATCGGATACGATACTTTTTCCTGCAGCAGTTAGCTGAATGGTGTAACTCCGGGTATCCACTTCATCGGCCAGTTTCTTAATCATCTTTTTTTGCTCCAGCACTTTTATAGCATCACTGATGGTGGGCTTGGTTACATTAAATTCCTGTGCCAGGTAACTGATGGTGGATTTATCGGCAGAGTGGTGCTTTATAAAAATGAGCAATTGAATTTGTATAGGGCTTAATCGATGTTGTTTTGCCTTTTCCCATAACAATATCCTGAATACCTGTGATAGCCGTTCCAACCCGACAACAATCTTGCTATCGAGGTTTGCGTTTTGTTCTTTTAAGTTAAAGACCGACATGCTATTTGCAATTTTCCATTTCTAATATAAAATACCCTTTTCTGTTGATGGCGGCCTCCATTTCAGGAGTAGCTGCCTCTATATGACAAAAGCGACACTCTTTAGCCGTTAATGGTTGTCCATCCTGATTTTTAGATTGTAAGTAATCCTTACCAAATGTATGAATTATTGTTTCATCTTTTATAATATCTGGTGCAATAATGTCGAAGTGCATTATACTGCCATCTTTCCTTGTTATATAAGTATCCCAAACAGCAACTCTCATTTTACTAAATTTTAGATTTTAAAAATAAAAAGATGAATAGCCAGATTAACCCCTTTAGCAGGAAGAAAATAAATCCGGCTATTCCTATTCTTTTAAAATATGATGTTATTTTAGAATTCACCTTTAGTGATATACGGATACGTCCAGAGAATGACTGTGAGGGTTACGGCTTTAAACCATGCAGCATACATTGCTTCAACTGCCTCAGCGCTGTGTCCTTTTTTGGCTAAAAAACCTTTTATAGTTGCTGTAATGGGAAATATAAATGCTACCATATAGCGGTAATGAATAATGGGAACTGTATCTACACCATCTGTTTTATTCTTTTTGCTGCTATGGTGCCGCAAAGCAATTTCGTGTTGATAGTTTAACCAGTCCTGGCCGTATGGCCGGTTGCATAAATCCATAATCCATTGCCCGAATCTTGCCCTTACAGCAGTTAAATAGTCCATGTTTGGCTGACCATTCCTGGTAAAATAATGAACCAGGTGTTCGTTGCCACCAACAAAGCCATACCAGAGGTCAAGCACTTCGTTGGTTTGGTCTTTTAATACTTCCCCCGCCAATCGCAGATTCTTCTCATCTTCAGAGGTAAACAGCACTGTTTTTTTAAGCAGTTCTAAATCGGCAATACTTACTGGTGATTGTCCCACTTGCCCATAGGCATAACCCTTAATTTGTTCTGACATTGTATAAAATTTTTAGTTATTGAAAGAACAAATATAGTAAGGAATCCTAACTAATAAAATTTTTTGTTTTTGCCTTCAATTATTTAGTACCAGATTTCTCGGCCTTCAACCTCTCCACTTCCTCCCCAATCAACCGCTTAATATCCATCTTCACCTGGTAATAATTGTCCAGCACCTGCTGTTGGGTAACATTGGAAACAGCAGGAATATCCCGGTAGTTGCTAACCTCTGCATTTAGCTTTTCATGGTCGTTTATAATTTCGGAATGAAACATTTTAAGTTTGATTTTCTCTAACGGGTCATCGGCAACCATACCAACGAACTCACCGGAAGAAAGGGCAGCAATTTTGCTGGCAGGTATGGCAGCATCCAATTGTTTGCTGTGGCTGATGGAAGTATCCATACGATTGATGGAAACACTCTGCCTGTCCTGCATTATTTTTCCGAACCGTTCACTTAACAGTTTTGAAGTTTCACCCATCACCTGGCCGCTGATGATGTTGCCAGTGATGTTTACAATTACATCAGCTTGCTCCCGGCCATAATCTTTTTTCAATTGACTAAAATCCTGCATGGCCAGAGTGGTGGCAACTTTATTACTTCTTGCGGTGGCAATAAGGCTGTCAATATTGTTGAAATAGATGGTGGGGAATTCATCAAAGACCAAACTGCATTTCTGCATCCCTTTTTTGTTTACTTGACGTACCAACCGGGAAACATAGAGTGACAAAACCGCACCATAGATTTGCTGCTTCTCCGGGTTGTTGCCCACACAAACAATTTTTGGATGTTTAGGGTTGTTAATGTCCAACGTAAAATCATTACCCGATAATACCCAATACAACTGTGGAGCAGCAAGCCTTGCCATACCAATTTTTGCAGAAGCTACTTGTCCTTCCAATTGCTCCATCGCATCATTTTGATAAGCGGTAATAAAAGGATTTACCAGCACTTCAATTTCTGGCTGTGTGTTTAGTACCGGAAACAATTCATCATACTCTGCCTGCATCAGTTCTATTACATGCGGCAGGGTGCAATATTTTCCATCGGCATACTTTCGTAAGAACCATATAACAGCCGTGACAAAATTGATGGGTGATTCCACAAAAAAATCTCCCTGCTTGTTAATCCATTCCCTGTTCAACCCTAATAAAATTGTTCTGGCACTTTCTGTAGCATCAGTAATATCATTCATACTGTTTGGGTCAAGCGGATTGCAGCGGTGTGATACAGAAAGGTTGTCGAAGTTGATGACGAAGAAAGATGGCTTAATGGAATAGTTGTGTTTGTTTTGCTGCAGCCAGTTGTAAACAATCCTGCTCAAATCATCGTATTTAAAGTCATACACAAACATGGCAAAGCCTTTTTCTATATGTTGTTTGATGACATGCTGAATAACAAACCAGCTTTTACCTGCGCCAGGGCTGCCAATAACTAAAAGTCCTCTGAATGGATTGATGATGTTTATCCAACTTTTTCTTATCTGACTTTTCAAATAGTATTTGGCGGGCAAATTGATGGAGTATTCATTGGTGAGCAACCGTTCTTCCTGCGGAAAGGTTTCATTGAGTGAGTTAAATACATCATCTGAAAGATTGAGTTTGATTAAACGGCTCAGTAAGTTTCCTCCGGCGAGTATTAATAAAAAACCAATACCGGTGACAACCATGTAAACCACGGCAACTATTTCAATCGTTTCGTTCGACCGAAAGAACCAACTACTGCCAAAGAAAAGAAGCAAGCCAATCAACAGATATGCGGCGATACTTCGCTTGTTTATTTTTTCATCTTTTTTGCCCTGTGCTCCCAGCAAGGAAATGATAAGCAAACCCACCGCAATTAATTTTGAAACAAACACTCCACTAAACAATCCTGTCTGACTGATATTTTTCATCAACCTGTCTGTAATAGTGCTGGTGATTTCCCACTGCTCAAAAGCCCGGTAACAGAAATAATAAAAATGCAGCAGCAAAATAAATATGCTGGCAAACCTGGTGAGGTCAATTATTTTCCGCAGCCCCTGTTCATTCTCTCCTGTAACTGACATGACACTAATTTTAGAATTATGAATTTGGATTCTTCCTTTTTTTCTTCCGTTTCTTTTTCAGCAGTGAGTAAGGCGTGTTTCCAAATTGCTCTTTTGTTGATAGCAATGTATCAAGCAGGTTGTCTTTAGTTGCAGGGATTGTATTTGCCTTCTCCTTGTCTTTTGCAACAAACATTTCCTTACCAACACTGCCTGAGGAATGGCTGCTTTCCTTTTCTTCCTGCCTGACTGTTTTATCAAGTGAAGGATTTGAGAGATTGCTTTGAATAGCCGCCGCACTGTAACCCTTGCCTAAATCACTTCCATTGAACACACATTTATTTTGGTTGTCAACAAACGTTATTCCATACAACCTGCCTTCGGTATTTTGACGAAGCAATGTGTAAATATTTTTATTCTTTAAATGCTCAATCAAGTCTTTCATAGTTGCCGGTGATTGAGCAAGGCAATCATCAAGCTTGACCTTTACAAAAGGTTTCAGGGTTTCTTTTGCTGTTTCATTTGCTGTAAATTTCTTCTCCAGGTTATCCAAAGTTGGCTTACAGGAAATAGAACTTGCTTTAATAGGAACACCGACTTTGTTTCCATCTGCATCCAGCACCCGATAAACCAATCCACGGTTCTTGTAAATCCTTCCATCTTCCTTGCCTCTGTCAGCAACTACATTGAATTGTTTGAGTGCTGCGTTAAACTCCGGCAATGAACAAAACTTATAGCTGCTGAAAACAGCGCTTACTACATTTGAAATGCTTCTTTTAGTTTCATGCTTTCCATAAATCACTTTTTCAATATCAACAGCTTTAATGCCGGGGCTTCTTAATTGCTGTTGCCTTTCTGCTTTTATCAATCCATAGGTTTGCTCAATTTCCTTTCTTGCTTTTTCACCCTGGTTTCTGCCGATGTTGTGGGTGTTAATCCTGCTGCCATCAGCTTTGATAGTAGTGCTTACTATGTGTATGTGCGGATGTCCGGCATCTTCATGTTTGTAAACTAAGTAAGGCTGTTCACCAAATCCAATCTTTTGCATATAGTCGCTTGCAATCTGTAACAGCTTATTTTCTGGCAGCTTTTCTGATGGGTCAAAATTGAGTGAGACATGCAATGTTTTGGTGGTGGCTCTTTCATTCAAACTATTCAGTCTTTGAAAACCACCCAGCTTCTGATAAAAATTCATTTCGTTTGCGTCTTTAAGATAATTGGCTGCATGAAGACAAACAGCGTTCCCTTTCTGCACCTTCTTCTCGTTGTAGTTGAGTGCAGCTTCAATACTTTTCGGTATGGTTATTTTTGCAACCATTGCTCATAGAGTTGGTTCATCCGTAATTTGATTTCATCCACTTTACCGATTAGTGCTTTTTGTAAGCTATCATACTGTTGCACCCACAGCCTGAATTCAGGTATCTTATCCAGCAGGTGCAGTTTGTGGACAGCCTGGTTAAAATTATTGCCGATTGCATTGAGTTCTTTTTTCAGGCTTAGCATGTCCAGTAAAAAATCATCTGCGCTTTCATTTCTGTACTTCACTGTAACAGGTTTTTGCAGTACTACTTTCCGCAGATAACTGCTGGTATCTTTTTCGGTAGTTTGTTGTTGAAATTTTTCAAGCTGATTGAATTCAGTTTCATTCATTCTCACCACTACCATTTTCCGCCTCACTTCTTTTTCACTTTTCTTCATGGTTTGTCGTTTTCTGTTTCAATACCCCGAAGCGACTCCGGAGTGAAGGGCAAGATGACCCAAACGTATAACGTTTGTACATCTTGCCATGTGCAAGACACGGCACATTATGCCTTTGTAAAATCTATCCGTTGAGAATATCTTATGCCCTTGTAAAGTCATAGTAAAACATGTGTAAAAAATGTACCAGCATTGCTGTTTGCTTGGCTAATTTTTAGTCAGACAACACTTAAGATTTCATTAGCTGCAGAAGTGTTATTTTTACCATATGGAAATGGATATAAAAATTGCAGAAATTATGGAGATTGTTTTGGACGATGATAGCCGGTTTTTTTACACAATAAAGCAGGTAGAAATCATCAATACTTTAGGTGCAGCAGTTGCTGTTTTGGATGAATATTTTATTACAAGTTCTGTCGGTGAAAATTACAAATTACATAAGACTAAAGAGGGGAATTGGTATGATATGGAAGCAGCAAATCCAAACGGAAATAATAGTATTTTAAGGGCTTTAAAATTGGCAATGGATAATCAATAAAAAAAACTTTTTTTTCTGGAAGATTTGAAAGTAAATATTACATGTAAAAGCTGTAGCGCAATGCCATTTCATCACCTTCATCTAAGTATTTCAAAATTTCCCCAACCCTTCTTGCACACTCAATAGTGATTGGTAATCGCCGGTCAAATTGAGTATTATTCCAGTTCATCTTGGTTAAAGCAAGTATCTCATCACAAATTAAGTTTGGTGATTCATCATACTCATACAACCTTACTTCAACAGGGCTTGGAATATACTTGCCAGTATAAGTTTCAAAATACGGCACAGAACCCCTTGTGTAAAGCAGATGATGTTTATCGCTAAAACTTAATTGAGTTCCCCTTAAAGGTGGGTATGAATTTTCACGATAAAGCCTGAAGTCCGAATCAATTATTGTAATTAAATCTACCTGATGGATGAAATACTTTTTTGCAGCTTGCTTAAACCCTTCTATCTCAGCTTCATTAAAATTTGAAGTCTTATGGAGTACAAGCCTTTTCGGCGTTTGTTTTACCGCATCGTGATATTCTTTTAACGATAAATCAAGCAAGTTAAAAGCTTGCTCTTCTTTCAGGTGCGGAATATTATCATTTTTGGGCTTTACTATCTCTTCTCCACGTAAAATAACCCCCTTGCCTAATTCGTTAAATATTTGTGCAATGCTTGTTTGTGTTGTCTTTTTATCCCTGCTTTTATAAAAACTTATTCCAGCGTAACAAGTAGTTTCGGACATATCTTTTCTTATCAAAGCCCACGGAGTTCCTGAAGATTTATAATACAACGCTGTAAAGAAATTCCAAGCAATGGTAGCTGGGTCTTGCATTTCTGCAGTTGGGTTTGCAATCCTATCTCTTACAATCTGAATGGGAATATTGTATTGCATCGCTTTAGCCTTTAAATACCGGCGAAAGTTCTTTTCTTTTTCAGTTACATCGTCTTCAATTTCTTCTTTCGAAATAATAAGTTCTTCATCTGTTTGAGGTTCAAAAGTTGCTTCTACAAGATGCTTCACTAAATCCTCTGTTATTACACAAAGAATAACATCCGGGCTTTTGTTTTTCGATAGATATTTTATTTCTGCTAAATACAGGTCAGCAATTAACTGAATTATTTTTTCAAGGCTGTCATTTTTCTTTAAAATATCTTCAATATCTGAGTTATTGATTTTTCGTAAATAAGTATCATCAAATGTTACTTCGCTTTTGAAACCAGCATTTTTATTAAAGCCACAAAATCCAGGAAAAAGATTTGTAATAATTCGTTTACCTTTTTTGGGTTTCTTGCCTTCAATTTCATACTTACAAGACTTAACCCAATCTGCTACCAAATCAACACTTTCACTTTTACCAACGAATCCCAAAACAATCTTCTCAGGTCTCACATTGTTGATGTCAAACGGATTATATGAAACAATACCACCTTTGGGACAAACATGTTGATTTGACCCGAACTGTAAAGAGGGCTCTTCGATATATCTTAGCTTCATCAATCGAATAATGATTTTGATAGTTCTATGTCTGGATTCAGATTAATTTCATGCTCATTTTTGGGGACAAATTCTTTCGGGGGCAACCATTTGGAATCATCCAATTTTGGAATGAAACTTAACGGCGATAGCCTGTTTATCTTAATGAAAGGATATCTGTCAGTAAATAAATCCTGATAAGCCAGATAATAGCCAAAAAACCGATACTGATAATAAACAGTATTATTATTCTCCTGCCGTTTAAGACCGGATAAATAACTTTCTTCAAATCTTGAAGGTTTAAATCCACCAGGATTTGAAAAACTCCAAGTGGGATTAATAACCAAAAACCAATCTTTTCCAATCAGTTCAAAGGAAGGTCTAAATGCCATGCTTCTGAAGCAAATAACGTGGCCCTCCTTTTTATTTATCATTTTGAAAATGGCCGTTTTTGTTGATTCATTTTTCCCCTTCCATCTTACCTTCTTTTCATTTGGATTTGCCTTACTATTTCTAAACCGTAGCAAGCCTTTTTTACCGACCCATTCCATATTCCTGCTCTTGCATTTTTCAATTAAGTGCTGACGCAAAAGGTTTTTAAAATTTCTCTCATATACCTCGCTGGAAGTATAATATTCTGCTGGGTCAATTTCTGTTATTGTTCCTTTATCTACAAACTGAAACAAAGGGTCTTTGGAGTCAAACAAATCCCGTAAGGTTAACAGCTTATTTTCTCTAAGAATGTAATCTTGCAAATAAACTTCTTTAGCTATCATTGCATTTCTTAAAAGCTCATCTGTCCGAAAACTATTTCTTTTTCTTAACCCTTTATCTACTCTCCATTGATTTAAGTTTTCTATAATTAATTCTTCATCAAGATTAAGGTCAGCGACATACATTTTATCAGGAAACCCTATTGGAAGAAAATTCAGGTGAAGATTTTCGGGTTCGTTTTTTAAGAACCCAGATTGGAATTTTTTATTCCTCGATTCTATTTGAACATCTGAAAATTCATGCTCACATAACCTTGCAATGTGCTCAAGTTTTTCTAATGATTGGATATAGGTAATTCTGCTTCTAAGGTCACTAATATCAATAATATGGTTAGCAATATTAAAGTCAAAACCTTCAGGAGTATTTTCTTTAATAATCTTCTCCGAATACTTTTCTTCTTTTTGGGTTAAAATGTAAACGTAAAGCGTTTCGTATTTTGCCTGGAGATTATTTTCCCCAAATTTCTGTAAGGTATTTTTCACCTTCTCTAAACTTGCAGTGGATGTAACCTGAAATGCAACTTTATTTGCATCATCAATTAAATCAACAGATGGATAATTTTTTTTGTGGGAAGAATTGGCATTTTCAAGCTTTATATCAAAAACTGCATTTAATATTGGTATCAAAGCATTTTCGGAGTGAATATTTATATCATAAAGGTTCATGTCATTATATGACTTTACCTCCTCTACAAATCTTGCAAGGTATTTGGCAATTTTATCTATATAATCCTTTCTATTCATATCCTGTATCCCGTTGAAGAATTGATAAAGTAACCATGCAAAATAATTTTGCTTGACCACCTTCGCTTACTTCATTTCCCCATTTTTGCTGAAGGCGGTGGCCCTGCTTTTTATTTCATTCCAGCTTAATGGCATCCTACTAAAGGAGTTAGTTGTAAATATAGCTTATAAGGGGCAATTTCAACCACTTACAGCATTTCGAGAGCATAAAAAAGGGCTATAAAAGCCCCTCATTCGCAAAGCTGTAATATCCTTCGCTGGTGATAATAATGTGGTCTATCACTTTTATATCGTGGTATGCAGCAGCAGCTTTTATTTTTTGGGTTAATTCTTCATCTGCCCGGCTTGGTTTTAAATTTCCTGAAGGATGATTGTGAGAAAGTATGATTGACACAGCTAAAGATTTAATAGCAGCAGCCAGTATCAATCTTGGGTCGGCTACTGTGCCAGTTAAACCACCAGCAGATGCTTCATAAACACCAATTACTTTGTTGCCTCTGTTTAATAACATCACTTTAAATTCTTCCTGCATCTCGATGGTGTTTTCATTCCATAATTCTTTCAGCAATTGATAGCAATCTTTAACGCTGCTAATCTTTGGTCTTTCAGAAGCTTTTACTGTTGTTTTATAAACCAATTCTACTTCTGCTACTCTTGTCCATTCTGGAAAATTCATTCCTAACTGTTCCATAACATTTCATTTTAAAGGTTTAGAAATTAATTATGGAACCTCACCCGCCTTTTGGCGACCAAGGCAATGAAGCAACGGAATAAATAGTATCTAAAGCTATGTAGGAATAGTTTTCTTTATGCCGGAATTTCATTGCCGCCACGGAGACAAAAGGGGAACTTTGTGGGAAATTAATGAAGAAAAATTAATACTATTTCTTTAGTATTAAATCAGCGTTGCGGATTTATTAATTAGCTATTCACTTAGCCGGGTATCTGTGAAATCTTCAAATGAAAACGTCACATCGTGTTTTTCATTTCTTTTTAGTTCATCAAGATTAAAATTGAGACGATGCCCTTTGGGCATTCCAAACTTTTCAGCAAAATGCTTATCTATAAATGGCGGTATATTAGGTACTGTAACTGTTTTTATTCCATCAAACATCCATTTATCAGTTTTGTTTAATGGAAGCGTTAGTTGATAGGTATAATTATGAAACATGATACAAACTATATGCATTGGCACCATCTCTGTCTTTTCCTTTTTTTCAAAAAGAATAATCATTGGCGATGGGAATGCTGGGCCTGGATGTACATATACATTTAGTTTATAGAGTGGATTGTCTGACTCTTCATTTTTTCTCTTTGACTGAAGCATTGCAAAAGCGATTTCATAATCATCAACCAATTCATCAGGCAAAACCGACAGCCCCATTTTTAAAAATGACTTGTAAACATTGTTGGGATTATAAGACGGTCGTATAGTATGAAAAGTAACCTTTTTGTTCTCGGCATCTAAAGTAAAATGATTATTTTCTTGTTCGTGTGATTCAATTCTTAGTTTAGCAATGTCATCTGCTGCCTCATAATCTTTTTGCACTATGAATGTTTTATCAGGCGATTTAAATTTAAGGCCACCTGCTTTCGCATTAGAAAAATTGAAGGCCCGACTTACCCCAATAAAATTTGCCAAATCGTTTTCATATTTGCCAAACAGACTATTACATTTATCGCATTCAAAATCTGAAAGAAGGTATTTATTTCCGATTAACTCAGGTAACAGGTGTGCTTTTGACTTAAATTTTTCTTCTTTGCTATATTTTGCTTTACAAAACCTGCATATTCTATCTTTTTTAAGTTTTAAAGGCCGTCTATGTAATTCATCATCGGCAATTAGGTTCTTAATTGCATAAAACCCAGTAAACCTTTCATACATTTCTGTGAATTCATTAGTCGGATTTCCTATGAATTCTCTATTTATCTTACTGGGATTGCCAGGTATTTCGGTATATTTTAGACGAAACATTCTTATTTATTTAAGACTATGCGTTAACTGAAATAAATTAGCTAAAGTTACAAAAAAACCAAGCTGCCCCGCCATTTTATAAACTCTATTATAATGTTGCGGGGCAGCTTTTTTATAAGTTTAAGGGGCATCTTACAATGCCCCTTAAACTTTAATTAACTCCAGTTACCTGCGAACTCACACTTTACAAAACTCTCACAAAGCTGAAATGCTTTTTGCGTTCTTAACTGTGCCGTGCCGCCATACAATAATGATTTCATTTTGGCTTCATCGTCTTTGTAATGTCGCACATTTTGAAAATAGCCGGTAATGGCATTGTATGTACCAAACACAGTTCCCTTTGTGGTTTCATATTGTTGCGATGGGCTGGTCATATTGTATTCATATACCTCTTCACACATATTTTTAAAGCAGGTACTTAGTTCATCCAGTTCACCTTTTTCAATGTTCTGCAACACTTCTTTGTTTGGCACCATTGCAAGCTGTATCAATTTCTGCACTTCTTTATCTGTAATACTAACTTTTGCCCATTGGTTAAAAATGCCTTCTAACTGTACAGAAAGCTGGTTGGATATGCCCATTACTTTATGGGCTTCTTCCAGCCGTTCTTTTACATTGGCGGTGTGGCGTATTTTAATAGCATTGCTACAGCTTTTTAAAGCAGCATTAAGGGTGTTGTTGCAAACAATTCTTATCGGCGTAAAAGCCGCCATTATACTGCCAAACCCATCATGTGAAGTGGTAAGAAATAAATACTTTTCAATCATATCATCACTTCCTACTTTAATGTAACCCGGTAATTTAGCAGTAATAAAAATCTTTTCACCCTTGCCTAATGCTCCTGCAGTTTCGTATTGTATGCCATCACCCTCTACAATCGCATCAAAGAAACTAAAGGCATCTACATTTTGTACTACTTCATAATCTTTCCCTAAACGGTCGCCTAATATTGCGTTGGTATCAGGGCGGTAAGTATAAAATGAACTGGTAGAAATAATCTCATTGCCATTATCAAGCCGGTGAATATTGGGTCTTTTGCAAACTTCAAAATCAAGCCCTGCAAATTGCAATGCTGCTGCGCTGTTGGGATAGTCCTGCACTATCTGCCCTAAACCGTGCCATGCTTTTTCTTTTACTGAAAAAAAACTGTGTTTACCTGTTTGCTCATTAAAATTGATATTGTGTGCCATAGTTGTAAATTTTTGGTTGATTAAAAAATGAAAAGCATCCCGCCTTTTGACGGGATGCCTGTTTGTTTAAAATGGTAAGTCTTCTGCAACTTCTGAAAGGGCTGCTGATGCAGTGCTCATTGGTACAACTGGTGCAGTTGTATTACTGCCGCCGTTTGGTTTGCCATGTAGTTTAATACTGTTTACATGAAAGGTAAGGCTGGCTTTTACTTCGCCTTCTTTGTTTGTCCAGGCGTTTGCACCAACACGGCCATTGCACTCAACTAATGAGCCTTTGGTTAAATACGGTGCTATGCCCGGATTAATCCAGTAAGCACAGTTTACATAGGTTGTAATTTTCTGTACCTCATCACTGCCTTTTGTTTTGTAGGTGTCGTTAATAGCAATAGAAAAGTTCACCACTTTTTTCCCTGCTTTTGTTTCGCTAACGGTTGCGTCTGCTGTTACTCGTCCGATGATTTCCATAACATGAAATTTTAAATGTTTAAAAAATGATTGTTTAATTGTGTTCTGATGATGAAAAAAAAATGTTTTGTAAAAGAAAAAATGGAAAAAAAGAAAGCATTACAGTAAGGCGGCTGCAGGGAAGCAAAAAGGAAACGGAATAAATAAAATCTTAAGTAGTGTGGGATATGCTTGTTTATGCCGTAGTCTTTTTGCACTTTGATAAATCATTATCGCAGCCGCATAACTTCGCTTTCGCTTTTACCCATTTTCTTACAAAACGGGTTAATAATATTTGCAGATTCTTTCTTTAGAGATGAGAAAAGGATTCTTTAAAGTATCTGGAATACCTGGATGTGTGGAATTGTGTTTGGCAGGTTAGTTTTTGTGTATCTGGCAGAAAAGCCAATCTCAATTCCCAATAATCTTTACCCGGCGTAATGGTTTCGCCGTTTCGTTATGACGAAGGAGTAACGATTTATGTAAACGGTGAAAGCCCGTCTGACAGGACGGGCAAGGATTGCGCCGGTTCTATTAATGATAGAAGAACAGAACGATGAACGGAGCGTCGCAACAGAAGATGCACAAAGATTTAAAGCTGATAACAACAAAATACTACTTGCCTGAAAGAATAGCATAGTTTTCTGTTCGCCTTTTTTCGTCGTGGTCATGAACGAAGCCCATAGACTTTAGTTGAGATATATACTCAACAGGTAATTTATTTTGAATGGCTCCGCTTACAATAAAATCTTTATACCAATCAAAGGGCAGCAAATTATTGTCTATCGTTTTACTATCGGCAATATAAACTTGGGCAACGTAAGGGTTATTGGTTTCATCAGAAAATGTCAATGTATCCTCATTGTAACCCATACCTAAACCTTCTGCTTTATCAAGCAAAGGTTTCTCATTACTGTTAATGTAAAACAAAACTCCCCAAACCAATTCACCAAGATTATCAGTCTTTACAATATTCGCTTTTGCAGACCCGTCTTTCTTGCTAACCTTATTACAAACTAATTTATATCCCGGAAGAAATACGTTACAAACTTTCACTGCTGAAGGAACCCTTTGTGTAAGCCTGTTTAAATTCATATTAGAGCCGTAAGCAAAAATCAACATATAGCAGTCAGATTTAGAATACAAATCTACATGGCTTCTTTGGTTATCTGGAATTGTGTTTGGCAGGACAGGTTATGTATATCTGCCGATAGCCAAACTCAATTCCCATTTTCATTGTCCGGCACAGTGGTTCTGTTATCTTTTTATTAATGGAGAATAGTTGAAAAGACAGAAGGACTGTGCCGGGTCTCCCTTATAATTGAGAAAATCAGTTTAAATTAGCAGTTCACTAACTACCTGTTTATGGCAATCTGGAAATCGTATAAAATATCAGATGTAATCAATGAAATAGAAGAAGAAAAATTCGTTCTCCCCGTAATACAAAGGCGTTTGGTTTGGGATGAGGAAAAAATGGAGTTACTGTTTGATACACTCTTGAAAGGAGATTCCTTTGGTGGTATAATGGTGATTGAGGAAGAAAAAGGAAGTAAGCCGTTGTTTAATTACCGCTCTTTTACAAAAGATGGTGGCATCATTAATTCAAGGCAAGTAGATTCACTTACTCAATTGCAGCATTTCGTTATTGACGGGCAACAGCGATTGCAATCTTTCTATATTGGATTGAAAGGAAGTTTCAATGGTAAGGTGTTGTACTTTGATTTGTACAGCGATTATAATACCGAATTTGAATTTAAGTTTGAGAAAGAGGAAAGTAAACTTCCAAGGCAATCAAAAGGAAATGAAGACAGAACAATAGCTGAACATAACTGGTATCTTGCCAGTTCATTATTGAAAAGATTAAAAGATACCAACGATGAAGACCAGGTAGCAGAGGAGATAATAAAGACGCAGAATATACAAGATGCCATTCAAAGAAAGCATGTTGAGAAAAATATAAAGGCTTTTTATAAAAATACATTGACAGCAGATTGTCTTGGCATTTCAAAAGTGTCTGTAAATAAATCATTTGATGAAATAACCAACAAACAAAGAATAGTTGAACTGTTTAGAAGATTAAATGATGGCGGCACCAAGTTGTCTTCTTTTGATTTGGTAGCATCGGTACTCAAAGGTTTTGAATGGGAAATGGAAGGCTTTCTGGAAGAAACATTAAAGAGCTATGAAGAAATAGGATTAACACAGGATAACCTTATCAAGTTAATATTTCTGTTGCAGGACAATCATAAGAAAGAGATGGCAGCAATTGAAGCGCCGGATGCACAGTTTGCCATTAAGAACAGGGAAAGAATAAGAATTACACTTAAATGCCTTAAAGAGTTTCTCATTAATTGCAAACTGTATTATTATTATAAAGACGCCAACCGTTCATTTATTCCATTATTTTTTATCGCCTATCATCTTTTTCATAAGCAGATAAGCGATGGAGAATTGGAAAAATTCTTTGCAAATTTTGATGCTAAGAATACTGAACACCCCAAAATGGAGAAATGGATGTATCACTCCCTGATTAATGGAGTTTTCAAAAGTAAAGGTGCAGGGTGGATACCATATAAAACAGGCATCCGTAAGTTGCTGGATAAGATGCAGTATTTTAAGAACAAAGATTTTCCAACCGATGAATTGTTCCAGGTTTATGCCGACCATCCGATAACATTTACCCGAACATATACTATTGGCAATCTCGATGAATTGGAAAGTTCATTTGTTTATTATCTTATGTACGACAGAGGGCAGACCATACGAATAAATGACATTGACCATATCATGCCTAAATCACTATTAGAATCTCTGAAGATTGAGTCAGCCAAAATCAATAGCATCAGAAATTTTCAATTGATAGATTTCAGTACCAACAGGGGATTGAAGAATGCAAGTCCTTTCAAGGATTGGATTAATAGCCATGTAGATGACAAAGCAGCTTTTATAAAGCGGCATTTAATTCCGGTTGATGAAACATTGTGGACAGAGGACAGATTTGAAGACTTCGCAACTGCAAGAGCAAACCTGATATTCAATTGTATTTTAACCCATTTAAAATAGGTTCTGGAATTGGCTGTTTTAATACCTAAAATCAACTATTTTAAGAGAGGCAATGAAAGACAAATTATTCAAGAATCTCCTGCACAATGCAAAAGGTTATTCGGTACTCAATTCAGGTGGGCAGCTTGTTAAAGGATATAAGCCCGACACAGTATTGCAAAAGGGCAATGAGTACATTATTATGGAATGTGATACCGGAACCAGCAGAAAAGGATATTTAGGTGCAATGCTGAAAGCTGCAAGGTTTTTAAGCAATGAGAAAAAAGGTGTATTGGTACTGGTAATTAAGGAAAAGCCTAACACAAAAGTAAAGCAGATAGCAGAACATTTGCAGGAGTACCTGATATGGTTACAGCCGCTTACGAACCTGAACATTGTTTACCTGATAGAATCAAACAGATATTGCCCGGATGAGAATCCTTTAGAACTACTAAGTTCTGAATTTATAACAACTGCCACTATTATAAAATCAGATTAGTGGTTGATTGTGAAATAATGCTTACAACAAGATTTTTGAGTAGTTCAACATTTATTTATTTCCCTGCTTCAACCCACCATTTTTAAATAAGTAATACGCCGTTTGGTAATTTGCAATCGCCTCGTTTGCTAAGTTATCAGGGGATTTTGTTAATGGAACTTGTTCGTTTTTTATTTTGTTATACTGATAAGCTTCTACTTTTTGCTGTGGGTCTAATATAATGAATGTATCATTTTTTAGGTATCCCAATTTTTGATAAGTACCCAAAAGGATACGGGGTGTATAGTTATTGGACAGTACATTTTGACCATACAGATTACTGGTATAATTCCAGTTGAGTAAATGAAAGAGTGTAGGGTACAAATCAATTTGTGAACACATTGCCGTAATGGTTGAAGGTGCTTGCGCCGGCAGATTATAGATGATGGCAGGGATATGATATTTGGCTATGTCAATTTCATTTTTACCAGCACTGTTGGCACAATGGTCGGCTACAAAAATAAAGACGGTATTGGCAAACCAGGGTTTCTGTTTTACCTTCTTTAGAAATTGCCCTATTGCATAATCAGTGTATTTAACAGCACCATCTCTGCCGGTTCCGGATGGTATATCAATCTTGCCTTCCGGATAAGTATAAGGGCGGTGATTGGAAGTTGTCATTACAAAATCATAAAAAGGCTTCTGCTGGCTTGTTTTTGCATCAGCATCTCTTATCACAGCATCGTATAAATCTTCGTCACAAATACCCCAGGCATTTTTGAATTGAATGAATGAATCCGGGATTGTGGTACGGGTGGCTTTAAAGTTATCTTTTACCAGTGTGTTGCGCCGCTTATCAGTAACTGCATAACCGTTGTTTCCAAAATACATGTTCATATTGTCAAAGTAGCCATCACCCCCATAAAAAAACCCGGTTTCGTAGCCTTTTTGCTGAAAGATATAACCGATTGTGGTAAGGTTGTCATTATTCAGTCTTCTAACAATGCTGCTGCCCGGTGTAGGCGGTATGGCAAGGCTTAATGCTTCCATGCCACGAACTGTCCGTGTGCCGGTGGCATACATGCCGGTAAATAAAACACCTTCACCTGCCAATGAATCCAGCACGGGGGTAAGTTTATTGGTGTTTCCAAACTGGCCCATAAAATCGGCACTAAAACTTTCGATGGTAACCATAATTACATTCGGCATTTGAGGGCTGGCATTGTTGCCTATTTTTCTTTCAACAGACAATCCATCGTTTACAAAAGCAGTATTGCTGTCGGCAAATTGATTTCTTGCCAGATTAAATGCCGTTCTGTTATCAATTGTTTTATAGAAATGGTCGTAGCTGAGTTCGTTATTTTTAAATGCAGCAAAAAAGGAATAGATACCAGCTTTTGAAAGTTCATCCTGATAACGGTTACTGCCATTCTCCGCCAACGAATTTTTTATAAAGAAGGCATAAATAAAACTTAATCCAATTACAGTTCCACTTATCACTAATCGTTTTACAAAAGCTTCTTTGCCATTGAAGGTGTTTGCAAATATTTTTTTCTTGTAAAAAGCCCATACTATTATTGAAACGGCAATTAACATGGTGCTAATTAGTATTGGCAATGGATAGGATTCATTGATATTATTTATCACTTCAAAAGTGTAAATCAAATAATCAACGGCTATAAAATTAAAACGGCTTTCAAACTCCTGCCAGAAAGTAATTTCGGCAAAAAAGGAAAACATGATTATGAGAACGGCAATAAAAAATGCGGTATAGGTGATGATTTTATTAATGATGGTATTGCTCCACTTAACAGGAAACAGCAGCAAATACAACGCATAGGGCACACAAAAAAATACTGCTACTCCAAAATCAAATAAAAGGCCTTCTCCAAATATTTTCAATACTGCTGGTAAGGTCAACTGCAGTTTGGAGAAAGACATTAACAGCAACACAAAACGCAGCAGCAATGAAGCACAAAGAAAACAAAGCACAAAACGGAATAAGAGAGAATATGTTCCCTTCAGGTATTTTGATAGCATGATGATGAACTAAGGTTAAAACCGCAACATCATACAGCAATCTGAATAAATTCTGAATTTTTGGGCTTCTTCTCCCATTTTAATTAAAACTTGTAACTGTACCCAACCCGGAAAACCTGTGTTTCATAATAGTCCCTGCTGATAACCCTGAAGTTGGTGCCTTGAATATCCTTTTTAATCCGAAGGGTATTAAAAATATCAGTGGCATTTAAAAAGAGTTCGCCTTTATTTTTCTGAATGGCTTTTTTAGCACCGAAGTCCACCGAAAAACGTTGAGCAATTCGGCCCTGCGGAATAATGTCCGGCGCCAGGTAAATAGCGGTAAGCTGCAGGTCGGTATTTTTAGGAAGTTTTACAAGGCCGTTCAATTTTATATTTCCTGACCATGCTGATTCTTTGGCGGCACTATAAGTAACAGGAACCGGGTACTTGTTTACAGCGGTAAATGCACCGATGGTATTTTTATACAGCATGGCATTCACATTAAAACTAAAAGCTTTGTTCACAGTTTGATTAGCGATTAACTCCACACCAGTGTTCCATGCCTTATCCGCATTTTGAAATACAGAATAGATGATATTGCTTCCGGGAACCGTTGTACCAATTCTTGTAATAGTTTGTTTTGAAAATTTGTGATACAGGGCTGTATAGAGAAATCCATTGCTCCAGCTCGACTTATAACCAGCTTCTAAGGTTTGTGTAAACTGGGGCCGTAAAGCAGGGTTACCTACTTTTAAAATTTCCGGTTCATCATATTTGGGGAAAATGCGGATATCGCCTTCGTCAGGCCTGTCCACCCGGCGGTTGTAGTAAAGCGACAGTTTGTTATGCTCATTCAAATTATAACCCAGCCGCACACTTGGGAAAGGCTGAAAATAATTGTAGCCATCGCTTTTATAGGTGTTGTGATTGGGATTGACATCGTATTGAAGATTGACATACTCCATTCGCAGCCCTGCTTCCAACTCAAACTTTTTTGATTCATAAATATAATTGCCGTAAACAGCCGGTATCACTTCTTTATACTTTGCCCAACCGGCTGCATTTGTATCTAACGGCGAATTAATACCGGGAAAGAACCGCATATTGGTAGGAATATACCGCCACCTGAACTTTGTTCCGGTTTCAAACCGTCCATGTTTTAAAGGTTTTGTATAGTCAATGGTAAAGTCGGTTACATTTTCATCGGCAATAAGCATGAAAGTATCTTTACCTGTATATGCAGGCATAATATTGGTCAAAAAATATTTTTCATCTTCCCGGTGAAAAGTATAGTTCAGGCTCATGTTAAGCACATGCCCTGGCTGAGTAAACTTATGCTGGTAAATGGCCGAAGCGGTGGCTGCAGTGTTCACTTCATCTTCAAAAAACTGCCAGAGCCTTTTCCTTTCAGTAAGCTTGCTGTTGTAATAAGGAATATCACCATTGTCCTTTACGGCTTCACTGCTGTAGAGGCCGGAAATAGTAAGTGTGTTTTTATTATTGATAAACCAATCAATACCTGTGCGGACAGTGCCTGCTGTGGTAATGCGATTTCGTTGCACCTGCTGACGCACCGTATCTCCGTTTGAATAAAACCGTTCCGCAAAATCATTTCTGTTTAAGGTTTTGTTGTACAGATAATCACCCTGGAAAAAAGCATTGACTTTATTTTTGCGATAATTGAGACTTAGTGACGGATTGATTTTAGGCGTACCGCTGTATTGTGGTCTGATGCCCGGAAAGCTTTTCTCCTTCATCCATAATGCACCAAGACCTGTGGCAATACCAACCTTACCATTGAATCCGTTTTGCCTGGATTTTTTATAAATGATATTGATGATGCCTGCGTTACCGTTTGCATCATACTTTGATGAAGGATTATTGATGATTTCAATTCTTTCAATGGCAGATGCCGGAATATTATCCAATGCAGCCTGGTTACCAAATCCTGTTAAGGCGGTTTGTTTGCCATCAATAAGAATAGTTACCCGGTTACTGCCTCTTAGCAATACTTTTCCAGATTCATCTATGGTAACACCCGGTAGATTTTTCATAGATTGTAATAGCGAACTTCCTGCCTGGCTGATATTGTCAGACAATTTGAATGTCTTCTTATCCATTTTATCAGTTACTGCATCCGTTTTTGCAGTTACCACCACTTCGCTTAAGGCAGCACTTTGAGGGGCTAATTCGATGATACCAATATCAAAGAACTTATTGAGTTTACCTGCCAGAAAGGGGACAGTTTTTGTTACATAACCTACAATACTAACTTCCAGAAAGTAATTGCCTTCTGCTATATTCTGAATAGAAAACTGTCCTTTTTCATCCGTTACTACACCGGCCACAAAGCTGCTGTCTGCCGCTTTTTTCAAAACTACATTCGCAAAAGTCAATGCAGATTTATCAGTACCATTTTTAACCGTACCGGATAATACGGCATTACCGGATTGTGCCGAAGCCATTATTGAAAAACATACAAATGCCAATGCTAAGAAGTATCTCATCAAATAAATTTTTATGTGCAAAGTATAACCGTGATTCTGAAAAGAAACTGAATTTATCCGCTTATGCGAAGATAATTTTTAAAGTATCAGCACAAAAGTTCCTGCTATAATCAACACTGCGCCAATCGCAGTTTTTATTGTTAAAGCCTCTCCCAAAAATATAACAGATAAAATAATCGTGAGTGCCACACTTAGTTTATCTACGGGTGCTACCTGCGATACTTTACCAATCTGCAATGCTTTAAAATAAAATATCCAGGATAAGCCGGTGGCGATGCCGGAGATAATAAGGAAGATGATATTTTGTTTTGATAAAGCGGCTATTCCTTTCGTTTCGCCTCTTGCCAATACAATACCCCATGCCACTATCAAAATAATTATGGTACGGATAGCTGTTGCTAAGTTTGAGTTTACTCCTGCAATACCAACTTTTGCAAAGATGGCCGTAAGAGATGCAAACAGCGCAGATAATAAAGCGTAGAACCACCACATGGTATGAGATTTAAGTTTTTATATTATTATGCTGCTACATTATCCGGTGCAAACTTTTTATTTTTATACGCCACATGCATCAGGCTGGGCAATACAATCAGCAACAATGGCAGCGCCACAATGAAACCACCTATTACAGCGATGGCCAGCGGCTGGTGCAGTTGTGCACCGGTGCCAATACCCAATGCAATTGGCATCAAAGCTATTATTGCGCCAAGTGCAGTCATCAATTTAGGCCGCAACCTTGTAGAGATGGAATAGATAATAGCTTTGTCAACATTCTTTGTTTGCAGCAGCGAATCCCTGAATTGCAAAAAAGTAAAAATGGCGTTTTCGCCAATGATACCTACAATCATAATAAGACCGGTATAGCTTCCAATATTTAACGGGGTATTGGTAAGATATAGCACCATATAACTACCGCTGATACCCAAGACTGCAATCAATAAAATCATCAATGCCACTTTAAAATCACGGAATAAAAAAAGGATAACACAAAAAACCAACAGGCTGCTTGTTATTAAAATCATCAACAGTTCACTGAAAGATTTTTGCTGGTCGGCATAGGCACCGCCATACACAATATGATACCCTTTGGGCATTACTACTTTTGCGGCCACTTCCTTTTGTATATCCTTCATCACACTGCCAAGGTCACGGTTATCAAGCCTGCCGGTTACCACACCCATTGACTGTAAATCTTCTCTCTCTACTTCTGCATCACCGGGATTCAGTTTTATATCAGCTAAATCGGAAATGGGTTTCAACTTACCGTTCGGTAAAAAAATCTGCATTCGTTTTATATCTTCCACACTCAGGTTTCTATTGCCTGGAAAAACTACCCGTAAAGAAGAAAGTTGTTGCTTATCAAAAACAGTACCTACTATATTTCCTTCTAAGGCTGTTTGCAACTGATATTGCAGGCTGGCAGGTGTAATGCCATACTGTGCCAATGTTATAGCATCTGGCTCAATTGAAATAGAAGGCCCGGCAATTACGATTCCATCAAATACATCGGCTGTGCCTTTAACATTGGTAACAACATTGCTTACCTGTTTAGAAAGCTCCTGTAGCTTTTTCAGGTCGTTACCAAATATTTTCACTTCAATAGGCTGCACCGATGTCATTAAATCTCCGAGCATGTCGCCAATTACCTGTCCAAAATCAATCCGCAGGGCAGGTTGCGATACTTCAACTTTTGCCCTTATTTCGTCTATTACCTGGTTTGAATTTCTCTTTCGTTTCTTCTTCAACTGTATCAGGTAATCGCCCCGGTTGGGTTCTGTAATGAAGAAGCCCATCTGCGTTCCTGTTCTTCTTGAATAAGTTTCTACTTCAGGTATTGATGTAAATATTTTTTCCGCTTCTCTCAACATTCTATCGGTCTCTTCTAACGATGTACCCGGTGGCGAACTATAATCCAGTACAATACTTCCTTCATCCATCTCTGGTAAAAAACCTGTTTGCAGTTTTGGAAGCACATAATAAATACTGGCTGCCAGTAAAAGCATAAACAATACACTGATGTACGGCTTTTTGATAAAGAAGCCTACCCATTTTTGATTATGAACTGTGTGGGGATGAGTGGATTCTTTTAATCTTTTTAAACGCTGTTTAGCAGTCAATACTTTTTTCTTGGTTCTGCTTAATAATAAATAAATGACTGGTAACCCTAACCATGTAACAAAGAATGAACACACCAGTGTTATAATCATCGTATCGGTCATCACTTTAAAATAAGCTCCGGCCACACCTGTCATTAATATGAAGGGAAGGAAAATAACAATGGTGCTAAGTGAAGAACCAACCATTGCCGGAAATAAATATTGAATGGCTTTTTGCAAAAGCGTTCCTGTTGGCTCCTGTGGATGTTCCTCGTGGGTGCGGTGTATCTGTTCCACCACTACAATAGCATCGTCTATTATCAAACCAATGGCTGCCGCCATTGCACCAAGGGTCATAATATTAAACGTTTGCCCGGTGGCATAGAGTACGATTAATGTAAGCAATAATGTAACCGGAATAGTTATAAGAATTACGGTGCTTGCTTTAAGTGAACGCAGAAAAATAATCGCCACAATTATTGCTAAAGCCAGCCCAATCCACAAACTATCTGTAACACTTTTAATAGAGTCTTTTACAAAATCAGCCTGCACATAAAAAGGAGAAATAGTTACACCTTTTGGCAATACTTTTCTTAATTCATCTACTTTTTTCTGCATCTTGCCCGATAAGTCAACCAAGTTTGCGTTGGGCTGCTTTACTACCGCCAATAAAACTGCAGAATGTCCGTTCGCATTTATTTTTACATATTCTTTTGCCTCCTGAATTGTTACCGCTGCAATATCCTGCAGCGTTACAATTCGTTTTCCGTTATTACTGATAACTAATTTTTCAACTTCTGCTTTCGTATCAACCACGGCATCGGTTACAGTCAAATACATTTGCCGGTAGTCAGACAAATACCCGTTGGATTTTATAAAGTTAGTGGCATTGAGTGCGGTGATGATGGCATCAGGAGTAATACCGAGGGTACTCATCTTCCCTACATCCAGGGTAAGCCAGTACTCTTTCGTCTTACCACCAATAACCCTTATTTCACTTACTCCATCCACCTGCGACAGGAAAGGTTTGATGGTATATTGTGCCAATAGCTTTTCTTCAATTGGCGACAGGTTAGGGGCTTCCAATGTATATCCTATAACCGGAAGAATAGATGGATTCATCCGCTCCACTGTTATCTGCACATCTGGTGGCAGAATATTTCTTATCTGGCTTATTTTTGATTCGATGCGTTGCTGGCTTACATCCATATTGGCCTTCCAGTCCATATAGGCGCTGATTTCGCAACTGCCACGGCTGGTAGTACTGCGGATTATTTTTAAATCGGGCACCTGCTTCACTGCATTTTCCAGTTCACGGGTAACAGTAATCATCATTTTATTTACCGGCTGCTGTCCGGCATCTGCAATAATTTTTATTTTAGGAAAGGTAATTTCGGGAAACAATGCAGACTGCATTTTGCCATACGAAAAGATGCCAGCCATAATGATGATGGCCAGTATGATGGTGATGGGGTTCTTATGCGAAACAAAATAATTTTTCATTGCCTTTTTTGTTATTGCTGAATAGTTACCTTGGCCGTATCACCTAAACCATAATTGCCAGTAAGTAAAATTTTATCTGCCATAGAAAACTGAGGGGAGAGTACTTCCACACTGCTGCTGTTTTCCAATCCTTTTTTAATTGGCACTTTTACGGCAGTAACACTGTCAATCAACTTCATTACCCAAAACTCACTTTGCGTTTCATCAGTCAATACGGCATCTTTCGGTAACGATAAGGCATTGGGCTTACTCTTTTTTACCAATATCACTTTTGCAATCAATCCTTCGGGTATTTGCTGGCTGTTGTTTACTTTAATAACGATGCTTTGTGTTTGAGATACGGGGTCAACCGTTGGCATTTGAGAAGCTACATATCCGTTTAGTTGTGTACCATCAGGCAGTTTCAACAAAACATTTTTGTTGCCTGACAGAAATGGCTTTAATTCATAAGGAAGGTCTAATAAAAAACAGAAACTATTTTTGTCACTGATAATGGCCAACTGTTCGCCGTCTGTTACATAATCTCCATCACGGTAGTTAAGTGTGGTTACATAGCCTGTTCCCGGTGATTTAATATGAATTATACCCGTAAATCGGAATGATGAATCCAGCACATTGATAGTATTACCGAGAGCTTCGGCTTCTTTGGTTTTAATAACAAAAACTTCCTGGCCACGGTTGATAAACCTTCCAAGCTGGGCATTTACAGATTGTAAATAACCGGTGGCATTCGCTTTTATAAAAGTCTTCAACTGAAAAGCTGAGGTGGCGTTTAACTCAATACTTTCAGTTAACGGACCAGTACTGATGCTGGTTACTGTTACCGGTGTACCTGCTTCTGCATTCATCTCATTAGCTGTTGGTGCAGCTTTATCTTCGCCACAACCTGCAAGCATCCCTGCAAGGGATAACAATATGCCAATATGTTTAAGTTTTACCTGCATGTTTCTATTGTTTTCTGTTCCAGTAATTGATTTGGTTAAGTATCTGCAATCGGGCTATTGAATTTTGAGTGATAATATTTTTTGCATTCAGGTAGTTGCCAATAGCTATTATATAGTCAGCTATCCTTACATCACCTGTTACTAATTGCTGCCGTTGTGCTTTAATCAGGCCATCGGCGTACTTTATCTGTGTAGAAGTTTGTTCAATCAGTTGCTCCGTTTGCGAAAGCTGTTGTTGCAGTTGGATAATTTGTTGTTGATACTGTTTAGAAAAGAAATCACGGTAATTCTGCCGGTTCTGTTCAGCAATACTATTTTTCTGATGCAGCATTTTGCGCTGCCTGCCATCATAAATAGGAACAGTAACTGTAACTCCTGCACTTATGCCAAAGTTTCTTAATGGTGTGGCGATAAATGAAGAATTATAACCGCCATCCGCATACAAACCCATACGTGGCTTATAAGCAAAATCTATCTGCTTGTCTGCAGCAATAATTTTAAGGCTGTCAATATGAAACTGCTGATAGAAAACAGTTTGTTCAATTGGAGGCAGGTTTATGTCTAAACCGGACGGTGCATTTAACACAGTAAACGCTGTATCATTAAGCCCGGTAATATAATTCAAGGTAGCAAAATCATTCTGGTATTGAATCCGAAGTTGTTTTATCAATAATTCCTGTTGCTGCACATTCACCAAAAAAGAAAGAAAGTCGGTTTGTTTGTAAACTCCTTTTTCTGCCAGTCGTTTTAAAATGGCTTCTTCTTCTTTTAACAGGGTAAGCATTTCCTGGTTAAAATTAATTTGTTGCAAGTCGCCGTAGGTGGTAATGTATTGTTGGGTGATGCTGCGTTTTAAATCCTGCTCCGATATTTTTCCCTGGTTCTGCAAGCCCAGATTTTGTAATTGTATGGCGAGGTATTGATTGTTTAAATTCTGTTTGCCAACTATCGTTTGCGATACACTCACCAATGCGTTGTAAGTATGAATATTCGTGATGGCTCCATCATAGCCCCAGTTTTTAACTACTGGTGCGTAAGTGCCCGCCGTACTGCCATTTACCAGTGGCCGAAAGTTTGCCCGCAATCGCTGGCTATCTATCTTATTGCTTTGCACTTGGTACTGGTAATCTTTCAGCAACGGGCTGTTTTGAAGCCCAGAGTTAATATAATAATCCAGGGTCTTTTGTGCCCCGGCATGTCCGGCTATTATCAGCATGAACATTACTAAAAAATATTTACCCATTGGCTTAAACATTTTACCACCTGCTAAAATAAAAAAAATGCAGCTACCGGTAAATTATGGCGATAACCACCAGTAGCTGCCATTAAATATCCTTTACTTATCAATACTCAATTAGTGGTCGCAAACTATCGCACCTTCTTTGCTAAAAATAACCTCTTTGGTAGTTGTTCCTTTAGTCAGGTCAACAAGATACTGCACAGTTTTATCTGCCAGTTGCAGTTTTTCAATTTGCTCACCGGCTTTATAGTCAGCATATTTTGCGGTTATGGCATCCCTTACTTTATCAGGAGCCGTTTTCATCGGCACATCTTCTTCCTGCTGCACAAAGCTACCGTCGGGTTTAAAAATCAAAGACAAGTTTGGTGCCCCCGATTTTGTAACAGCAACATCTATCGCATCGCCACCCTGGCAAAGAGGATCAGATACCGCTTTTGTCATTGCATAACCGTTATAATTTATTTCTATAAATTTTTTTATACCAACTGGCAAATTTTGCAGTGGCATTTCACCTGCGGGTAAAACAGTTGTAGTTGCAAGAGCTGTATCTTTTTTATCAGTTTCTGTTTTTTCCTGTTGCATTGTTTCTGTAGCTTCATCCTTTTCATCTTTTTCGTTTTTCTCATTATCACAGCTGGTAACAAAAAGAGCAAAAGTGACTACTAAGGCGGGCAGGAACATTTTATTCAGTTTCATTTCTTTTAAAGTTATAGGTGTAGAATAATTTTACATAGTAAAGCTCACAACTAATTCTGAAGAAAATCTGAATGTTTACATAAGATTTATACCTTTTCCCCTCATATAACCAAGAGTTTGTATTACAAATGAACCCTTATTATTAATGCGGCATTAATCTTTTATAGAACCATTTCTTTGCTAATTCTGCCGTAATAATATAGCAGGTTACAATACCTGCCATCCACAGATAAAAAACGGGCGGAAGTTCAGCAAATCCAAACAGGTTAGCTAAAGGGGTAAATGGCATCACTAATACAAATGCAACTACCAGCAATGTTGCTACAGTTAAATATTTACCCGGCAGGCTCTTAAAAAAGGGTAACCTGGTACGTACAACCAATACGATTAATGTGGCAGAAATTACCGATTCTAAAAACCAACCCGTTTGAAATAATTTTTCTCCGGCCTTTAAATAATATATCAACACTCCAAAAGTTAAATAATCAAACACTGAACTGATAAGGCCAAACACAATCATAAAACGCTTAATAAAACGGATATCCCATTTGTGTGGTGTAGCTATGCTTTCGGTATCAACCGTGTCGCTTGCAATTGCCATTTCAGGAAAATCGGTTAACAGATTTGTAAGTAAAATTTGCTTGGGAAGCAATGGCAAAAAAGGTAAAAATAAAGAAGCTCCTGCCATGCTGAACATATTGCCGAAATTAGCACTGGTTGCCATAAACACATACTTCATGGTATTGGCAAATGTCTTTCTTCCTTCCAAAATTCCGGCTTCCAGTACTTGTAAATCCTGGTTGAGCAATACAATGTCTGCAGCTTCTTTAGCAACATCCACAGCCGTATCTACCGATATGCCTACATCTGCCGCATGTAAAGCGGGGGCATCATTTATTCCATCACCCATAAAGCCAACCACATTGCCTGCCTTTTTTAAGGCTAATATTATTTTTTCTTTCTGATTCGGTTCTACCTCAGCAAAAATATGTGCAGTTTGTGCTTGCTGGATAAAAGCTGCATCACTCATTTGCCGAATCTGCGAACCAGTGATGACGATGGCATCATTCATCCCTATTTGCTGAGCAAGGTTTTTTGCAACAAGGGCATTGTCGCCTGTTATAATTTTTAAAGATACTCCTGCCTTTCGTAAATTTTCAATAGTTTGCTTTGCTTCATTTTTAGGAGGGTCATACAAAGTAATAAAACCGGCAAAGGTCATTTCATTTTCATCCTGCTTTGTAAAATCTCTGTTATCTGTATTTTTATAAGCAACACCCAATGTTCTGTATCCATCAGCACTTAAGTTTTCATACTGCTTAATTAATCCGGTTTTTACAGATGACAATGCTACGATTTCACATGGTCCTGTTTCTGCAAAACTGCAAACTTCCATTATATTATTAAAGGCCCCTTTTGTAATGGCCATCATTTTACCATCAACTGCCACCTGAATGGTGAGCCGTTTACGGATAAAATCATAAGGAATTTCTGTTTGCACCTGTGCTGTAGGTTTCTTTTCATTGTAACTATTACAAATGGCTTCGTCAAGTGGGTTATGAAAGCCCTTTTGCAGCGAAGCATTTAGCCATGCATAATACATTGTTTTATCTGACCGATTCCCGTCAATACCCAATGCATCCTTCACATTTACTTTACCGGCAGTAATGGTTCCTGTCTTATCAGAGCATAAAATATTCATGCTCCCAAAATTTTCAATAGACGACAGCCGCTTTACTATTACCTTTTTCCTCGCCATAGAGGATGCACCTTTAGACAGATTGATAGTAATGATTGCAGGTAAAAGCTGAGGTGTGAGGCCTACTGCTAATGCCAATGAAAAAAGAAATGAATCAAGCACCGGTTTATGTAACAGAACATTTACAGCAAAAATGATGACAACCAGAACCAATGTAATTTCCATGAGCATATAACCAAAATGCCGAATACCTTTCTCAAAATCAGTTTCGGGAATCTTTGTCAGCAGCCTGGCAGATATTTTTCCAAATTCGGTTTGCTTACCTGTGGCCACTACTACCACTTTAGCTGTACCGCTGATGATATGAGAACCCATAAATACAGTATTGCTTCGTTGCGAAAGAGAAGCCTCTGCACTTACGATACCGGCATTTTTCTCAACCGGAAATGTTTCCCCGGTAAAAGCAGCTTCATCTGCATATAATTCTTTTGATTCAATAAGCAGCCCGTCGCCTGGGACAATATCCCCGGCCGAAAGCAGCACAATATCTCCGGGAACAACTTCTTCAACAGGTATTTCTTTTGTTACATCATTACGAAGTACTGAACATTTTATCTGTACCATTTTCAGCAATTGAGCCACTGCATTGGCAGCTCCTTTTTCCTGCCAAAAGCCTAATATGCTGCTCAGGAAAATAATTATGAAGATGATAACAGCATCTGTATTATCTCCCAGAATAATAGACAAGATGACTGCAAGCATCAGTAATATGGTAAGGGGGCTTTTAAACTGCAATAAAAACAACAGCAGCCCCGAAACTTTGGAGGATTGTTTAATGGTGTTGGGTCCATTTATTTTTAACCGCATTGCAGCCTCGGCATCTGACAACCCGTTTTTCATTGATTGTAAAGCCAGAAATACTTCATCACTATTTAAAGACCAAAATGATTGAGTTGTTTTATACGGGGAGACGTTCATATTTATGCAGTTAAAACTTTTATTTTATTGATATTCATTGATGACTTCTCTGTATTTGCAATTAAGTTAGTCATAAATAAACCGAGTTTCGTTAATTGTTTATTTTACTTAACTGATTTATTCATCATAAGCTTAACTGTATCATTAACTATTAAGTTAGCAAAAAGAAAAAAGCCAAGTGTTGCAGCAACTGCAGCAACAGGCAAGTTTGAAAATCCCTTAAAGCCCAATAACAGTAAAATGCAAACTATAATAATATCAGAAATAATTATTGCTAGCAATGTCATACTAATCCGTTCTTTATAAAAACGTTTATCTGTGCGAATAACAAGTATAGATATAATACCTGAAAAAAACAGGCAGGCGAAACCCAGAGAGTGATATGTACCGGTGTCAGTAAGGTTAAAAAATGATTTGGCAAAAAAGAACCATACGGTGCATTCTGCAAACAACAGAAATCCTATAAAAATCCCTTTTTTTATTAATGGCCTTATATTCCAGTTGGCCGGCTGGCGGCTCCAGCTTACTTTATCCACTGATAATGCCAGTACCACGAAGTCAATTAAAAAAAGCATCAGCACCATATCAATTGTGGCCACAACAAATTGTTTGGTAACGATAAATGATACACAAACAAATAAAATGGTTTGTATTGTCTTTGCAATTTTATTAACCGTATAATTGGATATCCTTACATGGATACTTCGGCCTACTTTGATTAATTCAAGAATTTGCTGAAGCCCTTCTTTTAATAAAATAATGCTTGCGGCCTGCTTGGCAACATCAGTAGCATTTTTAACAGCTATTCCAACTTCTGCCTGTTTAAGTGCAGGGGCATCATTTACACCGTCCCCGGTCATTCCCACAACCTGCTTTTCAAGTTGCAGCTTTTTTACAATGTTAAATTTATCTTCGGGTAGTACTTCTGCAAATCCGTTATGGGTTTGTATGGCTGAATAGCCAGCGTCATTTGCAAACTGAGAACGTACATCCGCAATAGAAACTATATTGTTGCCAATACCAGCCTGTTCTGCTATTTCCTTTCCAATCGGTAATGCGTCGCCTGTCAGCATTTTAATATCAATACCCAAGTCTTTTATTTTTGCAAGCATTTCATAGGCATCAGGACGGGGAGGGTCGTACAGTGCTGCAATACCGGCAAAAGCAAATTGGTCGTTTCTTTCTGTCACAGCAACTGCAATTGTTTTAAACCCTTTATGTGCCCATTCATCTACTTTTTCATCCAGGTAAAATTCCTTTACTCCGCATAAATTTTTAATTGCCGTATATGCCCCCTTTGCAACAGTAATTGTTTTTTCATCAGTCTCTATTACCGCTTCTGTATGTTTTAGTATTGCATTAAAGGGAGTAAATTTTACCTGCTTGTATGCCTTTTTTAGTAGTGATTGTTTTTCTGCTTCATTAATAAAGGCAATATCAATTACATCTTCATTGGCCTTTACCGATGCCATCGTACCATAAGTTAAAACATCTTCCTTTGAAAAAGTACCGGCAGCGATGATTTCCTGTAATGTTAATTCGTTTTTAGTTATTGTTCCTGTTTTATCTATGCATAATGTAGTAAGGGTAGCAGCATCTTCTGTTGCGCTTAACCTGCTTACCAGTAACCCATTTTCAGCCAGTTCTTTTGAACCTTTTGCCATACTGATGGTAAACATGGCCGGAAGCCCAACCGGTACAGCAGAAACCAGTAAAATCAAAATAAGCGGAAGGATGGAAAGAAAACTTTGCCCGCCAATTAATCCTATTGCTGTGGTTATGGCAAGAATAGAAATAACGGCAATGAACAATACCCGAACCACTTTGGCGACTACTTCTTCCATGTGCATTTTGTGGCTGGCTGTCATTACCAGCTTTGCTGTTTTTCCAAAGAAAGTTTGAATACCAATTGACGTAACTATTGCAGTGCCTTCGCCGCCTTTAGCTACAGAGCCTGCATAAAGTATATCGTTTTCTTTAGTTTCAATCAACGCTGTTTCTCCGGTCAGGGCCGATTTATCAGCCCTTATTTCTCCTTCCAGCAGTTGCATGTCCGCTGTTAAAAAATCACCCATGCGGATACGTACTACATCTCCCGGCACCAGTTCCCTTGATGGAATTTGCTTCCAGTTCCCATTTCTGAGTACCCTTACCATTATCTGTAATTGCTGCTGGATTGCAGCCACCGTCCTTACGGCTTTAAGCTCATTAAAAAAGCCAATGAACCCGTTAAATAGTAACAAACCGGCAATAACAAAGCCATCAAAAGTTTTATGGAGCAGAAATGAAATAACGATAGTAGCTTCCAGCATCCATGCGGTCAGGCCCCAGAATTTACGCAGCAATAAAATAATTGGTGATGTGTGCTTTTCTTTTACTTCATTATACCCATATTGCAAACGGAGTGATGCAACATCAGTATCAGACAAACCTGTTAAAGGTTTAGTTGCTAAAATAAGCGGAGCATTTTCTTTATTGGTTTCTTTATAGTTATTATATCCGGGCATCTTTAGTAGTGCATATTTATTAAGTTTCATCATTTAACGCTGCGGCGGCGCTTACAAGTTGTTTTCTTTTATCACTATCTGCAACAGGATAAATTACATTTATTTCCTCCAGTGCATGTACAATAATGCGGCTTATAGCAACCCGGCTGAACCATTTTTCATCAGCCGGGATGGCATACCAATGAGCATTGTGTACTGAGGTATGACTTAACATGCTTCCATAAGCATCCTGGTATTTATCCCATAATTTTCTTTCTCCTAAGTCACTATAGTTAAATTTCCAATTTTTATCATCATCATTAATCCGCTGCAATAACCTGCTCTTTTGCTCTTTTTTTGAAATATGTAAGAAGAATTTTAAAATTGTTGTACCGGATGCCGTCAATTGTTTTTCAACTGAATTAATGGTTTCAAATCGCTTATCCCAAAATTCAGCGTTCACATCATCAGTTGTAGCGATGCCTGGTAAACTTTCTTTCAACAGTAATTGCGGATGAACTCTTGTAACCAGCACATTTTCGTAATAAGAGCGGTTAAAGATGCTTATAAATCCCTTTAACGGTAAAGCTGCATAATGCCGCCACATAAAATCATGAGCCAGTTCTGCTGCTGTTGGTTGTTTAAAACTTGTTACACTACAACCTTGTGGATTGATACCGGAAAATATGTGACGGATGCAACTGTCTTTACCAGCTGTATCCATTCCCTGAAAAATAATCAAGATTGCTTTTTTGCCTTCGGCGTACATTTTTTGTTGCAGATGCTGCATTTTCTTTACGTCATTCACCAGCATTTCTTTTGCTTCTGCTTCACTCTTAAAAAAATGTTGAGAGCCCTTTGTTTCCAACTGGCTCAACCGTATGTGGTCGCCTGTCTTTATCTTAAATTTTTCATGCATGATTCTTTTATTTAAGTTCTGGCAATCTTTTTTCAATAAGTTCCGTCAGGTATTCCAGTTTTTCTTTCAATTCCTTTATTTCCTGTTCAGCCTTTTTGTTTACTTCAAAATCGTTATCTGCCAACATCTCTGCATGTTTTCCCTGAATGTTTTGCCCTATCATTATCAATGGCATAAGGAAAATCTGAATCATGTTAGATATAAAAAGCCAGAGCAGAAAATCCGGGGCCGGGTCAAACTGCATGGTTTTGGGAGCCATCAAATTCCATAACAGCCAGATTGCTGTCCAGGAAAAAATGACATAAAAAAAAGTCATTGTACCAATCTTCCCGGTTATCCACGAGGCAAAGCGTTGTGACCTGCTTAAAGAATTTTTGTGGTACTCATTTACATTTTTTAAAGAAACGGTAGGTTTCATTATGTTTTATTTCTATTTCTTGTTTTTTAAGCTCCAAATAATTTTGCCACACCAAAAGCAGCGGCTGCAGCCAAGGCTCCAATTATCATTACCTTAAAAGCTCCTTGCCAAACCGGTTGTCCTGTTACTTTGCTTTTGAAGTAACCAAATATAAATAAACAAATCAGTGCAACAATTGCACTGATTTTCAAACCTTCATCTGGCGTAGCCGTAAAGAAATAAGGAAGTAGTGGTATTAAACCTCCGGCAGCATAAGACAAACCAATAGTAGCAGCACTTTTACCTGCCCTGTTATAGTCCGGTTTTTCTAAGCCCAGTTCGTACTTCATCATAAACTTAATCCACTTCTCTTTATCCTTTGACAATTCATCGGCAAGCATCGTCTGGGCATTTGCACTAAAGCCATATTCGGCAAATATTTCTCTTACTTCTTCCTTTTCTTTTTCCGGCATATTATCCACTTCATAACTCTCTTTAGCCATTTCTGATTTATAATGGTCCCACTCAGTACGGCCGGCAAGATAACCACCCAATCCCATTGCAATACTTCCGGCAATGATTTCTGCTATACCTGCTGTAGTTACTATATGATTATCTGACACTGCACTGCTAATACCTGCCGCAAGGGCAAATGGAACAGTAAGTCCGTCACTCATGCCGATAACTATATCTGTAATAAAATCAGAACTCTTTAAATGCCTCTCCGGATGTATCATTTCGCTTATTTATGCTCATGAGTAATTACCAATACCGGTACTTTACTGTGGCGGATAACATGCTCGGCCACACTGCTCAATAGTAAATGTGATATACCCGTTCTGCCATGGGTGCCAATTACAATATAATCTGCATCCCACTCATTGGCCGTTTCTACAATTTTAGCGGCAGGTTTACCATCTTTAATAAATGTCCAGTTCTGTTTGATGCCAAATTCCGATTGCAATCTCACAAATAATTCCCTTGCTTCTTTATGTAAATCTTCCAGGTAATTCTGTGCTGTATAACCACCTTCACCTATAAATCCTGTAGCATCGGCTGCATATATAAAACCAATTTCGGCATTTAACAATTTTGCCAGTTCAATGCCGTGCTGTACCACATTTTCTGTAAGTGGGCCGCCTTCTGTTGCAATTAAAATCTTTTTCATAATGTGTTATTTAAGTATAAACATCTGTTATGGTTTTTTAACTGTTCTTGAATATGAGCTTCTGATATGTGTAATATTTGCAATGACGAGTATTGTAAAAAAGAAAGCAATCATCAGTTCCATAGAAACAAATATTTGTGCATTGGTACTGTTGGGTTTTATATCTCCAAAACCTGCGGTGGTAAACACTGAAATGCTGTAGTAAATAAAGCTGATGAATTCTGTAATGATATTTTCTTTTGGAATAGTACCGGCAAAAGAATCGGAACTTATCCTGAACAGACAATAATAATCAATAGCAAAAGAAACAATTACTAAAAGGATACTTACTACTACAAAAGACATAAATTCATGAAAAAAGAATTCTTTATGGGCAGTTTCTTTGATAGTTTGAAATACAAAGAATATAAAGTACGCAGCTTTTGCAATACTAAGAACAAAGAGCAATACTTCATTGGTAACAGGGTCAGCTAATCCATAATAATCCAGCAGAAAAATAAAAAGCCCAATAAGGATGACTGTAAAATATTTATATGTTGATTTGATGTGCCCCATATTCTAAAATAAAATGCTGTTATATTTAAAACCGGTGAACCATACCCAATCCAATGCTGCCATTCTGATAGGAAGGCATTACCATTGTATTCATTGGTTTATCTTTAAAAAGTTTGTGCTGAATTTTCGGATAGAGCCAATAAGCCAGTTTAGTAGAAATTATACCAACACCGGCGCCAGCTACCACATCACTCAGCCAGTGCTTGTTGTTATACATTCTTAAATAGCCGGTGGTAGCCGCCATTGCATAGCCTGCTACGCCATACCACGGTGAAACATCCTTGTATTCCTGTCGTAAAAATTCGGCATTGGCAAAGGCTTCTGCGGTATGGCCAGATGGGAAAGAATTATATTTGGAACCATCGGGCCGCAATTGGTGCGATATTGATTTCATTGAATAGACTGTTCCATTCGTTATAATGTTCGACATTAAAAAAAGCATGGTTCTGTCTCTCAGATTATGCTTTGCCTTGATGCCAAAAGCATCCAAACCAAAAACCATTGCTGCCGGTACAAATTGCAGATAGTTGTCTATATGAATTTGTTTGTGCGGATGTTCGGCATACATCTCGTCTTTAAATTCTCCGTTTAATCTTTGCAGTCCGTCATTTTCAATGGCTGTAATACCATAAGCTACCATTAAGCCGGGTATGATGTAAGACTTTGCGTTGAATGATTTTTTGTGAGGTGGCAGCCGCCAGGAAAGGTTTCGCCGTGTTGAATCCTTTACAAATAAATTGCTTGCAGTAGAATCAGTAACTTGTGCATTGGCATTTGCTGCCAATATGAATAGCGACATTAGAAAAACAGTGGTTGATTTAGAGTGTTGCATGATGATTGAATTAATGTAAACGTATAGTTGAATTCTGAACAAAAACTGAATGAGAACTAAGAAGGTAAATAAAAAGGGATGTATTGCTACACCCCTTTGCCATTGACCCTTAACCTTAGTATATGAAAAACCTAACCATGAAAAATTAGTCTTTTACTTCTTTTAAGAATTTACCGGCGGCATCAAAAATCACATCTTTACCTTTTACTTCGGCTTCGTAATTCACCTCGCCGTTTGCCTTTGTGATTTTTGCAGCTTCACTTATTTTACCCATTTTATGCTGTGTTACATAGCTGGTGGCCGCTGCTGGTAATTGGGTAACAGGTATCTCCATTTCGGTTTCGTCCACCGTGCCGTTAGCATTGTACAGCACACTCATTTCATGCCCGTTGTGTTTGAAGCCAGCTTCGTACTTACCGTCTTCGTTATCCCACTTGGCTTTTGTGCCGGGATATTGCTTTTCAAATGCCTGCTTTACTGCGGCAGGAACATTTGCATGTTCTTTCTTTTCATTTTTTTCATGATTTTGTGCAAAAGTGGCGGTTGTAATAGAAGCTGCTGCAACCATCAGCATAAGATACTTTTTCATTTTGTTTGTTTTTAATTTTTAAAATATAATTGTAAAGCTTTATTTCAATTCTGTAGAAACACTGTAGATTTTAACAGAATAAGGATTTTAACGTTTCCTCAAATTGGTTGGCTGACTTTTATGAAGTTGCCCTCTTTTGTAAACAGGATTTGTTTGTTTCCAACAGCAACTCTATACCTGATTTCTCCGGAAGACTTTCTGATTTTTACTGCACCGGTTATTTTTTCATTTTTATAATTTTTCTCTACGTAGCTATTTATACCTGCAGGCACAGATGCTACAGAAATGACTGTTTCCCTTTCTGACCATTTTCCATCATTGTTAAATGATACCGCCCCTTTGTAATTACCGTCGGAGAAACTGGCTATATAAAGTGTATCCACTTTGTTCCAGGATGCCTTTTTAATGCCGGGATACATTTTTGCAAACGCTTCTTTGATGACTACCGGCACTCCTGAATCCGTTATTTTTTGCGCCTGCACCGCAGCTAAACTAAAATACAAAAGGCCAACTGCTAATAATTGTTTCATAACCTTGTGATTTAATTTGATAGAATAAAACTATACCTGCATACTGTACAAATACTGAATTTTAAAAGCATTGATGTTAAATAAAATCAAAAGCAATGCAATCATATTCTCACAACTGGTCTATCAACTGAAGCATCATTTCTTTCCAGTAATTTGGGTTGTAATTAATATCTGCATTTCCAAACCGCACAATAATAATATTCTTTGCCGGGTAGATGTACAATAACTGCCCATACAAACCAATTGGATAAAAACTGTTATAGGCCACAGGCCCGATGCCCATGTTATAACCATAAGAAATTTTGCCCCCCTGTTCAGTATTGCGGTTGATGCTTTCCTCAATCCATTGTTGAGGAATTATCTGCTTTCCGTTCCAGTTCCCTTTATTTAAAAGTAACCTTGCAAATTTTGCAAAATCAAGTGTCCGGGCATTCAGGCAGCAAAATGCTTTTTCAATGGCGGCACTGTCATTCCTGTCTGTACTCCATAATGCAGGGGCTTCCGTGCCAATTTGATTCCATATTTTTTGTTGCAGGTAATTGCTGACTGTTTTGCCAGTTGTTCTTTCAAGTATTAATGCCAGCAAGGATGGATTTTCACTTTGATAATCGAAATGTAAACCCGGCGGCTCCCTGATGGCTGATGCCAGAATATTTTTTCTAAGTGTGGTGCCATAATAAAACTGTAACTGGTCTGATTCAGGATTAAATACACTCTCCGTAAATTTTAATCCTGATGTGTGCCGAAGCAAATCTTTTATGGTGATTAAATTATAACCGGGCTTGTCTTTCCATTCAGTTATATAATCAGTTATTGGGTCATTTACAGTTTTTATATAACCTTCTTTAATTGCAATACCAACAAGCATGGTGATATATGCTTTTGCAATGGAAAAACTGGTAACATTTTTGGTTGCTGAATAATTGCCAGCATAGTACTCGAACAATAAACTGTCGTTTCTTATAACAGCAAAAGAAATTGTTTTATGCAGTTTTACAAATTGATTTAAGGTAACACCTGTTGCGTTAAGTGATTTGTTTTCGATACGGATATGCTTTACCACATCGGGTGTATCGTTTGTTTTTTTAAAATTGAATATGGAAGAATATGGCCCCTGTAATACGGTGCGGTAAGGGAAACGTTTTGCATCCTTTTCATCGGGCAAATTGTAATACACCGGTTTTATTATTTTACAGGAGCAGCATACTGCCAGTAAAAAACAGAAAGTTAGTATGGTAAAGTGCCGGTTCATTTTATAGTGGAATTGCTTTTCTGATTTGTTTTGCTTTAGTTCTGTGCCACCAGGTGGTTACCTTGCCCGACAGATATCCAATTGCAATAGCCAGCGGATAGTCGCCAGCCCAATGCACTTCTGTATTCATCATTGCAAATGCTGATAATCCTATTAATGTATATCCAGCAGGTTTTATCCATTTCTTTTCGGGATAGTTATAAGACAGCACAGTAACAGTAGCCATCATGGTGGACAGATGCCCCGATGGGAAGGCATCGTAAGCACTGGTGTTTTTTTGATAGTCACCAAAAGATGGAAACGGTTGCCATCGTCCTCCACTCTGTGTAGCCATAAAAGGGCTTTCCCTTCCAGTGATGCGTTTTATAATTTGAGTGGTTACTCCCATCGTAATAAATGTCTCCGCCAAATCTGTTGCTGTATTAATTGCCCGCCAGTCCTTTCTTATTTTTCCATAAATCCATAAGCCACCGGCAAGCATCATGCTTGTACCGCCTTCCCCAATCTGGTACAATGCAGTATTCAGGTTTTTGGGTATTTTAATAATTTTTGTTGTACCGAATTTCAGCAAGATGTTATAATCGGTCTGTGGGTTCAATCCTATATCATTACTTCTGTTCTTTACCCAATTAATTATCTCCTGGTCTTTTGCTATAAATATGGCAGTGCTGGCTGCAACCGCAGTAAGGCCAATCCAGTTTCGTTTTTGTATTGGCGACTTTGTTATATACCATAAATCAGCAGGAACTTTAGCAAGGTTCCTGAACAAATTTGGTTTTGAAAAAGTGAGTGTATCAGATTTGTAGAAATACTGAACTGTATCATTAATTTGATTTCGCTGAATACGGTGCTGAGAAAGTGAAGATGTACTACATGCTATCAGAAATAAAAATAAAATGACTGTTTGCTTCATTAATTTAAAAGAGGGTTATGATTATTTTCCTGCAAAAGAATGAACAAGTGAAAAGCCAACAGTTTTATTCTGATAGTAAGGCATCACCATTGTGTTCATTGGCTTGTCTTTAAAAAAAGTCCGCTTAATGGAAGGATAAATCCAATAGGCCAGCTTGGTAGAGATGATGCCAATGCCTGCACCGGGTGCCAAATCCCGGAACCAATGCCGGTTGTTATACATTCGCAGGTAGGCGGTGGTAGTAGCCATGGCGTAACCAGCAATTCCATACCAGGGCGACACATCTTTGTACTCCTGGTGAAGAAATTCAGCCGCCACAAATGCCGTTGCCGTGTGGCCTGAAGGAAATGCATTGGTGCCAAAGCCGTCAGGCCGTTGCACCCTTGTTATGGCTTTTAAAGATTGCACCGTAATACCCATCATGGCATTGGACAAAAGATAAATCATTGTTCTGTCCCGGAAATTGTTTTTACCTTTTATACCCATCGCATTCAAGCCATATACAGCCGCTGCGGGTGCATACTGCAGGTAATTATCTATCGTAATGGGTTTGTGAGGTTTTTCTGTCCATATTTCTTCTTTGATACTGTTGTCAAAATTTTTCAATCCATCATTTTCCAGTGCAACAAATCCATAGGTAATTAACCCGGCTGGTATCAGCAACGACTTAATTCTCTTACCCTTTTCATTCATTTCGGTCATACTTGTTTTGAATGATTCAAAAGGTTTTGCCGGGGCCTGTGCATTGTTCAGGTGGGTGCTGTCAGAAACCTGTGCATTTAACAATGCTGAATTAATAAGTGTAAACAGCATTATTGTAAATAACTTTTGCATATTCGGTGTTTTATTATTCAGGATATATATAAACAACAGGATTGCTTTTTACCATCGCAGAAAAATAACCGATTGCCTTACTTCCGAACTGACCGTCTCTCAAAAACACCGGCTCTACAAATGGATTAAACTGCGCCAGTTTTTGTTTATCCAACTGGTCAAAAAAATCAAAAGCATTTTTATCAATTGTTTGGATGTACACCCAACCCTTTGTACCCGGCTTATGAGAATAAGCTGGCTCAATTACCACCTTAAATTGCTGACCGTTCTGGCCTGCATCATTATATACTGAGCGGCCTAATTCATGTACTTTCACACTATCCCGGCCCAGGCAGGCACTGGCAATTTTCTGGCTTGCCAATTGGGTGCTGGTGTCAACATACCGTTCCATTTCATACCTGTAATAATCAGTTTGAGAAGGGATGTCTTTAAAATATACAATCACCCCTTCATGCTCTCCATATAAATCTTTAAATACTGGGGTAAATGAAGTGCTGTCTATTGTGGCTTTTGAAAGGTTTGCTGTGGAAGCAGTAGCAGTGTAAGTATCTGTTCCGCTGCTGATTGTTAATGTATAAATTTTATTTAATTGCACAGTTGTGTTGCCCTTATAATAGTAATTGTATTGACAGTATAGTTTGTCGTAAGCACTGTCAAGTTTCAATATGTCTGTATTTGAGCCATCACTGATTTTTACCACAGCATTGCGAACTACCAAATCAGCAAAGCTTACTTTCTTATCAAAGTAAGGAACGGTACGGTTGAAATAAACGATTGCAACACTGTCTGGCTCCAGCATACTTTGAATGCTTACCTTACCTGTGTAAGGCGGCGGAGTTATTGTAATTGTTTTTTCGCAGGATAAAAAAATGAAACCTGCGGACAAAACAATGATTGTATAAATAAATACTTTCTTCATGCTGCTGTTGTTAAAATTTGAAATTGAAACTTACACTGGGAATAAACGGGAGTAATGATACCTGTCTTGCTTCGGGCTGTTTGGTATCTGCATTGGTGGTGAGATATACAAAGTAGGGATTGAGACGGCTGTATAGGTTATAAGCACCAAATACCCATTCTCGTTCATATTTTTTACCCCAGAATTTTACTGTTTGTTTATTGGAGAAACTTACATCAAGCCGGTGATAGCTCCTGAGCCTTGCATTATTACGGCTGGTGAAATCATAGTAAACTCCATCATACAATGAACCATTTACAGGAACGGTTACCCGGCCCGCCGGTAAAGTAAATGCCCGGCCTGTATAGAAAACAAAATCTGCTGATACCGTCCAGTGTTTGTTAAGTTCATAACTTCCTGCAATTGATAAATTGTGTCTTCTGTCGAATGATGCAGGAAACATTGCACCACGGTTTAGCTCGGGAAACTGTTGCGTTGTTTTGCTCAGTGTGTAGCTTACCCATCCTGTCAACCTTCCCACATTCTTCTTTACAAATAATTCAATGCCGTAAGATTTGCCTTTACCAAAAGTGAGGATACTGTCGAGGTTGGTGCTTAACACAATCTGAGAGCCTTCTTTAAAAAGCACCTGGTTATCCATTGTTTTGTAGTAAGCTTCTACACTTGCCTCAATGCCGTTATCACTAAAGTTTTTAAATAATCCAACAGCTACCTGCGAACTTTTTTGTGGCTTAATAAGGCTGCTGCTGCTTAACCATGTATCCGTAGGCAATGATGCTGTACTGCTTGGTACTGCATGAAGAAATTGGTTCATCAACGTCCACGATGCTTTTATTGAGGTAGTAGAATTAAGAGAAACTTTTGTTGTAATCCTGGGTTCTATGCCTGCATACGAAGCGCCGCCGCCATTGAAGTAAGGAATACGAACGCCGTAATTTATTGACAAGGTTTTTGAAATATCATACTCGTCATTCAGATAAAAAGCCAGTTCACTGGATAATCTTTTTGTGATACTGTCCTTATTAATAGTTATCTGGTTGCCCCGGCGGGGAACTTTGGAAGACACCGCCGAAGGATAGAGTGTGTGATAGGTATAAGCGAACCCTGCCTTTATTTTATGCTTATTATTGGGGGAAAATGTAAAATCTGTTTTAGCACTCAGGTCTTTTATACCGGTATAAAGCACTTCGTAGTAATTGTTTTGAGTAGTACCCAACCCTAAATGATAATCATTGTAAATAAGTGAGGTATTGGAAAATATTTTATTCCCGAAAATATGGTTCCACCTGAATGTACCTGTGGTGTTTCCAAAATCTGTTTTATAATTTAAACTGTTGGCACCAGTGTATCCTGCATTGTCGTTACCCTTAAAAAAACTTAGGAAAATATGGTCTTTCTTTCCCAACTCATAATTCATCTTGGCATTAAAATCATAAAAGGAATAGTTGGTACTTTTAGATGTGGCTGGTTTCAGCAATAAATTAATGTAGCTTTTTCTTGCACTAACAATAAACGATGATTTGTTCTTTTGAATGGGCCCCTGAAATGTAAGATTGGTGCTTAGTAATCCGATACCGCCTTCTGTCTGGTACTTTGTTTTATTTCCTTCCTTCATAGTGATGTTGAGTATTGAACTCAATCTGCCGCCATATTCAGCAGGAAAACCGCCTTTAATTAATTGTACATGGTTAATAGAATTTACATTGAATGTGCTGAAGAGGCCAAAGAGGTGATTGGGATTATAAACCGTTGCTTCATCTAACTGCACCAGGTTTTGGTCCAGATTGCCGCCCCGTACATAGAAGCCGGCCGTACCTTCCTGGCCAGCCTGTACACCGGGCAGCAACTGGATAATTTTCATCACATCCCTTTCACCCATCAACACCGGAAAATTCTTTATCGCTTTAATAGGCACATCAATAACTCCCATCTGTGCTTTCTGTACGTTTCGGTTATTTCTTGAAGAACTTACAACCACTTCTCCTAAACTGCCTGCACTGTTTTCCAGTAGCACATCAAGCTGTACATTTTCTTTTGCTGTAATTTTTTTTGCATTGATTTTATAACCCTGGTAACTAATCAGCAATTCTATGGTGTCAGTTACATTGGCAGTGAGGGAAAAGAAGCCGTATTGATTGGTGCTGGTGCCACTTTTAGTATTTACATTCACCACAGAAGCGCCGATTAGTGCCTCTTTGGAAGCAGCATCTTTTACATAACCGCTAATGGTAATTTTTTGAGCAGTGCTATGCAGGCTGAGGGCCAGCAAAAACAGCAATGAAATATTCTTCATCCTTTATCCGGTTTAAAATTATTTTCAGAAAGCAGTTTTGAAAACACCAAAGACCTGTGTTCATTATCAAACCACAATTTGCATTCGCCTGTTATAAGTTTGACGTTTTGGTTTTTCAATTTTCTTAATCCACTGTTGCTTTACAGGTTCCAGCATTTGCTGGCCGAAGCCAGTGAAATAATGATGGGATTTTAAGAATTCAATATTGTTCATGTCCCATTCCTTCTCAGAAGCAGATGTGTTATAATAATCCTGAAGTTCCAACCTTAACAACTCTGTTCTTTCTTTGAAATTATTTGAGCCTAAATGAAAGAGGTCGGCATCGCATATCACTTTATCCATTCCGCTTAATGGGTGCTGTGGCATTTTTGTAGCAAGGATGCAGGCTGACACTTTAGCAATTAGCGGCTGACGGATAGAATGCCTGGAGAGAAATGATTCGGCAATCCTGATGCTCTCTGCTTCATGCCCTTCTATACGGCCGGTAATAATACCTGTGTCGTGAAACCATGCAGCAATTATTAAAATAGCTTTTTCTTCCTCACTAAACTGATAGAAAGTAGCAATACCTTCAACAGCTTCTGCAACCTGCATGGTATGTGTAAGGTTGTGGAATACAAATTTTGGGTCAAGCTTTGTGGAGAGTAACGCCGTTACTTCATTTTTTACAGAGGCGATTATTTTTAAATTGGAGTCCGTCATGTACTGGTATTTTCGTTAATCCAATAAGGTTTAAAACAGCTCCCTGAAAAAATCAGGGAGCTTACCCTAAAAGTGCAAATGAAAAACTATTTTACCTCTGGTATTTCGCATTCGCAAACACCCGGAGCCTTGGGATTTGAATGGCCTGTTGAATCTTCAAAATTTCCGTCAAGGTCAAGGTCAATCTCTTCCATAATGAAGGAACCTGTTTTTGTAAACTCAGCTAATTTTTTCTGGTTTACCGGTTGAATAAAATAAGCACAGTAGCCTATACTGTCTTTTTGAAACCAGGTATCCACTGTTAATGAAGGATATCGGACAGCAAAAGAATCTTTTACTATCTGCGGCACAGCAGTTGCTGCAATTATCGGGCAGTGATTTTCGTTTTCATTGCCATCTTTCTTTCCGTCTTTGGAACAACTTGCAAAAAACATCATGCTGCTGATTGTAACAATAGCTGCAACAATGACTAAAGGTGCGGTTGTAAAAAACATTGCTTTTTTCATGATATTACTTTTTAGAATAGACAACAGGTTATTTGATTTTAGTTGGGAGTATTTTAAAATTTATACGATATGCCTGCACCTATGTTAAAGCTGTATGGAAATGTTTTTACCACATTGCCTTTTGTAATAGGTGTAAGAGCATATCTAAAGCCGGGCAACAAACTAAAGGACCATTTGCTGTTATAATTATATTGCAGGTTTACATCAGCCATCAGCCCGGTATAAAAACTCCTCATGCCATCTAATCCATTTATGGTAACGGATTCTTTGTTCAGTGCATCCGTCACTTCTGTTTTTACATTAGCGCTGGTAATGAAATTGGCTGATAAGCCCACCGCAGGTATCACCGAAAATTTCTTTTTATCAAACCGGTATGATACCATTAATGGAACACTTATCACCTGCAGGTTATGTTGTGCTTCTGTAGATTTTATGCTGTCGCCAATTGCAGGCGGCAAACCAAACCCTGGTTTTACAAAACCATAGCCTGATGATGTGATGTATTTGTAAGCAATACTGCCATCAGTTTTCTTTGCAGCATACATTTCCTGCGGAGAAATACCTATTGCAGTGTTGGAGTAAATAAGGCCCGTTTTTACACCAATATGCTTAGTGAATTGCCTGGTTGCTAATACACCTGTTGAAAATGAACCTTCATGTTTTTCACGGCGGTTGATTTCTTCTTTCTCATCCTGTTGATTGCCGGTATTGTCGTGTACATCATTATCAATTGTATATTGCCCCCAATCATTACTTGCAAATGCGGTAACCGACCAGAAGGGTTTGAATGAAGATGAAGATTTTTTCTTTTTTGATGAAGCGATACTGGCGGTGGTGTTTAAAACGGGCAGTACTGGTTCCTTAATTTTTAAGTCTGAAATTTTGGGTTTTGATATTTCAATTCTTGCGATAGAAGTGATTGGTGAAGTAAAACGTTTCCTGATGGAATCCGTTTCCATACCTGAGACAATTGCCGTTTGGTCATCTTTTATTTTACTGCTGCCTTTTTTATTTTCTGGTACATTATTGTCAGCAATGCTTCCTATTTCATCTTCAGATATTGCACCTGGCCTGATGGTGATTTTAGTTTTATCCATTGCTGATTGCTTATTGGCCTTTTTAATCTTTGATGTATTTATATCAATTCCGGACTGTTCAAAGGCAGTAATGATTTGTTGATTAGATTTTGGCGCAAGAATTTCTTTTTCATTTGTTTCAATCAATACATCAGAAGGTGCTTGTTGTACCTGATTGTCAAAAACGTAAGGAAGACTATTTTCCTTTCTCTCTTTTGTGCCAGTCTCAACAGTTGTTTTCTCTTTGTTTGCGCCGGTGTTATCTGTCACCATTGCAGAATCTGTATCATTTCCTTGCTTTACCAGTTCCTTATCATTCGTTCTCTTTATCACCACACCGGTTTCATAAATCAAAAACCCAGAAAGCAGAAAAAGCAACACAACAGCTATCCGTTTCCAGCCAATAAAACGGCGTTTATATTTTTCTGCATCTTCTTTATCCAGTGCGGCACTCAGTTTTTCCCATGTAGCAGCAGATGGCTCATCTTCGTAAGACTGGTAAGCCTTGTTAAATGCTTCGTCAATATTTTGTAGATTTTTATCCATACTCTTTTATTTTAAATGGTTGCCGTCTTTTTTTTTACTGTCAATGCAGCCTGCAATATTTTTCTTGCATCAGCAAGATTACTTTTGGAAGTACTTTCCGAAATATTCAAAGAGGCTGCAATTTCCCGGTGTTTCAAACCTTCAAAAACATACAGGTTAAAAACCAGCCGGTAGGCAGGGCTTAATGTTTGTATCAGTTTTACCAGTTCCCGTTCATCATACTGTGTAATAAAAGTTGGTTCTTCATAAATATCATGATAGTCAGTACTGAATTCTAAAACGGGCCGCAGGTGTGTTGATTTATTTCTGTACTTGGAGAGTGCCGCACTTACCATTGTTTTCCGCATCCATCCTTCAAAAGAACCTTCACCGGTAAAAGTATTCAGGTATTTAAACACCCTCATAAATCCATCCTGTAATATTTCTTCTGCTTCTTCCCGGTTCTTTGCGTACCACATACAAATACCCATCATTTTACGGCAATAGCTTTCATAAAGCTTTCCCTGGGAAGCCCGGTCGCCTGCTAAGCAGCCTTTAATTAATAACTGGTGGCCGTCTGCCAAGTGTTGGTTTATTTCTGGTATAGACATACAGGTGATTGATTTTAGACGGGTGTCCCAAAAAAAAAATCAAGAATAGCCTGCAAGTCTGTAGGGAAACTGAATTTGACGGGATTCACGGATTAGTTTTTTGCCAAAACTTTATGCAAAGGTTTGCAGGATGTTAGAATTCATTTATCACCCAACTATTTTTTAGAATGCTGTTGTCTGTATCAGTAACCTGCTTATTAAAAGCAGTATTCATCACACAAAACATTTGTATAAAATGAAAACCAAACAAATTAAAACAGCAATTGCATTATCTGTATTGATAGCTATTGCTATCGTATCCTGCAAGAAAGAAACATCAACAAGTACCACAGCCCCGGCTGGTAAGCAAAGTGTAGCTGTGTATCTTAATGACGACCCTGTACCAAATCTTTTAAAAGTATTGGTGGACATAAGGTATGTGGAAGTAAAAATTGATACGGGTACTGTACATCATGATGATGATTATTATAATGGCGACAACGATGGCGATGATGACCACCAACACCATGACCGTTACGGACGTTGGGATACATTGAGTGTTACACCAAGAATTTATGATTTGCTGAAGCTGAAGAATGGCGTAGATACACTTATTGCCAATGCTTATGCAAACAGCGGAAAAATTACCAAGGTTAGAATTACGCTGGGCAGCAATAATACGGTATGGACAGACAGCACACATTCTTATCCATTACCATTATGTGATAATAACCCTTACCTGTATGTAAAAATTAAAAGTAACAGTATAGAAACATTGCCCGGCGGACAGATTAGGATTCGTATAGATTTTGATGTGGCAAAATCTATTGAATTTGAAAACGGAGTGTATTGCCTGAAACCTAAATTAAAAAGTTACAGTGATAATACAACCGGTAAAATTGAAGGAGTTGTAAAACCGAAGGCGGCAAAAGCACTGGTAAAAGTTTATAACGCAACAGATACGGCTTATGCCATACCGGAAGAAGATGGCGAGTATAAAATCAGAGGATTAAAACCGGCCATTTACTCAGTGTTATACAAAGCAACAGCTCCCTACCGTGACACCACTATCAATAATATACAGGTAACAGCAGGGCAGGAAAAGAAGTTGCCGCTGATTACCCTTCATCAATAAGGTTCAAGCATGGGTGTGGTTTATATTACCGGTTGCAAAACCGCAGCCGGTATTTTTTTGCCCCAACTTTTCAAATTATAAAAGTGCAGATAAATAAAATAACGTTAAAGAGATTTATCAGGATTACAAATTCAGAATGTCATCAACTTTACCCATTCGCTTTACACAATACATCACCAACAACATGACCAGGAAATATCTAATCATAATCTTTCTGCTAATGAATGCCGCCGCTGCATTCTCACAAAACGGTTTTATTATTTCAGGTAAGATTACTGAAGAAGGAACCAATAAACCCATGCAGAATGCCACTATTCATTTAAAGGGCAGTTCTTACAGTACTTTATCAAAAATAGACGGCTCTTTCCGGTTGCATATTACAGACTGGTACGACAGCCTTGAAATTACCTCTGTGGGGTTTGAGCATTTCACCATTGCATTGCAAAAAGGAAACACATCAGGCATTGCTGTAAATATGAAACCAAAGGCAAATGCTTTGCAGGAAGTGGTAATTGGTGTTACTAAAAAGCCGGGTAAAAGTTTTATGGAAAAAGTAATTGACCATAAAGCCAATAACAATCCTTCCAGGTTCCGTAGTTACAGCTACCAGCGTTACACCAGAAATGAACTGGATATTGACCATATTGATTATGAAAAAGCGAAGGGCAGTGGTTTAAAAAGCCTGATGCTAAAAACTTACAGCAAACTCGACAGTAATGCAAAAGACGATAAAGACTTGCCCATTTATTTTGCGGAGCGGCTTGCCAACAGTTACCACTCCGTTTCACCTAATATTGACAGGGAAAATATTATTGCCAAAAAGAATCTTGGACTTAAAACAGATAATCTGTTAAGTAAGTTAGACAAATTCTATTTCTTCTTCAATGTGTATGATGACTGGCTTCCCATTTTCGACCAGACCTATGTGAGCCCGTTAAACTCCAATGCTTTTTCTTATTACAAATATTTTGAAGGCAGCACCATGCTTTCTGATAATGGCGATACACTGCAGCAAATCAGGTTTACACCTTTACATGCCTATGAAAGGGCTTTCAGCGGCACATTATGGATAAACACTAAAACACTGGCGGTGGAAACCGTGGATATGCACCTGAGCAAAACTGCCAACCTGAATTTTGTAAACGATATTAATTACAGCCAGGATTATAAACAGGTGTATGATAGTGCCAGTGATAAACTGGTGTACATGCCTTACAAATTTACCAGCGAAGTAAAATTTGAAAGTGGATTGGCATTACTCGGCCTGCCTGTACCCGAAGATAAAAACGGAATGAAGTTTATCATCAAGAATACAACCGTAACTGACAAAATACAATTAAATACATCAGAGCCATCAGTAGTATTATCGAGCCTTATAAAAAAAGAACAAACTACAAATTGGGATAAATCAGAAATGTTTTGGGTGCAAAACAGACCGGATTCATTAACCATCCACGAGAAAAATATTTACAAAATGGTGGATTCTTTAAAAGAGAATAACCGTTTTCAACGGGATGTAAAACTGATTGCATTTGCAGGTACCGGCTATTGGGATTTTGGAAAGTATGTACGCATTGGGCCTTATTCATCATTTGTAAGCCGCAACCCAATTGAAGGATGGCGTTTCCGCACAGGCTTTTGGACCATGCCCGGCATCAGCAAAAAAATAAACCTTTACGGTTATGGTGCTTACGGTACAAAAGACCAGAAACTAAAAGGAATGCTGGGCTTAAAGTATGTATGGAATGAAGCAAGGTGGACTAAAACATCCATTTCTTACGGCAGTGATTATGATTTTATTATTGACCAGGACGATGAACTGGATAAAGACAATATTGTCAACTCCCTGTTTAGAAAGAATATTCCTTTTACAAGAATGTATGTTAAGCAGGCTTTATTGAAGCATGAGCAATACCTGTCACCCAACTTTACCGCCAAAGCATCTTTAACATATAAAGAGCTGAACCCGGTGTTTGATTTTCAATACCGGCCGATAAATCCGTCAATAGATAAACCTTACGATAGTGTGTTTGCCAAAAGACTTCCGGTTGCAGAAGCATCCATAGGAATCCGGTATGCACATAAGGAACGAACAACTATTCTCAATTATGATAACATACGGCTCGGCACTTTTTCTCCTATTCTGTATGCAAACTATACCTATGGATTTGAACAGGGCAAAGCACAGTTTGAATATCACAAGATAAATATCGGTATGGAGCAACGCTTGAGGCTGCCGCCCAAAATGATGCTGTACTATAAACTGGAAGCAGGCAAAGTATTCGGTACTATACCATACCTGTTATTAAATGTTCCGGCAGGTAATGAATATTATGTAGCAAGCAAATACCAGTTTAACACAATGGCACCGTATGAATTTGCTGCCGATAAATATGTAAGCCTACATACCAGGTTATACCTCGGCGGTACATTGTTCGACAAGGTTCCTTTACTGCGAAAATTGGGCTGGCGGGAACGGTTATCGTTTAATTCCTATTGGGGAAATATGAGTAAAGCGAATGTTGATTATAACAAGAGTTCAAATTTTAACCTGGTTGGTAAAGCCCCGTTTATGGAAGCCAGTGTGGGCATCGAAAACATTTTTCATGTAATGAGTATTGAATATTACAGGAGGTTGAATTACCTGAATAATCCATACGCAAAGAAAGATGGAATTTATGTAGGGGTAACCCTTATGTTTTAAACTAAATAAATAGCCAGTTATGAAATACGTTGCTCTTGCTGCCATCATTGTTTCAATGACTTCGTTTAAAACTCCGAAGCAGTATAATGCTGATAAAATTGTAGGCAAGTGGCTCGCCAATGAGGATAAAAATGTAATCGTTCAAATTTATAAATCCGGCAATGAGTATAAAGCCAAAATTGTTTGGTTTGATGACAGTGATGATAAAGCAAGGCCAATGGCAACAAGATGTGACTCAAAGAATCCGGATAAATCTTTACGCAACAGGAAACTGCTTGGCCTTGAAGTATTAACCGGCCTTACTTATAATGCAGATGAAGAAGAATGGCAGGGCGGGCATATTTACGACCCATCGAGCGGTAAGGAGTATGCTGCAAAGGCATGGCTTACTACTGAAGGAATGCTGAAAGTAAGGGGCTATTGGCATTTTGAAATCTTTGGACAAAATATGTGTTTTACAAAAACTAACTAAATCAACAAATGGAATCAATTAAACATTTTATAGCAGCAAACGGACACCAGGTACAGCTTTGGGTTTTTATTTTGCTATTTATATTTATCTGGAATGTTGAAAACCTGGCTGGTGTACTGTTCAACTACAAAAAATGGAAACATGCTTTTTCCAATGCCCCGTTTATTGTAACAAGTATTCCCGGTCAGTTGCTGCTGGGTTTAGCATTCATTAAAACCATTGAATGGACAACCCAGCATCAATTCGGCATTTTATACCTGTTGCCAAAAAATACAAATCCGGTGTGGGTATTTATCGCATCTTTTATTTTACTCGACCTTGGTGAGTACGGCTATCATGTAGTGATGCACAAAGTAAAAAGGTTGTGGATGTTTCATGCTGTACACCACAGCGATAATGTGGTGGATGTTTCTACCACATTACGGGAGCATCCCGGAGAAAATATAGTAAGGATGTCTTTTACCCTTTTATGGGTGTTTATAACCGGCACTGCATTTTGGATGCTGATGCTGCGCCAGATTATACAGGCAATAACTACTTTATTTGCCCACATGAATTACCGCTTTTCGGACAGTGCCGACAAATTAATCAGCCTGCTGTTTATAACGCCTAACCTGCACCAGGTACACCATCATTACAAACAGCCCTATACTGATTGCAATTATGGAGATGTATTGAGTATTTGGGACAGGATGTTTGGTACACTGAAAAGACTACCGGCCGAGCAACTTGTTTTTGGAGTAGATACTTACATGGATAAAAACGAAACAAGAAATTTTTATTCCCTGGTTAAACTCCCGTTTGGTAAATACCGTAAAATAAAAGCAGATGAGGAAAATACTACTTCAACTATTTTAAAATGAAACACACAGCATTTATAATGCCGCTTTATACCCCGGATATAATGGAATATATAGCAGGCCGGGAAGTGGTTTGCCAATTAGTATTAGAAGAGTGTAAGCAAAAATCAGTTTCCTGTAACATTGCAATTACGGTAAAAACCAGGTTGTTTACAGAGCTGCCTTTTTCTGTTGGGGATATTATTGAACTGATATTAGCAGCCGCTAAAGAACTAAAAGTAAAATTCTCTTACAACCTGATTTTGCAAATGGATAATTATTCCACAGTGGAAGACCTTGCAACCTTATTGTGGAAGTATATGTGCAGGGTGACAAGATTTAATTAGCTTATCAGGAAGTGTATTTTACTAATAGCGGCACAAAACTGAACTTCATTGAAACTACAGCCATTAATAAGAGTATTTAGCTGGGGGTTGCTGATAAGTTTTTTAGGGTCGCTGCCGTTGGGGCCTTTAAACCTAATCACGACTTATGTCTCGGTATCAACAGGCACAGTTGCAGGCTTTGCATTTGCTGCAGGCTGCATACTTACAGAGTTAATTTTTGTACGCCTTGCTGTAGTATCTATGGAGTGGATTAGCCGTAAACAACGGTTGTTTAAAACATTGGAATGGATTACCATACTCATCATTCTGATACTTGCGGTATATAGTTTTATTGCGGCTTACAAAAACACAGGCTTTACTTCAGCTATGCCAGCCGATATAAATTTCCCATTTTGGTCTGGTATAACCATCAGCGCCATTGACCCTATGAAAATACCGTTCTGGTTTTTATGGAGCAGTTTTTTGCTGGGTAAAAAAATACTGATTCCTGAAAGCAGTTTTTATAATTATTACACCGCAGGCATTGGCGTTGGTTCATTATTGGGCTTCATCATTTTTATTTATGGGGGAGACTATTTTATCAGTTCCATAAAATCAAACCAATACATTATTAAAGGATAATTGGAGCTGTGCTGCTGGCAACGGCAGGCATACAGGTCTATAGGTATTTTAATCCGAAAGTTACGGATACATAAACCCAATTGAAAGAGCAGATAAGATTATTTATACAATTCATGATAAATTATGTGAGCAGGAATAAATCGTCGGTTTGAATTTTAATTGAATATTGATTTCTGGCAATGAGGAAGGGGTACAAGCTATTTCGAAATTGGCTTCTAGTCACAAAAACTATTAACGATGATAACTAAAAGCAGAGTAACTCTGTTTCTCATAATCATAAGTTTTGCATCTTGTCGTAAAACAGATAAATACGGAACCTTAACCGAACCCGGTATTGCCATGACTTTTGATGACGATTATGTAGATAATTGGTATAAGTACCTTCCGCTTTTAGATTCACTTGGAGTTAAAGCAACTTTCTACATTTCAGGTTATCACAATTTATCACAAACACAAATTGCTAAATTAAAAGCAATCATGCAGCATGGCAATGAAATTGCCTATCATACTACAAACCATCAGAACATTCAAAAATATTTGGAAAACCATAGTGAGAAGGACCTTCTGCATTCTGAAATCTATCCCGACCTTTCTTTAATGAAACAGGATGGTTTCAACCCGGTTGTATTTGCATACCCATTCGGTTCTCACAATAAAGAAACCGACCAGGCATTAAGACCGTATTTCAAAAGTTTAAGGGCCCTTAATGGTTCTCCCAATCTTTCCCGAAGCCTTACTGCATCAATGAATGAAAGAATATTATTTGCAATGGGTATGGATAACAGCTCTAAAAGAAAAGAGTGGATGTATGATGAGATGTTACATTCTGCAAGTGAAAACCGTAATTGTTTGGTTTTAGTAGGTCATAGGATTGAAGAAGGTGATACGAACCTAAAAGTTTCGCTTTCAAGATTATTACATATCGTTAACCGGTCAAAAGAACTTGGATTGAAGTTTTATACCGTTTCGGAAATATCTGCAAAATGAATACTTACTTTTTTTTATTCAAAAGAAGTTGTGCTGTTACCACCGCAGCAATAATTTGAATTACTCCCATTGTAATAAAAAGTACATCAAATGAAATAAAATGAGTGATGAGTCCACCAATGGCAAATGCAATACCTGTAAATATTTGCGCCTGGCCGGTTGATAGTCCCCAGGCATACGAGTCCATTGTATCATCAAGACTTTTTGCATATAATGAGTCCCATGCCGGTGTACCCATTGCTTCTGCAATACCTAATCCGGCCTGCACTATAAAAAGCTGGATGGGGTTTGAGACAAACAGGTAACCAAAAGTAAAAAAGGCGTTTAGCAAATAACCAAGCACCATAATCTTTTCTTTATTCTCCCTGCCGTTAATTAGCTTGCCAAAAACAATGTACAGGATACCTGTGATAATAAGGTAGGTTGCCCAGGCCCATGTAATGTCAAGTATATCTCCCCCAATTTTTTGTGCAAATACTGCAAATAATGGCCCCAGCATTCCTTCTGCGAAATACCAGATGTTTGCTCCAAGTAATAATATTTTGGTTGTGCCCGAGAGTTTCATTCTGAAAAAGCTTCTTCTGCCTGCAAATAAATTTATAGATTAAGAGCAGTTTTACTGGAACTAAAAATATAAAAAATCAATGAAAAAAGTGTGGTAGCAAATCAATTAAAGACCTTGATTTAAAATCATTCCTAAAATTACTTTTTACAACTTGCAATAAAATAGCCGCTCCGAAAACGAAGCGGCATTTAACTATGGAAGCAAACGAAATATACTTTTTATATTAACCTTTATGACTGGAAATAATGTTTTTCTGAATCATATCTTTCACCACCACCTTACTGTAATCTTTTGCAAGGTTTGCCATGGATGATGGGTCAAATGTTTTAGACTGCACAGAGTAAATAAGCCTGTTACTGCCTACATCATACAAATTGCCTTCAGCAAAATAGTTGGTGCTGTTGGTATAATAGCCCTGTGTGTACACTCTGTCGTAGTAATATACATACCGTCGCCAGAATGGATTATACCCTAAACGGGGCTGGTAATCCACTCTTCCCGGTGTGTATTGCTGTTCCTTTTCTTTATCCAGCAATGCAACTGTCATTACGGCCTGAATACCATTATCTTTTAAATCGGCCATTACCTCCTGTTCATTCATTCCCTGGAAAGATTTAGGGCCGTAAGCCTCAAAAGCGGATGTAGCCTGGTAACCCTGTTCCTGCAACGCTTTCACCATTTCAGTTTCTACCGCTTCTCTCATACTGCGGTCTTTATCAGGCAGCATACCCAATACCATTATTTTATCGTCTTTAGTTGCACTATAACCTTTTGGAGCTTTCCATGATGAGGTGATGTATGTACTTGAGCAGGATACCATCAATACTGGTATCATTATTATGCTCATAAATGTTATCCATTTCATGATTATTAATTTACTTTTTTAGTTGATTAAATTCTATAATAATTTATTACTGCAATCTGCAGGGATTCTGAATATTGAGTGGAGTGAATTGTTAAAAGATGACAACAAACTGCTGATGAAGATTAATTGAGTAAAGCCAGTATCAGGCCGTATTATCCTAATGAAAAAGCCACAACCTTAAGATGTGGCTTTTCTAATCTTTGGAATTCCTCCTTTATTTTTTAAAATCATTGATACCATAATAATACAGTTCACTGCTGCCGGGATATAACCCTTCAATCTGGAAGTTATTTCCTGCTTTACCAAGGGCATCTCTCAGTTCCTCTGTTGTTTTAACAACAATGCCTGCCACTTTGGTTATTACAAAACCGGGTTTCATATTGGTTTCGTTACCAATAATGCCATCGCCAATTTCTGTAACCTGCACACCACCGGTAATATTCATTTTCTTTGCATCATCTTTACTTACATCAGCCAGCACAGCACCTAATGACTCTACCAGGGCGGCTTTCTGGCTGGCAAATGTTCCAACTTTATTTTTTAGCGTAACTGCAAATACTTTTTCTTCTTTGCCACGGAGTACCGTTACATTTATTTTATCACCGGGCTTATGCCGTGCCACCTGTTCTGCTAACTGGGCGCCTGTATTTACAGCGGCGTTGTCAATTTTAATAATGGCATCACCTTTTATAATACCGGCTTCTTCAGCAGCACCGGCAGGGTCTGTTTCCATAACCCACACAGCAGCTACTTCATCATTTATACCTAATTCTTTTTTCTTTGCATTATCTAAATCTTCAGGTGCCATGCTTATGCCGAGGTAGCCCCGTTGTACGGTACCAAATTTCATGATGTCACCAATTACCTTCTGCATCAGGTTAGAGGGTATGGAGTAGGCGTAACCTGCGTATGAACCTGTAGGAGATGCGATAGCTGTATTAATACCAATCAGTTCACCATTTGTATTTACCAAAGCACCGCCACTGCTTCCGGGATTTACTGCAGCATCAGTTTGTATAAATGCTTCCACTGGTGCAGTACCTTGCCGGTTAATGCCAATGTTCCTGCTTTTGGCACTTACAATTCCCTGTGTTACGGTTACATCAAGGTTTAGCGGATAGCCAACTGCCAGTACCCATTGGCCTAAATGAACATCATCAGAATTACCCAATGGCATCACTGGAAGATTCTTTGCATCTATCTTAATAAGTGCAAGGTCGGTGTTAGGGTCTGTGCCAATTACTTTGGCTTTATAATTCTTCCGGTCGTTAGATGTAACTGTTATATCAGTTGCACCATCCACAACGTGGTTGTTGGTAACAATATAACCATCATTACTGATGATAACTCCGGAACCGGAAGCTTTTTGCTCTGGCTGCTGAAAAGACCGGCTGCCATCGCCAAAGAATTTTTTAAAGAAATCGTCATTGCCAAACATATCACCAAAAGGATTCTGCTGCTGCTGATTGCGGCCTGCAGTTTCTTTAAACTTTGTAACAGTTTTAATATGCACTACCGTTGGCACTGCACTGCTGGCCGCCTTTTCAAAGTCAATTGGGGTAGAGCCGGTTTCTGTATAAGCCGTTTTTACAAAAGCAGTACTGTTGTTTTGTAACACACTGTTGTATGGTTTGCTGTTGTTGGCAAATAAGGCATAACCGCCAATGATGGCAACAGCACCAAAGGCGAGGGCGGCTATTTTCATTTTACTTTTCATTGTATAATTTTTTTGTTTAGATAAAGTTTCAAAAGCAATACTGATAGAAAACTGAATAAAATAAACCCCGGCATTGCTGCCGGGGCGGAAACCTTAGCTTTACATCTTCTTTAACGATTGCTCGTTTCTTGGAGCCTCATCAGGTTTCCGGTTTTCCTCCTAAAATTTTACACTATTGAGAAAATAATTTTAAGAATTGTAATTGAATAACCCAACAGCAAGAAAATAAATAGCAGTACTGCACATTGTGCTATGCAGCATCTCATTAACTACCTGTAAATTATTGTTAGAAACTGTAAGGAATCTGAAGACCTTAATTCATGAATTGTTAAAGCTTACATTGAATGAATGTAAACTATCAGCGTAGTTATAAGTAATGTCAGCTTTATACAAACTGCAAATCCGCTTTGCAATCTCAAGCCCAAGACCCAGGCTATTGGTATCAGCCGTTTGCTTTTGAAAACGCTGAAAAAGCCGCGATGCATCTAATGGTTTTGTGTTGCCTGTATTGCTGATATTAAATTGATTGGGTTCAATGATTATATTAATTCTGCCGCCCTGCACATTATGGCGGATGGCATTTGACAGTAAATTGCCAATCAGAATTTCAATCAATGTTTGATTGGCATTTATTATAGCATCACCAGCCACTCTTGTATGAAGCGATATGCTTTTTTGATTGAGTGCATTTTTATATTGTTCTGCCAGTTTTTGAACTGCCTTGTCAATATTCACTGATTCTTTATCTGTAAACTGGTTATTCTCAATTTTTGAAAGTAACAGCAACGTTTTATTTAACCGGTTCATCCGCTGGCCGGCCTCTGATAGTTCTGTAATGAGTTCTGCCTGGTCACTGGTAAGCGGTGTAGTTTGCATCAGCAGTTCAACCTTACTCTGAAATACCGCCAATGGAGTCTGCATTTCATGTGAGGCATTTTCAGTAAACTCCTTTTGTGAAAGATAGACTTCATGATTTCGGTTGGTTAGATTGCTGATGGTTTTATTCAAATCAGCAAACTCATCAACGTCGGTTTTTTCCAGTTCGATACTTTTTTCGCTTTCAATTTTGTATTCATGCAGTTTACCTAATGTAGCATAAAACGGTTTCCAGAGTTTTTTTGAATGATACCGGGTGATAAATAACAAACCCATAATTATGAGTACTAAAATTATTGCCTGCACCATGACTATGCTGAATATCAAATTATCGTTATCTACCAGCGATTTACTTATGGTGATGTTGTACCATTCGCTATTCAGCACAACAGTGCTTTCTAAAACACGGTGTGGTACATTTTCTTTTGCAATAGAATCAAAAAATGAAATGGTATAGATGGAATCTTTTGTTCTTTTAGTATTGGCAGGTTTGATATGAATATCAGGTTCAAAAACCTGGAAATACTCAAAGGGTTTGTTTGCAATTACTTTTTCCATCTTTGCCACCAGGTCAGCCTTCTGGGCTACAAGGTCTTCGTCCACATCTTCAGCAACAATACTTGTAAGCTCAAAATAGAAAACCGGCATTGATACAAACAGTACCAATACTGAGTATACAATATGTCCCTTCAGTGACTTGTTGAGTAATTTCATTCGTTAAATATCAAACTTATAGCCCATTCCGTAAATGGATTTTATATAATCTTCACAACCGGCCTGCACCATTTTCTTCTTCAGGTTCTTCATGTGGGCATAAATAAAATCAAAGTTATCAAATACATCTGCTTCATCACCCGAAAGGTGTTCTGCAATAGCATTTTTTGAAACTACCCGGTTCTTATTGCTAACAAGATAAAGTAACAGGTCGTATTCTTTTCTTGTAAGGTCAACACCTTTACCGTTTACCGAAACTGTTTTGGCAAGGGTATCAATAGTTAGTTCATTCAATACAAGTACTTTATTTCCATCAAATCTTCTGCGCCGGATTACTGCGGCAATTCTTGCACTCAGTTCAGAAAGATGAAATGGCTTTGCCAGGTAATCATCTGCACCAAGATTTAAACCGGCAATACGGTCATCAATAGAATTTTTAGCCGAAATAATTATTACACCATCCGTTTTATTATCGGCTTTCAATCCCTTCAGCACATTCAGCCCATTTCCGTCTGGCAGGGTAATATCAAGCAATACACAGTCATAGTCGAAAGACTCTGTTTTATCCAACGCTGTCTTAAAATCAGGAGCAATTTCACACAGATAATTCTCCTGCTTAAGGTAAGCCACAATGCTCTTACTAAGCTCTTTTTCGTCTTCTACTATCAGTAATTTCATCTCAAAGTTTTCATAAAATAAAGGTACAATTCTGAAGGGATTCTGAATAAATGCTTCAAAATGACATTCGTTGTATTCTCACTGCATTTAAAATTGCCAGCAATGCTACTCCCACATCAGCAAACACAGCTTCCCACATAGTAGCAAGGCCACCGGCTCCTAATATTAATACGATTGCTTTTACTGCAAATGCAAGGATGATGTTTTGCCAAACTATTTTCTTTGTTTGTTTACCAATATTGATGGCCATTGCCATCCGGCTTGGCTTGTCGTCTTGAATAACAACATCGGCAGTTTCAATTGTTGCATCGCTACCCAAACCACCCATTGCAATGCCTACATCACTTAGTGCCACTACCGGGGCATCATTTACTCCATCACCAACAAAGGCAACAGTTTCATTGCGGTCTTTAATGGCTTTTACTTTGTTTACTTTATCTTCTGGTAATAAATCGCCAAAGGCATTATCTATTCCTAATTTTTCTGCCACAAATTTTACAACGGTTGATTTATCGCCACTGAGCATCGTGGTTTTTACATTCATGTCGTGCAGTTTGTTTACGGCTCCCTGTGCATCTTCTTTTATACTGTCAGCAATAGTGAGATAGCCTGCGAATTTTTTATCGTAAGCAATTGCAATCAGGGTATAAACAATAGTTGAAGGTTCAATGTCGTATTTGATGGAGAATTTGTCCATCAATTTAAAATTACCAACCAATAACTCTTTGCCATAAACTTCTGCTTTCAATCCATGCCCTGCAATTTCTTCTACTGCATTTAATTTTATTTCGGTGTTGATATTACCAACATACTGTTGAATGGCTGTTGCAACAGGATGTGTACTCTGGCTTTCCAACGCATTAACCATTGCCAGTATTTCATCTTTATTGTACTCTGGCTTTATGTTTACTTCCTGCACTTTGAAAACACCTTCCGTCATTGTACCTGTTTTATCCATCACTACATTTTGAATGTTGGCAATGATGTCTAAAAAGTTACTGCCTTTAAATAGTATTCCGTTTTTGCTGGCTGCACCAATGCCGCCAAAATATCCTAACGGTATTGAAATAACCAATGCACAAGGGCAACTGATAACTAAAAACACCAATGCCCTGTAAAGCCATTGACTGAATACATAATTTTCTACAAACAGCATTGGCAGAACACAAATGAGTACTGCTAACAAAACCACAATGGGAGTATAGATTTTTGCAAACTTTCTAATGAATAATTCGGTCGGGGCTTTTTGTGCTGTTGCATTTTGTACCAGTTCTAAAATCTTACTCAGTTTACTATCTGTATAAGCAGTTGTAACTTTTACCTGTGCAACGGTATTCAGGTTTATCATTCCTGCCAATACCGTTTCGCCTTTTACTTTAGTATCGGGTTTGCTTTCTCCTGTGAGGGCTGCGGTGTTGAAAGAGGCTGTTTCAGAAATCAATTCTCCATCTAATCCTAATTTTTCTCCTGACTTTAATTGTATGATGTCGCCAATATTTACACTCTCTGCTTTAACAGTTTTGGATTGGTTATTTTCTAAAATGGTTACTTCATCAGGCCGCTGGTCAAGCAATGATTTAATATTTGCCTTCGCCCTTTTTACTGCCAATGTTTGAAACACTTCGCCAACAGCATAGAACAACATTACCGCAACGCCTTCGGGATATTGGGCAATGGCAAAGGCACCAACTGTTGCAATGGACATCAATAAAAATTCAGAAAATATTTCCCGTTTGCCAATAGCCACTATTGCTTCTTTAATAACCGGAAAGCCAACGGGTGCATACGCCATTACATACCAAACTATACGAACCCATCCGGTAAACCATGTTTGAGTAAACCAGTTATCAAATGCAATAGCAGATAACAATAAGACCAGGCTGATAATGGCTGGTAGAAACATTTTAAATGTGCTGCTGTTCTCACTGCCTGAATGGTCATGACCGTCATCGTCTGAATGTTCATTGTGGTCTAATTCCTTTTTAAACCTAATGCCGTGGTTATGTCCATCGCCTTTAAAATGGCTTTGCCGGGTTTTTTCATCCACAACACAACATGCTCCATTGCCATGCTCCTGAATCAACTTTTCATCTGCTTTCAGGTTTATTTTTTCTTCCTGTGTGCAGCAAAGCTGTTTGCCTTGTGCATCGTAAGTATGTTTATGATTGGGGGTTTTATTTATCATGTTTCTGTTCATTTGAAATGGACAATAAAAAAGGTTGCAGATGTTTCCATCCACAACCTTTACTATAATGTGTATTTTTTTGTTAAGCCCTGAAAGCACTTACCATTCCCAGAACGGAAGCCAGCATTACTACACACTTCCAGCAATTGAGCCTGTTCATTTTCATGTTTGTAAATTTTATGAATGTAAAAATACATAGCTGGCAGTTTAAATCTTGTTAATCTTCGTGGCCTTCTGTATTGGTCATTTTTGCTGAAACAAAAAATGCACCTTTTGTAACAATTTTAGCTCCTTTAGGAATTTCCTTTATCAATGTTATCTCTGTGTATCCAATGTCTGCTGTGCCTTTTGCAACGGGAATCCTTTCAAATGTTTTTTCTTTTGTTTCCTTCTGCTTAGGACTGTCCGTCGCAATATTATCAACCAAAACAAAAATGTAATCCTGTCCATCCACTCTTACAATAGCTTCATTGGGTACTGCAGGAACTGTTGTTTTGTCTAAACTCACAATGGCGGTAACATTCATGCCATCAATCAATCCTGTTTTGTCTCCTTTAACCATTGCATGAACCGAAACGGCTTTGCTTTCGCCTTCAAATGATGAGCCCAGTGAAAATATCTGTGCATCATACTCTTTACCGGGATTATTGGTTACTGTAAAGTGAATTGTCTGGTTGTTTTTTAATTTTGGCAAATCCTTTTCATACACAAATAAATCAAGATGCAACTGGCTGTTGTCAACTATTTCTGCAACTGTAGTTGTTACATCTACATAGCTGCCCATTTCTACATTTACATTACTTATTACGCCACTGATAGGGCTTGTTACTGCCAGTACTGAAATTAGTTTACCATTGCTAAGCCGTGCAGGATTAATACCCATTAATTGTATTTGCTGTGCCAATGTTGATTTTAAAGTCCGTAAACTTCTTAATTCTGTTTCAGCCGATTGTAAATTTTTTAATGCCCCTGCATTGCCTTCGTTCAATTCCTTTTGCCGTTTTACTTCCAGTTCGGCAAAAGAAATTTTTGCATTAACGCCCAGGTATTGGCTTTGTGCCTGTATAAATTCAGGATTGGCAATAGTGGCAATTGTTTGTCCTTTTCTTACGAGGTTACCGGGCTGAACCAGCAATGATTTTATAACACCGCTGTATATAGAATTCACTTTTGCTTTGTTCTGATTAGGCACCTTCAGCACACCATTTGTTTTGAGTGCGGCAGTTAGTTGCTTTTCTTCAATAGTGCCCAGCTCTATACCAATACTTTTTATTTGCTCTTCACTCAATACTGCCATATTTGGGTTAGCATGTTCATCTGTATGAACTTCTTCTGGCTTGGCTGCTTCCTCTTTGTCTTTACCACCGCATGAAACAAAGGTTGCTGTAATGGTGAGAATTGTGATTATTATAAAATACTTCTTCATCTTTTTATTTTTATTGATTGATGTAATAATTGTATTGAATGACTGAATGATTGTACGCATTGAGATTTTCGAGGTAATTCTTTTGTATCTCAATAGCCTGTGTTAAAAACTGAGACAGTTCGGCAAAACTTATTTCACCGGCACGGTATGCCAATGATGCGGCTTTAATGATTTCTTCCGCCTGCTTTAACCCGGTGCTTTCATAAAATGACAACATGCTTCGGTTTTTTTCCACTTCCTGCTGCATTTGTAATTTCTGTGTATTTAGTACCTGTGTTTCGTACTCATATTGCTTTTGCTGTACTGCCATGTCAGCCTGTGCCACTTTTACTTTGCTCTGGTATGCTTTTGCGCCGAACAATGGAAAGGCTGCTGTTACAGAAAAACCGGTGAAGGGGTCTTTAGCTCCCCATAACCGTTGAGAAAAGAAACGGCCTGAAAACTCTGGCTTATTTTCATTCTTTACTACACTAATACCTGCATTGGCTATATTGATGTTTTGTGATTGCAAAGCCAATAAAGGATGAGTGCTATCACTTGCCATAGCAGGCATGGACAATTTTTCCATTGGTATCATCTGCGGAAGCAAAGCATCTGTTGTATTGAGTAATTGCATTAATGATTGCTGCTGTATCTGCATTTCTTTACTCATCTGTGTTATTAATGCCTGCAGCTCTCTCATTCGTACATTGGCAGCAATGCTGTCAAGGCCGGGGCTGTCGCCGGTTTTTACTTTTAGTATAGCGGCAGCGTTCAGTGATTTATAAATACTGTCTAAGCGGTGATACAATCGCTGCTTATCCTGCAAGTACCAAAGCTGGTAATAAACTGTTCTCACATCCCTTTTCAATTGTACATCAATTGCAGCAGCACCGAGATTGTAATACTTCAACTGCTCCCCATACAAATTCTTTTGTGCTTTATACAAACCCGGCCATGATAGTGATTGCGAAACACCAATTTTCAAAATACCAGTATTATCACTTGGCCGCATATCTTCATTTTCTGCAAACACACCTGTTTTGGGCAAAGCTGTTGCTGTTTTAATTTGGGCCTTGCCTTTGTTTACCTGTTGATTGTTTACTTCATATTGCAGGTTGTTTTTTGCCAATGCGATGGCTTCGCTGCTGCTTACTCTTTTTGTTACAGGCTGCTGTGCCTGCACATTATTCGATATGCACATGATAAACGCAATTACAATGGTTGCTGCAACCGGTTTCATTTTCATTTCTCTTTTTGATGAAAAAATTATATAGAGTAATGGTAAAACCACCAGGGTTAAAAATGTAGCAGTTATCAACCCGCCAATTACAACAGTTGCCAAAGGCTTTTGTACTTCTGCACCTGCACCACTACTTAATGCCATTGGTATAAATCCCAAGGCAGCTACCGCTGCTGTCATCAATACTGGTCGCAAACGAATTTTTGTTCCTTCTCTCACTCTTTGCATAATATCTTTCATTCCGTCTTTCTCTAATTGATTAAATGTGCTTATCAAAACAATACCGTTTAACACTGCAACGCCAAACAATGCAATAAATCCAATGCCTGCTGAAATACTGAAAGGCATTCCTCTTATCAGTAATGCAAATACACCACCGATAGCACTCATAGGAATTGCAGTAAATATCAGTGAGGCTTCTTTAATTGAACGGAAGGTGAGGTATAGCATAAAGAAAATAAGAAGCAATGCAAGCGGCACAACAATCATCAACCTGGCAGATGCTTTCTGCAAGTTTTCAAATGTGCCACCATAGGTGTAATAATAACCGGGTGGCAATTTTACTTTATCGTTTAATTTTTGCTGTGCTTCTTTTACAACACTGCTTACATCACGGCCACTTACATTAAAGCTTACATAAATCCGCCGCTTGCCAGCTTCCCGGCTTATTTGTGCAGGGCCGGTTTTAAATGCTATCGTTGCTATTTGTGATAAGGGGATTTGATTTCCGTCTCTCATTGGTATATATAAATTGCTAACATCTTCTAATGAAGAACGGTGGGTGCTGTCTAAACGAACTACCAAATCAAACTTTCTTTCGTTTTCAAAAACAACTCCTGCAACTTCACCTGCAAAGGCAGTACTTATAACATGGTTTACATCTTCAATATTTAATCCATAACCTGCAAGCCTTGCCCTGTCGTACTCAATCGTAATCTGTGGTAATCCATCTACCCGTTCTACCTGTGGCTGTGTTATTCCTTTTATGGGATTGATGACTTTTGAAACCTTATCTGCGTAAGCAACTAATGTATCTAAATTTTCTCCAAATATTTTTATGGCCACATCCTGCCTAATGCCTGTCATCAGTTCATTAAATCGCATTTGAATGGGCTGGCTTGGCTCTGCTATTACACCTGGTATCTCAGAGAGTTTATCCCTCATTATATCAGCCAGCGCATAAAAATCTTTAGTAGTTGTCCATTCACTTTTAGGTTTCATTATCACCATCAGGTCTGATGCTTCGGGCGGCATAGGGTCTGTCGCTATATCAGCAGCGCCGGTTTTTCCAACTACCATCTTTACTTCAGGAAATTTCCGCAGCATCCGCTGTGCCATCATCACTGTTTCTGTTGTTTGCGATAAGGATGAACCTTGCGGCAATACAAATTCAATGGCATAATCACCTTCCTCTAAAGTAGGTATAAACTCACCGCCCATATTTTTAAATATTACAATGGACACAACCAATAAGGCTACTGCCATACCTACTACAGCATATTTAATTTTAATTGCTCCCTGTAAAAGCGGTGCATATCCCCGCTGAAAGAAATCCATCATCCTGTCGGAAAAATTTCTTTTATGGCTGGTGTTTTTTGAAAGAAATAAAGCACTCATCATCGGAATATAAGTAAGCGACAACAACAATGCGCCCAATATGGCAAAGCCAACTGTTTCTGCCATTGGCCGGAACATTTTTCCTTCCACACCCTGTAAAGAAAGAATGGGTAAATACACAATAAGAATAATGATTTGCCCGAACGCTGCGGAACTCATCATTTTTTTCGCACTTCCCTCAACGGCTTCATCCATCTGCTGCTGCGTTAGTTTGCCGGTAATTTTCTTTGCACCCAGAAAATGGAGTGTTGCTTCCACAATAATTACAGCACCATCTACAATCAACCCAAAATCTATTGCACCCAGGCTCATCAGGTTGGCGCTTACACCAAATAAATTCATTAAGGCTAATGCAAATAAGAGAGACAATGGAATTGCAGAAGCTACGATTAAACCTGCCCTTAAATTTCCTAAGAATAAAACAAGGATTAAAATTACAATCAACGCACCTTCAACAAGGTTTGTTTTAACCGTATTGATGGCCCGGTCAATCAAATTGGTGCGGTCTAAAAATGCTTCAATCTCTACATCTTCCGGTAATGATTTTTTTACCGTTTCCATTCTTTCCTTAACCAGTTCCACAACAGAGGCACTATTTGCACCTTTCATCATCAGCACAATGCCACCAACAACCTCTTTCTCGCCATTGTAAGTTAATGCGCCGTAACGTGGCGGTGAACCAAATTGTACGGTTGCCACATCCCTTATCAATACGGGAATACCGTTTTGTTGTTTGATGACGATGCTTTCTATATCAGCAAAAGTTTTTACCAAACCCACACCTCTTATAAAGTAAGCATTGGGCTTTCTGTCAATATAAGCGCCGCCAGTATTTTCATTGTTTTTTTCAAGGGCGGTAAATATTTCAGGAATGGTAACATTCATTGCTTTCAGCCTGTCTGGATTTACCGCTACTTCGTATTGTTTATTAATGCCACCAAAACCAGTGACCTCTGCCACACCGGCAATCCCGGTTAACTGGCGGCCAACAATCCAATCCTGCATGGTACGCAAATCCATTGCAGAATATTTTTGTTCGCTGCCTTTTTTGGGGTGAATAACATACTGATAGATTTCTCCGAGACCTGTTGTTACGGGCCCCAGTTCAGGATTTCCCATCCCTTTGGGGATTTGTTGCACAGCTTCCTTTAACTTTTCAGAAATTAGTTGCCTTGCGAAATAGATATTGATGTTCTCTTTGAAAACAATTGTTATAACACTTAATCCAAAACGGGAAAAGGAACGCATTTCCACAATGCCTTGAATGTTGGATAAAGACCTTTCCACGGGATAGGTTATAAATTGCTCTACTTCCTGTGCAGCCAACGTTGGGGCACGGGTAATAACCTGCACCTGGTTGTTTGTAACATCCGGTAAAGCATCAACCGGTAATTGTTTGGCACTCCACAAACCCCAAACAATTAGAGCCAGTGTCATTACACCAATGATGAGTTTATTTTTTATACTAAAATGAATGATTTTATTGAGCATGTCGGTTTACTATTTGGTTATATGCCTGGAGAAGTGATAAATTCTTTCTGCAATGGCTGCTAAAAGAATGGCACAACACAGTACTATAACAATGATTTTAATTACTCTTAACCATAAAGGCGGCTTTGCCTTTTTAGTTTTTTTGATAGTTGCCATTTTACATAATTGAAAATGGATAATGCAGTACATACCCCGTAAGGTTATGCAACAAATTCAACAAAAAGTAATTAAGATAATTTGGGCGGTTGCCAGATAGAGGAGAAAGTATCTGTTTCGGCATCTTCATTAAGTAATGGATATTTTTCTGAGAGAAAAACAATTTTTGATGCCTGTATTTTTGAGAGCGGAGAATAGAAAGCAGATGCTGCACAACAGGAGCAAGTACAAAACGGCGTACAGGCTTCTGACTGATGTTGGTGCTGCTGGTGATTGTCGTTTGCTTTTATACTCAGTTCAGTTTTGGCATTACACTCCAAACTATCCCCACATGGCAAGAAAGACATGTAGAGCATAAAGCAACTGAGTATGAAGAAAAACGGTTTCACTGCTGCAAATATAGAAACAAAGGTTTACAAATAGAAGGTTGCCACATGGTTGCAAAAGTATTGCCGGTTGTGTTTAAAACAACCGGCAAAATGACTAATAACTAAAACTTATACCAGCCCCAAACCCCATATCACTATCATAGTGTGTTCTGAGTGACCAATTTCGGCCAAGTATATAATTTACACCCAACATATACTCTTTATCGGTATTAACCATGAAAGAGGCCCTTACTTTTTTTGTAACAGGTATATCATCTCTTCTCAATTGAAAACGAACGATACCGTCTGTAAATACTTCGGCCTGCAAGCGAACCAGCATAGGCAAAGTATAATTAAATCCGGCGCTTAGCAAAGCCCTGTTATCTTTTGTGCTGCTTTGCCCAAAGAGATTTTTTTCTGTTTTGCCTGCAGCCGTTTTCCTGTACCGCCAATCGAAACCAATAAAGGGCATAAACCATTGCATCCTTCCAATATACCTGCCAATATGTGTCTCGGTTTCATAACCATGCATATCATTGTAACCAAGCCGCCATTCGCCACCAATGCTCCACCGGGTGTTTTGCAGCATCATTTCACCATCGTTGCCATTTGTAGCAAAATCATTTAAAAACATGAAGTGCATTTTCCTGTCATCTGCAAATAATTTACGCTGCGCCAGTTTAGGATTTGGAATTAATGGATTGGCTGCCTGATTTTGGTAACTAAACACTCTGCCCATGCCACTCATCATGTGGTATAAGATATGGCAATGGAAAAACCAATCACCCTCAACATTTGCATTAAACTCCAACGTATCGGTTTCCATTGGCATAATGTCAATAATGTTTTTAAGTGGAGCATATTCTCCTTGTCCGTTAACAACCCTGAAGTCATGACCGTGCAGGTGCATGGGATGGCGCATCATAGAGCCATTATAAAGAATAAGCCGCAGGTTTTCCCCTCTCTTAACCAGAATTTTATCAGCCTCACTCACCACTTTATTGTCCATACTCCATACGTAACGATTCATATTGCCGGTGAGTTCAAATTTTAATGTTCTTGTTTCGGCTATGGGCAAAGTGGTTTTTGCAGGAGCTTTCAGCATGGAATAATTCAGCGTAACGATATCACCTAAAGCATTTGCATTATACCTGTTGGGGTCACTACTCATATCCATTCCCTTCATGCTGCTGTCGCCTTTCTTCTTTTCCCAACCTGTAATTTCCGGGTACATAACAACATTCATATCCATTTGGTTAAGGCTCATACTCATTCCCATGTCATCAAGCCGGCCATTCATCTTCATCATGTCATTCATCATCTTCATACCTTCAAAATATTTTAATCTTGGCATGGGCTCAATAAGTTGCTTGATGCCATTACCAACATATAAAGAAGCAGCATTAGTTCTGTCTTCCGTTGTAGCCATTAATTCAAAGGCGGTACCATTAACAGGTATTGTAACCACTATATCGTAGGTTTCTGAAACAGCAATTATTAGCCTGTCTACTTCCACCGGTTCCACATCATTGCCGTCATTTGCCACAACCGTTATTTTACCACCTGCATACCGCAGCCAGAAATAAGAGGATGCCCCGCCGTTTGAAATTCTCAACCTTACTTTATCACCACCGTTTAACTGTTTTCCATCAACCGATTTTATTTCAGATTCAGGCGTTCCATTCATCAATATCCTGTCATAATACACATCGCTTACATCCATCGCCAGCATCCGTTTCCATTCGTTTTTCAGTTTGGTTTTAAAATGCCCGGCTCTTGCTGCTTCTGCATAACTCTGTACCGCATTTTTCTTTAAGGCAAACCAATCATTGGCGTTATGCAGCATCCTGTGTACATTTTCCGCTTTATAGTCTGTCCACTCACTTAATATAACCGGTACGGTGGGTAAATCATCAATGCCCGGCCGTTGTATTGTGCCGTTACTTTTTTTCAGCATTACAAAGCTTCCGTACATCCCTATTTGCTCCTGTAAACCCGAATGGCTGTGATACCAGTGTGTGCCATGCTGTATAATCGGAAAACGGTAAATATGAGTTGCGCCCGGCTTGATTGGCATTTGAGTAAGGTTAGGCACACCATCTTCTTTGTTAGGTAAGAATAAGCCATGCCAGTGCAATGACGTTTCTTCCTTCAATAAATTGTGTACATAAATTTCTGCTGTATCGCCTTCGGTAAATATTAACGTGGGCATAGGAATTTGCCCGTTTACTGCGATGGCTCTCTTTTCTTTTCCGGTAAAATTTACAATGGTGTCTTTTACATACAAGTCGTAACGAACAACTTTTTGAGCAAATAAATCTAATATAAGAAATGTAAAAAGTATTGCTAACGGCAACACTTTTTTATAAATAGTTTTCTGTATAGCCATTTCAAAAATTTCATTTGTGTGAGATTAATTAAGGCACTGTTGTTATTCCAGCAATGCCATGTGTTTTATTGCTTTATAGTTTCAACTGTTTTACCGCAATTAAGCATCATGTTGCCGTAATAAGGATTCTTTATTCCATTTTCCTTACTCAGCCAATCTGCTCCTTTACCATCATTGTACATTGGGCAATGCTGCAGATATACAGCTTCAGTTGGTTTAACACCCTTTATCAGGTCTATCATATTTTTTGAAAGATTGGCAAATGCCTCCCGTTGTACGGCTATATCCTTTTTTGTACTGATGGTAATTGCATCTTTTTTAAGGTCAGCTTCCACTTTCATATATGCCATGTGGTCTTCCATTTTCATTTTGTTCATCTGTACAGCATTAATAGCGGTTAATATTGCCGCAGCCTTAGAAGCCGCTGTTATGGCATCTGATTTTACCAACGCATCTTTTAAGCCAAAATAATTATCGTACACGGCCTGCAACTGATTAGCTTCCTGCAAAGGCATATTCATTTTAGCCGTGTCCATCTTCATGTTATGTTCACTGTGATTAATGTTCATTTCCATCGCCTGGTCTTTAACAGGTATAATTACAGCCACTTTATTAACCCTGTCGTATTTGCAACAACCAGGCAAGACATTATAAGCTCCGTCAGGGGCTAAAAAATTATCACTGTCATAACCGGCAAGGGCTATCTTTTTAAGCACCGCATCTGTTGATGTTTTCTTTGAATTATAGCTTATAGTTGCCATGTCTGTTTTCTCATCCCATACTGTTTTACTAATGCCCTTTTCCGTTCCGGCTTTTTCAATTTTTGACTTGCACATATCGCAATTGCCGTACACTTTTATGGTTTCTGATTTTGCATTTTTAATTTGAGACTGGCACGGTGTAATTGAAAATAAACCAACTGACACCATTAATATGATTGACTTCATTTCTTTTGAATTTAATTTATTGATTTATAAGATGCACATTAAGCCGAAGCACTTCTTTAAAGTGTCGGCAAAAATTAACTAATACTAAATCAAATTAAGTAAACGCAATTCAGCATGTAAAGCCGTTCTCTTGGGATTTTGGGCGGGGCATTTGATACAGGAAAATGCAGTGATACTTCGATTCCCTTAAAACTAATATCAGTGATGGGAATAACTAATGCCGGAACATCTGCAAATTGAATATATTGTGCTGTTGCACTTTTTTGATGTTCGGTTTTAACCTTTACCTGCTTGTGTTCATCTTTGCAGCATCCATCTTTCTTTTCCTTCATGCCGCATCTTCCGCACTTATTATCCTTTTTACCATGCCATAAACTCCATCCAACAAATTCGTTCATGCAGTAGTGCAGGTGAATAGTAGCTCCCATTGTTGCGGAACCATAGATTAACAGGAGCAATATGACGACTATTTTTTTCACCTCTGCAAAGATATACCTTTAAAACATACTGGATTTATAACATTGTTATCAGCATTATACCACTCATGTTAATCATTAAAGTGTCTTCTATAAAAGCAACAATACCTACGGGCAGGTTCAAAACTGCTGCTAAACTGGCATATTTTATTTTATGCTGGTTAAATACGCTTTGTAAGACATCAACTAAGCTTACATCAGCAATGCAAATATGACTACATTTTTAATGAAGGGATAAAAACCAGCAAGAAATGTTATAATGCCAATGCCGGAAGCAAATCCAGCTTTTCCAATTCCAGCTTTACGACTATTACACAGCGGTTGCAGACCATATTTTTGATAAATACCATCATAGGTAAAAACACTTACTGATTTGGTTATTCGACTTCGAATTTTGTTAGGTGAAGTATTGAAATTTTACTTTTTATCAGCACTTTTTATATCGGCTTGTTTAAAACACCTGCTGTTTTTCAACAAGATAGTATCACAAATTACATGAAATTAAATAATGGTATAAAAATTGATTATCAAATGTTTAGAAGCTATAATTTGATTTATGTTTAGGGCCAAACCAAACGATAAGCAATTGGTGGTAGATATACTAACCCGGTCTTTTATTGACAATAAAAGTGTCAATTACATAATTAAACAAGACGGGAAAAGAGACCAGCGTTTGAAACACCTGATGGAATACTCATTCGATTTCTGTAATTTATTTGGTGATGTTTTTATTTCGGATTATAGAGAAGCATGTGCTCTGGTACTTGTTCCCGATAGAAAAAAAGTTACCCTAAAATCAATATTGCTCGACATAAAACTGGTCCTTTTAGTTACAGGGCTTTCAAACACTAAGAAAGCCATCAGCCGTGAATCTGCTATCAAACAAATACACCCTAATGCCCCACTTTATTATTTATGGTTTATAGGCGTTGAGCCTTCGAAGCAAGGACATGGTACTGGCAGTAAGTTGCTCGATGAAATTATTCAAAAAGGTCTTTCAGAAAACAGAACAATTTGCCTGGAAACATCTACCATTAAAAACTTACCCTGGTATGAAAAGCATGGTTTTAAAACATACCGGGAATTAGACTTCGGATATAAGCTGTATTGCATGAAAACGCCTTAACAAAAATACAAGGTTATGCTTTTGCCGGGTACCCAAATGCATATTATAACGTTTCTGTTCATTTGCATAGAAACAGTTATTCTTTTATACCTTGTCATTTACCGTATGGCACGGCCGGATGATAAATCAACTTTCCTCAACATCATTCTGATTTTATTATTAATTCTCTATAATGTCACAGGCGGTTTTCTGCCAGACCCTAATATCCCCGGCTCTTACTATGTACAATTATCTATTGCCTATGCAACCGGGTTTATCACCCCTTGTTATTTCCCGTACTATGTCTTTAACGCCTTTTCGCTGCAAAAAATGAGGTTTCATGCCTACAAAGGTGTCATACTTTTCCTTGTAATTCCTTACCTGATTTTTGTTTTGCTTTTTGTTGTTTCAGGCAACTTAGATGTGGCAAAAAATCTGCTTATAATTCCTGTGCTATATGCTGTATGGGTCATTGTTACTTTAACAGGCGCCGTAAAGTTTAAATATCAAAATAACTTTAAAACTAAGGCCGCAAAAGAAGAAGTTGCAGTTCTTTTCCTGAGCCTTACGCCGTGGGTTGGGTTACCAGTAATTGATTATTTCAATTTTGGACAGGCAGTTGAAGCAACTACTACCAATACCGGATTTCTATTGCTGCTTGCCCTGCAGCTAAAGCAGCATATTACGCAGGTAAAAGCTGAGCATCAGCGGCTGATTGATTCTGAAGACCAATTGCTGAAATGGAATGAGCAACTTCAGGAAGAGGTGAGAAAAAGAACACAGGAATTGGAAAATTTAACCCGGGAAGAACGGCTGGCACAAAACTGTAAACTATACAGCTTTACAACTCGAGAAATTGAAATTGTTATATTGGTGTACAAAGGTTATTCACACAAGCAAATAGCCGAGATGCTGTTTATAGCGGAAAGAACGGTGGCCAAGCATGTGCAGAATATCTTTGAAAAGGCGCAAGTTTCTAATCGTTTAGAACTCAGCAGAAAGCTTGATATGGCATAAAATGCGTAGCTGGGCTGAATTGAATAAAATAGTCATTTTTACGCAGGGAAATAGTAAGTTTTGCGTATAGCAAAGGGTTTATAATTTGATAGTCATTTGGTATTCGTAATACCAAATTATACATCATGTCAAAAAGAGAGAATGGCATTGCTTCTGTTGCAGAAGCAACCGAGAAAATGGAGTTAACATCTGCCACAGAAATACTTCACCAATGGAACTTATCACTTGCTGACGGTTTTGCCGATGCGGATAACAGTTCTGTTATACCGGATAATAGCGTTTTTGTTGAGCTATTGAATAAGTGGAGTAATACCGCCGAAAATCTGCAGCGATTGATTTTAGATGAAATGATTGGCAGGCACTATGCAAAGGATAAAGAGGAATTCATCAGGATGGTTCAATTAATGCTGACAAAATTATTAGACAAGGTTTCTTTAGTCTGCTCCTGTTCCTCAATTTCTATAAATGATAAACAACCCGGTTTGTTAACACAGGAATTGTTAAAGGCACTTCATTTTATACAAGAATATTTTGGAACTTATTTTGATAAAAATGAAAGAGTGCCGGATGCATTAATATCATTCTACAAAAAAGAAATTAATACCTTGTCAGAATCCCTGCGGATTAAATTAAATTCAACAGGTTTAATGGAACAATTACTAACAGAAACACTGCATAATCATTTCGTAAGTTCATTTGAAAATCAAAATCAGCCGGTTACATATCGGTTGCATTTTTATGAAAAGGAATTGCTACGGGAACTTTCAAAAGAAGTGAATCCTGCAACCGACAGTATCAGAAAGTTATTGTACTACTATAACTTTAATTCTTCAGCGTTTGTTATATATGAATTTGACAGGTTGGTTAATCTGCTATCAGCAATTACAACAAAATCTGAAAAGATATTAATGCTTCGCTCTGAATTAAAAATTATAAATCAATTACCAGTAAGAATAAATTATTATTTCGATGATAATATGCCTTCGTTAAAAGAACAGGTAAGTACATGGATAACAGAAGAAATAAAATACTGTGAGGCTGGCCATTTTACTCCGGCAGCAAATTCAACCGGAACTGAGCCTGAAAACAAAATCAATACAACATTGTCTGTTGCCAAATTAGGCTTGCTCATCCGGCTTTTGGTGGTTGATAAAATTGTTATTAATCGTACAGTTGCCCCGATGCTGCGTACTGTTGCTAAAACTTTCACCACTTTGCAGCGGGAAGAAATTTCATTTGGCAGTTTAGAAACAAAATATCATGCACCTGATAAAGCAACAATTGATGTGATGAAGGATATGCTCCATAAATGGATTCATATTTTGAGCAAATTGTAAAACATCACATGCTCTGGCACATTGAAAAAATGAAATCAATATTTCAATAGCTTCACAAGATTATTCTTATCAAGATACTTCCACAGTTCCTGATAATGGTGGTATGTAAAACCATCTAACTTCAACAGTTGACTGACCGGCCAGTTAAGCAGTTGTTCCATATTATTAAAGCAAAGACGGCGGCACAGGTCCTGAAATCCCGGAGTTAAGGGATGATTTTGTAGCGGACTTTTTATGAATAATTCAAATTTCATTGCTAAAATCTTCATGTAATTGCAAAGTGCGGCCTTATTAGACCGCAATTATTATGCCTGATTAGGTCATCTTGCCAATTCATTGTTTAACATGATTCGGCAAAGCGACAAAGGCAATCTAAAAAAGCTGGGTACAAATATTAAAAGGCTCCGGGAGGCGAAAAATCTAAGTCTCCGGGAACTGTCGTATGCCTGTGATATTGATAACAGCAAAATTTCAAAAATAGAAAAAGGCCAAATCAATATAACTTTTACTACAATTTTACAGTTAGCAAAGGCTTTGGAAATTTCTCCGTCAGAATTGCTGAAAACTGATTACGAATAATACTCCGTTCATACTTTTCACCATTAAGGTAGTCCTACCGAACCTATCTCCATTTTTCGGTTTTTGGAAGTGTTTTTGTATTCCTGTTAACTATACAAATTCATCACTAAAGATTAACGGGTCATGTTACAATCAATATCATGGAGCCAATACATCTCCACTCTGTTGTTATCAATAATTATATATTACACTTATGTAGCGTACAAATATTTTCGCTGGGAAATACTTTCCATAATAGGTATAAAAAAAATAAACGACAAAGCAATAGCCATTCCGGTAGCTGAAATAAAAAAACAGTTTACTGCCAGCAACCATGCAGATTTTTTACCAAAGGAAATGCTTTTTGAAGTAAATAGTAAACTGCAACCATTTTGGGATGAAGTGAATGCTTACCTGTCTGAAATAAAACCACAAGCCCCAAAAGAAAAAATTTGCTTTGCTATTCAGCAAATATTGAACAAATATCCAGACTTAAACAACACGGAAAATAAAGCTGAAGTAGAAACTACAATATCCGGGTTGCTAAATCAATATTTTCCTGAAAAGTTTACAATGGCTGACATCCAATATATCTGGCATTGAAAAGTAATGCTTCATTATCTGCGTGCAGGAAAATCAAGTGCGGATGGGTTAGTATAATGAAGCATTCTTTTTTTATTCATTTCTCAAAAATAATGTGTGTATGAAAAAAGTGATTGCAAGAAGAAAATTGATTAGTGGCACTATCTGCTTTGTATTGGTGCTCCTTACTGCTTCAGCTATTGCGCAAGATGGCAACGCCGGTATAAATGAAGCCAACACGAAAGTAAGAAGCTACTTTGCCGCTGGGGTAAATCTTATGTATGCAGTAGGCGCCATTGTAGGTTTGATTGGAGCCGTGAAGGTTTATCAAAAGTGGAACAGTGGCGACCATGATACCGGAAAAGTAGCTGCGGCCTGGTTTGGCAGTTGCGTATTCCTGGTAATTGTAGCTACCGTTATCCGTTCATTCTTTGGTGTATAAAACCTTTGCGTATGAAAGAAGTCTTAATTGGCAAATTACTGGAGTATATCAGGGATAACAATCCTGATATACTCTTTGCTTTAGAAGCAGAAGACAAACTCCGTGTTTGGCTGTATGATAAGGTAAGTACCGCCGGGCCACTAATAAAGCAATTGAAGAATGGCAGCCAGCCAGAATATATCATTGTAGAAACCTGCTTTGAAGAGATTACTAAAGAGCTTCGACCATCAAGGTATAATTACATACTGAATATCCTGGAAACTGAATTTGAAACTGACTATAAGCTGCTTTTTCAATCGGGATTGCTTCAGCATGAAGTTGTCAATATGATTAACTATTGCAACTCCACTTTTGATGATTTACGATTCGCAGAAGAAAACGAGGATAATCAATTTATCCGCTATGCCATAACCGGAGCCGTAAGTGAATACGTGGAAAGTAACCGTGTGAATGAAAATGTGAGCAATGAGTTACAACAGTCAGCAGAAACTTAAAGACAATATTGAGGCTATTCGTATTGCCTTAAACTGGTCAGCCGAAAAACAATTAACTGCTGACCAGATTTCTGCTTTAAAGAACTATGCCGGTTTTGGTGGGTTAAAAGCAGTTCTGTTTCCAAATAGTTCTAAAGAAGAATGGAAGAAACTAAACGCTTCAAAAGAAGATTTAAAACTGCATCCGCAGATAATGGAGTTGCATAAATTATTGGAGCAGCGACTTACAGAGAAAGAATATAAACAAGCAATTGATTCAATCCGTAACAGCATCCTCACCGCTTTCTATACTCCTGAAATAATTCCGCAATCACTATTTACTGTTCTCAAAGAAAAGGGCATTGAACCTACTGCTATGTACGAACCCAGTAGTGGTGCAGGTGTTTTTGTAACAGAAGCGGCGGCGGCCTTCCCATCATTACAAACTGTCAACGCAGTAGAAAAAGATTTTCTAACCGGCAAAGTGTTAACTGCATTAAGCAGTTCATTTTCAGTTTCTACTACTGTTCAAATTAAAGGTTTTGAAGAAACCCCTGCTACGGAAAATGGACAATTTGATTTAGTGGTCAGCAATATTCCCTTTGGCAATTTTAAAGTGTATGATGAAAGCATACAGGTAAAAGAGCTGAAAGATAGAATTCATAATTACTTTTTTGCAAAAGGACTTGATAAGTTGAAAGATGGTGGTTTGCTGGCTTATATAACAACCGATGCTTTTCTTAATAGTCCATCTAACCATACTGCAAGGGAATATCTTTTCAATCATGCAGATTTCATCAGCCTGAATGTAATGCCGGAGAACCTGATGAAGGAAACGGGCAACACAGAAGCTCCAAGCCATTTATTGATTGTTCAAAAAAATCAAACCAAACAGTCACTTTCCGCAGAAGAAAAACGGTTACTAAATACAGTCGAACAGCAAAACGAATTCGGCAATTATTCATTGAATCAATACATCGTTTTACATCCTGAAATAATTCTGGGTAATCAAATAAAACCCGGCCAAGACCAGTACGGCAAGGCACATGAAACCATCTGGCAAACCGGTGACATCAATTTGATTGCACCTGCATTGAGCAGAACTATCAGCGAAGGTTTTGATAAAAGATTTAATGCAGAAAATCTCAAACAAGTAAGTAAGCAAATTGAGAAACCTAAAGGCAAACAACTTACTTATACGGATATGCCGGAAAATAAACCCGACAATTCTTCTGTGCAATTAGGTTTGTTTGATACCGGCTCTTCCAATACCATTAACCGGGCTGCGGCTTACATTAACCCTGCTGATGCTACAGTAGTTGATAAAAAGACGGTAAGAATTTTAAACATCATCCGAACTAAAGACAAACCGGAGCATGAATTGATTGTATTAATGACGGCCAAATCAACAGCCTTCAAACAATATGTTTATAAGCTTTACTCAAATGCCGAAGAATTACAGTTCTCTGCTAACTGGATGAATGCGGCTTTACTACAGCATGAACTGGCTGGCATAACCAATAGGCTAAACAAATATGACCAGCAATTTTACAATGATGGCGAAGCAGTATTTCATATTTCATTGGGAGATGATGACAAACTGGAAGCATTAAAAGATTCTAATCCGTTACATAAAGAAGGTACACTGATTGTACATAATAGCCGTGTCGGCTTTGTTTCCTACCTGGCATCGGATGATGGCAAGCCTGTATTTATGCCCAGCCTCAATGATAAAAAAGACCTTGGCTTTTACGAACAATACACTATGGTTAGGGATATCTATTTTGAATTGTTTGAAAAAGAAACAACCGAACAAACGGAGCATAATGATTTGCGAAAAGAACTGAATGAAGCTTATGAATCATTAACGAAAGGGTATGGCTTGCTGAACTCATCTATTAACAGGCAAAGGATTTTAAAAGATGAAGCATTTGGGCTAACCATGCTTTCTTCATTGGAAAGAAAAGAAGGCGAACAATTTGTAAAAGCCGATATACTTACACAGTCCTTAGTACCAAAGCAGGAAGTATTTACAACTGACAACCCTTTAGAAGCATTAGCAAAAAGCCTGAACGATAAGGGTAAAGTAGATATTGAATTTATTGCAGCCGCCACCGATAGCACAGAGGCAGAAACAATTGAAGCATTAGGCAACAATATTTATCTTAATCCTTCCACATTTCAATGGGAAACTGCTGACCAGTTGTTAAGCGGCAATGTGGTATTCAAATTAAAAGCAGCAACTGAAGTTGTTGAGAAAAATCCTGATAATGTTCAACTGCTTAAAAGCCTTCATGGTTTACAAAAGATTCAACCAGAGAAAATACCTTTTGAATTGCTCGATTTTAACCTGGGTGAAAGATGGATTCCGCTTGACTACTACAATCGTTTTGCTTCACAGCTTTTTGAACTGAATACGGAAGTAAACTATTTTCCTTCTTTAGACACTTTCAAAGTAAAAGCAAGGCTTACCAATGCAAAAATAAACCAGGAATATGCTGTAACCCCAAAGAGTGGAAAAACTACTTATGGCGATTCACTATTGGAGTATGCTTTAGAAAATACCACTCCCCTTTACACTTATGAAATTGGAACAGGTGATAAAGCAATAAGAGTACCTGATAGCGAAGCCATACAATTGGCTCATCAGAAAATAGAATCCATACGCAACGGTTTTATTGGCTGGCTGAAAGAATTACCTGATGCTGATAAGAAAGAATTAGAAAAACTGTACAATGATACTTTCAACTGTTATGTGCTGAGAGAATATGATGGCAGCCATTTGCAGTTTCCCGGCTTGGATAGAAAAAGATTGGCTATTGAGGACTTATACAGTTCTCAGAAAAATTCTGTTTGGAGAATAGTGCAGAATAGAGGTGCATTGATTGACCATGAAGTGGGCTTGGGTAAGACGTTGACGATGGTTGTTGCTTCTCATGAAATGAAGCGGCTGAAGATAGTAAATAAGCCAATGATTCTTGCCCTCAAAGCCAATGTGCGGCAGATTGCAGACACCTATCGTAAAGCCTATCCCAATGCAAGGATACTGGCACCAGACGAAAATGATTTTACGCCGTCAAAACGGATGCGGTTGTTCAATGAAATTAAAAACAACAACTGGGATTGCATTATCCTTACTCATGACCAGTTTGGTAAATTCCCGCAGTCGCCGGAAATACAGAAGCAGATTATAGAAGCCGAACTGGATAATGTAGAAAGGGATTTACACACCATAAAAGATATGGGTGGCGAAATATCCCGGCGTATGCTGAAAGGTTTGGAGATACGTAAAACTAATTTGGGTGTGAAGTTGCAGGAAATAAGAAAGAATATTGAAGAGAAGAAAGATGCCGGTATCAACTTTCGGGAATTGGGTATTGACCATTTGTTTGTAGATGAAGCCCACAAGTATAAAAATCTTACCTACACCACAAGGCATGATAGAGTGGCGGGGCTGGGAAATAAAGAAGGCAGCCAGAAAGCATTGAATATGTTGTTTGCTGTACGGGAATTGCAAACAAGATTTAACAGCGACCTCTGTGTTACTTTTTTATCAGGTACACCCATCAGCAACAGCCTTACCGAAATGTACCTGTTGTTTAAATACCTGCGGCCAAAAGAAATGGAACGGCAGCATGTTGAAAATTTTGATGGCTGGGCGGCAGTGTTTGCAAAAAAGACAACCGACTTTGAATTTTCTATAACCAATGAAATTATTGCGAAGGAACGATTCCGGCATTTTATTAAAGTACCGGAACTGGCATTGTTCTATAATGAGATTACTGATTATAAAACAGCCAAGCATATTAATCTGGATAAGCCGGAAATTGACGAACAGTTAGTCAACATTCCACCCACACCGGAGCAACAGGAATTTACAAAGCTATTGATGCAGTTTGCCAAAACAGGTGACGGAGAATTAATCGGAAGGCCAAGACTGACAGATGCAGAAGACAAAGGCCGAATGTTAATTGCAACCAACTATGCCAAAAAGATGGCGGCAGATATGCGGTTAATTGATTCAAGCAAGTACAGCGACCATCCAAACAATAAAGTAAATGTTTGTGCAAGAAAAGTAGCAGAGATATATGAGCAAAGCAAAGAACACAAAGGCACACAAATTTTATTTTGTGATATTGGTACTCCTAAACCAAATGAGTTCAATATTTACGACACCCTTAAACAAAAACTCATCAATGATTTTAAAGTAGCTTCTCAGCATATCACTTTCATTCATGACTGGACAGATAAGCAAAAGCCGGAGTTATTCCGCAAAATGAATAATGGAGACATCCGCATTTTGCTGGGCAGCACAGAAAAAGCAGGGACCGGATTAAATGTTCAGGCAAAAGTAGTTGCGATGCATCATTTAGATATTCCCTGGAAACCATCTGAACTGGAACAAAGGGATGGCCGTGGCGCAAGGCAGGGAAATATTGTTGCTAAAGAATTTTACAAAAACAAAGTGAAGAATTTTATTTATGCTGTTGAGCAATCATTGGATAACTACAAATTCAATCTTTTGAAGAATAAGCAAACCTTTATCAGCCAGATGAAGAATTGTGAACTGAATGTAAGAACGATTGATGAAGGAAGCATTGATGAAAAAAGCGGCATGAATTTTTCTGAATACATTGCCATCTTATCCGGCGATACAACATTGCTGGAAAAATCAAAGATGGAAAAAAAGATTGCAGTGTTGGAGAGTTTACGCAATGCTCACCATAAAGAAATATTCCGGTCAAGGTTTAAATTAGAAAACCTGCAGGAAGAAAAAGGTAAAACATTGCAAACATTGGAGAAGCTGAGTATTGATGAGAAACAATACAAAAGGCAGTTGCAGTATGATAAAGAGGGAATAAAGATTAACCCTGTTCACCTTCAAGATTTGAACAGTACGGATGCCGAAGCTATCGGCAGCCATTTAATCCATCTTTATATAAACTGGAAGCCTGGCATTGGGGATGACGACAACAAAAGAATCGGTGACCTCTATGGCTTCGACTTGTACATCCGCCGACAAAAAGAAACTTATGAGGATAAAGGCATGTTTGAATATAAATACAATAATGTGTTTTATGCCGAAAGCAAAGAAAGTGGCATCAAATATTCCTGGAATCAGGGCCATATTAATATTGATAACCCCAAACTTGCCGCCCGGTATTTCCTGAATGCTATTGACAGGGTGCAATTTCTCAAAGAAAAGTATCAAAAGGATTTACATGAACTGAAGCAAAATATTCCGATGTTGGAAAAAATAGTGGCAAAGGCTTTTGATAAGGAAGATGAATTGGGGCAGTTGAAGAAAGATGTGATTAGATTGGAAAGGGAGATTACAATTAAGATACAGGCCAACCAGATTAGACAGCATGATACAACTGATGCAACTCCTGAAACACCGGTTGTAAAAATGGAACCTGACACACCAAAAAATGGCAAAAGCCTATTGCCAAAGAAAAAAACAGAAGATACCAAAGTAAAGGGAATGAGGATTTGATGTGCAGTAGCCCTACCTTACTTACCCGTATTAATCACATCTTGGAAAACTATTTGCTGCATTTGTTTTTTAAATAATCATGTCTAATTCCGTCTATCAAATTAACAAAGGCATCAACCGCAGTATTGAGTTCAAGGGCCTGAAAGCCCAATACATCTGGTACCTGGGCGGCGGCTTAGTAGTATTGCTGATACTATTTGCAATACTGTACATCAGCGGCCTGGGTATCTTTTTTTGTTTGCCTTTTATTTCGGTGTTGACTACCGCTTTATTTATGCGTATTTATAAACTGAGCCGCACTTATGGCGAATATGGCATGATGAAAAAAATAGCCCGGCGTTCGGTGCCTGATGTGATAAAAAGTTATTCGAAAGTGAAATTGAAAAAGCAGTTGCTGAATGAAAAACCTGAATGATATTTTACCGGTATATGCCATTGAACACAATGCCATCCTTTCTAAAATGGGGGATGTTACAGTAGTGTTTGAGGTGCAACTGCCGGAACTGTTTACTATGAGCAATGATGAATACGAAGCATTCCATCATACCTGGATAAAAGCTATAAAAGTATTGCCTGTTAATAGTGTGCTGCACAAACAGGATTGGTTTACCGAAGCAAAGTATAAACCTTCTTTTATTCAGGAAGACAATAGTTTTCTTACCCGTAGCAGCGACCGCTTCTTCAACGAACGGCCATACTTAGACCATCGCTGTTATATCATGCTTACAAAAAAACCTGCCAATAGAAAAGCAGCATCATCTATTTTCAGCAGTTTGCTCCGCAGAACAATTGTACCAGAAGAAACACTAAAGCCAAAACACTTTCATGATTTTATGAATCATGTAGGGCAGTTTCAAAAAATTCTTTCCGATAGTGGCTTTGTCAGCATGAAGCAAATTGAGAATGAACACCTGGCTGATTTTATTCTTCGTTATCTGAACCTCGGTAACGATTCAGTTTTACTAAAGGATATTGAATTTAAACCCGACTGGAAGATTGGTGAAAACCATTGCCTGCTTTATACAATGGCGGATGCAGAATTTGTACCGGCATTATGCGGTTCCCGGATTAACTATGATAAGTACTCTACAGATAAAACAAAATTTAGTGTAGGCTTTGCTTCACCAATCGGGCAGTTGCTTAGCTGCAATCATATCTACAACCAGTATGTATTTATTGAAGATGTGCAAAAGACGATACAGAAGTTGGAAAGTAAAAGATTGCGGTTGCAATCACTTTCTGCTTACAGCCGGGAGAATGCAATTTCAAAAGAAGCAACAGATAATTTTTTAAATGAAGCCATCAGTGAACAGCGGCTGCCTGTGAGGGCACATTTTAATTTGCTGGCATGGACAGATAGCAAAGAAGAATTGAAGCACATCAGAAATCTGTGTTCCTCGGCACTTACTCAAATGGATGCCACTCCAAAATTAGAAACCGAAGGTTCAGCGCAAATATTCTGGGCAGGCATTCCGGGTAATGCAGCCGACTTCCCAATGAATGATACATTTGACACATTCAGTCCACAGGCTTGTTGTTTTTTCAATCTGGAAACCAACTACCGTTCCTCTGTTAGTCCCATCGGCATCCGTTTGGGCGACCGTCTTTCAGGAAAACCTCTTCATGTGGATATTTCGGATGAGCCTATGGATAAAGGCATCTCCACCAATAGAAACAAGTTTATTTTGGGGCCTTCAGGTAGTGGAAAATCCTTTTTTACCAACCACATGGTAAGGAGCTACTACGAAAAAGGCACACATATTGTGCTGGTTGATGTGGGTCATAGCTACAAAGGTTTGTGTGATATGGTGAATGGGTATTATTTCACTTATTCTGAAACTAAGCCCATTAAGTTCAACCCGTTTTATATTGGTGAAGGCGATATACTGGACACTGAAAAAAAGGAAAGCATTAAAACATTGTTATTAGCTCTTTGGAAAAAAGACAATGAAACCTTTAATCGCAGCGAATATGTAGCCCTTTCAAATGCCCTGCAATTATATTTTGAGAAAGTAGAGAACGATAAAAGCATCTTTCCCTGCTTTGATAGCTTTTATGAATTTTTGAAAGATGATTTTGTAGCAGTGCTGAAAGGCGATAATGTAAAGGATAAAGATTTTGATGTGTCAAACTTTCTGTATGTGCTGCGGCCATACTACAAAGGTGGGGAGTTTGATTATCTGCTTAACGCAAAGGAAAACTTGGACTTGTTGCAGCAGCGGTTTATAGTATTTGAATTGGATAACATCAAAGACCATCCAATTCTTTTTCCGGTTGTAACCATCATCATTATGGAAGTGTTTATTTCTAAAATGAGAAAGCTGAAAGGTATACGGAAAATGATACTGATTGAAGAAGCATGGAAAGCAATAGCAAAAGAAGGAATGGCTGAATACATCAAGTATTTGTTTAAAACGGTGAGAAAGTTCTTTGGTGAAGCCATTGTGGTAACGCAGGAAGTGGAAGATATTATTTCATCGCCGGTGGTAAAGCAGGCAATTATAAATAACAGTGATTGTATGATATTATTAGACCAAAGCAAGTATCAAAACAAGTTTGACCAGATACAGGAATTGCTGGGATTGACTGAAAAAGAAAAGGCATTGGTTTTGTCAATCAACAAAGCCAATGACCCAACAAAAAAATATAAAGAGGTCTTTATTTCTTTGGGTGGTGTGTTGAGCAAAGTCTATCGTACAGAAGTGTCGCCGGAAGAATACCTGGCTTATACAACAGAGGAAAAGGAAAAAGTGAAAGTACAGGCTTATGCTGCAAAGTTTGGTGGAGATATTGAAAAAGGAATTAAGGCTTTAGCAGACGAGATTATTCACTCCAAAAACTGATAACATGAAAACAGTATTCATTATCCTTTCAGCAACATTAATTATCTCGGGCTGCAGTACGAGTAGCAAAGACGAAACTATGGAATTTATACCCGGCACCTATGTAAGAACCGGGCATAATGAATTTGGAAAAGAATTTGACACTTTGGTTATCACTATTCAAAATCCTACAGCCAAGGAATTTAAAATTCAGAACCGCTGGCACTATATCAGGCAGGTAGAAGGCGAAGCGAATGCTCCAGAGTATAAAGTGAAAGAAACTTCTGGCATTTACAACTCCGAAACGAAATTGCTGGAAGAGGCAGAAACCTTAGACCATTATTCATTCGACATTAAACAAAAAATAGTGTTTGATGGCACTACTCAATTTAAAAAAATAAAATAGCATGTTATGAAAAAAATATTGGCAGTTGTAGGGTTGAGTATGTGCTGTATATTCTTGCCAATACAGGAAACTAAGGCTCAAATTCCTATTGTGGACATTATTAAAGCAGCAGTTAAAAAAGTAATTAAAGCCTTAGACCTGCAAATGCAGCGGCTACAAAACAAAACCATCTGGCTGCAGAATGCACAAAAAACACTGGAAAATAAAATGAGCCAGTTGAAGCTGAACGAAATTAAGGACTGGGTAGAAAAGCAGCGAAAGCTATACGATGATTATTTTCAGGAATTGTGGAAAGTAAAAGCTGTTCTTGCTTACTATAACCGGGTGAAAGATATTATAGAAAGGCAGGTGCAAATGGTGAATGAGTACAAGGGAGCCTGGACTTTATTTAAACAGGATAAAAACTTTACTGCTGAGGAACTTGATTACATGTACAACATCTATACAGGCATGATGGATGAAAGCCTGAAAAGCATTGACCAGTTATTTTTAGTAGTAAATGCTTTTGCCACTCAAATGAGTGATGCCAAGCGATTGGAAATTATCAATACGGTTTCAGATAACCTGGAGCAACAGTATAGTGATTTGAAAGATTTCAATAATCAGAATAAAATGCTGAGTATTCAAAGGGCAAGTGAGTTGGGTGAAATTGAATATGTGAAAAGACTATACGGTATCAGCCGTTAGTTAAACAATTTTGTGAAGAACGAAAATGTGAGATATGAAAAGAATATTGCTATTAGCAACAATAGGGCTGGTTGCTTTTTTATCATCTAATGCACAAACAGCAGATGAATGGCTCAATCAAAACTCTACCCAAAAGAAATACTTGCTGCAGCAAATTGCTGCCTTAAAGGTTTATCTCGGTTATGCCAAAAAAGGTTACAGCATTGTAACCAGTGGAGTTAGTACTATTCGAAACATAAGGAACGGAGACCTGAACCTGCACCGGGATTTCTTTAACCGGCTCAAAAATGTAAATCCTGCTATCCGCAAATATGCAAAAGTGGCGGACATAATTGCTTACCAGGTAAACATCATCAAGCAAACTAAAATCACAATTCAGCAAATCAAGGAAACAAAACAGTTTACCGAAGGAGAGTTAGACCATTGCAAACAGGTTTTTGATAACCTGCTGAATGAGTGTATGAAAACGGTAGAAGAATTAATACTGGTTACTACATCAGGCAAATTAGAAATGAAGGATGATGAAAGGTTGAAACGAATTGACAGGTTATATGCCGATGTGCAGGATAAATATTCTTTTGCCTGCTCCTTTAGCGAAGATATAGGCTTGCTGGCGGTACAACGATTGGGAGAACAGATGGAAATAAACCGTTCTAAACTTATAAATGGAATAAAATGAAAAAGCTAATTGTGATTTTGATTATGTGCAGTATAAGTTTTCAACTAAAAGCTCAAAGTGAAGAAGTGCAACAACTGCTGCTGAATATTGAAAAGCTGGCACAATTTAAAAAGATTTTACAGAATATGTATGATGGATACAAACTCCTTAATAAAGGATATACTGCCGTTAAAAACATATCCGAAGGAAATTTCAATATCCATAAAACGTTCTTAGATGGTTTAATGGAAGTAAGCCCGGCAGTTAAAAAATATAAACGTATTGCAGACATCATCAGCTATCAACTTCGGATAGCCAAAGAATATAAACTGGCGTATAACCGGTTTAAAGAAGAAAAGCAGTTTACCATTGAAGAAATTGATTATCTCGGTAAAGTGTACGGCAACCTGTTTAAGGAGAGTTTAAAAGCTCTTGATGAATTGTCTATGATTATTACTTCCGGCAAGTTGCGAATGAGTGATGACGAACGGTTGCAGGCAATTGATAAAATTTATTTGTCGGTGGAAGAGCAATATACTTTCCTCAAAGAATTTACCAATAACACCAATTTGCTTTCACTGCAACGTAAAGCGGAAAAGGCAGAAATTGAAATGAGCCGCAGATTATATGGGCTAACGAAATAGGGTTTCCTTTTAAAAATAAGTGTGTATGAAAATGTGTGTAAGAGTTGTGTGCATAGCAATCGTAGTATTGCTGATTCCTCATTTTGCCGAAGCACAAGGCATGGCTAACCGTATCCGCAGTTTGCATGAAGTGCTGGAAAAATTGTATGATGATATGATGCCGCTATGCAGCAGGCTCATTGGTGTAGGCCGTGGCATTGCAGGTTTTGCCGCCACCTGGCATATTGCTTCAAGGGTGTGGGGGCATATTGCCAGAGCAGAGCCGGTTGATTTTTATCCGCTGTTCCGTCCGTTTGTGTTGGGCTTTGCGGTGCTAATATTTCCTTCTGTTATTGCCATGATTAACGGTGTAATGAAACCCACAGTTACCGCCACTGCAGCAATGGTAACAGACTCAGATAAGGCAGTGGCAAAACTGCTGGAGATGAAAGAAGAAGCCATTAAGAAAACAGCTTATTGGCAAATGTATGTAGGTGCCAGTGGAAGCGGCGACAGGGAGAAATGGTATAAATATCATTATGGCGATAAAAGAGAGGGATGGGTAAAAAGTATTGGCAATGATATTAAGTTTGCTTTCTCCAAGTTCTCCTACAACTTTCGCAATTCTATTAAGCAGTGGATGAGTGAAGTACTGAAAGTTCTGTTTGAAGCCGCTGCGCTTTGTATAAATACCATCCGAACGTTTTATTTAATTGTGCTGGCAATACTCGGCCCATTGGTGTTTGGCATTGCAGTGTTCGATGGCTTTCAGCATACACTTACAGTTTGGATAGCCCGTTACCTAAATATCTTTCTGTGGTTGCCTGTCGCCAATATATTTGGTGGCATCATGGGAAAAATTCAGGAAAATATGCTGAAGGAAGATTTGCAGCAGATTGCTACCAATGGTGATACTTTCTTTAGCACAACTGATACAGCGTATCTCATATTTATGATTATTGGTATCATTGGCTATTTCACTGTTCCTTCAGTTGCAAATTATATTATACATGCCGGTGGCGGCAATACATTACTTTATAAAGTCACCAATATGATGAGTACATCCAGCCGTACTGTTGTAGCCGGTGGCACTTCTATGGCAAGAGATGCCCTTGGCGGTGCTGCCAATAAAATGAGCAACAGCTTTGCTGATGCTGGCGCATCACAAGGATATTTTAAAGAAGGTAATAGCGGTGGCGGGAATTACATGAAGGATAAGTTGAGTGGGAAAACTTAACTACAATTTTCCAATATTTGTTTGAATGATATTCATTACTTCATCAAATGGTATCTGACCTTTGTAGTAAAGCTTGTTTGTTTTTTCATATCGCTTCTTAAATGCATCTCGTAGTGCAGCATCTGATAAAAGAAATGCCTGGTTTTCTACAACTGGTATAGCGAAATCTTTTGCAGGGAATCTTTTCTTTTTATGGGCTTTATATTCATCAGTGTCTATAAACTGTTGCACCAGTTCATTTTTTAACAGGCAGGCTACATCATAGTACTGCCGCATGTAATTAGGCCGTTCTTTTTCGTCTTCCTGTTCCTGCCGGAATTTAGTAGCAATGGTTTGCAACTTTTCTACAAAAGTATAACCGGGGTGATAGCAGGTAATGTTTACCGCACGGTTATCATTAATTTTTATGCTGCTATTACCAGCAGCTTCATCATAAGCCCAGGAGCTTATTGTAAGTTTGCTGTTAGGGGTTACAGTATCAAAACCTGCTTCCAGCAATATTCCTTCTTTCACACCTTCAATACTTTCGGTTTTGCTTTCATACAAAAGCCTGATGCCGCCACTACGATAATATGCTTCATCATCAAACGCAGTATCTCTTTTTACAGAAACAATACCATCAATCTTTATATTTTCCGCAAGCCAGTCATAATATTTCTTTCTCGATTCAATATGGCCAGGTTTTGTTTTGGCAGGATTTTCTTCCACTCCTAAATCCGCTGGCGGTTTTATATGGATATCAATATCCTCTGAAAACCGGTCTATAATTTTATATCCTTTTGATAAAGATGTTCCGCCTTTCAATTCAAAATCCAATCCTTGTTTCCTTAGTCCATACAGCACATGCATAATCCAGTAATCTTTCTCAATAAGTCCGGGGAGGATGTTGTTTTTATCTGCCAGTATATTCAGCAGGTCTGAAAAGTCTTTGTGATTATGCAGGTAACCGCCAGCCATATTAAAGTGTATGAGGTTGTAGTAAGGGAGCAAATAATTTCTTTGCCTTTACGCTGCCATATTCCACTACTGAATGTTTCAGCTTTTTCTTATCCATCGCTTCCACTTTGTCAGCCACTTTCTTCAACACTTCGCTGCTGTCTTCCGCAAGTGATTCAAGATTATTTACTAAATCAACCAATAAAAATTCGGGTGTTACTTTTTTAGGAAAGTGAGGTTTTATCTTAAACTGAAATGTTTTATTACCCAGCTTAAACTCTCCGTGCCGTTTATGATTATACACTGTTCTTACATTATACAATTGAGTGGTACCCACACCCAGGCTGTTATATACATTTGGTGTAGTAAGTAAAAAGCGATGGTCTTTTAAAAAACTTTCAACCAGCATGTTTTCATCAGGTGGGGTTTTGCCAAAAGCACTTTCTTTTGGGTAATAGTACAGCCCCTGAGACAGTTTTTGTAAAGTCCCTTCCTGCACCAATTCATCCAGGTGCCGGTCAACCGACTTAGACCAATTGGTCAGTTCAGTACGGCGGTAAACCTCACCCGGCGTTAATTGCCTTCTTAATTGTTGTAGCCTGCTCATATACTTCCGATTTACTGAACAAAAGTACAATAATTTCTAAAAATAACTGTATTTTAATTTAAAATTCATGCAAGAAACAACTTAATATATTGATAATCAATAACAATAATTTATATACTGAATACTTATTTTACAATCGTATTAATATTAATCGAAGAGAATGGATGAAAATCAGGAGCCCAGCTAATCAGCTGTTCTCCCTTAAGTTTATGATGAGCAATGTTTGGAAATAAATTCATATCAATGGGATATTTAGCATTGGGATTATGAAATAAATTTAACCCCTCACTCCAAGTTTCAGTACAATTTTCATCAACCATATATGAAAATGATATTGGAGTAAATGAATCAGAATTGTGGTCATACCGGTCGCCAACTCTTAATACTTTTTGTTTGATGGATGAAAAGCCTGCCTGGATTCCCATCCTTGTAAACTTAGCAATTGTTCCTGTAGTGCTAAATAGTACGCCGCTTATGTTTTCACAATCTGGCTCAAAAAAGAATCCTGAATTTATTTTTGCACCTGTAGGTTTAGTATAGTGCGGTATCTTTTCAGTCTTGGCAAAAGCGGAGCCATCTTCCGAAACAATTAACTCTTCTCGCTGTCCATATAAATATTCGACCAAAGAAATGTATGACCAAGTCATTGAAAAATCATCATGAAAGTCAGCCACAGCCAATAAGAAAGGTTTGTCCTTTAAATGTGGTAATTCCCAATACTTTTTACTCAATTTTGAAAAAAGGGTACTTCCATATCTAAGAGGTATTTCATTTTTAATTTTTGTCAAAATATCTGCTGGCCTAGTTAATTTTTCTTCATTAGGCAAATATGTTGGCGGATTGTTTTTATCCCTTCCCAATGTAACAGCTTCAACTCCAATTTCAGCATCATATTTTTGAATAATAAAATCAGGCCTTTTATGAGTTCTATTGATTAAAAACTCTTGCTCAGTTAGCGAGGCAAACAAATAAATTTCCCAAAGCCTGGCATCAAATCCATTTAGCGACTGAAATTGTTCGATAAAATTTCCGTCAATATCAGAAAGGTGATTGGCAATTTCTATGATAGCTTTCTTTGAAGGGATAAATTGAGTATCCTCATTAAGTCTTGTAAAATAGGGATGAATTTTTTCTTGATTCACTACAATGTTAAACAAATCAAGTCCTCTTTCGGGTAGGTTATGCACAACAGATTTAAGATTCTGTGCTGTATGCCACTTTATGGAATTGCTCAACATTTCTACAGCTTCAGCTTTGGTGGGAAAACTTACTTTGGTGTCAAACTCTCTGAATTGCCTGTTTTCATCTCTCACCAAAATCACATAACTAAAATCCTGGTCATATAAATCCAAAAGAACTACACCTAAAATAGAGTTATCGCCATTTGAATAGTATTCCAACTCTTTTGCAAAAGTTTGCACAGCAGGGTGTCGTGTAAACAGCATAAAAATGTCGAACTGATTCTTCGTAATCTGTCGTATGGTGATTGGTTCAATTTTCATTAAAATCTTGGTGGTGGTTTAATTTATGAAGTTAAGAATATTCATTTAGATAAGTGTTTACTCACCAGTTAGCCCTACCTCACTTACCCTACAATTTCCCTTCTTGGTAAAATAATTGCAGAATATACAATTGTGAGTTTAGAAAAATGTGAGCAATGTTTCAAAAAACAAAAAATATAGACACCGCTTTTAGGTACATCCGGCTATTCAGTGTAGCGTTTTTAGCTTCCTGTGTTATCATATCCCTTTCTATCGCTTACAAAAGCTACCAGCTTTCATCCCAATCGCAAAACAAGGTATTTATTTTGGCAAACGGTAAAGCATTGGAAGCCTACGCTGCCGACCGAAAAGATAATATCCCCGTGGAAGCTACAGACCATGTAAAAATGTTTCACCATTTTTTCTTTTCTCTTGACCCGGATGATAAAGTGATACAAGCCAACATTACAAAGGCTTTGTATTTGGCAGATAACTCAGCAAAACAGCAGTACGACAACCTGAAAGAGAATGGTTACTATTCCAATCTTATCAGTGGTAATATCAGCCAGGAAATTTCTATGGATAGCATTATCATCAATACCGATGTTTATCCTTTCTACTTCCGGTATAAGGGAACTCAAAAAATAATCAGGCCAACTACTATCGCTATCAGAAACCTTATTACGGAAGGATATTTAAGAAACGTTTCCAGAAGTGATAATAATTCGCATGGCTTTTTAATTGAAAAATGGAAGACACTGGAAAATACTGACATCAACATTCAAAACCGGTAGTATGTGGTTATTCAAAAAAAAGAAAAAGGAATTGCTGTCAGAAGAGAAAACTACAATATCAGATAAGGTTGCCGGGAAAATTGCTGGCGTTGGTATTAAAGCACAGCGATTATTTGCTGAAAGAATGAATAAACTATTTATGAAAACAGATTATAAACGATTAAAACTAATACTGATTTTTTTCTGCGTTTCCGCAGGTGGCTATAGTATTTATCTAATCGCCAACAGTGTTTTTAGTCCTGAAAGAAATCAGAAAGCTTTTGAGATACAGCAAATGGATATTCCAAAGCACTTTAATAAAACTGGAGATGAAACCGTAATGCCGGAGGCAACTATAGATGAACAAACTTATTTACAAATACAGGACTTTAGAAAACACATGGATAGTTTAAAACTGAATAGAACGACTGAATACGACAGCATTCTGCAGGCCCGGCCGGGTTTGATGGATAGTGTGCAGGTGCTGGAACAAATTTATTTATCACAAAAACAAAAATGAAGTGTATGAACAGTGTACAAAAGTCGCAGACCTTCCTACGGAAAAGAAAAATGATGGTGGTGTTACCATTACTGGTGATACCATTTCTCACAATGGCATTTTGGGCATTAGGTGGCGGGAATGGTTATGAGCCTGTTATTGCAAACGAACAGAAAGGATTGAATCTAAACCTTCCTGATGCTAAAATGAAAGATGAAAACCTAACTGATAAATTGAGTTTTTATGACAAGGCTGATAAAGATTCAGCCAAACTGGAAGAATGGATGCGGACAGACCCGTATTATCAGCAAAAAGAAGATACTGGTTATATACCGGTAAACGAATTGGAACTGCTCACTCAAAACTCAGCTTCTAAATACAAGCAACGGCTAAATTCATCACCTTATGAAATAGCAGAAAATAATCCTGAACAAAAACTATTGCAAAAATTAGCATTGCTGCAAAAGGAAATCAACAAGCAGCCAGAAACAGAAACAACAGGTAATAATGAAGTTTCATTGCCCAATCAGGGTGATGAGTTTTCAAATGAAGTTGATAGGCTTGAAAATATGATGCTGACTATGGATAAAACTAATACCGGTGACCCTGAGATGCAACAACTCAATGGAACTTTAGAGAGGATATTAGACATACAGCATCCGCAACGGGTAAAGGATAAACTCAAAGAAAAATCATTACAGCAAAAGCAGGTGGTATTTGCTGTAACTACTTCACCCAAACTGGCCAACGTATCGCTGATAGATACGATGAAGAAAAAGCCAAACAGCAGCAATCAATTCTACGGAGTAACAAAAGAGAGTGAAGAAGCTACGGAAGGATTTGCTATTGAGGCTGTGGTACACAGTAATCAGTCTTTAGTAAACGGTGCTGTTATTCAGTTACGGCTTGCTACAGATGTTTTTATAAATGGTGTACTCATCCCGAAAGGAACTCCTGTTAACGGAATTGCATCATTAAACAATGAGCGGCTGGAAGGAGAAATAAACTCCATCCGTTATAAAAAACAACTATTCCCTGTAAAAATGGAACTCTACGATTTGGATGGTTTACCTGGCATTTATATTCCTGGCTCGATAAGCCGGGATGTAGCGAAAAATTCTGCCGATAACAGTTTGCAGTTAATGGAGCTTACCACACTTGACCCATCGTTAAAAGCTCAGGCCGCAGCGGCAGGCATTAATACAGCAAAGCAATTACTAACCCGTAAAGTGAAACAGGTTAAAGTGATGATTAAAGAAGGATATAAAGTTCTGCTGAAAGATAAAAATACTGAAACCGATTACTAAACATAAAATAGTAAAGCAATGAAAAGAATAGTGAGTATGATTTGTGGGTGCCTTATAGTAATGTTTAGTCTTGCACAAACAAAGTTGAATATTACAACTGACAAAACAACAAGCCTTGTATTTCCATTCGCCATTAAGCATGTTGACAGGGGCACAAGTTCTGTACTGGCGCAGCAGGTAAAAGAAGCACCTGAAATATTATTGGTAAAAGCAGCACTAAAAGATTTTACAGAAACAAATCTTAGTGTGGTAACGGATGATGGCAGCGTATATGCTTTTACAGTTAATTATGATATTAAGCCTGCCGTATGGGTGCATTACTTACCCGTAAACAGAACGGCTACCATAAGTTCTTATGCCAATATGATACTGGATAATGAACGCATAGTAAAAAAAATAAAGGATAAGAAGTACAATATGCAGGCAGGCATTAGGGGAATTTACATTAAAGACAATATCATTTACTATCAGCTATACATCAAAAATGATGGCACGGTTGATTACGATGTGGACCTGCTTCGATTTTTTATTAAAGACAAAAAACGAAGTAAAAGAACTGCAGTGCAAGAGGTGGAACAGAAGCCTGTTTACATCACAGGTAATCACAGTAAGGTTAAAGGGAACAACTATACAGTTTTTGTTGTGGTGTTGGAAAAATTTACTATACCTGACAAAAAATATTTGGCCGTTCAGATAACCGAGAAGAACGGCGGCAGACATTTTCTGTTAAGAGTAAATAATAAGGCTATAATGAAGTCAAAGGTATTGCCCGATTTTAAATGATAACAGAACATCCCATAGCAGATAAAGTACTCGACCTGGTGAACATTGCATTATCAAAAGGTGAAAAGTACATGGCCTATAACAATAGCCTTTATTTTATAGATGAGAGAGATGTACATTTTTTCAAAACAAGGGACGAAGCTGTTGAATTTGCAGTAAACAATATAAGTGACCGTGACAGGTTCGCTGTACTTCATTTCAATTCAGTAAAAGATATTTTGAATCAAATTCCATACGGCGACCAACTTCAACGCCAGCTAAATATTGACCCTGATGAAAATGGTCTGTATAACAAGGACGGCAACGATTTTACAGATGCATTGATTGACCACTTAGAATCACAGCAATTATTATTTAATAAACAATTAAAAACAGATGTTATGAACAACGAAAATCTTCAGTATTTGAAGGACAATATCAAATACATGGGCTTTGGTGAAAACATGTACCGGGAACTGGAAAGAAATCTTGGTGAAGGGAAAGCAGAGTTTCAACTGCGTTTCGCTGCCGAAATTAATAAGAAGCCATTTGAGGCTACCCTTAATTTCCGCAAGTCAGATTCTACGGACATGTATTTTTTCAACAATTACAATGCTTCATTGGAAAAAAGCAATGGTGAGAAGAATGAACAAACCTTCTATCTGAATAAAGGTAAAGGTGTAACTGCAAAGGAAGCTTATAACCTGCTGGATGGCCGGGCCGTTCACAAAGACCTTACTACCAAAGAAGGCCAGCCTTACAAAGCCTGGATACAGCTTGACTTTGAAAACAAGGACAAGAACAACAATTTTGAAGTGAAGCAATTTCATGAAAAGTATGGTTATGATTTGAAAGCAGCAGTAGAAAAATTTGCAGTAGCAGAACTGAACGACCCGGATAAAGCAAAGGCACTGATGCAATCATTGGAAAAAGGAAATGTACAATCGGTAACTATTGAAAAAGATGGCAGCAGTCATAAGATGTTTATGGAAGCTGACCCTCAATACAAAAAGGTAACCATGTACGATTCAAACATGAAGATGGTAGCCAAAGAATCGCTGGAGCAGTACAAATCCGGCATTGACAAAGGCAGCAAAGAAGTAAAGGCAGGCCAGGAAAATGATAAAAAAAAAGAGTTGAAACAGGAGCCTAAAGCTGAAAAGGAAAAACTGGAGAAAAAGAACGGACAGAGCCTGCTGCCTAAAAAAAGGGAAAGTAAAGGGAAAGGTTTAGGGGTGTCATAGTACATCCCTAAACCATTTTGTAATTATCAAATGTAGAGCAATGAATATCCAGAATATAGCAGAGTTGAGTAAGCTGTTAGAGTTACTTGGCTTTCACGATGCCGGTAGCTTGCTGTTAAAACGAATCTGTTTTAAACCTGCTAATTTTTATCTGCCTCAAAGAGTCATTAAAGAAAAAGATGTAATGCTTTTCAGTTTGTATTTTGAGCAGTTACAAAAAACTGACAACTACCGGCTGCAATACTATGATGTAACGCTGCAAAAAGCAAATGGCAGTTTAGCCTTGCCTGTTGATGGTGTAAACCCTGCAGACTTAGAAAAACAAATGGCAGCTATTGACTGGAAAAAAGCATTCAGCATTGATGAGAAGAAGCAATGGAACCCTGATGATAAATCAACCTGGGAAACAGAATTGCAAATTTCTAACATCATGGATAGCCTTTCCGCAATTGAACAATCAGAAACGGGAAAAGTTATTGCATCTATATTGAAACAAAAGTTCTGGGCAGGTACGTTGCATCAGGAAATAGTTGGCTCAATCACACTTGTTAAAAACAAAGCAGATGTTAACCAACGGTTTTATATTTCTGAAGAGGGTGGTGGTATTACAACGGATGAAGCCTATCGCTTTCTGCAAAATAAATACATGGAAAAACAATTGCAGCTTAAAAGAAAGCAAGCTGATAGTGGTGAATCAATTCCGGAAGAATCTAATGGTACTTCAAGTAGCGGACTACTGAAGAAAAAGCGAATTGCAGGCAGAGGAAAACGGAACAGGGTTAATCAGGATTAAACAGTATGGACATCTTCCCGCCACTAACAGGCTTTTATGCTGCTATAGCCGCCGATACCCGTATCGGTGCTTCGCATATCAGCATTTACATGGCGTTGCTGCAGCAATGGAATGTAAATGGTGGAAGCAATCCAGTGAAAATCGAGAGGGCTTTAATTATGAAAGCTGCCAAAATAAGTGCAAGGCAGACCTACAACAAATGTATAAATCAGCTACAGGAATATGGTTATATTATTTATCAACCTTGTTCCAATCAGTTTGAGGCAAGTGTAATTCACTTGAAAAATATAGAAATGAAAACATAATAATAAACCAATTTCAATAAGAGGAGGTGTGATATGGCAAGTGTGAATCCGGAACAGGTAATTGAAATTTTAAAGAGGCATAATGTGCATATCTCGTTGGAGCAAGCGGTACTGATACTGGACTTTATGTTTAAATTTGCTAAGTTATCATTAACGCAAAACAGAGGCACATGACAGCAGATTTATACATCCGGGTGAGTACAGATGAGCAGGCTGATAAAGGCTACTCACAGCGGGACCAGGAGGAACGGTTAAGAAAGTATTGCGAAAACAATCAGATAAAAGTTCGGCAGGTAATTTTTGAAGACCATTCTGCAAAGACATTCAACCGTCCTAAGTGGAATGGTTTGTTGTTTGATTTAAAGAAGAAGAAAAATGCGGTTGATTTTGTTTTATTTTCTAAATGGGATAGGTTTAGCCGCAATGCAGGCGATGCTTATCAAATGATAAATATCCTTCGCAAACTGGGAGTAGAACCACAAGCGATAGAGCAACCATTAGATTTAGCAGTTCCGGAAAACAAGTTGATGCTTGCATTTTACCTGGCTGCACCTGAAGTTGAAAATGACCGCAGGGCATTGAATGTTTTACTTGGAATGAGAAAAGCAAAGAAAGAAGGCAGATGGATGGGAGTTGCACCAGTGGGCTATGCAAATAAAATAACAGAAGATGGAAAAAAATACATAGCTCCTGTAGAACCAGAAGCAAGTATTATGAAATGGGTTTTTGAAACTCTTGCCGAAGGTCAGTTGAATATTGAGCAAATAATGAAACAAGCATTTGGAAAAGGGATAAAAACCTGTCGTTCTAATTTCTGGAATTTGTTGAGAAACCCTGTTTATTGTGGCCGCATATATTTATCTGGTTACAAGGAAGAAGAGTCAAGGCATGTACAAGGGTTGCATCAGCCCATTATTTCCGAGGCACTTTTTTACGATATACAGGATTATTTGAATGGCAAGAAAAAAACCTACCGGGCAAAAGTGGGCGGCATGGATGAACTGCAATTAAGAGGCTATCTCATCTGTCCTAAATGCGGCAAGTTACTTACTGGCAGCGCATCAAAAGGAAGGAATGGGCGGTACTATTATTATCATTGCATATCATCCTGTGGTGCCAGATTCAAAGCAGAAAATGCTAATCAGCTATTTTCAAGTGAACTTAAAAAATTAGTCCCTAAAGCCGGTATGACTGAAGTTTACAAAGTGGTATTACAGGAAGAATTTAAAGCCCAAACAAAGTCACAAAGGGAAGATTTAAAGCAAGTAAAGGAAGCATTGGAAAAAGCCAATACAGAGCTTGCAAATGCCCGTAAACTTCTTTTAAGTAACGAAATAGAGCCATCGGAGTATCGCACAATAAAAGCTGACTACGAAAAGAAAATCACGGGGCTTGAATCTAAATTGATAGAGCTATCTCAAGAAGGAAAAAGCATAGAACCCTTACTGAATAAGGCTTTAACCACTTTAACATCATTGGATAAGCTGTATGAAAAAGCCGATAATAAAGCTAAAAGAGAAATCATTGGTTCGATATTCCCCGAAAAACTCATTTTTGACGGATTTCAATATCGAACCGCAAGAATGAATGAAGCAGTTCGGCTAATATACAGTCTGGACAAGAGTTTCAGCCAAAATGAAAATGGACAAACCGAGTCAATTTTCGATTTGTCCACTTTGGTGCCCAGAACAGGAATCGAACCTGCACTCCCTTGCGAGAACCAGATTTTGAGTCTAGCGCGTCTACCAATTCCGCCATCTGGGCTGACTTGCAACTATTCATATACCGGGGTAAATGCCACTCCTCAACGAGCGGGTTGCGGGCTGCAATATTACGGAGCGATGCGTTGACCGCCAAAATTCACAGCAAGTATTTTTTGCCATGGCCGTTTAACGGCAACAACTCTTTTTCGGCAACAGTATCTTCCTGATCCATTGCCACAACTGTTTCCATTTTCCGGTTGTATTGGTCATCAGCGGCAAATTTAGCTGCTTTGGTCGGTTGCGTAACCTTTCATTCAGGCCTTCCTTACCATTCCAGCTTTCCGATCCGGCCATTGCCGCCGGCAAGATAAATAGCATGGCCATTTTTGGCGCGCTGGCATACATGGTAGCCGGTTGAACTGATATTGGTCCACTTAAGACCGCCATCCCTTGAAATGTCTACCCCGGAAGTACCACAACTGATCAGTTTGCGGCCCCGGATAAAAACTACAGAAGACCGGTACCCAAAGGGCGGGATGGTTGCGGAAATCCAGTCCCGGCCGGCATTCCGGGTGATGGCAATATTGCCGGTACGAACGGTGTCATGGGAGAAATCACCTCCTGCGACAACCCAGTAGCGGCCCCCGTTTTGCCTGCGGGGATACCTGACTGCGAGGGAATTGGCGCCCGTTGTGGAGCCACCCTGTACCAGTGGCAGGTCAATAACAGCGCCGGGTGTAAACAGCCTGGAACGGGTGCCGCCACTGGCGTAGAGGTATTTACTCTTTTTCAGTGCCTGGATATTGGTGCCGCTGGCGGCAAAAAAAGCTTCGCCGGTAACCGGGATATGCTTTTCGGCCCCTGCCGGCGACTGCCAGTTCCTGCCACCATCATGGGTCTGCAGCAAAACAAACTGTCCCCCGATCGGATCACCGATCACTACGCCCTCCTGATCATTCCGGAAACTCATCGCGTCTAAAAATATTCCGGTACGGTTGTCGCGGTAAACCTCCTGCCAGCTGGCGCCGCCATCGAATGTGCGTAAAATGATACCCGGCGAATCCACCGCCATGATCACCGCTGTAACGGCATCGAATGCTTCTATGTCGCGAAAATCACGCTGCTCATGGCCTTTTACTGTCATCCAGGTAAAACTGGCGCCACCATTGGTGGAACGACCTACCGTTCCCTTATTGCCGCTGACCCAAAGGAGCCGCTCGTTCACCACGCTGAGTCCACGGAAACTGATGCCGGGTCTGCCTTCCAGCTCACGAACCTGCTGTGTATATGCGCCCAGGGAATTTAATAACAGTAATGTATAAATGAAGAATTGAATACTTTTCCTGCTCATAACGGCAATCTACGGAATAAGCGGGAATCCTTCCAGTGCCTGCCAGTATAAGAGTAGCACAAATACCAGCCAGGTAATGGCCATGACCAGCAGGGTTGATTTTTTCGGGAAGAAATAATAACCGATGAGGGGAAGTAACTGGAGGGAATGCATACCGAAGAAATGAGGCACCCGAAGGTCGCCGTACCATTCACTCCAGTTGGTCAGTGGCAGTCCCGGGCTGCCATCCATCCCGCCAACCGAATGCTGGTCGAACCAGGACATGTGTCCGCCCTGCAGTGCAAAAACCACAAAAAACAAGAGTCCCATCCTTATTCCCCAGAGATAACCTTCGCTCATCCAGAGGGGATAGCTTTTCTGGCGAAAAAAACTCCAGCAGATCCAGGCCGTCCAGAGGGTGAATATAACTATGCTCAGGCCCATTATTCCATAGAGAATATCATCGCCTTCTGTATTGTGGTTAAAATGCGAGGCCCTTCCGCGGGCAGCCTGCAGGGAAATAATCACCAGTTCTATTCCCAGGGTAATTACCAGCGCCCTGCTGTAAATCCGCACCGTTTGCTGGTTTTGCAGGTAGACCATTATCCATGCGAGGGTGGCGCTCATGATGGCTGAGGACAGAAAAAACCGCAGTGGCTTGAACCAAACAGGAAGATCACCGATTTCCATGGGACTAACGAAGATCAGTATCCCGGAAATAAGTGCGCCGGCCAGGCTGATCAAAGAAAATGCATACAAAAGCCGGTTCCTGCTTTTCAACTGGATGAGGATTTTTTTCCAGGCTGGCAGGTCGGCGTGTACAGGGTTGATCATGGCTTATTCAGTGTCGGTAAAATATTGACGGGTCTGGAACCAGCGTAGCAGTAAATAAAGCAGCAGGCCAAAGGGGCCCAGCATAAAGGTGAAGAAAAGGCATGGCAGCAGCGGCCAGAGCCCAATACCATGGCGGCGGGCGTCAGTCACCATATAGATGCCTGTAAACAGGTCAAATGCCAGGTAATGGATCCATCCGGCCAGTAAGGCTTCACGGCTCCTGAAAAGGCTCGCTATATTGTCAAGTGAATTAAAACTGTCTGCCTGGAATGTGCCCAGGTTAGAGGCAATCAGCCAGGTATACAGCAGGGCAAATATGGTGATGATGGTACCCGTTAATATTTTGCCGATCCAGGTGGTTTTGTGAAACACCAGTAACAGGACCCAGCCGATCAGGGCCAGTGTGCTGCTCAACCGGAAAATGGTATCGGGTGACATGTACTACAATTTACGCATGTTTTTTTAAAGCCGCTTCAATGGCCGTTTTGGTATCTTCGTCTGACCATGACTGTGGTTCGAATTTTTTTCCTATCACCTGCTCGTACAGCTCAATATAACGTTTACTGATGGTGTTGATCCATTCGGGTGTCATCTCAGGTACGGTCTGTCCTTCCTTGCCCATGAAATTATTGGCGATCAGCCATTCGCGTACGAACTCCTTGCTGAGTTGCTTTTGTTTCTCGCCCTTTGCCTGCCTTTCCTCAAAGCCATCGGCATAAAAATAACGGGAGGAGTCGGGGGTATGGATTTCATCCATCAGGTAAATGGTATCTCCGATCTTTCCGAATTCGTATTTGGTGTCAACGAGGATCAGCCCCTGTTTGGCTGCAATCTCTTTTCCTCTTGCGAACAGCGCCAGGGTGTACTTCTCCAGGACAGCCCAGTCTTCTGCGCTGGCCAGTCCGGTTGCGATGATATCTTCCCTGCTGATATCCTCATCATGTCCTTCGGCCGCTTTGGTGGAAGGTGTGATAATGGGGGTGGGGAAGAAGTCGTTCTCTTTCATTCCCTCGGGCATGGTAACACCGCAGAGGGTCCGCTTGCCGGAGCTATAGGTGCGCCAGGCGTGTCCGGTAAGGTTGCCACGCACAACCATTTCAATTTTAAAAGGTGTACATTTCTTTCCGATGGACACATTGGGTGCCGGGGATTCCAGCAACCAGTTGGGGCAAATATCGCTGGTGGCCTGCAGCATGTATGCAGCAATCTGGTTCAATACTTGTCCTTTATAAGGAATGGGTTTGGGAAGAATCACATCAAATGCGGAGATGCGATCTGACGCTACCATAACCAGGAGATTATCGTGGATGGTATACACATCCCTTACTTTTCCTTTATAAAATGCCGTTTGTCCGGGGAATTGAAATTGTGCCATAATACGAAGGTATAGAGCCATTTGGAAAAAAAATTGACGGATTCAATAAATCCTTATTTTGCCACAGAAATACACAACTAAAACCCACGAGGTATGAGAAAAAGCTACAGCAAAATTGCTTGCATGCTGTTGGCTGTATTCCTTTCGATTGCTGCGTTTGCCCAAACCGTTACCATTACCGGAAACGTTAAGACCAGCACAAGCCAGGAAGCAGTGCCAGCCGTGTCAGTAACCATCAAAGGAACCGGCTCCGGTACCTTTACTGATGACAAGGGAAATTTTACCCTGACAACTTCCCAAAAACCACCATTTACTTTAATCTTTTCTTCCATTGGTTTTGAGAGCCAGGAAGTAGTGGTGAATAACGCATCAGATGTTATTAATGTCAGTTTTGTTCCTTCCACCCAACTGGGTACGGAGGTGGTGGTATCTGCCAGCCGTGTGCCGGAAAGGATACTTGAATCCCCGGTTTCAATTGAAAGGGTGAACAGTGCATCCATCAGGGTGGCGCCTGCCGCCTCTTATTATGATATTGTTGGTAACCTGAAAGGGGTCGACCTGACAACATCCTCCCTCACATTCAAGACTCCCAGTACCCGTGGATTCAACGGAAGTGGTAATACCCGCTTTAACCAGGTGATAGATGGTATGGATAACCAGGCACCGGGATTGAATTTTTCGGTTGGTACCATTGTGGGGCTGAACGAACTGGACGTTGACAATATGGAATTGCTGCCGGGTGCATCTTCCGCCCTTTATGGTCCGGGTGGTATGAACGGAACCCTGCTGATCAACAGTAAGAGTCCTTTCCGTTATACCGGCCTCTCTTTCCAGGTAAAGGAAGGTATCATGCATACGGATAAGCGTTACCGTGATGATGCGGGTGCTTACCACAACTGGGCAATACGCTGGGCACAGAAAGTATCCGATAAATTCGCCTACAAGATCACAGGTGAATTCATCCAGGCGAAAGACTGGGTGGGCGCGGACTACCGCAACTATGCGCGCCTTGGTACAAACGGCAGGGTCATTCCCGGTACCCGCCAGACCGATCCCAATTACGATGGTGTGAACGTTTATGGAGATGAAACCACTACAGACCTGATGAAGAATGTGCTGATTCCCATTTCAAAGCAGGCCCCCTTCCTGGCTCCTTATATATATTCACTCGATACCAACAAGGCGATTCCTGTTTCCCGCACAGGTTATACAGAAAGGGAAATTGTTGATCCCAATACCGTAAACTTCAAACTCAGCGGTGCGCTTCATTATAAGATAACTGAAAACCTGGAAGCAGTATTTGCCGGTTATTTTGGTACTGGTAATACCGTTTATACAGGTTCTGAAAGGTATTCCCTGCGCGACCTGAAAATAGCACAGTACAAACTGGAACTGAATCATAAAAACTGGTTCATTCGTTCCTATACCACACAGGAAAATGCCGGGCAGTCATACAACGCAACCGTAACTACCCGTTTATTTAACGAAGCCTGGAAGCCTTCAACCTCCTGGTATTCACAATATGGTCAGACTTATGTTGCCAACCTGTTAAGCGGGATGGCCAACCTCGATGCGCATAATGCTGCGAGGGCTGTGGCTGACCAGGGACGACCCGTTGCAGGCAGCACCCAGTTCAACCAAATATTTGACCGCATCAGAAGTATTCCCATTGTAAAAGGTGGTGGCCTGTTTGTTGATAAGACCGATCTGTACAATACGGAAGGACAGTATAACCTTACCCATGCTACCGGCAAAGTTGCCGACATCCTGGTGGGCGGTAATTACAAGACCTATGTGCTGAATTCAGAAGGAACATTGTTCGCGGATTCTAGCGGTAACATCAAGATCAGGGAATTTGGTGCCTATATCCAGGCGAGCCGCAGGCTGTTCGGTGATGTGCTGAAACTGACCTTTAGTGGCCGTTATGATAAGAACGAAAACTTCAAGGGACGTCTGACACCAAGGGCTACGGCTGTATTGCAGGTAGCGAAGAACAACAACCTTCGGTTCTCCTACCAGTCGGCTTATCGTTTCCCCTCCACACAGCAACAATGGATAAACCTGGCGGTTGGTTCGAATGTGCGACTGATTGGTGGCAACAAGGATTTTATCACACACTTCGGGTTTGACAAGAACCCGGTTTTCTCCACTACTACCGGTCAGGTGTACACGATTAATGCTGTAAAGCCTGAGGCGGTCACTTCCTTTGAAATGGGGTACAAGGGACTGCTGGCAGAAGGGAAAGTTATGGTGGACGCCTATGGCTATTTTGGCCAGTACCAGGATTTCCTGGCCCGTACACTGATCATGCAATCCACTACAGGCAACCCTGCCGATGTTGTCAATCCGGCCACCCGCCGCATTTTCTCTATCCCGGTGAACCTGGCTGACAAGGTGAAGACCTATGGATATGGCATGAGTATTGATTACCGTTTCTACAAGGGATATGTATTTTCTGTAAATGGTTCTTCTGACAACCTGCAGGATGTTCCCGAAGATTATGTAGCATTTTTCAACGCGCCAAAATACCGCGCCAACTTAACTCTGGCCAATGGTTCATTGGGTAAGGACAAACGCTATGGATTTGTTGCAACCTACAAATGGCAGGATTCCTTCCTGTCGGAGGGTGATTTTGCCACCGGTGATGTGCCTGCCATTCACACCCTGGATGCACAGGTCAGCTACAAACTGCCTAAATCAAAATCGATTGTCAAGCTGGGTGCCAACAACCTGCTGAACCAGTACTATTTCAACGCAGTTGGTAACTCCATAGTTGGTGGATTGTATTATATCTCATTTGGTTACAACATGTACTAATCGATCAATGAAATGTATTGTTGACCAACAAAAAATGAATTATGTTATCAAGTATCAAAAATATCACCCGTTCAGGCCTGCTGTTGCTGGCCGCAACGGCCGTTTTCACCGCCTGTAACAAGGTTCCCGAAGTGGAGGATATAAAGCCTTCAACACCATCGGGACAGAGCATTGCGGATATTATTAACACGGATGCCAATTATTCCATACTGAAAGCTGCTGCCACCAAGGCAGGCGTTTTGGGGGTATGGGGAAATGTGAATAATAAGCTCACCCTGTTTGCTCCGGATAATGCGGCCATGACCCGCTCTGGTATCAGCGAAGCAGTGGTGGGGGGCATGCCAGCTGCACAACTGGCGGCTATATTAAGTTACCATGTGGTGCCCCAGGCCATTCCTTCTGCGGCCATCCCAACCCTGCCTTATCCGAATATCCAGATGCCATCTATGTTACAGCCACTGGCTACCCAGCCGCTGTTCAAGATGCCCATATTCCCTTCACGGAGAACTGCCGGTGCTTATGTCAATAATATTCCCCTGACAGGATTTGACAAGCAGGCCGCTAACGGTTATATTCATACGACTTATGCATTGGTGATGCCTCCACAGGCAACCCTCAAAACCCTGATCGCAGGTGCCAATGATCTTTCTTTTCTCCGGGCAGCCATCGCAAGGGCAGATGAAGGATCAACCGGACTGAGCAGGATTGATTCCCTGCTGAACTATGCATTCCCGAATATTACTTTGTTTGCACCTACTGATGATGCATTCAAGGCAGGACTGACTATGCTTGGACTTCCCCCTGCTATTGAAACCATCAATGCATTGCCGGTTCAAACAGTACGTGGTATTTTGGCATACCATATCCTGGCGATCAATGGCACGCCTACTTTCCGCGTGTTCACTCCCAATATGTACAGTGGAACAGCTGAAACCCTGTTGGGGCCAGCGAGTACCGGTATGCCTCCTTTAACGTTTGATGCCACCAATCCGTTGGCTCCAACCGTCAAGGGCCGGGTGAATCCCTCTGCGTCCAATATTGTTACCAGGGATATCCATGGTGTGAACGGGGTGATCCACAAGATCGACCAGATACTATTGCCGTTCATGCCGTAACCGGCTGATCAACAGATTAATAAAAAAGCTACCGGATGAAACGGTAGCTTTTTTATTGGTGGTTATTTGATGGGGTGGTCGGGATTTCACCCGTCGGGAGGCGCTTTCGTTGTATTCAGGGCGCCACCCGGACGGGAGAGATCTTTCTCAGACATTAAACCTGAAATGCATCACATCCCCATCCTTCACAATGTATTCCTTTCCTTCGATGCGGAGCCTGCCGGCATCACGGCAGGCAGCTTCGGACCCGTATTGGATAAAATCGTTGTAGGAAATCACTTCGGCCTTGATGAATCCTTTTTCAAAATCGGTATGAATCACACTGGCAGCCTGTGGTGCTTTCCAGCCTTCGTGGATGGTCCAGGCACGCACTTCCTGTACACCGGCAGTGAAGTAGGTCTGAAGATTCAGTAACTGGTAGGTTGCCCTGATTAGTTTGTTCAGGGCTGGTTCTGTCATTTTATATTCTTCCATGAACAATGCCTTGTCATCCGGATCTTCCAGTTCTGCGATCTGCTGTTCAATACTATTGTTCATTACGATCACCTGGGCGCCTTCTTTAGCCACGGCAGCTTTCAGTGCCTCTGAGAATTTGTTTCCTGTATGCATGGATGGCTCATCCACATTGGCTACATACAGTACAGGCTTTTCCGTCAGAAGGAAAAGGTCAGCAATGGCTGCCTGGTCTTCCTTGCTCAGGTTGAGTTCACGGATATTTTTTCCCTGTTCCAGGTGGGCATAACAGGTTTTCAACACTTCCAGTTCTGCTTTTACTTTCGGATCACCGGTACGTACCATTTTCTCTGTGCGCTGCAATTTCCTTTCCACGCTTTCCAGGTCCTTCAACTGCAGTTCTGTATCGATGATATCCTTATCACCAACGGGGTTGATGGGACCTTCATCACGCAGGATGTTTTCATCCTCGAAGCAGCGGATCACATGCACAATGGCATCCACCTCGCGGATATTGGCCAGGAATTTATTCCCCAGGCCCTCGCCCTTGCTGGCACCTTTCACCAGTCCGGCTATATCTACAATTTCGATCTGCGTCGGAACCGTACGGTTTGGTTTTACCAGTTCCGCCAGTTTGTCCATCCGCTCATCGGGAACGTCTACCAGTCCCACATTGGGCTCGATGGTACAAAAGCGGTAATTGCTGGCCTGCGCCTTGGCACTGATGCTGACGGCATTGAACAGCGTTGACTTTCCAACATTGGGTAATCCTACGATTCCTGCTTGTAATCCCATGGATGTTTATTATTTGTGATGTATAACCTTCGTTTCGGGCCGCAAAGATAGGGAAAGATGATGGTTTGTTGGTTTGCTGCAGCAATGGATAGGGTGATGTGGTGATGTGTTGACATTTCCATATTTTCACAGTTTCCATTAAATTCTGACTATGGCGCTCAACTATGTCTGGATCGCATTTTTCCTGATTGCTTTTGTGATAGCCCTGATCAAGCTGATTGTTTTTGGCGATGTGGAGATCTTCAAGAAATTGTCTGACGGCATTTTTGACTCTGCCAAGTCTTCTGTAATGGATGTAGCCCTGCCATTGGCCGGAACCATGGTCTTTTTCCTCGGCCTGATGAATATTGCCGAAAAGGCTGGTGCGGTGCGTTTCCTGGCGCGTTTCCTGAACCCGCTGATGAAAAGGATCTTTCCGGGTGTTCCCGACGGACATCCCGCCATGGGGCAGATGGTCATGAATTTCTCGGCCAATATGCTGGGGCTCGACAATGCCGCCACACCTTTTGGCCTCAAGGCCATGGAGAGCCTTCAGGAGATCAACCCCGACAAGGAAAAAGCAACCAACGCACAGATCATGTTCCTGGTGCTGCATACATCCGGACTGACATTGATACCGCTATCCATCATTGCTTACCGAATATCAGCCGGCAGTACCTCGCCGGCTTCGATCTTTATTCCATGTGTGATCGGTACACTGATGACCACCCTGGCCAGCGTAGTGGTGGTGAGTATCTGGCAAAAGATCAAATGGGACCTTGTACTGATCGGCTGGATTGCCTCGGCATTGGCCGGAGTGGGGGTCTTGCTGTTTTATATCAACGGACTCTCCCCTGAACAAAAAGAGATATTCTCCAAAGTGGCCGGAAACCTTGTTCTATTTGTGATAGTGGTTAGTTTCATCATGGGCGGCGTCTGGAAAAAAGTGCATGTATTCGATGCTTTTATTGAAGGAGCGAAGGGTGGATTTGATGTGGTGCTGAAGATTATTCCCTACCTGGTGGGCATGCTGGTGGCCATTCGGGTATTTCGCGATTCAGGTGCCCTCGAATATGTTATCAACGCCTTTGCCTGGGTTATCCGCACACTCGGATTTGATACAGATTTTGTACCAGCCTTACCCGTAGCCATCATGAAGCCTTTCAGTGGGAGTGGTGCCAGGGGAATGATGCTGGACATCTTCAAGAATCCGGAACTGGGACCTGATTCCTTCCCCGGACTGGCGGCCAGTATTTTCCAGGGATCTGCAGACACCACCTTTTATATCATCGCACTTTACTTTGGCAGCGTTGGTATAAAAAAAGTCCGCTATTCTATCTGGGCCGGAATGCTGGCCGATTTTATCGGTGTAATTGCAGCTATTATCATCGCATATATATTCTTTAAATAAATATGACTGGTTTGGAAATTTAATGATCAAGATCACCTTCTGAATATTCAGGGTTCAATACTTTTGCTTCCGTTTGGAACCCCGTAATACATACAGGCAAATTATTGTGGTACTGTTGCTGTCGGCATTCATGATCCAGGCTTTCAGCCGGGCATTGATTGTGACCGATTATTATGCCGACAGGGCAGCTTACCTTGCCAACTGCGAAAACAAATCAAGGCCACAGCTGAACTGTAATGGGCAGTGTATCCTGATGAAGAAATTGCAGAAACAGGAATCCAGGGAACAGAAAAACCCGGAAAGCAAAACGGAAAACAAAACAGAACTGCCGTCTTCCACAAAATCTTTCTTCAGCGTAGAAGTAATTCCCGCTGAAACTCCGGCTATTATAAATAAAGTCATCATTCTTTCCACCGGTAAGATCGTGGACCAATCCTTTGATATTTTTCATCCGCCGCGTGTCTCCTGATCGGCTTGTTTATTCATTTATTCTGACCTGACCATGACGGTAACTCCGGGCGGCGACCGGCCGGTTCCGGTGCAATACTGTATTCAGGTAATTCATTAAACATTTACTGGGCATGAAAATTATATCAGGAAAGCTATCCTTATTGATACTACTTGCGCATCTGGCTATTGTAAGTTTTGCGCAACAAACCATACAGTTAAAAGAAAAAAATACCCTCAGGCCCATCGCATTTGCCAATTACCAGTTGGGCAAACAGAAGGGACAATCGGATAAGGACGGTTTCATCCGGCTGGCACCCGAAGGCGACAATTATTTATTTCTGACGCATATCTCTTTTGAGGAATTGGCATTGACACCTGCCGAACTGAGGGAAGCGATGGGCAGGGGCTGGATCCTGCTGGAACCCGCCTCTGCATTATACCTGAACCCTGTTACCGTTTACGCGCTCAAGGGAAAGGAAAACAAGGAATCAGTGAAACTGGAACATGGCGACTGGGTGCAGCACGATGCGGGCCAGGTTCTGCAACAGATTCCCGGTTTCGCAGCCATTAAAAAAAGCGGGGCTTTTGGATTTGACCCTGTGTTCAGGGGGTTCAAGCTCGACCAGCTGGCACTGCTCACCAACGGTGTGATGACCTCCACCGCTGCCTGTCCCAACCGTATGGATCCACCTTCCAGCCAGGTGCTGGTAAGCCAGGCTGACCAGGTGGAGATACTGAAAGGACCACATAGCTTCCGTTATGGGCCGGCTATGGGAGCGATCATTAATTTTAAGACCGCTGCCCCCGAATTCAGGGAAAAACCAGAGTTGTTTGGCCGCTTCAATACCGGATATGAAAGCAATGGAGATATTTACCGTGCGGAAGGCCAGTTGGGAGTAAGGGGCAAAAAATTCCAGCTGAGTGGGGTAGGTTCCTATTCAAAAGGACATAACTATTCCGATGGCAATGACAGTATTATTCCCGCCCGTTTCAGCAGGGGGGCAGTTGGTATCAATGCCGATGTGCTGGTAAAGGCAGATCAGCAATTGAGCCTCTCCGTTACCCGGAATTTCGCCAGGAAAACTGATTTTCCGGTGTTGATGATGGACCTGCTGAGTGATGATACCTGGATGCTGAACGGACAATACAAAATTTCGGGTAAGCATCGCTGGTATAATACCTGGACCACCCAGGTGTATGGCTCTTTTGTTGATCACAGGATGGGTAATGAACTGAGGCCATCGGCCGCCAGCATGCTCAGTTCAGTGGATGCCAATACAAAAACCTGGGGAGGGCGCACTGAGTTTGCTGTTCTTACCACAAGATCACAACTCTATTTTGGGGCGGATATGAAACTTGAAACGGCTACCGGCGACCGGATCAGGAAAATGATCACCGGACCCATGGCGGGTAAAACCTTTGTGGATACTGTTTGGCAGAATGGTGAAATCAGGCGGGGCGGATTGTTTGGCGAATGGTACCACCAATTGAACCTGTATCGCCTCAGTGTCTCAGGAAGGCTGGATCTCGTGCAGGGAAGCGCAGGCAATCCATCCTCCAAATTTACAGCCCAATATTCTTCGACAGACCAGACCGACATAAACGGGAGTTTTAGCGCTGGCATCAGCCGGCAGTGGAACAACCATTGGCAGGCCGGTTTCTGGCTGGGAAGGGGCGTTCGTTCAGCCAACCTTACAGAGCGGTATATCAATTCGCTCCAGATCGGCATGGATCCTTATGAAATGCTGGGCAACCCTGACCTGAAACCGGAAGCCAATAACCAGGCCGACCTGATGATCGGCTATAAGTCTGGCAACACTTCCGTGCAGTTGAATGCTTTTGCTTCGCTGGTGAAAGACTATATCAGTTCTTCCATCAATCCTGATATCAAACCCCGCTTTGGTGCGCCGGGCGTTAGGCAGTACATCAATATTGATGAAGCCAGGCTGGCCGGTTTTGAATTCAGCTGGCAACAGCAGTGGCTGCCGGTATTGCAACACCAGCTGACCGCAGCCTATACCTGGGGTGAGAATAAAACTACCGGTAAGCCCCTTCCTGAAATAGCACCTATGGATCTCCGTTACAGGCTGGAAGGAAAGTTGTTCCGGGATAAGATCATGCCGTACGGACAACTGCGCCATTCACTGAAGCAGGATCGCATTGCAGATGATTTTGGTGAGAAAAAGACCGCATCATTTACGACACTTGACCTGGGAGCCAGGGCTGTGGTGGTTAAAAATTTGCAGCTCACGGTGGCTGTGAACAATATAACAGATGTGGCCTATCGCGAGCATCTGAGTCGCTATATCCGGCCAACCCTGCCATTGAATGCACCCGGAAGAAGCCTGGTGCTGATGGCATCTTATTCATTTTAATTAAATCAAAAATTATGAAACTGTTCAGAAATTTTATGATGGCAACCCTGCTGGTATTTGCAGCGGTTACTGCCCATGCACAAACGAAAGCAAACTGGAAGGAGATGCACGATTTCCATGGTGTGATGAGTAAGACCTTCCATCCCGCAGAAGAGAATAATTTGAAACCATTGAAGGAAAATTCAGGGGAACTGCTAAGCCTTGCGAAAGCATGGCAGCAGTCTAAAGTGCCCCAGGGTTATAACCAGCAAATTACTGCGCCCATACTGGATAAACTTGTAAGGCAGATTGAAAAAATCGGCGAGGCTGTAAAAACCGGTAAACCCGAAGCAGACCTGAAAAAAATGATCACTGATGCCCATGATATCTTCCATGAGCTGATGGAAAAGTGCAGGAAGTAGAATTCACCCGACGGGTGGGGAAAAGCGAGGGCGCTGCCGAATTGGCAGCGCCCTCGCTTTTGGGCTGGATCATCAAAATCTCGGTTTTGCGATCCTGTTTCGGAAATCTTAGTATGTCAGCAGTGATGTCAGTGTTCTTGCAGTTGCTCCTGAAGTCGCGTTGTAATTACCACGGAAGATGAGGGTATAGGACCTTCTCCTGGAAGCGATAAAGTTATTCAGGGTGGCAACATTGTCAGTAGTACCGGTAGCCCTTACATACAGTGTATCAGACTGTACGGAGGCATAGGGAATAAAGCTGGTGGCGCTCAGCGGACTGACATTGGTGAAGATGTTCTGGTTGGCTTTCTTGGAATAGATGTCAATATTGGGAACATCAGTCCTGCTGAATGGCAGGTTTACAAAGCGAAGGCGGGCTGATGTATCAGCCGGCACTTCGATCACATCTTCTACTGCCAGGTACTTAACGGAAGTAAGGGTGTCGTAGGTGAATATGGTATACCTCTTTCCTGCATCGAAATTGGCAGAAACCGTTACCTGGTTTTGGGTGGCGCCGGTGGTCGTGTCTTTGATCAGCAGGTTCTGTTGGCCGGAATTCACCGTACCATAAAAGCCTGCACTGGAAGGGAACACACCGCCATAGGCCACGGCTGCTCCGGTTAAGGGAACATCCCCCTGGTAGAGGTAATTTTTTGTGGTACTCAGGGCTGCATTATAAAACCTGATAAAGGCTTTGTTGGCAAGTTCGAAATTTTCGGCCGCCAGGGGTTTAAATGTTTCCCGCTTACAGCCTGTGATCAGCAGGGCAGCCAAAACTGCCACTGCTGAAAAACCGGTGATATATTTTTTTGTCATATTATATGCATTTAAATGGGGGATTATTGTGGTATGGTGAACCACTGCTCCTTTGTATGGTAATCAAGTTCAAGTGCACCTATGCGCTGCAGTTCATCCACATTGTAGATGTATTCCGAGTTATAACGCGGACGTGCACGGTAAACCAGTTTTCCGTTGTTGTTAACAAACAGGTCAATTCCGGAAGGAACAGTCAGGTCAGCATATACCTGTGTGCCGGTTACCGGATCATTGTCGATATAATGATAGCGACGCATATCAACCCAGGTTTCCATAAATCCATAACCATATAGGGCAATGTATTTCTGCAGCATAATGTGCGACAGGGTCAGGTCTTCAGCAGCCGGAACAACAACCGGATTGGCCAGGAACTCGTTCTTGCTGGTTTCGGTAATTTCCTTGCCGGCGGGAATGGCCTGCGGGTAGTTATCGCGCAGCATATCAATGCTCAGTTCTATACCCTGGCGATAGGCTTGTAGAGCTTCTGTTTTACTTCCTTTGCGCAGGAGGGCTTCAGCCTTTATGAACTTGATTTCGCTTGCGGTAATGATGGGGAAGGGGCTGCCATTCTTGAATAAATAGCGGGCAGAAGCATCGCTGGAAGGAGCTGCGGTTACTGCGAATCCGCTACCCCAAAATCCAAAGGGCAGGTTTTTCGCAGGCAATCCGCTGCTGCCCTTGTTGGGAACGATTCCGGTAATTTCCCCGGTAGAATCTTCCCTCAGGAGGTAATGCGCCCTTGGATCGTATGCTCCGGTGAACATACTGTTCTTCCCGGTTACAAGGTTGGCAGCAAATGCAGTCTGCCGGAGTGTTCCCACATTTGACCTGATCGGACCAAAGAAATTGGAAGTACCTGCAATGCCTGTATTGGCAAATTTTGCCACTGCGTTTTCCGCATTGGTATTCATGGCCAGGTCGCAATACTTCACCACGCTGTCTGCATTATAGCTTGACTTGTTAGTCAGGTGGTTAAATGAGCGGGCAATAACTGCATAGGCAAACTTCTTCCATTTGTTAACATCGCCGCCGTTGAAAAAAGCATCGGCGATAGCTAAATTGCCTTTGCCAACATTTCCATCGGTTCGCTCCAGGTAGGTAACAGCCTGCCTGGCAATGCTGCGTACCGTATCATAAATAAGGGGTTGTTCATCATAATTAAATGTAAGCTTGCTGGTATTGAAGGCATCTCTGACGGGGGCCTCACCATACATATTGGTAAGGGTCAGCATGCTCCAGGCCCTGATGGCCAGTCCAACCCCAACATAATCCCATTTTTCTTCTTCAGTTCCCCATTCAATTATCTTGTTCAGGTTTTGTCCCATTCCATAATAATGCATGGCCCAAACAGAACCCAGCAGGTCACTGGCACCTGTTACACCACCCATCTGGTCATATTGGCTGCCGGAAGTATTGGTTGCCCAGAACTGCACGTAGCGGCCCACATAAAGACCATCATATGCAGTACCATAAGACGACCCTGCAGCAGAAGAACTGCCTACAAAGTTGCCGATAACACCTGGTAATATCTGTTCAATCGGTACCCTTACAGATGCATTGGGGTTTAGGAATGCTTCGTCAATTTTTTTCGAACATCCACCCAGCAGCAATGAGGCAGTGGCTGCCAGCAAGAATGTGTATGTGTTTATTAAACGCTTCATAAGTTCAACTTTTTTAGTCATTAAAAACCAACCCTGAATCCAATGTTTACGCTGATCGGCGGAGGAAGTGTTCCATAGTCAAAACCAAATCCGCCCACGCCGCGGCTTCCTGCAGTGTTACCACTTACGGAAGGATCACCGTCGGAATAATTGGTAAACAATAACAAGTCATTACCGGTTACAAATGCACTGATGGTTTTCACGGATTTCAATTTACTGTAGATGCGCCTGGGGAAGACATAGCTTAGAGTTACGTCGCGAAGTCTCAGCCAGTTAACATCCTTCTCCATGAAAGCTTCTTCCGGCATGGATGTGGATGTATAATAGGCATCGTTGTATGCAGGAATAACGGAAATGGTGTTTGGTGTTGGATTTTCTGTGTCCTGCAAGCCGTCATTCAAAACGCCTTCAATTATGCGGGGGGTATACCTGTCGGCAGTAACCATGCTTTTACCAATTGAAGTGAGGTACATTTTGGTGGCATTAAAGATATCGCCACCGACTTTCAGGTCGAACAGGATTTTCAATTCCAGGTTACCGTATGTAAAGCGGTTGTTAATACCTAAAGTGAAATCCGGGTTACGATCGCCCCTAACCAGGAAGGTCGGGTCGTTAACAGGCAAACCAGTCAGCGGGTTAATCAGAATCTGTCCGGCATTGTTCCTCTTGTACCCGTAGGAAGTGATGGACGTGGTCGGACCATTCATCACCAGTCCGCCTCTTGCGTTACCATACAACCAGGTATCGGAAATATAAAATTCTTTCACCATGGCAGGCATTTTCACCACCTTATTGTACATCTTGTTGAAGTTCAGCATCAGGTTCCATCCGAATTTGCTGCTTTTCACCACATTCGCATCGAGCATGATTTCAATACCCTGGTTGCGTGTGCTGGCGGCATTTTGTGTGTTCAGTACGAAACCGGTTCCATAACTGAGGCGGAAGTTTTCAACGATCTGTCCCTTGTTCAGGGTATTGTAATAAGTACCTTCCAGTGTGATGCGGTTATTCCACAGTTTGAATTCTGATCCGATTTCAAATGTGCTTTGTGTTTCCGGCTTCAGGTCGGGGTTGGCATTGGTAAATCCATACGAGTAACCGCCGCCGCTTGCAAAGTTGTTTACGAAAACCGACTGGGTGGAATAAGGCGTGTTCAGTCTTGCCGTGCTGGCTACGGATCCCCTTAATTTAAAGTAATTCATGACTGGCCCCTGCTTCAGAACGGGGAAGATATCAGACATGATCAAACTAAGGCTGACACCGGGATAATTATAGTTCCTGTTCTTTTTAGGCAGCGTGGAAGCTGTTTCAAAGCGATGGGTATAGTTCAGGAAGGCGAGGTTTTTATACCCTACCGACACTTCACCAAAATAAGCCAGCTGACGAAGGATCTGCTGGTTGTATTTGCCAAAATTATTCTGCAGCAGGCGGGTCCGGGTTGTCGGATTCGTTGCGTTGGAATCAGATGGCAAACCAATCAGTTCATTATAATTGGCATCGGTTATAATGGTACCACCTTTATACATGATACCATTCACAATGGAATCAACCAGGCGGCTGCCGGCAACGGCAAACATACGGGTTTGATAATCCTGCCACATGGTACCTGCCATGGCCCGCAGGGTAAAGTCACCGACTTTTTTCCTCGCAGTTGCAGTGATGGTATGGTTGTATCCTTCATAACGGCGATAGAAGTTATCCTGGTTTCCACGCGTTGCAGCGGAGAGGAAATAGGACAGGGGATGGTAACGGGTATAACCTTCTGTCTTATAGGTGTCATAACCGAAACGGCCGGAAACGCTCAGCCAGTCAAAGGGATTATAGTTAATACCCATGGTGGCGGTGAGTCGGTCTGTTACGTCGCGGCTGTTGTTCTTATACACGTTAAAGAAAGGGTTGTCAATTTCACCGGTACCGGCAATGGTTGCCAGCAGCGGCAGCTTATTCCCATCTTCATCCTGGTATCTGTTGATATCATTGGTAACAGGCCATGCATATAAACTCAACAGGTAACCGCCGGCACTTCTCAACACCTTGTCGTTCTCGGAACGGGCATAGGCAAGTGATGGAATGAGTTCTATCTTCTTGCCGATCTTGGTGGTATTTGAAATGCGCAGGTTATAACGTTTGAAATCGTTGGCCGGCACTACACCATTCTGGTTGAAATAGGAACCTGAAACCCGGAAGATGGATTTGCCATAGCCGAAATCAGCACCCAGGTTGTGGGTTTGCGAAAATCCGGTCCGGAAGAAATTGCCGATGTTGTCATACCGGGGCGCATCTTCTGCATATTTTGGTCCGAAATACCTTAAAATGGCGGAAGGCGCACCATTGGTACCATTCGAATACTCATTATAGGTATCCTGCAAACGGGTCACCTTACTCATCCGGAAAGAGTTGTCATACTGTACAGCCAGTTCATTAGTCTTGGCTTTTTTCGTAGTTATGATCACCGCGCCGGAACTGGCCTGGCTTCCGTAAAGCGCTGTAGCTTCCGGTCCTTTGAGTACGGTAATGTTTTCAATATCATTTGGGTTGATATCTGAAATTCGGTTGGCATAGTCGTTGTTTCTGTTGGGACGGTCAGATGCCAGACCGATACCACTGCCACCACCACTGTTCTCATCAATGGTGTTGTTGTCGATGATCACCCCATCCACCACAAAGAGCGGCTGGTTGTTCAGCGAGAGGGAGTTGAATCCGCGTAAAACGATCTGTGAAGAGGCACCTGCGATTCCGGAGGTCTGGTTGATGGTCAGACCTGCCACGCGACCCTGCAGACTGTTCACGAAGTTTTCGCGCTGGGTTTGCTGGATCTCGGCACCCTTTACAGACTGGGTGGAATAACCCAGTTCGCGGGGCTTTCTCTTAATGTCCATGGCTACCACCACTTCTTCCATCGCGTCTTCCTCCTGGGCGAGACTTATGTTGAAGCTGGTGCCATCGGCTACCCTGATTTCCATCGAAGTGTATCCAATGTAGGAAATCGACAGGACATCACCATTCTGAGCGGAGATGGTGAAGCGCCCGTTCTCATCCGTACTGGTGGAACGGGTTGTGCCCTTAACGTTTACAGTGGCGCCAACCAATGGGCCACCTGAAGACTGAACAGTTCCCGTGATGGACCTTTGCTGGGCCCAGGCGAAAACTGCCATACAACTTAGAATTAAGGCAAATAAGGCCTTTGTTACTTTACTCATAGCAGCTGTTTAGCGATTAAAAAGAAAAAAATTATCAGAGTACCTCCAGACCAGTATCAGCATATTGCTTCAGCATCGGGTCAGAAGGCGATCGTTCCGTTATTAAAGTATTAACCTTGTCAATATCACATATGTGCAAGGGCTGGCAGGTGTTTATCTTTTCAGAAATGGTCAGGCATACCACTTTGTTGGCAGCTTCGATCATTGCCCGCTTGACCATTACCACATCCCAGTCATTGTCAGTAACGCCATGTTTGATGTCAATGGCATTGATACCAAGGAAACAGATATCCGCCTTGATCCTTTTGATCTGGTTAATGGCTTCTGCGCCTACAGTAATCCGGGAATTCTTCGAAACCTTATCACCGATGACTATTACTTCTATGTTAGGATGATTGGTGTATTCCATGATGGCAGGAATACTTCCTGAAATGAAAGTGGCTTTCAAACCCGGAGGCAGGGCCCTCGCCATTTCAAGAATGGTTGTTCCACCGCTGGTAAGAATGAACATGCCGTCCTGGATCAGGCTGGCAGCCTTCTGGGCAATCTGTTGCTTGTTTTCACGGGAGTAGATCTGGGCCGGAGAAAAATTTACCTGGCTGAAAGAATGTGATAATGCACCGCCATGCACCTTGATTAGTTTTTGCTGGTCGGCCAATTCCTGTAAATCTCTCCTGATGGTGTCTTCAGAGACATTTATTTCCTGGCAAAGCTGGGCAGATAAGACCTTATTATGCAGGTTGACCTGGTGCAGAATAAAGGCCTGGCGCTCTCGTTTAAGCATGTTTCGTTTTTGTCTATGTTAAAGTAAAGCAAAAACTGCAAAAACAGGCAAAAAATAATATTAAAACGGCAAAAAAATGTGGAAAAATGGCATTAACAAACAATAAACGGTCGTAACTAGCTTATTTTACCCGTTTACCTGAAAGCGAAAGCAGGATTAATCCCGCAAAAACTGACACAACTGCGCCAATAAGGATGGCCAATTTTGCAATATTCTGCGGTTCCGGGTCCTTAAATGCCAGCATGGTGATGAAAATCGACATGGTAAAACCAATTCCGGCCAGTGCGCCCATGCCGATCAGCTGGGTCCAGTTGGTTCCCGAAGGTCTTTCACCCAGCCCGCTTTTAATGGTAATCCAGGATGCCAGGGTGATGCCAATCGGCTTTCCCAGTACCAATCCGGCCAATACCCCCCAGCTTAGACTGGTAGTGAGTGCTTCTCCGAAGTTCCCGGGAATTTCTATGGCCGTATTGGCGAGTGCAAAGAGTGGCAGGATGATAAAGTTTACGGGATCATGCAGGGTATGTTCATAATCGCTGAGTTTGTCCAGGGGAACCAGGAAGGCAATAAGCACACCTGCGATGGTGGCATGGATGCCTGAATTGAAAATAAAATACCATAATAACAGACCACCCAGCAATGTAATAAACCAATGATGCTTTTTGATCCTGTTCAGGAGGTGCAGGATGGTCAGTATTAAGGCTCCGCCCAGCAGCCAGTACCAGCTTATATCACCACCATAAAATATGGCGATCACCAGGATGGCGCCCAGGTCGTCAATAATGGCCAGGGCCATGAGGAATATCTTCAGTGATACCGGAACCCTTGAACCCAGCAGTGATGCTACTCCCAGTGAAAAGGCGATGTCAGTGGCCATTGGTATGCCCCAGCCGGAATGATAGTCGGTGTTGGCGTTGAATAGGGCGTAGATCCCGGCCGGCACCAGCATGCCTCCGATGGCTGCCGCAATGGGCAGGGTCGCTTTCCTGAGGGAGGAGAGTTCCCCGATGATCAGTTCCCGCTTGATTTCCATTCCAACCAGGAAAAAGAAAACGGCCATCAGTCCGTCGTTGATCCAGTGCAGAAAGGAGTGGGGAAGGTGCAGCCAGCTGACCAGGTGTGCTTCCTTTTCATAAAAATGCACATACCCGTCTTTCCACTGGCTGTTGGCCAGCAAAAGGGAAAGAATGGTGCAGGCCAGGAGGGTGATTCCCACTGCCCGGCTGTCCTTGATGAATTCCTGAATGGGACTGATAAACTGGTTCTTAATGATCTGCCGGATGCGGGGTAATGCTGACATAACTATTCTGGTTCTATCGGGTCCTCAAAAAGTTCAAATTTAGTTTTTGGCCGCCTTTTATCCAACCATTTAAATCCCCGCAACCGCATTTCTCCATGGTTTACCTGGCGGAACGGATACATGGTACCTTCCACGGTACTCCTGAATACCACCCGGCTGAGTTCCTGGTTTTTGAAGAACATATCAATGATGTCGGCCGTGGAGCGGTTTACCCCCGCATAGGCGCTGTCCTCGTCCTGGGCGTAATAAATGCTTTCCGCGGAACCTTTGGCCCGCATAAAATCGATATTGCCTTCAATGAAATACCCATGGATGGTATTGCCTTTTAGCTGGTTGTAAAAATCCTCGGCGGTCCGGTTGATCACCAGGGCATTGTCAAATACCTGGATCCTTTCCGGTTGTTTGTTTTTGGTGAAAAGGTACATGGTATCCCCTGTTACCTGGCTTCCGCTGGCCCATGCAATGGGATTGTTGAACATCCTAAACACCGAATCCACCCCCGAATAAAACAGACTGTCGCAAACCGCCTGCAGGGAATCCGAAAAAATCCGCACCCGGTGAAAGGCCTGGAAATAACGGTTTCGGTTAGTGGTGTCCGTGGCATCGATCACGGTGGCTGCAATAATGGTGTCTTTGGCCAGGCTGTCTTTCCGCAGACTGTCTTTTGCGATGGCTTCTTCAGGCAGTTTGTCCAAAGGCTGTTCGGCTACTGGCAGCTTGGCCGGCTTTAACTGGTCGCGCCGGATCTCCGGGCCGCCCGGTGCAGCAACTTTCAGGAATGTTTTTTCATATCCCGCCATGTCTGTCAGTCTGCCTGAAAAAAGGGTGTCAGCTGTTACATAAATGGAGTCTTCCTTCTGTTTGATGATCATCAGCGGGCGCTGGGTGGCCAGCATCGAATTGTTCTTCTTGCTGGCGCGTAGGTCATTAGCCAGGATGGAAATACCCTGTGCGGTATCGCGGAAAACGGCGTTTCCACGGGCGTAGCTTTCACCACTCACATCATCAAACCCCACATCCTCACCGGTGATAAATGTGCTGCCGTCCTTGATCAGCGGTCGTTTGCCGAATTTTGCCTGCTTATTCTTCAGGTCATAATAACCCTCCGAGGTAACAATATCCCGCCGGCCCGAATCCGCCCTGATATGTGTGCTGGTGATAAAGGTCGCGATCCTGGTGTCTGTATTGAAAAGCAGCGAATCTGTATCCAGGTCATATTGCGGGTCCTTCATCCGCACTTCATTCTTGAAATACACATCTTTCATGTCGCCATAATAGATGGCTTCCCTGCTGGTGAGAACGGTTTTGTCACTGACTACTTTACCTCCGTTGGTATAGATGCCGATCTTCAGGTCGGTATCGTATTCCAGGTCATTGGTGGTGAGCACACCTTTTCCGTCCGTCAGCTTAACATTTTTTTTGAGGTAGGCTTTTTTCTTGTTGGAATAATAGATCAGGTATTGAGAATAGGTGTGGATGCTGTCGGCATCATTGATGTGCACATTGCCGAAGGCTTCCACGATCCCGTTTTTCTGGTCCAGCACGGCGCTGTCGCAGTAGAATTTAGTGGTACCCTGCTCCAGGAATACATTTCCCGCCAGCATCTGCAGCTCGGTTGCCGAATCTTTTTTTTCATACCGGAACCTGTCTGTCTTTTTTACAAACACCAGGTCGGTGGTATCAGTGGGTGCCAGCACCGCCACCTGCGCTGCAGCCCGCATGGGAAGCCATCCCGCCAACAGGCTTAACACCAGCCATCTGATGATCCTCATTGCTTATTGATTGGAAGTATTAACGGTAGAATCGTTCAGTGGCGCAGTTAACGGTTTGTCCTTGTCTTTTTTGCCGAATACCGAAATGCTGATGTAACGTTTGGGGTGCACCCGCAGATCATCCATCAAAATATTCAGACTGCGGGATGTATTTTCAAGATTGTTATAGAGTTTTTTATCGTTCAGTAACAATCCCAATGAGCCATCCCTGCCATTTGCTTTCTCGAGTACGCCATTCAGTCCCTGTATGGTCTTCTGCAGGTCGGCGATGGTTTCTTCCAGTTTGGCGTTGGCCAGCTGGCTGGTAGTTTTTTCCAGGTTACCCAGCGTATTGGTAATCTTTTCATTATTGCCTGCCAGGTTGCCGGTTACACTTTCCATATTGCCCAGGGTCTTGTTCAGCGAACTGTTCTGGGCCGCGATCAGATGATTGAGTGAGGAAGATGCAGCGGAGAGATTGGCTACGATTTTATGAAAATTGTTTTTGGTGGCAGGATCAAAATAGGCGCCTGCTACCTGGATCAGTGAATCCAGGGAAACCAGTGTGCCATCGAGTGATTTCAGGGCAGGACTAACACCCGCGCCGAGTTCATCCATGAGTCCCACTTTGATTTTACTTCCCAGTGTATCGCCGGTTTTTAAATATTGGGAAGAATTGCCGGGTTCCACCACCAGTGATGAAACACCCAACAGATCAGTATTGATATAAGCCAGTGAATTACCCGGGATATCTATTTCGCGGCTGAGGTTGATCCTTACCACAATACCATCATTGATATTGCGCGATTTTTCTTCGATGGCCGTAACCATACCAACCTGCAGACCGTTCAGGAATACCGGGCTCGAATTGGCCAGTCCGGTTACCTTGGGGAACACTGCATAGATATCGTCGTTTTTCTTGAATAGATTTTTCCCCTTCAGAAAATTGAAGCCAAGTATCATTAATGTAATGGCTACTACAGCCAGGATGCCGATCTTGGTTTCATTAGAAATTTTCATGCGAAATAGTTGGTATCAAATGTATAAAATTATTTGCCGGCAGCCGGCCTGGAACTGTGTCGGGGATTTTCCAACTCATCCTTGTACCTTTTGAAAGCAGTGAGAATATTATTCACCACTTCTGCCTGGCCTTCATCACTTGCGAGGTATTCTTCCTCTTCTTTATTGGTAATGAAACCGGTTTCTATCAGGATACTCGGCATACCGGTGGCCTGCAGCACCCAGATGCCCTTGTGGTTCCTTTGTTTTACCCCGTAACTTTTGCGTCCGGCATTGGAAAATTCCTCCTCGACCATCTGTGCCAGCAGGGCCGAATTACGGAAGAAATACTTGGTGTACAACTGCGCCCTGATTTTAGCCTCGGGCGAGTTAAGGTCCAGTACGTTGTTGGGGTCATCCACCGGTTCGTCTTCACCGCCTTCTTCTTCATCGAGTATAATGTTCTCACTTTTCGCTCCGCTTCTGTCGGCTGCCCAGATATAGGTTTCCGTGCCTACACGGGTATTCTTCACGTAATAGGATTCATAAATGGGCTGCTTGATTAGTTTTTTCCTTCTGCGTTTACCCGTACCCGTGTACACCACTTTGTTCTTGTAGCCCACAATTTTTTTCTGGTACCAGCCACCGGCTTTCTGTCCTGTGGCGTTCAGGTGAATGCTGATGAAAAGGTCTCCCTTGGCTTCATTGGCCATCTCGGCCCTGACGCGGTTGGCCACGTTGGGATCAGACACTCCCTTGGGGAGATTATTATCGGTCCTTGTATAGATAAACCTTGTCTCCGGGTAAGCTTTTTCCAGTTCCCTGCCCAGTTTCAGGGCAATGGACAATGCCAGTTCTGCTTCGGTGGAAACCAGTCCTCTTGCTCCCGGATCACGGCCTCCATGTCCTGCATCAATGATCACTGTGCGCAAAGCGTTTTTACTTCCCTGTGCTACGAGGGATTGTGAAAATATTAGCAAACACGCCGCAGCTAGTGATAGTGATAATAAGGTCTTGATCTTTTTCATCATAAGATATACTTTGATTAATGGGTACCGAATCACTATTTTTGCCCCCATTCAATAATATGAATAACGGCGGCAAATTTAGTTTAAAATACACTTCGATTGGGCTTTTTACGCTGCTACTTTGCACTTTAACGCTCTTCGCATCAGCGAATTATCATAAATCGACTGATTTTTACAAGCACTTAACACAGGTAAGGCCCGATACCCTGCCCCTTAAAAAGGATACCCTGCCTGGAAAGCAGGCTGATTCAGCATCCCGAAATCTACAGCAGGTTGATACATTAAATGTTAAAATTTCTGCAGATTCGCTTGATGCCCCCGTTAATTATGCAGCCTCCGACTCCATGGTGCTTGATGTGGCTACTAAAAAAATAACCCTTTACAGCAAGGCTTCCACGAAATACAAGGACCTGGACCTCACTGCCTATAAAATTGAACTGGACCAGCCCACCCAGATAGTGGTGGCGACCTACCTGATCGATTCTGTGGGTGAGAAGCAGGGCAAACCCCATTTTGTGCAGGGAGAAAGCAATATGGATGCCGACTCCATCATATATAATTTCAAAACCCAGAAGGGTATCACCAAAAGTACGTTTACACAACAGGGTGAGATGTTCGTTTACGGGGAGCGCATTAAAAAAGTGAATATATCAGATTTCTTCGCGCTTGACGGGCGATTCACCACCTGTAACCTCGATACTCCGCACTTTGCCTTCCGCACCAAAAGAATGAAACTGGTCAACCAGAAACTCGCCGTCAGTGGCCCCATCCACCCCGAGTTTGAAGGAGTGCCGGTTCCCATTTATATTCCATTTGGTTTTTTCCCGCTTTCCCAGGGACGCCATTCCGGCATCCTGCCTCCGCAGTTTACAGCCAATGCACAGTTCGGCCTTGGTTTGGAGGGGCTTGGTTATTATAAGGTAATCGGTGAAAAGTTTGATGTCATGCTGCGTACGGATGTGTATTCTTACGGGGGATGGCGGGCCGTGCTGACACCCACTTACCGGAAACGCTACCGGTACTCGGGGCGGTTGAACCTGGCTTATCAGAATACAAGGATACTGAGCAATGACCCGAAAAAAGAATTTGATGTCAACCGCAGTTTCAATATCCAGTGGAGTCATGTGGCTGATGCGAAAGCCAGACCCGGTACCAGCTTCCAGGCCAGCGTGAACGCGGGTTCCACCCAATACAACCAGTTTGTGGGCATCAACCCGACCATCAATTTCCAGAACCAGTTGTATTCTTCCATCTCCTACAGCAAGAACTGGGATAACAAATACAACCTCACGCTCAGCATGGGGCACGATCAGAACAGCCGTACCCGCCAGATCAATGTGCGACTGCCAGACGGGTCCTTCACGGTGAACAACTTTTATCCCTTCCAGCCAAATGATTTTGTGGGTGAAGCCAAGTGGTATGAGAAGCTTGGCCTCGGACTCAATACACAATTCAGGAACCAGGTTTCTTTTTACGACAGTGCATTTTCCTTCAAGCAACTGGTGGACACCATGCAGTGGGGTGCCCAGCACAATATTCCAATAACCCTGGCCCTGCCTTCACTGGGACCGATTCAGGTTTCCCCCGGGGTGAGTTATACCGAAAGATGGTATGCACAACAATTCACCCGCAGGTGGAACGGTTCTAAAATTGACACCACCATCGACAGGGGCTTTTTTGCAGCAAGAGATGTATCCTTCAGCATGAGCCTGAACACGGCCATTTTCGGAACCTTCAATAAGTTTGGCAAGAACAGCAGTGTACGGGCAATCCGCCACGTGATCAGGCCATCCATCAGTGCCAGTTACAAGCCTGATATGAATGGCAAGGATTATTATTCCACCCAGGTGGATACCTCAGGCCGCGAAGTGCGCTTTAGCAAATATGACGGGAGCCTCTATGGCGCATTCGGTGCAGGTGAATTCGGCGGGCTCAGTTTCACGCTCGATAATAACCTCGAAATGAAGGTCCGTTCTAAAAAAGACACCACTGAAGGAGGGATCAAAAAAGTGCGGATTCTGGATGGTTTTGGCCTGTCGGGCAGTTATAATTTCCTGGCGGATTCTTTCCAGTTATCGCCCATCAGCCTCTATGTGCGGAGTACCCTTTTTGAGAAAATCAATATTACGGCATCCGCCAGTATGGATCCGTATAAAACCGATAACAAGGGGTACCGGATCAACCAGTATGCCTGGAGTGGGGGCAAATTTTCACCAGGGCGGCTGACTTCAGGCAACATCGCCATTTCAACTTCCTTCAGCAGTAAGCAGAAGGAAAAGCAACCCACTGAACCTACCGACGACCTGGCCAGTGCGGGATTACCGATGACGCTGGAAGAACAACAGGCACAATTGAATTACGTAAGGAATAACCCTGCTGAGTTTGCCGATTTCAATATCCCGTGGTCGGTCAATTTATCCTATTCACTCAGTTTCAGCAGGCTGTTGAAGCGCGACTATTCGGGTTATGAAACCCAGATATCTTCCAGTATCAATGTCAGCGGAGATTTCAACCTTACCCCGAAATGGAAAATGGGTGCCAATACCTATTATGATTTCCGCGGCTCCTCCATCCAGCAACTAACGATGTTCCTTAGCCGCGAACTCCATTGCTGGCAACTTGGCATCAATATCACTCCGGTTGGATTGTATCGCTCGTTTAATATCACCATCAATCCCAAGTCGGGAATCCTGAGGGATTTAAGGATCAACAGGACGAGGTATTTTTATACTCAGTGATTTGCATTCACATAGTGTTGCTTCATACGATCAAAGGAGCGCTGCTTCAGGCTTTCCACAGTATCATCATCCCTTACTTCGATTGCCGGAAGGAAATCGATGCGCAGGGGATGGGGCATCAGGTAAAATGATTTGTGGGCGGGATTGACGATCCTTGTATGGAAGATCACGCCCGGAATGATGGCCTTGCGGGTTGCCAGTGCCAGCTTGAAAGCGCCGTCGTGGAAGGGTTTCAGCGGCTCAGAGGTTTTGTTGCGGGTGCCTTCCGGATAGATGCACATGTGCAGTCCGCTGTCGAGCACAGCCTTCATCTTGGCAAAACTATCTTTTCGGCTTTTATCACTCTGCCTGTCTACCAGCACGCTTCCCAGTTTGTAAATGACCCCAAAGACCGGAATTTTCGCCATTTCCGCTTTGGCGATGGTCTTGTTGCCTCCCGGGATGGCGGGTGAAGATACCGGCACATCCATCAGTGCATTGTGGTTGCAGATGACGATGTAATTCTGTCCGGGTGCGAAATACTGTTTACCGGTAACTTTCAGCGGGCAGCCGATCAGCCTGAGGTAAACGGCCATCCATATGCGCGAATGATAGATAAACCGATGGGTGCGTTTCGGTTCTTCCAGCGGCAGGCAAAGAACGAAAACCGGGATCAGGAAAAAGATCATGGTAATCACAAAAGCAATAATTGCCCAGACTGCCCAAATGGTGCCGAAAATATTTTTAGCCGACTTCATTCTGCAAAATTAGCTCACAAAGACCAATCAATGGGATCTATACCATGCTGCATCAGGTACTCGTTGGTGCGGGAAAAATGTTTGCAGCCGAAAAATCCCTTATCTGCGCTGAAGGGAGAGGGATGCGCCGCTTTTAAAACCAGGTGTTTGGTTTCGTCAATCAGGGCCTGTTTTTCCTGTGCAAACCGCCCCCAGAGCAGGAAAACAATATGTTCTTTTTCATCGCTGATATGCCGGATGACGGCATCAGTAAAGTCCATCCAGCCGATCTTTGAATGACTGGCAGGTTCATTGGCCCTTACTGTCAGCACGGCGTTCAGAAGTAATACGCCCCGTTCTGCCCATTTTTCCAGATTGCCCTGTTTGGGCAGGCGGATACCGATATCGGATGCGATCTCTTTGTAAATATTCACCAGCGATGGAGGAGGCGGTACGCCATCCGGAACAGAAAAACTGAGTCCGTGTGCCTGTCCCGGGTTGTGGTAAGGATCCTGCCCAAGTATCACAACCTTTAGTTTATCAAAGGGGGTTTTATCGAAGGCATGGAAAATATTGGAACCCTGGGGATAGATAATCTTACCCCCCATTTTTTCCATCTTCAGGTGGGTGACCACCTGCTGGAAATAGGCTTTTGAAAACTCCTGTTTGAGTATCGCCTTCCATCCGGCCTCCATTCTTACTTCCATGAAAACTGCATTAATTTTCTGAACATTTGGTCCTTTAGTTGGTAAATCAAGTATATTCCAAGTCTAAAAATATGTAACATGATTGACAACCTGTTAAACCTTGTCAGGGAAAATGCCGGTGAAGCTATTTTCAATAACCCGGATATCCCTAATGATCGAAATGAAGAAGCTGTTCAGGAAACAACTTCTTCACTTGTCAGCGGGCTCCAGGGTATACTTGCCCAGGGTGGTGTGAAAGATTTATTGGGCATGTTCAATTCAGGTGGGGTAGATAATAGCAATCCGGTAGTGCAAAACCTTTCAGGCGGACTGATCGGCAATCTCGTTAACAAATTCGGGCTCGACAGCGGCAAGGCCGGCAGTTTGGTGAGCAGCCTCCTGCCCATGGTATTGAACCAGCTGATCAGCCGTACCAAAAACCCGGCAGATAACGGGTTCAGCCTGGACGGACTCTTTGGCCAGCTCAGCGGCGGACGTACCCAGGGCATGAACATTGAAGCCATTGCCGGAAAACTTGCAGGCGGTGGCATGGATAAGGATGGCGATGGTGATGTTGACCTGCAGGATTTGATGGGCATATTTACCGGTGGCGGTAATTCAGGCAATTCAAACCAGGGTGGCAGTCCGCTGGATGCGCTGAAAGGAATATTCGGAAATTAAATGCTTTCAAAATAAAAAATATGAACATACCCGGGAGCCTCTCCCGGGTTTTTTTTATGTTTTCTTGGCTACAATCAATAACTTAACGAACCTATTATATTTGTTTGCTCAACTTCGTTATGAAACATCTGATAAGCTTTTTGTTTTGCAGCATCCTTACAATCGCCGGATTTGCCCAGGATGCCGGCTGGACTAATTTATTCAATGGCAGGGATTTTACCGGCTGGAAACAACTGAATGGAAAAGCAAAGTACACAATTGAAAACGGCGAAATCGTTGGGACCACTGTGTTTGGTGAGCCCAATTCTTTTATGGCAACAGAAAAGGAATACGGCGATTTTATTCTGGAATTTGAATTCCTGGTAGACAGTACCATGAACTCAGGGGTGCAGTTCAGAAGCCTTTCCTCGCCCGACTACCAGAAGGGCAGGGTGCATGGTTACCAGTATGAGATCGACCCTTCTCCCCGCGCCTGGACAGGAGGGGTATATGATGAAGGCAGGCGCGACTGGCTCTACCAGGGGTATCTTAATCCTGCCTCCCGGAATGGTTTTCGCCAGGGAAACTGGAACAGGGCCCGGATTGAATGTATCGGCAACGACATACGCACATGGGTAAACGAAGTACCCGTGGCACACGTGGTGGATGACATGACTGCAAAAGGGTTCATTGCGCTGCAGGTGCATTCCATTGGTAAAAAGGAAGACGAAGGAAGGCAGATCCGCTGGCGCAATATTCGTATCCAGACCGCCGGACTGAAAGCTTCAGCTCCCGATCAGACATTCGTGGTCAACCTGATCCCAAATGCACTATCACCGGCAGAAAAAAGGAATGGAGTGGAATTACTCTTCGATGGCAGTACCACCAAAGGCTGGCGTGGTGCTTACAAAGACGCTTTTCCTGCCAAAGGCTGGGAGATCAGGGATGGCAACCTCTCCGTACTGCCATCGGGCGGCGGTGAATCCACCAATGGCGGCGATATCATCACTGAAAAAGAATATGGTGCTTTTGTGCTGCAGTTTGAATTCAGGCTTACAAAGGGGGCCAACAGTGGCGTAAAATATTTTGTAACGGAAAAGGAAAACAATACAGGATCGGCCATCGGGCTGGAATACCAGGTGCTGGATGATGAAAACCATCCCGATGCCAAACAGGGTTCCATTGGAAACAGGACACTTGCTGCCCTTTATGACCTGATCCCTGCTGTTAATGAAAGAAGGGCAAGAAAACCAATCGGCGAATGGAACCGGGGTATGATCGTGGTGCATCCTGATAACCGTGTGGAACACTGGCTGAATGGCTGGAAAGTTCTGGAATACCAGCGCGGTACACAATATTTTTATGCCCTGGTGGCAAGGAGCAAATACGAGAAATGGCCTGGCTTTGGCATGGCGCCCAGGGGGCATATCCTGTTTCAGGATCATGGCGACCAGGTTTCTTTCCGCAGCATCAAAATTCAGGAACTCAAATAATATTCATCCAAAGCAAAACTTCAAACATGTCTTCACGCAGGAAATTTATCAGGCAATCCATAAAGGCAGGTGCCGGTATTTACCTTGGTACAATGGGATTGAGCGCTGCCAGTTATGCACGCATCATGGGATCCAACGACCGGGTGCTGATAGGCGCCGTTGGTTTTTCGGACCGCTTCCGCCACTCCCTGCTGCCGGCCTTTCTGAACCACTACAAGGAACTGAATTTTGACATCATTGCGGTGTCTGACATCTGGAAACTGCGCAGGGAAGAAGGCACGGAACTGTTGAAATCGAAATTTGGTCATGATATCAGACCCTGCAATAATAACGACGAGCTATATGCGATAAAAGACATTGATGCGGTGATCATCAGCACGGCCGATTTCCAGCATGCCCTGCACACTATTGAGGCTGTAAAGTCGGGCCGCGATACCTATACGGAAAAGCCCTTCGCGGAAACCATGGATGATAACAATGCGGCCCTGAAGGCGGTAAAAGAAAGTAATCGCATTGTCCAGATTGGTTCACAGCGAAGGAGCGGCCCCAATTATAAAGCTGCTGCCAGTTTCGTGCAACAGGGTAAATTCGGACCCATTACCAGTGTGGAACTAACCTGGAATGTGAACCAGCCCGGCCGCTGGCGCAGACCTGCGCTGGTGGAAAAGATCCGTGAAGAAGATACCGACTGGAAACGCTTCCTGATGAACCGTCCTTTCGAAAAGTGGGACCCCAGGAAATACCTTGAGTATCGTTTGTTCTGGCCCTATTCTTCCGGCATGCCCGGGCAGTGGATGAGCCACCAGATAGATACGGTGCACTGGTTCTCGGGACTGGAGCATCCGAGAAGCGTGGTGGCCAACGGCGGAATTTATATGTGGAAAGACGGCCGTACCAATTGGGATACCACCACTGCTGTATTTGACTACGGTCCTTCTGGCGATCCCACTACCGGCTTCCAGGTAATCTTTTCTTCGCGTATGCATAACGGTGATGAACGACCTGCTGAACTCTACTATTCCAACGGAGGAGAACTGAACCTGATCACCAATAAAATATCGCCGGCAGGCGGACTGAGAAAAAGATTTGCCGATGAAATGAACATGCAGCCCAACCTGCTGCCCGAGATGGACCTGGTGCCCGAAAAAGTGGAAGTAGTAGCTTCTGCCAATACCGGCGGGGATGTTCTAACGAGTGCGCATATGCGCAACTGGATGGAATGTGTACGCAGCCGCCGCCAGCCTAACGCTCCGGTGGAAGCAGGGTACTATCATTCTATCGCCAATATTATGACCAATGCGGCCGTGAGGACTGGCGCCAAAGCTGTTTTTGATGAAAAGACAAAACAGGTGATGGTGAACGGAAAAGTATTCAAATATTAAACCACGGTGAATGAAGCTTCGATTCCTGACCGTACTGGTCCTGTTTTCGGTTTCTGCTGTTGCCCAGGAAAAAGGCTTTAAGATCATAGAAAAGCCTGCTGAAAAGCGGATCGATATATTGTATAACGACCGGCTGATGACGGCTTACCGCTATGATGATTCCATCATGAAGCCGGTATTGTTTCCTGTCAATACAGTTTCAGGAATTACCATAACCCGCGGTTATCCGCTTGAACCGAGGGCGGGGGAGAGGACCGATCATCCGCACCATGTGGGACTGTGGCTGAATTATGAATCGGTGAACGGACTGGATTTCTGGAATCATTCCACCGCCATAGAACCCGCCAGGAGACCACATTACGGAACCATCTTCCACAAACGGGTGGAATCAAAACAGGCCGGTGAAAACAGGGCGGAACTGGTGGTGCATACGGAATGGAAAAACCAGACCGGTGTTCTGCAACTCAGGGAAAAAACACAGTTTATTTTTACAGTAACCGGATCCAGGCTGGAGATTGACAGAACCACCACACTAACGGCTGCAGATACAAAAGTAATTTTCAAGGATGTGAAAGACGGCATGCTGGCCATCCGCGTGGCGCGCGAACTGGAGCAACCCTCCGGGGAAGCCAGTGAATACATTGATGCCAGTGGTCGGGTGACAAAAGTGGACCAGATGCCCGCTGAAGGTATCACCGGTTTGTACACCAGCAGCGAAGGTATCAAGGGGGATTCCGTCTGGAGCAGCCGAGGCCGCTGGGTAATGCTGAACGGAAATATCAGGAAACAACCCATAACGGTTGCCATGATAGACCATCCCCACAACCCGGGTTATCCCACCTACTGGCATGCACGAGGTTATGGTCTCTTTGCACTGAATCCATTGGGGGCGGCAGTTTTCAGCAATGGGCAAAACAGGATGGATATTGAACTGGTTCCCGGCCAGTCAATTCATTTCAAGTACAGGATTATTATACAGGAGGGAAAAGCACTGACCGCAGGGGAAATGAATACCCTCGCCGATCAGTTTGCTAACTGAATTTACATCCAACGGATAAGCCCTTACCCCAACGTAATTTATTGATTACGTAATACTACTGATGAAGGAGCCGTGATCTGCAATGAATTTTGCATCACCACGAATTAAATTTTATCAGTATGAAAAGAATACCGTTCCTGCACCAGGCGGCCGGCATCCTGCTGCTCTGCGTCACCATGGCCCTGCAGTCCTGCCATAAGGACCCGCTCCAACCAGATTCTCCTTCCGGAACTATTGATCCCACCACCGTTGGAAAGCCGCTCGGCCAGCCTTATACCGAATGGATCGGCACGGAAGGCGGACTGGTAAAAAGTCCGGATGGTGTGGTAGAGATAGATTTCCCACAGGGAGCCTTAACCGAAGAAACCGAAATAGGAATCGTACCCCTGGAGAACACCGCGCCGGGAGGGAAAGGGTTTGGTTACCGTTTAACCCCGCATGGCGGCAATTTTAAAAAACAGGTGACCATCCGGTTTAATTATGGAAAGTTCAGCCGCACCATCGGGCTGTCGAAAACACTGGAGATAGCTTACCAGGACGACAAGGGAGTATGGGTTTGTCCGGGTATGAACACCAATGATACCATTCAAAAGGTCATCTCGGTAAAGACCGATCATTTCAGCGACTGGGCTATCATCAGTAAAATGGAATTAACCCCGTTGGTTAAAACTGTCGGCCTGGCCGAACAGGTGAAATTGACAGCAGTTGATTATGCTAATATTGAGGATGACTGGTACGTTGTGCCATTGACCCAGCCAACCAAGATTGGGAAGGCCGAGAAAATTGCGAATGGGTATATCGTAAAATGGACCCTGCTCGGACCGGGTACACTTAATCCCAATGGGAATGAAGCCACTTATACAGCGCCATCGGTAAAACCAGCCGTATCAACAGCTACTATTGTACTGGAATTAAAAGTGGGTACCATGAAGGTGCTGCTTTTCAGTACCATACATATCATTGAAGATGGTATTTCGCTCAGTATTGACGGCGGTCCCTGGCATAGCTATTCCGGGATGGCTGCCAGGGTACTGGAGGAGGATGGTTTTAATTATTATACCATCAGTGCACTCCGTCTTTCAAGCGATATTCCACAGATCGGGATTCATTGGCGCAGAAGTGGAGGGCAACCTGTTGCCGGCGTATTTCCGTGGTCCATGCTGGGAGATAATGAAAGTGATGTAACCTTTCAATATGCCGAACCTGACCTCGGGCACATGTATGTATCCGTGTATGAAATTGATCCGGATACCCGTGAGCAAAAAGACAGCGGTGGATTTGTGTCAATTGAGGAAACTGTAAAGGATGGGAAGAAATATGTGGAAGGCATTTTCGTGGTGGACAATGCAGGTTACATAAAAAATGCAGAGGATCTGCCACAACTTAAAGTCAGTTCCATCACGGGCACCTTCAAAGTACAACACAGCTGGTAATAAAATTATATAAACAACCTTACAATGAAAAAAACAAGTATCCTGCTGGTAATGCTTACCAGCCTGCTTTTCGCAGCCTGTTCCAAAGAGAACAATGGCACCGGCACAGAAGATAAATATGGCAATTCTCCCCGCAGTGCGGTTCCTGATGCACTGGCGCCGGCTACCTGGTTTTACGGGTCTTTCTCGCCCTTGTCGCACTATGACAATGCAGGGCATGAGCTGGGCAGCGACTGGGAAGCGGCTCGCTCCTACGAAGTAACAAAAGATGGTTTCGCGGAATTCGGCCAGTATCTCGGAACCCGTACGGGATCCTGCGTAACGGAAATTTATTCCCGCCTTAAAGGAACCATTAAGTTCGAGGGCAACAAATTCACTTTCTATCCGGTGGAAGGTAATTTCAAGACCATCCGCCGTGGCTGTTCTTCCAATAACGGAACAACTGAAAGGGTGGCTTCCGGTACCGACCTTGCACCCCAGGTTTATTTGTGGAAAACAGAAGTTTATTCGGGAAATACCTTCCTCTATGTATATGATGTGAATGATACCAATATGGAATCGCTTATTTTCGGTTACGATGTAGTTAAATAATATAGAGTAACTAACGTTAATGGTCAACTGCCACCAATGCTTTGATTCCAAATCAAAGTATTGGTGGTATTTTATTTTTGCATAACAATTAATTGCAGTTCGCATAACAATCCCTTAACAACCTGCTGATAGTTTCGCAAATGAATTAAGAAAAACTCCTTCTCCTAATTACCATAACTTATAATTAGTTTTTATGCAGCAGGCAAACAGCAGGTGTGGCTTGAATAAGCCCTTATGTATTCTATTGTTATTACTAATCGGCATTATTCCAATCAGGGATTTACAGGCGGGTTACATTGGTGGCCACAAATCCGTAATGGCCAATGGTGTCATTTCCGGAACCATCCTTGACAACAGTGGTAGGCCCCTTGCCGGCGCAACCATCACGATAGAAGGAACCAGTCAGTCCACTACCACTGATGACGCAGGAAGGTTTAATCTCACAGCAGAAGCGGGTGAATACACCCTGATCATTAGTTATGTTTCATACAGCCAGTTGAAGCAGGCTGTAACGGTTAGGTCCGGGGAAGCAACGAATGTGAGTTTAACCCTCAAACAAGCCGATCCCGGCCTTGATGAGGTGGTGGTGGTTGGATATGGCACACAAAAGAAAATAAATCTAACCGGTGCTGTGGCCAGCGTGGGTTCTGAAGTACTTGAAAGCCGGCCCTCGCCAAATATTTCAAGGATGTTACAGGGTGCTTTGCCCAACCTTAACCTGAAGATGGTTGATGGCAGCCCCACCCGTGGTGCTGCTTTTAATATCCGCGGAACTACTTCCATTGGTGCGGGTGGTAATGCCCTGGTGCTGATCGATGGTGTGGAGGGTGACCCGAACAATTTGAACCCCAACGATATTGAATCTGTATCCATCCTGAAAGATGCTTCCTCAGCCGCCATTTATGGTTCCAGGGCTGCATTTGGCGTGGTACTGATCACTACAAAGGCTGCGAAGTCAGGCAAGATCAAAGTGGATTTCAGCAGCAGCTATTCCGTAAACAGGCGGACCGTTACCCCAAAAGTTGTTACTAACGGATATGAATGGGCGAAAAATTTTGATGAAGCATTCAATGCATGGTATGATTACAAATCACACCCCATTTCCGTAAACAACATCTTTCCATTTTCACTGGAATATCTCGATGCCTTAAAAGAGCATAATGAAGATCCTTCACTTCCGGAAGTAGTGTTCAATGAAGAAAAGGGCCGCTATGAGTACTTTGGAAATACTGATTGGTATAACGTTATTTATAAGGACCAGATCCCTGCTACCGAACAGGCTGTCAGCATTTCAGGAGGTACCGATAAAGTGAACTACTATGTTTCAGGTCGCTACTATTTCCAGGATGGCATCTTCAATTATAATTCTGATAAATTCAACAAGTATAACCTTCGGGCCAAGGGTGATATCAAAATTACTCCCTGGCTGACCTTCCAGAACAATTTTGACCTGTCGAATTTCAGCTATAAGTACCCGATGTTTGCGGATGGAGACGGTAACGTATGGCGCCAGTTCGAACACCAGGCATATCCGATGGCAGTTATTTATAACCCCGATGGAACTTACTCCCATACAGGTGTGTATACTGGTGTGGCTTCATATATTGAGGGGAACAACCGCTCACAGGAATCCAATGTGTTTGTGCGGAATACTGCTGCATTTATTGCCAGGCCGATCAAAGACCTGCTGACCCTGAAGGCTGACTTTACCTATACCAAAACCTGGAACAAGGAATCGCGTACCAACAACTTTATCAATTACAGCATTGCACCTGGAGTGACCAACCGTTTTGGTCGCAGTCTCCTGCGCCAGTTCAATCAGGATATATCCTATCTCACCTCCAACATCACAGCTGAAGCAAAGAAGAAATTCAACGCGCATGATGTAAAAGTGCTGGTTGGTTATAACGTGGAAACCTCCACCACCAAAAACCTGAATGCACAACGTGATGGTATCCTCATCCCAGGCATGCCTGACTTTAACCTGATGGATGGTTTGAACTATAACATTACTGGTGGTGGTAATGAATGGGCCTACCAGGGTTTGTTCTACCGGGTAAACTATTCCTTTGATGAAAAATACCTGCTGGAATTGAACGGCCGCTATGACGGATCTTCCAAATTCCCCTCCAACCAGCGCTTCGGGTTCTTCCCATCAGTTTCAGCCGGATGGCGTATATCTGAAGAAAAGTTCATGGACTTCAGTCGCGATATCATTGACAACCTGAAACTTCGCGCATCCTATGGTTCACTCGGAAACGGAAATGTGGCGCCTTACCGTTACCTCGAGCAAATGGGTGTGAGTAAGACCACCCTGATCTTAAACGGTGTGCAAATGAATTATACAGCCCTGCCAGCCGTGGTGCCATCCACCCTTACCTGGGAAAAATCCACCACATTTGATCTGGGTGTTGACCTGGCCATGTTCCGCAACAGGCTGAACATCAGCTATGACTGGTACGACCGGAAAACAACCGATATGTTCACGCTGGGTCAGCCTTTGCCTGCTACTTTCGGCGCAACTGTGCCCTATGGAAACTATGCTGATCTTTCTACCAAAGGTTGGGAGATCACCCTCGGATGGAGAGATAACCTGACGCTGGCCGGACGTCCGTTCGAATACAGCTTTAATGGTTCACTGTGGGACAGCAAATCTGAGATTACCCGTTTCAACAACCCGACCAGAACCCTGTCGGCCACCTATTATGTTGGCCACCAGGTTGGTGAGATCTGGGGATATGAAACGCTTGGATTATTCCAGTCTGAAGAAGAGATTCTAAAACATGCCAATCAGAGTTTTATCCAAAACTCCAACAACCGTCAATGGTTACCGGGAGACCTCAAATTTGCCGACCTGAACGGAGATAATGTGATCAACAGCGGCAGGAATACCGTGGATGATCCGGGCGACAGGCGTATTATTGGTAACAGCTCACCTCGCTACCAGTTTGGATTTACCACTGCTGCAAGATGGAATGGTTTTGGTATCTCCGCATTCTTCCAGGGTATTGGAAAACGTGACTGGTATTTTGCTCCCGAGGCAGGTTTGTTCTGGGGACCATATAACCGTCCATACGGTTACCAGCCCCTTACGATGATGGAAGACCTTTGGTCCGAAGAGAATCCGGATGCATATTTCCCCCGTTATCGCGGATATACCGCTCTTGGTACAGGGAGGTCCCTCGGAGCTCCGCAGACACGTTACCTGCAGGACGCCAGTTATATCCGCCTGAAAAGCCTTACAATCGATTATACACTTCCCAAGTCCCTGCTGAGGAAACTCTCCATGACCAATGCCCAGGTATATGTAACAGCGCAAAACCTGTTCACCCGCTCTGGTTTGTTCAGGCATACGGAGAATTTCGACCCCGAAGTAATGGAAAACTCCGTGGGTGATCTCACCAATGGAAACGGCCAGGGTTATGCTTATCCAATGCTGAAAACCTTCACCGTTGGTATGAATCTTTCCTTCTGATCTAAAACTTTGAAACAATGAACAAGAAAAATCTTCTTCTCTCCATATTTTCCGGATTGGTATTGTCTGCTTCCCTCAGCTCCTGCTCCAAGGATTTCCTGGACAAGGAACCATTCGATAAACTGGTGCCTTCTTCCTTTTTCCAAACGGAAAAGGACCTGGAACTTTACACCACATCCTTTTACCAGCGCCAGCTACCCGCCGGTTTGGCTGTGGTGCAGGCTGATGAGATGGGTGAATATACTTCCAAGAATATCTCGCCAACTTTCATTGCAGGATCATATTCAGCAGTGAATGAAGGCAGCTGGAACTGGACCGATCTCAGGAATATCAACTATTTCCTGGAGCGCTATGATAATCCGTCTATTCCGCAGGAAGCCAGGAACCACTTTGCAGGTATTGCCCGTTTCTTCCGTGCATATTTTTATTTTGATAAAGTGAAAACCTACGGTGACGTGCCCTGGTATTCCAAAGCAATGGCCACTGATGACCCTGAGCTTTACAAGAAACGTGATTCCCGCACTCTGGTAATGGATTCAGTGCTGGCAGACCTGAACTTTGCCGCTGAAAATATCCGCGATACCAGGGATGCTACTTCGTCTATGGTTACCCGCCAGGTTGCCCTGGCTTTCAAATCAAGGGTCTGCCTGTTTGAAGGCACTTTCCGCAAATACCATACTGGTATGAATCTTGGCGGTTCTGCCGATCAATGGCTGCAACAGGCCGCTGATGCTGCCCGCAAAATAATGGATGCCAAAAAATACCGGATTTACAATACCGGCAATCCTGCCAAAGATTACAGGGCACTGTTCACCAGTATGAACCCTGTTAATGATGAAATCATGTGGGCACTGGTGTATAATGATGCACTGAGAAGATGGCATGAGATCACCTGGAAATTCAACAGCGCCACTTATGGTGCCCGTTGGGGATTGAACAAACAATTCATAAATACCTACCTCAATACCGATGGGAGCCGGTTCACCGATAAAGTTGGTTATGATACCATCCAGTTCGTAAGGGAGATGGCAGGTCGCGATCACCGCCTGGCTCAGACGGTGCGCTCACTGGGATACAAGCGCAGTGATGGCAGCGCCGCCCCGCCCAATTTCGGTTATACCTTTACGGGATACCATATACATAAATTCAGCCTTGATGACAAACGCCTGGATGGTGTGGCCGAAGCCAATAATTCGATCACCCTTATCCGTTATGCGGAAGTTCTGCTTAACTATGCGGAAGCAAAAGCTGAACTCGGCCAGATGGATGCCGGCGTTTGGGCTGAAACAATTGGCCTGCTCAGGGACAGGGCCGGTGTGGAATCAGCCGTTCCTGAAGCTGCCGATCCCTACCTCCAGCAGGCGTATTTCCCCGAGATCAGCGACAAATTCCTGCTGGAAGTAAGAAGGGAGAGGGGTATTGAACTGGTATATGAAGGATTGCGTTATGCTGACCTGCTGCGCTGGAGAAAAGGTAAACTCCTGGAGATGCAGTGGAAAGGTATTTATGTTCCCGCGAAAGACCTGCCAATGGACCTGGATGGTAATGGAACACCTGATGTGGCTTTTGTCAGCAAAGTGCCTGCCAACAAGATTCCCGGCGTGATCTATTATGTGATCGATGGTGTGGCTTCCCGGCTGACTGATGGCGATAAAGGCCATGTGACCTGGAGAGATGATGAAGTAAGGGTGTTTGACGACAAAAAATACTTCCGTCCCATCTCCAATACAGATATGGTATTGAACCCCGAGCTGGAACAGAATCCGGGCTGGTAATATCATTCACGTAAATCTGTAAATTGTAACATGAGAACAAATAAAATAACGGCACTCCTGTTTGTTTCTGCATTCCTTTGCCTGCAGACTTTCGGACAAACCGCGGAGGAACTGGAGAACAGCAGGTTGAAACTTCCCAATGGATGGTCGCTGACCCCCGTGGGAAAAAATATCCCGCTGGGCGATTTGCCCCTGAACCTGGTCGTTAGTCATGATAAAAAATACATGGCTGTAACCAACAACGGGCAGAGTACACAAACCATTGAACTGATCGACCGTAAAGCGGGTGTGAGGCTGGACAGCATCATCATCCCGAAATCCTGGTACGGACTGGCTTTCAGCAAGGATAACCAGTTTCTCTATGCTTCCGGCGGACACGATAACCTGGTTAGGAAATACCGGGTTGCCAATAACAAACTTCAGTTGGCTGACTCCCTGGTACTGGGCAAACCATGGCCTAATAAGGTTGGGGTGGCCGGACTTGAAATAGATGAAACAGTTCACAACAAGTTGTTCGTGGTAACAAAGGAAGACAACAGCCTCTACGTATTTGACCTGGCAACCAAAGAAATAGTGAACAAAATTTCGCTGGGAACAGAATCCTATACCTGCAAACTTTCCCGTGACAGGAAAATACTTTTTATCAGTTCCTGGGGTGGTGGAAAGATACTGCTCTATGATATCGCCAAAAGCGCCATTGTAGGGGATATACCTGTAGGCAGCCATCCCAATGAATTGCTCCTGAGCAAAAACGGGAAGTATCTCTATGTTGCCAATTCAAATGACAACTCTGTTTCGGTTATTGATACCCGCAACAGAAAAGTGATAGAAATCCTAAACGCGGCATTGTATCCGGATGCGCCCAGCGGGTCCACCAGCAATGGACTGGCTTTAAGTGAGGACCAGAAAACACTTTATGTGGCAAACGCGAACAATAACTGCCTGGCAGTCTTTGATGTGTCGGTTCCGTCAAAAAGTAAGTCAGAAGGCTTCATCCCGGTTGGTTGGTATCCTACCAATGTAAAAGTGGTCGGTAAAACCATCTATGTTACCAACGGAAAGGGATTGTCATCTTTTGCCAATCCGCAGGGCCCCAACCCGGCCCAGAGAGCACAGGTTGTGCTGGGACATGCGGGCGACAGTACCCGCCCGGCCAAAGTACAGTACATCGGCGGATTGTTTCATGGTACACTTAGTATGATCGAACAACCCTCCAAAGCACAACTCAGCGTTTACTCACAGTCGGTGTATAAAAACTCTCCATACACAAAGGAAAAGGAACTGCTTACGGAAGGAGAGGCTGGTAACCCGGTGCCTATGAAAGTGGGGGAGAAATCGCCCATTAAATATGTATTCTACCTGATCAAGGAAAACAGGACCTATGACCAGGTACTCAGTGATGTACCGGGTGGAAATGGTGATTCCAGCCTCCTGCTCTTCGGGGAAAGCATCACGCCCAACCAGCATAAACTTGTAAAAGATTTTGTTCTGCTGGATAATTTTTATGTGGATGCAGAAGTGAGCGCCGACGGCCACAACTGGAGTATGGGCGCTTATGCGAACGATTACCTCGAAAAGACCTGGCCCTCCAGCTATGGGGGAAGGGGCGGCACCTATGGCGGGGAAGGCGAACGTAAGATCGCCAACAACCGCGATGGTTTTATCTGGGAAAATTGTGCGCGGAATAATGTGAGTTTCAGGTCCTACGGCGAATTTGTTGCGGGCAAAACACCCCGCCTGGATGTGCTGAAAGGCAAGGTCGCCAACTTTACTTCCTATAACCTGGGCGTACGCGACACCACCCGTTTTTACGAATGGAGAAAAGATTTTGATTCCCTGGTGGCCATCAATGCCCTGCCACAATTGTCCACCGTTCGTTTCGGCAACGATCATACGGAAGGTATGCGTGCAGGAAGACCAACTCCATTTGCGCATGTGGCCGACAACGACCTGGCAGTGGGAATGTTCATTGATCACCTCAGCAAGAGTCCTGTATGGAAAGAATCAGTGGTGTTCATACTGGAAGATGATGCCCAGAACGGACCCGATCATGTGGACGCCCACCGGAGTACTGCCTATGTAATAGGGCCCCATGTGAAGCGGAATTTTGTTGACCATACCATGTACAGCACCTCCGGGGTTCTGAGAACCATTGAACTGATACTGGGTCTGCCTCCCATGTCGCAGTACGATGCCGCTGCAACGCCTTTGTGGCGGTGTTTTACAGGTGAGGCCAATTATACCGGTTATGATCACCTGCCGGCCAATGTCAACCTGAATGACAAGAATCCTGCCAATACGCCACTGGCTAAATTCTCTGAAAAATTTGACTGGTCCAGGGAAGATGCCGTACCGGATCTTACCTTCAACGAGATCCTGTGGCAGGGAATAAAAGGAACTCCGGCTCCCTCACCGGTGCGTGCTGCCTTCCTGAAAAGAAACCATAAGGAAGACCGTGCCAGCATTGAAATGGATTAACTCCCCAACCCTTAATAACAAAAAAAGAGCTGCCTCCAATTTGGGGGCAGCTTCTGCTTACACGCAACGACCAGAGAAAAATAGGTATTACTGCTTAATAAATTCCACCCTCCGGTTCTGTGATTTACCTTCTCCGCTGCTATTGTCCGCCACGGGTTTCGTTTCGCCGAGGCCATCGGTTTCCATCCTGGAGGCATCGATTTTGAAATGCTGGGCCAGCGTGGTCTTAACTGACTGTGCGCGTCGCCTGGACAGTTCCAGGTTTTTTGCTGCATCACCGTCGCTGTCGGTATGTCCAATGATCTTTACTTTTACCGCAGGGTTTTCATTCAGCACTTTGGCGATTTCTGCCAGTACCCCCGAACTCTCCGGTTTGATGGTGGCAGAGTTTACATCAAAACGGATACCTGTAGTTGAAAATTTCCCTTCAGTGAGCAGTTTGCTGCGCGTATCAGGCGCACCCTCCGCGATTTTTACATTGGTTACGTACATGCCGATCTGGTGTTCCTCATAAATGGAGGATTCAACCTTGTAGGCAAGATGATTGAAATTCGATTGGACCGGCACCACCTGCGGGATGTCAAATATTTTTTCATCGTTGATCCAAAGCCTTAGGCGTTGCTTTTGCACCCAAACAGCCACGTGAATAGGTTTGCTGAAAAAGCGGTCGAGCCTGGGCAATTTTTTTTCGGCACTGGCAAATTGTTCCGATTCATTGACCGAACTGGTGAGGTATGCATAAGAACTTTCTTCCATGGCCGGGCCAATATTCAATACGACCTCTTTTGAACCTGCAAGGGCGAAGAAATAGTCTTTCATGGCATCTTTTCCGGCAGGCAACTCCATCAGTTTGAAGTACACATTCGGGAAAGGATACCCTTCATCTGATTTATAGTGAAGCAGCAGGTCAAACTCGATGGTATAGTTCTCTGACAGTTTCCTGAGGCCGGGAGAAACATAATGGCCGCCGGGAAACATGCGCATCCACTGGCCGTTTTGCCCACCCAGTGAAACAACTTCTCCCTGGTTGTTGGTAAACCATTTCAGTGGAAATTCACCCACCACATCCTGGGAAAAATCTTCCGCAAACAAAAGCCGTTCTCCCGGCACAAAATCAAACCGTGAATACACTTTCAGGTCTTTGTCAGTCGAGTTTCCTGTATCACCTGCTTTTTTACCGCCCTGGTCGCCAGTTTCAGTTTCCTCTACCTCTCCGTTTTTCTTATTCTTCGCTTTTGGTTTTTTGGTGATTTCTTCCTCTGTCTTGTCAATTGCCTTATCCATTCCCTCGTCCACCCGTTGCTCGGCCCTTGCCTTTACCTTGTTTTTGAACCTCCCGGGTAAGTCGGATTGGGACCAGGCTGCCAACGAAGGCAGTAAACCCAACAGAATGATCATTTTTTTCATATCGATGGTTTGTACCTGCAAAGTAATTTCAGTAAAAGCTATGCCAGCTAAGCGGCAATAACGATATTTCCTTCTCCGTAGAATTACGTAGGGGAGGGCTTTCAGGCCGATATTTGCATTTAATTCGGGAAAGCACTAATTTTGCTATGAGGTTCTGATTAAAGAGTGAAACAATATGTGTCCCGACTATCCATCCAAATACTTTAGCGACAAGCGCACCCACTATGCCTGTCTGCTGATTACCCTGGCCGAATCCTCGCTCTGATTCCTTTTTTTGTGCCTGTTAACCTGACTACCCGTCAGCATTTTTCCTGTTTTAATTATTTTTTATGGACCAGTTAGCGAGTTTCATAGCGAAAACAAAAAAACGCTCCACCCATTTTATCGGTTATCCCGGAGCGGTAGATTTTGACTATTCCGAATTATTTGAATTGTTCAAATACAGCCTGAATAATGTAGGTGATCCCTTCGTGGATTCACATACGGACATGCACACACGCAATTTTGAACGGGAAGCCCTCAGTTTTTATGCCGACCTGTTCAATGCGCCGAAAGACAACTGGTGGGGCTATGTGACCACCGGCGGTACAGAGGGAAATCTCTACAGCCTTTATCTCGCGCGCGAGCTCTATCCCAATGGCATGGTGTATTACAGCGAATCAACCCATTACAGCGTACAGAAGAATATCCATTTGCTGGGGATGGAAAGCATCGTGATCCGCGCTCGGGATAACGGGGAGATGGATTACGATGACCTGCGCGAAACCATGCAGTTCCACCGGCAGCAACCGGCAATCATCCTCGCTAATATCGGAACCACCATGACCGAAGCGAAGGACAATATCACCGAGATCAGGTCCATCCTGAAAAAGTTTGCCATCAAGCAGCATTATATTCATTGTGATGCCGCCCTGGCTGGTCCCTACCTGGCACTGATGGGCAGGGGCGGATTTGATTTTTCGCAGGGTGCCGACAGCATCGCTTTCAGCGGGCATAAATTCATCGGCAGTCCCGTACCTTTCGGAGTGGTGCTGGTGAAGAAATCACACAAAGACCGCATTGGCCGTTCGATTCCCTATATTGGTAACCTTGACACCACCATCACCGGTTCGCGTAATGCCATCACACCCGTATTCCTCTGGTATGCTATTAAGAAGATGGGGCGGGATGGTATGCTGCAACGCGCGATGGATGCACTGGATACGGCAGCCTATGCAGTGGAGCAACTCAGGGCAATAGGGGTGGAGGCCTGGCGTAATGAAAATGCGCTTACTGTGGTATTTCCGCAGCCTTCCGAAAAGATCTGCCACAAATGGCAACTGGCCACAGATGGCGCTATCTCGCACCTGATCTGTATGCCGGGCGTTACCCGCGGACATATTGATGCATTCATAAAAGACCTGGGCAATGAACCTGCACAGCTCTTGAGCCAGATCAGGCCGATCGATTTTGTGCTGAATTAATATTGCCTCACTGTACTGTGTTCAACCTACGGGTTGGTCAGCCTGCCGTTTTCTTTGCGTGAAACCCGGATCAGGTCTGGGCCACGAATAGAATGTTTGATTTTTGTAAGAGATTGTTTCAATTGCGTTAGTACGGAAATGTTTTCGGATGGAACTTTGTGCCCACATCGAAGCTCTTTCTATTCATAACCGATTAAAAGTTTTCGAAATGACACAATCAAACAATTCGGGCCGCCGTGGTTTTTTGAAAGCCGGTGCAGTATTGGGTGCTGGATTCATGGCAGCACCTGCCATCAGCAGTACTCAGGCCGGACAATCCGGTGCCAGTCAAAAGAATGTTTCTGCCATTTCCCACCGCCGGAAACTGGGATCCGGCCAACACCAGATCGAAGTATCTGCACTGGGACTGGGCTGCATGGGCATGAGCTATCACCGCAGTTTTATTCCCGATAAAAAAGTATCCCTGGCCCTGATCAGAAAGGCTTACGATCTGGGGGTAAATTTTTTCGACACGGCTGAAGCCTATGGTCCTTTAAAAAACGAGGTATTGGTGGGCGAAGCCATTGCTCCTTTCCGGAAAAACATCATACTGTGCACCAAGTTTGGCTTCAATATTCAAAACGATAAACTGGCCGGTTTAAACAGCAAGCCGGCACATATCCGGGAAGTGGTGGAGCAATCACTGAAACGGCTGAATACAGACTACATCGATTTGCTATACCAGCACCGGGTTGACCCCAATGTTCCCATGGAAGAAGTGGCCGGCACTGTGAAAGATTTGATTAAGGAAGGCAAGGTGAAACATTTCGGTTTAAGCGAAGCCGGTGTGGAATCCATTCGCAAAGCCCATTCGGTACAGCCTGTAACCGCGCTCCAGAGCGAGTACTCGCTCATGACCAGGGGGCCTGAGCAGGCAGTGCTGAAAACCTGTGAGGAACTCGGAATTGGATTTGTGCCTTACAGTCCGATCAGCAGGGGATTTCTTTCCGGCATGATCAACGAACGTACAAAATACAATCCTGATAACGATAACCGCCCCACACTGCCCCGCTACAAGGCGGATGCCATTAAAGCCAATTGGGCTTTGATCGATGTTTTGTATGCGTTTGGGAATCCGAGGGGACTAACGCCCAGCCAGGTGTCCCTTGCCTGGTTGCTGGCGCAAAAACCCTTTATTGTTCCCATCCCAGGTACTACCAAACTGGCCCACCTGCAGGAAAATCTTTGGTCGGCGGATTTTGAATTTACCCCTGATGAATTGAGATCCTTCAACGAAACAGTTTCAAAAATCAAAATCGTGGGTGACCGCTATACGGGTGTACAGGCACAACAAACGAATAAATAAATCAGGGCGTGTGAGATAGGTGGAGGCAGGCTGGTGTCCTTTTGACACTTTAACAATTTACTGTTGTACCTTTGCATCCGCTTGCCCCCATTGTTATCCTTTCAGAATATTAACTAGAACCTACATGAAAATTCCATTGAATCCGCTCTGGATCATTGTTTCGTCTGTATTACTGTTGTCCTCCTGCGGGGGAGAAAACAAACCTGCCGGGCCTGCACCCGGCGCCGCACCAACTGTTAAAGACTATGCGGTAGTGGAAGTAAGTCCGCAACCTTTTGTGGTGAATTCTGCATACCCTGCCATCATTGAGGGCGAACAGAATGTAGAAATCAGGCCAAAAATTGACGGCTATATTGAACGCATTTATGTGGATGAAGGCGCCACTGTTAAAAGGGGACAGCGACTATTCCAGATTCGTGCCCCACAATACGAACAGGAAGTGCGCACTGCGGAAGCCAATATCTCCATCGCCGTGGCAGATGTGAACGCTGCTGAAATGGAAGTCAACAAGGTAAAGCCTCTTGTTGAAAAGGGTATCGTGAGCAAGTACGTGCTGCAGTCTGCCATCTTCAACCTGCAGGCCCGCCAGGCTGCGCTGGCACAGGCACGCGCCTCCCTGGCCAATGCCAAAACCAATATCGGTTATACCACTGTAACCAGTCCGGTTAACGGTGTCATCGGAGTACTTCCCTACAAGATCGGAAGCCTTGTGAACAGCAATACCGCGCAGCCCCTGACCACCGTTTCCAATATTGACAGGATATTTGCTTATTTCTCTCTCAACGAAAAACAGGCCCTCGATCTATCGCTGAATATCAAGGGGGCTCATATCCCGCCCGTAACCCTGATCCTGGCAAACGGCCAGGAGTTTTCCGAAAAGGGAAAAGTGGAAACGGCAAGCGGACTGATCAATACCGAAACCGGATCCATCCGTGTTCGGGCCACTTTCCCTAATACGGCCCATCTCGTGCGAAGCGGTAGCAGCGGCACTATCGTAATGCCCCGCCAAATTGAGCAAGCCCTGCTGGTTCCGCAGCGATCCACCTTTGAGATCCAGGGTAAGAAATTTGTATTCCTGCTCGACAGCGCCGGAAAAGTAAAGAGCACCGAGATCCAGATCCTGGAAAACAGCGGCGGGCAGTTTTTTGTAGCAGAGCAGGGATTGAAAGCCGGGGATCGCATTGTGGTGGAAGGAGTGGCTACTCTGCGCGAAGGCGAACAGATCAAACCAAAAGAAGTGAAGGCCGACAGCATCTTCCGCCAGTAATAGTTTTCTCCATAAAGCAACGTACATGTTTAAACGATTTATAGACCAACCGGTTTTATCAACCGTTATCTCCATCATTATTGTAATCCTGGGTTTACTGGGATTGAATTCATTGCCAATTTCGCAATACCCCGAGATCGCTCCGCCCACCGTGGTGGTTTCTGCGTCTTACCAGGGTGCCAATGCCGATGTGGTGCTGAACAGCGTGGTGATACCACTCGAAGAACAGATCAACGGGGTGGAGAATATGACTTATATGACTTCCGCTGCCGGCAACGACGGAACCGCGCGGATTACCATCAATTTTAAAGTGGGAACCGACCCCGACCTCGCTTCCGTGAACGTGCAGAACCGCGTGGCCCGCGCCACCCCGCTGCTGCCGCAGGAAGTGACCCGCTCGGGAGTGACCACTGCCAAAACCCAGAGCAGCAACCTGGTAATCTTCTCACTGTATAGCACCAATCCAGCTTACGACCAGACCTTCCTTCAGAATTATGCCGAGATCAACCTGATTCCACAGATCAAAAGAGTGACCGGCGTGGGCGAGGCTATGGCTTTCGGACGCATGGAATATTCCATGCGCATCTGGTTAAAGCCCGATGTGATGGCATCCTATGGACTGGTGCCGGGTGATATCAGTGCAGCCCTGGCGGAACAGAATATTGAGGCAGCACCCGGACAATTCGGTGAGCAGGGCGGGCAATCCTTCCAGTATGTGATGAAGTATAAGGGCCGTCTGAAAAGCACGGAAGAATTCGGCGAGATCATTATCCGCTCCGCGGGTACCGGCCAGTTGTTGCGATTGAAGGATATTGCGCGCATTGAACTGGGCGCCCTCAGTTATGCCAGTACTTCCATGACCAACGGGCATCCTTCTGTGGGTGTGGCCATCAGCCAGACCGCCGGTTCCAACGCCAAGGAAGTTATCGAAGGCAGCCTGAAAATACTCGATGAAGCGTCCAGATCCTTTCCTGACGGTATCGGTTATACGAACCTGATGAACGCGAACGATTTCCTGGATGCTTCTATCAGCAAAGTGGTCACCACGCTGATAGAAGCTTTTATCCTGGTGTTCATCGTGGTGTTCATTTTCCTGCAGGACCTGCGCTCCACGCTGATTCCCGCCATCGCAGTGCCGGTGGCCATTTTGGGAACTTTTTTCTTTCTGCAGATTTTCGGTTTCACCATCAACCTGCTGACCCTCTTTGCCCTTGTGCTTGCTATCGGGATTGTGGTGGATGACGCCATCGTGGTGGTGGAAGCCGTACACGCCAAACTCGATCATGGTTATACCTCCTCACACCGCGCCACAAGGGATGCCATGGATGAGATCTCCGGTGCCATCATTTCCATAACACTGGTGATGGCGGCGGTGTTCGTTCCCGTTAGTTTCATCACCGGGTCGGCGGGAGTCTTCTACAAACAATTCGGACTCACCCTCGCCATCGCCATCATACTCTCTGCGGTGAATGCCCTGACCCTGAGCCCGGCTTTGTGCGCCCTGTTGCTGAAACCGCACGCCGATGAACAGGGTAAGAAACAGAATTTCCTGCGTCGCTTTTATACGGCCTTCAATGCCGGCTTTGACGCCACCACCCAGAAATACAAGCGGGCGGTTTTCTTTTTGATTAAAAGAAAATGGGTAGCCTGGGCCGGACTCGCGGCTTTTGCAGGCCTCCTGTATTTCATGCTGAAGACCACACCAACCGGCTTTGTTCCCGATGAAGATATGGGAGTGGTGATGTCAGACATTGCGCTGCCGCCGTCTGCTTCTGTTGAAAGAACCGAAGAGATACTGGCGGAAGTAGAGAAAATCGCAAAAAACATTCCAGAAGTAGAGAACATTCTTAAGATCAACGGACGCGGACTCATCAGCGGCGCAGGCAGCAACTATGGCATGGTAATCATGCGCCTGAAGAACTGGGAGGAAAGAAAGGGGAAGGGGCAGGATGTGAAATCCATTATTGGAAAGATGTTCGGCATGACAAGCGGTATCCGCGACGCCAGGATCATCTTCTTTGCACCGCCGACCATCCAGGGCTTCGGTATGTCGGGAGGTTTCTCCTTTGAATTGCAGGACAGGAGCGGCAAAGACATCGCCATCTTCTCCAAGGTGGGCAATGATTTCCTGGCAGCCCTGAACCAGCGTCCGGAGATCCAGTACGCCACTACATCCTTCAACCCGAATTTTCCGCAGTACGAGATCGATGTGAATGTGGCAAAGACCAAGGAAGCGGGACTAACGGTGAATGATATCCTAAGTACCATACAGGGCTACTACGGTGGGGTATATGCGTCGAACTTCAACCAGTTCGGAAAGCAATACCGCGTGATGTACCAGGCCGAAGCCAATTTCCGCGACAACCCCGAAAGCCTGAACAAGATATATGTACGCAACGCAAACGGAACCATGGCACCCATCACAGGTTTCATCAACCTGCGCAGGGTATATGGTCCGCAATCCATTTCGCGCTTCAACCTCTTTACCTCTATCGGTGTAACGGGTTCGCCCAAACCGGGATACAGTTCCGGTGATGCTATCCGCGCCATTGAAGAAGTGGCGAAGGAAGTGCTGCCCGTGGGATATGGATATGAATACTCCGGCATCACGCGGGAGGAACTTTCTGCAGGCGGACAAACAGGCTTCATCTTCCTGCTTGTGCTGGTCTTTGTGTTCCTGCTGCTGGCGGCCCAATACGAAAGTTATGTGCTGCCCTTCGCGGTATTGTTGTCGCTTCCGGTCGGCCTGGCAGGTGCTTTTATATTCGGGAAGATCTTTGGCGTCAACAATAATATCTATCTGCAGATCACGCTAATCATGCTGGTAGGATTGCTGGCCAAGAATGCCATCCTGATCGTGGAATTTGCATTGGAGAGAAGGAGGCAGGGAATGGCCCTGGTGGAATCGGCCCTGAAAGGCGCGGAAGCCCGTCTGCGGCCCATCCTTATGACATCCTTCGCCTTTATCTTCGGACTGATACCGCTGATGGTCGCCACCGGTGCGGGCGCAACGGGTAACCGTTCCATCGGTACCGGTGCGGTTGGAGGCATGCTGGTGGGTACCATATTTGGTGTATTCATCGTTCCGGTGCTGTTCGTTGTATTCCAGTACATCCAGGAAAAGATTACCAGCAGGCGGAGGCCGGCATTTACCAGCGAGGAAATTTTATAACCATCATCCACCAACGAACTTTCTATGAACCAGGTTTTCGTTCGATACATATCCATTGTTTCATTGGCCGTTTTTCTATTGACTGCCTGTAAGGTGACGGAACCCTACCGGGTGCCGGAGAACCTCCCTTTGCAGTCTTACCGCGACCAGGCCGCTACTGATACCAATACCATTGCGACCATTCCCTGGAACCGGTATTTTACCGATACCATCCTGCAGCGTCACCTTGCTGCCGGACTGGACCAGAACCTGAACCTGCAGATGGCCTACCAGCGCATCACACAGGCAAGGGCCTATTTCAACCAAAGCAAGGCAGCATTTTTGCCAACGCTCAATGCCAATGCAGGTGTCACTACTTCAAAACTCTCCGAGGCCCAGGGCTTCGGCATCCGGACGCATGCCGACCAGTTTTCACTGGGATTATCGACAAGCTGGGAAGCGGATATTTGGGGCAGGCTGAAGAGCAGCAAGAAAGCCAGTCTGGCCAGCCTGCTGCAAACCGAAGCTGCCGCCAATGCGCTGCGCACCGGGCTGGTGGCAGATATCGCCAGTCTCTATTACCTGCTCATGGCCCTCGATGATCAGTTGGAAATCACACGACAAACCGTGGTCAACTGGGATACCACCGTGCAGACCATGATGGAATTGAAAGAAGCGGCCAGTGTAACGCAGGCTGCCGTGGTACAAAGTGAAGCGCAACGTTATGCTGCGGAAGTGACCATTCCCGACTTGAAACAAAGCATTCGTGAAACCGAAAACACCCTCAGCATTTTATTGGGTCGGGAACCCGGGTTCATTGAAAGGAGTAAACTCTTTGGGCAATTGATGCCGGATATGATGCAGACCGGGGTGCCTGCGCAATTACTGGCTAACCGTCCGGATGTACAACAGGCCGAACTGGGCCTCCGTTACTATTTTGAAATGACCAATGTGGCACGCACCTATTTTTATCCCAGTCTGACGATCAATGGATCGGCCGGACAGCAGGCTTTGCAGTTCTCCAAATTGTTTGATCCTTCCTCCTTTGCAGCCAGTATCGGAGCGGGATTGTTGCAACCCATTTACAACCGCCGGCTCAACAAGACCCGCCTGGAAGTAGCCAAATCGCAGCAGCAGGAAGCCCTGTTCGGCTTTCGCAATACAGTATTGAATGCAGGCCGGGAAGTCTCCGATGCTTTATCGCTCTATGCCACTGCCGGTGAAAAGATAGTGATCCGTTCGAAGCAGATGCAGGCCCTCGAGAAGTCGGTGGAATATTCGGAAGAACTGTTGAAGAACGGCTTCGCCAACTACACCGAAATCATCACCGCCCGCCAGAGTCTGTTGCTGGCCGAGCTCGGCCGGGTCAACGATCGCCTCCAGCAATTGCAATCAGGCGTGAATTTGTACCGGGCCCTGGGCGGGGGATGGCGATAGGTGTCTGACATCTTTAGCTTTTGGCTCCTTGGACCGGAACGGTGCCCGTGAGGCGGCAAATTATATTTGTATTGATTGCCCAAATTAAATCTTTGGGTTTAATTATATGACCTTGTAACAAAGCTTCGACTCCGGACGTATTACAGGTAAAAACATGAAAATACCTTTTACTTTATTGTTGACCCTATTCGTTACAGTGATTGCCGCACAGACCCCCAAAACAGAAGTGCTGACTTTGGGGACCTTTCATTTTAATTTCCCGAATTTAGATGTAGCGAGGATTGACAAAAATGACCAGATTGATGTTCTTGAACCAGGGTATCAAAGTGAGATAGAGGATATTGTGAGGAAAATTTCGGGATTCAAACCGACAATTATTGTTATTGAGAGGCAACCATCTGAACAACAATATACTGATTCAACTTTTAGTCAATATTTGTCTGGTAATTATCAGCTTAAAAGAAATGAAGAAGAGCAGATTGGCTTTAGGATAGCAAAACATTTCGGATTGAAGAAGTTGTATTGTGTGGATGAGTGGGGGAATTTTAATAATAGAATCGATAGCATTATAAACGGAAAGGATAGTATTGAAGCAAAAAAATTCGAAGCCTATTTTGAAAACAATCCTGATGCGCCGAAGCGTTTTAAAATTGTTCCAATATTTAAAACAAAAGGAATATTAGCAGACTTGAGGCAAGCCAATGATGAAATAAACATAAAAAATAGTTTGGGAAACTACCTGATAGGTCTCTTCAAATATGAATCCCGGGAACGAGATTTTACCGGGGTTGATTTTGAAACAGGTCGATGGTTTAGTAGAAATTTAAAAATTTTTAGAAATATCCAAAGAATTGAGGCCAAAGAATCTGATCGGATTTTGGTAATATATGGAGCGGGACATCTGAATCTGCTGAATTTATTTTTTGATAGTTCCCCCGAGTATAAACTTGTACGGACAAATGATTTTTTAAGATAAGCAGTAACAAGCAATTGTAGTCTGTAAAGAACAGTAGGATAGAAATTATTGAGAGCGTTTCCCCTAACACCTTCCTTTATCTGAATATTAGGAGAAACGCCCCCTGTTATCAGGCATTCATCACCATCAGTATTCCAGTTCCTCCATCATCCGCATGGAATAGCTGGCCACACCGGATTTTATATATAGCAGAATGACAGATCCTTTATCCGGACGGAAGAGTCCGGATGCCGCACACTCATTGGCAGTCTGGAATTTCTTGATCGCAGCAATAGTGCCTGCTCCGCAAATGCCATCTATCTGGATATTCGGCGTTCCGCCTTCCGCTGCTGGTACCTGGCTCAACAATTGCTGCACCAACCTGACATCGCCCGACTGGTTGCTACCGCCACTGCCTACCGACTGGATGATCCGGCTGCTGCTCGTTTCGCTTTCTCCACTGGTACCAGTACCCGCTCCACCTGTTCCCCCGGATACGGCGCCATTGCTTACACTTCCTCCGGCAACAGGTACCTCACCCCCAGGTATCACCTGCATTGATGGCGCACTGGCATAATCGCTGTCATTGAAGGAAACCTTCCATCCATTCCAGTTGTAATCAATGGTAGATCCAATCCTGAAATAGATAATGGGTGAATTTTTCATAGCTTCCCAGGTATAAGCTTTCATCGTATAGGTATTGCCATTTTCCAGCGCATAACTGTTCTGTTCATCACTGTAGCTTGCATAAAAATTGCCAGCCGTTCTTTCATTTTCATGATTAGCCGCATCAAAGAGTTTGTTATCGGTTGCAAACTCTACATAGTACTGGGGATTCCCTGCTCTGTCCACATTGAAGCAGGGGGGCAGGCAATCAGCATTCCAACTGACCGGTGCCTGCATGGACGGTAGTGCGGATGGAGCATTATTGTTTGAGGTTCCGCTGCCGGCACTGCTGCCCAGAATGGTGAATGGTTTCTGGGCTTCAAATGATGCCAGATTGCTGCCCAGCGTCATATAATTCGGCGTCTGGTCAGATGGCATATCGGCAATGATGTTATCATAAAAGGTCTTGTAATGACCGTTAAAAGCACCATTGTTCCAGACGGTCAGCAACCGGCCAGTGAATACACCATTGGTGGCGCCATCTCCACTGAGCTGGTTGTCCTGGCATCCGGATATATAGATCAGGGAGGCCGGAAATTCATTGGCAGCTTTGGCATTCCTGGTCAGGAACTGGATGTTCTGGTACAATGCTTTATTCTTCACATAGTTTTGCAGGCTGGCTGCAATGGGAATGCTTTTCCTGGCCGGTCCAACCAGCAGGGATCGGGATGGATGTGCTTCCAGGCGCTTCGAAAACTGAACAATGTCTGATTCACTGAATGCCTTACGTATGGCTCGCTTTCCCGGGTTATTTTCATTCATGTAATTCAACAGCAGCATGCGTACCATCGAGCCGCTGTGACAACTGTCAGAACTCACAAAAATGCGCACCCCGGCTGCAAATTTCTGCCAGCAGGTGTAGAGTTCATTGTCGATAAGTTGCCTGTCATACAGTACCCATGTTTCATTCATGCCATCTTCTTCTTCACCAGTTTCATCCGGCACCTGGCTGCCGTGTCCGGAATAGGTAAGCAGGAAGATATCACCACTGCACAACTGGCTGGAAGCCTCGTTGATTTTTTGCAACACATTCATGGCGGTGGCCTGTCCGTCCAGCAATTGATCAGTGGTACTGAATCCGCATTGCACGGCGATGTCGCGCATGGAATTGGCATCGTTGATGCAACCCGATAAATCCGGAATGGTATATCCGGGATACTGGCTGATATCCACACGATTAAGTCCGATGTGGAGGGAGATTCCTCTTGACATAATAGTTTTTTTTTAAAGATTGATGTAGATGATGTTTCCTTTATTACTTAGGTCCTGTTCGGAAAATCCGGTATCCATGACCGTTTCACTGCGATCCACTTTTATGAGTTTGGTTATCCTGTATTCGATCACCCTTTCCATTAAGAAATGTGTAACGGGCATCTGGATGAATACTTCCTGGCTGCGTTGCTGTTGCGTAAGTTGCACCAGGCTTTCCTGTGTGGCTCCCTTCAGCCGGTAACTGATCTCCGCCACTGCCAGTCCTTCCCCGTTAAAATCCAGCGTGCTGAGAAAAATGACCTGGCATTGTACATCCTCGATATAATTATTTATCTGTTCCAGTTCTACCGGAGCAGGATCCACCAGTGTATAATGGGGGATAAAGCGCTGGTACTGCCTTGCTGGAATATCCTGCTCCAGCCGGCCAAATCCTTCCAGTTCTGCCACCAGTCCTATTGTTTCTTCTGTATCCGGTGCCACGAGGGCCGTGATGCCCGAAAACTGCAACCGGCTTTCCGTTTGATTGAGAATTTCCAGCTTACCGGCACCATCATACGAAATCCTGCAATGCCCATTGGTCCATTCGCCACCGATCTGCTGCAGACTGGGTTGGAGCCTTGTACTGTATTTTTCCTCACCGGGTAGCGTGATGGTCAGTAGTCCGTTTATGGCATCCCTTTCCAGCATGTCCAAAAGAATCAGGATGGAACTGATATCCGTTTCAATATTCATCCTGATGTATTTGCCATAGGGATAAACTCGTGTAACCGTTCCCGTCATATGATCCATCGACAATACTGCTTCACTGCTTCCCGCCGGCAATTCCGTGAGGTACTGTATATTGGGGGGATAGGGGGTGAGACTGGCACAGGCTTTTTCCAGTTCATAGCGTTTATCCAGACTGATATCGGGAACCAGGGTGGCATCCAGCACCCACTTGCTGTTTCCACCCACCGCGTCCAGGGTGGAAAAGAGCAGGATGGTTGGCCGGTAGATTTCTTTTCCCTTATCTTCCGCCAACTGTCTTCCAATGACATATTGCGACGGGATCACAAGAAAATCATTGGGCACATTGGTGGAGCGATATACCTTGAATGAAGGGGTATCCAGTTCAGGCAGCCGGGTGTACCAGGCAAGAGGTGTTTCGCCCAGTTTATAGGCTTCCTTGCAACCGATTGCTGTTTCGATCCCTTCGCTTTCTTCCAGGTAGTATTGACCAAACATGGTGCAGGGGAATTCAACGGCGATGCTCAGGGTACGAACATAGCTCTGCACTTTGTATTGCACTGTCGGTTCTATGAGCTGGGCCAGCACCACAGGCTGCAACAGGACAGCTGGCTGCGCAATAGCATGCATCCCGGAATCGATCCTGCTGGCCATCACTGGCCGGAAACCCCTGCCTGGCTGGATCTGCGAGATCTTGCTTCCGACAATATTGTGTAATTGCAACAGTTGTGGTTCCACCCGCGAATAGCCCGAAAAAACCAGCATGACCTGGAGTTTTAATGTCGGTTGATTGCCCGAGATGGCTGCGTAACACAATCTGATGGCATTATTAAGCAGTCGAAATACCAACTGGGTTTGTTCGCCGGTAACACTGGTTTCACTGGCAGCAATCTGCAACCACACCGATTCCTGTTCTTCATTGACATAGGGTATTTCCAATAGATAATTAACCTGGTCGAAGCGTATGGACCTGATACTTTTTCCAGGATGGGCAGCTGATGCGGCAGATTGCAATGTTCCTGTCAGGGAGTAATCCAGCGTCAATGCCAGGGATCCCTCCAGCACCGGTTTTCCGTTAATATCTGTCATTCCGGTGTTTTGGAAGGTAAAGCGAAATGGCGATTGATTGGCCGGAGTTTGAAGGTTGGGAATCACCGGGCGGGGTTCGGGTAATACCAGCAGTTCCTGCTGGTTCCTGCGGTTCGGCCAGAACTGCGAAGAAGCATCCGTGATGATAGGATAGTCTTTTATCTTTTCCTGTTCCGATACTGCTATGCTCCAGTTTTCCAGCCGGTGCAACCTGATCCTGGCATCGTATGGCATCAGTTCCTGTTTTTTGACGGAGAGCATCGGTAAGGATGCTGCGGGCACCTGTGCAAAGGCAGCGTTCACAATCCTGCCCTTCTCAATTTTTCCTGACAGGGTTTGACTGATATTACGGGTGGCATCGCTTCCATTTACCTGCTCTGGTATTAACCGGTAATTGTTTGAGGCAGGATCAAAATATTTATAAATGACCTGATGGTTTTCGCATACCCGTAACAGTTCTTCCATTGACATCTGACTACGGATCGTATATTGATGTTGGCTAGATGAAAGGTAAACCTCCGACTGTATCCTCAGAGTTAGACCGGATGCCTTCTGCCGAACAGCCAGCAGCAATGCTTTTGAATACCTGGCATCCAGTACCGCCTGCAGGCTGGTATCTGTTCCGGCAAAGGATTTTTCCAACACCAGGGTGCTGCTGCTGCCTTCCTGCAGCAAGATTTGTATCAGGGTATGGGTGCGAATGACAGGTCCCGGTTTATCTGTCCCCGGCAATTCAAGTGATAACCGAATTTGCAGGGTAGAGCGTTCCGGTTCCGACCCTGTGGTCTGGCCGCCATCTGCTTCGTAATGACCCAGGAAAAATGTAAAAGCGTTGTTGCTGCCCGTTAGTACGGGATAAATGCTGATCCTGCCCAGATCTTCTTCGAGATAAGGCCATCCCACCCCGTTGGACAGGGGCAGGGTTTTTTCCTTTAGTGTTTCAACTGGCATGACAACAACGCTTTGTAGTTTATACCTGTTTCCATCCACCGTTACCGCTTACAGCGCGACCCGCAATTTTTCTGGAAAGCGGCGTTTTCCCGGTGGGCGGTTGATGCATTTTTACACCTTCTTCCACTGCATAACTGCCCTTTACTGGCTGGGTGGGTGGGGTTATTTCACGGCTGGCCGAACTGGTCGGCGGCTGGCTGCTGATCTCGCGTGCCTTTGACTGGATATCACGTTTGATTACTACGCCTTCGTCTTCCGTAGAGGGCACACTGATGGTTAGTGGTCCGTTACCAATGGTGTTCACCCATGGCCCGGTCCATTCCATGCCTTTTGTGAAAAGGCTGCCTTTAATGATCACCCGCACCTGGTATTTGAAAAAGGAACGAACGGTGGCATCGGATGTAAAGACAGACCAGAATCTAGACGTTTCCTGGTCAAGGTCTTTCCAGATAAATTTCTGTGGCGGGAACCGGGTGATGTCCGCCCCATTCTCGTCAACGGCCTGAAAGGTTACTTCCACCATTTGTTTATTGTCCTCGAGGGCAACATTCAACCCGATTGGTCCTACTCTTATCCGGCCAGCTTCATCTGCCCTCAGTTCAAGTGTTACATCGTTCACCATGGTGCCATATTCTCCCGGATCCAGGTCTATTTCATTGTCTTCGATCTGTACCCTCACAAAAGGATTGGCAATAGGGTCCGGCGGTTCCATCATATGCACCTTACGCTTGATAAAGGTCTTGTCGGGTGCCCAGTTGGCAGGCGCATTGCTTACATCTGCTGCTGCTTTCTGGGTGGTTTCGATCTTCCAGGTATCAGTAGGGGATCCGTTGCTTTCGAACACATGTCCGACCCAGTCAATTTCACCGGCAGTATTGGGATATCCTACCTGAACAGATAGGAAGGAAACCGGTTCCCCTGCCCAGTTTTGTGCAGGCTGTGGCCAGTTCACCACGGGTTTGATGATGCGTGCCAGTTTCCTTGGCCAGTCATCCATATAGATGGTTACAAAATATTTTTTCTCCGCATCCGGATCTTTTTTCATTTCATCAAAAGCGCCTTCCAGGTTGGAAGAGATCACATGATCCTGCAGGTAGGCCAACTGCCTTTTCTCATGATAGTTGAGATTGAGGCGGGTGCTGTCGCGGCGATATTTCAGGGCCACGCCTGCTCCCCAGAGTCCAAACAACCCTCCGGATGAACTGGCTTCTGCTGCCTGAACATTGGGTTGTGGCGGATCAAAGATGATACCCTTTGCCTGCTCCATAAACTTCTGGGAAATGAGATCGGTTTTTTTGTCAACGTATTCCTGGATCTTTTCAGCCCCGGGTATGGTCGGATCTACTTTTACATCCACTTCGATGCCACCGCTGATACGCATATTATTGAACTCAGCCTTGATATCTGCGGAGAACCATAGGTATTTGCCCTTGGCATTGGCAGAGAAATGTTCAAAGATGCGCTCCCAGTTGCCTTTGATCGTGATCTCGATAATGGGTACCCAGAATTTCACTTTCATAGCCTGGCAGACGCGCACAGGTGTATAGGCCATCTTGAAGGACTGATATAAAATGCTGGCGGGATACACACCCAACAACCCTGTATAGGCATTTTGTCCCATCGGATCAATGGAGCCATTTCCCTGTCCCTGCATGTTGAAATACCAGGGGTCCAGGTTGCCATCGCGCACATTACGCCTGTCAAAAGAACGAGTGGTAAATCCCTGTTGTGTGATGAATCGCGGAACAGGCACGGTTTCATATCGCACCTGGCGGGTGGGTGCACCAGGCGCAGAAGGAGCAGAAGGAGAAGCGGGTGCGGCGGGTGCAGCGGGATTGGCAGGGGTGCCCGGACTGGCGGGTGTTCCTGAAACAGGCTGCACTACGGAACCATCGGCATTGGGTGAGAGATTAGAAATAGAGGTGTGATTGGAGGTGATGACAACTGGTCGGAATATAGGCTTCACGCTGGAGCGGATGCCCCAGAAATAGTCCACCTTGCCCTGGTACATGCTGATGATTTCCTGCTGGCCCTGTTCCAGCACATGGTCGGGAGGAGCAGCTGTGGTGGTAACTGCCAGCACACCTCCGGCCACTTCGCGGCTTTCACCATCTTCCAATCCGATATTGCCTTCACTGGTTTGTTTGCCGGCAAATCGCAGCATAAGAAACATCAGGTCTCCTTCCTTCCTGCCATCTTTGCGGGCTATGTGTACATAATTGGGAAGCCAGTAAAATACCGGCGGCTTGCCTTCATTTTGCAGTGCGTCGTTGTTGACGTCGGGATAATAGATGAGTTCATACCCATCCTTAATGATAGGTTGAATCCCTCCGGCCATGGTGGGGCCCAAAGCGGTAGTTGCCATAACAATGAGTTTAATGTTTGGTAATAAATACGGGTGGACTTTGTACAGCTGTAGCCAGGAACCAGAGCGAGGTTTGGGGGGTACTACTGGTTAGGGTTGAGAAGTATAAATTTACGAAAATTATCAAAGTGTTGAGGGGTTGTTTTATTCAATTTTATACGGGAAAAAGCCCCTCAGTTCATCGTATAAATGGCAGGTGAAATTTCAGGAAATACGGTATCTGATTTCTGGCAGGCTGGCAAGCGGATTTTTTTTCCTCTGCACCACAGCTACACTAAACATTCCCTGGCTCATGGCGGTACGTCGGGTAATACAGCTTAATTTTGAACTTTCGGAATCCACCTGGAATTGACAATTTTAAAACATGGATAACATTATCATCAAACCTGTAACCATTTCCGACTTATCCCAGTTGCAAAAAATCAGTAAGCAGACTTTCTTCGATACCTTTTCAGCCGTAAACACCCCTGAAAACATGGCCAAATACCTGGAGGAAAGTTTATCTGTGGAAAAATTGACGTCAGAACTGAATGATGAGCATTCCGCATTCTATTTTGCCATACTGGATAGCGATATCATCGGATACCTGAAACTGAACTTTGGAAAGGCACAAACCGAACTGAAAGACTCCAAAGCCCTGGAAATCGAACGGATCTATGTGCTGAAGGAATACCACGGAAAAAAAGTGGGACAAATATTGTACGAAAAGGCTATGGAAATTGCCAGGGAAAAAAATGCTGACTATGTGTGGTTAGGTGTTTGGGAGGAAAATCACAGAGCGCTTAACTTTTATAAGAAAAATGGTTTTGTTGAATTTGACAAACATATTTTCCGGTTGGGTGATGACGAGCAAACCGATATTATGATGAAGCTTCAATTGAATCAGTTGTGAAAGATTCATCTGCAGCCAGACAGCTTTTCACCCACCAGCAAGCTGGTGGGGTAGCAATGAATGTTTCGCCCGCCGCTGCAATCCTGAAAAATTATGATACAAAGTAAAAAAGCAAATATCCCACCCAAATTTTTCCGGGTGGGATATTTACAGGATGCACATCTTTTATTGGATACCTCGTTCAGCATCTGATGGCATTCTGTAAGTAATAAGCCTGATGGGCCTTAATGTGGTGCTTGTTTCCACATCTGTTTTTATGAAAGTGCAGGATTGCATTATTGGACAATTCAGGTTGAATTCCACCGCACCAGATTCCACATTCAGGTAGCGACTGATGAACTCTTTCATAGTCAGTCTTCCTGCATCTACAAAATTGCAGGCAAAGACCAGTTTTGTAGAACTTCTTTCAACGAGTCGCAAGTTGTGGATAATGCTGCTCTGCATAGTATTTCCGGTATTGCGAACGCCCCGTATCAAATGCAATCGCTGTCCTTCAATTGAAAACCTTACTTCACTGCCAGTATTATAGGCCTGTAATGCATTTACTGAAGCGCCGTTGATAGTGAATGGTCCCTGGTATAGGATCCGGTAATTGTTCTGGAGGTTCAGGTTGATGCTGTTGAAATCTGTTCCAGTAAGGGAGGGGCGCTTCAACCGGATGGTTCTGGCGCCAGGCGCGGCATTGGCCTGGACGGTGAGTTCAAGCACTACATAGGTCATCTGGTTGGTTTCTCCCCGTCGATCCACCCCGCGGGACAGTATCCTCGGGGAAGAGATGCCCGTACCTATTATTTCCACGGAGGTGGTGAGATCAAGCCAGTTTTTCTGGCCAATGGTCAATACGATTTTTTCCGCGGTATTGGATAAAGTGGTAAAAGCGATGGCGGTATTGGTGTTTACTCCCCTCACCGGGTATTTCATGGGAAAGGGACCAGTTACTTCCCCGGTTTGGGAATAATAGGATCTTGTTGTCAGCTGGTAGCTGTCCAATACTGTACTGCCAAATGGTTGGCGGCTGTACAATACCTGTGCCTGAAGGGTGGTGGCCAGTAGGGAAAGCAATGCTATGGCATATAAGGATGTAAGTTTCATATTTTATTTTTTTGTTGACGAAATAGAGTGTACAAGTTTTGGTTGCGTAAGGGATTTATTAGCCGCTGATATTCAGGCAATAATTACGAATGGTTAATACAGCGCTTACCTGGTAAATACCGCTCTGGATACTGCCAGTGAATACCTTTCCGCCATTTGGTATGGTTGCAGAGGTTTCGCGCATTGGGATATTAGTGTTTAGCTGCAGGGTCTTAAGGTATAAACTGGTTGACAGCATTCCGGTACTGGGATTTAGAAATCCGCCGAACATAACGTCCAGCCCTGTATTGGATCGCATTTTAAGGTTGTTGAGATCAATCTTTGTACAGGAAATCAATGAGGGTAAATCAGGTGCGGCCAGGTAGGTGCTTACCGTGCCGGTTTGGGTATTGTGCACCTGCATGGTGAGGGTAACCAATTCAGTATAGAGGGCACAGGTGGCATCGGATTTCTTCCTGGTGAATTCAAAAATGTATTGGTACTCGGGCTTGACAAGGGTGGAACAATCCAGCTTGAAATTCGAATAACTGGTTTTTAATGTGTTCACCTGTGTAGCAGTGAGCTTTGGTAGCTGGGCCTGAATGGTGTAAGCAACCGCCAGCAGGAACATTGAAACAAATAACTTCTTCATGGAATGTATGTTAATGGTTAATGAATACTTGGAGGGTGATTATCGCATCATGCAGGCGACGGATACTACAGGTATGAATCGTTCGAAAGTCCAGTGCCGGTCAAAGATGCAACGCATGCCATAGTTGAGCATCACGCTGCGGTTCAGTCGCCAGTCGCCGCCAAAGCTGATGGTATTGGGTTGCACCACATCCCATTTCACGGTATTGCTGACCACTTCAAATCCGGCAGGCGTGTCAAATACCTTGCTTAGTGCTTCCACCGGCGTTTTCAATCCTTTTTTCTCGTACAGGAATTCCACAAAAAAGGTGAAATAGGGTCCGCCATACCGCAGGTTCATGCCCATGGTCAGCAGTGTGTTGTCGGCCACAGCCAATTGGCTGGATTCTTCGCCGGTATCATTGTTCCTGATGAGGAAATTCAACTCTTCTTCGTACCAACTGCTGCGGAACAAACCCGTAAGCAATAGTCTTTTACTAATTCCCAGGCTGCCGTTGATCCAGCCCGAATACCCTGTATTGCGGTTCAGTCGCAACGATTTGAGGGAGCCTGAGCTGTCAGTCTGGTAGGAGTAAACACGGCCAAAGGCAATATCCAATGAAGAAGCATTCCAGTTCTCCGCCACAAATATTTTCGCGCGTTCGTTGATCTCATCTTTCCGCCGGGAGTTAATGCTGAACAATTTCTCTTCGGTCTCGCGAATGGTGTTTCGGATGGCCTGCTTTTCGAGAATATTGGTGGTGGAATCGAGTTGTTGCTGCAATTGCTTCAGGGTCTGGTCCAACTCCGTTTTTTCCGCCTGGTAGCGTTCACCTATATCCGCGTAGAGTTCCCTTGCCAGCAAGGGATCGCGCTGGCGGAATAGATTTGCCTTTAATGCATATCCGATTCGTCGGTCACCGCTTTCATCCTGTACGGTTCCCATGGAGACATCCAGGGATGCCAGTTGCCGCATGAACCGGCTGGCATTTTGGTATTTACCCAGGTCCTTGCGGTTAAAGAACATTTCCCAGATTGGCTGCGATTGCAAGGCCAGGTTAGGATTCAGGCGCCAGGATTTAAAGGACCAGTCCACCTTGAAATCCTTTATATCGGCTGTGCGGTTGATCTGGGAAGGCGTTACGCCCATCACATCAAATACTGGCGAGGCCGGTATGGCGAATTCCTTGGGACTTATTCTTTTGTTGCCGTCGTCCACCTGGGCGAAACCGATAGTGCAAAGACTCAGCAGCAGGACTAACAGTAAGGGTTGGGGGTGCATGGTGGGGTGATTTCTGCTGTAAAGTGGGCCCGGACTATAACGGAAAACCATACCCGGAATGCGGGGATTATTGCGGTAAAAAATACCTGATTTCAGGTAGATATTTAGTTGCAGGATAGCTTAATTTGAGACAACTATCACCCTAACCAATAACCGCTGCATGCGACAAAAGATTCCTTTCATCTGGTGTTTGTTGTTTTTCCTGCTGCCCCGGGCACTTTATGCGCAGGACACTGAGCACCTGGTGGACAGCATGGAAAAGAGACTGCTCGTCACCAAAGAGGATACTTCCAAAGTGCTTATCTATATTGAACTGGGCAACCTGGTCAGTTATTATGATGCAGCTACTGCTGCCCGTTATGTTAATGAGGGATTGGATCTCAGCAGGAAGATCAAGTACCTGAATGGAATTGGTCGCTGCAGTTATCTGCTTGGATTCATTTACCAGGACCTGAACGACTATAAAAAATCCCTCCAGATGCTGGAATTGGCGGAGCAGGTGGCGCAACAGCTGCAACAGCCCGAACTGATGGGCAAGGTCCACAATGCCCGCGGCAGTTGGTATTTCCTGCAGAGTGATATGTACAATGCGGCCTATCATTTTTCAAAAGCCACTGAACAGTTCCAGTTGATCGGCGATACCCTGCGCGAAATTGCAGCCTACCAGAACCTGATTGCTGCCCTGGGGGAAGTGAAGAGTTATGAGCGGGCGGTCAGGCTGAGCGAACAACTGCTGGAGATACTAAGTCCACTAAAAGATACCCTTCAGATGGGGTATGCCCTGAATCACCTGGTGGTAAATTATATGGGCCTCCGTAAGATTGAGGATGCCGGAAAATATGTTCGCAGGCTGTTGCCGATTATTCAGAAGACCCGCGATTTTGGCCTGGCTTCGGATTCCTATGATGTGATCGGCGATTATTTCCTGAGTCGCAATCTGCTGGATTCTGCCATCCTCTATTATAAAATGGCCATGGATAAATCACTCAGAAAAGATCACCAGGCTGCGCAATCGCATTTGTCTCTCGGTATTGCTTATTTGAAAATGAAGGATTTCGATCAGTCCTTCCAGCATTTGTCGGCTGCGCTGGAATTGTCCGGCCATACCAATACACGCGATGTATATTACCGCACCTGCCAGGTCCTGAGCGAATATTATGAGCAGAAGGGGGATATCAAAAACGCACATTTCTACCTGTCTGAATATGTCAAGCTGAACGATAGCATCCTGGTTGCGGAAACTCGCCAGTATGCAAGTTACCTGGAAGTGGTGTATGAATCGCAGAAGAAGGAAAAAGCCATTACCGACCTGAAATTGCAAAATTCTGTAAATGAACTGGGGCTGGTCAAGCGCAACAGGATTATGCAGGTAGGAGGGGTGGCTTCCGGTTCTGTGTTGATCCTGCTTGGCCTCCTGTACCGAAACAGCAGGAACAAAAGCATTATTGCTGAAAAAGACAGGTTGTTGCAGGAAGAACAGATCCGCATCCTGGAAAGACAACAGCAGGTCCTGTCTTTACAAAGTATGGTGGATGGACAGGAAGCGGAACGAACGAGGATTGCCAAGGACCTTCATGACGGATTGGGCGGATTGTTCTCTACCGTTAAAATGCATTTCAGCAGCCTGCAACACGAGCAACAGGCGCTGCAGCAGGATCCCTTGTTCCTGAAATCCTACGAACTCATCCACACCGCTTCAGAGGAAGTGCGGCGCATTGCACACAATATGATGCCCGAGGTATTGATCCGGCTTGGGCTGGTGCAGGCTACCCGTGATCTTTGCAACAGCATCAGCGCTGGAAAAAAGGTGAAGGTGTCGGTGCAGGACTATGGCATGGACCAGAGAATGGAAGTAGCCCGGGAGATCATGCTTTTCAGAATTCTGCAGGAACTGCTGAACAATATAATCAAACACGCACAGGCAAGCGAAGCCATTGTGCAGTTCAACAGGGATGGACAACATTTAAGCATCACCGTGGAAGACAATGGCAGGGGGTTTAATGTGGAAAAATCCGGCACAGGGGTGCATGCTGGACTGGCATCTATTTCCAGCCGCGTACAATACCTGAACGGAAAATTATCCATTGACAGTCGCAACGGAATTGGTACTACCGTGATGATGGATTTTTTGTTTAATGACGTTAATTCCGCTACTATATGACAAGCATTCTAATTGTAGATGACCATCCCCTGGTGGGCGACGGGGTTAGCACCATGATCAGGGATGTGGAATGGTTAGAGATCTGTGGAGTTTGCAAAACGGCAAAGCAGGCGATGGAAACCATTCAGGCAATGCGTCCGGATCTGATCCTGCTGGATATCAGTCTGCCCGATAGCGACGGCCTGCAAACCTGCGAGCAGATCCGAAAACAGGACAGGCAGGTGAAGATCATCGCCCTGACTTCCACCAATGAAGCGGGCATCATCAGCCAGTTTTTAGCTCGTGGAGGGAATGGGTACCTGTTGAAGAATATGGAGCGGCAGGAACTGCTGGACGCCATAGGCGACGTGATGAACGGAAAGATATTCCTGAGCAAAGCAGCTAACCAGAAGATACTGGAGCAGTACAACTCCGTAGCTGCGGCAGTGAATAAAACTCCTATGCTCACCCGAAGGGAAAAAGAGATACTGCAATTGTTATACGAGGGACTTACCGGTCCGCAGATCGCGGAAAAATTATTTGTCAGTCCCTACACCATCGAAACCCACCGCAAGAACCTGCTGCAGAAATTCAATGTGAGCACTACGCAGGCTTTGCTGAGAATTTCGAAGGAGCAGAAACTGATTTGACAGGATGTTTTTTTTGAATGCCTCTTTCTGCATCTGTGGGATATATCAGTCGAACTCCCCTTTTTACTCCCGGACCGTTCACGGTGGAGCCCGATTCGGTGCATATAAACAAACAACCAGTATTCGTGTTGGCACCCTTCATGGACAATAATTTAATGTCCGGTTATGGTTAATTAAAAGTTAACGGACCTGCTGGGGAAACCTCAGGCTGATGGCTAATGCATTCAAGGGTGCCAAACCCGGAACCCGGCAATCTGGCAGAAAGAATCTGCCTGAATGGAGGCAGGAGGTAACTTTTTTTCGGATGTTTGCCGACAACTATAAATTAACTGCTCATGAAATTGTTCTGGATATTCATCGCCTTTCTATCCGGCTCCTTCCTGCCCATTCAGGCCGGATTGAATTCAAGGCTGGGTAAATCCATCGCCAACCCGGTGTTTGCTGCCCTGATCTCCTTCCTGGTGGGTATACTGACCATCCTGATTTATATCCTGCTGACCAAACAATCTGCTTCCTGGACCGGATTAAAAACCCTGCCACCCTATGCATGGGCGGGTGGTGCACTCGGCGCATTTTTTGTAACGGCCATCACGCTAGTCTTTCCCAAACTCGGCGGCGCACTGACCTTCGGACTGATAGTAGCCGGGCAAATGGTGATTGCGATCCTGATGGATCATTTTCATATTCTGGTGGCACAGCAGCACAGCATCAATCCCTGGCGCCTGCTGGGTATGCTTCTGGTCATTGCAGGAGTGATTGTCATCAGGAAGTTTTAGCCGCCAATTAATTCGTAAATTATACCTATGGAAAACAGCATATTAGGGCTTCATCATATCACTGCCATCGCCGATAACGCCCGACGTAACCACCATTTTTACACCTGCATCCTTGGCCTGCGTTTGGTTAAAAAGACCGTCAACTTCGATGATCCCGGCACCTATCACTTCTACTTCGGAGATGAAAAAGGTAGTCCCGGTACCATCCTGACTTTTTTCCCCTGGGAAGGCATCGGCAAGGGCAGTACCGGCACGGGAATGGCCACCGATATAGGTTATTCGGTACCGAAAGGCAGCCTGGATTTCTGGGCCGCCCGTTTCAGGGAATTCAATATCCCACAGGCAGAAATCAGGGAAAAATTCGGTGAACAATATCTTTCACTGATAGATCCTGACGGACTCAACCTCGACCTGGTCGTACCAACGCATACGGACAACCGAACTCCGTGGGTGACCAAAGATGTTAACGCTGACGTGGCTACCAAAGGCTTTCACAGCATCACGCTTACAGTCAGAAAACTGGAGCCGACGGCTAAAGTCCTGACAGATATACTTGGTTATACCCTCGACCGGCAGGAGGGCAATCTTTACCGGTTCAAAACAAATACTGTTGAAAATGCAGCCAATGTAGATCTGCTGGAATCGCCCGATGGCAAGCCCGGACATAATGCTGCAGGTACCAACCACCACGTGGCCTTCCGCGTAAAGGACGATAATATCCTGATGGAATACCGCGAGTTGATTGCCCGAAGGGGGTTCAATATCACCCCCAGGATCGACCGGGATTATTTCTTCTCGCTCTATTTCCGTGAACCGGGTGGCGTATTGTTTGAACTGGCAACCGATAACCCGGGTTTCACCCGGGATGAACCGCTCGAAGCATTGGGTAGCAGCCTCAAACTGCCTAAACAATATGAGCCTGCAAGAGCACAGATTGAAAAGGTTTTACCACCATTATGAAAAAACTGATTACCGGCATTCACCACGTTACAGCCATCGCCGGCAGCAGCCAGCCCAATATCGATTTTTATGCCGGTATTCTTGGCTTACGTCTGGTCAAAAAGACAGTCAACTTTGATGCCCCGGATGTATACCATTTCTACTACGGCGATGACACCGGTTCACCCGGTTCCATCCTGACCTTCTTCCCCTATGAAGGCCTGGTAAACGGGCGCCATGGTAAGGGCATGCTGGATACGACCACTTTTTCTGTGCCACTCCCTGCACTGGATTACTGGCAGCAGCGTTTGAAAAGATTTGACATCCCCTTCAAGCAACCGAAGGAAAGATTTGAAGGCGAACTGGTGATCTACCTGGAAGATGGCGACGGACTGGGACTGGAACTGGTTTTCAACGACGGGGACAAGCGGCCGGGTATCTCACGGGGACCCGTACCTGCAGATAAATCCATCCGGGGCATTTATAATGTAGAGATCTGGCTGGAGGCTTTTGAAAGAACCGCAGGCATCATGACCCACCAGATGGATCATTCGATCATCAGGGAACAGAGCAACCGCATCCGCCTGGCGGTAACTGATAGTCCGGGTAATTATGTTGACCTTCTGGCCATGCCTGACTCCCTGAAGGGACTGGCAGGCAGCGGTACCGTGCATCACCTGGCTTTTGCCACACCCGATCATTCCAGTCTGGAGACCATGCGCGAGCGGATATTACCGATCAGGGGCAATATCACGCCTGTGCTCGACAGGAAATATTTTTCCTCGCTCTATTTCAGGGAACCGGGTGGGGTCCTGTTTGAGATAGCTACATCATCACCGGGTTTTTCGGTTGATGAACCGATGGATCACCTGGGTGAATCACTGCAACTTCCGGTGCAGTTTGAATCCCGGAGGACAGCGCTGGAGCATACTTTAATTCCTGTAACATTCAATTATGAGCAATTCAGATAAACAACATTCAAAGCATATTGTAACAGGCGGTATACCCTTGAAGCAAGCCCAAAAAGTCCTGGTCATGATCCATGGCCGGGGTGGCACCGCAGAAGACATTCTTTCCCTGGCCACGCACCTGGCGGTACAGGACTTTGCCCTGCTGGCGCCGCAGGCCACCAATCATACCTGGTATCCCTATTCCTTTATGGCCCCGGAAGAGGCCAATGAACCATGGCTCAGTTCTGCGCTGTCCTTGCTGAAAGACATTGTTGCCGACCTGGTAGCACAGGGCATCAGCGAAGAAAGGATTTATTTCATGGGATTTTCACAGGGGGCCTGTCTCACCCTGGAATTTGTAACCCGCAATGCGACCCGGTACGGAGGTGTTGTCGCCCTTACCGGCGGATTGATTGGTGAGAAGATCGGGCTCCAAAATTACCAGGGCGATTTTAAGGGAACACCGGTCTTCATCGGAACCAGCAATCCCGATATGCATGTACCGGTGGAAAGGGTTTATGCCACAGCCAATATCCTGCGCGACAAAAACGCCGCAGTTACAGAGAAAGTGTATAACGGCATGGGTCATACGATCAACCAGGACGAGATCGACCAGGCCAACAGGCTGGTTTTTCAATCAGAAGTTTAAATTCTCAAAAGTCAGCGGTGGATCAGCTTTATTTTTGAACTGACTGCATAAACTGCCGTAGTACACTGATATAGGAAACGGTCTGGTCCCTGGCGGTGCGATGACCTGCATTTTTAATGATCTCCAGTTTCGAATGGGGCACCAATTGATGGAAATGGGAAATGGTTTCCGGCCTCGCTTCATCAAACTCTCCCGTAACAAATAATACGGGTTGTTTTATTTCATGCAAACGGTCGGTCCTGTCAAAATTTACCAGGGTTCCCGTTGCGGTAAATTCGGTTGGTCCCCACATATAGTTATACACTTCTGCATTGAAACCCGGCACTCCATCACATTCAGCTGAGGGTGCCGGCGGCCATTGTTTTACCGAAAGATGGCGGGCATAAAAGGAATCCGTTGCCACCAGGTAGGAGGGAGCCTGGTAATCCTTTAATGCTTCATACTTGAAGATGGTGTCGCGAATGGATGCCGGCAATTGATTCACCAGTATCCGGGCATCATTCATCCAGGCAGGTGTGCTCAGTAGCGGACTGGAGAAAATAGCGCTGGCAACACCTTTGGGCTTTTTGGTGACCATATATTCCACCAGCACTGCTCCTCCCCATGAATGTCCCAGTATATGAAGTTTCTTTAAACCAAGTGCTTTACGCAGGTGGTCAATTTCATTCGCGAAACGCGACACTCTCCAGAGCGAGGTATCTGTCGGACGGTCTGATTTTCCTGACCCAAGCTGGTCGTAAAAGATTACCGGCCGTTCATCAGCAAGCAGGGAATATTCTGCCATGCCGCTGCAACTCCTGCTGCCCGGACCGCCATGAATCAATAAAAGGGGAGTGCCTTTTCCTTTCCCCACCACTTTATACCATATCCGGCCACCCTCAACCTGCACGTATCCCTCACCACGACGCAGCGTTTGAGTGTAACCGTTAACAGCAAAAAAAAGCAGCAAATAAACAGTGGCATGTTTTATCATGAGCAGCGGTTGAAATCAGTACCCACTTCCAAGGTAACAAATAAGACGTGTAACCCGAAAGAAAGAAACACTGGATTCCAACCGCTGGAGTTTGCTATAATTTAACAAACTCAACCCTTCTGTTCAGGGCCTTGTTAACGCTGTTGTCATTCGGTGCGATGGGTTCTTTTTCACCCTTTCCATCTGTTTCGATCCTGGCGGCCTCAATGCCATAAGCCCCAACCAGCGCAGTTTTGACTGCTGCGGCCCTGCGTTTGGAAAGGTCCAGGTTGGAAGCATCATCACCATCTGAATCGGTGAATCCGGTAATCCTTATTTTTAAGGATGGGTTGTCTGTCAGGATGCCCGCTATTTCTTTCAGGGTGCCGGCAGACTGGGGTTTCACCTTGTCGGAGTTGACATCAAAATATATTCCATAGCTCACCAGTTTTCCTTCTGTCAGTAACTTATTGCGCATATCCGGAAGGCCGGTGGCAATGCGAACATTTGCGATCAAAGGCATTCCACCATCGAAGCGGATCATATTGTATTTGACAGCAGTCGAAAGTCCCTTGGCCACGTCAAAAAGTTTTACCTCGTCCTGGTATAAACGAATTCTTTCTTTCTGTACCCAGATGGAGATATGGTATTTGGTATCCGCATTCTGCTTGGGTTCGGTTACCCTGCCGTTCAGGTTGGGTGTGCCGTCCTTGTAATAGGTAAAATAACTGCTGTTATAGCCAAAGTCAAACCAGATACCAGTGCCGCCTGGTCTTGCCAGTCCGAACATCAGGTCCTTTGGCTTTTCAGTACTGAAGAGCACAAAGCGGTAATGGATATTGGAGCCTTCTTTCTGTGGAATGATGTCAAATTCGATGGTATAGTTATCCGGAAGTTTCAGCGGTTCTGCCAATGCCACTATTCCCCGGCTGTTCGTGATTTTGAACCATCTGCCCGGGTATTTGCCATAGGTGACGATTTCACCTGATCCGGTGGTATTCCATTGGACCGGGAAGTCACCAATGTTATCATTCGAAAAATCGTCGAAGAAGATTATTTTTTCACCGGGAACAAAATCAAATTTGGAATAGATCTGTGTAAGGGAGTCATTCGCCTGCGCCAGCAGGTGGTTGCTGCCAGCTGCCAATAGCAGTAAAACAGCAAAAAACCGGACTTTCATAATCGGATGTTTTATGTAAAGGGAAGTTAACGGATCGCCAGCCGGGAACAGGTAACAGCAGTTATCCGTTAGTATGATTTATATCAATAATATGCTTCTGACTATCTCCGGATTCGGGATTAGATCAGGCAGCCCACAGTTGGTCTGCCATGCAGATGATGCCGCAGCGTAGCATACATCTGGTATGTTCGGGATGCCGCTGGAAATGTCATGAGTACCTACGAGACCAGTGGAAGCAGTTCATGTGTCATAAACCCCTTAAAACTGGACAAAGGGTCGATATCGATTCAACACTTTTTATGTTTTCCCCGCTGCTGTCAAAGATAACCTCGCTTCCGGAAATGCAAAGGCTATTCGATGCGGCGATGGCAGAACGCGGCTGCCGAAACAAATGCTGGGTTCCATTTATTCCAGGTCTTTCCTTGTTTGGTTTTGTAATATCATTTTCCGTATCAATGAAATTTGTCCTAAATGATAGTAGCTGTGTTCAATAATACCTTCTATATTTCGTAAATAGGTTCCATATTTTTCATCCACAAATGGCTGGTCAAAAATATTGTCGTCCATTTGTTCAACCCTGGTTGCGAATTTTTCTGAATTGCTCAAAAAGTCTGTTACTAATTTATTCCAGTCCGCTTCTGATTGTATTTGTGGAAGGTCAAAACTGTATTTATCCCTGATCTCAATTTTTCCGGTTTCAAAAGCATTCAATATCCCGGCTAAATAATAGTTTACATGAAAGGTCAGCGCTGCAATGCTATTTAAGTTTCCTGCTTTTTGAGTTGCCTGCTGCCAGTTTACACTTAGTATCTGTTCTTTGTAATTTGTGTTGGCAATCCAATGTCCATTAAGTAGTACTTCCCGCAATCGGTTTGCAATAGTTAAATTTCTGGTCCTGGTATTTTTCATATTCAGGTGTTTTTGGCAGTGAGGGTATATAGGCGTGTCGCTAAAGTCCTGGCACCCGGAACACCCGTTTTGAGAAAAGCCCTGTTGGTGTCAGTTTATGATTGGGATGGTCCAGCCTTGTTTACCCCATTTATTATTAACCGGATAGATAACTGCTCTGTCAGCCGAGGAGAAAACGTCCTGATCAATTTCAGAAAGTTTTATGCAGGCTCTTTTGTTTTTGGTGTCATAGGTGGCAAAGATTTTCTTTTTGACCCTGAATGATGTTTTCTCAAAGTGCAATTCTTCTGTCGCCTCCGGAAATGCGAGTGCCAGTTGTCTTAATGTGTCAAAACTTAGTGCCATTTGCAATGAACTGAAGTAAATATAAAAAAATTTATCTACCCCTTTTCAGATTGGAAAATGACGGGCAGGCAGATATCAGGATGAAACATTCAGAATGATTGGTGGATTGAATTCTGTTGACACCTTTTACCTATTGTAATAGTCGTAAAAAAATCATAATATTAACAGACAACAATCAACAACCAAACTGCATTCGGTATGAAAAAGATACTGCTATATGGTGGCGCCACCCTGTTGCTCATCTTATTAGGCGCCTTCCTGTTCATACAGATCGGTGGCATTCCGTCCTATGCCGTGGAGAAACCCGCCCTCAACCTCAGGACGGATTCAGCCACCCTGGCGACGGGTAAAAAATATGTCTCCATGCTCTGTGCCAGTTGCCACCTGAATCCTGAAACCCGCCAGCTCACGGGGCGGTTTATGTCAGACGCACCCAAAGAGTTCGGTGTCATCAACACGCCCAATATCACTCAGGATAAGACCTATGGGATCGGCGACTGGACACCCGGTGAAATACTATACCTGCTGCGCACCGGTAACAAACGCGATGGCCAATATGCTCCGCCTTATATGGCCAAACTGCCTACCATGTCGGATGCGGATATCATTGCCATCATCTCTTTCCTGAAATCGGAGGATCCAATGGTGACCGCAGCCGCCGTGCCGGACAAGCCGGTGGAGCCATCCTTCCTAACGAAAATGCTCACCCGCGTAGCATTCAAGCCCTTTAAAATGCCTGCTGCGCCTATCAATGTGCCTGATAGTTCAGATGCCATCGCGCTGGGCGGTTACCTGGCCAGGAACCTCGAATGTTTCTCCTGCCATTCAGCTGATTTCAAGACCAACGATTTCCTGCATCCCGAAAAAAGCGAAGGCTATTTTGGCGGGGGTAACAAACCCCTGAACCATGAGGGCCTGGTGATGCCTACTCCCAACCTGACGCCAGATAAAGCCACTGGAATCGGCAGTTGGTCGCAGGAGAAATTTGTGAAGGCCCTGAAAACGGGTATTGTGGAAGGACAGCCGGCATTGCGCTACCCCATGGCACCCTATACACAGTTGACGGATCGCGAGGCCGCGGCCATCTATCAATACCTGATGAGCATTCCGCCCATCTCCAATAAAGTGGAGCGGGCGCCGGCGGAGTAGGGGCGTTGCAGCCATTACCTGGTGCACGAAATTCAAGTTAATTATGGGACCTAAAAATTTGCTGACTGCGTTATTTGTCCTGCAGTGTACACTTAATAACAGTCTGACGGTGTTATCCCAACAGCATCCTGATGACGACTACCTAAAAAGAGGGATTGACAGCTTCATCGTTCATAAAATGGAGACGTTTCAAATTCCGGGAGCCTCCGTTGCCATATTGAAGCATGGGCAAATAATTTATACGAATGGATATGGGTTTGCAAACCTGGAGTTAAGAGTGCCGGCGAAACCCGAAACCAGCTACCTCATCGGATCTGTAACGAAAACATTTACGGCAGCAGCCGCTATGATTCTGTGGGAGGAAGGCCGTTTCAACTTAGACGACATCATCGGTGATTACTTGCCACACCTGCCGCATCATTGGAAGCCTGTCACCATCCGCCAATTGTTACATCACACTTCGGGAATAGTAACCAATCTGGGGAAAGCAGATTCTCTCTGCAAATTTAATTTTGACTGTGATAATTATACACGTGCAAATGTAATTCAGGAAACTGCCTGCCTTCCGCTCTCTTTTGAACCAGGCACTAAATGGGAATACAGCGGAAGAGGCTATTATGTTCTGGGGATGCTGATAGAAAAGCTTTCAGGAAAAACATTCAGTGAATTTTTAAAGGAAAGGATATTTACCCCATTAGGCATGAGTGAAACAGGGATGATCAACTATGATATTATCGTCCCAAATAGGGCCAGCGGTTATGTTGTAGGAGAATACGGGTTACAAAACAGTCCGCAAATGAATCCTGAAGTTGAACTTTCAGATGGCGGTCTGATCTCCACTGCGCTTGACCTGGCTAAATGGGACGCTTCATTTTATACTGAAAGGATTCTGAAGCGATCTACTATCGATTTGATGTGGAGCAATGCAAGACTTAAGGATAACACAATCGTTTCGTCCTATGGTATTGGCTTTGGATTAACCCCCTATAAGGGCCATAAACGAGTGGGACATACCGGGGATATCCCGGGTTTTTCAAGCTGTATCACCCGCTTTACCAACCAAAACATAACTGTAATAATTCTTACAAATATTACCAATAGCAGACTAAATATCGGAAAACTCGGAAATGAAATTGCAGCATGTTATTGGGCTCGTAAAATTTAATTTCAACCATCCTCCTGATAAGTTTGGCTGGCTCCGTGGGTATAGGATGAGTATACCAAGAGTATATGATGAGTATACTGGATCAGTTTGCCAAGTTTCCTTGAGAATAGCTAATTTAGCGGGGTCAATGAGAAAGGTAATCCATTCCCTGGTAAAACATTCCGGTTTTCTATTTCTGTTACTCCTTAGTTTCAACCTAACCCTGGAGGCGGCATCTTTACCTGCCAAAGAATGGGTAGAGAAATTAGACAAGGGGGATGTCAGGGATTCAAAACCTGTCGCAAAACTTGTTGCCTTTCTGTCCACCCTGGATAGCAGTGGTGCAGAGGAACTACTGAAAAAAATTGAAGCGGAAGGCAGTTCATCGGGAAACCTCTTTCAATTACGCTTATTGCATACCAGGTGCTGGTATCTTCAGGACCATAATCAGCCATATGGAGTGGAAAAATTATTCCCCCTTCTGGAGAAAATGACTCAAACTGCTTCTGAATCAGGCGACAAAGAACTGATTGCTTATGCCAGTTGGGTTTATGGTAGTTTAATGTATTCCTACAAACAGATGGAGCCGGCAGTAACCTACTCACTGAAGGCGGTTGAACTCTATGCAAAACTGCCTCCATTTACCAGGTTGCATTTTTATTATTCCACCCTTGGTGAGATGTTGTTTCACACCCATGAATACCCGAAATCTATCAGGTACACATTGATAGGGCTGGAGCACTTTAAAGCTACTTCAATAAAGGCCCTTATCCTCAAGACGAAAGACCTGAATACCATTGGGCAGGGGTATCAGCATCTGGGCCTGCAGGATTCTGCTTTATATTATTACCGATTATCATACAACCTAGCGGATTCCATCGGACACGAGGTCTGGAAAGGCATCAATGCTTCTTATGAGGGACAGGTATGTTTTGATCGCCGGCAATACGACAAAGCCAGGTCATTGCTGCACTATGCCTATACTATCAATAAAGGAAGGGAATATGGGATTGCAGCCAATTCCCTCCAATGGCTTGCCCGGATCCATCTCCTTCAGAAAAATACCGACAGCGCGGCGATTTGTTTAGATGAAGCGTTGCGCTTACTGTATTCCTATGGAAAATCCAATTCCATCCAGGTGGCGGATTACCTGCAGGGGGTATATGCCACCAAGGCTGACCTGCACAGGATGCAGAACAGGCCCGACAGTGTTGAATATTACCAGGATAAATATATGTCCCTGCACGATTCCCTGCAGCGGGTGGCTACCCTGAGCAGTAGTCAGATGGCCCTGCTGCGCATTGATAACGAACGGAACCAGTACCTGATCCAATCCGTTAAGGCTGAAAAAAAGCAGGTGGAACAAAAAAGGAATTTTATCATCATTGGGATTAGTCTGCTGGCGGTTATCATCACCCTGATCCTTATCCGCCAGAAAGAGGATTTAAAGCATCGCACTCAACTGGTTCATTACGAAAAGAAGAAACTGGAGGCTGAAATGGCAGCGGCAAAAGATAAGCTGGAACTGTTTACCCAGAACTTACTGGAGAAATCAACCCTGCTGGAACAATTGCAAACGGAGCTTCGGCAAAAAGAGCTTACGAATTCACAGCAGGAACTGCTGACAGAATTGACCAACCATACCATCCTGACGGAAGAAGACTGGAACCGGTTCAGAAGCATGTTCGAAAAAGTATATCCCGGTTTTTTCATGCGACTCAAGCAACTCACACCCGATATCACCCTGGCTGAACAAAGAATGGCAGCGCTTACGCGCCTGGGACTGCCCAGTAAGCAGATGGCTGCCATGCTGGGCATTTCTGTGGATGGCGTTCATAAGACCCGGCAGCGCCTGCGGCAGCGTCTTCAGGTAGATGGTGATACCAATTTGGAGCAATACCTCACTTCGCTGGAAGCCTGATTTTTTTGAATATTCAAATCTCTGTAAATCATCGGTGATAGGTTGGTTGTCCGGAATTTGTCTTAGGCCTGTCAGGGATTTGTCTGGCAGAATTCTTTTCCCGTTAATATATGCCGGTTACCTTAGGCGCGCCCATCACAAAACCCCGGCCATATGTCCAAATTTACCCTAAGAATCGTATTACTGTTTTTTTGCTACATTCCCTTCCAGCTTATCGCGCAGAAAAAGATCAGCGGTAAACCGGTTGATCGCAGTAAAGCTGTTTCTCTTTCAAAGGTCTTTAAAAAGTATTCGCTGTTCAGTATTCCCACGGCTGACCTTTACCAATACACGAAAACAGGGGGGAAGCAGTCCCTTCCTGTAGAATTGGATCTTCCAGGTTATGCGCAGTGGCCGGTAACGATCCACGAAACCAGCCTGCTGGCGGATGACTACCAGGTATATTCGGGAACCGGCGCCGGCAGGAAAACCCTGCCTCTGTCTGAAATCAGGACCTATTCCGGTTCTCTCGATAATTCTTCGGGCAGCATGGTACACCTGACCATCTCCGGTAAAACCATTCACGGGTTCCTCCGGACCAAGGCCAGGAACTACAATATTGAGCCCCTCCGGTATTTTGATCCCCGGGCCGATGCCGGCACTTTTGTGTTGTATGAGGCGGAAGATGTGATCCCGGGTGCGGACCAGGTTTGTGGTTTAACCGAAGCGGCGGAAAAAAGCGGCACTGTTGCGTCGGGTTTTTCCAGTGGGCAGATGCAGACCCTGGGATCGGCTACGGGTGACTGTTTGATGGTGGAAATGGCCATTGCTTCCGATGAATCCATGTACCGTAAATACGGCAGTTATGAAGTGGTGGAGGAGCATAATATCAGTATCCTTCATATGATGGCCGGCCTCTACAGCAATGCGCAGATCGGCAGCCGTTTTTTGAACTTTAAGCTCAAGGGGCAGTATATTTCCGAGAATACATGGGATGATCCCTACTCCGAAACATACACTGGTTCGGTGGCAGATAACCTGCTCGACTATTTCAGCAAATGGAGTGCGGCCGGCGGTTTTGGGTTTGGCTTTGACCTCGGCCAGGTATGGACGGCCAGGAATATTAGTTCCGGTGGCTCGAGCAGTGTGGTAGGACTGGCCTATATGGGAACTGTCTGTACACTGAACAGTAAGTATCAATTGCTGGAGGATGCATTTTCCACTTCCCTTACCCAGGCGGTGGTAGCCGCCCACGAAACCGGGCATAATTTCAATGCCCAGCACGATCTTTCCACCGGTTTTGTAATGTCATCCTCCATCAATGCTAGTAATCCGGCTACCAGTTTTAGTGCCGGCAGCCTGGTGCAAATGGATACATACCTGAACGGGTCCAATGCGCTGGCCTGCCTCGCTGCCTGCGAAGCCATTGCACCCCGCGCCGACTTTACCGCATCCACCTTCACCGCTTGTGCCAGCAGCAACATCAGCTTTACCAATATCAGTCCCGATGCGGTAGACCAGGTAACCTGGACTTTCCCTGACGGCGATCCATTAACTTCCACAGCCAACGCGCCGGTGGTAAAATTTGCCACACCCGGACTAAAAACAGTGACCATGACCGTTAGCAACAGTTTTGGCAGCAGTACGGTTACAAAAGAGATAATGGTGATGGCTGCGCCGGCAACCTGTTTGAACCTTATCACGGGAAATAGTGAGCTTGCGATCATTTATTCCTTTTCCCTGGCGGGCATCCAAAACACCAAAACCTCGTTGTTCCTGGGCCCGAAATATACGGACTATACCTGCACCTATAATACCCCGTTAAAGGCAGCCACCGAATATGTTGTCACTTCCAGGATGGGAATGTCTGGCCAGGCAAATAATGCCCTGGAGTTTTTTATTGACTATAATAACAATGGTGATTTCCTGGATGCAAACGAACAGGTCCACCGGTCAGCGACATGCCTAACCAGCGGCTACAATTTTATGTTCACCACCCCGGCTACTGTGATAAAAAATACATTTTTGCGCGCGCGGCTGGTGGCTATGCCCTGTAACCTGCCACCATCGAATGGGTGCGACATTCCTTCCAATGCACAGATCGAAGATTACTCGGTGTATTTCACCGATGATTGTAGGCCCCTGGAGTTTTCGTTGCTGGGTGGCTGTTATAACAAGCCGCTAACATTAAGTGGTTCCGAACCCGGCGTCACCTACCAGTTGGTCAATACCAGCACCAACAGCGAAGTAGGATTACCGGTGGAGGGAACGGGACTAATGCTGGATTTTGGTGTTCAGCCCATTGGGAATTATATCGTGCGGGCCACCAATAACTGCGGCAGTTTTGTGATGAAAGGAACCGAAAGGGTCATTGGCCCGCCGGGAGTGTTCAACCTGTTGGCGGATGGTATCTGCGCATATAGCCAGATACGCCTGAGCGGTTCGGAAAAGGGAGTGTATTATAAGTTGCTGGATGCCCAGGGCAATGTGCGTATTACCATTGCAGGAACTGGTGCCGCAATCATCCTGGGTACTGCCCCTGAAGGAACCTATACCGCCACTGCCACGAATAACTGTACCACAGTAGCCATGAAGGGAAGTGTTACCCTGGTGGCGCCGCCAACAAACTATACGATTACGCATGGCAACTGTGCGGGCGATCCCGTTGTATTAAATGGTTCCCAAACGAGCGCCACCTACCAGTTATTCTGGGCTGGTTACTTTGATTATGTACCCGTGGGTACGCCCGTTGCGGGTACCGGTGCTGCCATCAGTCTGGGTGCCATGGAGCAGCCGGGTTATTATTTGATCAGGGCCACCAATAGTTGCACCACCACTACGATGGATCTTCCCTGGTATGTGCAGGAACCAACTGTCTGGTACAAAGATGCCGATAACGACCAGTATAGTGACGGCACGATCCTTTCTGCCTGTGAGCGTCCTGCAGGTTATAAGCAACGGGCTGAGTTGATGCTGGTTAACGGTGATTGCGATGATAATAATTCCGCCATCACCCCTGAAACTGTTAACCTGGCGCAGGTTTCTGCTACGGGTTCCGCCACGCTGAATGGAACGGATAATGGATTTATGTATGGCAGTAACTGCTCCCTCATTGCCAGTCTTCTGCCCGGTGGGACCAACCCCGTGAGCGGCAAGGTCAATGCCAGGGTATGGCTGGAACCTTCTGTGCCGACTTACTCCGGTCAGCCTTTTGTTTCCAGGCACTATGAGATCACTCCTGAACTCAATGCCGGTACCGCTACCGCTAGGGTGACCCTGTATTTTACCCAGCAGGAGTTTGATGCCTATAACCTGGCAACAGGCAGTTCCCGGAAATTACCGGTAAACTGGTTGGATTATGCAGGCATTGCCAATATCAGGGTAGAGAAACTGCCTGGCACCAGCAACAATGGTACCGGCCTGCCGAATTCGTATTCGGGTATTCCCGTGGTGCTCGATCCGAATGATGCAGATGTGATCTGGAACAGCTGGCAAAATCGCTGGGAGATCAGTGTGGATGTAAATGGATTCAGTGGGTTCTTGGTACATACCAGTATGTTCGCCCTGCCTTTGAAACTGCTTTCATTCCTGGCATCCCCCCAGAACAAAGATGTGGTCTTAAACTGGCAGACAACCGAAGAGTCCAATGTCAGCCATTTTGAAATCGAACGCAGTTTTGACGGCATCAGCTACCAGATCATCGGCACTTTGACTGCACGGAATGGCAGCGGTGATCAGCATTACAGGTATACCGACAGAAATATTATTGGCGCTGCCGCTTCCGGTTCCACTATCCATTACCGGCTCAAAATGGTGGATATCGATTACCGTTATTCATATAGTCCGGTCAGAAGAATCAACCAGGGTAGTTCTGCGAATATCATGGTCTATCCAAACCCTGCCCGTCATTTCCTGATGGTACAACTGGCGGGTGCCGCATTGGGTGATTCACAGTTACGCTTAACCGATATGCAGGGCCGTACGGTTAAATCATGGTCACACCGAGGAGGAAACCGGATTCTGCAACTGGATGTGCAGTCCGTTCCTGCAGGTGTTTACCAGCTTGAAGTCGGCCAGGGGGCGGGAAATGTTTCAAGACAACTGGTCGTTATCGGAAACTGATCTGAACTGGGTGATAAAATTGCGCATAACCACGGCAAGTGCTGCGCCATGGATCATATCCCGGTAGTCTTTTACTTTCATGATGAAATCCCGGAGATGCCATTTGGTAAAGGGTTTGAGTACCCCATAGTTGGGTACTGCCATGCAGATCACCGGAAGGCTCCGGTTGGGATAATAAAAACTGTGGATGGGCGAAAGCAGGTTCAGGCTAACGGGTTTCGATCCAAGGTGCGTTGCCGGGGAGGCAATATTCATGATAGGGTTCTACTTTGCCTGATATCCGGGCTTTGTTTATCCTGTACATATTTTGTATATATTGTATGTATTAACCATTTGTTTAATAAAATGCTGACAGAAGTAAATCCAAAATTGCCGATGCGTGACAAAGATGCAACCAGGGATTATTATGTGCACAGCCTGGGCTTTCGGGTATTGGGTGATTATGGCAATTATTTGATGGTGAAAAGGGATAACATACAAATACATTTCTTTGAATTCAAAGCACTTGATCCGAAGGAGAACTATGGGCAGTTGTATATCAGGACCGATGATATTGATCAATTATACCGCTCATTGGTTGAAAATAAGGTGAGCATTCACCCCAATGGACAACTGGAGACAAAGCCCTGGGGACAAAGGGAGTTTTCCCTGCTGGACCCCGACAATAATTTGCTGACTTTTGGACAAGGTGTCTGACATGTGGTGTCTGACATCTTTTCTTACCAGGTTCGGAAATCATAGATGTCTGACACTACATGTCAGACACCACATGTCAGACACCTCTCCCGGGCAACATGGTAAAAAAAAGACCGGCTGTAAAGGAAACAGCCGGTCAGAAAAAGGTTGTCTGTTTATTGAATTACCAGTTCAGGCAATACTGCATCAAACAAAGCCGTAAACTCTTCGACTGTCAGGATATGTCCTTGTTTCTGCGCATCATTGGCCAGACTGTATGCCCATTCTGCAGCAGCCATTCTCTGGGTAGGTGTTCCGTGGTGGTTATTGCTGTTGAAGGAGCAATCTCCGATATTGAAGAATACGTCCAGAAATTGTACCACCCTTTTCCACTGCATCGCTGCGCCTCTTGCATGCGACAGGTAGTAGGCAGCATAGGCATCCGCCATCAATTCAATTTTGCGGATTGTTTCTGAATTTCTAACCTGAGGAATCAGGTTCAGGTGGTATTGGATGTGGTGGCCATATTCATGCGCAAGAATCGCCTGAGGTGCCACATCTTCAAAACCTATTTCGGCATATCCTTCCATGATACCATCGCCCATGATGATTTTTTTGGGAATCACCAATCCGGGGGAGTTAAAACCGTTGAATGCGTATGCATTGAATGTGAAAATCGGGTGGTTGCCATTTCTGAACAGCGGATAGGTATTCATAGCACTAACCACCAGGTTAGCATAAAATGCTGCTGAAGCTGCACTAAGTCCATACCCACCCTCATAAATTCTGATTATTTTGTCCAGGTCAGTCAGCATATTTCCGTGCATGGCTCCCAGGACAATATCGCTCGATGGAATATTCCAGAATCGCCTTAAATCTTTGTATGCCTTGTTTATGGATTGGGTAAACTCGCCATTCATGCCGTGGTACTGTATTGCGGGATCGTTTTCATAATAAAGGGCGTAATTACCAGGAAGGTTAAACATGTCTAAACTATTTGCCACTGATATCATCTGGCTGGTCCAGTCAGCCCTTTCATTGGACAGCCACACCCTCAGCGCAGTACTGGAATTACAGGGAGTGGGAGCTACATTCAGTACACTTGATACCATATCACGGTATTCCGGGTGCATGTTTGCCTGAAGTGTTGCACTTTTTTGCCTGATTTGTTCCAACGCCCCAGGGAATTTGGCATTTCCTTCATCCAGCCGGGCCTGAAGTGCTGCCATAAGCTGGTCGGATCCACTGGCAGCACCATTGGATTCTCCCAGGATAGTGATCGAATCAGAAGAAGGATCTTTAATTGATTCTTTTTTACATCCTGCTAGTAATAGCCAGGAAGCGGTAAAGATTACCGCCATGAGTTTAAGTTGCTTCACGATTGTTAGGTTTAGGTAAAGTAAATGGTTTGAAAAGGGAAGATAACCATTTGTAACCCTTGTCCTGTTTGAAATATAATTTTAATTATTAATATTAATTCAGTATAATATGAAAGAAATTAGTTCTGAAATTTTGCTCAAACCATTTATTACAGTCGTACTCAGTTTAGTGTTTTCTTCTGCCATGGTTGCACAGGAACATACCATTGTAAAAATTCTAAACAGGGAATTGAAAAAGGAGGCTGACCAGCTGGTTGTTCAGCCATATGCAATCAGCGAGAAGAAGATACTGAGTGTCGAAATCAAAACCAGCTTATATGATGGAGCTGGTTACCAGGTGGAAAAACAGGAAGTGGTTCTGTCTGAAATCAAAAGTGTTGGAAAAGATGTCAACATCATTTTCGAAGCAGAACCGGAAGCGGTAATAACTACCCGTACCATTTTCAAAGCCGGTAAAAACGTTCAAACTTCTGTTCAGAGAGGTAACTTTTTTTCACCGGCCTTTCGCGTGAACAGCAAAATGAATGGGTTGGCAATGAGTTACTGAAAGCGTTTAAGAAAGCCGGATACCCCCTCACCAAAAAATATTGGTACGATTAGGATCAAAGGAATAGGTGATTATACACAATTGCACATCCGGTTCTAATCAAAATCAATTACCCGCAACAGCCGAATTATAATGCTGTTCTACGAGCGGAACAGGAAATAAAAAAAGCCTTCAAAATTGCGACTTTGAAGGCTTTCGAATTGTAAGTGATCCGGATTGGATTCGAACCAATGACCTACTGCTTAGAAGGCAGTTGCTCTATCCAGCTGAGCTACCGGACCTGACCATGGGGCGCAAATATAGTACAATCGCGGTTTCAGGCAAAAATATGAGAGGAAATTTGGTTTTCTAAGCCTGCAAAGTCTATATTTGTATAAGTGCTTATATAAATTACGGGTACTTTCAGTTTAAATCTCGATCACTTGCCATTCTATCAGCAATCCGGTGTTCTGTTCTTCGGCAGCCGCCTGCGCCGCCTGAGCGAGTCCTTCCTGGCCGATGTGAACCGGGTGTACCAGCAACATGGTATCACCTTCGATGCAGCCTGGTTCCCGGTATTCTATATGCTTTCACAAAAGGAAATCCTTTCCATCCGCGAGATCTCCGGGGAACTGGAAACCTCCCATTCCGCCGCCAGCCAATTGATCAGTAAACTCCAGGAAAAGGGACTGATCCGCTCCGCTTCCGATAAATCGGATGCCCGTAAAAAATTGGTGGCATTCAGTCCAAAGGGACAGAAACTGCTGAAACAGGTCCTGCCCGTTTGGAATGCCATGCAGCATGCCATGGACGAACTACTGGCCGAATCCCCGGATACCAGGCAACTGATGACATCCATCCTGGAAACAGAAAAATCCTTCCAACGGAAATCCTTATACGAAAGAATTGAAACTCACCTGGGGTCGGAAAATATTTCTGATCACAAAAAATAATTCCATGAACAAGACTTTTCAATATGGCATTGACCGCCTCACAGTGGGTAAGACCATCGATATAGCCGCTGGCCGTTGCAAAGCCGCACTGGGCTTGCAATCCATCGAGAGGATCCGGGCCAGCGCCGCTGCCGTAGCTGCTATTGTCGCAGAAAATCGCACTGTGTACGGGGTGAATACGGGTTTCGGCATCCTGGCCAATACCTCTATATCGGAGACAGATACACGCACACTTCAGTATAAAATTCTCCAGAGTCATAGCGTGGGAGTAGGCGATCCGATCGCACCCGAGATCGCTAAGATCATGCTGATCACCAAAGTGCATGCCCTGGCCCAGGGCTATTCAGGCGCACAACTGGCTACCTTGCAAAGGCTTTGCTGGTTCATTGAAAACGATGTCATTCCGGTAGTACCCGAAAAGGGCAGTGTAGGTGCCAGCGGCGACCTGGCTCCCCTGTCGCATCTCTGCCTGCCGCTGATCGGACTGGGAGAGTTGTTTGTTAAAGGGGTTCGTCGTCCCGCTGCTGAAGTATTGAAAGAATATGGACTGGAACCTGTTCAACTCGGTCCAAAAGAAGGACTCGCCCTGATCAATGGTACACAATTCATCCTGGCACATGCGGTGAAGGCAGTGCAGCGCTTTCTGAACTGCCTGGATGCCGCAGATATCATCGGTGCCATGAGCCTCGAAGCCCTTACCGGCACCAAAGCGCCTTTTGATGCGCAACTCCACGAACTGCGTCCCTTTGAAGGCAGCCAACTGGTGGCACAGAGGCTGAGGTTGTTGCTGCAGGACTCAGCCATTATGGACAGCCATATTGATTGCGGCCGGGTGCAGGATCCCTATTCACTGCGATGTATGCCCCAGGTGCACGGCGCTTCGCGCAATGCCTGGAAACACCTGAAAGAACTGACAGAAACAGAACTGAATTCCGTTACCGATAATCCAATTGTGCTGGATGCCCACCATACCATCAGCGGGGGTAATTTCCACGGCCAGCCACTCGCCCTACCGCTCGATTATAACTGTTTCGCAGCTGCAGAGATCGGCAATATCTCAGACCGCCGCTGTTACCTGTTGCTCGAAGGAAAATGGGGACTGCCGATGTTGCTGATGAACAATGTGGGACTCAACAGTGGTTTCATGATTCCGCAGTACACAACCGCTGCATTGGTAACCGAGAACAAAACCCTTTGTTTCCCGGCCAGTGCCGATAGTATTCCCACCTCCCTCGGGCAGGAAGACCATGTAAGCATGGGAAGCATCAGCGGCCGCAAACTTAACCAGGTACTGGATAACCTGGAATTTATCCTGGGCATTGAACTGATGAGTGCCTGCCAGGCGATTGAATTCAGGCGGCCACTGAAGAGCAGTCCGGTGCTGGAATTTGCGCATGACCATGTTCGCGGGTTCGTTGGGTTTGCGAGCGAAGACAGGATCTTTGCCCGCGACATAGAGATCATCTCCACCATGATCCGCGATTTTTCCTTTGTAAATGAAGTCAACGCATTTGCCACCCAATCCGGCATACACCTGAATAAACACTTCTATTCGTTTATAATCGATTAAAAACATTTCCCTATTCACCCGTCGGGTGGCACCCGACGGGTGAATAAAAAACACTTAAAACGCATTTTATGACCACTACTATTCGCAGGTACGATCCGGTAAAATATGCCACCCCAACAGGTACAACGCTTACTTGCAAGGGATGGATCCAGGAGGCTGCCTTGCGCATGTTGCTGAACAACCTGAATCCGGAGGTTGCAGAACGCCCCGATGACCTGATTGTCTATGGAGGACGCGGGAAAGCGGCCCGAAACTTTGAATCCCTCGACCTGATCATAAAGGCCCTGAAACACCTGGAAAATGATGAATCACTCCTGGTCCAGAGTGGTAAACCCGTCGGCATCCTGAAAACACATGCAGATGCACCGCGGGTGTTGATTTCCAACAGCCAGCTGGTTCCCAAATGGGCCACCTGGGAACATTTTGATGAGCTGGAGAAAAAAGGACTGATGATGTACGGACAAATGACGGCCGGCTCCTGGATCTATATCGGTTCACAGGGCATTGTTCAGGGAACTTATGAGACCTATGCAGCCGCGGCGAACAAGGATTTTGGCGGTACATTAAAAGGCACGCTGAACGTAACAGCCGGACTGGGCGGGATGGGGGGCGCACAGCCCCTTGCCATCACCATGAATGAAGGAGTGGCGCTGATAGCAGAAGTAGAGGGATGGCGGATAAACAAACGCATCGAAACCCGTTACCTTGACCTGAAGATGACCGATATCGATGCCGCCATCGACCGGGCCCTGGAAGCCAAACAAAAGGGTGAAGCGCTCAGTATCGGAGTGCTCTGCAATGCGGTTCACCTGCTGGCCAGGCTCATCGAAAGAAAAATCGTTCCCGATACCCTTACCGACCAAACCTCGGCACACGATCCCCTGATCGGATATATTCCGCACACCCTCACCTTAGAACAGGCCAATATACTGCGCGAATCCAATCCGCAGGAATACATCGCCCGCAGTTATGAAAGCATGCACCTGCATGTGCAGCATATGCTGACACTGCAATCCATGGGTGCCATCACATTTGATTATGGCAATAATATCCGTGCCCGTGCAAAAGAACATGGGCTCGAAAATGCTTTTGATTTTCCCGGTTTCGTTCCCGCATACATAAGACCGTTATTCTGTGAAGGAAAGGGACCCTTCCGCTGGGCTGCGCTCAGTGGTGACCCCGCAGACATCGCGGTGACAGATGAACTCATCGCGAATATGTTCCCCCAAAACGAGAGCCTGCAGCGCTGGCTGAAATTGGCAAAGGAGAAAATTGCTTTCCAGGGATTGCCCGCAAGGATCTGCTGGCTGGGACAGGGCGAGCGGGAAAAAGCGGGACTGGCATTCAATGAACTGGTTCGCACCGGTAAAGTAAAAGCACCCATCGTCATTGGTCGCGATCACCTCGATACGGGATCGGTGGCTAGTCCCAACCGCGAAACCGAAGCCATGCCCGATGGCTCCGATGCTGTGGCCGACTGGCCCCTGCTCAACGCACTGGTGAACACCGCCGGTGGCGCTTCCTGGGTGAGTCTGCATCATGGCGGCGGCGTAGGCATGGGATATAGCATCCATGCAGGTATGGTGATCGTAGCAGATGGAACGGAAGCGGCAGATAAAAGACTGGCCCGCGTATTGCGCAATGATCCTGGGGTGGGGGTTATCAGGCATGCCGATGCGGGTTATGATCTGGCGAAGGACACTGCAAGAAAACACAGGCTGGACCTGGATCAACAACTTTCGAATTTCTGATTGGGGCCGATCCCTTCCATGCATATCTTCACGGAATAGATTGATACGATGACAACTATAAACGATTTTCAACGCGTATTTTTTATTGGAGTGGCCGGTACGGGAATGAGTGCCCTTGCACAGTACCTGAAGGGTATAGGAAAAGAAGTGAGTGGCAGCGATCGTTATTTCAAACCCGGCGAACCCAATGATACCCGTACCAAACTGGAAGCCGAAGGTATTGGTTGTTTCGAACAGGATGGCAGTGGCATCAACGAAAACACCGACCTGGTGGTGGTGTCGGCCGCAGTGGAAGAAACCGTTACGGAAGTGATCAAATCCCGTTCCTTAAATATTCCCATCATCAAACGCAGTGAACTGCTGGCGATGATCGCGAAAAGCAAAAAGACCATCGCGGTGGGCGGCACATCGGGCAAGTCCACCACCAGTGCCATGCTCTTTGATATCCTCCAGTTTGCCGGTCTGGAACCGAGTATCATCAGCGGGGCGGGACTGGTAAGTATTATCCGTGAAGGCAAAATCGGGAACGCAAAAGTAGGTAAGGGCGACTGGCTGGTGATCGAAGCAGATGAAAGCGATGGTTCCATCGTTCAATATTTTCCAGAGATCGGCTTGTTGCTGAATGTAGACAAGGACCATAAGGAGATCGATGTATTGATGGATGTTTTCACCAATTTTAAACAGAACAGCAACCGTTTTGTGGTGAACCGGAGTCACCCGCTGGCAGCACAATTAAGCTCGGATCTTAATTTTGATTTCTGTCATCACGAGAACTGTCAGGCTGGTTATATTGCCCGCGATTTCAAACAGGAAGGACTTGCCATTTCCTTTACCATCAACCATGTGCCATTTAAAATGAAACTGGTGGGAAGGCATAATATGGAAAATGCCCTTGCCGCTGCAACCATCGCCAATATACTGGGTGTTGATCTTAACACCGCTGCCGAAGCCCTGCAACAATACGAGGGCATTTATCGCCGCCACCAGGTAATTGGACACAAACATGGCGTATGGCTGATCGACGACTATGCGCACAATCCGGCCAAATGCGCCGCCAGCATTGAAGCCTGCCAGCCCATAGCCCCGAAGGTCATAGCCTGGTTCCAGCCTCACGGTTACGGACCAACGCGTTTCCTCCGCCATGATTTTGTACAGGAAATATCCCGGGTGTTAAGACCGGAAGACGAAATATGGATGAGTGAGATTTTCTATGCGGGTGGTACAGCCACAAAAGATATCTCCGCCAATGATTTGATACAGGACATCCGTGCATTGGGGAAGAATGCTTATTTCGCGGAAGACCGCAATGAATTACTGACGCACTTGCGGCCACATCTGACCGAAAACTGTGTATTGCTGCTGATGGGGGCCCGTGATCCTTCATTGGAACAATTCGCACACAAGGTTTGGAAAGAACTATAAGCCCGGATACAATAAACAGGCATGTCCGTTTTATTTAAAAATATCGCAATCCTTGCCGGCACGCATTCGCCGGATACCATCCGCAAAGGGCCGCTGAAAGGCGCTGCACTGGCGCACCTGCCCGTGATTGAAAACGCCTGGCTGCTGACTGATGACAATACTATCAGGGATTTCGGACCCATGTCGGAAATGCCGCCTGACATCCATGCCGGTCAGGTGATCGATGCCTCCGGCCGCATTCTGATGCCTGCCTGGTGCGACAGCCACACCCACCTGGTATTTGCCGCCAGCAGGGAATCGGAATTCATCGATAAAATAAAGGGCCTCAGTTATGCTGAAATAGCGGCCAAGGGCGGCGGCATTCTGAACTCTGCAAACAGGCTGAATGCCATGCCGGAAGAGGAATTGTACCAATTGGCGAAAGAACGCCTAAACAAAGCCATAAAACTCGGTACAGGTGCCATTGAGGTCAAAAGCGGTTACGGATTAACGGTTGAGGGAGAACTTAAAATGCTGCGGGTCATTAAACGACTGAAAGCCACATCACCCATACCCGTCAAAGCCAGCTTTCTCGGCGCGCATACTTACCCTTTGGCCTATCGCGATAACCACGAAGGCTACCTGCAACTGATCGAGGAGGAGATGCTGCCCGTTATCGCTTCAGAAAATCTGGCAGATTATATTGATGTGTTTTGCGAAACCGGATTCTTTTCCCCGGAAGAAACGGAACGCATCTGCCGGGCTGGTATGCAATATGGACTTCAACCTAAAATACATGCCAACCAGTTGAATCTATCGAAGGGTGTTGAAATCGGAGTGGCGCTCAATGCCCTGTCGGTGGATCATCTCGAAACCATGGATGATGCAGCCATTCAATGCCTGGCCGGGTCAGATACCATCGGCACTTTGCTGCCTACAGCAGCATTTTTCCTGGGCATGGCTTTCCAGCCCGCGCGGCAACTGATAGATGCCGGTTGCGCCATTGCGCTGGCAAGTGATTTCAATCCCGGTTCCTCACCCAGTTACAATATGAACCTGGTGGTGGCCATGAGTTGTATCCGGATGAAAATGCAGCCTGAAGAAGCCATTAATGCCGCCACCCTCAACGGGGCATTCGCGATGGACGTTGGTGATATCACCGGCAGCATCACCCGCGGTAAACTGGCCAACCTGGTCCTTACCCAACCGGTTCCTTCCCTGGCCTTCCTGCCATATTCTTTTGGCAACAACCTTATTGAAAGGGTGATGATCGCGGGTCAATTTGTCTGAATTAATTATATTCAGTGATAAAACCATCGATTGTGACCATCCCTCATTTTAAATTTTACAATAAGCAGGATCTTCTGTACCTGACCCGTTTAAGACGGTTTGAAACCAAACTGGGTGAACGCCTGCTGGTGGTGAACGACCCAGAGCAGTTTGAGGAGAAACTGAGTAAGACAACTGCGAAGTATATCCTGTTTGGTATTCCCGAAGACATCGGTGTAAAAGCGAACTATGGCCGGGGAGGTGCAGATTCCGCCTGGCTGCCTTTTCTCACCGCCTTCCTGAATATCCAGAGCAATGATTTCATGACAGGGGAGGAGATATTGTTGCTGGGGCATTTTGATTTCGGAGACCTGCAGTACCTGATTGAAAACCACGCCAGGAGTGAAGAAGAGAAGATCGATGCCTATCGTCATGCCGTCAGCCAGATCGACGGGGAAGTGGAAGCCCTTGCCAGGCAAATTCAAACCGCAGGTAAAATTCCAATTGCCATTGGTGGTGGTCACAACAATGCCTATCCGCTGATCAAGGGCAGTGCCAAAGGTCTGTTGAAGAGCGGCAGATTACCCCTTGCCCAGATCAATGCCATCAACCTAGATGCCCATACTGATTTCCGCCCCGCTGAAGGCCGTCATTCGGGTAATGGTTTCCGTTATGCCGAGGAAGATGGTTATCTACAGAAATACTGTGTTATTGGAGCGCAGGAGAATTATATCCCGCAGAATGTGTGGGTCGATTTCGTGAACAATCCTTTCCTGGACCTGGTCACTTTTGAAGACATTTTCCTGCACGAGAAAAGGCATTTCATGCAGGCAGTGGCCCATGCCAGTAATTTTGTAGATGATAACTGGTGCGGAATTGAACTGGATCTAGACGTAGTGGAAAACACCCTGAGCAGCGCCGTTACCCCATCGGGCGTTACGGCGGCGAATGCCCGCCAGTACCTCAATTTTGTTGCAATGGACCTGAAGCCGGCATACCTGCATATATGCGAAGGGGCTTCGCAACTTAGCGATGGTCGCAAGTCAGATAATACAGGTAAACTGATCGCCTACCTGGTAAGCGATTTCGTAAAGGCAAGAAATTCAGTAGGGGGCTTAGGTCGCACTCCTTAAAACATTTGTCTTGAGAACTTGAATCCCAGGTTCACGTAGTTCTTCAGGCGCTGGCTCTGGTCGCTGTACATAAAACTGAATTCCAGCGGACCGATAGGGCTATCGATTCCCAGGGTCAGTCCATAACCACTTAGAATATTATTGGGATAAGTATCAAATCTTTCCTCCAGGAAGGAGTGGTACATCAGGTTGAAACTGGCCGCGGCATATACGCTTCCGGTAAAATGATAGCGCCAGTTGATGGCTCCTTTCACCAGGCTGTTGGCGTTAACAGCCGCGTCCTGTAATCCGGCGAAGCTGACCTGGTTGCGCATTACAGGGGTCATGCCGCCGATGAGAAAATCATGGAAGATGAACTGTGAGCGCGTAAAATTGGCACCGGCTTCCGCCTGCAGGGTGAGGAACTGGCGGGACCTTACCGGTAATACTTTCTGGATCAGGAATTTCAACCGGCCGAATGAACCGAATTTCAATCCAAGAGAATCAATATTGAAATAGGGCACCCCGTTGGCTTTGAAAGTGGCATTGGGACTCTGGGCAAATATGAAGGAAGGTTCAAACAGGAAATAGGTTCCCTTCCTGGGCAGAAAAAGGCGGTCATGCGAATTGTATTCATACCGCATGTAAGCCTGCATATATGAATTTTTTCCATCTATATCCCGCAGTGAAACCGTCTGGGGTCTGAAATTGACTCTTTCACGGTGGATGCCAGCTGCATATAACTGCCTTCTCTTAAACGCCAGCTGCAGCCTGCTGTCAAAGTAGATACTGGTTTCACGCGACAACCCCAGTGGTTTGTAATTGGCATAGGTAGGCAGGTCCTGACGTTCCAGGTATAATTCGGATATCCATGCCAGTGGTAGCTTTTTGGTGCTGAACACCTGTATGTGCTCCAGCCTGATGCGGGTGTTTTCTGACAGTCCGAAAGTGGCGGAGGTTCGGCTGTTCTTACCAAAGAAATCTCGTACCGATAAATTGGCAATCAGCATGATATTGCTGAGGGTATTGAAGTTGACTGCAAGTTTAGCTGCCACGGGTGCATTCTCTTCGGCTATGATCTGCATATCGGCTACTCCGTCTGTTACCGGGTGCAGCTGGTAATACAACCGGTTAAAATAACGGGTGCCGTATGCCTGGCGGATGGCGGCTTCCAGGTCATTTACGGTATAGGCAGCCCCTTCCTTCAGCCCCAGCATTTTACGGAGAAAGGGCTTGCTGATGTATTTCAGACTGTCGCTCAGGATATGGCGGAGGGTAATTTTTTTATTCACTTCAGGAAAGGCTACTGGTTGCGGCTGACCATAAATGGCATTGAGGGAGTCGGCCAGTTTCCTGAAATAAGGATAATACAGGTCGCCCATTTTAAGTCCGATCTCTATCAGTGAATCGCTGTAGTTGAAACTGGCGGAATTGTATTTTTCCACCGGCTGGTCGATATAATAATCGCAGAGTGCAATCTCTTCCTTGTTCAGTTCAGCCTCCTTGAAAAAAGCGATCTGCATCAGGATCTGGATGGGGGTATTGATTTTTTCCGCTTTTTGCAGCCCGGTGGATACATTGCTGCCTATAACGATATCGGCGCCCATTTTCCTGACATCACTCACCGGGAAATTCCGGATGATGCCGCCATCCACCAGTTTCTTACCTCCATGGGTAACCGCAGTGAACACGGAGGGGATGGCCATACTGGCCCGCACAGCACTGATCAGGTCGCCGTTTTCCAGCACCACTGCCTCACCGGTTTCGAGGTCGGTAGCGATACACTTGAAGGGCCGATTCAGTTGGGAGAAATCGCGCACGCCATATACCGGACTGTAGAGCTCATTGAATTTGAGCCAGAGTTCTTCCGCTTCCAGCACACCGGAGGGAAGGATGAATTTTCCGGACTGCATGGGCAGTTCAAGGGCATAACGGCCATACTCATTCTTTTCCTCCATAATGAAGGCGTTCAGGGGAGATTTGTTACTCAGTAAAACGTTCCAGTTGAGTCCCCTCGCGATCTGTAAGATGGAATCACCGCTGTATCCAACAGCATAGAGGCTGCCGACAATGGCGCCCATGGAAGTGCCGGTCACATAATCGACCTGTAATCCGGCGGAATCTATTGCTTTGAGGATGCCGATGTGGGCAAGGCCCTTGGCGCCACCGCCACTCAGCGTTAGCCCGATCTTCGGGCGCTGGGTTTGTTGCGACCAGGTTTGAAGACCTGAAAAAAGAAAACTAATAAACAGGATCAGGGTAGCTGTTTTCCGAAAACTCATACCCGATGAAGTTACTCCATTTCCCCTTCGAGTTCCATTATCTTTTCAAAAACAATTTCATACTGGCCGTTCAGTTCATCCAGTTCGGCACCGTTCTTTTTATAAGCGGTTTCTGCTTCCGTAAAACGGACTTTATCAGAATAGGTGGCCGGGTCAGCCAGGGCAGCTTCCAGTTCCGTCTTGCGTGACTTCACTTTAGCGATCTTGTCTTCCAGCAGGTTGAACTGTTTTTGCAGACGCTGCAATTCCTTGTTGCGTTCCTTATTAATGGGTTGGTTGGCAGCAGGTTTGGCTGCCACCGCGGGTTCCGCCACTTTCGCAGCCACAGCAGTTTTTCCATTTGCTGCTACCTGAACCGGTACCGCGCTGTTGCCGGCCTTTTCCGCCGCCGCTGCTGCTGCGGCGTTTTTTGCCATGCGTTCTTTCCATTCGATCCATTCATTATAAGTGCCCTTGAATTCCTTGATCTTATGGTCTTCGATCTCCCAGATCTTATTGGCCGCTTTGGAGATAAAATAACGGTCGTGACTCACCAGGATAAAACTGCCTTCGTATTTGTTCAGGGCTTCCACCAGCAGTTCCACTGAGTGCATATCGAGGTGGTTGGTCGGTTCATCGAGCATCAGGAAGTTGGCCTTGCTGACAATGGTTTTTGCCAGTGCCACCCTTGCTTTTTCACCACCGCTGAGTACCTTGATCTTCTTGTCAATTTCTTCCCCGCCAAACAGGAAACAACCCAGCAGGGTGCGCAGTTCCTGCTCCGTTTTCTGGCTGCCGCAGGTCTTCATTTCATCCAGTATCGTATTGTTCACGTCAAGAGCCTCAAGCTGGTGCTGGGCATAGAAACTTTCCTCCACATTATGGCCCCATTTGCGTTCGCCATCGAATGTCTCCACTCCGGCGATGATCCGCAGCAGGGTCGATTTACCTTTTCCGTTGGCACCGATCAGTGCGATCTTATCGCCCCGTTCAATTTCGGCAGAGGCATGGTCCACAATGATATTTTCGCCGTATTTTTTAGTGACATCTTTTAACTCTACCAGGATCTTACCCGGAGTTTTGTCGATGCGGAAATTGATCTTGATATTGGGGCGCTCGATCTCCACATCTTCGATCCGGTCCAACTTATCGAGCCGCTTCATGGCACTTTGTGCCTGCGCAGCCTTGGTGGCCTTGGCGCGGAAACGCTCTATGAATCTTTCCTGCTGCCGGATATATTCCTGCTGGTTTTCGAATGCCCGCTGCTGCAGTTCCACCCGCATGGCTTTCTCCTGTTCCCAGAACTCGTAGTTTCCGTTATAGAAATGCAGTTGCTTCTGGTACACTTCCACGATCTTGGTCACCATCCGGTTCAGGAAAAACTTATCGTGACTGACGATCACAACTGAACCCTTATAATGCTGGAGGTATTTTTCCAACCATTCAATCGAAGGAAGATCAAGGTGGTTGGTCGGTTCATCGAGCAGGAGCAGGTCAGGCGCCTGCAGGATCATCTTGGCCAGGAGCACGCGCATCCGCCAGCCTCCGGAAAATTCGCGATAGGGGCGGCCCAGGTCTTTCTGTTCAAATCCAAGTCCATGCAGCACTTCTTCGGTGCGGTGGTGGATATCGTAACCACCGAGTGTCTCGAGTTCGTGTAATTTATCGGAGTATTCGTGCAGGATCTTTTCGTCGCCGGTGGCTTCCAGTTCCCTGCCCAGCCGCTCGATGTCCTTCTCCAGTTGCTGCACTTTTTCGAACGCGCTGAGCGCAACATCCAAAATGGAATTATTGGTGTCGAAACTCAGGAGGTCCTGGTGCAGGTATCCGATGGTGGTTCCGCGGCTGCGCTCCACCGTTCCGGCAGAGGGCTGGTATTCGCCCACCAGCAACTTCAGCAGGGTAGATTTTCCGGTACCATTATAACCAATCAGGCCAATCCGCTCATTGGGTTGGATATGCCAGGTGGCATCGGCTACAATTACCCGCGCACCAAATTCAAACGTAACATTCTGTAATCCTACTAACATGGGGCGCAAAGTTAAAATAAAAGGCCGATTGGGAAGGAATTTCCGAACCAATCAACCATTGTTTTGTTGGATTGCTGGTATTTTTATGAATATGTTAAAAGGTTTACACGGGCTGATATTGGTGCTGGTGATCCTGTTCCTGGCCGGAAATCTCCGGGCGCAGCAGAAATTTACACTCAGCGGATACATAAAGGATTCCCTTTCCGGTGAGAACCTGATCGGGGCTTCCATTTCAGTGGAGGGAAAGGGTAAGGGCGTGAACAGCAATAATTACGGATATTATTCCATCACCCTGCCCGCGGGAAGCTATGAGATAACCTGCTCCTATGCCGGATATGAATCCTTCCGCATTTCGGTTATACTGAACCGTGACAGATCTGAAAACATGGTATTGTCGCCCCGCATGACCACCAACGAAGAGGTGGTAGTTTACGCCAAACGCAGGGACGGCAATGTGCGTAATGCAGAGATGGGAAAGATTGACCTAAGTATCAGCCAGGTGAAATCCCTGCCCGTAGTCTTTGGCGAAGTTGATATCCTGAAGACACTGCAACTATTACCCGGCGTGCGCAATGCAGGCGAGGGGAATGCCGGCTTTTACGTGCGGGGTGGGGGGGCGGACCAGAACCTGATCATGCTGGATGATGCAGTTGTGTATAATTCAGGGCACCTGTTCGGTTTTTTTTCAGTTTTCAATTCGGACGCCATCAGGAATATTTCCCTTATCAAGGGTGGGATGCCGGCGCAATACGGTGGCAGGCTTTCATCGGTACTGGACATTGCTATGAAGGACGGCAATATGAAAAAGACGGTAGTGGAAGGTGGTATCGGGCTGATCGCTTCACGACTGTCCATTGAGGGACCAATCAAAAAGGACAAGGCTTCCTTTATGGTATCTGCCCGGCGTACCTATGTGGATGCGCTGACCAAACCATTTATCAAAAAGAGCAGCTCTTTTTACGGGTCGGGATATTATTTCTATGACCTGAATACCAAAGTGAATTATAAATTTTCCGACAGGGACCGGTTGTACCTAAGTGGTTATTTTGGTCGTGATGTGTTTGATTTCAACAACAACCAGCGATCCTTCAGTGCAAATATTCCCTGGGGCAATGCCACAGCCACCCTGCGCTGGAACCATCTCTTCCATAAAAAACTGTTTTCTAACACCACGCTTGTTTTCAATAATTACAACTTCGCTTTCAATGCCACCCAGAATAACCTGACCTTCAATGTTCGTTCCGGTATCCGCGATCTGACGGCGAAATTTGATATGGATTATTATCCCTCTCCGCAACACAAACTGAAATGGGGCGCGCATTATACGCACCATGTGTTCAAGCCCAACCTTGTGAGCGGCCGTTCCGATTCGGTTGATTTCATTCCCAATAATGCCCAACGCAAATATGCCCGCGAAGCCGCTATTTACCTGCAGGACGACTGGGAACTCAGTGATAAACTGCAGGTCAGCGCAGGGGTGCGTTTCAGTAATTTCACCCAGGTGGGCGATTATATAGCGTATGAGCGCGACCAGAACGGCAATAAAACAGACAGTACTTTATTCGGCAAAGGCGACCGGGTGAAAAACCATGGCGGACTGGAACCCCGGCTGACGGCCCGTTACAGTATCAATGATGCAACTTCCGTCAAGGCTTCGGTTTCACGCAATTACCAGTATATCCATCTTGTCAGTAATGCAGGGTCCACACTGCCCACAGATCTCTGGGTGCCCAGTACTTTTCGCGTGAGGCCTCAGATCAGCTGGCAATATGCTGCGGGTTTCTTCAGGAATTTTAAGGACAACCAGTTCGAAACCTCTGTTGAGCTATACTACAAGCAGATGGAGAACCAGATCGAATACCGCGAGGGATATACGCCTTCATTAAAAGATCCGGAGGAGGAATTCGTTTTTGGTGATGGATGGAGTTATGGATCGGAGTTTTTTGTACGAAAGAACAAAGGACGTTTCACAGGGTGGGTGGGTTATACGCTGAGCTGGACCTGGCGCAGGTTCCCAGACCTTAATGAGGGTAATAAATACCCGGCAAGACATGATCGCCGGCATGACCTTTCTGTTGTTGGCACCTATGAACTTAGCAGTAAATGGAAGCTATCCTCTGTTTTTGTGTATGGTACCGGAAATGCCACCACGCTACCGGAAAGATTTTATATCATCAATGGCGTGCTGACCCAGGAATACAGTAAGATTAATCAGTACAGGATGCCATCCTACCATCGCCTGGATTTATCCGCCACTTATACGCCCGTTCCGAAAAAGCCGCGCCGGATCAAAGGTTCATGGGTATTCAGTATTTACAATGTTTACAGCCGCCTCAATCCTTATTTCCTTTACTACGACCAAACGGGCAGCCCCTATGACGGCACCCTGAAAGTTGATGCCCGCCAGGTGAGCCTGTTTCCAATCATTCCAAGTGTTACCTGGAACTTTAAATTGTGAATAGGGGGTAAGTGAGATTTCACCCGTCGGGTGAGATTCCACCCGCCGGGTGGCTTTTTGGTGGAGTTCGGTGTGGCCACCCAGACGGGAGAAATCTCACCACCCGACGGGTGAAATCGCGCTATCTCTCCTGTTTCAACCTGAACCTAACTGCCGCATTTTTTTTGTCCGATGCACTCAGCCTGACTTCATATTTATTCTTTCCGGCCGTAACTACCATCAGCGCAGTATTGGGCGGAATACTGCCCAGGTTATCGGCATACATCAGCAGCTCGTAATCCGTATCGGGAAAGGCTTTCAGCGAAACAGACAGGGGAAGTTGCGTGAGGCGCTGCTTATAGAGCAGCAATTTGTTGTTCAGGAAAATTGTCACCGTATCGTTGTCGATTTCTGCATTGTCGTAGAGGTCGATCTTAATATTGGGTGTATCCAGTTCCAGGGTGCGGACAATTTCTGTCTCGCGTTCCGCCAGTTGTATGCTCTGTTGTAATTTGGCCAGTTCTTCCGGCTGGTCAATATCAACCGGGAATTCGGTTGTAGCTACCCGGTAGAGCGTGATTTTTCCCGGCGGACAGTTTTTTTTACTGTCTGATTCCACCCCTTTCCAGGTTCCGGTAAGTGCCTCGCGGCCATTTTCCTTCGACCAGCTGAGGTCATATGTTTTAGTGCAAACCACGCAATCGCCCGGAATATTTACTTCCAGTACACGGTCTTCTATCAGCACCATCCTTTTATTCAATGTATTGTACCTGCCGGTAAAATGATGTTTTACGAAGCGGGTTTTATCATAATAATCAAAGGCCTTGCCCTGCAGGCGGTCTCCGCCGGCGACGATCTGGATCTCGAGATTGTACACCGGGAAACAGCCTCCGGGTTCCTGGGTAAGCGTGCCCCGCCAGATGCCATTGAGGTCCTGGCCAAAGGAAACCTGAAAGAGAAAAAGAGCTACTAAGGATATAATGAGCCGCATGTGCGAATTTGGGGGTTTGTTGTTGGGGGGGGATTATTTTTCCTTTTCGAATTTAAAGATGACGACGGCGTTCTTCTGTTCGGTGGAAGTGATCCGTACTTCATATTGTTTGTTGCCGGCTTTTACTACCATCAGGGAAGTATTTGGCGGGATCTCGCCGAGGTTTTCGGCTACCATCACCAGTTCATGGTAATCGTTCTCCTCATCCAGTTCAATGGTCAGGGTAATGGGATTCAGAGATAACATCTGCCTGTTTACAACCTGTTTTTTATTCAGGTAAACCGAAACAGTGTCTTTATCGATGGTGCCATTGTCATACAGGCTTACGGTTATCTCCCGGGTATTGACGCTAAAGGTCTTCACCAGTTCATTTTCCCGATTCTTCAATACCGGCGGAATTACCAGGGGCGCTTTTGGTTTGTTGGGTTCCCGCTCCAAATTCGATGGAACTGTGGAAGCCTGTACATCCCTGGGTTCAGGTGGGGCCACAGGTTTTGCAGGGGTGGGGAGTACAGGTTGTTTCTGGGGTGGTTTTGCAGGCGGCTGAACCGGTTTCCCAGGTTGTTTGACCGTATCATTTTTCGCCAGCGGTCCTGGTTTAGGCCGCGCTGCTTTTGCCAGTTCTGCCTTGCGCTTTTCAGCTTCACGTTTCACCAGGAAGGGCTCCTTAAAAAAATCGGATTCCTGCACCCTCCTCAGGAAAACCGTCCCCCTGCCACAATCAGTGGAATCAGAGGTGTTCATGCTGACATAAGTACCTTCCAGGAACTCTTCCTTGCCATTTCTGCTGTACTGGAGGAAACAGGTCATCACACAGGCATCACTGCCGCTGCGCATGCGCACATCCACGATTTTCAATTCTTCCAGGTAAACCTTTTTGGTTCCGGTATGGATGGTGCCCTTCGCGGTGGCTTTGCCGTAGAATTCAGTGGTTTTATAGGAATACGTAACCCCGTTAAATGCCTTTCCGCGTTGGTCGAGCTGCACTTCAAAGCGGTAGCGGTTTTCCATGTCCATCAGTTGCAGCACCCTGTCCTGCTGACGAAATTGCCCGCGCCAGATACCGGTGAGGTCCTGCCCGTAGGACGAGATCCCGCAAATAATCAGTGCCAGAAGTAAAATGCTCCGCATGTATGCAAGTTATCGATTCAATTTAAACAAAAAGGAAGCGCAATTTCATACCGTTCAACCAGTTATTCTGGCAATAGTTCGTTAATTTTGCAGCCCTTACTGCCGTGTTCGTAGAATGGCAGGATTAAAAACAGGAGACAACAAATGATCAAAATCAGTTTTCCGGATGGCGCCCAGCGTGAATATGCGCCCGGCACTTCCGCCCTTGAGATTGCAAAATCCATCAGCGAGGGATTGGCCCGCAAGGTACTGGCCGCTTCCGTGAACGGCCAGGTATGGGACCTCAACCGCCCGATTTATGAAGATGCCCAGATCAAATTACTGGGATGGGACGAGAAGGATGCAAAATCCACTTTCTGGCATTCAACGGCCCACCTGATGGCAGAAGCCATCGAATCAAGGTTTCCGGGAGTGAAATTCTGGGTTGGACCTCCGGTTGACAATGGTTTCTATTATGATATCGACCTGGGTGACAGGAGCATGACGGAGGAAGACCTTCGCGCGCTGGAAGCTAAAATGGCAGAGCTGGCCAAACAGAACAATGTGTTCGTTCGCAAGGAAGTTCCCAAGGCTGAGGCCGTTGCTTATTTTGCTGAAAAAGGTGATGAATACAAGCTCGACCTGCTGCAAAACCTGGAAGACGGCACCATTACATTCTATACCCAGGGCGGTTTTACCGATCTCTGCCGCGGACCGCATATCCCGCATACCGGTCTGATAAAGGCTTTCAAGCTCACCAATATTGCCGGCGCTTACTGGAAAGGTGATGACAAAAACAAGATGCTGACCCGCGTATACGGTGTCAGCTTCCCCAGCCAGAAAGAACTGGACGAATACCTGGCATTGCTGGAAGAAGCGAAAAAACGCGACCACCGCAAGCTGGGCAAGGAACTGAGTATCTATACCATGGACGATGATGTGGGCCAGGGCCTGATCATGTGGATGCCCAACGGTACCATCATTATTGAAGAACTGGAAAAGCTGGCCAAGGAAACTGAAGAAGAAGCCGGTTACCACCGGGTTGTAACGCCACATATTGCCAAGGAGAGTATGTACCTCACCAGCGGGCACCTGCCTTATTATGCAGACAGCATGTACCCGCCCATGGAACTGGAAGGGGAGAAGTACTACCTGCGGGCCATGAACTGTCCCCACCACCACAAGATCTTCGCGGCGGAGCCGAAAAGCTACCGCGACCTTCCATACCGGATTGCGGAATACGGTACTGTTTACCGCTATGAGCAAAGTGGTGAATTGTTCGGACTGATGCGGGTTCGCTGCCTGCACATGAACGACGCACATATTTATTGCACCAAGGACCAGTTTGAGCAGGAATTCAGGTCGGTGAATGAAATGTACCTGAAATATTTCAAGATCTTCGGTGTTGATAAATACGTAATGCGACTCAGCCTGCACTCACCGGATAAACTGGGTAAGAAATACGTGAACGAACCGGAACTCTGGAAAGAGACCGAGGCCATGGTTCGCCAGGTGTTGATCGACTCCGGGATTCCATTTGTGGAAGTGCAGGACGAAGCAGCTTTTTACGGTCCCAAGATCGATGTTCAGATATACAGCGTGATTGGCCGCGAATTTACCCTGGCCACCAACCAGGTGGATTTCTCCCAGGGTCGCAGCTTCAAACTGGAGTATACCACCCAGGATAACCAGCACGAGACCCCGCTGATTATTCACCGTGCCCCACTGGGAACGCATGAGCGTTTTATCGGGTTCCTGCTGGAGCATTATGCCGGCCGTTTGCCGGTCTGGCTGGCACCGCAGCAGGTAAAGATCCTGCCCATCAGCGACAAGTTCATGCCTTATGCCGAATCGGTCCGCAAGCAGCTCCGTAAAGCCGGGGTGCGGGTTTCCATCGATGACCGCAATGAAAAGATCGGCAAGAAAATCCGCGATACCGAACTGTTGAAAGTGCCGTATATGCTGGTGGTAGGGGAGAAAGAGATGAACGAAGGGCTGATTTCCATCCGCCGTCACGGCAAAGGCGATGCCGGAACCATGCCCGTAGAGGAGTTTATCGGGGTGATTTCACGGGAAATTGCAGATCGCAGCAGCAGTGAATGAAAAATGTAATATTTTCGGGTAGTAATTGTTTAATCAAATAAAATAAATGGCATTTCCACCCAGACCTCCAAGGGGGGCTTTTAATCCCAGGTTCAGGAAAGAACAACAACAGGAACACAGGACCAACCAGATGATCCGCGTACCGCAGGTACGATTGGTTGGGGACAATGTAGAAGTAGGTGTCTACTCTATCCAGGAAGCACAAAGGATGGCTCAGGACCAGGGACTCGACCTGGTAGAGATCTCTCCAAATGCTGATCCTCCGGTGTGCAGGATCATTGACTACAATAAATTCCTTTACGAGAAGAAGAAGAAGGAAAAGGAAATGAAGGCGAAAGCCAAGCAGTCAGAAGTGAAGGAAATCCGTTTCACCCCGAATACGGATGACCATGACTTCAACTTTAAGGCTAAGCACGCGGAAGAGTTTCTTCGAGAAGGAAACAAGGTGAAAGCATATGTGCAATTCCGTGGAAGGGCCATCCAGTTCAAGGACCGGGGTGAGTTGCTGCTGCTGAAATTTGCCGAACGCCTGTCCGAATTTGGTGTCCTTGAAGGCATGCCGAAAATGGAAGGAAAGCGAATGCTGGCCATCTGGGCGCCTAAGAGCCAGAAGAAGAAGAAAGATTCTGCAGAATAATCATACACTTCATTTAAAGAAAAAAGCCCGCTAACCAGCGGGTTTTTTTCATATTTGGCAGGAAAAGGATTATATTTTGCCTTTAAGCTTGTTAAATTGAGGATGATTTCTGAAAGAATGATTAAATCCTGGCTCCTTACCCCCGCTATCCTTCTATTGCTTTGCCTATTAATGATGGGAGAGCAAGCAAAATCGCAGCCCGGTAACCGTCAGCCTCTGAGACTCAGGAACAGCCTTTCTTCCGGAAAATATCAATTAAATACTTTAGACCCGGCCGATCCTGCTTTGTCTGGTGCAAGAGCTATGCAGAAAGTTTGGGTCATTCTTCAGCTCGAAAAAATACCCGATCCCAAACAACGCCAATCCCTCGCCCGGAATGGCATCACCCTTTATGAATATATCCCCGATAATGCGTGGCTGGCATCCTTCAGTAAGCGGATCAGTTTGACACAATTGCAGCAACTCGGTGTGCAGGAAATACTGCCGATATCCCGCGGTCTGCGCAATGGAATACCACAAACAACCACCACCAGATCAGCCCTGCGCAGCATGCCAGTGCAGGCATATCATGTTCAAGTTATTCCGGAAGTGGATTCCAATGAACTGAAATCCCTGTTCCGGCAAACCCTCAGTGGCAGGAGCATGGCCTATAAGATCAACCGGTTCCTGGCACCCCACCTGGTGGAAATCCAGGTCAGGGGAGATGCACTGGACCTGTTGATGGACCAGCCTTATGTATTGCAGGTGATGGATGCCCCCGAAATGAAAGCGTTCAACAATGGCGCTACTGACAGTCACCTGTCTGACCTGGTGCAGAACGGATCGGCTGAATTGCCCGCGCTTAAGGGGAGCGGGGTGGCCTTAGGCCTTGGTGATAATGGCAGGATCTATCATATAGACCACCGGTATAACGAAGAAGGACAAACTTATAGCGGCTCCTATCATGCTACCATGGTGGCAGGAATCATGGCCGGGGCGGGAATTCAGGATCCGGCTATGAAGGGGAACGCTCCAGCCGCGAAACTCCTGGTTGAGAACTTCACTGACATCCTGGTAAAATCGCCCGATTATTTGTCGCGCTATGGCATGCAGGTCACTAACAATTCCTATGGTGCCGGCAGTTCCTGTAATCCTGTTTCAGGTTATTACAGTGGTAATTGCTGGTATATCGACAACCAGGTGATCAAATACCCCGAACTGGTGCATGTATTTGCTGCGGGTAACAGCGGCAACCTGCGATGCGCGGAATTCCCGCAGGGGTATAAAACCATCGACAATGCTTTCCAGGCGGCAAAAAATGTTATTACGGTAGGAACCACCAACACCGATGCAACTGTATTCCGCTGGTCCAAAGGACCGACAGTGGATGGACGTATCAAGCCAGAAATCTCCGCCATCGGAGACGGGGTGAATTCAACCTCCACACTGAACCGTTATTCCACTGATTATGGCAGCAGCATGGCCGCGCCCCAGGTGAGTGGCGCATTGGCCCTGCTGGTGGAACGCTACCGGCAACTGAATAACCACAACAACCCACCGGGAGACCTGCTCAAGGCTATTGTATGCAATACTGCCACTGATATCGGTATTCCCGGTGTTGATTATACCAATGGATTCGGCTGGTTGAATGCAAGGGCCGCAGTAGCAGCCATACAGAACAAAACTTATCAGCAGGGAGCGGTTGAACAGGATAACGAGTGGACCTATACCATCCGGTTAACGGAAGCGAAATCTGACTTCCGGATCATGTTATACTGGCATGACCGACCGGCTTCTGTTTTCAGTTACCTGAGTTTGGTGAATGACCTGGACCTTACCGTCCAGGCACCGGACGGATCCATCCATGAACCATTTGTGCTCGACACTTCCGCAGCCGGTTTAACGACTCCGGCCAAACCTGGAAAGGACCATCTCAACAATATTGAGCAGGTAGTAATAAAAAACGCCAATCCCGGTACCTATACTGTTAGGGTCAAAGGCTACCGCATACCTTTTGGTCCGCAGTCTTTCCAGGTGGTTTATCATCATTCGGAAGCAAACCTCAGGCTCTTGCAACCTGCCGGGGGGGAGTTGTGGAAACCCGGGCAGAAAAGAAATATTATCTGGGAAGGGCCTGGCACACCGGCTGTCAGCAACCTGGAATTTCATTATACAACCGATAACGGGGTTTCCTGGTTCCCCGTAACCGGCAGTTCAACCCTTCCGGGCAGAATAACCTGGACTATTCCCAACCTGGTGTCCACTCAAACCCGCGTCCGGATAACCAATAGGCTAACGGGGGAAGTACAAACCTCGCCAGGGTTCAGTATTCTGCCCGACTATCAATTAACTGTTGTTCCTGAGTGCAGGGAAGATGTGTGGTTGAAGTGGCGGCCTGCACAGGGAGTTGATTCGATGGAGGTTTTCCGGTTTTCCGGAAATGATTATCAGTCACTGGGCATTACCACGGATACCTTTTTTTCAGTGAAGTCACTGCGATATGGACCTGATTACTGGTTTACTGTGGCACCGGTTAAAAATGGCATCACCGGGGAAAAATCCATTGCCAAAACAACCAAAACCCGCAATATCGCCTGTGGCCCCGATGGTCCGGACGGTGATATTTCCCTTGAAACCACCATACGCCCGTTGACCCAGCGTCAATGGACCAGGTCCGATGCCGGTGGACGTGATACCGTTATGCTTTCCATCCGGAACCGCGGGGCAACAGAACTGGGCGGTCCGTTTATCCTTGTCGTGAGTGATGACCAGGGGAATGTTCTTACTGATACCCTGAGCCGCAAGATTGCCGCCGGCGCAAGTTTTAACTGGAAATCCAGGATTTACCTCCAGCTGAACCCAGGCGAGGAAAGATTTTTAACATACACTGTCCGATCGGCCGGTGATCCGGATTTGAATAATAATGAGTCCGCCAGTTGGTGGCGGTACCTCCGTAATGATCCCATTAAAATGCCCTTTACACAGCATTTTAATAATCTGAAGGATACAATCTACCGTAAACCCGGTTTTACAGGCCTTTATGGGGCCGATAACTGGGATATGAGTACCGCTTCATCCTCTGTTACCCTGCAGACCGTTACATCTGATTCAATTCCGTTTAAGATTATCTCCAGGGTTGGTGACCAGTCGGTTTCACTAATTGGCACCTACAATCTGGAGGGAATTGATACTCTCACACCGCTCCGCCTGCTGATTGCCAATGATGGCATTCAAAGATACAATATGAGTATCAGGGGAGCGGATAGTCTCCCCTGGATATTGTATTTTCCGCATCCTGTGTATGGTCTCTCACATTTTCTTCGCCTGGGCAAACAATCTCCGGGTAGCAGTTTCCAGGTTCGGGTAGACATGGTCAGCAAGGCCCAAACAGATACAGTGCAGCAATTTCTGAAGAACCTGAAATTTTTTATTCCAGAAAAAGACCTGGGAGTAATTGACCTTAATTTTATTGGTAAATATACCCCGGCGGTAACTAACGGTGATACGGTTCGGCTTTCTGCCACCGTATACAATTACCGGAAGGAAGATTTTGGTCCATATTTTTTCGGGGTCAGGTTTAATGATGGCAGCAGGATGGAACAGACTATGCCCGGACTGAAAGGTTTTGATACTGCCCGTATATCCTTTACTCATATTATAGTTGAACCGGAGAACTCTGATTATACCATTACCCCATATATTCGGGCAGAAGGGGATGAATACCCCGATAATGACAGTTTCCCCGGAGTGTTACGGTACCTGCAAATAATCAATAAATACCCTTATTTAAATGGTTTTGAGAATGGCAGAAAGTGGTGGGAGTCCTCCGGCTCTTATGACTTGCCGGGTTCGGGTACCCTGATCAGTGGAAGCTTTAATGCCGCCAACGGAAAGGAATTCTGGGGATCAAAGCTTGTATATGGTGATGATTCAATTTCCCCTGTCCAGCGATACCTCTATGGGGAGGTCACCAGTCCTGTTTTTGACCTGCGAGCGTTGAAATCGCCCCATCTTTCCATGAGCATACTTCCTGAAATCTGCGACTACGATTACGAAGTGTATCTTCAATATTCCCTGGATTCAGGTTTAAACTGGGCACCTTACAAGCCTCTTCCCGGTACATTCTCTACCAACTGGTACCCCGCCAACGATTCTTCCTTTAAAAGCTGCACCCTGGAAAACCGGTGGCAGGTGGCTTCGGTGTCCCTGCCTGGTAACTGGGCGCAGGTAATGTTCCGCATCAGCGCAGTACTGAAGGGATTTGACCGTTTTGTTCAGCCAAAAAAGCCGGAGGGATTTTTCATCGATGATTTCCACCTGTTTGACCTGGAACAGCCGGTTTCAACGGCATCCTATAATTTGACCGGAACCGCAAAAGCAGGAGCCTGGAACAATTTACCGGAGGCGGGTCCGGTTTCTGCAGTTATATCCCCGGGAAGCCATTCTGTTCCCTTCCGGTTTACTACCAATAACCAGAACTCCAGCCGTGAGATCGCCGGGAATAAGATCTTACCACGGCACTGGGTCTTCAACGGGTTGGCATTACCGGATTCAGGCAGGCTGAGACTCTATCTGGCAGAATCCGAACTGGCTCAATGGCTTCAGGCCAATCCCTGCGACACCTGCCAGGTAAAACGAAGCGCATATGACCTCAGTATTTTCCGCTATGCCGGCAATCCGGCTACCATTAATGGTGATCCCGCCGACAATGAGGAGGGGATGCTAACTGTATGGGAACCCGGAGATTTTGACCTGGTGCCTTTTGCCAATGGATATTATGCCGAGCTGCCTGCGGGTGCTTATGGTGAGTTTTATTTCGGATTTAACCAAAGCATTGCCTCCATTCAGTTTTCAGCCAAAGCCCAACGCAATCCCGACTTTGCCTTGTTGAGCTGGAGCAGTTCCAGGGAAGGCATCCTCCGTTTTGAGGTGGAGCGGGCCGAGGTCACCAATGGACAAGGGGGGATCTTCCAAAGGATCCAGACCATTACCGCCGGGGCAGGAACTGAATGGAGCTATTCCGATAAGGAAATCAGGTCTCCGGGCAGCTGGCAGTACCGGATCCGGGTATATTATACTGATGGCAGCAGCCGGTATTCAACCATCCGGATCGTTCATCTGGATGCCTCTCTTGCGGTGCGACTCTTCCCGGTTCCGGCCACCAGACGAGACCAGTTGCTGCTGATAGTGCAGCAGGCCGGGGGGGCGCTTGAACTCCAGTTGTCTGATGCGGTGGGAAGGGTAATCTGGCGCAACAGGGCAACCTTGTTACCGGGACAACAAATAGTAAGTTTGCAGGGAATACCGGGTCTGCCGGCCGGCATTTACCACCTCAGGGTGTCTTCAGGGAAAGAAATTAAAACCCTCCCGTTGGTTATTTCAGGAAACTGAGCTACATTTGCGCTCCCAAAAGGGTGCTATCCCCGGATAGTATGATTGCCCAAACGGCTCCATAAGTCTCCGCCTGTGCGGGGCGCCAGCAGGGCGTAACTATTTTAGTTATCAAAATGCCAAAGGTAAAAACCAATTCAAGCGCGAAAAAGCGCTTCAAGGTGACTGGAACAGGAAAAGTGACTCACCAGAAATCATTCAAACGTCACATCCTCACAAAAAAATCAACCAAGCGTAAGCGTGGTATGCGTAAGGACGGTGTTGTAGCCAAACCAAACATGGATTTTGTTCAACGCCTCCTGGGTCTTAAGGGGTAATCATTTTAATCACAACTTAAACTTATTTAGCATATGCCACGTTCAGTTAACGCCGTTGCTTCAAGGGCACGCAGGAAAAGAATCTTAAATCAAGCCAAAGGTTATTACGGTAAACGTAAAAATGTTTATACCGTAGCCAAGAACCTCGTTGAAAAGGGGATGACCTACAGCTATGTAGGCCGTAAACTCAAGAAGCGCGAATACCGTGCTCTCTGGATCGCCCGTATTAACGCAGCAGTACGCGAAGAAGGTCTGACCTACTCAACATTCATTCACAAGCTGAATGAGAAGGGAATCGGACTTGACCGTAAGGTACTGGCCGACCTGGCAATGAACAATCCTGAGTCTTTCAAGGCACTGGTTGCTTCAGTAAAATAATATGTGAACAGGTATCACAAAAAGGAACCGGCTTTTGCAAAAGAGCCGGTTTTTTTTCTTTCCGCATAATTCGTGTTTTTCTTATAGGTTTGTATGATAATTAGCTATCACCCAACTAACCACGTGTACAGATAGATGAACAATTCCTACTTCGACCTGGTAGACCAAACCTTCAATTTCCCCCAGGAAGGTTTTGAGGTAAAAGATGGTTACCTCCAGTTTAATGGCCTGAACCTGAAAGCCCTGATCGATAAATATGGTACGCCCATGAAGCTTACCTACCTGCCCAAAATCGGGATGCAGATCAACAAGGCTAAAAACATGTTTGCCGCCGCTTTTAAAAAGCACAAATATGAAGGCGAATATTTCTATTGCTACTGTACCAAGAGTTCACATTTCTCTTTTGTGGTGGAAGAAGCACTGAAACATAATATTCACCTCGAGACTTCTTACGCGTATGATATTGAGATTATCAAAAAACTGTATGCGAAGAAGAAGATCAACAAGGAGACCTTTATCATCTGCAATGGATTTAAGCAGAAGACATACACCAAGCGTATTGCGGGACTGATCAATTCGGGTTTCAAGAACGTGATTCCCGTGCTTGACAACGTGAATGAACTGGATGACTATCGTAAATCCGTACGCGCCCCTTTCAAACTGGGCATCAGGGTGGCGGCAGAAGAAGAACCCAACTTTCCATTTTATACCTCACGGTTAGGCATACGCGCAAAAGACATCCTTGAATTTTATGTGGACCAGATTGAAGGCTATGAGAATAAGTTCCAGCTCAAGATGCTTCATATTTTCCTGAACAAGGGCATCAAGGATGATATCTATTACTGGTCGGAACTGAACAAAGTGATCAACCTTTACTGCCAGCTCAAGAAGATATGTCCGGAACTGGACAGCATTAATATTGGCGGCGGTTTCCCCATCAAACATTCACTCGGATTTGATTACGACTACCAGTTCATGATCAACGAGATCGTAAGCAATATCAAGGTGGCCTGTAAAAAAGCCAAAGTGCCCATGCCTAATATCTATACCGAGTTCGGTTCCTATACGGTAGGTGAAAGCATGGCGCATATTTATTCCGTTATTGCCCAAAAGACCCAGAATGACAGGGAGATCTGGTATATGATCGATTCTTCATTCATCACAACACTGCCCGATACATGGGGCATTGGCGAAAGGTTCCTGCTTTTACCCATCAATAAATGGGAGGAGGAATACCAGCGGGTGGTATTGGGAGGCATAACCTGCGACAGTCACGATTACTACGATTCAGAAGAACATATCAATGAAGTGTTCCTGCCCAAAGTTGGTACAGGTGAACCCCTGGTACTTGGATTTTTCCATACCGGCGCATACCAGGACCAGATCAGCGGTTACGGGGGTATCAAACATTGTATGATCCCGTCGCCCAAGCACATCATTGTGGGCCATGATAAAAATGGCAAACTGGTCGATTGGGTTTATGCCAAGGAACAGTCTGCACAAAGCATGCTGAAAATATTAGGATACCAATAACAGAAAATTCTGTTATTCCTATGAGTTTGGTTTGTGGTTTGTAGTTTATAGCTGCAGGCCACAAACTATTTTGGCTCAATCCTTGCACCGTAAACTCAATAACACCATTATGCGAAAATTCCTGTTGGTTCTTGTTGCTGTTTTCCCTTTATCACTGATGGCCCAACGCTGGCATATTACCGGGTTTGGTGGGATATCCAATTACCAGGGAGATATGCAGGAAAAAAGGATTACAACCAACCAGGCGCATGGTGCGTTCGGACTCGGTGCGCAGTATGATCTTAGTGGCCATGTTTCCGTTAAAGGCGGACTGATGTATGGTACCATCAGTGGTGATGATAAATTCAATAAACAGGAGGATCTGCGCAAGCGGAACCTCAACTTTACATCCCGCCTGCTGGAAGGCAACCTGATGGCTGAATTCCGCTTGTTTGACCTCGATGAAAAAAGGCTTACTCCCTATGTATTTGCCGGTATTGCCGTGTTCGGATACGATCCATATACATATGATACCCTGGGGAACAAGCATTACCTGCAACCCTATGGTACTGAGGGGCAGGGGCTGAGTACCTATCCCGACCGTAAACCATATAACCGGGTTCAGGTGGCCCTTCCTTTTGGCGGTGGCATTAAATTCCGGCTGAATGATCAGGTTACGCTCGGGTATGAGATCGGCCTGCGAAAAACTTTCACGGATTACCTGGATGACTTAAGCAAGAGCTATGTGGATTACAATACCCTGCTGGCGGAGAAAGGTCCCGTTGCTGTTGAACTGGCCTACAGGGGCGACGAATTGAAAGATGGCAATCCTCTTTATCCTGCAGATGGAACCACAAGGGGAGGGGAGAAGGTGAAAGACTGGTATTATTTCCAGGGAATTACCATCGGCTACCGTTTATTCGGGGGCAGAAATGAATTCCGCGGCGGAGCCAAAGGCAGCGGACGGCAACTGGATTGCCCCAGGAATATTTTCTGAACTCCCTGCATTAAACCATGAAATCACGACAGGCCTTTCAGAAGGCCTTTTTTAATGCCCGAACAACTGCAATTCTGTTCTGTTTTACCTTTGGGAAAGAAATATAAATTATGTTACGACTATTCATTGCCGTTATTCTGGGTGTGTCACTGATAACACCTTCCATAATACTTGGACAAACGGAAGCTTCGGCAAAGACGGCCAGCAGTCTGCTTTGGGAGATCAGCGGTAATGGATTAACACAGTCATCCTATCTGTTCGGCACCATGCACATACTGTGTGCTGATGATGCGAAACTGAGCGACAGTCTGCAGTTCGCCATCGACAGGGCGAAGGAAGTGTATTTCGAAATTGACATGGATAATCCCGCTGAACTAATGGGCGTGTTCAGGTTTATTAGGATGAAGGATAATAAGCAACTCAGCGACCTCCTGACGGAGCAGGAGTACCAGCGGGTGAAGAAATATTTTTCAGAGAACCGGTCCATGCTTCCGCTGAGTATGATGGAGCGGTTCAAGCCCTATTTTATAGCATCCATGCTGAGCGAATCAAAAATGCCCTGTGAATCAAAAAACGGGATGGAGGAAGTGATCATGAAGTCTGTAAGGAAACAGCAGAAGCAGATTCTGGGACTGGAAACAATTGAATTTCAGGCCGGGGTGTTTGACAGTATACCATATGAAATCCAGGCAAAGGAATTGCTGCGAACAATTGACAGTGCCGGAATAACAGACAGTATGACACTAAGGATGCTGGAATTATATCGTAACCAGGATCTTGCCGGCATTGAGCGTTTAACCCTGGCGGAAGAGGGCGGTGTGAGTTCCTTCCTGGAATTATTCCTGTATGGCCGCAATGCCAGGTGGATACCGGCCATGGAAACATCGATGAAAAGTAAACCGACCCTTTTTGCAGTGGGGGCTGCCCATCTGCCGGGCGAAAAAGGAGTGATCAATTTATTGCGTAAGGCAGGATATGTGCTGAGACCGATGAAGATGGTGAATGGTGAAAAGTGAATAGGTGAATGAAGTTGCGGTATTTACGCGGATCACTCACCTATTCACTTTTCACTATTCACCTATTCACTAGATTTGCTCCAGTCCACTGAAGAAGAAAGCTCCCTCGATGGCTGCATTCTCGTCGCTGTCGCTACCGTGAACGGCGTTCTCGCCAACAGATGTCGCAAACAGTTTACGGATGGTTCCTTCATCAGCATTGGCAGGGTTTGTAGCCCCGATCAGGGTGCGGAAAGAACTAACAGCATTTTCCTTTTCCAGGATGGCGGCAATGATCGGACCACTGCTCATGAACTCAACCAGTTCACCGAAAAATGGCCTTTCCCTATGGATGGCGTAGAATTCACCTGCTTTTTCCTCGCTTAGTTTTGTCATTTTCAAAGCTACCACGCGGAAACCTTCCTTGATGATACGATCCAGGATGGCACCGGCATGCCCGTTCTTCATGGCGTCGGGCTTGATCATGGTAAATGTTCTGTTACTCATATACTTGCTATTTGGGGCGCAAAGGTAGCTAAATTTCCCTACATTTGCCCCGCTTTATGCAGCCAATACACCATATTTTTTCGCAGCTTGAATCACCCCGCAGGGTGATCATAACGACACACCAGAAACCGGATCCTGATGCTATGGGTTCATCCCTGGGCCTGTATCATTTCCTTACACGCCTGGGTCATGAAGTAAATGTGATCTCTCCAACCAACTGGGCCTCCTTCCTCGATTGGATGCCCGGAGCGGACCGGGTGCTGAATTATGAGATTACCAGGGAAAAATCAGCCGCCCTTATCAATGCGGCCGACTGGATATTCTGCCTCGATTTCAATACACTGATCAGGACCAAACACCTGGCCCCGGTAGTGGAAAAATCACCGGCAATTAAAATCCTGATCGACCATCACCAGCAGCCTGCCATCGAAAGCTTTCATTATGGGGTCAGCGATACCACCAAGAGCAGTACCTGTGAAATGGTGTATGATTTCATCATGGAAAGCGGGCACGGTCATTCCATTTCGATGGAAATCGCCGAATGCCTCTATGCCGGACTGATCGGGGATACCGGGTCATTCCGTTATCCCGCCGCTTCAGCCGATGTGCATCGCATGGTTGCCAGGCTGAAGGAAACCGGACTGAGGCATACCCAGATCCACGAAAATATTTATGATAATTTCCTCGAAAACCGCCTCCGTTTCATCGGTCATGTACTGACCAACAGGATGGAAGTGTTTTACGAATACAATACGGCGCTCATTTTTGTCCCGAAATCAGACCTTCTGCGGTTCGACATTAAAACCGGAGATACGGAAGGCCTGGTCAACTATCCCCTCAGTATCCAGGGGATCCGGATGGCAGCCATCGTGATCGATCGCGATGAAGAAAGAAAATGGAGCTTCCGCAGCAAGGGTAACGTGGATGTCAATACCTTTGCCCGGCTTTATTTTGAAGGCGGCGGTCATTTCAACGCTGCCGGTGGTCGCAGCAGTGCTTCCCTGGAAGATACCCTTCGTACCTTTAAAAAAGTCCTCAAAGAAACAGCATCAGATTTTCAACTGACATAACAAATGACAAAGCTCTCTTTATTTACAACAGCAATTGTTGCCCTTATGATGGCAGCCTGTGGTAGTGCCGACTACAGTAAAACAGCAAGCGGTATCACGTATAAGATCGTAAAAAAAGGGGAAGGACCGCAGGCAAAACTCGGTCAGTTCCTTAAAGTTCATTATACGCAAAAGATTAATGACTCTACCCTCGGTACTTCCCAGGGCGGTATCCCTGCATTCGCAAGGGTTGACAGCCTGGGGCCGGTTTACAACGCAGCAGAGGTTTTCCGGTTCCTGTCAAAGGGAGATAGCGTGGTGGTGGTGCAGGAAGTTGACAGCCTGATGAAGCAAAATCCCACTTTGCCTCCATTCATGAAGAAGGGTGACAAACTTTACCTCATTTTCAAGGTGGTTGATATCCTGGATAACGAACAGCAGGTACAGGCTGAGCAGGAAAAGGAAATGAAAGGCCAGGAAGGACGCGACCAGGCAGTCCTGGATGAGTACATTAAGAAGAATAATATCAAGGCAACCAAAACCGGAAAAGGTGTGTATGTAGCAGTGGAGAATGGCGGAACGGGTATCACTGCAGATTCAGGAAAATATGTTTCTGTAAAATACCGCGGTAAACTCCTGACCACTGGTAAGGAATTCGAATCAACCATGGAAGCAGGCAAGGATCCGATTGGATTTGTACTGGGACAGGGCCAGGTGATTCAGGGTTGGGACGATGGCCTGAAGCTTTTTGCAAAAGGAGGGAAAGGAACCCTTTACATCCCCGGTTTCCTGGCTTACGGAATGCGCCCGGGTCCCGGCGGACAGCCCAACGAAGCCCTGATTTTCGATATCGAAATGGTTGACATTGCTGATAAGGCTCCCGCTCCCCAGCAAAATCCCATGATGCAGCCGGTTGATACTTCCGCTGCTCCCCAGGGACACAGCAAGGACGACGGTCATAATCATTGATTTTAATAAACGTCTGACGTTACATCTCAAACGTCTGACGTTTAAGATTACGGAATTCACTATTGCTAAACGTCAGACGTTTTATCCCGCAAACGTCTGACGTTTAGCATTACGGGATTCACCGGACGCAAACGTCAGACGTTATACCCGCAAACGTCAGACGTTATACCCGCAAACGTCAGACGTTTCTTCCCCGTTCAAACTCCCTGAACAATTCTACCGCCTGAACGGCTTCTTTCACATCGTGTACCCGCAGAATATGCACTCCCCTGGTAAGGCCGAGGGTATTGAGCACCGTGGTGCCATTCAGGGCATCAGCGGCGGAAATTCTTCCAAGCGTTCTGGTGATCATCGATTTCCTGGAGATGCCTAGCAGTAAGGGATAACCGTGAATGTGCAGGGCATCCAGTTTGTTCAGCAATTCAAAATTCTGGGGAATTGTTTTGGCAAATCCCAATCCCGGGTCCAGTATAATATCTTTAATACCTGCAGCCTTGCAGGCCGCGATCCGGTCAGAAAAATAATCCACCACTTCCAACGCTATATCCCTGTATTGTGCCAGCGACTGCATCGTCTGCGGAGTTCCCTTCATGTGCATACAAACATAGGGTACGCCCAAAGCCCCAACGGTCGGAATCATCTCAGGATCCATCAGACCACCACTGATATCATTGATGATATGCGCACCTGCTTCCACCGCCCTTGCTGCCACCCGGTGATGAAAAGTGTCTGCCGAAATAATGACATCCGGAAAGCTGCTGCATAAAACAGGAAGTATCTCTTCCATTCTTTTCCATTCTGTATCTGCATCCAGGTACTGGCTGTCGGGCCTGGTGCTCTGGGCTCCGATATCAAGTATGGCAGCCCCTTCCTGCAGCATTTTACCTGCTTGTTCCAATACGGCTGAAATACCAGTCTTCCTGCTGGCTTCAAAAAATGAATCGGGCGTAAAATTGATGATGCCCATCACAACTGGTTTATCCAGTAACAGCAGACGGCCTTTGCAATTGAGCGTGAACATGGTAGCGAATCCTTATTTTTGAATGATAAAGATGATCATTTTTAGGAGAACACATGATAAGCACCACAGAACAATACGACCAGGCAATCGGGAAGTGCAGGGAAATATTTATCAAAAAGACGAAGGACTATGGAACGTCCTGGCGGGTTTACCGGCCCATTTCCATCGTTGACCAGATTTTTATCAAGGCAAGGCGCATCAGAACCATCCAGGAAAATAAAAAACAACTGGTGGGCGACAGTATCAAAAGTGAATTCATGGGGATACTGAACTATGCGGTAATCGGACTGATTCAGCTTGAACTGCCTGCCGATGCGGGTGATGAGATCCCACCTGCTGTTGTTGGTGAAAAATACGACGAACAGGTCGCAAGGGCGCGCAGTCTGATGGCGCAGAAAAACCACGACTATGGCGAAGCCTGGCGCGATATGAGCCAGGAAAGTTTCACCGACCTGATACTGTCCAAGCTGCTGCGGATCAAACAGATTCTTGCCAACGACGGACAAACCCTGATCAGTGAGGGAATCGATGCCAATTACCTGGATATATTTAATTATGCAGCCTTTGCTTTAATTCTGATAGAAGAAGGAAAGCATGGTCAGGGGTGAGGAGGATAAATTCTGAACAGAGTAATAAACTTTAGACCGGAAGATTATGAAACTGATGTTAACCATTACAAGATATATAGTAGGGATCCTGTTTATTTTTTCCGGGCTGGTGAAAGCCAATGACCCTCTGGGACTCAGCTATAAGATGCAGGAATTTTTTGAAGTTTGGGGTATGCACAACCTGAACGACTATACCCTGGCTTTTTCCATCCTGATGATCGCGTTTGAAATCATTGCCGGTGTAGCCGTGATTGTTGGCTGGCAGATGCGCCTCTTCAGCTGGCTGCTGCTGCTGCTCATTATCTTCTTTACATTCCTGACAGCCTATGCACTGTTCTCCGGTAAAATAAAAACCTGCGGTTGCTTTGGTGATTGCATCCCGCTGACCGCTGCACAATCATTCACTAAGGACCTGGTATTGCTTTTCCTGATCCTGGTCCTGTTCAGGTACCGGAACAGTATTAAAACGTCAATGGATACCCGAAAAAGTCTTTTGCTGCTGGGACTTACCACGCTGTTCAGTTTCGGATTTCAGTGGTATGTATTGCGTCACCTGCCGGTGGTGGATTGCCTTCCCTATAAAAAGGGAAAGAACATTGCCAGCCAGATGAAAATACCCGCAGGGGCCATACCAGACAGCACCGTCATCACTTTTGTGTACAATAAAAAAGGACAGGAAGTGGAGTTTACTGCTGACCAGTTCCCGGAAGACTTTGATGAATCTGTTTACCAGTTTGTGAAACGCTATGATAAGCTGGTTCGCAAAGGCAATGCAGAACCACCCGTAAAAGATTTTGTATTGCTGGCGGCGTCTGGTGCGGATACCACCCAGGCCATCCTTGCCCAAAGCGGATTGATGCAATGGCTGTTCATTAAGGAGATTAATAAAGCAGACCTGAAGGAGTTGAAACAGACGCTGCTGGAGCTGAGGGAAATCGCCGAGTCCAGGAAAATGCCTATCTATATCATCACGCCTGTTGCAGAAGATGTACTGAATCTGCTGGCGGCTGAAATAGGCAATACACCGGTGTTCCGTTCCGATGCCGTGGCCGTAAAAACGGCGGCCCGCTATCCTGTAACCCTGTATCTCCTCAGTGATGGTACTATTGTAAACAAATGGGCGCTTAAAGACAATGATAAAGCCATCCAGATGCTCAGTGGTTTATAAGACAGTATTAAAAAAACGCCAACATAAATCTGCACTTCTTTGCTGAATTTCTTCTTTAAAAAACTGGCCTATGGCCTCGCAGTTCTGCTTGGAGTGGTAGTGGTTGTCTTTGTTTTATTCCAGGGCTTCGGTGATCCTGCACGACTGGTCATGGGGCAAAGGGCCGACCAGGCTACCCAGGAGAATATCCGCCGCGACCTGAACCTGGACAAACCCAAATGGAAACAGTTTCTCCTTTACCTGAATGATATTTCACCGGTTTCGATCCATAGCCCCGAAGAGATCAGTAACAAGCAATTGAAGGGGATATTCGTCAGCATGGGCAGCCATAATAAATTAGGATTCAAATGGCCCTATCTCCGCCGTTCCTACCAGACCAGGAGGGAAGTAGGTACGGTCATCATGGAAGCACTTCCTGGTACACTCATGCTCGCTACTGCTGCCATGCTGCTGGCCACTGTTCTAGGTATAAGCCTCGGCGTAATGGCGGCACTACACAAAGGCAGTTGGATTGATACCGGTTCCATATTTGGAAGTATCCTGGGTATCTCAGCTCCCTCTTTTTTTATGGCCATTGCCATCGCCTACCTCTTTGGCTTTCTCTGGAGTGATTATACCGGGCTGCACATGACCGGATCCTGGTTTGACCTCGATACCCGGACGGGCCGGCCTTATTTAACCCTGTCCAACCTTCTGTTGCCTGCCATCACCCTGGGAATCCGCCCGCTGGCCATTATCGCGCAGTTAACCCGGGCATCCCTGCTCGATGTGCTTCAACAGGATTATATCCGCACCGCCACCGCAAAAGGACTGTCCCGCCGGGTGGTTATCTGGAAACATGCGCTGAGGAATGCACTGAATCCCGTGATCACAGCCATTACCGGCTGGTTCGCCGAATTGCTGGCGGGCGCATTTTTTGTGGAATATATTTTTGGTTGGAAGGGCATCGGCAAGCTGACCGTGGATGCCCTTGAAAAACTGGATTTCCCGGTGGTAATGGGTTCAGTCCTGGTTTCTGCCTGCTTTTTTGTATTGGTGAACCTCCTTGCCGACCTGTTGTATGGGGTGGTAGACCCCAGAGCGAGAAAGGCTTAACTTTTTCCCTCACGCCTTACTGTCGGTTCCATGCCTCATTGTATAATAACTTCTTTGATCACCTTTTCCCCCAGGGCTTCGTTGACACGTTCGATGATCTTTTCCTTCTGGTAAAGTAGTTCCTGCCTGAGAGGTGCCACGGTGGTGGTCACATAGAGTTTATCTCCGTATATCTTGATGCTGTCGGTGTATTTGGCAACGGTTTTACCCATAATGGTTTCCCACACATCGGTGATCTGCAAGGCCTGTACAGAACCTTTCAGCCTGCTTTTTTTCAGGAACTGCTGGATGGCGTCACCTAATGAATATTCTCCCATGGCTCAAAGATAATAGTCTGGATTGTAGAAAAACCATTGTTCCCTGAAATTCAGTTTGGCCATCACCCTGCCTGCAAAAGCTCACCCAGACTCAGTCTCTGCCTGCATCGGTAAAGTATCCTGCCCGCAACGGGTTTAAAAAAGCGATTTAACAATTCCGGGTGGTTGTTGTTGCAACTATTTTGCATCTTTGCCCTTCTTTAAGGTTCTATTGGTCCCGTTTTTATATCCATCCTAAGTTTTACCTCTTGATCCGTACCCGCCCCTATGAAAGCGAGGCCCCTGAATTCTATCCGTATTTTTCTCCGTACACGCTACCCGTTGAAAGCTAGTGTGCAAAACAGTATTGCCGGTTTAGCTCCTGGCAGGATTTAGTGCACATTTATTTTTAAAAACCTTATTGCCCGCTGGTTACGGCCTGATAGGGGAGGCCCAGGGCGGAAAAACTGTCCTTTATTCGATGGGGATGGGTGTCTGTTACCAGGACCTGCCCTTTATTCTGCACGCATACTTCCATCAGCAGGTTGTGCATCCTGTTCTCATCCAGCTTTTCAAAAACATCATCCAGCAACAGAATGGGCGGAAAGCCTTTGTCTGATTTAAGCATGGCAAATTCGGCCAGTTTCAGGGAAAACAGGAGACTTTTCCTTTGGCCCTGCGAGGCGGTTTGGCGGAATGGTTTGTCGCCCAGGCTAATGGATATATCATCCCTGTGAATACCCAGCTGGGTGCGCTGCGCCATCAGGTCGCGTTCCCGGTTCCCGGCCAGGATCTGCCTGATACCGGAGGCCAGCAGCGGGCTTTCATACCTGAGTTGGAGGTCGTACTGTTCACCCGCGATCGTATAATAGCGGGCAGTTACCAGGCCAATCAGCTGATCAAGGTAAGCTTTCCTTTTTTCAAAAACATATTCTGCGGGTGCGGATAACTGGTAATCCAGCACATCTAGCAGGTCAAACTGCCGCTGACGGGATTCCCCCATCTGCTTCAGCAGGCTGTTCCTTTGCTGCAGCAGGCGGTTGTATTGCATCAGTTGCAGCAGGTATTGGTGGTCGAGCTGGGAAAAAAGCGCATCCATAAAACGTCTTCGCTCTTCACTGCCTTCCGTAATGATCTGCACATCATCGGGGGCGATCATCACCGCCGGGAAATTGCCGATATGGTCGGCCATCTTTTCGCAGGGGGAACCATTGACCTGGAATTCTTTTTTACCGTTTTCCCTGATCAGGCCGCTGACCTGGTAAAGCTGCCCCTGTTTGGTGAATTCCCCCGCCACCCGCATGCCCTGAGCTCCATTGTACACCAGTTGGGCATCGGAACGCTGGAAATAACTTTTGGTAAAGCAAAGAAAATAAACGGCATCCAGCAGGTTGGTTTTACCCGTACCGTTACGGCCGGTGATTCCTACCACCCGTTCAGAGAAATTCCAGGACTGCTGCAGGTAATTCTTGAACTGGAAAACTGATATGGAATTGAGGGAGAACAAAATTGCTGCAATATTACTGTTATTGGTTCAATCCCTTATCTTTGCCCGTCTCAAAACTAAACAAGTGGCAACAAAATTTTCAAAGGAGACCTATCTGTACTGGTATGAGCTGATGCTGCTGATTCGCCAGTTCGAACTGAAGGCTGAAGAGAAATACAAAATGGAAGGCAAGATCCGTGGCTTTTTCCACGCCTATGTTGGGCAGGAAGCCATAGCTGCGGGTTGTATGACTGCTACCAAATCCGAAGACGCGTTTATCACCGCCTATCGCGACCACGGTCTGGCCCTTGCGAAGGGGATTAGTGCCAGGTCATGTATGGCCGAACTCTATGGTAAAGCCACCGGCTGCGCCAAGGGTAAGGGCGGCAGTATGCACTTTTTTGGCAAGAAAGAGCGATTTTTCGGAGGCCACGGTATCGTTGGCGCCCAGATCGGAACAGGTGCCGGTATCGCGTTTGCTGAAAAATACAAGGGTACCGACGCGGTTTGCCTGACCTTCTTCGGTGACGGTGCTGCCAGGCAGGGTATGCTGCATGAAACCTTTAACCTGGCCATGCTCTGGAAACTGCCGGTGATCTTTATCTGCGAGAATAATAATTACGCGATGGGAACATCCGTGGAGAGAACTTCCAACGTGGTGGATATTTATAAACTGGCCGATGCCTATGAAATGCCTGCTGATTCCATTGACGGTATGAGCCCTGAAGCAGTTCATGAAAGTATCAGCCGTGCGGTTAAGCGTGCCCGTGAGGGTGACGGTCCGACCCTGATCGAAATAAAAACCTACCGATACAAAGGTCACTCCATTTCTGACCCGCAGAAATACCGTACCAAGGAAGAAGTGGAAGAGTATAAACAGCGCGATCCGATCGAGCAGGTGCTGGCTACCATTCTAGAAAACAATTTCGCTACACAGGAAGAAATTGATGCCATCAATAAGAGGGTGGATGCCGAAGTGGAAGAGTCTGTGAAATTTGCTGAAGAGAGCCCATGGCCTGATGACAGCGAAGTGCTGAAAGACATTTATGTTGATGAGAACTATCCTTTTATTGTTGACTAATTATTACATAACAAACAATCATGGCTGATAACAAGATTACTTTCGAAGAGGTTGAAAACACCGAAGTGGTGGATAAGGTTACAGGTTTCTGGCAGAAGAACAGCAAAAATATCATCGTTGGACTTTCTGCAGTTGTGATCCTGGCAGGTGCCATCGCTGGTTATAAGTATTTCATTTCCGGTCCGAAACTGACCAAGGCCAATGAGGCGATGTTCAGGGCAGAATCATATTTCCGCATGGATTCGCTGCAACTTGCCCTGAATGGCGATGCAACCAATCCGGGTTTCATTAAGATTATTGATAAGTACAGCGGAACACCCGCCGCTAACCTGGCTAAATTTTACGCCGGCGCGAGCTACCTGCGCCTGGGTGATTTTCAGAATGCTGAAAAATTCCTGAAGGATTTTTCTACCTCTGCCGTGCAGGTGAACGCAAGGGCTAAAGGCCTGCTGGCTGATACGTATGCAGAGCAGGGCAAGAAGGAAGAAGCAGCAAAACTCTACCGTGAAGCTGCCGGGTTGTTTGAAAAAGACGAATTCAATTCTGCAGAATATCTTTTCCGCGCAGGTTACCTGTTTGAAAGCATGGGGAAAAACACTGAAGCGATTGAAGCATACAAAGCGATCAAGGAAAAATATCCCCGCAGCGAAAGAGGCTTCGAGGTGGATAAGTACCTGGCACGCCTTGGCGAAACAAAATAATTTTCCTACACCCGCTTTCGGGCGGGAACAAAACTGTCCATTGAAATGGCCGAAGTTGGAAATAGTAATTTACTGAAACTGGATACAGGCATTCTTCCAAAGGATGCCTGTATTGTTATGGTGAAAACAGAATGGAATGCCGCCATTGTCGACGAACTGGAAGCCGGTTGCAGGCGCGTGTTTAATGAAAATGGAATCGAGAGTTTCCTGACGCTGACCGTTCCGGGTGCGGTGGAGATTCCTTTCGCCATTAAAAGCTTCTGGGATGCCAGGAAGTACCTCGATGGCAGGCCGCATGCATTCATTGCACTGGGTTGCGTGGTACGTGGCGATACACCGCATTTTGAATACGTGTGCCAGGCGGTAACCGATGGAGTGGTAAAACTGAACCACAGCCTGCCCGTACCGGTTATATTCGGTGTGCTGACTGTAAACAATGATGAGCAGGCCCGTGAAAGGATTGGCGGCAAACACGGCCATAAGGGAGAAGAAGCTGCCATCACCGCATTGAAAATGATTGCGCTGCAAAGAAGCTTTAAAAAATAATCAATTGGACGTCAGGCTTTTTATACCATGTTTTGTTGACCAGCTGTTTCCGGAAACGGCTTTCAATATGATTAAAGTATTGGAAAAGCTGGGTTGTACCGTTTCCTATGACGAGAACCAGACCTGTTGCGGCCAGCCTGCCTACAATGCCGGCTTCCGGGAAGAAAGCAAGGCTGTTTGTGAAAAATTCGTACGCGAGAACATCAGCAACTCAGCCTACCTCGTTGCACCCAGTGCTTCCTGCACCGGTTTTGTAAGAAATTACTACCCGAAAATTTTTGACAACTCATCCGTACACAATGAAGTCCGCGACTTGCGGTCACGCACATACGAATTTACCGAATTCCTGGTGGATGTTCTGAAGGTGGAAAAGCTGGGAGCCCGGCTGGCGGTAAAAGCCACCTACCATGATTCCTGCGCTGCGCTGCGGGAATGTAAGATCAAGGAAGGTCCCAGGAAATTGTTGTCGAATGTGGAAGGACTTGATCTGGTAGAGATGGCGGACAATGAGACCTGCTGCGGTTTTGGCGGGACATTTGCCATCAAGTATGAACCGATATCAATCAGTATGGCCGACCAGAAAGTGAACAATGCACTTCAAACCGGTGCGGAATGCATCATTTCAACCGACCTGTCCTGCCTGATGCACCTTGATGGTTATATCCGCAAAAAAGGCCTGCCGCTTAAAACCATGCACATCGCCGACGTCCTCGCCAGTGGCTGGTAAAATGATCGGCCCTTTGACCACTAACTACAAATTACAAAACCACTATGTCATTTTGGTTAATTAAATCCGAACCCTTCAAATACAGTTGGGACCAGTTTGTGGCTGATAAAAAAACTTATTGGGACGGAGTACGTAATTATGCAGCCCGCAACAACCTGAAAGCAATGAAAAAAGGCGATCTGGCTTTTTTCTATCACAGCAATGAAGGGGTGGAGATCGTTGGCATTGCGGAAGTTGCGAAGGAGTTTTACCAGGATCCGACCACTACAGAAGATGCCTGGGTAGTAGTGGATTTCAAGCCGGTAAGAAAACTGAAAAATCCGGTACCGCTTGCCCGGGTGAAAGCAGATCCACGGCTGGCCAATATGGCACTGATAAAACTAAGTCGTCTCAGCGTGCAACCCGTCACAGCAGAAGAGTGGGATATTATACTGGAATTAGCCGGAGAATGAAAAAACTCATCATATTAACAGGGGCCGGAATCAGTGCGGAAAGCGGACTCAGGACCTTTCGCGACAGTGACGGGTTATGGGAGGGGTATGATATTGAGGAAGTTGCCACGCCGCGTGCATGGAGGAGGGACCCGGCCCTGGTGCTGGAGTTTTACAATATGCGGCGCAGGAATGTGATGGATGCGCGCCCCAACAAGGCTCATCAGTTACTCGCAGATCTTCAGGATTATTTTGACGTACAGATCATAACCCAGAATATTGACGACCTGCATGAGCGGGCCGGTTCCCGCAAAGTACTTCACCTGCATGGTGAGATCCTTAAAATGCGCAGTGAAATGGATCCGGGGCTGGTAAGGGAAATCCATGAAGATATGCCACCTGGTGCGCTTGCACCGGACGGAGCACCCTGGAGACCGGATATTGTATGGTTTGAAGAGCCCGTTCCAAGGATAGCAGAAGCTGTCCCACTGGTCAGGTCTGCTGATATTTTTGTTGTGGTTGGCACCTCGCTGGTGGTATATCCCGCAGCCGGACTGGTGAACGAAACACCCTATGGTATTCCAACTTTCATCATCGATAAAAAGATACCTTATGCCCAGGGCCTGTCGAATCTTACCGCCATCGAAGCACCGGCCACTGAAGGCATGGCAGAATTATTCGAAATACTGGTACAGGGAAAGTTTTAAACATTTACTAACAGCCTTAACGATTTTATTGGGTTCTATTTGCAGCATGAAATGGTTTCTCTGTGTATCGCTATTTATATTTCCTGCCACACAAGCCATGAGCCAGCAGTTGCCGGTGCAGGTACCACAACTGGTGCAGTACAGTGCCAGGGAACATGCTCTTCTGAATGATTCTTCGGCAGCAGGGAATCCGTTTTATTACCGGGGAACCATACATTACCTGCAGCCATTGTACCAATACCTTAATACCGGCAGGCGGGATAGCGCAGGCAGCAAGGATATGGACGATTACGTTGGCGCGACAGAAGCATTGTCGCGGCATTTCGCATTTGCCGGCGACCACGCATCCGCCGCCAATTATGCTATCAGGGCTTACGACTCCATGCCGGCTGCCGGTTACCTGGATGCCAGGAACTATATCGATACCATGCGGACCGTACAGTTCAGGGATGCCCGCGAATACATACTGGCAAGGGCCCGCAATGAAAAAGTGGTTATGATCAATGAATCACACCACCAGCCGGTTCACCGCGCATTTACCCTCAGCATGCTGGATGAATTCTACAAGCTCGGGTTCCGTTATCTCGCACTGGAAATGCTGAACAACAGACCCGATAAAAGCCTTACGGAGATCAATATACGCACCGGATATCATGCGGCAGAACCAGTAGCAGCAGAGTTGTTACGAAAAGCCCGCGACCTGGGATTCAGGCTGGTTCCCTATGAAGATACATTGGCCCATGAGCATACCGGCAGTGGGAGGGATGCCATCCAGGCTGCACACCTTTCACGCATTTTCAGGTCTGACCCGGAGGCAAAACTGCTGGTGCTGGCAGGTCATGCACATATCAGTGAAAAAAGAATCGGGGAAACCTATATACCCATGGCTGCCACCTTCAGGCAACTTACCGGTATCGACCCTTTCACCATTGACCAGACTGAACTGACTGAGGGCAGCAATTTTGAATATGGGCGATATTTTTATGAATTACTGGCGCAGAAATATAAACAAACCGAAGCGGTCATTGCGTTCCGCAAAAACATGCCGGTAAGTCTCCTTGAAAATGACCTCTATGATGTGCAACTGATACATCCTCCAGTCAAGTGGACACATAACCGGCCGGTTTGGTTGAATTTGGGTGGTGCCAGGAAAGAAGTGCCCGTCCGGCCAACGGAAAAACAATTGTTTTTGGTTCAGGCATACTATGCGTCAGAAGCAACGGATAAGAATTTCAACATACTGGTGCCGGCAGACCAGACCTATATAACTGATTCAGATGGATATTACTGGTTATTCCTGCAGCCCGGGAAATATCGTCTGGTCTTTCGGGATATCGGGTACAGGGTACTGGCGGACAAGGAACTTGAGGTAAACAGGTAAGTCTGAAAACAACGGTATAAATCATCTTCAGAATATTCTTAAAACAAGGTCCTGATACTAAGCGTAACCGGACCTCGTTTTAAGAATCAATCATGAATCGAGCCGGAAGGAAATCTTGCAGATGACTCCATAGGTGGCGATTTTACCATCCTTTACATGGGCTTTGATGTCTTTTACAAAAACCGAGTCAATGTTCCTGATAGTTTTTGATGCTTCGGTCACAGCGTTCTGGATAGCATCTTCAATACTTTTTTCTGAAGAGGAAATAACCTCAATTACTTTCACAATCGGCATAAAGGAATGTTTAATGGTTAAAAAATAAAATCCTTATTGAACCAGTTCAATATTGCCAAGTTCAACCGTATTGTTTTCAGAGAGATCAAGGTCGGACCAACGCTGGTCGCGGTAAGGCGCAACAGCATCAATCAATACAGAATAGCGTCCTGGTTTTACGGCCAGTCGGAACCGGCTTTCATTACAGGTAGAAACGATTGTGTCCCGGTCCTGGATCAGCCAGATATTCCTGACTGCAACAGCGGGCATAACCCGGCCTTTGATGGTGCAGTTATTCCTGTCCTTGGCTGTTTCCAGTGCGGTAACTGCTGCGATGGTACCCATGAGTACCCAGTTGGATCTGTTCATAATTTCCCGTTTTACAATTCTAACGGGTACGGATAATTGAAAACGAGTTATCCAACCTTCATGCCAACTAAAGAAAAGGTGGATAAGTTCTATGGCGCATTCAGTCCGTTAATGCTGATAATCCTGGTACGGATGGCAATACCCTGCCTGTTCCCTGAAACAGTTTCCGTTATGGTACGGTTTGCGCGGAGGGATTTTATTGTTACCATCTCTGTGTGAGTTACCGACTTATCCTTTTTCAGGAAGTCGACTGCGATCACAATATTATCCAGAGTTGTTTTTCCAGTATTGGTCACCCTTAGTTCAAGGTTTGAAATACCGCCAAAGAATCCTACGGAAAACTCACCGGACTGAACGGAAACATACCGCTTTAATGCGGCGAAATCAAGAGCCGGGTTGGATTTCAGTTCAGGAACCTTTTTTCTCCATTCAACATCTTCATCGTTGGCTGGTGATTCATTCCCGGTTAATATCACCATGTTTTGTTCCCGGGATCCGCCATTGTCGGAATACCTGTTTAACAATGGTATTTCGTTTCTGCCGAAATAAATTCCAACCGCCAGCAGGATCAATACTGCCAATGCAATGTAATACCGGTTGTACTTTTCAGGAAGGGGAGAGGATTCCGCAGTTATGGGAAGGACAGTATCCACAGCAGCAACCGTGGCCAGCGTGTCTGTTATCTTGCCTGACCTGGAAATGGTTTCTGTGCTGATGATATTCTCCGAACCGGCCCTGGGTTCCTTCAGGATACCACTCCATCCATTGAAGTCGCTTACCGTTGCGGGCGCTTTGTTTTCTACAGGTTTATCCACCGGTGAAGGAAGGATTACAGAAACATATTTTTTCTGAGGTGTTTTTGTAACGCTCATTACCCTGGCAGGAGCATTTTCTTCCTGGTGTCTGCCGGAAGGCGGGGTGTGAAACTGGATATACAGGTCTTCTGTAACTGCCGGTGCGAAGCTTTTGAATTCTTCTATTTCGGAAGGATACCGCCACGCAGCACTTTTTCCCTCCACCCAAACCAGGTCATAAGCCTTCAGGGGCAGGTCTTTGAGGTCCTGCCAGGTGTATGGCCCCGTCTCTTTGTTACTGCGCAACAACCTGTACTGTTGCATATATCTGCTGTTTTGTGGTAAGGAATAAGGTAAGCGTTTTCACAGGCTCATAAAATTACATAAAAGGCTTGGTTCGGATGGTGGAAAAAATGGGGTAAAAATGGCTGTTTTGTTAAGGTTTTGCGCCTTAAAAACGGTAGATTTGCCCACCTTTAAACAGGTCAATCTCAGATTAACAAGAAACCTTACAAAAAGGTTAATTTTTTTAAGCATGGAAGAAAATCAGACGCCACTGGAAACTAATGATACGAACCGTATTGTCCAGATCAATATTGAGGAGCAGATGAAAACCGCTTACATCGATTATTCGATGTCGGTAATCGTGGGGAGGGCATTACCGGATGTCAGGGATGGATTGAAACCGGTACACCGCAGGGTTTTATATGCCATGAATGACCTGGGGATCAACTCAGGAAAGCCCTATAAGAAATCCGCGCGCGTGGTGGGGGAAGTATTGGGTAAGTACCACCCGCATGGTGATTCATCCGTTTATTTTACCATGGTGCGTATGGCCCAGGAATGGAGCATGCGGCATACCCTGATCGACGGGCAGGGAAACTTCGGCAGTCAGGATGGTGACGGACCGGCGGCCATGCGTTATACGGAAGTCAGGCTGCACAAGATAGCGGAAGCCATGCTGGAAGATATTGAAAAAGAAACAGTGGATTTTCAGCTAAACTTCGACGATTCGCTACAGGAACCCACCGTACTACCTACCCGGATCCCGCAATTGCTGGTCAACGGTTCAACGGGTATTGCGGTTGGTATGGCCACCAATATGCTGCCCCACAACCTTGGGGAAGTGGTGGATGGATGTATCGCCTATATTGATGACCGCAACATATCGGCAGAAGATCTGATCAAGTATGTTAAGGCGCCTGATTTCCCTACAGGTGGTACCATCTGGGGAATGGATGGTGTGCGCCAGGGCTTGCTGACCGGCCATGGCCGGGTGGTGCTCAGGGGTAAAATGCACATTGATACAAAGGCTAGCGGTCGCGAACAGATCATTATCACTGAAGTCCCTTACCAGGTAAACCGTGATTCACTTTGTGATAAAATCGGCCAGTTGGTGGTGTCAAAAACCATCGAGGGCATTGCGCATGTGAACAACGAATCCAACCAGAAGGAAGGAACCCGTATTGTGATCGACCTCAAGCGCGATGCAGTGGCAAACGTTGTGATGAACCAACTGTACAAGTTCACCGAACTGCAGACCTCGTTTGGTATCAATAATGTGGCTTTGGTGAAGGGCCGTCCAAGGACCCTCAACCTGAGAGACCTGATCAGCGAATTTGTGGAGTTCCGCCATGAAGTGGTGGTTCGCCGCACGCAATATGAATTAAAAGAGGCGAAAAAACGCGCGCATATACTTCAGGGGTATCTTATCGCCCTGGACCATCTCGATGAAGTAATTGCCCTGATACGCAGCTCCGCCACGCCTGATATCGCCAGGGAAAGCCTGGTGAATGCCGGCTGGGGCTTGGATGATATCCAGGCAAAAGCTATTCTGGAACTGCGTTTGCAGAGGCTTACCGGGATGGAACGCGACAAGATCCGCGAGGAGTATGATTCACTCATGAAACTGATTGCCCACCTGCAGGAGTTGCTTGATAACGAAGGCATGCGCTACGATGTAATTAAAAAAGAATTACAGGAAGTAAAGGATAAATTTGCAACTCCGCGCAAATCTGATATTACCTATCTGGCCAATGAAATGAATATTCTTGATTTCATTGCCGAGGAAGACGTGGTGATCACTATTTCGCACCTTGGTTATATCAAACGTACATCCGCAACCGAATACCGCCAGCAGCGCCGCGGGGGCCGTGGTGCTTTGGGAGGCAAGACAAGGGACGAAGATTATATTGAACATATTTTCGTTGCATCGACCCATCATTCCATGCTCTTCTTTACTGAAAAGGGAAGATGTTACTGGCTGAAAGTGTATGAAATTCCGGAAGGTGAGAAAAACAGCAAAGGAAGGGCCATCCAGAACCTGATGCAGTTGCCGCCGGATGATAAGGTAAGGGCCATCATTGATGTGTCGAACCTTGATGATAAGGAATTTGTACAACAACATTATATTGTACTTTGTACCAAGAAGGGGATTATCAAAAAGACCCTGCTGGAAGATTTCAGCCGTCCGCGCCAGACCGGTGTGAATGCCATTACCATCATTGAAGGCGACCAGTTACTGGATGCCCGTATGACCGATGGAAACAGCGAGATCATCATGGCCATCAAGAGCGGACGGGCCATTCGGTTCCCGGAAGAAAAAGTGCGTCCGACCGGTCGTGGTGCAATTGGTGTTGGCGGCATCGAGGTTGATGAGGAAAATGACGAGGTAATTGGCATGATATGTGTCAAAAAGGACGATGCAGAAAAGTCGGTACTGGTGGTGAGTGAAAAAGGTTATGGCAAAAAGACACCGGTGGATGAATACAGGATTACCAACAGAGGCGGAAAGGGTGTGAAAACGATCAGTGTTACAGATAAGACTGGTCCGCTGGTGGGAATCCTGGATGTATCCGAAAAAGAAGACCTGATGATTACCTGTAAGAGTGGTCTGACCATCCGTACATCCATCGCCAATATCCGGGAAGCCGGAAGGGCTACCCAGGGTGTGAAACTAATCAACCTGCAGGCAAATGACGAAATCGCGGCGATCACCAAACTGGATGAATTTGAAGAGGAAACGATTCCTGAAGAAACCGAAGGCGGTGTACAAAGTGAAGGAAATGTGAATGGTGAGTCGAATGAATCAGGGGACACAACCACTACTGAAGAAAATGCATCTGAATAAATTCGTAACTAAACCTTCAAACAAAACATAGGACTGATGAAAAAGCTCTTATTAACTACGATGTTTGCTTCAGCTGTTTTGGCAGTTTCTGCCCAAAAACTGGACAAGATCAAGGACAATTTAAAGTCAAAAAAGTATACAGAGGCAAAGGCACAGATCGACCAGTTCCTGGCCGATGAAAAGAATGCCAAAAACCTGGAAGGTTGGTATACAAAGGCTAAAATCTATAGTGAAATTGCACAGGATCCCACTGCAGCAGCGGCAACCCCCAATGCAAGGTGGACGGCTTTTGAAACCCTGAAACAGTATGTTGCCATGGATGATAAGGGCCAGTTATTATTCCTGCAGCTGGATAACTACAAGCCTATCATGGATATTTACCAGGGCTATTTTAAGGCTGGTGCCGATGATTATAATGCCAACCGTTTTGAGCCGGCTTATGACAATTTCAAGAATTGCCTGACTGTCAGCGAATACATGGCGGAGAAAAAATGGAGCAATATTGCATTGGATACTACCGTGGTATTGTATGCCGGTATCAGCGCGGAGAAATCCAACAAGCGGGAAGATGCTGCCATTTATTACGGAAAACTGGCTGATGCCAAAGTAAGCGGCGAAGGCATGGTTGAAATCTATAAATGGCTGGTGGATCATTTTTACAACCAGAAGAAAGACGCAGCTACCGCTACCAAATACCTGAACCTGGGTAAGGAAGTTTATCCTGCCGATTCATTCTGGCCGGCATATGAACTGGACATGGCGCGTGACGCCGGCAACAAGGAAGAATTGTTCAAAAAATACGAAGCTGTACTGGCCGGAGATCCCGGTAATACATCCATCCGTTACAATTATGCGGTGGAAATGTATTCTGAGGGTTATAAGCCTGAACTGGCCCAGCGCCCGGCAAACTCTGCTGAGCTGATTGCCAAGGCTGAGGAGCAATTGAAAAAAGTGGTTGCCGAAAAGCCTGATTATGCAGCGGCCTACCTGGTGTTGGGACAGATCCAGTACAACCAGGGGGTGGATTATAATAACCAGAACAAAGCAATTCGTCCGCCGGCTGGTGGCAGGCTGAAGCCCGAAGAGCTGAAGAAAAAAGAAGAACTGCGTGGTTTGATCGCCCAGAAATTCGATGCTGCGGTTCCTTTCTTTGAAAAAGTTGATGAACTGCTGGGAGCCCAGGGAAAACTTAAAATGGAAGACAAAGGCTACCTGAAAGATGCGTACGATCTGTTGATCACCATTTATGACAACAAGCAGAATAAGGATAAAGTGAAGATATATGAGGAGAAGTTCAACAATGTTGACAAGACACACTAATCTGTAACGCCTGATATTTTCAAAAGCGGCCGCCGCTATGCGGCCGCTTTTTTTAATCAATTTGGTGTTATAATTTATATTATGTTAAATAGATTGATATCAGAATGCACTTCACCCGTCGGGTGCCACCCGACGGGTGAAAAACTGAATCTCTCATAATCAGCATATTAAATCTTGTTGTGGGCTGAATTTGCTTTATTTACCCGTCGGGTGCCACCCGACGGGTAAATAAAGCAAAAAAGCCTGCCGAAGGATTCTGGCAGGCTTTTGAAAGCGTACACTTATTAGTAGAGCAACCTCACTTTGATGGTTTCTTTTACTTCCTTAAGTAATTTCTGGGCTTGGCTTGACAATTTTTTGTCCACGTCCAGAACCACATAACCTATTTCCTCATTGGTTTTGAGGTATTGGGCCAGGATATTGATCTTATGTTTGGAGAGCTGTGTGTTGATGGCAGAAAGCACGCCCGGTACATTGTTGTGGATGTGCAGGATCCGGTGGGTTCCTTCCTGTGGCGGCAGGCTCAATGGCGGAACCGTATGGGAACCGTAACTGTTGCCGGCTTCCAGGTATTGGAACAGTTTCATGCTCACATCTTCACCGATATTCTGTTGCGCTTCTTCAGTTGATCCGCCGATATGGGGTGTCAGGATCACATTTGGCAGGTCCTGCAGCGGTGTCTGGAACCTGTCTCCATTCTTTTCCGGCTCCCAGGGAAACACATCAATCGCTGCACCACTTAGCTGACCATCCACCAGGCATTTCCGGAGAGCATCCAGGTCAACCACTTCACCCCTGGCATAGTTCAGTAAAATGCTGCCTTTTTTGAAGTTTTTCAGGGTGGTTTTATTGATCATGTTCCTGGTGGTTTGGGTATCAGGAACGTGCAGGGTAACGATATCTGCCTGGGAAACAACGTCTTTCAGGCTTTTGCCGGCAATGGCATTGCCCAGGGGAAGTTTGGTCAGCGTATCGTAAAAAATCACTTTCATACCCAGGGCCTCGGCCAGTACGCTTACCTGGGTGCCTATGTTGCCATAGCCGATGATTCCGAGGGTCTTGCCTCTTAATTCGAAACTGCCTTTGGCATCTTTCATCCAGATACCTTCATGGGCAGCCTTGTTTTTGTCAGGAATACGGCGGATTAGCATAATTGACAATCCGATTACCAGTTCTGCCACGGAACGGGTATTTGAATAAGGTGCATTGAAAACGGCGACACCAGCCCTGGTGGCGGCTTTCAGATCAATCTGGTTCACCCCGATGCAGAATGCACCGATGGCCTGGAGTTTGGTGGCGGCAGCCAGTACTTTTTGGGTAACCTGGGTTTTCGAACGGATTCCTAAGAGATGGACGTCTTTTATTTCCTTTATCAGTTCATCTTCCGATAATGCCCCGCTGAGTTTACGGACGGATGCATACCCCAGATTCTGGAAATTTTTTACGGCCTTGTCGCTGATGTTTTCAAGAAATAAAATGTTGATTTTGTCTTTGGGATAACTTGTTTTTGCTTCCATGGTTATTGCTTGCTATATGCAAATATCCCGGTTTTATGGCATAATTTATGCCCATAATATGCACCATTGTATACAATTTGAAATAGTTTGTTCGTTATATTTGTTGAATCCACATCCTTATCAGAAAAAGTAACCGTTTGAAAAACAGATTCGTACAACTACTCCTGGCTTGCGCAGGCCTGTATGGCTGCCATCAGAATGCCGGTAAAAATACTGAGGTTAAACCTGCACCGGTACCAGTAATGTCTGCATCATTTGCGCATGCGGACAAAGACGAAGTGGCCAGGTATCAATCCTCTATCAACGCATTCTTCGATAAAAACTTCGGCAGCCGGGGATTCAACGGGTCCTACCTGATTGCCAGGAACGGTGAAATCATTTCAGAGGGTTATAAGGGATACCGCGATGTCATCACGAAGGATTATGCTCTCGGCGAACACGATGCCTTTCACCTGGCATCGGTTTCAAAGACCTTCACCGGTATGGCTGTCTTAAAATTGTGGGAAGAAGGAAAACTCAGCCTGGACGATGAACTTTCTGTTTATTTTGACAAGTTTCCGTACAAGGATGTGACCGTTAAAATGCTGTTGAATCATCGCAGTGGCCTGCCCAATTATACCAATTATCTTGATGTATATAAGTGGGACAAAAAGAAAATGGCAACCAACCTGGATGTGCTGGCTTCTTTGTATAAAATGCATCCCCCGATCCAGTTCACGGCTGGGAAACGTTTCAGCTATTGCAATACCAACTACGCCCTGCTGGCCCTGATCATTGAAAAAGTTTCCGGAAAGTCCTACCATGAATACATGGAAGAAACATTTTTCATACCGTTGGAGATGTACGACAGTTATGTTTTCCGTGCGGAAGATGAAAAAAGTTCCCTTCCCTCCTTCGAATGGAATAATCGGCGCTACGGACTTGAATTCATGGATCTGGTGTATGGCGATAAAAATATTTACAGCACGGTTCGTGATATGTTGAAATGGGACCAGGCCCTTTACAATGGAAAACTCTTCAGGCCCGAAACCCTGGAAGCTGCGTTTACTGGATACAGTTATGAAAAATCCGGCACCCGCAATTATGGACTGGGCTGGCGTTTGACCGAGGTGGAGAATGGTAGAAAGATCGTTTACCACAATGGCTGGTGGCATGGTAATAACACGGTATTCATCCGTCTTCCGGAGGAAAAAGCAACCATTATCCTGCTGGGCAATAAATACAACCGGGGTATTTACCGCGCCAAACAATTGTGCGATCTTTTCGGTGATTACCGCCAGAGCAATAACCTTTTCCAGGAATCCGACAGCGATCCTGCCAATACCATTGCCGCCGGAGGATCACAGTAATCAGCTGTTCTCTTGAGCTTTTTTTTGTACATTTCGGTATGGTAGTTTTATCAGCCGAACAAGTCAGGGCATGGGATAATTTCACCATGGAAAATGAACCGATTGCTCCAATCGACCTGATGGAAAGGGCAGCGGAAAAATGTGTCGGATGGCTTGAATCTAACCATCTCCTTCAGCAACAGCAGTTTTATATTTTTTGCGGCAAGGGTAATAATGGCGGCGATGGCCTTGCCATTGCCCGGTTGCTGCACGAAAAACAACGTCCGGTTGACGTATTCATCCTGGAATTCGGACACCTGGGCACCCAGGACTTTCAGCAGAACCTTCAGCGCCTGCATATTTTACCCGTCAACATCCATTTCCTTCAACCCGGTGCCCCCCTTCCGGATATCCCGGAAGAGATCATCATCATTGATGCATTGCTCGGTACCGGCCTGAACCGCCCCGCGGAGGGCAGAATGGCAGAATTGATCAGCCTGCTCAATGGTTCTTCCAACTCTGTCATCAGCATCGATATGCCAAGCGGGATGTTTACCGATGCGTCAACCCTTCCAGGTGTTTGTGTGAAGGCATCTGTTACGCTAAGTTTCCAGTGCTATAAAACCGCCCTGCTGCTGGCAGAAAATGCACCATATTTCGGGCAGGTGGCGATCCTGGATATTGGCCTTTCTCCTCATTTTATTCAGGCCATCCAGCCAATGTATGAAATGGTGGACCAGGCTATTGCCGCCAGCATTTTAAAACCTCGGGCAGCCTTTTCGCACAAGGGAATTTTCGGTCATGCATTACTGCTGGCAGGAAGCCATGGTAAAATGGGCGCGGCAATTCTGGCCGCCAGGGCCTGCCTCAGTGCCGGCGCCGGCCTACTCACCAGCATGGTACCTGAAACAGGGTTACCTATTATCCAGTCTTCCGTTCCTGAAGCCATGGCCATAGTACAGGGAACTGATATTCAGGAGGGGAAAGTTCCTGACCTTAGCCCTTACCGGAGTATTGGATGCGGGCCGGGGATCGGTACCAATGTTTCAACCGCTTCCTTGCTGGAAGATATTATTCGCCAGTACAAACAGCCCATGGTATGGGATGCCGATGCCCTGAACCTGCTCTCATATAACCCGGGATGGTGGTCTTCCCTCCCCCCCTTTTCTATTTTAACGCCGCACCCAAAAGAATTTGACAGGCTGACAGGACCCCATACCAGCGATTTCAGCCGCTTACAAAAAGCTGTTGAGCTGGCTAAAAAACATCAGCATATCATCATCCTCAAAGGCCACCGAAGTTTTATTGCCATGCCCGGAGGCCGGGCCTGGTTCAATTTCAGCGGCAACGCTTCCATGGCAAAAGGTGGCAGCGGTGATGCACTAACGGGCATGCTTACCGGTTTACTGGCGCGTGGTTATGCACCGGAGCAGGCGGCCCTGCTGGGGGTTTATGTGCATGGACTTGCCGGGGAACTGGCCAGCCTGCAAAAAGGAATGGAGTCCGTGCTCGCCAGTGATATCATCCAGCATATAGGTAATGCCTTTGTTCAATTACAGTCAATAAAAAATCGATAAGATATGAAGAGGTTATTCAGCTATGGACTTATAGTTCTTGGGATCTTTGTCGTTTTTTCCGCCTGCAGCAACCAGTCTGAAAATAAGGTTCCAGCAGCATCCGGAGATACCTATTTTACAGACAATGAATCCGGTGTTAAGACCGGCGGAATAAAAATGCTAACAGTCCAGACACCCCGGGGAGCGTTTAAGGTCTGGACAAAAAGGTTCGGCAATAACCCACGAATCAAACTGTTGCTGCTAAATGGCGGACCCGGCGCAACACATGAATACTTTGAATGTTTTGAGAGCTTTCTTCCTGCCGAAGGCATTGAATTTATTTATTATGATCAGCTGGGTTGTGGCCTTTCCGATAATCCAAATGATACGGCTATGTGGGACCTTCCCCGTTATGTGGAGGAAGTGGAACAGGTGCGGAGTGCACTTGGTCTGAACAGGAATAATTTTTTCCTGCTTGGACATTCATGGGGGGGAATCCTGGCAACGGAATATGCCTTGAAATACCAGGACAATATGAAAGGACTCATCATTTCCAATATGATGTCGAGCTGTCCGGATTATGGTCGCTACGCGGCGGAAGTGCTGGCTAAACAAATGGATCCTAAAGTGCTGGACACCATCCGCCAGATCGAGGCGAAAAAGGATTTTTCCAATCCCAAATACATGGAGTTGCTGATGCCAAATTTCTATGCCAAACACATATGCCGCTTACCTCTTGACCAATGGCCGGAGCCGATGACAAGATCTCTTGGAAAAATAAACCAGTCGCTCTACGTTACCATGCAGGGCCCCAGCGAATTTGGCATTTCCGGCAAGCTTGAAAAATGGGACCGCAAGGCGGACCTGCCGAAGTTGTTGGTACCCACCCTGACCATTGGTGCAGAACATGATACCATGGACCCTGAGCATATGAAATGGATGGCAAGCCAGGTGCAAAACGGAACTAACCTGTATTGCCCCAATGGCAGCCATATGAGTATGTATGATGACCAGGAAACCTATGTAAATGGACTGATCAAATTCCTGAAAGGGGTTGATGCCGGAAATGCAAAACCATCGCTTTAATGCAGGTGCTGATACCTTTTGCTGGTTATGCAATTTGTGCCCTGATCATTTTTTTCGCGGGAAAGAAACTGTCCCTTTACGGGGATATTATTGCTGATCTGTCAGGATGGGGCAAGGCCTGGGTCGGCTTGGTTCTGATGGCATCGGTTACTTCACTTCCGGAATTGATGGTGGGAATCAGTTCTGCGGCGATCGTTGAATCTGCAGACCTTGCAGTTGGTGATGTTCTTGGCAGTTGTGCTTTCAACCTGTTTATACTGGCTGCCATGGATTTGTTTGTTCCAGACCGGAAACCGATTTTCAGCCTTGCATCTTCCTCCCATGTATTATCAGCTGTGCTTGGAGTCATATTACTCACTCTTGTAGGGTTTGGATTATTTCTTCCCTGGGAATTCACTTTTTCGCCATGGATAGGCTTGTCCAGCGTATTGTTCGGCATCATCTATTTTTTCTCCATGCGGCTGATATATTTGTTTGAGCAACAAAAAAGCGGTGAGGGATTTGCTGTTGAAAAAGTTCAAAACCAATACCAGGTCAATTTAGCAAAAGCGATAAAAGCATATGTTTTTTATGCCATCATCATTGTCGTAACGGCACTGGCCCTCCCCTATTTTGGGGAGCAAATCGCAGAACAGACCGGAATGACAAAATCAGTTGTGGGAACCTTATTCCTGGCTACCTCAACATCCTTACCGGAATTGGCTGTTTCTATATCCAGTGTAAGAATGGGAGCCATTGACCTTGCCATTGGCAACCTGTTGGGAAGTAATCTCTTCAATATTCTGATCCTGGCCATCGATGATGTTTTTTATACAAAGGGACTATTGTTGAAAGACGCGGCGGAAATCAACCTGGTATCAGTATTGTCAACCATTATTATGGCATCAGTGATCATCATCGGTCTGAATATGAAAACCAGGGCCAAGCGGTTTATACTGGCATGGGATGCAGCGCTTATCTTAGCCATTTATGTCCTTAACCTGATCCTGCTTTTCCGGTTTGGCTGATGCCAGCCGCTGTACGAGGTAGAGCCCGCTGATCACAAGTGTTACACCAACCACTGTGTACAAACCGACTGGTTCATGCAATACCATTGATGCAATGATAAATCCAAATACTGGACAGAGATAGAGCCAATAGGCGGCAGCAACCGGGTTTTGCTTCAGAAGAACCATCCATGCCTGGACAGCGCCTATGGAAACGGGTATTGCCAGCCAGAGCGTTCCTCCCCAGAATCTTGGGTCGAACAGGTTTTTCTCAGGCTGGTAGAACCACCAGGCCACGGGCAAAAGGAACAATCCGCCCAACATTGTCTGCCACCCGTTTATGGTCAACACATCCAGTTCATGCCAGTGTTGCCTGGTATAATAAATCGCACCACCAGAATAGGCAACCATGCTAATCAGCAGAATGGTTAATCCTAACGGTGTGGCATAACTGTTTTTCAGTAAAGGCCAGGCAGCAATGAGCACACCGGCAGAACAAAGTAAAAGGCTGATAACTGAAACTGGGGTGAACCTGTATTTAAATAGTACGGACGCCATGAGGCTGATCAGTACAGGATTGATGGCAATGGCCAGACTGGCGATGCCTGCCGAAGTGGATTGCATGGCCAGCACGTAAAGACCGAGATAAATGGTTACATTAAGCAGTCCATATATGGCAATGCCTTTCCATTCCTGTTTACGGGGAAGTCGATTCTGAAGAATGATATTTGAAATGAATATCATCAAGCCACCCGCGATCATAAATCGCACCAAAGCAAGGGTAAATGGCTGTGCCGACTGAAGCCCGATCTTTGTGGCTGTTGCAGCTGACGCCCATAAAAAGGCAAATAATAACCCCGTGATAACAAATCTTCCGTTCATCAATTGTATATTCGTATTATGTAAGACTTGAGGTTCCGGCGGGAATACCGGTTCTGTTTATTTAATAAAATTACCTTTTTACCAGATGGCTTTCAGTGCATTAATTGAAGATTTCAAATCTGTTGATACCAGCTCACTGGTAGATAAAGTGGAAGCCAAACTTGTCCAGCTGCTCAAAGACCGGAAGTTGAAAGTGGGTGATTCCATCCCGAAAGAAATTGAACTGGCAGAAAGCCTTGGAGTAAGCCGAACGGTTATTCGTGAAGCCCTTTTACGCCTGAGGGTAATGGGATTGATAGAATCCAAAAAGAAAAAAGGCGCTGTTATCACCAGCCCCGACATATTCGGTATCATCGGAAAAAGCATGAGCCCGCATGTCCTGGATCAGGATACGCTGAGGGACATGTTTGAATTGCGGTTGATCCTCGAAATCGGGATGGCTGATTTTATTTTTCAACGCATTACACCGGAGGACCTGGCTGAGTTAAAAAAAATCGTGGGAAAAGAACCGGACGCAACACAGGACTACCTGTTTAATATTGAGCATGAAATTGCTTTTCACGGCAAGCTGTATGAAATAACCGGTAATGAAACCCTGCGAAAATTCCAGCGTATGTTGCTCCCCGTTTTTGATTATGTGCACCACAGCGGTTTATTGAAAAAACAGATCAACAACAAACGTTTTGTCTCGCACAGGGGATTGGTGGAAATTATTGAAAACGGTTCACCCGAAATGTTCCGCAATGCCATGCGCAACCATCTTGAAAACCATTTTTCCAGGCTGTTTGATTGATACTGCAGAAAAAAACTATTTCTTCTTTTTTCTTTTTTTCTCCTGTTCTTTCTGGTTCTCTTCAATCAGTTTGCGCCAGTTATCGTGAGGGATTTGTTCTGAAAACCCTATTGTTTCGCGGTAGGCATCCTTGTTGATGGTCATCTCCCTGATATCTTTTCCGATATACTGGTGAATGGCCTCCAGCAGTGGTTTTTCTTCCTCACTGCAGAAGGAAACGGCTTCCCCTTTTTTTACGCCCCGGCCAGTTCGACCAACCCTGTGTACGTAATTTTCAGGTACATCCGGAAGATCGTAGTTCACAACATAGTCAACATCCGGAATATCGATCCCCCTGGCATTTACGTCAGTGGTAATGAGCATATTGATATCGCCTGATTTGAATTGTTCCATCACGGTGAGGCGATCCTGCTGTTCCTTGCCGCCATGCATGGCAAGGCTTTCAATACCAACCCTTTTCATGGCAGCCTGAATTCTTTCCACCCTGAGTTTGGTTCTTGCGAAAACCAGGATTTTTTTTCCGGGCAATTCCTTTACCAGCCTTTCCAGGAAAAACCTTTTATCGTCCATTTCCACAAATGCAACGGAATGGCTCACATTTTTGGAAACGGGGTCCTGCGGCGAAACCTGGATCCGGATGGGATTGCGTACCATGGCATAGGCCAGGTCCTTTATTTTTTCATCAATGGTTGCCGAAAAGAACAGGGTCTGGTGATGCCGTGGCAGTTTCCTTTTTATGTCTGCGATATCCCTGTTGAAACCAAGGTCCAGCATATGATCGGCTTCATCGAGGACCAGGATTTGCACATGACCGAGATCCAGGTACTGCTGGTTGATCAGGTCAAACATCCTGCCGGGGGTGGCGACAAGGATATCAACTCCCTTCTTCAGGGTTTTGATCTGGGTATCCTGTTCCACACCGCCAAAAAGTCCCAATACTGATAATTCCGTGAACTGCCCGATTTCGCTGAACACCTTTGAAATCTGTATGGCCAGTTCCCGGGTCGGTACCATTACCAGGCACTGTAGAAGGTGTTTGGGTTTATGCCTCCTGCGCTGCTCCTGCTGGAGGAGATGCAGCACAGGTATGGCAAAAGCAGCCGTTTTACCAGTGCCTGTCTGGGCTATAGCCAGAACATCCTCCCCTTTCAGGATGGATGGAATGGCTTTGAACTGTATATCGGTTGGTCGTTTGAAGCCCAGTTCAGCGAGGCTTTCCTTGATATCCGGAGAAATATGGTACTGTTCAAACTTCATGCACTGGAAACCATTCCTTTAAGCGGGAATGTTCCGCAAAGGTATTGCATTAGCGGTTCTGCTGCCAGCACCTCCGCGTTTTATTGCACCATAAACTTGTCCGTGTAAACGGCCCTGCCCTGTTCATTGGATAAAACAACCATCAGGACCCCCGTTTGCCGCTGGGATGTCTGTAACTGGCAGGTATTCCTTCCCGTTACCACGTGAAAATTGCGGGCTGTAACCTGTTGCCCGTTCATATTATAAATTCTTGCCTGTAGATTTTGTGATTGATCGGTATTAATGAACAATTGTAACCGGTTCCCGGACTGTACAAATTTTTGTACGGATATACCCTGGCTATTAAGTCCATCCAGCCGGATGGTTTTTGAATAAGCTTCCTGCTGGTTATAGGAGATTTGCCTGATCCTGTAAAAGACTTTCTGCTTATCCGCATGTGGGTCGGCAACGGTATATTTTTTTTCTGGAGCTGATACCCCATTGCTTTTAATTGTTTTGATGGTTGTCCAGTTAAACTGGTCAGTACTGCGTTGAACATGGTAATCAGTGGCCCCCTCTTCGTGTGCAACTGACCATTGTAATGTGACTTCCGAGCCGGACCGTCTTCCGGTAAAATCAAGCCATCTGACCGGTAATACTATATAGGTATTGAAAAAAGGCTTGAAATAAATACTGGTATGCCGGGTATCGGGAACTGCTTTTTTCGAAATGGCTCCATTGCGGTAAATGATACTGCTCACGTTCATGAAATTCATCTGGAACATGGCTTCCCTGCGGGAACTGTCAATATTTGGAATGGTGGTTACTTTCCCGATGGCCTTGCTTTTCACACCGTTGAAGGATACCTCAAGATTGGAGGTGGGTGCAACAGAATAACTGCCTGGGGTACCCGCTTCCACAAATTCTTTCAGCTGGCCATTATCACCATCGATATCAAGGGCGGTTACCGCGAGGCAGGGAAGGATGGTGTCAATGAGTGTTCCTGCCTTCTTAAAACTGAATTTCCATTCAAGATAAGAAGTGTCCCTCGGGCCTGCCGTAACATACGGCTGCCAGGCATCATGATAACCCTGAACCGATCCCGGTACGTCCGGATTAAACAAGGTAGTGTTTTTTAAAATCAGGATTTCGGCATGTACATCAAGTCCAGGTGCGGCATTGGCAAACTTATAAATGGCTCCGACTTTTGCGGCAGTTCCGCCGATCAAAACGGGATTACGGAATGACAAGGAAGGTGCTCCGCTGCACTGGGCCTGCACGGGCGATAAAACCCCGGAAAGGATCGACTGGATAAAAACAACAAATAGAAGCAGTGTAGATTTTGCTTTCATAGGCTTGATTTTAAAATTCTAATAATACTGCTCTGGTCCACAACAAAGCTACAATCCCCCCAATTGAATGTCAAGCGGAATTGTACGCTTCTTAGCCAGCCATGTTCTGTACATTTGTCCCCTTATTTTAATAGGGAAAATACCAATGTTCAGATCAGAAGCGAAGCAAACCATACAATTGGCGCTGCCCATCATTATCGGTGAACTGGCGCAGATGGCCCTGCACATCATTGATACCGCCATGGTGGGCGCCATCAGCTACAAACAACTGGCCGCCGCAGCGCTGGTGATCAATGCCATGGGTATTCCTTTTGTGATCGGGATCGGGATGACCATTTCCATGTCACAGATGGTGTCCATGGCACATGGCCGCCGCGATGGGCAGATGGTTTCACACTATTTCTACAATGGTTTTGTTTTATGTGCAATCACTGCAGTGATAATTGGTTCGGTACTGCTGCTTGGAAGCCCTTTGCTGCGGCATATGGGACAGGACCCGGAGGTGGTGGAACTGGCCCTTCCTTTTATGAGGCTGATGGGTTTGTCTATTGTGCCCATGCTGCTTTTTATGACCCTGAAACAATTTACCGACGGACTTGAATTCACCCGGACAGCCATGCTGCTCTCACTGGCAGGTATGCCCCTGAACATACTGCTCAACTGGCTGCTGATCTATGGTAACTGGGGTTTCCCGAGACTTGAACTGCTGGGCGCAGGTTGGTCCACCCTGATCACCCGTACCCTGATGTTTTTGGTATTGGGGGTTATCATCCTGAAGCACCGAACTTTTCGCAGATACATGGCCGTTAGTACCAATCAATGGAAATTGCGCTGGGGAACAATGAAGGAACTGCTTTATATCGGAATCCCGAGCAGTCTTCAGATTGGTATGGAAGCCGGTGCGTTTGCTGTCTCCGGGATCATCATAGGAACCTTCGGCGCCATTCCCCAGGCGAGCCACCAGATTGCACTGAGTTGCGCATCTTTTACCTTTATGGTTTCAATGGGACTGGCGCAGGCCGGTTCCATCCGGGTGAGCAATGCCTTTGGCCGTAAGAACTGGCGCCTCATTTCGGTGATCGGTAAAAGCACTTTGGTGACAGCACTGGTTTATGGTAGTTTCTGTGCCATCGTGTTTGTACTCTTCCGCGACCAGCTGCCTAAACTCTTTAATAAGAACGGGAATGTTATCGCCCTTGCATCTGTACTGCTGCTTTTTGCCGCCATCTTCCAGATCTCGGATAGCACCCAGGCCATCGGCGCCGGCCTTCTGAGGGGAATCAAGGATGTCAAAAGACCAACCATCCTGATAGGTATTGCCTACTGGGTGATCGGAATTCCACTTGGATACCTGCTTGGTTTTCATTTCGAAATGGGTGCCCAGGGCATGTGGATCGGGCTGATAGCCGGTCTTAGTTTCGCATCTTTCTTCCTGATCATGCGGTTCCTGAAAATGAGCAGGAATGGTTAGATATGGATGCGTATATTGCCTGCAGGTAACCGAATATACAAGCCATGATAAAATCATTTTCCTTTTTGATGCTGACAGGGTTTTTCTTTTCAGGGAATTTTACTGCAGCCTATGGGCAACAGGTTGAACCTGGCAAACAACTGGCAGCAGGCTTTCCTGCGGTAGAAAAAATTTTCGGAGATTATGCCCGGCAGCATCATTTTCCTGGTGCAGTTTTCGGCATTGTTGCAGATGGAAAACTTGTTTATACTGGCAGTATCGGGATGTCCAACCTGGAGAAAAAATATCCCGCCAATGGCCAGTCGGCCTTTCGCATTGCGTCTATGTCGAAGAGTTTCGCCAGCGTGGCCATTCTTCAATTGAGGGACCAGGGCAGACTAAAACTCGATGATCCCGCCTATCTCTATATTCCTGAACTAAAATCACAGCAATACCTTACAACGGATGCTCCTCCCATAACCATCAGGCAATTACTGACGCATGCTGCAGGATTCCCGGAGGACAATCCCTGGGGCGACCGCCAGCTGGGCATAAGCGACGAACAGATGTTGTCTATGTTCAAAAAGGGAATTTCCTTTTCAACTGTTCCCGGGACTGCTTATGAGTACAGTAATATGGGCTTTGCCATGCTGGGTTATATCATCAAAAAAGTTAGCGGCGCCACTTACCAGGAATATATCCGGAAAAATATCTGGCAGCCACTGGGCATGAATCATACTTACTGGGAATATACGGATGTGCCGGAATCAAGGCTGGCATTAGGTTACCGCTGGCTGAACAATAGCTGGATAAAGCAACCGATGGAACATGATGGGGCCTATGGTGTCATGGGTGGCATCATTACTACCATGGATGACTATGCGAAATATGTGGCTTTTATGCTGGAAGCCTGGCCTCCTCGGGATGGTATGGAAAAGGGGCCTCTTAAAAGAAGTTCCCTGCGTGAAATGCAACAGCCCTGGAATTTCAATAACCTGAATACGAATTACAAATATCCCGATGGCCGTTCCTGTCCACTGGTGTCGGCATATGGGTATGGTCTTCGGTGGACAAAAGATTGTACCGGACGTGTTTCGGTTGGCCATAGTGGTGGCCTTCCCGGCTTTGGCAGCAACTGGACCATCCTGCCGGATTATGGCATCGGCATCATTAGTTTTATCAATCTTACCTATGCACCCGCCACAGCTCTGAATAACAGGGCACTTGACACCTTGCTTAAAATTTCTGGTGTAACGCCACGGAAATTGCCGGTCTCCCCTATCCTGAAGCAAAGACAACAGGACCTGGTTAAAATATTGCCCGATTGGAAGGATGAAAACCTGAAGGGCATTTTTGCTGAAAATTTTTTCCTCGATTACCTGGTCGATTCATTGCGTAAAGAATCTGGTGAGATTTTTAAACAGGCCGGAAAAATAATCCGAGTGGGGGAAATGAGACCCGAAAATAACCTCCGGGGTTCGTTCCTGTTGAATGGAGAAGCGGCTGATATCGAAATTTATTTCACCCTGTCTCCTGAAATACCTGCCATGGTTCAGGAATACCATATCAGGCTGTTAAATGGAAAATGAGCCGGGTAGTTTATCTGGTTGCAGCCATGAAATGCACCCTGAGAGCGGTTCATTTCATGGCTTGGCCGGAAGGATGAAGGTTTGTTTCGCTGCCAGACAAAATATTTTAAGGATAAGGCTTAATGGTTAAGGTGATACAAAACTAGACAACTTAAACGGTTGTTTCGGTCACATGAAATGGTGGTTTCACTGAAAGGTCCCCTTGTATCTCAGCCATAGTGCATTTACCCTATCACATAAATATGTCTTGCAGTATTATTAATTGTTATTATCGGTAACGGTGCCGTTCACAATGTATTTGATTTGTACTGCCCGACCAGGATCGGTTGCATTCGGATCTCCCATCAATAGAACAGTATAAACTTTGTTTTCTGCAGCTGCAAAAGTCCTGCTTACATTTATGTTTGCATCATTGCTGATGCTGACAGTGATTTCCCCGGCATTCACTGCGGCAAATTCAGACACTGTTCCGAAACTGCTGTTTTCGGTAATATTCCCACTACCTGCGGCGCTTAATAAAATTACAGCCTGTCCAGAATCAGGAATGGCATGAATAAAACGTACCCAGGCTTTTCCTGCCATCAGATCCAGGCTATCCAATCCGTCTTCAACAATGATATTGCTGTAGTTGCTGTCTGCCCCAATGGTGAACAGAGAATAATACCGGCTTGAATCGTACGTATAATTGGTTGTGCTGGTAATGGCGGCACCTGAATAAGCATCTATTGCCATAGTTGGCCGCGTACCGGGGTAAATATTTACATATCCACCGGTGTAATTCCCGAATGCAAGGGGCTGGTTATTGATATTATTTCCTGAAAGGTTAATGGTAATTCCTTCCTTATCTGTTGCCAGATTGAAAGCCATTAAACCCGCGACAGGGATATCAGGGGTATTGTCCTCAGTTTTCAGGCAAGATGTCAGCAACATGCCACCTGTTACCAGTCCCAATAGAGCGAATCCTATTTTTTTCATAGCGAGTATTTATAATAACCTGAACGAAAACTGTACCAGACAAATTCTTTAGTCATTCGGCTGCAGGATTTTCTATCTGTTTTAACGTCTTAAAAAATGTACTGTTAAAATCTTACCTTGCGGCGAATTAACAACTTCATTATGACAGAAGCTCAACTGCGTGAAAGAAGCGGCAATAAATGTGAATTATGCGGGTCGGAAAGTTCTACCGGTGTGTATGATGTGTTACCGGAACCTGCTGCAAAGGTGGATAACCAGATACTGGTTTGTGGCAAATGCAAAGCGCAGTTGGAGAAAAAAGAGGAACTGGATAGTAAGCACTGGTCATGCCTGACCACTTCCATGTGGAGTGAAGTGCCTGCTGTGCAGGTTGTTTCCTGGCGGTTGCTTAATCGCCTGAAACAGGAAAGCTGGGCAATGGAGCATCTGGATATGATGTATCTCGATGATGATATGCTGGCCTGGGCAAAAGCGTCCGGCGATCATGAAAACGATTCTGCTGTTGAATTTCACCGTGACTGCAACGGTGCCATCCTGCAGGAAGGCGATGCTGTAGTGCTGACCAAATCATTGGATGTAAAAGGTTCCACCCTCAATGCAAAGATGGGTACGGTGGTGAAAAATATCCGCCTGGTGGAAAATAATACTGAGCAGATCGAGGGTAAGATTGAAGGACAAACCATCGTGATCCTGACTAAATATGTAAGGAAGCAGGGAGCATAATCAGTCTTCTTTCTCACCACCAAGGCTGTAATAGTTGTTCTCTTCATCCTCCTCTCCTATGTCCTCCATGTCATCATCCAGCTCGGCACCGGGAATATCCAGATCTGCAGCAGGATTATCATCCGTATGCTGTTTGTGATGCGGTAATTTAATCGCGCCGGAAGAAGGATTCATGATATCTTCCTCAGGAGGATAATCCATTTTCTCCAACTCTTTTTCTATCTGTTCTTCCGAAGGGTGTTCTGGTTTGATGTCTTTTCTTTTCATGGCACGCTTTTCCCCAATTTACGCAAAAGACCGAAGAAATATTCCTGATAAAACCACGCTGAGAATATGAAAAAGATCAGCTACGCAACAGTATTGATTTTACCAATCCAGTAGTTGTACGTAGAAAGCCGGATTGGTATACTGATAATTTTGTTGCACTAAAAACTAAAGATGAAAAAGTTAGCAACAGGCTTTTTATTTGTGATTGCGGTGGCCGGACTTGTCAGTTTCCGGGGACTGAGCCACTTCTATAATGATATTTTTACCAGGCTTGGATTAGGAACTGAGGAAGCGGAAAGTTATATCGTAGGAAATATTATTGAAGGAGGCACCGGTTTTCCAATGTCTGACATCATGCGCAAACTTGCGATGAACAAGCGGGCTGCAGTAGTAAAAGAAATCGGGGACTATGTTAAGAGCTATACCCGCACGGCCGCTTTCGCGGAACAATACAAAATCTTCCGGATGGAAGCCAGACCTGTGGCACCTCCCGGCGAATATGGCCAGGAGGCTAAACTTGCCCATAACCAGGATCTGAAAAGATGGGAAGCTGAATGTCCTGCAACAGTAAATGCCCTGGTGAAGAAAAGATTAATGGATTTCCTGGCAGGAACTGCCGATATCAATTTCAATGCGAAACTGGTAAGAAGGGGCAGTAAAATGGTCTTCGCTGATCCTGTGCTGGAAGCAAAAGACGACCTGTGGAAGTATGCTTTCCGGAGTGGTGAGGAAACCGTTGCCGCGGCAAGGGGGTATGCGCAGCAGTGGTTGCTGGAATTGAAATGATTTGAATGTTCAGCCAGGTTCACAAAAAGATACCGGATGGGTTGTTTTTTTGTCGTGAGGAATTGATTACAGCCTGCAGCTTCAGCAAAACCCTTGCAATGACAGCCTGCATCAAATTAAGGGCTCAAAAAAGTTTTTGAAAGTCGGGATGACTGGATTCGAACCAGCGGCCTCTTCGTCCCGAACGAAGCGCGCTACCGGGCTGCGCTACATCCCGAGGGGAAAAAGTGTAGGCTGCAAATATAAAATTCTGTGTTTTTATTGCCAAGGTCTTCCTGTAAAAAAATTAGTAAAACTACTACCCGTCGGGTGCCACCCGTCGGGTAGTAGTTTTACTTTCAGGAACCTGTTTCCATTTCACTGGAAACCACTTCCTCAAATTCTTCCTGCGTGATGTATTGCGGCGTATAAGTTCCACCCAGGTCCAGTATCTTACTGTAAAATGAACGAAGGTGGTTCCTGCTTCCTTTCAACAGGTTTTCATACACTTCAATGATATCGGAATTATCTATGGTTTGCAGGTCTTCCTTGATATCGCGGAGGTCCATGTCCTCAATTGTGGCGCCCACGATCAGGGCATTCATTAAACTGGTACTTCCTTTGGCTACTAATTGGTTGTACAGTGACTGCAGGCTCTCATCTGTAAAGACACCTATTGGGTTGTTGGCGGCCGGATCAGGCAGGTTGTATTTTACCAGTAATTTGAGAATGGCATCCATGTGGGATTGCTCACTTTCTGAAATATTGCTGAAAATCGCATCTCCCCACTTCTTATACAAGGTGATATAAACGTCCCTGGCAAGTTTTTCTTCTTCGCGCATAAACAACAATGAATGGCGCTCATCCTCACTGATGGTTGACTGAAGGTCATTCACCAAAGCTGATTTTTTAACAGCTTTCTGACTGAGAAAGGCTTCTTCGGCAGGCAATACGCTTTCCTTGCTGCAGGAGATGGCAAAAAAAGCCAGCAAAACAGAGGTTCCGATAACGGTGGTTTTTCTGATTGGATTCTTCATGATACTTTGTTTGGTGATTTTAAGTACCACAAATTCCAGGGTGATTAATCAATTGTTGGTAACCTGGGTTACACAAATTTGTCAGGAGCCGGTTTTAACAATCTTTAAACAATGAGCTATTCACCCGTCGGGTGCCACCCGACGGGTGAATAAACCAGACGAATTATAAATGAACGGATATACCCAATCCGGGAGATTCCGGAAGACTCACCTTGCCGAAGTTATAATGAAGTCCGGAGGCAAGATCTTCTGCGAGCAGCAACGGACCGTCCATGTCCAGCCAGTCGGCCAGCGGTGCCAGGTGTGCCAGGGCGGCGGAGCCGATGGTGCTTTCATTCATACAGCCAAGCATGATCTTCATACCGCGTGCACGGGCATCTTTGATCATGCGAAGCGCGGGGGTAATGCCGGTGCATTTTGTCAGTTTGATGTTGATGCCATGGAAATGACCCTCACAATGTGCCACATCCTGTTCAAATACGCAACTTTCATCTGCTACCAGCGGCAGCGGAGACCTTTCATATAACCAGGCCATCCCCTCCCAATCATCTTTGGCCAGCGGCTGTTCAATGAATTCCACATTCATGGAAGCAAAAGCATTAATTTTTTCCAGGGCCTCCTCTTTTGTCCAGGCAGCATTGGCGTCTATGCGCAGGGGGGTGTCTGTATGGCGGCGCAGGGATTCCATGATCTCCATATCCCGGTCAGTACCCAGTTTAATCTTATACACGGGCCAGGGAGTTTCCTGCATCTTGGCAATCATCTTCTCCGTTGTGTCGATGCCGATGGTATAATCGGTGATGGGCATATGCACCGGGTCGGCACCAAACATTTTGAATAGTGGCTGGCGTTTCAGCTTACCGAAAAGGTCCCAGGCGGCAATATCAAGCGCACAGACGAGGAAGCCGTTGGCGGGATATAAATGGTGCAGGTAATGCCAGTATCGTTCCGGATCAGTGAAGGCGAATTTTTCTACGAATTTTTTTTTCGCATCCAGGTCGGACTGCATTTTTTCAACCGGGATATTATAGTATGCAATAGCCGGGGCTTCACCATAACCCTTGATGCCATTGAAATCCAGCTCCACTACAAATGTTGGCTGGTGAGTCTTGGTGCCTTTTGAAATAGTGAATGGATGGGTGAACGGCAACTGTCTGATAAATGATTGTACGCGCATACCGCAAACCTAAATAATTATGCTCTTCCGCCGGCCTTTATGTATTCTTTCAGGTCTGTGTTGAATGCTTTTTCTTTCATCAGGCTTTCCAGTGTCATGTGCATACGATAACGCCAGTAGTGTTTGGCAACTGCCGGTATGTTGATGCGCTCCTCCCCGGGATCATTTCTCCGGAGTCCGGCATCCATACCCAGCAGGTCCTGCAACTGGAATACACTCCACATGGCAGGCGAATTAAGGTGTTGTATGATGATCGATCTGTTGATCCATGCTTCGCAGAAAAGCGGAGCTTCTCCCCACTGGCCAAGTTCCTGATTAAAGAAGCGCTGGGTCTTGGCATGGTCCTCTTCCCACCAGCCGCGGATGGTGCTCATGTCGTGCGTCGATGGCGTAACTACCGATAAATACGGCGCATCATTGGGGTGGAAGAATTCTTTTTTAGGGTCCTTGGGCATCCGTTGTATTTCGAGGCTCAGGATGCCAAGTTGTTTCATCACATCGGGTACGCAATGAGGCACCATTCCAAGGTCTTCACCACAGATCAGCATATTGGTGGAGGCTTTCAGTGCAGGCAATTTGTGCATGGCTTCCTGCATCCAGAAATCATCCTGCCGTTGGTAAAAATAATTTACATAAAGGTCCTTCAGTTTTTGGCGGGTATCCCATTCGAGCATCCGGAAGGAACTGGTTTGCTCCATTGCAAAACGGAAATGGAATTTAGTACCATTGGAATCCTTTTCTTCAAAAAGGATGACATTGCTGTGCAGGTCTAGCAATCCCTGTTTCAGCCAGCCCTGGTTATCGGGGATCTCCTGGTGAGCAAACCAGTTTTCGACCTTGCGTTGCGTATCAAATTCTTCACGGAAATTAAACTGGCCAAAACCGGTTTCTTCCAGGAAGGTATCGCGGACATACTGCTGCAGGTTACCGAAACGATCCCTCAGGATATTTTCGGTTATATATGGCCGAGTATAACGATGATGGTTAAACCATATCTGCCTTTCTGAAAATTCATTTACATGCACAGGGATGGACGGAACAAAATGTCCCATGATTCCTTCCACAGCGCTCAGGGGAATGGACCATATCCGGAAAAATCCAAGGATATGATCGATCCGGAATGCGTCGAAGTACTCGCTCATCTGCGCGAAACGTTGTTTCCACCAGGTGTATCCATCTTCCTCCATCTTTTGCCAGTTATAGGTGGGGAAGCCCCAGTTCTGGCCTTTGATGGCAAAATCATCTGGTGGCGCACCTGCCTGCTGGTCCATATTATAGAGGGCCGGTGACATCCAGGCATCGCAGCTGTATCGGTATATGCCGATGGGGATATCGCCCTTTACAATTATGCCATGCCTGTGTGCATAGGCGGTAGCTGCTTTCAACTGGCGGTGAAGCTGGTACTGGATATAATAATGCAGGAGGATATCATCGTGATGATCCTTTTCCGGAGAAACAAAATCATCAATAGCGGCCGCTTCGTAATGGGAATGTTCTTTCCATTGAGTGAAATCCGCTGTAAGGTTCTGGTCGCGCAGGTAACAGAAAGCCGCGTAAGGAACCAGCCAGTATTGGTTCCTGTCAAAAAACTCCTGGTATTCAGGGTTTGATAGCCATACGTCTTTTTGCGCCACAAAGAGTTCCTTCAAAACTGCCATTTTGATTTTCATCACTTCTTCATAATCAACGGCGGGCAAATCATTCAGTTCCTTCTGCTTGTTTTTGAGGGGCTTTACAATGGCGGATTGTTTTTTTCCCGCCACTTCTTCCAGGTTTATAAAAATCGGGTGCAGGGCAAAGGCCGAAATGGCTGCATAGGGATAGGAATCCATCCAGCTATGGGTGGCAGTTGTATCGTTAACCGGCAATAACTGGATCAGTTTCATGTTCACCTGATTGGCCCAATCCACCAGCAGCGGGAGGTCAGTGAACTCCCCCACCCCGAAACTGTTTTTCGAGCGAAGGCTGAATACGGGTATAGCCACTCCTGCCCCTTTCCAGGTATTATTCGGAAGTTGTACAAACCCATCATGTACAACGGTAAGGTGTTGACCGGCATCGCCAAACAGACTGCGGTTGGCCCCGGCTTCAAAACGTACAAAGGCTTTTTCTTTTGTATTATAAACACCGTATTTGTATTGAAGGGGGAAGCCTTCTTTCGGCAGATCAAGGGAAACAGTCCACCAATTTCCTTCCCTGTGCAGCATCGTGGGAACCTCTGTTGCCCATTCACCCAGGGCAGGAACGCTGCCAAGCAGACAGATGACTTCATTTTTCTGGAGCAGGGGCGCTTTGACCCGAAAGATATGGGAACAGGTTTTGGGTTGTTTGGGTTTTTTCCCCCCGGTCTGGGGCAGCAGGGTTTCAAGGAATGGAGCAGTATAAAATGCGTTTTCGTATTCGCCGGCATGATTCCAGGTATCCACAAACTGACAGGCCTCAAAACTTCCCTGCTTCAGTGTAAAACACCTGTCATTGCCCCATTCCGTGACAATTTTTCCATCGGCTGCCACCAACTGGTATTGATAACGGATCTCCGGGTCATGGGAAGGATCGATTTCTACACTTGCCTGCCAATAGTTTTCATTCAACCAGCTCATGGGTATGGCCTCCCCCTCTCCTGTTCCGGGTGATTTGAAATTGCCGGCAATCTGGAGAGTTTGTCCCACAGTGGTATGAAAGCGCAGGAAAAATTGAAGCTTCATGCAATCGATGTTTTGGGTGCGGCTAAAATATAAAAAAATCAGATCATTTGTGTATTTATTACACATTTATAATTTCGAGGATTTTCTTTACTGGTTCAATGTTTCACCAATCTTTGCTGTTCCCTGACTTCCTTCCGGTTTTCATCCTTCGCCATTAACGACGAAAGCCCCACCGAAGTGAGGCTTTCCAATATTTTTTAAACCGGATCAGATGATGTCCATGGCTTTTACAAAGCTGGTACAAACAAAGGGAATGATCATCGTCAGGTATTCCCAGTGCAGGTAGATAGCAGCTAACAAAGCAGCGGTGGATACGAAGAATGTCAGCCACCACATCGCGGTATTTTTTTTCTGTGTTTCCATGGAATCAAAAAATTTGTGGCGAAAATAGGGAAAAAAATTGCTGATTAAGGGCTGTTGATTTAAGATTTTTAAAATCTTTCATCAAAGGCCCTCAATCAGCAATCACATATTCTGCCTCAGCCATCTATTTCACTTCTTCAAACTCAGCGTCGGTAACATTCTCGCTGCCTGCCTGTGCACCGGCGGCTGCTTCTGCACCGGGTTGGGCACCACCGGCCTGCTGGGCTTTGTATATTTCTTCGGAAGCTGCAGTCCAGGCTGTGTTCATGCTTTCCATAGCAGCATCGATCGCTGCAATATCCTGGCTTTTATGAGCTTCTTTCAATTGTCCGAGGGCAGTTTCGATCGGGGCTTTCTTGTCTGCCGGGATCTTATCGCCGAATTCTTTCAGTTGTTTTTCTGTCTGGAAGATGAGGCTGTCGGCCTGGTTGATCTTCTCCACCTTTTCGCGGGCTTCCTTATCGGTAGCCTCGTTGGCCTTAGCCTCGGCCTTCATTTTTTCGATTTCGTCTTTTGTCAGTCCGGAACCTGCTTCGATGCGAATCTTCTGTTCTTTGCCGGTTCCCTTGTCCTTGGCCGTTACATGCAGGATACCATTGGCATCGATATCGAAGATTACTTCGATCTGCGGAACGCCGCGTGGTGCAGGCGGAATACCATCGAGGTTGAACATACCCAGGCTCTTGTTCTGGGAGGCCATTGGGCGTTCACCCTGCAAAACATGAATCTGAACACCAGGCTGGTTATCGCTGGCAGTAGAGAATACCTCTGATTTCTTGGAAGGAATGGTAGTGTTGGACTCGATCAGCCGGGTCATTACACCTCCCATTGTTTCAATACCAAGGCTCAGCGGAGTAACGTCAAGCAGGAGTACATCCTTCACTTCACCGGTCAGAACGGCCCCCTGGATACCGGCACCAACTGCCACTACCTCATCGGGGTTCACGCCTTTATTGGGTTTCTTGCCAAAGAATTTCTCTACAATTTCCTGCACTTTAGGGATACGGGTGGAACCACCTACCAGGATCACTTCATCGATCTGGGAGGTACTCATGCCGGCATCTTTCAGGGCCTGCTCACAGGGTTTCAGACAGCGGGCGAAAAGGTTGTCGGCCAGTTGTTCAAACCGTGCGCGGGTCAGTTTTTTCACCAGGTGCTTGGGCACTCCGTCAACAGCTGTAATATAAGGCAGGTTGATTTCTGTTTCAGAAGAAGACGACAGTTCTACTTTTGCTTTTTCAGACGCTTCTTTCAGTCGCTGCAGGGCCATTGGGTCCTTGCGCAGGTCTACGTTCTCGTCATTTTTGAATTCATCGGCCAGCCAGTCCATGATCACTTTATCGAAGTCATCACCGCCCAGGTGGGTATCACCGTTCGTTGATTTCACTTCGAATACGCCATCACCCAGTTCCAGGATAGATATATCGAATGTACCACCACCCAGATCGAATACGGCGATCTTCTGGTCCTTACCCTTTTTATCAAGACCATATGCCAGAGCGGCAGCAGTCGGCTCGTTCACAATCCGGCGAACATTCAGACCGGCAATCTCGCCGGCTTCCTTGGTTGCCTGGCGCTGGGCATCGTTAAAATAGGCCGGAACAGTAATCACCGCTTCGGTCACTTCCTGTCCCAGGTAATCTTCCGCCGTCTTTTTCATTTTCTGCAGGACCATGGCGCTGATTTCCTGCGGGGTATAAAGACGTCCATCAATGTCGATCCGAACGGTATTGTTATCACCCCTGGCAACCTTGTAGCTCCAGTGGCTGATCTCTTCTGTTACTTCGTCGAAGCGGCGTCCCATAAAACGTTTTACGGACGTGATGGTGTTCTGAGGATTGGTGATGGCCTGGCGTTTGGCAGGATCACCAACTTTACGTTCTCCATTTTTCAGGAAAGCTACCACCGAAGGTGTGGTTCTGCGGCCTTCGTCATTTGCAATTACAACGGGTTCATTGCCCTCCATAACCGAAACGCAACTGTTGGTAGTTCCCAGGTCAATTCCAATAATCTTTCCCATATGATTGATTTTCTCTTTACGAATGATTTACTCTTTTGATTGTCAATCAATATGCCAATGGGCAGGATGGGTGCAAAAATGGCAGAATTGGCAGTTTTTGAACAGGCAGACTGCCAAATTTCCCTTTCACCCGTCGGGTGCCACCCGACGGGTGGTTAAAATCTGGACAAAATGCCTGTTCAGGCGGCGGATTTCTTAAAAGTGAAATTGCGCTGGGTAAGGTAACTGAAGGCTACCACAATTACCGTAGTCAGAATCTTGGCCACGGTCGGGTAAATGGAAAATTGTTCCACGAAAAGTTTGATGAACACGTAATTAAGCAGAAGGCAGGCTGCTACCAGTAACATATAACGGAAGAGCTGGACCCTTCCCCGAAGGTCAGAGTCATGGAAAACTATGTTCCGGTTCAGGAAAAATCCCAGCGGAAATGTGATCACAAAAGACATCACGAAAGCCATGATATGTGGGCTGATGGCAAGAGTGTGGCCCATGATGCTTCCCAGGTGCAGCACCTGTTTGTCGAGGATGAAATTGTAGGATATAAAATAAATAAAAATATCCAGGGCGGTATTGCCGCCGCCACAGGCAATATACCTGAAGGTTTGCAACGGAATAAACCGCCTGAATGGCGGGTAAAAAAAGTCGATGACAGATGTTATGGTGGCTACTAACCAGTTGAACATGGGCACAAATATAAGGTCCTTTGCGGTTTTTGGCAGGTGGATTGTGGTTAAAGCGTCGATAAAACCAGCGATAAACTAATCCCCACAAAGCTCAAACTTGCTATTTTTGCTGCTATGGCTATTACACAACAGATACAATCAATTGTTACAACAGCAATACAGGAGCTATTCCCTGCGGTACCGGAACCGGGTTCTTTCCAGATCAACCAGACAAAGCCCGAGTTCGAAGGCGATTATACGGTGGTTTTATTCGGCCTGACCAAACCCCTGAAACAGTCACCCGAAGCACTTGGCAAAACCCTCGGCGACCACCTGGTGGCTAATTCCGGTGGATTTTTCACGGCTTATAATGTAATCAAGGGATTTCTGAACCTGACAGTGTCTGACCAGTACTGGATCAGCCTGTTACAGGAACATTTCAACAATGATGAATTCGGCAGGGCTGCTGCCAATGGCCAAAAAGTGATGGTGGAATACTCCTCCCCCAACACCAACAAACCCCTGCACCTGGGGCATCTGAGGAATAATTTCCTTGGCTGGAGCATTGCGGAGATACTCAAAGCCAGTGGTTATGAGGTAATCAAAAGCTGTATTGTAAACGACCGGGGCATCCATATCTGCAAGAGCATGATAGCCTGGCAAATTTTCGCCAATGGAGCCACCCCGGACAGTGCACACCAGAAAGGAGATCATTTCGTGGGTGAATATTATGTGAAATTCAACGACGCCTTCAAAGCCGAAGTGCAGGGGCTCATGGCCAATGGCGTTTCAAAGGAAATTGCCGAGAAGGAAGCGCCTATCCTGAAGGCCGCCCAGCAGATGCTGGTTGACTGGGAGGCAGGAGATCCTGAAACGATCAACCTGTGGAAACGAATGAACAAATGGGTTTACGAAGGTTTTGATACTACTTATAAGAAAATTGGCAGTGATTTCGATATCACTTATTATGAAAGCGATACCTACCTGCTGGGTAAAAAGACTGTACAGGAAGGCTTGGCCAAGGGCGTGTTTTTTCAGAAGGAAGACGGCAGCGTATGGATTGACCTTACCGCCGATGGTCTCGACGAAAAACTGGTACAGCGCAGGGATGGCACATCCGTATATATGACCCAGGACATCGGGCTGGCTCAACAGAAATATGAACAGTTTGGAATTGATAAGAGTATTTATGTAGTAGGTGATGAACAGAATTACCATTTCAAAGTGCTGAAGCTGATTGCTGAAAAGCTTGGACTGCCAACAGCGGAAGGCATCTTCCATTTATCCTATGGAATGGTGGAACTGCCTACCGGCAAGATGAAAAGCCGCGAAGGCACTGTGGTGGATGCGGATGACCTGGTTGCAGAAATGATCAGCATCTCCGAACAGCATACGAAGGAACTCGGAAAAGTGCAGGACTTCAATGAACATGAACTGGTTGAATTGTATAATACTATTGGTCTCGGTGCGCTGAAGTTTTACCTGCTGCGGGTTGACCCCAAAAAGAAGATGATCTTCAATCCCGAAGAGTCCATCGATATACATGGATATACCGGTCCGTTTATTCAGTACACCTATGCGAGGATCAAATCTATTTTAAGGAAAGGGGAGCAGGCGGATGGCATCAGGGAGACAGACCTGCTGGACGGAAGCTGCAAGGATTCTCCCCTCCTGCCACTGGAAAGAGCCCTTCTGGTCAGCCTGGAGCAATTCCCTGTTGTGATTGAACAGGCTGCAGAGGAGCACAATCCATCTGCTGTGGCCAATTATGTGTATCATCTCGCCAAAAGCTTTAACTCCTTTTATACCGAACATTCTGTCAGCCGTGCAGAATCAGACTGTAAAAAACAATTGCGTTTACGCATTTCTGTTATGACGGCCAATGTCATTGAGTCCGGCATGAAATTGCTGGGCATCAGGGTACCGGAGAAGATGTAGTGCCGGGATGGCAGCATGCTGGCCGATCAGAGACCGAAGCTGGAACGTTTGTCGCGGAGGCGGGAAAGGGCTGGATCCATGGTGATGGCTTTCTCGCAAAGGGCCTGCCCTTTTTTGTCATCGCCTTTTTTGATATAGGCAATACCGATCATATACACAGCACGGGCCTGGTTTTTGTCGATGGCCAGCATTTTATCCCAGCTATCGATGGCCTGCTGGTGCCTGCCGGCGCGCAGGTAGCCTTCCCCTGCAAGGTATAGCAGTTCCAGGTCCTGCGGGTTTTGCTGCAATAATTCCTCCACCAGTGGCAATCCTTTTTCAAATTGGTTATTGCCGAAATAGGAGTTCGCCATATTGGTCAGGAAATCAATTGTCCTCGGATGGTTGGCAGCTATGGCTTTTTCAAACCACGGGATGGCCCTTGCATCATCGGGGATGGCAGACCAGGTCATGGCTGCTTCGTACATCCACTGTACATTGTTGGGATCCAGCCGCAGGGCCTGCTCATAACAACCAGCTGCGCGGCGGTAATTGCTCAGTTCAATAAAAGCCCTGGCAGCCACAAAAGGCATCTGGGCATCAGAACTATCCCGTTTCCAGGCCCTTTCGATGTATTCAACCGCACTGCCATATTGTTCCATCTGGAAGAATGACCTGGCGATCAGCCAGTCGAAGCGTTCACCAAAGCCCAGCATTTTTGCTTTCCGGGCCATATCTATGGCATCCTGCCACTGGCGGGTATTGAAATTCAGTTCAGCCAGCCGGCTGATGGTAAAAGTATCTTTGGGTTGTAGTTCGTGGAATTTTTTATAGGTTTCCCTTGCCACGATATAGGACCTGGTTTCGTAAGCAGCATCCGCCAGGCCTTTCAGGGCTTCAGTGTTGGAAGCATCGATGGCAACAGCATGTTTATAATACTGGTAAGCCGGCTGCATTTGCCGGCCCGAAGCCGCTTCTTCGCCTTTGTGCAGGTAATAAGACAAACTGTCTGATTGCCCGAACCCCATCAATATACTCATACTCAATATCACGGTCAGAATCAGCTGCTTCATAAGTAATTACTTTAACACAATTGCTCCTAACGGAGGGAGGTGCAGGTTTATTTCGAAGAGCCTGTTAATTTTATCCACCTCTTTTACTTCAGGTGCGGGGTTGAAAACATCGCCCGTTCCCCAGTATTTTGCTTCGTTGCTGTTGAATATCTCTTTCCAGACTTCTTTTCCATAGGTGGTTATTTTCCAGTCGCGCCGCACTTCGGGGGTCATGTTCAGCACCACCAGCAGATCGTCTTCCGGGAGTAATCCTTTTCTCCTGAACACCATAACAGATTCAGCCCGGTGATTCAGGTCCACCCATTCAAAGCCGCCGGGCTCAAACTGGCGTTCGTACATGGCAGGCTCTTCTTTCAGCAGCCTGCAGAGGTCCGCCACGCAGGTTTTCATTCCGAGGTGGCTTTCATATTGCATCAGCTCCCAGGGCAGTTCGCTTTTATAGTTCCATTCAACTGTTGTGCCAAATTCATCGCCCATAAAAAGGAGCTTCCCCCCCGGATGTGTAAACATATAGGAGTACAACAGGCGCAGGTTGGCAAATTTCTGCCACTCATCCCCGGGCATCTTATAGATCATCGGGCTCTTACCGTGTACCACTTCATCATGGCTGAGTGGCAGCATGAAGTTTTCATCATTATAATACATCATGCTGAAGGTGAAGGAATCCTGATTGAACTGGCGGTAGATCGGGTCCTGCTTGAAATAGCGGAGGGTATCGTGCATCCAGCCCATCATCCATTTCATGCCGAAACCGAGCCCGCCTTCAAAAGTTGGTTTGGATACACCCGGCCAGTCGGTAGCTTCTTCCGCGATGGTCTGCACATCGGGGAAATCGCGGAAAATGGTTTCATTAAGATCCTTGATAAAAGCAATTGCTTCCAGATTGCCATCCCCCCCGAATTCATTTGGTTCCCACTGTCCTTCGTTGCGCGAATAATTCAGTTTGAGCATGGATGAAACGGCGTCCACCCTGATACCGTCAATATGGAAATGGTCGAACCAGAATCGGGCGCTGCTGATCAGGAAGGACTTCACTTCTCCCCGTTTGTAATTGAATATATAGGAGTTCCAGTCGGGATGATAACCCTTACGCATATCCGCATATTCGTAGGTATGTGTGCCATCGAACATGAACAGTCCGTGAGAGTCATAAGGGAAATGGGATGGAACCCAATCGAGGATAACCCCGATACCTTCATTATGAAAGGCATCGATCATGGCCTTGAATTCCTGGGGCGACCCGAATCTTGATGTGGGTGCAAAATACCCCGTGCCCTGGTAACCCCAGCTGCCGTCAAAGGGGTGTTCCATAACTGGCATGAACTCCACATGTGTGAACCCCATCTCCTTTACATAGGGCACCAGCCGGTGGGTAATCTGTTCGTAGGTATTATAGGTTTCCTCGTCGTTTTTATCGGGACGCATCCAGCTGGCAAGGTGAACTTCATACACGCTCCATGGCGCATTCAGCGCATTGTGTTTTTTACGGATATTCATCCAGTCCAGGTCTTTCCAGTCGTATTGAAGGTCCCAGGTGATGGATGCGGTCAGGGGCCTTTTCTCCCAGAAATTGGCAAACGGGTCACCTTTGTCAGTTTCTATTCCCTGGAAGCCTTTTATCCGGTATTTGTATACTTCACCCAAACCCAGTCCGGGAATAAACCCTTCCCAAATACCGCTTTTGTCCCAGCGGGGATACAGTTCGAATTCGTTGTTTTTCCAGTCGTTGAAATTGCCCTTCACCGAAACGCTGGTGGCATTGGGTGCCCAGACGGCGAAATATATTCCCCATTTATCAAGTACCTTTAAGGGATGCGAACCGAATTTTTCGTATAGTGTGTAATGCGTGCCATTTTGAAAATTGCGTATATCCTCTTCCGTTAGTATGGAGAAGTTCCACACCTTTTTGGTGGAGTCTATAAAGTTATCTTGTTCGTAACGGGAAGTAACAGGTGTAGACATAAGCTTGCAGTTAGCTTAAAATTAAGGTAATTCCGGGTTTGTCCGGGATTTCGTTTAGTCAGGCTTTAACGTTAAATTATAGGTCCTTTGTTTTTCAATTAGGGATTAATGTACAATTTTTGGTTTTTCGCATCTAACCGTTTATGAGAAAGTTACTGAACCTTATCCCGTGCCTGCTACTGGCAGGCAACCTTTTTGCCCAGCATTCCGAAATCAGCGGAATGGTGGCAGACACTTCTGAGAAAAAACCACTGGTCAATGCGGTGGTGGCACTTCTGTCGAAAGACTCCGTTTTATTGAAACATACCCGAACGGATGAAGCCGGAAAATTCAAAATTTCATCTGCTCCCGGTACTCCCTATATATTGCTGGTCACCTATCCGAAGTTTGCGGATTTCATGGATGTGGTAAAACCTGAATCCGATTTCCTGGACCTTGGGAAAATCAACCTGATTAAAAAGTCGGTATTGCTGGAGGAGGTGATTGTTTCCCAGAAGATCGGCGCAATCAGGGTAAAGGGCGATACCCTGGAATTCAGGGCGGATAGTTTCGCCGTTCGCGAGGGAGCCAACGTAGAAGCCCTGCTGAAGAAACTGCCAGGCTTGCAGGTGGATAAGAACGGCCAGATCACAGCACAGGGCGAAACTGTTCAGAAGATACTGGTGGATGGGGAAGAGTTCTTCAGTGATGATCCTGCGGTGGTGACCCAGAACCTGCGGGCTGACGCAGTGGAGAAAGTACAGGTATTTGATAAAAAAAGCGAGCAGGCCGCATTTACGGGTATTGATGATGGTGAGAAGATGAAAACGATCAACCTGACACTGAAGGAAGATAAGAAAAAGGGGGCTTTTGGCAGGGTGAAACTGGCCGGTGGATTGCCAAGGTATTATGAGAATGAAGCTATGGTGAACCTGTTCAAAGGCAAACGAAAAATGGCTGTCTATGGTACCATGTCGAACACTGGTAAAGCCGGTCTGAACTGGCAGGATAACCAGAAATTCGGCGGGGGTGATAATATGGAGTTCAACGAAGAGGAGGGTTATTTTTATTCTTACTCCGAATCGGATGAATTTAATACCTGGGGTGGTCGTTTCAATGGCGAGGGCTTGCCGAGGGCCTGGACCGCAGGCGGACATTATTCAAACAAATGGGATGGCGATAAAAAGCATCTTAACTCCAATTACCAGTTTTATAAACAGAATATCGAAAATGAGGGCAGCACCATCAGCCAGTATATCCTGCCCGATACACTTTATTATACCAATCAGTTCCGCAGGACTTTTACGCAGAACCAGCGTAACCAGCTGAGTGGGTTTTATGACCTGAAGCTGGATTCCATGTCGAGTGTAAAGGTATCGGTAAATGGAAGCCTGACAGACGCTGCCAATGAATCATCATTCCGGTCCTCATCCCTGTCGGAAGACCAAAATCCTGTGAATGCCCAGATAAGGGATCTGTCGTCCATCGGGCAGCGCGAACAATGGAAAACAAACGCTATATGGCGGCAGAGGTTTAAGAAAAAAGGCCGCACACTGAGTGTAACTTTTGAACAGCAGTACAATTCGGAAGACAGGGATGGAGCCCTCCTTTCCATCAATAGTTTCTTTAACAGTAAAGGCGAGAATTTCAGTATTGATACAGTTGACCAGAAAAAGATGAATTATTCACAAAGCAATATACTGGGCGGGAAGATATCCTACACAGAGCCTTTGTCGAAAAAATGGTTCCTGGAAACCAATTATGGCTATCGTGTCAATAACAGCAAGGCCCTCAGAAGTTCCTTTAATAAAGCGGAGGATGGGAAGTACAGTGAACTGGACAGCCTCTTCAGCAGTGATTATGCCTTTAATTTCAATACCCATAGTGGCGGAATGAATTTCAGGTTCAATGGCCCGGTTATTACGGCATCTTTTGGCTCCAATATTTCAAGTGCCGATTTCCGCCAGAAAGACCTGCGGGCAGATACGGCCTATTCCTATAATTTCGTCAATTTCTTTCCCAGGGCCAATATCCGGTTTAAACTGGGGGCCCAGCGTAACCTGAATTTCAGTTACAATGGAAGCACCAGGCAACCAGCATTGCAGCAGATCCAGCCGGTAAGGGAGAATGCCGATCCGCTGAACATCCAGATCGGAAATCCTGATCTGAAACAGGAGTTCCGGCATAATTTCAACTTCTTCGCAAGTGATTATAAAGTGCTCAGCGGAAGGAACATTTACATCAACGGCGGCGGAAATTTTGTAGACAATGCCATCAGTTCTGGGAGCTTTGTGGATAGTGTGGGCCGCAGGCTAACACAGTTTGTAAATATGAATGGGAACCTGAATTATTATGCATATACCGGGTACTGGAAGGAATTTAAAAAAGCAAAAGTCAACATGAACGCCAACCTGTATTATAATGGGGGTAAAAACAATAACCTGGTCAATGGTATCAGGAATACCAATAAGTATTTTAACATAGGGACCAATTTTAGTATTTCCCATGAAAAAGAAAAAAAATACCGTTTTAGTGCGGATTTCGGGCCCAGTTTTACCCAGAGCAGGTCGTCTATCCGACCTGATGTGGTAACCAAATACTGGACAACTACCACGGAGTTAAATGGCACGGTGGACCTTCCGTGGAAAATGGAAATCCAGTCGAACCTGAGTTATTCCTGGCGGCAGAAAACCGATGTATTCGGAGCAAACAGGAATGTATGGTTGTGGAATGCCCACCTTGGAAAAAAATTCTGGAAGAACAATGCCGGTGAAATCCGGTTCAGCATGAATGATATCCTGAACCAGAACATCGGCTTCCAGCGGAATGCTTCGAGCAATTTTATTACCGAAAATACTTACCAGACATTGCGTCGTTACTGGTTGCTGAGCTTTAACTGGAATTTTAATAAACAACCCGGAACCAACTGATGCTTATGAAAAAGTTTATATTGATTGCCGGCCTTGTCTTTTCGGTTTCTTTCCTGCAGGCGCAGGCTGTATTTATTTCAAACGGGGTAATTGAATATGAGCGGAAGATCAATGTACACCGCCAGTTTGAAATGGATGAAGAACAAGGTGAGTTTTTCAAGGAGTTCATCAAACGGCAACCACGTTTCCATGATTCCTATTTCAATCTTTCCTTTACCCGCGAAAAGTCCATTTACAAACCGGGTCGTCAAACGGATACAAAGGTAGAGCCCTGGCTGATAGGGCCGGCCAAGGAAAACATTGTGCTGACTGATTTTAACAGCCAGAAATATTCCAGCCGCAAGAAGGTATTTGAGGAAACCTTTATTGTTACCGACAGTCTCAATAAGGTACAGTGGAAGATCAGCAATGAGTTTCGCCAGATAGCGGGTTTTGATTGCCGCAAGGCAGTTGGCATCATCAGTGATTCTGTTTATGTTGTTGCTTTTTATACCGACGAGATCCCTGTCAGCGGCGGTCCTGAGTCATTTGGCGGCCTGCCAGGAATGATACTTGGTTTGGCAGTTCCGCGGCTGTACAGTACCTGGTTTGCCACAAAGGTGGAACTGAATCTTCCTCCTGCTTCGGTATTTACCATAAATGACAAGGGGAAAAAGATCGATGCTCCGCAGATGGCACCAATGTTAAAATCCTCCTTCTCCGACTGGGGTAAGCGTGGTGAAAAGTTTACCTGGTGGTCACTTTTATAGGTGTCTGACATGTTTCAGGTGACGTATTCCAGGCGTCTGACGTTTAGGGTCAATGAATTCACCAATCACAAACGTCAGACGCCTGAAGAACGTCAGACACCTGTAACATGTCAGACACCTAGGTTCAGCACCAGCATGCTCATTGGGGACAGGGTCAGTTTGCCGTTGAGTTCGTAGGTTTTCCCGGTGGGAATATCAAGCCCTTTTTTAAAACCGTTGGTACGCTCACTGTACCTGCCTGTTTCGATGGTTTTTTCTGTGGTGTTGGTATTCATTACACACATAATGGTCTGGTTGCCGTCGTAACGGAAGTACACATAAACTCCATCTTCAGGGACGAACTGCATCAGCTTACCGGTTTTAATGGCGCTGGATTGCCTGCGGAACTGTGCGAGGCTGCGAAGATGGTTGAAAATTTCATTTTCTTTTGCGGTGCGGCCTGCGGACGTGAATTTGTTTTCCTTATCACCCGGCCATCCTCCTTTAAAATCCAGGCGAACCCAGCCATCAGGATTGGTGAAACCAGTCATCAGGTTTTCATTGCCATAGTAAAGTTGCGGCACGCCACGGAATGTCAGCAACCAGCTGAGGGCAATTTTATACTTTGCGGTGTCCTCCCCTATTACTGAATAAAAACGGGCAAGGTCATGGTTGTCAAGAAAAATAACCTGTTTCATCGGGTCCCTGTACATATAGTCCTGGGCCGTAGTCGTGTACAATTTATTTACACCGTCTGTCCAGCCAAAAGGCTTGGTAAGGGTCTCCTGGATACCGTAAAACAATTGCTGGAAATCTGTAGTCGCTGGAAGATTGCTTTTAAATGGCACATCACCCAGGTTGTTGGCGGTAAAGTATGCCTGGTTTGGAACGCCATGCACCCAGGTTTCGCCAAATATGGAGATCTGCGGGTATTCATCCAGCAGGGCCTTGTTACAGCGGTTCATGAAGTCCAGGTCATTGTAGATATAGGTATCTATGCGCCATCCGTCCACACCAAACTGCTCCACACTCCAGATGGCATGCTGGATGAGAAAATTGGCCACAAACGGATTTCCCTGGTTGAGGTCGGGCATCATGGGTGTGAACCACCCGTCCAGCAATTTCTTCCGGTCCGTGGTGCTGGCGTAAGGGTCAAATAATATCTGGTCCTTATAATTGGTCTGGGTATAGGCTGGCCATTCATGCAGCCAGTCTTTCATGGGTTTATCCTGCACGAAGAAGTGGAAAAGACCTGTGTGGTTGTAGATCACATCCTGTACCAGTTTCATGCCGCGGTTGTGCAATTCATTGCTGAGGGCCAGGTAATCTTCGTTTGTACCTAATCGTGGTTCCACCCTGTAGTGGTTGGTGATGGCATAACCGTGTTCGGTACGGTCGGGCATGTTATTCTGCCATACGGGCAGGAGCCATAATGCCGTTACGCCCAGGTCCTGCAGGTAATCAAGGTGCTTGATGATGCCCTTCAGGTCGCCGCCATGGCGGTGGTAAATGGAATCCCTGTTTAGGGTCTGGTCGAGCAGCCCGGGAATTTTATCGTTGGATGGATCACCATTACTGAAACGGTCGGGGATCAGTAAATATACCAGGTCTTCAGAAGTTACTCCTTTGGCATAGTCTTTACCGTTGCCTTTCCTGCGGGCGCCGATTGGATATTGAAGTGTACGGCTGTTTTTTCCCTGCTTCACTGTGAAGGAAAGGTTTCCCGGTTTTGCCGCTCCTGTTATGAGCAGGTCGAGGAAAACATAATTAGGGTTTTCAGCTTTATGGACTTTTTCGAGTTGCACACCGGCGTATTCTGCCATGGTGATATCTCCTTTTCCGATATCCTTGCTATGAAGCATTACCTGTACGCGGGGGTTGTTCATTCCCAGCCACCAATTGGTCGGATAGAAATTTACTTCCTGTGCACCTGCCGCTGCTGCCAGCAGCAAAAGGATTATGGTCAACCTGAACTGTTTCATCCTTGTGTGTTGGTTTTTATGTTGATTAGTTTCTCCTCTTTGATTTTTACCCATCCTTCATCATACACAAACAGTACACTGACTGCTGCGCAAAGCATGAAGAATCCAGCCAGCACAATGGCATAAACCGGTTCCCCATTATAAATGTTTTTGACAATCCAGCCACCGAATAATCCATTTACAATTTGGGGGAGGGTGATAAAAAAGTTGAATATGCCCATGTAAATGCCGAGTTTGCCCGGTGGGATGGAGCTGGATAAAATCACGTAAGGCATTGCCAGGATACTGGCCCAGGCGAGCCCCACTCCCACCATTGAGAATTTCAGCATGGAGGGATCTTTGAGAAAATAAATGGAGATCAGTCCGACACCTCCGGCTACCAGCGAAAAAGCATGCGTCATTTTACGGCCAAACTGTTTTGCAATGAATGGCAGGAATAGGGCGTAGATCATTGCAACGAAATTATATACGCCAAAAGCTGAACTCACTTTGTTGCCGGCGTCATTGTATTCAACGGTTTTGGAATATTCACCACTCAGGCCGTAAACATGCGTGGCCACGGCATCAGTGGTAAACACCCACATGCTGAATAAGGCAAACCAGCTGAAAAACTGAACAAGTCCCAGCTGCTTCATTGTTTTAGGCATATTGCCAAAATCACGGAGAATTGCAGACAGTCCGGATTTTTCGTGTGTGCCTTCCTGTTTGCCATGGTATTGTTCATATTCCTTCGGTGGGTATTCCTTCGAAAAGAAAACGGTAATTAATATGGCTGCGATAAAAACTGCCGCACCGATATAAAAGGAGTATTTGATATTGTCTGCCACACCATCAGTGCCTGCCTCCATGCTGAATCCACTTCCCGCCAGCCATTCGGGAAGAATGGAGCCTGCTACTGCACCAAGGCCAATAAGGAATGTCTGGATACTAAAACCCATGGTACGCTGGTTGTCGGAAAGGTTATCCGCCACCAATGCCCGGAAGGGTTCCATGGCTATATTAAATGAAGCATCCATCACCATCACCATGCCTGCGCCGATCCAGAGAGCTGGAATAATGCCGGCAAGGGCACCTGAATTGGGCAGGAAAACCAGGGCCAGTGAGGATAGTATGGCGCCAGTCAGGAAATAGGGTTTCCTTCTTCCAAACCGGTTCCAGGTGCGGTCACTGTAATGTCCGATGATGGGCTGGACGATCATTCCTACCAGGGGGGCAACCAGCCAGAACATGGGCAGGTGTTCCACATCGGCGCCAAAAGACCGGAGGATGCGGCTGGTATTTCCATTCTGCAGTGCGAACCCGAATTGTATTCCCATGAATCCAAAACTCATGGTGAAGATCTGGGCAACGGTTAATCTGGGTTTTGGAAGGAGCCCGCTTTTTTGCTGGCTCCCGGTACTAGCTGATACAGCCATGGCAATCGTGTTTTAATGTGTATAAAATACACAGATTCGAATATAGGGGAAAAAAGTGAATAGGTGAATGGGTCAATGGGTGAATGGGTCAATAAAAAAGGTCCGGGTTATTACCGGACCTTAAATAAATTCATATGGAAACCGTTCCCTTTTCTGTAGTCGGAAATCAACTATCTGCCATCAAACTGTATCAGATGACAAATCCATTCGGGATTACAGCGCCTTTCTTCACTACCACGATTCCGTCTTTTACTGTATAGAGCGCATGGTCGCAATTGGCCAGGTGATCCCCGCCATTGATGCGGACATCATCACCTATGCGGACATTTTTGTCGACGATGGCATTCTTGATATAACAACGGTCACCGATTCCAAGTATGGGCTGTCCATGTTCGCGGGCATGGTTCATCTCGGCAATGGTCTCAAAGTAGTCATTACCCATCAGGTAACTGCTTACTACCGTGGTGCCATGACCAATCCTCGAACGGATACCTACAACCGTGTTTTCCACCCTCGAAGCATTGATGATGGAACCCTCAGCGATTATGGTTTTTTCTAAAGTGGATCCGCTGATTTTGGCGGGTGGCAGCATCCTGGCGCGGGTATAAATCGCGTTTTTATTGTCAAAAAGGTTGAATTCGGGGATGTCCTGGGTCAGGCTGAGATTGGCTTCAAAGAATGAATAGATATTACCGATATCAGTCCAGTAACCGTCGTACTGGTAACTGGCCACTTTATATTTGTCGATTGACTCGGGTATGATCTCCTTCCCAAAATCGGTGGCGTCTTTTTTCTCGTTCTCCAGCAGGTCGAACAGAAGCTTCCTGTTGAAAATATAGATACCCATGGATGCCAGGTAATTGCGGCCCTGGGCGCGCATCTCTTCGCCTGTTTCACTGATCCATTCGGGCAGAAGTTCCTTCTTTGGTTTTTCAATAAAAGAAGTTATGAAACCTTCGCTGGCCTTAAGGATACCGAATTCAGGCGCTTCCCTGTCTCCAACCGGGATAGTGGCTATGGAAATATCGGCGCCATGTTTTTTATGGTTTTCCAGCATATCGCTGAAATCCATCTGGTACAACTGGTCTCCCGAAAGTATCAGCACGTATTCACTTTCAAACGGTCCGATATGTCGAAGGCTCTGCCTCACCGCATCCGCTGTTCCCTGGAACCAGGTGGGGTTGTCGGGTGTTTGTTCTGCTGCCAGGATGTCCACAAATGCCGAACTGAATGCACTGAAATGATAGGTATTCTTGATATGCCTGTTTAATGAGGCGGAGTTAAACTGAGTCAGTACAAACATCCTGTTGATGTTCGAGTTCATACAGTTTGAAATAGGAATATCCACGAGTCGGTACTTCCCTGCAATAGGAACGGCTGGCTTACTTCTGCTGGCTGTTAAGGGATATAAACGGGTGCCTGCACCACCCCCCAGGATCACGGCAAGCATTTCTTTACTGATTGACATATCGTTGCTTTTGGATTAGAATTGGGTTTATTTCGGTCTCGGTTATTAAGATAATAAAGATTTGTACAAGTCGATGTATTGTTCTGCACTAATATCCCAGCTAAAATCTTTTTCCATCAGCTTTTTCCGGATTTCGGTAAAGTGTTCCTGATCTTCGTACAAGTCAACCCCCCGGAAAATCGCATGGGTGATATCGCCTACGCTGGCATGATTGAAACAGATTCCGTAACCGCCTGGTTCAGCATAATCTATAACAGTATCCCGTAATCCGCCAGTCCGGCGAACTACCGGAACGGTACCATATCTCATGGAATAGAGCTGGTTCAGCCCGCAGGGCTCTACCCTGCTGGGCATCAGCAGGAAGTCAGCGCCTGCATACATTTTATGACTCAGTTTTTCGTTGTAACCGATCTTAGAATTGTAGTAACCCATCCAGTAACTGCGCATATTGTTCAGTTCCTCTTCGATATGCGGCTCTCCGCTACCCAGAACCAGGAAGTTCATGCGCTGGTCAATATAGTACAGCGAATCGCCTATTGCTTTTGGTAAGAGGTCAGCGGCTTTCTCTCCCACCAGCCGACCGATGAAAATGAACAATGGTTTATCGGGGTTTAGTCCGAACTCTTCGCAGAGTTCCAACTTGTTAGCCCTTTTTCCTTCTTCCAGGGTTTTGATGGAAAAGTGATGGTCAAGGTAGGAATCAGTTTCCGGGTCCCAGACCCTGGTATCAATACCATTTATGATACCGACGCATTTACCTTTTTCATATTCAAACAGGGCTTCAAGTCCATTGCTTTCCTGGCGCATTTCGTGGAGATAACTCCAGCTGACGGTGGTTACCTTCCAGGCACAGCGGATTCCTGCTGCCAGCGGATTGATCATATTGTTCCAGTCCAGGACCCCCCATCTCCAGCCGTCCCAGTGAGGAATATAATCTGATTTGTCCCAATCCATCCATCCCTGGTATTGTGCATTGTGGATGGTCAGTACGGTTGGGATATCGGCGAGATGCATGTACTGGTAGCAATGTTTCATCATGAATGGGATCAGCGCTGTATGGTGATCATGAACATGAATGATATCGGGGTGGTGTTTCCAGGAGCTGACCCAGTCCACCACCGCGATCTGGAAGGATGTAAACCTTTCGGCATCATCGGGGTAAGAGTAGATTTTTTCGCGATCGAGCAGGCCATTGATGTCAACCAGGTAGAGGTCAAACCCGAGTTTGTTGGTTTTCTCTTTGATAATGGTATAGTCAAACCAATTAGTTCCAAGGTAGGCGCTTGATTTATGAACAACCTCCCATTTGTTCTCATAGAGAAATTTGGTACGGTACATGGGCATTACCACCTTGGCAATATGTCCGGCAGCGTTGAGGTATTTGGGCAAGGCGCCCACTACATCTCCTAAGCCTCCGGCTTTGGCAACGGGATAACATTCGGCTGAAACATGAAGAATTTCCATAGAAAAAATTGCAGATGAATATAACAAGAAAAAGTATTGCGGCCCCTAACAACTTAAAAAATTTAAATCAAATAAAATTCTTCATATTTTCACCCCTTAACTGCAAGTACTTTTTGCAAAACTAAAACCCGGAACAATTATGTCTCAAACCAAACAACCAACTAATACCGGCGCCCTTGCAACGCTGGTAGTAGTGTTCTTTTTCTGGGGATTCATTGCTGCCTCCAACAGTATTCTGATCCCATTCTGTAAAACACATTTCAGCCTCAACCAGTTTCAGAGCCAGTTAATCGGTTCTGCGTTTTATGGAGCTTATTTTATCGGCAGTCTCCTTCTGTTCATTGTTTCCAATGTTTTCGGGTATGATATCCTGAACAAGATAGGTTACAAAAAAGGTATTATTTACGGGCTCTGGATCTCAGTGGCCGGTGCTTTGCTGATCATCCCTTCGGCAAATGCCAATTCATTTCCCGCCCTGCTGGGTTCTTTTTTCGTGGTTGCACTTGGTTTTTCCCTGCAGCAGACAGCTGCGCAGCCATTTGCCATTGTCCTGGGTGATCCTTCAACCGGTTCACACAGACTTAATCTGGGTGGTGGCGTGAACTCATTGGGAACCACACTGGGCCCCATTATCGTAAGTTTCTTCCTCTTTGGAACAGTTGGTGGCCAGCATGCAGACATTACCATCACCAATATCAATACCCTTTACCTGATCGTTGCTTCTGTATTTGCGGCTGTTGCACTTTTCTTTACTTTTTCAAAACTGCCTGCAGGTAAAAACGACGAGAAGTTTGAAAAGGCCAATAAGGCTTCAGGTTCATTATTGTTGATGACAGGTCTTGTCCTGGTTATCATCCTGATTGGCCAATTCACTGAAATTGACAAACTGGTTTTACTGCTCCTGACGCTGGTGGTCGTTATCGGCATCCTTTTCTATTCCAATGCCCAGGCCGTTAAGAACAGTGAAGGCTGGGGGGCAATGCGCTACCAGCAACTGATCTTTGGTATGATCGGCATCTTCGTTTATGTAGGTGCGGAAGTTACAATTGACAATAACTTCGGGGCATTGCTGAAAACACCCGGCTATTTCACGGAGGCAGGATTGGATGAAAGTCAGATTTCCCACTATATTTCTCTTTACTGGGGCAGTATGATGATCGGACGCTGGACTGGTGCCATCGGGGTATTTAACCTGTCAGCCATGGGTAAACGCATTGCAACCATTGTGGTTCCATTCATCGCTTTTGCCGTGATCCTGATAGTTAATAAAATATACGGAAATGATATCCGTGATATCTATGCTTATGCCGGTGTTATCGTCATAATGATCATCGCTTTCTTCTATGGCCAGGAAAAACCGGTAAAGACCCTGCTTACTTTCGCTATTCTGGCAACCATCGCCATGCTGGTTGGTGTGTTTACCAAAGGCATTGTTTCTGTGTATGCCCTGATGGCAGGCGGACTTTGCTGTTCAGTAATGTGGCCATGTATTTTCTCGCTGGGTGTAGCCGGTCTGGGTAAGTATACCAGCCAGGGCTCCGCTTTCCTGATCATGATGATCCTTGGTGGGGCAGTTATTCCGCCACTGCAGGGTACATTAGGTGATATGGAAGGAATCGGGATGCACTATTCCTATGTGGTTGCGGCGATATGTTTTGCCTTCCTTGCTTATCTTGCGATCAAGCTTCGCAACGTTCTGAAGTCCCAGGGCCTTGATTTCGACAGCCAGGTAGGCGGTGGACATTAATTTTATTATTATGAGTATGACTAAAATACCTCTTGAATATGCGATTGGTGTTGATATCGGTGGCACCAATACAAAATGCGGGATTGTAAACCGCCGCGGCGAAGTGTTGCAATATGAGCAGCTCTCAACCCCGGAATATGAAACACCGGAAGCTTTTGTGGATGCACTTTGTGTGCGGCTGAACCTGATGATTGATAAAGTCGGAGGAGAAAGCCTGATCAAGGGTATCGGTATCGGGGCACCCAATGGCAACTATTATACAGGCACGATTGAATATGCACCAAATCTTCGCTGGGAAGGTGTGGTTCCCCTGGCTGATATGGTGTCAGAAAGGATGAACCTCCCAACAGCCCTTACCAATGACGCCAATGCGGCGGCGGTGGGAGAAATGCAGTATGGTGCGGCGAAGGGTATGCGTGATTTTATTACCATTACACTGGGAACCGGCGTTGGCAGCGGCATTGTGGCCAACGGCCAACTGATCTATGGTCATGATGGTTTTGCCGGTGAACTGGGACATACCATTATCCGTCCTGGAGGCCGCAAACACTGGTCAACTGAACTATATGGGTCATTGGAAGCCTATGCTTCTGCAACGGGTGTGGTGCTGACCGCAAGGGAAATGCTGCAGGAGCATCCTGAAAAGGATAGCATGTTACGTAAGTACAATCTCGAAGAACTGACCAGCAAGCAAATTTTTGATTGTGCCATGCAGGGGGATGAAATTTCCCAGGATGTTTACCGGTTCACCGGACAGATACTGGGCGAATCCCTGGCCAACTTCGTGATGTTCTCTTCCCCGGAAGCGATCATCCTTTTTGGCGGACTGATAAAGGCAGGCAAACTGATCTTTGATCCTACTATCGAGCATATGGAGAAAAATCTCCTGCCGATCTTCAAGAATAAAGTGAAGGTTATTAAGAGTGACCTTCACGAAGCAGATGCTGCCATCCTCGGTGCCAGCGCGCTGGTATGGGAGATGAAGCAGGGACATGCTTCTTTATAAGGAAATCTAAGTAGTAAGAGGTGGGGAATATTTTTCTCAGCTCTTACTGCTTTCCTTTCACCAAAAACACGGCCGGTACGGCGCGCTGGCCACCTTTATCCGACGGCCTGATTGTTTCCTTACCGTTGATGAGCATTGTAGAGCTGCCGCCACCATCCAGGTTCATGGCTTCTTCACAGCCGAGCGACTGAAATAGTTCCGCAAATTCCGACAGGGTGGCACCAGTTGCAATTCCCGGGTTTCTTCCCTCCACCACCATAACAATAAGTTTTCCATCCTTCGTATAACCGATACCGGTTCTGGGGTGTGCATCATTGATGGCTTTTCCGGCGAATTTCATTTCCTCATTATTGGTTATCCTGATCTGGCCATTCTGCACCAGCACAGGCCCCCCGCCCAACGCAGTTTGCATGCGCCATTTCCTGAGTTGGCGTCCTTTACCTTTGTGCGAAAAGATTGTGGAATATTCGTCTGCCCTTTTTTTGGTGAATGTGGGAAAACTGTCCTTCGGAGCCGCAACAGGTAACTGCAATGCATATACGTGTTTACGGCTGCTGTCAGTAAATGTCCAGGCTATATCCGCTGTCCTGTTACGCCTGATGCCCAGTGCAGATCCATATGGATGATGATACATCAGGGAATCTTTCCCCCTGGCGCGAATGGTCTGAATATTATAAGCCAGAATCTTTTTGCGGTTAAACACCAGGTTCAGGTTGCGGTTGGTCTGAAAGGAAAAAAAACTGGTGTTGACCACCAGGGCGGGATGCCCCAGCTTTTCATAAAACTGCGACGGGGTTAATCGCCTGTTCTCACTGGTGTCATTGGAAAACCACAAGCTGCGGTTGCCGAGGTCTGCTTCCGCATAATATGCCCGGAAAGGTTTGCCATTTAATTGCCCTTCCGATTGGTATAAGCTGAGGCCCGCCGGCATGGGGCCATAGCCGGAATCAACCTTCACCCACCTGAATTGTGCGGTCAACGGGGAACTGACAAATAAAAAGCCTGCAAAAAATAAAAGGCCGGTAAAGGCCTTTGAGAAATGGAACATTTTTAAAACTTTATTTTGACAGGTAAATTTCGCTGTTGGCTTTTTCCTGCAGCCATTTTTCCTTGCCATAACCCGGAATCACATGCCTTTCAGAGTGATAGGAGGAACGAACCAGTGGGCCGCTTTCAACATAATCAAGCCCCAGGTTATACCCTGCCTCCCGGTATTCTGCAAATTCATCGGGATGTACAAAGCGGTCGACCGGCAGGTGTTTTTTGGTCGGCTGCAGGTACTGCCCGATGGTTACCACGTCTACCCCGTTGTCGCGAAGATCTGCCAGGGTGCGCATTACTTCTTCCTTTGTTTCACCGAGTCCCAGCATGATGCCCGATTTTACCCGCATGCCACCTTCTTTCAAGGTCCTTAATACTTCCATACTGCGCCAGTATTTGGCTTGTATCCTTACTTTTTTGGTGAGTCTTTCAACGGTTTCAATATTGTGTGAAACCACTTCAGGGGCGGCATCAATAACGCGCTGTACCTGGTCCCTGAACCCCCTGAAATCGGGGATCAGTGTTTCCAGGGTGGTATCGGGATTGAGTTGTTTCACTGCCCTGATGGTATTGTACCAGATGGTGGAACCCCCATCTTTCAGTTCATCCCGGTCAACTGAGGTGATTACGGCATGTTTTACTTTCATCAGGAAGATGGCTTCCGCCACCCGCTGGGGTTCATCCCAGTCAACAGGGTCCGGCCTGCCGGTGGCTACGGCACAAAAACCACAGCTGCGGGTACAGGTATTGCCCAGGATCATAAAAGTGGCCGTACCTTCTCCCCAGCATTCGCCCATATTCGGGCAATTACCACTTTCGCAGATGGTATGAAGTTTATGTGTATCGACCAGGGACCTTACGTGCTTATAGCTCTCCCCTGTAGGTAATTTAACACGGAGCCAATTGGGCTTTTTGATTTTGGATTCACTATCCTTTAAGGCTGAAACAACGGGTAATTCCTGCATAATCCACAAAATTACATTACTTCCGCTTACCAAAGAGCAGGGATACGTATGCGTTGAAAAAGAGGTTTCTTTCCTTGTTTTTAATCATTTGCTGCACTTTACCGCTGTAATATTCAACATTTACCCCGGCTTCGATGGCAGATACCACTTCATTAAAGCGGCCGTAATCAAACCTCAGCGCAGTTTTCAGGTGGGCGCCGGGGTTTAGCTGCATTTCTCCCCAGCCAACAGTAAACCCGGAGGCACCCAGATAGGTGTACTGGTTGAGTTTTTCCTCAATATCTGCGAATTTTACCCTTACCCCTTCATTGGTGGTACGGTCCTGGGCATCTACATAATAAGGTTTTTCAATTCCCAGCGCCACCCCACCGGCCCAGAGAGCTGAAACCGACACCCCGTTCTTATTCGATTTTCCGCCGATCAGGTATTGCTGGCCATATGATCCCTTGAGCTGGTAGAAATTGTTCGCCTTGCCGAATATGTACTGGTTCACATTACCTGTAAAAAAGTCAAAGCTTCCCGCGTCCTTTTCTTCTTTGGGATGCTTCTTTTCGTTGAATTCTATCTGTATAATCCGAGTTTTCCGGGGGGTGATGAACTTGCCTTTTTCAAATGACATTCCCCATCCGTCAGAGTTTAATTTGAATCCGAATATATTATGCTTATTGAAAATAAGTTCTCCTTCCTCTTCCATTTTTATGAGGGCATTGATCCTTTCCTTCTTTTCCGATTTTTTATCCTTTCGTTTGGAGGATGGATTTGTTTGGGCCCAGGTCATGGATGTGATCACAATTCCGAGCGACAGTAACAGTATTTTTTTCACGGTCATGATTTTAGATAGCAGCTTGCGTAAATTTATGCAAAAATAACAGCATGACAGCATCAGTTGTTTACGAAGGGCATTTGCGTTGTAAGGCAACCCATAACCAGAGTGGTACTACTATTGAAACCGATGCGCCTACGGATAACCGTGGTAAGGGAGAGCGTTTTTCTCCTACCGATATGGTTTGCGTGGCGCTTGGAACCTGCGCTATTACTACAATGGGTATCAAAGCCCAGGATATGAATATTGAACTGGCGGGAACAACAATTGACATCCAGAAACACATGGTAAGTGACCCGCGCCGGATCGGAAAAATAGAAGTTGTTATACGTTTTCCAAAAACGTTAAACCTAAGTGAAAAAGACATGACCATTCTTGAAAGGGTTGGGAACACCTGCCCGGTTTTCAAAAGTCTTTCCTCTGATATGGAGGTTGACCTGAAATATGAGTGGTAATCTTCACGGACCGGTTTGTTTTTTCCACCCGTCGGGTACCACCCGACGGGTGATTCAGGAACGGTTCAGCAGGAATTTTCCGATCTCGCAATCAAGGCAGCGTTTGGCAGTGCAATAGCATTTTTTCAGTTCTGTCATTGCCTGGCTTTCTGCAGCATTGATTATTTCCACACCTGCCCTTTCCCAACCCCGTAAAAGGCTGTTCTGTTCAGCCGTAATCTGTTCCAGCCAGGAAACAGCCCTTTGCTGCAACAGGCTTTGGTGCTGGCGCAGTCCGGCTGCATACACCAATGGCACAATGGCATTGATGATAAGTTGATGGCCCATCTCCTGCCCGATGTGTTTTGGCTGGTAAGGCGTAGCTTCCTGAAGGGTATAATGATAATGCCAGAAATCATTGGCTGTAATGTCGAGCAGATTTTCAAGCTCCCGTAACCCGGTTGTTTCAATCATCCTCTGGTGCAATTGTCCGCCCCTGTGCAGCAGCATAGCCAGCTGTGCCAGCCTCACTTCGGGGAAGGCTGCCGGCCTCATCCTGAGTTTCTGCACGCGGCCGTGCACCTGGCGGAGGGAATATTTTTCCCTGAGGTATTGAAATTCCCGCTGCAATAACTGCACGTACGGGTCACTGTTGGATTCATCCAGCAGGTTGGCCTGGCCCAATAACAGGGCCTCAAGCTGAATCACCTGGTTCCTGTGCCTTGCCAGCTGTTTAATAGAAATGCTTCTGGCCACCTGCTCAAAAAACGCTCCATTGACCGGTCCGCCAAAATGCCTGGCCGTCCACCACCAGTGGCATTCCTCCCAATGGTTGCGGGCTTCTTTCAGCAGGTCCAGTACCATGGCTGCTTTGCGGCGAAGGCGCTGGTGCAGCAGGTCTTTTTTCCAGTGTAACCACAGGTCCCGCGGAACATCTTCCACCAGGTGCTGACAGGCGATGGCAGATGCCTGCATCATCAGGTCTGAATAGCGCGACAGCATGATGGAGGGAACACGGTTTTGCAGGACCAATGTTGGAAGGCTCCGCGACAGTTCCGGCGTATCATCCTCCCAAACAACATGCAGGATGATATTCCTGTAATTAGGGTCCTGTTCATGACGGTGCTGATACCAGTGTGAGCTTTTTGTATGAAGTTCAATATTGCCTGCCCAGAAAGTTCCATCCAGTAATATACGGGCATTGGTGAAGTCGGGTCCCTGGTTGGTATTGAAACTGCCGCCATCCTGGATAATCAGTTTTTCGCCTGTTACGGTTAACAATTCTGAAGCGTTGAAATATTTTTCCTGCCAGATGAATTGTAAGAGTCGCTCCTGCATTTTTTATTGGTAAAATATTGCAGGGGATCACCCGGGTCAAGGGTTAAAACACCCAATTCGTCAACGCTTTGACCACACGGCTTACAGGCAGTCCCATCACGTTGTAAAAATCACCTTCAATAGATTTGATCCCCACAACCCCGATCCATTCCTGAATGGCGTAGGCCCCGGCTTTATCAAATGGCTGGTATTTGTCAACATAAAAGCTTACCTGTTCATATGTTAGCGGATGGAATTCAACACTGGTGATATCTGAAAATGCCAGTTCATGTTTTCCTTTTCGCATAACCACTCCCGTTATTACCTGGTGACTTTGCCCTGAAAGCTGCATCAGTATGCGGATGGCGTCTTCACGGTCAACGGGTTTGCCAATGATCTGGTTTCCAAGCACAACAACCGTGTCGGCTGCCAGCACCAGGAGGTCATGGCTCAGTTCTTCCTGCACTACTTCGGCTTTATGGCGGGCTATATGCACCGGGATATCCTCTATGGGGAGGTGGTCCGGAAAGGTTTCATCAGTTGGTCTTACGATTATATCAAAGGGGATTTCTGCCCATTCAAGAAGCTGTTTGCGACGGGGTGATTGTGAAGCCAGTACTATTCTTTCCATCATAGGTACCATTTAAAAAAGATCATTGAAAGGATGCCTGCCAGCATTACCCATTTTATCCTGATACTGAGCCGGTGGTAGTCTGCCGTGGATGTAGCTCTCTGCAGCCCGGTAAAAATTCCGGTCAATGGGTAAACGACGGCGGCAAGGGAAAACAGTGAACCCATCCACCAGCCCTGCAGTAACCCGTATATCTGCACAATCAGCAATGCTGCCCCAAGGACAACTATCCAAACGGAAACGAAAATCCGGGTGACTGGGATACCCCACACAATGGGCATGGTCCGGCAACCATAGCGCGCATCCCCCTCGCGGTCCTCCATGTCCTTGACCACTTCCCTGATGAGCGAAATAATAAAGGCAAAGCTGCTGTAAATGATGGTGAATTTGAATACCGATTTGATCAGTTCCCTGTAATGTGGTTCATCAAGCCGGGTTACGCTGAGTTCAGCAAAATAGATTACAAGGATGACCCATGCCGTCAGCAGGGAGATAAGGACATTCCCGATCAGCAATTGCTTTTTGAAAGTCGTGGAATATAGCCATAACAATAACGCACAACCGAAATTGGCAAATCCTATTACCGGGTTCCTGAGTTTCCAGGAAAGGTAGAATGCGATGGTTATGCCGGTTACTGATAAGAACAGGTGCCAGAAGATGGCCCAGCGACGCCGGATGATCCGTTGTATCACAATGGCGTCGGGTTTATTAACCTGGTCGATATTAAGGTCGAAATAGTCGTTGATGATATAACCGGCCGCAGCAATGCAAACGGAGGAAAGCACCAGGAGCCAGAAAAATCGGGGGATTAGTTTAACCGGTGCATACCAGGAAAGGAAATCGAGTCCGGGATTCATCGCAGGCATCAGGATACAGGTATAAAACAACACCTGGGTAATGATGATGAAAAAGATATTTGGCCATCTGATGAGTCGTAAAAATGCACCGATTAGTTTCAAGCCGGATGAATTGATCTGCTAAATTATAAAAAACGATTGCTAAACAAAATCCACCTGTCATTTACTGGAAACGGAGGTGTCTATACTCCAGTCGCCCCGCAGTTTCATCACTTTTTCGATGACTTCCCGCACGCAGCCTTCCCCGCCATTCAGCGGACTGATATACTGGGCGATATGCCTGATTTCTGGTGCGGCATCAGCTGGGGCGCAGCCGAGCCCTACAATTTTCATGACATTATAATCGGGGATATCATCACCCATATAAAGCATTTCCTGAAAGTGCAGGCCATTTGAATCCCTGTATTGCTCCAGCAGATCAGATTTGTTTTCAACTTTCAGGTACACGTCGGTCACCCCCAGTTTGCGTAACCTTTCTTTTACGGCCTCGGAGTTCCCACCAGAAATCACCAGCACCCGGTAACCTTTTTTGATGGCCAGCTGAAGGGCATACCCATCCTTGATATTCATCCGCCTGACCATCTGTCCGTCATCGTATATCCATAGCGTGCCATCGGTCAGCACGCCATCAATATCAAATATGAATGTGGAAATGTTTTTGAATTGTTCGAGCAACGACATAATTAAGTCAAAAATAACTATTGGTGTACCAAATTGTGCAGGTATGTAAAAGATTTTCCTACTTTAACAGTCCTAAAACCATCACATGAAAAGGGTAATCAGGGTATTGTTATGGATAGCCGCAATTGTCGGTATCCTCCTTATTATCGGCGCGTTCTTACCGGGTACCGTTTCCGTTTCAAGGTCAGTCAGCATCAATGCACCGGTCTCCACTGTATATAATGTGCTGAGTGAATTGAAGACGTACAATCACTGGATGCCCTGGAACCAGAAAGACACCGCCATGAAGCAGGAATACAGTCCGGTTACCCGCGGGAAAGGCGCATGGTATAAATGGGAAAGCAAACACCCCGAAGTTGGCAATGGGAAACTCACCATTTCCGACGCGATTCCGGATAAATGGGTTAATACCAGCCTGGAGTTTGAAGGTTTTGACCAGCCATCGGCTGGTGGCTGGGAATTGACAGAAGCAAACGGGAAGACCACCGTTACCTGGAAAATGGATGCTGCAATGGGTCATAATCCGGTAAACCGCTGGATGGGATTGTTTTTTGACCGGATGATCGGTCCTGATTTTGAGAAAGGGCTGGCACAGCTCAGGCAAAAAATTGAAAATGGCACATTGAAGGGTGAGGAGGCCCGTATGACCATTGAAGAGATAACTGTGCCCGCATTCCAGGTGTTAACCATTATGGATACTGCTACCGTTATGGGGGATATTGGCCCGAAACTGCAAAAAGCCTATGGGGAGATCAGCGACTTCCTGTTGAAGCAGAATCTTGACATGGCCGGTATGCCGATGTCCTGGTATTATACCGAAAAAGAACCATTTGTACTGGAAGCTGCCATCCCGGTAAAATCACTTCCTTCAGCAACAACAGGCCGGGTTAAGTTTCGCAAATTGCCTGCTGGGAAAGCGGTGATTGTACATTTTTATGGCCCGTATGAAGAAACCGGGCTGGCGTATGACCGTATACGTGAGTGGCTCACTGCCAACAACAAAAAAGCATCAGGCGCCCCTTATGATATTTATGTGGATGACCCCTCCACGAAAAAATCGATGTATGATGTAAGGACTGATATAGTTCAGTCGATAGAATAGTTGGTGAGGATTTTTCACCCCATTGCCCCCGTCTCCTGTATTCCTGCGGTCATCCTGCTGTACAAATCCTGCCAGTCAGCATGGCCTTCCAGTAGCTGCAGGTGCCGGTTGATGGTATGGTCATCATGCCTGATGGCAGGTCCGGTCTGCCATTGGAATGGATCAGGGCAGGTCCCGGGTTGTTGGCTTAAACGCAGGCCTGTTTCATGTATCAGGGGATAGAGCAAAGCGAAATCAAGCTGGTTTTCCCGGCAGATACGGAAGGCAATGCTGTAGAGGTAGTTGGCAAAATTATTCACCCATACGGCAGCGAGATGCATTTTCAGCCTTTGTGCATCGGTGCTTACCTGGAAAGATGCGTTCAGGGAAGCCAGCAGGTTTTTTAAGAGTTGCAGACCTGCTTCACGGGAGGCATTGATGAGAAAAGGTATCTGGCCTGTCGCTGGTTGTTTTCCCCTCAGGCTTTGAAGGGGGTACAACACTCCATAATTCTCTGAGATACCGGATAATACATCCGCCGGAACAGAACCTGCCGTATGGAAAATCCATTTACCAGGCAGTCGCAGGTGTTGCTGCAATTCGGGTAATGCATTGTCTGTAATGGCGGCCAGGTAAAGGTGTGCGTCCTGACGAATGGTGCTGAAGCTGGTTGTGAAACTGCTGCCCAGCAGGGTGGCGAGTTCATCGGCGCGATGTTCATTTCTTCCCACCACCTGCACCACCCGATGACCTGCATTCTTTAGCTGTATGCCCAGAACTTTTGCCACATTCCCGGTACCTATTATTACAATATTCATGACGTACATTTGAGGGCATGAAAATAGCACAAAAGCTGGCGCTGAATTACCTGCGGGCAAAGCTGAATTTTACGGGTGTTTTTTCCAAACGTAAAGCGGCCGAAATGGCCTTTGAGATTTTCAGTACACCTTTCCGGCGTTCCAAAAAAAAGGAAGCACCGGTTTTTGAAAAGGCAGATCGGTTATATGTACAGGTGGAGGGCTACCGGGTGGCGGTTTACCGCTGGAACAAGGGCGGAATAAAAAAAGTGATGATCCTTCACGGTTTCGAATCCTCTTCGCGGAATTTTGACCGTTATATCGTGCCGCTGGTCAAAAAGGGCTACGAGGTCATTGCTGCTGATGCACCGGCCCATGGCGCTTCAGAAGGGCGGCAGATTGTTTTACCCCTATATATAAAAACAATTGCTACTGTTTATAATGAGTTTGGGCCCGTTGATAGTTTTATGGCGCATTCTTTTGGCGGACTGGCCATTACCCATTTCCTGGAAAACATCCAGCACAGTGACCATACAAGGGTTGCTTTGATCGCACCGGCAACTGAAACCAGGTCTGCCATCAATTCTCTTTTCAAAATGCTGCAGCTCGACGAAAAAGTACGGGAAGAATTCGAGCAGATCATTCTCGAGAAGGGAGGGGTTACCGCAGATTATTATTCCATTCCCCGGGCATTGAACCAGATCCATGCGCAGATTCTGTGGATCCACGACGAAGATGATGATGTTACCCCGTTAAAGGATGTAAAGCCCATCATTAAAAAATCACCACCCAATATCGAGTTCATGATCACAAAAGAACTGGGGCACCGTAAAATTTACCGGGAAAATAAAGTGGTTAAAAAAGTAATTGAATTTCTGTAAGCAGATATTCTCTTATTTTCCCGCTCCTTCCTTTCCTTCCAGCATGGGAACAAAGGAAAAATCCGCAAATATTTCTTCACTATAGGTGCCGTCTGCCAACTTGGTAAGGCGCAACATCCGCTGTATGGCACCCTCTCCCACCGGTATTACCATCTTTCCGCCGGTTTTCAATTGGGCGATCAGTTTTTCAGGTATAAATGGGGCCGCTGCCGTAATGATTATTTTATCAAATTGTGCGAAGGTTGGCAATCCTTCAAATCCATCACCATAAAAGAATTTGATGTTGGGATATTTTTTTAGGTAGGCGAACCGCTTGTTATTCTCGAAAAGGGCTTTTTGCCTTTCGATGGTAAAGACCTGTGCGCCTATTTCTGCCAGTACGCTGGCCTGGTAGGCACTGCCTGTACCGATTTCCAGTACTTTGTCAAATGGCTTGATTTCCAGTAACTGTGTCTGGTATGCAACGGTGTATGGCTGGGAAATTGTTTGTCCGACGGCAATAGGGAAAGCCTTGTCTTCATAGGCTTTTTCGTCAAAGGCAGAGTCGAGGAAATAATGCCTGGGAATGGTGTTGATGGCTTCCAGCACCCGCTCATCCGTAATGCCTTTTTCTTTTAAAAGGTCAACCAGTTTCTTTCGCAATCCCTTGTGCCGGTATGTATCTTCAAACGTTCTCATAAGCAGGCGCAAGATAAAGTTGTCTGGCATCTTTCTGAAAAAAAGATGCCAGACAACCAGATTACAATTTCATGTCACTGATAATTCCTTTGATCCTCGCATCCATTTCAGCTTCGGCTGATTGAAAGGATGCCGCATCGGGCAATACAGTATTTACGCTGAAATAAAACTTGATCTTAGGCTCAGTTCCGCTGGGGCGGGCAGAGATCTTGGAATCATCTTCCAGGATGAACTGCAACACATTGCTCTTGGGTAATTCGATGCTCCACTCCTCGCCAGTCTGCAGGTTTCGGCCTTTCCTCAGATCATAATCAAGCAGCATCACCACCGGTGATCCGTTGATTGATTTGGGCGGATTGCTGCGATAGCCTTCCATCATGGCAGCAATCTGCTGCTGACCATCCATACCTTTTTTGGTGATGGAGATCAGGTGTTCTTTATAATAGCCATACTGAACATAGAGGTCGATCAGTTTCTGGTAGAGGCTGCGGCCCTTGTCTTTTTCGTAAGCTGCCATTTCGCAAAGCAGGGCAACGGCACTTATGGCATCCTTATCACGGATCTGGGAACCGATCATCAGTCCGTAGCTTTCCTCACCACCTACCACATAATTTTCCTTTCCTTCCTTTTCTTTGATGAGTTCTGCAATCCATTTAAAACCGGTGAGTACGTTGTAGCAATTGATTTCGTTCTGCCTGGCGATTTCATCGATCAGGTCCGTAGTTACGATGGTTTTTACCACCATGTCATTGGCTTGGGCGAGACCTTTGGCCTTCCGGGCCTCGATCATATAATTGAAAGCCAGCACAGCGGTCTGGTTGCCATTCATGAGGACCCAGTTGCCATTGTTGTCTTTCACGCCAATGCCTACACGGTCTGCATCAGGGTCGGTTCCAAGGAGAATATCGGCGTCGATTTCTTTTGCCTTTTTAAGGCCATAAGCCATGGCGTCAGCTTCTTCCGGATTGGGATAGCCAACCGTCGGAAAATTGCCATCCGGCTCGCTCTGTTCTTCCACGATGGTCACATTGGTGAAACCAAAGGTCTTCAATACCTGCGGAACGAGTTTGATACCGGTACCATGAATGGGCGTGTAGACAATCCTGAGGTCTTTCTGCCTTTCGATAACATCGGGATATACGCTGAGGCTCCTGACCATTTTAATGTATGCCTCATCAATTTCAGATCCGATGAGGGTGATATTGCTTTCGCCACCAGACCATTTCACTTCATCAACGGAGGCAATTTTCTCCACTTCGATAATCACATTTTTGTCGTGTGGCGGAACCAGTTGCCCGCCATCGTTCCAGTAGGCCTTATATCCGTTGTATTCTTTCGGGTTGTGCGATGCCGTGCAGACAACGCCCGCCTGACATCCGTAATGACGAATGGTGAAACTCAGTTCCGGCGTGGGTCTCAGGGCCTCGAAGAGGTAAACTTTTATACCATTGGAGGCAAAAACGCTGGCCGTGGTTTCGGCAAAGAAACGACTGTTGTTGCGACTGTCGTGGGCGATGGCCACTTTTATTTCGGCGTTTCCATAGGTTTGCTTCAGGTAGTTGGCAAATCCCTGGGTTGCCATCCCAACCGTATATTTATTCATCCTGTTGGAACCCACACCCATGATCCCACGAAGTCCGCCGGTACCAAATTCAAGGTTGCGGTAAAAGGAATCGGCGAGTTCTGCAGGGTTATTCTTTGCTAATTGCTCGATGGTTTCCTTGGTGGCGCTGTCGTAATTGCCATTCAGCCATTGGTTCACTTTTGCTTGAATCGTTGCTTCCATTTTTTCAGGTTTAAATCAGCGTTGAAGATATACATTTTCAGTTTTTAATTTGTTTGTTAGCTCAAAACGTATTTTTGTTTTTCTGAAACTATTCTATTTGTGCAAATTTCCGGGAATTTATTGCGGTTATTAATTTTTGCCGGCTGGGTGTTTGCCGGTATCGGTCCTGCAAGGGGGCAGGATAGTATTTCGCTTAAAACCGGTGACCTGATGATTCAGGTTGATTCAGTAAAGGGTCGCCCCTGGTTAGTTGCCGGCGCCCATGCTGCCGCCTGGGCTGGAACTTTTATCGCACTTAATAAAGCCTGGTACGAAGGCTATGACAAGGCGGAGTTTCACAGTTTCAATGATGGCCGGGAATGGAACCAGATGGATAAAGCAGGCCATATATGGACCACCTACCAGTTGGGTCGGGCTTCAGGCGCAACCTGGAAATGGGCCGGACTGCCCCGCAAATCTGCCATCTGGCTTGGCGGAGCAAGTGCTGTCGCTTTCCAGAGTATTATTGAAATACAGGATGGTTATTCGGTAAAATGGGGGTTCAGTTGGTGGGATATGGCTGCCAATATTACAGGAGCCGGCGCTTATGTAGCACAGGAACTGGGCTGGAAGGAACAGAGGATTCAAATAAAAATGGGCTACTGGCCTCACAGATACCCTGCCGAATTCCTGCAACGACGCAATGAACTCTTTGGTGCCGGCAATCTGGAGCGAATACTGAAGGATTATAACAGCCAGGCCTACTGGCTGAGTGTCAACCTGTACAGTTTTTTCCCGGAGAGCCGCCTGCCGGAATGGTTGAATATTTCGCTTGGATACAGCAGCGATCTGATGCTGGGAGGCATGGAAAACAGATGGACAAACGGTGACGGACAGGTGATAGACCGATCTGACATAAAAAGGGTCAGGAAATATTACCTGTCGGCAGACCTGGACCTAACCCGGATACCTACCCGCAGTAAATTTCTCAGGTCGGTATTTTTTGCCATTAATGCGATAAAGATTCCCGCCCCGGCCATTGAATTTAATTCCAGCGGGAAATTCAGGCTGCATGCGCTTCACCATTGATTACTCCATGTATGCGCCGGTAATGGTGTTCCCTTCCACTTCCACATAAATATGTTCCTGCACCGTTGTGGCAATGCTGATGCCAACATAATCTGCTTTCACCGGGAAGGCCTTATGCGTCCTTTCCACCAGTGTGACGATCTGTATCATCCTGGGATGCCCTTCCAGGAAGGGTTTCAGTGCGTATAAAAGGGTCTTTCCACTATTGGTAACGTCATCCACCAATATGATGGTTCGTCCATTGAAATCCATCTGCCGGCTGAGTTCTATCTCACCCGGATTCCTTTTGTCCAGCCCTATTTCGATTATTTCAGTTTGTATGGATGCAATAGCCTTTAATTGTTCGCACAATATCCGGGCCATCACTACCCCATTGTCTTTTATGCCTGCAAGAATTACAGGAGTGTTTTCGCCCACCAGTTCCTCCGCCATTTCATAGGCCATCCTTTCCAGCTTCCTGGCGGCTGTGGCTGCATCCAGTATATACTTTCTTTCGGTATTCATACTCGCTTTTGAAGGCGAAAAATTACAACAAAACATTGAGCCAATACGAAAACGCTTAATTTAGTCGCACAATAATGCTTTATGCCATACCTGCAACAAATTGCTTTTGTATTGTTGGCCGTTGCCGCTACCTGGTTTTTCTCAAAAAAAGTAAAAGAGATCCGGCGGAATATCCTGTTAGGCAAAAATGAAGATTATTCTGACCAGCCGGGTGCCCGCTGGAATAATGTGGTACTGCTGGCTTTTGGCCAGAAAAAGATGTTCAAAAATCCACTGGTGGCGGTAATGCATTTTGTGGTTTATGCCGGTTTTATCATTATCAATATTGAAGTGCTGGAAATACTGCTGGACGGTATCCTGGGTACTCATCGACTTTTCAGTGGTTTGCTTGGTCAGGGGTTTTATTCTTTCCTGATCAATGCTTTTGAGTGGCTGGCCCTGGGAGTGCTGATATTCTGTATCGTATTCCTGGTTCGAAGGAATATACTAAAACTGAAAAGATTCGTTAGTCACGACCTTGATGGCTGGCCCCGCAGCGATGCCAATTATATTCTTCTCACAGAGATCATTCTGATGAGTCTTTTCCTGGTCATGAATGCCGCAGATACCACGCTGCAATCCCGTGGTGTGGGCCATTATGCGGAACACCTGACGGGTGATTTTTCTGTTTCAGTGATTATTAAACCACTGTTTGCTGCAATGCCTGATGGTACGATCATAGCTATAGAACGTGTGGCATGGTGGCTGCATATTGCCGGTATCTTTGCCTTCCTGAATTATCTCCCCTATTCCAAGCACCTGCATATTTTACTGGCTTTCCCCAATGCCTATTATGCGCGACTTGAATCGCAGGGGAAAATGAGGAATATGCCTGCCATCCAGAAGGAGGTATTGTATGCCATGCAGCCGGAACTGGCTCCTACGGAAGCGGGCGAAACACCCTCATTCGGGGCGAAGGATGTAACAGACCTGAGCTGGCGCAACCTGCTGGATGCGTATAGTTGTACGGAATGTGGCAGATGCACAGCTTCCTGTCCGGCCAACATTACCGGTAAAAAATTGTCCCCGCGCAAGATTATGATGGATACCCGCGACCGCCTCGAGGAAGTTGGTCGGGTGATTAATACAAAAGGCAGTTTTCAAGCCGACGGCAAGACCTTGCTGCATGATTATATTTCCGTTGAAGAGCTTCGGGCCTGTACCACCTGCAACGCCTGTGTGGAGGCCTGTCCGGTAAGCATCAGTCCCCTTGAGATCATTCTCGAGCTCCGTCGTTCACTGGTGATGGAAGAAAGCAATGCCCCCCAGGAATGGAACAGCATGTTTTCCAACGTGGAAAACAATTTCGCCCCCTGGAAATTCAGTCCGGATGACCGCGACGCGTGGTTAAGCGTCTGACGTGCGTCTGACGTACGTCAGACGCACGTCAGACGGGTACCCCTAATTTTGGACAAAACACAAGGCAATGAAATCATTAACAGGTAAAGTGGCCCATTGTGACCGGGGCAGGCTCCGGTATCGGTCGGGAAGTTGCCCTTATATATGCTGCGGAAGGTGCCAAAGTGGTGGTTTCTGATATGAACGTGCCGGGTGCGCAGGAAGCTGTTTCTCAAATCATCCAGAATGGTGGGAAGGCCATTTTGGTTAAGGCCAACGCGGCCAATGCAGAAGATCATAAATAGTTGGTTGACCAAACCCTCGCGAAATATCGCGCGCTTCACATTGCCTGCAACAATGCCGGTATTGGCGGACCACTGGCACCAACAAGAGAATACCCGATTGACGGTTGGGAAAAAGTAATTGGCATCAATCTTTCCGGCGTGTCTTATGGAATGAGATACCAGACACCTGCCATGCTTGCCACAGGAGGCGGTGCTATTGTAAACATCGATTCGATGCTGGGACAGGCAGGAACAAAATCAGCTCCGGCTTATGTGGCGTCAAAACATAGTGTGGTCGGACTGACAAAGGCGGCCGCATTGGAATATGCCACACAAAACATCAGGATCAACAGTGTTGGTCCGGGTTATATAAAAACTCCCCTGGTAACCAATACCCTTGATGCCGCCACCCTGAAAGTAATCGAGGGGATGCATCCGATGGGAAGGTTGGGAAGTATCACAGAAATAGCAGAACTGGTACAATGGCTAAGTTCGGAGAAGGCATCCTTTGTAACAGGTGCTTACTATAATGCTGATGGCGGTTACCTGGCTCAATAAATCCCTTGCCCCGAACATCTGCAAAATAATGAAAGGGAACCTCTTTCGGGGCGCCCTTCCATTTAATATATCCTTACCGGTTATGCTTCATCCGCTGATGGTCCGTACATTCCTGGTACCGGTACATCCAGTAAACGCAGATACACGGATAACTGCCCGCGGTGGTGAATAATATGATTAAATACCATGCTGCGTAACACCACCACTTTAGGGAGGGTGAAGATCACATGACTTCCATTGCGGAGAGTCCAGGGCTGCATCAATATTTCATCGGTGGCATTTTGGAGGCTTTCTATACATGCTTTCCTGTTATGCTCAAACAGGTCTAAGAGGTCTTTCAGGGTATTAATGGCAGGGGGCGAATAGTTCATGGTGGCGAAATCCAGCTCATTGGCATTCACTGTAAAACCTGCCCAGCCTGCCATTTCAGCGATATGCCTGGCCAGTGTTACCAGGTCATAAGACTTGTCGTGCGGCTTCCAGCTGAATTTTTCAACTGGCACCCTTTCCAGCATCTTTCTGGTGTTATCGCTTTCCTGCTGGAATTCCGCGATCATTGCGCTATTCATTGCCATAAAAAAATTTTCAGAAAGCTACAACTTAAGCGCCAGAATGGGTTTAGCGGATGTATGAAATCTTTTATAAATCCTGATCTTTGGAAAAACCTGAATAATGGCTTTACTGACCTACCTGGCCCTGGGCGATTCCTATACCATTGGTGAGCAGGTACCCTTGTTCGAAAGTTTCCCCTTCCGGCTTGTACAGTTGCTGCGAGAATCGGGCAGTCAATATACTGCTCCCGAGATCATTGCAAAAACTGGCTGGACAACCGATGAACTAAAGCAGCAAATTGACCATACCCTGTTACTTCCAAAATATGACCTGGTAACCTTGCTGATCGGCGTAAATAATCAATACCGGGGACGTACAGCCGAAAATTACAGAAACGAGTTTGTCTCACTACTGAAACAGGCAATAGGTTTTGCCGGAAACAGGCCCGAAGCTGTGGTGGTGGTATCCATTCCTGACTGGGGAGTTACTCCTTTTGCCGAAGGCCGCGACCGGCAGCAGATCAGCAGACATATCGACCAGTTTAATGCCATCAACCGGGAAGAAGCGGGTCGACTTGGTGCTAAATATGCCGAAATCACCAAAAGCTCCCGCGAAGCTGCCACCGACCCCGAACTGCTGGCAGCTGATGGCCTTCATCCTTCAGGCAAGGATTATGCCCGTTGGGCAGCAGCTATTGCTGAATTACTGTCTGTTCCAGCCTGACCTTCATATATCCGGTAATTGGGTCTGATGTATAATAAGAAATCACGGTCCGACCGCATTTTTTCTAAATCAGCATAACCGGCCCAGGCACTCCAGTTGAATACACTGTTCAGGCCGCCAGGTTTTTGGAAACCGGATTAAAAAAGGGCTGTTAAAACCTGTACATTTGATTGCATTGTATCAAACTGGCTGATGAATGAAAAAATGGATTTGGTATTTCATGCTGGTAATACCTTCCTGGTTAACCGCCCAGCAAAATAATCCCGACAGTCTGTACCGTATCATTGCGCAGGGCAGGATTGACAGTAATTACCTGGGTGCGCTCACGATTATGGCTGAAAGGTATCGTTTTTCCAAACCGGATTCAGCCATCTGGTATGCCCGGAAACTGATTAACCTGCCTGTTGTAAAAGGTAACACCCGTTGGCTGGCACAGGCTAATAACAGTTTGGGATATGCGTATTATGTGAAAGGTGAATACTATCGGGCCATCAGGTCATTTCAGGATTATTATATCCAGGCCTCCCTCCTTTCGGACAAGAGCAATATGGCACATGCCATCAATAATCAGGGAAATGTATGGATTGAACTGGGGGATTACAACAAGGCAATGCTATGTTACCGGGATGCTTTACAAATCCGCCAGCAGTCAGGTGATCGTTATGGGATCGCCCATAGTTTTACCAATCTTGGTTACCTGTATAAAGACATTGGCGATTATGAAAAAGCCATCAGTAATTTCCTTTTTGCGCTGGATGAGTTTGAAAAACTCGGTGCGCGACCACAGATTGCCAGTATTTATAATTACCTGGGCATTGTTTATCAGCGGAAAAACGAATTGCAGCAGGCCGTGGATAATCACCAGAGAGCCTACATGATCCAGCAGAATTTGAATGATGCCAATGGTATGGGTATCAGTTTGCAAAGTCTGGCCCTGGCCTTCAGCGATATGAAGCAGTTTGACAAAGCTGTTGAATATTACAATCGTTCCATTGAATTGTACCAGCAGAATAATGACCTCAGGCAGGTGGCCCTCGCTTATGCTAACCTGGGGGATCTGTATAACCGTAAGCATAATTATGACCTTGCCAGGCAAAGTTTTGATATGGCTATTGCCATCAATCAGCAGATTGGTAACCAGCGGAATATGGCCTCTGCCTGGCTGGGGGCTGCTGTGGCTGCCATTCAGACCGATCGGCTTGCAGAGGCGGCTGCCTTCCTGGATAGTGCGGGGCAGGTTGTGCGTTTCACTAATAAGCGGCAGGATAAAAAAAGTTACTACCAGGTACTGTCTGATTACTATATCAGCAAAGGAAACGCTGATTCAGCCCTGGCCGCCTTTAAAAATTACAGCCGGGAAAAAGACAGCATCCTGAATGATGAGAATATTCGTTCCATGGCCAATATGCAGGTGAAGTATGAAACGGAGAAAAAACAATTGGCCATTGATCTGCTCAGCAAAAGTGACTCTCTCAAATCTCTGGAAATAATTGCCCAGAAACTGACACTGGAAAGAAATCTCTTTGAGCTGACCAGGAGGCAGCTTGCACTGGCAGAAGCAAGTCTGACCATAGCGCGGGATTCGATTTTGCTGCAGGCACAGTATGAAAGAATCCTGCGCCAGCAAATGGATTCAGGAAAAAAGGAAGAAAGAATACTGGGACTGAAAAAGCAAGGCATGATACAGGACCTGGAAATCAGCAACAAACAGTTGACCATCAGCCGAAAAAACAATACCATTTTGTTGATTTCTTTCCTGTCCGTGATGGCTTTGTTGCTGACCTGGTTGCTTTATCGCCGTTACCAGCAGAAACAACAGTATAAAATGGAGCTTGAACTTCTCCGGCAGAAGGAGTACGCGGCCAGGTCGGTATTGGATGCTGAAGAAAAGGAACGACGACGTATAGCCGAAGACCTGCACGATAGCGTAGGTCAGATGATGAGTGCTGCAAAAATGAATTTATCTGCACTCGAAGATACCATCAGTTTCAGCAATGAAGAACAAAGGGCGATCTTTGGAAAGGCGATCAGGATGGTGGACGATTCCTGCCGTGAAGTTCGCACAGTTTCCCATCTAATGATGCCTGCTGCACTGGAGAAATCCGGACTGGTGGCGGCTTTAAGGGAACTGACCGATGAGGTCAGCCAGCCCGGACTCAGGATTAATTTTCATGCTGACGGGATGGCAGGGAAAAAGAATAGTAATATTGAAATAGTTTTATACCGGGTCATTCAGGAAGCGGTAAACAATGTGTTGAAACACGCCGGTGCAACATTGCTGGATATCTCCCTGATCAGGGATGAAGACGGCATAGCTGTTACCATTGAAGACAATGGAAAAGGGTTTAACCCGGCGTTGATCCATGGTTCAGAAGGCATCGGCCTGGGTAATATCAGGTCGAGGGTTGAATACCTGAAAGGTTCACTGGATATTGATTCCACACCCGGAAAAGGCACCCTGCTGGCCATCCATATTCCTAAAACCGAGAAGTCATGAACAAAACAAAAATAAGGCTGGCAATAGTTGATGATCACCGGATCGTGATTGATGGATTGAAATCCCTTCTGCATGGACATGAATCATTTCAGGTGGTGGTGGAGACTGATAAGCCGGTGGAAATGCTGCAGCATTTGCGAACCACGCCTGTTGATATTTTACTGACAGATATTATGATGCCTGTGATGAATGGAGCTGAACTGGCAAGAAAGACCAGACAGTTGTATCCGCAGGTTAAAGTACTGGCGCTTTCTATGTCGGGCCAGGGAAATCAGGTGAACCAGTTGGTGGAGGATACGGAAATATCTGGTTATGTTTTGAAGAATATAGGGAAGGCGGAACTGATCAGGGCATTGGAGAAAATAGCCAGTGGGGGTGTTTATTTCAGTGAGGAGGTGATCCGGGAAATGCAGAAGGCGAAGTCGGGGCAAAAAGAAATAGAAGAAATCAACCTTACGGCCAGGGAGATCGAAATCATCCGGCTAATCGAAAAAGAAAAGAGTAATAAGGAGATCGCTGAATCGCTCTTTATCAGTGAACGTACGGTGGAAACGCACCGGAAAAATATCTTCCGGAAAACAAAAACGGCCAGTCTTATAGGCCTGGTGAAATTTGCGTATGAACATGGCTTGATTTGAAGCTGCTTTCCCATTGAGTTAAAAAAATACGTACTGGTGGGTATTTGATACGTGGCGTTGGTAAACTTGCTTTGTATCAAAATCCAGCAATGAAAAAATTGGTTCATTTAGTCCTCTGTCCTGCCCTGTTTGTGACTTTCGGTTGCAGTAAATCAACCGATTCCCCGGGTTCTGATGCCGGTTCCGCCGGCAATTCCAAAACAGAAGAGTACAAAAATTTTTATGCTGCTAATGGGGCGGAACTGGTATCCTGCTTGTATTATTTCAACAGTGATGACCTGAATAAACGGATGTTTCATACTGAAAGAATCACGGAGAGAAATGGTATCATTCATTATATCTCAAAACAATACCTGACAGTTGCTGCTCAGCCAACAACATATTATGGCAAGGCTGATAAGTTGAGTATCGACACGGAAAAAGAACCCATGAGCGTTAAGGCAACCAACCAGGTATTCAGTTTTTCAACAGCAAAAGCGTATAACAGCTACAATGAATTTGACTATGATGCCCAGGGAAACCTGATGATCATTCCCTACCAACCTTCATTTAGTTTTTTTCCTGAATATCATGGGGGTGTTTTTGCCGGATACTACAATGCACAGTCGGGTAATGTGATGGGAGAAAAAAAGCGTGAAATCGGAACTGCCACGCGTGGCTATTTGAGAAAGGTAGGAAATGAACTGTTGTTTGTAGACATTACCAGGATAAAAGGATACCGCGATAATGATACTGCCTGGGATCCGATAAATATGCCTGCCATTCCTTTTGGACCCGCTGCCCAACCAAAAACCTTTGATTTTGAAACCCTGGGTACGAATACCGGTTATTTTGCGTGGACCTCTTCCGGAGGCTGGGCGCTCACCGGTGATATTTACGTGATGACCTATGCCAACAGCAGTTTTGGAGCAATGGCTAAAATATCTGGTGCACCGGTTGGACATTTTGCGGGGATAGATGGCAATTTTACCATTCAATTGTACAGGAATCCAAACGAGGCAGATAACCCCTATGTAGTGCTCAGGACTAATTCCAAATTCCATATTTATACATTCATCAAATCAACCAATTCTATCCAGGAAGTTGCTGTAATACCAGCACCCGTATCCCTGAGTTTCAATAACAGTACAAGGTGGGGAGCATGCCATGAAATAGAGGATATTGATTTTGCTTTCACCGGTAACAATATTTACATGTTTGCACTTCATAGCAAATTATATAAAGTTGTGAATAGCCAGTTCCAGGAGATTATTCCCGATTGCATTGGAAAAGCCGCAGATAGGCCAGGAATCGGTGATATAGAAGGCGGTACGAAAGGATTGTACATGGCCATCAACCGGAATATCAGCAACAAATTTCAAACTGATATCGTGCTGCTAAAAAATTAACGCGAAGCCTGCTTAAGTTGCCTGATACAATTCTCCCGGAATTCTGCCCTGTTGGCTGAATAAAAAGCCCCCTCGATAATTTTGTCGGGGTAACCAGCCGTTCTTCCCAGTAAGGTATAAGCCATGATAGCATGCCCTTCTGTTTTCCAGTTGCTCATTTCTTTAAGTGAAGTAAATGATTCGTGTTTCATTTCATTGAGAATTGCCTGATCCAGGTCGGAAGTTAAGGCCAGGAGAATAGCCATGCCTTTGTTTCGGTCGGTCCAGGGTAATGCCGAAAGCATCTTAATAAATGGGCCGGCCGGGATGATGATTTTCGTGTCCGGATCTTGTTTGGCATAGGCTGCAATGATAGCCAGAGCCCTGGTGGCATTGTTACGAACGATTTCATCACTGTCTTCGATGGCACATATCAGATCGTTGGTGATTTCATTTTTGTTGCTGGCATATCCCAGCACCTGGGCCGCGATGGCCCGGTGTGAAGCATTACCGGAATTGTGCAGCACATACCTGAGTACCGGCCTGAATTGTTCGGCATGCTGCAGGAAAATTTGCTGTAATTGGCGGGCGGGCTCATACCTCATCATTGCGTGTCCTTCAGATCGATCTTCTTCAACCTGCCCTTTCCGGATGGCTTCGAACAGGGTATCCATGAACCGGTTATAATTGTCCACTATTTCATCTGGCAGCAAAACATCCAGATCCGGAGCCTGTAGGTAACTGTTATGGGCAACCGTTTCCCTTGTGATGCCAACAAAGGCCGTCCACCCTTCTTTTTCATTACAACAAACGAAGCTAATATGGCCATCTTTTACACCGGGAATGGATTTGAGTTTTTCAATAATCCGTGTTTTGTCGATGTTTTCAGGCTCAACCAGATTGCCTTCCCGGAAGGGCAGTAGATTCAGGATCGACGAGTCGGGAAGGTCGTTTCCTTTTCCGTACAGGTCAATAATGGTGATTTTACCCTGCTGGGTGAAACCTGCAAGACAATAGAGAAAAAGGATTGAAATAATAGCACTTTTTTTCATACGGAAAATTATTCGCGTCTGACGTACGTCAGACGCACGTCAGACGCGTTAGGCCTGCTCATTGTGGTCAACATGTGATAATATCGGAAGTATATGCGAAACCCCGTTTTCCTTTGATGCGCCGGATATCAGCGTAATTTTTAAGGGTTCCTGATGTTCCCTTACAGCAAGGGCCTGCAATACAACCTTACTATTACCGGCCTTTGTAAATCCGCTGGCGCCAACCACCATTTTATCCTTAAACAACTGGACTGCTGTTTCCACACCAACAACTTCAGCATGAAGGGAAGCAAGCTTAATTCTGGAAAGATCAATCATTAGTATTAAATCCTGGACTTTGATGACAAGACAGGCAAAGCTACTGTAATTAGGCTTTTTGGGGAGTAATGAAGAAATATCGCCCCGGCGCAAATAGATTATAGTTATTTTACATCAATTGCTGAAAAGACTCAAACTTCCCGTATGAAAAAAATTGCAGGCGTGTTACTGCTTATGCTGATAGGTGTAACTGTTTGGGGGCAGGATATCGGTGGGCAGTGGAATGGCGTTTTAAAGGTTGGCAGCGCCCGCTTGCGACTCGTATTCAATATTATAAAAAAAGACAGCGGCTTTATTGCCACCATGGACAGTCCGGACCAGGGCGCAAAGGGAATTCCTGTAAGTTCAGTCAGCTTTAATCAGCCGCAACTGAAAATCGATGTTTCCAATCTTAATATTCAATACCGTGGTGAATTAAAGGAGAATATCATTGTTGGTGTATTCAGTCAAAACGGACAGGATTTTCCATTGGATCTTTCCAGGGAGAAAATGGAAAAAACCACATTAAACCGTCCGCAGGTGCCTGTTAAACCCTACCCATATTACGAGGAGGAGGTTGTTTTTAAAAATGAAAAGGCCAATATAGATCTCACAGGTACACTGACGCTTCCGGGGAAGAGAGGGAAATTTCCGGCCGTTATTCTGATCTCCGGAAGCGGCCCGCAGGACAGGGATGAAACTTTGATGGAACATAAACCTTTTTTGGTCCTGGCCGACTACCTCACCCGAAGCGGTATTGCTGTATTAAGATATGACGACAGAGGGGTTGGTAAATCAAAAGGAATTTTCAGTTCATCCACCACGCAGGATTTTGCCTCTGATGTGGAAGCTGCCATCAATTACCTGAAAACAAGGCAGGAAATCAATAAAAAAAAGGTTGGGCTGGTTGGTCATAGTGAAGGGGGAATCATTGCACCATTGGTGGCTGCCGGTACCAGGGATGTCAGCTTTATTGTGATGCTGGCAGGAACCGGCGTACGGGGAGACCAGTTGCTGTTATCACAGCAATACCTGATTGGAAAGGCTTCGGGTGCCAGCGAAGAGGATCTTGCAAAGGGAAGGGAGCTCAATTCGAAATTATTTGCGATGGTATTGGAAACGGATGATACTGCAGCGTTAAAAGCCGGTATGTCAAGGTATTTATCAGATTATCTGAATAACCTTCCTGAGGACAAAAAGCCAAAGGGAATAACCATCGAATCGTATAGCAGGCGGCTGGCCGGGGAATTGAGTGGACCATGGCTCAGAAATTTTCTCCGGTACGATCCTGCAACCAGCCTGGAAAATGTGAAATGCCCTGTGCTTGCGGTAAATGGCGAAAAGGATCTGCAGGTACCTGCAGCGGAAAATCTGGCGGCTATCGCTAAGGCATTGAAGAAAGCCGGAAATAAGCATTTTACTGTTAAAACCTTTCCCGGATTGAATCATTTGTTCCAGGAAGCCGGAACTGGTTCACCGGATGAATACCGGCTAATTGAGCAAACCTTCTCCCCGGTGGCTTTGGAATATATTACCGAATGGATCAAGTCTCAGGTTAAATAAATAAAAGCGTCTGACGTACGTCAGACGCTTTTATTAAGTCGGGACGACTGGATTCGAACCAGCGACCTCTTGCACCCCATGCAAACGCGCTACCGGGCTGCGCTACGTCCCGAGGACTCCGCAATTGACTGAAACTGAGCTTCATTTCATTTGCGGGTGGCAAAACTACATTAAAATTTGATTTCACAAAAATCAAATAATGGCTAATTTTGCACAACGTTTCGCCGATGAAAATACTACTACAAGAGGTTGTTTTAAACGATCCCCGCTCTCCACATAACGGTTCTAAGAAAGATATTTTAATTGTTGACGGTCATATCAGCCGCATAGGAGATGCTATAGAGGCGCCCGATGCCAGGATCATCAACGAACCAGGCCTGGTTGCGTCTCCCGGATGGGTGGATCCCTTTGCCCATTTCAATGATCCGGGCTTTGAACACAAGGAAACCATCGAGTCTGGTGCTGCCGCCGCCGCTGCGGGAGGTTTCACCACCGTATTCGTTATCCCCAACACCAAACCGGCCATCGATAACAAATCGACGGTGGAATATGTAATGGCGAAAGCCAGCCGCCTTCCGGTACAGGTATTACCAATCGGTGCGGTGACAAGAAACACTGAGGGCAAGGAACTGGCCGAAATGTATGATATGAGGGCCAGCGGCGCTGTTGCTTTCAGTGATGGCATCAAACCCATCCAGTCCTCGGGACTTTTGGTGAAAGCCCTTCTTTATGTGAAAACATTTGACGGGGTGGTGATCCAGATACCTGATGATACCAGTATTACCCCCCATGGACTTATGCACGAGGGTATCATCTCCACCCGGCTCGGGCTTCCCGGAAAGCCAATGATCGCGGAAGAACTGATCGTTGCCCGCGATATAAAACTGGCGCGTTATACCGACAGCCAAATTCATTTTACCGGCATCAGTTCGCCCAAATCCATTGAATATATTCGCCGGGCCAAAGAAGGCGGACTGAAGGTTACCTGCTCAGTAGCTCCTTATCATCTTTTCTTCTGCGATGAAGACCTGATGGATTACGATACCAACCTGAAAGTGAATCCGCCGCTCAGAACCCGTGCCGATATGATGGCACTTCGCGAAGCAGTGAAAAACGGTTGGGTGGATTGTATTGCAACCCACCACCAGCCCCAGGATTTTGATGCAAAAGTGCTTGAATTTGAATACGCCAAATTCGGAATGACAGGGTTGGAAACCTGTTTCTCTGTGCTGCATACCGCTATCCCGGAATTAGACGCCGGACAACTGACTTCCCTGCTTTCCATCAATGCCCGCCGGATCTTCAAGCTGCCGGAAGCTAAGCTGGAAGAAGGGCAACAAGCTGCAATCAGTCTGTATCAGCCTGATGTACAGAAGGTATTTGCACAGAAAGATTTTCATTCCAAATGCAGCAATACGCCGTTCACCGGCCAGCCTTTGAAGGGAAATGTTTTTGGAATCATCTCCGGCCAGCACCTAATAATTAACCAGGCATGATCAGAAATTTTTCGCTGATCATCGGAGTGGTAGCGGGACTGCTCTACACGGCCGGATTATTTGTTTCCTATTCAATGGGTGTGCCGTCATTGGGCGATTTCCTCACCTGGTACACCTGGCTGCCGGTTGTTTTCCTGCTGGTGTTGGGCGGGGCCTGGTGGTTAAGAACCCAATCTGCGGAAGCACCTGACTTCAAACCCATGCTTCAATACGCTCTTCTCGCCTACCTGATCTATGAACTGATTTATGGTGGCGTCACCTATTATTTGTTCGCTGTGAAGGACAGGGGTCTCAACGACCGGTTGGTGGAACATTTGCTGAAAAATTCAACGGAGAAGATGCTGGAAAAGGGCGCCGGCAAAGACCAGATCGAAGCAGCCACCGAAATGGCCGATTCTCATCGTGCACCCCTTACCTTTATGCAGCTATTGATCGGCTTTGGCCAGAATATGATCCTGCATTTCATCAAGTCCATCATTATTGCTACTATTACCAAACAAACAATTACCAAGAAATCCTGATATGGACCTTTCCATCGTTATACCCTTACTAAATGAAGAGGAATCACTTCCGGAACTTAGTTCCTGGATCACCAGGGTGATGGAGGAGAATCAATTCAGTTATGAGATACTTTACATAGATGACGGCAGCACCGACCAGTCCTGGGAGGTAATCCGCGGACTTCAGGAGAAAGATCCCCATCACATCAAAGGGATCAGATTCCAGCGCAATTATGGCAAATCAGCTGCACTGAATGAAGGCTTCCGAGCTGCGCAGGGTGAGGTGATCATTACTATGGATGCCGATCTGCAGGATTCACCGGATGAAATTCCCGGTCTGCGAAAAATGGTGCTGGACGAGGGATTTGACCTTGTGAGTGGCTGGAAGAAAAAACGATACGACAATACGCTTACCAAGAACCTGCCATCCAAATTTTTCAATGCCGCTACCAGAAAAGTGTCGGGTATTTACCTGCATGATTTCAACTGCGGACTGAAAGCTTACCGTAAAAAAGTGATTAAGAGCATTGAAGTGTATGGTGAAATGCACCGCTACATACCGGTGATTGCCAAATGGTCTGGCTTTCGGAGGATCGGTGAAAAAGTGGTGGAGCACCGTGCCCGTAAATATGGAGTTACCAAATTCGGCCTCAGTCGTTTTGTCAATGGTTTTCTTGACCTGGCTTCCATCACATTTGTAGGCAAGTATGGCAAAAGGCCCATGCACTTTTTTGGCTTGTGGGGCAGCCTATGTTTTGCTTTGGGTTTTGTTGCCATCGCATACCTGATCTTTGCAAAAATCATGAATCCGGAAGTGAGCCTCAGCAACAGACCGCCTTTTTATATCGGGCTAACGCTGATGGTCATAGGCTCACAGTTGTTCCTGGCCGGTTTTATTGGTGAACTGATTGCCCGAAATTCCCCCGGTCGCAATTTTTACCTGGTGGAAGAAAAACTGGGAGTGGCCTAAATTTACAGATGGGTTTAAAGATTGTCATACTCGGTCCTGCCCACCCTTTCCGGGGTGGTGGTATCACCACCTTTAATGAAAGACTGGCGAAGGAATTGCAGGAACAGGGGCACCAGGTGAGCATCCTGAATTTCACTGTACAATACCCTTCTTTCCTGTTCCCGGGAAAATCGCAGTTAACCGATGAACCCGCACCGGCAGGTATTTCCATTGAAAGGAAACTGCACAGCATGAATCCCCTGAACTGGATCGGCACCGGTTTTTACCTCAAGAAAAAACGTCCTGACCTTATCATCGTACGTTTCTGGCTGCCACTGATGGGACCTGCATTTGGAACAGTCCTCAGGATGGTGAAAAAAAACCATCATACCAGGATCATAGCCATAACCGATAACGTGAAACCCCATGAAAAACGCCCGGGTGATAAACCGTTTACCGGTTATTTTTTAAAGCCTTGTGATGCCTTCATTACCATGAGCGAAAAAGTGCTGGCCGACCTGAAAGAATTCAATGTTCATCAACCAGCCTTGAAACTGGATCATCCCCTCTATGATAATTTTGGTCCGGGTGTCGGAAAAGATGAAGCGCGCCGTTGGCTTGGCATTCCTTCCGATAAAAAACTCCTGCTTTTTTTCGGGTTTATAAGAAAATACAAAGGGTTGGACCTGTTACTGCAGGCATGTAAAGAGCTGGCAGACAAAGATATTTTATTGGTTGTTGCAGGAGAGTTTTATGAGGATGAGGCAGTTTACCAGGCACTGATTGATTCCCTGGGAATACGCGACCGGGTAATCCTTAAAAACGATTTTATTCCCAATGAGGAAGTGAAATATTATTTCAGTGCGGCTGATGTAGTGGTACAACCTTACCGGAATGCCACGCAGAGCGGCGTAACGCCCCTTGCCTATCATTTTGAGAAGCCGATGATCGTTACCAATGTGGGCGCACTTCCCGATTATGTTCCCAATGGCCGGACAGGAATCGTAACAGAACCGGAGCCTGCCTCTATCGCCAGGGCCATTGAGGAATTCTTCCGTTTTGGTGAAGAACACTATAAGTCTCAAATTCGCATTGAGAAACAAAAGTTCAGCTGGCAGTCATTTTCAGCGGCCATTCTGAACCTGTATCAAAAAATCACCGCAAGAAATTGATATGCAGGAGAAGATCAGTACTATCATCAGGGCATCCATAGATGTGAAGCAAATGTTGTTGGCGGATGCTGCCATGCTGGAAAGAATTGCCGCAGCGGTTGATCTGGTTACCAGTGCATTCCAGAACGGGAAAAGGATCTATTTCTGTGGAAATGGCGGTAGTGCTGCTGATGCGCAACACCTTGCCGCCGAATTCAGCGGCAGGTTCTACAAGAATCGCCAGGCCCTGCCCGCAGAGGCACTGCATTGCAATACATCCTATCTCACCGCTGTGGCCAATGATTACAGCTATGATGATATTTATTCCCGGCTGGTGGAAGGTATTATGGATGGCGGTGATGTATTGTTTGGTTTCTCCACATCCGGCAATTCAGCCAATATTGTAAAGGCATTTGAATCAGCCCGGGAAAAGGGTGTTCAGACTATTGGTTTTACCGGTTCACACGGTGGTAAACTGAAGGAAACCAGTGACCTTCTCTTCAATATTCCTTCCGATGATACACCCAGGATCCAGGAAAGCCATATAATGGTGGGACATATCATTTGCCAGTTGGTGGAAGAAAAATATTTTCAATAATGGACTGGTCGGTAGTAGATAAAACATGGACACTGTTCCTGGACAGGGATGGTGTGATCAACCATGAAAAAGTGGCGGACTATATTTATAATCCCGGTGAATTTGTGTTGTACGACGGCGTTTTGGAAGCAATGTCGATTTTAGCAAAACGTTTTGGTAAAATAATCATTGTCACCAACCAGCGCGGAATCGAAAAGGGCCTGATGACAGTGGCCGATCTGCATGACATACATGAATATATGCAGGAAACGTTTTCTACAGTTGGCGCCGGGGTGGATGCGATTTATTTCTGCAGTTCACTTGAAGACAAACATCCCGATCGTAAACCTCAGCCTGGTATGGCATTCAGGGCAAAAGCCGATTTTCCTGAAATTGATTTTTCAAAATCCGTAATAGTTGGAAATAACCTCAGCGATATGGAGTTTGGACGCAATGCCGGCATGTTCACGGTGTTTGTCAGGACCACCCATCCACTGCAGGAACTCCCCCACCCCGCCATCGATGACAGCTTCAACGACCTGTTAAATTTTGCAAGGGCTTTGTGAGCGGCATGAAAACTGTAACTTCATGTTTCCATATGGATATGAAAAAACTATTATTTCTTTTATTCCTGGCTGTAACCTGTACAACCCTGAATGCGCAAAATAAACTGAATGCCGTAACCCTGAAGCAGCTCCGTGCCAGGGAAGATTCCCTGAAAGTGTTTGCAGACAGCATGATCAATGCCAATGCCGCCGGATCAAGGTTTATGAGCGACAGCAATTTTGTAAAAGGCTTTGTAAGGGCGCTTAAACTCCCCTATTCATTTGATTATCCTTTTGATTCCCTTCAGTCTGTTTCAAGGCTGTATGCGCCAGACAGCAGTTTCCGCATATTCACCTGGCAACTGAAAAAGGATGAATATTTCTATTACCAGAAGGGAGCAATTCAGCTAAGGACAGCGGATGGCTCCTTGAAATTGTTTGCGCTTTTCGATGCTTCCATGTTTACCGGAAAGCCCGAGGATTCTGTTCGAAACCGAAATAACTGGATCGGTGCCATTTATTATAAGGTAATCCAGAAAACCTGGCAGGGAAGAAATTATTATACCCTGATAGGTTTTGACGGATTCACAGTGAGCAGTAACCGAAAATGGATGGAGGTGCTGACTTTTGATGAAAGAACCGGTGAGCCTCGTTTTGGCGGACCTTTTTTTTCAGTCAGGCATGACACATCCAAAACTCAGAAGGTAATGAATCGTTTTGTTATCGAGTATAAGAAGGAAGCCAGTACCACCTTCAATTACAATGGCGAAATGGATATGGTGATATTTGACCACCTGATCTCGGAATCAGACGAGCCTCATCGTCCGGAAACCTATGTGCCGGATGGGGATTTTGAAGGTTTTCAGTGGAAGGATGGCAAATGGATGCATGTGGCAAAGGTCTTTACTGAAGTTCCGGATGAATTCAAGCGGGTTGATCCCTACCTGGGTAATGCGCCAGCTGAGGATGCTTTGCGTGACAAGGACGGTAATATCGATGAAAAGAAACTGGAGGAGCGTTCGCGCAAGAATATAGAAAAGGCAAAGGAAAAAGAGAAACCCAAACCGAAAAAACCGGGTGGCGGCGAATAACAATAAAATTCCTTACGGGCAACTATTGCTGCAGTATAGCAATACTGCGATCAATATTATTTTCCCCCTTATCCTATTCCCATACATGACCCGGACCCTTGGCCCGGGTGGATATGGAGTGATAGGTTTCTACGAGTCCATGCTGCTGGTGGTGAATGTACTGGCTGCATTCGGGGTGAACTATTATGGCCTGCGCCTGCTCAGCAAGTCAGCCATAGGCGATTCAGACAATGCCAATACAGTTTTGCACCTGTTACTGATCAACACACTGGTAGCCATATCCGGCATGCTTGTTTACCTGGTGTATGTATTCAATAAAAAAGTCCAGATCGGCAATAGCCAGGTTACATTCCTCTATGCCTACATAATGGTGATTTATATGTTTCATGCCGACTGGTACTTTCAGTCGCAGGAAAAATTCAGGTTCATACTTAAAAGAACATTCTTTATTCGGCTATTCGTCCTGGTTAGTTCCTTTTTATTTGTCCGCAAGCCCGAACACCTCATTTATTATATCATTATCAGCGCGGCAAATTATACTTTAATTGCGGCCAGTGCCTGGTGGAACATGCGAACCCTTCTGCCTCACTGGAAATGGGATCCTGACCTGTTCCGCCGTCTTCTGAAAGCACTCTGGCCATTTGCCATCCTTGGGGCGCTTGGTTCCATCTATTTTACCATTGACACCATCCTGCTGGCAAGGACCGGCAGGATTACAGACCTGGGCCATTATACCGTAGCGGCAAAAATTGTGAGGCTGGGTTTGAATGTTTTTGTTGGCGCTTCCATTGTTTTTTTTGTGAAACTTTTCAGGACAGAAGTCGACAGGGGCTTGCAGGCAGACAGCATGCTGATGACCATGCACTTCAGTTTTCCCATTGCCGCGATGCTCTTTTTTTTTGCGGAGCCAGTCATCCGGTTTGTTTCGGGTGAAACTTACCTGCCTGCTGCCGGAATGCTCAGAATATTTTCATTGCTTTGGGTGGTAGTGCCCCTGCATGATTTTTTCAATATCAGGGTGTTGATTGTGCACCACCGTGAAAAATTGCTTGTGAAAATATATTTTGCGGCTTGCCTGTTATCTCTTTTACTTAACCTGGTTCTGATTCCTGCCTTCTTTACAACTGGCGCGGCATTATCTATCCTGATAACAGAAATGCTGGTGCTGGCGGCTTCGATCTATTATTCACGGCCCTATTTCCGGATTTCCCGTAAATTATTGGTCGAAATGCTTTTTTGTCTGGCAGTATTTCCAATAGCCATGCTTGCCGCGCAAGTTTCGATAATGGTCAGTACGAATCATATCGTGCAATTGGCCATAGGATTGACAGGTACCCTTCTGGCAAATGTGTTCATGCAACTGGTGATCTTCCGCAGTGCATTCTGGCACCGTACCTGGAATGCGATCCGGGCAGCGAAGGCGAGGGCTTAACCTGGTTCTAATCGTCCAGTTTCAGAACTGCCAGGAAGGCCTCCTGGGGTACTTCTACAGAACCGATCTGGCGCATCCGTTTTTTACCTTCTTTCTGTTTTTCCAGCAGTTTACGTTTCCGGCTGATATCACCACCGTAACATTTGGCAGTAACGTCTTTCCTCATGGCACTGATGTTTTCGCGTGCCACTATCTTGGCGCCAACTGCTGCCTGGATGGCAATCAGGAACTGCTGGCGGGGAAGCAGTTCTTTCAGTTTTTCACAAAGCTTACGGCCGAAATCATTGGAACGGCTGCGGTGAATCAGCGCACTAAGGGCATCCACTTTCTCCGCATTCAGCAGGATATCCATTTTAACGATATCAGCTTCGCGGTAACCGATCGGATGATAATCAAAGGAAGCATATCCCCTTGTCTGGCTCTTGAGTTTATCATAGAAATCAAATACGATCTCAGTCAGGGGCAGTTCAAATACCAGTTCCACCCTGGTTTGGGTCAGGTAACTCTGGTTGATCAGGATTCCTCTTTTGCCGAGGCAAAGGGTCATAATATTACCGATGTATTCAGGCTTTGTAATGATCTGGGCCTTGATAAATGGTTCTTCAATGCGGTCGATCCTGCTGGGGTCGGGCATTTCAGTCGGGTTGTTCACAATCACTTTTTCCCCTTTGCTGGTGTAGGCGATAAAGCTTACGTTGGGAACGGTGGTGATTACCGTCTGGTTGAATTCGCGTTCCAGCCTTTCCTGGATGATCTCCATATGCAGCATTCCAAGGAATCCGCAGCGGAAACCGAAACCAAGGGCCTGGGAAGTTTCCAGTTCATAGGTAAGAGAGGCATCGTTCAGTTGCAGTTTGTCCATGCATTCGCGCAGTTCCTCAAACTCATCCGTTTCCACCGGGAAGATGCCCGCGAAAACCATAGGTTTAACTTCTTCAAATCCCCTTATTTGTTCGGGTGTGGGGTTATTGGTGAGGGTGATGGTATCACCCACTTTCACTTCTTTGGCGTTTTTGATACCGGTAATGATATAGCCTACGTCACCGGCGCAAACTTCCTTCTTCTCGGTCATCTTCAGCTTGAGGATACCTACCTCATCCGCGAAATACTCCTGGTCGGTAGAGACGAATTTTACTTTGTCGCCTTTCCGGATGGTACCATTCAGGATCCGGTAATAAACGATGATGCCACGGAAACTGTTAAACACACTGTCGAAGATCAGGGCCTGGAGCGGGGCTGTTGGGTCGCCCTTGGGTGCCGGAATCCTTTCTACGATTGCTTCAAGGATCTTGTCAACTCCGAGGCCTGTACGGCCGCTCGCCAACAGGATATCTTCCGGCTTACAGCCAATCAGTTCCACGATCTGGTCTTTCACCTCCTCGATCATGGCTCCATCCATATCGATCTTGTTGATCACAGGAATGATCTCCAGGTCGTTGTCAATGGCCAGGTAAAGGTTGCTTATGGTCTGGGCCTGGATACCCTGGGTGGCATCCACCAGCAGCAGGGCACCTTCACAGGCAGCCAGTGCGCGACTCACTTCATAGCTGAAATCAACGTGGCCGGGGGTATCGATCAGGTTTAATATATATTCCTGGTTATCAGTATGCCTGTAATTGATCTGGATGGCGTGACTTTTAATAGTAATACCCTTTTCCCGCTCTAGGTCCATATCGTCCAGTACCTGGTCCATCATGTCTCTCTCACTAATGGTATTGGTGCTCTGCAGCAATCGGTCAGCCAGGGTGCTTTTTCCGTGGTCAATATGGGCGATAATGCAAAAATTCCGGATATTCTTCATCAGGTGATTCTTAATAAGTCTGCAAAAGTAGCGAAAAGCGGCCATTAAAAGCAGAACTGTTGCAGCATACGGTCAATATTGGAGATTGTACTAAAAACGAGTAGTTTCGTCGCAAATTTTTAGGGATTATGGATTTACTTCAAGCGTTTGAAAAGGCTGTAGTGGAAAGCAAAGAATTAAGTGAGCGCCCCAGTAACGAGACCCTGCTTCAGTTGTATTCACTGTACAAACAGGCGACCGAAGGGGATGTGAATGGTGAAGCGCCAAATATGTTCGATTTTGTTGCCAAGGCAAAATATGAGGCCTGGTCATCCCTGAAGGGAAAAACCCAGGATGAAGCGAAGCAGGAGTATATTAACCTGATTTCGAAACTGAAAAACTAGAACAGTGTAAGGGGGGCGGTCCAACACCCTCCTAACCCCTTGCCCCTCAATCCAAATCGTGCAGAGCGTTTTTCAAATGCCTGCCTGTTGAAATTTCCGCTGCCAGGGGGCGCATCCTTTCAATTACCAGCCGGTATTCCTCTTCGGTGATTTTATTGACCAGATCCGGAATTTCTTCCAGACTCCTGACCAGCCAGCCAATTCCCTCCGACCTGATATATTCCGCGGAACCGGCAAAAACCGGTGCAATGATGGGCATTCCCGCAAGGATATAAAGCGAAACCTTATGGTGGAAAATGTAATGCATGTATTCTCCAAGACTACCCGAGGGTCCGGAAACGGATTCACCATCCCATACCAAACCAAAACTCCCCTTTATAATGCCTGGCATGACAGCGGGTTCAAATATGCCATGATACCGGCAATTATCCTGGGACAGCATATCGCTGGTGATCCCTTTTCCGTAGAGGTGGAAATTCAAACCGGGTATGCCCGCAAGATGTTCAAGGAAACCACTCTTAGCCAGGTTTCCAGCAAAACAGATCTCCCTGCTTTTTGTTCTGTTGGCTGAGGCCGGTGCGGCTAAAAAATCAAATGGCCCCAACTGGCTGGCATTGGCAGCGGGAATATATTGTCGCAGCCAGGCTTCCATATTGGAATTATGTACGATGAAATTCTTCGCCGTTTTAAGTAGTTTGATCTCCTCCTCCAGCATTTCCTTATTGCCGGTTTTAAGTCCGTCAATATCTGCAATGAGTATGACCAGCCGGATATTGCGCCCCGACAATTTATTCATCATCAACCGGTACATCCTGGGATAAACGGGAAACTGGCAGACGATTTCAGCCCCATCCGGGATGCATCGAAGCCACCTGTTCATGGCCTGAAACCGTTTGAAAGTAATCCAGAAACGCCTGCCTTCGGGAAAACGGATTGGCTGGTACCCCTCCTCCAGGAGAATTTTTTCCACATCAGAATTACCCACTCCGCCATGTTGAAAACGAATTCCTTTATAGGCTTCCAAAAAATATTTATGCCCGCCTGGTAGTACCGCCTTATTTTTCATCTGTATTATTGTCCGGGTAAAAGTAAGTATTGCAATGAATGTAGGCATCCAGGAAATGGAACATTTCGAAGGGGTATACCCGGTGATCAGGTTATTTGATACGGGTAGGAACCGTTTGTTTCTTTTTGTGAACAAAACGGTGTATCACCGCCTGCTGGACCTTTTTGGTGAGGATGCGAACCGGTTTGAATGGATCATCCAGCAGGAAAATGAATCTACCCACAGTTTCTGCCGGCGCATAGGCCGGACGGTGCAGGAAAACCAGGTTAGCCTGCTATATCTTAATACCGTATCAAAGCACCATATTTTTTATGCCCGCATGCTGGCAAAACTCAAAGGGGTTGAATCGGTGCTCACAGTTCATGATGTGAACTGCCTGTTTCATGAAAAGTTCTCCCTTGAACCCCGCCGGTTTGCGCGGTATCTTGGGAAGAAATGGCTTACCCGTTGCATAAGTGCTTTCAATACAGTTTCTGAAACCGTAAAGCCTGCATTGGCGGCCCTTGCGGGAAAAGGCAAAAGGGTGTTTACTGTTCCGGGGGCGGTTTACGAAAAGCCAGGGCGCTTTGTACCCGTGGGGCAAGGCTTAGAAATCGTAATTCCCGGCAGCCTCGACAGTAAACGCCGGGATTATGAACAGGTTTTCAGACTCCATGAAATGACAGCGGGTCTTCCGCTAAATTTCACCCTGCTGGGTGGTGGGAAGGAGGATGATGCGATTGCAATCAGGGCCAGGTGCCGCAGTATCGGTTCCGGTCGGCTTCGCTGGTTCGATACCGGAATCGTTGACCAGCATATTTTCGATGAAGAACTTGACCGGGCTCATTTCTTATGGATTCCTTCGGTGGTGGATACGAGGATTTGTGGCGACATTCCTGAAATTTATGGCATAACAAAATCCTCGGGAAACATCTTTGATATCATCAAACATGCCAAACCGTTCATTTACCCTGAAACGCTCTGTGTGCAGCATGAACTGCGGTCAGCAGGCATTTCCTATAATTCCCTGGAAAATCTCGTGTATGAACTGAAACTGATCCTTGAAACCCCGGGTCTCTACCGGAAATGGGCAACCGAAGCGGAAAGGGCCAGCCGGTTGTTTACCATAGAAAAGGTCAGGACGAAGCAGTATCCTTTGTTTGAGGGGCGTACCGGTACCAGTGCTGCCAGCTTTTAATAACTTCCTGGAAAACCTGGTCCGCCGGAATCAGTGAAATAAGGTCCGGGTTGGATGTTGTTGCATAAAAGAAGTCATTCAGCCTTGGGTTAACAATCTTTCTGAGCAGGTTGTAGTCATAAATTTCTGCGGGGCTCGTGCAGTTGAAAATTGAAACGACAGGAAGCCGGAAACCAAGTGCGAGATGCATGGCGAGGGTATCGCCAGAAACAATGATTCCACATGAGGCAATTTCGGCCATATATTGCCGTAAATGATCCTTCCTTTCAAAGAACATGATCTCAAAACCTGATGCTGCCAGCATATCCGCCAGATTTTTATAACCGGCCCATCGCTTATTGGGCCAGCGGTTTCCGGCAGCAGATTCTATACCGATTCTGTTAATGTTGCGTTCGGCTGGTGGCTGGAATATCTTGTATGGCTGTCCTGTAAAGGGTTTCCCGATCATGCCGAAAAGGAACTCCTGGTAAGTTTTTTGGTTTGCCATTTTCAGCCTGTTCGCATATTCCTTACCGTATTTGCTGATGAGGCTCATGTCAAACCAGGGCGCTGCATCTTCGGTATAGTTCAAACTGCCATCCCAGTAGACACCGGTGAATTTTTTAGTTCGTATTGTGCCAGCCAGTTCAGCACAGCATTTATCTTCTTCCAGTGACAGTACAAGATTATAATTCCCGGTGAGTACACTACCAGGAACTGCGTTAATATTTTGAATATTTATATTACCGCCATTGTCAGCTTCAAATAAAGGGAAGCAGTTTTCATTTGTCAGCCAGGTGATTACTGCATCCGGAAATGCGTTCAGGACAGCGGTTGTTCGGACTACATCACCAATGGCCGATGTTTTGATTATAAGTACCTGTTCTTTTTCCGGCATGGTACAAATATATTATGGCCGTAGGCCTATTCCCAGAAATGGTTGGAATAAAGATTACAAACAGGCTGGTGGTCGTCTTCGTGAATTTTCAGTTGTAGAAGTTGTTGTGCAGGAATGAATTCCTGCATTGATTGAAAAACGATGCGTTCTTCATACCGTACATGCTGTTCAAGCTGATCAGCCAGGTCTTCCAGCAGGCGCTCATTTACATGGGCCTGGCTAAGGTGGGTGATGGCAGTTCTGATGAGGTCGTGATCCCGCAGGATAGTATCTGCAAGGGGTTTCCCTGCTTCGTGTTTTTGCAGGAGGGGTATGATTTGTTCTTCCTCCTCCTTGAAATGGGGGGCAAGGTCCTTCTCCCAGCATTGCAGAAAAAAATCGGTCATTACTGCAACGGATGCCTGTTTGCTGATCCCTTTCCGGATCAGCAAACAGGTCATTAATGCGGCTTTATGCTGTCTTGATAATGGTTGTAATACATCCGCTCTTTGCATAATCAATTATTTAAGTGCCTTGATAATGGCAATGAAATCATCTGCAATAAGTGAAGCTCCTCCAACCAGGCCACCATCCACATCTTCACCGGCAAATATTTCGCTGGCGTTGGCGCCTTTTACACTTCCGCCATATAGGATTGATATATTGGCTGCAATGGCAGAACCGTATCTGGCCGCAATCACACCCCTGATATGTGCATGCATTTCCTGTGCCTGTGCTGCTGTTGCGGTCTTTCCTGTTCCGATGGCCCAGATGGGTTCATACGCAATGATCACTTTTTCGAGCTGCTCGGGAGAAAGATGGAAAAGGGAAGCTGCAATCTGGCTTTCCACATAGTCATTTTGTGTGCCGGCTTCCCGTATGGCAAGCGGCTCCCCACAACAGAAGATCGGCTGGATATTGTGCTCCAGCAGGAGATTGGTTTTCTCTGCCAGCTGTTCATTGGTTTCCCCGAAATATTCCCTTCTTTCGCTGTGCCCGATCACACAGTAACGGATTCCGATGGATTGAAGCATTTCAACTGAAACTTCACCAGTAAATGCACCAGATTTTTTATGATAGCAGTTTTGGGCAGCAACGGCAAAGTTGGGTTCGTTGGCAACTTCACTGCTGGCCATGATCAGGTACGGAAAAGGTACGGTAAAGATTACTTGCTGATGTCCTTCCGGTTGCAGTTTGGCTTTCAGGATATCATTCAGGAGTTTTTCACCCTGCTGGTAGGTCAGATTCATTTTCCAGTTCGCCGCTGCAATTTGCTTTCTCATTCGATTGGTATTGGTTTAAAAATTATCGTAAATATATTTCAGAATATTCTCTTCCCTTGGCTCCAGGTCCATGCCTTTCAGTGCTTTCCAGTTTCTGATATCCCTTAAGGACTTATCAAACTCATATTTGCGTACACCTTCAGCCCCCCATGAAAAATTGGGAATATATTTTGGCAGGAGTCCATTGCCGAATACACTGCAGGAAACCCCTACAACGGATCCCGTATTGAAGGAAGTGTTTATGGCAGACCTGCTGTAATCGCCCATTATCAGACCGCATTTCATTCCGGCCAATCCACGGCCGCCTTCACTGGCAGGGTGATAGACCATTACCTGGCCGGCATTGTTTTTAATATTGGATGCAGATGTGCCTGCTCCCAGATTGCACCATTCGCCAATGATGGCATCTCCCAGGTAACCATCATGGGCCTTGTGCGAATAACCCATCAGGATGCTGTTCTTGATTTCACCACCGGCCAGGCAATAGGGTCCGATGGTGGTGGCGCCGTATATTTTTGCACCCATTTTTATAACAGAATTTTCTCCAACTGACAATGGTCCCCTAATGCAGCAGCCTTCCATTAGCTGGGCGTCTTTTCCAATATAAACCGGACCCATAGCAGCATTGATGATGCAATGTTCCATTTCTGCACCTTCTTCCAGGAATACCTGTTCGGGATTGGTGATTCGGTTGGTGGCACTGATGGGGGCAGACCTGCGACCCCGGGTCATCAGTTCAAAATCCAGTCTCAGGGCGAGGTCATTGAGTTTGAAAAGGTCCCAGGGATTGTTCACACAAAAAATATCCTCTTCAAATGCGAGGGTATTATGAACTTTAATCTTATGCAGCCCGGTAACTTCCTCTTTGGTGAAATGCATGGCTATGGCTCCGGCATCCGGATGCACCAGCAATTCGCCTTTCTGAAGTTTTTTTACCGCCGCAATCAGTGAATCAGTTGGGATAATGTTCGCATGTACGAGCAGGTAATTACCCTCCTCAATGCCAGAATCAATGACCAGGGAACGGTCACTTTCCTTATAATCGCCCTCCCACCTGTCGAAGGATGGAAGGTTCAGTATCTTTTCCCATTTTTCCCGGATGGTCAGAATACCGATCCTGATATCCTGCATGCGCCTTGTCAGGGTGAAAGGGAAAAGGTTTTCAGGGCGACAATATTCTTCAGAAAAAATAATGCATTGCATGAAATAAAGGTAGAGAATTTGGGTGATAGAGAAATTTCTCTGTGACCCAAAAAAAAGGCCGGCTGGTGCCGGCTTTTTTTCTTATTTCTTTGCGTATTTCTTTTTGAACTTGTCGATACGTCCTGCTGTATCCAGCATAACATTCTTACCAGTAAAGAAAGGATGCGAAGTGTTGGAGATTTCCAGCTTGATCAGCGGATACTCGTTACCGTCTTCCCACTGAATGGTTTCTTTTGTGTTGGCGGTAGATTTGCTCAGGAAAGAAAAACCATTACTCATGTCCTTGAACACTACGAAGCGATAATTCTGCGGATGGATACCTTGTTTCATAACTGCTATTTTTAAGGCCGTACGGATTTTGCCGTACTGTTTTTAATTTTATGGAAGTGCAAAATTAGCGTATTCCTGTGGATTTCCCAAGGAATATGAAAAAAAGCTTTCCGGCGCAATCGGCTGATAATCAGCTTTTCATATTTATATACTGCAGGGGGAAATTCAGTCCCCAGGTTTTGCTGGCCTGGATCACCGCCTGAAGGTCGTCAATTTTCTTGGCAGTTACCCTTACGATATCATCCATTATGGCCGGCTGCACTTTCAGTCCCGAGTCTTTAATGAGTTTCACGATCTTTTTGGCATCCTCCTGTTTCAGGCCATTGCGGACCGGTATTTCCTTTTTCCAGAGTTTACCGCTCTGGTAAGCCTCTTTTGCCTCAAAATCATAGATATTGGCATCCAGCCCCTGCTTGATGGTGCGGCTGATCATAACATCGGTCACCTGGTTTAGTTTCATATCACTTTCCACTTCCAGGGTAACGGTATAATCCTTTTTATTCAGTTCAATCTGGACGTGTGAATCCTTGAAATCAAAACGGTTGGTGATTTCCTTTTTCACAGTATTAATAGCGTTGTCCAGTGTCTGGATATCAACCTTGCTGACGATATCAAATGATGGCATAATAAAGTTTTACCCGGCAAAAATAGAAAAACGTCCTGTAGAAACAGGACGTCTGAACCTTAAACTAACACTCATAGAGAAAAATTATTGCTGGTTGCCGCTGCCGACACGGTTTTGTTCATCTGTTGCACTGCCGGATTTCCTGCGCTGGGGACCACCGTTCTGCAGTTTGCCAAAACGGTAGGAGAAATTCAGGGCCACCCTCCTGTTGTCCCATTGTGCATTGATCTTGGTATCAATCGGACCGAATACTGTCTCACCCCTGAATTTCATGAGCCTGAAGGGATCGCTCACAGACAGTTTGATTGTACCCTTTGTTTTCAGCACCTGTTTGGAGAGGCCGAACGAAAACATCCCCATCGGTTTTGCGATCAGGATGCCGGCTTCCTGGGCTTTACTCCGGTAAAAGCCGCTGATTTCGCCACCCCATGATTTTCCGAATTTGAACTGGTTGTTAATGTTGCCCATGAAGGAAGTGAAACCTGCATCCAGGGGCAGGTTATTGACCATGCCTTCAAACTGGTTGTGGAATATATTGCCGAATACTGACACTGTCCACCACTTGGTCAGTGGCTGGTTGTAACTGATGGCAAGACCGATATTCCTTCTTTTTGCAATGTTCTCCTTTGTCTGGAAAGTGACTTTGGTGGAGTCGTTCTGTTTCAGGATATCATTAATGATGTCGGTGGTCATGGTATAGTTCAGTGTGGTATTCAATACGCCTTTGTAATTGTGCGAAAATTCTATGTTGTGACTGAACTGCGGCTGGAGATAAGGGTTACCCGCCTGGTAGGTATACTGGTCCAGGAAATACTGGAACGGGTTCATGTCCTTATAATTGGGTCTTTCTATCCTTCTTCCGTAGGAAGCGTTCAACTGGTTTTTGTCGTTCAGTTTATAGCTGGCAAATGCGGTTGGAAATAACTGCACATAATCACGCTTGAAGCTTTCGTTGTTTGATAGCTGCTTACCCTTAGCGTTGGTATGCTCCATTCGCAGTCCTGTCTGCAGGGACCATTTTTTGAATTCCCGGTTGTAGTTTACATATACCGCGTTGATATTTTCCTCGTAAAGGAAATGGTTGCTGCGGCTTTGGTCTATTTCCCAGGTTTTGCTGTCGGCATCCCAGGTGGTATAACGGGCATCATTATCTGTTTTTACATAACTGCTTTTTACACCGGCCTCAATTTTGCCGGCCTTTCCCAAAGGATGTACATAATCGACCTTGGCACTGTATATCCTGATATCGGAAGGAAGGTCCCCTTTCAGGAGGAATGAATCTGTCAGGATGTTACCCGGCTGGTAAAAAGTATAGTTGTCTGATGTTTGTTTTGCCTTCGAACCGTACCAGATATAATCCAGGTCAGCAGATATTTCCCGTCCGGTGGTATCAAGCTTTTTGCGGAAGTTCAGGTTTGCGCCATAGTTTTTCCACTTGTCGGTGTTCTCGCTAAACGCACGGTTGGATGAATCAAGCAGTCCCTTCCCATCATAAATATCTGCCCGGCTGTCTGCCATGAAATTACGCGGGTTATAAGTGCCATTCACCTGCACACCCAAAGAAGTGTTTTTATCGATCTGGTAGTCTGCTCCAACCCTCAGGCCGGCATTTGTGCTGTTGAAGCCACCATCTGTTTTCTGGTCGAAGACCGCCGAAAGGTCATCGCTGTCCTTAACCCTGAATTTACGGTCCAGGTTGAGGGAGTTGAATCCCTGCCAATAAGAATAACTCAGGGTACTGAAAACAGAGATCTTATCCTTTTTATAGTTCAGGTTGAGGCTGTTGGAGGACTTGGGATAAACGCCCTGGATATAACCCAGGTTTACGGATCCGTTAAAGCCGTTCTGCCTGCCTTTTTTGGTACGGATATTAATAATACCGCTGTTTCCGGAGGCGTCAAATTTGGCGGAAGGCTGGGTCATGATCTCCACTGTTTCCAACTGGTTGGAGGGGGTGTTACGCAGGTAGTTTGCCAGGTCCTGGCCTCCCAGGTAAGTCTGCTTGCCATCTATCAGCACAATAACGCCCTGCTTGCCTTTCAGGCTGATATTCCCATCCCGGTCAACTGAAATGCCAGGGGATTTTTCCAGCACTTCCAGGGCGGTACCACCCGCATTGGAAATGAAAGCATCCACATTTACAACTGTTTTATCGGCCTTCACTTCCACCATAGCCTTCCTTGCTGTAACTGTAACTGCTTTAAGATCGGCACTTGCCGGTTCCAGCTTCAGGGTTCCCAGGATGGTTTCCTGACCTGCTTTTATGGTTTGAACTGCACTGTTGAAGGTGTTGAATCCCATGGCAGAAATCTGCACCAGGTATTCGCCGTCCGCCAGGTTGTTGAGTTCAAATTTACCCTCCTTATCGGAGGTGGTAATCTTCACCAGTTTTTTATCTGCTGCATTTAATACAGAGATGGTAGCAGCTTCAATGGCGGCTCCCTTTGAATCTGAAAGCTGTCCTTTCAGAATACCTGCTGATTGCGCAAAAACCACGCTGGTGGTTGCTATTAGCAGAAAGAACAAGGTGTAAATATTTTTCATCAGGAAAGGTTGTAAGGTTTATGAATGTAAAATTCCACAAGCTTCGGGTAGGTGAAAAGCGAATTGTTTCAGGCGGTCAAAATCAAGTACGAAAGAATACGTATTGAACTTATCTTGTGCGTAAAAGATTTGTTAAACGACCTGCCCTGAATCGGGACAGGCCGTTGTAACTGGCTGTTTGAAAAGGAAAGGTTTAATGATCAATGGAAAATATGATGAAGGTGATTTCTTCAATCGTTTACTTCTTTCTTTAGTTGTTGCCGCCCATCTTTACGCGGTTCTGCTCATCGCCTGCACCACCGATTTTTCTTCTGGGCTGTGCTCCTTTGATGGGTTTGCCAAAACGGTAGGTAAACGACAGGTTTACCACTCTTGAATCACGACGGTTGTTGAAACTTGCTTCCGTGGTCTGGAAATTCATGCTACCGCTTACCTTCTGTGTATAGAACATATCACGGATGTTTAGTTTCAAAGCTCCTTTGGTTTTCAGGATTTGTTTGGAAATGCCTGCTGATGCTGCACCCATGGGGTTGATAAGTATCTGTCCTTCCACACCTTTGCTGCGGTACCAGCCACTCAGTTCTGCGCTCCAGCCTTTGTTGAATTTGAACTGGTTGTTTACATTGAACATAAGGGTTCCGGCAGATACTTTTATTTCCTCATTGTTCAGGGTTCCGCTGTATTCATTGTAATTATAGTTACTGTAAAGAATGGCTGTCCACCACTTCTGAACCGGCACCTGTGCACTTATGGACATACCGGCGTTCTGACGGGAACCAATATTTCCCTGGCGTACAATGGTGGCATATTCCGGTTCATTGTACTGCGGATTGCCCTGTGAGAATGTTTCACTGAAATAATCCTTTGTATAACTATAGTTCAGGGTGGTAGTCAGGAAATTTTTGAAAGTGTGGGTCAGTTCAATATTGTGGGTGAACTGCGGTTGCAGGTAAGGGTTACCACGAACATAAGTGTACTTGTCGATGAAGAACATGAATGGGTTGAGGTCCTGGTAGGCCGGACGGTCGATCCTTCTGCCATAGGAAACTGCCAGCTGATTCTTCTCATTTGCCTTATAACTCACGAAGAGTGTAGGGAAGATGCTTCCGTAGTTGCGGCTGAAAGATGAATCGGGTTTGGTCGGATTGCCGAATTGCTTGCCTTCGTAACGGGTATGCTCATACCTCAATCCGGCCTGGATACCGAATTTCTTTATTTGTGTACTGTAATTCAGGTAACCTGCAACAATGTTCTCTTTATACTGGAACTGGTTGGATTTATCGTAATCATTTTCCCAGCCGTTATTTCCCAGGTTGGAATAGTCAGCTGTATTATTGGTATTTACGAAACTGGTCTTTAATCCCGCTTCCATTTTGGCACCTTTTTTCAGGGGCTGGGTATAATCCAGTTTGGCAGAATAAATATCGATATCAATCGGAATGCTGCCTCGAAGTTGCTCGGTATATTTCGGGGTCTGGTCAGCGTCGAGGTTGGTATTGGTAAATCTTTGCTTGCTGTTGGAACCATAGGTGATAAAATCGGCATCTGCGGTAAGTTCTCTGCCGGTTGAATCAAACTGGTGACGGAAATTCAGGTTGATGCTTTTGTTTTTCCAAAGGTCCTCACTATAACCGTCAGCCAGCACCATAGAGTCTGTTACAGAATGAGGATCCATCATATAGCTGGTGTTCCGGTTGGTCCACTTTTCAGGTGAAAAATTACCGCTGCCAACTATACCGAGGGTGGTTTTTTTCGAAAGATAATAGTCCGCACCAAACTTCATATTGTAATTCCTGTTGTCATTTTTCATGAATGAGCTTTGCTCAAATATGGCAGTCAGTTCCTTGGTGCCGGCATCCCTGTAATTGCGTTTGATATCCAGTACCTGGTATGTATTCCAGATGCTGTATCCGCCATTGGCGAAAAAATTGAATTTGCCGGTACGCAGGTTCAGGTTCAGGCTGTTATTGGTTTTCCAGTAAGCCCCCTGGCCGTAGTTAAGTGCCAGGTTTCCGTTGAAACCTTTCTGCTTGTTCTTTTTGGTCTTGATATTGATGATGCCGGAATTGCCTGATGCATCGTATTTGGCGGAGGGATTGGTTACCAGTTCTATCTGTTCAATATTACTGGCGGGCATGGATTTCAGCAGGCTGGCCAGCTGTTCACCGGTCAGGTAGGTGGGACGGCCATCCATCATTACCATTACACTTTGTTTCCCTTTCAGGCTGATATTACCATCCTTGTCAACCATTACCCCGGGTGCTTTTTCCAGCACTTCCAGTGCAGTGGCGCCAACGTTGGTCACAGCAGCATCCACATTCAACACTGTTTTATCAATCCTCTGTTCGATAAATGGCTTACGATAGGTAACGGTAACTGCACCGAGTTCCTTGCCGGCGGTAACCAGATGCATGGCCGGAACTTCCACCTCAGGTTTGTCGCCATCCAGTGAAATGTGGGCGGAATAGGATTTCTCATGGCCCACTGCCGATACCATGATCAGGTATTTGCCTGCAGACAGATCCAGGAAACTGTATTTCCCGGACCTGTCAGTAGACTGGATTTTGGCCACAGAGGAATCTTTGGCGTGCAGCAGGCTAACGGTAACTGCTTCAGCTGGTTTGCTTGCTCCATCCGTAACATTTCCCCTGAGGGAAACTGTTTTGGTTTGGGCCTGACTCACCAGGGATAAGGTGGTTAAAGCGAGTGTCAGTAAAGCGAGTGTCTTTTTCATAACTAAGGTTCTTTAATTAGTTTGGTACCGTTTAAGGTTTATTACAGGTCAAAGGTAGGTACTATGTAATGCAATGTACATTGTTTTGTGCCGAATGGTTATTAGGATTGATTTTCGGCAAATGCAATGATGGTAATGTGACGGAGAAGCCAGGCATTGGTTACAAAAACGGCATATTTTCGGATGAGTGGTTAATATGCCGGAAGAACGGAGCAGGCGTATTTTTTACATCAGCGTAATCATTTATGACTAACTGTATGGGGGCACCACTTAATAAGAAATGAGGAAGGCTAACCCCTAGAAAATGCAGAAAGCCTGTGTGCTGACACAGGCTTTCGCGGATACAATTGGGGAGAAAGATTTATTTGATTGCCTTTCCGGGTTTTTTCAGCGCGTATTTTCCCAGCCAGACCCAGAGCAGGATACCCCCGATTACCATGGCGGAAGAAATCAATTCAGCCTGCGTAGGATGGAAACCGAAAATATCGTACTTGGTATTCACCCGGATTTTTTCGATGAAAAAGCGTTCGATTCCGTTTACCACCAGGTAGAGGGCAAAAATGCGACCCGGAATATGGATTTTTTTCCGGAAGAACCAGAGCAGCCCGAATAAGGCCAGGCACATCAGGGTTTCGTAAAATGCTGTTGGGTAAACCGCCAGGGGAAGCTGGTTGCAGTAATTGCCTTCGCAACCGGGAATCGGCACACCGGCATTGATAACATTATGCGGATATTGGTAAGCCCAGATCCAGTCTGGTAGCCAGGAATATGGATTGGGTTTGTCGTTTACAATTCCCCAGTCGCCGTCTCCTGACACATGGCAGCCGATCCTGCCTATTGCATAGGAGAGCATCAGGGCCGGTGCGGCAGAATCACACAGATGGCGTAATCCGATCTTGTGTTTGCGGGCATACCAGCCAATAGCGATGGCTGCACAGATTAATCCACCATAAAAAGTCAGTCCGCTGAAGGAAAGCAGGGCGCCTATCGGATCAGCCACAAACTCATTCCAGTTTTCCAGGTTATGGAAGATCTTGGCTCCGGCAAAACCAAAGATGGCGGCAAATACCACAATGTCCCCCACCCTGTCCTGGGGCCAGATCCTGATAGTTCTTTCCTCCGGTTTGGCCAGTTTCTGTTTGTTCTTTTCCCACCATTTCAATCCGGCAAATAACAGCCCTGTAAATATCCCTGCCGGCCAGGAACCCTGGGAAGAGAAAATGAATTCCTGTGGGTCAGCCGGACCGATTACAAATGCCCCGATGATTTTATAACCCAGCAGGAAGCCCAGGATAAAATTGGTAAGGAGTTCGCCCGCACTGGCCGGCTGGCCAATGGTTATTTTGGTTTCCACGTATTGCAGCAGTCCCTGCTGGCTTTTCCTTCTCAGTTCCATTGTAAGGACCCATGCAGCCGCGAGGAAAGCCAGGGCTACAAAAAAACCAAACGAGTTAACAAAACGCAGTCCGGGTATTTCAACACCGAACAGGTCCTTAAATGCATAATATAGATTAGGATACATGTAGTCTGATTAAAATGTAAACCAAAATAATGCGCAATGATAAGAAATAAGATTGCATACCATTAAAAAATAACCCCTTCGCTACGGAAGGGGCTATTTTTTAAAAAGAATATCTGATAGGATCAGCCTGTTAACAATAATGTTCAAACGCTGCAATCAGGTTGTGCGCGATCATCTGTGCCGAACGGCCTTCGATCTGGTGACGTTCAATGAAATGAACCAGTTGTCCATCCTTGAAAAGCGCGATAGACGGGGAAGACGGCGGGTAAGGAAGCAGGTATTCCCTTAATTTCCTTACTGCATCAATGTCAAAACCTGCAAAACTGGTTGCCAGGTAATCGGGTTTCTTCGCGCTGTTGGTAACCGCCATCAGTACACCCGGGCGACAGGTACCGGCTGAACAGCCGCACACAGAGTTAACCACCACCAGGGTTGTTCCCTGCTGCTTCATCTGGTTATCTACTGCTTCAGGGGTCAGGAGTTCGATAAAACCATGTTCGGTTAACTCCTCTTTCATGGGCATTACTATCTCTGCTGGATACATTGTATTGTTTTTAAGAGTTGCAAAACTACTGGAAAAACAATAAAGCAGGCGGAATGGTTCGAATATGTCAAAATGGCGCCTATTAAAGGTATTGGTATGCTATAATGGCATTAATTCGGTTTGTTTGTCCGGTAAAATCTTACAAGATGGCAGCATAAACCAGGTGGTATATGGTTTGAATAATAATCCTCAAACGATTAATCATTACACAATAAAAAAAATAGCTATGACATTCTTGAAAGTACAACAACCCGCCCGTCCTTTTGGTAGCCTGCTGGATGAATTATTCCAGGATTTGCCTGCCTTCCGCAATAAGGAAGGGGTTCCTGCAGTTCAGTCTGTTCCGGTAAATATTGTGGAAACAGCCGATGGTTACCATCTTGAATTAAATGCGCCCGGTCGTATTAAGGAAGATTTCAGGATTTCAGTGGAAAATGACCTGCTGACGATTTCCTATGAACACAAGGAAGAGAATAAATCCGAAGACCTGAAAATTATCAGAAAGGAGTTCAAATACAGTTCTTTTAAAAGAAGCTTTTCACTGGATGAAAAAATCAATGCGGAAAACATCCAGGCAAAATATGAAAATGGCCTGCTGAAGCTCTACCTGCCTAAAAAAGCTGAGGTAAAGCAGGAGCCCAGGGCCATTACGATTCAATAATTTTTTCTCATAAGCAGTTGGTTTTGGTTATACCCCGGTGTGTTTACCCCGGGGTTTTTTTTGTATGTATTGTAACAAAGTGTTAAACAGGCGTTTGTAGAAAATAACCTAATATTGCCACACTTTTCAGCTTCCACAAAACTTTCAGAGAATGTCGACAATTCGTTTTCGGATTTTTTTGATAAGTATCCTGGTTATTTTTGGTTACGGCTCTGTGTCTGCCCAGGTTGACACAACTGTCAAGATGGTTGTTACCGATACCCTGGCGAAACCAACAGATACAATTCCACCGGTACTTATTGATACTGCCCTCAGGATCATAAACCTGACACCGTATATAACCCTGCATGTTGATTCATCCATTAATTATAAGCTGGATATCAACCGTGACTCTGCCAGGTATTTCTGGTACCTGCGTAATGCGCCGGTGGGACTCAAGATTAACAAGGACGATGGGAGATTGAGTTTCAAAGCGGAAAAATCCTATTTCATGTCGGGCAGGCTGAAATATGACCAGGAATATAAGGTATTCCTCGGTGTGCAAAACCTGGGGAACCCCCAGGAAAGGGTTGACACTTTCATTACCCTGCTTTTCTATAACACGGAGATCATCCTTTCAAAACTGAAACCGGGTGTCAGTGCTAACCTGACCATGGATGAAGGCGATACGCTGAGTATTCCGATCCAGTGTGAAAGAGGCAGTTTCCCGATTGATGAAATCATTACCCTGGTGGATGCATCCATAAAAGGTTATGACCCGGTAAAAAAATGCGACGATATTTTCAACTGGGCCATACCATACGATTTTGTAAAGGAAACAGACCGTGAAAAGTCAAAGACCATCAGTGTCATGTTCGTGGGTTCAGATAAATTCCACAACCGCGATACGGCAGTAATAAAAGTAACCATCAGGGATGCTGTCAATTATCCATTCCGGAAGAATGAACATGCCAGGGTGGTGAAGGAAATTGAAAGGTATATTCTGCAGTTGAAATTTACCTTTAAGGAACTGGATAAAAAAGTGCGCAGGACAAAGACTTCCCGCTCAACTTTTGATATCTCCTCAGGTGTAGCGGCACTTAGCGGCACTGTTTTGTCAACCAGCACAGCTACCAGCGATAAAAACCTGGGAAAGATAATGCCGAGTGTGGGCGTTGCCATTGTTCCGGTAAAAGAAGCTGCCGCTCCCAATAAAACCTACGAGTCCAATGCGGCTTCACAGGTTCGTGCCAGCATCAAACGCCTGGAGTACAGCGTTTCAGAGAATTCCCTGGTTGGGGAAAGGGATGCCGAAGTACTGACCAAACTTGCCAAATTGCGAAGTGACCTGAAGCAGGTTCAAACTCAACTGATCGATGTTCCGATGGTGGATACCGGTGGCTTGAGCGAAGAAGAACTGAACGAATACTTCAACAATCCAAAAGTTAACAGGAAGTACAAGCTTTCGGCAAAATAATCAATTGCCCTTACAGGATTCTTTCCTCCTGGTATCGATGATGTACTGGATCTTCCAGTCACCGTTGAGTTTTACCAGCTGGAAAGAATTCACCCCGCAATGGCTGAATTTTGTGCCCACATAAAATTCATAAGGTGTCCAGACGGCAGCCAGTGTACCGTCGATGTGAATGGCACCATAGCTGATTCTTTCGTCCAGTATTTCGGTCCTGGGCTTGCCTACAGCGTTCACAAAATCAATTACGGTTTCGGTCCTTACCACTGTTACGCCGTCGTTTTTCTGAACGATGGTTTGCATCACTGCTGTGGGGGAAAAGGTTGATGCCAGCATCGCTGTATCACTGGTACGCATACCCGTAAACAGGCGGTCGATGGTTGCCCTGATGGCATTTTCTTCATTAGTTTGCTGTGCGATGCCCGGAAGGGCAAAAACTGTTAATAATAGGCTAAATAGCAACTTCATGCGGCAGTAGGTTTAAACTGTGAGTAATTGTTTCAGTCAACTAATGTATAACCAAAGTTGATCCCTATGTTTAAAATTTTACCAGCGGTAATTTTCACCGCAATCCTCGCAACCGGAACTGAAGTTTCCTATGCTCAGCCACGCGGTTATTATCCTCCTTATCCGCAAAGGGAAGTTGTAATTATTGATGATCATCGCGACAGGGGTGGTCGTTATGACCATGATGACCGCTATGACCATGATGACCGTTATGACAGGCATGACCATGATTGTGATTATGGCTGTAAACACAAACAGAGCCATAAAAAACGCAAAAAGTATCACCGTGATGCCGGTTATCCCCTGATCATTATCCAAACCCGCAACCTGCCGATCATGCGTTACGGACATAATCGTTACTACTACCGCAATTCCGCCGGAATGCACTATTGGCTGGGTCGCGATGGCCGGCTGTACCTTGATGTAAAATATGTAAGGATGGCGAGGTATAACGATCATGAATATTCGCAGTGGCAAAGGGGGTATTAAACCGCCGACATCCTTGCTTTTTCCTGTTCCGCTATAAGGCTGCGTTCGATGCCCGCCATGGGAACCAACTCCTGTTTTGCCAGGGCTATATCATATGGCCCTACCGGCAGCAGGAGTTTTGCTATAACAGGGGCCGTTTCTATGATGATGATGAGCAGGCTGATCAGGAAGGTGGCCAGGAAAACACTTGATTCTTCCTCTGACAGGTTGTGCAGGGCCTTGTTCCTTTCCAGGAATCCGACATTTTCAAAAGCCGCTTTTGCAAAATCTTCCTTGTCTTTTTTCAGTTCGGTTGTGGCTGCAGACAAAAAGCTTTCATGAGCTCCCAGGGTGGAATCAAGAATATGAAAATTCTGTTGGTACTGTTCTGCCGTTTGCCGGTAGGCTCCCTGTTTCAGGAGAGTAATGCTTTCCACTCCCCTCTTGCCTGAACCGCCGGTTCCGTCTGCCTCCTGTACATAGGACTGCTGTAATTTCAGCAGGGTGTCTTCCATGGCTTTACGGCGGCCGGCCAGGAGGTTCCTTTCTGCCAGCACTGCAGCAACCTTGGCCTCGTGAATGGTGTCCTGCTGCCCGTTATAGACCCTGATCTTTTCCTGCAGGTTTTCCGCCACTTTCAGGTTGATCTCTTTTTCGAATAGTTTAAGTTCAAGCGGCCTTGCAATGGTGATGCCGATCATAACGGCCAGTATGATCCGGGGCAGGGCCATCCGCCATTGCCTTCCGGCAGAAATGCCATATTTCCTGATCGTTGCCACCATGAAGCGGTCAAAATTGAAAATGATCAGTCCCCATAAGACCGCAAATCCCGCTGCCCATCCCAGGCTGCCAAAAATGGTATAAAAGGCATAACCCGACGAGAGGGCTGCGAGGGCAAATGTGGCCAGCAACACCCCGCCCAGGGTATTATATTTGGGATGTTCGGTCGGAAATTGTTCCAGTGTAGGGGCATGCGCTCCGGCACACCACCATAAAAACGGGTTGTTTCCCTTGCTACCGGAAAAGGAGTCGTAGCCGGCAATATCATTGCCACGGCCTGCCGCAGGCTGCGTCATACAATTAATTTAAGTGTGTGAAATGTTGAGTTGGTAGAAGTGGAACAGTACAAAGAACGGTGTTTCGCAGGGAATATTTCTTAAAGGAATGATAAGGATATTAAATATACCTGAATTGGTATTTTCGGTCTTATACACTAAACTTGCAGGCTCCGGACCAATTAATTAAACGATTTTTGTTACATGGCTAAGAATTTATTGATAGTGGAGTCGCCGGCGAAAGCCAAAACCATCGAAAAGATCCTGGGTAAGGATTTTGAGGTGAAGAGTTGTTATGGACATATCCGCGACCTGGAAAAAGGCGAAATGGGCATTGATATAAATAATCATTACAAACCCCGTTATATTGTTCCGGACGAGAAGGAGAAAGTGGTAAGGGAACTGAAGCAGCTGGCAAAAAAGAGCGAAGAAGTGTGGCTGGCAACGGATGAGGACCGTGAAGGAGAAGCCATCAGCTGGCACCTTTGCGAAGTACTCGGACTAGACCCTTACACCACCAAACGGATCGTTTTCCATGAAATTACCAAACCAGCCATCCAGAAAGCGGTACAACAGCCACGCACCGTGAATATGGACCTGGTGAATGCCCAGCAGGCCCGCCGGGTACTGGACAGGATCGTAGGTTTTGAGCTCAGCCCTGTTTTATGGCGGAAAATGAGCATGGGAACTTCTCTCAGTGCCGGCAGGGTTCAGAGTGTGGCGGTACGATTGATCGCAGAGCGCGAGAGGGAGATCAACCATTTCAAAAGCCAGAGCCATTTCAGGATCGATGCCTGGTTCACTGCAAAGGACCTGAACCACAAACCCGTAAACTTTAAGGCTGAAGGACAGAAATACAACAACCAGGAAGGTGCGGAAAAATTCCTAGAATCCTGTGTGGGTGCAGATTATACGGTTGCTGATATCCAGGTAAAACCTGGCCGGAAATCACCGGCGGCACCATTTACCACATCCACCCTTCAGCAGGAAGCCAGCCGAAAACTCGGCTATTCGGTAAGTAAGACCATGCTGATTGCGCAGAAACTGTATGAAAGCGGTCAGATTACCTATATGCGTACGGACAGCGTTAACCTGAGTGAAACTGCCATGGACAGCATTCGCCAGCAGGTGACTGCCCAGTTTGGTAACCGCTATTTCCAGCCACGTAAATACAAGAACCGCAACGAATCAGCCCAGGAAGCGCACGAGGCCATCAGGCCTACCTATATGGAAACCACCTCGGTGGATGATCCGGAAACCAAAAGGCTGTATGAACTGATCTGGAAGCGCACCATGGCCTCACAGATGGCTGATGCCGAACTGGAAAAGACCATTGCTAAAATCAGCATTTCCACCAATAAGGAGGAATTGACTGCCAGTGGCGAAGTGTTGAAATTTGACGGGTTCCTGAAAGTATATATGGAGGATCGTGATGAAGAAGACCTGACTGAAGAGGATGGCAATGAAAGCATGCTCCCCCCTTTACAGGTAAAGCAGGAGCTGCCGTTGAAGGAAATGAGCGCTACTGAGCGTTTCAACCGACCGGCGCCGCGTTATACGGAAGCATCCCTGGTTAAAAAGCTGGAAGAACTGGGCATCGGCCGCCCTTCAACATACGCCCCCACCATTACCACCATTCTGAAAAGAGGTTATGTGGAAAAACGCGATAAGGAAGGGATAAGACGTGATTTCAGGATCCTGAAACTCGTTGCTGACAGGATTTCAAAGGAAATGTCGCAGGAAACCACGGGAACTGAAAAAGCCAAGTTGTTCCCTACAGACCTGGGATTGGTGGTGACAGATTTCCTGTCGCAGTATTTCAATGATGTAATGGACTATGGCTTCACTGCCAAAATAGAGGAAGAATTTGACGAAGTTGCCCGGGGAAAGCGCCAATGGCATAAGATGATAGATGAGTTTTACAATCCCTTCAAGAAGGATGTGGACAAGACCATCGAAACGGCGGAAAGGATCAAGGGAGAAAGGGAACTGGGAAGTGATCCGGCCAGTGGCAGGAAAGTGGTAGCCCGGATGGGCAGGTATGGCCCGATGGTGCAGATCGGTGACGCAGCGGAAGAGGAAAAACCAAGGTTTGCCAAGTTGAAATCAGGCCAGAGCATTGAGACCATCACCTACGATGAAGCCATGGATCTTTTCAAACTTCCCTTAACCATAGGTGAATATGAAGGCCAGGAGGTATCGGTGAACGTGGGCAGATTTGGCCCCTATGTTAAATGGGGCGAGGAGTTTGTATCCATTCCAAAAGGTGAAGACCCAATGACGGTGGACCTGGATCGTGCGGTTGCGCTGATCAGCGGGAAAAAGCTGGCCGATGCACCAATTGCTACCTATGAGGGATTACCGGTTACCAAAGGCAAAGGGCGCTTCGGTCCGTTTATCAAATGGAATGATCTCTACATTAATATCCCAAGGGCCTATAATTTCGACAGTTTATCCCAGAAGGACTGTGAAGAACTGATCGCTAAAAAACTGGAAAAAGAAGCCAACCGTTTTATCAGGCAATGGCCTGCTGATAAGATTGCACTGGAAAATGGCCGATGGGGACCTTTTATCCGGTTTGGCAAAAAAATGCTGAAACTGGGTAAAAAAGCCGACGGCAGCAAATATTCGGAAGCCGACCTGGGAGCTATTACCGTGGAAGAAGTAAAGAAAATGATCGAAGCGGAAATTCCGGGAGCTTTTGAAAAGAAGGCGAAGCCCGCGGCTAAAAAAGCCGCTCCAAAAAAAGCGGCAACTAAAAAAGCCCCGGCTAAAAAAGCGGCTAAAAAGAAATAGCCCGGGATGGCCTTATCCACGCGTGTGGAAAACTATCCAACCGGGGTATTGGGCCACACACGAAATTTATTGGCAGATCACTAACAATAAATAATGAGATCAGAACGTCATTATTTGGAAAGTGATCCACTAAGCCCGTGTGAATGGAAGAAACCCGTGAAATATCTGCCCTTTTTCATCTCATCGATGACCCCGATGCGGAAGTGTTTTCAACCGTGAGTGACAAAATCATTTCCATGGGAGCCAATATCATCCCCAACCTGGAGCATTTGTGGGAAACAACTCCCGATGAAAGTGTCCAGGAAAGGATTGAGTTGCTGATTCACCGGCTTCATTACTGTGATCTTACCCAGGAATTCAACCGGTGGAAAAAAATGCCTGAACCCGACTTGCTGGGGGGCGCCCTGCTGGTGGCAAAATTTCAGTATCCCGACCTGGATCTCAGCCAGGTTTTGCAGGATATAGAAAAAATGAGGCGCAATATCTGGCTGGAACTGAACAGTTACCTGACCCCATTGGAACAAACCAATGTACTGACTACCATCCTTTATAATTATTATAACCTAAAGGGAACCGAGATTAATTACGGCGAACCAAATGGCTTCCTGCTGAACAAAGTGCTGGAATCCAAAAATGGCAATTCGATCAGTAATGGTATTCTTTACCTTATCCTGGCTGATTTGCTGGATATACCCATTCGGGCGATTCCCATCCCCAGGCAATTTATCCTGGCGTATTTTGACGTCGAACCCGGGCAGTGGGAACAACTGCCATCCAACCCGTCAAGCCTGATCCAGTTTTATATTGACCCCATGAGCGGGCAGGTATTTACCCAGAAAGATGTTGAAACCTATTTCAGACGTATCTCAGTACCTGCAACGGCATCTTTTTTCAGGCCTTATTCCAATCTGCGCATCATTCAACTGCTGCTGGAGGAATTCGCCAAATGTTTCGAAGACGACAAGCAGTTGTACAAGTTTGAGGAGCTGATGCAGTTGTCTGCTTTACTTGGTGAGGAGTGAGAAAAAAGAAGGTAGATTTTATTCAAAATCTACCTTCCGTATTGTTAAAGCTCCCAGCCCTTCCTTCTTTCCCTTTTCACATACTGGTTGGCTTCTTCGAAGTTTGTAATCCGCATGTTTTTGGCATCCCAGAGAAGGGTCTTTCTGCCAAGGTATTTATCTCCCCATCCTTTAAGGTTGGGGTTTTTCAGCATCCAGCTCCTGATGGCCAGGTTTCCGATAAGGATACTTTCGGTAAATGGTCCTGCATATTCAAATGGCGAACTGGTAACCGCTTTCCCATAACCTGCGATACAGGCGTTCACCCATTGTGCATAGTGTCCTTCAGGAACACGTGGCAGTGTTGGTGCGGGAAGTTGCTCCTTCATTTTTACAGTTGGGAGTAGACGAGGATTTTCGCCGTAACAATCGGCCAGTAATTTGCCTTTGTCGCCGACGAAAAGGATGCCACCATCCCAGTTGCCAAATGCTTCTTCCGGCAACAGTTCATCCGGACGGTTGGGCAGCAGGCCGCCATCATGCCAGGATATTTTGATATTGCCCTTGCCGTCGGTACGTGGATATGTGAGGTGTATGATAGATGAAGGCGGACATCCATCGGAATAATTTCCTTCCACCCACATGTCTTTCCAGATATTGGCCACACTGCATTCCACCGAGCTTGGATAATCAATTGGCAGGATCCTGAAAGCAGGGTCAAGGATATGGCAGGCCATATCGCCAAGGGCACCGGTACCGAATGCCCACCATCCACGCCAGTTAAAAGGCAGGTAGGCAGGATTGTAATCGATGTGCTGGGCAGGTCCCAGCCAGAGGTCCCAGTTCAGTTCCTTTGGGATGGGGTGATTGCCGGAAGGTGTGGGTATACCCTGCGGCCATACCGGCCGGTTGGTCCAGGCATGCACAGTGTGTACTTCACCGATCAGGCCTGCGTCGATAAGTTCCTTGGCCCTTCTGACGCCCTCTCCGCTGCCTCCCTGGTTACCCATCTGGGTTACCACTTTATGGCGTTTAGCCGCTTCCGTTAGTAACCTTGCTTCATAGATATCATGTGTCAATGGTTTCTGCGTGTACACATGTTTGCCGAGTTGCATGGCCGCAAGGGTGGCATTGGCATGTGTATGGTCGGGGGTGGAAATGGATACTGCGTCAATATTATTTTTCTCCTTTGCCAGCATTTCCCGGAAGTCGGCATAATATGGTGCTTTCGGATAGGCTTGCCTGGCTTTGGCTGCGGCCCTGTCATCTACATCGCAAAGCGCAACAATGTTGACTTTTTTGGTTTTGAAGAACTCGGCAAGGTCGCCCTGTCCTTTACCGCCTACTCCAATTCCAGCCACATTGAGGGTGTCACTCGGCGCGATATGGCCCTTTCCTAAAACATGCCGGGGAACAATAAAAAATCCCGCGGCAGCTACAGTCGAATTCCGGATGAATTTTCTGCGTGAAGCATCTGAACGAGGCATAATTAGAATCGGTTTGGTTGATTATTAATGAGTATTGAATTTACATCATAGCATCATATCATTGTAATAATATTTGGGTGAATTCAACATGTGGTATTGTAAATTCGAAATAAAAAAATGATCAGTTGGAACGACTTTGAAAAAGTTGATATGCGGGTGGGAACTATTACAGAGGCCACGGTTTTTGCCAAAGCCCGGAAACCGGCCTACCGGTTAACCATTGATTTCGGTAGTATGGGCATACGCCGTTCATCGGCGCAGATCACAAGTCTGTACGAGCCTGCAGAGCTGGTGGGGCGGCAGGTGATCGCCGTGGTAAATTTTCCCCCCAAACAAATCGCGGATTTCATGAGTGAATGTCTCGTGCTGGGCATCTACAACGAAAATAATGAGGTGGTTTTATTGCAACCTGAGCGTCCCGTTGCCAACGGTCATAAGATCGGTTAAAATCCACCGAGATCCCCGCCTGTAAAACTAAGTGGCAACAACATGCTTGCCCTTGGGATGATGTATACCTTGCCTGTCATTCCGCCAAGGATCAGCCGGATCGGGTGTTTCATCCTGTCTTCATATTCCTGTAGTGACTGCCTGCAGATACCGCAGGGTGAGATGGGATGGTCGCTTTCTACCAGTGAACTTCTGTAACTGATGGCAATCGTTTCAACCGGAATATTCGGGAACAAGGAGGAGATGGATGCCAGTAAAACCCTTTCCGCGCATAATCCTACGGGAAAGGAAGCATTCTCCTGGTTGGAGCCTGCCAGGATTTCACCATTGGTCAGTTTGGCAACGGCGCCAACATGAAAATTGGAGTAAGGTGCATAGGCCTGTACGGTTACTTCCCTCGCTTCGTTCAAAAGCCAGGCATCTTCTTCAGTTAATTCATCTATTGAATCATATTCCTCGTATTCAAATTCATATTTGTTCCTGGTCATTACACATAGGATTTAGCTGAAGCAGAAGGTACATTATTTTATGCTCCTGAACAACCGGTTCCAGCGGATACCATTATTGACACTCATCCAGATGATCCATGCTTCGCCCACGATATGGTCTTCGGGCACAAAACCCCAGAAGCGGCTGTCCTGGGAACCATGTCGGTTATCTCCCATCATCCAGTAATAATTCATTTTAAAGGTATACTGGCTGGATGGCTGTCCGTTGATGATGAACTGCCCGTTTTGTTGTTCGAGGGTATTGCCTTCGTACACCCTGATGGCCCTTTCATAGAGCGTGTAATTCTGTGGAGTCAGTGTCAGGGTAGCGCCTTTTGCAGGAATCCATATAGGGCCGAATTCGTCAATGGTCCATTTGTGCATGGTGTCGTAGGGGTAGCAGACCTGGCCCCACAACCTTGGGTCAACCTGTTCTGGTTTGATCAACTGCGGCGTAATACTTTTTGCGAGTCCCGATGTTTTCATTTTTTCAGCTGCGTCTGCTGTTAGCAGCATAATATATTTATTACCACTGAGCACTGCAATTTCTTCAGGGTTTTCTATATCAATGTGGTAGTCCTCCTTCATTACATCGGCATTGAGAGGCTGCCCCGAGGTTTCCACTTCATAACTGATCTGGGAAAATGGGGGTACATATCCCGCTTCTCCATTGATATAAACCCTGCCATCCCTTATTTCAAGTGTGTCGCCGGCGATGGCCACACATCTTTTGATATAGTTCTCCCTTTTATCAACCGGCCTGATCACGAGCGGATAGGTATCGGGGTCACCCAGGATCATCTGCCTGCCGGCATCCAGGTTTCCGTTGCCCAGTCTCCTGGCAACATCATAATAGGGATCTGCTGATTGAAACTCGGGCCTGTTGATAACAGTATCACCGGTGGGGAAGTTGAAAACCACCACATCGTTCCTTTTAACCGGGCTTTCAAACCAGCGGCTGTAGGGCAGTTTAATGATTTCACTATAGGACCTGGACGAAGTGCCGGGTATGGTATGGTGCATGAATGGAATGGCCAGCGGGGTGTTGGGAATCCTTGGGCCGTAACTGATTTTGCTGACAAACAGGAAGTCATTAATCAGCAGTGTTTTTTCCATGGATCCGGTCGGAATGGTATAGGCTTCAAAAATGAAGGTTCGGATCAATGTAGCTGCAACAACCGCGAATATGCCCGCATCCACCCACTCGCGAATGGTTGATTTCTGGTAATGCCTCACGCCTTCCGGACCAATAAAACGGGTGTTTTTGTCCATTCCCACATAAGGAAAATAAATAAAAGGCAGCAGGCAGGTGAGTGCGTGCTCCCAGAAGCTGAATTTTCCGAAGCACTTGATCCATTCAATAAAAATACCCATCGTCACAAACCAGCCTGCAACAGGGATAAACTGCCAGAAAAACCAGTGTTTGGGTCTTTTGGCAACATCCAGCATAACCCAGGTGTTATAAAATGGAATATATGCTTTCCAGGCCGGAACACTCACTTTCTGAAACATCTTTGAAAGTCCAAAAGCAGGCAGGATAACCAATAAAATAGAAATCAGAGATAAGATCAGGATTTGATTCGTTGTCATTCAGCGAATTTTAAATTCGGGCAAAAATACCATTCTGCATCAAAAATGGTGTTTATTCAGCGTATTTGTAACTTAATTGTTCAAAATATGACAGGTGCAATTACAAAGAATTTGTTAAGGTAGTTCTTCCTGGATTACATTCGCTAAGTCAAATGAACCATTTCACCATAAGTGATATTGAAAACCTGACAGGTATCAAGGCGCATACGCTAAGGGTCTGGGAACAGCGTTACCAGGTATGCCGTGCCAAACGCAAAGAAAGCGGTCATCGGTTTTATGATGATGACGACCTGCGGAATTTACTCAGGATCAGCCTTCTTTACAAAGGGGGGCATAAAATATCCAGGCTGGCCTGCATGCAGGAGTCTGAAATGCTGTCCCTGGCGGCATCTGTAAAACTTAAATGCCTGCATGAGCAGTTTGTTAACCAACTGATGGAAGCTGCGCAGGCATTTGACCAGGCACATTTTGAAAAAATCCTGAACCTGATGGTACTACACCTGGGGTTTGAAAAATGTGTGGTGGATGTGATTTATCCCTTTCTTGAAAAACTGGGTATGATGTGGCTAACCGATAAGGTGGTTCCGGCCCAGGAACATTTTGCCTGCAACCTGATTCGGAAAAAAATCATTGTTGCCATTGATGGCCTGGAAAAAACTGCTGCTGTTAAGGGCCGGACTGTCCTGATATTTACCCCAGTCGGTGAAGCACACGAGATACCCATATTATACATGCATTACCTGTTAAAAAAACAGGGTAGTCATATTGTTTATATGGGCAGTGAAGTGGCAATTGAAACATTATCCCATTACTGCACTTACAGGAAACCGACACACCTGTATTTTCACCTGATCACCCATCTCTGTAACGGAGAACTGTCTGACTACCTGCAATGCCTGGCCGAAAAAATAACAGGTGTAAAAATCGTAGTATCCGGTCCGGCATTTGCTGACAAAACTTCCCACCTGCCAGGTTCAGTGAAATGTCTCAAATCCCTGGCTGAAATGATCGGTTTTGCAAAAATGAATTGAATATCAGTTGCGCGGAACCACATTATTGACCACATCGTCTTTTACAATGGTTTTACCCGACAGGATAACCAACCTTTCAACCACATTCCTGAGCTCGCGGATATTTCCGGTCCAGTTATATTGTTTCAGCACCTCCATAGCTTCTTTTTCGATTTCCTTTTTGGCAATGCCGTAATCAGCGCAGATGTTTTCCAGGAATTTGTCAACCAGTAAGGGAATATCATCTCTCCTGTCGTTCAATGATGGCACATGTATCAGGATCACACTCAGGCGGTGATAGAGATCGAGCCTGAAGTTTCTTTCTTCCACTTCCTTCAGCAGGTCTTTATTGGTAGCGGCCACCACCCTAACGTCAACGGATATCTCTTTATCACCACCTACCCTTGTGATCTTTCCTTCCTGGAGGGCGCGCAATACTTTAGCCTGTGCGCTGAGGCTCATATCTCCGATTTCATCCAGGAATAATGTGCCACCGCTTGCCTGTTCAAATTTGCCGATACGCTGCTTGATAGCCGATGTAAACGAGCCCTTTTCATGACCGAACAGTTCACTTTCAATGAGTTCTCCCGGTATTGCAGCGCAGTTCACTTCTACCAGGGGACCACCAGCACGGTTGCTTTTTTCATGCAGCCACCTGGCCACCAGTTCCTTTCCTACACCGTTCTCGCCGGTGATCAGCACCCTCGCATCCGTTGGAGCCACTTTTTCAATAGTGTCCTTAATTCGCTGGATGGCAGGTGATTCACCTATCATTTCCTGAACCTTGCTTACTTTCCTTTTCAGCACTTTCGTTTCGGTAACCAGCGAGGTCTTATCCATTGCATTGCGCAGGGTGATCAGCAAACGGTTTAGATCGGGCGGTTTGGAAATATAATCGAATGCACCTTTTTTAACAGCTTCTACCGCTGTTTCAATAGTACCATGTCCCGATATCATTATAATGGGTACATCCGGATTGGCCTCCCTGGCTTTTTCAAGGAATTCTATGCCGTCAAGTTTCGGCATTTTTATATCGCAGAGTACCACATCCCAGGCCCGCTCCTTAAACTTCCTGAGGCCCTCCTCCCCGTCTGAGGCTTCTTCAATTTTATATCCTTCATAGGATAATATTTCTCCCAGCGTTTTCCTGATGGCTCTTTCGTCGTCGATGATAAGGATATGTGACATGTGCGGGATTTATGATGTTTTGTAATAAATCAAAATTACCGATTAATGCTATTAGCCATGGTACTGGCAATTATTTTGCCATTTTTAAAGCAATGGCAAAGTTCGGCCGTCATTAAAGATATTGAACTGCCCCGTCTTTTCACAGGTGAAACTAAACGGGTGCAGTTTTGATATTCCACCTGGCGTGGAAAACCTGAAGTAGTGTGCCGAATATGTTGCTGGCAGACTATCAGTGGAGAAACGATTGACCAAACGCAGATCTATAACCGAAATGGAAGTCGGGGATGTTTTGATACCGGGGGGAATTAATGGTGATGCCGGGATTTATGTCTGCGCAGGATATCCATATAGTTACTGCACCGGGAGGACAGACCTGTAGCCATGGTTCCCGCACAGGCTGTTGGCTGTGGTTACCCCTTAGCGGAGGTTTGAGTGGGACCAGCCTGTAAAATGGTGAGGGATGGCTTTCGTAGATGTACGATAAAAAATCGGGTAGAAATTGGCTTGACAGGTGGCAAATGGGATTGTACTTTTGGATTATCCTATTGAATGATCATTAAAATATCCACCTATGAGTACCTTAAAACATCCCTATAAAGCAACCCACGAAGTAAGTGTATGGCAACTGACCACCAAATTGGTGGTACTGGCAGGTGTGCTGATGGCTTATAGTTATTGTTTCTTATTAACGATTGGCAGTATGCTGAAACTGGCCAATAGCTGAATAACAGACGGCTCAATAAAAAAGCGCCCGGTAATAATACAGGGCGCTTTTTTTATTGGGAATGCTCCGGTTTATTTTTTCATGTACATAACTTCTTTCACCAGTTTTACGGTACGGCTTACATCCGGTAATGCTGCAGCAACCAGGTTTGGAGCGTAGTGCAAGGGAGCGTCGGCAGCTGTTATACGGCGGATTGGTGCATCAAGATAATCGAAGCCCTCTTTCTGGATACGGTAAGATATCTCGGAAGAGATGGATGCAAATGGCCATTGTTCTTCCACGATCACCAGTCGGTTAGTTTTCTTTACGCTTTCAAGTATGGTCATCCAGTCGAGCGGACGGATGGAACGCAAGTCGATGACTTCAGCGTTCACCCCTTCTTTTTCCAATTCAGCTGCAGCTCCAAGTGCCACTTTCATCATTTTATTGAAAGAAACGATGGTCACATCGCTGCCGGCTTTTTTAACATCAGCCTTTCCCAGCGGGATATAATATTCTTCTTCAGGAACTTCAGATTTTTCACCATACATCTGCTCGCTTTCCATGAAGATAACAGGGTCTTCCTCATAACGGATGGCTTGCTTCAGCAGGCCTTTGGCATCGTATCCATTGCTGGGGGATACCACTTTGAGGCCCGGGATATTGGCATAATAACTTTCGAAAGCGGTGGAGTGCTGTGCACCCAATTGGCCGGCTGATCCGTTTGGTCCGCGGAATACAATCGGGCAGGAAAGCTGTCCGCCGCTCATGGCAAGCATTTTGGAAGCTGTATTCAGGATCTGGTCGAGGGCCAGTACGGCGAAGTTCCAGGTCATGAATTCTACAATAGGGCGAAGTCCGTTCTGCGCAGCCCCAACTGCCACTGCAGCAAAGCCAAGCTCTGAAATGGGAGTGTCAATCACCCGTTTGGCGCCGAATTCATCCAGCATACCCTGGCTAACTTTATAGGCGCCATTGTATTCTGCCACTTCTTCACCCATCAGGAAAACACGTTCATCGCGACGGAATTCCTCATTCATTGCTTCGCGGAGCGCTTCTCTAAATGCGATTGATCTTGCCATTCATTTGCTTTTTTAGGAGTGGCAAATTTATTGGTTCGGGGGCAAACCTGCAAAAATTGATGGCTTTAAAAGCAAAAAGCCCCCTGACAGGGGGCTTTATTTATATTAATTAGGTGCAGCTTAGTTCAAACCGGGAATCCTTACCCTGTCTTCAACCATCACTTTAAGTTTATGGCTCTGCATTTTGTTGTAACTGTTAAGTGCTTCAGGTGATGATCTTTCGACATCCCTGCTGTCAAACCTGAAAGCGCCGGTGGTCAGGTATTTCATGGCGCTGGCCAGGCAATCTTCGGTCAGGTCTCCCCAGGGCTTATCGAGTCCGTCAATTACCTGCTTGTCAGGGATGAAACCATCGAAATAGCTGCCCTGGCCCAGGCTGTTTACCAGTCTCAGGGAAACAGGGAACACATACCACTCTCCTACTGGGATATCAAAATAACCTACGGGCTTACCGTTGGAAGCGCTGGGACCTACAGTTTTTACTTCCAGGTGGGGCTTCATGATATTGATGAGCGCCTCACTGGCAGATGCTGTATTCTGGGAAATGATGAACACGATTTTGGTAGGGGAAAGTGTACCTTTTTTGGCGAAATTGACAGTACTGTTGTATTGGGCAAGTATATCGTTAAAGGTTTGTTTGTACATCACTGTGCCGGCACTGACAGTATTGGGGGCAAGGTAATTGGCCAGTTCCTGTTGCAGGGAAACATAACCACCGCCATTGTATCTCAGGTCAACAATCATATCGGTTACACCTTCTGCGGTGAAATGATTGAAAGCATTTCCGAACCCGGCCTTGATCTGGTCCTGGTCACCCAGGAAGGAATTCAGCACGAGGTAGCCGATAGATTTTCCGCCGCTTTTATAAACTGTATCCAGCACCAGTGGTTGTTCCTGATAGGAACCCGGGGCCAACGTCAGTTCAACGCTGGTGCCATCCGGTTTCAGGAAAGTGATGGTTGCCGTATTGCCTCCATAAATAGCATTCACAATAAAATTGATACTGGCATCCGAGGTGTTGATATCCGTACTTCCATTGATCTTGGTGATGCGCCAGGTACGTTGCACTCCCGCTTTTCCGGCAACCGATTCGGGTTCCACATTGGTTACACGGAGATCTGTTGCGGACCGGAAAAATATACCAATACCGAGGTCGCCACTGATGCCACTGCTGGCATTATCCCAGTCTTTCTGCAACATCGCGAAGCTCCACCTGTCAACAGGTTCGGCAAAACCCGGTTCATTGCTATACTGGCGTATGGCCTGCATAATTTTATTGGGATCGGCATAAGTACGGGGATTGAAACTCGTAGGTATTTGTTTGTACCAGAGGTAGGCTTCCCTCGCAATCATAAGGGAAGTGTCCTTAACCTTATCGGCGGCACTTACCGTTCCCGTGCCGGGCGGTGGAGTGGTTTCTTCTGCCACATCTTTCTGGCAAGCACTCAGGATCAAAACTGCAAAAGAAGAAAGCAACAGGATGCGTTTCATATGGGATATTTTATTTGTCAATTTACGTTAATGTTAAATATATGGATAGGCTGTTTGACAAAACCGGGGAAATTACTGCAAAAATTTAACCATTCATTGCAGCGCATGCGCCAACAGCCTATGGGCTGCAGGTCATTTCACCTAAACTCACTGCCAGATCCGTTTATTGCCCGACCGGAGGGCAAATTTCTATGTACTAACCTGGTCAGTTCACATTTTCGATAACCATGGCCGAAGCTCCACCACCACCATTGCAAATACCTGCTGCACCATAACGGGCATTGTTTGCTTTCAACACATTGATCAGTGTAACGATGATTCTGGCGCCACTGCAACCCAGCGGATGGCCGATGGATACGGCCCCGCCATGTACGTTAACCCTGGCCGGGTCGAGTTTCATCCGGCGGCTGTTTTCAATTCCTACCACCGCAAAAGCCTCATTGAGTTCCCAATAGCTAATGTCCTCCATGGTCAGTCCGGCTTTCTCTACAGCCTTCGGAACGGCCAGGGAAGGTGTGGTAGTGAACCATTCAGGGGCCTGCTCTGCATCGGCAAAGGCAAGGATTTTTGCAATGGGTTTCAGTCCGAGTTCTTCTGCTTTTTCCTTACTCATCAGCACCAGGGCTGCTGCACCGTCGTTCATGGTGGATGCATTGGCCGCCGTAACAGTACCATCTTTCTGAAAAGCAGGCCTTAATTCAGGTATCTTATCAAATTTTACATTCCAGGGCTCTTCATCCCTGGCAAACAGAACCGGTTCGCCTTTTTTCTGTGGAATGGGAACAGGAACAATCTCATTGTTGAACTTCCCCTCGTTCCAGGCAGTCTGGCTGCGCTGATAGCTGTCAATAGCAAAATTATCCTGGTCTTCGCGGCTTACTCCACATTCGCGTGCGCAGAGCTCGGCAGCATTGCCCATGGCCATTCCGTCATAGACATCGGTAAGGCCATCTTTAGCCAAACCGTCGATCAGGCTGGCGTTCCCGTATTTATTGCCCCAGCGCATACTTTCCACATAAAACGGAACATTGCTCATACTTTCCATTCCGCCCGCCACCACGATATCGGCATCACCCAGGAGAATACTCTGGGCAGCCAGGGATAGAGCTTTCATTCCGCTGGCGCAAACTTTATTGATGGTAGTACAATTAACATTGTCGGGAAGTCCGGCAAATTTGGCCGCCTGGCGGGCGGGCGCCTGTCCCAGGTTTGCCTGGATAACCGAACCCATCAATACATCGTTTACTTTTTCCGGGCTGATACCGGCTTTTTCAAGGGCTCCTTTAATAGCGATAGCACCCAGCCTGGTAGCGGTAAAATCTTTTAAGCTGCCACCAAAACTTCCAATCGGGGTGCGGACAGCAGAAATAATATAGACTTCTTTTTTCATATACAAACGTTCAAATGGTTTATGTACAAATGTAAGGAAACGGGCAGCGAAACTAACGACTGGTAGTTTTAAGTTTTATCCTCTCCCAATAAAGTTACCAATGCCTCACCGTCTTCCATCTTCTCGGCTATTAGTTTCAGGATGGCTGCGAAGGGAACAAAGAGGATCATACCTGCTGCTCCCCAGAGTATTCCGCCCAGGATGATGGCAACAATGGTTATCAGGGTGTTCAGGTTAAGTCTTCTTGATACGGCCCATGGGAATATGATATTGGCCTCTAGGTATTGAACAAATGCGAAGATGGCGATCACCCCCAAAGGATACAAGGCTGAATTATGGGTGAGCCAGGAAAGGGTGATCGGGAAAAGGGATGCCACCATAATACCCACATATGGAATAAAGGTAAGTATGGCCGCGATACATCCGAACAGGACGGCATGTGGCACACCCAGCAAGAGTAAACCAATGCTGTTCAGGATTCCGACAATCAGGTAAACGACCAACATTCCCTTGATAAATTCATAATAGGAATGAATGGCCATCTGGATGATTTCGGTTATCCTGGAACGGTACTTTACCGGCAGGAATAGGATGACGGCCTGAACCAGGCGGCGACGGTAGTAAAGGATCAGGAAACTGTAGATCGGGATCAGGAAAAGCAGTACCAGTGATACTACCGATGCACTGATGGTCTGCTGAATGAGCCCGAAAAGATGGGAAGATGAATTTTTCCCGAATTGCTCAATCCACTCCTGTTGCACGGCAGCACTGATATTCCATTCTGTTTCCAGGTAGGCCTGCAGTTGCTGGAAGGACATGGTAAGTTTTTCCCTTAAAAGAGGCCATTCTGTTCCGAAACTCATTAACTGCTGCACCAGCAGGATAATAATGGCAACCAGCAAAACCGTTACCAGGACCAGGTTTAAAATGATAGCGGTGGATTTTCCAATACCTTTTTTTTCCATCCATTTACAAATAGGATACAGCACAAAACTGATCAGCAGTGAAAAGCTGATGGGAATGAACAAGGACCTGCCGGTATAAAGAATGATCCCTGCCAGCACAATAGCCAATAAAATCTGAAGGTACCTGGGCATCTGAAAGATTGTTTTGTGAAACTAATTAAACTGCTTTGTATTTAGGCGCTTTACCAGTTTTTCAATTTCAACCGCTATGAAAACAATTGACGAAAGGGCTGTTGCGATGAGCAGGTCATTTAAAGATAGCGGGGCTGTTTTGAATATAGGATTCAGGGCCGGAATATAAATAATCGACAGTTGAAGGACAAAAGTGATCAGCACCGAGAAAAACAATCTTGCGTTTGAAAATGGGCTTTGTGAAAAAAAGGAAGTGCTTTCTGAACGAATCGCAAATACATGCCCCATCTGGCTGAAGCAAAGGACGGTAAATACGATTGTCTGCCAGTTTTCATTTCCTGACTGGATTTCGAAAGCCTGGGTAATGATGGTAACAGCGCCCATCAGAAGGCCCACCCAAAGCGCATGAAATCCCAGGCCCTTGGCAAATATGCTTTCATTCGGATGTCGCGGTGGCCTTTTCATGATCCCTCTTTCTGCCGGCTCATAGGCCAGTGCCAGTCCGGGTAACCCATCGGTAACGAGGTTGATCCAGAGGATATGAATAGGCAATAACGGTACCGGTAAACCGAAAAAAGGAGCCAGGAAAATACACCAGATCTCACCGGAATTGCCTGTAAGCACGTACTTGATGAATTTCCGGATATTATCATAAATGCGCCGGCCGCTATTAACCGATTTGACGATGGTGGCAAAATTGTCGTCAAGCAGGATCATGTGCCCTGCCTCCTTGGCCACATCGGTACCCGTAATTCCCATGGCCACACCGATATCGGCTCTTTTTAGTGAGGGTGCGTCATTTACCCCATCGCCGGTCATGGCCACAAATTCGCCCTTTTCCTGCAAGGCCTGCACGATTTCCACTTTCTGAACCGGACTAACCCTTGCGTATACCCGAATATTACCCACAATATCCCTGAACTCATCTTTGGACATTTCGGCCAGTTGCGGGCCAGTGACAATCCTGTCCTTATTGGATTCAATAATGCCAAGCCGCTTAGCGATATTCTGTGCGGTCAGCGGATGATCACCGGTTATCATTACAGGTTTGATACCGGCGGCCTTGCATTCATGAACCGCTGCCATTGCTTCTTCCCGCGGCGGATCCATCATTCCAACTGCCCCCAGTATGGTAAGGTCTGATTCCATGTTGTCGGCCTGGATCGTCGCCGGAAGTTCATCCAGTTCTTTCATAGCAAAACCAAGAACCCTAAGCCCGTTCCGGGCCATTTTCTCGGATGCTTCTTTCATTTCAGCCTTGTCTTCATCTGTCAGGCTGTTTGATTTTGTAACCAGCACATCCAGCGCTCCCTTGGTAAAGGAGTAATAGCGCCCGTTCAAACGGTGTATGGTGGTCATGCTTTTCCGGTCACCGTCAAAAGGGATTTCTTCAATTCGGGGCATTTCCTTTTCCAGATCGGTTTTGTTGATCCCATTCAGCATTGCCAGATCATAAAGGGCTATTTCTGTTGGATCACCCAAGGTTTGCCGGTTGTTGTCAACGATCACATCGTTGTTAAGGGTAATGGCATACAGGAGCCATTTTTCTGTATCATTCAACCCGTCGATTGACATTTCCCCGGGGGCGAGAATCCTTCCTTCCACATACACTTCCTCCACCGTCATCTTATTTTTGGTAAGGGTACCGGTTTTATCAGAACAGATATAGGTAACTGACCCCAGTGTTTCCACCGCCGGTAATTTCCTGATCAGGGCATTTTGTTTTACCATTCTTTTGGCACCAATGGCGAGGGCGATGGTAACCACAGCCGGAAGTGCTTCGGGAATGGCAGCAACTGCCAGGGAAATAGCGGTGAGCAGGATGGGCAGAGGTTCTTCCCCCCTGATGACACCCACAATGAATACAATGGCACAGATGGCTAATACAACCCAGGCAAGCTTTTTCCCGAATATGGCAAGTCTTTTCTGGAGTGGCGTTTTGCTGTCCTCTCCCTGCAGCAGGCCGGCGATCTTGCCCAGTTCTGTTTTCATGCCGGTGGCTACCACGATGGCTGTGGATCTTCCTGAAACCACATGTGTGCTTTTAAACGCCATATTGGTCCGGTCGCCAAGCGGGATATCTGCCCCCGGGATGGCCGCAGGTTGTTTTTCAACAGCTTCTGATTCTCCGGTAAGCGCAGCTTCGGTGATTTTTAGCTGACTGGTTTCGATCAGTCTCAGGTCGGCCGGTACGATATTACCTGCTTCCAGTTTTACAATATCACCAGGAACAAGTTCTGCAGCCGGAATATGTGTGGCGTTTCCGTCGCGGATAACAATAGCCGAAGTCGCAGCCATTTTTTTCAGGGCTTCCATTGCTTTTTCAGCCCTGTATTCCTGTACAAAACCAACAATGGCATTCAATATTACAATCAGGAGAATGGCGATGGAATCTATCAGGTCACCAAAAATGCCGGCCAGGACGGCGCTCAGCATCAGGATGATGATCATGAAATCTTTGAACTGCGAAAGGAATAAAGCAAGGGGCGACTTTTTCTTTTTTTCTGCTATGACATTGTACCCGATTTCCTCCAGTTTTCTGGTCACTTCTGCGGCGGAAAGGCCTTCTGCCCTGGTATTAAGTTGTTCAAGTACTTGCTGTGCGTCTGTTTGGTGCCATGTCATGTGTTAAAGATAGAAAAAGCTAAACATGTAAAGATGTCTGACATTTTAGAAGTGTCAGACATCTTTACATGTTTAGCTTTTTCTATCAGTTGTTCAGTGGGGAGAAATAATACCCTACTTCGCAGAGTATGAATTCATTCGGAACAACGTTGAATAAGGTTTGATGCATGTGCTTCTGGTAGCGCAAACTGGTTTCGGGCAGGTGTTCTACCAGTTTCCAGTTCCTGATCTTAAGCACAGCCATTTTACTGGTGTCGGTCAGGTGTTCCTCGATCAGCTGGAACTTTTCTGCAATGTGAGCCTGGTCGTTGAAATACAACTGTTCATTCATAGGCATCGAAATTTTCATTTGGGTATAAATCGGATTAAAAACGGATTAATACAAAAACGGCCTTTGAAAGCATTAATTGTGTCCGTTCGTCGAAAACCTGTCCGGCTTTACCCCATGAAAGAACAGTTGTATTTTTCCTGTTATGCTTCTGCCAGTATTTCAGTTTTATTGTACTCTTCCATTAGTTTTTTCTGCAATTCATATGGAACCGGCGCATAACTGTCGAATTCCAGGCTGAATTTGGCCCTTCCCTGTGTAATGGAGCGCAGTGAGGAGGAATATTCGAACATTTCCGCAATGGGAACTTTGGCAACGATCCTGGTGAAATGACCTTCAGATTCCATTCCTTCCACAATTGCCCTGCGTGTTTGAAGGTCGCCCATTACTGACCCGGTCAGTTCATCGGGACACATGACTTCGATTTTGTATATGGGCTCCAGCAACTGGGGGTCGGCCTCCCTGAATGCCTGGCGGAATGCCTGCAGGCCTGCCAGTTTAAAGGAAATGTCATTGGAGTCCACCGGGTGCATTTTCCCATCATACACACTAACCCTGATATCCCTCACATAACTGCCGGTCAGCGGGCCTTCCTGCATTTTTTCCATAACCCCTTTGAGGATAGATGGCATGAAACGGGTATCAATGGCCCCGCCCACAATACAGTTATAATATACCAGTTTACCACCCCAGGGCAGTTCCTGCGTATCACGACCGCGAACGTTTAATCCCGCTGGTTCAGCCATGCCCTCACTCCAGGGTTCAATTCTCAGGTGCACTTCACCAAACTGACCGGCACCACCGGATTGTTTTTTGTGACGGTACTGGGCATCAGCTCCTTTGCGGATGGTTTCCCGGTAAGCAATGCGTGGCCTTACAAAACGAACTTCCATTTTAGCCAGGTGTTCCAGTTTCCATTTGATAACGGCCAGGTGCATGTCGCCCTGACAATGGATGATGGTTTGTTTCAGTTCGGAAGAAATTTCAACCCGCACTGTCGGGTCTTCCTCTACCAACTGGTGCAGGGCAGGGGAAAGTTTTTCCTCCTCCCCTTTGTTGACCGGTTCAATAGCCATGCTCATATTGGGGGAAGGGAACTCAATGGGGTTAAGTTCAATATTCCTGCCTTTATCATGCAGGGTATTGTTCACATGTGTGTTCTTCAGTTTGAGGGTAGCACCGATATCACCGGCACTTAACTCATTCACACTGGTACGCCTGTTGCCTTCCAGCACAAACAACTGGGTGATTTTTTCTGTCACGTTGGTATTTTCATTGATCAGTTCCGTCCCCGACTTGATGACACCGGAATATACCTTAAAGAAGGACAGTTCGCCAATATGCGGTTCGGTTACGGTTTTGTAGATGAACAGGCAGGCAGGACCATCTGATTTACAGGGCAGCAACTCTCCCCTGCGGGTTTTTTGAGGTGGCATTTCATTGGCACTGGGGCAAACATTGTCAATAAATCCCATTAACCGGCCACTACCCATATTCCTTTCGGCAGAAAGACAGAACAAAGGGAAAAGATCGTGGTTGATCATCGCTTTTTTCATGCCCTCTTTCATCTCATCTTCATCTAGTTCTCCTTTGTCAAAATAATGCTCCATCAGGGTCTCATCGTTGCTGGCAACAGCCTCTACCAGTTCCTTGTGCAATTGTTCTGCTTTTTCCCTTTCAATTTCAGGTATTGGTAGTTTCTCCGGTTTGCCGCCGCCATCTGTGAATTTATACAGCGTCATCCTGAGTACATCAATGATTTCATGAAACCCTTCACCCTGCTGCAGCGGGTATTGAACCACCACCACCTTGCTGCCAAAATGCTCTTTGGCCTGCTGAACTGTCTTTTCAAAATCGGCTTTTTCGTGGTCCAGCTGGTTCACGGCAAATATCATCGGCGTTTTAAACTGTTCGGTATATTGCCAGATGATATCCGTGCCCACTTCCACGCCCATGGAGGCATTGAGTAGCATTACACCGGTGTCGGCTACACGAAGTGCGGAAATGACCTCGCCAACAAAATCGTCGTAGCCCGGAGTGTCTATAATGTTGATCTTATAACCGCGCCAGCGGCTGTGCATGAGTTTGGAGAATATGGAGTTGCCGCGTTCCTGTTCCAGTTCGTGGTAATCGCCCACGGTATTTTTGGCGGCAATGGTTCCCCTGCGGGAGATGGCACCTGATTCAAAAAGCATGCTTTCCGCTAAGGAGGTCTTACCTGAGCCTGCATGGCCCAGTAAGACTATGTTTTTTACATGACTGGTATCAAATTCGGCTGACATAAAAAAGAATTTAAAAAGTAAAATGCAGAATGCAGAAGGTGTATGGTTGAAGGGGGATCTACCTTCCTGATTCCGGTTACTGAAGTTTTTTTACAAACGAACTAAACTCCTGCTTTACATTATTCAGGGTTCCCTGCAATTGTTCGTATTGGGTGTGGAGGTCTTCGTGGGCCGATAGCGTGGCGTCCGTTACCTGTCCGTTCCTTTCCTTCTCCCATGCGGCAATCTGTTCATGCTCTTTGATGGCATGCTTGAGATCATGAATGTTAATGAGCTGGATGTAGAACTGGTTTTCAAGGTGTTCCAGGTCCTGAAGTGCATTTTTATCCTGGAGATTCGTGGCGAGTTGCTGGAGTTTTTCTTTGAGGGAAGTAAAGTTACTTCTTTGGTCGCGGAGGGTGTTTCTCCAGGTTGAACACTCTCCGGCAATTTGGCTGATGTCTGTAGTAACCATTGGAATTATATTTAAATGATGAATAATTTCCTCTGATTCGACGGGGGGCGGATTCCCTTTCTAATTTAAGATTGTTTTTCTGTAATATTTGATTTACTAAACAGTATTTTTGAACCATGCGAAAAACCCTAGAAATATTAGGAACCGGTCTTAAAATGGCCCTCGGGGAATTCAGGTCTAACAAATTACGGACATTTTTGTCTCTTTTTGGCATAACCATCGGAATATTTTGCATTATTGGTGTAATGGCCACCGTTACAAGCCTGGAGAAGAACGTTCAGAAAGACATCAAAGCCCTTGGCAGCAATACAATTTTCATTGACAAATGGGATTATACCGGCCAGGTGCCTTACTGGAAACTCATGAACCGTCCGATTCCTAAAATCGGGGAAATGAACCGGCTGAAACAGATAGTCCCGGAAGCGGCCAATATTGCTTTCGCCCTGCAGCGGATGGACAGGATCGAGTTCCAGGATGAAAAACTTGACAATGTCAGGATGTATGGAATTACTGAGGATTTTTCCAAGATACAGACCATTGAAGTGATAGATGGCCGGTACCTGCAGCAAACCGATTTTGACCATGCCGGCAATCATGCGGTGATCGGCTATAAAGTTGCGGAAGAACTGTTCGGAAAACCAGAACGTGCAGTGGGAAAGATGGTAAGGGTTTATGACAGGAATGTTAGCATTATCGGACTGATCAAAAAGCAGGGAAGCAGCATTATTGGCGGTTGGGAATTTGACAATTGTATCCTGCTACCCTATGGATATATGCGCACACTCGTAAGGGAAGAAAGCTCTCAGCCCGTGATCATGTTACAGGGTAAGGAAAACATTTCCATGGCAGCACTGATTGATGAAACCACAGGGGCCATGCGTTCAATCAGGAAACTGAAACCAACCCAGCCGGACAATTTCTCCCTGAATGATATTGATGCATTCGGGGAATTTGCCGCGGGTATCTTTGCCGGTATCAACATGGGCGGGTTCTTCATTGCCCTGTTGTCACTGGTGGTGGGAATGTTCGGGGTGGCCAATATCATGTTCGTAACCGTGAGGGAAAGAACCAGCCAGATCGGATTGAAAAAAGCAATCGGAGCACGAAAAAGGACCATCATGATGGAGTTCCTGATGGAATCTGCTTTCCTTTGTATCATGGGTGGACTGATCGGATTGATACTGGTATTCATCCTTACCCAGGTGATATCCGGCAGTTTGGGATTCCCCATTTCAATTTCTCCCAGGATCATGTTCATTGCGGTTTCCATCTGTATTGTAGTTGGGGTGCTGGCTGGAATCATCCCGGCCTCCATTGCAGCTAAAATGGATCCGGTAGTGGCAATCAGGAGCAAGTAGTGAATGCAATAACAAACCACAAATTTTCGATTTTGTCTATAACAGTTCTGGCCATAGAATCATCCTGCGATGAAACTGCCGCTTCGGTTTGCCGTGACGGTAAGATATTGTCCAATATCATCGCCTCCCAGAAAGTGCATGAACAATACGGTGGTGTGGTGCCTGAACTGGCAAGTCGCGCGCATATGCAGCACATCGTTCCGGTGGTGGACCAGGCAATGAAAACGGCGGGTGTTCCCCTGGATGAGCTGGATGCCATTGCGTTCACGCAGGCACCCGGACTGATCGGGGCCCTGCTGGTAGGCGCACAGTTCGCCCGTTCACTGGCCCTTGCCCTTAATAAACCCCTTATTCCGGTGCACCATATGCAGGCGCATGTGCTGGCAAATCTCATCGAAGAACCATCACCTTCCTTTCCATACCTATGTCTCACCGTTAGTGGAGGTCATACACAGATTGTTCATTGCGAATCGCCTGCCATCATGAAAGTGATTGGCGAAACCATTGATGATGCGGCTGGCGAGGCTTTTGATAAAACGGCCAAGATTCTCGGACTCCACTATCCCGGCGGTCCACTGATTGATCAATATGCAAAGGAAGGCAACCCGAAAGCATTTAAGTTTCCGGAACCGCAGATACCCGGACTTGATTTCAGTTTCTCCGGGCTAAAGACAGCTATCCTTTATTTTTTACAGGAACATACCCGGGAGAACCCCGATTTTGTAAAAGACAGACTGTCGGATATTTGTGCCTCAGTTCAGCAAAGGATCATAACCATTTTGCTCAATAAGCTTAAGAAAGCGGCAATAGAAACAGGCATAACCGAAATTTGCCTTGCCGGTGGTGTTTCGGCCAACAGCGGCCTGCGAAAAGGACTTACGGAAGCAGGAAAGAAATATGGCTGGAAAACCTACTACCCTTCCCTGGAATATTGTACTGATAATGCAGCCATGATTGCCATAACCGCCTATTATAAATTTATTGAAGGCGATTTTGCCGGCCTGGATATCACTCCCACTGCCAGGGCGAACTGGTAAACTGTTTCAGCTATAATTTTGCACGGTGGCGAATACTTATTTTCAATTCAAGGAGTTTACCATACACCAGGAAAGAACAGCCATGAAGGTTTGTACAGATGCCTGTTTGTTCGGAGCCTGGACTGCAGAACAAATGGCAGACAGGTTCCCTGATGCAAAAGGTAATGAAGGACTACCCCCGGGCCATTCTGTGCTGGACATTGGTGCTGGAACAGGTTTGCTAAGCCTCATGCTGGCCCGGCAATTGTATGCAGTCATCGATGCGGTTGAACTGGAAGAAAACGCATTCTCCCAGGCACAGGAAAATGTGGGAGCGAGTAAATGGAATCAGCGCATATCCGTACATCATGCCGATATCCTCGATTTTAAATCATTTCGCAGGTATGAACTGGTGATATCGAATCCGCCTTTTTTTGAAAACTCCCTGAAATCAGTCTACTCACACCGGAATCTCGCAAAACATGAAGCAGCCCTTGATCTGCAGGTTTTGTTCCGGCTCGCAGAGGCTTTTACCACAGCGGACGGGTGTTTTGCCTTGCTGCTTCCTGCAGAAAGGGTTGATGACGCCATACAAAATGCCCATTCAGCGGCTATGCATCTCCGGAATAAAGCCATGGTCAGGCAAACGGAAAAACACGGTTATTTCAGGACCATGCTTATTTTTTCAAAAGAAAAGGGAATAGCGAAAGAAGAAGAGATCAGCATCCGCAGGGAAGGCAATTACACGGAACGGTTTTCAGCATTGCTGCAGCCCTATTACCTCTTCCTGTAATTCATTTATCGGTTGTTGTTCACCGTCATATTTATTTTTTAAACATAAAATATACGGCTCCCAGCAGCAAGCCAAAACTCACCAGGTAGTTCCACCGGAAAGGTTCTTTCAGGTATAAGACAGCAAATACTGCAAACACCACAAGGGTAATCACTTCCTGAGTCATTTTCAGCTGAAAGCCCGAAAAACCACTGGCATAGCCCATCCGGTTAGCGGGTACCATCAGGCAATATTCAAAAAATGCAATACCCCAGGCTAGCAGGATGGCTTTCCAGATGGGAATGCCCTTGTGCTTCAGGTGGCCATACCAGGCAATGGTCATGAATACATTGGAGATGAGTAGTAGAAGTATGGTGCGCATGGCAGGGATATTAAAAACAAGAAGCACCACCTTTCGGCAGTGCTTCTATAATGGTGGACGGTTACTATATTAAAAGTAAGTAAAATTATCAATTCAGGTTGCGGAAATCTACCGGTACCAGTTTGCTTACTCCGGGTTCCTGCATGGTTACACCGTAAATGGCATCCACGGCGCTCATGGTCATTTTGTTGTGGGTAACGATAATGAACTGGCTCTCTTCACTGAAACGCCTGATCATATTGGTGAATTTACCAACATTGGCATCATCCAGCGGCGCATCAACCTCATCGAGGATACAAAATGGCGCCGGTTTGATCAGGTATATTGCAAAAAGCAGTGCCGTTGCAGTAAGGGTTTTTTCTCCCCCGCTCAATTGGGTGATGGAGGAAGGTCGCTTACCCTTTGGTTTGGCGATGATATCAATTCCGGTTTCTGCCAGGTTCTCGGGGTTCTCCAGGATCAGGTCACACTGGTCTTCTTCAGTGAACAGGGCCTTGAATACCCTTATAAAATTTTCTTTTACCTGGTTGAAGGTATCCAGGAACTTCTGGTTGGCTGTGCTCTCCACTTCAGCAATAGTCTGCAGCAGACTGTCCTTGGCGGTAACCAGGTCGTTCTTTTGTTCGAGGATGAACTCATAGCGTTTCTTCATCTCCGTGAATGCTTCGATGGCGGTGGGGTTCACCTCACCAAGGTTTTCCAGCCGCTTTTTCATCCGGTCTGCTTTTTCCTGCAATTCTTCCACCGGCGTTTCGGAGGAACGGGGCTGGTCGATGATATCATCGAGGTTTATCCTGAATTCCACCTGCAGTCTTTCCTTCATACCGGCCAGTTGCAGTTTCAGTTCATTCAGGCGGTCCTTGATGCCCCCCAGGTATTGTTCCAGTTGTTCCCTTTCTTTAACCTTCGCGCGAAGTTCGCTTTCCTTTTCATTCAGCTTGTTGCGCATATTATAATAAGCCTGGTCGGCTTCATTCAGGACTTTCTCGTCTTCTTCCTTTTTACGCAGCAGGTCCAACAGTCCACTCTCGGCCTGGGTCAGCAATTCCGCACTTTCTGTAATGCTTTCCAGTGTTTGTTTCAACTGGCTCTGGTTGCTTTCGATCTGTACGTTCAGGTCTCGCAATTGGTTGTTCTTGAAAACCAGTTCCTGTTTAAGAGAATTAATGCGGCTCTGCTGGCGGGTCAGTGATAAATTGAACTCATTGTACACTGCATTGGCGCTGCTATATTCCTGTTCTGCAGCACGATAGGATGCTTCCACTTCCACCAGTTTGCTGCCGGTCACTTCAATGAGCTGTAACAGTTCGGCCAGATCATTGCGGGTGCCGGAAATGGATTGCTGAGTGGCCTCGAGCTGCTGCTGCATGTCTTCCAGCCTGTTGCGGCTGGTTGATTGCTGCGCATGCAGGTTTTCGATCTTGTTCTGCAGGGCAAATGCCTGGTTGGTGAGGTTATTGATATCCTGCTGGCTTTGCCTGATGGCCTGCTCTTTCAATTGCTCATTGAAACCGATAACCTCGTTGTGTTTGTGTTGAATATCGGCCTTCAAACCATTCACCCTGGTTTCCTGTATATGGATCTCCTCGATCAGTTTTTCCAGGTTCTTGGCGCGACCAATCTTCTTTCCTTCAAACAAACCTACGCTACCACCTGTAAGAGAATATTTTCCTTTTACATACTTACCGGACTTTTCCAGCACCACTGCACCATTGCTGTTTTCCAGCGCAGACTCGTCTTCGGCTATGAAAACATTACCCAGCAGGTATTCGGCCAGCCGGCGGAATTGCCCGTCCACCTCTATCACCGACATAGCCGGGATGGTTCCTGCCGGCTGGTGGCCGATGCCAGAGACCTCGCTGAATTTATCCAGCAGGAAAAAGTTGGCCTTCCCTTTTTTATTGTTATCCAGCAGGTGAACGGCCTGTAAGCCTTCCTGCAGGTTGTTTACCACGTAGTAGTTGAGGTATGGTTCCAGCACATTTTCTACAGCAGCGCGGAACTCCTCTTTTACATATATTATATCGGAAAGTATCGGGGCAGTATGGTTCCAGTTGGGATTATTGTGCAGGAATTTCACACTTTCCGGATAGCCTTCCATGGAATCGATAAGGCTTTTCAGCAGATCGTGCTCATTCTTTTTGGCATCCAGCTTGCGGCTTTCTTCCGCCAGGTGCTGGCGTAATACTTCCAGTTCGCCCTGGGTCTGCAGGATCTGTTCCTTGGTGCGTTCATGGTGTTCCTGTAATTGCTGCAGGTCTTTCTGGCGGCTTTCCAGTTCCAGTTCCTTTTCGGTGCGCTCTTCTTCCAGTTGCTTCAGCTGGCTGCCACGCGCTTCCCGCTCCTCTTCTATCTGGTGTATGGTACGCTGCAGGTTTTGGATGGAAGTATCCGCAACCGCCACTTTTTTCTCCGCTTCGAACTGGTTACGCTGGATCTGGAGGTTTTCACTCCTGATGGCGTCTACCGATGCCCTTTGCTGATCAAATATGCTGCGCTTTTCTTCAACTGCCAGTTTGTATTCATCCAGTTGGTTTTCGAAGGTTTCGAGTTTGCCTTCTTCTTCGCTAACCTGCTGGCTGGTAAAGGCGATGCTTTCCTCCAGTCCCATTAATTGGCCTTCACTTTTTTGCAGGAACTCCTGCAGGCTGGTTTCCTTTTCCTGGAGGAAATTCAGTCGCTGGGAAGCCAGGTTCTTGTCATTTTCCTTAGAGCGGAGTACCTGCAGCAAGTCATTGAACTCATGCTGCATGCTCTGGAGCATCCTTTCTTTTTCAATAAAGCCAACTTTTTCCTGTTCTATGGAGGCTTCTTCCTGGGCAATGATCGCCTCAAGGCGTACCTTCTTATCTGTTTCGCTGCTGGTTTGCTCGTTCAGGTCGCGATAGGTAATATTAAATCCTTCCAGTGCTGCCTTTGCCAGCTCTATGGACAATTCTCGGTAATCCTTCTTTATTTCGTAGTATTTCTCCGCTTTCTTAGCCTGGTTTTCAAGCGTCTTAAGCTGGTTGTTGATCTCAAACAGGAGATCTTCAATGCGTGCCAGATCCTGTTCTGTGGCATCCAGTTTCTGGCGGGCTTCCTTTTTCCTGGTTTTATAAATGGAGATACCGGCGGCCTGTTCAAGCATACGGCGACGGCTGTTGTCCTTGTCCTTGATCAGGTCGTCCACCATGCCCAGCTCGATAATACTGTAACTGTCGGTGCTGACACCGGTATCCATGAACAGGTTCTGGATGTCTTTCAGGCGGCAGCTTACATCGTTCAGGCGGTATTCACTTTCACCACTTTTATAGAATTTGCGGGTGATGGTCACCGTATTGAATTCGGTCGGAAGCAGGTTCCTGGTGTTTTCAAAAGTCAGGCTAACTTCCGCCAGTCCTGAAGCCGAGCGGGTTCTGGACCCGTTGAAAACGAGACTATCGAGGTTCTCGGATCGCAACTGGCTGATCTTCTGTTCACCTATCACCCAGCGGATGCTGTCAATGATATTGCTCTTTCCGCAGCCGTTAGGGCCCACAATACCGGTGATATTCTGGTCGAAATGAACCACCGTTTTGTCAGCAAAACTTTTGAAACCTTTTATTTCTAAACTCTTTAAACGCACAATAATCCGATTTTAGAGGGAAGCAAATATATAGGTTTGATTGCAACCTTGGTGTGGGGGTGCGCTACCAGCCTCGCTTTATTTACCACGAGTTATACACAACAGGGGACCAAATATTGGATGAAAGATGAAAATAATAAATATATTAAATGGCGTTAAAAGGTTATAACTAAATGAAATTCATTAATATAAATGTATATGTAAATTATTTAAAAATGTATTAATGTTATTATTTGTAATTAATACTGTTGTAATTATCTGATATGTATTGTTTAGTAGTCTGTTGATCCATTTCTTTTGATCCAATATTGGTACATAGGGTACCCCTTCAAATATTTTCGACCCGGCTCTATCTTCTCCTTTAAAGCCCTCAGCGCTTCCCCCTTATCTTTGTGCCATGAGAATTGAACTCCGCTCCGACACATTTACCCGGCCCACAACCGAAATGCTGCATGCTATGATGCATGCTGAAGTGGGTGATGACGTTTTTGGTGAAGATCCCAGTGTAAACCTGCTTGAGCAGAAAGTTGCCGCTCTTTTCGGAAAGGAAGCCGCTCTTTACTGTCCCACCGGTACCATGAGTAACCAGGTGGCTATTAAAGTGCATACCCAGCCCGGAGATGAGGTTATCTGCGAACAACAGGCGCATGTGTACATTTATGAAGGAGGCGGCATTGCCTTTCATTCCGGCTCCCAGGTAAAGACTGTTCCGGGAAAGCAGGGGCGGATAACAGCGGAACAGGTAGTGGGGGCAATTAATCCGGATGATATTCACCGGGCCCGTACTTCCCTGGTTTGCCTTGAAAATACCAGCAACCGTGGTGGCGGCGCCTGTTATAACTGGGAAGATATTGTTGCCATCAGGCAGGTCTGCCAGATGAACGGCCTCAGGCTGCACCTGGACGGGGCCCGCCTTTTCAATGCACTGGTGGCAACGGGACAAACAGCATCCCAATACGGTGAGGTTTTCGATAGTATTTCCATTTGCCTGAATAAGGGATTGGGATGTCCAATCGGCAGTGTTCTGACGGGTTCGGCGGAATTCATTAAAAAAGCCCGCAGGGTTCGCAAGGTATTTGGCGGGGGAATGCGACAGGCCGGTTATATGGCCGCTGCAGGTATCTATGCCCTGGATCATCATATCAACCGCCTGGCTGACGATCATGCACATGCGAAAAGTATTGCAACCGCCCTTGCGAAAAAAGATTTTACCGGAGAGATCATGCCCGTAGAAACCAATATCCTGATTTTTGAAGTGAAAGGAAGGTTTACAGCGCAGACGCTCGCCGATACACTAAGGCATTACGACATTCATTGTATGGCCATCTCCCCTACACAGATCCGGATGGTAACCCACCTGGATGTAAGTGCTGCAATGATAGAAAAACTGCTTTCGGTTATAGATGGTCTCTAATTTGCTAATTTTACCACCGCAAGCAAAACAAACCTAATGTTACCTACTGTTAACCCTACCAGAACCGGGGCCTGGCAATTATTGCAGGACCATTACCAGAACGATATGAAACAGGTGCGGATGCGGAACCTGTTCACAAATGACCCGGACCGATTCAAAAAGTTTTCCCGCTGCAGCCATGACCTGGTGATCGATTTTTCAAAAAATATCATCACAGAGAAAACCTGGCAATTGCTGATAAACCTGGCGGACGAGTGCCGGTTGAAGGATGCCATCCATGCCATGTTTGATGGCGAGCCAATTAACCAGACTGAAGGCAGGGCTGTATTGCATACCGCATTGAGAAATTTTTCCGGTAAGGCTGTACATGCTGATGGGAAAGATGTTATGCCCGATGTGAAGCAGGTGCTTTCGCGCATGAAAACTTTTTGTGAAAAAGTCCATTCCGGTGAATGGAAGGGATACACGGGTAAGCCTATCCGTTATATCGTGAACATTGGCATCGGTGGCAGCGACCTGGGCCCCCTGATGGTAACCGAAGCCCTGAAACCATATTGGGTGGATGGCATGCAGCCGTTTTTTGTGTCGAATGTGGATGGCACCCATATTGCCGAGACCCTGAAAAAACTTGATCCCGAGCAGACCCTTTTCCTGGTGGCCTCCAAGACCTTTACCACTCAGGAAACGATGACCAATGCACTCACCGCACGTAGCTGGTTTCTGCAAAAAGCCGGCAGCGAGGCTCATGTGGCCAAACATTTTGCGGCGCTTTCCACCAATGAGAAGGAAGTGGTTAAATTTGGAATCGACCGGGAAAATATGTTCGGGTTCTGGGATTGGGTGGGTGGACGATATTCCCTCTGGAGTGCAATCGGACTTTCCATTGCGCTTACCATCGGATATGGCAATTTTGAAGCTTTACTGAAAGGCGCCTATCATACGGATGAACATTTCAGGACAGCCCCTTTCGACCAGAATATTCCCGTGCTGATGGCCCTGACCGGTCTCTGGTACACGAATTTCTTTGGGGCCCAGAGTGAAGCCATTCTCCCCTATGACCAGTATATGCACCGCTTTGCAGCCTATTTTCAGCAGGGTAATATGGAAAGTAACGGGAAATCGGTTGACCGTAACGGTGAGCGGGTGAGTTATGCAACCGGACCCATTATCTGGGGCGAGCCCGGAACCAACGGGCAGCATGCATTTTACCAGTTGATCCACCAGGGAACACCGCTGATTCCCTGCGATTTTATAGCACCTGTCATCAGCCATAACGCACTGGGCGACCATCACCTGAAGCTAATGTCCAATTTCTTCGCGCAAACCGAAGCCCTGATGAATGGTAAATCAACTGATGAGGCAAGGGCAGAACTACAGAAATCCGGCATGGACCCCGAAAAACTGGAAAAATTGCTGCCATTTAAAGTATTTGAGGGCAACAGACCTACCAATTCCATTTTATTGAAACAGGTTACTCCATTTTCTCTGGGACAACTGATCGCCTTGTATGAACATAAGATTTTTGTACAGGGAATCATCTGGAATATTTTCAGTTTTGACCAGTGGGGTGTTGAACTGGGTAAGCAACTGGCCAACCAGATTCTGCCGGAATTGGGGGGCAATGAAGCGGTGAACGGGCATGATTCTTCAACCAACGGTCTGATCAACGCGTTTAAAAATATGCGGGGATAAAAAAATGTTCTTATTTAAAAGCGGCCCGGAGGTCGCTTTTATTTTATAAATTGTATAATAATTTAATATGTGCGTTATTTTATCCTGCTGTTCCTTACCGGTTCTTCGGTAACACTGGCAGCCCAGATTACAAAACCGGCTATGCCAGGTCGAAAGTTTGAGCCGGCGGGGAAAATTTACCATCAACCACCAATGATTGCTCTTCCGGATTTGCGGTTAAAAGACAAATCCCCTGTTACGGGTGAATCAATGATAAGAATATTTGGGAAACCTGTTGGCGGTGCTCTCCTACCTACCCAATGCAATAACGGTAAAGCCCAAAGCAAGAAAATAGTTTCAGGTTTCTTATCTTAGCCGCCAAAACCAAACGGAGCATGGCACAACACGAAGAAGATTTTGATGCAAACCTGGCTGGTGAAGAAGGACAAACAGAGGAAACAAAGTCCAGTTGGTTCAAGCGTATCAAAAAAGGTATTCTGACTAGTACTGCAGAGAAAAAAGAAACTCCCGAGGGCCTTTGGACCAAATGCCCTGAATGTAATTTCATTTGCACCATGAACGAGCTGCGTGAGCAACTGTTCGTTTGCCCCAAGTGCAATTACCACCACCGGATCGGAAGTGATGAATATTTTGAGATACTGTTTGACGATGGAGCTTTTCAGGTGATGTTTGAAAACATCCGTTCCAAAGACTTCCTGAAGTTTACCGATTTAAAATCATACGAAAAGCGCCTGAATGAGATCTGGGCCAAGACAGATATCACTGATTCCATCCGGGTGGCAAGTGGCAATGTCAACAGCCATGCACTTGTGGTGGCCTGTATGGATTTTGAATTTATCGGGGGGTCTCTGGGCAGTGTCATGGGGGAAAGGATTTCCAGGGCGGTAGATTATTGCCTGGAACATAAAACCCCTCTGTTGATCATATGCAAATCCGGTGGCGCCAGGATGATGGAAAGTGCTTTTTCCCTGATGCAACTGGCCAAAGTGTCCGGAAAATTATCTCAAATGACCGATGCAGGTATTCCCTATATTTCTTTCCTGACCGACCCCTCTTTCGGTGGGATCTCTGCTTCTTTTGGTATGTTGGGAGACCTCAATATTGCCGAACCTGGCGCGCTGATAGGTTTTGCCGGACCCAGGGTCATCAAGGAAACCATCAAACGTGATTTACCGGAGGGCTTCCAGCGTAGTGAATTTCTCCTGGAACACGGCTTCCTGGATTTTATTGTTGACAGAAAGGCGTTGAAAGAACGATTGGGTGCAGTGCTCCTTCTGTTCAAAAATTAAATACAGACATAGTGGAATTAAAGAACAGGTCGGCATTTCATGAGTATTATTTCGAATCGACTTATATTGCCGGCATTGTGCTCGTGGGCACGGAAGTAAAAGCCATCAGGGCAGGCAAGGTCAGTTTTAATGACAGTTATTGCCAGTTTCACAAGGGCGAACTGTTTGTGAAGAACATGCATATTTCAGAATATGCATTTGGAACTACACAAAGGCATGAGCCCATGCAGGAAAGGAAGCTTTTATTACATAAAAAGGAACTGAAAAAGCTGGAAGCCAAGATAAAAGAGAAGGGTTATACCCTGGTGCCCTTAAGGATATTTTTTACTGACAAGAATCTTGTAAAGATTGAAATCGGGCTTGGAAAGGGGAAAAAGGTACACGATAAACGGGAATCCATCAAAAAACGGGAGGTTGAGCGCGACATAAAACGCTATCTGAAGTAATTTATTGCATGCAAAATATCCATAGGTAAAATCCCATTTATAGTCTGATTATTTCTTTAATTTTCCAGTATGCATCGTATAATTCTAATATCCTTATTATTCCTCAGCCTGAATGCTGCAGCGCAAAATATGGCGGGCAGCTGGTTTGGGAAAGCCGACGTTGTGATGGATGGCAACTTTAACAACTACCTTACTCAATTGATTATCAAGCAAAAAGGAAATAAGGTAGAGGGTGTTTTTGGGTATTATTTTCGGAATGGATACCAAAGTTTTTATATCAAGGGAACCTATGATCCCAAAACCAGGCAGGTAAGTATACCGGATATACCTGTGGTTTTCTACAAGGAAAATTCCATTGACGGGGTGACCTGTAACATGAGTTTCGAAGGTACATTACGTGTTTCCAAGGTTGGAAGTTTTGTTCGCGGGGCATTCATGTCTGAAGGCAAATACCGTTACACCTGCCCGGAACTAAGGGTGCTGTTCTCCCTTGACTCCCTGGTTCAGGAAGATGAGGCGATCAATGAAGGGATTGCCAAAAAGCTTTGGCAGCCATCCATTGAAGATGTGATCGTGCTGGATGACAAGGACGGTCCGGAAATCAAGAATGCAGTTACTTCTGCCGGCAATAACAGAAGTGTGGTAAAAGGCCCAACCCTTGATGCCAACTCTTTAACCTCCCGGTTCAAGCAGCGTCAAACCATCGTTGCAAATGAGGTTACTGTTAATTCTGATTCGATCAGGGTAAGTTTTTATGATAACGGTGATATAGATGGAGATACAATTACAGTTTTCTTAAATGGCACGCCGGTGCTGGAAAAACAAATGATCTCCGCAAAGGCAACCACTATTTATATCAAGCTAGATCCTGCCAAGGAATTCAATGATATCGCGATGTTTGCCGAGAATCTTGGCAGTATTCCACCCAACACTGCCCTGATGATTGTATATGATGGCAATACGCCGCAGGAAGTATTCCTTTCCAGTAACCTGCAGCAAAATGGAAGTGTAAGGGTGAGACGAAAACCACCAATAAAATAGTAGGTGGTTGGATTAACCTGATTTTAAACAACCTGAAATAATTAAAGGCCATCTGTTACAGATGGCCTTTATATTAGAACAATGATGCCTGGGGTCCATCCTCTTCCTTTTCCTTCGGTTCCCATTCCATTTCGGTGCTCTTATTATAATCTGCCAGTTTGTTACCTACAGCTTTCCAGCCCATTACTTCCACAAAATCTCCGAGTTTGATCTTCTGTGTCCTTGCCTGGGCTCCTCTGCCGGTATGCAATAACAACACAGGCTTACTGTCTGTGGTTACCACTTCGAGCCGGTTGCCATTACCTTCCTTGATAAAGAGGAACCTGTTCTGCAGGGTGGATGTTTCGATCCTGAACCGCTTCACATTGAACTGAAGCTTTTCGTTGTCCAGATATACCGCGGTAATAATTTTATCCGGGTTGAATTTCTCAATCAGCAGGATTTTATCAGGCTCAAAACGCTGGGTCATTTCCAGGTCGGTCAATTCATAGTTGCCGTCTCCGTATACCACCAGCAATTTTTCCGAACCATCAAAATTACCCAGGTAAATACCCTTTTCTTCTGTGTTCAGCCTGCCGAATTTATCATCAAACCACAATTTGATGGCACTGAGTGTGGAACGGCCAGCCTCCTTGAACTTCACATTTTTAATCGGGTATTTGCTGACCTGGTTGCCCATCGCGCTCCTTCCTTTGATCTCCAGTTCTTCGAAATAGAAGTCGAAGGATTTATTACGCGCCGGACAGTTGGGACTCAGCACAATAGTCACTACCTCCGCTTCACCATTGGCATTGGCAGTGAAATAATGCACTTTACTTTTTTCATTACCGCGGGTGAGGTCATATTCCTTGTCGCGTGTAATACCGGTAACATTAAACCTTTTGGCATAGCTGGTTCCTGTACCGCCGTCCACATAGATCATATTATAGGTAGTACGTTCATCGCTCTTGGTGAACACCGCCACATGAATAATATCTTTTCCTATATAGACCTTCTCGCCTACCCGCACTACTTTCATGAGTCCGCGCCGGGTAAAGACAATGATATCATCCAGGTCGGAACATTCAAAAACCAGCTCATCCTTTTTCAGGGAAGTTCCTATGAAACCGTCGGCCCAGTTCACATAGAGTTTGGTATTGGCTATGGCTACCTGCTTGGCCTGGATGGCTTCGAAAGGCCTGATCTCTGTTTTCCTTTCGCGCCCTTTGCCAAATTTTTTCAGCAGGTTTTCATAATAAGCGATGGCAAATTCAACCAGGTGCTCGAGGTCGTAATGAACCTGCTTGATCTCTGCTTCCAGTCCGAGTATCTGCGCATTCAGCTCATCAATATCAAGTTTATAGATCCTGCGGACAGGCTTTTCCGTTAGTTTGACAATATCTTCCCTGGTGACAGCGCGCTTCAATTGCTTCCTGAACGGTAAGAAGGCCTTGTCGATGGCTTCGAGCACCTTCTCCCAGGTTTCGTGTTTTTTCTCCAGTTCCTTGTAGATCTTTTCTTCGAAGAAGATCTTTTCCAGTGAGGTATAATGCCATTTTTCCTGCAGTTCAGCCAGTTTGATCTCCAGTTCGCGTTTCAGCAGGTCCTTGGTGTTTTCGGTAGCAGTGGTCAACAAATCGTTCACACTCAGGAAGCGCGGCTTCTGGTCAACGATCACGCAGGCATTCGGTGAAATGCTGACTTCACAATCTGTAAAGGCGTACAGGGCATCAATGGTAATATCGGGAGATATACCCGGTGCAAGGTCAACCTGTATCTCCACATCCGCTGCGGTATTGTCCGTTACTTTTTTGATCTTGATCTTACCCTGGTCGTTGGCCTTGATAATGGAATCAATCAGTCCGCCGGTGGTCACACCATAAGGCACGTTTTTTATCAGCAGGGTCTTTTTATCGAATTCCTCGATCAGGGCACGTACCCTTACCTTGCCCCCTCTTTTCCCTTCGTTGTAATTGCTGACATCAATCATGCCTCCGGTCTGGAAGTCGGGAAAGATCTCGAATTTTTTCCCTTTGAGGTATTTGATGGAAGCGTCAATCAGTTCGCAGAAATTATGCGGAAGGATCTTGGTAGACAAACCTACTGCGATCCCTTCTGCTCCATGGGCCAGCAGCAGGGGGAATTTCATTGGCAGGGTTACCGGTTCGTTCTTTCTGCCGTCATAACTGAGCTGCCAGTTGGTGGTCTTGTTATTGAAAGCAACCTCCAGTGCAAACTTGCTGAGTCGTGCTTCAATATAACGGGGTGCAGCAGCCTGGTCACCGGTTCTTACATCGCCCCAGTTACCCTGGGTTTCGATCATCAGGTCCTTCTGCCCCATATTTACCAACGCATCACCAATACTGGCGTCCCCATGCGGATGGTATTGCATGCTTTGCCCGATAATATTGGCCACTTTGTTGAAACGGCCGTCGTCCATTTCCTTCATGGCATGCAGGATCCTTCGCTGTACCGGTTTGAGTCCGTCTTCAATGGCAGGAACCGCACGCTCCAGGATCACATAGGATGCATAATCGAGAAACCAGGTCTTATACTGCCCCTGGATCCCGGATTCATTCGTGTACAATTGTTCGTTTAGCTTCCCTTTCGACATTATCCTTGCTTGTTTATATTTCGTATAATTCTAATGGCAACCCATCCGGGTCACTGAAAAAAGTAAACCGTTTACCGGTATAGGGATCAACCCTCACAGGTTCGGTAATGACACCCTTTGCTTCCAATTCAGCAACTGACCTGTCAAGGTTTTCCACACTGAAAGCCAGGTGTCTCAACCCCTGCGCTTCGGGTCTGGAAGGCCTGACCGGTGCGCCCGGAAAGGAGAAGAGCTCAATAATATAATTACCATTGAGGGCAAGATCCAGTTTCCAGGAATTACGATCCTCCCTGAAGACCTCTCTGACAACCTGCAGACCGAGATCTTCGGTATAGAACTTCTTGCTGCGTTCATAGTCCCCTGCAATAATGGCAATATGGTGAACGGCTTTTACCATTTAAAAATCTTTATTCTGATTCAACGGGAAGGTTGCTTTTTGCCTTCACTTCAAAATCCTTCATGTTCTTAATTTCTCCCTGAACATCAAAGTTCCCGTCAGCAACCAGTTTTTTCAGTCTCCATAACAGGTAGGCATCGCCGGTAGTTTGCTTGTTCTTTGACAGGAACTGGTGGATGATCTTGCTGGCTTTCTGCCACTCTGCGGTAATGAATTTCTGCAGGTCGGCATCAAAGAAATCGTAATCATACTGCACCAGTTTCTTCCCTCCTTCCAGGATGCGAACACCTTTGTTTTCACTGGAAAGGCGGGTCCACTCATCGGGGTCCACTTCAAACTCACTGAGGGTAATCGGCCTGGAAAGTTTTTTTGCTTTCAGGAATTCCTTTGGCGGGATGGTACTGAGCCAGGTTGGATAAAACAACTGGCCTTTCTCATTCAGGAAGGGAAGATTATTCAGGTAGAGAATAAATACCCTGCCCTGAAATTCTTTCATGAAATGCAGCAGCCAGTAATAGCCACTCACATCATGTTTGTTCTGTGCGGCCCATATCCAAACGGTCGCTTCCGGATCACGGCGCAGGGTTCCAACCAACTCAGCCACGGTCTTATAATCATCCACTTCACCGGTATCCGCCTTGCCATCGTAATCACCTCCTGCCAGTACCTCTCGCCACCAGTTATGACGGGTTTCCCGGCCCTCACCTTTATATATATTCTCGATCGGACCAACAGCATAGTCATCTCTTATAAGCATCACTTCACCCTGGAGGCTTTCGTCCATCGCGATGGCCTGTTGTAATACTTCGATATCCGGTTCGTTAAAAACAATGTGAATCATGTAGGCTTGTTTTTTTCGTCATTCTGTCAATGAATCAACCTTCTGTTACTTCTTCAACCAGGTCCAGTTCCACCTTCAGGTTGTCAATAATAAAGTCCTGGCGCTGGGGTGTATTCTTGCCCATGTAATATTCCAGCAGTTGCTGGATATGCGTTTCCGGCATTACCAATACCGGTTGTTTACGCATGTCTTCACCAATGAAACGGGCAAATTCGTCGGGTGAGATCTCACCCAATCCCTTAAATCGAGTGATCTCCGGTTTGCTGCCCAGCTTTTTAACGGCAGCCTGTTTTTCCGTTTCATCATAACAGTAAATGGTTTCCTGTTTGTTGCGAACCCTGAATAAAGGCGTTTCAAGGATATACACATGGCCGTTTTTCACCAGGTCGGGGAAGAACTGCAGGAAGAAGGTCATCAGCAACAGGCGGATATGCATACCATCCACATCGGCATCGGTAGCGAAAACGATATTGTTGTAGCGCAGGTTTTCAACGCCTTCTTCCACATTCAGGGCGTGTTGCAGCAGGTTGAATTCTTCATTCTCATACACCACTTTTTTAGTGAGCCCGAAGCAGTTCAGGGGCTTTCCACGAAGGCTGAACACAGCCTGGGTTTCGACATTACGTGCTTTTGTAATTGATCCGCTGGCTGAATCACCCTCAGTGATAAAGATGGTGCTTTCCCGTTGTTTCTGCAGTACGGTTTCCTTATCCTTGCCAGATGGTTCTTCGTTATAATGGAAGCGGCAATCGCGTAACTTTTTATTGTGCAGGTTGGCCTTCTTTGCCCTTTCGTTGGCCAATTTCTTAATGCCCGCCAGCTCCTTTCTTTCGCGTTCGCTCTGTTCGATCCTTTTCTTCAGGGCTTCTGCAGTAGTGGTGTTTTTGTGCAGATAGTTGTCCAGTTCTTTTGCCAAAAATTCATACACGAAATTCTTCATGCTCTGCCCGCCTTCTTCCACGTATTGCGAGCCGAGCTTGGTCTTGGTCTGGGATTCGAATACCGGTTCTACCACCCGCACAGATACTGCAGCTGTAATACTGGCACGTATATCCGAAGCTTCGTAATCTTTCTTATAAAAATCTCGGATCACTTTTACATAAGCTTCCCGGAAAGCCTGCTGATGGGTTCCGCCCTGTGTGGTAAACTGGCCGTTCACGAAACTGAACAGTTCTTCACCATAATCATTGTTGTGGGTGATGGCCACCTCAATATCATTTCCCTTCAGGTGAATGATCGGGTAACGAAGTTCGTCCTCATTGGTTTTACGTTGCAGCAGGTCCAGCAGGCCGTTCTTACTCACATATCGCTTGCCATTGAACAGGATGACCAATCCAGCGTTGAGGTAACAATAATTCCACAGCAGGTTCTCAATATATTCTTCCTGGAAATGAAAGTTGCGGAACACGGTTTCATCGGGAATGAAATTAACCAGGGTTCCGTTGTTTTCTTTGGAACCGGTTTCCTTGTGTTCTTTCACCAGCACTCCCTTTTCGAATTCGGCTGTTTTCTCCTTGCCTTCGCGAAATGCCGTCACCTTGAAATATTGACTGAGGGCATTTACCGCCTTGGTACCTACACCGTTCAGTCCCACACTTTTCTGGAATGCCTTGCTGTCGTACTTGGCACCGGTATTGATCTTGCTGACCACGTCCACCACTTTGCCGAGGGGAATGCCCCGGCCATAATCCCGGATAGAAACGGTACGGTCTTTAATATTCAGCTCGATCTGTTTACCATAGCCCATGGTATGTTCGTCAATACAGTTGTCGATCACTTCCTTTAACAATACGTAGATGCCATCGTCCGCACTACTGCCATCGCCCAGTTTGCCTATATACATGCCCGGCCGCAACCTGATGTGCTCGCGCCAGTCGAGGCTCCGGATGGAATCTTCGGTATACTCAAATCCTGCTTTGTTGATTTCTGCCATGTTCTGATCTTTATTGCACTAAGCCGGCAAATATAAAGAAAGCAGGGGCATGATGACCGCACCGGTTTTGCACCTTTGTGGAAAATAGTAGCATATATGTATAATATTGAATATCAATACCTATTGGTTAACTTAATTTTAAATTTGCCCCGGATACTGTCCTGAATTTTTCTTCTATGAGAATAATCATATTTTTGATCTCCCGCACCGGTTAACAAGCAGCAGCGAAGCATTACTACTAACCTTTTCGCCCTGCCTTAACCACCCGGCCCATACTAACCCATTGAGTGCTGATTTACAACCCGTTATTTAGTTTTAACTGTTGAAAAATTGTAGAGTATGTATAGCTATTCCTTATTGGAGACGAGTTGTTATTATCTCATCCAGGAAAAAGAAGAGGGACCGATTTCATTGATCAAGGTGAACATGGAAACGGATTATTGTTTGTTTATCACCCGTTTTGGAGAAACGGAGATTACTGAGTGGCGCAAGAAGCAGGATCCGATTCATGAAATTCTTGAGTTGCTGAGTGATGAAAAAGTAAAAGAATGGCAGACTGCTTATTACAGCAATGAAGATGCGTATTTTGAGGATGGCAATGGTGAGGAGTGAGAATTGCATTTATTAACAACACTATAAACCCCTATTCCCATGGCAAATTACGCCGATCTGCAACCAGGAAATTTTTACCTGCTCAGGGACACGGAGGAGTCAGACATCGAACTGATCTCCGTACTTGCTTTAACGGATAAATGTATCCTGCTGAGGAGCTTCGGACAGGTAGAGGAAGATTTCTGGAAAATGCGTACCGACCCAATTTACCAGGTGATTGAAGAACTGGATTATGACAGTGCTGCTGCCATCCTTTCCCTTTATGATGAAGAGGGAGACGAGGAAGAATGGGAGGAAGAAGATGAGGAATAAGGATCTTCAGCTGGTAACCGACCTTTCCTTTATTGCTGGTGAATCAGCAGCAAAGACCGCGGAAAATGAAGCATTCAGGGATTTCCTGAAGCACTCAGACATTGAACTGGACAGTCTTGTTCATGAGTTGAACGGAGAGATCGAACCCCTGATTGATTGTACTGCCTGTGGTAATTGCTGCCGGAGCCTGATGATTAATGTAAGTGCAGATGAGGCACAGTCACTGGCAGAGAGGTTGCATACCAGTTTGGCAGCTGTTAAGGAAAAGTACCTGGAAGAAAGCACAGGGGGTATGCTGGTCATCAATACCATCCCCTGTCATTTCCTGGCTGATAATAAATGTACCATCTACGAAAACCGGTTCGCAGATTGCCGTGAATTTCCTCATTTGCACAAAAATGGCTTCCACCAAAGGATCTTTGGCACCCTGATGCATTATGGACGATGTCCGATTATTTATAATGTGATGGAAGCATTGAAGCAGCACACTAAATTTGTACCTGAATTAAAGTAAATCTTCATGCAAAAAATAGTATTGCTTTTCGCCATTGTCCTGTTTGCGGGCAGTTGCCAGTTAAATGGCCAGACTCAGTCAAGGTTGGACCCAACCGCTTTTGAGCAGAAAATCAAATCCGGATCGGTTCAAATCCTGGATGTCAGGACATCCAAAGAGTACAAGTCAGGATATATAGACAACGCCATGCTGGCAGACTGGTTGAATGAAAAACAGTTTAATGAGCGTACCCAGCACCTGGATAAATCAAGGCCGGTACTGGTCTATTGTGCATCCGGTATCCGCAGTGCAGAAGCTGCTGAGGTTTTACGGACCCGGGGGTATACCGTATTCGAACTGGTTGGTGGTATGAATAAATGGAAGCGCGAAGGGAAGCCGGTAAAAGGTGATAAGCCTGTTTCCCAGATGGGAACGGAAGATTTCAACAAGCTCGTTCAGCAATCCAACCTGGTGCTGGTTGATTTCGGGGCTACCTGGTGCCCTCCCTGCCGCAAGATGGAGCCGGTTCTTCAGCAATTGGAGAAGGATTTATCGGGTCAGTTTGCATTGACGAAAATAGATGCGGGTGTTCATACTGCCCTCATGAAACAAATGAATGTTGAAGCCCTTCCGCATTTCTTTGTTTATAAGAACGGCCAGAAAGTATGGGACAAGCAAGGTATCGTCAGTCTGGAAGAACTGAAGAAGGCCCTTCAGTTGTAACCGGCTGCTGGTACAGGTCGCGGATTACTACACTGGCGCACATGCACCCAAAAATGGCAGGCATATAGGAAATGGTTCCGATCAGGGACTTTTTCGGATATGCTTTTTCTGTTTCTATGATTCTGTCCTGGTCCACCCTCTCCGGTGAAAAGACCACTTTGATACCTTTCCTGACACCCAGTTTATTCAGCCTTTTGCGCACATACCTTGCAAGATTGCAGATATGGGTGTTTTCCAGTTCACTAATCTCGACCAGGCTGGGGTCAACCTTCCCTCCTGCCCCCAGGGCGCTGACCACCGGGATTCCCATTTCCACACAGGATTTGATGAAAAATACTTTTGGCGACAGGGTGTCAATACAATCCACCGCATAATCGTAGTGCTGGGCGGCAAGGATTTCGCGGGTTCTTTCGTCCCTGATGTATTCCGGTAATACGGTCAGTTCAATGGCGGGGTTAATGTCCCTCAGCCGTTCGGCCATCACTTCCGCCTTCAGTTTACCTGCTGTGGAATGTAACGCCGGGATCTGCCGGTTGCAATTGCTCAGGTCAACATGGTCTGCATCGACAATGGTCATCCTGCCCACTCCGGCCCTGGCAATCATTTCGGCGCAAATACCACCTACCCCGCCTAATCCCACTACCAGAACATTCCGGGTCATCAGCCTTTCGATGGGCTCATCACCCAGTAACATTTCTGTACGCGACATCCAGTAAGGAATCATTCAATTCAATTTTGGGTTGCAAATCTAAGGAAATCCGCCATCCGCTATCTGCCACCTTTCACCCGTCGGGTGGCACCCGACGGGTGAAGGGAAATTCTCCCTTCCTCCATCTCTCCGGTTTGTTGTAAATTGCCCTTTTCTACATGATTACCCAGGCTACCATACAGCAGATCCTTAACCGCATTGATATCATTGATGTGGTGGGCAGCTTTGTGAAGCTGAAAAAAAGAGGCACCAATTACCTGGGGCTTTGTCCTTTTCACAACGAAAAATCTCCCAGCTTTACCGTTTCGCCCAACAAGGAGATCTATAAATGTTTTGGCTGTGGTAAAAGCGGTAACACCATCAGCTTTATCATGGAGCACGAAAAGTACTCCTATGTGGAAGCCCTGAAATGGCTGGCCAACCGTTACAATATCGAGGTGGAAGAAACCGAGGTGAGTGCGGAGGTCAGGGCACAGCAACAGGTGGCCGACAGTCTTTATATCCTGAACAGCTTTGCGCAGCAGTATTTTTCCAAAGTGCTGCTGGAAGATGAAGAAGGGCAGGCTGTCGGACTCAGTTACCTGAAAGAAAGGGGATTCACGGAGAGCATTATACGAAAATTCCAGATCGGCTATTGCAAGGAATCGCGCAATGCATTTGTAACGGAAGCGCTGGGTAAACAATATAACCGTGAACTGCTGGTGAAATCCGGTCTGGCGGCCGTTCGCAACGAGGAGCTGGTGGACAATTACAGGGGCAGGATCATTTTCCCGGTGCATAATACCACCGGAAAAGTGATTGGTTTCGGGGCACGTATCATTAAAAAGAATGACAAGGCCCCCAAGTATATCAATACGCCGGAAAACGAGATATACATCAAGAGCCGGATCCTGTACGGGATGTATTTTGCCCGGCAGGTGATCGATAAATTCGACGAATGCCTGCTGGTAGAAGGTTATACCGATGTAACATCCCTTCACCAGGCCGGTATCGAAAATGTAGTGGCCAGCGGCGGCACTTCACTGACAACGGACCAGATCAGGCTGGTGAGAAAATACACCAATAACCTCACCATCATTTATGATGGTGATGCTGCCGGGGTGAAAGCCGCGCTGCGTGGACTGGATATGGCTCTCGAAGAAGGATTGAATGTAAAACTGGTACTCATTCCCGATAAGGAAGATCCTGACAGTTATGTAAACAAAGTAGGCACTGATGCTTTTAGGCAGTTTGTGGCAGACAACAAAAAGGACTTCATTTTATTTCAACTGGAAGTGGCCCTTAAAGACGCCGGCAGCGACAGCCAGAAAAAAGCGGCTGTGGTGAACCAGATTGCGGAGACCCTTTCGCGTATCAATAAAACGGAGGATTTCACGCGCCAGCAGGATTATATCAGGCAATGTGCTGAACTGCTGAAAATTGAGGAAACAGGTTTCACCAACCTGGTGAATAAATTTATCCGCGAAAGGGTGAATAAAATGGAAAGCAAATCCCAGCAGGATATGCCTCCTTTCCCGGATGACGGAATGCCTCCTCCTATGGAGAGTGTTGAAATCACTGATGAAGGATTTCAACTTTTACTGAAAGATGAATTACAGGAAAGGGCCGTCGTTAGGGCCCTGATCGAATTCGGACTGAAGCCCTGGGATGAAGGGCATAAAGTGGCTGACCATATTTTCGATGAGCTGGCAGAGGAAGACCTGTTCGATAACAAGGAACTGCTGGAGGTTGTCAATACCTATAAACTATGGTATGATGCAGGGCTGGAACCTACTGCCAGGAATTTCTTTTATCATGAAAACCAGACGCTCAGTACTGTGGTTGTATCCCTGCTTGAATTTCCATATGAACTGAGTCTGAAATGGAAAGACAAATTTCAGTTGCCTGTGGTATCGCGTGAGGAAACTTTTCGGGAGGAAGTGATCTCAACACTCGGATACCTGAAGCTTCGCAAAATAAAGCGGATGATGGAAGAAAACCAGCGTGACCTTGGGCTGCAGCATTCTCCGGAAGAACAGATCACCCTGTTGCAAACGCACCAGGCCCTCAAGCAGATGGAACGCGAACTGCTTAAAAACCTGGGGACAGTAATTGTTCGCTGAGTGAGGGCCGTTTTTTTCCTGATTGCATAAACAGCTATGAGTGGTATTTACAGATTTTTGCTGAATATGAAAGTAAATACGTCCAAATCTGGTTGGCAAAAGGTCAGAAAACTCCTGAATGATTTGCATTTGTGGATGGGGTTGGCAAGTGGCCTGATCCTTTTCGTTGTTTGTCTCAGTGGTACTGTTTATACTTTCAGCTCCGATATACAGGAATGGCTGGAGCCCGGCAAATACAAACTGGCATCAGAACAAAAGACCCGGCTGCTTACCGCAGAAACGCTGATGGCAAAGGTGATGGATAGTCTTCAGGATGGCCGGATTACCGCTGTTACGATTCCTGCCGACAGTTTGAGGACCTGGCAGGTTACAGTGATGAAAACCACGGAAAAAACGACAAAGAGTGCTGGTGCTCCCAGGCCCGACAGGGGAACTACCTATTTTGTAAATCCTTATTCCGGTGAGGTATTGGGAACCACCGAAGGAGCCGGTTACGGCTTTTTTATGTTCATGTTCAAATTGCACAGGTGGTTATTACTGGATATGGAAATCGGTCGCCCGATTGTAGGCTGGGCAACGGTTATCTTTAGTTTACTGGTAATTTCAGGATTGATCATCTGGATTCCGCAAAAGGCACGCATGTGGCGGCAGGGACTTAAGGTGAAATTCAGTGCCAACTGGAAACGTGTTAACCATGATCTTCACAACACACTTGGTTTTTATTCTTCATTTTTACTGCTCATCATGAGCCTTACCGGATTGACCTGGTCCTTTGAATGGTACAGAGATGGTTTTCATAAAGTACTTGGAACGTATAAGCCCAGGGGAGCATCGCGGGAAGAGTCCCTGAAATCAGTTTTACCAGCAGAAGGCCAAGCCATAAAACCAACAGTTGCAGCCTATCTTGAACAGGTCAATGCTCAACTCCCCTATGCAGGTATCAGCAGGATTGCCTTTGCCGGCTCTCCGGACGGTATTGTAACTGTAACCAAAAACAAAACCGGTTTTTTTGCTCCTGCCGCGGGTGACAGGATTATGCTGGACCAATACAGTGCAGCCGTATTAAAAACTGAAATTTTCAGCAGCAAACCCGTGAACGAAAGGATTTCAGGTTCTGTAAAAGCCCTTCATATTGGAAACGTATATGGCAGTTTCAGTAAGATACTTTACTTTATAGCATGCCTGGTTGCAACCAGTTTGCCTGTAACGGGAACGCTTATCTGGATCAACAAACTCAAAAAGAAAAAGCCGGCAGCCGCTACCCCCGGCCTTAGCCAGAGATCAATTGCCTGATAGCGGACCTGATTTCCTTACATAGTCAAGTCATTTGCCAGCTCGGGAATAATGATTATTTTTTGGTCACTATGGCAAAACAAACCGGGCCTTCTTCCAAAAAACCAAATGGTTTGCCGGGTGGTGGTTTATTCAGCTCCGGCAAATGGTGGGTTTACCTGCTCATATTGTTATTTTTTTTGCTGCCGACACTTCTGTCGAGATATACTTCCAGTTCTGAGATCTCCTGGAAGGTATTTGAAAAAGACATGCTCAGCCGAAAGGCTGTAGAGAAGGTGGTGGTTATCAATAACGAAAGGGCCGATGTGTACATTAAAAAGGAATTCGCCAATGATTCGATGTTCAGGGAAGTGTTGAAACCACCCTTCGGGAAAGGTATACAGGCAGGTCCGCATTACAGCTTCAATATCGGTTCAGTCGAGCAGTTTGAGAAGAAGCTGGAGGAAGCACAAAAGGGGATTCCGGATAGTGATAAAATCGAGGTAAGTTATGTAAAAGAACAGGACTGGATCGGAAATATATTCGTTTGGGTATTACCGTTAATAGTAATGATTTTTCTCTGGTCCTACATTCTCCGCAGATCAGGTGGAGCCGGTGGCGCCGGCATATTTAATTTCGGAAAGTCTACCGCCACCCTGATAGAAAAGGAAAAGAGCAAGGTTAGTTTCGATGATGTTGCCGGACTGGAGGAAGCGGAGCAGGAAGTTCGGGAAATTGTAGACTTCCTGAAGAACCCGGAAACATTTACCCGCCTGGGAGCAAAGATACCCAAGGGAGTAATACTGGTTGGCCCGCCTGGTACCGGTAAGACCTTGCTGGCCAAAGCCGTGGCAGGCGAAGCCCAGGTACCATTTTTCACCATCTCCGGATCGGAGTTTGTGGAAATGTTTGTGGGAGTAGGTGCTTCAAGGGTGCGGGACCTTTTCAAGCAGGCCAAGGAGAAAGCCCCCTGTATCATTTTTATTGATGAGATTGATGCCATTGGTCGCTCCAGAGGGAAAGGAGCTTTCCTGAGTGGTGCCAATGATGAAAGGGAAAGTACGCTGAACCAGTTGCTGACCGAGATGGACGGTTTCGGAACCAATAGTGGTGTAATTGTGCTGGCTGCCACCAACCGGGCCGATATGCTGGATCCGGCCCTGTTAAGACCCGGGAGATTTGACCGGCATATTTACCTCGAGCTTCCCAACATGAAAGAAAGGGAAGAGATTTTCAAAGTACATATGCGGCCATTGGTAATGGAGGACAACATAGATCTGGCGCTCCTGGCCGGGCAGACCCCGGGTTTCTCCGGTGCTGATATTGCCAATATCTGTAATGAGGCGGCACTGATCGCAGCCCGCAGAAAAAAGGAAAGGATCGGACGACAGGAGTTTATGGATGCCATCGACAGAATTGTGGCCGGAATCGAGAAAAAAAGCAAGATCATCTCCAGGGAGGAGAAAAATATCATTGCCATTCACGAAGCAGGTCATGCGGTAGTAAGCTGGTTGCTCAAACATGTTGATCCGATAGTAAAAGTATCGATCATTCCTAGAGGTAAATCACTTGGATCTGCCTGGTACCTGCCGGAGGAAAAACAATTGCGGAGTGAAACAGCTTTTAATGAAAGACTTTCTGCAACCCTGGCCGGAAGGGCCGCGGAGGAAGTGGCTTTTGGGGAAGTGTCTTCCGGAGCACTGGATGACCTCGAAAAGGTTACGCGGGAGGCATATATGATGGTGGTGTATTTCGGTTTCAATGAAAAACTGGGTAATATCAGTTTCTATGACTCTACCGGCCAGCGCGACATGAGCCTTCAAAAACCATATAGTGAAGAAACCGGCAGGATCATAGACGAAGAGGTGAGGAAACTGGTGGAAACTGCCTACCAGCGGGCTTTGGAGATACTCAGGCAGAACAAACACTTATTGCAACAGGTGGCTGACCTGCTGCTGAAAAAAGAAATGGTCTTCAAGGAAGACCTGGAAAAAATATTGGGAAAGCGGGAGGAATGAAATCCTATTTTTCTGTTGGATTCTTTTTCCCTGCCAGCAATTTTTCAACGGTGGCGCTTAACCGATTCTGGCGGGTCTCTTCTTTTTTAGCACTATTGATCCATTGCACATATTCTTTCTTGTTGGTAAAAGAAAGCGTTTCAAATAAGTCGAGTGCTTTTTTATGTTTTTTCAGGCAGAGTTGTTTGCGGAGTTCTTCCGGGATCTCAACTTTTCTCTCTTTAAAATCCACCCCCTCAACCGGTGCCGGAGTTCCTCCATTGGCTGATGCCCGTTTCATCTCACCGATCTGTTCGCATTTTTTAAAGCGAAGAGCGCTCCAGACTGAGTCCAGGGCTACCTGCCTTACACCTTCATAACCAGCGTTCACCACCATATTCCAACTGCAGTCGCGGTTCAGGTTGGTGACAATTTTGGAGCTGGTTTTAGGGTAGGCTATCCAGAGTTTGGATTCTTCGTGCAAAGCCGGTAATACATCTTTCAGGATGCCATTCAACTGGTTTTCATTGATGGCAAAAACCAGGGCAAAATCAATGCGTCTGCTTTTTAGTAAAGGGGTTACATTTTTAGCAAAAGTCAATTTGTTGAACTGCTTTTCTATAGAGGAAGGTAATCCCTGGATGAGCAGATTTCTTTCGTCTTTATATTGTAATTTTTCGAATAAATCCTGCGACATACCTGGTATAATTTAGCTGAAAAAGATAATTATAGCGGGATGCAAATTTAACGGAATATGCCCGAAGGACATGGGAAAAAAGCAAAAAAATCCCGCTGAAATGCAGCGGGATTCAATATTTTGATGAAAATCAAGGTTTCACCGGCTTATAATACTTCAGGGCCTCCGGCATCATCTCTTCCAATCTTTTAATACGTGTTTCCTCAGTAGGGTGTGTACTGGCAAATTCGGGGGGGCGGTTTCCTCCGCTTGCGGCTGCCATTCTCTTCCAGAGGGCGATGGCTTCCTGGGGGTTATAACCAGCCATCGCGCTAAACATCAGGCCAAATTTATCCGCTTCCAGTTCATTGCTCCGGGAGAAAGGCAGGATTGCCCCCAATGTAGTACCCAGGCCATAAGCGGTCATAAAAAGATTCTGGGTTTCTGAAGGTTTATTGGCAACTGCCACCGAAAGGGCCACACCGCCCAGTTGCTGGATCATACCCTGGCTCATACGTTCATTACCATGCTTGGCGAGGGCGTGGGCAATTTCATGCCCCATTACAACAGCCAGTGCCGCTTCGTTCTGGGTTATGGGAAGCAGTCCCGTATAAACTACGATTTTCCCACCGGGCATACACCAGGCATTGGCTTCCTTTGAATCGACCAGGTTATATTCCCATTTATAACCAGCCAATTCCTGGCTGAGGCCTTTTTCCGTGTAATACTTGGTTACTGCGGTAGAAATACGCTGACCAATCCGTCTAACCATTTCAGCGTCTTTGCTGGTATTGGTACTTACTACCTTATTCTGAGAGAGGAAAGTAGTGTATTCCGTTGAAGCCATAGTCTGGATCTCGGCTTCTGAAAAGAGGGTCAATTGACTTCTCCCCGTAATGGGGTTTTTGCTACAGGAAACAAGGCTGGTTGCCAATACTGCAACAAGGAGGAAATTTTTCATGTGTATTCGGGTTTTCAGGAATGGTTATTCAATTGTTATACCAACCCGGTGTAAAGTTAACGAAGAAGACGTTAAACCTTCAAAAAGAACGGATTAGGGCTTTCTCTTTCGTTTCCGGTCGCGGTATTTCAGAATCGGCACTTTGCTTTCACTTCCTCTCAGGAGGCGGCTGATGTTTTTCTGGTGGGTCAGGATCACCAGGAGGGCTACAACAATGGCAAACACACGATAGGCATTATTGTCCACATTAAAGATCACCAGTATAAAAACCGGAAAGGCAACGCTTGCGAGAATGGAACTTAATGAAACAAACCGGGTGAGATAAAGAACCAGCAGGAATACGCCCGAACAACAAAGGGCTGTCCAGGGAGAAATTCCGATAACCAGTCCGAATAAAGTGGCCACCCCTTTCCCACCCTTGAAATCTGCCCATAATGGGAAAATATGACCCAGAACGGCTGTCATTCCAAGCGCTATCTGGAAATTGGTAAGCGCCAGGTCATTTTCAACATAATAGGGTAAAAGGAGTGCCAGTTTAACTGCTGCGAGACCTTTTAACACGTCAATGATCATCACCAGTGTGCCCCATTTGGAACCGAGCACACGGAATGTATTGGTAGCGCCGGCATTGCCACTTCCATATTCGCGGATATCTATCCCGAAATAATATTTACTTACCCATACTGCGGTAGGTATAGAGCCGATACAATAGGCCAAAAATATCAGCAGAGCCTCTTTCATTTTCCGGTTAAGTTGGATTTCAAAAATAATGAAAACGGTAATTCAAAATCCACTCATCCGTTTTCTTTAACAATCATCTTCCAGCATAGCCAACTGTTGTGTTGTTGCATATCCACTAACGTCAGCGGATGCGCTTCTATTGCGGCTTTGAGATCATTTGCATCCGATTGCAGCAGGCCGCTTACCACAATCAATCCCCCTGGTTTACAATGTTCCAACATCACATGCAACTGTGACAGCACCACATGCTTGTTGATATTTGCTAATATGATGTCGAATTGTTCCTGAACCTGAATCGTATCTGCCTGCAATAATTTTATGCGACGGCATTGATTGCGGGTAATATTTTCTGCGGCATTCTCAATGCTCCAGCTATCATTGTCGATGGCCAGGATTTCACTGGCACCCATTTTTTCTGCCAGGATGGCCAGGATGCCGGTTCCGGTTCCAAAGTCAAGAACCTTTTTCTCTTCGAATGAAATCCTGCGCATAGTCTGCACCATCAGCCAGGTGGTGGCGTGGTGGCCGGTGCCAAAACTCATTTTGGGAGTAATGTTGATATCGTACATAACCCCTACCGCCGGCTGGTGGAAATCGGCCCTGATAGCACAGAAATCATCTACTATAACCGGCTGGAAACCTGCTTCCCATTCGGCATTCCAGTTCCTTTGCTCTATTGTTTCTGTTTCATAAGCCAGGCCGAATGGGCCGAGCAGATCTTCAAGGGATGTAATGTCAAACTGTCCTGCCGGAATGAAGGCCTTCAGTACGGAACGTTCTTCCACAAAGCCTTCGTACCCTGCATCACTGAGTAAGGCGATGAGGATATCCCTTACATTGTTGTCACTAACAGTGATGGTTACCTGTTGATAACTATTGATCATTGTATTTAATTAAAAACCCCGACCAGTGATCGGGGTTTTGGTTATTTGAAAGCGGATGGCTAGTCGTTCTGCTCCTGCTGGCGGGGTGCTCCCTGCCCTTCAGGCTTTGGCAGTAATACTTTGCGGCTCAGCTTGAACTTGCCTGATTTGGGATCGGTTCCGGTGAGTTTTACCTTTACCACATCGCCTTCCTTCAGTACACCTTCCAGCGTTTCAAGGCGTTTCCAGCTCACTTCAGAGATGTGCAGCAAGCCTTGCTTACCTGGCAGGAATTCAACAAATGCGCCATAAGGCTGGATAGACTTAACCGTTGCTTCGTACACATCACCCACGGTTGGCTGTGCGGCAATGCCTTTGATCCAGGCCATTGCTTTGTCAACATTTTCCTTCTTGGTACCGAAGATGCTTACTTCACCCTGGTTATTCTTTTCCTCAATGTTGATGGTAGTTCCGGTTTCACGCTGCATTTCCTGGATCACTTTACCACCTGGTCCGATCACTGCTCCGATGAATTCCTTGTCGATGATGATCTTCACCATACGCGGTGCATGCGGCTTCACGTCTTCACGTGCTGCAGGCATGGTTTCATACATGGCATCCAGGATATGAAGTCGACCGCGATTGGCCTGCATCAGTGCCTGGCGCATGATGTCCATGCTCAGACCATCTACCTTGATATCCATCTGCACACCGCAAATTCCTTCGCGGGTACCGGTTACTTTGAAGTCCATATCTCCCAGGTGATCCTCATCGCCCAGGATATCGGTCAGAACGGCAAATTTTCCTTCCTTGGTGATCAGTCCCATGGCAACACCTGAAACGTGTTTTGGCATCGGGATACCTGCATCCATAAGGGCCAGTGAACCGGCACATACGGTTGCCATGGAAGAAGATCCGTTTGATTCCAGGATATCACTTACCACACGCACGGTGTATGGGAAATTATCACCAGGCATCATTTGCTTCAGGGAGCGCATGGCAAGGTTACCGTGACCCACTTCGCGGCGGCCGGGTCCCCTCATCATTTTCACTTCGCCGGTTGAAAACGGCGGGAAGTTATAATGCAGGATGAATTTTGTATAATCCGAGGTTGCTGCGCTTTCCACCAGCAGTTCATCAAGGGGGGTACCCAGGGTAACGGTGGTGAGCGATTGTGTTTCTCCACGGGTGAACAATGCCGCACCATGCGGTGAGGGCAGTATATCCACTTCCATAGCGAGCGGACGCACCTGGTCGAGGCTGCGGCCATCGAGACGAACGCGGTCGTTCAGGATCATATCGCGAACCACGTAATACTGCAGGTCCTCGTAATATTTTTTTGCAAGCTTCTTGATAGAAGGCTCCAGCTCCTCTCCTTCAGCAACTTTGTATTCGGTTTTGAGCCATTCCATCAATTCCTTTCCGATTGCTTCGAACCTGTCGCTGCGGTCGTGCTTGGCCAGGGCGCTCTTGGCTACCTGGTACACCTTGTCGGTACCGAAGGCTTCCACTTTGGCACGCAGTTCTTCGTTCTGCTCAGGTTTCGCATACTCACGCTTGGTGGTTACACCTTTCAGCGCGCGCAGTTCGTTCTGGGCTTTCACCTGGGACTTGATGGCTTCGTGGGCTATTTCAATGGCTTTGATGAGGTCTTCCTCTGAACATTCCTTGGATTCACCTTCCACCATCATGATGTTTTTCTCGGTTGCACCAATGATGAAATCCATATCTGCTTTGGCCAGCTCGGAACGGAGCGGGTTGATCACGAATTGTCCTTCAATGCGGGCAACGCGTACTTCAGAAATCGGCTCCTGGATGGGAATATCGGAAACGGCGAGTGCTGCTGACGCGGCCAGGCAGGCCAGTGCATCGGGCATTACCTCGGGATCACTGGAAACCAGGGTTACGAGGATCTGTACATCGCATAAATAATCTTCCGGGAAAAGGGGGCGCAGGGCGCGGTCAATCAGTCGGCTGGTCAGGACTTCGTAGTCGTTCAGTTTGCTTTCCCTCTTGAAGAAAGAACCGGGGATACGACCCGCAGAAGCAAATTTCTCCTGGTAGTCAACGGTCAGGGGGAAGAAACTTTGTCCCTCTTTAGGTTCTTTGTTGGCAACGGCGGTGGCAAGGATAATACAATTTCCCTGGCGAACGGTAACCGCTCCATCTGCCTGGCGGGCGAGCTTTCCGGTTTCGATGGTAACCGTACGGCCACTACCTACTTCGAAGCTGACATTAATGGGTTGTGATAACATAGAATTCTATGGTTTTTTGGCTAACCTGGCCTAATTAACTGGCCGACGACAGTTGCCATCGGAGCATCCAACAATTAATCCAGTATAAATTTGTGTAAACGCAAAAAACTATTCCCAACAAATTTATAGCTGGGAATAGTTTCATTTATCATCGGGTCTCTTATTTCCTGAGGCCGAGTTTCTCAATCAGCTGGCGATAACCAGTCAGGTTGTGTTTACTCATATAGGTCAGAAGGCGCTTACGCTTACCAACCATTTGCATCAGTCCACGGTGAGTTGAAAAATCTTTTTTGTTAGCCTGCAAATGCTTTGAAATAGAGCTGATACGCTCAGTCAACAGGGCAATTTGTCCTTCGATAGAACCCGTGTTTGCCGCATTGCCACCAAATTCAGCGAAAATGTTAGCTTTTTTTTCTTTAGTTAAATAAGACATCGTTTGTGATTTTACGAAACATCCAATAGTTAAATCTGCTTAAATTGGCGGCAAAGTTAAGGGAAATATCGGGATTTAGCTTGCCAAGTGCTATTTTTTTTGGATTTTGCCCCTCTATTCATAGCCCATGCCCTATCGTTTTGCAATTATCGGATGTGGTCAGATCGGACAGCGTCATGCTATCCATGCTGCTAATTATGGTCAGCTGGTGGCCGTTTGCGACATTGTCAATGAAAAAGCGGCAGCCATTGCATATAAATATGGTGCGCAAATGTACAGTGATCCGGACCAACTATTAAAGGATGGTAATTTTGACATCGCGGTTATCTGTACGCCCAACGGGTTGCATGCCAGCCAGTCGATTGCCGCTCTTTCAGCTGGTTATCATGTGCTTTGTGAAAAACCCATGGCACTGCTTCCGGAAGATGGCCGGCAGATGTTGCTGGCAGCAGAAAAAAATGGCAAGCGGTTGTTTGTGGTAAAGCAGAACCGGTTCAATTCCCCTGTTTTGCTGGTAAAAGACCTCCTGGACCGGAATGCCCTGGGCAGGATCCATAGTTTCCAGCTGAACGCCTTCTGGAACCGCGATGCGACTTATTTTAAGTCCGCACCCTGGCGGGGAACCCTCTCCCTTGACGGTGGCCCTCTGTTTACCCAGTTCAGTCATTTTATCGACCTGCTTTACTGGTTTCTTGGCGATCTTTCCTCTGTCCTATATGCTTCCGGAAGGAATGTGCAGCATGAAGGCCTCATCGATTTTGAAGACGAAGGGATGGCCGTACTGGCTTTCCGGAATGACGTCAGGGGAACCCTGCAATACAACCTGAATGCAAATGGCAGTAATATGGAAGGCTCCCTTACCCTTTTTGGGGAAAGGGGGACCGTCAAAATCGGCGGCAGCTACCTGAATAAAATTGAACATTTTGCGGTGGATGGGATGGTCATGCCGGAATTGACACCATCGGGCGCGGCCAACGACTATGGTGCCTACCAGGGCAGTATGGGCAACCATCACCTGGTTTACGAAGCCCTTGTAAGGACGCTTGATGACCCCGCCCAGTATTTTATGGACCCGAAGGAATCGCTTAAAACAGTGGAGATTATTACCAATATATACCATGTCATGCGATCAGTGGAGGGCATCAGAAAATGACAAAAAAGAGAATCATTTTCACGGTAACGAATGACCTGAGTTTTGACCAGCGCATGCAACGTATCTGCACCAGCCTGGAAAATGGCGGATATGATGTGCTGCTGGTTGGAGTCAAACCGGAAAATGCAGGTCCCCCGGATATTACGGTTTATTCCTTAAAACGGATCCCTGTCTTTTTTAAAAAGGGAAAACTGTTTTACCTGGAGTACAACTTAAAATTGTTCTGGTGGCTGCTGTTTCAACGTGCCGACTGCCTTTGTGCCATTGACCTTGATACCATTATACCGGTGTATTGGGTTTCCCGGATCAGGAATTTCATCCGTGTGTACGATGCGCATGAGCTGTTTTGTGAAATGAAGGAAGTGGTCACAAGGCCATTCATACAACGGATATGGAAGTCCATTGAACGATTTTATGTTCCCAGGTTCAGTCTGGGGTATACGGTGAACCAGCCAATTGCAGACATCTTCCGCCGGGATTATGGCGTGCAGTATGAAGTTATCAGGAATGTGCCGGTGCTTCGGGAGGCACAGGATTCAACCGAAAAGGAACCTTTTCTTTTATACCAGGGAGCAGTGAATGAAGGTCGATTGTTTGAAGTATTGATTCCGGCCATGCAGTTTGTAGACAGGCCACTATGGATTTATGGGGATGGTAATTTTCTTGACAAGACCAGGGAACTGATCAGCAGGTATGGGTTGGAAGGAAAGGTTTTACTGAAGGGTAAACTCCTGCCCGGCGAACTCAGAACCGTAACCAGCAGGGCCAGCCTGGGTTTTACCCTTTTTGAAAACAATGGGCTGAGCAATTATCTTTCCCTTGCCAATCGGTTTTTTGATTACGTTCATGCTGCCACTCCGCAGATATGTGTGGATTTCCCGGTTTACAAAGATTTAAACAAAGAAGCCCCGGTTGCTGTTCTATTATACACAACGGATCCGGCTGTGCTTGCTGAGCACATTAACAAGGCCCTTGCAGATCGCGCCGGTTATCAAAAGATGCAGGAAAACTGCATGAAGTTGCGATTGGAGTGGAACTGGGGCAGAGAGCAGGAGTTATTACTGGCTTTTTATAAAAAAATACTTCCGACTGGTGGCTAAGGCAAACACAATACATATTGTCAGTCATGATGTACCCTACCCCATAGATTACGGTGGCGTGATCGATATATTCTGTACCATCAGGTCCTTGCATGAGATGGGGGTTGATATTATCCTTCACTGTTTCGAGTATGGTCGTGGGGAACAGCCTGAATTAAACAGGTATTGCCGTGAAGTCCATTATTACAGGCGGCTGGAAGGGCATAAAGGTTTTTGTTTCCACCTGCCCTATATAGTTGCATCAAGGTCCCATCCCGAGTTATTGGACCGCCTTGCCGCAGATGACTATCCGATTTTGCTGGAAGGCATCCACAGTACCTATCTTCTCCAGGACAAGCGATTCGCAGGAAGGAAAATGGCCCTGCGTTTGTTCAATGTGGAAAGCAGATATTATTATCGTTTGTTCATGCATGAACGTTCACTGGCTAAAAAAGCATATTATTTTAATGAGAGCAGGTTATTGCGGGCCTATGAGTTAAAAACAGCTAACCGTATGACCGTTCTGACATTGTCAGAACAAGACCTGAATTATTACAAGGAAAAACTGGGAGCGAAATCGGTTTATAACCTGCCCGTTTTTCTTCCCTATAACGAGGTTAAATCAGAGGAGGGCGTTGGTTCATTCTGCCTGTATCATGGTAACCTGGAGGTAGCTGAAAATGAAAAAGTGGCGAGGTGGCTGTTGAAAAATGTATTTTCCCAATTGAAAATTCCTTTTGTAATTGCAGGGAAAAACCCATCAAAGAAACTGGAAAGAATTGCCCATTTGTCGGCACATACCTGCCTGATAGCGAATCCCGGCGACAAGGAATTAAATGACCTGATTACAAAGGCACAGATCAATATCCTGCCATCGTTCAATGAAACGGGGGTTAAACTCAAGTTACTCAATGCCCTATTTAACGGGCGGCATTGTATTGTAAACCAGGCAGCAGTTGAAGGTACGCCCCTGGGACCGCTCTGTCATATAACAGAATCACCCGATGCAATGCAGCGGGTGATCCAGCAACTGTATCATATGCCTTTTGCAGACGAGGAAATCAGGTTGCGAAAAAAGATTTTATACCAGCATTTTAACAATGCGGACAGCGCGGCCGCCCTTATTGCATATTTATCGTAGCATTATCCTCAACCCTGCCTTTTTCCGTGCGCAGTGTTCTGGCAGGATACTTGTTGATCACGATATAATCATGCGTAGCCATGACAACGGCAGCACCATAATCGCGGCTGATATGAAACAACAACTGCATAATTTCATCTGAGGTTTCCGGATCAAGGTTTCCGGTAGGTTCGTCGGCCAGTATCAGTTTGGGTGAATTCAGCAGCGCGCGCGCGATGTCCACCCTTTGTTGTTCTCCACCACTCATTTCAAATGGCATCTTGAATCCCTTTGATTTCAACCCTACTTTATCCAGTACATCGGAGATTTTTTCATCCATCAGTTTTTCATCTTTCCAGCCGGTAGCCCTCAATACGAATTTCAGGTTATCGTTCACATTACGGTCTGTAAGCAGTTGGAAATCCTGGAACACCACCCCCAGGTTCCTGCGCAGGAAAGGAACTTTTTTCCAGTCCATTTCCTTCAGGTTGAATCCCACCACAGTACCCTCTCCTTCTTTGAGGGTGAGATCACCGTAAAGTGTTTTCAGCAGGCTTGATTTACCGGTACCAGTTTTTCCGACCAGGTAAACGAACTCACCCCTGTTAATGGTGATATTTACATCTGAGAGGATCAGGTTCTCGCCCTGGTAAATATTTGCGTTTCGTAATTCGATGATCTTTTCTGCCATTTCCTGTGTATTGGTTCTGGCAAAAATAAGGAAGGTGTCTGACATCTTTTAAAAGATGTCAGACACCTGAATCAGCCGATAAAACCAACGCCAACCGTACTGTTGCTGGCCTCATCAATCAGCACAAAGGTTCCATTGTGTTTATTGGCGGAATAATTATCCGCAGATACCGGCCTGGCGGTTTTCAATGAGATGTAGCCGATTTCATTCAGGCCGATTTCTTCAACTCCTTCAATGGTCTGGTAATCCAATACATTAATGCTGCTGAAGAGGTTGGTGACTTTGGCTTTCACCCGGTTACTACCATGTTGCAGCAAATAATTTTTTCCTGTTTTCAGGGGGGTGTGGTCGAGCCAGCATACCTGTGCTGCCAACTCCTTTGTGGGTTCCAGCAATTCCTCTTTCCTTACCAGCATGTCGCCCCTGCTGATGTCAATTTCCGTGGCAAGTGTCAGTACGATACTATCGCCTGATTCCGCCTCTTCAATTGGCTCCTCGAAGCGGTAAATCTGTTCAATGGAAGACTCCTGCATGGAAGGAAGGGCTACAACGGTATCACCTTTCCTGATGGTACCGCTGGCCAGCTTTCCTGCAAATCCCCTGAAATCATGCCATTGATCTGATTTGGGCCTGATCACATACTGTACGGGAAACCTTGCGGGGAATTTGTTTTCCAGTGAATGCCATTCAAGGCTTTCAAGGTATTCGAGCAATGCCGGTCCCTTAAACCAATCCATTTGGTTTGACCTCGAGGAAATATTGTCCCCGAACAGGGAGGAGGCGGGAATAAACTGCAATTGCTGCTCCCTGTAATTGGCTTTCTTAAAGAGTTCATTGAATTGTTCTTTGATCGCCTCAAACTGTTCCTCTGAATAATTTACAAGGTCCATTTTGTTTACACATACCACTACATAGGGTATGCGAAGCAATTGGGTAATGTAGAAATGGCGGTGGGTCTGTTCCACGATTCCGTTGCGGGCATCTATGAGGATGATAGCCACCTGGGCATTGCTGGCGCCCGTGATCATATTGCGGGTATATTCGAAATGTCCGGGTGTGTCGGCAATAATATACTTCCTTGATGGGGTGGAAAAATAGATATGTGCCACGTCGATTGTAATGCCCTGTTCCCTTTCCGCAATAAGCCCGTCGGTCAGCAGGGAAAGATCGGTATAATCCACTCCCCTTCTTTTACTGGCTCTTTCAATGGCTTCCAGTTTATCGGCAGTAATGCTGTTGGTTTCAAAAAGCAAACGCCCTATGAGGGTACTCTTCCCATCATCCACACTGCCTGCAGTTGCAATTCTTACGATATCCATTTTAATTTATTATTCTGTTACAAAATTGATTTAAGGATCAGCCGGATGCTCCAGATCATGACGATTACCCCCACGCCGATCATCATAGATTTAGCGGGCAGTTTACCGGCGAGCCGGGCGGAGATAGGTGCTGCAAATGAACCTCCCAGTAATAATCCAACCACAACCGGCCAATGCCCGATGCCAGCAGTAAAAAAGAAGGTTGCAGCACTGGCCAGGGTAATGAAGAATTCAGTAAGGCTTACGGTACCGATGGTAAACCTTGGGCTTTTGCCCTTTGAGATCAGGGTGCTGGTCACTATGGGGCCCCAGCCACCGCCACCGAATGAATCGAGGAAACCTCCGCACCAGGCCAGCCATCCCACCCTTTTTATTTTTCCATTTGGTGTATTCTGCTGGAATGCCCGGACAAAGATTTTAAAACCCAGGAACATGGCATATAATGCGATCACGGGCATCAGCCAGTTGCCGGCATGTTCACCAACCAGTACCAGCAAAGCGGCGCCCAGTATGGCTCCCAGCACACCCGGGATAACCAGGTGTTTAAATAGTTTTTTATTCACGTTTCCAAAGCGGTAGTGACTGTAGCCGCTTACCCCTGCAGAAAATATTTCCGATGTATGGATGGCGGCACTCACGGAAACCGGGTTTACGCCTGCTGTAATAAGGCAGGTTGCCGATGTAACCCCGTAACCCATTCCCAGCAAACCATCCACCATTTGTGCCAGGAAACCGGCCAGCATAAAAAACAGGAATTGCTGGTTGATGTATTCCTTTGTCATGCTCCACAACTCGGGAACCGGTGGCAGCGGAACAGAAGACAGCAGAATATGGCCGACGATCATGGCGCCAAACAACCAGATCAGCCTGGAAGCGATCTGTTTCCACTTCTTTTCTTCCGTCAGCTTTTTGGGCTGGGTGTCTTCTACAAGTACACGGGTAATGTCATTGAGTTGCTTGACCTTTTCAGAAAAATTACCGTTGAGGCGTAACCGAAGTTCCTTCATGTTGTCGAGTACCTGGTCCATTTCAGAAGGAATGGAATCATTAAACACCTCCTTAAGCCTTTTGGCCACGGTGGGTGATTTCCCATTTGTGCTGATAGCGATTTTCAGGTCACCTTTGTTTACAATACTACCCAGGTAGAAATCACATAATTCAGGTGTATCTGCAATATTAGCCAGCACACCGGATTCAGTGGCTGCAGATTTTACTTCCGCATTCAGCGTTTTATCATTGGTGGCTGCAATCACCAGGTCTTTTTCAATAAGGTCGCTCCTGTCAAATGTTTTCCGGACAAGCTTCAGGGATGGATGTTTTTCTGCCATTTGAAGGATGGCCTCACTTATTTCAGGGGCCACCAGGGTAATACTGGCACCAGGTGAGGTTCGCAGGAGTGAATTCAGTTTTTCTTCACCTACATGGCCTCCGCCCACCACCAGCATTCGCAGGTGGTCGAGTTTCAAAAAAACCGGGTAGAGGTTATTGGCAGGTTGGGGTATCATATTTTATTTTGTGGCTGCATGGCCGGGAAGATTCAGCAACAGGTTCACCATCAGGTTACTGTTGTTCTGGAATACATTTTTATCAAAATATTTTTTGGAGAGCTGGAGTACCTGGTACATAAACCCAAACTCAAGCCTGGTAACCGGTGATATGGCATAACCTGTCAGGCAGCCGATCCTGTTCTGGTCAAATACATTTTCCTTTACCTGCTTGCCAAAATGAATCATTAACTCATCATATGCTGCGATATAGGGGTATGATTGCTGGTTTGTATGTTTTTGGAAGGAATAATCAAACCTGATTCTGTAACGGGCCCGGTTGGCATAGGACCATGAATCCTGTTTGTTGAGGTCCGGGCTGCTGAATTTTCCATTCCATCTTTGCTCCATGATAATCCTGTGGCTTGTTTCCAGCCTGCCTGCTTTGCTTGAAAAACTAATAGATTCGTAGGTTCTGTGTTCGGTTGAAGTCTGGTGCGATACAGCTTCCTGAATATCACCGAAGGGTGAGGTTCGGGAAAGAACATAACCCGCCCGCAGGTAAATATTTTTATTTGGTTTATAATTCATTCCTATCCGGTATAGATGCTGGAAAATGTCTTCTGTAATGTTCACCCGCCGCTGGTTGATGTCGAGGTGAATTCCAAGTTTTTCATTCAGGTTCCAGTCTGCATTAATGGTTCCCCAGGCAGTAAGATTGTTTTCGTTGATCCGGGTACTTTGCGCAGCAGCGAATATTGGCGTAAGGATTAATAAAAAACCAAAAATCAGTTGCCGCAAGCCGTATATAAATTTGTCCATATGTGTCTGGCCAGGGTTTTCAGTTGCCCTGGTCATCAAAAATAACCTTCTTTTTTTCGTTGTTCCATGGCCGCTTCACTACGTTTATCGTCCATCCTGGCACCGCGTTCGGAAATTTTTGCAGCCAAAATTTCCCTGATAATATCATCGATGCTGTCTGCCGTGGACGCCACTGCTGCGGTACAGGTCATATCCCCCACCGTCCTGAAACGCACGGTTTCTTCAAAGGGTTGTTCATCGGAGGTAGTGTGGAGGAATTCACTATGGGGCCAAATCATACCATCCCTTTCAATCACATTTCTCTTGTGGGTAAAATAAATGGATGGAATGGCCATTTTTTCTTCTTTGATATAGGTCCATACATCCAGTTCTGTCCAGTTGCTGATGGGGAATACCCTTACGTTTTCACCGATATTGATTTTACCGTTCAGCATATCAAAGAGTTCCGGCCTTTGTTTTTTCGGATCCCATTGGCCAAAATCATCCCGGACAGAAAATATTCTTTCCTTGGCACGGGCTTTTTCTTCATCCCTGCGTGCGCCGCCAATGCAGGCATCGAACCTGAATTCTTCAATGGCATCCAGCAGGGTTATGGTCTGCAGGGCATTCCGGCTCGCGTATTTCCCGGTTTCCTCTTTTACTTTTCCGGCGTCTATACTGTTCTGAACGTAACGGACAATCAGTTCCGCACCGGTTTCCTTTACCAGCCAGTCTCGGAATTCAATGGTCTCGGGGAAATTGTGTCCTGTGTCTACATGTAATAACGGAAAAGGTATCCTGCCTGGCCAGAATGCTTTCTGGGCAAGCCTTACCAGTGTAATGGAATCTTTGCCGCCACTGAATAACAAGGCTGGTTTTTCAAATTGGGCAGCCACTTCCCGCATGATATAAATGCTTTCATCCTCTAACATCCTGGGAAATGCGGGTATGGTTGAAATGGTCGACATATTTTTCAGCTTTTCTTCTTGTGGTATGATGATCTTTAATTTACTTTTTCAAGGTGCAGGCCGCATTCTTTGTGAGATATTTCCCACCACCATCTTCCGGCCCTGATGTCTTCACCAGGTTCAATGGCGCGGGTACAGGGCGCACAGCCAATGCTTGGGAATCCCTTATCATGTAAACTGTTGTAAGGAATATTCTGGTCTTCAATAAAAGCGAGCATTTGTTTATAAGTCCAGTCGAGCAGCGGATTAATTTTCACCAGCCCGCGCGACTCATCCCATTCGGCAAAAGGCAGGTGCTGCCGGTTGTCGCTTTGTTCAGCACGCAGTCCGGTGATCCAGGCCTTCGCGCCTTTCAGTGCCCTGTTGAGTGGTTCCACTTTACGGATAAAACAGCATTCCTTGCGGTTTTCTACGGATTCGAAAAAGCTGTTGGGACCCTTTTCATAAAGCATTTCCTCCACCTTTTTTGCATCGGGGAAATAAACTTTTACGGGTACTTTATACCGGGCCCTGGTTTTATCGAGGAGGTCGTAGGTTTCCTGAAAAAGTCTGCCGGTATCAAGCGTGAATATGGTAACGGGCAGTGATTGCCTGGCAATTAAATGGGTAATAACCTGGTCTTCCTGTCCCAGCGAGGTTGAAAACACCAGTCCATCCCCGAAGTGCCGGCAGATATGTGCCAGCCTTTCGGGAGCAGAAAGGGAAGAAAGCTTTTGGTTGAGTTCAGTGAGATCCATGAATCGGATGGCTGATAGATGAATTAATAGAGACCGTCAATGGAAAGGTATCTTTCGCCGGTATCATAATTAAACGTGAGGATGGTACTGCCGGCAGGAATTTCACCCAGCTTTTTTGCTACTGCTGCCAAAGATGCGCCACTGGAGATTCCCATGAAAATACCTTCCTGTTTTGCAGCCTTTTGGGCATAGGAAAATGCTTCATCCTTGCCAACTCCAATAATGCCATCAATCACACCGGGGTTGTAGATGCCCGGCACAAATCCGGCGCCAATTCCCTGGATGGGATGCGGAGCAGGGGAACCGCCACTGAGTACGGGCGACAATTCTGGTTCCACCGCAAAAACTTTCAGGTTGGGGAACTTTGCTTTCAGGACTTCCGCACATCCGGTGATATGTCCGCCGGTTCCTACACCAGTGATCAGGTAATCGATGCCCTGGGGGAAATCATTGATGATTTCCTGGGCTGTGGTACGGCGATGGATCTCCGTATTGGCCGGGTTATCGAATTGCTGGGGCATCCATGCATTGGGGGTTACCGTTACGAGTTCCCTGGCTTTCTCAATGGCTCCTTTCATGCCCTTTTCACGTGGAGTCAGTTCAAAACTGGCACCATACAAACTCATCAGCCTTCTTCTTTCCACGCTCATGCTCTCAGGCATTACAAGGATCAGTTTGTATCCTTTCACTGCCGCCACCATTGCAAGCCCGATTCCTGTATTGCCTGAAGTGGGTTCAATGATCACACTGTCTTTATGCAGGATACCATTCTTTTCAGCGTCTTCTATCATGGCCAGTGCTATCCTGTCCTTAATGCTGGCACCCGGGTTGTTCCGCTCAAGCTTGATATATACATTATGGGAATTTCCAAAAAGCTTGTTCAGCCTTACATGAGGGGTGTTTCCTATTGTTTCGAGTATGTTTGAAGCAACCATAACTTTGATTTGTTGTTTAAATTTTATTGTTGTTGGTTTGGTTTCAGATGATCCAGTTGAGGGGTTCAGTGAAATCTTTTTTATTTTTTACCGTGATGATCGGCTGATGGTATACAATGCTTTGCGAAGGCACCGATTCAACAATAAAGCAGTTGCCACCAATGATACTGTCGCGCCCTATGATGGTTCTGCCACCGAGGATGGTACTGTTCGCATATACGATCACGCCATCTTCTATGGTCGGATGCCTTTTTATTTCGGCTTCTTCCTTTTTAACTGCCAGGGCGCCAAATGTTACCCCCTGGTACACTTTCACGTTACGGCCGATTACGGTTGTTTCTCCAATAACCACACCAGTACCGTGGTCAATCATAAAAGGAACACCGATAGTAGCCCCCGGGTGGATATCAATACCAGTAATAGAGTGTGCCCACTCACTGATGATCCTGGGAATCAGCGGCACCTGCAACTGGTAAATTTTGTTGGCCACACGATAGGCTGTAATGGCCATAAAACCTGGGTATGTGAGTACCACTTCTTCAATGGATTTCGCAGCAGGGTCGAATTGTTGCATGGCTTTGGCATCTTCGAGTAATGCTCCCTTGCATTCGTCCATCGATGCAAAAAAATCTGAGCAGATCTTTTCTTCCTCGAGTTTATAGGTTTCACTGAAGGCAAAAAGAATTTCAAGAAACTGATTTTTCAGGGCATCGAGTTTTCTGTGGTGTTTGGCTTCATAAGTTTTTTCATTTTCCACTACCGGAAAAAGAAAATCGACCAATTCCTGCGCGAAATCGATTACCTGTTTTTTCTTAGGTACCGAAGAACTGAGGATATAACCGTGTATCAGGCTCATGTCAATTTTTTTTAGGCTATCTGCTGCCGGTAACTTTTTTGAATGTCCGCGAACCAGTTCAGGTCCTGGTGGTAACGTACAACCTCACCAACAATGATCAGGGCTGGTGTGCCTACGGCAGCAGCGATCACCTCGTTAGAAATGGTTGACAAATTACCGGAAATTACCCGTTGATGCAAGAGAGAGCCATTTTCAACCACTGCAACCAGGGTTTCGGCTGATTTTCCAGCCCTGGTCAATTCTTCACAGATCTGCCCTATATTTTTTACACCCATATAAAACACAATAGTGCCATCAAATGCTGCCAGCATCGGCCAGTTGAAATTCAGTCCGCCTGCCCGTCCTTTTTTTGTATGGCCAGTGACAAACAGCACCATTTGTGAGGCATCGCGATGTGTCAGGGGAATACCGGAATAGGCTCCCGCAGCCAGGCTGCTGGTTACGCCCGGCACGATCTCAAATTCAATTCCATTCTTTTTAAGAAAGGCAGCTTCTTCAGCACCGCGGCCAAAAATCAATGGATCACCGCCTTTCAGCCGCACTACCTGCTTTCCTTTTTCGGCATGGCTAACCAGCCACTCGTTGATGGTTTCCTGGGTGATAATTGAGCAATAGGGCAGTTTTCCTACAAAGATCTTTTCCGCATGCGCCGGGGCCCAGTCAAGGATTTCGTGGTTCACCAGGTTGTCATACAGAATCACATCGGCCTGTTCCACCACTGCCTTTGCACGCAGGGTTACCAGGTTGATATCACCTGGTCCAGCACCTGTGATATAGACTTTGCCTATGGGTTGATGTACTGCTTTCATGGTTAACTCAGATGAAAATCTGCTTTTGGATTCTGTTGTCGGATGATTTCTTTCCGCAGGATGAAATCGCCAAAATGTTCTGTAGCTGATTTTTCGCTGGCATATAAGGCGATGAGCGGATCAAGGGTTCCGAGGATTTCCTCTTCATTCAGGGCTTCCTTATACAACACGTTCAACCTTTCTCCATTGAAGGCAGCGCCCAGGTAAAGATTATATTTTCCCGGGGCCCTTCCCACAAACCCGATCTCACCAAGGTAGGGCCTGCCGCAGCCATTGGGGCAGCCGGTCATCCTGATGGTAATTGGTTGCTGACCGATTCCATATTTTTCAAGGATGGCGTGAATTTTAGTAATAAGTGACGGCAGGTAACGTTCGCCTTCCGCATTGGCCAGCGGACACATATTCAGGGCTACGCAGGCAATGGAATGCTGGTGCAGGGTGGTCACTTGCTGGTGCTCGCTGATACCGTATTCTTCCAGTAGCTTCTCTACCTGTGGTTTGATTGATTCTTCCACATTCCCGATTACCACGTTCTGATTGGCAGTCAGTCTGAAATCACCTTCCCCCAGTATTTCGGCTATGGCCCGAAGACCGGCGCGAAGCCTGAATCTTTCGGTGTCCTTTACCCGGCCACCTTCAATATACAGGGTGTTGAACCATTTGCCGTTAACTCCTTTGATCCAACCAAAACTATCACCGTTGGTAGTAAATCGGAATGGCTTTGGCGCTTCCAGTTCATAACCCAGGCGACGGTTAAGTTCTGCCTTTACAAAGTCAAGTCCCACCCTGTCAATGGTATACTTGAACCGCGACAGTTTCCTGTTTTCCCTGTTTCCGAAGTCGCGCTGGATGGTGACAAGTTTTTCGCAAATGTCAACGGTTTTTTCTGCGGATGCATACCCAATTAAATTACCTACCCGCGGATAGGTCGTCTCATCACCGAAAGTCATACCCATTCCGCCGCCGATGGAATAGTTAAAGCCTTTAAGCTGACCGTTTTCCTCAATGGCAATCAGGCCGATATCATGTGCATATACATCGGTATCGTTATAAGGTGGAATAGCGAATGTTATTTTGAATTTCCGTGGCAGGTAAGTTTTTCCGTAAATGGGCTCCTCTATTTCCGCCTCTTCTGCCTGGCCGGCAACATGTTCCTCGTTTACCCAGATCTTATAATAAGCGGTTGTTTTTGGCGTCAGGTGGGCGCTGACAGCAAGGGCAATATCCTGAACGGCATCGTGAATGGCGGAAGTATTCGGGTTCACGGTATTCATCACATTCCTGTTGACATCACCACAGGCTGCGATAGAGTCCATGAGAGAATTATTGATCTCCTTTATGGTGTTCCTGAGATTGTGTTTCAGAATACCATGCAGCTCGAAAGCCTGCCTGGTAGTGAGTTTTAGCGTTGGCATCCCATATTTGGCCGCCAGGTTGTCCATGGTGATCCACTGGGCTGCACTGGCCACACCGCCCGGAACCCTTACCCTAATCATGAAGGAATAAAGGGGTTCCAGTTTCTGGGCCTTTCTTTCCTTATCCAGTTCGCGGTCACTCTGCACATAACTGCCGTGGAATTTTATCAGCTGCTGGTCCTGCGCATAAAGATTACCGGTAGTTTCATCTTTCAGGCTGTCTTCTATGGTGCCTTCCAGGTATTTGCTTTTTTCCTTTATATGCTCAACCTCGCTGAGTTTTGATTTATCCTTATTGAGATCCATGGAATGGTTGTTGTTGTTGGTTTGTTATTGCATTCTAATAGGTGTCCTCCTGGTAGCGGCCAGTTTTTACCATTTGCTTTACGTATTCAACTGCCGCTTCCGGTTCCATACGACCCTGTTCGCAGACGATACCTATAAGTGTCTGTTTTACATCCCGGGCCATTTTTCTGGCATCTCCGCAAACATAAAAGTGGGCACCATTTTCCAGCCAGCTGAACAGTTCGGATGCATGCTGCTGCATTCTGTGCTGAACATATAATTTGGATTGACCATCCCTTGAAAAGGCTGTATTCATGCGGCTCAGCGCTCCCTGCCTGATAAAGCGCTGCCATTCGGTCTGGTAGAGGAAATCAGTGGTGAAATGCTGGTCGCCGAAAAACAGCCAGTTGTGGCCGCCAAACCCTGATTCTGCCCTTTCCTCCACGAAAGCGCGGAAAGGAGCAATACCGGTGCCGGGGCCAACCATGATAACAGCAGTGTCGCCGTTTGCGGGCAGCCGGAAGGATTCATTTTCTTCAATGAAAACCGAAACTTCCTGTCCGGGTTGTAAGCGGCCGGTAATAAAATTGGAGGCTACTCCTCGACGAACCCTTTGATTGGCTTCATATTCTACGCGACCGACTGTAATGTGAACCTCCTCCGGGTGTGCACTGAGGGAACTGGCAATGGAATATAACCTGGGTTGCAGGGGTAAGAGAATGGCCGCCAGTTCCTGCGCTGAAATGTCGGCCGGGAATTGCACCAGGATATCCAGGATATCACGTCCATACACAAAGGAAGAAAGGGTTTCTTTATCGGCAAGGATGTTTTTCAGTGAATGGGCCACCGCCGGATCCAATATAAAAGGGCAGTAGGCGGAGAGGAATGAGCCGCTTATGGTGGTGAGCTCGGCATGTTTCAGCAGGAACTCTTCCAGTGACAAAGTGGTGTCCTTATATACAATCGGATCAGTGGTATTATATCTTTTGAATTCCGTCAGTTCATTAACCAGCGAAAGTTCATTTTCAACCCAAATCCCAAGGGTGTCGCCGGGTTGGTAGCTGAGTCCACTTCCTTCCAGAGAGATTTCAACATGGTGGGTTTGTTTGGCTGAACCACGGCCATTAAGACGGATGTTTTCAAGGATGGTTGCCCGGAACGGATTTTTCCGGCTGTATTTGATCTGGGTCCCGGACACAAGCTGCCCGTCCTGGTTCACTGAGCTGGTATGCTGCAGGTTCGGTAATCCGGAAGGAACAGCGCTTCCGAAGTTTTCCTGGATTTTAGCCAGCACGGATTCAATCCAGGCTTCCGCTGTCTCCTCATAATCCACATCAGCCTCTACCCTGCTCAGGATGGGAATAGCTTTCAGTGCAGACAAACGGGTATCGAAATCGCGTCCCGTCTGGCAAAAACTGGCATAACTTTTATCACCCAGTGCCAGCACAGCATACCGGGTACTATCCAGGGCCGGTGCTTTACGGCTGTTGATAAACGCATGCAGATCTTCAGCGGCCGGAGGAGGATCCCCTTCACCATGGGTGCTGACTACCACCAGCAACCATTTTTCATCCTTGAGACGGTTGCCCTGGTATTGGTTCATATCCTGCAAAACCGAGGTAAATCCCCTTGCAATTAATTTGTCATGCAGGTTTTTGGCTACTTTTTTACTGTTACCGCTTTTTGATCCGTATAAAACGGTGATGGAATCCTGTCCGTTAAGTGGTTCAGCAGTCAGTGACTCCTGGGTTACAGGGATCCTGTTGATCAGTTGCAGCAACTGCTGGTTGCTGTGTTGCAATCCGGTCAGGTAGCCGGCCAGCCATTGCAGCTGTTGCTGGGAAAATTTATGAATGATATCCTGCACCTGCACCTGTTCAGCAGGTGAAAAAATATTGGCGGGTAAACCTATACTCGATGCGCTCATGGTAACTGTTTGGTGATAAGTTCAAAACAAAAATAAAATTAAATACTATAATTCCTATGGTTTTAATAGGAAATAATAGAAAAAATTGTTTCCCTATCTCCAATAGATTGAATATTAGCAGCTTACAGTTTAAATGACAAAATCGGAATCTGTGCCGGGTGAGATTTGCATGAGGTCGGCCAGTGATTTTCCTTCAATGACCAGCAGTGTGGCATCCCTTACTTCCAGGAAGATTCGGCGGATATTACAGTCATTTTCAGGGTAGGGACAAAGACGGCAGGGTTCGTAGAATTTTTTACTGACGCAGGGAAGCAGGGCAATAGGACCATCCATCAGCCTTAATATCTGCACCATGGGAATTTCTCCGGGTTCTCTCAGGAGATAATAGCCACCATTTTTCCCGGCCTTACTGCCCAGGATATTCGCTTTCCTGAGTTCCAGCAAAATTGCTTCCAGGAATTTGGCGGGAATCTTTCTTTTTTCCGCAATCTGGTTGATGGGAATATAGCCTTGCTGGAAATGTTCTCCCAGGTAGGTTAAGGCGTGGATTGCGTATTGTGCTTTTGCTGATAACATTTCGGGCAGGCAAAATACTATTTCTTTTTTAACTGCCAGGAACCGCCTGGGTTCCGCCGGATATACTGCAGATATGAGCCAGCGGTTCCTCGCCAAAACGCTTCCGGAAGGCATTGCTCATTCGGTCCACGACCTCATTGATGAAGCTTTTGCGAATGATATTGATGGTGCATCCTCCGAAGCCCCCACCCATCATCCTTGCGCCAATGATCGCGTGTTCTTCCCTGGCTAATTCCACCAGGAAGTCGAGTTCCGGGCAGCTGACATCATATAATTTACTCAGTCCTGTATGGGATGCGAACATTTTTTTACCAAAGCCAACAAGGTCATTACGTCGGAGGGCTTCGCATCCAACCTGCAGGCGGAGATTTTCTTCCACCACATATTTGCACCTGTTATACACCACATCCGGAACTACATCTTTGAGTGTATATTCGATCATTGCCCTGTTGGCATCCCGGAGGCTTTCAACCTGCGGATAAATTTTACGGAGTGCCCTTACACCCATTTCGCACTGTTCCCTTCTGACATTGTATTCACCCGATGCCAGTGAATGTTTTACCCTGGTATCCATCAGGAGAATGGCATGCTGGTGAAGGTCCAGAGGGATATACTCATATTTCAGGCTGCGGCAGTCCAGCAGGATGGCATGGTCCTTTTTACCGAACATGCTGGCAAACTGGTCCATAATACCGCATTTTACCCCAACGAACTTATTTTCCGCCGCCTGTGCAATTTTTACCATTTCAAGCCTGGGAAGATCATACCTGTAAATTTCGTTAAGGGCGTAAACCACACTGCATTCCAGGGCAGCTGAAGAGGATAGGCCGGCTCCCGCGGGAATATCGCCACCCAATACAATGTTGAGGCCGCCAAACCGGAAGCCCAGTTCCTTTAGTTGCTGCAATACACCATTGATGTAATCAGGCCATAACTGGACAGATTTTTCAAGTTTGCTGATATTCCCCCTGAACTCCTGTTTAAAGTCGATGGCAATATAATGGAGCTCCTCATCCTTGCGCCTTGATATAGCCAGGTTGATACTTTTATCGATGGCAGCGGGAAGAACAAAGCCTTTATTGTAATCAGTATGCTCACCTATCAGGTTAATTCTTCCCGGAGAACTGACAACTAATTCGGGATCGGTTTGGAAGGCCTTTATAAATTGACGCGTCACGGCCTGCTGTGATAACAACAGGGTTGGCGCCTTCAGTTTTTTTGCAGAAGGGGTCATGAATCGTTGATTGCTTGCTATAGGGCACCTAAATTACGGCAATTGGCGCGATTTTTTTTACATTTGAAAGGTTTAGGACAGACTGCCACATGAAAATCTTACAAACTGAAATAGCAGTAAAGCATAATAGTCTCTTCACCGTAATGGAGAGGGATGAATCATTTTTCAGTTCCCCCCTGCATGTTCATCCGGAAATTGAACTTGTATATATAAGGGAAAGTCACGGCAAAAGAATTGTCGGCAATCTCATTGAATCCTTTGAGCCCGGGGATATGGTGCTGATCGGTCCATCCCTTCCACATATCTGGATCAATGACGATTGTTATGTGAACGGGCAAACAAGTAAGAGGGCGAGGGCAATCGTTGTGTATTTCCATCCCTGCCTGTTTGAATCAGGATTATTTTCCCTGCCGGAGGCCCAGAATATCCGGCAACTTCTGTTGCAATCGAAATCCGGCATCTTTATTCAGCATAATACAAGGCAACTGATTGCCTCCAGGATGGAAAGTTTACTGGAGAAAAAAGGGTTTGATAAGGTAATGGGACTTCTTGAAATATTGCACCTCTTATCCCAGTCTACAGACCTGGTTCATATTAATTCGGAGGAATTGCTGAACCATGAAAACAAAGCGGAAAAAGACCGACTCTGCGATGTATACCGATATGTGAATGACAATTTCCGTTCCGATATCCAGTTAAAGGATGTAGCGGGCCTTACCAACCTGACTCCCCAAAGTTTTTGCCGTCTTTTTAAAAAGCGCAATAAGATTCATTTTGTGGAATACCTGAACCAGGTGCGGATCAGCAATGCCTGTAAATTGCTGCTCAACAGCGACTGGACCATTTCTGAAATTGCCTATAACTGCGGATATAAAACGATCTCTAATTTTAATAAGCTTTTCAAGGAAACCACCGGTCATTCTCCCAAAAAATACCGCGAGCAGGCAATGAAAGGTACAATAGCCGAATAGCCTGCTGTGATGTTTACTTGTCTAGATTTGATCCCAAAGACCTGATTTCACATCATCATGTGACATGGCAGGCCCTGGTATTCGGATAACTTGCGGACTCAATTAAACGCAAGATGAATACCAGAAAACTATTAAACCTTTTCTTTACGGCATCAGTATTTTTAAACGTATTAAGCGGATGTAAAAAATCTGATGGATCAGAAATCATTCCTCCTGTTGATCACCAGCCACTGCCCAGGCCGGTTGGCGAGCCGGATGGTGCGGCACTTAGTTTTACGATCGGGGCCGGCGGCGGACAATTCAGTTCCCCTGATGGATTTATCAAGGTAACGGTTCCGGCAGGTGCAGTAAGTGAGCAAACAACATTTCAGTTGCAGCCGGTTAAAAACACCTGTGATGCCGGACTGGGAAAGAGTTACAGTCTTTTGCCCCATGGAAAGCAATTTGCAAAACCTGTGACCATCCGGTTTTCATATGACAAGCTGCTGGATTCAATTGCATCTGAAGAGGTATTGTCCATTGCATTCCAGGATGCACAGGGAATCTGGCAGATGGTGCGACCCGTGACAATTGATCCCACCAGCAAAACTGTAACTGTAACCACCAGTCATTTCAGCAACTGGACCCTGGTAACCTGGTTGAAACTCGTTCCAACCAGTTCCGTTGCAGGTCAAAACGAAACGCTTCCGCTCCAGGTGTTGAATTATCATCCCTATGCGGATGACCTGCTGGCACCACTGAACAATGCTGACGTTACCAGTCTTCCACTTGGGAAAGGAGTACCGGTACTGGCCAGCCTGGTCAAAAAATGGAGCCTGACCGGGGTGGGTACTCTTAGTGGAAATGGCAGCAAAGCAACCTACAAGGCACCGGCAACTGTTATAGAACAGGCTGAAGCCACTGCAGTTGCCCAGATAGTAAGTGAACAACATCAACTCCTGCTGCTGGCACATATCAGGATACTGGCAGATGGAGTAGTGTATCGGATAGGTGGCGGAGAATGGCAACATCTGCCGGGCGGGGCATCCTACCTGGATGAAACCCAAAGCGGTGTTGCCGGCGTGTCTGAGGTTTTCAACCTTTCCATCATCTGGCCGGGGGGCACAGGAAATTTTTCATGGGTACATGAAAATGAGACGCATAATACTGCCATCAACCTGAGTAATCTTGGTGCCGGTTATATCCATGCTTCCTGGTATTTGGGTGCCAATGACGAAGTATTGGACAGTGGCGGCTCGCTGAAAATTGATAAATGGGGAGCAGTGGGCGAATGGATCATCGGGTCATTTTCGGTCAGCCCTTCGGGTAAGTTTTCAGTCAGTTCGGGAAAACAACTCGGCACACAACAAATTGAGGGATATTTCAGGGTAAAAAGGATTGTATAACTGTGAAGTGTAAGTTATAAAGGAGGGGGCTTCCGGTACAGGAAGCCCCTCCTTGTTATGGCTTTTTCTTTTTTACATATTTCTGGGTCCTGCTGTCACGGATAACTCCTTTCCAGTTCAGGCCAAATCCGAAATCATAGGCATTTCCCTCTGAGTCCACATGTGTTTTCATGTCATGGGGAACATCCTCATATTGTTCCTCAACAGTTTTCATGTCAGCGGGCATCTGCACAGGCAGTAATCCCGATGGCTCTACACCTGTAAGAATATCAAGCATGGCCTGGTGTTGCACGCCGAAGCCAAGTATGATGCCATTAACCTGCTTTTCAAATTCAGAGAAGATCATCGGACTGGATGCTTCCACACACACAATCACCGGCTTGCCCTTCATGGCTGCCCTGGTGTCGAGGATGGTTTTTAATTCGGCCTGGTTGGCGGCAGTATAGGATTTTCCTTTATAGCTTCTGTCAGTGACTGTTGGATCAATGACCGGATCTCCCGCGGCAATGCTTTTTTCACGGGCATGGGTAGCCGTATATGGTGAATACTGGAGTGAAATGGGAAGGTATCCGTTGCCTCCTTTTTTGCGGTCTTCAATGTCATATCCTACTCCGGCCATAGGACTCAGTGCGAAGACCAGCGCGAGGTCGGCCTTTTCAGGATCGTCGGTGATGTTGAAATATTTGCGGACCACTTCAAGGTTCACCGGATAGTCCAGTTTTTCCGGTGTAACATTGCCAAACCAGTCGCGCATGGAAGGCGTCAGTCTTTTGGGGATATAGACTGTTTTATTTTTTTGCAGGGGAAGGATACCATCCTTGTTTTTAAGCATCACAATGGATTTCAGCTGGGCATCATAACCGGCTTTCATGTATTCGGGTTTACCCACTGTTGTTTTGGTATATTCCGGATCGAGGTATGGATTTTCAAACAGCCCGGTTCGGAAGATATTCATCAGCAGTCTTACGGCAGACTGTTCAAAACGCCTGCGCATAAATGCCTCACCGTGTTCCTTTACGCCCATCTGGTAAGCTTCAATAACCGGCCCCGCCACATTGTTGCCCCCAAACTGATCCAATCCTGCCATGATCACTTTATAATGCCTTTCCGCAATCGTATTGGCTTCCACTCCCCAGGATTTTCCTAAAAACACATCCGGTGTTTTCCCTTCATCCGCTGTGATCAGCCAGTCGGTACATACCACTCCGTCATACCCGTATTTATTCCGTAGCAAATCAGTAACAATATATTTGGAAAAGCCGTTGCCCACATTCTCCCCATTTTTTTTGTCCTGGTTGTAGCTGATGGTGTAATAAGGCATAACGGCGGATGCCATTTTTGTTTTGCCTTTAAGTTTGAAGGCACCCTGTAAGAATGGGATCATTTGCAATTCAAACTGGTTACCGGGATAGACTGCAAATTTACCATAGGCAAAATGGCCGTCCCTTCCCCCCTCTTCCGGTCCGCCGGAAGGCCAGTGTTTAACCATGGCATTTACACTGGTAAAGCCCCAGCCATCCCTGATCTCATCCCTGCCTTTGGAAGTCTGGAATCCGTCCACATAAGCCCGGGCCATATCGGCGGCAAGATATGGGTCCTCGCCAAAAGTACCTTTAATCCGGTTCCAGCGTGGTTCGGTACCCAGGTCAATCTGGGGCGACAACGCGGTACTGATGCCCAAAGCACGGTACTCCCGTCCCCCGATTGTTCCAAACTGCTCAACAATGGCTGGGTCAAAGGTAGCTGCCAGCCCCAGTTCTTCGGGCCAGAGGGATATCTTTCCTCCGGCTCCAGCGTTGTATTCCGTGGTGGCTGCAGCAGTATGACGCGGATCGGAACTGGTATTGGCAGGGATACCAAGCCCAAGTCCCTCTACCAGTGCCTGCATGTTATTATTCCATTTGGCTGCCACTTCCGGACTTTCCACACTGGTGACCAGCACATGCCGCAGGTTGTCCTTGGTCAGGAATGCTTTCTGCTGGTCGCTCAGGTCAGTGGACCTGGCACCACTTTCTGCCAGGGGTTTACCATTATAGGTACCGCCGCCAAAGCCACGGGGCCGGGCCGGAATTGACTGGTGTCCACTGTATAACATCAGTCCGGCTATCTGCTCAATTGTCATTTTGGATGCCAGATCCTTTGCCCTAACGTCAAAGGATAACCGCCAGTCTTCATATTTGTCAAGCTGACCGTTTTTGTTCAGATCTTTAAATGCCAGTCCATTTACAGTCAGGATTTTGATACCCGATGCCGGAGAATAGCCAAGCATTTGTCCGCCTTTGTTGGTGATGAGGGAGAAGTTCTCCTTATTTGTTTCTGTCCATTGCTGGGCAGTAACACTTGCAGCAATGTGGATTATACCTGCAAGCAAAGCAGGCTTCAGCATATGGCAATTCTTCATTGTGTTAGTTTGACACAATTTATGAAAAAACTTTCTCATACCCACCAGCGGGTATTTTTTTCTGAAAATATATTGGAATCCGCCGGGGACTGCGTTATTGGCATAATTTGACCATTCGAAAAAGGTATTTAACCCATGAAACAAATTTTTATCCTGACCTGCCTGCTGGGGCCTGTTATCAGTCTGAAAGCCCAGCAGCGAGCCACCGGTGCACAATTCAACGCCACCACCATTGCCGCTACACCCATAAAACTGCCGCTTTCCTTTCGCAGTTTCCGGGGTTTACCAGCAGCCTATTCACTTGAAAAATTTTGTCCCACTCCCGGCGACCAGGGGGAACACGGCACCTGTGTGGCATTTGCCAATGGTTATGGTGTAGCCACTATTTTGTATGCCATCAATCATAATATTACCGACAGGGACCTGATTAACGAGTATGCATTTTCGCCCACCTACCTGTATGAACAAATAAAGCATCCGGAAGACGGCAATTGCCAGAAAGGTTCAGATCCGGTTAAAGCCATTATCACCATGATAGAAGGCGGGGATGCGCTCTTGAAAACAGTGCCCTACCAGTGTGGGCTACCTTTGCAGGAGCATGCCAGAAAGGAAGCTGCCAATTACAAGTTAAAGGATGCAGCCATATTATTTGCGGGAAAAGGATTGTTGGAGGGAGATACTTATGTGAAGGATGCAGAGGCCATGATCGATATCACCAAAAAAGCCATCCTGGAAGGAACACCGGTATCCACCGGGTTTTACCTGCCCGAAAGTTTTTTCAAGGTGAAATCAGATACCTGGAATACGGTTCCTGAAGATTCATTGAGCGACTGGAAACACGCGGCCCACGCTATGGTGGTGGTGGGGTATGATGACCAGAAGGCAGGCGGTGCTTTCAGGGTGATGAACAGTTGGGGAACTGGTTGGGGGGATGGCGGATTTATCTGGGTACGGTATGCAGATTATGCAAAATGGTGTGTATTGGCATTACAGGTTTTTGGAGATCCCGGAACACCCTCACCCAAACCGGCGCCATCTCCGCAGCCTGCGCCACAACCTGTCCCGCAGCCAGGACCTGAACCAGTTCCCGCACCCTCTCCGGCTCCCCGGAAATCAGCCCTCAGCGGCAGCCTGGAATTTAAACTGTCCAACGGCGCCAATATGCCGGTTAACAAGACAAGCAGCCGCAACCTGGTGGTAGAAGAAGCATTGGCATCGACAGAAGACCTGGTAGCTTATACGATGGCAGACAGCTATGGCAGTGGCACTAAATTTCGTTTCTTCCTGAATATCGAACAGGAAGCCTACGTCTATGCATTTGCGTCGGACCTCACGGGGAAGGTAAACCGAATTTTGCCCTATGACGATATAACTTCCACCCATGTTGGTCGTAACAGTGTGGTGGCTTTCCCTTCCGACACCAAAGTGATTAAACTGGACGAGAACAAAGGCAGTGACTATCTCCTGATTCTGTTCAGTACGGAAAAACTGGACGCAGCAGGTATTGCAGCAAAGATGAATGCCTCGCAGGGTGGACTGTCGGCTAAAATAAAACAGGTACTGGGAAACAAACTCATTGACAAATCACTGGTGCACTATGAGGCTTTGCAGGCAGGATTCAAATATGAAGGAGACCAGCCAGGCATAGTACCGCTGATGATCGAAATCTCACACCATTGACCAACCGGCAATTGAAGCAGAATACCATGAAAAATTTAGCACTGTTATTGTTTTTGCTGACAACCTTGTTTAACCTGTGTGCCCAGGAGATCAAACTGGTTTTGCCAACCGGAAATTCCGGTGTGCTCCATGACTTTGCCGTTACGAAAGATGAAAAATATGCCGCCACCATCAGTGGGCAAACCATCGTGTTGTGGAACATGCGTCAGCAAAAAAAGATATTTGAAAAACGGCTTGGTGGCGGACTTGATATGCAAATGAAATCTCTTTCTGTGTCAGACGACGGGAACCGAATCCTGGTCACGGGAAGCGGAGGCACTTTTTTGGTTGACGTTCGCACCGGTAATTTCATCATTCAAAGCAGTGCTACCTATTATGGCAGCTGCTTTTCCCATGACCAGCGTCTGGTTTACCTGAATAGTTCAACAGACCTGGAACTGTACGAAGCATTTACCGGTAAATTGTTCAAACGCATTTACAGGGTGTTGAACTATGATGCTACCGAGATGAAACTCTACCCGCTTAAAGACCCCAATAAATTAATGATGGCCGGTCAATGGGGGTCTTTCGTGGTTGACCTGGAAGCGGGCAAAGTGGTGATGAAAAACGAGTTTCCCAAAGGACAAAAACGGAAATACCTTACCTGGACCTACTGGCCGGAACAGGAACAGTTACTGGCTGCAACGGAAGACTCCCTGGAAAGATTTGATATCAATGCCAATAAAATCCTCAACCGGAAAGCCATAAAAAATATGCCGGTCAGTCTGACCGTCAATTCGATCGGGCAGTGTATTTTCTTTTCCAAGGACCTGGCAAATCCCAAATCTGTGGTGGAACTTCTGGATCCTAATAGTTTTAAGGTACTTAAAACGGTAACACTGAAACTAAGGCCAGATGAGAAGCCCTTGTCATATGAATATGGCCGTTTAACAAGGGTGTTGAAAGGTTCAGGTAAAACCTTCTTCACCATTGGGTCCACCCTGTACAGGATGGATCCGGAAACCCTCCATTACGAAGAGCAGTTCGGAAATTCCATTGCCCATATCGTCGCTGATTATACAAGGGAGGATCTTAGTTTCAACCTTCCGGAAGACGGCTATGAATTTGTTACGGATGATGGGTTTATCCATGGTTTTGACGGTGAAACCCATCGGCCTTTGAACCTTACCCACGGATTTCCCAAGGTTGTTTATTCTAATGATGGCAAACTGATTGCCAACAGGGGTGATAAAATAAGTATAGCGGACAGACGCACCGGGAAACTCATCAAAACCCTTCAGCCTCCTGCGGATTATATAAGTTACGGGTCTATCTTTTTTTCACGTGATGGCAGGAAGATTATTTATGTGAATGCGTATAAAAAGCTGGTGGGTGCAATCGATATTGCCACAGGGGCAGCAAGTCGGGTGGCGACATTTTCCGGCCCCCTGACAGCACCTGTCAACAGCAGGGATGCCCGCTACCTCGCCTATACCCTGTTGCTGAAGAATGTGCCCACGCTACAGGTCATGGACCTGGAAACAAAAGCGATCCTGTACAGCAAACGGGTTAGTGAAGGCAAAGTGGACAATTGGGTGACCCAGTTGGTTTGGGTGGACAATGACCGTAAACTGGTAGTGGTGGAAGCCCAGTCGGGTCTGGTTTCTGTCCTGGAGTCGAAGACCGGAAAACTGGTATCTGAATTTACCGTGCCGCATAACAACAGTGTAAAGGTAATTGGTGCGGCGCATGGTATGCAATGGCTGGCCATCGGTGAAACCAACCAGTTGATGACTGGTGGTTACAGCCATATCCTGCGATTGTTTTCACTGGATGGAAAGGAATTGAAATCGTTCAGGCCGCCAACAGGAAGTGCCTTCAATAACGCCTATTTCTCTGATAACAATGAGATCGTCTATGTACACGGTTACCTGAAAGATCTCAATATTTACAGAGTTAAGACAGGTGAACTCCTGGGTACCTATTATTTTGTAAGAGGAACTGATGAGTGGATATTTCTGTCGCCCGATGGCTTGTTTGATGGAAGTGAGGCCGGATTAAAGGAACTGTATTTTGTACGTGATAAAGAGATCGTGGACCTCAGGAATCTTTTTGAGAAATTCTATACCCCCAACCTGTTGTTGCGCAAGATCGGTGGGGAAAAGTTCTATCCGCCTGACCTGGCAAAACTGCATCCCGTGCCAACCGTGGATATTCAATATGCTGCGACAAGAAACCTGGAAGTGACCAGCGATATCCCCGGGTATGACAATACAACGGGCATGGCCAGGATAACTGTGAAGGCAAATGCGCCACAGGACCAGGTGGATGAGATTCGTTTGTTTCATAACGGCAAAGCTGTGGGTAAAGGCACCCGCAACCTGGTGGTGGTGGATGATAATACCAGTACTGATCAATGGACGGTTGACCTGAACCTGCTGCCGGGTGAAAATAATATTCGAGCCATAGCGCTGAACAGCCAGCGTACGGAAAGTGAGCCTTCGGAGATTACAATCAGGTACAATTCATCCGGTGTTGGTGTGAAGCCAGTTCCTGCCTCTTCGGGAACCGTTCAACGGTTGCCAACCGGTCCGCTGGCCGAAGTAGATCAATCGGCCACACTTTACCTTGTGGTGGTGGGCATCAATCAATACCAAAACCCCAAAATGAACCTGAACTATGCCCTGGCAGATGCATCTTCTTTTAAAACAGAGATGGAAGCAAAAAGCAAAACTGTAATCAGCAAGGTGGAAACATTTTATATTACCGACGGGCAGGCGGATAAAAAAGGTATTATGGCAGCTTTTGCCCAGGTTCGCCAGGAAGCCCAGCCAAAAGACGTATTTGTATTTTATTATGCCGGGCATGGAATCATGAGTGGTTCAGGTTCCAAAGAGTTTTACCTGGTTCCCAATAATGTAGCCGCACTGGATCAGTTGGATGCCACGTTGAAAATGAATGGAATCTCCTCAAAGGAGCTGCAATCATATGCCATTCAGATCGCTGCCCAGAAACAACTATTTGTGTTGGATGCCTGCCAGTCGGCCGGGGCTTTTGAATCTATGCTGGTCAGTTCCTCTGAACAGGGTAAGTCAATTGCCTTACTGGCACGCAGTACAGGAACCCATTGGATGGCGGCATCCGGTTCGCAGCAATTTGCCAATGAATTTTCCCAACTGGGTCATGGAGCTTTCACCTATACCCTGCTGGAAGCAATGAAAGGAACGGCAGATAACGGTGATGCAAAAGTGACCGTCAATGAACTGAAAAATTACCTTGAAACCAAAGTGCCTGAACTGACACGCAAGTTTCACGGCAGTCCGCAGTATCCCAGCAGTTACGGAATTGGACTTGATTTTCCGCTGCTCCTGTTGAAATAACAGGATAGATAAAGCGGGTGGTGCTGGCGGTGAAAATCAGCTTGACACAAATGCCGGATCATAATTTACTGATCCGGTATTTTTTTGGGGGGTGTGTATAAAATAAAAAAAGCCTCCTGAATCAGGAGGCTTTTTCTGTGATCCCGCTGGGACTCGAACCCAGGGCCCATACATTAAAAGTGTATTGCTCTACCAGCTGAGCTACGGAATCATCCCTTTTTTAAGAACTTTCGACTGTGTGTCGTTTGTTTTGGGAGTGCAAAAATAGGAATAAAACATTTACTCCCAAATTTTTCGGAAAAAATTTTAAAAAAAATCCTGAGTCCCTGTTTGCAAATCTTTTCATTACCCTTTATACAATGTACTCAATTTTAGGGTAGGTTTGCGTTTAATTCTTCCCCATTATATGTCTTCATTTTTTACCAATAAAGTAGTGGCCATCACCGGAGGCAGTGAAGGTATCGGTAAGGCCCTGATCGATGCATTGATTCCCCTGGGTGCAAAAGTGGCCACCTGTGGTCGCAGTTATGAAAAACTGTATAACCTGCAGATGGAATATACCAATGTAATGCTGCATACGGTAGTGGCCGATGTCAGCAAGGAAGCCGATTGCAGGAAATTCATTGAATCTACCGTAGAAACCTTTGGCGATATTGATATCCTCATCAACAATGCCGGCATTTCCATGCGCGCCCTTTTTGAGGAAGCGGAACTTGAAGTATTCCGTAAGGTTATGGACATCAATTTTTTTGGAAGTGTGTACTGCACCAAGTTCGCCCTCCCCTCACTCATAAAAAAGCAGGGGATGGTAATTGGTGTGTCATCCATTGCAGGTTACCGCGGACTTCCCGGCCGCAGCGCCTATTCAGCCTCCAAGTTCGCCCTCCAGGGATGGCTGGAAGCTCTTCGTACCGAGATGCTCGACAAACAGGTGCATGTGATGTGGGTGTCTCCAGGATTCACCACTTCGAATATCCGCAATGCCGCGCTGAATGCAAAAGCCGAATCACAGGGTGAATCTCCCATGGATGAAGGCAGCATGATGTCTGCAGCGGAATGCGCTGAACATATCCTTCATGCCATCGAGAAAAGGAAACGTTCATTGGTACTAACGTTCACAGGTAAGCGAACAGTGTTTATGAACCGCTTCTTCCCTGCTCTTACTGATAAACTCACTCACAAGTTTTTTTTCCGGGAAGGCAAACTGGTGAAATAGTACATTTGAAATTTATTCATGGCAATTGTTACGCTTACATCTGATATTGGCATGCAGGATTATCTTGCAGGTGCTGTCAAAGGACAGTTGCTGCAAATTGATCCCACCTTCAATATCGTTGACATAACCCATGCCATCAGCCCTTTCAATTATCCGCAGGCTGCCTATATCTGCCGCAACGCCATCCGCCATTTCCCGGCGCAGACTTTTCATGTTATTATGGTGAACCTTTTCGAAAGAAAACCCGACAGGTTGCTGATGGCTTTCCACAATGACCAGTACATTCTTTGTGCGGATAACGGATTGCTGGGCATGATCCTGGAAGACCGACCTGATATGGTCATCGGCCTGCCATCTGAAAAAAATATCATACGAAACACGCTCTATTGCGCTTCGGTATTTGGCAAAGCCATTGATGCTGTTAACCGGGGGGAAAGACTTACCGATATCGGTGAACCTGATATCAGCTTCGTGGAGAAGAACCCCCTTCGGCCTATGCTGAGCGATGCCTGGATAGAAGGCCAGATAATCTATATTGATAATTTTGAGAATGTAGTGGTAAATATTACCCGCGACCAGTTTGAAGCGCAGCGCAAAGGCCGCAAATTCTCCATCGTTTTTAAACGGGATGAAGTGATAGACAGGATATCCGAAACCTATGCCGATGTACCCGAGGGCGAAAAACTTGCACTGTTCAATTCAGCAGGTTACCTGGAGATCGCCATCAACAAAGGCAATGCAGCAGGATTATTTGGCCTGCAGGGTTACCTGGAACAGGCACAGAACACCTACCTGCAAAACCGTTTATTTTACCAAACCGTTAAAATTTTCTTCAGTTAGTGAAAAACTAAGTCATTACCTTAGGCGTTTGGGCTTTGCGATGCACCAAACCTTATATTTGCCTAGCCTTATACAAACCAATGCTTTATGAATTTTAACAAAGTGAACAACATTGTCGGATGGATCGTCTGTGCCATCGCCTGTTCGGTGTACCTGCTGACAATGGAAGCCACAGCCAGTTTATGGGATACCGGCGAATTTATTTCCAGTGTTTATAAGTTACAGATTCCCCACCCTCCCGGAGCACCACTCTTTGTGCTGTTGGGAAGGCTTTTCGTGGTTGTTTTCGGGGGAAGTAATCCCGCCATTGCGGTCAATATCATGAGTGCCCTTAGCAGCGGCTTCACCATCCTGTTCCTGTTCTGGACCATTACACACTTCGCCAAAAAACTGGTGAGTCCGGGTGGGGTGGTTCCAACATCGCAGCAAACCTTCGCCATCATGAGCGCAGGTGCGGTGGGTGCCCTGGCCTATACCTTCAGTGATTCATTCTGGTTCAGCGCCGTGGAGGGTGAGGTGTACGCGTTGTCATCCCTCTTTACTGCGGTGGTATTCTGGGCTATCCTGAAATGGGAACACCATGCCGATGACAAGGGGTCAGACAAGTGGATCGTATTCATATTTTTTATGATGGGACTGTCAATCGGTGTTCACCTGCTGAACCTGCTGACCATTCCCGCGATTGTAATGGTATATTATTACAAGCGATACCAGCCAACTGCATGGGGTACTTTCTGGGCCTTCATTATGGGTTGTCTTATCACCGGATTTGTGCAGGTGGTGGTCATTCAATGGTCGGTTAAACTGGCCGGATGGTTCGATATCCGGTTCGTGAATCTGTTGGGCATGCCTTTCTTTTCCGGCTTTATTTTCTTCTTTGTATTCCTGGGCGCGCTGATGTTCATCGGACTCCGCATCGCCAAAAAGAACCACTGGAACTTCCTCCGCCTGGGTATCTGGTGCGTGGTTTTCATGCTGATGGGTTATTCCAGTTATATCACTACCATGATCCGTTCCAATGCCAACCCGGCAGTGGATATGTATAATGTAGACAACCCGAATTCACTTGTTGGATACCTGGGCCGTGACCAGTACGGTGATTTCCCACTTCTATACGGCCAGGTCTTTACTGCTTCCCCGGTTGACTATGAGCAGACTTCCATGAAATATACCAAGGGTGAAAAATCCTATGAGGAAGTTGGTTATGATATCAAGCCGGTGTATGCAGCTGAAGATATGATGCTGTTTCCACGTGTTTGGGATGCCAGCAATGACCAGCAACATGCGGATTTTTACCGCGACTGGCTGGGGCTGGCTGATGGGGAGAAACCGGGCATGGGTGATAATATCAAATTCTTCTTCGGTTACCAGTTGAACTGGATGTACTGGCGTTATTTCATGTGGAATTTTGCCGGAAAACAAAATGACCTGCAGGGCTTTGGTCCGGGTAATGTGCGCGACGGTAACTGGATCAGCGGTATTGCCCCTATTGACAACCTGCGCCTTGGTAACCAGGACACTTTACCTGACAGTATTAAGCATAATAAGGCCAATAACAAATTGTTTTTCCTGCCATTACTGCTCGGTATACTCGGTGCGATGTACCAGTATTTTGCCAATCGCCGTGATTTTATAGTGGCGGGATTACTTTTCTTTTTTACCGGCCTCGCTATTGTTCTATACTTGAACCAGGCGGGCAATCAACCCCGTGAGCGAGATTACGCTTATGTGGGATCCTTCTACGCATTTGCCATCTGGATTGGCCTCGGGGTATTGCAGATCCGCGAATGGCTGATGAAAAAGGCCGGTGAATCGGTTTCCAACATGAGCGCTGCGCTGGTTTGTCTACTGGCCGTTCCGGTCCTCATGGGCTTCCAGGAATGGGATGACCATGACCGTAGTAAAAAAGTACTGGCACGTGACCTGGCAAAAGATTACCTGGAAAGCTGTCCGCCTAATGCGATACTTTTTACCTATGGCGACAACGATACTTACCCGCTCTGGTACGCCCAGGAAGTGGAAGGAATCCGTCGGGATATCAGGGTGATCAATAATAGTCTGCTGGGTATTGACTGGTACATCAACCAGTTGCGCTACAAGGTGAATGAAAGCGATCCCATCGATGTAATCTGGTCTGCGGAACAGATTCGCGGACGGAAGCGCGATTATATTGTGTACAATCCCCGCCCGGATGTAAGCCAGGACAAATATTATGATCTTTATGATGTGATGAAGAATGTGGTAGGAAGTGAGGACGCAGCCTTTAAAGTGGCGCTTCAGGGAGGAGAAACTATCAATTATCTGCCGGCGAAGAAGTTCATTCTTCCGGTAGACGAAAACCTGGTTCGCAGCAATGGAACGGTGAATCAGAATGATAGTGTGGTGTCTTCTGTGCCGGTGGTGATTCCGGAAAACAGGAATACCCTGCTCAAGAATGATCTGGCCATCCTGAATATCATTGCTGCCAACAAATGGAAGCGCCCGATTTGCTTCACGGCGCCATATACCGCATCAGAACTGGGTTTTGGCAATTTTGTCCGCAAAGATGGTATGACCTATCGCCTGGTTCCGGTAGGTAATAATACCGGTATCAATACAGAATGGATGGTGGACAAACTCCGCAATAAATTCGGTTTCGGTAGTGCCAATATCAATGGTGTGTATTTTGATGAAGAAAACCGGAGGCATCTGAATTCCATCCGGGCGACTTATGCTGATGCAGCCGGAAGCCTGGCTGACCAGAACCGTAAAGATGAGGCCAAACAGATCCTTGATATTGCTGACAAAGGAATCCTGGAAGTAAACATGCCCTATGCCATGGTGAGCCGGAACAACCAGCACAATTACTTCACCTTCAAATTCCTGGAAGCAGCCTATAAGGCAGGTTATAAGGAAATGGCAGAAAAAGTATCCAGGCAACTAAACAAGGATTTCGAACAGCAGTTGAAATACTACAGCCAGTTACCGGAGCGCAAGCAGGAGGCCATGCGCAACGAGATAGCCGGTGCACAGCAGTTGTTGCAGATGCTGCAGATGCTGGATAATAATTACAAAGGTGGCAGCACGGTTCAGCCAACGCTGGAAAGCGGAACGCCAATCGGAATCGGTGCCCAAGACTCTACTCCTGCTGACAGCGGAAAATAACCCGTCTGACGTGCGTCTGACGTACGTCAGACACCTATCGAAAATATACAGAGGTTGTTCCTTAAAAGGCACAACCTCTTTTTTTGGCCCAAGGCGGTTTTCAACTGCCCGCCCCCCCTATATTTTTACCCCCCACTTTTGTTTGAGAACCTTATATCGCTTAAATTGTTAGTATAGCGTCTGACGTACGTCAGACGCACGTCAGACGCATAAAAATGAAAGGATACCATTTTACAGGATTCAGGCCCGGGGAGGATGGAAAATCAGTATTCGATCAGTTATTGGAAATCTTCCTGAAGCTGCTCACCTACACCAGTGGAGACGTGAGCGAGGCCCTGCAATGGCTGAACAAACTTGATCAGGAATATGAACTGACCAATCCGGAATACGGGATGGGTGATTTCATTGAAGAACTGAAGGATAAGGGGTATATCGACGAAAACCCGGGAAATGGGTCCATCAAAATAACCCCAAAAACGGAACAGGGCATCCGGAAGAAATCTCTGGAGGAGATTTTCGGTAAACTCAAAAAGACCAAACAAGGTAACCACCAGACTTTCAAACCAGGGTCGGGCGACGAACAGAACTCTGAAACCAGGCCCTTCCAGTTCGGCGACATGCTGGAGCAGATAGATTTTACCGAGAGCATCAGGAATGCACAGATCAACCACGGCATCGAATCCTTCAACATGAAGGAAGACGATTTGCAGATCAGGGAAAGTGATTTCAAATCCCAGACATCCACCGTATTGATGATCGATATTTCGCATTCCATGATCCTTTACGGAGAAGATCGTATTACGCCCGCGAAAAAAGTGGCGATGGCGCTCAGCGAACTGATCACCACCCGTTACCCCAAAGACACCCTGGACATTGTAGTATTTGGAAACGATGCCTGGCCGGTGGAGATCAAGGACCTTCCCTATTTGCAGGTGGGACCCTATCATACCAATACTGTAGCGGGACTTGAACTGGCCATGGATATCCTGCGCCGGAGGCGGAACCCCAACAAACAGATTTTCATGATCACAGACGGGAAGCCAACCTGCCTGAAAATCGGCAAACGCTATTATAAAAACAGTTTTGGCCTGGACAGGAAGATCACCACCCGCTGTCTCAACCTGGCAGCACAATGCAAGAAATTAAAAATAACCATCACCACTTTTATGATCGCATCAGACCCTTATCTGCAGCGATTCGTAAATGAATTCACGGAAACCAACCAGGGCAAAGCCTTCTTTGCATCACTGGATCACCTGGGAGCCTTTATTTTCCGGGATTTTGAAAGTGGTAAGAGAAAAACAGTCTACTGATCACAGAAAAACAAACGACAAACAGTTCAATGAATCACAATACAATTACTACACTTGGCGAGTTAAAAGCATCCGGTTATAAGAGCAGGTCGGTGAGGGAAGAGATCAGGGAAAACCTGCTGCAGAACCTCGCAGAAGGCACACAGAGTTTTGAAGGCATTATTGGATATGAAGATTCTGTAATTCCCGATACCGAAAGGGCATTGCTGAGTCGGCACAATATACTTTTCCTTGGTTTACGCGGCCAGGCCAAAACGAGGATGGCAAGGCAGATGACCAACCTGCTGGATGAATATATACCAGCCATTGCAGGCAGTGAAATAAATGATGATCCGCTGAATCCCATTTCAAAATACGCCCGCGACCAGGTAGCGCAGCACGGTGACGAAACCCCTATACACTGGATACATCGTTCAGACCGATATGGTGAAAAACTGGCCACTCCCGATGTAAGCGTGGCCGACCTGATCGGTGATATTGATCCAATCAAAGCAGCCAACCTGCGCCTGAATTTCGCCGATGAACTGGTGATCCATTATGGAATCATACCGCGAAGCAACCGTGGGATTTTTGTTATCAATGAACTGCCCGATTTGCAGGCAAGGATTCAGGTTTCACTTTTCAATATCCTGGAAGAAGGCGACATTCAGATACGTGGGTTTAAACTCAGGATGCCGCTGGATATCCTGTTCGTATTCACGGCTAACCCCGAGGATTATACGAACCGTGGCTCCATCGTTACTCCGTTGAAGGACCGGATCCAGAGCCAGATTCTCACCCACTATCCCAGGTCAATAGAACATTCGCTGGCCATCACTGAGCAGGAAGCAGATGTAAAAGAGGACCAGCTGGAACGGGTTTTCATCAGTGACCTCATCAAGAAACTGATTGAACAGGTTGCTTTTGAAGCTCGCAACAATGAATACGTTGACAAGAAAAGCGGCGTATCTGCAAGGCTGACCATTTCCGCTTTTGAAAACGCCGTCAGTTCAGCCGAACGAAGGGCCATCCTTAACAAAGAAAAGAAGACGCAGGTATGGATGAGTGACCTTGCAGGCATCATCCCCTCGCTGACGGGAAAAATTGAACTGGTTTACGAAGGGGAACAGGAAGGTCCATTCCAGGTATCCATGAACCTGGTTGACAAAGCCATCCGTACACAGTTTGCCCAGTATTTTCCTAACCCGGAAACCCTGAAGAAAAGAAAGAGTACAGGAAAAGCATCCCTGCAGGAGGAGGAGAATCCTTATAAAGCCATCACCCGCTGGTTTGATGCAGGCAATCAGCTTGATATCTATTTTAACACCACAGACAAGGACAAACAACTGAAACTATACACGGTTGACGGCCTTCATGCCCTGGTGAAAAAATATTTTCCAAAAGCCAATGAAAGAGAAACCACCCTTCTGATGGAGTTTGTTTTGCATGGCCTATCATCATATTCGCTGATCAGCAAAAAACTGATAGGAAACAAAATTGAATTCAAGGACCTGATCGGGTCAATGGTAAACCTTGGCGGATCAGGTTACCGTGAGGAAGATTTTGACGGGGAGGATTTCTCCTGACCCAGCAGTAATCCGATCTTGAATCCGGTGTTGATGGCCAATCCGGGTGACTTGCCGATTTTTGCATGCGTATAATGCCAGGCGCTGTATTCATCGCTGTGTGAATACTGGTAGTTGAGGTCTCGAATATTGTCAATGGAATAACCTATACCGAAGAACATATCGAGTAATATCTTATTGTCAATAACCCATTGTTTACCCAGTTCTATCATCATAGTTCCATATACTATCGTCTTCTTTTCCTTAGTGGTGGTATTGCCTTTATCGATGATGGCATTTTCCCTGTAAACCCCTGCATACACAACCGGTTTAACATAAGATCCCTGCAGGAGGTGGGCATAGCGAATACTTCCATTGCTGATGAAATCCGGCGTTTTAATGAATTTGTATCCAAAACCCAATGCACCTCCGGCCGAGCCTCTTCTATAGGAATGACTTGTATTGGTCACGGGGTCATAATAATAATCCTCCGAGCTTATGTCTTTCCCCAGGCCGATGACGGACAGACTTAATTCCATTGACCTGCCGGGTTTGTGGCTCCTTTCATAAGCCAGCCAGGTATGGCCAAACAAGGGTGACAGAAAGTTGAATTTCAATGCCTGTTTTGACTGCCCTTCATACAATTCCGGGTCTTTTAAACTTGTTTTAAAGGCCTCGGTACGGCCGTTCTCATAAACTATCTTCAGCAGGTGCGCTTTTTCGATCACATATACGGGACCGTTAGGTTCATCAAATAATTTGTACTTGATCTCAGAAACACCGATCTCGGTAATTTTCGCCCTGATCACTTCTCCCCTTTTTTTGTAAATCTGGTCCTGGGAAAAGGCAGGAGAACAGGTCACGAGCAGTAAAAGCAGGCTTAACAGACGCGTCATAGTGAAAAGGTTTTGAATATGACAGATCAAACGTAATAACTGTTGCTTGCGGATCAATAAATATTCACTTCCCTTTCCAGGGTTATACCGAATTTAAATGCCACACTGTCAAGGATTTCCTGGCTGAATGCAAAAACCTCCGCTCCGGTGGCATTGCCATAATTCACCAGGACCAGGGCCTGCATCTCATGGCAGCCGACATTGCCTTTGCGAAACCCTTTCCAGCCACAACTTTCGATCAGCCAGCCTGCAGCGAGTTTCACCCGGTCATCAGGCAGGGCATAACCAACCATTTCAGGATACAAAATTTGAAGTTCATTGAATTGGGCCTTCGGAATCACGGGATTTTTGAAAAACGAACCTGCATTTCCGATTACTGCCGGGTCGGGCAGTTTGGACCTGCGTATATTAATTACAGCCTGTGAAATGGCTTTGATGCTGAGTTCCTTCACGCCCATTTTTTCAAGCTCCTGGGTAATTGCTCCATAACTGGTGTGAAATACCGGGTGTTTATGCAGGCGGAAAGTGACATTCAAAATCACAAACTGGTTACGGTATTTTTTCTTGAAAATGCTTTCACGATAGCCAAATTCGCAATCCTGTAATGTAAATGTATGAACAGCCTTATCGTTCAGGTGATAAGCCTCCAAATCCCAGAAGACATCATCGAGTTCCACGCCATATGCACCGATATTCTGCATTGGCGCGGCCCCAACGTTGCCTGGAATGAGAGATAGGTTTTCCAGTCCAGCCCAGCCCTGTTCAATACAATAACTGGTGAATGCATGCCAGTTTTCCCCTGCCCCGGCACGGACATAAACAAATTCATTGTCTTCGTGCAATTCCTCAATTCCGAGTATGTCATTCTTCAACACCCAGCCATTGAAATCGCGTGTAAACAATACATTGCTGCCACCTCCAAGGATCAGTTTTTCCTGCTCATGCAGTGGAGATTGCTGAACAACAGATAATAAATCTTCGAGGCTTTCGGTATCTTCAAAGCTGGCAAAGTGCCTGGCTATTGCATCGACTCCGAAACTGTTAGAAGTTCGAAGTGAATAATTATCCCGGATATTCATAACAATAAATATATATCAAAGGTATGGGCAGAAAGGCAACCTTACTCGGCGCAAGCGGATTAATTGGCAGTCATTTGCTTGATTTGCTGCTTGCGGACCCCTATTATGATGAGGTAACCATCCTGGTCAGGCGGAACATGGGCAGAACCCATCCCAAATTAACGGAGATCATCATAGATTTCGAAAATTCTCAAGCCTATGAGCCCGGAATTGCCGGAGCCGAAACTGTTTTCTGTGCCATCGGCACTACCATGAAAAAAGTAAGCGGCGATCATGATGCTTACAGGCAGGTGGATTTTAACATCCCGGTGACTGCGGCAAAAGCTGCAGCGGGGTTAGGGGTCTTTAATTTTGTGCTTGTTTCCTCTGTCGGAGCAGATGCGGCCAATAACAATAATTTCTACCTGAAACTGAAGGGTGTTGTTGAGGAAACCATTTCAAAAGAAAACATCCCGCAGATCCATATATTCAGGCCGTCACTGTTAATCGGGCACCGGAATGAAAAACGCACAGGGGAAGGTTTTGCGCAAATGATGGCACCCATTTTTTCCGGTTTGATGGTCGGTAAGTGGCGGGTATATAAACCCATCCGGGCAGCGCTTGTGGCGAAAGCCATGCTGTCTGCTGCGAAACTGCAGAACAGGGGGATATTCATCCATACCTACGATGATATCCTGAAATTTACAAAGGATCAATATCCGGAATAACCACCACCGATTTAAAGGGTTGTTGCTGGTGAAGGTGTGCCGTAAGCAAATGCACCTGGTCCTTGCATTGCTGCAGGAGGTGGAGGTCTTTGGGAAGTTTTATCATTAGTTCCATGATGTACTGGTTGCGCACCCGGTTTACCACAGGAGCAGCCGGACCAATCAGGTAATGCCCGAAGGCTGGTTTCATCCAGTCGGCCATCTGGCGGGCAGCAGCCACAACGGTTTCCTGCAATTTGTGTTTGAAGGTGAGCTGGATCATGCGGCTGAAAGGCGGATAGCCAAACTGTTGCCGGTTCTGGAGTTCCGTCTGTACAAAAGCCTGGTAGTCGTGTGCCCGAACAAATTGCAAAACCGGGTGACTTGTATTGCGTACCTGGATCAGCACTTTGCCCTGCTCCCCTTTTCTGCCCGCCCTGCCACTCACCTGTTCCATCAATTGGAATCCGCGCTCATTTACCCGGAAATCGGCAAAGCCAAGGATCGCGTCGGCATCCAGGATGCCCACTAGTGCAACATGTTCAAAATCGAGTCCCTTTACCACCATTTGTGTTCCAACGAGGATATCAATCCGGTGTTGTTCAAACAACTGGATCAGCGCATCGTGTGCATGTTTTCCTTTGACGGCATCCATGTCCATCCTTGCGATCCTTGCCTTGGGAAAAATTTCCTGCAGGGCTTCCTCGATCCTTTCCGTACCAAAATTCTGCTGAGTGAAATGATGGTTGCCGCAGGCTTCACAGACTGTTACCGGTGGATAGGTGGTCCCGCAATAATGACAGACCAGCTTGTTCTGAAGTTTGTGAAAGGTCAGCGACACATCGCAGTTTTTGCAATGCGGGATCCATCCGCAGCTCTGGCAAACCTGGTAAGGTGAATAACCACGGCGGTTCTGGAAAAGGATTACCTGTTTGCTACGGGTCAGGCAATCTTCTACAGCCTGCTGCAAAGCCGGGGTGATGATCGGCTTGCTTTTATCTGCCGTCCGGATATTTTTTGTATCCACCAGTTCGATTTCCGGAAGTGCAATGTCACCGAATCGTTGCGTCATTTCAACCAGTCCGTATTTGCCCTGCATCGCATTGTAGTAAGATTCCAGAGATGGTGTAGCGCTGCCCAGCAGGACTTTTGCCCGGAACAGGGAAGCAAGGTAAATGGCAGCATCCCGGGCATTGTAACGCGGGGCCGGGTCCTGCTGTTTAAAAGAAGGATCGTGCTCTTCATCGCAGATGACAAGTCCCAGGTTCCGGAACGGCAGGAATAGGGAGGATCTTGCCCCTAATACTATTTTAGCTTCACCGGATTTCACTTTGTTCCAGAGTTCTACCCTTTCATTGGGATTAAAACGGGAATGATAAATGACGATATAACCACCGAAATAAAGTTGCAATCTGCGTATAACCTGTGCAGTTAGTGCAATCTCGGGCAGCATATAAAGTACCTGTTTGCCCTGGCGGATGGCGTCTTCCATCATCCTGATATATACCAGGGTTTTACCACTGGATGTGATTCCGTGCAGCAGGCAAACCTGTTTTTGTTCCAGGTGTTTTTTAACCTGTTCAAGGGCCAGTTCCTGCACGGCAGTCAATTGAAAATTGATACTGATTTCCTTTGGAAGCTGCTGCAGGCGGTCCACGGAACGCTTTTCGGTCAGCAATACCCCTTTCTCCACCAATCCTTTTAACTGTGCGGCGGATGCTCCGGATTTTTTGAGTAGTTCGGGCTGGGTAACCTGTCCTTCCGTTTTGGAAAGGTGAAGGTATGCCAGCAGCAATTCAAGTTGTTTAGGTGCTTTCCCCCATGTATTCATCAATTCAGCCAAAGCTTCTTCCTGCATGTATTTGGGGTGCAGTAAGACAAATGTTTCTTTCTTTTCCTTGTAGGTATGTTTCAGCTCTTCCCAGACAAGGCAGATATTTTTTTCGAGCAATCTTTTTATGACGGGATAAACATGTGATACATCGAGCAATTGCTGAACCTCGGCCAGGCGTAACTCCTTGCGGATCGACAACGCCTCAGCCACCAGGAATTCCTCGTCATCGAGGTGCGAAAAATCATCACCGGCTTCATCATTAAAAAGCAGGACAGTTTCACTGCTCAGTTTGAAATGGGTTGGCAGCGCGGCCTGCATCACTTCTCCTTCGCTGCATAAATAATAATGCGCCATCCATTCCCAGAAATCAAGCTGCTGGCTGAAAACAATGGGAGCATCATCCAGCACATTCAGGATTTCCTTGGGTTCAAAAGCTGCCGGTTTATTGGTGTGAAGGCGCTTGACAATACCTGCGTATTTTTTATTGCGGCCGAGAATGACTTCCACCCTTCCACCGGGCTGAACCAGGTGAAGCATTTCCACCGGAACCTTCCAGGTATAATTTCTGGGAAGAGCAAGCGGTATCAGCACCTCAACGTAATGGGTAACCGAATTACTCACATCAGTATTGTTATTGAATTCCAGTTCTGTCAACTTATTATTGATTTTGCCTGTACCGGTTCAGGGCTGCTTCCATAGCCGCGTAAACTTTTTGTTTCAATTCAGCCACTTCTTCTTCCTCATGCCCTTCGGCTCCGATCATGGGTAAATATACAGCACGACTGGTTCCCGGCTTAAGTGAAAAAACGGTGGCATGATGCAGTCTTTTCACGGTATCAGGGAAAATAATTGGCTGGATGGGGGTTTGGGTTTCGAGCGCAATCCTGAAAGCGCCATCGTAAAAGTCTTTCAGGGGGTTTCCGGTTTCATTGAAAGTGCCTTCGGGGAAAATAAAAATGGAAATTTCCTTTCCCAGCACCTTTTTCAGCGTTGCCACCGAACGCATTCTCTGTTCGGGGTTTTTCCGGTTCACCATAACTACGGCATTGCGGTAAACGAATCCGAAAACAGGGATTTTTGCCATTTCCTGTTTACCTAAAACCCGAACCGGCTCCCGGACAATTTTTACAATCATGGGAATATCCAGGTAAGAAATGTGATTCGCTACGAAAATGCATGGCCTTTGTTCCGCATTTCGGGCCTCATGGATTACCGGAACCCGAATGCCAATCATCAGGAGCCAGGCATCGGCCCAGAAACTACAGAGGCGATAGATCATATTACCTCCCCTTACCTTTCCGAATAGTGAAGCCATGAAGAAAAAGGGAATCAGCAAAAGCAACAAAACCACAAAAAGTATGAATCCATAAAGGCTGAACAGAAATACCACCGATTTTTTCATCAATTTCATGGTTAGGTTATTTGCAATTGCAGGTGAATTCGCGATCGAGGTCAATACAGGTAACCACCCTGGTAATATTATCACATTGTGCGAAAACGATCCGCACATGCTGCCGGTCCTGCCTGGTATAGCCTTCCAGGGCATAGGTGGGACAAGGTTTATCGTACGGGTCCGATTTGCGATGGTTCAGGCTTCCGTTTTGAAGGATATCGATTATTTCAGCCTCCGTGATCTGGCGGCAATCCATCCTGCAGCGAGCATGACGGGTATATTGAAGATCAGACACTTGCCTGTCAAATTCTTCATTATCAATAGTTTGCGTCAATGTTCCCCTGAAATACAGGATAGCCAGGGCCAGGATAATAAGGATCAGAGCGGAGATGAGCTGCTTCTTTCGCATGGCCTCAAATCTACGTATCTTTGCCGCCCTATGGCCGAAAAAAGAACAGTTGCCTTTCATACTTTGGGTTGCAAACTCAATTTTTCAGAAACCTCCGCCATCAGCAGGCTGATGGAGAATGAAGGTTTTGAAAAAAAGGAGTTTGAAGAGGATGCCGACGTGTATGTAATCAATACCTGTTCGGTTACGGATAATGCCGATAAGGAATGTCGCCAGTTGGTGAGGCGGATCCAACGCCGCTCACCCGAGAGTATGGTGGTGATCACCGGTTGTTATGCACAGTTGAAACCAAAGGAGATCGCCGCCATTCCCGGGGTTGACCTGGTGCTGGGGGCTGCGGAAAAATTCAATATTGCCACTCACCTGGCCGAATTAACCAAGGGCGATTCCGCAAAGATCTGCAGTTGTGATATTGAAGAAGTAACAGGTTTCAACAGTTCCTGGTCAGTGAATGACCGAACCAGGACATTCCTTAAGGTGCAGGATGGGTGCGATTACAGTTGTTCTTTCTGCACCATTCCAATGGCCAGGGGTAAAAGCAGGAGCGACAGTATTGAAAATGTTCTGGTCAATGCACGGGAACTTGGCTCTAAAGGAGTGAAGGAAATTGTGCTGACGGGTGTGAACCTGGGTGATTTTGGCAAAGGACCCGATGGCAACAAAAAAAATGAAGAGAACTTTTATGAACTGGTGCGTGCCCTCGATGAAGTGGAAGGCATAGAAAGGTACCGGATTTCTTCTATTGAACCCAATCTGCTGACCAACGATATCATCGCGTTTGTTGCGAACAGCAACAAATTCATGCCGCATTTCCATATACCACTACAAAGTGGCAGCAACCATTTGTTATCGTTGATGCGTCGCCGTTATAAGCGTGAATTGTATGCAGGGCGGGTGCAACTGATAAAAACACTCATGCCCCATGCATCTGTCGGGGTGGATGTAATTGTCGGCTTCCCCGGAGAAACCGATGATCTGTTCCAGGAAACCTTTGAGTTTATCCATTCCCTGGATGTGAGTTACCTTCATGTGTTTACCTACTCGGAAAGGGCCAACACGGTTGCCCTGGATATCAAACCGGTGGTTCCGGTTCCGGTAAGGAATGACAGGAATAAAAGTCTGAGAAACCTGAGTTATATGAAACAGCAGTTCTTCCAGCAGCAGCATGCCGGCCAGACCCGGAAAGTACTGTTTGAAGGCCACGCGAAAAACGGGATGATGGAAGGTTATACGGATAACTATATCCGTGTAAGTACCCCTTTCCGGGAGGAATGGGTGAATGAACTGGTTGACTGGAAACTTTGATTTTCAAGAAATATTTCAAAAAAATTTTGCAGAAAACTTTCAGCCCTTATCTTTGCAATCCCGTAAGACAAACGGTAGTTCTTTAAAACAATTTTTCGGGAGCATAGCTCAGCTGGTTCAGAGCAGCTGCCTTACAAGCAGCGGGTCCGCGGTTCGAA